>CAWJFM010000001.1:0-175010 GCA_963842175.1 uncultured Alphaproteobacteria bacterium
GCGGAATCCGGTCAGGTTCGAGCATAGCCGCTATTGACAAAGAAGTTGGCACATTCGTGTGGCTGGAACAGGTCGAGCAGCTTGCCGATGCGCTGCCACAGGGTATCGATCGAGCGCTCCTGGGCTTTGCGCAGGTGAGCTTTGAGTTTGGCGATTGCCTGCTCGATCGGGTTGAGGTCGGGGGAATAGGCCGGCAGGTATCGCAGCTCGGCGCCGGCCGCCTCGATGATCTGGCGCACAGCGCCGCCCTTATGCGCCGGCAGATTGTCCATCACGACGATATCGCCGGGCGCCAAGGTGGGAACGAGGCATTGCCGCAGGTATGCGGTGAAGATCACGCGGGTCATGGCGCGATCGATGACAAACGGCGCGGTGATGCCGTCCTGGCGCAAGCCGGCGACGAAGGTCAGGATTTTCCAATGCCCCCACGGCACCCGACCGACCACGCGGCGGCCGCGTTTGGCGCGCCCACGCAGCCGCGCCATATTGGTCGAGGTGCCGGTCTCGTCGATGAACACCAGCCGCGCCGGATCGAGCCCGGGTTGCGCGGCCACCCAGGCGGCGCGCGCCGCGGCCACGTCAGGCCGCTCTTGCTCGCTGGCGTGCACGATTTTTTTTGAAGCTGATGTCTTCAGCGGCGAAGAACCGCCACACCGTGCCATAGCCGACAGGCTTGCCGCGCTCGGCAAGTTCGGCGCGGATCTCCTCCAGCGTCAGGTCGGGAGCCGCGGCGATCCGCTCCAGCAGCCAGGCTCGCTCCTCCTTCAGCCGTGAGTTGTGATCGCCACCCATCGGTTTGGCCTCAAGCCGGCCGCTATCACGCCAAACTCGCATCCACTCGATCACCGTAGCGATCCCGACCCCGAATACCGCGGCTGCCTTGCGCCGTGACAGACCGCTCTCAACCGCTCGAACAACCCGTTCCCGCAAATCCCGAGAATATGGTCGTGCCATGCATGCTGGCCCCCTTTCCAGCATGCAGCTTGAATCACAATTCCGCCCCTCGTGGAATCCCCCTACGCCGACTCGATCAGGACGGATAACGCTCTAGGTACCGACGCAGCAATCTCGCCGGGAATAAAAACCGCCGCTATATGTCTTTGAGCGGCCGGTGATAGTCGGATCGGTGCTCAAGGAGCCAATGAGGCCCTGCTATGCCGATTTACGAGCGGTCGCAAATATCGCGTTTGTTTCAACCGCTTTGACGTTGCTGCGGCGCATCTGCGCGAGATTGGCGGAACGCACTCGCTCGGCTGCATCCCGTCCCAACTGCTCAACCGTCCAACGAAAGCCGCTGCCGAGGACGATCGTCCACCAATCATCCGGCGAGCGCAGCGTCTGGTAGCCGTCCTCCGCTACGACCTCGACATCGACAATCCCAGCTTCTCGCAGCAGGTCGCGGACCGCCTGTGGTTCCGTGATGCGGTCCCACGGGCTGACAGTGTTAACGAGATGTGGGCGCACCTCCTTCACCGCGTTCCACCAAGCAGATGAGCCGGGCTCGAGCACGCGCGGACCCCAAGTCGTAATGGCTAGCCAGCCGCCCGGTCGCACCATGCGCCACAATTCGCTGATCTGCCTGGCCATGTCAGGTATGAAGAAGATCGAGAACACGCTGACGACCACATCAAAGTGATCGTCTGGGTAGCCAAGGTGCTCCATATCGCCAGTCTCGAACTGTATGTTCGCGAGCTGCGACTCCTTGCCTTTTCGGCGAGCAATCTCCAGCAGCCGTTCGGCTAAATCGACCCCGATGACCCGGCCCTGTGGGCCAACCATTTCTGCTGCGGGCAGGGCGGAGCCGCCGGTGCCGCAGCCAACGTCAAGAACAGTCGCTCCTAATGGGAGCTCTAAACGTTCGATTGTGCGCCGACCGATGCGCGCCCAGAACCCAAGCGGCTCGTCATCGAAGTGGTCGGCCGCGGCGTCATACGTCGTTGCTGCCTTCAGCTTTCCCGCATCTGTATTCATCCCTCCCTCCTACTTCGGGTGAGGCCATAAAACGGGTAGGGTAGCACGGTAAGCAGGACCAGATCGGCAACAATAGGCGCGTCAGCTCTCGGCGTCGCGAGCGTCATAGCCGCCTGACAGCGCTCGTGGAGTTACCGCGAAAAGCACCACGTGGGTATGCGACGGCGCCGGCGGCCGTGGCTAATGACGTGCTCCCCTCCCCGATTTTCTGGAGTAAGGCTAGCTGGATGCTCCCCCTCCGCGCGCCCACGGGCAGGTCCTTCAGGTCGACCCGCCCACGCGACCTACACCACTGACTGTAACGGTCGACTACGCGCGGATCAGAGACGGTCAAGAAAAAAAGTCTCCATTCGGCCCTTGCCCTTGATCGCTTGCGCGGCGCACCGTTCGAAGCGGAATGCGTCGCGGAGGATCTGCTGCGTCGCGGCGGAGACGTGGACGCGGCCGGGCAGGCCAAACGTCTCCATTCGCTTTGCTGTATTCACGGTATCCCCCCAGAACGTCATAGACGAATTTGTGGGTGCCGATAACGCCGGCGACAAGAGCGCCGGTGTGAATGCCGATGCGCAGCCGTATCGGTTCGTCGTAGATGAGCGCCGTGCCGTTGGCGGCGTCGTGCATCGCCAGCGCCATCTCCGCCACCGCCAACGCGTGATCGGGCCGCGGCTCCGGCAGGCCGCCCGCCACCATGTACCCGTCGCCAATGGTCTTGATCTTTTCAAGGCCGAGCTGCGCGGCAATTGCATCGAAGCGCGAAAACAACGAACCCAACAGCTCAACCATCTGCTCGGGCGCCAATTTGGCGGAAAGCGATGTGAAATCGACAAGGTCGGAGAACAAGACCGTCGCCTCGGCGATGCGGTCGGCGATGACGGTCTCGCCCCGCCGCAAGCGCTCGATAATCGACCGCGGCAGGATGTTGAGCAGCAGCGCTTCCGAGCGCTCCTTCTCGGCGCGCAGCTGCTCGGCTGCGGCGTGCTCCCGGTCGCGCAGCAGCTTCTTTTCGAGAGAGGCGTTAATGCGAGCGCGAAGCAGCACCGGGTTAAACGGTTTCGGCAGGTAATCCTCGGCACCGGCCTCGATGCAGCGCACCGTGCTGTCGAGCTCGTCGAGCGCCGAAATCATTACCACCGGAATGTCGCGGGTGCGGTCTTCCGATTTGAGCCGCGACAACACTTCAAACCCGCTCAGCCCAGGCATCATCAGATCGAGAACGACCAGATCGAAGCTCTCGCTTTCGGCCAGCGCCAACGCGATTGTGCCGTCCTCCGCGGCGGTGACCAGATGGCCGTCGCGCAACAGCCGGCGCGACAAGAGATCGCGATTGGCCGCGTTGTCGTCGACGACAAGGATCCGGCTCGGGACGGCGCGCGGCTGCGACGCCCCGGCACCGCCGAGGGGTGCGACCGTACGCAGCACATCGCGAACGATGTGGGTCGATGGCGCGGTATCGTGACCGGTTGCCTCGGCGCGGAAATCGGCGATCCGATCGATTTGACCGAGCAGGTGGTCGGTCAGGTCAAGCACCTGGGCGAGGTCGAGCAGAAGCGGCTCGCGCCCGTCCTCGCGCGCTTGTTCGACGAGCATTTCGCCATAGCCTTTGATCGCGCTCAATGGCGTGCGCAGCTCATGGCGCAGATGGTCGCGATGTTCCAAGCCGCCGGCCATGGCACCGCCGACGATCTCCTCGATCAACCCTTTCAGCTGCACCGCCGCCAGGCGCATTCGCTCGAGGTCGGCGGCAAGGTCATCGAGGCTGTCGCGGCGTACATCCTCGAGGAGGATGTCGATGAACCCGATAATCCCCGCGACCGGGGCACCGAGTTCCTGTCCAACGAAGGCAATGACAGCCTGATCGAGCCGTCCGGTTGGGTCGAGACCGCTCAACGCCACTCAGCCCCTCATGACTCGGCCGCGCCCGAGTGGCCGAGCAGCGCTTCGATTTTCTCGAGCAGCCGGGGCAGATCGATCGGCTTGGTGTCATAGTCGTCGCAGCCGGCAGCCAGTGCCTTGTCACGGTCACCGGTCATAGCGTGCGCGGTCAGCCCGATCACCGGAATCGCGCGGGTGGCGTCGTGGCCCTTCAGTCGTCGGGTTGCTTCCCAGCCATCCATCACCGGCAGGCTCATATCCATCAGGATCAGATCGGGGATTTCCGCTTGCGCCGCCGCCAGCCCCTGCTCGCCGTCGACGGCGATCACGACCGCATAGCCGCGACGGGCGAGCCGGCGCGACAGCATGTCCCGATTCATCTCGTTGTCTTCGACGATCAGGATCTTGGCCATTCCACTTCCCTCAGCCCGCCGCGATCGCGTCTTTCGCCCGGGTCCGGTGAAGGGAGGCCCGGCGCAATGCGAAGGCGAGATCATCCGCGCCCTTTTCAATGATGTCCCGCGCCCGGCCGGCCAACAATTCCCGCTCGGCGGCGTCCAGCTGTTTCGCCGTCAGGATCACGATCGGGATTTTTCGCCACTCCTCCCGTTCGGCGATCGCGTCGAGGAAGGCAAACCCGTCCATGCCCGGCATCATCAGATCGAGAAGGATCAGCGCGGGCGGCGGGTTGCGCGACAGCCAGGCCAGCGCGTTGCTGCCGTCGGTCGCCTCGGCAACGGCCCAGCCGAGCTTGTCGAGATGGCGCGCAACAAGTTGACGGCTTTCGGGATCATCGTCGATCGCCAGTACGGTTCCGCCACCCTGCACATTTTCGCGGATCACTGCGGCGAGGCGGGCGCGGTCCACCGGCTTTGTCATGAATTCAGCGGCGCCCAGCGACAACGCGATGCCGCGATCGGCGAGCACGGTAACGATGATGACCGGAATATCGCGCAATTCATCGTCCGATTTAAGAGCCGCCAACACCGCCCAGCCATCGAGCCGCGGCATCAACACATCCAGGGTGATGATGTCCGGCCGGTACTCGCGCGCCGAAGCGAGAGCCGCCTCGCCGTCATCGGCCTCGATCACGCGATAACCTTCTCTGCGCACTGTGGCGGCGAGCAAGGCACGGGAATTCGGATCGTCGTCGACGACCATGACCAGCGCCATGTCCGCCTCACCCGACACAACCCGAACGGGGCCGGCACTCGGCGTCGCCTCCACCGCCCGCGTTCGCTCCCGCTGGATCGGGAGCGTGATGGTGAAGGTCGAGCCCGATCCGGGTGTGCTCTCGACATCGATGTGGCCACCCAGCATTTCACAGAAATGCTTGCTGATCGCGAGGCCAAGACCGGTGCCGCCATACCGGCGCGTCGTCGACGCATCGGCTTGGCTGAAGGCCTGAAACAATCGCCCAAGTTGCTCTTCGCTCATCCCGATGCCGCTGTCGGTGACGGCGAAGGAAAGCTCCTCGTCGGTGGCGCGCACCTCGAGTGCGATGCGGCCATCATGGGTGAATTTGCTGGCATTGCTCAACAGGTTGAGCAAGCTCTGCTTGAGCTTGGTGCGGTCGGTATGGAACGTGCCCAGCCTCGCCGGGACGACGATCTCAAGCCGGTTGCCACCGGCCGTGGCGAGCGGCATGACGATCGCGCGAACCTCTTCGACCAGCGCCGTGACATCGACCTCCTCGATGTAGAGATCCATCTTGCCGGCCTCGATTTTCGACAGATCGAGGATATCGTTGATCAGCTGCAATAGGTGTCGCCCGGCATCGCGTATCTTGGCCAGGTCGGGGAGGAATTGCTCGTGCCCCTCGTCTTCGGCCATCTCGTGCAACATCTCGCTGTAACCGATCACGGCGTTGAGCGGCGTGCGCAGCTCATGGCTCATATTGGCGAGGAAGGCCGATTTATGCTGGCTCGCCTCTTCGAGTTCCCGGTAGAGCTGCCCGAGCTGTTCCGAGGTCCGGTTGACGTTGCCGGCGAGCGCGCCCAACTCGTCGCGATTGGCGACGGTTACCCGCTGGGTGAAGTCACCGGCCGCAATCTGGCTCAGCCTCGCGTCGATCTCGGTAATCGGCCCGATCAGCGACCACGAGATCGTGCGGCCAAGGATCAGCGCCAGGGCGATGCTGCCGAGGGCGAAGGCGATGACGATCGCCCGCGAGCTGGCGTAGGCCTGGCCGCTCGCCTCGATGCCGGCGACCACGTCGGCCTCGGCCTTGTTGACCAGCTCGTTGGTCAGCCGCTCGAGCCGGTTGGCCAAGGGCCGCGCCTCTTTCAGCTGGGCCTCGCGCGCCTCGGCGACTTTGCCGTCGCGGATCAGCCCGACGACCCGGGTCACGACCTCGGTGAACTGGTCGTAATCGTGACGGACCTTGCCGAGCAGCTTGACTTCGTCCTTGGCGACGAATTGCAGCCTTTCCAGGTCGTAGCCGAACTGGCTCAGCTGGCGCAGCGCGCTGTCGATGGTGCGGTCGTCGGCCACTAGCAAGGCGGATGAGACGCTGTAAAGCTGGCTGATCGTGTCGTGCTGCACCTGGCGATAGGCGGCGATCTTGCGTTCGCTGTTGATCAGCTCCTCGGTGCGCTGGTTGATGCCGCTCAATACCTGCAGCCCGACCGCCCCCAACGTGATCAGCAGGACGACGATAATCAGGAACGCCATCAGCAACTTGGTCTGCACCCGTGCCGGCGCACGCGATACCAGGCTGACGAGCGGGCGTTCGAGGCGCATCATGGCTGGTATAGCAGGCTCAGCAGGTCGTGCCGGAACTCGTCGGGGTCGAAACGGGCCCCGAGATACTGCACGCGAAGCGCGCCCTCGGCATCGACGATCGAAGTGAGCTGGGTGTGGTCGATGCCGCCGCCATCCTGCTTCTGCGCCGCGAAGACCCCGTATTGGCGCGTTACCTCGGCCACGGTTTCCGGCGGGCCGGTCAGAAAGCTCCAGCCCGCACGCTTGGCGCCCCAGGCGCGCGCATAGTCCTGCAATGCCTGCGGCGTATCGTGCTCCGGATCGAGAGTGATCGAAACGAAGGCGACCTTGGTCCCGAAATCCGCTCCCAGCGCGTCCTGGACCTGCACCATCTTCTGGGTCAACAGCGGGCAGATGCTCGAGCAGCCGGTGAAGATGAAGGCCACGACGACGACCTTGCCGCGCAGCGCCGCCAGGCTGACCGGCTTGCCGTCCTGCGAGCTCAGCGCGAAGCCGGGCGCCGGCCCGATAACCGGCAAGGGCTCGCTAGCGTCGCCCGCCGCGGCCGGTGCCGCGGCCAGTCCGGCCAGCAACAGGAGCAGCAGCGCCCGCAGGCTCACGCTCACGTCTTCAGCTCGCGCTTTATCTCGTCGAGAAAACGCCAATCGGTGCCGTCGGCGATGATCTTGTTGGGGCTCGACTTGATGAACCCGACCTCGTGCAGCCGCAAGGCATAGAACCGAATCGTGTCCGCGGCGTCGTATTCGCGCCATTTGTCGTAGGGCACTTCGCGCAGGGATTGCAGCGCATATTCATAGCTCTTGGTGTATCCGCCATCGACCAGCCGCCGCGCCATCCCGGCCGGATCGGTGACACAAAGGTCGGTGGCCTTGAGGATCGCGCGCAGCACGCGTTTGGCGGCGACCGGATGGCTTTCCACGTAATCCCGGCCACCTGCAAGCATACAGCAGAAATATTGCGACCAAGGGCGGTCGACAGAGCTGTCGACGATAACGCGGCCGATGCGTTGCGCCCGCAACTCCTGCGGTTCCGGCGGAGAGCCGAGAAACGCATCGATCTTGCCGTCGGTGAAAAGCTCCATTGGGCTGATCTTCCCGCTGGGGACCCAGCGGATATCTTTGCCGGGGTCGATGCCGACATTGGCGGCGATGACGGACAGGAGTAGGTGTTCCGGCCCCCCCAAGTCCCGGATTCCGACACTCTTGCCCTTGAGGTCCGCGGCGCTGCGAGCCTCGCCGTGCACGAACAACTCGAAGCAGCCGACATGCACGCCAGCCAGCACCTTGATCGCAATGCCCCTATCGAGCGCGGCGACATGCACCGGCGCAAAGTTGAGCCCGAAATCTATCGCCCCGTTCTCTATCGCCTCCGGTGTGTTGGTGCCCGCTGGCAACGGCACGCGTCGGATATCGGTAAAGCCCTCGGCGCGCAGCAAATCGTCGGCGACGTACTCGGGGGCAACGCAGATGCCTTTCCCCCTTGGTAGGCGCACCGTGGTGGTTTCGAGTTCCCCCTCCGCGGCGAATGCCCGTGGAGCGCGCACGAGGCCGGCGGCCCCGGTCGCTGCAGCGCCGGCGAGGAAGCGGCGGCGGTTCGGGATCGATATCATGGCGAGCCTCCCCTCCCTCATGCCTTCAGCTCCTGCTTGAGTTCGTTCAGGAAGCGCCAATCTGTGCCGCTGGCGATGATTTTCTGCGGGGTGGATTTGATAAATCCCAATTCGTGCATTCGAAGCGCGTAAAACCGCATCGTATCCTCAGGGTCGTACTCGCGCCATTTATCGTAGGCGACATCGTGCATCGTCTGCAGCGCATAGTCGTAATTCGGGGTGAACCCGCCATCGACGAGCAGCCGCGCGGCACGCGCCGGCTCCCTGGCGCACAGGTCGGTCGCCCTGAGGATGGCGCGCAGCACGCGCCGGGTCGCGACCGGGTAGTTCTGAACATAGCTTTTGCTGCCGGCGAAAACGCAGCAGAAATATTGCGACCAGGGGTGGTCGATGGTGCTGTTGAGGACGGATCGGCCGATGTGCCGGGCGCGCAGCTCCTGGACGTCCGGAGGAAACGCCAGGAACGCATCGATCTTGCCGTCGGTGAACACCTCTTTTGGCCGGACCTTGCCGCCGGCGGTAACCCAGCGTATGTCTCGGCGCGGGTCGATGCCGATATTGGCGGCGATGACCGACAGGAACCAGTACTCGTACGACCCCACGGCCTGGATGCCTATCGATTTGCCCTTGAGGTCGGTAATCCCGTGAAACTCGCCGGTCACGAGCAACTCGAAGCAGCCGACCAGCACACCGGCAAGCACCGTCATAGGGACGCCGCGATCGATCCCGGCGAGCATTACCGGCGCATAGTTCATGCCGAAATCGAGGGCGCCGCGCTCGATTTGCTCGGGAGTGTTTAAGGGCGGCGGCGCCGGCACATAGCGGATGTCGGTGAACCCCTCCTCGCGCAAGAACCCCTCGGCGAGATCCTGGGGCGCGGCGCAGATGGCTTCTGACTTCGGCAGGCGCACCGTCGTGGTTTCGAGTTTTCCCTCGGCGGCGCGCGCCCGCTTGGTGCCCAAGAGGCCCGCGGCACCGGCCGCTGCGATGCCTCCTAGGAAGCCGCGCCGAGTCTGGATGAGTGCCATTTTAAACCTCCCTCGCGGCTTATGCCTTTAATTCTCGTTTGAGTTCCTCGAGGAAGCGCCAGTCGGCTGTCAGCGATGATCTTCTGCGGCGTCGATTTGACGAAGCCGGCTTCGCGCATGCGCAAGGTGTAGAACCGGATCGTGTCTTCCGCATCGAACTCGCGCCATTTGTCGTAGGGGACTTCGTTCAGCGCCTGCAGCGCGAAGTCATAGCGAGAGGTGTAGCCGCCATCGACGAGCAGCCTGGCAGCGCGAGCCGGCTCGGTCGCGCACAGATCGGCAGCCTTGAGGATGGCGCGCGTTGCCCGCTTGGTCGCGACGGGGTGCTTGCGCACAAATTCCGCGTTAGCCCCGAGCATGCAGCAGAAATACTGGGACCACGGGTGATCGGTTGCGGTGTTGACCAGCACATGGCCGATCTTGCGCGCCCGCAACTCCTGCGGCTCTGGCAGAAAACCCAGGAAGGCATCGATTTTGCCGTCGATGAACTTGTCCATCGGCTTGACCTTGGGGTCGGTGACCCAGTTGATCTCGCGCTGCCCATCCAGGCCGACGAGGCCGGCCAGCAGCTCCACCAGCACATGCGGCGTACTTCCAAGCGCTTGCACGCCGACGCTTTTGCCCGTCAGTTCGTGGACGCCGCGGACCCCTAGCTGCGCGAACAGCTCGAAGCAGCCGACATGAGCCCCGGTCAGCAGCGTTATGGGCGCGCCCTCATCGAGCGCCTGCACAAAATTCGCGGCATAATTGACCTCGAAATCGACGTCGCCGCGGCCGAGCGCTGTCGCACCTTCAGCGCCGATGCCGGTATTGATACGGAGGATGTCGGTAAACCCCTCCATGCGCAGCAATTCGTCCGCAACGAATTGCGGGGCAACGCAGACCGCACGGAACTTCGGCAGCCGGATCGTCGTGGTCTCGGGGGGTGCCTCTGCCGCCAGCGCGCGACCGGCGCCGAGGAGGCCGGCGATGCCGGACGCACCGGCGCCCGTCAATAAGCTGCGACGGGTCGGTATTTTCGGCATCGGAACCCACATTTCCCCGGTCACGCCTTCAGCTCGTGCTTCAGCTCGTTGAAGAAGCGCCAGTCGGTGCCCTCGGCGATGATCGTGCTGGGCGTCGCCTTGAGGAGGCCAACGTCGTGCACCCGCAGCGCGTAGAAGCGGATCGCGTCTTCGGGGTCGTAATCCCGCCACCGCTCGAAAGGCACGTCTTTTAAGGTCTGCAGGGCGTAGTCGTAGCGAGAGGTGAAGCCGCCATCGACGATTTGCCGTGCGATCCGCGCCGGCTCGCTGACGCAGAGGTCGGCGGTCTTCAGGACCGCGCGCAGGTAGCGCTTCGTCGCAACCGGGTAGTTGCGGACATAGTCGCGGTTGCCGGTGATCATACAGCAGAAATATTCGGACCACGGTCGGTCGACCGCGGTATTCAGGATCACGTGGCCGGCATTGCGGGCGCGCAATTCCTGCGGCTCCGGCGGGAAGCCGAGGAACGCGTCGATCTTGCCTTGGGCGAACAGCTCCAGCGGCTGTAGCTTTCGATCGGTGACCCAGTGGATATCCGTCTCGGGATCGAGCCCGACATTGGCCGCCATCAGCCGCAACAGATCGGCCGGGGCCGCCTGCAGCCCGACCACTTTGCCCTTGAGATCGGCGGGATTGCGGATCGCCCCGTGGGCGAACAGCTCGTAGCAGCCGACATGCACGCCGCCGAGCACCGTGATCGGCAGGCCGGCGGCGATCGCCTTGATAGGGGCTACCGGCAGGCTGGCGGTGAAATCGACCTCTCCCCGTGCCACCGCGTTGATCGCGGGAGTGCCCCCCGCCAGCTCGACAAAACGGATTTCGCCGAAGCCATCGGCGCGCAGCAACTCCGCGCAGGCATACATCGGGGCGAGGCAGATGGAATTCTGGGCGATGCGAACAGCTGTCGTGTCGAGGGCGGCTTCGGCCGCGGCCGCGCGCGGGCCGACGACCGCAACGGTGGCGCCTGCCGCCGCCATGCCGCCGATGAAGCGGCGCCGGGTCTGGATCAGTGCTATAGCAGGCCTCCGTGCGATCAGAGCTTCAATCGCGCTTCAACTCGTTAAAGAAGCGCCAGTCGACATTCTCGGCGATGATCCGGTTGGGGGCAGCGCCTTGATCAGCCCGGCTTCGCACATCTGCAGTGCGTAGGAGCGCAGCGTATCCTCGGGATCGTATTCGTGCCAGCGGTCGTGGGCGATCTCGCTAAGCGCCTCGAGTGCGCCCTCGGCGCCAAACGAGGTGCGGGGCGGGAGCGCAGGGCAGCAGCATCGGCTAGCTATAGGCCGGTCAGAAAGCTGCATGATGGGCATCGCAACCCTCCGTTCACGCCTTCAGCTCTCTCTTCACTTCATCAAGGAAGCGCCAGTCAGTGCTCTCGGCGATGATCTTTTGCGGGGTCGATTTGATCAGCCCTGCTTCGCGCAGCCGCAATGCATAGAACCGCATCGTGTCGTCTGGGTCCCATTCGCGCCATCGATTGTAAGGAAGCTTGCTCAGCGCCTCCAGGGCATAGGGATAGCTCGGCGTGAAGCCGCTGTCGACGATCTGTCGCGCTACTTCTGCCGGTTGGGCAGCGCAGAAATCCGCGGCCTTGACGATGGCGCGCAGTACCCGCTTGGTGGCGACCGGATATTTCCGCACAAATTCGCGGTTGCCGGTCAACATGCAGCAAAAATACTCCGACCACGGACGGTCCACCGCGCTGTCGACGACCACGTGGCCAATATGCCGTGCCCGCAGATCCTGCGGCTCCGGGGCAAACCCTAGGTAGGCGTCGACCTGCTTGTCAGCAAACAGTTCGATTGGCTTGGCCGACGCGCTGGGGGTGACCCAGGCCATGTCCTTCCCGGGATCGAGCCCGATATAGGCAAGCATCGTCGCCAAGTAGACGTGCTGGCTGGAACCCAATGCCAAGACGCCGACGCGTTTGCCTTTGAGGTCGGCGATGCTGCGAATCCCTTGGTGACCGAACACCTCGAAGCAACCAACATGGATGCCGGCGAGAATTGCCAAGGGCAGCCCCGCGTCCACCGCGATGATGTTCGGCCCGGCATAATTCAAGCTGAAATCGGCGGTCCCGCCTGCTACTGCTGCTGCCGCCGGGCCACCCGACGCGGAGGCAACATATTCGATCTCGGCAAAGCCTTCGGCGCGCAGCAGTTCGTTGGCGACGTATTGCGGCGCGATGCATATGCCGGGATTCAGCTTAAGCAGCCGCAGCTTTGTCACCTCGGGCGGCGGCTCCGCCGCCGAGCTTCGCGACGGTCGGACGAGGGTCATCGCGCCGACTAGCGCAGCGGCGGCTAAAAGGCGGCGTCGGCTGTAGGTCATCGGCGCCCTCCGGTTCCCCGCCTCCAGCCGGCCGCCGGGGACGCCGACAATTGGTCAGTGATGCGACCGACGCTAATTCCGTCATTGCGATTCTATCGCCAAACTCCTGGAGCTGTCCACCGAGTGGCTCTACTCGCTGAGTATCCTGTCCGCCCACACCACCAGAGCCACCAGATCCGGCGGCGTCACGAACCGGGCGTTCTTGCCTCCGAGGTCTGTCTCGCGGACCGCACGGGCCCGTGAACAGGCGGTTCAGATGTTGAGCGGGATTTTGTGGGCGAATGTTTGTGCCATTATTTGCGATAATGGGGCCCACCCGACCGGCGTGACGGAATTCATCAAATCATCCCGCATCAGATTGACCGCTTCACCCAACAGGAAGATCTGAACATCGTGCCCTGCCTCGGCGAAAGCGTTTGCATGCAGAAAAGCAAAGGCAGCCTTTGTCGCCTCGTCTGATCCCCATGCGCTTTTGATCAAGATCTTCATATCAGTGATCTCCGCTGCTCGAACCCTCCGTACCGATCGTAATCCTATCGGAGCGCCGGCCTCAGCACCAACCGGTCGAATGGCCGCTGCTTCCCGAAGCCAAGCTATCGGGGACGTCGAACACAGGCTGACATCATCAAGGGGCGTGTAGATTGTGGCCTTTACATACTCACCCCGGACGAAAGCCAGCGCTCGGATCGCCTTGCGGTCGAAGCCGTCCGTCCGACCTCTACGAGGCGGACGACAGATATCGGCGCTCCGTCGTCATTTCGTGGCTCCAGACCGAGGGACAGCTCGCCACTCGACCCGGCAGTTCAACGGTCTCGTCTCCAATGATGCATTGGGGCATCATGGGCCGTCGGCGTCGATCGCGGCGAGCGGGCCGCTGAGAGATCGGCGCGGTTGCCAACGCCACGGCTGGGAGATCGTCGGGCCGTCACTGTCTTGACCGTGCGAACGCGGAGCAGCCCCCTGCCCTTGCTTGTTTATATTACGCATGATAACGTCCTTTATCATGGGTGAGTTATCAGGGTAGGGGACGCATTTGGCCAACTCCAAAGACCAGCTACCGGCGACCATCCAACAGGCGGAGGTCACGGCTGACCAGCGAGCGCTGAACGTGGTGCCGGCGCTGATCGCCGATCTCGGCGAGGAAGCCGCCTGACGCTACGTCGAATTCTTTACCGCAAACATACGCAATCCGAATACGCGCCGTGCCTATGCCCGGGCCTGCGCCCGCTTTTTCGCCTGGTGTGACCATTGCGGGCTGACTCCGTCGGCGATCCGACCGTACGACGTCTCCTTATATATAGAGCACCTGCAGACCTGCAGTGTCGGCGCCTTCGGTCAAGCAGCAACTCGCCGCGATCCGCATGCTGTTCGACTGGCTCGTCGTCGGCCAGGTCATGCCGACCAACCCGGCAGCGGCGGTGCGCGGTCCAAAACACGTGGTCAAGACCGGCAAGACGCCGGTGCTCGAAGGCGCCGAGTGGCGCAAGCTGCTTAAGTCCATCGCGGACGTGACGCTGCGCGATTTGCGAGATCGCGCGTTGATCGCCACCTTGACCTACAGCTTCGCCCGCATCGGTGCGGCGTTGAAGATGAAGGTCGAGGATCTGCGTCCGCGGGGCGCCGGATGGACCGTTCGGCTGCAAGAGAAAGGCGGCAAACAGCATAGCATGCCGTGCCATCACGCGCTTGCCGAGGCGTTGCGGGCGTACATCGACGCCGCCGGCATTGCTGAGGATCGCAAGGGCTGGCTTTTCCGTACCAGCCGCGGCCATGGCGGCACGGTGCTGTCCGAACAACCGATGGGTCAGCCGGATGCCTGGCGTATGATCCGGAAGCGGGCCGCGGCCGCCGGCATCGCGGAGGAAATCGGCTGCCACACGTTTCGGGCAACAGGAATCACCGCTTATCTCGCCAACGGCGGCGCACTCGAGCACGCTCAGGAAATGGCCGCTCACGAAAGTCCACGAACCAATAAGCTTTACGACCGAACGAAAGGAGCGGCTCACTCAAGACGAGGTTGAGAGGATTAGACTGTGATGCCGAAATCCCCCTACTCCTTGTCGAGCGCCCGCAGACGGACCCACAACGGGAACTCGTCGCGGCTGACGCGATCCCCCTAAACGAACCCTGTCCGCCGTTACCCAGCACGGCTCAGTTGGTTGATGGTGTACCTTCAGGCTTGATGCGCCAACGGCCAAGTAGCGCCAACAGCCTACCCAGACCCCGCTCGCTCCCCGAGCCGATGCTTGCTCAATTAGCACGGCGACGAGACGCGCCTTGTGGTGCGTTTAGCCCGCCGTCTGAAGGACCGGAGTCTCAGAGCAAGCGCCCCGGCCTGAGCGCGCCTCGCGATTCGTTATCAGCCGCCCGAGCAGTATGTGCACCCGCTTTCCTGCGCCCGGTTCAAACCCCATACCCCCGACGGGAGGAGAGCGATCCCCGGCACCAGGTTCGCGGCCCATTCCTTTGCCGCGTCGTCCGCGCTCACGCCGGCGTTGCTTGCGAGCTGTTTGCTCAGGTTATGCAGCGCCAGATTGCATGCGCCGAATACCGCGCCTTTCCCGAGCAGCCGGTCAACAGCCATATCGTCCATTAACAGGACGCCGGGCTTTGGTTTCAGGAAAGGATTTTTCTGTGCCTGGGCCTTGGTCTCCGGATCGATGATCTTGAATGATTCGCCGATTTTGTATTTTCCCCACATCGCACTGTTGAGGGCGATCGGGAGCGCCTGAGCGCGCAGAACGACAACCGACGTCGCTGAACCTGGCGCCGCATCCGTGAGCAGGAACGCCTGTGCGAATGCAAGCGGGCGGCCGTCGTTGACCGTAAAGGCGTCGACCAATTGGCGATGGCGTCCCTCTAACTTTCCTGGCCAGTCCGGGCCGTCACTCGCCACCGGTGTTGCCGCCTGCGCACGCGACGCCGCGGACACAAGCCCCGAGAGCCCAAGCACCGTTGCGCCGGCGAAGCGAAAGAAGTTTCGGCGTGGCGCGCCATCCGTCGTCTTTGCGTTAAGAGTGTTCATCCGCTCCTCCTCCGCTCCGCGTGTGTTTTGCTGTGGTCGGCCGCCGCCTTCCTCGCCGATGGATCGGCGGATGCATCCTGTCGGCTGCCAGAAGCATTTCCTGGATCGGAATTAAACCTGGATTAAACCTGGCGTATACAGGCGACATCGGCAAGAAGCTGCTTCGGAACAAGAGGACAATCTTCATCTTAGCGCAACGAAAACCGCCCCATCGTCGGCTCACTCCGGGCGCGTCGTCCGCTCTGGGCACCGCCAGCGCCATCACGTCAGGCTCCGATACAGCATGTAGCCCGATACCAAAACCAACATGCACCCCAGCATCCGCGTCAGAGTCTGGCGTTGTGCCGAGAGCCGTTTCGCCAGACGCGCGCCGATCCATCCGCCGCCGATTCCGCCCGTGATGAACAGCAGCGCGACCGGCCAATCAACGAGTCCGGAGATGGCATAATTGACCGCCGTCGTGGTGCCGAAAACGCCTACCGCGACCAGCGCGGACCCAATTGCCGCGATCGTCGGCATGCCGGTCCCGAGGATCAATCCGGGCACCACGAGGAACCCGCCACCGATCCCGTAAAACCCGGACAGGGCGCCAGCCCCGAGCCCGATCTGACCGAGCCGCCAAAGATTGACGGGGGGCACCGCGCCCACCGGGCCAGACTCGGCCTTGCGCCCGCGCAGCATCATCGCCGCGACGAACAGCATCAAGAGCGCGAAAAGGATCAGCAGCCGGCGCCCATCCACCGCCTTCCCGATCGACGAGCCGGCGAAGGCGCCGGCCAGTCCGGCGCCCGCGAAGATCAGCGCGGGACGCCAGCGGACATGCCGCTCGCGCGCGTGCGGCACGAGATTGGCGAACGCATTGACCGCGACCGCGAGCGCGCTGGTGCCGATCGCCAGATGTGGGTCCGGCATCCCCACGACATAAAGCAGCAACGGCATCGCGAGAATCGAGCCGCCGCCGCCAACCAGGCCGAGCGCAAAGCCGACGATCACCCCGCTGCAGACCGCCGCCGCTGTCTGGAACGGATCCACCTGTGCGGCTCAGCCTCCCGAAGGCGGAGAGTCGCCTCGCAGGGTGTGCGCGTTGTCCTTCTGCCATTGCTGGATCGGTTGCCACGGTCCGGTCAGATGCTGCGATGGCGGAAACGGGCCGAGGAATGGCGGATAGGTTGCGTCGGCGGGCTTGAGCGCGCGATCGGGAAAATCTCGCTCGTTGCCAATGCGATGTGGCCGCGGTTGGCTATCAACGAACACGGCGATGTCGAACGCGTCCTGTGCGCTCAGCACGGGATGGTCGGATTCGGTCCCCCTCGGCATGTTCCCCCGGATGAAACTGGCGGCCGTGATAGGCCGTGCCATACCCGCGCCGTCGTTATAGCTGTCCGGTCCCCACAACGGCGGGAATTGGTAGCGTTGCCGTTGCGCGGCATCCGCCGCCCCCCAGCGCAGGCCTTGCCCATCCGCCTGATGGCATACGGCGCATGTTTCCGCGAACAGTTTCGCGCCGCGTTTCGGATCGCTCGCCGCATTTGGCAATGGGACCGGCGGCGCCCCCCGTCCCTCGGCGCCGCGCCCGGTCGGGACGCCGGCGCTGATGAACCGGATATACGTCAGCATCGCCTTCATTTCGGGGCCGTCCGGCGGCAGCGTGCGGCCGTTCATGCTACGCTCCATACAACCGTTGATCCGGTCCTCCAGCGTGCGCACCTCGTTCTCACGGCCGATGAACTGTGGAAAGACGCCCCAAACGCCCGCGAGCGGCAACCCGAACTTCTTCGTGCCCGCATCCAGATGGCAGCTCTGACATTCGAGCCCATTGCCGGAGAACCGTTTCGCCGGATCGGCGGCGTCTGGCCCGATCGTCGCCGCGGTATGCACGATCAGGTCGCGGCCAGTGCGCACCGCCTGGCCGAACACGTCCATCGGCAGGGCATCGACGTCCGGAACGGGCCACTCCTGCGCCGACGCGTTCGTCAGGAGGGCACCGCAGATTAATGCAAACAATAGAAGTCCCCGCATCACGCCTAGCGTCGCCAGCCCTCCCATCAGCGATGCGAAGTATTCAACCCTTGGTTTTTCGGTGTCAACCGCATCGCGATACGCTCCCGACCGATGCCCTCTGCGTCTCCCCCGATCCGCGTCAACCGCGCCCCACCCCTGACCCTGTGGGCCACGGTGCTCGCCGATCTGGAGTGAGCTGGGGTCATTCGCAACCTCCCATCGTCGGATCCCCTCCGGGCGCGTCCTCCGCTCTGGTTAGCGGGTTCATCGAGAGTTCGGCCTTTCGGACACAGTCTTGACGATCGAGCAGGCTGCGGTTGATCTTGCTCCAAGCGAACTCAGGATAGTGTAACAGGAATCGATCTTATCATATTGATATTCATGAATAAACCGCCTGCTACATAACGTAATTTCTGACGGCCGCAGACTCGACGCTCCCAAATTGGGCCGGGTCGAGATAGCGCGCCAGGACCGGATCGCCGGGCGTCAGCCCGCAGTTCAGCATCGTCGCGCTAGCGACTGAAGGAGAGAGGTGCGCCCAATGCCATCACGCTGCCGGCGGTACCCCGAGCAGAATTCAAGTTCCTTAAGGCCTAGGCGTCCTGCTTGCGCCATGTGCAATTTCTCGGGGCCGGCACATTGCGTTGGTTTCAGGCACCGAAATGGTCGGCGAGTTGCGCAAACCCATCGACCACGATGTCGGTGGCCGGGTTGGGTACGGGGTCGGGCGGGATCGGCGGGTCCCCACTCGTCCGGGCGACGCACGAAGGCGGTGCGATAGCCAACGCCGCGGGCCGCATCGAGGTCGAAATTGTGGCACGCCACCATCAGGATCTCGTGCGGCTCAACGGCAAGAAACGCGGCGGCGCGCCGGTAGGCGTCCGGAAGCGGCTTGTAGACGCGCAGCATCTCGCAGGGGATTACCGCGTCCCAATCGATGCCGTTGCGGCGCGACACATCGACGATCAGCGACAGGCTGAGGATTGTGAACGAGACGCAGATGCGGTGCCGCCGCAAGCGGCGCAGCGCCGGCGCAAAATCTGGCCACGCGTCAAGCTGGTGCCAGCGCTCCGCTATCGCCCTGCCGTTCCTGCGCGGAGCCGCCGAGTCCGTTCTCGTCGAACAGTTCGCCCAGCACGTCGCGATGCACGTCGTCGATGTTGAACCCAGGGTCGATGGTGTTGGTCATCCGGCGCAGCGAGCGGCGGCGATGCTCGTTCGCCAGCGCATGCCAGTCGCGTTCGATGCCTTGCGCGGCACCCCATGCCGCCATCGCCGCGGTCAAACCGGCATGCCAGTCGAGCACCGTGCCGCCGGTGTCGAAGGCAAGGACCTTTATGCCGTTCCATCTGCTCCTCACGCCGGCACGCACCCTTGCGGCGGGCACCATGAAGTTGCTGACGATCAGCCGCAGACGGTCGTCTTCGTGCGCCTGCAGCATCTCGCGCAGCACGTGGATCGCCGCCCCGGTCGCGGTCTCGTTCCAGAGCCAGTCGGTGAGCTGGCGGCTCGACGGTTTCGCGGTCCCGGCAGCCGGCGGCCTCCAGGCAGATACGCCTTCAGATCGTCGACCGCGAAGCGCAGGATCAGCGGCGCCGAGAACCCGTCGCGCGGGCTCGGCGGCGCCTTGCCGCGCAGCCAATCGGCAACGTAGCGGGCACAGTCGCCGATCGGCAGCCCGCTCAGCCCCACGGTGCTGCGGCCGTGTTGCTCCATCCAGCGCCGATGCGCGCCCTGGAGCAGCAGGATTTCCGCCTCCAGCCGGGATGCGAGAGACTCTGCACGAGCCATTCGCGACCGTCGCCGGCATGAAGGGCGGCTGCCACGCCGGATCGGGCGGGCGCGCGGATCGTCATCGGGAAAATCGATGATCCGCACCGGCCCGCCGTCCTCGACCAGCATGCCGAGCGCAGCCAGGACGACACGCTTCTGGAATGTCGGGTCGTTCGGCGGACCGAACGGCCGCCCCAGCTCGAACGGTACCCACAGCGCGCGCGGCGGCTTCGTGTTCTCGGCCTGCGGCCGGATCAACACGATCGGCGACGGTCGCGATACCCTCTTCCTCGAGATAATGGCCCAGCGCGCTCACGGCGCGCGTGCAGACCGGTCAAACGGGGGCGAGGAGGACGCTGTCGACGTTGTCCTGCTTCAGGCGGCCGGCGAGCTCGCGGGCATGCGGCTCCATCTGCAACGGGATCGGTCGCGCCCATGAACGAATAGTGGGTATCGGCCATCGAGCCGATCGTCCCCTCGGCCACCAGCTCCCGCAGCCGGTCGATCGGAAAGGCGACGTTCCAATCTTCCTGCAACCCGGTGCGGTCGAAATTGATCGAGATGTGGCTGCACAGCAGGTCTTTGGCCGGCGTCGTCGCAGGGATCGCGTGATAATGCGGGTCGCGGCCGCGGAACGGGTCCTCGCCGCGCACGACGAGGCCGGCGGACGAGACGATCGCGACGCGGCGCTGCGATAACGCCGGGCCCGTCACCCAGGGCCGCGTTTTAAATTCCGGGCATTCGACCTCGGCCAGGCGTTTGGCCTGGTCGGGCGGCAGGTCGGTCAGTCTGGTCACTGAGCCTCTCCTCGCATCAGCTCGCGGCGATGGCTCGCCTCGTTCCGGAGGAGCTTATCACGTGTTTTAGATCGATCAATCTAAAACGTGCCGGGTGCGGACGGTGATCGTCGGGCCGACCGTTACGCTCCGGCCCCGAGCATCGCCAAGACCCCGTTGGCTGCGCCTTCCAGCACCTCGCGCTGCGGGCGCGTGCGCGCCAGGACACGGATGCCGAGCAGCACGCTCAACAGCAACTTGGCGAGTTCGTCCGCGGGACGGGTGTCGGTGATCGAACCGTCCTTCTGGCCCGCCTCGACACAGCGGCGAAAGAAAGCCTCGATGAAGATCATCTCCTCGGCGACGAGTTTCTGGAATTCGGGGTCATACGGCGCCAGTTCCAGCGCCGCGTTGACCAGCATGCAGCCGCGGCGCTGCTCGTCGTCGACCGACCGCTCGATGATCTCGTCGAAAAATGTCCGGATCGCCAAAGCCGGCGGCAGCTTTTCCAGCCGGGCAACGCGGTCCCGCACCGTCTGCGCGAGGTAATGGACGAAGGCCTGCCGATACAGCGACCGCTTGTCGCCAAAGGCATTGTAGAGGCTGGCGCCGGTGATCCCCATCCGCTCGGCGAGATCGCGCACCGACGTCTGCTCGAAACCCTGCGCCCAGAAGCAGTTCATCGCCGCCTCCAGCACGGTCGTCTCGTCGAACTCTCTCGGTCGTGCCATCGGCCTTCCTCGCGCCAGCGGCATCGGCGTGCCGCTATCCTCATGATCGGTCGATGAAATTTTAGAACACGCGCGCCAGAACGGCAAAGCCATTGTCAGCGCGCGGCTTGCCCGGTCATTCTAGATCATACGGTCTAAAATTGGCTGGAGGATCGAGGATGAACCTGTAAGACGAATTGGATGCCCTGCGTGCCGAGTTTATCCGCACGGCTCCGACAGATCGGGCTGAGCTATACGATGCCAAAGTCGAAGAGCTGCAGCGGACCTTTCCGATCGAAAAGGCGATGAAGACCGGCGATCACGTACCGGATTTCACGCTGCCAAACCCCTCAGGCCGGTCTGTCCCACTAGGTTTGGAGCCTAACGCGATGGTCGCGGCGCTCCGCGCGCTTGTGCGCCGATGCGACCAAGGCCGCCTGACCGTGCCCCCTTACCGAAAGGAACGACAATGATCCGCTTTTATTACCATCCGACGCCGAACCCCGCCAAAATCGCGCTGTTTCTCGAAGAAACCGGTCTGCCGTATGAAATCGTGGCGGTCGACACCGCCAAGGGCCAGCAGCACGCGGCGGAATTCCGCGCGATCAACCCGAACGGCAAGGTGCCGGCCATCGTCGACACCGAGGGTCCCGCCGGCGCCGAGACCCGGGTGTTCGATTCGAGCGCGATCCTGCTCTACCTCGGCGAGAAGACCGGCAAGCTGGTGGGTTCACCCGCGGATCGCGGTGAACTGCTTTCGTGGTTGTTCTTCATCGCGACCGGGCTAGGGCCGTTCTCCGGACAGGCGGTGCATTTCCAGCGCGCCGCTCCGGAGAAGCTTCCCTACGCGATCAACCGCTATCGGCGCGAAGCGGAACGGCACTACGCGGTGCTCAACAAGCACCTCGAAGGCCGCAGCTTCATCGTCGGCGGCGGGTACACGATCGCAGACATTTCGGCATGGGGCTGGATCGACCGCGCGAGCTTCGTACTGCCCGGCAGCGATAACCCGCTTGCGGCCTATCCAAACATCAACCGCTGGTTTCAGGCGATCAACGACCGCCCGGCGGTTGCCAGGGCGCGGGCAGTAGGCGGCAGCCACGCCTTCAAGAAAGAGGTCGACGACGAGACGTCGCCGCGCACTCTTCCCCTCCAATTATCCGCCCGCCGCCGCTTGACGTGAATGACCGTACGCCGGCACCTCGGCTGCGCCAGGGTGCCGGTGTTGTCCGGATCATGGTGGCGACCGCAAAATGAGTGATCCCGTTCCGGCCGTCGCCGACGTCTCCGCGACTGGTGAGCCCCCGAGTTTCCGGGAGCGCCCGGGGCGCGTCGAGCCCGATGGAAGCGGAGCGCTTGATCCTGTTGCCCCGAAGGTCAATCGGGCCGCCATCACGATCTCGATCATGCTGGCGACGATTATGCAAGCGATCGATACGACGATCGCCAACGTTGCGCTGCCGCACATCCAGGGCAGCCTCTCCGCGGCGCAGGACCAGATCACCTGGGTCCTGACCTCCTATATCGTCGCCGCCGCCATCATGACGCCGCTGACCGGCTGGCTGGCCGGCGCCTTCGGCATCAAACGCGTCTTTCTGATTTCGGTGATCGGCTTTACCGTGGCGTCGGTGTTGTGCGGCCTTGCCGAAAACCTCACCCAGATCGTCCTCTTCCGCTTGCTGCAAGGGGTCTGTGGCGCGGCCTTGATGCCGTTGTCGCAGGCCGTCCTCTTGCGCATCAATCCGCCCGAGCGGCACGGCCAGGCGATGGCGGTATGGGGAACCGGGGTCATGATCGGCCCGATCGTCGGCCCCGCGCTCGGCGGTTGGCTGACCGACAATTACGACTGGCGTTGGGTGTTCTACATCAACTTGCCGATCGGCATCATTGCCTTCGTCGGCATCCTCGTGTTCATCCACGAGACCCGCCACGCCCAGCGCGAGCGTTTTGATTTTTTTGGCTTTGGCACGCTCGGCGTCGCCATTGGGGCCTTGCAGATCCTGCTCGACCGCGGCGAGCTCAAGGATTGGCTCCACTCGACCGAGATCTGGGTCGAGGCGACGGTCGCCGGCCTCGCCTTGTATCTGTTCGTCGTTCACACGCTAACGACGAGCGGGCGTCCCTTCCTCAATCGCGAGCTATTGCGCGATGCCAATTTCGTTGCCGGTCTTGTGCTGATGTTTTTTGTCGGGGTCATCATGTTCGCGACGCTGGCATTGATGCCGACAATGCTGCAGCAATTGATGCATTACCCCGTGACGACAGCCGGTCTTGTGATCGCGCCGCGCGGCGTCGGTACGATGATTGGAATGTTCCTCGTCGGCCGGATCATTTCGACATCCGCCTAATCATCCTCAGCGGGCTCGCGCTGACCACTCTCTCGCTCTATCAGATGAGCGAGTTCTCGCTGGGCATGAATATGCAGCCAATTGTCGTCTCGGGGCTGGTTCAGGGTTTCGGGCTGGGCTTTGTGTTCGTGCCGTTGAGCACGATTAGCTTTTCGACCTTGCCGCGCTCGGTCCTGACCCAGGCCACCGCCCTGTTCAGCCTGGTGCGCAACATCGGCAGCAGCATTGGCATCGCGATCCTCGAAGCTTTATTCGTCGAGAACACCCAGATCGTGCATGCACACCTCATCGAACATCTGCGCCCGGATAATCCGCTAGCGCGGCCGCCTTACCTGCTGCCGCCCTTCAGCCTCAGCGAGACCGCAGGGATCGCCGCGCTTAATGTCGAGGTGACGCGCCAGGCGCAGATGGTCGCCTATATCGATGACTTCAAATTGATGATGATCATCGCGCTTTTTTCAGCGCCCTTGCTGTTGCTGCTGCGCAAGTCGCGAAGCGCAAATTCGCCTGACCCGGTCGCCAGCGAATGACCGCCGGGGGTCCACAGTCAACCGCCGTGACTCTTATCCAGGGAGAGGCAGGCGGAGGAAGTTGCGATCATGACGTCGAGCGCTAGCGATCCTGTCCCGGCCGTCACCGAAGCCGCCGCAACCGGCGAGACCGCGGCGATCTTCGCCGACATTCGCCGAGTGCTCGGGGTTGAAGTGGTCAACCTTGTCTGGCGCCATCTCGCCACCATCCCAGACGCTCTGTCCCGGACCTGGGGGATGTTGCGACCGCTCTATGTCGACGGTACGATCGCGACCGCAGCGGCGGCGCTGCACGACGATCTCGACCTGCCTGAGCTGCCGCCGTTTCCGCCCGAGCTTCTCGCCGCGACAGAACTTCTCGGCGGTGACCTCAGTACGATCCGCAATATCCTGGCCGCCTATGACCGGACCAACGCGATGGCCCTCATCGCCCTTTCCGCGCTGTTGTGCCGGCTGGACGGCGAGCCGCCCGCTCGCGATGCCGCGTCCTCGCATGGCGTTGGCGTCGTGTACGAACCACCCCCTTCAATCCCGCTGCCGTCGCTGCCCACCATGGCCGAGCTGCCCCCAGCGACCGCCGAATTGGTGCTGATTTTGAACCGGCTCGGTACGCAACGGGACGACGCGGTGCTCGCCAGCATGTATCGGCATCTGGCGTATTGGCCGGCCTATCTGGCGCTGGCTTGGACGCTGGTCGCGCCCATGGATGCCGACGGGTCCCTCGTTCGCTCGATCGTCGACGCCACGGCGAAAGCGCGGGTCCGCGCGACGCGTGTTGCGATGCAGCTGCCCGACCCGTCCGCGGCGCTAGACCCTACGCTCAACGATGCCGTCCGGACAGCAGTTGAGCCGTTTGCCAGCGACGTCATCGCGAAGATGGTAGTGATCTGTGCCGTGTTGCGCGCGGCCACCGGCGCGTCGCAGGCCTGACGCGGGTGCGCCCTTCTCTAAGGACAAGACGCGATCGTTTCCCAATGAGCGGGTGATTCACGTCAGTATCCGGCGATCTGCGGAGGAGGGATTGAGATGAAGCTCGGCGTAGCATTGCCGACGATTGACGTGGGCGTCGGTGGCGACCCCGAAGCGATCCGTGAGTTCGCGCAAGCCGCCGAGGGGATGGGCTATAAAGGATCTCTCGGCATAACCAGCCCAAAGTATATAGGGGACGATCCGGTGTCGGGGGAAACTGGGAGCTTAGTTAGGTAGCGCCGGAAGAATTTAACGGCCCGTTGACCAGAGCAGCGAAAGGGGAACCGAAAACGGCGGGCAAGGGCTATGCAGTCACCCACAGCGACGCCGAATGGCGCCGGATCCTGACGCCCGAGCAGTATCTGGTTATGCGATCTCACGGAACGGAGGCGCCGGGGAGCTGCGCGCTGCTCTTCGAAAAGAGACCCGGCAGATTTTCATGCGCCGCTTGTGATCAGCCTCTATTCAAATCAAAAGGCAAGTTCGAAAGCGGGACCGGCTGGCCTAGCTTCAATGATCCGATCGAGGGCGCAATCGAGACTTCGATTGACCGACCCTCGGCATGGTTCGAACGGAGGTCCATTGCGCGAACTGCGGAAGTCATCTTGGGAACGTATTTGACGACGGCCCGACGCCGACCCACCTCCGCTACTGCATTAACGGGATCGCGATGAATTTCGCGCCGGACTTTAGTGGTCAAAATCTGACACTTGATACCCTCTAAGCCACAGCCGCTCGCGACCCTAGGTTAGTGCGGACATCGCCGCCAACGAGTCCATGTAGTCGCGCCAACCCGCAATCTTCCGATCTTTTATCGTGACAACCGAGATGAAGCGGTTCTCGTAGACCTTGCCGGAGCCTACGGCGTTGCCCTGCACTTCATACTCAAGGATGACGACACCTGCGGTCTGGGAAATGTTTACCACGAGCGCGGTCGCTGGAGCACTTCGATTTGTATCCCGAGCGCTTGATCGGCAACACCGCCTACGGCTCGGCCGAGATGCTGAACTGGCTGGTGCATGATCGCGGGATCGAGCCGCACATCCCGGTTTACGACAAATCCCAGCGCACCGACGGCATCCTACCGCTGCCCGGCCGGAAAAATCCTCCAGCACTATCGCCGGCGGTTCACGACGCCGCGGACCGGAGTGCCGAAAGACAACCTGCTCCGCTACCGGGCGAGCAAGCATGACTGCGACATCTGCCCGTTGAAGGCCCGGTGCTGCTCCAACGCTCGGCCCCGCAAGCTGCTGCGCTCGATCCATGAAGGTGCCCGTGAACTGGCCCGTGACATCGCCAAGACCGAGGCCTACCAGACCTCGCGCCGCCAGCGAAAAAAGGTCGAGATGCTGTTCGCCCACCTCAAACGCATCCTGAAGCTCGACCGGCTCCAATTACGCGGGCCGAACGGCGCCCGCGACGAGTTCCATCTCGCCGCTATCGCTCAAAACCTCCGAAAACTCGCCAAACTGATCCCCGTTCAGGCGCCGATCATCGCGACTTGAGGCGAGACGACCCCTGTCAACCGCCGCCCTGGCCTGCCGCGATCGCTGTCCCGTTCGGTTAGACGCAGAGTTTTTCCACACAATCGGGCAACTTGAGCGGTTCCGGCGGCCAAGGCTGAGCGGCTGTTGTTGGTTCAGTTAAGAGACCCATGCTAGGTCGCTCGGCAATGGGCGAGAGGCGCCGATTCCGGCCGTTCGCTGGACCCAGAAGCCGTGAGCGCGCCGCCTGTCATCCGAGGAGGGCCAACACAGGTGCGGGACCTGTGAGTTGGGCTTAAACTCCCATACCGCGCGGCCTAATAAAGGCGGAAGAACTTAGTGCTCGCAGGTGCCGGGAGGCGGGGGACATGAGGCAGAGCGCGAGAGGGCCTGTTCAGGAAGGACCGAAGCACGGCCAGCAGTTCTCCCTCGCTGAGATGCGCGCTCATGTAGACGCGCTCGAGGCAGAACTGAAGGCAGCCCGCGAACGTGAGGCGGCGACCGCGGAGGTCCTTCAGGTCATCAACGCCTCGCCCGGCGATCTTGTGCCCGTTTTCGACGCGGTTCTCGACCGCGCGCTACGGCTGTGCGAGGCGCCGCTCGGCGTCCTGTTTCGTTGCGACGGCACGGCGATGCACTCCGCCGCGATGCGCGGCGACATGCTCGACGAGGTGGCGACAGAATGGTTCCGGGTCTGGGTACCGGAACCGGACAGTGCCGTTGGGCAGATCCTGAAGGGCGCTCCGTTTCTGCACATAGAGGACGTGCGCGACACCGAGGCGTACCGCTCGGGCATGCCCTCGCGGGTCAAGATGATCGACGCCACGGGCGCTCGCACCGCGATGTGGGTCGCGTTGCGGCACGATGACCAGCTGCTCGGGGTCATCGTGATCTACCGTCAGGAGGTGCGGCCGTTTACCGACTCCGAGATTGCGCTGGTCCGCAGCTTCGCCGACCAGGTGGTGATCGCGATGGAAAACGCGCGGCTTTTGACCGAGACGCGCGAGGCGCTGGAAGCGCAGCAGGCGACCGCCGAGGTACTGCAGGTCATCAATTCGTCGCCCGGTGACCTCGCGCCGGTGTTTGACGAGATGCTGGAGAGGGCGGTACGGCTCTGCGAGGCGCATACCGGGCACTTGTTCCGCTTCGAGAACCGCGCCTTCTTCCGGCTGGCGAGCCGCGGCGTATCGGAGGATTTCGACGAGCTGTTCCCGCCCGATACGCCGGTGCCGCTGAACCCGAATTCAGGGCCGGCACGGATGATCGCAACCCGGTCGGTCGTGCATGTCCGTGATGTGCGCGAGGACGAATCCTATTGGCTCCACCGCTGCCGCGACGAGGTGGCCGCGGTCGAGGCGGGGATCCTGACGGTTCTGTTCGTCCCGTTGATCAAGGAGGGCGAGGTCGTCGGCCATTTCACGATGCACCGCATGGAGGTGAAGCCTTTTTCCGACAAGCAGATTGCGCTGCTGCAGAATTTCGCGGCGCAGGCGGTCATCGCTATGGAGAACGCGCGGCTCCTGACCGAGACGCGCGAGGCCTTGGAGCAGCAGACCGCGACCGCCGAGGTGCTGGGCGTCATCAATTCGTCGCCGGGCGACCTCGCGCCCGTGTTCGATGCAATGCTCGACAAAGCCATCCGCCTCTGCGAGGGCTCCTTCGGGCAGATGTACGTCTACGATGGCAGGCACTTCCGACCCGTCGCGTCGCGCGGCGTGCCACCCGAGTATACGGAATGGCTCGAGAAAGTACCCGCGGAATGGTTCCACACCGCGGCGCATCAGCGCTTGTTGGCGGGCGAGCGTCTCGTCCATGTCCCTGACCTTGGCGCAAGCGATGCCTATCAGTCCGGCAATCCGATGCGCCGGGCGCTGGTCGAACTCGGCGGCGCGCGAACCTTGCTGTCCGTCGCTCTGGTCAAGGATGCCGCTGTCGTCGGTGTCTTCACGGTTTTCCGCCAGGAAGCGCGCCCGTTCGGCGACAAGGAAGTCGCGCTGCTCGAGAATTTCGCGGCGCAAGCCGTGATCGCGATCGAGAACACGCGGCTGATCACCGAAACGCGCGAGGCCCTGGAGCAGCAGACCGCGACCGCCGAGGTGCTCGGCGTCATCAATTCCTCGCCCGGCGATCTCGCGCCGGTGTTCGAGGCGATCCTCGACAAGGCCCACGCGCTGTGCGGTGCCGAGCGCGGGACCCTCTTTCTCTATGATGGCGGCAAGATGAAGGCGGCCGTGGCGCACGGCTATCCGGAGGATGTGCTCGAGCATCTGCGCGCCGGGGTCGATCTGGCGCCGCACCACACGCCGCTCTTCGCCGGCAACCATGTGCACATCGCCGATCTGAGGCAGGACGGTAACCCGACCGGCCGCATCGTTTCCGGGCGTGGCGGGGTGCGGACGAACCTTCTCGTGCCGCTGTTCCGGAACGGTGCGTTGCTCGGCATGATCTCGTGCAATCGCACCGAGGTTCGGCCGTTCTCCGACAAGGAGATCGCGCTGATCGAAAATTTCGCGGCGCAGGCGGTGATCGCGATCGAGAATGCGCGGCTTCTCACCGAGACGCGCGAGGCGCTGGAGCGGCAGACCGCAACGGCCGAGGTGCTGGGGGTCATCAATTCCTCGCCCGGCGATCTCGGGCCGGTGTTCGAGGCGATGGTCGAGCGGGCAGTGCGCCTGTGCGTCGCCGACGAGGCGCTGGTGCGCACCTTCGACGGCGAGAGGCTCCACCTCGCCGCCGTTCACGGCGCGCCCGGCGAGGCCGCGACGCTGCGACGGCTCGGTGCGGCGCAGGTCGGCGGCATGTATGAATTCCTCGCACGTGGCCAGAGCGTGTCGCATGTCGCGGACGTCCGGGAAACGGCCGCCTACCAGATGCCGCTGGGGCGCGCGCGCCTCGACGCGCGCCATGTCCGTTCCTGGCTCGGCGTGGCGTTGCGCAAGGACGGCGCGCTGCTCGGCGTCATCAACGTTCATCGCCGCGAGGTCCGGCCGTTCTCCGAGAAGCAGATCGCGCTGTTAGCAGAATTTCGCGGCGCAGGCGGTCATCGCGATCGAGAACGCGCGGCTCTTGACCGAAACCCGCGAGGCGCTGGAGCAGCAGACCGCCACGGCCGAAATCCTCCAGGTCATCAACTCCTCACCCGGCGATCTCGCGCCGGTATTTGACGCAATGCTGGACAAAGCCATGCATTTGTGCGGCGCGGCATTCGGCATCTTGCGGACCTATGACGGGAGGAGCTTCACGACTACGGCGACGCGCGGCGTTCCGCCGGGGTATGCCGAATTCTTGACGCACAACCCGCAGCAACCGGAGCCCGGGACCATTGGCTTCCAAATGCTGCAAAGCCGGGCGGTCGTCCATCTTGCCGATGCGGTCGACGGTGAGGCTTACCGGGCCGGCGAAGCACATCGCCGTGCCCTGGTCGAGCTCGGCGGGGCTCGCAGCTCCGTTGCAGTTCCTCTGCTGAAAGAAGGAAGCCTACTGGGAGCCATCCAGTTCTATCGCCAACACGTCGAACCGTTCTCCGAGAAGCAGATCGCGCTGCTCCAGAATTTCGCGGCGCAGGCGGTCATCGCGATCGAGAACGCGCGGCTCATCACCGAAACCCGCGAGGCGCTGGAGCAGCAGACCGCGACCGCCGAGGTGCTCGGCGTCATCAACTCGTCCCCCGGCGACCTCGGACCGGTGTTCGACGCGATTCTCGACAAGGCGCATGCTTTGTGCGGAGCGATGATTGGCACGCTGTACCTGTACGACGGCGAGCTATTCAAGGCGGCCGCGGCTCGCGGCTATCCCGAGGAGCTGGCGGTCGAGTTCCGCCGGGGGATCAGCGGCTCCGTGCCGATTTTGGCTCCGCTTGTTGCCGGCGAGCGCATGACACACATCGCCGACGTATCCCAGGTCGACACTCCGTTGGCTCGCGCCGCCTCCGAGCTCGGTGGCATACGCACGGCTCTCGCGCTGCCGCTGCGTAGGGAAGGCGCGCTGTTGGGCGCGATCACGTGCAGCCGTACCGAGGTGCGCCTGTTTTCCGACAAGGAGATCGCGCTCCTGGAAAACTTCGCGGCGCAGGCGGTCATCGCGATGGAGAACGCGCGGCTTCTGACCGAGACGCGCGAGGCGCTCGAAAAGCAGACCGCGATGGCGGAGATCCTGCGCGTCATTTCATCGTCGCCGACCGACGTGCAGCCGACCTTCGATGCGATCGCCGCCAGCGCCGTCGAGGATATGCGGCGCCGCCAACGGCGGCGTCTTCCGGTTCGACGGATCGCTGATCCATTTTGCCGCGCATCACGGCTGGACGCCCGAGGAGCTGGAAGGTGTGGCGCAGCATTTCCCGCTGCCCCCAGGCCGACAGAGCGTGACAACCAGGGCGATCCTGACGCGAGAGGTCGCGCATGTCGCCGACATTTCGGCGGATCCCGAGTTCGCACTGACGGCGATCGCCCAATCGGGGTTACGCACCACGCTCTCCGTTCCGATGCTGAAAGACGGCAATCCGCTCGGAGCGATCACCGTCACGCGCTACGCGGCCGAGCCGTTCGCCGAGGCGCAGATCGATCTGCTGAAGACCTTTGCCGATCAGGCGGTGATCGCGATCGAAACGGTTCGGCTGTTCACCGAGTTGAACCAGCGCACCCGCGACCTGCAGGAATCGCTCGAATACCAGACCGCGACGAGCGAGGTTTTGCAGGTCATCAGCCGCTCGACCTTCGACCTACAGCCGGTGCTCGATACGCTGGTGGAAACGGCCGCGCGGTTGTGCGGCGCCGAGGGGGCGGGGCTGACGATCCGCGATGGTGAGACATACCGCTACGTGGCGGCGTATTCGCTCGTCGATGAATTCTACGCATTGCTGCGCCAGACCGCCTTTGCGCCGACGCGCGGCACGCTGGTCGGACGCACCGCGCTCGAAGTCGGCGTTGTTCATATCGCAGATCTCGCGGCCGATCCGGATTATGCGCTGCCTGAATCCGTCAGCGTCGGCGGCTACCATACGGGACTGGGCGTGCCGCTGTTGCGCGAAGGAATGGTGGTCGGAACAATCTCGCTGGTTCGCCAGCGGGTCGAGCCGTTCACCGAGCGGCAGATCGAGCTGGTGCGCACCTTCGCCGACCAAGCCGTCATCGCCATCGAGAACACGCGGCTGCTCAACGAAATCCGCGAGCGCACCCGCGACCTCGAAGAGTCGTTGGAATATCAGACCGCGACGAGCGACGTGCTGAAAGTCATCAGCCGCTCGACCTTCGACCTGCAGCCGGTGCTCGACACGCTGATCCAGACCGCCGCTCAGCTGTGCAAAGCCGCTGGCGGCGCCATCACGATCCGCGAGGACGAGGCGTTTCGTTTTGTCGCTGTGCACGGGGTGTCGGTAGAAGTCTCTACGGCGATACGCGGCGGGCTGTTGACGGAAGAAGGGACTGGGCCGCTTCAAGACGAAATTTTGCAGGGCCGGACCACGCACATTGCCGATATTCTTGATGATCCGGCATACCGCCAGAGCAAATCCGCGACCCTCGTCAAGCTGCGCACGATCTTGATCGTGCCGCTGCTGCGCGACGGGACTGCCATCGGTGCACTGCATTTTCACCGGCTCCACGTCGAGCCGTTCACCGAGCGGCAGATCGAGCTGGTGCGCACGTTCGCCGACCAGGCGGTCATCGCGATCGAGAACACGCGGCTGCTCGAAGAATTGCGCGAGTCGCTGGAGCAGCAGCAGGCGATCGCCGAGATATTGCAGGTCATCAACCGCTCGCCCGGCGAGCTTCAGCCGGTGTTCGACGCGATCCTCGAAAAGGCGATGGCGCTGTGCGATGTCGCTTACGGCGATCTCGAACTCTACGACGGCAAAAGCTTCCGGGCGGTCGCCACCCGAGGGCTGACTGATACCTTCGACGCGCAGGTGCGCCGCGGCTATCCGGGCGATGACAATCCGGCGACCCGGCTGCTGATCGCCGGCGAGCGTGTCAGCCACATCGCCAATATGGCCGACGTGGATTTCTCGAAGGTGTTTGCTCATGAGCCCGTGAAGGACGAAGGCCATCAGACGCTGTTATGCGTGCCGCTGCGCCGCGACGACGCGCTGCTCGGCATGATCGCCTGCGCGCGCGGCGAGGTGCGGGCATTTTCGGAAAAAGAGATCGCGCTGCTCGAAAATTTTGCGGCGCAGGCGGTCATCGCGATGGACAACGCCCGGTTGTTGAACGAGATCCGCCAGCGCCAGGCGGAATTGCGCGTCACCTTCGACAACATGGGCGACGGCGTCGCGATGTTCGACGCCGATCTCAACCTCGCCGCCTGGAACCGCAATTTCCAGCAACTCCTCGACCTCCCCGACGAGTTTGTCGCAAGTCGTCCGACCTCGGCCGCCTTTGTCCGTCACCTCGCCGAGCGCGGCGAATATGGCCAGGTCGATGTCGAGGCGGAGGTGCGGCGGATCACCGACGGGCTGGGGCCGGAATGGTCGACCGAGCGCACGCGGCCGGACAGCACGGTCATCGAGGTGCGGCGCACCGCGGTGCCGGGCGGCGGCTTTGTCGTGATCTACAGCGACGTGACCGAGCGCAAGCGCGCCGAGGCGCAGATCCGCGCCGCCCGCGACGCCGCCGAGAGGGCGCTGGCCGAACTCTCGGCAGCACAGCAGCAACTCGTCCAGCAGCAGAAGATGGCCGCCTTGGGTCAACTGACCGCCGGGATCGCCCACGAGATCAAGAACCCGTTGAATTTCGTCAACAACTTCGCCGGTCTTTCTAACGAGCTGCTTGAGGAGTTGAAGGAGGCCGCGGCGCCGGCCTGGGCGACGCTCGACAAAAACCAGCGCGCCGACATCGACGAGACGATTGCGATGCTGTCCGGCAATCTCGCCAGGATCGCCGAGCACGGCAGCCGCGCCGACAACATCGTCAAATCGATGCTGGAACACTCCCGCGGCATCTCCGGCGAACGCCGCGCGGTCGATCTCAACACGCTGATCGACGACGCCCTCAACCTCGCCTATCACGGCGCCCGCGCCCAGAACCAAAATTTCAACATCACCTTGGAGCGCGATTTCGCAAGCGATCTCGCACCGATCGAGGTGGCGCCACAGGAAATGACGCGGGTCTTCCTCAACCTCTTCGGCAACGGCTTCTACGCTACCGACAAGCGGGCCAAAGGCGACGGTGACCCCGCCTATCGTCCGACCCTGTCCGTTGCCACGCGCGACCTTGGCAATGCCGTCGAGGCGCGGGTGCGCGACAACGGGACCGGCATCCCGCCCGACGTTCGCGACAAGCTGTTTCAGCCGTTTTTTACGACCAAGCCGACCGGCGAGGGCACCGGGCTCGGCCTGTCGATCAGCTACGACATCGTCGTTCAGCAGCACGGCGGCACGATCGCCGTCGACAGCGCGGAAGGCTCATTTACCGAATTCACGATTCGCCTGCCGCGCCAACGAGCGGCGGCGCCAAATGGGATGCGCGCATGACTGTTAGCATCATGGTTGTCGATGACGAGCCCGACGTCGCCGACCTGTTTCGCCAGCGCTTCCGGCGCGAGGCGCGACAGGGCACCTATGCGCTGCACTTTGCCGACTCGGGCGAGGAGGCGCTCCGGCAGCTGGCGGGCGAGATCAAGCCCGAGCTGATCGTCATCTTGTCGGACATCAACATGCCCGGGATGGACGGGCTCGAATTGCTGCGGCACGTCAAGCATCGGTGGCCCGGCTTGCCGGTGATGATGATGACCGCCTATGGCGATGATGAGCGCCGCCGCCGCGCCGCCGAATACGGCGCGACCCAATTCTTCACCAAGCCGGTCGATTTCGATCACCTGAAGGCGCAGTTGCAGTCGCTGCCCGCGGCCCCACTGTGAGCCGCGGCGAACACCAGACTGGAAGATGAGCGCGGCGAAAATTCTCGCGGTCGATGACGAGCCCGATTTCGAGCTGCTAATCACCCAGCGCTTCCGCCGCCAGATCCGCGAGAAGGAGTTCGAGTTCCGCTTTGCCCATCACGGCGAGGAGGCGCTGGAGGCGCTCGCCGCCGAGCCCGACATCGACTTGATGCTGCTCGATATCAACATGCCGGTGATGGACGGGCTGACCCTCCTTGCCCGGCTGCGCGAGCAGCGCGCCGAGGTCCGCACGATCATCGTCTCGGCCTATGGCGACATGCAAAACTTGCGCACCGCGATGAACCGCGGCGCCTTTGATTTCGTCACCAAGCCAGTCGATCTCAACGACCTCGAGATCACCGTTCGCAAGACCATCGACGACATTGCGCGGCTGCGCGACATCGACCGCCGGCGCGCGGCGGCGGAGCGCGCGCGCGGCAATCTGGCGCGCTATTTTTCGCCCAATTTCGCAGCGATGTTGGCCGACCGCGACGAGTGGCTGGGTGCGGTGCGGCGCCAGACTGTCGCGGTGCTGTTCGCCGATATCGTCGGCTTTACCCGGATGTCCGAAGCAATGCCGCCCGAGGCGGTGGTGGCGCTGCTGCGCCAGCTGCACGACCGAATGACGGCGCAGATTTTTGCCTGCAACGGCTCCATCGAGAAATATGCCGGCGACGAGATTTTTGCGGTGTTCGGCATCCCCGAAGCCGGGCCCAACGAGCCGCCGACGCGCTCAGCTGCGCGGTGCGGATGCTCGACGCCCTCGCCGACTGGAACCGCGAGCGCGAGGCGGCCGGCGATCTGCCGCTCACAATGGGGATCGGCATCAACTACGGACCTGCCGTCTTTGGCGATATCGGCAGCGAGCAAAGCCTTGCCTTCAGCGTCATCGGCGATACCGTCAATACCGCGAGCCGTCTGCAAGGCTTGACCCGCACTCTGCAGACCCCGCTCGTCGTCTCGGACGCGGTCGTCGCCGCAGCAAAAGCGAGCGGCGATGCCAAATCCCTTGCCGCGCTGCCGCATCTCCACGACCGCGGCGCGCAGGAGCTGCGCGGCCGCACCGGGCTCGTCAAAGTCCGGACCTGGGGCGCCGCTTCCTGAGAAGCCTCGGACGAGAACACTGTTTGCCGCACGCCGGTCATCGAGCGGCCATCCGGACGACTTTAGCCTGTCCCCCAAGAGGACTCGCGATGACTCCTATGCTTCCCTCTAACCCGTCAGCCCGCTGGGCGCCCGTATCGATCGAAGACATGACGGTGCGTGGCTTCAACGAACAAGCATGTCGCCACTAAGTTCGGCATGTGCGGTTGTTCGCGGCTTTCATCCGCTGCTCACCCGAGACGACAACAGAAGCGTCTGGCCGGGCTCGCCATCGCCTGCGCCGGCGTCGCCATCGTCTGGCTGGTGCGCCGCTGACCCACCCCGGCGCGCGTTGCTGCCTGCGGCGCGCGATGATAGCTTGGCGCCAACGCCCGACCAGGGAGGCTGGCGGTGACCGCGATTCGCCCACTCATCGAGCGCGACCTGCCGCAGGCGCAGCGCATCGTGCGCACCGCGTTCGGCACGTTTTTCGGCGCGCCGGATCTCGACAATTTCTGGACCGATCGCGACTACGTCTACGGCCGCCACGGCGCCGAGCACACCGTCTCGTTCGCGATCGACGACGAGGCAGGCAACCTTGCCGGCAGCAATTTCGCGACGCGCTGGGGCAGTGTCGGGTTTTTCGGCCCACTGTCGATCCGGCCGGAATTGTGGAACCGCGGCCTTGCTCAGCCGCTCGTCAGCGCAGTGCGCGACGCGTTCGACCGGTGGGGGACGAGCCATGATGGGCTGTGCACGTTCTGCCAGAGCACCAAGCACGTCTGGCTCTACCAAAAGTTCGGGTTCTACCCGCGCTTCCTGACCGCGCTGATGGCAATGCCGGCGGCGCCCGGCGCGTTGCCGCGGCGGGCGCGCTATATGGTTCTCGGCGGCGCCGACCGCGCGGCGGCGGAAGACGCTGCCTATGCGCTGACAGACAGCCTCTACGAGGGGCTCGACCTGCGCGCCGAGATGCGCACCGTCGCCGCGCGCGGGCTCGGCGACGCGCTGCTGATCTGGGACCGCGATAGCCGGCTCGCCGGGCTCGCCATCTGCCACTGGGGCCCGCGCAGCGAAGCCGGCGCCGATTGCCTGTTCATCAAGTTCGGCGCTGTGCGCTCCGGCCCCGGCGCCGCCGAGCGGTTTGACGCACTGCTCAACGCAGCGGGCGCGCTCGCCGTCGCTTCCGGCATGAACACGCTGTTCGCCGGGGTCAACCTTGCGCGTGACGAGGCCTACCGCCAGATGATCGGCCGCGGCTTCCGCAGCCAGGCACAGATCGTCACGTTGCACCGCCCGAACGCGCCGGGCTACAGCCGGCCCGGCGTCTACGCGCTCGACGATTGGCGATGACCATACGCAGCCCCAGGTAATGCCTCAATTTTGAAGTCCGGTTCGCGCCCAATCGGACGGACCCCGAGAACTGATGGTCAGCTGGAGATGCGAAGGCTTTCGCCGGCCCTCCGTGCGCGCGGATAGGTTGCCTATGGGCCGGCATCCGAAACCCTTCGCAACTCCAGCCGGCAGGACCGGGCTTCCGGCCGTCGGCTCGGCGCCGCTTCCGGCCGTTGGCCGCGACGCCGCCGCTGAGACAGGGTTAACCAAAAGCAAGACCCGCGAAGCGACGCTCCCCTCACCGCGCCGATCCTCAGCGCAACTGTCCGTGATAACTTAGAGGTGCAGCACTTGTTGGCGCGCCGCTAAATCACGAAACGGGAGGAACCGCCATGCCGTACCGCGTTGATGCGCTCGACCCGAAAAAGACGGCGATGATCGTCGTCGACATGCAGAATGACTTTGTCGCCGAAGGCGCCGCGCTGCGCTCGCCGCAGGCCGCGGCCATGGTGCCGCGGCTGGCGGAGATGCTCGCCTTCTGCCGGGAATGGGGCATCCGTATCGTCTACACCGCGCATGTGCATCGCCGGGACGGTTGCGACATGGGGCTGTACGACGATCTCTATCCGCCGGTCGCGGAACGCTCGGTACTGGTCGACGGCACGCGAGGCGCGGAGATTTTCTCCGAACTCGCTCCGGCGCCGGGCGACCACGTCATCAAAAAGCATCGTTACAGCGCCTTCTTCGCGACCGACCTCGACCTCATCCTGCGCGAATGGGGCATCGACACCGTGGTCGTCTCGGGCACCACGACGGAAAATTGCTGCCACGCGACAGCGCGTGACGCGATGTTCCACAATTACCGGGTGATCTTCCTGTCGGACCTCACCGGCACGTTCGATTACCCCGATCTCGGGTACGGCGCGCTGCCGGCGGAAGAGGTGCACCGAGCCACCCTGATCGTCCTAGTCTTCTCGACCGCTCACGTTATGACCGGAGCCGAGCTGATGCGGCGCGTGGCGCAGAACCGCGCTGCCGCCGACTGACCGCGGATCGGGCTCGCGAGAGCGGGCGCGGCGGGCGCTTTTACGGCTGCGGCTTCAGGCGCACGCCGCCGCGCCCGACCAGTCCTAGATAGGCGTCTTGAAGCGCCGGAAGGTGCCGCTGACCGCCCCTCCATATAGATGTACCGGTTGTTGGGGACGCCCAAGGCGAAGTTAGTCGTCGCGAGATCGCCGATCGGGATCGGCACGAAGCCGATGATCAGGCCGCGGTTTAGTAGCTTGCCGCTGCGTTCATGCCGGCTTAGGGTTCGATGGGGTTAGCGGGACATGATCTGGTGGACTTGGCGTCCCGTCCGTGCCGGCCCAATCACCCAATGAGGCGGCGCGAATTCATGGTCGCGTTTGCCGGCGCGCTGGCCGGTGCGGCACGGCTCGCCCCCGCGGCGCAGGACCGGGTACCGCATCTGGCTTTTCCCTGGCTCGGCGCGGCGGGCAGCGGCGGCGATGCCCTGAAGGGATTGTTGTCCGGCCTGCGCGACCTCGGCTACCAGGAAGGCCGCAACCTCGTCATCGATTATTATTACGCTGGCGGAGACCCCGCCCGGCTTGCCGAATTAGCTACCGCTGCGGTCGCCTTGCATCCGGACGTGATCGTCACGTCGGGCGGTCTCACGACCACAGCCCTCGCCAAGGCGACCAGGACGATCCCGATCGTTTCGGTCAACGGCGATCCGGTGGGTTTGGGCTTTGCCACGAGCCTTGCCCATCCCGGCGGCAACATCACCGGGCTGTCGGTGTATGTCAGCAACGAACTGGCCGGGAAATTGATCCAGCTGCTCCGCGAGATGGCGCCAAACACGCGACGCATCGCAGTGCTGTTCGCGGGCGTGCCCGCCTCGAAGGCCCTCGGCGACATGACACAAATGCGCTCCGCGGCGCAGCGCCTGGGCGCCGGCGTTACGGTCGAGCCGTATATGATGGCTAACGCGGCCGAGCTCTCATCGACCTTTGCCGCAATGCTCCGCACCAAGCCGGATGCGCTGGTCGTCGACTACGATCCGATCCTCGACGCGAACAGCGCGCGGGTCTTCGCCCTCGCCGACGGCCTGCCGACGATCTGTGGCGGCCCTCAATTCGCCGAGGCCGGCTGCTTGATGAGCTATGGCGCCAGCATCTTCGACATCTATGTCCGCGCCGCCAGCTACGTAGACCGCATACTGAAAGGCACGAAACCCGACGACCTGCCGATCGAGCAGCCGACCAAATTCGAGCTGGTGATCAACCTGAAGACCGCCAAGGCGCTCGGCCTCACCGTGCCGCAATCGCTGTTCGCCTTCGCCGACAAGGTCATCGAATGATGGGGTGGATGGCCCCCGTACGGCATCCAGGTGCCAGAATGGTGGTGGTAAAACGCACCATCAAAGGGGGCCATCCATGAACGAGATTACGACGATCGGGTTGGATTTGGCGAAGCACGTTTTTCAGGTTCACGGCGTCGATGCGAGCGGGGCGACAGTTGTGCGCAAGCGGCTGCGGCGCGGCGAGGTGCGGGCTTTCTTCGCCCGGCTGCCGGTCTGTCTGGTTGGGCTGGAGGGCGTGCGCGACGGCGCACTACTGGGCGCGGGAACTGCAGGCGGTCGGCCACGAGGTGCGCCTGATGCCGGCGCAATACGTGAAGGCATACGTCAAGCGCAACAAGAACGATGCGGCCGATGCGGAAGCGATCTGCGAGGCGGTGCGGCGGCCGACGATGCGGTTCGTGCCGGTCAAGACGGCCGAGCAGCAGGCGGCGCTGCTGGTGCACCGTGGCCGGGAGCGGCTGGTGCGCCAGCGCACGGCTTTGGTGAATGCCTTGCGTGCGCATCTGGCCGAGTTCGGAGTGATTGCGCCGCTCGGGCTGCGCAACGTTGCCGGCCTGATCGCCATCGTCCGCGACGAGAGCGACGGGCGCCTGCCGGCTCTGGCGCGCCAGGTGTTGCGGGTGCTGGCCACGCAGGTCGAGCAGGCTGAGGCCGCGCTGGAGAAGCAGCTGATGGCCTGGCACAAGAGCAGCCCGGTAAGTCAGCGCCTGGCGACCATCCCCGGGATCGGACCGATCATCGCCACCGCGATTGCCGCGACGGTCGTGGAGGCAGGCGGGTTCCGCAGCGGTCGCGAGTTCGCGGCGTGGCTGGGTCTGGTGCCGCGGCAGCACTCGACCGGAGGCAAAGCACGCCTTGGCGGCATATCCAAGCGCGGCAACCGGTATTTGCGACGTCTGCTGATCAACGGCGCGAGCGCCAATCTGCTGCGCTCGAAGGCGACCAATGCCGATCCCTGGGTGATCGGACTGCGCCACCGGCGGCCGAGCCTGGTCGTCGCAGTGGCCCTGGCGAACAAGACGGCACGCATCGCCTGGGCGGTGATGCACCGGCAGGAGAACTACCAGCCTATGGCCGCAGCGGCATAAACCGCCGAGCTGCGCACCAGAGCTTGCGAGAGAGAATGAAGCGTGATGGCACAGTCGGTCGATCCGACGCAATCGAGAGAAACCTGCCGTTTCATCGGGACATCGATCCCATTCGAATGATGAGGCCTCGGTTCGCGGAACCCATCAGGGCCAGCAGTCCATCCGGACTGCACCAACAGACCGGACACATGACTGCAAGCGACAACTGCTCCACGCACTACAAAATCTCTTGCGGGGCGGGGGCCATCCACACATGAGACGGCGCGATCTAGTCATCCTCCTCGCGGCGTCGTCGCTGCGCGTGTCGATCGGGCGGGCGGATGACAAGGCGCCGATTGTTGGCCTGCTGATGCCCGACAACGCAATCGAGACCGAGAATCTCGAAGCGGCGCTGCGCCGTGCCGGCATCGACCCCGGCACCGGCGTGCAGATCAAAACCCTGGCCGCCGCCGGCGACTACGAACGTCTGCCGCAGCTCGCGACAGAATTCGTGAACCGGCGAGTGACCGTGATCAGAGCAACCGGCGAGGCGGCGGCGCTCGCCGCGAAAGCGGCGACGACGGAGATCCCGATCGTGTTCGGTGTCGGTCTCGACCCGGTAGAACTGGGGTTGGTCAAAAGCTACAACCGCCCGGGCGGCAACCTGACTGGCGTCTACCTGCCGTTTGCCGCAGCCGATGCGAAGCGGCTGCAACTGCTGCACGAGTTGGTGCCGCAGGCCCGCGTGGTGGGGGTTCTCGTCAATCCGAAGAACAGGGACGCAGAAGGAGTTGAGCGGCTGCGGGCGGCCGCACCAACCCTGGGAATCGACCTGCGAGTTGCCGAAATACGCGGCCCGGACGATCTGGCGCCGGCCTTCGCCGACTTTGCGCAGCACCGGGCCGCAGCAGTGTTCGAGGCGACCGACAGGCTTCTCAACCATACCTGGACCGGTCGGATCGTCGCGTTGGCCAACGCGCATCGCCTCCCTATCATGGGCGTCGAGGCCGGGCAGACGGCGGCGGGCCTGCTGGCTTGCTACGGCGCCGACCTCGACGAGGCAAGGCGAATTGAGGATACTTACGTTGTTCGCGTTCTCAAGGGCGCGAAACCGGCCGACCTCCCGGTCCAGGTCCCGACCAAATTCAAGCTGGTCATCAACCTGAAAACCGCCAAGGCGCTCGGCCTCAGCGTGCCGCAATTGGTGCTCGCGCTGGCCGACGAGGTCATCGAATGAACCGCTTTACACGCCTAGAGATGGCGGAGACGTGTTCTCGAACGGACGGCCGGATAGGGGCATGAAGGGAAGGCCCACCGCCCAGGGCTGAACGACCAGTGTCGGCTTTGAAAGCGGTCCGTGGCTGTCGACCATCGGCGGCAGGGGCTTTTGAGTCAGGTTCTTAGAGCGTTATCCGTCCTGATCGAGTCGGCGTAGGGGGATTCCACGAGGGGCGGAATTGTGATTCAAGCTGCATGCTGGAAAGGGGGCCAGCATGCATGGCACGACCATATTCTCGGGATTTGCGGGAACGGGTTGTTCGAGCGGTTGAGAGCGGTCTGTCACGGCGCAAGGCAGCCGCGGTATTCGGGGTCGGGATCGCTACGGTGATCGAGTGGATGCGAGTTTGGCGTGATAGCGGCCGGCTTGAGGCCAAACCGATGGGTGGCGATCACAACTCACGGCTGAAGGAGGAGCGAGCCTGGCTGCTGGAGCGGATCGCCGCGGCTCCCGACCTGACGCTGGAGGAGATCCGCGCCGAACTTGCCGAGCGCGGCAAGCCTGTCGGCTATGGCACGGTGTGGCGGTTCTTCGCCGCTGAAGACATCAGCTTCAAAAAAATCGTGCACGCCAGCGAGCAAGAGCGGCCTGACGTGGCCGCGGCGCGCGCCGCCTGGGTGGCCGCGCAACCCGGGCTCGATCCGGCGCGGCTGGTGTTCATCGACGAGACCGGCACCTCGACCAATATGGCGCGGCTGCGTGGGCGCGCCAAACGCGGCCGCCGCGTGGTCGGTCGGGTGCCGTGGGGGCATTGGAAAATCCTGACCTTCGTCGCCGGCTTGCGCCAGGACGGCATCACCGCGCCGTTTGTCATCGATCGCGCCATGACCCGCGTGATCTTCACCGCATACCTGCGGCAATGCCTCGTTCCCACCTTGGCGCCCGGCGATATCGTCGTGATGGACAATCTGCCGGCGCATAAGGGCGGCGCTGTGCGCCAGATCATCGAGGCGGCCGGCGCCGAGCTGCGATACCTGCCGGCCTATTCCCCCGACCTCAACCCGATCGAGCAGGCAATCGCCAAACTCAAAGCTCACCTGCGCAAAGCCCAGGAGCGCTCGATCGATACCCTGTGGCAGCGCATCGGCAAGCTGCTCGACCTGTTCCAGCCACACGAATGTGCCAACTTCTTTGTCAATAGCGGCTATGCTCGAACCTGACCGGATTCCGCTCTAGCTACGAGCATGCCCAAACATGATCGGTGGTCCCCGTGGGGTACCGAGCGGGATCTTTGTGCACCAGGATGAGCGCCGAGGCGCTGAGTTCGAGGGCGCGCTTGACGACTTCGCGGGGATAGACCGGGGTGTGGTCGATGGTGCCGCGCTGCTGCCGCTCATGGGCGATCAGCATGTTCCTGCGGTCGAGGAAAAGGAGGTGGAACTCCTCGACCTGGCCATAGGCGATATGGGCGGTGCAGTAGTCGATCAGCCGGTCCCACGAGCCGAGCACGGGACGGTCGCGCAGCTCCGCCCGCATCAGCCGCAAGGCCGCCTCGCGCACCGCTTTGAGCGCGGCGACCCCGGCTTCGCCGAGACCCGGGAACGGCGAGCAGATCGTCGGAATCGGCGCTCAACGCCTCGGCAAAGCTGCCGAACCGGTCGATCAGCGCCTTGGCCAGCGGCTTGACATCGCCGCGCGGGTTGCCGGCGAAGAGGATCACCTCCAGCAATTCGTAATCGGGCAGGTTGTCGGGTCCGCCGGCGATCAGGCGTTGCCGCAACCGCTGCCGGTGCCCGTAAAAATGCGGGATCGCACCGGCCATGTCGGCGAGCCCAGGCCGCGATCGCGGGCCTTTGCCCGGCATCAGCCCGGCCTCCGGCGCCGCGCCCGCATCGCGGCGAGGCGCGCCTCGGCCATTCGCCGCGGCTCGTCGGTGGCGTAGGCCTCGACGAAGACGTCGATGCCGCGCGCGACCGCGGCGCTGGTCGAGAGCTCCTCCCAGTCGCGGATCAGCGCCTTTTGCAGCCGGATCGCCTGCGGCCCGCCGGCGAGGATCGCCGCGGCAAAGCGCTCGACGGCAGCGTCGAGCTGCCCGGGTGGCGCTACCGCATCGACGAGGCCCCAGGCGAGCGCCTCCGTGGCGCCGATCGTCTCGCCGGTCAGCAAGAGGCGGCGGGCGCGGCCATGGCCGATCAGAGCGGCAGCAGCGCCGCCTCGACGACCGACGGGATGCCGACCCTGACCTCGGGCATCCCGAAGATGGCGCGCTCGCTGGCGACGCGCAGATCGCAGGCGGCGGCGAGTTCGAGCCCGGCGCCGAGCGCGTAGCCGTCGATGCGGGCGATGACCGGGACCGCGAGGCGGCGAAACCCGTCGCAGCACCGGTGGACCTGCGTGATGAAATCGCGCGCGCTGTCCTGGTCGAGGCCCGCCAACTCGCCGATATCGGCGCCGCCGACAAACGCCCGCTCGCCGGCGCCGGTCACGACGACCAGCCGCAGCTCCGAATCGGCTTCGAGCCGCTCGATCGCCTCGACGATCTCGACCATCAAGGCGCGGTTGAGGGTGTTGAGCTTTGCCGCATTGTCGATCACGAGGCGCGCCACATGCCCGCCTTCCGGCCGTTCTTCGCAAGCAACGACAACACCCACCGCGCGTTTCTCCGCCTGGAGCTTCACCCTGGGTTCATGCATAGTAGGCGCGGTTGGCGACAGGAGGCGAGGGTGGAGATCGTCGAGGACATCGCGGAGATCCGGGAAATCTACGGTGAGCCGATGGAGCGCTCGGTCAAGAAGCAGCTGCCGCGGCTGGAAAAGCATTCGCGCGCCTTTATCGCGCTGTCGCCGTTTCTCGTGATCGCCTCGACCGACCCCAAGGGCCGCTGCGATGCTTCGCCCAAGGGCGATGCGCCGGGCTTTGTCCAGGTGCTCGACGACAAGACGCTGCTGATCCCCGACCGGCTCGGCAACAACCGCGTCGACACGATCGGCAATCTGTTGGCCTGCCCGGGGGTCGGGCTGATCTTCTTCGTGCCCGGGCTGCGCGAGACGCTGCGGGTCAACGGCCGCGCCCGCATCACCTCGGACCCGGCATTGCTCGAACCCTGCGCTGTGGGCGGCAAGGTGCCGCGCAGCGGCATCCTGGTCACCGCCGAGGAGGTTTATTTCCACTGCGGCAAGGCGCTGATCCGCTCCGATCTGTGGAACCCCGACAAACACGTCGCGCAGGCGAATTTCCCCTCGCTCGGGCGCATTATCGCCGAGCAGATCGGCGACGGACGGTCGATCGAGGAGTCTGAGCGCGCCACCGCCGAGAGCTACCGCACCCGGCTCTACTGAGCGGTGGCGGCCAAAACCGCCGACATCATCGTCATCGGCGCCGGGATGGCCGGCGCTTCGGCGGCCGCCCACCTCGCCGATGGCCGACGCGTCATCCTGCTCGAAGGCGAGGACCACCCGGGTTACCACAGCACCGGTCGTTCGGCGGCGCTGTTCAGCGAGACCTACGGGCCTCCTGCCGTCCATATCCTGACCCGCGCCGGCCGCCGCTTTTACGAGGACCGCGCCGGCGGTCTTGCCGAGCATCCGATCCTGACGCCCCGCGGCGTGCTGATCTTCGCGATGCCGGGGCAGGAAAGCCTGCTCGACGAGGCGCGGCTGGACCCGACGGTCCGCCTCCTTGATGCTGCGGAGGCGTGCGCCATCGTCCCGGTGCTGCGGCCGGAGAAGATCATCGCCGCGATCCATGAGCCCGGCGCTATGGACATCGATGTGCACGGGTTGCACGCAGCCTATCTGCGCCTCCTACGCCGGCGCGGTGGGCATCTTGTCCCGCGGGCGTCGGTCGTGCGCCTCGGCCGTCGCGGCGGCGCGTGGACCGCGACGACCGCGGCCGGCGAGTTCGCCGCGCCTATTGTCGTCAACGCCGCCGGCGCCTGGGCCGATCGGGTCGCGGTCCTCGCCGGGCTGCCGCCGGTCGGCATCGTCGCGAAGCGGCGCACCGCGCTGATCATCGCCGCGCCGCCCGGTATCGATGTCGGCGCCTGGCCGCTGACCATCGACGCCGCGGAAACCGGCTATTTCAAGCCCGAGGCCGGCAAGCTCCTGGTCTCGCCGGCCGATGAGACGCCGGTCGCGCCGTCGGACGTGCAGCCCGAGGAGCTCGACATCGCGATCGCGATCGAGCGGCTGATCGAACGGACGACGATCAGGGTCACCCATGTCGAGCGCAAATGGGCGGGGCTGCGCAGCTTTGCCGCCGACAAGATCCCGGTCGTCGGCTTCGACCCGCTGGCCTCCGGCTTTTTCTGGCTCGCCGGCCAGGGCGGCTACGGCATCCAGGCTGCCGAGGGGCTGGCGCGCAGCGCCGCGCTGCTGATCGGCGCCGGCAGACTGCCCGCCGACATCATCGCGGCAGGTCTCGACCCGGCAGTGCTGAGCCCGGCCCGGTTCCGCCGCATTCCGATCGAGATTGCTTCGTCGCCGCGCTCCTCGCAATGACAGCCCGTTGTCGGCGTCATTGCGACCCGGGGGCCTGACCCGCGGGGAAGCAATCTCGTGCAAAACTGGCTCATACATTGCGCTCGCGTCTGTGCTCCTCGGCCTCGGCCTTGTTGAGGATGCGGCGGGCGTCCTTGAACGCGGCATCCGACGCCGCATCCTCACCCGCCTCGCGATACAGGCGGCTGAGTTCCACTTCGGCATAGGCGACCCGCGGCGTCTCCCGTCCGGCGCCGCGTTCGAGGACGCCGACCGCGGCGATGAAGGCGCGGCGCGCCTCGTCGTCGCGGTGCAACGCTTCGTAGGCGAGGCCGAGATCGTGGAGGTCGTCGGCGATGAACGGATGGGTCGGGCCGAGCCGGCTCTGATCGATAGCGGCGGTCTCTTCAATGAGCGGCAGCGCGTCGCCGGGCTTCCCCTCGAGCGTGCGCAGCGGCTCTGCCGAGCGGCCATGAGCGCGACGGCGACGAGGCAGACGCCGATGACCCCGGCCGCCGTGGCGCGCGCGATCCCCGTCATTTGGGTTGCGATGCGGTCAACTTGCTGTATCGCCAGCGTTACCGATATCGGCATTGGCGCCGCCGGTCCAGGCTTGACGCTCGGGGGTTTGCGCCCGAGGGTTGCCGCGCAACGCGATGCGAGGGGTGCCATGAACCAGACCGAACAGGCAATCAAAGCCGAGCTGTTCCGCGCGATGCACAGCGGGCCGCCGCTCCTGCTGCTCCCCAACGCCTGGGATGCGATCAGCGCCCGGATCGTCATCGCGGCCGGTTTTCATGCCATTGCGACGACCAGCGGCGGGGTTGCCTGGGCGCTCGGCTATCCCGATGGCGAAGCCGCCCCGTGGGATGAAGTGGTCGCCGCCACCGCACGCATCGCCCGCGCGGTCGCGGTGCCGGTCACCGCCGATATCGAAATCGGGTTATGGCGAGACGCCGGCGGCGGTCGGCCGTTCGATCCGCGACATCATCGCCGCCGGTGCGGTCGGCGTGAACCTCGAAGACGGGCTGCGCATCGGCACCGCCGCCGATCCGCAGCCTCGATGACGCCGCCTCGCGCATCCGCGCGGCGCGCGAGGCCGCCCGCGCCGCCGGCGTGCCGATCGTGATCAACGCCCGCACCGACCTCTACATCAAGAATATCGGCGATGAAGCGAGCCGGTTCGACGAGGCAGTCGCGCGCGGCCGGGCCTATCTCGCCGCCGGCGCCGATTGCGTCTATCCGATCGCGTTGCGCGATCCGGCGACGATCGGCCGCCTGGTCACGGCGCTCAACGCCCCGGTCAACATCAACGTGCGCGCCGGTTCGCCGAATGTCGCCGAATTGGAAGCGCTCGGCGTGGCGCGCGCCAGCACCGCGACCGCGATCCCGCTGATGGCGATGGGCCTGGTGCGGCAGACTGGCCGAGCAGCTGCGCGCGACCCACCGGTTCGATGCGCTCAACCCGGCGATGACCCACGCCGAGGCACAGCAGCTTCTCGCCGCATCGCCGGAAGAGCGCTGAGCGATGGCGCGCGTGCGCAATATCGAAGCCGCCGAGCTTCCCGCCGATCTCGCCGCGATCTATCACGAATTCGCCGGCAGCTACGGCCCGTTCCGCAACCAGGTCGCGGTCGTCGCGCATGTCCCCGCGGCGCTGCGTCATCTGATGCCGCTGTTGCTCGAGCTGCGCGCCGCCAAGACCCTGCCGAAACGCGCCCTCGAACTGGCGATCGTCACCGTCTCGCAGCTCAATTCCTGTCATTATTGCGTCGCCCATCACAAGCCGTTTCTCGCCGTCGAGGGGGTGTCGGCGGCGGGGGCGGATCGGCTCCTCGATTACCAGGACCACCCCGAGCTCGACGACGATGACAAGCTCGTCGTCGAATACGCGATCGCCGCCTGGGAGCATCCAGGCCGCATCCCCGACACGCTGTTCCTGCGCCTGCGCGAGCATTTCAGCGAGGCGCAGATCGTCGAATTGACCCTGCGCATCACGCTGTGCGGCTTCTTCAACAAGTTCAACGACGCGCTGCAGATCGAGGAGGAGGAGGCAGAGGCGATCGAGCGATTGAGCGCTGTCTCGGGCTGATCGTCCAGCGGGGGCCGCAACGCTACGGCAAGCGCCGCAAGATTGCCGTGTGCCGTCCTTTCGGCGTCACTGGCGCGGCGAAGCTGAAATCGTTGAACCAGCCGACGAACTCGAAGCGGCGGCTCAGTTCGATGAGGCAAAGGAATTCCTGCGGGAAGAAGATCTTGGTCGGCACCCGGCTGACGATCTCGTGTACCGCGCCGTGGTCGTCGACCTCTAATTTGATGAACTCGTTATAGGTCTGCGCGACCGGGTCGATCGGCTCGGCGCGGTAGGTCATCCGCACGCGGACGCCGCCGCGATGCCGGGTCCAGCGCCGGCGGTAGTCGCTCCACAATTCAAACCACACGACGCTGTCGAGCAAATAGAGCCCGCCCGGCGCGAGCGCTTCGGCGACCCGGTCGAGATGGCCGAGGAATTCGCGGTTGGAGCCGACATAGAGCGAGCCGAGCAGCACGTAGGCAAGATCGATGGGACCGATGTCGCCGGGGTCGAAATTGCGCATATCGGCGGTGACGAAATCCGCCGCGATGCCGAGGCGCTCGGCCTTGGCGCGCGCCGCATCGAGCATCGCCGGAGAGAGATCGAGGCCGCAATAGCGGTAGGCGCGCCGGTGCCATTCCGCGAGGTAGGGCGCCGTGCCGCAAGCGATCTCCAATACCCGATGCACGGGGATCCCGGAGAACCGGCGGATCGCGGCCTCGAAGAAATCGACCTCGCGCGCGGCATCATCGACCGCAAACGCGATGTCGTAATATTCCGGGTAGCGGTACGCCTCCATCAGCCATTCACGGCGGCAAGATGCGATCGATCAGCGCCGCGTTTTCCGGGCGGAAGGGGTTGACGATCCTCAGGCTCCCCAAGCGCCTGCCATCCTGCATGTCCTCGCTCAGCAGATATTGCAGACCAACCCGGCCCGCGGTTGCGCACATCAGCGCATCCCAGAACCCGAGCCGGTGATCTCGGACCAGGTCGAGGGCATCCGTCAGGTCCTCGGTCCCAGCGGCTTGCACGGGCATCGCATCGCGCCAATCGCGAACCCGTCGTTCGATCGAGTTGATGCTCAACCCGAACTTTCGTGCGGCGACATAGCTGAATTCGGCGAGGGACTGCAGCAACAGAATGCCGGCCTGCGGTCGGGCGCCGCGAATGAGGAGATCGCGGGCTTGATGGCGTTTCGTGTTACTCGGGTTTGGTAGCGTGTAAACCAGAATATTGGTATCGAATGTGCAAGTCATCAGCGCTCATGCATCTCGTCACGGGTGAAGGTACGGAAGGGTGCCGAGAACTCGACGGGTTCGTCCATCGACGCGATCATTCGTTCAACCGCGGTCTGATGTTCCGCATCCGAGGCCGGTTTGTACGGTGACATCACGGCGATTGGTTTTCCGCGCTTTGAAATTACCACCTCTTCGCCGCCTTCGACGGCGGACAGGACTTTGGAGAAATTCTGGTTGGCCTCGCGCGCGGTCACATGCCTCATGCTGCCCTCTTAATGTAGAACTCGTACTACATGCGTCCGGAAAGCGGCGCTGTCAACCCCGGATGTGCCCTGGGCACCCTCGCGAACTTGACCGTCGCCGACCCGTAGCGCACGATTGCAGCCAAGAATTTGTCAAACAACGGAAATTGCCGCCGCGACGGCAACTCTGGCAGGAGCAATGGTTCGACAGCGCGGCGGAGGTCCTCACCGCACCACGCAGACCGCGGAGGGCCGTCGGCTCGAGGAAGCCAGGCTCGGCGCGCCGTGGCGGCGCTGGGGCCCCTATCTCAGCGAGCGCCAATGGGGGACGGTGCGCGAGGATTACAGCGCCGATGGCGATGCGTGGGCGTATTTCCCGCACGATCACGCGCGCAGCCGGGCCTATCGCTGGGGCGAGGACGGGATCGGCGGCTTTGGCGACGAGCATCTGTTACTTGTGCCTCGGCGTCGCACTGTGGAACGAGCGCGATCCGATCCTGAAGGAGCGGCTGTTCGGGCTCACCAATGCCGAGGGCAATCACGGCGAAGACGTCAAGGAATTATATTACTATCTCGACGGCACGCCGACCCATTCCTACATGCGGATGCTTTATAAATATCCGCAGCGCGCGTTCCCTTACGCCGCGCTCGTCGAGGAGAACCGGCGCCGGTCGGCGCGCGAGCCGGAGTTCGAGCTGGTCGATACCGGGATCTTTGACGACGAGCGCTATTTCGACGTCGAGATCGAATACGCCAAGGGCGGCATCGACGACATCCTGACTGCAGGTGACGGCGTACAACCGGGGCCCCGATGCGGCGCCGTTGCGCCTGATCCCGCAGCTGTGGGCGCGCAACATCTGGACGTGGGAGCCCGGCGCCGCGAAGCCGCGTCTCGCGGCCGACGGGGACAATGCGATCTCCATCGAGCACCCCAATCTGCTGCCGCTGCGGCTGGTCTGCGACGGCGCGCCGGAACTCCTGTTCTGCGACAACGAAAGCAACGCGCACCGGCTGTGGGGGTTCGGTCGATCGGGGTTCCCCAAGGACGCGATCAACGACTTTATCGTCGCCGGCGACCGGGAGGCGGTGAACCCCGGCCGCTCCGGCACCAAGGCGGCGGCGCATTACCGGCTCAGCGTGCCGGCCGGCGGGAATGTCAGGGTGCGGCTGCGGCTGAGCGGCGACGGCGGCGGGTTCGGCGATTTCTCGGCGGTGATGCGGCGGCGGCGCGCCGAGGCCGACGAATTCTACCGCGTGCTGCAAGACGGCATCGCGGATGCCGATGCGCGCCTCGTGCAGCGTCAGGCCTTCGCCGGCATGCTGTGGTCGAAGCAGTATTATTACTTCGATGTCCGCAAGTGGCTGCGCGGCGACCCGCATGCGCCGCCGCCGCCCGAATCGCGCCTCAACCGGCGCAACAGCGATTGGCGGCACCTGTTCAACTCCGACGTCATCTCGATGCCGGACAAGTGGGAATATCCCTGGTATGCCGCCTGGGACCTCGCCTTTCATTGCGTGGCGCTGGCGCATATCGATCCCGATTTCGCCAAGGACCAGCTCATCCTCTTGACGCGCGAATGGTACATGCACCCGAACGCGCAATTGCCGGCCTTTGAATGGGAATTCGGCGATGTCAACCCGCCGGTGCATGCCTGGGCCGCCTGGCGGGTCTATGAGATCGACCGGGAGGTGCGCGGCGGCGAGGGCGATCGGGCATTTCTCGGGCGCGTCTTCCACAAGCTGATGCTGAATTTCACTTGGTGGGTCAACCGCAAGGATACCGAGGGCCGGAACATCTTCCAGGGCGGTTTTCTCGGCCTCGATAACATCCGCATCTTCGATCGCAGCCAGCCGCTGCCGACCGGCGGCCATATCAACCAGGCCGATGCCACCGCCTGGATGGCGATGTATACGCTCAACCTGATGCGGATCGCGATCGAACTGGCGCCGGCCGACCACGTTTACGAGGACGTGGCGACAAAATTCTTCGAGCATTTTCTGCTGATCGCCGAAGCGATGACCCGTATCGGCGATTCGCGGTTCGGCCTATGGGACGAGGTCGACGAGTTCTATCACGACGTGCTGCAGCTCCCGGGCGGAACATCGGTACCGTTGCGGGTGCGCTCTATCGTCGGGCTCATTCCGCTCTGCGCAGTCGAAGTGCTCGACGGTCACGCCCTAGCGCAGCTGCCCGAGTTCTCCAAGCGGCTGCATTGGGTCTTCGAGCACCGGCCGGAACTGGCGCGGCTGGTGTCGCATTGGCTCGACGAGAGCGAGCAGGAGCGGCATCTCCTGTCGCTGCTGCGCGGCCACCGAATGAAGTGTCTCTTGAACCGAATGCTCGACGAAAGCGAGTTCCTGTCGCAATTCGGCATTCGCTCGATGTCGAAATATCATGAGCGCCATCCCTACGAAGTCGACTGCGCCGGCCAACGGTTCAGCATCGATTATGTGCCGGGCGATTCGGATACGCGGATCTTCGGCGGCAATTCGAATTGGCGCGGGCCGATCTGGATGCCGCTCAATTACCTGATTATCGAATCGCTATATCGGTTTCACAGCTACTATGGCGACGAGTTTCGGGTGGAATGCCCGGTGGGCTCGGGGCGAATGCTGAGCCTCGTTGAAGTCGCCGATGAGATCATCGATCGATTGTGCCGCATCTTTCTGCGCGGCGCTGATGGGGCGCGGCCGGTGTTCGGCGCCGATGCCCGCTTTCGCGGGCCCCAGTTCCGCGACCATCTGCTGTTTTATGAATATTTCCACGGCGATAACGGTCGCGGTCTCGGCGCCGCGCACCAGACCGGCTGGAGCGGGCTGATTGCGGTGCTGCTGCAAATGCGCGCCGCCGCCCGGAGCAAGACCGCCGCCCAAGCCGCGGCCGCGATCGCGTGAGCAGATTGCCGCGGGCGGCTGAAATGGCCGACCGGCCGCCAGGGATAAGAGCCGAACCGTCGACGTATTATTGCTGCGAAACGCCCGATCGACGTGTGCGTGTCCCCAGTTTCGGTTTGTTGCGCATGACCACCACCCAGTTCGTCATATCAGTCATTTGCCGTTTTGATCGGGGCGCTGCTGCTTCCCTTGTCCTATGCGGCACGCATGTTTCTGTTTCTCCTGCTGATCGCCCTGACGGTGCTGACGTTGCTCGGCGGCGGGATGCAATACATCGCCAGCTTGTTCGACTAGCCGCGCCGCCGCCGCGCCTCGGTTCGCCCGCGCCGGGGGCCGCTATGGCGCCTCCGGCTTGGCGCTGAGCACAGGGTCATGGCAAGCTCGGCCTCCGCATAGCCTGCGAGGCCGGCCATGAAGATCGCGCGTCTCGATCATCTCGTCCTCACCGTCGCCGATATCGACCGCAGCTGCGCCTTTTATACGCGGGTGCTCGGCATGGAGGTCGTCACCTTCGGCGAGGGGCGGACGGCGCTGCGCTTCGGGCAGCAGAAGATCAATCTGCATCCGGCCGACAACATCCCGGGGCTGGTCGCCGACAAGCCGACCCCGGGCTCCGGCGATTTGTGCTTTGTCACCGAGGTGCCGCTTGCCGAAGTCGTCGCGCATCTGGAGCGCTGCGGCGTGCCGATCGTCGCCGGGCCGGGACCGCGCGCCGGTGCGATCGGCACGATCCAGTCGGTCTATATCCGCGACCCCGACCGGAACCTGATCGAAATTTCGAATTATTGAATCATCCGGAGTTGCTCTGGCCCGGCGCGCGCGGCCGTGGCAATCTGATCGCCTGATCCATTCCGCGGGGCTGCCATGAAGATCGAACGCATCGACCACCTCAACATCACGGTCGCCGATATCGACCGCAGCATCGAGTTCTACGAGCGGGTGCTCGGCGTGCGGACCGAGCGCATGGGCGAGGGCCGCGCCGCACTGTTGTTCGGCAATCAGAAGATCCATCTCGACCTCGCCGGGGCGACGGCGATGAGCGGCGAGAAGCGGATGCCGGCGCATATCTGCTTTATTACCGACGCGCCGATCACCGAGATCGCCGCGCATGTCGAACGCTGCGGCGTGCCGATCCGGATGCAGGGCCCGCGCGCCGGCGCGATCGGCACGATCCAGTCGGTCTATATCGACGACCCGGACAACCACTCGATCGAAATCTCGACCTACTAATCCCCCCAGTCGTCATGGCCGGGCTTGACCCGTGGGCATCTCGAGATCCCGCGGGTCAGGCCCGGGGATGACGGGCGGGATCAATCTTCGACCGAGGCGGCGAGGATCAGGCTGAGCTGGCACAAGGGCCGGCCGCTCTCGGCCGCCCAGGCGTTGAACGCGGCCTGCACGGCGGCGCGGTCGTGGCGGTTTTTCGGCGGCGCGGTAATCGGCGCCCCAGCGCTTCAGCGCGGCAATGACCGAATGGGTCAGGACGAAGGTGTCCTTGCCGACCATGCGCAGGAAGCTCGGGCCCGAATTGCCGCCCATCTGGCGGAACTCTTTGGCCAGCGCCTCCCACAGCCCGACGATATCCTCGCCCGGCCACCCCGCGAGCCAGGCGCCGAAGCTCTTATGCTCGGCGGCCACATCGAGCATCGCCGCGGCGTTGTCGCGCACCGCCTTGAGCTTGCCCCAATGGCGGATCAGCCGCGCATCGCCCATGCAGGCCTTCGAGCGCCTCGTCCGACATCGCCCGCACGCGCCGCGGCTCGAACCCATAGAACACCGCCTCGAACGCCGGCCATTTCGCATCGACCAGGCTGTGCTTGAGGCCGGCGCGAAAGACCCGCAGCGACATCTGCGACAGGTACCGGTCGTCCGGCGTCGCCTTCAGCTCGGCCGGCGTCTTCGGCGTCGGCAACCGGGCTTCCAACGCCGCCGCGCCGTGCCGCGTGCGCGCCGCGTCGAGAATGGTGGCAAACGGCATCACGCTCATGAAAGCGCCTCCGCTCAATAGCTCGATTGCGGCGTCGACCGGTCGATTTCGATTTCGGCCACCTGGAATTTTTCGCGCAGGCGCAGCAGCCGATAGCCGAGCCCGAGATAGGCGCCGCATTCGGCGCGGGCGGCGATGAACTCCGCCGGGGTAGTGTCGTGCCGTTCGCGCAGATGGGCGATGACGACCGAGTCGATCGGGATGCGGCTGAAATCGTGCAGCAGCATCCGGCAATGCGCCGCCGCATAGGGGCCGATGCCCTTGAAGCTCGACGAGATAGTCGTGGTCGAGCCGGTCGGGCTGGCCGTGCCCGTCCGGGTCGATCGCGCCGTCGTCGAGCATCCCGCGGGTGGCGGCGATCACGGTCGGCGCGCGGAAGCCGAGCTTGGCGCGCTCGCGCAGCCGCGCCTCGCCATAGTCGAGCACCGCTTCGGGCGCCGGAAAGGCGCCGCCGCCCGGCTCGGCGACGAGCGCCGCGCTCATCCGGCAGGTCCCCGACCAGCTGGTGTTGACGGTCAGCACCGTCTTGATGAAATCCTCGTAGAAGGTCGAGCCGCGCAAGCAGGCGGCCGCCGCCCGCCGCGATCAGCGCGGCCTCGTCGGCGAAACCGGCGCCGAGCGCGGCGATCGCCGGCGCCGGGTCCCATTCGGCCGAAACCCAGCGCGCGACCCGGCGCAGGATTTCCGCGCGCCGCGTCATCGGGAAACCCCTGCGATGCGACCGCGAGCGTTCGCGGGTCGCGCTGCCGCACCGCGATCGCGCCGATCCGGCCGCCGATCCGCTCGGCGTGCCGCAGCGTGCCGGTCTCGCTCTCCCAGCGCCAGGGCTCCAGGTGAACCCAGCCGTGGCTCGCGACCGTCAAGCCGAGGTCGATCGGCCAGAGCCGAGCCTTCGAGCAGGGCTTCTCGCCGGATGCGGGTCGCGTTCGGTCACGCCTTGTCGAGCGCCTGTTTGAGGTCGGCGATGATGTCGTCCTCGTGCTCGATGCCGAGCGAGAGGCGGACATAGCCGTCGGTGACGCCGGTCTGCAATTGCTCCTCCGGCGTCAATTGCGAATGGGTCGTGCTCGCCGGGTGGATCGCCAGCGAGCGCGCGTCGCCGATATTGGCGACGTGGTAGAACATCTTGAGCGCGTCGATGAAGCGCCGCCCGGCATCCTTGCCGCCCTTCAGCTCGAAGCCCAAGAGCCCGCCGTAGCCGCCCTTCAGATAGGCGTCGGCGCGGCGCCGCGGCTCGCCCTCCATCAGGCTGCGGATAGATCACCTTGCTGACCTTGGGGTGGCTCCTGAGCACCCGGGCGACCGCCGCCGCATTGGCGCAATGCGCCCGCATCCTGAGCGGCAGGGTCTCCAGCCCCTGGATGTGCAGGAAGGAATTGAACGGGCTCGCCGCGGCGCCGATGTCGCGCAGGCAGGTCACCCGCATCTTGAGGATATAGGCGATCGGCCCCATCGGCTTCACCGCCTGCGTCCACACCGCGCCGTGATAGCTCGGGTCCGGCTGGTTCAACAGCGGAAAGCGGTCGGCGTGCTTCTCCCAGTCGAAATTGCCGCCGTCGACGACGATGCCGCCGATCGAGGTGCCGTGGCCGCCGATGTATTTCGTCGTCGAATGCATGACGATCGCGGCGCCGTGGTCGAGCGGCCGGCAGATTACCGGCGCGGCGGTGTTGTCCATGATCAGCGGCACGCCCAGCTCGCGGCCGATCTTGGCGACCTCGCCGATCGGAAAGACTTCGAGCTTCGGGTTGGGCAGCGTCTCGGCGTAATAGCAGCGCGTCTTGGCGTCGGTGGCGCGGCGGAAATTCTCCGGGTCGGCCGGATCGACAAAGCGCACCTCGATCCCCATCGTGCGCTGCATCGTGTGGAGGAACAGGTTCCAGGTGCCGCCGTAGAGGTCGGTCGAGCTGACGAAATTGTCGCCGGTCTGGGCGATGTTGTTGACGCAGAACAGCGAGGCCGCCTGGCCCGAACCGAGCGCCAGCGCCGCGACCCCGCCTTCCAATGCGGCGACCCGCTTCTTCGAGCACGTCGCTGGTCGGGTTCATGATGCGGGTGTAGATGTTGCCGAGCTCCTTGAGCCCGAACAGATTGGCCGCATGCTCGGTGTCGCGGAACTGATAGCTCGTCGTCTGGTAGATCGGCACGGCGACGGCATTGGTCGCCGGGTCGCTGCGATAGCCGGCATGCAGCACGATGGTTTCGGGATGCTTGCTCTCTGTCGGCATCTCACTCTCCGTTCCGGGACACGCGGTTGCGGCGCACTCTGCCATGACCGGATGCGCGAGGTAAGCGGCATCGTCGGCGCGGCGCCGGCGGCCGGCAGCCAGCGCGTGCGGCGATCGCCATGACCGGCCCAAATCGCTTCACCTGGATCGCCGTGGTGATCGCCGCTGCGGTCGTTATCGCCGTCATTGCTGCCGTGGTCGGGTTGTGGGCGGAGGTCGGCGATGTCGAGATCAGCGTGGGCGGCTGGATCGCCATGGGGCTCGGCGTGCTGGTCGCCCTGGCGCTCGGGATCGGGCTGATGGCGCTGGTGTTTTTCAGCAGCCGGCACGGCTATGACGAGCTGGACGGCGACCGCCGTTGATCGCCGGCGCGGCATGTACCACTTAAGCGGTTATCCGCGCGTGCCGCCGCGGTCGGCCGGCCGCTGCGGGGCGCCCGATGCCGATGAACAAAGAGACGCAATATCACGCCTGGTATTGGATCGCCGCGATGGTTGCGGTGATGGCGATCCAGATGATCTTTGCCTCCTATACCCAGATCGCGCAGCTCCCCTACAGCGAGTTCCAGGACGATCTGAAGGCCGGCAAGATCTCCGAGGTCAGGGTCAGCGGCAACTACATCCAGGGGAAATTCACTGAGCCCGACAAAGACGGCCGCACGCGATTTCATCACGACCCGCGTCGATCCCGGGATCGCCAAAACGCTTGATCAGTACCACGTGAAATTCGCCGGGCAGATCGAAAGCACCTTTGTGCGCGATCTGCTTGTCCTGGGTCATCCCGATCGCGCTGTTCGCCGGCGTGTGGATGTTCATGTTCCGCCGCTTTGCGAGCCAGCAGGGGTTCGGCGGGCTGATGTCGGTCGGCCGCAGCAAGGCCAAGGTCTATGTCGAGACCGACACCAAGACGACCTTTGCCGATGTCGCCGGGGTCGACGAGGCCAAGGCCGAGTTGCAGGAGATCGTCGCCTTTCTGAAGGACCCGACGAGCTACGGCCGGCTCGGCGGGCGGGTGCCGAAAGGGGTGCTGCTGGTCGGCCCGCCGGGCACCGGCAAGACGCTGTTGGCGCGGGCGGTGGCCGGCGAGGCCAACGTGCCGTTCTTCTCGATCAACGGCTCGGAATTCGTCGAGATGTTCGTCGGGGTCGGCGCGGCGCGGGTGCGCGACCTGTTCGAGCAGGCGCGCCAGAAGGCGCCCTGCATCATCTTCATCGACGAGCTCGACGCGCTCGGCCGCGCCCGCGGCTCCTATCCCGGGGGCGGCGGGCATGACGAGAAGGAGCAGACGCTCAATCAGCTGCTCTCCGAGCTCGACGGCTTCGACACGCGCGCCGGCATGATCCTGCTGGCGGCGACCAACCGCCCCGAGATCCTCGATCCGGCGTTGCTGCGCGCCGGCCGCTTCGACCGCCAGGTGCTGGTCGATCGCCCGGACAAGATCGGCCGGGTGCAGATCCTCCAGGTCCACGTCCGCAAGATCCACATGGCGCCGGATGTCGATCTCGAAACCGTGGCGGCGCTGACCCCGGGCTTTACCGGCGCCGATCTGGCCAATCTGGTCAACGAGGCCGCGCTGGCTGGCGACGCGGCGCGGCGCCGAGGCGGTGACCCTGGCCGATTTCACCGGCGCGATGGAGCGCATCGTCGCCGGCCTCGAAAAGAAGAACCGCCTCCTCAACCCGCACGAGCGCGAGGTCGTCGCCCATCACGAGATGGGGCACGCGCTGGTCGCGCTGTCCCTGCCGGGCACCGACAAGGTCCACAAGGTGTCGATCATCCCGCGCGGCATCGGCTCGCTCGGCTACACGATCCAGCGGCCGACCGAAGACCGCTTCCTGATGACCCGCCAGGAGCTCGACAACAAGATGGCGGTGCTGCTCGGCGGCCGGGCGGCGGAGCAGATCATCTTCGGCGAGGTGTCGACCGGCGCGTCCGACGATCTCGTCAAGGTGACCGACATCGCGCGCAGCATCGTCACCCGCTACGGCATGACCGAGGAGCTGGGCGAGGTCGTTTACGAGAAGACCCCGCACAGCTTTCTCGGCGGTGAGCATGCCGCAGATGCCCTATACGGAGCGCAGCTACAGCGAAGCGACCGCCCGCGAGATCGACGCCACGGTCAAGGCGATCGTCGACGCGGCCTTCCGCCGGACGGTGAACCTGCTGCGCGAGCAGCGCGACATCCTCGAACGGGGCGCACGCCAGCTGCTCGAGCACGAGACCCTCGACGAGAATGATCTCGCCGCGCTGCTGAAAGAGCCGGCGGTCGCCGGGTAGGATTGCCAGCGATCTGGCCGCATGGTTGCATGCGGCGCGGCGGCCGGCCGATGATAGGCGCGTCAACCGCAACGGACGGCTACATTGAAAAGATCAGCAAGCCCTCGTGCCGCCGCGCGCTACGGTCGCGGGACCGGCGTGCCCGACCCGGTCGATATCCATGTCGGCGCCCGCATCCGCACCCGTCGGCTGCTGATCGGCATGAACCAGGAGACGCTCGCCCGGGCGCTCGGTCTCACCTTCCAGCAAGTCCAGAAATATGAGGGCGGCGCCAATCGGGTCAGCGCCTCGCGGCTGTCGCAGATCGCCGAGATCCTGAACGTGCCGATTTCCCATTTCTTCAGCGATCTCGAGCCCGACGGCGCCGAGCCGAGCCCGCGCGAGCGCGAGGCGCGCGAGCGCCTGCAACGCCCGGAGACGATCGAATTGATCCGTTCCTATTACGCGATCCCCGATCAGCGAACTCGCCAGCAATTTCTCGAAATGGTCAAGGCGGCGGCACAATCGCGTCAGCCTCGCCAATAGCAGCGATGACGCACAGAAGAGCCGAGGGTGCCGCTGCCCGGTTGCGACGGCACCCTGTACCGGATCGGGGGCGCCGCCGATGAACGACAGCGCGGCCCTCTCGCCGGGCGTGCTTGGCCGCGAAGCGGGCGAACCGCTCGATGTCGATGCGCTCGTCGCCGGATTCCAGGGCCGCACCGCAAAGCTCGGGATCATCGGGCTCGGTTATGTCGGGCTGCCGCTGTTACGCGCCGCGGCCGAATGCGGGTTTTCGGTGTTGGGTTTCGATATCGATCGCGCCAAGGTGGCGTTGCTCAATGCCGGCGGATCGTATCTGAGCCACATCAGCACCGACAGCATCGCCGCGCTGCAGCGCAGCGGACATCTCGCCGCGACTGCCGATTTCTCCCGGCTCGGCGAAGTCGATGCGATCATTCTGTGCGTTCCGACGCCGTTGACGCGGCATCGCGAGCCCGATCTCAGCTTCATCGTCTCGACCGCGCAGGAAGTAGCGGCGCGTCTGCGACGCGGACAGCTGATCGTGCTCGAGTTCGACGAGCTACCCCGGGACGACGCGGGAAATCATGCAGCCGATCTTGGAACGCTCGGGGCTGCGTTCCGGACGCGACTTCTTTCTCGCCTACTCGCCCGAGCGCGCCGATCCCGGGAATGCGGATTTCGCCACCGCCGATATTTCCAAGGTGGTCGCCGGCGACGGGCCGGACGCGCTTCGCCTCGCCCGAGCGCTCTATGACGCCGTGGTCGCGCGGACGATCCCGGTGAGCTCGCTCGAAACCGCCGAGGCGGTAAAGCTGACCGAGAACATCTTCCGCTCGGTCAACATCGCCCTCGTCAACGAGTTGAAGATCGTGTTCGAGGCGATGGGCATCGATATCTGGGAGGTGATCGAAGCCGCCAAAACCAAGCCCTTCGGCTACATGCCGTTTTACCCTGGTCCTGGGCTCGGCGGGCATTGCATCCCGATCGACCCGTTCTACCTGACCTGGAAGGCGCGCGAATTCGCGATCGCGACCCGGTTCATCGAACTCGCTGGCGAGATCAACACGGCGATGCCGCAGCGGGTCGTCGAGAAAACCGCGGCGGCCTTGAGCGAGCGCTCCGGCCGGGCGCTCAGGGGCGCACGGGTGCTCATCATCGGCGTCGCCTACAAGAAGAACGTCGACGACACGCGGGAGAGCCCGGCGCTGACCATCATGGAGGCGCTTGAGCGGCAGGGCGCGCAGGTCATCTTCCACGACCCCTATCTTGCCGAGATCCCGCGCACCCGCGAGCACGCGCAATTCGCCGGCCGCCGCTCGATCCCGCTCGACGCGGCCGCCGCCGCATCGGTCGACGCGGCGATCATCTGCACCGACCACGATACCGTGGATTACCGCGCTCTTGGTCGAGCACTGCCCGCTTGTCATCGATACCCGCAATGCCTGTGCTCGCCGCGGGCTCGCCGGCGAGCGCGTGGTCAAGGCGTGAGAGCGGCCAGTGTGCCGAATCCGAAATTCGCCGCACCTTGGGGTGAGGCTCAACGCGAATTTCGGATTCGAAAGCACACTAGCAATTACATAAATCTAGTGTGGTCTTCGGATTTGAAGTTCGCAACCGGAGCTGCCATCAAGATCATGCGAACTTCAAATCCACCACACTAGGCGGCGGCGCTAGCGATGTGCGGCATTGCCGGTTTCATGTTGCCGCAGCCGGCGCTGGCGCAGGCCGACATCGAGGCGCGGCTGTGGGCGATGATCGGCACGCTGCGGCACCGCGGGCCGGATGACGAGGGCGTGTGGACCGACGGGCTGGGGGCGCTGGCCCATGCCCGGCTGTCGATCATCGACCTGTCGCCCGCCGGCCATCAGCCGATCGCGAGCGCGGGCGGCGAGGTATGGCTGACCTATAATGGCGAGATCTACAATTTCCTCGAGCTGCGCGAGGAGCTGGCCGCGACGGGCTACGTCTTCCGCAGCCGGACCGACAGCGAGGTCATCGCCAATGGCTGGCATGCCTGGGGGCCGCGGTTGTTCGGGCGGCTGCGCGGGATGTTTGCGCTGGCGTTATGGGACCGCCGCTCGCGCCGCCTCGTTCTGGCGCGCGACCGCATCGGCAAAAAGCCGCTCTATTACGCGCGCAACCGAACAGGCGCTTTCTGTTCGGCTCGGAGATCAAGGCGCTGCTCGCCTGGCCCGGACTGGCGCGCATCCCCAATCTGAGCGCGATCGACCATTACCTGACGCTGCAATACGTGCCGGCGCCCGAGACCGCCTTTGCCGGCGTCAAGCGCCTGCCGCCGGCGCATTATCTGGTGGTCGGCGCCGATGCCGAGGGCCGCTGGCATGAGCCCGAGCTGGTGCGCTACTGGGAGCTGCCCGAGCCGCAGAGCGTCCGCGCGCCGCCGCGCGCCCGCCGAGCTGCAACGCGAGCTTGTCGCCCATCTCGAAGAGGCGGTGCGGCTGCGCATGATTGCAGACGTTCCGCTCGGCGCGTTTCTCTCGGGCGGGGTCAATTCGAGCGCGGTCGTGGCGATGATGGCGCGGGCCGGCGCGGGCCCGGTCAAGACGTTCTCGATCGGCTTTCCCGCCAAGGAATACGACGAGACCCGCTATGCCCGCATGGTCGCCCAGCGCTATGGCACCGAGCACGAGGAATTCGTCGTCGAGCCGGATGCGGTCGCGATATTGCCGCAGCTGGTCTGGCATTATGGCGAGCCCTTTGCCGATCCGTCGGCGATCCCGACCTATTACGTGTCGCAGATGGCGCGCCGCCGCGTCACCGTCGCCCTCAATGGCGATGGCGGCGACGAAGCGTTTCTCGGCTATGCCCGCTACCGGGCGATGCGCCACCTCGACCGCCTCGACCGGCTGCCCTCGCGGGGGCGGATCGCCCTGGCGCGGCTCTGCGCGCTGGCGCCGCCGGCGATCGGGCGGCGGCTGCGCCTCCCCCAGATCCGCGACATGCTCGACGCTCCGATCGAGCAGCCCGAGCGCCGCTACGCCGGGGCGATCGCGTTCTTCGGCGATTCTGACAAGGCGCAGGGCTATGGCGAGGCGATGCGGGGGCAGCTGGCGCATTCGGCGCTCGATCTCCTCGCGCCCTATTTCGCCCGGGCCGGCAGCCTTGTCGCCGGCGCCAATTGGGCCGATTTTCATACCTATCTGCCCGACGATCTGATGGTGAAGGTCGATGTCGCCAGCATGGCGCACGGCCTGGAGACGCGCTCGCCGCTGCTCGACCATGTCCTCCTGGAATGGGCCGCGCGGCTCCCGCCCGAGGTCAAGATGGCGGGGGGGCGGACAAAGGCGCTCTTCAAGGCGGCGATGGCGCCCTACCTGCCGCGCGAGATATTGCGCCGCAGGAAAATGGGGTTCGGCTGCCCGATCGACCAATGGTTGCGGCGCGAGCTGAAGGATCTCGCCTACGACACCTTGCTGGCGCCGGCGGCGCGCGAACGCGGCCTGATGCGGCCCGATTACGTCGCGCGGCTGCTCGACGAGCACTGCGCCTACCGGGCCAATCACCACACCAGGCTGTGGGCCCTTTTGATGCTCGAATTGTGGTTCCGGACGTGGATCGACGGGGCGGCGGCAAACGACGCGTACCGTCCTGCGGCATGAGCCGGAGCAGACCAGGGATGCCGCCGCCGCAATGCCCCGTCGCCGGGCGCTGATCATCGTCAACCCGGCGGCGGGCCGCTCGCGATCGTCGCGGCGCCGGCTCGACCGGGTGGTCGCGGCGCTGGAACGGCGCGGCTGCGCGGTCGTCTTGCGCCGCGCCGGGCCGACAAGCGGCGATGTCGAGCGCCTGGCGCGCGAGGCCGAAGCGGATTTCGACATCATCGTCGCGGCGGGCGGCGACGGCACGCTCAATGCGGTGGTGAACGGCATGGCGGCAGCGCCGCGCACGGTCGCGCTGCTGCCGCTCGGCACGGTCAATGTGTTGGCGCGGGAGATCGGGTTGCCGCGCGACCCCGAACGGCTCGCCGATTTGATTGCCGCCGGTCCGGCCCGGCCGATCTGGCCCGGCCGCGTCGGCGACCGGCTGTTCCTGACGATGGCGAGCAGCGGGTTCGATGCCGAGACCGTCGCCGCGGTAAATCCGCGGCTCAAGCATCATGTCGGCCGGCTCGCCTTCGCCTGGGCGATTCTGGTGTGCTTGTGGCGTTATCGGCGCTTGCGAGCTCTGCGTCCGGGTCGACGGCGTCGATCACCGCGCCGCCACGGTGATTGCCGCGAAAGGCCCGTTCTACGCCGGCTCCTGGGTGATCGCCCCGCAGGCCAACCTTGCCGAGCCGATGCTCGATCTCGTGCTGTTTCAGCGCTCCGGGCGGCTTGCCGTCTTGCGCTATCTCGGCGCGCTGCTGCTCGGCAGGCTGCCGCAGCGCACGGACATCACCATCTTGCGGTGTCGCGAGGCGTTCGTTGTCGGCCGCCGAAGCGGTCCCGGTGCAGGCCGATGGCGAGATCGTCGCGCGTTTGCCGATTCTGATCGGAATCGCCGACCAGCCCTTGCAGTTGGTCCAACCGTGAGGCGTCGTCGGATTTCGTGTTGAATTTTTGCAACAGCCTGCGGTTGCGCTTGGCGGCCTCTCGTTTCAAGGCTTTGGTTCCGCGACACAGCCCTGTACTTTTACGCGGGGATTTCGCGGGGCGGGAAATGTTCGCGCGTGCAGCGTCGCTGTCGTGGACCGCAAGGGCGGCGCAACCGCGGCTGGCTGGCGGTCCTATGTCTGGCCGCCGTCGCTTTCTTGGCGCCGGCCGCTGCACGCGCGCAGAACCTGACCTACGGCGAGGTGAAATTCGGCGTCCTCGCGCACGACGTGCATTTCCTCGGCGGCAAGGAGCACGGCATCGACCTCAACCCCGAGATCATCCTGCCGTCGCCGGTCGACGATGCCTGGGCCGCCGGCCTGCCGCCGTATCTCGCCTGGATGGTGCAGCCGCGCCCCACCATCGGCGGCGAGATCAACACCTCGGGCTTTACCGATCAGGCCTATTTCGGCGCGACCTGGTCATGGCAATTGGCGAGCAATGTCGTGCAACCGGATGACGGCATCGTCTTGAGCTATTTTTTCGGGCCCGGCTTCAACGACGGCGACATCGTCGGCGACCGCGCCCGACCGCAAGAGCCTCGGCTCCATGTCCTGTTCCGCGAAGCGCTGGACCTGGGCTATCGCATTACCCCGGTCTACACGATTTCCGCGCATATCGACCACGTCTCGAATGGCGGTCTCGCCAAACAGAATGAGAGCCTCAACGACGTCGGCGTTCGCTTCGGCGTCCGTTTCTGACACGGAACTCACGCGCAATCCAGGCCTACTGCCGAGACAAATGGGCCGGGAATGGCGGGGCCGATCCTCGTACGAACCCCACCGCAGCCATCACTGGGGCGGGTTGGTCGCGGCTGCGCCGCTCAATCGGCCGCGAGGACGCGGGCGAGCTGGCTCAGCGCCTCCTGGTGGCGCTCATTCGGGATCTGCGCGAAATTGCGGGCCAGTTCGAGGCACATCCGCTCGCGCGGGCTGACCGAGCGGGTGACTTGCCCGTCGAGCCCGTCGAAGAAATAGCCGACCGGCACGCTCAGCACCTGGGCGATCTCGTACAACCGGCCGGCCGAAACGCGATTGATCCCGCGCTCGTATTTATGCGCCTGTTGATAGGTGACGCCGATCAGATCGGCCAGCTGCTGCTGGGTCAGGCCCAGCATGATCCGGCGCTCGCGAACCCGCGCGCCGACGTGGTGATCGATATCCTGAGTGCGCCCGGTCGAGCGGCGCAACGCCGCGGCGCGATAGGCCGGGTCGCTGTCCTTGCCGCTTTCCCGCCGCGCCTTGGTGATCTGGTCCTGTTGGGTCATCTCGGTCCACTCGATGAGGTTGTAGCTTCCGGTTGTCGGGCAGCTTTCCGGATATATGGCGAGCGGCAACGGCAATGCCAGCCTGTCGCGCCTCGGTTCGCTTTGCCGCAATCGCCGAACCGCACCCGGTTAGCTGCGCCGGTGCCCCGCAACCGGCGGGTCTGTAGATTGGACCGGGCTCGTGTGTCAAATTTTAGGCAGGGTTTACCGCATCGCGGCGCGCCGCCATGCGCACAATCCTCCCTGTTGTGCGTGCATGGCGCCCCAGCGGCGTTGCCGTTTGACAGGCTCCCATAGCGGTGATACCGACGCAGCTCTGGCAATGGCAGATCGATGCCGCGGATCGTAATCGGCGATGGCGCGCTCTATTATGAGCGGCAAGGTGTCGGGTTCCCGGTCCTCTTCGTGTCGGGGTTGACCGGCTTTGGCTCGTTCTGGCAGGACCAGGTCGCCGCCTTTCGCCAAGACCTTCGACGTGATCACCCACGACCATCGCGGGATCGGCCAGAGCGACCTGACGCGCAGCGGGTTTACCGTCGACCGCATGGCGGCCGACGTGATCGGGCTGATGGACGCGCTGGAGATCGAGCGGGCTCATATCGTCGGCCATTCGACCGGTGGCGCAATGGCGCAGATCCTGGCGATCGAGCACCCGAAACGGCTGGCCAGCGTCGTGCTGTCGGCCAGCTGGACAAAGCCCGACGCATATTTGCGGCGGCTGTTCGGGCTGCGCAAGGATATCCTGTTGCGCCTCGGCCCGAGCGCCTATGTCCAGGCCAACACGCTGTTCCTCTACCCGAGCTGGTGGGTCAAAACGCAACAACGAGCGGCTGCGGCAGCTTGAGGCGCAGAACCTTGCGATCTTTCCGCCGACCGAGATCGCCGCCAGCCGGATCGACGCGATCCTCGCCTTCGACCGTACCGAAAGCCTGTCGCGCATCAAGACGCCGACCCTGGTCGTCGGCGCCGAGGACGACATCGTCACGCCGGCCTATTTTTCCGAAGAGCTGGCGCGGCTCATTCCCGGGGCCGAAATCAAGATCTTCCCGCGCGGCGGCCATGCCTTCACCCAGGTGCGGGCGCGCGAATTCACCCAGGCCGTCCTGCCGTTTCTTGCCTCTCACACGCCCGCATAGGCGAGTGGACGCGCCCATTCTTGGCGGGCCGCGAAGTGACGGCATTTAAAGCTTCTTAAATATCTGCGGCTTAGTGTTGCCGCGGCTTCCCCAAGGCGCGGAGCCTTCTGGCGAGCCGCGTATCTATCGAGGTTGTATGCGATGTCCCTGAGCGACGACGAGCTGGCAGTCCGCTTCTCGACTGCCCTCGAGGCAGCAGGCGATGTCGCCTATTCCTGGCAACTCGACGAGGATCGGCTGGAGTGGTCGGGGCGCCTTGCTGCCGCGGAGTTCGATTTTGCGGCCGAGCTGACGACCGGACGCAGCTTCGCGAGTCGCATCCATCCCGACGATCTGGGTCCGCGGCAGCTGGCGCTCGCGGGGCATTTCGAGGGCGAGGGTCTGTTCGACTGCGAGTATCGCCTGCGTGACGGCACAGGCAGCTTCATCTGGGTGCAGGAGCGCGGCCGGGCGCGGCGTGACAGCGCGGGTCGGCCGCAACTGATGCTCGGCGTTATCCGCGGCATCGGCGATCGCAAGGCGCAACAGACGCGCCTCGAAAGGCTTGCAAACTTCGACGAGCTGACGGGCCATTTCAACAAAACCCGGCTGCGCGAGGCGGTCGACCAGATCATCGCAACCAATCAGCGCACCGGCAGCCCGGCCGCGTTCCTATCGATCGGCATCGACAACATGACGATGATCAACGACCTGTTCGGCTACGAAGCGGCCGATACCGTGTTGATCGAAGTCGGCCGTCGCCTCGACAGCTGCTTGCGTGTCAGCGACCCGATCGGTCGGCTCGGCGGCGACCGCTTCGGCACTGCCTTGCAGCATTGTCCCGAGGAGCATATCAGCGCAGCCGCGGAGAAGATCTTGGCTGCGGTCAGCGCGACGCCGGTCGCGACCGCCCGAGGGCCGATCTACGCGACAGTCTCGATCGGCAGCGCCTCGTTTCCCGATCAGGGCCTCACCTCCTACGACGTGATCACCCGGGCGGAAAGCGCGCTCAGCGAGGCCAAGCGCGCCGGGCGCGACTGCCATAGCCATTATCGCATGACCGGTGAGCAGCGCGAGCGCCAGCGGCGCAGCCTGTCGATCAGCGAACAGGTGCGATCGGCGCTGCGCGAAGAGCGCGTCTTGTTTGCCTTCCAGCCGGTGGTCGTCGCCGCGACCGAAGAGGTCGACCATTACGAGTGCCTGCTGCGCATGCGCACCCCGGACGGGCGGATCATCGCCGCCAGCGAGTTCGTGCCGATCATCGAGCAGCTGGGCTTTATCCGGCTGATCGACCGCTATGTCCTGGACAAGGTGATCGCGGAGCTGACCGCACATCCCGAGGTCAGGCTCGGCTTCAACATCTCCGGCCTGACAGCGGCCGATCGGCCCTGGCTGCGCGCGCTTGTCCTGCAGGTGCGCAACCGCCCCGACATCGCCTCGCGCCTCATCGTCGAGATCACCGAAACCGCCGCGCTCTACGATATCGAGGAATCGGCCCGGTTCGTCGCCGCGCTGCGCGACGCCGGTTGCAGCGTCGCGCTCGATGATTTCGGTGCCGGCCACACCTCGTTGCGCCACCTGCAGAGCCTGGCCGTCGATACCGTCAAGATCGACGGATCGTTTATCAGCAATCTCGCCGGCAGCCCGGATAACCAGGTTTTCCTGCGCCACCTGCTCGGGCTTGCGAAGGGGTTCGGCTTCCACACCGTGGCCGAATGCGTCGCCACCGCAGAGGACGCGGCGATCCTGCGGCGTGAGGGCGTCGGCCTTATGCAGGGCCACCATTTCGGCCACCCGTCACTCGATCGGCCATGGCTTGCTTCCCCGGCGTCCCCCAAGGTCAAGACCACCGATAGCGCCCGATTCGCCGCCGACTGATTTAGCGGTTCGATATCACGCCGCCTTGGTGATGACCCCGGCGTGCCCCGCTTGCCGGATCAGGTCAGAAGCTTTCTCGGCGATCATGATCGTCGCAGCGTTGGTGTTGCCGGAGATGACCGTCGGCATCACCGAGGCGTCGACGACGCGCAAGCCCTCGGGTCCCGTGCACGCGCAACTCGCTGTCGACGACCGACATTGTCGTGCGCGCCCATCATGCAGGTGCTGGTCTGGTGGAAGGTGGTGCTGCCGGTCTGCCGGACGTGTTCGAGCAGGTCCTCGTCGCTCTCGACCTCGGCGCCGGGCCAGAATTCCTCGGTGACGATGCGCTGCATCGTCGCGGTCTGGAAGATGCGCCGCGCGATCTTGCAGCGCCGGCGACCATCGTGTCCTGGTCGATCTGCGTCGCCAGGTAGTTCGGCTGCATCGCCGGCGGGACAGTCGGGTCGGGCGACTTGATCCGCAGCCAGCCGCGGCTTTCCGGCCGGCATGGGATCGCAGATCAGCTGAGCAGCCGGGAAACGGATGCATCGGCTCGCCCGGCTTGTCGAAGCTGCCGGCGAGGAACTGGTACTGCACATCGGGCGAGGCGAGGCCCGTCGCGGGTGCGCGCAAACAGCCCGATCGGCGCCGCCCCCATCATCAGCGCGCCGCGCCGCGCCAAAGATATTCGAAGCCCGGCCTGCGCCTGGCGCACCCAGCTGCGCGAGATCTCGTTCGAGCGTGTTGGCGCGGCGCGCCTTGTAGACGATGCGGCAGCCGAGATGGTCCTGCAGATTCTCGCCGACCCCGGGCAGCTCGTGCACGACCGCGATGCCGTGCTCGTGCAGCAGTTCGCGCCGGGCCGACCCCCGATAGTTGCAGGAGCTGCGGCGATTGACAGCGAGCCGCCGGCGAGCAGCACCTCGCGCCGCGCCCGCACCCGCCGCACCGCGCCGTCCTGGGCATATTCGAGCCCGACCGCGCGCTTGCCGTCGAACAGCACGCGATGCGCCAAGGCGCGGATCTCGACCTTGAGGTTGGGCCGCTTCATCGCCGGACGCAGATAGGCGACCGCGGCGCTGCACCGGCGCATGCTTGCGCACGGTCAGCTGATAGGTGCCGACGCCTTCCTGCTCGGCGCCGTTGAAATCGGGGTTGGCCTGATACCCGGCCTCCTGCGCGCCGGCGATGAAGGCGTCGTGCAGCTCGTGATGCGGCGCGCAGATCGGAGACGTCGAGCGGGCCGCCGGCGCCATGATACTCGTCGGCGCCGCGCTCCTGGTTCTCGGCGCGGCGGAAATAGGGCAGCACGTCGTCATACGACCAGCCGACATTGCCGAGCTGGCGCCAATAGTCGAAATCCTGGCGCTGGCCGCGGATGTAGATGAGGCCGTTGATCGAGCTGGAGCCGCCGAGCACCTTGCCGCGCGGCCAGGAGATGCGCCGCCCGCCCAGCCCCGGCACCGGCTCGGTCTCGAACTGCCAGGTGATCTTGGGATGATAGATGTTGCGGTAGAACCCGGCCGGGATGTGGATCCACGGGTTGCGTGTCCTTGCCGCCCGCCTCGAGCACCAGGACGCGTGTCGCGCGGATCGGCGGAGAGCCGGTTGGCCAGCACGCACCCGGCCGAGCCGGCGCCGACGATGACGAAATCGTATTCCGCGTCGAATTGCATTGCGGCTGGCCTCAATCCCGGTACAGCGGCGCGTCGGTGCGCTCCTGCAATGCCTCGATCGTCATGCCCGGCACCATGTCTATGACGACAAAGCCCTTCGGTGTCACGTCGATGACCGCGAGATCGGTGTAGACCCGCGACACGCAGGCCTTCGCGGTCAAGGGATAGGTGCAGCGGCGCAAGACCCGCCTTTCGCCGCTTCTGGTCGTGTGCTCCATGACGGCCCAGATCCGCCGGGCGCCGGCCGCGAGGTCCATCGCCCCGCCGATCGCCGGCGCGGTGTCGTCATCCGAGCGCGCCCAATTGGCGAGATCGCCGTTCTCGGCGACCTGAAACGCGCCGAGCACGCACAAATCGAGATGGCCGCCGCGGATCAGAGCGAAGCTGTCGGAATGGCTCATGTAGCTGGCGCCGGGACGCAGGGTCACATACTGGCTGCTCGCGTTGACCAGCCATCGATTGATCTTTTCCGGCGCGGGTGCCGGGCCCATGCCGAGGATGCCGTTCTCCGAATGGAACACGACCTCGCGCTCGGGCGGCACGTAGTTGCCGACCAGCGTCGGGATGCCGATGCCGAGGTTGACCGACCACCCTTCCGGGATGTCGCGGGCTAGGCGCGCGGCCAATGCCTCGCGCTCAAGCGCCTGCCATTTCGCGGTTTCAGGCATAACGGCCTCCTGACGCTATTCGCCGCCGCAGGTTCCTCTGTCCCCGGGGACCGGGAACACGAGAAACAATCATCATTGGGTCTTGAGCGGCGGGTCGCCGGCCGCGACGTGGACGAGGCGGTCGACGAAAATTCCGGGGGTGGCGATCTCTTCCGGCGACAATTCGCCGAGCTCGGCAACGTGCTGGGTCTGCGCGATCGTCAGTTGAGCCGCCGCGGCCATCACCGGGTTGAAGTTCCGCCCGGCGTCGCGGTAGACGAGGTTGCCCCAACGGTCGGCGCGCCACGCCTCGACCAGCGCGACATCGCCGGGCAGCGCGTATTCGAGGATGTATTCGCGCCCGTTGAAGACGCGGGCTTCCTTGCCCAGGGCGAGCTTGGTGCCGGCGGCGGTCGCCGTGTAGAAAGCGGGGATGCCGGCGGCTGCGGCTCGCATGCGCTCGGCCATCGTCCCCTGCGGCACGATTTCGAGCTCGATCGCGCCGCGGGCAAAGACCTCCTCGAAAATGACCGAGCCGCGGCTCCTCGCAAAGGAGCACACGATCTTCCTGACGCGGCCTTCGCCAATCAGGCGCGCCACCCCTTCGCGGCCGCGCCCGGCGGAATTGTGCACCACGGTCAGGTCGCGAGCGCCCTGCTCGATGAGACCGTCGATCAAGGCGCGCGGCTCGCCGACCTGAGCAAACCCGGCGATCAGCACGGTCGAGCCGTCCTTGATCCCCGCCATGGCCTCGGCCACCGAGTGGACTGTCTTGTCGATCATCGGCGCTCCACGCTCGCGATATCGCGGCTGATTAAACCGGAAGCGCGCGCCGAGGGGAACACCCGACGGCGCGGGGTCAGCGCTGCTGCTTTTGGGCCTCGACAAACGCGCGCAGCACGGCGTTGATGCGGGTCTGATAGCCGCGGCCGCGCTGTTTGAACCAGGCGATGATGTCCTTGTCCAGACGCAACGTCACCGGCGCCTTGCCCTGCGGGAAGACCACTCGGGCGCGGGCCCATTCCTCCTCCGTCCAATTTGGGGCAGCATCCGGGTCTTCCGCAATCGCGCGATCGATATCCTCATCGGTCAGCGCGCGCACTCGCTCCCAATCAGTTTGGCTCTTCATCTTCCTGGCCTGTGCCAGGGTCACTCGCGTGATACGCTCTTCGTTCATTCCGTCTTGTCCTCCGGACGCTGATGATGCGACGGCGCTCTTCGCGCCACTGTATAAACAAGTCGAAGGATTTCGCCGCTCAATTCACCGGTTACGAGAAGCCGGCGCTCGCCGTAGCCGCACCGAAGATCCTCCGCCTCGGTGAAACGGCCCGCGAAGATCCCGATCGCATCGACAAAGTCGATGCCGTGCTTGAGGATGTTGGCCTCGTCCCATTCGTAGTCCATCACCGACGTGGTAACATATGTACGTACCCAGACGGAGACAATCCAGATGCCTTCGATGATCTTGGTCGGCGATGTGAACCTGATGAATGTCGACGACCCGGCCGTGCCGTTCGCGCGGGTCGGCGAGGAATTGCGCGCGGCCGACCTCGTCTTCGCCAATCTCGAATGCTGCCTCTACCAGCCGCCCGGCGGGCATGCGGTCGAGCGCGAGGGGTTTTTCGCCGATCCCGACATCGCCGGCGAGGCGCTCAAGATCGGCGGGATCGCCGCGGTCGGGCTCGCCAACAACGTCAATTACGGCGCGGCCGCGATCACGGGCTCGATCGCGCAGCTCGACCGGCTCGGCATCGCCCATACCGGCGCCGGCGCCGATCTCGCCGCGGCGCGCGCGCCGGCGATCGTCAGGCCGGGCGGGCTGCGCGTCGGCTTTCTGCAGCGCAGCTCGGTCTACTGGCCGACCGACCACGAGGCGAGCGAGCACGGCGGCGGCATCGCGGTCATTCGCGGCCATACCGCCTACCAGGTGCCGGCGCACAAGACCCGCCCCGAGATGCCGCCGATGAACCGGCCGGGCATCCCGCCGATCGTCCTCACCTGGGCCGACCGCGCCTATCTCGCCGCCTTCGCCGACGACATCGCCGCGCTGCGCCAGGAGGCCGACATCGTCGTCGCCTCGTGCCATTGGGGGCTCGGCGAAGAGGTGCTCGACTATATGAGCGAGATCGCGCACGCCGCGATCGAGGCCGGCGCCGACATCGTGATCGGGCACGGGCCGCACTATTCGCTGCCGGTCGAAATCTATCGCGGCAAGCCGATCTTCTACGGGCTCGGCAGCTTTTCGTTCCACACCGGGCACGGCGGACGGCGCCACGGCGACTGGATCGGCATGATGGCGCAGGTCGAAGCGGGGCCGGCCGGGGTCGGCGCGGCGCGCTTCCGCTTCGTGCGCCACAACGCCGCCAACGAGACCGTGCCCTGCGCGCTCGCCGCGGAGGGGACGACCTTCGACCGCATCGCCGCGAAGAGCGCCCTACTCGGCGCCCATCTCGTCGCCGAGGGCGACTGGGTGCGCATGGTTCTATAACGCCAGCAACCGGTCGCGCAACGCTGCGTCCTGGCGCAATTCGGCGGCCGGGCCGGTGAAGCGGATGGTGCCCTTTTCGAGCACGTAGACGCGGTCGGCGAGCGCTAGCGTAAAATCGACGCCCTGTTCGGCGAGGAGGATCGTCAGCCCCTGCATCTTCAGCTCGCGGATCTTGTCGAGCAGCGCCTCGACCACCAGCGGCGCCAGCCCCTCCGACGGCTCGTCGAGCAGCAGGAGTTCGGGGTTGCCCATCAGGGTGCGGGCGATCGTCAGCATCTGTTGTTCGCCGCCCGAGAGAAAGCCGCCCGGCCGGTTGCGCAGCTCGCGCAACATCGGGAAGAGCTCGTAGACCGCGTCGATCGTCCAGCGTCCGGGACGGCGCGCGGCGCGCGCGGCGATATCGAGGTTCTCCCACACCGTCAGCTCGGCGAAGATGCGGCGGTCCTCGGGCACGAATCCGATGCCGGCGCGCGCGACCTGGTGCGGCGCCCAGCCGGTGATGTCCTGCTCCTTCCATACGACTCGGCCGCGCGACGGCCGCAACAGGCCCATCACCGAGCGGATCGTCGTCGTCTTGCCGACGCCGTTGCGGCCCAACAGGCACACGCACTCGCCGGCGGCGACATCGAGCGAGATCCCGAACAGCACCCGGCTGAGGCCATAGGCGGCTTGGATATCCTCGAGGCGGAGAAGTGCCGGCATCAGTGCTCGCCGAGATAGACGCGGCGCACTTCCGGATCGCGGCGCACCTCCTCCGGCGGACCCTCGGCGATCAACCGCCCCTGATGCAGTACCGCGATCTTCTGCGCGATCGAGAACACCACGTCCATGTCGTGCTCGGTGAACAGGAGGGTCAGCCCACGCTCGCTGGCGATGCGCTCCAACAGCCGGATCGTGTCGTGCGTCTCGCTCGCCGACATGCCGGCGGTCGGCTCGTCGAGCAGCAGCACGTCGGGATCGCTCGCCAACGCCAGGCCGAGTTCGAGCTGCTTCTGGTTGCCGTAGCTCAGCGTACCGGCGACCACATCGTCCTGGCCGCCGAGACCGATCGAGGCCAGCAACGCTGCGGTGTCGTCGCGGTAGAACGACTCTGCCAGCGACCAGAAATTGAGGCCGCGGCCGCGATGGACCAGAAACGCGGCCTGCAGGTTCTCGAACACGGTCAGTTTGGGGAAGATGTTGGTGCGCTGGAACGAGCGGCCGATCCCCATGCGGCAGATGCCGGTAGGGCGCGGCGCCGGTGATGTCGCGGCCGTCGAGCAGGACCGTGCCGCTGTCCGGCTGCAAATGCCCGGTGATCAGGTTGAACAGGGTCGACTTGCCGGCGCCGTTGGGGCCGATGACGGCGGCGATCTGCCGTGTCTCGACCGTGAGGCTGACATCGGAGACCGCGCGGAACCCGGCGAAGGATTTGCACAGTACCGGATATTTCAAGCACGGCGCGCGTTCCGCAGGCGGGTCCACAGGCTGACGATCCCGCCGACGATGCCGCCGGGGAAGGCGAACAGCAGCAGCAGCAGGATCGAGCCCAGCACGAACGACCAATACTGGGTGTAGTCGGTGATCTCCTGGTTGAGCCAGACCAGCGCCGCGGCGCCGACCGGCGGTCCCCAGAAATAGTCCATGCCGCCGAGGATCGTCATGATCATGACCTCGGCCGATTTCGACCAGAACACGTAGTCGGCGAAGACGCCGCGGCTGAAGATGCCGTAGAGCGCTCCGGCAAGCCCGGCAAAGCTGCCGGCGACGACGAACGCGGCGAGTTCATAGGCGCGCACGTTGACGCCGATAAAGGCGGCGCGCTCGGGGTTGTCGCGGATCGTCGTCAGCATGCGGCCGAACGGCGAGCGCACCACCCGGTGCAGCACCGCCAGCGACAGCGCGATCAGCACCAGCGAGAACAGGTAGAAGCGGTCGCCGATGCGCAGATCGCCGAGCACGGGGATTGACGACATCCAGTCGAGATGGGGATAGGGGATCTCCGGCAGGCCCTGGTCGCCGCCGGTCACGTCGTTCCATTTGTAGCAGATCGCCCAGACGATCTGCGAAAACGCCAGGGTCAGCATGGCGAAATAGAGCTTGATCAGGCGCACGCAGAAATAGCCCGAGACCAGCGCGAACAGCGCGCTGCCAAGTCCCGCCGCCGGAAAGGCGAGGACGAACGGCACCTCGTAGGTCTTCATCAGGATGCCGCAGACATAGGCGCCGACGCCGAAATAGGCGACATGGCCGAACGAGACGAGGCCGGTGGTGCCGAGCAGCAGGTTGAGGCTGACGGCGAACAGCGCGTCGATGACGATCTGCTCGGCGAGGAAGACGTTGTAGCGCGAGCCGAGCCACGGCACCGTGGCGAGGACAAGAAAGACGATCAGGGTCCACGGAACGCGGCGGGCGAGCGCGGTGCGGTACGGCGCCCTCACAGCGGCCGCCCGAACAGGCCCCACGGGCGGACGATCAGGATCACCGCCATCAGCGCGAATACCGAAAACAGCGAGAAGCCGGGAAAGATCAGGATGCCGAACGACAGCACCTCGCCGTAGATCACCGAGCCCCAGAACGTGCCCCAGAGCGAGCCCATCCCGCCGATCACGACGACGATGAAGGCCTGCACGATGATCAGCACGTCCATCCCCGGCACGATGCTCTGGATCGGCGTCACCAGCGCGCCGGAGAGGCCGGCGAGGAACGGCGCTGACCACGAACATGCCGGTGTAGATCGTGCCGACATTGGCGCCGAGCGCGTCGAGCATCTCGCGGTCCATCTGGGCCGCCCGCACCATCCGTCCGACGCCGGTGCGGTTCAGCGCCAGCCAGCCGCCGAAGGCGATCGCCGGGCCGATCGCGATGACGAAGAGGGTGTAGAGCGGCTGGGTCGTGCCGAAGATCTGCACGCTGCCGGCGAGGACCGGCGGGGTCGACACCGAAAGCTGGCCGGTGCCCCAGATGAACTTGGCGGCATCGCCCAGGATCAGCACCAGCGCATAGGTGAAGAGCAGCTGATAGAGCTCCTCGCGGCCGTAGAGCGAGCGGAAGAACAGCCGCTCGACGACCGCACCGAGCACGCCGACGCCCAATGCCGCGAACAGCGCCGCCGGCCAGAACCCCTCGGCCGACGGGTGCAGCCACTGCACCACCTGCCAGGCGAGATAGGCGCCGATCATGTAGAACGAGCCATGCGCGAAGTTGATCACGCGCATGACGCCGAACACCAGCGACAGCCCCGAGGCGATCAGGAACAGGAACATCGCGGTGGTCAGGCCGCCCATGAACTGGCTGAACAGAAACGAAGGCGCCACCGCCGATCAATCCCCCAAAATCCTGGCGTCGCCGGCGTCCCTGTCGTGGACGCGGGCGACGCGCCGTCCTACCGCAGCCCGTCAATTGGTCGTCGATGGCGGCAACAACTCCGGGTTCTTCATGACCGCGAAGGGATAGGCCGCTTCCTTGGTCATCACGCCCCAGTATTCGGGGCTCAAGGTCTCGTGCGGTCGTGGCGCTGAACGTGCGCTTGCCGACCGGCGTGTCGAAGGTCAGGCCGAGCAAGCGCCTTGGCGACGTCGTCGCTCTTGGTGTCGCCGGCCTTCTTGATGCCGTCGGCGAGGGCCTCGATCGACTGCGTAGCCGACGATCGACCAGCCCGAGCCGTATTGGGACTTCATGAACGCCTTGCAGGTTCGTCTCGAAAGGTCTTGTGCTCGGCCGGTTCGCCTGACCGCCCCAGATCACCGGGTCGTAGGCGTCGGCGATGATGCCGTAGGGATAGTCGTCGCCGAGCGCCTGCGCCTCGTCGATGGTGCCGACTTCGGCGGGGTCGAGCATGCGGTTGTCGATCGCCTTGAAATAGCCGAGCGGCGTCGCCTCCTTGGTGAAGGTGACGAAATCGCCGGCGAACAGCGAGCAATAGACGGCGTCCGGCTTCTTGCCCATCTGCGCGGTGATGAACGGCGTGAAATCGGCTTCGCCCAGTTTCGGCCATTCCTGGTCGACGATCTGGATATCGGGCCGCAGCTTTTTCAGGCTCGCGATGAAATCGGCAATCGAGTCGCGGCCATAGGCATAGTCGGGCGCGATCGTCGCGACGGTCTTGACGTTCTGCCATTTCGCCATCAGCGACGCCCCGGCCGCCCCTTCGACATCGGTATTCGACGAGACCCGGAAGATGTACGGGTGCAGCTGCGGCGGCAGCGGTAAGCTGCGTCGGTCTTAGCGGTCGGCGCGATGAAGACGATCTTGTTTTCCTTGGCGACCGTCGACACCGCCGGCGCCTCGGCCGAGGTCAGGGTGCCGGCGAGGAAGTCGACATTGTCCTTGATGATCAGCTCGCGCGCGAGCCGCACCGCCTCGTCGGCGTTGGCCTTGCTGTCGCGCGACATCAGTTCGAGCTTGCGGCCGAGGACGCCGCCCTTGGCGTTGATCTCGGCCACCGCCATCTCGGCGCCTTTGAGGATCGGTTCGCCATAGACCGCGGTCGGACCGGACAGCGGTATCGGGAAACCGATCTTGATCGAATCCGCCGCAATCGCGGAAAGCGGCCATAACGCGGCGGCGGCGCATACCAGCATCAGGCTATAGCGACGACCCATGGCAATCCTCCCCACCCGGCATCCGGGCTTATCGTCAAGCCGCGAGTTATCGTTTGCCCCGCCGCGGGCGTCAAGCCGGCCTCGGCATGTCTATCCGGCCTCGGCATGTCTATAGTGAGGTCGTTGCGCCCCGGTTGCCGCGCCGGGCGCACCCCGTTGCGTGCCATCGCGCCATCGGAATAGCGTCCGCGACCCCGGCAGGTCGGGTGATAAAGCAAGGCAAACCGCATGAAAGCCGTTGTCTGCGAAGCGTTCGGCGGGCCCGAGGTGCTGGCATCTGCGCGAGCTGCCCGATCCGCCGCCGCCCGGCGCGGGCGAGGTGCAGGTGCGGATCGCGGCGCGCGGCGTGCAATATGTCGACGTGCTGATGCTCGCCGGCAAATACCAGTTCCGGCCCGAGCCGCCCTTCATCCCGGGCAACGAGGCGGCCGGCGAGGTCGTCGCGGTCGGCGCGGGGTCACCCGCTTCAAGCCGGGCGACCGGGTCATGAGCCGGCACCGGCTCGGCGCCTTCGCCCAGCTCGGCAACGCCCGGGCCGAGGATTGCGACCCGGTGCCGGCCGGCATGAGCATCGAGGAGGCCGCGGTGTTCCGCGGCGCCTACATGACCGCCTATCACGCGCTGTTGCAGCGCGGCCGGATGAAGGCGGGCGACTGGGTGCTGATCAACGGCGCCGCCGGCGGCATCGGCATCGCCGCGATCCAGGTCGCCAAGCTCTATGGCGCGACCGTCATCGCCACCGCCAGCACCGACGAAAAGCGCGCCGCCTGCCTCGAGGAAGGCGCCGATTACGCGATCGACTACCGCGCCGGGCTGCGCGACAAGGTCAAGGAACTGACCGGCGCGCGCGACGGCGTCGACATCGTCTACGACCCGATCGGCGCCGAGGTGTTCGACGAGTCGCTGCGCTGCCTCGCCTGGGGCGGGCGCATCCTGGTCCTGGGCTTTCTCGGCGGCGGGCCGTCGACGCCGCGCACCAACTACCTGTTGATCAAGGGCCTCGAAGTCATCGGCGTGCGCCTCGGCGGGGTCACCGAGCACCAGCCCGAGATCGGCCGCGAGAACATGCGGGTCCTGGTCGAGCTGGCCGCGGCAGGGCAAGCTGCAGCCCGCGCATCTCGCACCGCTTCCCGCTGGAACGCGCGGCCGACGCGATCCAGGCGGTCATCGACCGCAAGGTCATCGGCAAGGCGGTGCTGGTGGGCTGAGAGGATCGCGGGCGCATTCGGCCGTGGAAACCTTCGCCCGTCGCGCGCTGTTCTAGTCATAGCGGGACATACGATGGAGGTTTACGATGGCGACTACAACGCACCCGACGTCACGGCTCTCAGGATCGAAATCGAGCGGCTGCAGACCGGCCTCAACGCCGCTGTCGACAAGATGCGCGAGTTGAACGGCGGCGAATGCGCCGAATGGACACGATTCGGCGCTCGCCACGGCCGACAAGATGTGGACCGAGGTCAAGCGGCAGGCGCAGCAGGTCGGTCACGAAATCGAGGAGCGGCCGCTCGTCTCGGCATTGACCGCGCTCGGCGCCGGGATCGCGATCGGCATGCTGTTCGGCGGGCGGCGCGGCTAGGCGCCGCGTTATCGGCGCGCCGCGTGGCGGATGCTGTCGCGCGTGGCGATCGCGCTGGCGGCGAGCGCTGCAGCGATCGTGCTGGTCATCGCGGCGGTCGGCTTTCTGGCCGCCGCGCTCTACCTTTACCTGCTGTCGCTGCCGGTAATGCCGGCGCTCGCCGCGCTGCTCGTCGGGCTGGCCCTGGCTCGGCCTGGCGGGGCTTGTCATCATCGCGGCGCTGGATCGCCTGCCGGCCGTGGCGCGGCGACGATGGCGGCGCCGCGCCGGCCGGACATCGGCACGACAGCTCACGGAACTGCGCGGCGAGCGAGGCGCGCAGCGGCCGCGCGAGGCGCACCCCTATGGCGCCTTTTGCGGTGGCGTTCCTCGCCGGTTTGGCGCTCGGCGCCAGCCCCGATTTGCGCGATATCGTCAAGACGGCGCTGAGGGCGATAGCCGACGCGCTGCAGCCGCCTCGCGGCGCGCGTCACTCGTAGCTGACGCCGATCGTCTCGGCGACGAGGACCGGGCGGGCGCCGCCTTCGACCTCCATCGTGCCGTCGGAGGTGATCCGCGTCCCGCCATTGTCGACCGGCTCGACCGATTTGATCGTGAGGCGCAGCCGGATGCGCGAGCCGGCCGGCACCATGCCGGTAAAGCGCACCCGGTTGGCGCCGTAATTGAGGCCGCGCGAGCGGTGCTTGACCCGGTACAGGGTCGAGGCGAGGCGCGGCACCAAGGACAGCGTCAGCCAGCCATGGGCGATCGTCTTGCCGCCCGGCATCTCGCGCTTGGCGCGCTCGACATCGACATGGATCCATTGGTGGTCGCCGGTCGCATCGGCGAATTTGTCGATCTGCTCCTGGGTCACCGTGTACCAGTCGCTGACCCCGATCTCCTTGCCCTCATAGGCCTTCAGATCGGCCGCGCGTTCGACTTCCAGCATTGCGTACTCCTCGTTGACGGGCTTCAGCGGTCGCGCAGCTTGGGGTCGAGCACGTCGCGCAGCGAGTCGCCGAACAGGTTGATGCCGAACACCGTCAGCATGATCGCCAGGCCCGGGAAGATCGCGATCCACGGCGCCGTCGTCGCGTATTCCTCGGCGCCGCCCTGCAGCATCAGCCCCCAGGCCGGCACCGGCTCCTGCACGCCGAGCCCGAGATAGGAGAGCGCGGCCTCGGCGAGGATCGCCTGCCCGACAAAGGCGGTGATGATGACCAGGAACGGCGCCATCACGTTCGGCACCATGTGGCGCAGGATGATCCGCGTGTGGCCGAAGCCGAGGGCGCGCGCGGCATCGACATAGGGCACCTCGCGGATCGCCAGCGCGCGAGGAGCGCACGACCCGCGCGCAGCGCGGGATCAGCGGGATCGTGATCGCGATGATGACGTTCTGCACGCCGGTGCCGAAGATCGAGACGACGGCCAGCGCCATGATGATCAGCGGGAACGCCATCACGATGTCGAGCACGCGCTGCAGCCACAGATCGAGCTGGCCGCCGAAATAGGCGCTGGCGACGCCGATCACCAGGCCGGAGAGGCCGCCGACCAGGGCCGAGGTCAGGCCGACGATAAACGCGGTGCGCGCGCCGAACAGGATGCGCGACAACAGATCGCGGCCGAGCTGGTCGGTGCCGAGCCAATGCGCCCAGCTCGGCGCCTCGGTCATCGCGGCAAAGTCGTTGGCGGTCGGGCTGTAGGGCGCGATCCAGTCGGCGAAGATGCCGGCGAGCCCGAAGATCAGCACCAGCACCATGCCGATCGCGCCGACCGGCTGGCGGCGCAGAAAGTCGAGCGAGACCGCGACCGGAGCCGCGCGGCGCCAGCGCCGAGATCGTCGGCGAGGGCGGGAAGGCTGGTCGGGGTCGGTTCGAGGACGGTCATCGTCGAGCCCTCACCCCAGGCGGATGCGCGGGTCGAGCCAGGCATAGAGCAGGTCGACGACGAGGTTGCTCAGGATCGCAATCGTGACGACCAGCATCACCAGCGCCTGGGTCAGCGTGTAGTCCTGGTTCTGCACCGACAGCACCATCAGGCGGCCGATGCCGTTCAGGTTGAACACCTGCTCGGTGACGACGAGGCCGCCGATCAGAAACGCGAACTCGATGCCGATCACGGTGACGACCGGCAGCAGCGCGTTCTTCAGCGCGTGCCGGTTGATGACGATCCGGTCGATCAGCCCCTTGGCGCGCGCGGTGCGGATGTAGTCCTCGCGCAGCACCTCGAGCATCGCCGAGCGGGTCATGCGCATCGACACCGCGGCATAGCGGTAGCCGATCGTCATCGCCGGCAGCATCACGATCGACAGGTTGCGGATCGGGTCCTGCCACAGCGGCACATAGTCGATCGGCGGCATCCAGGGGCGGCCGGAAATCGCCTGGGTGAGGTCGAGCACGAGCAGGATCGACACGATGCCGAGCCAGAAGGCCGGCGTCGCGATGCCCGGCGATCGAGAAGGTGCGGACCACGAGGTCGATCCAGCTGTTCTGCTTCAGCGCCGAGATCGTGCCGAGCGGGATCGCGATCGTGATGGCGATGATCGTCGCCATCACCGCGATTTCCAGCGAGATCGGAAAGCGGGTGGCGATCTCGGTGACGACCGGCTTGCCCGACCACATCGAGATGCCGAAATCGAAGCGCGCCAGACCCCAGATGAAATCGAGGAATTGCACGATCCACGGCCGGTCGATGCCGATCTCGGCATGGCAGGCGGCGAGCGCCTGCGTGGTGAAGCTGCTGCCGCCGGAGCCGAGCCGCACCAGGCAGATGTCGCCCGGAATCAGGCGCATCAGGACGAACACCAGCGTCGCCGCCCCGAGCCAGGGTCGGGAACACCAGCAACATCCGGCTGATGATGTAGCGATACATTGCGTTCGCCTCCGATCTACTGTCCACGCCCGCCGGATTGCGCGTCGCTGCGCTCCGCGCATGACCAAGCCGGTCATCACGCGCGGTACCTACTTGTCGAGCCAGATCGTCGCCAGGTCCTGGTTGATGTAGTGGCTCGGGCCGATCTTCCAGCCCTTGACGTAGGACCGGTACGGCACGATCCGGTACCACCACAGCAGCGCAGATCTCGTGCGCCTGGTCGTCGAGCACGTAGTTCTCGAAGTCGGCGCATCAGGACGCGCTGCTTGGCGGGATCGGTCTCGTGCAGCATCTTGTCGTAGAGCTCGACCTCGTGCGGGTCCTCGAAATCGCCGTAATTCTCGGCGATAGACCGAGTGCGGCAGGAACTTCTGCACATCGAGCAGCGGGTTGACGACGCCGTGGCAGTTGGCCTCGACCACGACGTCGAAATCGCCGTTGCGCATCGCCTCGAACCAGGGGCCGGTCGGCACCACCTTCTGCGTCACGTGCACCCCGATCTTGCTCCACTGGTCGATCAGCCAGGTGCCGACGTATTTGTAGGGCTGGTCGACATTGCGGTTGAGCAGCTCGAAGGAGAGCCCCTCGGCGCCCGCCTCCTTCAGCAGCCGCCTCGCCTCGGCCCGCGACTTTTCGATGTCGGGCCAGAAGCCGGCCATCTGCTCGCAGCTCCTCCTTGGTCGCCGCCAGCGGCGAGCCGGGAAAGACGATGCCGCCGACGGTGTGCACGATCGGCGATCTTCGACAGCGCCGGCGCGCCGTGCCACTGGTCGATCGCCAAGCGTCAGCGCCCGGCGCACCCGCACATCGTCGAACGGCTTGCGCTTGTGATTCGGCGTGATCAGGCTGCCGCAGTTCCAGTCGCTCTCTGCACCGTGATCTTGTCGCCGAGCGCCTGCTCCAGCTCGTCGCGCGCCGCCGGCGGCAGGCCGCGGAACTCGATCGCCGCGCGGTCGGCGCGGATCGCATCGACCCGCACCGCCTGCTTCGTCGGCGAAGATGCCGACGAAGCCGTCGAGATAGGGCAGCCCCTTGTGGTAGTAGTCGGGATTGCGCACGCCCTTGATCGACTGGCCGATCTCGTAGCCGGCGAACTTGAACGGGCCCGAGCCGAGAATGTTCTTCTCGTACCAGTGCGGGTCCTTGTCGAGGATCTCCTTCTGGTAGATCCAGGCAAAGGGATCGGCGAGCGCCGGCAGAAAGGCGCCGGTCGCGAATTTCAGGTGGAACACCACGGTCGTCGGGATCGGGCGCCTCGACCTTGTCGACCATCACGTAATTGCTGACGCGCGCGCTCAGCACGCCCTCGGGCGGAAAGATGATCTCGTTGCCAGCTCGCCGCCACATCGGCGGCGGTCAGCGGCGAGCCGTCGTGGAACTTGACGCCCGTCGCGGATCTTGAAGGTGTAGGTCTTGCCGTCATCGGTCGGCGTCGGCATCTCGGTGCACAGATCGCAGACGAAGATCGGTCGTCGAGGCCGGGTTCGTCCGGGTTGACCCGGATCAGCACGCTGTAGAACGGCGCCACCGCATGCACCGTCGCATAGGTGCTCTCGCGGTGCCCGTCAAAGCTCGGCGGCGCGTCGGCCGGGATCATGTAGGTCAGGGTGCCGCCGTGCTTCGGCGTCTCGGCCGCGCTTGCCGGCAGCGGTCAGCGGCAGCAAGCGGCGACCGCAGCCGCGAACAAATTTCGGTCTGCGAATGTCACGCCGCCCTCCCTTGCCGACGCGCGGTAAACCTCGGCTGCGTCCGATCGATCTTGCGTACTCCGTATCAGTAGGCCGTCCCGGCGCGCGTGCGAAAGGCCGCATGCGCGGCGCTCGCATGCGCTATTGCACCTCGCTGCAGGCGACCCAATGCGCCGGGCCGCAATTCGCGCAATTCCGGGCGGACGCGCCGGCATTCGGCGACCGCGATCGGGCAGCGCGGATGAAAGACGCAGCCGGGCGGCGGGTTGATCGGGCTCGGCACCTCGCCCTGGACCGGCTGAAACGCGCGGCCCGCCTCGACCGTCGGGTCCGGCACCGGCACCGCGGCGAGCAGCGCCTGCGTGTAGGGATGGAGCGGATTGTCGAACAGCTCGTCGCATTCGGCCAGCTCGACGACGCGGCCGAGATACATCACCGCGACGCGCTGGCAGAGATGCCGCACCACCGACAGATCGTGCGCGATGAACAGATAGGTCAGGCCGAACTTGTCGCGCAGATCCTCGAGCAGGTTGATGATCTGCGCCTGGATCGACACGTCGAGCGCCGAGACCGCCTCGTCGCAGACGATGAATTCCGGGTTCGAGCGCCAGCGCGCGCGCGATGCCGACCCGCTGGCGCTGGCCGCCCGACATTTCGTGCGGGTAGCGGTCGGCGAAATTGGGGTTGAGGCCGCACACCGACAACAGTTCGCGCACCCGCGCCGCGCGCCGCGCCGCGGTCGGGCTCGACGCCGTGCACCTTCATCGGCTCGGCGATGATCGAGCCGACCTTCTGGCGCGGGTTGAGCGAGCTGTACGGGTCCTGGAAGATCACCTGGATGCGGCGCCGCAGCGCGACCAGCTCCCTGCGGCCGAGCTTGGCGATATCGACCCCGTCATAGAGGATCTCGCCGGCGGTCGGCTTTTCGAGCCGCAGGATGCAGCGGCCCATCGTCGTCTTGCCGCAGCCGCTTTCGCCGACCAGGCCCAGGGTCTCGCCGCGGCGGATCGTGAAGTCGACGCCGTCGACCGCCTTCACCTCGCCGATATGGCGGCGCGCGATCATCCCCTCGGTGACCGGGAAATGCATCTTGAGGCCGCGCACCTCCAGCAGCGGCGCCGCGCCATCGGCCGGCGCGGTCATGCCGCCTCGCCCGACACCGTGCCGAGCTCGTTGCTGCGGTAGCAGGCCGCGAGCTGGCCCGGCGCGCCGGCCGGCAGCAAGGGCGGCGGCGCCGTGGCGCAGAGCATCGACGGCAAAGCGGCAGCGCGGCCGGAACGCGCAGCCGCCGGTCGAGCCGGGTCAGGTCGGGCGGCTGGCCCTCGATCGGGTCGAGCCGGGCCTGCCGCGGGCGGTCGAGCCGCGGCACCGAGTGCAGCAGCGCCATCGTGTAGGGATGGCGCGGATCGTGGTAGAGCGCCGCGGCGCTGCCGCTTTCGACGATGCGGCCGGCATACATCACATTGACCCGGTGCGGCGTAGCGGGCGACCACCCCGAGATTGTGCGTGATGATGATCAGCGCGACGCCGAGCCGGCGGGTCAGTTGCTGCATCAATTCGAGGATCTGCGCCTGGATCGTCACGTCGAGCGCGGTCGTCGGCTCGTCGGCGATGATCAGCTTCGGATCGCAGGCCAGCGCGATCGCGATCATGATGCGCTGGCGCATGCCGCCCGAGAGCTGATGCGGATATTGCCGCAGGCGCCGCTCGGCATCGGCGATGCCGACCAGGCCCAGCAGCTCGACCGCGCGCCGCTGCGCCGCCGCGACGATCGCCGCCGCGATGCTGCTCGATCGTCTCGGTGATCTGCCGGCCGATCGTCAGCACCGGGTTCAGCGAGGTCATCGGCTCCTGGAACACCATGCCGATGTCGCCGCCGCGCACCTGGCGCATCTCCTCCTCGGACAGCCGCATCAGATCGCGGCCGGCGAACAGGACCTGCCCCTGCGTGATCCGGCCGGGCGGGTCGGGGATGAGGCGCAACAGCGACAGCGCCCCGACCGACTTGCCCGACCCGCTTTCGCCGACGATCGCGACGGTCTCGCCGGGATCGACGGTGTAGGAGACCCCGTCGACCGCCCGCACGATTCCGGCGCCGGTGCGGAACTCGGTGTGCAGATCCCTCACCTCGAGCAGTGGCGGCAAGCGGTTGTTCTCCCTGTCCTACGATTGCCGCCGTTGGTAGCGGGGGCAGGGGGCAGTGTCAACGCTGCCGCCCGGCCAATACTGACCTGGAATTACGCGAGCGAGATATGTTAAAGATATCTCGCAGGAGGAGATCATGGCGCAAGTGATTGTTGGCAAGTGGGGAAAAAGTTTGGCGGTCCGGCTGCCGGGAGACGTCGCGCATGCGGCCGGGATTTGCGAGGGCGCGCGAGTCGAGATCGAGACGCAGGACGGCGGAATCGTGATCCGCCGGCCCGCGCCGCGCTTCACCTTGAAGGAGCTGTTTCGCGGCAGGAGCCCGCAGGAGTGGCGCCGGTCCTATGCCGGCGCTTACGACTGGGGTCCCGACAAGGGCCGGGAGATCGTCGAGGAATGACGCCTCGCCGCTATTCGCCCGATGTCGGCGATCTGATCTGGACCGAGTTCGACCCGAGCCGAGGGCGGGAGCAAGCCGGCCGGCGTCCCGCCCTCGTCGTGTCCTCAGCGGAATTCAACGAGAACACGGGCCTTGCCGTCGTTTGCCCGATTACCTCGCGGGTTCGCCCGTTCCCGACCAGCGTGGTGCTGCCCCCGGTCTGCCGGTTGTCGGCGAGGTGCTGACCAGCCATATTCGCAGCATCGACACCGAGGCCCGGCCGGTCCGCTATGCCGGGGCCGCCATCCCGGCCGAGACCGCCCAACTCGTGCGGGCCAAGCTGGACGCGTTCCTCACGATCTGAGTTTGATGCGGAGTTTGTGTCGACGATAAATGCGAAGAAGAAAAGATGCTAAACGAAGGTGGCAGGTCGGCAAGGCAGCCGGTTATAATGCGTAGCGCGGCGGCGCACAAGGAACGACTGTGCCGGTACCGGGCAAGCGACGCATAGAATTCGAGATCATCGACAACGTGGAGGGATCGACCATCACACGACGAGAACCGCAGCTATCGCGGCTGCACACTGCTAAGCACGAGAATAATACACGCGGGAATATGCCGCGACGGCGTTTGAAACAGCATCGAGCGTTTGGGGTGTTGAAGCGCGGTATCTATGGCACGTTCACACGTCAGCGAAAAGCACCTGGCCGCTACGTTGACGAGTTCACTTTTCGGCTCAATGAGGCAATGTGGAGCGGCATACGCTGCGGCGGCTGACAGCTTCGTTGACGGCGTGCCGGAAGCGTACTTAAAGGCTGATCAATTTGCCACATTCGCATGGTATCATTCCGACAATGCGTCGACGGACGAGCGGGGCGGAACGGATGTTTGCGGCAGATTTGCCGCAAAGTGGCGAAGCTGAGCGATGGACGATCTGCACAATGCCTTGGCAGGTTTGGACTTTTGGAGTGCGACCCAACCGTTGCGTTCAATTTTGCTGTAGATTCGCTGCAGATTCAGCAAACGGTCACGCTGCTTCTCAGCCCCAAGTTGTCGCCGACCCGATGCAGATGCCGGCTGGCCCGCCGCGCTTGTTTGTCCGGCGAAGATCGGTCGTATAGAGAACCCATGCGGCAAGCCCAAGACCGCGGCTCCCAAGGCGCGATGATCGGCGTCGCGATGGGCGCAGGGAACGGCGTGCTGCGGGAGAAGCTTGCGGCCGCGCTTGACGTTCTGCCGCTACGCGCTGCACCGCTTCAACCGCGACGGCTGTTTTGCCGCGGCGGGTGCGCTCAGCTACACGACGCTGGTGTCGCTGGTGCCGCTCGGCGTGATTGCCCTCGGCATTCTGTCGGCGTTCCCCAATTTCGCGGCGGTGCGGCAGGAACTGCTGGCGCTCGTCTTCCGCAATTTCGTGCCGCAAATCAGCGAGCAGGCGAATTGGTGGTTCCAGTATTTCGCCGAGTCGGCGACCCAGGCCACCGCGATCGGCATCGTCGGCATCGCCGCGACCGGCGTCCTCCTGCTGACCACGGTCGAGGACCAGCTGAACGCGCTGTGGCGGGTGACGACGCCGCGGCCCTGGGGTCAGCGGATCGTCGCGTACTGGACGCTGATGACGCTCGGGCCGCTGCTTGGTCGGGATGAGCCTGACGCTCTCGACCTATCTCGACACCGCCGCCCGCCGCGCCGGCCTCGATCCGCAGGCGCTCGCCCAGTACACCAGTTCCTGGCCGCATTTTCTCGCGCGGTTCGTGCCGTTTCTCTTGGAGCTGATCGCCTGCACGCTGCTCTATTGCCTCATTCCCAATTGCGCGGTGCGCTGGCGCGACGGCGCGCTCGGCGCGGCGGTGGCCGCCGTCGCGATCGAGATCCTCAAGATCGGTTTCGTGATCTATATCGGCGCGATGTCGTTCTATCAGACCGTCTATGGCGCGCTCGCCGCGATCCCGATCTTCCTGTTGTGGATGTATGTGTCGTGGCTGGCGGTGCTGCTCGGCGCGGTGGTGGCGGCAAACCTGCCGACCTGGCGGGTCGACGAGCGGCTGGCCCAGCTCAGCGGCGGCGGCGTGCGGCTCGGCTTCAGCCTGGCGCTGATCGCCGCGCTGGCGCGGGCGCAGCGGCGCGGCGCGAGCTGCCGCACCGCAAGGCTGGCGGCCGAGCTCGGGGTCGCCACCTCGGTCGTCGACGAGCATCTGCAGCGTCTCGCGCGCGCCGGTTTTGCTGCGCCGACCCAGGACGGGGCCTGGGTGCTTGGCTGGAGCCCGGAGAGCGCCACCTTGCACGACCTCTATCTCGCGCTCGGCCTGCCGCTCGCCGGCAGCTGGTTGGCGCACCCGCTGGCGCCGTGGCAGGTGCAGGTCGCGCCGGCGATGGAACGGATCGTCAAGGCCGAGGCCGCGGCGATGCGGGTGACGCTGGCGGTGCTGCTGGCCGAGATCCGCGCTCCGGCGGCGTCGCCCGTTCAGGGCGGTTGCCGACGGCATCGCGTCGGAGTAGGGGAAGCGAATGGCGCGGGACGTGCAGGAGGCGTTCGCGGAATGACCGATGAGATCGCCGAGGAGGAACCCTTCGCGCCGTTTGCGCGCTGGTTCGAGCTCGCCGCGAAGAGCGAGCCCCTCGCCGAGACGATGACGCTCGCCACCGCGACCCGCGAGGGCGTGCCCTCGCTGCGCGCGGTGCTGCTCAAGGGCGCGGACCCGCGCGGTTTTGTCTTCTACACCAATCTCGAAAGCCGCAAGGCCGACGAGCTGCTCGGCAACCCGCACGCGGCGCTGTGCCTGCACTGGAAGTCGATTGCCCGGCAGATCCGCATCGAGGGCACCGCCGCGCTCGTCTCCGACGACGAGGCCGATGCCTATTTCGCGACCCGGCACCGCGACAGCCAGATCGGCGCCTGGGCCTCCGACCAGTCGCGGCCGCTCGAAAGCCGCGCGGCGCTCGAACGGCGCTTTCTTATGTTCACCCGGCAATATGCCGAGCGGCCTGTCGTGCCGCGGCCGCCCAGCTGGTCCGGCTTCCGCGTGCGCCCCGAGCGGATCGAGTTCTGGCAGGAGCGGCCGTTTCGGCTGCATGATCGGGTCGTGTTCGTTCGCGATGGCGAGGCATGGCGCAAGAAACGTCTCTTCCCGTGACCGGGCGCGCGGCGGCGCTGTCCCCGGCGGCACTGCAGCGCCTGCGGGTGCGCGCGACCTACGCCTCGCTGGCGGTCGCGGTGGTGCTGATCGCCGCCAAATTCCTCGCCTGGATCGGGACGGGGTCGGTCGCGCTGTTGTCGAGCCTCGTCGATTCGCTGGTCGATCGTCGCCGCCTCGACGGTCAATTTCTTCGCCGTGCGGCACGCCGCGACGCCGGCCGATCGCGAGCACCGCTTTGGCCACGGCAAGGCCGAGCCGTTGGCGGCGCTCGGCCAATCCGCCTTTCTCGTCGGCAGCGCCATTCTGCTGATGGCCGAGGCGATACGCCGGCTGGTCTCGCCCGAACCGGTCGCCAACCCGCCGTCCGGCATTGCGGTCATGCTGTTCTCGATCGCCGTGACGATCGGGCTGGTCGCCTATCAGCGCCATGTCGTCCGCCATACCGGGTCCTTGGCAATCGGCGCCGACGAACTGCACTACCGCGGCGACATCATCCTCAACGTCGAGCGTGATCGCGACGCTGGTGATCGGCAACCTGTTCCCGGTGCCGCTCCTCGACCCGCTGTTCGGCGGCGCGGTCGGGGTGTGGATCATCTACAGCGCTGTCAAGATCGCGCGCCTGTCGCTGACCCAGCTGATGGACCGCGAGCTGCCCGACCAGGAGCGCGCCCGCATCCGCGCGATCGCCGAGAGCCACCCCGACGTCGCCGCCGTCCATGACATCCGCACCCGGGTCGCCGGCCCGACCGCGTTCATCCAGCTCCATATCGAGATGGACGGAGCAATGAACCTGCTGCGCGCGCACCAGATCTCGGACGCCGTCGAGGCGGAGCTGAACCGCGCCTTTCCGCATGCCGAGATCATCATCCACGAGGACCCGGTGGGCATCGAGGAGCCGGTGGCGTTTCCGGCCCGCAGCCCGGCGCGATGACCAGCGGCGCGAGCGACCGATTGCGCGGCTTAAAGGTGCGGCTCGACCGTTTGCGGCCGCTCGACCCTCGGAGCCTCGAAGCGCTGGCGGCATGGTACGATGTCGAGCTGACCTACAGCTCGAACGCGATCGAGGGCAATACGCTGACCCGCAGCGAGACCGCAATCGTCCTCGAACAAGGCATCACGATCGGCGGCAAGCCGCTCAAGGATCATCTCGAGGCGCTGGGCCATCGCGAATTCGCTGCACCTCGTTCGTGCGCTCGCCGCTGCGGGCGAGCCGGTGCGCGAAATCGACATACGGGAGATCCACCGGCTCATCCAAACGCGCGTCGATCCCGAGGAGGCCGGGCGCTACAGCCGACACCAGCGGATGATCGCCGGGTCGCCCCTGGTGCTGCCCGCGCCGGTCGAAATTCCGGCCTTGATGGGCGATTTCGCCGCTTGGCTTGCCACCGCGCCGCCCGGACCCGAGACCGCATTCGCGGCACACGCTCGGCTCGTCGCGATCCATCCGTTCAGCGACGGCAATGGCCGAACCTCGCGGCTCTTGATGAACCTGCTGCTGATCCAGGCCGGCTATCCGCCGGTCGTCATCGGTCCGGAGCAGCGCGCGGCCGATATCGACGCGCTGCAAGCCATGCAGCTGCGCGACGACCCCGAACCCTATCAGCGCTTTATGACCGAGCGCCTTGAGGCGAGCCTCGACCACCATTTGGCGATGCTGGAGCGGCTCACGCCACCTTGCGCAGGGTGAGGCTCTGCCAGACCTCGCAGAGCGCGGCGACAAGCGCATCGATATCATCGTCGCTGTGCAGCGGGGTCGGTGTCAGGCGCAGCCGCTCGGTGCCGCGCGGCACGGTCGGATAGTTGATCGGCTGGACGTAGATGTGATGCTCGCGCAGCAGCAGATCCGACGCGGCCCGGCACAGCGCGGCATCGCCGACCATGACCGGCACGATGTGGCTTTCGTTCGCCATGATCGGCAGCCCGGCCTCGCCGAGCCGGCGCTTGACCAATCTCACCCGGTCCTGATGACGCAGGCGTTCGGCCTGGCTTTCCTTCAGATGGCGCACGGCGGCGAGCGCCCCGGCCGCCAAGAGCGGCGGCAACGCGCTGGTGAAGATGAACCCCGGAGCGTGGCCGCGCAGGAAATCGACCAGCATGCGCCGAGCCGGCGATATAGCCGCCCATGACCCCGAAGGCCTTGGCGAGCGTCCCCTGGATGATGGTCAGCCGCGGCGCGACGCCGTCGCGCTCGGCGATGCCGCCGCCATGTGCACCGTAGAGCCCGACCGCGTGGACCTCGTCGAGATAGGTCATCGCGCTCGAAGCGCTCGGCGACCTCGCACAACGCGGCGATCGGCGCGATGTCGCCATCCATCGAATAGACCGACTCGAAACAGACGAGCTTCGGCCGCTCCGCCGGCAAACCGGCGAGCAATTCGGCCAGGTGCGCCGCGTCGTTATGGCGGAAGATCAGCCGCTCGGCGCGGCTGTTGCGGATGCCGGCGATCATCGAGGCATGGTTCATCGCATCCGACAGCACGACCATGCCGGGCATGCTGCCGGCCAGCGTCGACAGCGCCGCGTCGTTGGCGACGTAACCTGAGGTGAAGACGAGCGCGGCCTCGCGGCCGTGCAGGTCGGCCAGCTCGCGTTCGAGCAGCACATGGGCGTGGCTGGTGCCCGAGATGTTGCGGGTGCCTCCCGCCCCGGCCCCGGAGCCGCGCAGTTCCGCCGCCATGGCCGCCAGCACGGCCGGGTGCTGGCCCATGCCGAGGTAGTCGTTCGAGCACCACACCGTGACCTCGGCGCCGATGCGGTGATCGAAGGCGCGCGGGAAATCGGCCGCAACGCCGCTCCAGATCGGCGAAGACGCGGTAGCGGCCCTCGGCATGGAGCGCATCCACGCGCGCCTTGAAGAAATCGTCGAAATCCATCCTGGTGCCGCCGCCGGAGAATCCGCACGATAATATAATACTGTGTCGCGCCAGCGCGGCGCAGCTGCGACATTATTTTTTCGCCACGCACACGAAGGTGGCGCGGGCCGGCAGCAGGAGCGGGCAGTTCTGCAGATACCAATCGGTGTCGACCGGCGAGGCCACCGTATTGGCGCTGCATTCCTGCTGCGCCTCGGCCTGCACCTCGGCAAGCGAGGTGGTCAGCCGGTTGTAGCAGATCGCGACCCGCGGAGCGGCCGGCGCGCCGGGCGGCGCCGCCCGCGGCGTGGTGGGGAAGGGATCGAGCGCGCTGCAGCCGGCGAGGGTCGCGGCGAAAATCAGCAACAGCGCCGCGGTGCGCCGGATCATGCCGCCTCGGCCAGCGCGCGCTCGACAAACAAGGCGGTCGCCATCAGCGGCGCGTCATGACCGGGTCGGCCGACGAGCTGGATCCCGGTCGGCAGCCCGCTGCCGCCCCGGATCGCCGGCAAGGTCACGCACGGCACTCCGAGCAGGGTCCACATCCGGTTGAACACCGGATTGCCGGTATAGCCGAGCCCGGCGGGCGCCTCGCCCGGCGCGGCTGGAGCGAGCATCGCGTCGCACGGCCCGAAAAACCCGTCGAGTCTGGCGCGGGCCGCCGCGGTCTGTGCGCGCGCGGCATCATAGGCATCGGCGTCGACGCTCATGCCGACGTCGAGCTGCTGGCCGAGCCGCGGCGACAGCTCGGCGCTGTGCTGCAGCCGCTCGTAGGCGAGCCCGCGCACCAGCTCGAAACCCATGATCATGTCCTGCGCATCGGTCAGTCCCTGATGTTCGGGCGGGACGGCAATCTCGGCGACCCAGGCGCCGGCGCGTTCAAGCGCGGCGCGGGCGTGGTCGAGCGCCGCCGCGGAGCTCGGCTCCGCTTCCTCCCACATCGGCGTTCGGTAAAAGCCGAAGCGGGGCGGCGTCTCCGGCATCGCGACATGGCGCAGCACCCGCCGGCCGCCGAGGATTCCGGCAAAGAAGGCGGCATCGGCGACGTTGCGCGCCATCGTCCCGATCGTGTCGAGACTGTCGGCAAGCGGCTTCACCCCGGCGCGCGGGATCACCCCGAAGCTCGGCTTGAATCCGACGATGCCGCAGAACGAAGCGGGACGGATCACCGATCCGGCGGTCTGCGTGCCCAGGGCGAGCGGCACCATGCCGTCCGCGACGGCGGCGGCCGAGCCGCTCGACGATCCGCCCGGGGTATGCGCCGGGTTGCGCGGATTAGCGGTCTTCCCGGCGGTGAAGCAGGCAAATTCGGTGGTGACCGTCTTGCCGAGGATGATCGCGCCGGCCGCCCGCGCCAGCGCGACGCAGGCCGCGTCGGCGGCCGGGCGGTGGCCCTCGTAGATCGCCGAGCCGTAGCCGGTCGGCATATCGACGGTGTCGATCAGATCCTTGACCGCGATCGGAATGCCGTGCAAGCGGCCCGCTGGGCGGCGATGCATCGCAGTGCCGGGCCGCGGCAAGCGCCGCCTCGCGGTCGAGATGATGCCAGGCGCCGACCACCGCTTCGCGCGCCGCGATCCGGTCGAGGCACGCGACGACCAGCGCCGTGGCGCTCAGCCGGCCGGCGGCGATCTCCCGCGCGGCATCACGGGCGGAGAGGGAGAGAGGATCGGACATGATGGCCCCCGCGCAGAGTATCCTTCGCAAACCCTAGCGCCGACACGGCGTCAGCGGAAGCGCGCCGCTGATTTGACGCCGGCCGGCAAGACGGTCGCTAATCCGGCGCCGTGCGCGCTACAATCAACTGCACGGCATCGGCGGAGCGCCCGCTGCGCCAGGGCGAGAAACATGCGCGAACATGGTGTAGGAGAGCACGACGACGCAGCGCGCCGGACGGCGGCGCTGATGGGCTTTATCGTGATCCTTGTGCTGGCGATTGCCGGGGTCATCCTCGTCCGTGAGCTCAACAAGAAGGCCACCCTCGAAGATTGCCTGATGGCGGGGCGGCGCAATTGCCTGCCGATCGAGGTGCCGCTGCGCCCGTAGAGCCGCGCCACCGTGGGTCAGCGATGGCCGCCGCCGTGTCCGCCACCGCCGTGGAATCCGCCACCGCCGTGAAACCCGCCCCCGCCCCGAAAGCCTCGTCCGCGGCCCCAACCGCCGCCGTAGAAGAAATCAAAACCAGAATCGGGGTAAGCGTAATCGGGAGTTCCATAGTAATAAGACAGAGGTGCACACCCATAGCCCGCCAGGTAATAGTATCCGGCCGGGCATTGATAGGTGTATTGAGCAGATGCCCGCTGACCCACCGCCAAGCCCGCGGCAGCAAGTGCGAGACTGCCGAGAAAGAGAATGGTTCGCGGCGAAATTTTGACCTGCCTCATCATGGCCTCCTGGACCATCGCTCTACTCTCGCCTTTATCGGGCTTGGCGCGCCGCCCGCCGCTGCCGGATCTGCGCGAAGACCTTGTCGGCGGCCTTTTTCTGTTCGGCCGACATGCTCTGGTAGAGCGCGTCGAACACCGGGACCAGCTTGTTCAGCGCCTCGCCATGCGCCGTGGTGAGCCGCGCGTACCAGCGCAGCTCGCCGATCGCGGTGGTATCCGGGTTCTGGGCTCGTTCCTGAAAGAGCGCCTGCATCGCCTGCGCATTGCTCCGCATAACATCGGCGTATGCCTTGAATTGAGCTTCCTGGGCGGGGGTGATGCGAAACTGATCGTGGAGTTCCGTTATCCGGATTTCGACGCGCGCGACCGGACCTTCCGATTGCGTCGGCTGACCCGCGGACGAACTCGCGGCGCCGGGCGCAGCCGGAGCGGGTGAAGCCTGAGCCAGCAAGGCGCCGGAAGGCGAACCACCGGCGTCCGCGTTGCTCAAGGGGACCGCCAGCAGCACGGCCGACACCGACAAGAAGACGAGAATGCTCGCGGCACCCGCCGCCGCTTGCGCCATGCGATCACTCATGCTTTTCACGTCGTCATCCTCCTTCGTGCTGTCGGACGCTTTCCTTGGCCAACATTTGGAAAGGGCACCTTGATCCAGATCAAGGTCGGAACAATCGGCGACAGACAGGCCTCTTCAGTCATTGTCGCCGCGGCGTTTCCCCGCCACACTGCGCCGCCTGCTGCTGGAGCCATGCGATGAAAAACCAGATGCCCCGTCCATACCGGCCGCCATTTCCTGCAGATCCCCGGCCCGACCAACGTGCCCGACCGGGTGTTGCAGGCGATCGCGATGCCGACGATCGATCACCGCGGCCCGGAATTCGCCGAGCTCGGCAAGGAGATCGTCGCCGGCATGAAGCGGGTGCTGCAGACCGCGGGCACGGTGGTCGATCTATCCGTCCTCCGGCACCGGGGCGTGGGAGGCCGCGCTCGTCAACACGCTGTCGCCGGGCGATCGGGTGCTGATGGTCGAGACCGGTCATTTCGCGACGCCTGTGGCGGCAGATGGCAACGCGGCTCGGGCTCGAGATCGACTTCGTCCCCGGCGACTGGCGGCATGGCGTCGATCCGGCGCAGGTCGCCGAGAAGCTCGCCGCCGACCGCTGAGCATCGCTTGAAGGCGGTGTGCGTCGTCCACAACGAGACCTCGACCGGCGTCACCAGCCGCATCGCCGAGATCCGCGCGGCGATCGACGCGGCGCGCCATCCGGCGCTGTTCATGGTCGACACGATCTCCTCGCTCGCCTCGATCGACTACCGGCACGACGAATGGAGGGTCGATGTGACGGTCGCGGGCTCGCAGAAAGGGCTGATGCTGCCGCCCGGGCTCGGCTTCAACGCGATTTCCGACAAGGCGCTGGCAGCGGCCAAAACCGCCAAGCTCACCCGCTCCTATTGGGATTGGCAGGCGATGCGCGAGACCGGGCACACCGGCTTTTTCCCCTATACGCCGGCGACCAACCTGCTCTACGGACTGCGCGAGGCGCTCACCATGCTGCTCGACGAGGAGGGGCTGCCGGCGGTGTTCCGCCGTCATTCGCGGCATGCCGAGGCGACGCGGCGCGCCGTCGCCGCCTGGGGGCTCGAAGTCTTGTGCGCCGACCCGCGCGAATATTCGAGCTCGTTGACCGCGGTCGTGGTGCCCGACGGCCATGACGCCGACCGGGTGCGCGAGATCATCCTCGACGGTTTCGACATGTCGCTCGGCACCGGGCTCGGCAAGCTGAAGGGCAAGATCTTCCGCATCGGCCATCTCGGCCATTTCAACGACCTGATGCTGTGCGGCACGCTGTGCGGGGTCGAGATGGGCCTGCACCGCGCCGGCATCCCGCACCGCGCCGGCGGCGTCGCCGCGGCCCTCGAATTTCTCGGCGCGCTCGACGCCGCCGATTAGACGAGACCCGTCGGTTGGCGCTGCACGCGCTGATGACGCGTTTCGAGATGCCGCGTTCCGCGCGACAGCCCGGCCGGAGGTCGGCTGCAACTCGGTCGCAGGTCCTTCGAGACGGCGCTCGGCGCCTCCTCCAGGCGAGTCTAAGCCCATGATGACATTAATAAATTCCCTCATCCTGAGGACCCCACGAAGTGGGCGTCTCGAAGGACGCACGACGCTAACCCAGAGCTGAGACCGAGATGCTCTCCGGCGCTATGCCGCGCGACCCCTGGCCGCCCGGTCCCGTCGCAATCGCCTGTTACGACCCGGTCGCGCGCGCCGTGCATTGGCTCGTCGCGGTGCTCGCGGTGACTCGTCGTCGCGCTCGGCTGGGCGATCCCGGGAGCGCCGCGCGAAACCGAGTGGCGCGATCTGGTGCTGCTGTTGCATCGCTCGGTCGGGCTGTCGATCCTGGCGCTGATGGTGTTTCGCGTGCTGTGGCGGATCGGCCATCCGCCGCCGCCGCTGCCGGCGGGCTTTCCGCGGATCGAGGCGCTGGCGGCGCATGCCAACCACGCGCTCTTGTATCTGCTTGCTCCTCGTCATGCCGCTGAGCGGCTGTCTGAACGCGGCGGCGGCCGGCCACCCGGTCAGCTTTTTCGGGCTCGTCGCGATCCCGCCGCTGCTGCCCGAGAATGATCGTCTGTCCGAGGCCGCGATCGCGGTGCATCTCGCCGGGCAGTTCCTGGTCTATGCGCTGGTCGCCATCCACGTCGCCGCGGCGCTGATGCACTGGATCGTGCGGCGCAACGGCATCTTCGAGCGCATGCTCCCGCTGCGCCGCCCGGGCTGAGCTGCGATTGTCGGGTCACTCCGCGTCCGCTCGGGACCACCGCCAGCTTGGAGCGGAAGTATTCGAGGGCGTCGCCCAGGCTGCGCGCCGCGCGCAGGCGCTGGCGGCCGCTCAGCACGATGAACTCGGCCTGGACCGGCGCCAGAGCCGCCCCGGGCCCGAGCGATTTGACGATCGTATAGGCGGCGCTTTCATGGGTATGGCGAAACACCGAAAACAGCGCCTGCCCATCGCGATGGTCGATCGCGTAATCGCGCCATATCCCGCGGGCGACGTTGCGGCTGTAGAGCCCGAGCAGCTGGTTCAGCTCGGAGCGCGTGAAATAAAGCGTGCGGCGCGCGTTGCGATTATTCCGCAGAGGCAGCACCGTCGCATTGTTGCCGATCATCGCCAACCGTCTTCTGGTCGCCTGTCGATAATTTTGACCATTTCTACCGAAGCGTCCAGCCGTCTCGCGGCGGTGCGCTCCGGCAAAGGCTCCGAGGCAGTGCGACCGGTTGCCTCACCCTGTCGGCGACCGGCTCGTGGCGGCGCGATTTGCTTCGCCGCGGTCGAGCGGATATGGTGTCCTCCCTGTGATCGAGCGCCGCTTGGGGCTTGTGTGAGCGATATTTTCCGCGAGATCGACGAGGAGCTGCGTCGCGATAACCTCCTGAAGCTCTGGTCGCGTTACGGCCGCTACGTCATCGCGGTCGCGGTGCTGGCGATCCTGGTAGCCGGGGGGATTGTCGCATGGCGCAGCCACCAGGCCTCCGAGCGCCGGGCCCAGGGCCTGCGCTATTCGAACGCGCTGGCGCTCGCCCGCGAGGGCAAGGATGGCGAGGCCGCCAAGCTGTTTGCCCTACTGGCCCAGGAAGGCGGCGGCTATGGCCTGCTCGCCGCATTCGAGGAGGCCGAGCTGTTGGCCAAGAGCGGCGACAAAAAGGGCGCGATCGCGGCCTATGACCGTCTCGCCGGCTCGTCCGACATCGATCCCGAGTTCCGCGATCTGGCGGTGCTGTTGTCGGTCATGCACGGGTTTTTGGACGGCGATGCGTCGGCAGCGATCGAGCGTCTGCAGCCGCTGACTGCGGCCGGCAATCCGTGGCGCGCCAGCGCCCTCGACCTGACCGCTGCGGCAAAGCTGCAAGCGGGCGATCGGAGCGGCGCGCTTGCGATCTACAAAGAGCTCGCCGACGATCTGTCGGCACCGCAGGGTCTGCGCGCCCGCGCCGCCGAGATGGCCGCGGCTCTCAAATCGTAGCCGGGTCGCGTTTGCCGATGAACCGACGCGACTTTGCCGCGCTGCTGCTGGCGCTTGGTCCGGCCGCGTGCGACTGGTTCAAGGACAAGAAGCAGCCGCTGCCTGGCGAGCGGATCCCGGTGCTCGGGATCGGCAGCGAGGTCGAGCCGGATCCCGAAGCTCGCCGCCACCCCGGTCACCCTGCCGCCGCCGGCCGTCAACCCGGACTGGCCGGAGCCGGGCGGCAACCCGGCCCATGCGATGAACCACCCGGCGCTGCCGGACAAGCTCGAGCGCGCTTGGGAGACCAGCATCGGCGAAGGCTCGGCGCGCTATACCGGGTGATGTCGCAGCCGGTCATCGCCGGCGGCCGGATCTTCGCGATGGATGGCGGCGTCCAGGTCAGCGCGCTCGATGCGGCGAGCGGCAAGAGCATCTGGCAGGTCGACCTCAAACCCGAGGATCAGCGCGGCAACGCCTTCGGCGGCGGGCCGTCGTTTTGGAAAGACCGGCTCTACGTGGCGACCGGCTATGCCGAGGTGCGTGGCGCTCGATCCGGCCGACGGCAAGGTGGTTTGGCGCAAGAACGTGACCTCTCCGGTCCATGCCCCGCCGACCGTCGCGGATGGCCGCATCTTCGCCGTCACGGTCGACAACGAGCTGAACGTCCTGGCAGTCGAGGACGGCCGGCGCCTGTGGTCGCACAACGGCATTCCCGAGACCGCGGGTCTGTTGGGCGGCGCCAGCCCGGCGGTCGAGGGCGAAATTGTGATCGCTCCCTACAGCTCGGGCGAGCTGTTCGCGCTGCGCGTCGAGAACGGCCGTGCGGTGTGGTCGGACAGCCTGGCCGCGAACCGCAGCGTCAATGCGGTAGCCGCGCTGGCCGACATTCGCGGCCGCCCGGTCATCGATCGCGGCAGGGTGTTTGCCGTCAGCCACAGCGGGCGCATGGCGGCGATCGATCTGCGCACCGGGGAGCGGGTCTGGGAACAGCAGATCGCCAGCAGCCATAGCCCGTGGATCGTCGGCGACTATGTTTTCGTGCTGGCCAACGACAACGAGGTGGTCTGTCTGACGCGCGATGAGGGCAAGGTCCGATGGGTGCGCGAGCTGCGCCGCTATGAGGACGAGAAGAAGAAATCCGACCCGATCTTTTGGGCCGGCCCGGTGCTCGGCGGCAACCGCCTGATCGCGCTCTCCTCGCTCGGCGAGGCGGTATCGGTATCGCCCTTCACCGGCGAGGTGACGGGCCAGCAGACGATGTCTGCCGGCGGCTATCTCGGGCCGGTTATCGCCGACAACGCCCTTTACTTGCTGAGCGACGACGCAAATCTCTCCGCCTATCGTTAATCGGCACGGTCAGCTTCGCCGGCGGGGCGGCATATCGTCGATGAGCTTCACGGTCGCGATTCTCGGGCGTCCGAATGTCGGCAAGTCGACGCTGTTCAACCGGCTCGTCGGCCGCCAGCTTGCACTTGTCGATGATTTGCCCGGGGTGACCCGCGACCGCCGCGAGGGTGAGGGGCATATCGCCGATCTCGCCTTCCGGCTGATCGACACCGCCGGGCTCGAAGAGGCGCCGCCCGAGACGCTTGCCGGCCGCATCCGGGCGCAGACCGAGCGCTCGCTCGACCTGGCCGATGTCGCGCTCCTGGTGATCGATGCGCGCGAGGGGGTGACCCCGGACGACCGCCATTTTGCCCGCTGGCTGCGGCGCACCGGCGAAGCCGGTCATCCTCGTCGCCAACAAGGCCGAAAGCCGCGCCGCGCAAGGCGAGTTGGGCGAGGCCCATGGCCTCGGGCTCGGCGAGCCGGTGGCGATCTCGGCGCGGCACGGCGAGGGGCTCGGCGAGCTGTACGAGCGGCTCTTGCCGTTCGCGGCGCCCGGGGAGAACGACGAAGCGGACAGCCCGCCCGCGGACCAATCGGAAAAGCCGCTGCAGCTTGCCATTGTCGGCCGGCCCAATGTCGGCAAGTCGACGCTGGTCAATCGCCTGATCGGCGAGGACCGGGTGCTGACCGGCCCCGAGCCCGGCATCACCCGCGACGCGATCGCGGTCGACTGGGCCTGGGCCGGGCGGCCGATTCGGCTCGTCGACACCGCCGGGATGCGCCGCCGGGCGCGCATCGAAGCGCGGCTCGAGCGGCTGTCGGTCGCCGATGCGCGGCGCGCCGTGCGCTTTGCCGAAACCGTCATTCTCGTCACCGACGCGCTGCAGCCGCTGGAGCGTCAGGATCTGACGATCGCCAATCTGGTCGCCGAGGAAGGGCGGGCGCTCGTGCTGGCCGCCAATAAATGGGATCTGGTGAGCGACCCCAAGGCGGCGCTTGGCGCGATTGCGCGAGCGGGTCGACGAGTCGCTGCCGCAGCTGCGCGGCGTCGCGCTCGTTCCGGTATCGGGGCTCACCGGCTACGGCCTCGACGCGCTGATGAAGGCGGTGTTCGCGGCCGATGCGGTGTGGAACCGGCGGGTGCCGACCGCCGCGCTCAACCGCTGGCTGGCGCGCGATCCAGGAGCATCATCCGCCGCCGCTCGCCGGCGGGCGGCGCTTGCGCCTGCGCTACATCACCCAGGTCAATACAAGGCCGCCCTCCTTTGCGCTGTTCGCCTCGCAGCCCGGCGAGCTGCCCGAATCCTACCGGCGCTATCTGGTCAATGCGCTGCGCGAGGATTTCGCGCTGCCCGGCACGCCGATCCGCCTGATGCTGCGCAAGGGCGACAACCCCTATGCGCCGCGATGATCCGGCCGGGGATCAGATCGCCACCGTGACGATCTCGCCGTTGCGGGTGCATTCCGGCACGGCCAGGTCGAGAAAGGCTTGCGTGACGCTTTCCGGCGGCGGCAGGGTCGCCGGGTTCTCGCCCGGGAAGATCTGGGCGCGCAGCCGGGTGCGCACGATGCCCGGATCGATCAGATTGGCGCGCACCGCGGTGCGCGCGACCTCGCCGGCATAGATCCGCACCAGCGTCTCGAGGCCGGCCTTGGCGACCGCGTAAGGGCCGTAATACGGCAGGGCGTCGCGCGCCAGGCGGCTGGTGACAAAGATCGCGCGCCCGGCCGGGGCGGCGCGCAGCAGCGGGTCCATCGCCCGGATCAGCCGCCAGTTGGCGGTCAGGTTGAGATCGATGATCTCGCTCCACAGCTTGGGGTCGATATGGCCGGCCGGCGAAAAGACGCCGAATTCGGCGGCGTTGCCGACGAGGATGTCGAGCCGGCCGTAGCGCTCGATAGAGCGCGGCCGCCAGCTCGTCGATCTTGATGAACTCGCGCAGATCGAACGGCACCAGCGTGGCGCTGCCGCCGGCCGGCGCGGACCCTGTCGTCGACCTCCTCGAGACCGCCGACGGTGCGCGCCGCCAGCACGACATGCGCGCCCTCGCCGGCAAAGCGTACGGCGACTGCGGCGCCGATGCCGCGCGAGGCCCCGGTAACGAGCGCGATCCTGCCGGCGAGCCGGCCGCTCGGCGTGGCCATTTCCGCACCTCTGCGCAGCGCGCGTGCGCTCAGGCGTTTTCGGTCAACAGCGAGAGCTGCACCGAGACCTTGCCATTGTCGGCGTCGGCCGGCCGGATCGGGTAGTCGCCGGTGAAGCAGGCGTCGCAGAAGCGCGGGGCGAGCGGGTCGCGGCCGGCTTCGCCCATCGCGCGGTAGAGGCCGTCGATCGAGAGGAAGGCGAGGCTGTCGACGCCGATGAATTCGGCCATTTGATCGACATCGAAGCGGGCGGCGAGCAGCTGGTCGCGCGACGGCGTTGCGATCCCGTAAAAGCACGAATAGCGCGTCGGCGGGCTCGAAACCCGCATGTGCACCTCGCGGGCGCCGGCATGGCGGATCATCTCGACGATCTTGGTCGAGGTGGTGCCGCGCACGATCGAATCGTCGACCAGGATCACCCGCTTGCCTTTGAGGTCGGCGCGGTTGGCGTTGTGCTTCAGTCGCACGCCCAGATGGCGGATCTGGTCGGTCGGCTCGATGAAGGTGCGCCCGACATAATGGTTGCGGATGATCCCCAATTCGAACGGCAGCCCCGATTCGGCGGCATAGCCCAAGCGCCGCCGGGACGCCCGAATCGGGCACCGGCACGACGATATCGGCATCGACCGGCGCTTCGCGCGCCAGCTCGCGGCCGATCCGCTTCCTCGCCTCGTAGACGCTCTTGCCTTCGAGCACGCTGTCGGGCCGCGCAAAATAGATGTACTCGAAGACGCACAGCCGCTTCGGCAAATCGTCGAACGGGTGCACGCTCTTCACCCCGCCGGCGCCGATGATCACGATCTCGCCGGGTTCGACATCGCGCACGAAATCTGCGCCGATGATGTCGAGGGCGCAGGTTTCCGAAGCGAGGATCCACGCATCGCCGAGCCTGCCGAGCACGAGCGGCCGCACGCCGAGCGGATCGCGCAGCCCGATCACCGAATCCTGCGACAGCGCGACCAGCGAATATGCGCCCTCGACCTGCCGCAGCCCGTCGGTCAAGCGCTCGACGACGGTGTCCTTGAGGCTGGTCGCGATCAGGTGAACGATGACCTCGGTGTCGCTGGTCGACTGGAACAGGCTGCCGCGCCGCACCAACTGGCGCCGCAGCTGGTAGGAATTGGTCAGGTTGCCGTTGTGGCAGATCGCCAGCCCGCCGAACTCGAAATCGGCAAACAGCGGCTGGATGTTGCGCGCCGCCACTTCGCCCGTCGTCGCATAGCGCACATGACCGATCGCCATCGCTCCGGGCAGCCGCGCGATGACCTCCTTCGAGCTGAAATTGTCGCTGACGAGGCCGGGCCCGCGATGCGCGCTGAACTGCTCGCCATCATAGGCGACGATGCCGGCCGATTCCTGGCCGCGGTGCTGCAAGGCGTGCAGCCCGAGCGCGGTCAAGGCCGCCGCGTCGGGATGGCCGTAGACCCCGAAAACGCCGCATTCCTCGTGGAAATGGTCGTCAGCGTCGCCGGTCGTCCGCATCCGCCGCCCTCGCTCTGGCCGCTCCCAGCCATGACAAATATATGACGTTGGGCGGCCTATTGCGAGGGCACGGGGTCACGGCATCGGCATCGCCGCGATCTTACCGTTGCGTGCCGATCAGCCGGTCGAGCTCCTTCTGGTCGCCCTGCCGATAGCTCGGCGCCGGCGCCGAATCGGGGTTGGCGCGGCAGCCGGGCCGGGTTCGTCAAGGCGCGCATCGCACGCTCCGCCTCGATCGCCGGGCTGACCGCCTTGACCGCGTTGTCGGTGGCTTCGGCGCTCTTGATCTTGAGCGATTCGGGCAAGAGGCTCTTCAGCACATCCGCCCCCTCGTGCAGGTAGGGCTCGCTCTTCGCGTCGCGGATCCATGCCGGCCAATCGTTCGGCTGGACGCTGACGGCGAGCAAGAGATAGGCGAGGCAGACAAGAAACGCGCCGCGCGCCAGCGCCGAAGATGAAACCCAAGGTACGGTCGATCGGCGACAGCCCGCTTGCCCGCACGCTGCGCGCGATGATGCCGGTCAGGATCGTCAGCACGATCAGGCTGACGACGAACAGGCCGAACCCGGCGCTCAGCTGCGCCAGGAGCCGGTCGTGCACCCGCGGCTCGACCTGGGCGTAGACCCAATTGAACCCGTAGAGCGTGATCGCGCCGGCGCCGGCCCAGGCGACGATCGACAGCGCCTCGCGGACAAAACCGCGGGCAAAGGCGAAGATCGCCGACAGCGCGACGATCCCGATGACCCCGAGGTCGAGCGGGTTCATCGCGTAGGGCGCCGTCGCGAAGCGGCGCGAGCCGGACGGCTGCCCCCGGCGCCGCGGCGCCGGCGGCAGCCGCGCCACCAGCTCGCTCAGATGCCCGATCGGCACCGTCGCCAAGCCTTCGCCGCCGCGCGGCGCCGCGCGCGTTCTCCCCGGCGGGCGCAGCGGCACCCAGGCTTCGGCGAAACCGAGCTTTGCCGCCTCCTTGAGGCGCGCCTCGGCATGGGCGACCGGCCGCACCCGGCCGGACAGCCCGATCTCGCCGAAGACGACGGTGTCGGCAGGGACCGGCGTCTCGGTCAGCGCCGAGACGAGGGCCGCCGCGACGGCCAGATCGGCGGCCGGCTCGACGATCCTGAGGCCGCCGGCGATGTTGAGATAGATGTCGTTGGCGCCGACCGACAGCCCGCAGCGCGCATCGAGCACCGCGGTGATCATCGCCAGGCGCGTCGCGTCCCAGCCGACGACCGCGCGCCGCGGCGTGCCGAGCAGCGAGGGCGCCACCAGCGCCTGCACCTCGACCAGCAGCGGGCGGGTCCCCTCGATGCCGGCGAATACCGCCGCGCCGGCGGTCTTGCCGCCCTCCTCGCCCGGTTCGGCTTCGGCATTCGCGCGGTCCGCCAGAAACAGCGCCGACGGGTTCGGCACTTCGACGAGGCCGCGGTCGCTCATCTCGAACACGCCGATCTCGTCGGTCGCGCCCGAAGCGGTTCTTGACCGCGCGCAGGATGCGGAACTGGTGGCCGCGCTCGCCCTCGAAATAGAGCACCGTATCGACCATGTGCTCGAGCACCCGCGGGCCGGCGATCAGCCCCTCCTTGGTGACATGGCCGACCAGCACGACGATGAGGCCGCGCCGCTTGGCCAGCCCGATCAGCTCCTGGGCCGCGCCGCGCACCTGGCTGACGGTGCCCGGCGCGCTGTCGAGCGTGTCGAGATACATCGTCTGGATCGAGTCGATGACGACGAGATCGGGCGCCTTCCTATCGTCGAGCGCCGCCATGATGTCGCGCACGCTGGCGGCCGAGGCGAGACGCACCGGGGTGTCGGCGACCCCGAGCCGCTCGGCGCGCAGCCGCACCTGATCGATCGCCTCCTCGCCGGTGATGTAGGCGGCATCGCTGCCGCCGGCGGCGAGCGCGGCGGCGGCCTGCAACAACAACGTCGATTTGCCGATCCCGGGGTCGCCGCCGACCAGGATCGTCGAGCCCGCCACCAGCCCGCCGCCGCACACCCGGTCGAGTTCGGCGATCCCGGTCAAGAGGCGCGGCGGCCCGGCGGTCTCGCCGCGCAGCGCGACGAAGTCGAGATGGCCGCCGCGCCGCCCGGGGCCAAGTCCCTTGGAGCCGAGACCCTTTGGCGGGGCGGCGCGCGGCAGCTCCTCGACCATGCTGTTCCACGCGCCGCAGGCCTCGCAGCGGCCAGCCCATTTGGGTGCCGTCGCGCCGCATTGCTGGCAGGCGTAACGCGCCTGGTTCTTCATGCCGCCCGAACCTCCATCTGGATCGGCCCCTCGGCGCGGCCATGGACGAACTGGTCGACAAACGGGTTGTCGGTGCGGTCGATCTCGGCCGTCGGCCCGTGCCAGACGATCTGCCCCTTGTGCAGCATCGCGATGCGATCGGCAATCTTGCGCGCGCTCATCATGTCGTGGGTGATCGAAATCGCCGTCGCGCCGAGCCCGCGCACGCACTCGACGATCAGCCGGTTGATCACATCGGCCATGATCGGGTCGAGGCCCGGTCGTCGGCTCGTCGAAAAACAGAATCTCAGGCTCGGCCGCGATCGCGCGCGCCAGCGCCACCCGCTTCTGCATGCCGCCCGACAGCTCGGCCGGGCTGAGCTCGCCGATCTCCGGCCCCAGTCCGACCGCCGCCAGCTTCTGCAGCGCGATCTCGCGCGCCTGTTGCCGCGGCATGCCGCGCCCCTGGATCAGCCCGAACGCGACATTCTCCCACACGCTCAGCGAATCGAACAGGGCGCTGCCCTGGAACAGCATGCCAAAGCGGCGCATCAGCCTCTCGCGCGCGGCGCGACCGATGCCGATTGTTTCGACCCCGTCGATGCGAATCGATCCGGCCTCAGGGCGCATCAGCCCGAGGATGCACTTGATCAGGACCGATTTCCCGACGCCCGAGCCGCCGATGATGACGAGGCTCTCGCCGGCGGCGCAGTCGATATCGACCCCGTCGAGCACACGCTTGGGGCCGAAGGATTTTTCGACCCCGCTGACGGCGATCTTTGGGACCGGGGCGCTCGTGCTCATCGCGCGAAGAACGCCTGGGTCAGAAAATAGTCTGACAACAGGATCAGGATCGAGGCCGAGACAACCGCATGGGTCGTCGCCTGACCGACCCCCTCGGCGCCGCCGCGCGAATAGTAGCCCTGATAGCAGCCCATCAGCGCGACGATGAAGCCGAACACGGCCGCTTTGATCAGGCCGGAGATGACGTCCATCCTGGTAAGATATTGCTCGGTCTGTGTCAGATAGGCGGCCGGATTGAAGTCGAACTTGTAGGTCGCGACGAGAAAACCGCCGAACACGCCGATGATGTCGGCGACGAGGACGAGAGCGGGCAGCGTCACGAGCCCGGCGAGCAGACGCGGCAGCACCAGATAGCGCAGCGGGTCGGTCGACAGCGTCGTCATCGCGTCGATCTGATCGGTGACGCGCATCGTCCCGATCTCTGCCGCCATCGCCGCCCCGACCCGCCCGGCCACCATCAGCCCGGCAATGACCGGCCCCAATTCGCGCGTCACTGACAGTACGACCACTGTGGCGATCGCGCCCTCGGCGTTGAAGCGGCTGAACCCGGTATAGGATTGCAGCGCCAGCACCATGCCGGTGAACATCGCCGTCAGGCCCACGACCGGCAGCGAGAAATAGCCGATATAGACGATCTGCCGCAGGATCAGACGGGGATAGTAGGGCGGGGTCAGCGCGGCGCCGAGCGCCTGTCCGGCGAATATCACCAGCCGTCCGACTGCGGCGAGAAAGGCGAAGACGGCCGCGCCGACCGACGCGAGAAAGGCGATCATTCGGGCGGGGTTGTCCCGGTGAGGCCTGGCGCGCGGAGATCGCGGTAGACGCGGTGGTAGCGCGAGCCGAGCGCGGTGAGGATCTCGTAGCCGATGGTTCCGGCATCGGCGGCCGCGGCGTCGACGCCGTAATCGGCACCGAGCAGCTCGATCATCGCGCCGGGGCGCGCCAGCGACGGGGAAACCGCCGAGACATCGAATGTGACAAGATCCATCGAGACCCGGCCGAGAAGCGGAACGTGCGTGCCGGCGAGAGTGCCGCAGCCGCGGTGGCTCAGCGACCGCAGCCAGCCATCGGCATAGCCGACCGCCACAATCGCCGCGCGGCCGGGCGCCTCCATGACATGCGCGGCACCGTAGCCAACCGATTCACCCCTGTCAATTTGGCGGACCTGCACGATTTTTCCCGATAGCCGCACGATTTGCCGCAGCGGATTGGGGCGGCCCGGCTGCGGGTTGACGCCGAACAGGGCGGCGCCCGGGCGCACCAGGTCGAAATGATAGGCGGGGCCGAGAAAAATCCCCGAAGAGGCAGAGAGGCTGGCGGTCACGCCGGGCAGTTGCGCCGCGATGGCGGCGAAGCGGGCGCGCTGGCGCTCGTTGAGCGAATGGTCGGGGCGGTCGGCGCAGGCGAGGTGGCTGATCACCGCGCGCCAGGCGAAGGGCGGCGGGTTCTCGACGACGGCCGCGAATTCGCCGGCGCTGAGGCCAAGCCGCGCCATGCCGGTGTCGACATGCAGGACGGCGGAGCGGCTCGGCAAGTCGCGCGGCGCCGCGGCAGCCCATTGCTCGATCTGCCCGGGCTCGTTGAGCACCGGGATCAGGCTGTGCTCCACGAATTCGGCCGCGGTGCCCGGCATCGGACCGTTGAGGACAGCGATCTCGGGCGCCTCGCCGAGATCCTGCCGCAGTGCGATTCCCTCGTCGAGCGTCGCGACGAAAAACATCCGGCAACCCGCCGCCGCGAGCGCGCGCGCCACCGGCGCGGCGCCGAGGCCATAGGCATTGGCCTTGACCACCGCGGCGCACAGCGCCGGCGCGGCCCGCCGCGCGAGCAGCCGCCAATTCTCGACAATGCCGGCGAGGTCGATTTCGAGGATGGCGCCAGCGCGCGCCGCCGGGTCGGAGGCCATGCCGGACGGCCTGACCGGCCTGCCTCGGGCGGGCCTGTTTCAGGCCAGGGCGGGCCGCGCGTTGCGGAACGGCGTCGCTTTTTCGAAGGCGTCGGCGACGCGCAGCACGGTCGGCTCGGCGAACGGCTTGCCGATCAGCTGAATCGCCACCGGCAGGCCGCCGGCGCCAAACCCCGCGCACACCGTGATCGCCGGGTAGCCGGCGACGTTGAACGGCATCGTGAAGCTCGGCGCGGCGAACGTATCCCATGCCGGCACTTCGTCGATCTTCGGCGCTTCGGCGGTTTGCGACGCGGTCAGCACGACATCGAGCCCGGCCATTGCCGCCTTCAGCTCGGCCCGCAACTCGCGCCGGCGGCGCACCGCCTGGACATAGTCGACCCCCGAGACCAGCGCGCCGAGCTGGAGGCGGCGCTGCACCCGCTCGCTGAAATCGCGCAGCCGCGTCCGCGCCCATTCCTCATAGGCTGCGGCGCGCTCGGTGATCGAGATCAGCGAACCGCAGGCGCCCCAATCCTGCAACGGCGACAGCTGCACCTCGCGGATCTCGCCGCCAAGCTCGCGGAACGTGGCGATCGCCGCATCGATGCCGCGGCGGACGCCATCGCTCACCTTGTAGTCGACCTCGTGGAAATGATGGATGACGCCGATCCTCATCCCCTTGATCCCGGAGCCGAGCCCGGCAGCGTAATCCGGGACCGGGCGGTCGGCGCTCGCCGGATCGCGCGGGTCGTGGCCGGCGAGGGCCTGCAGCATCAGCGCGCAATCCTCGGCCGTCCACGCCATCGGGCCGATATGGTCGAGGCTGAACGCGGCCGGGGCGACCCCGGCGCGGCTGACGAGACCATAGGTCGGCTTGATGCCGGCGATCCCGCACAGCGCGGCGGGACCTCGGATCGAGCCGCCGGTGTCGGTGCCGATGCCGCCGAGGATGAGCCCCGCCGCGATCCCGGCGCCGGTGCCGCTGCTGCTGCCGGCGGTGAAGTGGTCGGTGTTCCACGGGTTGCGCGCCGGCGGCCGGGGCAGATCGAAGCTCGGCCCGCCATCGGCGAATTCATGCGTCGTCGTCTTGCCGATCAGCACGGTGCCGGCGGCAGCGAGTTTTTCAGCGCAGGCGGCATCGGCGTCCGGGATGTTGTCCTGCAAGATCTTCGACTGGCAGGTCGTCGGGATCCCCTTGGTGTCGACGATGTCCTTGAGGCCGATCGGAATACCGTGCAGCGGGCCCTTCGGAGCGCCCGCCATGATCGCCGCTTCGGCCGCGCGCGCCTCCGAGAGGGCGCGCTCCTCGGTCAGATGGACAAAGGCGTGCAGCCGATCGTCGAGCGCCCGCACTCGGTCAAGGCAGGCCCGGGTCAGCTCGACCGGAGACAGCCGCCGGGCGGCGATCAGCCGCGCCGCCTCGGCGATGGTCGGGAATCGCCGCGCCGGTCATGGCAAATCTTCCTCAAGGTCCGCCGCGGCGAAGTTGTAGACATGCGCCGGCTCGGCCATCCGGCCGCGCGGCTGGCGCACGCGCTCGGCCATTTGGGCGATGCGGCGATAGACCCGCTTCAGCTCGGCCTTTTCCGCCTCGGTCAGAGCGAGGCCGGCGCGGGCGAGCAGAAAGTCGAGCGCCTCGTCTGCGATATCGGCTGGCATGATCGCGTCTCCCTTGGCTGCGGCGGGCGGGAATTTACAATAGCGCCCGATCCAAGCCCGCGGCCAGCGCCGTCGCGACTACGCGCAGCATTGCACTGACAACTCTCTCCTGTCATTGCAACCCCCCCGGACGGCTCGCCGTGGCGGGCCGTTCCGGGGGTGCAATCCCGTGCGCCAGTTATCTGCGAGATGACGCCGGCCAAAGCCCCTATGCCGGGTGGAACACCAGCGTGCGCAGCTCGATGCTTTCGCGCGGGAACGCGTCGGCCGGCGTCGTCGGGTCGGTGAACGCGGTGTGCGGCATGAAGCGGGCCGGGATGTCGGTCCGGGTATCGGCGATCTTCAAGAGCAGCGCCTCGTCGCGCCGCATCTCCGGCACGTAGAACCAGCGATGCGCCGGGTTGTAGCGCACCGAATAGGTCTCGCCGACCCGCTCGCGATACACCAGATCCGACGGCACGAGATCATCGGGAGCGACGGTGCGGGAATCGCACACCGCGAGCGGCGCATCGCGCAGCGGCCCGCGGATCGGGCGCCACATGATTGATCACCTGGACGCGGCCCTTCAGCAATTCCTCGGCCTCATCGCCCATCAGGTCGCGCACCCGCTGCGGCCCGGACCGGGCGGTGTGGTCGACATGCACCCGGGTTGCCGGCTGGCGCGGCCCGCTGCGCGAGCGGTCTTGCTGCGCCGGGGACCCGGCGGCGCTGCAGATGGTCGAAGATGAAGATGCGGCTGGCGCCGGTCGCCTCCTTGAGAAAGCGCTCGGCCTCCGGGTAATAGACCCGGCGGACCTCGTCATCGTCCCAGAAATCGCGCACCGCGCTGCGCTGCTCGACGAGCGCGAAGCCCTGGGTGTCGAGATCGAGCTCGTCGGCGATCGGGCGCAGCGTCGTGGATCTGCATCCGGTGCGGCTCCGGCGTCAGGTTCGAGCGCGGCTCGCCGGGCTCGGGCTCATAGGCGTAATAGCGCGGGCGCTCGGTCATCGGCGCGAGATAGTTCAGTTCGGCCTCGACGTAGGGCAGCTGGTCGATGTTGGTCATCGGTTGGTCCTCCGGGGATTGCAAGGATTGCGAGGGCTAGAACGGCGGGAAATTGAAATATTCCGGCGGTGGCGCCTTGCGCCGGGCCGCAGCCGAGGTGCGCTTCGGGCAATGCTATCACCTTTGCCCACAGTTTGCCGAGAGCATGCGTCGTGCGGCGCCAAATCCCGGCATGCCGGTGGTTGTGCGCGGCGTTCGGCGCGGTTTCGCTGATCGTGGTCATCGTCATTACTCCTTCCAGAACGGCTTGTTGGCGAGGAATTCAGCCTCGCCCTGGGTGAGGCCGATATCGCGCAGCATGCGGTCGTCGAGCGCGACGAGCTCTGCAGCGCTCGCGGCTGCGCCGACGCCATTCGCGCACCGTGGCGAAGACCCGGTCGGTGGCGTCGCTCAGCGCGTAGCGCACGGCATGCCGCTGGTAATGCCTGTGCGGGCTGTCGCGATAGGGTTCCAGGTGGATCGCTGTCATATGAGATCTCCTAAACTTTCCCGGCGGATGAAAGCATCGCCGCCGAGAAGCACCTGCCGGCTAGATTGGGCTTGCATCGCCGATCTGCAAATGAGAGTTTCTCAGCGCTGAGTTTAGAAAATCTCATCTCCTATGAACGGACATCTGCCGCCCCTGAGCGCGTTGCGCGCCTTCGAAGCGACCGCCCGGCTCAAGAGCTTCGGCAAGGCCGCCGCCGAGCTCAACGTCACCCCCGCCGCGATCAGCCATCAGATCCACGCCCTCGAAGCGGATCTCGGGATCAGGCTGTTCCACCGGCGCAACCGCGCGATCGAGCTGACCGCCTCGGCCCGCGTGCTGCTTCCCGGATTGTCGGACGCCTTTGCCGGGATCCACGCCTCGGTGCGGCGCCTGCGGGCGCATAACGACACCGGCACGCTGACCGTCACCGCTTCGCCGTCTTTCGCCGCCAAGTGGCTCGTCTTGCGGCTGCACCGCTTTCAGGAGCGCTACCCCGAGATCGACGTGCGGATTTCGGCGAATGACGATGTCGTCGATCTGACCCGGGGCGATTTCGACATCGCGATCCGCTACGGCACCGGGCGCTATCCCGGGCTTACCGTCGAATTGCTGTTGCAGAATGAGGTGTTTCCGGCGTGCAGCCCGCTGCTCCTCGAAACGGGGCCGCCGCTGCGCACGCCCGACGATCTCGCGCACCACGCGCTGATCCACGACCAGGCGGTCGACCGCGACCCGTTGGCGCCGACCTGGGCGATGTGGCTGAAGGCGGCCGGCGTCGCCGGCGTCGCGCCGGCGTCCGGGCTCACCTTCAGCGTCGGCTATATGGCGCTCGACGCGGCGATCGCCGGTCACGGCGTGGCGCTCGCCTACAGCACGATCGCCGCGGCCGATCTCGCCGCCGGGCGCCTGGTGCGGCTGTTCTCGTTGGCGCTGCCCGACCTCTTCGCCTATTACATCGTGACCGCGCCGGGCGCGCTGGAGCGGCCCAAGGTCAAGGCGTTCCGCGACTGGCTGCGCCAGGAGGCCGACGCGTAGAGAGGATCGGACCGATGATCTGCGATGTGCATGCCCACTATACGCCGAAGAATTTCAGCGCCTTCATGGGCGACCGGTTTGCCTCGCCGACGCATCTGCCGGTCAAGCGCGGCATGGCGCGACACCCGTTTTCGGACTCGCCGGAGGACATCGAGGGCCGGTTCAGGCTGATGGACGAGGCCGGGGTCGAGCGCCAGGTCCTCTCGCCGAACCATCCGCCCTATCTGCCTGACGAGGCCGAGTGCGTCAAAGCCGTGCAGATGCTGAACGACGGCTACGCGGACCTGGCGCACCGCTACCCGCAGCGGATCTCATCCTATGTGATGCTGCCGCTGCCGCACATCGACGCGGCGCTGAAGGAGATGGAGCGCGGCTTTGATCAGCTTGGCTTCGTCGGCGTCAACATGAACATCATCTGCCTCGGCCGGTCGATCGCCGAGACCGAGTTCGAACCGATCTACGCCGAGATGAACCGGCGCGGCGCGGTGCTGTTCGTGCACCCGGCCGGGACCGGCATCTGCTCGCCGTTCATCGTCGACTACAATTTCCGCGCGTCGGTCGGTACCTCGCTCGAAGACGCGACCTTTATCCTGCACATGATCGCGAAGCAGATCCCGCACCGCTACCCGAACATCAAGTTCATCGTCCCGCATCTCGGCGGACCGATCCCGATGCTGTTGAACCGGCTCGACCAGCAGGGACAAAGCCAAAGCGGGCACCCCAACCTCGCCGAGGCGCCGAGCGTCACCGCCAGGAAGTTCTGGTACGACACGGTGTGCTACGGCTCGAAGGCGGCCTTTATGTGCGCCCTCGAAGCCTTCGGCGCCGATCATCTCGTGACCGGCAGCGACTATCCGGTGCTGCAGGATTACGAAGCCTACAAGGAGACCTTCGCCTATATCGGGCGGCTTGGCCTGCCGCCCGCCGATCTCGACAAGATCCTCAACCACAACGCCCAGGCGCTGTTAGGCTTTGCGCATTGATGTGACGATCGATGTCGAAGCGGATGCCGCGGCGGCCAGGACGGCAGACTCTCAGACACTTGGCCGGGCTTGACCCGGCCATCCACGTCCTTCTTGTTCAACGCTCGCCCGCTAACAAAGACGTGGACCCCCGGGACAAGCCCGGGGGCGGGGTGTTTTTTGGCGCTCCGATGTGATCGGGTACTGCTCAAAAATCAATAAAACGCATGACTTACAACGAGCTCCGCCGTAGACTTGTCGGGAAGGCTCGGCGAAGTTCGGGCGGCTTTGAACAGGGGAGAAAGCGTGATGGCAGAGATCGGCACATCGGCCAGTTCGGTGCCGTGGTATCGCACGCTCAACCGCGAGCAGTGGCGGGTGCTGTGGGCCTCGAACCTCGCTTGGCTGTTCGACGGGTTCGAGATCTATGCGCTGTTTCTGACCGTCGGGTTCGCGCTGCATCAGCTGCTCGAATCCTCGCAATATTCCCAGATCCCGCGTTACGCCGGCTACGTCCTGGCGACGACGGTGTTCGGCTGGGCGACCGGCGGCGTCATCGGCGGCATCATTGCCGACTATATCGGTCGCAAGCGGACGATGATGCTGGCGATCCTCGCCTATTCGCTGACCACCGGATTGAGCGCCGTGGCCTGGAATTGGGAGTCGTTCGCGATCTTGCGCTTTCTGGTCGGCGTCGGGATTGGATCGGAATGGGCGACCGGCGCTTCGATCGTCTCGGAATTGTGGCCCGATCATGCGCGCGGCAAAGGCGGCGGCCTGCTGCAGAGCGGCGCCGGGATCGGCAGCTTCCTCGCCTCGGGCGTCTGGCTGTTGATCGGCGGGCTGGGGCCCAACGCATGGCGCTTCATGTACCTGGTCGGCGTGCTGCCGGCGCTGCTGGTTTTGTGGATCTGGCGCAGCATGCCGGAATCGGCGCGCTGGGAAGAAGCGAGCGAGCGTCGGCGCGAGGCTCGGGCGCTGCACCGCAGCGGCGCCGCGCTGGCCGCTGAACATGCCGCGCTGACCCGCTTCACGGTCGTCGACATGTTTGTCGACCGTAGCGTACGCAGTCGGCTCATCGGCGCATTTTTGATGATGCTGTCGGTGACGTTCGGGTTCTGGGGCGTCGCGACCTTTGTCCCGACCTATGTCGGCACGGTTGCCACCAAGATGGGTCTCGACGCGCCTCATTACGCGGCTGTCGCTGGTCTGCTCGGCACCGGCGTCGCGATCTTCGGCTTCATTACGCTCGGCTTTCTGGCCGACTGGATCGGCCGCAAGCCGACGGCGATGCTGTATTACGCGATGTGCCTGGTGTTGACCCCGGTGGTCTATCTGTGGGCGCAGTCGATGGCGTCGCTGCTCGTCGCCGTGACGATTTTCGGCTTCTTCACCGGCGGGATCTGGGCCTGGGCGCCAGTTTGGCTGCCGGAATTGTTCCCGACCCGGATGCGCGGCACCGCGGTTGCCTTCTGCTTCAACGCGCCGCGCTGGATCTCCTGCATCGGCCCGTTGATCGCCGGCACCTTGATCGTCAGCCTCGGCGGCTATGGCCGGGCGGCGACGCTAGTCGGGCTGTTCTTTATCGTCGGGGTCATCGTGGCGCCGTTCCTGCCCGAAACCAACGGCAAGCCGCTGCCGCACGCGTTGTGGGCCGAGGACCCGGCGCCATCGGCGGGATCGTAACGCCGGCAGCTACCCCAGGCGGGCGGCGATCGCCGGCAGCGCCGCGATGTCGATGCCGTGGCGCGCCGCCGCGGCGACCAGCGCCGCCGGCTCGGCGCCGTCGCGCAGGCGGGCGAGCGCCCATAGGAGCGCCGAGCGGGTGCCGCTGCGGCAATGGGCGACGATCGGCGTCGGCGCCGTCGCCAGCACCCCGGCGAACGCGTCCACATCGGCCTTCGACAGGCTCGCCGCGGTCACCGGGATATGGTGGTACGCGATGCCGCGGCTTTCGGCGATGCGGCGCGCCTCGGCGGCGGGGAGCTGACCGGGGTCTTCGCCATCGGGGCGGTTGTTGACGATCGTGCGCACGCCGGTGCGGGCGAGCGCCTCGATATCATCGCGGTCGAGCTTGCCGGCGGCGCTCAGACCCGGGGCGAGCTCGGCAAGGGCGGGGGGTGAAGAGGGCATAGGGCGGCTCCGCCAGTGACTGCGGACACACTCGCAGCCTGCCGCCGCCCAGTCATCTTAAATTAGAGCGTTATCCGTCCTGATCGAGTCGGCGTAGGGGGATTCCACGAGGGGCGGAATTGTGATTCAAGCTGCATGCTGGAAAGGGGGCCAGCATGCATGGCACGACCATATTCTCGGGATTTGCGGGAACGGGTTGTTCGAGCGGTTGAGAGCGGTCTGTCACGGCGCAAGGCAGCCGCGGTATTCGGGGTCGGGATCGCTACGGTGATCGAGTGGATGCGAGTTTGGCGTGATAGCGGCCGGCTTGAGGCCAAACCGATGGGTGGCGATCACAACTCACGGCTGAAGGAGGAGCGAGCCTGGCTGCTGGAGCGGATCGCCGCGGCTCCCGACCTGACGCTGGAGGAGATCCGCGCCGAACTTGCCGAGCGCGGCAAGCCTGTCGGCTATGGCACGGTGTGGCGGTTCTTCGCCGCTGAAGACATCAGCTTCAAAAAAAATCGTGCACGCCAGCGAGCAAGAGCGGCCTGACGTGGCCGCGGCGCGCGCCGCCTGGGTGGCCGCGCAACCCGGGCTCGATCCGGCGCGGCTGGTGTTCATCGACGAGACCGGCACCTCGACCAATATGGCGCGGCTGCGTGGGCGCGCCAAACGCGGCCGCCGCGTGGTCGGTCGGGTGCCGTGGGGGCATTGGAAAATCCTGACCTTCGTCGCCGGCTTGCGCCAGGACGGCATCACCGCGCCGTTTGTCATCGATCGCGCCATGACCCGCGTGATCTTCACCGCATACCTGCGGCAATGCCTCGTTCCCACCTTGGCGCCCGGCGATATCGTCGTGATGGACAATCTGCCGGCGCATAAGGGCGGCGCTGTGCGCCAGATCATCGAGGCGGCCGGCGCCGAGCTGCGATACCTGCCGGCCTATTCCCCCGACCTCAACCCGATCGAGCAGGCAATCGCCAAACTCAAAGCTCACCTGCGCAAAGCCCAGGAGCGCTCGATCGATACCCTGTGGCAGCGCATCGGCAAGCTGCTCGACCTGTTCCAGCCACACGAATGTGCCAACTTCTTTGTCAATAGCGGCTATGCTCGAACCTGACCGGATTCCGCTCTAGGGCATCCGAAAAATGCCCGGCGAAGAATCAGGCGGCGAAGCGGCCCGGACGCTGCACGAGATCGCCGGCGCGCACCCAGAAGCGCTCGAGCCGGCGCAGCGTCGTGATGACCGTTTGCAGATTGTCGTCGGTGACCGCGGTCTGCGCCAACATCTCGACGTGCCGCCGATGCATGACGGTCAGCCGGTCGCGCAGGGTGCGTCCCTTGTCGGTAAGCCGGACGTGGATCGAGCGGCGATCGTGCACCGAGCGCTCCTGCACGAGATAGTCGTTCTCGACCATCTTCTTGACGTTGTAGGAGACGTTCGAGCCGAGATAGCAGCCGCGCAACGTCAGCTCGCCGACAGTCATTTCCGCGTCGCCGATGTTGAACAGCATCAGGCCCTGGACGTTGTTGATATCGTGAACGCCGAGCCCGTCAAGTTCCAGCTTCACGACTTCCAGAAAATGCCGGTGAAGCCGCTCGACCAGAGCGATCACTTCAAGATATTCGTTCGTCATAAAAACCTCGTCTGGCGACGGTTTGACGACCGAGTTAACAGTAATTTCGTTAATTTTTAGTTGTCATTTGCCAGGTTCGGCGCGGCGCAGGAACTGCATGATCCCGGAAAAATCGAGCCCGCCGCCGCCGCTGTCGACATAGAGCTGGTAGAGATTGGCCGCCGCCGCACCGAGCGGTGTCGCCGCCGCGGTGGCGCCGGCCGCCTGCTGCGCCAGGCGCAGATCCTTCAGCATGTTGGCCGCGGTAAAGCCAGGGGCGTAGCCGCGGTTCGAGGGCGCCGCGGGGACCGGCCCCGGTACCGGGCAATAGCCGGTCATCGCCCAGCATTGGCTCGTCGATTTGCTGCAGATGTCGAACAAGGTCTGGGCCGGCAGCCCGAGCCTTTCGGCCAGCGCGAAGCCCTCGCACACCGCGATCATCGAGGCGCCGAGGATCATGTTGTTGCAGATCTTGGCGGTCTGTCCGCTGCCGGACGGGCCGGCATGGACGATCGTCCTTCCCATCGCGCGCAGCACCGGCTCGCCGCGCGCAAAGGCCGCCGCCTCGCCCCCGACCATAAAGGTCAGGCTCGCAGCTTCGGCGCCAATGACCCCGCCCGAGACCGGCGCGTCGAGCATCGCGAAACCTCTTTCGGCCGCCGCTTGTGCCACCGCGCGGGCAGTCTCGACATCGATCGTCGAGCAGTCGATCAAGAGGGCGCCGGGCCTCGCTCGTGCGATGATCCCGTCCGGCCCGAGATAGACCGCACGGACCTGCGGTCCGGCCGGCAGCATCGTGATCACGATGTCGCCGGCCATCGCCGCCTCGACGGCATTTGCCGCAGCGTAGCCGCCCTGTTGTGCCAACGCGGCGACTGGGGCGGCGACAACGTCGTAGCCCGTCACATGGTGCTGCGCCTTCACCAGATTGGCCGCCATCGGCGCACCCATATTGCCGAGCCCGATAAAACCGATCCTCGCCATCGCCGTCCTCCGCCAATGCTGTCAATCGAAGCGCAGCTCGGCCTCGCCGAGCGGCGCAAAATAGCCGTCGACCATCGCGTCGGTCACCGCGGCGAGCGTCGCCGGGCGCCAGCGCGGCCGCTGGTCCTTGTCGATCAGCGCCGCGCGCACGCCCTCGTAGAAATCGTGCCCCTGCATAAAATGCTGCGTCAGCCGGTATTCGAGGGCGAGCGCCGCCTCGATGTCATAGCCCCGCCCAACGATCAGTTGGCGCAGCGTGATCTTGAGGCTGGTCGGCGATTTGGTCAGGAGTCCGGCGCGGGTCTGCGAGGCCCAGTCGGCATCGCTGCCGTCCGCCTCAGCTTCGCGGGCGAGCGCAGCGAGCACCGCCTCGACCGTGTCCCCGGCAAAGCAGCGGTCGATCGCGGCGCGGCGAGCGGCGAGCGGCGGCTCGCCGGGATCGCTGTGGAACGCGCCGAGCGCCTCATCGATCTGCGCGCCCTCCTCGCCCTCGCGCCATGCCATATGGCTGAGCGCCTCGACCAGCTGCGCCACCCGCTCGCGCGCCACGAAATGCGTCGCAAACCCGCAATAGAGCGCATCGGCCGGCCCGAGCCGCGCCCCGGTCAGCGCGAGATAGCGCCCGATCTGCCCGGGAGCCAGGTTGAGGAACCGGGTCGCGCCGACATCGGGAAAGAGGCCGATCCCGGTCTCCGGCATCGCCAGCATCGTGCGCTCGGTCGCGATGCGGTAGGCGCCGTTGACCGACACCCCGGCGCCGCCGCCCATCGTGATCCCGTCGATGATCGCCAGATACGGCTTGGGATAGCGGTGGATATGCCGGATGAGCTCGTATTCCTCGCGAAAGAAATCGCTGGTCAACGCGGGATCGCCGGAGATGCCGCGCCCGGCCTCGGCGATCGCGCGAACATCGCCCCCGGCGCAGAACGCGCGCCCCTCGGCGCCGCGGATCAAGACGGCATGAATGGTGGGTTCGTCGGCCCAGGCCCGCAACACCGGAGCAAAATGCCGGTACATGCCGAGCGTGAAGGCGTTGAGCGCCTGCGGCCGGTTGAGAGTGACGGTGGCGACCCCGCCGTGATGGCTGAATAGGATGTCGTCGGAAACGGTCATTCAGAAACACCACCCCAATCGTTCATGGCCGGGCTTGGCCCGGCCATCCACGAAATCAGATGAGCTGGTCATATAGGTCGGCCCAATCGGGATTATTGAGCAGTATCAGCCGGACCTTCCACGCCCGTCGGTAATGTTTCAAATTCTCCTCGCGCTGACGCGTGTCGCGGATGTCGTCGTAGTGCTCGAAATACACCAGACGCTTCAATCCATATCGCTTGGTGAAACCATCCACCACCCCCTCGGGATGTTCCCACGAGCGCCGCGGAAGGTCATCGGTAACACCGAGGTAGAGCGTGCCATTCGGCCGGTTGGCGACGAAATACACCCAACCTTGGGCCATCTCGGGGCGTCACGTTGAGCGGCTGAGCAGCGTCTCGTGGATGGCCGGGCCAAGCCCGGCCACGGACGGTTTCAGTGACGCGGATTGTTGCTTCACAGCGGGATCACCAGGAGGGTGTCGATCTTCTGGCTGTCGAGGACGACGGTGCGCTCGATGAAGCGAAAGGGGCTGGCGCTCACATCGATGCGGTCGAGATAGCGCCCGGTGGCGAAGAGCTGCGTGTCGCCGTCATGCATGATGCGCACCGCGAGGAAGTTGGCGCGCGTCTCGGCAACGCCGCCCTCGACCCGGTCGATGCGCACCGCGCCGACGATATGGCGGTAGCGCTGCGCCTCGTAGATGTTGGCCCGGCGCATCGCCATCACCCGATCAGTGAGCATGCCGCGCGAGGCGGCATAGATGATGCCGTGGCGCAAACCCGCGGCGTGGCTCTCGCGGTCGGTGATCAGGTAGCGGCAATTCTCGACGAAGAAATCCGGCCATTCCTCGAGCCGGTCGTCGTCGATGCAATCGGCGTAGGCGGCGTAGAGATCGCCGATGCCGAGCCGCAGCGCGGTCTCGTCCATCAGGTGCCGGTGAGGGCGCGGTATTTCTTCCAGAAGCCGCGGATCGCCGCCTCGCTGGCGCGGAAACTCTGCGACTGCGCGTCATGCCCGCCCATCATCACGACGCCGCTATCCTCGTCGTTGTAGTTGAGCGCGCGCTGCACGAAGCCACCGACGCAGCCGTCCTCCAATGAGATATAGCCGGCCGGGCCCACCAGATTGCCCTGGCGCAGGCGGCGCTCGGTCATCGCCTCGTCGTCACCCTCGAAGCCCAGATGTACCCATTCCAATTCGGTGCGCTCGACCCCGCGCGGGCGGATCACCCGCACCGCGATCGTGTTGCGGATCTGCTGCACCACCAGATTGGGGAACACCGTCAGGATCTGCACCGAGACGCTGTCGCCATACTCGTCGACCGATTCGATGATCGAATTGTCGGCCAGTTTGAGGTCGGTGTCGGAGCGCAGCGCCGCCGCCTTGTATTCGGCGTCCTCGGCGGCGTAGTCGAGCTTGGCAAAGCTGAAATGGTTGCCGCCGCTCTCGTCGATGTTGATGCCGCCGGCCTGGCTTAGGCGGTTGATGCGGAAGGTCGTGAGGAACGCGTGCAGGATCGAGGCGTGGTAGGTGTCCTTGGTGTTCTCGAAATAGAGCTTCCAGTTGTTCGGCAGCACCTGCGTCGAGCGCCCGATGATATGCGCCTTGCGGTTCATCACGCGGCGGATGCCGCCGGCCACGACCGGCCCGAGATAGGTTTCGAGATCGGGCACATCCTCGTCGAACGAGCCGAAGATGAGGCCCGACAATTCCGCCACCTGGAGCCGCTGCAGATGATGGTCGTCCTTGCGGAACTCCGGCGGCATGCCGCCCTGGCGCTTGACCCCGCGCTCGAAGGCGACCCCGGTCAGCTTCCCTTCGAGGTCATAGCTCCAGCCGTGATAGATGCAGGTGATCTCCTTGCCGTGCCCCTGTTTTGTCAGGCAGAGGAGGTTGCCGCGATGGGCGCAGCGGTTGACAAAGGCGTTGACTGCGCCGTCCGCCCCGCGCACGACGATGACCGCGACCTCGCCCAATGTCGTGGCCACCCAGTCGCCGGGCGCGGGGATCTCGGCCGCCAGGCACAGATAGTTCCAGGTCGGCCCCTTGAAGATCCGCTCCTGCTCCAGGCGGTACTGCTCGGGATCGGTATAGAGGCGGAACGGCACCTCGCTGATGCCGTTCGACGGCCAGGCGACCGGACTATCAAATTCGATGTCGTGAACGGACATACCTCGGCACTCCTCGCTGCGCTCAATTCAGTCGAATATGCGCCTGATCACCGCGCGCCGTCCATTGGTAGGATGGGCTGAGCATCGCGAAGCCGATCGTCTCGCCGCAATGGTGATGGGTCTCATTCAGCGGCTCGTTAGCGATTGGGCTCGCGCTCGGTTCGCGCGGCGACCACCTCGGCAAAGATTTAAGGTTAATTGCTCAAGGCGTATCTCTAGTTCCACGACTTTCGCCTGAAGCATCGCGCTGCCCGCCCAGACATCAGGGTTTTCGGTCCTGTGAGTCGGCGCCGGAAATTGCTCGGGCGCCGGTAGCGGGACGGAGGTTCCGGTTGGCTTGATAGTCGCGAAAATAGAGCCTAGCGTGGGGCACCGCCCACAACAAATTAGAGGGAGGACGACAATGCTGTTCTGTTTGACGGCAGATTATACACCGCAAGCCCTTAACGCGATGAGGGGAAACCCAAACACCAACCGCCAGGCGGCAGTCGAGCAACTGCTTTCGGCCGCCGGGGGAAAGCTTGTCGCGATGTACGGGAGGGCTACCAATGGCCCCGGCGTGATGCTGATTTTCGACGTGACTGACCCCGCAATGGCACCTGCCATGACCGGTGTCGCCGTATCCGCTGGTACCATTCATCACGTCGAACTGACGCGCCTCTTCACCATGGACGAGGTTAAGGGCCTTCGGGAAAGGGCAAGCAAAATTCACGGCGCCTACAAGCCACCCGGTCAGTAATAACGAGTCATCGGGGGCGGCGTCTTGCCGCCCTTCCTTTTTTGCGGCTGGCATTAGGGATTGTCAAAAGCCGCATAAGCCCCATTCTGGGCAGTTCTCGACGATTTCGACCTCGTCGAGGGAGGCTGTGGTAAAAAATCGGCCGCCGTCGCTGACCTCTTGGTTTGCCGTCATTCAAGCGCATCCATTGGAGCGAACCTGCATTAGCATCTTGCGAAATCTATTGCCGCAGCAGCCGCCTTGCGATGATGACGCGCATGATCTCGTTGGTGCCTTCGAGGATCTGGTGGACGCGGACATCGCGCAGGTAGCGCTCGATCCCGAAATCCTTGAGATAGCCATAGCCGCCGTGCAATTGCAGGGCCTCGTTGCAGATGTGGAACCCGGCATCGGTGGCAAGGCGCTTCGCCATCGCGCAATGGAGGGTCGCGTCGGGGTCGCCCGTGTCGAGGCTTAGGGCGGCGCGGCGCAGCATCAGGCGCGCGGCGTCGAGTTCGGTTGCCATGTCGGCCAATTTGAATTGCAGCGCCTGGAAATCGGCGAGCCTTGTGCCGAACTGGCGGCGCTCCAGCATGTAGCCGCGCGCTGCCTCCATTGCGGCGCTGGCGCCGCCCAATGAGCAGGCGCCGATATTGAGGCGGCCGCCGTCGAGCCCCATCATCGCGATGGAAAACCCCTCGCCCTCGGCGCCGAGGCGGTTGGCGACCGGCACGCGGCAATCGTCGAAGATGACCATCGCGGTCGGCTGGGTGTGCCAGCCGAGTTTTTTCTCCTGCTTGCCGAAGGAAAGGCCCGGCGTGCCGTTCTCGACGACAAGGCAGGAGATCCCCTTGGGGCCGGCCTCGCCGGTGCGCACCATCGTCACATAGAGGTCGCTCTTCCCGCCGCCCGAGATGAAAGCCTTGGTGCCGTTCAGCACGTAATCCTCGCCGTCGCGCCGGGCACGGGCGGCGAGCGCGGCCGCGTCCGAGCCGCTGCCCGGCTCAGTCAGGCAGTAGCTCGCGAAATGCTCCATCGCCATCAGCTTCGGGAGAAAGCGCGCGCGCTGCGCCTCGCTGCCGAAGCGGTCGATCATCCACGCCGCCATGTTGTGGATCGACAAATACGCGGCGGTCGAGACGCAGGCGGCCGCCAGCTCCTCGAAGATGATCGTCGCGTCGAGCCGCGACAGCCCGCTGCCGCCGAACTGGTCCTTCACATAGATGCCGGCGAAGCCGAGCGCGGCGGCCTTTCGCAATGCCTCCTCGGGGAACTCCTCGCGTTCGTCCCAGCCCGGCGCATGCGGCAGCCATTCCGCGCGCGCGAATTGCCGGGCGGTTTCCGCAAAGGCCAGCTGCTCGTCGGAGAGAGCGAAATCCATCGGCCTATGGTATTTTATCGGGACCGACAGTTTGGCGTCAAATCCTGCCAGGCTGGCGAGCTCACCAATGAAGGCCGGCGATGCAGGATTTGCTAAGACCCGATGCAGCGGCCGATAGGGCGGAGCCGGCCGTTCGGGCGCCCGACCTCACCATCGTCGTGCCGACGCTCAACGAGCGCGACAATCTGGAGCCATTGCTGGCGCTGGTCGACGCGGCTCTCGGAGATCTGTCGTGGGAGCTGATGTTTGTCGACGACGATTCGAGCGACGGCACCGCCGACCATGCCCGCGCCCTTGCGCGGCGCGACCCGCGGGTGCGCTGCCTGCAGCGCATCGGGCGGCGCGGTCTTTCGACGGCCTGCATCGAGGGCGTGTTGGCCTCCGCCTCGCCCTATGTCGCGGTGATGGATGGCGATCTCCAGCATGACGAACGGCTACTGCCGCGCATGCTCGACGTGCTGAGGAACGAGCCCGTCGATCTGGTGGTGGGCAGCCGCCATGTGCCGGGCGGCGGGGTCGGCGAAGGCTTGAGCAGTGGCCGCATTCGCATCAGCGGTTTGGCGACGCGGCTGGCCCGCTTTATCTGCAAGGCCGAGATTGCCGATCCGATGAGCGGCTTTTTCATGTTCCGCCGCGAGGTCTTTGAGCGGGTGGTGCACCGTCTCTCCGGCCAGGGGTTTAAGATCCTGCTCGATCTGATGGCTTCTTCGCCGCGGCCGCTCAGCGTGCGCGAGCTGCCCTTCGAGTTTCGCAGGCGCCGCCACGGCGAGAGCAAGCTCGACGTGGTGGTGGCGTGGGAATACGGGATGTTGCTGGCCGACAAGCTGATCGGCCACATCGTGCCGGTGCGCTTCGCCCTGTTCGCTCTGATCGGCGGGATCGGGCTCGTCGTTCACCTGGCCGTGCTGTGGAGCAGCCTGACGCTCCTTGCGCTCGGGTTTGTCGCGGCGCAGACAACCGCCACGATGGTGGCGATGACCTCCAACTTCTTCATGAACAACCTCTTTACCTATCGGGATCAGCGGTTACGCGGGTGGCAGCTTATTCGCGGACTAGTGTCATTCTATCTGATCTGCGGTATTGGCGCCGCCGCAAATGTCGGGATCGCGGCTTATCTGTTCCGCGCCGACCAGGCGTGGTGGGTCGCCGGTATCGCCGGCGTGGTTGTCGGCTCGGTATGGAACTATGCCGTCTCCTCGGTCTTCACCTGGAAGAAACGCTAAACCGCAGCAACCCGCCCAATGCACCTCGTGGAATAGGTCCTGCGAAACATCCAGCTGCGGTTCTTTTCCAGCCCCCACCCGTTCGGGGCGCGATACTTATCATGGCGAGCTCTCTATTTGTCATCCGCTATCTCAGGATCATTGCACGCTCCCCGATTTTCGATTGATTGGTCCTGGTTTTCGGCTTGATGCCGCCTTTTCTCACACACCATCTCCCACTTTCGGATCTTCCTTTAGTGCGTCGCTGCCCTTTTCCGAGATGTAATGCTCGACCAGCGCCGAAGCGTCGAGACAATGCGTGGGTACGGCCGTTGAAGATGTCATGGCCAGCGAGATGTAGTGACGGCCGGGGTCGTCTTCGAGGCAGATCTTCGTCCGAGCCGACAGCACCGCTCATCCCAGCGCGTTTTTCCGCAAGTGACCTTCTGCGGCCTTTGCCCGCGGCGGCTTTGCAAGCTCGGTAGGCTTACCGCGCCACGCCCTGCACGAAGATGGCGGGCGTCACGATCAGGATTTCCCGAAAGGGATTGAGCGCGAGCAGATCGCGGTCGCCGGAGACGATCAAATCCGCGTGCCCGTTGACGGCCAGTTCGAGAAATTTGTCGTCGTGCGGATCACGGCAGGCAACGATCCGCTCGGTGATCGCCACCAGCTACCGCCGCCACTTGCGGCCGTCGCAGGACGAGCAGCACTTCCTGCTCGGTAACCACAGATTTGAGAAGGCCGCCGTGCTGGTCGACCCAGCGAACGACGAGCGACGGCAGCGAGTTTTGTTTGAAGGCGGCGCTTACGAAGTCGTCCGTGAAGAACGGCTGACTGGTTGACCTGGCGCGTGCTAATCCGGCGCGCTAAATAATCGATTTTGCAGGAAATCGCCCTTTGGGGGCCGGTTTTCTGGCGATTTGGGATTCCGGTTTTCGACGATTTATGCGATTCGGTGGCGGGTCATTTGCGTTGGGGGACGCGATGGCAAAGCCGCGGGAGGATCGTCAGAGGGACCTGTTGCGGCCGGCGCTGGAAGCGATCATCGACCTGGGCCATCCGCTGGTGCGGCTGGCGCGCGAGATCGATTGGCGGTTTCTCGACGGCCGGTTTGCCGGCGTGTGCGCGCCGGGCGCCGGCCAGCCCGGTGTGCCGACCCGGCTGGTGGCCGGGCTGCTCATCCTCGATCACATGCACGATTTGTCGGACGAGGTGCTGTGCACGCGCTGGCTGGAGAACCCGTATTACCAGTTCTTCTGCGGCGAATTGAGCGTCTGCCACGACCTGCCGTTTGATCGCTAACCGATGACGCATTGGCGCCAGCGGCTGGGCGAGGAGCACCGGGTCGCGCTTCTGCAGGAGAGCCTGTCGGTGGCGCACAAGACCGGGGCGCTGGCGAGCCGGGACCTCGAGCGGGTGGTGGTCGACACCACGGTGCGGCCGAAGGCGATCGCCCCTCCAACCGATGCGCGGCTGTGCCACCGGGCGTTGGAAAAGCTGGTGGACTTGGCCGAGCGCAACGATGTGAGGCTGTGGCAGAGCTATCGCCGAGTGGCCAAGCGCGCGGCACTCATGGTCGGGCGCTACACCCACGCCCATCAGTTCAAGCGCGCCCGCCGCGCCCTCAAATTCCTGCGCATCCGGCTCGGTCGGGTGATCCGCGACATCCGCCGCAAGATCGCCGGCAACGAGATGCTGAAGGAGCGCTTGGCTGAGCCTCTCGCCCTGGCGCACCGGGTGCGCTTCCAGGACCACCGCCAGCGCGGCCCCAAGGTCGATGCGCTGCCTGCCCCCGAGGTCGCGTGCATCGGCAAGAGCAAAGCCTGCGCCCCCTATGAGACCGGTTGCAAGGTCTCGATCGCGACGCCGGCAACCAAGCCCAAGAGCCTGCCCCGGCGAAGGCCGGGGGCGGCCAGTTCGCGCTGCACGCCAAGGCACTGCACGGCAATCCGTTCGACGGCCACACGCTGGGGCCGGTCATCGCCGATCTCGAAGCGCTGAGCGGGGTCGGCACCCGCCGCATCCATGTCGCCAAGAGCTGTCGCGGCCACAATCACACCGGGAAGTTCCGGGTGTGGATCACCGGCCAGAGCCCGCCCCGGACCCGATCCGGGGTCCGCCGGCTGACCCGACCGATCCGCCGCGAGATGAAGCGCCGTGCCGCAGTCGAGCCGGTCATCAGCCACGCCAAGGCCGAGCACCGCATGGGCCGCAATTATCTCAAGGGCCGCGACGGGCGAGGCCGAGCGGGAAGCGCGGCTCGCCGCGTTGGAGCTTTGATCCGACCGGGGGAGAGTTAAAGATTTCCGGCAGCGCTTTGCCGTTTCCTGAACGGTCCCGGTTTCGACGAACGCCTTGCAGCAGTCCCCGCCATCAGACATAAAATCAGGCCTGCTGCCGTGGAACCTGCAGAATGTCGGCGGCTAGCAACACCAGAACAGATTGCGGCGACTGGCGAAAGGCGGTGTAATGGCGCAAGAAGTCTTGCCGCGAACCGTCAACCCCCGATCGATTTTTCGATGGCGGGAATGAGTCTCAGGGAGACTATCGTCTCCGCGATTGGCTGGTCGCTCGGCCTCAAGCTGGCATTCCAGATCGTCAATTGGGGGATGACCCTGGTCGTCATCCGGATGCTGTCGCCCGACGACTATGGGCTGATGGCAGAATCGCAGATATTCGTGAACTTCCTGCTCGGTTTCGGTTCCCTGGGATTGGGCGATGCTCTGATACAGCAGAACGATACGCCGAAGGCGGTGGTCGCTCGGGTGTTCGGCGTGCTGCTCCTCACCTCGGCGGGATTTACCGTGCTGCTGGTGCTGGCAGCCTATCCGATAGCGGACTGGTATCACGACCCGCGGTTGGTGCCGCTGATCCAGGTCGTCAGCCTCGGCTTCCTATTCAACGGCCTGACCGCGCTGCCGCGGGTATACTTGACCAAGAGCCTGCAGCTGCGCTCGATGTTGATCATCGACCTGTCGTCCGGGTTTTTCGGCGCCGCTCTGGTAATCGCGCTGGCCTATTACGGTTACGGCGTATGGGCGCTGATGTTGGGCTGGCTCACGTCCAACGTCTTGCGGCTGCTCGGCTTCGTCACGCTGCAGCGGGAATACTACGTCTGGCCCAGGTTCAATTTCGTTGGCCTCGGTCCGCTGTTCGCGTTCGGCATCTACCGGACATTGGAGTACACGGCGTGGCTGGTGTGCACCTCGGCCGATGTGCTGATCATCAGTCGCTGGCTCGGGCCGACAGCATTGGGCGTCTACGCGGTCGCGCTGAACTTCGCCGCCGTACCGCTGGGCAAGATCGCGCCAATCGTGAACATGACCGCGTTTCCGGCCTTCGCCATGCTCCAGGGTCGGCCCGCGGAGGCGCAGTTCGCCATACTGAAAGCACTGCGGATGATGGCGACGATCGCCGTGCCGGTTTTCTTCGGGATATGCGCGACGGCACCGGAAGTGGTCGATCTCGTGTTCGGCCCGAAGTGGGTGGAGGCGAAATCCGTGCTCGGTGTGCTGGCGGTGGCCACCACGTTCAGGGCGATCCTGATCATGATCCCGAACTACCTGCAAGGTATCGGTGATTCACGCGCCGGCTTCTGGTGTACCGCGACCGGCGCGGTGATCTTCCCGCCGGCGTTCGTCGTCGGCTGCCACTGGGGCATCGAGGGTGTCGCGTACGGTTGGCTCATCGGTTACCCTGTCGTCTTCGCCATCAACGCGCTCATTACCTCGCGCCGCGGTGGCGTCGACTTCGGCGCACTGATGCTAGCCCCAATACGGCCGATGGTTGTAGGGGTCATCATGATGGCGGCGGTTGCCGCGGTCCGCCTGATGCTGCCCGATGGACTTCCCCGCATCGGTTATTTTGCTGTGCTGGTGGCGGTTGGGGCTGCAACGTATTGCGCCGTGCTGTTCTCGCTGTTTCGCGACTTGGCGATGGAGATGCTGCGGATCGTTTACCGCGCCCCGTCGGTGGCGCGTTGACAGCCCCGCCCTGCCCGCGCACCGTCGGATCGTCTACCGGACTCCGTCCCCGCGTCTAACAAAGGGAATAGGCCCTGATGTAGCTCTCACATTGAAGGCCTGTGCTTAAACAATGCTGGAAATCTTCTTCCAATTGCCGCCGCAAGGCCTATAAATTTTCCCCGATTCAGTAGATATTTCATGGTCTTGGAACCGGACAAAAACATCGTAGAACACGTGGTCGCGATATAGCGCGGGCGAAACGCCCGCTGATATTTGCCAATAAGCTGCTCCCATGCGGCGTAGAAATCGCCGTCGCAATTTCCAGCGCCCTTGTGGAGGAGATGAAAATCAACGACATATGTAGTGTGGCCTTGAATGTCACCGATGATAGAAAGGTCGGCACCATAGAAATGGTAACCAGAGAGATCCCGTGATAATCCCAAGTTGGCTGACCCGCGAACCACGATAAAATTCTCATCAAGACTGTAAACCCGCGCAGGGAGTCGGCCCCGGTGCGTATTCTCGCCGTGCGGATCGGAGATCCGTATCGCTAGCCGCCCGGGGCATTCGCCGCCTGCGTTTACCCAGTAATCCCCAGTTGAGGATCAACCGCGCCAAGCTCGGCGATGAGCTGATCCAGACGCGGGCGGCCATCGTCTAAAGCGAATGTTCGTAACTAACGAACTTTTTCTATAGTCGAGAGACCGCAGGTATGGATGCTCGCAGCATTTCCGAGGAGCCAGGGAAACCAATCGAGATTTACCGCAAAGTAAAATAAAAGCACGCGTGGTCCCCCTCGCCCTGCGCATTGAGCTGGGAAGCTCTCGTGCGCCACCGGGCAAGACTTTCAGGGGAGCGTCGCTCCCTCAGGGCATTGATCAAGGGCACATCCCGCTCATAGGCCTCACTCGCCCAGAATTGCATCTCGTTGGAATCATCATCGATTCTCAAAAGCGAAAGCCCTGCCTCGATCGCCAGGAGTTCTACGCTCTTTCGGCTATGGATGATGAGGTGGCGCGGAGCATCGAGCTGGAACCAATTGACCCCGTATTGGCGCCAAGCAAACGAATCTGTGACCGGCACTCGGATGAGTACACCACCACCACGTACCAGCAAGCGCCGAGTATGTGCGAGGGCCCGACGTGGGTTGTCCAAATGTTCAAAACTGTCGTTGAACATGATCAGATCGAAGGGGGGCTCCAATTCGGCAATCTCTCGCTTATAAATTGTTACTCCGTTGCGGTACGCGATATCACTCCTGATGAAAGGATCGGCACCTGTTAGATTAGTGAATCCCTCGGCAGCCATATTAATTAGTAGATCGCCGCTGCCGCTGCCGACGTCTAGAATGCGGTCATCAAGACCAATGCTCAATAGCCGCAAGGCATTAGTAGCCCAAGGGCTATTCTCGCCGCGCGCCAGAAGACGGCCTAGAGCGTTGGGTCGGCCCAACCAATAGAGTGTGCGCTGCCGCTTAAGAAATCTCTTCCATGTTGGCTGTCGCGCACCGTTATGGAGAGTTTGTGAATAATAATCATCTGGATAATGGCGGCGCAAATCGCTGGGCTTTGCCGCGATTGACAGACAGCCGCAGGCAACGCATTCGACATAAGAAAAATACTCCCGTGTCCCAAAGAACATCTCTCGGATATCATGAACCTTATTTTCCTTGTTGTTGCCGCAGACCGGACAGATCAATAGAGGCTTCCTCATTCGATCGGTCCCCATACATATAATCAGCAGTAGAGGGTAACGGCGAAGCAGAGGACATCCTCGCGCCCCCGAAACGTGCGTTCGATCACGTTGTGATTGAGCCAACGTTTCCCGGATTTTCGTGCTGATAGACGCGATTGTCCAGAGTTTTAGGCTTTTGATGGCGACAACGTTCCAACGCGACGGGCGCTCTCGGCCGCCGAAGCGCTGAGCACACAGAAGGAGCCTGCAGCGCCGGGCAAGATCGGCATCGCCGAACACCGCGCCACACATGCGGACTTGGGATAAACCCTTCAGCCTAGATTCAGACTTACCCGAGCGGTTCTAACAGAACCACATCACAAGATTACATACTTCCCGCGCGCGGCGCGTAAAAAGACATTGTAGCCATCATAGGCATCATATCTGTTACATTTTGAGTTAGAAGATACAAATATTCAACACTCGGCTCTACGAAATCTCTTGCTTAAAAAGATATTTGCCATTTGACAGTAGCAATTTGCGGCATTTACCAGAGCATATGTTGAATAATGTATCTCGTATGTTGCGATAATTTGATCAGCTTGCTCGGAAGCATGAAGACTGTTTGCGAGTGTCAATTGACAGAAGGTCCCTCGTTTCGAGCAAAGCAGAGTTGTGCTGTTCCGATCCGGAATGATCGCGCGTTCAACTGAACCCCGTCAGCCTCTTCCCCGGTCCGGCCCCGTAGTTGGTTTGCGTCAGAAGTTACCGACGACGGGTACTCTCTGAGAGTCCCAATATGAAAGTCGTGGTTCTGTCAGTCGCTGTCGGACGAAATCCGGTGGCGAGAGCCGGAAAATTCCGTTAGGTCGGCGGCAAGTGGGGACGGCCCGTGCGCGCCGCATTCCGCACGAGTTGCCACCATGCCCGTATTGGGTGTCAACAGGTCGGCTGCGATGGAATTTCGTTGCGATGGCCCGCAGGGGAGCCGAAGATCACGTCCAACGGGCCGGGAACCCGGAGAATGTCGGATACGGCGTGAGTATCTGCGGAAATGCCCGCTTCAACGACTTGCCGCTTTGTTAGGAGGCGCCGACCCGCACCTGGACGGGCGATGCCAAGAGAACACCCGTCAATGTCATGGAGGCACCGATGAAGCGATTGACCGGCCACCGTCCAAGACGATCAAGGTGGTCGACATGAATTCAAGCGACAATCCGAATCGATCAATTATTTATTTCTGCCCATGCGACAATACGCCAATCGGCGGCATAAAAGTCCTAATTAGACATTCCGAGCTTATCAATTCAATGTCTCTAAATGGCATAGATTCATCCGTATATTTTCCAACGAATCCCAAATATAATGTTACCTGGTTCGATCATTCGGCAAAAATCAAACGAAACAACTCGTTCTGTAATAAATCAGATTTCATCGTAATTCCAGAAGTTTGGGCAGTGAGACTAGGAATTGTTTTAAATAATTTGCAATTCAAATTTGGGATTTTCGTGCAAAACGGATATATTTTCCGTCGATCTGACGATGATTACGTGAAATTCTGTGAAGCATACGAAGCAGCATCGGTTATATTATCCATCAGTGAAGAAACCACGGAATGCATAAAACTTGCGTTTCCACAGGTTGATTCCAAAATTCTTCGAGTTCAATATTCCATAAGAGATGACATTTTCTATCCAAAAGACAAAGAAAATGTAATCACCTATATGACGCGAAAAATGCCGCAGCATGTGACTAATGTGATATCATTCTTGCAAATAGATGATATTAAAAATTGGCAATTTAAAACAATACATAACAAATCAGAGAGGGAGGTAGGGGAGATACTCGGAACATCCAAAATTTTCCTGTCGTTCTCTGAATTGGAAGGTTTGCCAGTTCCCCCACTCGAGGCTGCCATGTCCGGCAATTCGGTAATTGGGTATACGGGCGAAGGTGGAAAAGAATACTGGTTCGAAGGAGTATTTACCCAAATTGAAAGCGGTAATATTAGAGAGTTTGTGAGGGAGATTCGCAAGAAAATAGAAGAACTTTCGAATATAGAATCGGTTCCTGGTAACGAAGAAAATTTCAAACGTGACATTTGTAAGATAAGATGTAAATATTCTTCAAAGAATGAAGTTAAATTGTTGCGAGTGTTTATGGATAGGGTGAACGTCTTAATGGGCGATTCGCCGGAAGGCGGAGAAAAGTGTTTGTGCTTGCCATTCCAGAATTTGAAGGATCCTTGGCAGAAACGAGTTGTTTCGTTTATAAAAAGACGGATTGGTTGGTAAATTCGGGCTTTTTTGCTGAGCGTTTGGACCGCGCGGGGGTCGAATGATGGCGTTCACACCGGACCCGATCACCGTTCCTCGGCTAGGACGGCCCCACGGGTTTGCGTCAGAAATTACCGACGACGAGTACATCTGAGGAGTCCCAAAATGAAGGTTGTTGTCGTGTCAGTCAATGTCGGACGAAATCGGCCGGCGAGAGCTGGTAATTGCCAATAGATTGGCAACAAGTGGGGACGACCCGCGCGCGCCGCACCCCGCACGAATCGCCACCATGCCTGGGCAGCAGCTAGCCTCACGGCGTCGCGGGCAGGGTCGTTGGGCGAACACTTGTCCAGGAAGTAGCTTGCTAATTGCTCAATGAGGCGACCGATTTCCATTAAATTGGACCGATCCGATACCGGGATGCGGGCCACCACATGGCGCCCGATCAGCTGTGCGGCGTTTTGTGAGGCTTTCCCGAAGATGGGGAGATAAGCCGACGCCAACACGCCTGCCGCTCTGATATTCATGAGATCCAGATTGTCACGAGTGGTATTGGCGGAATGCACGCGGTAGATCGTCAGCGGCTCTGGGATCCAATCGATCGAACCAAGCGGCAGCAGCCTATGGTAGAGGTCGAAATCGTCCACGTACTTGTAGTCCTCCCGGAAAACCGTACCGAGCCGCTCAACGCTGCTGGCGCGGAACATGATCGATGAATACGGAATGCCATTGCGGAGGTGTAGAAAAAACGGCACGGCCTCTCGTGGTGTTCCCAAGAAGGGCTGGTACGCCGAGTAAAGGCGCCCGTTCTCAAGCACACGGAACTCGCTGCTCACCATCACCACGTCAGGGTTCTCGTCCAACCATGCCGCTTGTCTCGCCAAGCGCGTGGGGCGGGCGAGGTCGTCGTGATCGAGGGGAGCAATATATGTTCCACGGGCAAGTTCAATTGCGTGGTTGCGCGCGCCGACGACGCCCACATTTCGTTCAAGCCGATCGTAGCGAATCCGCGAATTGTCATAGGCGGCGATAAGGTCGGGAGTGTTGTCGGTAGAGGCGTCGTCTACGATGATGAATTCGAAATCGGAAAAGGTTTGGCACAATATGGAGTCAATGCTCTCACCGATGAATTTGGCGCCGTTATAGGTGGTCATCAAAACGCTGACCCGTGGCGGGAAGGCGGTCATGATATTCCTCAAAAACTTCATGATATTCCTCAAAACAATGGCTTTCACATGACCATACGTCCGCTCTTCAAAAAAAGCGGTCTTTGAGCCGCGCCGCCGCAAACCCATTCTACATCACCAACCGGGTTCAACGACGGGGATCGCAAACCGAAAATTGGCGAGCCGCCCTTGCAGGCCAGCGCGGACTTTGCTCCCCAGCTGGTTCGCCGCGCCACCAGAGGCTAGGCCGAGCATAAAAACGACCATTGATCTCTTAGACATAGACGTTCTCCCTTAATCGACGTGTGGTGGGGATGTAGGCATGTGGGTATATGAAAGAGCCCGGACTGCGAGGGACGCGCATGCTTGAGACGACGATCGCCGGCTCTTTGCCGAAGCCGTCCTGGCTGGCGGAGCCCGGCATGCTGTGGGCGCCCTGGCGGCTCGAAGGCGAGGCGCTCGTCGAGGCCAAGCGCGACGCCACCCTCCTCGCGCTCAAGCTCCAGGAGGATGCCGGGATCGACATCCTCAGCGATGGCGAGCAGTCGCGCCAGCATTTCGTCCACGGCTTTCTTGAAGGGATCGAAGGCATCGATTTCGCCCGCCGAATCCGCATGGGCATCCGCAACAACCGCTACGAGGCGCTGGTGCCGACCGTCACCGGGGAGTTGCGGCGCGGCCGTCCCGCGCACCTCTGGGAAGCGACAATCGCGCGCCGCCATACCAGCCGCCGGCTCAAATTGACCCTGCCGGGGCCGATGACGATCGTCGATACGGTGGCCGATGCGCATTACGGCGACCGCGCGCTGATGGCGATGGCCTTTGCCGGGCTGCTGAACGAGGAGGCAAAAGAACTGGCGGCGATCGGGGTGGACGTGATCCAGTTCGACGAGCCGGCCTTCAACGTCTATCTCGACGAGGTTGTGGGGTGGGGCATCGCGGCGTTGCACCGCGCCATCGCGGGCCTCGCCTGCAAGACCGCGGTGCACATCTGCTACGGCTACGGCATCCCGGCCAATATCGAGTGGAAGAAGGGCCTCGGCGCCGAGTGGCGCCAATACGAGCGGATCTTCCCGGCCCTGGCAGAAAGCCGGATCGATCAGGTCTCGCTCGAATGCGCGGGTTCGCACGTGCCGCTCGAGCTGTTGGCGCTGCTCCCGGGGAAGGACGTGCTGCTCGGCGCGGTCGACGTGGCGAGCACCGCGGCCGAGACGCCGGACGCGGTCGCGGCGACGATCGAACGGGCGTTGCGCGTCGTGCCGGCGGAGCGGCTCTACCCCTGCACCAATTGCGGGATGGCGCCGCTCGACCGCGCGCTTGCCTATCAAAAGCTCGAGGCGCTTGCCGCCGGCGCGGCGCTGGTGCGCGACCGGTTGGGGTAGATGGACTGGCTCCGTAAAGCTGCGCGGCGGTTAGGAAATAAGATAGTTTCCTGGTAGCCATTTGCCCGGGTGCCGGTCTCGGGATTTAAAAACCGCCCTCCGTTGTCGCTGCGATCGTCTGCAATCGCGACAAGAATTACACGGTCGCCAAGGTCACCGGGCGGGATGGAGCAGGTCGACGCCAGCATCGCGCGTTACCTGAGGGCGCTGGGCCGCGCCGACCGCGAAGAGAGCGATATCGCCGAGGCCAAGTCGGGCCGGCTGAAGGAGAAGTTGCCGGCCTGCGCCGACAGATGCAGGCCCTGAAGGTTATGGGGCCCGGGTCAGGAAGTGGGTGGCGCCCATCCACGCCTTGAGGGTCCCGAACGGGTGTTCGACGGTCCGCCATCGCGCGCCCATGGCCTCGGGCATGCGGTCGAGCCGGGCCTGCATGCCAAACGCGCGGCCAATGGCGAGGTAGCGATCAAGCGGCCATTCCTCGAGTCGCGAGCATCCAGCCGCGCTTGACCCAAAGGTACCCTTTTACGGCGGGTGCCAAGTCCGCATCTGGCAGCGCTCTATTCGAGCCTGATCAGCCGAGAACACGTCACGATCCGGATGCCTCCTTCGGGCCGGGATTGTGCCAACCGCCGCCTCCGGCGATGATTGCGTCGGCCTCTTTCGGCCCCCAACTGCCACGCTGGTAAGGGCTGACCGGGTGGTGTTTCTTGAGGACGGGGTCGACGACCGCCCAGGCCGCCTCAACCGCGTCCTCGCGGGTGAACAGCGCGCCGTCGCCGGCCATCGCGTCGCCCAACAGCAGCTCGTAGGGCAATTCCTCGCCCTGCTGCTCTTCCATCAGGCAGAGTTCTCGCTGGTCGCCGACGAACTCCCTACCGTCGCGCTTGACGCGCGCGGCGAGAGCGATGGCTGAAGCGGGCGAGATCCCGAAGCGCAGATAGTTGGCCCGACCGGAAGTCGGCGCCGAGTCTGCGAACAGCCTCTGCGGGGGCGGCTTCAGCTCGACCATGACCTCGGTCGCCGTCGCGGCCAGATATTTGCCGGAGCGCAGGTACCACGGCACTCCCTCCCAGCGCCACGAATCGATGAACAGGCGCAGAGCGCAGAAGGTCTCGACGTCGGAATCCTCCGCCACATCCGGCTCCTTCCGGTAACCGGTGTACTGACCGCGCACCAAATCGTCCGGTTTCAGCGGGCGCATGGCTCGGAAGACTTTGGCTTTTTCGTTGTGGACGGCGCCAAAGCTGCGGTCCGCGGGCGGCTCCATCGCCAGCAGCGCGACGATCTGGAAGAGGTGGTTCTCGATCACGTCGCGCAGACAGCCGGCGGTTTCGTAAAATGCACCGCGGTCTTCGACGCCGAAATCTTCGGATAGGGTCACCTGCACACTGGCCACGTAGTTGCGGTTCCAGATCGGTTCCAGGAAGGAATTGGCGAAGCGGAAATAGAGGATGTTCATGATCGCCTCCTTCCCAAGGAAGTGATCGATCCGGAAGATCGCGTCTTGGGGGAATACCGCCTGCGCCGCATGATCGAGCTTGCGGGCCGAGGCCAGGTCCCGTCCGAACGGCTTTTCGACGATGACGCGCGCCTGCTCGGCCAACTTCGAGACGCCGAGCCCCTTGATCACGGTCTCGAACAGCGTGGGCGGGATGGCGAGGTAGTGCGCCGGATGCCGAGCGGCGCCCAACGCCGTCTTTATTGCGGTGAAGGTGTGCGGCTCGCTGTAGTCCCCGCTCACATAGCTGAAGCGGGACAGCAGGTGGTCGAAAGCACGCTGATTATCGATCCCGCCCGAGCGTTTTATGCTGTCCGCCACCCGTTTGTGCAGGTCCGCGGCACTCCACTTCGGGAGGGCGACGCCGATGACCGGGGCCGTCAAAGCACCTCGTTTCACCATCGCGTAGAGTGCCGGGAAGATCATCTTGTGGGCGAGATCGCCCGTCACACCGAACAGCACCAGCGCGTCGGAACGGGATGCGGTCATGAGGCCTCCCTCTTTTTGGCGGCTGGCTTTTCCGTGCGGCCGCCAAACTGATAACAATCCGCAGGGGTTTCCTTCCCTCGTCATGAACGACGCACCGGGCGCGCGCGGCTACGATATTCCTCGTCTTCAGGCTCGCGCCCCGCCAGTCCGGAGAATCGGTTCGAAAATCGGCGGCCAATATCGCGGCTGATGGATTGCCGGTAGGTTCGGAAACTACTCAGGTCCGTTTGACGATCCCTGCCGCGGGATTCGGTCGATCGTCTGCTGGTGCCGAAAATTCGCGGGCCCCTGGAACTCTCGGTTTGCACGGCGTCTGCTACCCGGGATCGCGGATTGCGGGCTTTGGTTCGGTTTCTTTGTCCGCGCCGCGATCGGCTGATGCAGGTTCGGCCTGGCCCAGATGAGCCGCGGTATTGATGACGCCGATATGCGAGAAGGCCTGCGGGAAATTGCCGAGAAAGCGTTTTCCCTGTGGATCGTATTCCTCGGCGAGGAGGCCAAGGTCGTTTCGCAGGGTCAACAGCCGCTCGAACAGCGCGACGGCGTCCTGATGGCGGCCAATCAGTGCAAGGCTGTTCGCCAGCCAAAACGAGCAAACAAGGAAAGCTCCCTCACCGGCGGGCAACCCGTCGCTGCCGGCAGAGGTGGGGTAGCGCATGACCAGGCCATCGACCACCAACTCGCGTTCAATCGCCTCGATCGTGCCGACGACGCGCAAATCCTCGGGTGGCAGAAAGCCGAGTTGGGGGATCAGCAACAGCGACGCATCGAGATCGCTGCTGCCGTAATACTGGACGAAGCTGTTGCGCCTGGCGTCGTATCCCTTGGCGATGACCTCCTCGCTAATGCGCCCGCGCAATTGATCCCAGCGCTCTCGCGGTCCCTCGCACCCATACTGATCGATCGATTTGACGGCACGGTCGAAGGCGACCCACGCCATGATCTTGGAAAAGGTAAAGTGCTGCGGCTCGCCGCGGCTTTCCCACAGACCCTGATCGGGCTTGTCCCAGATCTGCTCGAGAAAGTTGAGCAGTTCGGTTTGCAGGTTCCAGGCGTCGGCGTTGGCTTCGAGGCCGAAACGGATGCAGGCGAAGAGCGTATCCATCAATTCGCCGAAAACGTCGATTTGCAATTGCTGATAGGCGGCGTTGCCGATGCGGACAGGAGAGCTGTTGCGGTAGCCGGGAAGCCAGTCCAGTTCGAGTTCGGTCAACCGGCGCTCGCCGGCGATGCCATACATGATCTGCAGTTCGGAAGGATGCCCGGCGGCCGAGCGAAGCAGCCACTCGCGCCAGGAGCGCGCCTCGTTGCGGTAACCAGCGGTCATCAGGGCGTAGAGCGCCAGCGTGGCATCCCGCACCCAGCAATAACGGTAATCCCAATTGCGGGTGCCGCCGATCAATTCCGGCAGAGATGTCGTCGGCGCCGCGACAATGCCGCCAGTGGGTTCATAGCTCAGCATCTTCAGCGTGATCAGCGAGCGGATGATCGCGTCGCGCCAGCGACCGCCGAGCACGCAATGGGTCGACCAGTCGTGCCACCAATTCTCGGTCGCCTGCAGCGCGTCGACCGGGTCGCGACAGGTGAAACTCGTGCGATGCGACGGGTACCAGCTCATCGTAAACGGTACGATCTCGCCGGCAGCAACCTCGAATTCGCCGATCGTGGTCAATTCCGGCGTGCCGCGCAGCGGCACCGGCGAACTGAACTGGACGGCGTTGGGACCCGAGATCGCGTTCAGACCTCCGAACCGCCGCCGGACCCACGGGATGCTGCGTCCGTAATCGAAGCGCAGAATGATCTCCGTATGCAGGCGCACAAGCCCGGTATCTCCGCGAACCAGGCGGATCAGGTCGATCTGCCCGTCCGCCTCGGGCAACGGCATGAAGTCGATGATGGTGACCCTGCCGCCGTCGGTCTCGAACCGCGTTTCCAGGATGCCGGTGTCGCCGCGATAGGAACGCGTGCTCTTACCCGACGGCGCGATCGGCGCGATCAACCAGCGGCCATTCTGTGCCCCGCCCAGCAGGGCGGCGAACACCGCCTCTGCATCGAAGCGCGGCAGGCAAAGCCAATCGATCGAGCCGTCGCGGCCGACCAGGGCAACCGTGCGGCTGTTGCCGATAATTCCGTAATGTTCAATCGGGGCGTTCATGCGCGGAAACGGCGTTGCTTGACGACATCGTTCGCTTCTGCCGGAGCAAATTCATCGATATCATATGAGCTCTTTCCAGCGCCAAACGAGGCCGATTTCCAGTGCCTCGGTGCCTCGGCAAATTTCGAGGCACCCACTATTGCCCTCGGGCTGACACCAACGACCGCTCCGCCCGAATCGCGGCTCCCTGGCGCGAAGGCATCAGCGACGACCCAGATCGGCAATGGCGGCTCGCCAACGGGCCGGGCCTCCGGACGATGCCGGCCAATGGCCGGAAAGGGAGTATGACCGGCGGTCGCTATTCGATAAAGCGACCGGCTGCTCAGGGTCAACTCCCCATCGTGGCCCCGCGAACGGCCGGAAATCGGCGCAGAGCCAAGAACGAGTTGCCACCCTGAGCGGATCTCGATCTTGGGGACCGTCCGTTGGTTTTTTCCAACAATCGCCCGTAGCGGCGCTTGATCGCGATTAACGAGAGGCGCACCAAGAGTTAGCCCCCGGTTCCCTTTGCCGGCCGCGATAGCTAAGGTGCGGCGCCCATTGCAACAGCGCAGACCCCGCCGATGAGCCTGCCGGAAAAATCGTTCGAACCCGACGCCTCCTGCCCGCTCGACGGCGTCCGGGTCGTCGACCTGTCGCGCCTCGTCGCCGGCAACGCGGTATCCTCGCACCTCGCCGATTTCGGCGCCGAAGTCTTGAAGATCGAGGATCCGCAGAAGGGCGACCCGTTGCGCGCCTGGCAATCGAAGGGCGTCAGCGTCCACTGGAAGCTCTATGCCCGCAACAAGAAGAGCGTCGCGCTGAGCGGGCGCGACCCGCGCGGCCGCGAGCTGCTGCTCGATCTCGCCGCGTCGAGCGAGGTGCTGATCGAGAATTTCCGCCCGGGCACGCTCGAGAAAATCGGGCTCGGGCCCGAGATGCTGCACGCCCGCAATCCGCGCCTGGTGATCGTGCGCGTCTCGGGCTGGGGGCAGGACGGGCCCTATCGCGACCGGCCCGGCTTCGGAACCCTGGTCGAGAGCATGTCGGGCTACGCCGCGCGCACCGGTTTTGCCGATCGCGAGCCGGTATTGCCGCCGACCGCGCTCGCCGACATGGTCGCCGGGCTCTATGGCGCCTTCGCCGTCATGGTCGCGCTGCGCCGGGTCGAGGTCGAGGGCGGCGCGGGGCAAATCATCGATCTGCCGCTGCTCGACCCGCTGTTCTCGTTCATCGCCACCGAGGCGCCGATCTATGCGCTCACCGGCGAGCTGCGCGAGCGCACCGGCAGCCGCTCGGAGACGACGAGCCCGCGCAACGTGTTCCGCACCAAGGACGGCCGCTACATCGGGATCTCGGCCTCGATCCAGGCGATGGCCGAGCGGCTGTTCGGCGCGATCGGGCGCGCCGACATGATCCTCGACCCGCGCTTTCGCAGCAACACCGAGCGGGTGCGCCACGCCGCGGAATGCGAGGCGCCGATCGCCCAATTCATCGCGGCACGTACGCTTGAGGAAAACATGAGGGCCTTCGCCGCAGCCGAGGTCACGGCCGCGCCGGTCTACGATATCGACCAGTTTCTCGCCGATCCACATGTCGTGGCGCGCGAGATCGTCGTCGATATGCCGGACGCGGAGAGCGGCCGTCTGACCATGCACAACGTCATTCCACGGCTGTCGCAGACCCCGGGACATCTGCGCCGACCGGCGCCGCGCCTTGGCGAACACACCGCCGAGATCCTCGGCCAATTCGGGATCGACCGCGCGACGCTCGACGCTCTGGCGCGCGACGGGGTGATCCGTCTCGGCTAGGGACTGCCCTGATGCGGTTTTTCAAGCGGACAAGTCCGTCGGTAGTGCATCAGTTTAAACCGATGCACTACCTCTGTCGGATCAGGTGACGCCGCGAGCGAAGCCGTGCAAAATGCCGTATCGCACTTTCCGACAGGGTTGCCCCGTGCCCGATCTCGCCTACAACGTGGAGTTGACGCCTCCCGATATCGAACCCTATCGCGCGGGCAATACCGGCATCGACTACGTCATGCGCTTTACCGCGAGCGAGCCCGGCCCGCATGTCCTGGTGACCGCGTTGACGCACGGCAACGAGATCTGCGGAGCGATCGCACTCGACCGGCTGCTGCGCGCTCGGGTGCGGCCGCGCCGCGGAACGCTGACACTGGCCTTCGACAATGTCGCGGCCTACCGCGAATTCGACCCGCGCTACCCGATCGCCTCGCGTTTTGTCGATGAGGATTTCAACCGGCTGTGGGCCACGGCAACGCTCGACGGACCGCGCCGGTCGGTCGAGCTCGACCGGGCGCGCGCGCTGCGGCCGGTCGTCGACGCGGCCGACTTCCTGCTCGATCTTCATTCGATGCAATACGCCACCGCGCCGTTGATGCTGGCCGGGCTCTTGCCGCGCTCGCGCGAGCTGGCGCGCCGCGTCGGGATCCCGGAGCTGATCATGTGCGACAAGGGCCACGCCGCGGGGCCGCGGATGCGCGATTACGGCGGCTTCGGCGACCCGGAATCGGCCAAGACGGCGCTTCTCATCGAATGCGGCCAGCATTGGGAGCGCCGCTCCGCCGAGATCGCGACCGATGTGATGCTGCGCTTCCTGATCGCGCTCGGCAGCGTGACCAAGGAGGATGTCGCCGCGCTCGGCGGCCCCGATTTTGCCGCGCATCCGCGCCAGCGGGTCATCGAGGTCACCGAGGCGGTGACGATCACCGGCGAGCGCTTCGATTTCGCCGGCGATTTCCGCGGGCTCGAAATGCTGCCCGAAAAAGGCACGCTGATCGGCCGCGACGACGGCCGCGAGGTGCGCACCCCCTACGACAATTGCGTCTTGATCATGCCGTCGCGACGGCTCGTCCGGGGCCAGACGGCGGTGCGTCTCGGGCGCTACCTCGACTGAACCGGCCCGCCGCAATTCCGCCGGCGGTTGTGCCTCGGCGCAGCTTTCCGCCGGTCGTCGATAGGCGCTCGCTGGTCCTCGTGCTGGGGACGCTGCCGGGCGAAGAATCGCTGCGCCGCATCGAGTATTACGCGCATCCGCGCAATTTGTTCTGGCCGATCGTTTGCGGCCTGTTCGGCGCGGCGTCGCCGGCCCGCTATCCCGAGAAGCTCGATTTTGTCATGAGCCGGCGGATCGCCTTGTGGGATGTCTGCGAAAGCGGCGAGCGCCGAGCCAGCGCCGATGCGACGATCCGGGGCGAAGTACCCAATGCGATCGACGCGCTGCTGCTGGCCCATCCCGAGATCCGCGCGATCGCATTCAACGGCAGCGGCGCGCGGCTTCTCTACCATCGCCATTTCGCGCGGCGGCCGGAGCTGGTCTATCTCGCGCTGCCATCGACCAGCCCGGCCTATGCCAGCCTCGGCTTCGCCGACAAGCTGGCGCGCTGGAGCGCATTGCGCGAGGTGCTGGGCTCCGGTTGACGGGCGACCGCTGCCTACCTACGGCAGACGCTGCGCGGCCCCCGCCAACAGCTCGCTCAGCGCGACGGCAAGCCGGTCGATCTCGGCATCGAGGCGCTGCATATGAACGGCGCCGAGCTGACGCAGCTCGCCGGCCGTGAGGCCTTGCAGCGAGGCCAGGAGGTCGCACAGTTGCGTCCCGCCGAGCGGGCTGGCGGCGTGCCGCAACGCGGTGAGGCCTTGCGCGAAGCCGCCGACATCGGCGGAAGCGACGGCCTGGTCGAGGCGTTCCATCACCTGCTGCGCATCGGCCTGAAAGGTCTCGATCAGCTCGCCGAGGAAATCCGGATCGCCGTCCAGTGCGCGCAACCCGTCGATAGCGCGCCGATCGAGCGCCGCCGCCTCGGGCACGAATTTAGGGTGGGCCGCGATCGCGGTGATCCGCTCGCCGATTTGATTGCTCGGCTCACCTGCCGGCTCTCTGGATGGCGCATCAGCCACCGGGCGCAGCCGGTCGGCGGGAAGCGCCATGGCCGGCCGATCGGGCGTCAGCGAGCCAAGCGGCCCAAGCGGCCCAAGCGGCCCAAGCGGCCCAAGCGGCCCAAGCGGCAAAGCATCGAGCGCGTTGGCGAGCATTTGCCGGCTTACCGGCACCGGAATGAAGCCGTCGACTTCGCCCTGGTCGACTTCGCCCAGGCTCTCGATCTGAAGGGCATCGGCGACCAGAAGCACAAAAGGCGCGGCGCCGCCGATCCGCGCCGCCTGATGGGCGAGGCTGAGCGCCGACAGCAATTTGCGGCGGCCGTCGACGATCAAGACTGCGACCATCGCCGCTCCTGCAGTCGCTTCGTGAGGCGACAGAGCGGCAAGGGCAGCATCGGCGTCGCCGACCCAGCGCGCCTCGCCATTCCATGCCGCCAGCGGTTCCGCGATCTCGCCGGCGAATTGTTCGTCCTCGGTCGCGATCAGCGCCACAAGGCCGGCGAGATCGAGGCTCGGCTCGCCCGCGCCCTCCTCGATTCCCAGAGCCAGCGTAACCGCCAGCCGGACGCGTCGGCCCGAAACCCGCTCAATGGCGAACGCCCCGCCCATCAGCGCGACCAGCTGCCGGACCAGAAGCAGGGCCAGCTCACTCTCCGCCGGTGCCGGGTCCAGCTCGCGGTCGCTGCCGGCGCTCTCAACGATGAGCCGCAGCCCCAACCGACGCGCATCGCCGAAAGCTGCGTCGAGCGTGAGGCGTACCGTTCCCCCCTCCCCGGCCTCGATCGCGCGGCCGGCGAGGCTGGCGAGAATCCGTGCCAGCGCCTGGGCTCGGCCGCGCAGGCGGCATGGCAGTTGCGGATCGACCCGCCAGCGCAGCAGGACGCCCTGTTCGGCGGCATGTGCCTGGAGCGGCACCAGGCTGCGCTTGACCAGGGCACGCAGATCGAACGCCTCAACCGGCGCGGCGAAGGTGCCGGCTGCAAGCGCAGCGAAGTCAAGAACATCGCCGATCGGCGAGGCGAGGACCGGGATCGCGCGCCCCGCTGCCAGCGGATCGCGTAAGCGATCGGCGATCAGCGCAAGACTGCGCCGTCGATCGGCGTCGGCTTGTGCCGCGGCTTCCTCCGCCGAGGCGAGGCCGCGGATCGCTCCGGCGAAAAACCCGGGCAGCACGGCGAGCGCCAGGAGCGACCCGATGGCCAATGCCGGCTGCTGCCGCCAGGCATCGGTCGACAGCACGACCGCGGTAAAGCCGAAAATGCTGAGGGTCGCGGTCCCCAGCAGTGCGCCCAGGCCAAAGCGGAACCCGGCATAGGCGATCGCCAGGAGGTAGAGCGGATACCAGCCGGCAACCGCGCCACCACCGCAATGCAGGAAGGCCGAGATCAGTGCGATATCGAGCGCCATCGCGCCGAAACGCCGCACCGGCGGGGCGGCCGGCCACAGGATGACGTATAGCAGCAGCGCCCAGGCAGCGATGAGCGCGAACGCGGCGACCGCCAAATAGGGTAGCGCCGGGCCCGCGTTCCCGCTCGCCGCCGCTAATCCCAGCGCATAGAAGAAGACGAGGGCATCGACCAGTACCCGGAGAACCGCCTGCTCGGCTTCGCTGTCGCCGCGTACCAAGAGGGCGGCAGCGAGGCGCCGCAGCCCCGACAGCGCGACCGCCAGCCCAACCCCGGCGGGCGCCACCACCAGCAACGCCACAAGGGCACTCGCAACCAGGGGCGACCCCAAGAGCCCCTTTGTTGCCGCCATGGCGGCAACCGCGATCGGCGCCGACACGCCAGCGACCGACAGCCCGAGCGACGCCGCTACCAGACGCCAGCCGACACCGTCCAGCGCCGCGGTCGGGGCGGTCGGCGGCGCCGCAGTGGGCGGCTCGTCTGGCCCCTGCCGCGCCATCCAGTTGAAGCGGCTTTTGCGCGGCCCGGGCAAACCGGAACCTATGAGCGTCCGACAACGCGGATGGCGCCGCCGACCGGCTCCGGCTCCGGCATTGGTTGCGAACGCTCGCGCGGAAAGGTCACGGTCACGGTCGTACCGACACCTTTTGTGCTGTGGATGGTCAGCGTCCCGCCGTGCAACTCGGTCAGTCCGATCGCAAGCGGCAGACCAAGCCCGGTACCGTCGTGCTTGCGTGTCCAGGTGCTCGCGACCTGGCCGAAGCGGGTCATCGCCAGCTCCACCTCGGTGGCGTCCATGCCGATGCCGTGATCTGTGACGGCGACGGCGACAGCGCCATCCACATTGCGCAACACGATCTCGATCTTGCCGCCGGGATGGCTGAACTTGATCGCGTTGACAAGGAGGTTGAGCACGATCTGCTTCAGCTTGCGGGGATCCGCCCGAAGCGGCGGGATCTGGCCCTCGCGGCGGATCGCGACCTGGATTTCGTTCGCCCGCGCCTTGGCCTCGGCGAGCTGAACCAGATCGGCGACGGTCTTGGGCGGATCGATCACCTCCTCGACGAGATCGAGCTTGCCGGCTTCGAGCTTCGACACGTCGAGAATGTCGTTGATGAGCCCCAACAGGTGCTCGGCGCTCGCCAGGATATCGCGGGCGTAGCCGACATATTTTGTGGTGCCGACCGGCCCCAGCATTTCGCCGGCGATGACCTGCGAAAATCCGATGATCGCGTTGAGCGGGGTGCGTAGCTCATGGCTCATATTGGCGACAAATTCGGTCTTGCTGCGGTTCGCCAGCTCGGCCTGCTCCTTGGCGGCGAGGAGATCGTGCTCGGTGCGCTTGCGCTCGGTGATGTCGACAAAGGCGGTGACCACCATCGACTCTTCGCCATCTTCGGCGTGGAACAACGCCTTGGTGGTCAGCAGCACGCCGGGATTGCCGCCGCGATCGACAATCTCCTCCTCAGCCGAGCTTGGGACGGCCTTGCCGGTGAGCAGGCGTTCGTCGCCTTCCATCAGGATCTTCGCCAGCGGCCCGCCATGCGCTTCGGCCGGCCGCTTGCCGATCAGGCGGCTCGCCGGCACCCCGACAAACGAAGCGAACATCCGATTGACCAGCAAATAGCGCCCATCGGGGCCGGTCACGCAGATCATGCGCGGTATGACGTCGATAAGCCGAAGCAGCGTTTGATACGCTTGCCCCGACCCCTCCGGAGTGCGCCGATCGACCGCGACGGCCGACTCCTCGACCGGCGCGATCCCCTCGCCGGCGCGGCGCAGTGCGCGGCGCCGCAGCAACTGATGGCGCATCCGGATGCGGAAGTCGCGGCGGTCGATCGGGATCAGCAGGTGATCGTCGGCGCCGGCCTCGCGCGCCCGTTCGATGCAGATGAAATCCGCTTCGGATCCGACGACGATCACCGGGATGTCGGCGCAGATCGGCTGCTCGCGCAGATGGGCGATGAACTGCGCAGCCTCACCCTGTGCACCCGCCGCCGCCAGGAGTACAAGATCGGGGCAGTCATCCGAACAAAAGGCGAGTGCGGCATCCCAATCGGCGAAAGACTTGGCGACGGTTCCACCGCTGAGCGAGCCGGCCAAGCGTTCGAGGATCTTCAGATTGGTGATGCTGTCATCGACGATGACCACCAGCGGTGACGCCACGCCCTGCCCCGAGGGTTACCCATTTGCCTTTACAATCTATGCTAGTCACCGACTTTTCACATACGTGTGTATATGGCAATCGGGGAAATCCAGGCAGTTACAAGGTGTTGAGTCGGGCCGTGCAGAATCCGCCGGCAGCCCGCGCCGGCCGCGGTGGCACGGGTGATTCGCGCGCCTCTCGCATGCGGCAGAACGCATTGGCGTTTTTGCGGAGACGAAGGCGCGGCCCGGCCACCCGGCTTGCGCAGGTTCATCAGACCCGCTATGTGTAAGCGCGTAGCAAAAGATACACCTACCGATGCGCACCAACATCGAGATCGACGATAAGCTCATGGACGAAGCCCAGCGCCTCACTGGGCTTAAGACGAAACGTGCCGTGGTCGAAGAGGGATTGAGGACGCTCGTTCGCCTAAAGCGACAAACGAAAATTCTGGACCTCGCTGGGAAGGTGGAGTTCTGGGATGACATTGACGACAGCTCAGGCCACATCGAGAAATGATCCTTGTCGACAGTTCGGTATGGATTGATCACCTGCGCGGTGCGATCACGGGACCGGTCGGACGGCTCCGTCGATTGATCGGGCGACAGCAGCTGCTGGTCGGCGATCTCATTCTTTGCGAAGTCCTGCGGGGCGTGCGATCGGAGGTACAGGCCAGGGCGGTCGAGGCGAGGCTGCAGGAGTTCGAATTTGTATCCCTCGCCGACCGCGACCTTGCGATTAAGGCCGCCGCCAATTATCGCTTCCTGCGCGGACAAGGGATCACCATCCGCACGACGGTCGACCTGATCATCGGCACCTTTTGCATCGAGCGGGGTCACGCGCTGCTGCATTCGGACCGCGATTACGAGCCGATGGAACGCCTCCTCGGGTTGCAGACGGTCTAGCGGAGACAGAGAGAGGCAGATGAACCGCAGCTACGAGACATTGCGGGTCGAGGACAAGGGCGAGGGGCTCGCCCTGCTGACCCTCAACCGGCCGCAGGTCGCCAACGCGATGAACACCCAGATGGGGCGTGATCTCCTGGCCTTCTTCGAGACGGTCAATGGCGACCCCTTGGCCTACCGCTGCGTTGTCATGACCGGCGCCGGCGACAAGGCGTTCTGCGCCGGCGGCGACCTCAAGGAACGCCAAGGCATGAGCGATGAAGCCTGGCAGGCGCAACACCTGTTGTTCGAGCGCGCGATCCGCGCCTTTATGGGCTGTCCGGTGCCGGTCATCGGCGCGATCAACGGCGCCGCCTATGCCGGCGGGTGCGAATTGGCGCTGTGCTGCGATTTTCTCTACGCCGCCGAGAGCGCGCGCTTCGCGCTGACCGAAGTGACACTCGGCATCATGCCGGGGGCCGGCGGCACGCAGAACCTGCCGCGCGCGGTCGGCGAGCGGCGGGCCAAGGAGATCATCCTGACCGGGCGGCCGTTTTCGGCGAAGGAGGCCCATGAATGGGGCATGGTCAACCGGCTGTGCGCGGCCGACAAGCTGCTCGACGAGACGTTGGAGACCGCGCGGCGCATCGCCGACAATGCCCCCATATCGGTGCGCCAGGCCAAGCACGCGATCCACTATGGGCTGCAGATGGACCTCACCAGCGCGATGATGTTCGAGATCGAGGCCTATAACCGCATGGTCCCGACCGCGGACCGCCGCGAGGGCATCGCCTCGTTCAACGAAAAGCGCAAGCCGCGGTTCACCGGACGGTGAAAATGGTTGCTGAGAACCGCACTTCGGCTGGTGAAGGCGATCCGGGTTGAAGGAGATGCGAAATGGACGGTGATCTGGCAGTCCGCACAAAATCCGAAGATCTGACCCGAACTCTCGCTGAACAGGCGAGCGCGGTCAGCTATGACGCGCTGCCCGAGGCGGTGCGCGAATTGGCGCGGCAATGCGTGCTCGATTATTACGGGGTGGCGCTGGCCGGCGCCGACGACAAGCTGGCCGCGATCCTGCTGGACGAGCTAGCCGAGGCGGGCGGCGCGGCGCAGGCGAGCGTCATCGGCCATCGGGCGCGGCTGCCGGCGCTGTCGGCCGCGCTCGTCAACGGCGCGATCGGCCACGCGCTCGATTACGACGACGTCAATCTGGCGATGCCGGGGCACCCTTCGGTGGCGATCCTGCCCGCCCTCTTGGCGCTCGCCGAACAGCGCCACAGCAGCGGCCGCGAGGTCATCGCCGCCTTTGTCGCCGGCTACGAGACCGCCTGCCGCATTGGCACTGGCGCTCAAGCCCGGCCATTACAATCTCGGCTTCCATGCCACCGGAACGGTCGGCGCTTTCGGCGCCGCGGCGGCCTGCGCCCGCCTCCTCGGGCTCGACGCCGCAGCCACGGCGCAGCGCGCTCGGCATCGCCGGGACCCAGGCGGCCGGGCTCAAATCGCAATTCGGCACGATGTGCAAGCCGTTCCACGCCGGCAAGGCGGCGCAGAACGGGCTGCTGGCGGCGCGCCTCGCCGCGCGCGGCTTTTCGAGCCGGCCCGACCTCATCGAATGCGAGCAGGGTTTCGCGCTGACGCACGGCCCCGATTTCCGCCCCGAAGCCGCGCTCGCCGCCCCGCCGAACGGGTTCCACATCTTCGCCAATCTGTTCAAGTACCACGCCGCCTGCTACCTGACGCACGGCCCGATCGAATGCGCTCGGTCGGTCCGTCAGGAGGCGGGCGGCATGGCGCCGGAAGAGATCCGTCGCATCACGCTGCGGCTCGACAACAGCTGCGAGCGGGTGTGCAACATCGCCGCCGCCGAGCGACGGGCTCGAAGCCAAGTTCAGCCTGCGCCAGACCGTGGCGATGGCGCTCTCCGGCATCGATACCGCAAGCCTTGGCGCCTACAGCGCGGCGACCGCGACCGATCCGGCGCTGGTGGCGCTGCGCGACAAGGTCGCGCTCGATTTCCAGGACGGCTGGCCGCAGGCCGCGGCCGAGATCGAGGTCGCGCTCGGCGACGGGCGGGTATTGCGCGCCGGCCATGATGCCGGCATCCCCTGCGCCGACATCGCAGGCCAAGGCGAGCGCCTCGCCGCGAAATTCGACGCGCTGGCCGAGCCGGTCGTCGGCTCGGCGCGGGCCCGCGAATTGCGCGAGATGATCGCCGGCCTCGACCGCCTCGACGATGTCGGCGCGGTCGCCCGTCTCGCGGCCGGCTAGTGACGGGTTGTCATTGCGAGGAGCACGGCGACGAAGCAATCTCGCTGGAGATGAGCCTAAATCGGCACGAGATTGCTTCGCTGCGCTCGCAATGACAGGGTTCAAACAGGAAATTCTTCGGAGGAAACCGCCATGCCCGATTACCCGTTGCCGTCCAGCAATCCCGAGGCGCTCGGCTTTGCGCTGAAGCCGCTCGAGCATCTCGACCGGCTGATCCGCGAGCATATCGAGGAGGGCCGCTATCCCGGCGCGCAGATCGCGTTGGCGCGCAACGGCCAGCTGGCGCTGTTCCGCACCTATGGCGACGCCAAGACCGAGGGCGGCAGGGTCGCCGGCGTCGGGCGACACGCTGTTCCTGTTGTTCAGCCAGACCAAGGTGTTGACCAGCTCGGCGGTGTGGGCGCTGGTCGAGGAAGGCCGGCTGTCGTTCATGGACAAGATCGCCGATCACCTGCCGGAGTTCGCCAGCAGGGGCAAGGGCGACATCACCTTGCATCAGGTGATGACCCATCAGGGCGGGTTTCCGTCCGGCGATGTCAGCCGCGAGTGCTGGACCGACCACAAGAGGATGCGCGCCGAGGTGTGCGATTTCTCGCTCGACTGGACGCCGGGGAGCCGGTTGCAATACCACCCGCGCGCCGCGCATCTGACCCAGGCGATGGTGATCGAGGCGGTGACCGGCCAGGACTACCGCGACGTGATCCGCGACAAGGTGCTGGCGCCGCTCGGTCTCGCCGGCGACATCTTCGTCGGCGTGCCGGCCAAGGAGCAGGCGCGCTGCGCCGACACCTACGCCGCCGAGCCGCGCGACAACTCGCCCGAATTCAAGGCGGCGGGGATGCCGAGCGGCGGCGGTTATGCGACGGCGCGCGGCATGGCGGCCTTCTACCAGATGCTGGTCGGGCAGGGCCGGCTCGGCGATGTGCGGATGTTTTCGCCGCGCCTCATCGCCTATGTCACGAAGAACCACACCGGCGAGCGCGGCGACGATGCGATGACCGGCATCCCGATGCATCGCGGGCTCGGGCCGCATGTCCGCGGCGACAGCGATCGGATCCGCGGCCTCGGCACGCTCGCCGCGCCGCAGACCTTTGGCCATGGCGGCGCCGGGACGTCCTATTCCTGGGCCGACCCGACGAGCGGCGCCTCGTTCACGTATGTCACCAACTACGTGCAGCCGGACCCGTGGCACTCGGCCCGGATGGACCGCATCGCCAATCTGGTGCACGCCGCGATCGATTGAGTGATGCCCCTCGCCCCAACCCTCTCTCCGCCCCCTCCCTAACCCTCCCCCGCATGCGGGGGAGGGAAGGGTGGGGGCAAGGCGGGGAGAGGGAGCCGCGGCGAGTGAGGGGCGCCTGGATATGCACGACCCGGTCGTCGACAAGATCGTCGCGCATGTCGCGCGGGTCGCCGCGGGCGAGCTGCCCGAAGCGGTGCGACGCGCGGCCAGGGTGTTCGTCGCCAACTCGCTCGGCGTCGGCATCGCCGGCGCCGCCGCGCCGTGGCGCCGCGAGGTGCTCGACATGGCGGCCGCCTCGGGCGGCGCACCGCAGGCGAGCGTGTGGGGCAGCGGGGAACGCATGCCGCTGGCGGAAGCCGCGATGGTCAACGGCTACCAGATGCATGCGCTCGAATTCGACTGCGTGCATGAGGGCGCGGTCGTGCACGCGATGTCGGCGGTATTGCCGTGTCTCCTCGGCTGGGCCGAGCGCCAGGGCGGCGTTTCCGGCGAGAGGCTGCTGCGCGCCGTCGTCGCCGGGGTCGATGTCGCGGTGAGTTTGGGACTCTGCTCGCGCGCGCCGATGCGCTTCTTCCGCCCGGCCAATTGCAGCGGCTTTGGCGCGGTCGCGGGGCTCGCGATGCTGGCCACGCTCGACGATGACGCAGCTGCGCGACGCGCTCGGCATCTATTACGGAGAGTGCGCCGGCACGATGCAGGCGCACGAGGAGGCGAGCCCGCAATTGGCGATGCAGATGGGCTTTGCCGCAAGGAGCGCGGTCACCGCGGTCGAACTGGCGTCGCGCGGCATGCCCGGCCCGCGCGCGCCGATCAGCGGCAAGTTCGGCTATTTCGCGCTGTTCGACGGCGCGGCCGACCCGGCACCGTTCGACGATCTCGGCCGCGCCTGGCGGGTTCGCGAACTCTCCCACAAGCCGTTCCCGTCCGGCCGCGCGACGCATGGCGGGATCGACGGGCTGCAGCGGCTGATCGCGGCGCACGGCATCGCCGCCGACAGCGTGCGGGCGGGCCGTTTCCTGGTGCCGCCGTTGACCCACCGCCTGGTCGGCCGCCCGGCGCAGGAGAACATGACGCTCGCCTATGCAAGGCTGTGCCTCGCCTATGTGCGGCGCGGTGTGCCTCCGGCGCGGCACGGTCGGGCTCGATGATTTCAGCGGCGCCGCGCTTGCCGACCCTGCGACGCTCGCGCTCGCCCGCCGCCTCGCGGTGATCGCTCGACGGCAACCCCGACCCGAACGCGCTGCACCCGGTCCGCGTCGAGCTCGACCTCGCCGACGGGCGCACGATTACCTGCGATGTCGCCGACGTGCTCGGCAGCCCGGCCCGTCCGCTCTCGCCCGGGGCCGCCCGCGCCAAATTCGATGCCTGCTGCCGCTCACTGCCCGATTGCGGCGCCGCGCTGTGGGACGGCCGCGATGGCGCTCGAAACCCTCGATGATGTCGGCGTTCTCGCCTCGGTAAAGCGATAGTAGACCGGAAAAGACAAACGCCCGATCGCGTATTGTTGGTAACAATTTACGATTTTATACTTCACCATCACGAAAGAATCAAATTTGAAAACATTGGACCTTAACGTATGATTTGATGATCGTGCTAACGTTGGCGTAACAGTTTTAAATATCTCTGACCTGAAATGCACCCCCTATACGGCATGAAATGTCGTGCGATCTCGACCTCTTTGGTTAGTAACCAGTTGGGAGGGCGGCGTACGGAAGTCAAATCGGCCAAAGACACGGATGGGCGTCTTTCGCCCAGAGTCGCGGTCCTGGCATGGATCGTGCTCTCACTGCTTTCCTGGACGGTTTTAATTCTGCTCGCCAAGGCGATCTGATCTGCCTAATGGGCGACGGCCCCCGGAAATCGGGCGGGCGGCGGGATCGAACTCGCTAATACGATCGCGGCATGCCGAGCACGTGCTGGCCGATATAGGCGAGGATCAGGTTGGTGGAGATCGGCGCGGTCTGGTAGATCCGCACCTCGCGCCATTTGCGCTCGATGTCGTATTCCTTGGCGAAGGCGAAGCCGCCGAAGGTCTGGAAGGTCGCGTCGGCGGCGTGCCAGGTCGCCTCCGAGGCCAGGAGCTTGGCCATGTTGGCGTCGGCGCCGCATTCCCTGCCCGGCGTCGAACAAGGCCGCGGCGCGGCGGCAGATCATGTCGGCCGCCTCCAATTCGGCATAGGCGCGCGCCAGCGGGAACTGCACCCCCTGGTTCTGGCCGATCGGGCGGTCGAAGACGACCCGCTCCTTGGCGTAGTCGATGCCCTTTTTGAGGAGCCAGCGGCCGTCGCCGATGCATTCCTGCGCCACCAGGATGCGCTCGGCGTTCATGCCGTCGAGGATGTAGCGGAAGCCCCTGCCCTCCTCGCCGATCAGGTTTTCCGCCGGCACCTTCAGATTGTCGAAGAACACCTCGGTGGTGTTGTGGTTGATCATCGCCTCGATCGGGCGGATCTCGACCCCGTGCCCGAGGCTCTCGCGCAGATCGACGAGGAACACCGAGAGCCCGTCGGTGCGGCGCTTGACCTCCTCGACCGGCGTCGTGCGCGCCAGCAGCAGCATCAGGTCGGAATGCCGCGCCCGCGAGGTCCACACCTTCTGCCCGGTGACGAGGTAGTGGTCGCCGTTGCCGGCGCGCACCGCGCGGGTCTTGAGCTTGGTCGTGTCGGAGCCGGTGGTCGGCTCGGTGACGCCGAACGCCTGGAGGCGCAACTCGCCCGAGGCGATGCCGGGCAGGTAGCGCTGTTTCTGCTCGGCGCTGCCGTGCCGCAGCAGCGTCCCCATGATGTACATCTGGGCGTGGCCCTGGCTGGCGGTGCAGCCCGAGGCGTTGATCTCCTCGAGGATCACCGCGGCGGCGCGCAGCGGCAGGCCCGAGCCGCCATATTCCTCGGGGATCAGCGAGGCGAGAAAGCCGCCCTCGGTCAGCTCGGCGACGAACTCGGTCGGATAGGCCTGCTCGTCCTCGAGCTTGCGCCAATAGGCGCCGGGGTATTTCTCGCAGATCTTGCGGACCGACTCGCGCAGCTCGGGGTAATCCTCGCCGAGCGCCAGCATGACCGGCTCGCCGGTTTCCTCGCCATAGGGCATCGCCCGCTCCCTTGTGTCCGCGCCAACAATAGTCCGCCGCAAGTCCGGCGCCAATTCGCCGCGCGAGCGGCTGGTCTGCGCCGCGGCCGGCGACCGGTGGTTCGCGGGGGCATCCCTCCCTCACGAGGCGATTTCTCATTCCCTGGGATGACCCCCTGCTCTTTGCGGCAGGATAATGATCAAGGCGATGATGACGGCTCCGAGCACCGCCGATGCGATCGGGCGGCTCAGGGCAAATCCGCCGAGACTCTTGGGCTTGTCCAGGAGATCGCCAACGGTCGCACCCAGCGGCCGGGTCAGGATGAAAGCAGCCCAGAACAGGAAGACCCGCGACACCGCGGTCCGGTAATAGGCGACCGCGAGAATTGCCAGCCCGGCAGCGAAGACGAGCGCTCCGCCCTCATAGCCGAGACCGCCGGTATCGGCCATCCAATCGCCGAGCGCGGTTCCCAGCGTCTGAGAAAAGGTGATCGCCGCCCAGTAGAACGCCTCGGCTTTGGGCGCATTGACGGTTTCCACCGAGATCGTGCCGAGGGACCAATACCACAGGCCGAGCACGGCGAGGAGGCAGGCCAAGAGGATCGACGAGCCGCCGCTATAGCCGATCCCCAGGGATCGATCAGCGAAATCGGCCATCGTCGTTCCCGCCGTCGTCGACGCAACGATGGTCGCCCAGTAGAGGAAGGGATGGAACCGCCTGGCTGCAATCTGCCAGATGACGAGAGCCACCAAAATGGAGAAGAACAGTGCGGTCCCGATGAGATAACCACCGTTATGAGCATCTTTATCGGCGTGCAAGAGCGTCATCGTCACCGAATCGCCGCCGGTTTCTCCGAGGGTCGTTGCGGCGATTTTGATGACCCAGAAGGTCAGCGTCACCGCCGGGACCTTGCTCAATACCAGATCGCGCACATCGTTCATTGATTGACCTCGCGGGCGTGGGCGGTCGATTGGCCAATCTGGCGGAGATCGCTCCGAGCGTCATATCGCGCGCGAAAATGGCTATTTCCGGGCCCTCGCAACGTCAGTTGATTGCGACCCCGTTCAACCAGGCATCCGTTGGTTGCGAGCAGAGACGCACCGGCGGCATCCCGACGAGATTGCGTCGCTGCGCTCGCAATGACAGAAATGCTGCTCCATGACCTCCGCGTCTCCGTGGTGAACGAATGTCGAGCGTCCGTCCCCTAGCCGGCACTGTCGTCATCGAGATCGGCCACTCGATCGCCGCGCCCTATGCCGGGATGATCCTCGGCGAATTGGGCGCCGAGGTGATCAAGGTCGAGAACCCAAAGGGCGGCGACGCCTGCCGCGGCTGGGGCCCGCCGTTTCTCGAAGGCGCGGCGACCTGCTTTCACGCGGTCAACCGGGCGAAGGCCGGCATCACGATCGACCTCGCCGACCCGCAGGATGCGGCGCGGCTGCGCGCGCTGATCGTGGAGCGCGCCGATGTCGTGATCCACAACCTCAAATCCGGCGCGCTCGACCGCTACGGCCTCGGCGCGGCCGATCTGGTCGCCGCCAAACCGAGCCTTGTGTGCTGCAACCTCGGCGCGTTCGGCGCGACGGGGCCGTTGCGCGACCGCCCCGGCTACGACCCGATGATGCAGGCCTATAGCGGGCTGATGAGCCTCCTCGGCGAAGACGGCCGCCCGCCGGTGCGGGTCCCGGCTTCGATCATCGACATGGGCGCGGGGATGTGGTCGGTGATCGGCATCCTCGCCGCTTTGCAGGAGCGCGGCCGCACCGGCAAGGGCGGCATCGTCGATACCTCGCTCTATGAGACCGGGCTCGCCTGGATGAGCATCTATCTGGCCGGCTTCCTGGCCGACGGCAAGATCCCGGCGCGGCACGGCTCGGGGGTCGACATGATCGTGCCCTATCAGGCCTTCGCTGCGTCGGACGGGTACATGATGGTGGCTGCCGGCAACGACAATCTGTTCCGCCGGCTCTGCGCCGTGCTCGGCCGGCCAGGGCTCGCCGAGGACCCGCGCTTCCGCGGCAACAAGGACCGGGTCGTGCATCGTGCCGAGCTGGTGCCGGTCCTCGCCGCGATCTTCGCGACAAAGCCGCTGGCATATTGGGCCGATCTGCTCGAAGGCGCCGGCATCCCGAACGGCCCGCTCCACACGCTCGACCAGGTCGTCGCCGATGCGCAGACCCGCGCGCTCGGCATGATCCAGCGCCGGCCGGGCAGCGAACTCAGCCTCATCGGCCTGCCGCTCTCCTTCGACGGCATCCGCCCGCCTTTCGCCAAGGCCGCCCCGGCGCTCGGCGAGGACAATGATGCGACACCCGGCTGAACCGCGATGAAGACCCCGATCGCTCTCGTCGCGACAGCTGCTTTGCTGACGGCGCTGGCCGGTTGCGCGGGCCTTTCGAGCGCGCCGCCGCCGAACGTCCTGGGCGCGGCCGGGGTCACCCGGTCCGAGGAGCAGGGCGGCCGGTTCATCGCCTTTGTCGGTCCGCGGCGGCCGCATGGCGAGCCGTTCCTCGGCGTCCCCGGCACCAATTTCGATGCCCTGCGCAGCTGGATCGACACGCGCAATGGCGAGACCGCGCACCAGCTCTATGTCGAAGACAGCTATTTCGGCGCCGAGCGCAACTGGGAGGCGGCGCGCGTCCTGGGGGGCGAGGCGCTGCGGTTTATTCCGATCAGCAAGAACGAGATCAGCTGCGAGAACGGCTGCTCCTATGCCGAGGAATTCGCCGCCGACCTGCCGGAGGCGCTGTTGCGGGCGAGCCCGCGCGGGCTCGCCATCAGCTTCACCGCGCATTCGGGCGCCGAAGAGACGATCGTCGTGCCGGGCGATCTGATTACGCAGCAGCTCGCCGCCGTCGACGCCGCGCGCGCCAGCCTGCCAACCGCCGCTGCGGCCCCGGTGCCCCCTGCTACGCCGCCGAGATAGTGTCCAATAAAGCCGCAGTCCCGGCGAAGGCCGGGACCCATGTGTCAACCGTCACCGGCGCGGATGCGCGGGTCCCGGCTTTCGCCGGGACTGCGATATCTTTACCCCACAGTGCCGTCCGCGGCGCGGCGCAGCACGACGCCCGGCAAGGCGCCGGTGTGGACCGCGTTGTCGACGACGAGAACGCCATTGACGATGACGCTGGTGCGCGCGCCCGAGGGATAGCGGTGCGGCTCGGCATAGGTTGCCCGGTCGCGGAAATCGGCCGGGATCGAAGATCGCGACATCGGCGCGCCAGCCCTCGGCGAGAAGGCCGCGGTCGCGCAGCTTGAGCGCGCGCGCCGAGCCGCCGGTCATCTTGTGGACCGCCTGCTCCAGCGGCAGCAGGCGTTCGTCATGCACGTAGTGGCCGATGATCCGCGGAAACGTGCCGTAGAAGCGCGGATGCGGCATGCCCTGCCCGACGATGCCGTAATCGGCGACGCAATTGCCGTCGGAGCCGACCAAGGCCGTCGGGCGAGCGCACGATCGTGCGGATGTCGTCTTCCGAGATCGAGGCGATCAGCACGCGGGTCGCGCCGTTGTCTTCGATCAGGAGGTCGCAGACCTGGTCGATCGGGTCGACGCCGCGCGCGGCGGCGAGCGCGGCGATCGTCTTGCCGGCATGCTGCGGCGCCTTGGGCGAGATCGAGACCTGCACCGCCTCCCATGACGGGATGCGGCCCCAATTGTTGAGGCCATTGTCGGCGATCTCGGCTTCGATGCGGGCGCGCATCTCGGGTCGAGCGAGGCGCGCCAGCATCGCCTCGTTGTCGCCGACCTGCACCCAGGGCGGCAGCAGGTTTTTCGAGCGGGTTGGCGCCGGCCTCATAGGGGTAGGCGTCGCAATCGATGTCGCAGCCTTCCGCCCGCGCCCGCTCGATGCGCGCGAGGATTTCTGCCGCCTTCCCCCAATTGTCGACGCCCGAGCATTTCAGATGGACGATCTCGACATGGATCGGATAGGCGCGGGCGATGCTGATCGCCTCTTCGACCGCCTCCAAGCACCCGGTTCGATTCGTCGCGCAGATGGGTGAAATAGCCAGCCCGGTGGCGCGCGACGACTTCGCACAGCGCCATGATCTCCGCGGGCTCGGCAAAGCTGCCGGGCGGGGTGAAGAGGCCGGTCGAGAGGCCGAGCGCGCCGGCGCGCAGACCCTCGTCGAGCAGCGCGGTCATGTGGTCGAGCTCGGCCGGGCTGGGGCGCCGGTCTTCGAGCCCCATCGCCATCAGACGCAGCGTGTTGTGGCCGACCAGCATGCCGGCATTGACCGCGACCTTCGGGAAGGTGGCGAGGTAGTCGGGGAAACTCACTTCGCGGAACGGCAGCCACGGCGCGCCGCCGGAGAGATAGTCGGCGAGCAGCTGCGCCTTGCCCGGCAGCACCGGCGCGACCGAGAAGCCGCAATGGCCGATGATCTCGGTCGTCACCCCCTGGCGCACCTTGCTTTCGGCCTTCGGGTTGATCGGCAATGTGAAATCGGAATGGGTCTTGATGTCGATAAAACCGGGGGTGACCGCGAGGCCCGCAGCGTCGATGACGCGCGCCACCTGGCCCGAAAGCGCGCGGCTGATGCGGGCGATCCGGCCGTCGGCGATCGCCACATCGGCAGCTTCACCCGGTCGGCCCGAGCCGTCGATCACCGTGCCGCCGCGGATCAGGATGTCCCAGGCCATTTAACCCGCTCCCGCTTCGTGTCTCCGTAGCGAATCATATCGCTTTTGGTGGGTTACGCTCGCTCACCCACCCGACGAAGAATCCGTCGGGACCAGCGGCAAGACCAGGTGCGAGGGGCGCGACGCGTCGACGAAAATGCGGCTGCGGGCGGTTCTCGGGTGCTCGGACTTGCCCTCGGGCTCGCCGGAATTCGGGTTGATGTCGAAATGCGGGAAGTTGCTGCCGGCGAGATCGAGGCGCAGCCGGTGACCTGACTTGAACAGATTGGCGGTCGGGAAAAGTGCGATCACAACCTCGCATACCGCCCCCGCTTTCATCGGCGTCGGGTGTTCCCAGGAATCGCGATAGCGCAGCCGCAACAGCCCCTCACAGAGGTTCATCGCGAAACCCTGCGGGTAATCCGCATTGGGCGGATGGGCATCGACGAGCTTGGCATGGATATCGGCGTCGGGCGTCTCGCAGGCGACCCAGAGGCGCAGCTCGACCGGCCCCGCCACCGTGAGATCGGCCGCGAGCGGCGGGGTGGCAAAGGACAGCACATCCGGCCGCTCGGCGAGCGGCCCGTAGGGCGGGCGGGCGCCGAACAAATCAGGGCCGGTGCGCTGGTCGTAGGCGCCGGCGCGCATCACCGGCTCGCCCGAGGAGATCGCGCCGCCGATTGTCGGCACCGGGTCGCGCGGATCGGCCTTGAGAACCAGCGGCGCGGCGCCGTCCGGACCCGGCTCGCAGCCGAGGCCGCGATCGGGCTGCAGATACCATCGGCTCCACTCGGTCCCGGGCAATGGCCAGGCGCCGGCGCTGCGCCAACGCCCGCCATGGTCGAGCCGACCGGCCGCATTGCGACGCCCCGAGCCGCCGCCCATCACAAAGACGCGGACCGCAGCGTCGCTCTCGGCGCCGTTCTCGACGCCCCGCAGCCAGCGGTCGAACCAGCGGCGGCGCAGCGCGAAAAAATCCTCGGCGAGATTGCCGTCGACCGCCGCTTGCGGCCCGAAATCGACCATGCCGGCGTGGCTCAGCGAGCGGTCGCCATGGGTCCACGGCCCGAGGATCAGCTGCACCGGCCCGCGCTTCTTCGCGGCGAGGCCAACGTAATTTTCCATCGCGGTGCGCGCGTAGGGGTCGTACCAGCCCGAGAGATGCACCATCGGCACGTCGGCGTAAGCACCGTAATCGCCCTCGGCATAGATCCCTTTCTGCTGCCAGAACGCATCGAAGGTGCCGTGCGACCATTGCTCGAACAGGTAATCCTCATACTCGGGCGCGGCGCGGAGCGGCGAGTCGCCGTGCGACCAGGGCTGCCGCTTCAGGCGCGCGATCCACGCCGCGATGTCCTCGGCGGCGAGCGCCGCCTTCGCTTTGGGGTCGCGGGCGTCAGCCAGCGCGTTGCGATAGGCCCAGGTCGCCTGCTTCAGATCGAAGGCGCCGCCGTGACGGATGCCGCTCCGTAGGCGTTGGAAAAGCCGCCGCAATCGATGAACTGGGCGGCAAGGCCCGGCGGATCGAGGGCGCCGAGCGCCATCTGGGCGTGCGCCGCGTAGGACAGGCCCATCGTCGCGATGCGGCCGTCGCACCAGGGCTGACGGACCAGCCAGGCGAGCGTGTCGTAGCCGTCCTCGGCCTCGCTCAGATATTTCGCGAAGCACCCCTCGGAGCGATAGCGGCCGCGGCAATCCTGGGTGACGACAGCGTAGCCGTGCGCGACGAAATAAGCCGCGATCGCTTCGCGCGAGCGCGGCGCGGGATTGGCGGCGGTGCGCTCCGAGCGGCTCGGCGCGGATTTGTCGTAGGGCGTGCGTTCGAGGGTGACCGGGAACGGGCCGCTGCCCTCGGGCCGGTAGACGTCGGTGGCGAGGAGGACGCCGTCGCGCGCGGCCACCATGACGTCGCGCTCGATGACCATCCCGGGGACCATCCCGGGGACCATCGCCGCACTCGCGTCGTCGATCACGCTGGCCTCCTTGCCCTAACCTTGCTCCCGGGCGGCATTTCCGCTACATCCTCGCCCTCGTTCGGCATTGGAGTCAGGGCGCGTAGCTCAGCGGGAGAGCACTACGTTGACATCGTAGGGGTCACTGGTTCAATCCCAGTCGCGCCCACCATATTTTTCAATATGTTATACGATCACTGGTCATCATCTCTCCCGGTTAGGTATAACCAAGGTATCCCCGGACGCGAACTCGACACCTTGGTGACGGCTGCGCCGCGGTCCTTGAACAGCGTGGCGGGCAGTCCGCTCAACAGCCGGCGGATCGCATCCTGAAGCGCGCGGCCTTCCGCCTCCTCCTGTGCGCCTGCGGCGCCCTTCTTTTTCGACTGCGCAAGAGCCTGACCCTTTTTCTCCTCAATGCGGGCGATGCGCTCCGGGCTAGACCACATGTCCGCCTGAGTACGGTGCAACCCTCGTTACCTGCATACTGTGAGACGGGTCGCCCCGTACTCAGGCGGACATGTGGTCTAGGATTGCTTCCTACGCGAAGGACTCCGTCATCGCCGAATAAACTAGCGTCCGCAAGTCCCGGCGCAGCGTCAGCCGGGCCGGACTGCCCATTCTTCAGCATCGAATACCAGTATATCGTCGGATAATAGTGCGCCGCCTCGGCCGCGCTCGGCGCGATCACGGCGGCGAGATTGAGCGGCTGGCCCGGGACCGCGTGCATCTCGGGCGAGTCGACGAGCCCGTAACCGCGCACCCAGACCCGATAATTCGCCTCGGGCAGATCGGGAAGGACATAGCGGCCCCGATCGTCGGTGACGACGATCTTGATGAACCGGGTCGGCAGGTCGGAGGTTTCTGCGATCACCCAGACGCGGCCTCGGGGCCGCGCACGCTGGCGACGACGCCGGCGATATCGCGCGCGTTGATCTTGACGTTCGCCGCCGCGGCGCCGCGCTGCTGCGCGCTGGCCGGTGCGGCCGCGCCGGCCAGCGTCAATGCAATCGCGACCGCCGCCACGCCGACGTAAAGTGTTCGGGTCATCCTCCGGCTCCCCTCCCGGCGCGCATTACCAAGCCGGACACGCGATGCGTTCTCGGCCGCTGCGCCTACCCGAGAATAATCCGAGCCGCGTCCGCCTGTCGCTATCGAGACCGCCATCTGGCGCATGCGCGTACCAATTGATTGCGCCTGCCCCTTTTAGACAAGCTGCTCCGCCCCGCAGTCTGTATATTCACCTTGATCGCGAGTGATTGTTGATGGCGCTTTCGGTTACCATCGCAACCCCGGAAGGCGGCGCAACCATGGCTAATCAACGCTGTGCCCAATCCTCACAATCCTGCTTCGAGAGGTTTCTGGACATGCTCGCCGATGTTGCGTATGCGAAGCGCGGGACGTAGCTGTGGCGCACCGGTTCGCAATAGCGAGAGGATGTGATGCTGTGCCGGACGCACCGCGAGCGGCTATTGTCGATGCCGACCCGGGATCGGCGGCCGATCTCGCGCTGGTGCCGGTCGCGATCGGCGAATTGGCCGACAAAATCTCGATCCTCGAGATCAAGGCAGAGCGCATCACCGATGCGGAAAAGCTGCGCAACGTGCGGTCCGAGCTGGAGCAGCTGCGCGCCGTTTGGGATCGGCGGGGTGCCCGCCCGGCCGCCCTTGAGGCGCTGACCCGAGAGCTCAAACAGACGAACCAAAGGCTGTGGGAAATCGAGGACGAGATACGAGATTGCGAACGACAGCGCGATTTCGGCCGGCAATTCGTCGAGCTGGCGCGCGCGATTTACCGGACCAATGATCGTCGCGCCGAAATCAAGCGCAAAATCAATCTGTTGGTAGGCTCAGCCATCATCGAAGAAAAATCATACCGGGCCTATCAATCCGAGACCATCGGGTCTCTCGATGCGGCCGACAGAGCCGCAGCGCCTCCGGGGGCAAAATGATCGAACGAGGGCCTGCTGTTCCGCTGCGGTGGATCTATGGCCGATCCGCTTGGCAGCGCCGCGCTGGCGAGAGACGGGCCTGTGCAAGGGCTGGGCGTCGAATGCAGCGGCCTGATTCGACATGCCGGTAGAAGAACCGGGCGCCCCGGATCAGGGCCTGGCGGCGCTGGTCGCGCTGTTGCGCTTTCACGGCCTCGGGGCCGATCCCGAGCAGATCCGTCACCGCTTCGGCTCGAAGACGATCGGCGTCGCGGAAATGCTGCGCTGCGCCAAGGAAATGGGGCTGAAGGCGCGGGTGGTCACGACGCGCTGGCAGCGCCTGGCGCACACCCCGTTGCCGGCGATAGCGGCATTGCAGGACGGGCGGTTTCTGATCCTCGGCAAGGTCGGCGAGGACAAGGCGCTGGTGCAGTCGCCGACATCGCCGCGCCCCTCGCTGATGAGCCGCGACGAGTTTGAGGCGGTGTGGGACGGTCGGCTCGTTTTGATGGCGCGCCGCGCCGGGCTCGCCGATCTCGGGCGGCGCTTCGACATCAGCTGGTTTTTGGGCGCGATCCACAAATACCGCTACCTGTTGGGCGAGGTGCTGATCGCCTCGTTCTTCCTGCAGCTGTTCGCGCTGGTCTCGCCGCTGTTCTTCCAGGTCGTGATCGACAAGGTGCTGGTGCACCGCACGCTGTCGACGCTCGACGTGCTGGTCATCGGCCTCATCACGATCGGGATTTTCGAGGCGATCCTCGGCGGTCTGCGCACCTACCTCTTCGCGCACAGCACCAACCGCATCGATGTCGAGCTCGGTGCGCGTCTCTTCCGCCACCTGATGGCTTTGCCGGTCGCCTATTTCGAGGCGCGCCGCACCGGCGACTCGGTGGCGCGGGTGCGCGAATTAGAGAACATCCGGCAATTCCTCACCAGCTCGGCACTGACGCTGGTCATCGATTTGTTCTTCTGCTTCGTGTTCCTGGCGGTGATGTACTATTACGCGCCGATCCTGACCTGGATCGTGCTCGGCGCCTTTCCGTTCTATATCGCGATCTCGGCCGGGGCGACGCCGCTGTTCCGCCGCCGGCTCGACGAGAAATTCCGCCGCGGCGCCGAGAACCAGGCGTTTCTGGTCGAGAGCGTCAACGGGGTCGAGACGCTGAAGGCGATGGCGGTCGAGCCGCAGATGCAGCGGCGCTGGGAGGAGCAGCTCGCCGGCTATGTCAGCGCGAGCTTCCGCGTCGTCAGCCTCGGCAACACCGCGAGCCAGGCGGTGCAGCTGGTCAGCAAGCTCGTCACCGCGCTGACCCTTTATTTCGGCGCCAGGCTGGTGATCGAGGGCAGTCTGTCGGTCGGTGAGCTGGTCGCCTTCAACATGCTGGCCGGGCGGGTGACGATGCCGGTGTTGCGGCTGGCGCAGATGTGGCAGGATTTCCATCAGGCGCGCCTTTCGGTGGCGCGGCTCGGCGATATCCTCAACACCGCGCCGGAACCGAGCTTCAACCCGGCGCGCGCCGCGCTGCCGGCGATCCGCGGCGATGTCGCCTTCGAGCACGTCACCTTCCGCTACCGGATCGACGGGCCGGAGGTGCTGCACGATATCACCTTCACCGTGCCGCCCGGGCAGATCGTCGGCATCGTCGGCGCCTCGGGTTCGGGCAAGAGCACGCTCGCCAAGCTGATCCAGCGCCTCTACATCCCGGAGAGCGGGCGCGTCCTCGTCGACGGGGTCGATCTCGCGATGGTCGACATCGCCTGGCTGCGCCGCCAGATCGGGGTCGTATTGCAGGAGAACGTGCTGTTCAACCGCTCGGTGCGCGACAACATCGCGCTGGCCGACCCGGCGATGCCGATCGAACGGGTCATCGCCGCGGCCCAGCTCGCCGGCGCGCATGAATTCATCCTCGAAATGCCCGAGGCCTACGACACGATCATCGGCGAGCGCGGCAGCAGCCTGTCGGGCGGGCAGCGCCAGCGGATCGCGATTGCCCGCGCGCTGGTGATGGACCCGCGCATCCTGATTTTCGACGAGGCGACGAGCGCGCTCGACTATGCCAGCGAACGGGTCATCCAGGCCAACATGCAGCAGATCGCCCACGGGCGGACGGTGTTCATCATCGCCCACCGGCTGTCGACGGTGCGCCACACCCACCGCATCCTGACGCTCGATCGCGGCCGGCTCGTCGAGGACGGCACGCATGACGAGCTGGTGCGCACCGGCGGCCGCTACGCAATGCTGCACCGCCTGCAGGCCGGCATCCAGGAGATCGCCAATTAGAAGCGAGCTTCCGCGGGTGATGCTTCGCTTATTGGTGTCTTCGCGGCGGAGTTATCGGGGTTCGGGTGCATGAAATCGATTAACGCCGTTGTCGCCTTTCAAGATGCGCTGGCGCGCCGCCGCCGCGACCACGAACTGGCCTTTCTGCCGGCGGCGCTCGAAATCGTGGAGACGCCGCCATCGCCGATCGGGCGCGCCATCGGCGCCACGATCATCGCCGTGTTCGTGCTGGCGTTGGCCTGGGCCTGCCTCGGCACGGTCGATATCGTCGCCACCGCGCAGGGCAAGATCATCCCGAGCGGGCGGACGAAGGTCATCCAGCCCTTCGAGATCGGCGTCGTCCGGGCGATCCATGTGCGTGACGGCGACACCGTCAAGGCGGGCCAGGTGTTGATCGAGCTCGACCCGACGATAAACGCGGCCGAGCGCGAGCGTCTGCAAAGCGACCTCATCGCCGCCCAGCTCGACGTGGCGCGGCTGCGCGCCGCCTTGGCCGACGGCCCCGACCCGCTCGCCGACTTCCAGCCGCCGGAGGGCGCGAGCCCGTCCCTTGTCGCCACCGAGCGCCAATACCTGACGACGCAGACCGCCGAGCATCGCGCCAAGATCGCCGCGCTCGACCGCCAGATGACGCAAAGGGAGGCCGAGCGCGCCACCTCCGCGGCGACGATCGCCAAGATCGAGGCGGTAATCCCGCTGTTGCAGGAGCAGGTCGATGTCCGCAAGACCCTGTTCCAGCACGAAACCGGATCGAAGCTCATCTATCTCCAGACATTGCAGCAGCTGGTCGAGCAGCAGCGGGAGCTGGCGATTCAGACAGAGCAAGCTCAACGAAGCCCAAGCCGCGGTCGCGGCGATTCGCGAAACGCGGGCGCAGACCGAGGCGGAATACCGGCGCACCCTGCTCGACGATCTCGACAAGGTCGAGCCGAAGGCAGCGGGGCTCGCCCAGGACCTGATCAAGGCCGAGGAGCGCACCAAATTGCAGGTGCTGACCGCGCCGGTCGACGGCATCGTGCAGCAGCTCGCGGTGCATACCGTGGGCGGCGTGGTGACCCCGGCGCAGCCGCTCCTCGTGCTGGTGCCGGTCGACAGCCATCTCGAAATCGAGGCGATGGTGGCGAACCGCGATGTCGGTTTTGTCGAACCCGGCCAGGAGGCCGAGATCAAGGTCGCGACCTTCAACTTCACCCGCTACGGGCTGTTGCACGGGAAGGTGCTGAGCGTTTCGCCGGACACGGTCGGGAAGGACGACCCGCAGGACCAGACGAAGGACAAGTCGCAGCAGGGAACCGAGAGTCCAAAAGCGCCGAGCGACGAGCAGGGGCCGGTCTATGCCGCGCGGATCTCGCTCGACCGCACCCAGATGCAGATCGAGGGCAAGCCGGTCAACCTGACGCCCGGCATGGCCGTGACCGCCGAGATCAAAACCGGCGACCGCCGCATCATCAGCTATCTGCTCTCGCCGTTGCGCAAGTACCAGGCGGACAGCTTGCGCGAGCGGTGAGCAGAACTACCCCGTTGACCAGCCGAATTCCCGGACCGGGCTGGCGGCTGGTCGCCGGCGCGGCCGCATTCGCCGCGTGACGCCGCGGCCCAGCCGCTGGTATTATCGAGCGCGCAACGGGGGATCGAGCGATGCGGCTGATATTTGTCGGGGCGGGGCTGATCGGGCTTGCCACTGCGCTGTCCGGTTGCGTCGAGGCCGGCGACACCGCTCCGTTCGGTCTCGGGCTGTCGCGCGTCGATCCCCAGGAGGCGGCTGAACGCGCCGTCGCGGGCAGCGCGATCGGCACGGCGCTTGGGCACCGGCCTCGGCGCCAGCTTTGCCATCAACCCGGCGATCGGCGCGGTTATCGGCGCCGAAAGCGGCGCAGCGATCGGCGCCGCGGTCGGGGTCGCGACGGCGCAGCCGCTGCCGAGCTATGCGCCGATCGCAGTGCCTACCGCACCCGTCATCCCGGGCTTTTACGATACCTGGCCACCCGGCTATTACCAGCCGCCGATCGCCGCGCAGACGCCGCCGCCGCGCCCTAGCTGAGCCAAAGCCGACACCGCCTGCGACGTCATCGGCCAGGCGGACCACCAGCGCCGATGCCGCTTTTCGCGATCCCGTTTCCGTTTACCGACCCGAACGCGCCGTTCGTGGTTCCCCCGTTCGCGATCGGCCCGCTCACGATCGCGATTCGCTGGTATGCGATCGCCTATATCGCCGGGCTCTTGATCGGTTGGCGCTACTGCCTCTTTCTCGCGGACCGCCCGCCGCGCCGCGTCGAGCGCGACGATGTCGACGATTTCCTGGTTTGGGCGACGCTCGGCGTCGTGCTCGGCGGGCGGATCGGCTATGTGCTGTTCTACAAGCCGGGCTACTACATCCTTCACCCGCTCCAGACGCTGTTTCTTTGGCAAGGCGGGATGTCGTTCCACGGCGGCGCGCTCGGGGTCACGACCGCAATCTTGCTCTTCACCAGGGCGCGCAAGATCCCGATATTCGCGTTTTCCGACATCATCTGCGCGGCAATCCCGATCGGGCTGTTGTTCGGGCGCATCGCGAACTTCATCAATGGCGAGCTGTTTGGACGGATAACCGATGTGCCCTGGGCCATGGTTTTTCCCGGCGGCGGTCTGCTGCCGCGCCATCCGAGCCAGCTTTACGAGGCGTCATGCGAGGGCATCCTGTTGTTTCTCGTCCTGTTTGCCGCCGAGCGCATCGGGGTGCGGCAGCGGCCGGGAATCCTCACCGGCCTGTTTCTCGCCGGCTACGCGGTTGCGCGGATGTCGGGCGAGCTGTTCCGGCAGCCCGATGTGCAACTCGGTTTCATCCGGGTGCTTGGGCTGGAGACCACGATGGGGCAGCTGCTGTCGGTTCCGCTGCTGGTCGCCGGGATCGTCCTCATTCTGTGGGCGCGGCGCCAGCCGCCGATCGCGCCGGCCGAGTCGCGGTGATGCCGAGCGGATGAGCGCCGGGCTGGCCGCCAGGATCGCGCGGCGGATCCGGCGCGAGGGACCGCTCTCGATCGCGGCCTTTATGGCGATCGCGCTGCATGACCGCGAGGGCGGCTATTACGCGCGGCGCGATCCGCTCGGCGGCGACGGCGATTTCATCACCGCTCCCGAGATCAGCCAGATTTTCGGCGAGCTGATCGGGCTGTGGTGCGCCGATCTTTGGCGCCATCTCGGAGAGCCCGATCCGGTGATCCTGGTCGAGCTGGGTCCCGGAAGCGGCGCGCTGCTCGGCGATCTGTTGCGCGCCGCGGCAACCCTGCCCGAGTTCCGCCGGGCGCTCGATCTGTACCTTGTCGAGGCGAGCCCGGTGCTGCGCGCCCGGCAGCAGCGCCGCCTGGGCGGCATCGGAGCGCGTTTCGTCGCGAGCATCGATGCGCTGCCGCAGGGACCGCTGCTGCTCGTCGCCAACGAGTTCCTCGATGCGCTGCCGATCCGCCAGCTGGTGCGCGGCCGCGCCGAATGGGCCGAGCGGGTCGTGACGCTCGATGCCGAGGACCGGCTGGTCTTTGCCGACGGGCCGGAGAACCCCGCGTTGAGCCTGCTGGTGCCGGCCGCGCTGCGGGCGCGGCCATCCGGCACGATCGTCGAGATCTGCCCGGCGGCGGCGGCGCTCGCCGCAGCGCTCGGCGAGCGGCTGGCGGCGCAGCCCGGCGCGGCGCTGTTTGTCGATTACGGCTACTTCCCGAGCGCGCCCGGCCCGACCCTCGCCGCGCTGCGCCGCCACGCGGCGGCCGCATTGCTCGACGATCCCGGCGGCGCCGATCTCAGCGCCCATGTCGATTTCGCCGCCTTCGCCGCGGCGGCGCGCGCCGCCGGCGCCATCGTCCATGGCCCGGTGGCGCAGGGCCAATTCCTCGCCGCGCTGGGCGCCGAGGCGCGGCTGGCGGCGTTGTCGGCACGGGCAGAGCCGGCGCAGCGCGCCCGGCTCGCGAGCGGCCTCGAGCGCTTGATCGATCCGGCCCAGATGGGCACTTTGTTCAAGGCCCTGGCATTGACCTCGCCGGGCCTGCCGGCGCCTGCCGGGTTTGAATGAGCGACCGGATCATGATCACGCTCAGCGCGCTTGGGACCTCCCGGGGGCGATCGCCAGCTATCCGCCACGCCTTCTTCACCCGCCAGGGCGGGATCAGCGACGGCGTCTACGCGGCGCTGAATTGCGGCTTCGGCTCGCGCGACGATCCGGCGAAGGTCGAACAGAACCGCGCGATCGCGGCGGCGCAGCTCGCGCCTCCCGGCCGAGCGGCTGGTCACCTGCCACCAGATCCACGGCACCCGGGCCGTCACCGTCGAGCGGCCGTGGCGGCGCGAGGCCAACCCGCGCGCCGACGCGATGGTGACCGCCGTGCCGGGCATCGCGCTCGGCGTGCTCGCGGCCGATTGCGCGCCGGTATTGTTCGCCGACCCGGTCGCCCGGGTCATCGGCGCCGCCCATGGCGGCTGGCGCGGCGCGCTCGCCGGGGTCATGGAGGCGGCGGTCGCGGCGATGGCGGCGCAGGGCGCCCGGCCCGAGCGGATCCGCGCCGGGATCGGGCCGTGCATCGCCCAGCCTTCCTACGAGGTCGGCCCGGATTTCGCCGCCGCCTTCGCCGCCGCATCCGGACAGCAGGCGCTTCTTCCAGCCGGCACCGCGGGCCGGGCATTTCCTGTTCGACCTCGGGGGCTATATCGCCCAGCGCCTCGCGCGGCTCGGCCTCGCCGTGATCGAGCGGGCACCGCACGACACCGCCGCCGAGGAAGCGCTGTTCTTCAGCTACCGGCGCGCCTGCCTGGCGCGGCGAGCCCGATTACGGCCGCGGCCTCGCCGCGATCGCGCTCGCCGAATAGGGCTCGGGCCATGCCGTACCTGATCTTGTTCGCCGGCCTATGTCTCCTCGGTCTCCTCGCGACCTGCGCGCTTTCATGACCGGCAAGAGGCAGCGGCCAGCCGGCGATCCTCGCCCTTCCTCGTACTGCTCGCCGCATGCCAGCCCCTGCCGCACCCCTTTGCCGACGATCGCCCGCCGGCCGCGCTGTTGCAGGTGCGCGACGTGGCCGGAGTGTCGATCGCGCCGATTGCCGGCCAGCCCGCCGCCGTCGCGGAGAAGCTGAGCGCCGCGGTGGCGAGCGCGCTCCTGAAGCACGACATTCCTGCCAGCGACGAGACGACCAGCCTCGAGCAGCTACCAGCTTTCCGGCCGGGTGGTCGAGGCCCGCTCGCAGGGGGCAAGGCGACCGTGGCCGCCTATTGGCGGCTGCAGGATGCCAAGGGCCGGACGGTCGGCGAGCGCACCGTCCAGGCCGAAGCCGAGGCTCGCGACTGGGATTCCGGCGACGCCCAGGCGATCGAGCGGCTCGCCGGGTTGAGCGCGGACGCTGTCGCGCCGCTGCTCGAGGATGAGGCGCCGGTCGAAGCGGCCGCGGAGCGGCGCATCCGCGTCGCGATCGGCGAGATCAGCGGGGCGCCCGGCGACGGCGCGACATCGCTGGCGGCCGCGGTGGCGGCAGTCTTGCGCAAGCAGGATCTGGCGATTGTCGAAAAGGGCCAACCGGCTGACCTCACGATCGATGGCGAGGTCAGCGTGAGCCCGGTCAAGGCGAACCAGCAGCACGTCAAGATCCTCTGGCATGTCCGCCGCGCCGATGGCGTCGAAATCGGCACGGCCGGCCAGGAAAACGACGTCCCGAACGGGCTCCTGGACGGGCCCTGGGGCGATCTCGCCTACAGCGTCGCGATCGCCGCCGGCGACGGGCTGATGCAGCTCGTCGCCCGCGGCGCACCGCCGCCGAAATCGTGACATCCGCGCCGGGGTCGGTCGGTGCCCCCGCCGACCAATCCGCCAGCGGGAAATGGAGACCGCGGGTGAGAGGATTGGCGGGCGGGCCAAGCGGGTCGCCGCAGCTTCCCGTGGCGACGCGACGGCGCTCCGCGCGCGGGGAGAGGAAAAGCGATCAGCATCAAGCAATTGATATTCCGTGGATTCCGGGTCTGAAAAACAGCAGACAAACAGCGGCAAAAACAGCGGGAAAACAGCGGGCGAACAGCGACATTTTTGCAACAAACAGCGACATATCCAACATCGGCAGGGTCCCCGGGGCGCGGCGAACCCGAGATATGGATTCATGGTTTGTTCTTCAGGGGCGGGGCCTGAAATTTCCGCCGTCGGGGGCAATCCTGAAGGTCACTGGCCCGTGTTCTGCTCTCGGCCGCTCCTAGGCCGGGTTGCAACGGCACGTGCATTCGCGGCACGCAACAACGACCCAAGTCGCCACCGGAGAGGCGCAGGCGATGGAGATAGCGCGGGCGGGCTTGGCTTACGCGCTCTCTGACCTTGCCTGTGCCCCTCTCGATGGCGGTCAGGTCATCTGGTCGATCTTCGAGGATCGGGTCCTTGCGCCTTCCCGTGCCGTCGATTAGCCGCGAACAACCGGAGCCGGAGGCGGAGGCGGAGGCGGCGGGGCCGGATAGGCGACCGGTTGCGGCGGCGGGGGAGGCGCGCCGGGGCGGATCCGAACGAGTGTGCGGAAGCGACGATGGCAACCAGTACGCATTCCGCAACCGCCTGCGCGGGCCATTTTTTCGATCTCGGACATTGGTTTACTCCACAGTTGAGGGAATTTACGATAGGACAATCTGAAGTGATTGACAGCAACTAGTAACGGCGAAGGGGTTCCTGGTTCCCGCGCCATGTCAAAAGATCGGGTTTGGGCGCCACCGCGCTTGACGCGCGGTCCCGACGGGCGGGCACACCGGAGGGTCGATAAATCAAGATGCCCCTTTTACTGCTGCTTGAAGAAACTTCGTTCTAGTGGGCACAATCGCTCCACCACCGGCAGCGCAAGTCGCGCCGGGATCACGCTTTAGGTGAGGCTATCTTGTTCTCATCATGTAGCTTCTCGATGAGAAGGGAGGCTTGTTGGCATCCGTCGGACTGATTGCAGGCGGCACGATCGCTCTCGCCGCAGCATGTGCGCTTGCCGCGCCGGCAGTTCTGCGGAGCCGGAGCCCGGGGGAACCGTCGCGCCGGCGCCGTCCGCCCCCATAGCGGCAATGCCGACACTGAACTCGGCAAGCTGATCGACGGCACGCCCGAGTTAGTCATCGCCGGTGAACGGCTGAATGTCGGGTTGCTACGACGCTTCTACGCGCGCCATGGCTTCGAGCCAATATGGACGACCCGGCAAGCGCAGGCGAATTCACTGGTGAATGCCGTGTTGCGCGCCGGCGATCAGGGTCTCGACCCTGGAGCTGTTTCACGCGAACCTACTGCGGCAGACAGCGACATTGCCGCCGCTTGACCGCGAATTGTTGCTGTCGGACGCCTTCCTATCGTATGCCGACGCGCTGGCCCGCGGCGCCGTGCCGGTTGAGCGCCGAAGAGATGACGAGACACTGACGCCTGAGCCGATCGATGTGGCTGCTACGCTCGACGCCGCTATCGGCAGCCCCGATCCGGCGGCAGTGATCGAGGCGCTGGCGCCGACGACGCCGACCTACCGGGCGCTGCGCCAGGCTTTGCAGGGGTATCGCTCGGGCACCCCGGCCGGCGACAAGGCCACGACGAACCGCTTGCGCGAGATTGAGGTAAACCTTGAACGCCAACGCTGGCTGCCGCGGCGGCTGCCGGCGGACCGCGTCTGGGTCAACGTTGCCGACGAACGAGCTGGTACTTTATCGCGCCGATCGGCCGGTTTTCTCTACGCGGGTCATTGTCGGCGAAGATGTCGAGCGCAATCAGAGCCCGGAGTTCCGCGCCACGATCGAGGGAATTGAGTTCAACCCTCCATGGAACATCCCGGGCGACATCGCTACGGGGGAGATCCTGCCGAAGATCAGGCGCGACCCAAATTATTTGACGCGGAATCACATGGTAATGCTGCCCGATGGCGGCGTGGAGCAGCTTCCGGGACCCGACGCAGGGCTCGGACAGATCTGGTTTAGATGCCGAACCGGTTCGAGGTTTACCTGCACGATACCCCGGATCAAAATCCGTTCAGCCGCGATAACCGCCGCATCAGCCATGGATGCATCCGGGTGCAGAATCCGCGCGAATTGGCCGCCCTGCTGATGCAGAAACCGATCGACACGATCAATCAAGCGATCGCGATGGGCAGCACCACCCTAAGCAATCTGCCAGCGCCCGTGCCGGTATTCGTGGTCTATCAGACCGCGTTTGTAGATACCGACGGTACGTTGCAATTTCGCCCAGATTTCTACAACCGCGACGCCGAGATCTGGCAGCAACTGTATCCGGTGCGGCGGCCGGTGACGGAACGCGAGCCGCCCAGCCAGCGCGGGGGCTGACCCTTTGACCAAGGTCAGGTGTGACGCATAACCCGTCGTCGCGATCGATTTCCGCGAGCGGCTGCTTAGGGGTTGAGAGGCGTCGAGCTGATTGGGTTGACCTAGCCTAACGCCCGCCGGCGGGCAGCGGCGTCGGCGGGGCGGGCGGGTCGTCGGCGGCCTCGAAGGCGGCGAGGCTCGATTCGATCGTCTCTTTCGGCAGGTCGCGGGTGATGAAGACGATGCGGGTACGGCGATCTCGCGTCGGCCAGGCCGGGAGCAGCACGGGCGGGTGAAAGAGGTGCTGCACGCCGTGCAGGACGACCGGTTGCTCGGGCCGGTCGCCGAGCGCGACGATCGCCTTGAGGCGCAACAGATCGTCGCCGCGCATCGTCGCCAGCGCATCGAGCCAGCCCGACAGCGCGCTCCATGAGATCGGCCGCTCGCGGGTGATGCAGAAGGCGCGGATGCGCTCGTCGTGGCGGTTGACGTCGTGGCCATGGGCGGCGTGGTGGTGGTGCTCATCGTCGTTCTCGTGCGGCGCGGCAACCGCCTCGTCCTGCAGCCAGCGCTGGACCTCGACGCTTTTGGTCTGCGGGTCGAAGAGGCCGAGACCGAACAGATCGCGGGATCGATCGCGCCGTGCGCCGCGCGAGCAGCGGGGCGCCCGGGAGGGGGCGGGGAGCCGCGCCTTGAGCGTCCGCGAGCGCGGCGGGTTCCGCGAGGTCGGCCTTGGTGACGATCAGCCGGTCGGCGACCGCGGCCTGTTTTACGGCCTCGGGCTGGCGGTCGAGGGTGCCGGCGCCGTTGACCGCGTCGACCGTCGTCACCACGCCGTCGATCGTGTAGCGCTCGGCGACGAGCGGGTTGGAGATCAGGGTATGCAGGACTGGAGCCGGATTGGCGAGCCCGGTCGTCTCGATGACCGCGCGGGTGAAATGCGGGACCTTGCCGTTGGCCCGGCCGACGAACAGGTTCAGCAAGGTGTCGACGATGTCGCCGCGTACGGTGCAGCAAAGACAGCCGCTATTCAGTCGTACGTCATGGTCGTGGCGCATCGAGCAAGAGGTGGTCGATCCCGATCTCGCCAAATTCGTTGACGATGACGGCCGTCGCCGCCATCGCGGGCGTCTCAGCACATGGTTCAGCAGCGTCGTCTTGCCGCTGCCGAGAAAGCCGGTCAGCACCGTCACCGGGATGCGCGAGGCCAGATTGATTCCTGCCATGAGCCCCCTTCCCTCTCTCTACCGTTCGGCGGGGCCGATCTTCCCGCGATTTGATGACGCCGTCGAGGCTTGCCCGCAGCGCGGGAACGGAATTTACGGCGCTGCCCTATCACGGTGAAGGGGACCGCGCGGCAGGGCCGATCTCGCGATGCGGGGGCGCGGGGGAAGAATGTATTCGGTAGTCTACTGGGCCGGAATGGCCACGCTGCTGCTGTGGACGGCCTATTCGGCCTATTCCGCGATCATCGGGTTGTAAGCGGCGCACTCCCGTTCGGGGGGGTGTTGCACAAACATCCGTCATTCCGGGGCTCGGCGAAGCCGAGAACCCGGAACCCATATTCCAGAGGCCCGTGTGCATGGGTTCCGGGCCGCCTTCCCCGGATCAGGTCCGGGGGTCGGCCCCCGAAATGACGTTGCTTTTTATGCAAGTCTGTCCAGGGCGGAGCGGGCAATGCGCCGCCGGGCCCGCGCCGGCGAATTTCTCCTGCCCCGCCTGCCCGCCGCGGCTTATGATGGCCCGTGAGCCAATCCAGCCTGCGGGTAGAACGGCATGAGCGATGTCCAGCATTTCATCAACGGAAAACGCGTCGACGGTTCGAGTGGCCGCTGGGG
>CAWJFM010000002.1:0-76837 GCA_963842175.1 uncultured Alphaproteobacteria bacterium
AATTCGCGCCGGTCAGCGAAATCAGGCCGATTTGGATTTGTTCAGCGTCACGGCGGCGCGAACAAGAGCCTTCAACGCTTCCTCGTCTATCGTGTCGTCCTCCTGGAAGTCGATGGCACGCCTTGTGTTCCCGTCAAGACTGGCGTTGAAGAGGCCCGCGGGATCCTTCAGAGCCGCCCCTTTGGCGAAGGTCATCTTCACGACGTTCTTGTAAGTCTCGCCTGTGCAGATCAATCCGTCATGCGACCACACCGGAACCCCTCGCCACTTCCACTCCTCGACAATTTCGGGATCGGCCTCCTTGACCAAGCTACGGAGCCGGCTGAGCATCTTGCCCCGCCAATCGCCCAGCTCTTCAATTCTCGCGTCTATCAGCCGAGAAGGAGAGTGGTTTTTCTGTGACCCGCTCGCCGTCATGCCAGTGTCCCTTCGCTTCCCGAGGCCTTGATAAACGGAGGGTTACTCCACCACGATCCGCGGCCCTGCCCGCCGGGCCGGGGCGTCGCCCGAGACCTTGTCCCAGACCCGCGCGGCGATGTCGCGGAAGGTCCGGGCGTAGGGCGAATCGGGCTGCGAGGCGGTGATCGGGTGGCCTTCGTCCGAGGTCTGCGCGGATCGCCATGTCGAGCGGCACCTCGCCGAGAAAATCGGTGCCGAGCCGCTCGGCCTCGCGGCGCGCCCCGCCATGGCTGAAGATGTCGCTGCGCTCGCCGCAATGCGGGCACAGGAAATAGCTCATATTCTCGATGATGCCGAGCACCGGCACGTCGACCTTCTGGAACATCGCGAGGCCCTTACGCGCGTCGATGAGGGCGATGTCCTGCGGGGTCGAGACGATGACCGCGCCGGCCAGGGCCACCTGCTGGGCCATCGTCAATTGCGCGTCGCCGGTGCCGGGCGGCATGTCGACGATCATGATGTCGAGTTCGCCCCAGGAAACGTCGCGCAGCATCTGCTGCAACGCGCTCATCACCATCGGGCCCGCGCCAGATCATCGGCGTGTCCTCGGGCACGAGAAAGCCGATCGACATGCATTTGACGCCGTAATTCTCCATCGGCCGCAGGATCTTGCCGTCGGCCGAGGCGGAGGGCCGCCCGGAAATCCCGAGCATGCGCGGCATCGAGGGGCCGTAGATGTCGGCGTCGAGCACCCCGACCGAGAGGCCGTTCGCCTTCATCGCCAGTGCGAGGTTGGCGGCGACCGTCGATTTGCCGACGCCGCCCTTGCCGGAGGCGACCGCGACGATCGCCCGCACGCCCGGCGCCAGCGCGGCCTTGGCCGCGGCGGCGGGTTGCGGCCGGTCGGCCGCGTCCTGAGGCGCCGTGTCGCGGGCGCCCGAGGCGGTGCCTGCGGGCGTCCGCCGGGCGGCCGCGCCTCGGCGGTCAAGACCGCGGTGACCGACAGCACCCCGGGCAGCGCTTCGACGGCTTGCTCGGCGGCTTTGCGCAACGGTTCGAGGCGCGGGCCGCGCTCGGCCTCGACCTCGATCGCAAAGCCGACATTGCCGTCGCGGACGACGACGCCCGATACCATCCCGAGCGCGACGATGTCCCCGCCCTTGTCGGGATCGCGCACCGCGGCCAGCGCGTCGAGGACCTCTCTCTCGGTGACCGCCATTCGCTATTCCCGCGTTTCCCCCACCTGTCCTCCCCGCGGGTGCGAAGTGAGGTGGAGGCTGACGGGATTTAGGCGCGACACCGGCACTTGACAACACCCGCCCGGCGCGCCCTCTATCGGGCTGGCATCCGGCGTCGGCGTTGGCGCGGCGGCATCCGCGGCGCGGCCCTGCCGCCGCGGAAAGGGTGTGGTTCGATGATCTGGCATAGTGAGCCCGGTGGTCCGTGGGGCACCGGGCCGCGCGGCGGCGGACCCTGGGGCGGCGGCGGGCGCGGCAATGGTCCAAGCGGGCCGCGCGGGCCGCAGCCGCCCAATCTCGAAGAAATCCTGCGCCGCGGCCAGGACAGCTTCCGCCGCTTCTTCCCGGGCGGCTTCGGCTTCGGCACCGGCGCCGGCATCGCGGTCGTCGTCGTCGCCATTATCGTGCTGTGGCTGGCGAGCGGCTTTTACCGGGTCCTGCCCGACGAGGTCGGCGTCGTGCTGCGGTTCGGCGCCTATAACCGCACCACCCAGCCCGGCCTCAACTACCACCTGCCGGCGCCGATCGAGAGCGTATTCACGCCGCCCGTGACGCGCGTCAACCGCACCGAGATCGGTTATCGCAGCGAAGGGAGCGAAGAAGGTCGGCCGACTTCCAGCGCCCAGGTCGAGCAGGAATCGCTGATGCTGACCGGCGACGAGAACATCGTCGACGTCAATTTTACCGTGTTCTGGGTGATCAAGGATGCCAAGGCCTATCTGTTCAACATCCGCGAACCCGAGAAGACGGTCAAATCGGCGGCCGAGAGCGCGTTGCGCGAGGTCGTCGGCGAGAACACGCTGGCGATGGAGCTGTCCGGCGGCCGTCAGCAGATCGAGAACGACACCGGCAAGCTGCTTGCAGCAGTTGCTCGATGCGTATGGCGCCGGGATCCTGGTCACGCAGGTTACCCTGCAGCGGGTCGATCCGCCGGCCCCGGTCATTGCCGCTTTCCGCGACGTGCAGGCGGCGCTTGCCGACCAGGCGCGGCTCAAAAACGAGGCCGAATCGTATCGCAACGGAGTGGTCCCGAAGGCGAAGGGCGAGGCCACCAAGATCATCCAGGGCGCCGAGGCCTATCGCCAGCAGGTCGTCGCGCAGGCGACCGGCGACGCCGCCCGGTTCGACGCGGTCTATACGGCCTTCAAGGCGGCGCAGACCGTGACGGCACAGCGCCTCTATCTCGATACGATGGAAGAGATCCTCAAGGACAGCAACAAGATCATCATCGACAAGACGGTCGAGGGGCAGAGCGGGGTTCTGCCTTATTTGCCGCTGCCCAATCTGCTCAACGCCGCACCGCCCACCCCCGCGCCAGCGGCGGGCCCCGCGACCGGCGCGACCCCGGTGCCGCCCGCCACCGGCGGCGTGCAATCCTCGACGGTTCGACGGCCATGAGCCATCGGCTTCTCGCCGTCATCGGCGTCCTTCTCGTCGTCGTCGGGATCCTGGCGATGAGTTCGTTCTTCATCGTCTATCAGACCGAGCAGGCGCTGCTGCTGCAACTCGGCCGGCCGGTGCGGGTCATCGACCAGCCCGGGATCGAGCTCAAGATCCCGTTCGTGCAGAACGTCGTGTTTTTCGACAAGCGCCTGCTCGATGTCGAGCCGCCGCCCGAGGAGGTCATCGCCGCCGACCAGAAGCGCGCGATCGTCGATACCTACACCCGCTATCGGATCGTCAACCCGCTGCTTGTTCTACCAGACGGTCGGCAACGAGGATGCCGTGCGCGCCCGGCTCAGCGTCATGGTCAGCAGCAGCATGCGGCTGGTCATCGGCAAGGCGCCGCTGTCGGCGCTGTTGTCGGTGCAGCGCGCGCCGATCATGCAGAAGATCCGCGACGACGTCAGGGCCGCCGCCAAGCCGTTCGGCATCGAGGTTGTCGACACCCGCATCCGCCGCTTCGATCTGCCGGTGCAGAACAGTGAGGCGATCTATGCGCGGATGAACTCCGAGCGCCAGCAGCAGGCGGCGCTCTATCGCGCCGAGGGCTCCCAGGCGGCGGCGACCGTGCGCGCCAACGCCGATCGCGAAGTGACCGTGATCCTGGCCGACGCCCAGCGCGATGCGCAGGACTTGCGCGGCCAGGGCGATGCCGCGGCAACGGCGATCTACGCCAAGGCCTACGACCAGGACGAAAAATTCTTCGTCTTCTACCGCTCGCTGCAGGCCTATCGCAATGCTCTCAGTGGGCACGATACCTCTTACGTGCTCGCGCCCGAAGGCAATTTCTTCAGATTTTTCAATAGTTTCGAGGGAGCACAAGGGGCGTTGGCTCCGGCGGGCGCGACCCCCGTGCCGGGTCGGACGTCTGCTGCCCCTGCGGCTGGAGCGCCCGGCGGAGCGCGTCAGCCGTAACCGGCGGATCGGCGATGCGGCACGACGCCCTCCACAGCGGGTAATGCGCGACCTATGCACTGGGCTCGCTCTCGTACTGGTCATCGAGGGCGTCTTTTATGCCTTGTTCCCGGAGGGTATGAAGCGCGTCGCCCAGCGCGCGATGCTGGTGCCGCCGCAGGTGCTGCGCGCGTCCGGGTTGCTCGCCGCTTCTGTCGGCGTGGTGATCGTCTGGCTGTTGCGGAGCTGATCTGGCGCGGCTGCGAAGGGATCTGGCTTGCCGGCCGCATCTCTCGTAATCTTGCGGGGCGAGTGCCGCAGCGGCGGCAGCCTTTGAGTGGCGTGAATAGCTGCTGCTTGGGCGATGTTGACGGGTGCGGTATCGGGCTTTTGCTGCGAGGAGTCGGTTCAGGTGGCGATTCTCACATCGCGATTGCGGGGCTCGGCCATTGCGGCGGTCGCCGCGTTGGTGCTCGCCGTCCCCGCAGGAGTTTCCTTGGCGGCGCGACCGGGGCCGGATGGGTTTGCCGATCTTGCCGAGAAGCTGCTGCCGGCCGTCGTCAATATTTCGACGACGCAGACCTTGAAGCCGGAGCACCAACGCGCTGCCCCGGCGCGGCCGCAATTCCCGCCCGGCTCGCCGTTCGAGGAGTTCTTCAAGGATTTCTTCGACCATAACGGCCAGAAGGGTGAGCGCCCCGAGGTGCAGCCGCGCAAGGCAACCTCGCTTGGCTCGGGCTTTGTGATCGACCCGGCCGGCTACATCGTCACCAACAATCACGTTGTCGCCGATGCCGACGAGATCACCGTCATCCTGCACGACAACACCAACCTCAAGGCCGAGCTGGTCGGCCGCGACACCAAGACCGATGTCGCGGTCTTGAAGGTAAAGACCGACAAGAAACTTACCGCGGTGCCCTGGGGCGACAGCGACAAGGCTCGGGTCGGCGATTGGGTGCTGGCGATCGGCAATCCGTTCGGCCTCGGCGGCAGCGTCACCGCCGGCATTCTTTCGGCGCGGCAACGCGACATCAATTCGGGACCCTACGACGATTTCCTACAGACCGACGCCGCGATCAACCGGGGCAATTCCGGGGGCCCGATGTTCGACATGAATGGCGAGGTCATCGGCATCAACACGGCAATTTATTCGCCCACCGGCGTCTCGATCGGCATCGGTTTCGCCATCCCGTCCAACCTTGCCAAGACGGTCGTCGCCGAGCTGATCCGAGAGCCCGATCACACCGTGCACCGCGGCTGGCTCGGCGTGCGTATTCAGGCGGTCACCGACGAAATCGCCGAGAGCCTCGGGCTCGACAAGCCGCATGGCGCGCTCGTCGCCAGCGTCAACGACAACGGCCCGGCCCAGACCGGGGGCATTCAGCCGGGCGATGTGATCCTCAGCTTTCGACGGCAAGACGGTTGCCGACATGCGTCATCTGCCGCGGCTCGTCGCCGAGTCGACGGTCGGCAAGACCGTGCCGGTGACGGTCTGGCGCAAGCGTCATGAGACCACGCTGCAGGTCAAGGTCGGCAAGCTCGAAGAGACTGAACAGGTTGCCGCTCAGGAACCGGTCAAGAACCAGCCGCCGGCGGCGGACAGCAGCACGGTGACGACGCTCGGTCTCACGCTGTCGAACATCACGCCGGAACTGAAGGACAAGTTCTCGCTGAGCGATGAGAAGGGGGTCGTCGTCGTCGATGTCACGAAGGACAGCGCGGCGGCCGAAAAGGGCCTTAAACCAGGCGATGTGATCATGGAAGCGGCGCAGGAGGAGATCAAGAGCACGAGCCAGGTCGCCGGCAAGGTCGACGACGCCAAGAAGGCCGGCCGCAAATCGATCCTGCTGCTCGTCGAACGGCAGGGCGACCTGCGCTTTATCGCGCTGCGCCTCGACCAGAGTTGAGGTTGCAGGGCGGCAATTCACCCGCCAACGATCTCGTCGGCGCGATAACCCTGGGCATAGAGCAGGGCGGTCAGGTCGGCATGGTCGATGCGCCAGCGCGCGGCGGCGGCGACCGCCGGCTTCGCGCGGAAGGCGATCCCGAGCCCGGCCGCCGCAAGCATCGGCAGGTCGTTGGCGCCATCGCCGACGGCGAGCGTCGCCGATTGGCGCGACAGCCGCATTCCTCGGCCAACGCCAACAGCGTCTCGCGCTTCGTCTCGCCGGTGACGATCGGCGCCAGGACGGTTCCGGCGATCCGGCCGTCGGCGATCTCGAGCCGATTGGCGACGACCCGCTCGAAACCGAGTTCGCCCGCGACCCGCTCGGCAAAGACGCGTGAACCCGCCCGAGACCAGGGCAGTACGCGCCCCGGCCGCCCGGCAGGTCGCGACCAGCGCGCGCGCTCCCGGCATCAGCCGGATGCGCGAGGCCGCGTCGTCGAGGACCGACTCCGGCAGGCCTCTCAGCAGCGCGACCCGCTCGGCGAGCGCGGTGGCGAAGTCGAGTTCGCCGTTCATCGCCCGCCGGGTGATCTCGGCGACATGCGATCGCCGCCCGATGAAATCGGCCAGTTCGTCGAGCATTTCGTTCTCGATGATCGTCGATTCGAGGTCGGCGACGAGAACCCGCTTGCGGCGGCCGGCCGACGGCTGGACCAGCACGTCGATCGCGGCGCCGCCGATCGCCCGGCGGGCCGCCGCCTCGGCCGCTTGCCAATCGGTGCCGGCAAGGCAGAGATCGCAGGCGACGCCGGGCGCGAGCCAGTCCGGCGCGCCGGCGAGGGGCAGCGCCGCGGCCAGCGCGGCGACCAGCTCGGGCAGGGCGCCCGCGGCGCCGGGGCCGGCGATCACGGTCATCACGAGTTCCACGGCGATGCCTCCTCGGCATGGCCTCGACGTGTAGTTCATCGGCCGGACTTCGGCGCGCCTCGGCGCATCCAGCAGAGAGGCCGATGGCATTACGAAAGGATCTCATCCTGAGGAGCCAAGCCGCGGGCGATCGACGATAAGCGAGGATGCGATCCAAAGCGGGCGAAGATCTGGCACCAGCTCCCGTCATCCTGATCGCCGGACCGACGGCGAGCGGCAAATCGGCGCTGGCGCTCGAGTTGGCGGTGGCGTTCGACGGCGCGATCATCAACGCCGACAGCCTGCAGATCTATCGCGATCTGCGCATCCTGTCGGCCCGCCCCGATGCCGCGGCGATGGCGCGGGCGCCGCACCGGCTCTACGGCTATCTCGACGCCGCCGAGCGCGGCTCGGCCGGGCCGCTGGCGGGCCTTGGCGCTCTCTGAGATCGCCGCCAGCCATCGCGCCGGCAGGTTGCCGATCGTCGTCGGCGGCACCGGGCTTTATCTGCGTGCGCTGCAGCACGGTCTCGCCGCGATCCCGCCGATCCCCGCCGCGATCCGCGCGGAAGCGGTGGCGCTCTATCGCGCGCTCGGCGAAGCGGCGTTCCGCGAGCGGCTGGCGGCGCTCGACCCGGTCGCCGCGGCCCGCCTGTCGCCCGGCGACCGCCAGCGCTTGATGCGCGCCTGGGAGGTCGTGCGCGCAACCGGCCGGCCACTGGGCGCGTGGCAGGCCGGCGCGGCAGCCGGCCTCGCCCTACCGGTTCGCGTCCGTGCTGCTCGCCCCCCCGCGCGCGGCGCTCTACGCCGTCTGCGATGCGCGCTTTCTTGGCATGATCGCGGAGGGCGCGCTCGCCGAGGCGGCAGCGCTTGGCCGCCGCGGCCTCGACCCTGAATTGCCGGCGATGAAGGCGGTCGGGGTCCCCGAATTGCTGCGTCATTGGCGCGGCGAAATCGCCCTCGACGAGGCTGTCGTCGCGGCGCAGCGCGCGACTCGTCGCTACGCCAAGCGCCAGATGACCTGGTTCCGCCATCAGATGGTCCCCGGCCTGGTCCTCGGTGCGCAACTTTCGGAAAGTTTGCTGCGATGCTCACGTCATTTTATTGACCATTTCCTGTTGACCCACCGGACATAGCTGACTAGGGTGCCGCTCCCCTGGCCGGCCCCCAGGCCGGACCGCGGGGAAGATTTGCCGTTCCTCGGTTGCGGAGAATGTCATGTCGGCCGAGCCGATTTGTGGAGCTGATATCGTCATCAAGGCGCTCGTCGATCAGGGCGTCGATGTCGTCTTCGGCTATCCCGGCGGCGCGGTCCTGCCGATCTACGATTCGCTGTTCAAGCAGAATGCGCTGCGCCACATCCTGGTGCGCCAGGAGGGCGGCGCGGTCCATGCCGCCGAAGGCTATGCCCGATCGACCGGGCGGGTCGGGGTGGTGCTGGTGACGAGCGGCCCGGGGGCGACCAATGCGGTGACCGGGCTGACCGACGCGCTGATGGATTCGGTGCCGATCGTCTGCCTGACCGGGCAGGTGCCGACGCATCTGATCGGCAACGACGCCTTCCAGGAAGCCGACACGACCGGGATCACCCGGCCCTGCACCAAGCACAATTACCTGGTCAAGGACGTCGCCGACCTCGCCCGCACGATGCACGAGGCGTTTTACGTCGCCAAGAGCGGGCGGCCCGGGCCGGTCGTGGTCGATCTGCCCAAGGACATCCTGTTTGCCCTCGGGGACTACAACGGGCCGGAGCAGCCGCTGCACAAGAGCTATCGCCCGCAGTTGGAGGCCGACCCGGCGCGGGTCGCCGAGGCGGTGGCGATGATCGCCAAGGCCAAGCGGCCGCTGTTTTACGGCGGCGGCGGGCTGATCAATTCGGGCCCCGAAGCCTGCGCGCGATTTGCCGAATTCGTGCAGGCTGGTCGATGCGCCCTGCACGCTGACCTTGATGGGGCTGGGCGCGTTCCCGGCGAGCGACCCGCATTTTCTCGGCATGCTCGGCATGCACGGCATGTACGAGTCGAACATGGCAATGCACGATTGCGATCTGATGATCGCGGTCGGATCGCGCTTCGACGATCGGGTGACCGGGAGGCTCAACGCTTTTTCGCCGGGATCAAAGAAGATCCACATCGACATCGACCCGTCGTCGATCAACAAGAACGTGCGGGTCGACGTGCCGCTGATCGGCGACTGCGGCAAGGTGCTGGGCGCGCTCCTCGCGGCCTGGCGCAAGGCGACGCCGCGCGCCGACGGGCGCGGCGCGCACCGCCTGGTGGCGCCAGATCGATGCGTGGCGGGCGCGCGATTGCCTGCGCTACGACCGCGCGCGCACGGATGTGATCAAGCCGCAATACGCGCTGGAGCGCCTCTATGCGCTGACCCAGGGGCGCGACCCCTACATCACGACCGAGGTCGGCCAGCACCAGATGTGGGCCGCGCAGTTCTTCAAGTTCGACCAGCCCTACCACTGGATGACCTCGGGCGGGCTCGGCACGATGGGCTATGGCTTGCCGGCCGCGGTCGGGGTGCAGGTCGCGCATCCCGACGCGCTGGTGATCGATGTCGCCGGCGAAGCCTCGATCCTGATGAACATCCAGGAGATGTCGACGATCGCGCAGTACCGCCTGCCGGTGAAGGCCTTCATCCTCAACAACCAGTACATGGGCATGGTGCGGCAGTGGCAGGAGCTGCTGCATGGCGGCCGCTATTCCGAGAGCTACACCGCCGCGCTGCCGGATTTCGTCAAGCTCGCCGAGGCCTTCGGCGCGGTCGGGCGGCGCGTCGAGCGGCCCGACGAGGTCGACGACGCGATCCGCGAGATGATCGAGACGCCGCGCGCGGTCATCCTCGATGTCGCGGTCGATCAGACCGAGAACTGCTTCCCGATGATCCCCTCGGGCGCGGCCCATAACGAGATGCTGCTCGGCCCCGAGGACGAGGCGAAGCGGCCCGGTCTCGGAGGAAGGCATGGTTCTCGTCTGAGGACGCAGTGCTTTGCTAGACCGCTCGACGATTGTCATTCCGGGGCGCCGCGAAACGGCGAGCCCGGAACCCAAGACCACCAACCCGACAGGCGCGCTCGAACAGTGTTGCGAAACAGATTGACCACGGTGTTCATGGGTTCCGGGTTCGCGGGCTACGCCCGCGCCCCGGAATGACGGAAATTTTGCGCGTGGCCGACAACACCGAACGCCACACGATCGCCGTGCTGGTCGACAACGAGCCGGGGGTGCTGGCGCGCGTCATCGGGCTGTTTTCCGGGCGCGGCTACAACATCGAAAGCCTGACCGTCGCCGAGGTCGACCGCAGCAACAGTTTGTCGCGGATCACCGTCGTGACCTTAGGCACGCCGATGATCATCGAGCAGATCAAGGCGCAGTTGTCGCGCCTGGTGCCGGTGCACAAGGTGCACGATCTGACCGACGAAGGCCCCTTTGTCGAGCGCGAGATGGCGCTGATCAAGGTCGCCGGCAAGGGCGAGTCGCGCATCGAGTCGCTGCGCCTTGCCGATATTTTCCGCGCGCAGGTGATCGATTCGACGACCGAGAGCTTTGTCTTCGAGATCACCGGCTCGGCCGAAAAGCTGAACGCCTTTATCGCGCTGATGGAGCCGCTCGGCCTCGCCGAGGTGTCGCGCACCGGCGCCGTCGCGATCGCCCGCGGCCCGGGTAGTTTTTAGCAAACCTTCGAAGACGGAATCCCGGTCGCAGGCGCGTACCCAAAGGCCAGAGTGAAAATCATCCCGGGAGGATCTGGCGTGGCGACACCAACACAGGTTCGGCTGGTCACCTCGCTTTCGGTGGCCTTCTTTCTGCTCCGAACCGTGTGGATGATGATGGGGATCCTGCTGGTAGCATTGGCCGCCGCGTTCGGGACCTCGCTCGCGGCAGCCGGGCAATTGGCGGCGGCTATCGGAATTTCTTGGGGAATTACCGCCCCTCTCGTGGGTCCGCTGTCCGACACTTATGGCAGACGACGGGTCGGGTTGACCGGGGTCGCGCTGACCGCGGCGGGGGTGCTCGGCTCGCTGCTCGCGTGGAACTATTGGGCGCTGCTCGCTTGTCGTCTGATCACAGGGGTTGGCGGCGCAATGATCCCGCCGAACGGAGTGGCGGCTGTCGCCGATCATTTTGCCCCCGCCGAGCGCGGCAGGCCGATTAGCGTCCTGCTGTGTGCGAGCTTTTTGGCGCTCGTGATCGGCACACCGATGGTGGCGTTTCTGGGGCAGATCGGCGGATGGCGATTGCCGTTCGCGGTGATTGGCGGCTTGCTCGTGTTGGTGTGGGCGATGCAGTGGTATTGGCTTCCAGCGGCTTCCCAGGCCGTGCAGGCACGCGGGTTTGCCGCTCATTTCAGGGAGGTCGGCCGCCGGACCAGTCTCTGGTTTGTATTATTGGCCAACATTCTCTATCAAACGGCGGCGATTGCGATCTTCACCTATCTCGTAGCTTTTCTGGTGAGCACCTACGCGATGACGCAGGGCGCGACCGCCCTCCCGCTGGCATTTGTTGGGACCGGAGCCATGATCGGCAGCCTCCTCGGAGGGTACGTGGCCGGACGGCCACAGGCGCTGACCTGGGCGGCATTGAGCCTGCTGCTCGGCGGCGCGTGCGTGAGCGCCGCGCTCACCCTCAGTCTGTCGCCTTGGACGGTCAGCCTGCTGTGCTGCGTCGGTGTTCTCCTCCTTACGATCTTTGAACCGGTCACCTGGGTTCTGACGGCCGAGTTGGCAGGAGAGTCGCGGGCGACCGCAAACGGCCTCCTGGCGACCAGCAATCAGCTAGGAATCGTTGGCGGGGCGTCGCTAGGCGGCGTGGTCCTCGCCATTGGTGGCTTTCCGCTCGTGGGGTTATTCTGCCTCGCCGCTTCTGCCGCCGCCGCGGTCGTTGTGATCGGGGTGGGGATTGGCATTAAATTGCGGGGCCCTCAACCGGTCCGTCTATAGCCACACAGGAGTTCGCCTCGCCTCTCACTCCTCTGGAAGGAACCTGTCATGCGCGTGTATTACGACCGCGATGCGGATGTGAACCTGGTCAAATCGAAGAAGGTTGCGGTCATCGGCTATGGCAGCCAGGGCCACGCTCACGCCAACAATCTGCGCGACAGCGGGGTCAAGGACGTCGTCGTCGCGCTGCGCCCGGGCTCGGCCTCGATCCAGAAGGCCGAGAATGCCGGGCTCAAGGTGATGACCAATGTCGAGGCCGCCAAGTGGGCCGACATCGTCATGGTGCTGGCGCCCGACGAATTGCAGGCGGGGCTGTACAACAGCGAATTGCGCCCGAATATGCGGCAGGGCACCGCGCTCGCCGTCGCGCACGGTCTCAGCATCCATTTCCGCCTGATTGAGCCGCGTCCCGACCTTGACGTCTTCATGATCGCGCCAAAAGGGCCGGGCCACACCGTGCGCTCGGAATACCTGCGCGGCGGCGGCGTGCCGTGCCTCGTCGCGGTCGAGCAGAACCCGTCCGGCAATGCGCTCGAGATCGCGCTGAGCTACGCCTCTGCGATCGGCGGCGGCCGGGCCGGCGTCATCGAGACCACCTTCCGCGAGGAATGCGAGACCGACCTGTTCGGCGAGCAGAGCGTCTTGTGCGGCGGGCTGACCTCGCTGATCTTGGCCGGGTTCGAGACCCTGGTCGAGGCCGGCTACGCGCCTGAGATGGCCTATTTCGAGTGCTGTCACGAGGTCAAGCTGATCGTCGATTTGATCTATGAGGGCGGCATCGCCAACATGCGCTACTCGGTCTCCAACACCGCCGAATATGGCGACTACTCGCGCGGGCCCCGGGTCATCGACGAGCATGTCCGCGCCGAGATGAAAAAGATCCTCGGCGACATCCAATCGGGCCGGTTCGCCCGCGAATGGGTGCTCGAAAACACCGCCGGCCAGCCGAGCTTCAAGGCATTGCGCCGGCGCGCCGCCGAGCATCCGATCGAGGAGGTCGGCGAGAAGCTGCGCGCGATGATGCCGTGGATCAAGCAGAACGCGCTGGTCGACAAGAGCAAGAACTGATCTAGATGAAGCCGTCACCCCCGCGGAGGCGGGGGTCCAGGGCGGCCGCTCGGAGCCCTGCCGCTCTGGATTCCCGCGTTCGCGGGAATGACAACTCCCGGCCCTTGCGCGTTCTCCATGCCGCGGCCGAGCTGTTTCCGTGGGTCAGGACCGGCGGGCTCGGCGACGTCATCGCCGCCCTGCCGCCGGCCTTGCTCGGTCTCGGCGTCGACGCCCGCCTGGTGCTGCCGGGGTTCGCCGGATTTATCGATGCGTTCGATCTCGGCCAGTCATTGCGGCTGCGCACGCCGTTCGCGTCGGAGCGGGTGCGGGTGGCGCGGACGCTGGTGCCGGGGAGCGGGGTTGCCGCCTACATCGTCGACCATCCTGCGTTCTACGATCGGCCCGGCACGCCCTACGCGGCGCCCGACGGCGGCGACTGGCCCGACAACCACCGCCGCTTCGCGCTCTTGGGCTGGGTCGCCGCGGCGCTCGCCCAAGGCGCCGACCCGAATTGGCGCCCCGACATCGTGCATTGCCACGACTGGCACGCCGGGCTCGCTCCGGCCTATCTGCGTGCCGCCGCTGCCTCGCTCCCGAGCGTCTTCACCGTTCACAACCTGGCCTATCAGGGCTTTTTCCCGGCCGGGCTGTTTGCCGATCTCGCCTTGCCGGCGAGTTTTTTCGCGATCGACGGAGTCGAGTTCTACGGCGGCCTGTCGTTCTTGAAGGCCGGGCTGTTTTATGCCGACCGGCTGACGACGGTCAGCCCGACCTATGCGCGCGAGATCCAGACCCCGGCCTACGGCTGGGGCCTCGACGGGCTGTTGCGCACCCGCGCCGATGTGCTGACCGGCATATCTGAACGGCGTCGACCCCGGGATCTGGTCGCCGGATCACGACCCGGCGCTGCCGCGAGGCTACGATGTCGACGCTGCACCGGCCGGAAAGATGGCGGCGAAGGCGGCGCTGGAGCAGCGCTTCGATCTTACGCCGCAACCCCGCGCGCCGCTGTTCGGCGCGGTCACCCGGCTGACCCCGCAAAAGGGCTTCGACCTCCTGCTCGCCGCCTTGCCCGGGCTCCTCGCTCTCGGCGGCCGGCTCGTGCTGCTCGGCAGCGGCGATGCCGCCCTCGAAGCGGGCTTCGCCGCGGCGGCCGAGACTTATCGCGGCCGGATCGGGGTGGCGTTCGGCTATGACGAGCCATTGTCGCATCTGATCATCGCGGGCAGCGACACGATCGTGATGCCGTCGCGCTTCGAGCCGTGCGGCCTGACACAGCTCTATGCGCTGCGCTATGGCGCGTTGCCGGTGGTGCGCCGGACCGGCGGACTGGCCGACACCGTCGTCGACGCCAATGCCGCGACCCTGGCCGATGGCAGCGCAACCGGCTTCGCCTTTGATGCGGAAGCCCCCGACGCTTTGCTCGCTGCGATCCAGCGCGCCGTCGCGCTATATCGCGACCAGGCCAGCTGGCGGCGCATGATGCACCAGGCGATGACCCGCGATTTCAGCTGGGAGGCGGCGGCGCGGGAATACCTGGCGCTATATCGCGAAATAGCGGCCGATCCCGGACAGGTTTAGGATTTTCTACTCACCCAAAATCGTCCCGACCGGAATGTCGAGTTCGGTGGATTTGACCTTGGCGCCGTCGCCGAGCCTGAGGCGTGAGACCTCGACGAACCCGCCCTGGGCGTGGATGCGCAAGCCCCTCGGGCCCGGCCGAGACGACCTCGCCCAATTTCTTGCCGCGCACCGCGCCGAAGGTCGGCGCCATGATCTTTTTCGCGTCGAACAGGTAGAGCTTCTGCTCTTCCTCGCCCGATTTGAATGTCGTCCAGGCGCCCGGCGCCGGGTTGCAGCCGCGGATCAGATCGTAGACGAAGTCGACGTGGTTGGCCCAGTTGATGCGCGCCTCGGCTTCGCGCACCCAGCCCTCATAGGTCGCCTCTTTCTCGTCCTGGGTCCATTCGGTGGCGCGGCCGGCGGTGACGAGGTCGGCGGCCTGCACCAGCGCCTCGACCCCGAGCGGGAAGATCTTGTCGAAATAAAGCGAGGCGGCGGTGTCGTTGGGCCCGATCGCGCACCGCTTCTGCAGGATGACCGGCCCTTCGTCGAGGCCCGGGGTCGGGCGGAAGATGGTCAGCCCGGTCTCGCTGCGGCCGCGGATGATCGCCCACGGGATCGAGGCCGGCCCGCGATGCAGCGGCAACAGCGAGGGGTGGAACTGGATCATGCCATGCTTTGGGATCGCGCAGAATTCGGGCGGTGCGAACAGCAGCACATAGGCCATGATCCCGATATCGGCATCGAGCGCCTTCAGCGCGTCGAGCGCCTCGGGGGCGGAATATTTCGGGAAGCGGTAGACCGGGAGCTTCTTTTCCTCGGCCGCGACGACGAGCGGGTCCGGGCGTGCGCCGGGCCTCTCCGGCGCTGCGAACACGCCGGCGACCGTATCGCCGCGTGCCACAAAGGCATCGAGCACGGCCTTGCCGAAAGCCTGCTGACCGACGATGACAATGCGCATCTCGCCCCCCTCTCGATGACGCCGGTTGCGACAAGAAATGGAGCCTCAGAGTTCCACGCGGACTGCCTGGCGGCAAGCCCGTCGCGCGACGCCATGGTCCCGCCAAACCTATTCGGCTAAGATATTCAAAGTTCTCGACAACCAGCGCGATGGCTCGGCGATGTTACCGATGATGAGACCGTGTCTCTGTGCGTTCCTCCTTGGTGTTCTGGTTGCCTGTGCGCCGCAAACCGCGCCGCAAGCCCAAGACGCCGATCGCCTGCTCGTCTATTTCGACGAATTCAGCGCCCATCTGACCCCCGAGGCGCTGCAGACCGTGGCCGACGCCGCCAAGCGTGCGCGCGAGACGAATGCCCGATCGGTCCGCATCGAGGCGCGGGCGAGCGCCACTGGCTCGCCGACCGCGAACCGCTATCTGGCCATGACGCGCAGCCAAGTGGTCGCCGACGCACTGGCGCAGGACGGCGTCAACCCGGCGATCCTCCGGTAGGTGCCGATCGGCCAGACCGGATCGGGGGATACCAGCGTTGCCGAGCGGCGCGTCGATATCGTCCTCGAGCGCTGAGCCGGCTTCATCTCGCGCCCCGACACTTGCCTCGCGCGGCCGCGGGGGCAATACCAAGGGACTATTTTTTCGCCGCCAAGAGGTCGCGGATGCCGCGCAGCGCGACCTCGTAGCCGGCGATGCCGAACCCGGCGACGACGCCCTGGCTGACGGCGGCGGTCTGCGAGGCCGGGCCGCGCCGGATCGGGTTCGAGATATGCACCTCGATCGTCGGGAACTTCACCTGCGATATCGCCGCGACGAGCGCCGGATAGCCGGAGCCGAAGGCCGCCGGGTTGAAGATCGCCGCATCGAAGCCGCGATCGTTCGCCTCGTACAGCTTGTTGACGATCTCGCCTTCGATGTTGGAATGAAAGATCTCGACGTCGAGGCCGAGGTCGGTCGCGTAACCGCGGATGCGCTCATCGTATTGCGGCAGGGTCATGGGCCCGAAAATCTCGGTCTGCACCTTGCCCCGCATATTCATCCCGGCGCCGTGAATGACGAGGATTCGTGCCATGACGCTCTCCTTGCGATCGCTGTCAAAGAATTTCACGCCGAAGTTAAGGGGAGAATTCGAGCGATGACAAGCGGGCACCGGCGGCGCTGCCGTCGGGGCTCGTGACGACCGGCGTCGAGGAGGCAGACATGACAGATTTGCGACATTGCCGTATCTTTAGGCACTGGCAACCAAGCTATTACAAGATCTGCCGATGCGGTGTTCACCAGTGCGCCTGGATGCCGACCATCGAGCGGGAAGGGGCAGCGTGCAGCTAACCGGGAGTTCGCCACGCTAAACCGGCGCACCGCTCCTCAGCCTCCATCTCCGTCCCCGAGCTTGATCCGGGGATTGCCGGGAGAGGGTTGGGGTGAGTGGCGTGCCTGGGGCGCAGCAATGACCGGCTGTTCCGGATGGCAACAGTGAGGGGAGAGGCGTTCGCCCCGGTACCCAATCGCGGCATGATCACGCTCTCGATCATGCTGGCGAACATCATGCAGGGCCTCGACAATACGATCCTCAATGTCGCCCTGCCGCACATCCAGGGGAGCCTGTCGGCCTCGCAGGACCAGATTGCCTGGGCGCTGACCTCCTATATTGTCTGCTGCGCGATCATGATGCCGCTGACCGGCTGGCTCGCCGGCCGCTTCGGCATCAAATACGTGTTCCTGGCCTCGGTCGTCAGCTTCACCGTCGCTTCGGCGCTGTGCGGCGCCGCCGGGAGCCTTGGCGAGCTTGTCACGTTCCGGGCCCTGCAGGGGTTGGCCGGGGCCGGGTTGATCCCCTTGTCGCAGGCGATCCTGCTGCAGATCAACCCGCCCGAGCGCCACGGGCAGGCCATGGCGGTGTTCGGCATCGGCACGATCCTCGGCCCGATCATGGGACCGGCGCTCGGCGGCTGGTTGACCCAGGATTACAGCTGGCGCTGGATCTTCTACATCAACCTGCCGGTCGGTGTGCTGTGCACGGCAGGCATCCTGATGTTCATCCGCCAGACCCGCAACGTGCATCGCGAGCCATTCGATTTCGTCGGGTTCCTCACGCTGAGCCTCGGGATTGGCGCCTTGCAGTTGATGCTCGACCGCGGTGAGCTGAAGGACTGGTTTCATTCGAGCGAGATCTGGATCGAGGCGACGGTCGCCGGGCTCGGCTTCTACCTGTTCACGGTGCACACGGCGACCACCGAGGAGCGCTCGTTTCTCAGTCGCGAATTGTTGACGAGCCCTAATTTCGTGGCCGGCACGCTGCTGATGTTCTGTGTCGGGTTGATCATGACCGGCACCTTGGCGCTGCTGCCGACGATGCTGCAAAACCTGATGAACTATCCGGCGATGACGACCGGCCTCGTCACCGTGCCGCGCGGCGTCGGGAGCATGGCGGCGATGTTCTTCGTCGCCCGGTTGATCAACCGGCTCGACAACCGGCTGATCATCCTGTTCGGCTTTCTGCTGACCGCGGTGTCGATGTGGCAGATGACCTGCTTCTCGCTGCAGATGGGGATGGCCCCGGTCATCATCTCCGGGCTGTTGCAGGGCTTCGGCCTCGGCTGCACCTTTGTGCCGTTGAATATCGTCGCGTTGTCGAGCCTGCCGCGCCGCATCCTGACCCAGGGGACGGCGATCCGCAGCGTGATGCGCAACCTCGGCGGCAGCATCGGCATCAGCATCCTGGTGGCAACCTTGGCCGAGAACACCCAGGTGGTTCACGCGCGTCTGGTCGAAGGCCTGCGGCCGGACAACCCGCTGGCGCAGGCGCCCTATCTGCCGGCGCCGTTCAGCCTCACCAATCCGGGCGGGATGGCGGCGCTCAACGCCGAGGTGACGCGGCAGGCCGCGATGGTCGCCTATATCGATGATTTCAAGCTGATGATGCTGATCGCGCTCGCCTCGGTGCCGCTGTTGCTGCTGCTGCGCGAGGAACGCCGCGGCCCGTCGCCTGGTGCGGCCGCCGCCACCGCGGCAGCCGACGATTAGGAGGACGGTCTCAACAGGCCAACCGGCTGCTCCACCTCTAACAATCGGGGGGCTGCCGCCGCCTCGGCGGCGAGGCGGCGATAGCGCTCCTGGCTGTTGCCGAGATGCGTTCGCATCGCCGCGCGCGCGGCCGCGGCGTCCTGCCGGGTGATCGCGGCGCAGATCGCGGCGTGTTCGCGCTGGAAGGTCTCGAGATAGGCGCGCTGGCCCTCCGGGCGATGCGCGGCGACGCGGATGCTCTGACGCGGGATAATGAAGCGGCCGAGATACTCGAGAAAATGCGGGAATTGCGCGTTCCCGGTTGCCTCGGCGATGGCGCGGTGAAAGGCGAAATCCTCGTCGATCGCGCTCTCGCCGCGCTCCAGCGCCGCATCGATCGCGCCAAGCGCCCGCGCGACCCGGCGGCGTGCAGCGGCGGAGCCGCGGCCGGCGGCGAGCCCGGCCGCCTCGACCTCGACGCTGGCCCGCAATTCCATGATTTCGAGGACGTCGCCGATCGAGGGCAGTCCGTCGAGCGCCAGGCGGAAGGGGCGGCGCCCGACATCGGGCGCGACGAAGGCGCCGGCGCCCTGGCGCGTCACGACGAGCCCCTCCGCGCGCAATGCCGCGACCGCTTCGCGGATCACCGTGCGGCTGACCCCCATCGCGGCCACCATCTCCTGCTCGGTCGGCAATTTGGCGCCGGGCCGCAATTTGGCGCTGGTGATCTCACCTGCGATCCGCTCGGCGATCTCGCGCGGCAGGTTGCGCGGCGGCAACACCGGCCGCAGCACCAGGCTGGGATCGCTCCGCTTGGGCACGGTTTCCGGCTCGACATTCATAGGGTCATCATATAAATCAGCTAGCATGTCGCGGCGCTGTCGGTCAACCGGAGCGCGGCTGTCGACAGGGGAGGGACTGCATGAACAGACGGGACTTGCTGCAGCCAGCTCGGCCTTCGAATACAGCGGGGAGACGCGAAATGAATGACCGCTGGCTTAGGTCTCGCCGCAAGTTCCTGCACATGCTGGTCGGGTCGGGCGTCATTGCTGCGACCGATCTGGGCTGGTGGGATGCCCCCTTTGTCGCGCCGCGCAGGGCCTGGGGCGCGGAGCCGGTGCATTTCCAGTTCAGCGTACCCGAACCGACGCGCATCACGCTCGTCACCTCGCTTGTGGAGCGCTTCAACCAATCGCAGAAGGATTTTGAGGTCGTTGTCGAGTTCGTGCCGCAGGCGCAGGCACGCCAAAAGCTGATCAGCGCGATCAGCGCCGGCAGCCCGCCCGATGTCTGCCAGGTGTGGGATAATTGGCTCGGCCAGTTTCAGGGGATGGGCGCACTGGAGGATTTGACGTCGCGCGTCAAATCGTGGACGCACCAGGAGGACGTCCAACCGACCGCGTGGCAGACCGTAACCATCGACAAAGCGATCGTGTCGCTGCCGTTGTCGGTGACGCTTGACGCGATCTTCTACCGCACCGATCGGCTGAAGACTTACGGCCTCAAGGAGCCGACGCCGGATTGGACCTGGGACGATTTCCTCAGCCTTGCCGAAGGCTTCACCAAGACAGACCAGAACCAGTACGGCTACGGCATGCGCGGCGCCGGCACCTGGGCGGTCCTATACCCGAGCGAGTTCGCCTATGCCAACGGCGCCGAGGTGCTGGAGGGTGGCAAGGTGGCGATCAACTCGAAAAAGGCGGTCGATGCGCTCGCCTGGTACATGGACCTCGCTCTCAAACACAAAGTTACGCCGCCCAGCGCCCCGACCGACGGGTTCGTCGAGATCGTCGAGGGCTTCGGGCGCGGCATCACCAACATGTACCAGCACAATTCGGGCTCGGTCGGCCAGCAAAAGAAGAATGTCGGGGAGGCGAATTTCGCGACGCTGCCGCTGCCGATCGGTCCCGCGAAAAAGCGCGCGTCGTTCTATTTTTCCGAGACCCTCACCGCGTTCAAGGGCGCCCGCAACAGGGAGGGGGCGTGGCGCTTCATGAGCTATATGCTCGATGACGAACCGAGCCTGATGTATTGCAAGACGCTCGGCCTTCTGCCGGCGCGGAAGTCGATCGTCGACCAGCCTGTGTTCGCGAAGGACCCGTCGCTTTCGGGCTTTTTGCAGTCGTTCCCATTCACCATTGTCAGCCCCTACCTCGCTTACCCGGGCTGGGGCGGCAAGCTCGATTCGGATGGGGTGCCGCTGATCCAGGCGGCGATGGTCGGGAAAATCTCGCCCAAGGAGTGTCTCGACAAGTTCGCCGACATTCTGACGAAGAACATGAGCTAGCCGCGCGAGCCCCCTCATGTCCACGGTCCCGGCTGCGCTGGGTAGCCGTCGCGCCGGTCCGCTGCTCAGCTGGCGGACGCGCAAGCTATTGACCGGCTATGCCTACCTCGTGCCGGCTGCGCTGTGCATGCTCGCCACCGTGGTGGTGCCGATCGGCAGGGCGATCCAGATGAGCCTCTACGACGATGTCCTGTACAAGCCGCAGGATTATCGCTTCATCGGGCTGGCCAACTACGTGCACCTCGTGCACGACCCGGTGTTCTGGCTGAGCTTGTGGAATTCCTTCGTCTGGGTGTTCGGCTCGGTCGTGCTGCAGTTCATCGCCGGGTTCGCGGCGGCGCTGCTGCTGCACCAGGCGTTTCTCGGCCGCGCCGTGGTGCGTACCGTCGCGCTGTTGCCATGGATCATCCCGGGTGTGGTGGTGGGGCTCATCTGGGAGTGGCTGTATCAGCCGAATTACGGCGTGATCAACGACCTCTTGATCAAGGCCGGCTGGCTGCACGATCGGATCGCCTGGCTGTCGACCCCGGACCTCGCCATGGCGGCGGTGGTCTTCACCAATGTTTGGCGGGGTATTCCGTTCTTCGCGATCATGCTGCTCGCCGGGCTGCAGGCAATCCCGGAGGAGCTTTACGAGGCGGCGCGCATCGACGGCGCCGGCGTCGTAGACCGCTTCTGGTTCGTCACGCTGCCGCTGATGCGGCCGATCATCGTCGTCGCGACGGCCACGCGCATCATCTGGACGTTCAACTACGCCGATTTGATTTTCGTGATGACGAGCGGCGGGCCGGCCAACGCCACTCAGATCACCTCGACCTACACGCTGCTGCAAGCCTATTCGAACCTCGATTTCGGCTACGCGGCGGCGCTTTCAGTGGTCCTGCTTCTCATCATGCTGGCGTTCACGGCGGCCTATTTGCGCGTGACCCACGGGGTCGAGGAGACCGGATGAGACGCCGCCGCAGTTCAGCCAGTCTTGCCGAGCGGTTGCTGGGCGGTCCGGTGCTGTGGGCGGGGCTCGTAATCCTTACCGCATTTGCCCTGGGCCCGTTCTTGTGGATGCTGCTCACCTCGTTGAAGGACCGGCAGGAGCTCTATGCGACGCCGCTGCAATACCTGCCGCGCCACGTCACCTTTGAGAATTATGTCGAGGCATGGACCTCGCCGCTCACGCCGTTCAGCCGCTTCTTCCTGAACAGTCTGTGGGTGTGCTCCGTCACCATGGTCGCCACCACCGTGGTTTCGGCGCTCGCCGGCTATGCCATCGCCCGCTTCCGCTTCGCCGGGCGCGACGCGCTGCTGCTGATCTTCCTTGCGACTCAGATGTTCCCGAGCGTTCTGCTGATTGCTCCGCTGCTCGGGCAGTGGCGCTCGCTCGGCCTCATCGACACGTACCAGGCGCTGATTTATTCCAACTTCTCATTCACCGTGCCGTTCACGGTCTGGATGATGGTCGGCTACTTCAGCTCGATCCCGCGCGAACTCGAAGACAGCGCGATGATCGACGGCTGCGGGCAGTTCGGCGCGCTCTGCCGCGTGGTATTGCCGCTCGCGGCGCCGGGGATCGCGGCGACGGCGATTTTCGCCTTCGTCGTGTCGTGGAGCGAGCTGTTGTTCGCGATCTCGTTCACCACGCGGACCGACATGCGCACGCTGTCGGCCGGGCTGCTCTACATGGTCGGGCAGTACGAGGTCCAGTGGGGACCGCTCTCCGCGGGCGTCATCATGAGCACGGTGCCGGTGGCAGTCCTGTTCACGTTCCTGCAACGCCACCTGATCCACGGGCTCACTGCCGGAGCGGTCAAGGGCTGAGCATGACCATGACGTTGTTACGACGAGATCCGCGTTGATTCCGTTCTGCCGACGGCACGATTATTGAATTTTTCAGGAATTTATGGCACAGAGCGTCGGGGGAAGAGTGAGAGCGGGGGCACAGTGATGATGCCTTTCCGCCCGAGCCGCCGAGCCTTGCTCGCCGCGGCTCCGTTGCTGATGGTCCCGCTGGGGGGCAGGATCGCAGCGGCGGCGGAAAGCGATTTCTACGGTTTTCTCGCCGAGGTGCGGCGCGAAGCGTTCGCGCAGGGCATCCGGCCGGCGACGATCGACATCGCTTTCCGGTATATTCAATACCTGCCGCATGTCGTCGAGCTCGACCAGAGGCAGCCCGAGCAAAAACTGACCTTTGCCGAATATCTCGAAAAGGTCGTCACTCAACAGCGGCTTGACGATGCGAGGCGCCACCTTGTCGACAATTGGGGCCTGTTGCAGCAGGTCTGGCAGCGCTTCCGCGTCCAGCCGCGCTTCGTCGTCGCGCTGTGGGGGGTCGAGAGCGATTTCGGCCGAACGATGGGCGAGCTACTCGGTCCCGGCGGCGCTCGCGACGCTGGCTTACGAGGGGCGCCGCGGCGCGATGTTTCGCGCCGAGCTGATCGCGGCCTTGAAGATCCTCGACCAGGGCAACATCCGCGTCGACGCCATGGTCGGGTCCTGGGCCGGCGCGATGGGCCAGTGCCAGTTCATGCCGACGACGTTCCTCAGCTATGCCGTCGATTTCGACGGCGACGGCCGCCGCGACATCTGGAACGACCGCGCCGATGTGTTGGGCTCGATCGCCAACTACATTTCCCGGCTCGGCTGGCGCAGCGAGGAGGGCTGGGGGCGCGAGGTCGCGGTGCCGAGCAATTTCGACAGCCGGCTCGCCGGGCTCGAAAGCCGGCGCTCGACGATCGAATGGAGCCGGCTCGGCGTGCGCCCGGTCGGTGCGGCCCCGTTCACCGGGCGCGAGCCGGCTGCCTCGCTGGTCCTGCCCGACGGCATCGGCGGCGCGGCCCTCTTGGTCTACGACAATTTCCGCGTCATCAAGCGATGGAACAACTCCAACTATTTCGCAGCGGCTGTCGGCTATATCGCCGATAGCATCGATCGCGGCTAGGCCGGGCAGGGCTTCGCGATGGGGTCATGCTCGGGCGTGCGGATTCTGCCTGTCGTCGTGGCGATCGGCCTGGCGCTGGCCGGCTGCGCCTCCAGGGCCGCAATATGCCGCCAGTGGTCACCATGCCCATCGCCCGCCCGGAGAGCCGGTCTACCAGATCGAGCCGTACCAGGTGAAAGGGGTGTGGTATTACCCGAAAGCCGACTACAACTACGACGAAACCGGTACCGCCTCGTGGTATGGCCCGGGTTTCGACCAGCGGCTGACCTCGGATAACGAGATCTACGACATGAACCAGCTGTCGGCGGCGCACAAGACGTTGCCGTTGCCGAGCGTCGTCCAGGTGACCAATTTGCAGAACGGCCGCTCGCTGCGCTTGCGGGTCAACGACCGCGGGCCCTTCGTCGACGGGCGGATCATCGATTTGTCGCGCCGCGCCGCGCAGTTGCTCGGTTTCGAGATCGACCGGGACCGCCCCGGTGCGCGTCAGGATTCTCAAGGACGAAAGCATTCAGGTCGCCGAAGCGGCGATGCACGGCGAATTGGGCGCCGTCGCCGTCGCCCAGGCGGCGCCGGTCGCCCGGACCGAGCGGCTCGCTGCCGCGCCGCGCGCCGAACCGCGGGAGATGCAGCTTGCTGCGGGCGGGCCGCCATCGCTCCGCGCGGACGAAGTCATCGGAGCGCCGCCGCCACCCGCGCCGCCACAAGCGTTCGCAGCGCGGCCGGCGCCGGTGTCGCGGCCCGCCCTGGCCGCGTCTCGCGGCTATTGGCCGGCGCTGATCCCGCAGGCGCATGCCGAGACCCTGCATGGGTCGCTCGCACCAGCGGCGCCGCCAGCGCGAAGACCCGCGCCGGTCCCAGCGAGGAATGCCGGCCGGATCTTTGTCCAGGCCGGCGCGTTTGCCGTGCCGGAGAATGCGCAACGGGTGCGCGCGCGCATCGCCGCCTTGGGCAGCGTCGAAATTGTGAGGACCGCCAACGGCAGGGGCCTCTATCAGGTACGGGCTCGGACCGGTGGCAAGCGAGGCGGCGGCGGCGCGGCTGCTGAGCAAGGTCGTCGAAAGCGGCTATCCAGGAGCGCGCGTGGTCAGCGAGTGACCGGACGCGAGCCAAGCGAACCCACGGCGGAGGGGTAAGCACGATGCGATTGCGCTGGTTTCACTCGGTTGCCGGCGCCACCGTGCTCACGCTGGCGGCGCTCATCGCCGCGCCCGGGCCGGCCCTGACGGCGACCAAAATGAAGCCGGCCGCGCCGACCAAGCCCGGTGCGGCCGAGCCGCGCGGCAAGGCAGTGCCCGCGCCGACCGAGCCGGTCAGCGGCCCGATCGACACGCAGGCAAAGCACGCCCTGATCATCGAAGCCGAGACCGGCGCGGTGCTGCTCGACAAGGGCGCCGACGAGCGCATGCCGCCGGCCTCGATGTCCAAGGTGATGACCGCCTATGTCGTGTTCGGCATGCTCAAAGAGGGGCGCGTCAAGCTCGATGACGAGTTGCCGGTCAGCGAGCACGCCTGGCGGACCGGCGGGTCGAAGATGTTCGTGCCGCTCGGCGGCCATGTCAAAATCGACGATCTGCTGCGCGGCATGATCGTGCAATCGGGCAACGATGCCTGCATCGTGCTGGCCGAAGGGTTGGCCGGCAGCGAGGCAGCCTTTGTCGATCTGATGAACGCCAAGGCCAAGGAGATCGGCCTCACCCACAGTCATTTCGCCGATGTCGATGGCCTGCCCGACCCCGATCACTATATGACCGCCCGCGATCTGGCGACGCTGGCGCTGCGGACGATTGCCGATTTTCCCGAATATTACCATTACTACGGGGAGAAGGATTACGCCTTCAACAATATCGATCAGGGCAACCGCAATCCGCTGATCTACCTGAACATCGGCGCCGATGGGCTGAAGACCGGGCATACCGAGGAGGCGGGATACAGCCTCTTGGCCTCGGTGCATCGCGACAACCGGCGCGTCATCATGGTCCTGGGCGGCCTGCCCACGATGAAGGCGCGGGCGCAGGAAAGCGAAAGGTTAGCCGATTGGGCATTCCGCGAATTCAACGACTATCATCTGTTCAGCGCCGGCGAGAAGGTCGATGATGCCGAAGTCTGGCTCGGCACCGAGGCGAAAGTGCCGCTCACGGTCGCCCGGGACCTCGTCGTCACGATGCCGCGCAAATCGCGCAAGGACATGAAGGTGACGGTCGCCTACGACAATCCGGTCCCGGCGCCGATCAAGAAGGGCCAGGAGATCGGCAAGGTGGTCGTCACCGCGCCCGATATGGCGACGGTCGAGGCGCCGCTCTTCGCCGCCGCCAGCGTCGACCGGATGGGGGCGCTCGGGCGGATGGCAATGGTCGCCGCCCATCTGATCTGGGGCAGCCGGCACTGAGCGCGCCGTCTCGCCCGAGCACCGCGCGGGGCCGCTTCATCACGATCGAGGGCGGTGAGGGGGCCGGCAAGTCGACCCAGGTCGAGCTTCTGGTGGCAGCGTTGGCGCGCGCCGGGATCGCCGCGACGCGGACCCGCGAGCCGGGCGGCTCGGAAGGCGCGGAGGCGATCCGCCGATTGCTGCTCGACGGCGCGACCGAGCGCTGGGATGCAGTCGGGGAGGCGCTGCTGTTATACGCGGCGCGCCGCGACCATGTCGTCCGGTTGATCGCGCCGGCGCTCGACCGGGGCGTCTGGGTGGTATGCGACCGGTTTGCCGATTCGACGCTGGCCTATCAGGGTTATGGCCGCGGGCTGCCGCTCGCCGATCTGTCGGCGTTGCACCGCTTCGCGCTCGGCGATTTCGCCCCGGACCTGACGCTGATCCTCGATCTGCCGGTGGCAGAAGGGCTCGCCCGGGCGGCGCGGCGTCCCGGCGATGCCGACCGTTTCGAGCGGCTCGACCTTGCCTTCCACGAGCGGTTACGCCAGGGGTTCCGCCAGATCGCCGCCGACAACCCCGAGCGCTGCGTCCTGATCGATGCCGCCGGCGACCGCGACAGCGTGCACCACGCTGTGCTCGCTGCGGTCGCGGCGCGCCTTGGCATCGAGCTGTCGCCATGAGAAGCGGCCGCGACAGCGCCGACCAGCCCGAACCCGCCGCCGCGCCGGCGCCGCGCACCAACCCCGAACTTCTCGGCCACGAAGCCGCCGAGAGCGCGTTGCGGCGCCTGTTCGAATCGGGCCGGCTGCCGCATGCGCTGCTCCTGAGCGGGCCGCGCGGCATCGGCAAGGCGACGCTGGCGTTTCGCCTTGCCCGCTTCGTGCTGGCGAACGGGGCAGGGGAGGGGTCGCCCGACGGGCTGTTCGGCGGCTCCGAAGAAAGCGGGCTGGCGATCGCGCCGGAGAGCGGCACCTTTCGCCGGGTGGCCTCGGGCGGGCATGCCGATCTCTTGACGGTCGAGCGCGCCTATGACCCGCGCCGCCGTCGGCTGCGCGGCGAGATCGTCGTCGAGGACACCCGTGAGATCGCCGCCTTTCTGCGGCTGACGCCGGCCGAGGGCGGCTGGCGCGTCGTCATCGTCGACGGCGCCGACGAGATGAACCGCAACGCCGCCAATGCGCTGTTGAAAATCCTCGAAGAGCCGCCGCGGCGCGCGCTCCTCCTATTGGTGGCGCACAGCCCGGGGCGGCTGTTGCCGACGATCCGCTCGCGCTGCCGGCGCTTTCCGCTGGCGCCGTTGCCGCCGGCAAATCGTCCGTCGGCTGCTCGCGCGCTACCGCCCCGACCTGCCCGAGCCGCAAGCCGAGGCGCTGACGGCGCTGTCCGGCGGCAGCATCGGCCGCGCCCTCGACCTCGCCGCCGCCGGCGGGGTCGAGCTGTATGAAGCGGTGCTGGCGCTGCTCGCGCGCGAACCAGGGATCGACGCGGTGGCGCTCCATGCCTTCGCCGACCGGCTCGCCCGCAGCGACGCCGAGGAGGCCTATCGCGCGGTCGAGGAGCTGATGGCGCAATTGCTGGCGCGGATCGCCGGTGCCGCGGCGCGGGGCGACGCCGGCGCGGCCGGGACGCCCGAGGGCGCGGTCGTGCGCCAGCTCGGCGAGCGGGCACCGGCGGCGCGCTGGGCCGAGCTGCGCGACGAGATCGGCCGCAGCTTTGCCCGCACCGACGCCCTCAATCTCGACCGCAAGCAGACGATCCTCGGCGCATTCTTTGCGATCGAGGGCGCGGCGCGGTAGAAGCGCGCGGCGCCGCGGTGCGGACGCGTCCGGCTTCATCGCTGGACCAATCGCGGGTGCGGCCCCATATCTGCGCTTGGAGAGGATGATGAGCGCCGACCGCCCGTATTTCGTGACCACCCCGATCTATTACGTCAACGACGTGCCGCATCTCGGCCACGCCTACACGACGGTGGTGTGCGATGTGCTGGCGCGGTTCATGCGGCTCGACGGGCGCCGGGTCAAATTCCTGACCGGCAGCGACGAGCACGGCCAGAAGGTCGAGCGCTCGGCGCAGGCCCTCGGGCTGACGCCGCAGGAATTCTGCGATCGCATCTCGCCGGCGTGGCGCGACATGACGCGCCTGCTCAACATCAGCAACGACGATTTCATCCGCACCACCGAGGAGCGTCACATCCGCGGCGTCCAGGCGCTGTGGCAGGAGCTGGAGCGCCGCGGCGAGATCTATCTCGGCCGCTTCGCCGGGTGGTATTCGGTGCGCGACGAAGCCTTTTATACCGAGAGCGAGCTGGTCGACGGCAAGGCTCCGACCGGGGCCGACGTCGAATGGTTCGAGGAGGATAATTACTTCTTTCGGCTGTCTGCCTGGCAGGACAGGCTTTTGGCCTTTTACGAGGCCAATCCCGAGGCGATCGCCCCGCGCAGCCGGCGCAACGAGGTCATCAGCTTTGTCAAATCGGGCCTCAACGATCTGTCGATCTCGCGCACCAGCTTCAGCTGGGGCATCCCGGTCCCCGGACACCCCGGCCACGTCGTCTATGTCTGGCTCGACGCGCTGATCAACTACATCACCGCGCTCGGCTATCCCGAAACCAAGAATAGCGATTATTCAGTATTTTGGCCTGCCGATCTTCACATGGTAGGTAAGGATATCCTGCGCTTTCACACGGTCTACTGGCACGCCTTTCTGATGGCTGCCGGGTTGGAACCGCCGCGCCGCGTGTTCGCCCATGGCTGGTGGACCGTCGAAGGCCAGAAAATGTCGAAATCGCTCGGCAATTTCATCGCGCCGCAGGACCTCGTCGACCGCTACGGGCTCGACCCGCTGCGCTATTTCCTGCTGCGCGAGCTGCCGTTCGGCAGTGACGGCGATTTCTCGCATCGCGCGGTGGTCGGCCGGCTCAACGGCGACCTCGCCAATGATTTCGGCAATCTGGCGCAGCGCGTGCTGGCGATGATCAACCGCAACTGCGCGGCGGCGGTGCCCGAGCCGGGTCCGCTTGCCGAGGCCGACGACGCAGCTGCTCGCCGAGGCGCGCGGGCTGCTTTCGCGGCTGCGCCCGCTGATCGCCGAGCAGCAGGCCTTCCATCTCGCGCTCGAGACGATCTGGCGCGTCGTCGCCGAGGCCAACCGCTATGTCGACGAGCAGGCGCCCTGGGCCTTGCGGCGGAGCGACCCGGCGCGGATGCGCACCGTGCTCTACACGCTGGCCGAGGTGCTGCGCCATTTGGGGATCGTGATGCAGCCTTTCGTGCCCGGCGCGGCCGCGATGCTGCTCGACCAATTGGCGGTGCCGCCCGGAAGCGCGGCGCTTTGCCGATCTGGCCGAGCCGCTGCCGCCGGGCCGCCCGCTGCCGGCGCCGCGCGGCATTTTCCCGCGCTTTGTCGAGGCGGAAGCCGCCGGTGGCTGAGGGCGCCGCCGGGGCAGGGCCGATGCTGGTCGACAGCCATTGCCATCTCGATTTCGCGGATTTCGCCGCGGAGCGCGACGCGGTCGTCGCGCGCGCCCGCGCCGCCGGGGTCGGGACGATGCTGACGATCGGCACCCGCCTCGACCAGTTCGCCGGGGTGCGGGCGATCGCCGAGGCCTATCCCGACATCTGGTGCTCGGTCGGCGCCCACCCGCACGAGGCGGCCGACCACGCGGCGCTGAGCGCCGCCGATCTCGCCGCGCTCGCCGCGCACCCGCGCGTCGTCGGCATCGGCGAGACCGGGCTCGATTTCCATTACGACCACAGCCCGCGCGATATCCAGGAACGGGTGTTTCGCACCCATATCGCCGCCTCGCAGGCGAGCGGGTTGCCGCTGATCATCCATGCCCGCGAGGCCGATGAGGCGGTGGCGCGGGTTCTCCGGGAGGAGCGGCCGCCGCCCGGCGTCTTGCATTGCTTCAGCAGCGGCCGCGGCCTCGCCGAAGCGGCGCTCGATCTCGGCTTCTACATCTCGATTTCCGGCATCGTCACCTTTAAGAACGCCGACGAATTGCGCGCGATCGTGCGCGATGTGCCGCTGGAGCGGCTGCTCGTCGAGACCGATGCGCCCTATCTCGCGCCGGTGCCGTATCGCGGACGGCGCAACGAGCCGGCCTATGTCGCGGCGACCGCAACGGCTGTCGCCTCGCTTAAAGGGATCGAGCCGGCGCAGCTTGCCGCGGCGACGACCGAGAATTTCTTCCGCCTGTTCGGCAAGGCGAGCCGGCCCCCCGTGGCATGAAGACGGCATGAAGGCGACCCTGCTCGGTTGCGGCCCATCCTGGGGCGTGCCGGCGATCGGCCCGGATTGGGGGCGCTGCGACCCCGCCGAGCCGCGCAACCGGCGGCGCCGCTGCTCGCTGCTTGTCGAAAGCCGCGGACGCGCGCTGTTGATCGATACCTCGCCCGATTTGCGCCAGCAGCTGCTCGATGCCGGCGCCGCCCGGCTCGACGCCGTGCTGTTGACCCATGCGCATGCCGATCATCTTCACGGAATAGATGATATTCGTATTATCAACAAATTGATCGGACAGGCGATCCCGCTCTATGCCGACGCCGATACGCTGGCCGAGGTCGAGCGGCGTTTCGGCTATGTGCTGAGGCCGCCGGTGCCCGGCAGGCCGCTCTACAGGCCGGCCCTGACGCCGCATCGGATTACCGGGCCGTTCAACGCCGCCGGGATGACGGTCGTGCCGTTTGCCCAGGGCCACGGGTACAGCACGACGACGGGCGTTCGCATCGGGCCGCTCGCTTATTCGACCGATGTCGTAGAACTCGACGACAACGCCTTCGCCGCGCTCGCCGGGGTCGAGCTGTGGATCGTCGATTGCCTGCGCCGCGAACCGCATCCGACGCACAGCCATCTGGCCAAGACGCTGGCCTGGATCGAGCGCGTGCGGCCGCGCCGGGCGGTGCTGACCCATATGGACCAGAGCCTCGATTATCGCGAGCTCGGCGCCGAGTTGCCGGAAGGGGTCGAGCCCGGCTATGACGGGCTCGCGATCGAGTTGCCCGACCCGTGATCCGCCCGGCGCAGCCCGGCGACCGCGCGGCGGTCGAGGCGATCGTCCACGCCGCTTATTCGGTCTATGTCGAGCGCATCGGCAAGCCGCCCGGCCCGATGCTCGACGATTACTCCGGGCTGATCGATGCGGGCGCGGTCAGCGTGTTCGAGACCGATGGCGCCATCGCCGCGCTGATCGTGCTGTTGCCCAAACCCGACCATCTGCTGCTCGACAATGTCGCGGTGCGCCCGCGACCGGCAGGGCCAGGGTCTCGGGCGCCGGCTGGTCGCCTTTGCGGAAAGCGAGGCGCGGCGGCTCGGCTACGCCGAGCTGCGGCTCTACACGCACGCAACGATGACCGAGAACATCGCGCTCTACACGCGGCTCGGCTTTTGCGAGACCGGGCGCGGCCGCGAGGCTGGGTATGACCGGGTGTTCATGGCAAAGCGGCTTGGCGGCCCAGAGGCGGCTTTTTTGCGGTGAACGCCAAATTGCTTTCCATAATCTATATTATGCGCTATTCGAGGGTTGTTTACCAGCCCGGCACGCGGCGCCACCCCTCTCTCGTTCTGAGGCCGCAAGCAGGAGATCGATCGCGCAAAGATCGAAGCCGACGCTGATTGACGAGGATTTTTCGTATGCCAGAACAGCAGTTGAGAATGGTCCAGTGTCGTGCGGCGTAAACATAACGGTCGCGTCGCCAAGCCGGTCGTCTCGTTGACCGCCGGTTGCTACCGGGAGCGGGCGCGGTCCGGCGACAGACGGCTCGGGATATGCTAATCTTGTGGCATGACGAGAACGTCGGCTAGAGGCACAGGATTGGCAACCTTGGCATTGCCTGTCGGCATAATGCTCCTGCGGATTGCCGTCTTGGTTCTCGTGATCGTCAGCATAAGTGAGGTGATTGAAACAGTAGCAGGCGTCCTTCGCAATTTAATGCAAAAGTACGAAGTAATATTATTCGGAGCGTTAATTGCGATGTTGGCGCCAGCTGGAGGCGTCATTTTTTGGGGTTGTAAGGCTATTTTTATGACAGTCCGCGCTCGGCCCGGCGGGTCGTCGGGAAGCGATTCCGATGAACCCGGAAACCCCTAGCCTGCGGCCGAGCCTGCCGTGGTGGTTTGAGCGCGGCTGGCGGGCGGCGCGCGATTCCGGTGCCGGGCTGTGGATCGGCGCGGCGTTTTGTGTCGCCCTTGCGCTGGCGATTATCGCCCTGGCGGTCCTTGGCACCGGGGCGAGCGGGATGCGCGGGGCTTTGCGCCTCACCGGACGCTGGTCGCTGCTGCTCTTTTGGCCGGCCTATGCGGGCGGTGCAATGGCCACGCTGTTCGGACCGCGCTTTAGCATTTTGGCGCGGCATGGGCGCCAGTTCGGCCTCGCCTATGCCGCGGCTCAGCTGGTCCATTTCAGTTTGGTCGCCCGCCTCGTTGCCCAGTCGGACGGGCCGTTTTTGCAATCGATAATGCCGTTTTTTGCGGTCGGTGTCGTGTGGACCTACCTGCTTGCGCTCTCCTCCCTGCAGACCCTCAGCGGTGCATTTGCCCCAAGGGGCTGGCGGATTGTGCGTGCGGTCGGTCTCGAATACCTGGCGCTGGTCTTCTTCACGGATTTTGTCTTAGCCTCGATTGCGGCTCATGCCGAACTTTCGCTCGCATATCTGCCCTTCTCGCTTCTGATAATCGTCGGCCCATTGCTGCGCTTCGCAGCGGCGGCGCAAGGCTTAGCCCGCCGTCCAACCCTGACACACCAACGTCCGTGATCCGCTTCGCATGGCACGCCGCACGAGCGCAGGCTCGCTGTCGCGATCCATCCGGCTGCGCCCGGGCTGACGAATCTATCCGGCTCGGCGTGGGAGGAGATGGCGATGGAGTTGCCGCCAGGGCTGCGCCTCAGCTTCGAGGACAACCCATCATGGAACGACCGCGAGACCATCGACCAGGCGCTCGGCGAATACAACACGCCGTTTCTGCGCAACCCGAGCTACTCCTATTTCGGAATCTTCGTGCGCGATGGCGGCGGTACGATCCGGGCCGGGCTGATCGGCCATTGTTATGCCGGCTGGCTGTTCATCGCCCTCCTATGGGTGCACGCCGATCTGCGCCGCGGCGGGATCGGCAGCAGCCTGATCGCCGAAGCCGAGCGGCACGCGCGAGAATTCGGCTGCCATTCCGCTTGGGTCGATACGTTCTCCTTCCAAGGGCCCGAATTCTACCCCCGGCTTGGCTACCGGGAATTCGCCCGCCTCGATTACCCGCCCGGCCATCAGCGCATCTTCTTCAAGAAACGTTTGATCGCGGAGTAGCTCATGCCGATCCGCCTCGAAGGCTCGTGCCGCAGCGGCGCGGTTCCGCAATGACCCGCCCCATCGACGATCTCATTGCGATCATGGCCCGGCTGCGCGATCCCAAGGCGCGGCTGCCCATGGGACCGGGAACAGAATTTCGCGACGATCGCGCCCTATACGATCGAAGAAGCCTACGAGGTCGCCGACGCGATCGAGCGCGCAGATATCGACGCGCTCAAGGACGAGCTCGGCGATCTGTTGCTGCAGGTCGTGTTCCACGCCCGCATGGCCGAGGAAGCAGGGCACTTTGCGTTCGACGAGGTCGCCGCCGCGATCGCCGACAAGATGGTGCGCCGGCACCCGCATGTCTTTGGCGATGTCGAGATCCACTCGGTCGCCGCGCAGAACGAAGCCTGGGAAGCGCACAAGGCGGCCGAACGGCAGGCCCGCGCGCAACCCGGCGGCGCCGAGAGCGTCGTCGATGGCGTCGCGCTCGCCCTGCCCGCCCTGCTCCGCGCCGCCAAGATGTCGCGCCGCGCCGCGCGGATCGGTTTCGATTGGCCGGACGCGCGCGCGGTCATCCCGAAGATCGCCGAGGAGATCGCCGAACTTGAAGCCGAGCTCGATGGCAAGGCCACGACCGGCGGCGCTCGAAGAGGAAGTCGGCGACCTCTTGTTCGCGGTCGCCAATCTCGCCCGCAGGCTCGAGGTCGAGCCGGAAACCGCGCTCCGGCGCGCGACCGCGAAGTTCGAGCGCCGCTTCCGCCAGGTCGAAATGCTCGCCCGCGAACGCGGCATCGACCGCGATCTCGACGCGCTCGAAGCGCTGTGGCAGGAAGTGAAATCGGGCGAAGCGACCAAAACAGGAGGGAAACCGTGACGCGCCGCCGTTTTGTCAGCGCCGCGCCGGCCGGGGGCGGCTGCGCTGCCTGCGAACTTGCTGCGGCGAATGCCTATGCCGACAACCCGACAGCCATCACGGGATCGGGCTACAATCTCTGGTTTGTCGGCGCCCAGCGCGACACCCCGGGCGACAGCAACATCCACATCCACTTCCAGACGCCGGACAACAAGAAATCCGGGCATATCCAAAAGCTGCGGCTCGGCGCGAACGCCGTGCTCAGCCTGCCGAAGGCCGCGGCGCAGAGCGCCACGAGATGAGGCAAATAAAAGAAAAAATTCACCACGAAGACACGGAGGCCACGAAGAAGCACAAAAATAATTTGTCATCCCGGCGAAAGCCGGGATCCATTTCAGCCATGGATGCCGGCTTGCGCCGATATGACGCGATGGGTTGATTTCTTTTTTTATCCTCTGTGCTTGCGTGATTATTCCTTTCAGTGCAATCTTTGCCGGTGGCGCAATCGGCCGAGATCGGCGTCGGACAGGCGGACCGAGAGGTGCGCCGCCTCGCCGTCGTCGCGCCGACCGAGCACCTCGCCATGGGCATAGATCCAGGCCAGGGTCCGGCCGTCGGAGAGCGGCACATCGAGCCGCACCGACCGCGCCCCGTTCTCGAGCCGGCGCTCGATCAGCCGCAGCAACCCGTCGCACCCCTCGCCGGTCGCCGCCGACAGCGCGACCGTCTCGCTGTTGCGCTGCGTCTGGTTCAACAGGCTTGCCCGCGCCGCCGGTCCGAGCAGGTCGATTTTGTTCATGACCTCGATCAGCCCGTCCTCGAACGAGCCATTCTCCGCCGGCCCGCCGAGGCCGAGATCGCCGAGCACGGCGAGCACGTCCTCGCGCTGCGCCGCGCTGTCGGGGTGATGGGCGTCGCGGACATGGACGACGATATCGGCCTCGGTGACCTCTTCGAGCGTGGCGCGGAACGCGGCGACGAGATGGGTCGGCAGATCGGAGATGAAGCCGACCGTATCGGACAGGATCGCCTGCTTGCCCGAGGGCAGACCGAGGCGGCGCATCGTCGGGTCGAGGGTCGCGAACAGCATGTCGTCGGCGCCGACCGCCGAGCGGGTCAGGCGGTTGAACAGCGTCGATTTTCCGGCATTGGTGTAGCCGACCAGCGCGACGACCGGGTACGGGCACCCGCCGTCGCGCCTCGCGGTGCAATGCCCGGGTGCGCTTGACGTCGTCGAGCTCGCGCTTGAGGCGCGCGATGCGCTCGCCGATCAGCCGGCGGTCGATCTCGATCTGGCTCTCGCCCGGCCCGCCGAGGAAGCCGAAGCCGCCGCGCTGACGTTCGAGATGCGTCCACGAGCGCACCAGCCGCGAGCGCTGGTACGACAGCGCCGCCAGCTCGACCTGCAGGCGGCCCTCATGGGTGCGGGCGCGCGCCCCGAAGATTTCGAGAATGAGGCCGGTGCGGTCGATCACCTTGGCCTGCCAGCGCCGTTCGAGGTTGCGCTGCTGCACCGGGCTCAGCGCCGCGTCGACGATGACGAGCCCGATCGCATTGTCGGCGATGACCGCGCGCAGGCTCTCGACCTGGCCGCGGCCGAACAATGTCGCCGGCACCGGCCGCGCGATGCGCACGATCTCGGCGCGGACGACATCGCGCTCGATCGCCCGCGCCAGCGCCACCGCCTCGTCGAGGCGAGCATCGAGCGATGCGGCCCGGCGCCTCAGAGCGCTGGGCAGAGGCGAGCTTTGTCGCCGGATGAATGACGAGCGCGCGGCCGGTCGGCGCGATGGATTGCGGGTCGCTGCGGTTCAGAGTTCGTCGGGCTCCTTACCGCCCTCGAACAGCTGGATCGGCTGTGCCGGCATGACCGTCGAGATCGCGTGCTTGTAGACCAGCTGCGAGTGCGCGTCGCGCCGCAGCAGCACGCAAAAATTGTCGAACCAGGTGATGATCCCCTGCAGCTTGACGCCGTTCACCAGAAACACGGTCACCGGGGTCTTGTTCTTGCGGACATGGTTTAGGAAAACATCCTGAACGTTTTGAGGTTTCTCGGTAGACATGGGTAGTCTCCCCATCGTTTTTGGAGCCGCGGCGGCCGGCCTGGACGTAAACAGATAAGCGCGGGCTGCCGTGGTATCGCCTACGAAGATGGGCGCGTAGCCCCAAATCGCAACCCCTCGAGCGAGCGAAAGAGACGGCGTCTCGTCGGCAAACGACAGTTGCGGCGCGAACCGGGCGAACTCTTCCGGCGGCGCGGCGTCGCCGAGCAGCACCGCAATGCAACCGCTGTTTTGCGCACATTCCATATCGATCGCGGTGTCGCCGACAAACCACACCTCCTCGCCCGCCGGGACGCCGCTCGGCGCGAGCGCCAGATGGACCGGGTCGGGGGAGGGTTTGTCGGCCGGCGCGTCGCCGGCGCCGACGATGCTGCCAAAAAAATCGGACCAGCCGAGCCGCGCGACTTCGCGCCGCAGCAACTCGCCCGTCTTGTTGCTGACGACCCCGAGATAGATCCCTTCCTCGGCAAGCGCCCGCAGCATCCGCTCGCGGCCAGGCAACGGGTTGAGCCGATCGAGATGGATTTCCCGGAACCTGCCGAGGTAGATCCCGCGCGCCTCTTCCCAGCGCTCGCCGAAGATGCGCGGAAAGGCGTCGCGCAGGCTGAGCCGCACCCGCTCGTGCGTCTCGGCCAGCGACCATTCCGGCCTGTCCATCGCGCGCATCAGGAAATTGAGCGCCTCGTGGATCGTCGCCCAGCTGTCGACCAGCGTGTTGTCCCAGTCGAAGAGAATGGCGCGCGGCCGTTGCAGCCGCTGCGCATCATCGGTGGTGCGCGGATGGCGGTTCACGCGGCCGCCGCAGCGTGCGCGAGATAAGCCGCGCGCAGCTTCAGGACCAGCGGGCCGGGCCTGCCCTCGCCGACCGGCGCGCCGTCGATGCGCACGACCGGCAAGAGATCGGCCGTGGTGCTGGTAAGAAAGGCTTCGCGCGCGGCCTTTGCCTCGGCGACCGTGAACGCCCGCTCGACGAGGCGATAGCCCTCGCGGCGCATGATGTCAAAGACGGCGAGGCGGGTCACGCCATTGAGGATCGCGGTGTCGGCGGCACGGGTCACCACGGTGCCGTCCGCCGTCACGATCCAGGCATTGGTCGAGGTGCCCTCGGTAATCCGCCCGTCGCGGTCGACCTGCCAGGCTTCGTAGGCCCCGGCTTCCCTCGCCTGCTGCTTGCCGAGCACATTGGCGACCAGGGCCACCGATTTGATGTCGCAGCGCTGCCAGCGGATATCGGGGATGGTGATGACCGCGATCCCGTCCTGCCCGAGGCGCGGATCTGGTGCGCTTGTGCGCCGCGATGTTACGACCAGCGTCGGCTTCGCTGCCTTTGGAAAGGCATGTTCGCGCGGCGCGGCGCCGCGGGTAACCTGGAGATAGACGATGCCGGTATCGACGCCATTGCGGCGAATTACCTCACGCATCACGACCTTGAGCGCGCTATCTGCCATCGGCGGCGCGACGCGCAACTCGGCAAGCGAGCGATGCAGGCGCGCGAGGTGCGGCTCTTCATCGACGAGATGCCCGCCGACGACGGCGATCACCTCATAGACGCCGTCGGCAAACTGGAAGCCGCGATCCTCGATATGCACCGCCGCCTGACGATGCGGCAGATATTCGCCGCCGACATAGGCGATGCGCGACATCGACTCTTAGTTCGGGCCGCGGCCGCTTCGGCCGCATGCGGGCGAGACTCCCGAGCTCCGTCGCGCAATCACGTCCCGACCTTGAGCGGGCGCTCGGTGCCGAAGACCCCCAAGGATTTGAGCTTTCTGTGCAGCGCCGAGCGCTCCATCCCGACAAAGGCCGCGGTGCGCGAGATGTTGCCGCCGAAGCGGGTGACCTGGGCCAGGAGATATTCGCGCTCGAACACCTCGCGCGCGTCACGCAACGGCAGGGTCATGATTTCGCTGCCCTTGTCCCATTTGACGACGGAGGGCGCGATGGCGGTGATCTCGTTGGGCAGCATGTCGGCGCGCACCGGCTCGCTCGCCTCGCCCGGCGCCATGATCAACAGCCAGTCGACGACATTGCGCAATTGCCGGACATTGCCCGGCCAGGTGTAGGCCTGCAGCGCCGCCAGCGAATCCTCGCCGAAATCGCGCGCCGATATCCGCGCCGCTTCGGCCCCGCGCTCCATGAAATGGCGGGCGAGGAGCGGGATGTCCTCGCGCCGCTCGCGCAAAGCCGGCACCCGGATCGGCACCACGTTCAGCCGATAGAACAGGTCTTCGCGAAAGCGGCTGGCCGCGATCTCGGCCGCCAATTCGCGGTTGGACGAGGCGACGACGCGCACATCGACCTCGACCCGGCGCGAGCCCCCTACCCGCTCGAAGGTCTGTTCCTGCAAGGCCCGGACGATCTTGCCCTGGGTCTCGAGCGGCATGTCGGCGACTTCGTCGAGAAACAGGGTCCCGCCATGGGCGCGCTCGAAGGTCCCGACCTTGCGCGGGACGCCGTCATTGCTGGCCTCGCTGCCGAACAGCTCGATCTCCAGCCGGTCGGGTCGCATCGTCGCGCAATTGACCGCGACAAACGGCCCCGCGGCCCGGCGCGAGCGCGCGTGCAAGAGGCGGCCGACGACCTCCTTGCCGGAGCCCGGCGCACCGGTGATCAGGACCCGGCTGCCGGTCGGCGCGACCCGCTCGATCTGCTGGCGCAGCTGGTTGATCGCCGGCGAGGCGCCGACCAGATCGAGCTCGCCGCCGGCCCGCAACCTCAGCTCGGCATTTTCGCGGCGCAACTGTGCCGCCTCGATGGCGCGCGCGACGACGAGCAACAGCCGCCCGCTCTTGAACGGCTTCTCGATGAAATCGTAGGCGCCGATCTTGATCGCCTCGACCGCGGTCTCGATCGTTCCGTGTCCGCTGATCATCACGACCGGCACGGACGGCATCTCGGCCTGCAGCCGGCGCAGGATGGCAATACCGTCAAGCTCGCTGCCTTGCAGCCAGATGTCGAGGATGACGAGCGTCGGCTGGCGCGCCTGGATGGCGGCGAGCGTCTCGCTGCTGTCGGCAGCTTCGCGCGTCGCGTAGCCTTCATCCTTCAACACCCCGGCGATCAACATCCGGATGTCGGCTTCGTCGTCTACGATCAGAATGTCATGCGCCATGGCCGACCGAATTCAACTCCACTGGCACCGCAGGCGATTCGGCGTGACCGGCAGCGTCCCGCATCGCCGGCAAAGACCAGCCGCACCCGCGCGCCGCCACGTTCGCGATCCGACAGGATCAGCTGCCCGCGATGATCTTCCATGATCTTCTTCACGATGGCGAGGCCCAACCCGGTGCCCTTCGCGCGGGTCGTGACGTAGGGCTCGGTCAGGCGCTCGCGGCCGTCCCGCGGCAAGCCTTTGCCATTGTCCTCGACGGTGACCGCAACCGGGCCGTCCGGCTCGACCGTTATGATAATCTGGCCCGGCGGGGTCGGGCCGCTCTCGGCGGTTCGCGCCTCGATCGATTCGATCGCGTTCTTGATGATATTGATCAACGCCTGCCCAATGAGGCGGGCATCGCAGCGCAGCGGCACCGGACGCGCGGCAATCCGGGTCTCGAAGGCGATCTTGGGATGCGCCGTGCGATCGAGGAAGACGGCCTGCTCGACGATCGTCGCCAGGTCTTCGGGTTTGAGCACCGGCGACGGCATCCGGGCGAACGAAGAGAACTCGTCGACCATCCGTCCGATATCCTCGACGTGCCGGACGATCGTGTCGGTGCAGATGCGAAAGGTTTCCGGATCCTTCTTGATCTCTTTCAGGTATTTGCGGCGCAGGCGCTCGGCCGAGAGCTGGATCGGGGTCAGCGGGTTCTTGATCTCGTGCGCGATGCGGCGGGCGATATCGGCCCACGCGGCCTTGCGCTGAGCCGACAGCAGCTCGGTCACGTCGTCGAAGGTGACGACAAAGCCGCTGATCTCGCCATCGTCATGCTCGGCGGCAATGCGCACCAACAGCGTGCGCATGCTGTCGGCGCCGGCGATCTGGACCTGCGCCTGAGCCAGCCGGTCGGGGCGCCGGGCGGCTTGCTCCAAGAGCCCGGCCATTTCCGGCGCGACTTCGGCCAGGTCCTCGCCGATCGACAGATCGAGATCGACGCCCAGCAGCGCCGAGGCCGATCGGTTGGGCAGGTAGATGCGGCCGCCGCGATCGAGGCCGATGACCCCGGCGGACACTCCGGTCAGCACGGTTTCGGTGAAGCGCCGACGCTCGTCGAGCTGCCGGTTGGCCTCGATCAGCTCCTGCTGCTGGCTCTGGATCTGATAGGTCATCCGGTTGAAGGCGCGGCTCAACGACACCAGCTCGTCGTCCTTTTCGCCTTCGGGAACCCGAGCGGACAGATCGCCGGCGCGGACCCGTTCGGCCGCGCCGACCAGCCGGCTGATCGGATCGGCGAGCTGGGCCGCAAAATGGATGCCGATCGCGATGGCCGCCGCAAGGACCAGCATCGCGACCAGGATGTAGATGACCGCGAACTTGATCTGGAGTCCGGAACGCTGGCCTTCGAGCCGCTCGTATTGCGCCGCCGCGAGGTGGGTCTCGTCGCGATGGGCGAGCACCCGCGGTTCGATAAACCGCCCGACATAGAGGTAGAGATCGCTGAACTCGTCGAGCCGGACAAGGGCGCGCACCCGCTCCTCCTGGTCGTCGGTCATGATGACGACCTCGCCCTGCTGGGCGCGTCGCAAGGCATCTTTGCTGACCTCCTCGAAGCCGAGCGCAAAGACGAGGCCGGTGCGCGCCAGCATCGTCCCATTGCGATCGAGCACCGCGGCTTCGGTCAGCCCGCGCATCGCCGCCTGGGCGGTCAAGAGCGGCGCGAGGTATTGCGGGTTCAGCTGCAGCGCGGCGGCAGAACGATCGAGATCGTTGGCCATCGACAGCGCATCGGCGCGGATCGCCTGCTGGTGCTCCTTGACATAAGCATCGGCGACCGCGACCGATTCGGAGATCGCGGTGCGCACCTTGTCGCTGAACCAGGATTCGATGCCGGAGCCGAAGAACAGGTAGGAAAACACCGCGACGATGATCGTCGGCAGCACCGCGATCAGGCTGAACAACCCGACCAGCCGGATCTGCAGCCGCGAGCCGGCGAGCCCGCGCCGCCGTTCCAGCCCAGACCTCGACGAGCCGCTTTGCGACCACCGCGGCCAAGGCGAGCAACAGCACGAGATCGAGATTGAGCAGCGAGACGACAGCGCGCGCGCGAGGTCCGAACGGCGGCGCGCCGGTCAGCGCCAGATAGGTCGCGATCCCCGACGCCAGCGCCGCGGCGGCGAGCGCGATCGCGATCTTGCGCCATAGGCCAATGCCGCCGGCCGGGGAGCGGACCCGTCGCGCCAGGCTCATTCTCAATCCTTACCGAAGTCGCCGCTGAACGAAGCTCAGACGACGCCTACCCCCGCTCCCACCACAAGGCCGGTTCCGCCGAGCGCGGAACCTGGACGGCAGCAGTGGGCGCGGCGCTCGCCTATTTTAGGCCGCGGACGACAGGGATGTCCAATTCGCGGATCTTCTTGCGCAGCGTATTGCGGTTGAGGCCGAGCAGATGGGCGGCTTTGATCTGATTGCCGCGGGTCGCCCCGAGCGTTGCGACGATCAACGGACGCTCGATCTCGCGCAACACCCGGTCGTAGAGCCCGGAGGCCGGCTGGGTGCCCCGGTGCGCCGCGAAATAATCGGTGATGTGGCGTTCGACCGCCGCCGCGAGCCCCTCGCCGCTCCCGGATTCGGTCGCCAGCATCGCCGGTTGCGGCGCCTCGGCCAGCTCGGCCTCGATGACATCGAGGCCGATGACTTCCTGCGAGTAGAGGGCGGCCAGACGGCGCACCAGATTTTCGAGCTCGCGCACATTGCCCGGCCAGCGATAGCGGCGCAGCCGCTCCATCGCCGCCTCGTCGATGGTCTTGAGCGGCAAGCCCTCGCGCGCGGCGAGCGCGGTGAAATGGCGCACCAGGGCCGGGATGTCGGCGCTGCGCTCGCGCAGCGGCGGCAGCCGGATCGGCGCGACATTAAGCCGGTAGAACAGGTCTTCGCGGAACAGGCCCTGGCGAATCAGCTGCGGCAGATCGCGATGGGTCGCGGCGATGATGCGGACATCGACCCGGATCGGCACGCGGCCGCCGACCGCGTTGTATTCGCCTTCCTGCAGCACCCGTAACAGGCGCGTCTGCGCCTCGGGCGGCATGTCGCCGATCTCGTCGAGAAACAGCGTGCCGCCCTTGGCCTGCTCGAACCGCCCCATGCTGCGCGCGGTGGCGCCGGTAAAGGCGCCCCGCTCGTGGCCGAACAGCTCGCTTTCGATCAGCTCGCGCGGGATCGCGGCCATGTTGATCGCGACGAAGGCCCCCGAGCGGCGCTTGCCGAAATCGTGCAATGCCCGGGCGACCAGCTCCTTGCCGGTACCGCTTTCGCCGGTGATCATGACGGTGAGATCGGTGCCCATCAGCCGGGCGATGGCACGATAGATCTCCTGCATCGCCGGCGAGCGGCCGATCAGCGGCAGCTGTTCCTCGGGCTCGTCGGAGCCCGCCGGCGACGCGCTGACAGGCGCACTCAGCGCGCGCTCGACGACGCTGACCAGCTCGCGCAGATCGAACGGCTTTGGCAGATACTCGAAGGCGCCGCGCTCGGTCGCCTTGACCGCGGTCAACAGCGTGCTTTGCGCGCTCATGACGATGACGCGCAATTCGGGGCGGAGCTTTTTGATGCGCGGGATCAGGTCGAGGCCGTTCTCGTCCGGCATGATCACGTCGGTGATGACGAGATCGCCCTCGCCGTCGGCGACCCAGCGCCACAGCGTCGCCGCGTTGCCGGTCATCCGCACATCATGCCCGAGCCGGGCCAGCGCCTGGTTCAGCACCATGCGGATCGCCCGGTCGTCGTCGGCCACCAGAATCGTCGCGCCCATCAGCCGCTGCCGTTCTGCGCAACCCCCGTCGGCGTAACAACTGGCAGAAACACCCGAAACACCGTGCGCCGGGGTTGGCTGTCGAACTCGATGACGCCGCCGTGGTCGCCAATCACCTTGGCGACGAGTGCAAGACCAAGGCCAGTTCCGTTGCGCTTGGTCGTGACGAACGGATCGAACAGATGCGGTTTGAGGTCATCGGGGATGCCGCTGCCGTTATCGGCCACCGACACCATCAGCGGCAGATGGCGGCGGCCGTCGCCGCCCGGCGCGGCGAGGCGCAGCCCGTGGCGATAGCCGGTCGTCAGCACGATCTCGCCGCCCGCGCTCGGCGCCGCCTCGGCCGCGTTCTTGACGAGATTGAGAAACACCTGAAGCAGGAGGTCGCGGTCGCCATGCACCGGCGGCAGCGAGGGATCGTAATCCTCGTTGAGGCGCACATGCCGGGCAAAGCCCGATTGCGCGATCTTGCGCACGCGGTCGAGCACCTCGTGGATGTTGACCTCATCGCGGTTGATCGGCGCGTTGCCGGCAAAGGCCTCCATGCGGTCGACCAGCGCGACGATGCGATCGGTCTCGTCGCAGATCAGCTGGGTCAGCTCGCGCCCGGCCGCATCGGCATCCTGCTCCAGACAGCTGCGCCGCACCGCGAATTCCCGACAGCGGGTTTTTCACCTCGTGCGCCAGCATCGCCGCCATCGCGGTGACCGAGCGGGCCGCGTTGCGGTGGGTCAGCTGGCGGTCCATCTTGTCGGCCATCGAGCGCTCGTGCAGCGTCAGCACCAGGAGGTCGGCTGCCCTCGCCGGCCGGCGCGCCCTCGATCGTCACCGAACGGGCGGCAAAGCGCGGGCCTTCGAGCAGCACATCGTATTCGGCGATCGACCCGCCGCTGCTTCCAGACCGCATCGGCGAGCGCGAAGAGCGGGCTGTGCGGCACGATGACATCGGCGAGCGGATGGCCGATCAGCGCCGCGGCGCTGACCCCGAAAAACTGCTCGGCCGCCGGATTGACAAAGCGAACAATGCCGGCGCGGTCGAGCGTCATCACCGGATTGGGCAGCGCGGCGAGCAGCGCCGCGGCATCGGGCGAGCCGGGGCCGGCGCGGCGCGGCGCGACGCGATCACGCCGCTCGCGCCGCGCGCTGGCCGCACCATGGATCACGCCGGGGCCAGTCGCGCTCGATCAGCGGCTCGTAGAAGGCGCGCAGCAGCGCCTTGACCCGCGGCACCTCCTCGGTCCGGTTGATCGCGGCGCGGAACTCCGCCGACCCCGGCAGCCCCTTCGAATACCAGCCGAGATGCTTTCTCGCGATGCGCAGGCCGACCGCCGTGCCGTAATGGCTCAGCATGTCGTCGTAATGGCCGCGCACGATCTCGAATTGCGCCGCCAGCGGCGGGTCGGGCAGCCGGCGCCGGTTGCGCAGCCATTCGATGATCTGCCCGATCAGCCACGGCCGTCCGTAGCAGCCGCGGCCGACCATCACGCCGTCGGCGCCCGATTGCCTCGAGGGCCCGGTCGGCGTCGTCGAGGCTCGTGATGTCGCCATTGACGATGACCGGGATCGAGACCGCCGCCTTGACCTCGCGAATAAACCGCCAATCGGCGCTGCCGGCATAGAGCTGGCAGCGGGTGCGGCCGTGCACCGTGATCATGCGGATGCCGCAGGCTTCGGCGATGCGCGCGAGGCGCGGCGCGTTGCGGTTCTTGTCGTCCCAGCCGGTGCGCATCTTGAGGGTGACCGGCAGATCGACCGCCCCGACCGTCGCTTCGAGGATGCGCGCGGCCTGCAGCTCGTCGCGCATCAGCGCCGAGCCGGCATGGCCGCCCACGATCTTCTTGACCGGGCAGCCGAAATTGATGTCGATCAGGCAGGCGCCGCGATCGGCGTTGAGCTTGGCCGCCTCGGCCATGATGCGCGGCTCGCAGCCGGCGAGCTGGACCGCCATCGGCTGCTCCTCGGGGCAGCTTTGCGCCATCGTCAGGGATTGCCGCGTCGCGCGGATCGCCGCCTCGCTCGCGATCATCTCGGAGACGACGAGCGCGGCGCCGTGTCGCTTGACGATGCGGCGGAACGGCAGATCGGTCACCCCCGACATCGGCGCCAGGATGACCGGGTCTGCGAGCGCGATGGAACCGAGGCGAATGCTCACGATTTACTCAATTTTCCCAAATGCCTAAAATTTAGGCAGTCATTCTAAGCTAAAATTTATTGCACCGCAACATCAGCCGGCATCGCGCCCAAAATTCCTGGCATCGCCTAGCGGACCGGTGCGTTCGCGGCTAGTTTACTTCAATGACCGCGACCTATGCGCTGATCGTCGCCGCCGGCCGCGGCACCAGGTTCGGCGGCGCGCTGCCCAAGCAATATCTCCCGCTCGGCGGCACGAGCGTGCTGCGCCATGCCGTGGCGGCGTTCGCGACGCACCCGCGGATCGACGCCGTGCAGGTCGTGATCCGGACGGAGGACCGCGGGATCTTCGATGAGGCCGTGGCCGGCCTCGCGCTGCTGCCGCCGGTGCCGGGCGGCGCCGAGCGGCAGGATTCGGTGCGGCTCGGTCTCGAAGCGCTCGTCCCGCATGATCCGGCGCGCGTGCTGATCCATGACGGCGCGCGGCCGTTTCCCGACCGCGGCGCTGATCGACCGCGTCCTCGACGCGCTCGACCGGCGCGCCCGCCGCGATCCCGGCGCTGCCGCTCGGCGATACGTTGAAGCGGGTCGCGGATGGCCGAGTCCGGGACACGATCGATCGCGCGCAATTGTGGCGGGCGCAGACCCCGCAGGGCTTTCACTTCAAGGCCATTCTCGCGGCGCACCGCGCCGCTGCCGGGCATGTGCTGACCGACGATGCCGCGGTCGCCGAGGCGGCCGGGATGGCGCCGCTCGTGGTTCTCGGGAGCGAGGACAATCTGAAGGTGACCACCGCACAAGACCTCGCCGCGGCCGAGCGGCTGCTCGCGGCGCGAACCGGCGATATCAGGGTCGGCCAGGGTTTCGACGTCCACCCCTTCGGCCCCGGCGACCACGCTCATGATCTGCGGCATCGCGATCCCGCATGATCAGGAGCCTCGTCGGCCATTCCGATGCCGATGTCGGCTTGCACGCGCTGACCGATGCGCTGTTGGGCGCGATCGGCGCCGGCGATATCGGGATGCATTTTCCGCCGACCGAGCCGCGCTGGCGCGGCGCCGCATCGGACCGGTTCCTCGCTCACGCCGCCGCGCTGGTGCGCGAGAAAGGCGGCGATATCGCCGCGCGTCGACGTCACGGTGATCTGCGAGCGCCCGAAAATCGCGCCGCATCGCGCGCGCATGATCGAACGCGTCGCCGCCATTCTCGGGATTTCGCCGGCGCGGGTCAGCGTCAAGGCGACGACGACCGAAGCGCCTCGGCTTCACCGGCCGCGGCGAAGGGATCGCCGCGCAGGCCGTCGCGACCGTGCGGCTGCCGCTGTAATGAGACCGCAGTCCCGGCGAAAGCCGGGATCCACTTGGGAAATATCTCGCTGGTGGAGAAATGGGTCCCGGCTTTCGCCGGGATTGCAGACCCAGTATGCGTAAAGCCGTTCACCGCCTCAGTCTACCGCTCTGGCACCCGGCGACGCTGATCGCGACCGGCTGCGGCATCGGCCTGCTTGCCATGGGCACCCGGGAACTTGGGGGTCGCTGGCCGCCCTGCCCTGCGCCTGGGCGATCGTCGCTGTCGCCGGCCGCGCGGCGCTCGCCGCCGCCGCCATTCTCGTCTTCGCGCTGGGCTGCTGGGCATCGGCGGCGGTCGCGCGGGCGAGCGGGCTGAGGACCCCGGCTTTATCGTCATCGACGAGGTCGCGGCGCAATGGCTGGTGCTGCTCGCGGCGCCGCTCGATTGGCGCGCCTATCTGGCCGCCTTCGTGTTGTTCCGGATGTTCGACATTACGAAGCCATGGCCGGCGCGCGCGATCGAGCGGCGGGTCGCGGGCGGTCTCGGCATCATGCTCGACGATGTCGCGGCGGCGCTCTACGCTATCCTCCTGCTGTTGATCGGCGAAGGAGTGTTCGGTGTTCGACCCTGAAACCCTCGCGCTCGCCGAAGAGGTTCTGGCTCGCTGTGCCGGGCGCGCAACTGGCATCTCGCGACGGCCGAATCCTGCACCGGCGGGCTCGTCGCGGCGGCGCTGACCGCGATCGCCGGCTCCTCCGACGTGGTCGACCGCAGCTTCGTGACTTATTCGAACGAGGCGAAGACAGAGCTGCTCGGCGTCGCCGGCCGAGACGATCGCGGCGCATGGTGCGGTCAGCGCCCAGACCTGCGCGGCGATGGCGCGCGGCGCGGTTGCCCGCGCCCCGGTCGATCTCGCGGTGTCGATCACCGGCGTCGCCGGACCCGGCGGCGGCACCCCGCAAAAGCCGGTCGGCCTCGTCTATCTCGGCGTCGCGAAGCAAGGATGGCGCGGCCCGCGTCGAGCGCCGGATCTTCCCCGGCGACCGCGCCGAGATCCGCAACGCGGCGCTGGTCCTCGCCCTCGAACTGCTGCAGGACGAGGCACGGCCGGATTGAGACGCTTTCCCCGGCCGCATCACAGCCTTATCATCGATGACACTCCGCCGCTCTCGCCGATAAGGAGGCCGCCGATGCTGCTGCGCAACGCCTGGTACATCGCCGCCTGGGCCGATGAGATCGGCACAGAGCCGCTCGCCCGCCGGATCTGCAACGACCCGGTCGTCCTGTTCCGCGACGGCGCCGGCAAAGCCGCCGCGCTGGCCGACCGCTGCTGTCACCGCGCCGCGCCGCTGCATCAGGGCAGCGTCGTCGAAGCCGGCATCCAATGCGGCTATCACGGCCTGGTGTTTGACGGCTCCGGGCGTTGCGTCGCCATCCCCGGGCAGCGGCTGATCCCCGAAGACGCCCGGGTGCGCGCCTATCCCGCGGTCGAGAAGGACCAGCTCGTGTGGATCTGGATGGGCGACCCCGCGCTCGCCGACCCCGCGACAATCGTCGATTTCCCCTATCACAACGATCCCGGCCGGTGGCCCAACAAGCACGACGTCTATCCGATCAAGGGCAACTACATGCTGATGGTCGACAATCTGATGGATTTGACGCATCTCGGCTATCTCCACGCCAAGACCGTCGGCGGCAACCCGGCGGCGCATGTCGATGCCGAGATGAAGACAACGCGAACGCTTACCGGTCTAAAGTTCACGCGTTGGCTGAAGAACTCGGTGCCGCCGCCGAGCTACGTCAAGGCGGCCGGGTTCACGGGCCGCGTCGACCGTTGCCAGCGATTCGAGTTCGTCGCGCCGTCGAGCGTCCTGCAATGGACCGGCGCGACCGATGCCGGCACCGCCACCGACGATCCGGAGCGCGATTTCCGCTTCCAGTTCCGGCTGTTTCACGGGCTGACCCCGGAGACCGAGACCAGCTGCTTCTATTTCTGGTCGGCGGCGAACGGCTACCGCCAGAACGAGCCCGAGGCGACCGAGCAATTCTACCGCGAGATCGCGCCGACCTTTCTCGAGGACAAGACCATGGTCGAGGCGCAGCAGGCGCGGCTCGACGAGTTCGGCGAACAGGGGCTCGTCGACATCGCCTCGGACGCCAACCGGATGCACATGCGCCGCATGGTCGAGCGCCTGATCGCCGAGGAACAATCCGCGCTCGCGGCGGAATAGCGGGCTACACCGCCGCCTTGCCGGCGCCCTCGGGCGCCGGGGTGCCGTAGAGCTGCCGCGCGCGGCCCTCGAACGCGCCGACCATGCGGCGCACCGCCTCGTGGAACAACAGCTCGATGACGTGCTGCAGGATCCGCGACTTGAACTCGAAATCGACAAAGAAATCGATGCGGCAGCCGCCCGGCACCTTGTCGAAGACCCAGTGATTGTCGAGGTAGCGGAACGGCCCCTCGGCATAGGTCACATCGATGCGGCGCGGCGGGTCGAGCGCGACCCGCGAGGTGAACCGCTCGCGGAACATGCGGAACCCGATCATCAGATCGGCGATGATCAGATCCGGCTCGCGCTCGCGGATCCGCGCGCCGACGCACCAGGGCAGGAATTCCGGGTAGCGCTCGACATCGGCGACCAGCGCGAAGAGCTGCTCGGGCGTGTAGGGGAGCACCCGCTGCTCGGCATGGGTCGGCATGCGTTAGGGCTAAGCCCCGGCGGCGAGCGCGGCGGCGCGGGCGGCCTGAAGCCGGGCGAAATCCTCGCCGGCGTGGTAGGAGGAGCGGGTCAGGGGCGAGGCCGACACCATCAGAAAGCCCTTGCCGAGCGCCTGCCGGCGATAGCTCTCGAACTCCTCCGGCGTGACGAAGCGGGCAACCGCGTGATGCTTCGGGGTCGGCTGCAGATATTGCCCGATCGTCAGGAAATCGACCGCGGCCGCGCGCAGATCGTCCATCACCTGCAAGCACCTCGGCCTTCTCCTCGCCGAGCCCGACCATGATCCCCGATTTCGTGAACATCGCCGGGTCGATCCGCTTTGCCTGGTCGAGCAGGCGCAGCGAATGGAAATAGCGCGCGCCCGGCCGCACTTCGGCGTAAAGCCGCGGCACGGTTTCGAGATTGTGGTTGAGGACGTCGGGCCGGGCCGCGATCACGGTCTCGATCGCGCCGTCCTTGCGCAGGAAATCGGGGACCAGCACCTCGATCGTCGTGGCGGGCGCGGCGGCGCGGATCGCGGCGATCGTCCGCGCGAAATGGCCGGCGCCGCCGTCGTCGAGATCGTCGCGGTCGACCGAGGTGACGACGATGTGCTTGAGGCCGAGCGCGGCGACCGCATCGCCGACCCGCTCGGGCTCGTGCGGGTCGACCCGGTCGGGCCGGCCGGTCGCGACATTGCAGAAGGTGCAGGCGCGGGTGCAGACCGCGCCCGAGGATCATCACCGTCGCGTGCTTTTCCTTCCAGCACTCGCCGATATTCGGGCAGGCCGCCTCCTCGCACACGGTGTTGAGGTTGAGCTCGCGCATCAGCCGGCGCGTCGCGTGGTATTCCGGCGAGCCCGGCGCCTTGACGCGGATCCAGGGCGGCTTTCTCGGGCTCGGATGGTCCGGCCGCGCGGCCTTCTCGGGGTGGCGGAGCGGCACGGCAGCGGTCGGAAGCGTCATCGGCTAGAAGTGGATGGCGCGGCCATAGGCGTCAAGCACGGCTTCGTGCATCGTCTCGGAGATCGTCGGGTGCGGGAAGATCGTGCGGATCAGCTCGGCTTCGGTGGTTTCCAGCGTCTTGGCGATCGCGTAGCCCTGGATCAGCTCGGTGACCTCGGCGCCGATCATGTGCGCGCCCAGGAGTTCGCCGGTCTTGCCGTCGAACACGGTCTTGACCATCCCCTCGGGTTCGCCCATTGCGATCGCCTTGCCGTTGCCGATGAACGGGAAATGCCCGACCTTGACCTCGTGGCCGGCCTCGCGCGCGGCCTTCTCGGTCAGCCCGACGCTGGCCACCTGCGGCCGGCAATAGGTGCAGGCCGGGATGTTGCGGGTGTCGAGCGGATGGACGTCGTTGACTCCGGCGATGTGCTCGACGCAGATCACCCCTTCGTGCATCGCCTTGTGCGCGAGCCACGGCGGCCCGACGACATCGCCGATCGCATAGAGCCCGGGCTCGCCGGTGCGCAGCCATTCATCGACCACGATATGGCTCTTCTCGACCTGCGCCCCGGTGCCTTCGAGACCGATCTCCTCGACATTGCCGACGATGCCGACCGCCAGGATCACCCGCTCGACCGTCACCTCGAATGTCTTGCCGTCGGCCTCGATCTGCGCCGTCACCTTGTCTCGGCCGCGCTTCAGGCTCTTTACCGTGGCGCTGGTGTGGATCGTGATCCCCTGCTTCTCGAAGCTCTTGCGGGCGAAAGCGGAGATCTCCTCGTCCTCGACCGGCAGGATGCGGTCGAGCACCTCGACGACCGTGACCTCGGCGCCCATGTCGCGGTAGAAGCTGGCGAATTCGATGCCGATCGCGCCCGAGCCGACGACCAGGAGCGATTTGGGGATCGCCGCCGGGACCATCGCTTCCTTGTAGGTCCAGACGAGCTTGCCGTCGGGTTCCAAGCCCGGCAGCGAGCGCGCCCGCGCCCCGGTGGCGAGAATGATGTGCGGCGCGGCAAGATCGGCCACCGGCTTGCCGTCCTTCGCAACGGTGAGCTTGCCGCCTTGGCCTTGGGCCGGCGAGCCTTGCCTCCCCGCTCACGACGGTCACCTTGTTCTTGCGCAGCAGAAACGCGACGCCGTTCGACAATTGCTTGGCGACGGCGCGCGAACGGGCCACGACCTTCTTCGCATCATAGGAAATGTCGCGCACCGAGAAACCGAACTGGTCGAGGTGATGCAGCAAATGGTGGATCTCCGAGGTGCGCAGCAGCGCCTTCGTCGGGATGCAGCCCCAATTGAGACAGATGCCGCCGAGCTGGTCGCGCTCGACGACCGCCGTCTTCATGCCGAGCTGCGCCGCCCGGATCGCCGCGACATAGCCGCCCGGTCCGCCGCCGACCACGACCAGATCGAAGGATGTTTCCGCCATTAGCCAATGGACCTCTTGCCCGGGCTTGTCCCGGGCATCCACGTCTTCTGCGACGCATCCCCAGTCTAAAGACGTGGGTGACCGGGACAAGCCCGGCCACGGGGTATTTGCGAACTCAATGCTACAGAAGCAAGCCTCCTTGGGGCAGACCTGCTCGTCACGCTACAGCAGCATGGTCAGCGGATCTTCGATCAGCTTCTTGAACGCGGCGAGGAATTGCGCGCCGACCGCGCCGTCGACGGCGCGGTGGTCGCAGGAGAGCGTGCAGGTCATCACCGTGGCGACCGCGAGCTGGCCGTCGCGCGCGACCGGCCGCGGCTCGCCGGCCCCGACCGCGAGGATGCAGCCCTGCGGCGGGTTGATCACCGCGGCGAACTCGCGGATGCCGTACATGCCGAGGTTGGAGATCGAGAACGTGCCACCCTGAAATTCTTCGAGCTTCAGCTTGCCGGTGCGGGCGCGCTCGCCAAGGTCCTTCATCTCCGCGGCGATCTGCGCCAGGCCCTTCTGGTCGGCCCCCTTGACGATCGGGGTGATCAGCCCGTCATCGAGCGCGACCGCGACCGAGATATCGACGCGCTGCCAGAGAAGGATCGCATCGTCGCTCCACGACGCGTTGGCCGCCGGCACCTGGCGCAGCGCCAGCGCGGCGGCGCGGATCACAAAGTCGTTGATCGAAATGTGCTGGGATTCGGACTTCGCATTGAGCGCCGCGCGGATCTTCAGCAGATCGTCGATCGCGCAATCGAGCGACAGGTAGAAATGCGGGACGGTCTGCTTCAATTCGCTGAGCCGGCGGGCGATCACCCGGCGCATCGCGCTGTGCGGCTTTTCGCTGTAGGGCGGGTTGCCGGCCAGCGCCAGCACCTGCGGCCTTGGCGAAAACCGGCGCCGCCGGCGGCAGGCGCCGGCTGAGCCGCGCGCCGGCTGCGCCAAACTCCGCTCGATATCGGCCTTGACGATGCGGCCCTGCGGCCCGGAACCGCGGATCGCCGCGAGGTCGAGCCCGGCATGGATTGCCATGCGGCGCGCCAACGGGCTGGCGAAGATCCGGCCGTCGCCATTGCCGCGCGACGCCGGTTGCTGCCCCTCACCCTCCCGCTTTGCGGGTCCCTCCCTCTCCCCGCTCGCGGGGAGAGGGAGGGGGTGAGGGGCCGGCGTCGCCAAGGCGGGCGATGCTGCGGCAGGCGTCGCGCCCGCGGCCGGCGTGCTCGCGGCGAATTTCTCAAGCGTCGGCCGGGTCCTCGCCCTCTTCGAGCAAGAGCGCGATCGGCTGGTTGACCTTGATGCCCTGCGCGCCCTCGGGAACGATGATCTTGCCGAGGCGGCCCTCGTCGGCGGCCTCGTATTCCATCGTCGCCTTGTCGGTCTCGATCTCGGCGATGACATCGCCCGAATGCACCTCGTCGCCCTCTTTCTTCAGCCAGCGGGCGAGATTGCCTTCGGTCATCGTCGGCGACAGCGCCGGCATGCGGATTTCGATCGGCATTGCTCAGATTATCCAATTACCCGGTCATTGCGAGGAGCCCACTGGGCGACGAAGCAATCTCCATCAGGTGGGGCACAGGTCGGCACGAGATTGCTTCGCTTCGCTCGCAATGACGTGGGGTGAAGAAGTCGGCTCACCGGTACGTCACCTCGCGCGCGGCGGCGACGATGTCCTCGACCTGCGGCACGGCAAGACGTTCCAGATTGGCGGCGTAGGGCAACGGCACATCCTTGCCGGTGACGCGTTTTAAGGGCGCGTCGAGCCAGTCGAAGCATTCTTCCATGACGATCGCGGCGATCTCGGCGCCGATGCCGGCGAACGGCCAGCCCTCCTCGACCGTCGACGATGCGGTTGGTCTTCTTGACCGAAGCGACGACCGTCTCGACATCGAACGGCCGCAGCGAGCGCAGATCGATGACTTCGGCCGAAATCCCGGCCTTGGCCAGCTCGTCGGCGGCCTGCAACGCGAGCCGCACCATGCGCGAGAAGGCAGTGATCGTGACCTGGTCGCCGGCGCGGGCGATACGCGCCTTGCCGATCGGCACGAGGAACTCGGGATCTGCCGGCACCGGGAAGCTCTCGCCGTACACCAGTTCATGTTCGAGAAAGATCACCGGGTTGGGATCGCGGATCGCCGATTTGAGGAGCCCCTTGTGGTCGGCGCCGGTATAGGGCGCCACGACCTTGAGCCCGGGGACATGCGCATACCAGCTCGCATAGCATTGCGAATGCTGCGCGGCGACCCGGGCGGCGATGCCGTTCGGCCCGCGGAACACGATCGGCGCCGACATCTGGCCGCCCGACATGTAGCGGGTCTTGGCGGCCGAGTTGATCAGCTGGTCCATCGCCTGCATCGCGAAGTTGAAGGTCATGAACTCGACGATCGGCCTGAGGCCGGCAAAGGCGGCGCCGATGCCGAGCCCGGCGAAGCCCTGCTCGGTGATCGGCGTATCGATGACCCGGCGCGGGCCGAATTCCTGCAACAGCCCGTGGCTGACCTTGAAGGCGCCCTCGTATTCGGCGACCTCCTCGCCGATCAGCAGCACGCTCGCGATCGCGCCGCATCTCCTCGGCCATCGCGTCGCGCAACGCCTCGCGCACGGTCTGCGTGACGGTCTTGCCGGCGTATTCCTCGGGCGCCAGGCGCGCGGCACGGCGCGCGGCGCGCAGCGGCGCGCGCGCGAGGCTCGCTCGGGGCGCGTGCGACCGGGGCCGGCGGCGCCGGCGCCGGCGCCGCGCCGCGGCCGCGCCGACATCCTCGCCGTTCTCGGCGATCAGCGCGATCGGGGTGTTGACCGCGACGTGGTCGGTGCCTTCGGGAATGACGATCTTGGCGAGCACGCCCTCGTCCACCGCTTCGACCTCCATCGTCGCCTTGTCGGTCTCGATCTCCGCCAGGACATCGCCCGCGTGCACGGTGTCGCCCTCGCTTTTGACCCAGCGCGCGATCTTGCCCTCGGTCATCGTCGGCGACAGCGCCGGCATCAGCACTTGGCTACGTCATTCCCGTCCTCGGCATCATCGGCGGATCTTCGCCCGCCCACGGCCTGATCCACCCGGCCCTCTAGGCTTCGGCCAGCACGTCCGTCCACAGCTCGCTCGGATCCGGCTCCGGGCAGTCCTGGGCAAACTGCGCAGCCTCGACGACGATGTCACGCGCGCGTTTTTCGATCTGCTTCAGCTCGTCTTCATCGGCCCGATGCTCGTCGAGCAACCGCCGGCGCAGATGGTCGATCGGATCGTGCTCGGTGCGCATCCGGTTGAGTTCGTCCTTGCTGCGATATTTCGCCGGGTCGGACATCGAGTGGCCGCGATAGCGATAGGTCAGCATTTCGAGGATGATCGGCCCCTGGCCCGAGCGGGCGTGCTCGGCCGCCGCGAGCCCCGCCTGGTGGACCGCGACCACATCCATCCCGTCGACCTGCTCGCCGGGGATGCCATAGGGGCTGCCGCGGTGAAACAGATCGGTGCGGGCCGATGCGCGGCTGACCGATGTGCCCATGCCATACTGGTTGTTTTCGATGACATAGACGACCGGCAGCTTCCACAGCGAGGCCATGTTGAAGCTTTCGTAAACCTGGCCCTGGTTGATCGCGCCGTCGCCGAAATAGGTCACCGAGATATGCCCGTCGTCGCGATAGCGATGGGCAAGGCCGAGGCCGGTGCCGAGCGGCACCGGCGCGCCGACGATGCCGTGTCCGCCGAAAAAATGCTTCTCCGGGCTGAACATGTGCATCGAGCCGCCCTTGCCGTGCGAATAGCCGCCGCGCCGCCCGGTGAGCTCGGCCATGACCCCCTTGGGGTCCATGCCGCAGGCCAGCATATGGCCGTGGTCGCGATAGGAGGTGATGCTCGTGTCGCCTTCCTCGAGCGCGGCCTGGATGCCGACGACCACCGCCTCCTCCCCGATATAGAGGTGGCAGTAGCCGCCGATCAGCCCCATGCCGTACATCTGCCCGGCGCGCTCCTCGAACCGGCGAATCAGCAGCATGTCGCGATAATAGCCCAGCAGCGCCTCGGTCGAGACGTGAGGCTCGGCGGGCTTGACCACCTCGGCCTTGCGCTTGGCTGCCATCTCGCTTCCTCCGGCCGAGAGCGAAATCCGATTTGGTATAAATCGGAATTCGCTCCCAACTTTTTGATCTGGAGCATGTTCACGTCGGAAAAGTGGCATCCACTTTTCCGGAACATGCTCCGGCCCCGAAGCATGGGATCAAATCCGCCGGTTTGCAACCACAGGGGCATCAATTCGCTTGGTTGCAAAGAGGAAATCGAGCCGCGGCGAGGCCCGGAAAACGCCGCGCCGGCGCCCCGCTCAACGCTTCTGTGGGGGCTCCATGATCACGATCTCGTCGGGCGACGCGACATCGAGCGTCCGGCGCACCTGCGAGTCGAGAAGATCCGGGTCGACGTGATCGGGCCGCATATGCGAGACCCGATGGTCGAGCGCCGCCCGGTCGGCCTCGACCGCCGATAAATTCTCCTTGGCGAGGCGCAGCTCCTGCGCGACGTGGACCCAGGCGCGCAGCCCGCGATCGCCTTCGACGAGGTGGTAGGCGAAATACCCGGTCACGGCCAAGCCCAATACCGGGGAGACCAAAACCTTCGCCCGCCGGCGCATCTCGCGCAACACGATCATTGGAGAAGAGCATCACGCGCTGTCCCTGTCGTCAATGTTGCCGCCGGCTGGCGCGCCATCCCCGGAAATTGGTGGCAAATCGGGTTATTCCGGCCGAGTGGGGTGCACCTGTATCGTGCGTCCTTCGAGACGGCGCTTCGCGCCTCCTCAGGATGAGGTAACCCTATGATGGCCGAAGAAAAACCCTCATCCTGAGGAGCGCCCGAACGGCGCGTCTCGAAGGACGCACGGCCCTGGTCTCGGGTGTCGCCGATCTCGGCCGCCAGGACAAGAATTCCGTCGGAGTGAGCCTCTACCGCCGTAGCGCGGCGCGGCCCGGATAGAGGGCCGATTCGCCGAGCTCTTCCTCGATGCGGATCAGCTGGTTGTATTTCGCCAGCCGGTCGGAGCGCGACAAGGAGCCGGTCTTGATCTGGCCGGCATTGGTCGCGACCGCGAGATCGGCGATCGTCGCATCCTCGGTCTCGCCGGAGCGGTGCGAGAAGACCGCGCCATACCCGGCGCGCAACGCGATCTCGACCGCGTCGAGCGTCTCCGAAAGCGTGCCGATCTGATTGACCTTGACGAGCAGCGCGTTGCCGATGCCGCGGGCGATCCCCTCCTTGAGCCGGCCCGGATTGGTGACAAACACATCATCGCCGACGAGCTGGATCTTCTGTCCGAGTTCGCGGGTCAAGAGCTCCCAGCCGTCCCAATCGTCTTCGGCCATGCCGTCCTCGATCGACAGGATCGGGTAGCGGGCGACGAGATCGCCGTAATAGGCGACCATGCCGGCGGCATCGAGCACCTTGCCCTCGCCGGTGAGGTGGTACTTGCCGTCGCGGTAGAATTCGCTCGCCGCGGGATCGAGCGCCAAAACGACATCCTCGCCGGGCTTGTACCCGGCGGCCTCGATCGCCTGCATCACAAAACCGAGCGCCTGGTCGGCCGAGGCGAAGGTTCGGGGCGAACCCGCCCTCGTCGCCGACATTGGTGTTGTGGCCGGCGTCGTGGAGCTTCTTGCGCAGCGCGTGAAAGATCTCCGACCCCATGCGGATCGCCTCGGTGACGTTGGGTGCGCCAACCGGCACGATCATGAATTCCTGGATGTCGATCGGGTTGTCGGCGTGCACCCCGCCATTGACGATGTTCATCATCGGCACCGGGAGCGTGCGCGCGAACACCCCGCCGACATAGCGGTAGAGCGGCTGGTCGAGTTCGATCGCGGACGCTTTCGCGCAGGCAAGGCTGACGCCGAGCACCGCATTGGCGCCGAGCCGCGCCTTGTTCGGCGTGCCGTCGAGCGCGACGAGGGTGCGGTCGACCCTCAACTGGTTCGCTGCATCAAACCCCGACAGCGCATCGAAGATCTCGCCATTGACGGCCCCGACGGCCTGCTGCACGCCGCGTCCGCCGTAGCGCTTGGGGTCGCCGTCGCGCTTCTCGACCGCCTCATGCGCGCCGGTCGAGGCGCCCGAGGGCACCGCGGCGCGGCCCAAGGCGCCGCTGTCGAGCGTCACCTCGACCTCGACCGTCGGGTTGCCGCGGCTGTCGAGGATCTCGCGGGCGTGGATATCGGCAATCGCGGTCATCGGGGGCCTCGTGTCGCTGAAGCCCCTCTCCCGCACCGCGGGAGAGGGCGGCAACGGGCATGAGCCCGTCGCTGGGTGAGGGTTTTGAACGAGACAAGGAAATAGCCGATTTACCCCCTCACCCCCAACCCTCTCCCACGATGGGGGGAGAGGGAGTCTTTCAGAGCGGCCGTGCCTTGGCGATCTTGTCAAAGGCCATCAGGGTTTCGAGCAGTTCGGGCAATGCCTTCAGGGGCAGCATGGTCGATGCCTCGGCGGTGCCGGCGTGGTCGGGGTTCTGGTGCGTCTCCAGGAAGATCGCGGCGACGCCGACGGCCGCCGCGGCGCGCGCCAGCACCGGGCCGAATTCACGCTCACCGCCCGAACGGTCGCCGAGACCGCCCGGCGTTGCCACGGCATGGGTCGCATCGAACACCATCGGGTAGCCGGTCTGCGCCATGATCGGTAGCGCGCGCATATCGACAATAAGCGTGTTGTAGCCAAAGCTGGCACCGCGTTCGCACAACAGGATCTGCTCGTTGCCGGTCGAGGCGATTTTCGCCGCGACGTGTCTCATGTCCCACGGCGCAAGAAACTGGCCTTTCTTGACATTGACCGGCTTGCCGGTCCGGCCCGCGGCCAGCAAGAGATCGGTCTGGCGGCAGAGGAACGCGGGGGTCTGCAACACATCGACGACCTCGGCGACCGGGGCGCATTGCTCCGGCGCGTGGATGTCGGTCAGCACCGGGAGACCCGTCGCTTCGCGCACTTCGGCGAGGATCGGCAGCCCGTCCTTCAGCCCGATGCCGCGCGCCGAGCCGAGCGAAGTGCGGTTGGCCTTGTCGAACGAGGTCTTGTAGATCAGGCCGATCCGCAATTTGCGCGCGATTTCGGCCAATGCCGCGCTGGTTTCCAGCGCATGGGCGCGCGACTCGAGCGTATTCGGGCCGACGATGAACACCAGCGGCAGGTCGTTACCGAGCGTCAGATCGCCGATCGAAACGTGGCGTGGTGGCATCCTGAAGCTCCCGTCGCTGGCTGCCCCTCACCCGCCTCGCTGTCGCTCGGCACCCTCTCCCCGCAAGCGGAGCGAGGGTTTTGGAGCGCGGCGCGCGAGGCGGCACAATAACTCCCTCTCCCCGCCTGCGGGGAGAGGGTTGGGGTGAGGAGCAACAACATTACACCAGCCGCGACTGGTCGAGGGCGGCCTTGACGAACGAGGTGAACAGCGGGTGCGGCTCGAACGGCTTCGATTTCAGCTCCGGATGGAACTGCACGCCGATGAACCAGGGATGCTCGGGGATCTCGACGATCTCCGGCAGGAGGCCGTCGGGCGACATGCCGGAAAAGCGCAGCCCGGCGGCTTCGAGGCTGTCGCGATAGGCGATGTTGACCTCGTAGCGATGGCGGTGCCGCTCGCTGACATGGGTCGCGCCGTAGATCTCGGCGACGCGGCTTTCGGGGTCGAGCACCGCCTCGTAGGCGCCGAGCCGCATCGTCCCACCGAGATCGCCGTTGGCGCTGCGCTGCTCCAGCTCATTGCCGCGCATCCATTCGGTCATCAGCCCGATGACCGGGTGCTCGCACGGGCCGAACTCGGTTGAGCCGGCGCCCTTCAGCCTGGCGAGGTGGCGCGCCGTCTCGATCACCGCCATCTGCAGCCCGAGGCAGATGCCGAAATAGGGGACCTGCCGCTCGCGGGCGAAGCGCACCGCCTCGATCATGCCCTCCGAGCCGCGCTCGCCGAACCCGCCGGGCACGAGGATGGCGTGCACCCCCTCCAATTGCCGCAGCGCGTCGGCTTTGGCCTCAAACACCTCGGCGTCGATCCAGTCGAGCTTGACCTGGACATTGTTGGCAATTCCGCCATGGGTCATCGCCTCGGCCAGCGATTTGTAGCTGTCCGGCAGATGGGTGTACTTGCCGACGATGGCGATCGTGACCTCGCCCTCGGGCCGGCGGATGCGGTTGACGATCGCGTCCCAGCGGGCGAGGTCGGGCTCGGGCGCGGCGAGCCCGAAATGGGCGCAGACTTCGCGGTCGAACCCCTCGGCGTGATAGGCGCTCGGCACGGCATAGATCGTGTCGACATCGAGCGCGGGAATGACGCGCGACTTCGCGCAAATTGCAGAACAGCGCGATCTTCTTGCGCGCGCCCTCCGGGATCGGCCGGTCGCATCGGCATAAGAGGATGTCGGGCTGGATGCCGAGCCCCAGCAGCTCCTTTGCCGAATGCTGGGTCGGCTTGGTCTTCAATTCGTGCGCCGAGTTGATCCACGGCACCAGCGTCAGGTGGACGAACATCACCCGCTCGCGCCCGAGCTCGTTGCCAAGCTGCCGGATCGCTTCGAGAAACGGCAGGCTTTCGATGTCGCCGACCGTGCCGCCGATCTCGCACAGGACGAAATCCTCGTCGGCGAGATCGGCTAGGATGAATTCCTTGATCGCGTCGGTGACGTGCGGGATGACCTGCACCGTCGCGCCGAGATATTCGCCGCGCCGCTCGCGGCCGATCACGGTCGAGTAGATGCGGCCCGTCGTGACGCTGTCGCTCTTGCGCGCCGCGACCCCGACATAGCGCTCGTAATGGCCGAGATCGAGATCGGTCTCGGCGCCGTCATCCGTCACGAAGACTTCCCCGTGCTGATAGGGGCTCATCGTGCCGGGATCGACATTGAGGTAGGGGTCGAGCTTCCTGAGGCGCACCCTGAAGCCGCGCGCCTGCAACAGCGCGCCGAGCGCTGCCGAGCACAGACCCTTGCCGAGGGAAGAGACCACGCCGCCGGTGATGAAGATGAACCGCGTCATGGACCTTCAGTGTATAGCAAGCGTCCGACGCATCCCACGGCAAACTGATCGATCAACGGCTTACTCGCGCATTTGCTAATGTCAACAACGCCTTGGGCGGGCTTGTCCCGGCCATCCACGTCTTTCCTGGGCTGCTTCAAGACGTGGGTGGCCGGATCAAGTCCGGCCACGGGAATCTTCCCGCCGGGCGAATTTGCCTGTGCCCGCCCCGACTTGGCCGATGCGAATCGCGATTCGCGAGCCTCACTTGGCGAGCGGCGCGCTTGGCTCGGCCGGCGGCGCCGGCTGGGCCGGGGCAGCCGGGCTCGGCAGCACCGGGGCAGCCGGGATCGCTGGCGCCGGCCCAACCGGCGCGGCCGGCGCCGGCCCGCCCTCGTCGATGATTGAGCGCGGCGCGCGGGTGTAATTACTCAGCACAACCAAGAGGATGCTGGTCGCGAAGAACGCTGCGGCGAGGATCGCCGTCGTGCGGGTCAAGAGATTGGCGGTCGAGCGCCCGGTCATGAAGCCGGACATGCCGCCGCCTCCCATACCGAGCGCGCCGCCCTCGCTCTTCTGCAGCATGACGACGCCGATCAGCGCGAGCGCGATCAGGATGTGCACGGCATATAACAGGATCAGCATGGGGAGGGCGGCGTCGCGGTCATCTCGGGGGTCGCGGCTCTATGTAGGCGCTTCCCCGACGGCGGGCTAGCGGGATGCACGGCTCGGTACAATTCACCGGGCGCCTAGTGTGGTGGATTTGAAGTTCGCATGATTATGGTGGAGGCCGTGTTTGCGAACCTCAAATCCGAAAACCACACTAGATTCGTAACGTTGCTAGTGTGCTCGCGAATCCGAAATTCGCCTTGAGCCTCACCCCCGGATATGGCGAATTTCGGATTCGGCACACTAGCGACAAACCTGAGCGATCGCCCAGAAATCCTCCGCCTTCAGGCTGGCGCCGCCGACCAACGCGCCGTCGACCTCAGATAACGCGAGGATCTCGGCGGCGTTTTTCGGATTGACCGAGCCGCCGTAGAGGATCCGCGTGCCGGAGGGGATATGGTTGCGGATCGCCCGATGCATCTCGGCGATGTCGGCACTGGTCGAGACGAGCCCGGTGCCGATCGCCCAGACCGGCTCGTAGGCGATGACGAGCCGATCGGCGGCGGCGGCGTCCGGCAGCGAGCCGGCGAGCTGCCCGGTGACGACCGTGATCGCCCTGCCCGCCTCGCGCTCGGCGCGGGTCTCGCCGACGCAGACGATCGCAATGAGCCCAGCGCGCCACGCGGCCAGCGTTTTCGCTCGAATGTCCGCATCGCTCTCGCCGCAACCGTGACGCCGCTCGGAATGACCGAGGATGACATGGCTGCACCCCGCATCCCGCAACATCTCGGCGCTGATCGAGCCGGTGTAGGCGCCGGCGGGCGCGGCATGGCAATCCTGGCCGCCGAGCCCGACATCGCTGCCGGCGAGCACCTCGCCGCCAAGTACTTCGCAAACCGGCACGAGCAGCGTAAAGGGCGGGCAGACCACGAGGTCGCAGGCATGCGGCTCCCTCGCCCGCTCGGCGATGGCGCGCGCCAGCGCGATTCCGTCGGCGCGCCGCATGTTCATCTTCCAGTTGCCGGCAACAAGCTGTTTTCGCTCAGGCATTTCGCTCTCTCCGGGCGGCCGGCGCGCCGGCATGGGCGAAGGTTGCGGCGGCGCCGGGCGATCTCTATGGTCGCGCCTACGATCACACCGGGTGTCGCCGCGGTCAACCGACCGCGAGAGCCGCCAAATCGAGCATTTCGCGCCATGATGCAAGCGATCCGCACCCGAGCGGGCTCCATCATCGTCAAGGTCCTGTTCGGGCTGTTGATCCTATCGTTCGGGTTCTGGGGGATCTACACGCGATCGCCGTATTACCAAAGCAACTCGCCCGATACCGCCATCGCCACGGTCGGCGCGCAGAACATCCGGGCGGAGGATCTGCAACAGGCTTTGCAGCCCGCGCTGGAGCGCCTGCGGGCGCAATTCGGCGCCGCGATCGACCCGCGGCAGGCCAAGCAGCTCGGTATTGTGGATTCGGTGCTGAACCAGCTGATCGACCGCAGCCTGATCGACCAGGAGACCGCGAGCCTCGGCCTCGATATCTCCGACGACGAGATCCGCGACGTGATCTACTCGAACCCGGCATTCCGTGGACCCGACGGCAAGTTCGATCGCCAGCTCTTTACCCAAGTCCTGACGATGAACCGCCTGACCGAGGACCAGCTGGTGACGCGGTTGCGTCGCGACATCCCGCGCACCGACCTATTGCAATCGCTGACCGCCGGCGTCGTCGTGCCGCGGCCGGTCGTCGATGTCCTCTACCGCTATCGCAATGAGAAGCGGGTCGCCGACATCGTCGCCTTCCCGGCGTCGGCCGAGACCGATGTCGGCGCGCCGAGCGAGACCGAACTGACCAAATTCTACGAGGCCCATCCGGATTTGTTCCGGGCCCCGGAATACCGCGGCTTCACCGTCGCCTACCTGTCTCCCGCCGATCTTGAGCAGCCCAGCGAGATCGCGGAGGACGTATTGCGCAAGGAATACGGGCAGCGCAAGGACGAGTTCGAGACCCCCGAGCGGCGCGAGATCCAGCAAATCCTCGCGCCTTCGGAAGAAAAGGCCAAGGAGGCCGAAACGGCGCTTGCTGCCGGCAAGGATTGGAACGACGTCGCGACGACAATCGGCCAGCAGGACCCGGACACTGTCGACCTTGGTCTGTTGAGCCGCCAGGAAATCCCGCACGAGTTGGGCGATGTCGCGTTCGAGCTGCCGCTTAACCAGCCAAGCCAACCGGTAAAAACCCCGCTCGGTTGGCACATCCTACGCGTCGTCAAGATCGAGCCGGCGGCGACGCAAAGCTTCGAGGAGGCCAAGCCCAAGATCGCCGCCGAGCTGAAAACTCAAGAGGCGGCCGACCGCCTCGACAAGACCGGCAACCAGGCCGACGACGCGCTCGCCGGCGGCGCCTCGCTCGCCGATGTCGTCGCAAAATACCAGTTCAAGACCGCGACGGTCGCGGCGGCCGATGAGGGCGGTCGCGATCCCCAGGGCAAGGCGGTTACCCTGCCCAAGATGTCCGGCGAGATCCTCAAGACCGTTTTCGCGACAAACCAGGGCGACGCCAGCCGGATCACCGATACCGAGGACGGCTCGATATTCGGCGTCCATGTCGATAAGGTCACCCCGCCCCAGGTGAGGCCGCTCGCCGAAGTCAACAACCAGGCGGTCGCCGCCTGGCAGGCCGAGCAAAAGCGCGCGGCGGCGACCAAGCAGGCCGCAGCGCTTGCCGCCACCGTCACCCCCGGTGTGACGCTTGCCAAGGCGGCGGCCGATAAGCGATTGACGCTGCTGGTCACACCGCCGCTGTCGCGCAGCGCGGCGAAGAACCAGAGCGTCCCGCCGGCGCTGGTCGCCAAGCTGTTTGCGGCAAAGTCCGGCGATGTCGTCACCGCGAGCGATGAGACCGGCGCCTATACAGCGCAACTCAAGGAGATCCAGTCGCCGGAAACCATTCCCGAGGCTGCCGCTGCCGAGCTGTCGGATCGGCTTGCCGGCCAGACGAGAGGCGACATTGCCGGCCAATTCACCGAGACCCTGCGCCGACGCTTTCCGGTCGAGATCAAGCGCGAAGCGCTCGACCGCATGTTCTGATCGGGGGTGCGTCATTGCGGCGAAAGCCGGGATGACGCCATGGTGAATGATCCGCCGCATTCTGGCCGGAAGCCTGCTGCTGCTCCTCGTCCTCGGCGGCGGGTTCTATCTCTACGTCCGGTCGTCGCTGCCGCAGGACGAGGGCCGCATCGCGGTGAGGGGGCTTCACAGCGAGGTGACGATTGCCCGCGACGGCGACGGCGTCCCGCTGATCACCGCGGCCGATGACGCGGATGCCGCCTTTGGGCTCGGTTTTGCCCATGCTCAGGACCGGCTGTTTCAGATGGAGCTGATGCGGCGCAGCGGCGCCGGCCGGTTGTCCGAGCTTTTCGGCCCGCAGACGCTCGCGATGGACCGGGAGATGCGCGTCCTTGGGCTTTATCGTCTCGCCGAAGCGGAGTTGCCGCTGTTGTCGGAGCCGGTGCGGCGCGGGCTCGACGCGTACGCCGCCGGGGTCAACGGCTTTCTCGCTTCGCGCCGCGGCGCCTTGCCGCCGGAATTTCTGCTGCTCCGCTTCGCACCGGAACCGTGGCGCCCGGCCGATACGCTTGTGTGGGGCAAGCTGATGGATCTGCTGCTCGCCGGGAATTACCGCGGCGAACTGCTGCGCGCGTGCCTTATTCGCACGCTGCCGCCCGATGAGCTGGCGTTCCTCTACCCCGGATATCCCGATGACGCGCCGACCACCCTGGCGGTGCTGACAAGGATCTATCGCCGGCTTCCGCTCGGCCGGCTATATGCGGCGCTGCCGTCGGCGGTCGGCCCGGTCTACGCCTCGAACGACTGGGTCGTCGACGGCGCGCACAGCGCGAGCGGCAAGCCGCTCCTCGCCAATGACCCGCACCTGCCCTTTGGCGCACCGGGGTTCTGGTATCTGGCCCGGCTGAAGACCCCGCAGCGCGAGATCGCCGGCGGCACCGTCGCCGGCGCGCCGTTCGTCGTGATCGGGCACAACGACCGGATCGCCTGGGGCTTCTCGACGACCGGCAGCGATGTCGAAGACCTCTTTATCGAGAAGATCGATCCCGCCGATCCCGGGCGTTATCTGACCCCGGGCGGCAGCGCCGCCTTTATCAGCCGCGAGGAAACGATCGCGGTGCGCGGCGCGGCGCCGGTCGCGCTTACCATCCGCGCGACCCGCCACGGCCCGGTGCTGTCCGATACCCTGCCCCCCGATTCCGTCGACGATGGCTATGTCTTGTCGCTTGCCGCGCCGTTCCTGACCGCCGACGACACGACCGCAGAGGCGCTGTGGGGCATCGACCGCGCCGCCGATTGGACTGAATTTCGCGCGGCGCTGCAGTCCTTTGTCGCTCCGCAGCAGAACATCGTCTATGGCGATGCCGCCGGCACGATCGGGTTTATCGCGCCCGGCCATGTCCCGATCCGCAAGAGCGGCGATGCCTGGCTCCCGGCGCCGGGCTGGACCGGAGAGTATGACTGGACCGGGTTCATCCCGTTCGCCGAGCTGCCGCAGGCGAGCAACCCCGCCTCCGGGCGGTTTCGTCGCGCCAACAACAAGATCGTGCCCGACCGCTACCCCTATTTCCTGTCGCGCGACTGGGACCTGCCGAACCGCGCCGAACGGATCGGCGAGCTGCTCGCCGCGGTGCCGCGGCAATCCCCCGCAACGAGCGCCGCGATCCAGGCCGATACGCTGTCGATCGCCGCACGCCGGCTGGTGCCGCTGATGACCCGCATCGTGCCGTCGAACGAGCGGGCGCGCGCGGCGATCGAACGGCTGCGGGAGTGGGATTTCCGCATGGACCCCGACAAGGTCGAGCCGCTGCTGTTTACCGCCTGGCTGCGCGCCTTTGCCCATGATGTGTTGTTCCGGCCGCCTGGGCGAAGCGGCCGCCGATTACTGGGATTTGAAGCCGCAAATCATCGAAACGGTGCTGACGTCGCATCCGGAGTGGTGCGGCGACCGAAGCTGCGACTGCGCTGCTGGCGAGCGCGCTCGATGCTGCGCTCGCCGAGCTGCGGCCGGGCCTACGGCCCGGATATGACGCAATGGCAGTGGGGACGCGCCCATATCGCCCAATTCGCCAACCCGGTCTTCGACCGGATCGCGCTGTTGCGCGATTGGCTGCAGATCGGCGTCCCGACCGCGGGGGGCTTCGATACGGTCAACCGCGGCTCGACCACGATCCGCGACGACGCGCATCCCTACGAGCAGCGCTTTGGCGCCGGGCTGCGCATCATCACCGATCTCGCTTCCCCCGGCGACTCCCGTATGATCGCGGTCCCCGGCCAGTCGGGCAATCCGTTGTCGGCGCATTTCTCCGACCTCGTGGAGCGCTGGCGGCAGTTCGACTGGCTCATCCCCGGCCGCGCGGCAGCGGTCGCCACGCTGACCCTGGAACCGTCGAAATGAATGAACTGCCGGTGACGATCGACGATGTTCGCCGCGCCCAGGCGGCGGTCGCCGGGGCGGTGGCGCACACGCCGACGATTCGCGCCGCGGCGCTGTCCGAGATGGCCGGGTGCGAGGTTTTTCTCAAGCTCGAGACGCTGCACGCGACCGGCTCGTTCAAGGAGCGCGGCGCGCTGAACAAGCTGTTGAGCCTCGGCCCGGACGAGCGCCGCGCCGGGGTCGTCGCGATGTCGGCGGGCAACCATGCGCAGGGCGTCGCCTATCACGCGCGCCGGCTCGGCATCCCGGCGACGATCGTGATGCCGGCGGGCACGCCGTTCACCAAGATCGACCGCACCGAGGCGCTCGGCGCCAGGGTGGTGCTCAAGGGCCACAGCCTCACCGATGCGCGGCGCGCCGCCGACGCGCTCGCCCGCGAGCGCGGCTTCGTCCTCGTGCATCCCTATGACGACCCGGCGGTGATCGCCGGCCAGGGCACGATCGCGCTCGAAATGCTCGCCGATTGCCCCGACCTCGACACCCTCATCGTGCCGATCGGCGGCGGCGGGCTCATTTCCGGCATCGCCGTCGCGGCCAAGGCGCTGGTGCCCGACATCGCGATCATCGGCGTGCAGTCGGCGCTCTACCCGTCGATGTATCGCATCCTGCGCGGCGAGGAACCGGGCCTGCCGGTCGAGGCGACGACGCTCGCCGAAGGCATCGCGGTCAAGGAGCCGGGCGAGCTGACCCGCCGTGATCGTCGCCGCGCTCGTCGATGACGTGCGTCTGGTCGGCGAGCGCCAGCTCGAGAACGCGGTCGAAATCATGATCGAGCGCCAGAAGCTGATCGTCGAAGGCGCCGGAGCGGCCGGCGTCGCCGCGTTGTTGGCCGAGCCCGAGCGCTTCCGCGGGCGCCGCGTCGGCATCGTCTTGACCGGCGGCAACATCGACGCGCGCCTGCTTGCCTCGCTCTTGATGCGCGGTCTGGTGCGCGGCGGCCGGCTCGTGCGTCTGCGCGCCGAGCTGCCCGACCTGCCGGGCGTCTTGTCAAAGGTCTCGGGCGTCATCGGCGGGCTCGGCGGCAACATCGTCGAGGTGCACCACCAGCGCCTGTTTCACGACACCTCGGTCAAGCGCGCCGAGCTCGATGTGGTGATCGAGACGCAGAACCGGCGGCATGTCGATACGATCATCGACGCCCTCGTCGCCGCCGGCTTCCCGACCCAGCTGCTCTCCGCCAGCGAAGGCGGCGACAGCGCCGGTGGCCAGCGCGCCTAGGGTCTGATCCAGACAGATTGGAGCACCAAAATATTCCCCTCCCGCGGGCTTGACCCGCGGGTCCACGTCTTCGGAACCCGGACAGAAGACGTGGATGGCCGGGTCAAGCCCGGCCAAGGGGTTGAAAGCGTGATTACGCATTAGCGGATACCGCTAGGGCCTCACCTCCCGCGTTACCGGAACGCTGCCGCGGGTCGCCCGAGGACCAGCCGCCGATGATGCCGGAAAACATCCCGGCGCCGCCGCCGGCGCGGACGATCAAGAGCCCGCCCGGGCGGAATTTGTTGACGCTCTTGCCGGCGAGCGAGGGCGGGCCGCCTTCGGCGATGCCGCGGGCGCCGGCGATCAGCTCCTCGCCGGGGATCTCGCACAGCCGGTAGAGTTCCTCATAGAGCCGCGCCTTCGACCAGCCGGCGTTGCGGAAGGTGCGCTCGTGCTCGGGGCAGACGACGAGGATCGCGTCGCAGGCCGGCGCGAGCTTGACGCTCTGGATCGCCTTCAGCGACTCGGCCATGCTGCGCGCGAGGCTCTCCGGGGTCGCGCGATTTCTGGTCGATGACGCCCTGCAACCCAAAGCCGGCGAAGACGGTCACCGCCGACACCCCCGGCTTCACCCCGCGCTCGACCGAGAGCGGCTCCCAGCACGAGCCTTCCTCGTCCTCGGCAAAGCAATAGCCGAGCTTGCCGGGGTTGCCGAGCGTGGCGCGGTCGACCTCCTGCGGCCGGCCCTCGCCGATGTTGCGGATCACCAGCTGCAGGGCGCGGCCGATCGACGAATTGGCGCGGTTGCCCTGGCCCAGCGCGTTGCCCTTGGCGTTCATGCCGATGCGGCGGCGAATGGGGCCGTTGACGACGACGACCGGCCCGGCAAACTGCGTCGTCGCCAGGACGCCGTGCATCGCAAAGCTCTCGTCGAGCACGGCTTCGACCGCGGCCAGCACGACCGGCAGGTATTCGGGCTTGCACCCCGCCATCACGGCGTTGATCGCGATCTTCTCGACGGTCGCCGCGGCGAGCGCCGGCGGCACCAGCCCCACCACCTCCTGCGGGTCGCGGCTGGTGCCGTCGAGCATGCGCAAGACGCGCTCCTCGGTCGGCGGCACCAGCGGCAGCCCGTCCGACCAGCCGCGCGCGAACATCGCCTCCTCTACGTCCTCGTCCTCGCCCAATTCGATGCGGCGCGATTTGAGCCCGGTCTCGTTGAAGCGCACCTTGAGGCGTTCGAGGACGCCCGGCTCGATGTTCTTCGCGCCGCAGCCCGGGCGCGATTCGGGCAGGCCGCGGCCGAGCCCGGCCAGCCCGGAAAGGCGCTCCCATTCGCCGCGGTCCCAGCCATAGGTGCGCGCCACCTCGCGGCCATGCTCCAGCCGGATCAGCGTCGGCACGATCTCGATCTTCAGGCGATGCGAGATGTCGAGCGCGGTGTCGTCGATCCGCCCCGGCACGGTTTCGGGGAAGCCCGGATCGTCCTGGGTGTAGACCTGAAGCCCTCGCTGCCGCGCCAATTCGCCGAGCACCGGCGCCGCCAGGACGCAGGTCGGGCAGTCGCGCTTGACGACCGCGACCAACCCGTCTTCCGGCAGCGTGCTCATCGCGATCCCCCGCTTGACTTGTCTTAAGGCTTTGAGGCCAGATCAGGCTTGTCGGTATCGAGATCGACCGGGACCGAGACGTGCTCGTGAATGATCAGCCAGTGGCCCTTGATCTTCTTGTAGACGTCGGTTACGCGCACGGTCAGATCCATGGGCTTGCCCTGCTTGTCGGTGCCGGCGACGCGCTGGATGCTGTGCCCGTAAGCGAGGTTGTGATCGGAGACGATAGCGAGATCGCTCAGTTCGACGGTGATCGGGCCATTGAGGCTGTCGAGAAACCCTTGCCAGTCCTTGCGGTAGGCCGCGGCGCCGACATATTGGCGGGGCGGGATCACGTCGAAGACAAAAAGGCTCTGGTCGGGGACATAGACCTTCATGATCGCATCAAGGTCCTTGGCCTTGAACGCGGCGACAAACTGGTTTTCGAGCGCCCTGATGTCCGACTGGGCATCCGCCTTGGCGGCGGGGCAGAGCGCGAGGGCCGCCACGCTCGCGCAGATCGTAACGGCGAGAAGGCTGCGAATTCGCAATGTCATGGCGTGTTCTCCCGGGGTTCGATTTCGGTCTTGAGGCGAAGTTTTGCGCGAAGGTATCGTCATCCGGCGCCCTCGTCCATCACCCGTGGCCGCGGCAAGCGCTTGCGCGCGGTGGCACTCGGGCTCACCCTGAAGCCAAGGTACTGAGAGGAGGCTCTCGCCATGCGGCTCGGCATTCATTTGCCCCATATCGGACAGAAGGCCGGACCCGACGCGATCCGCCGCGCCGCGATCCAGGCCGAAGAGCTCGGCTTTGCCGATGTCTGGGTCAGCGAGCACATCATCGTGCCGAAGGACCGCGCCTACCCGCCCTCGGCGATCTTCTGGGACCCGGTGCTGACGCTGACCTGGGCGGCCGCCTGCACCAGCCGGGTCGGGCTCGGCACCAGCGTCCTGGTGTTGCCGATGCGCCACCCGCTGCCGCTCGCCAAGGAATTGGCGACATTGCAGAATTTGTCGGGCGGGCGGCTCATCCTCGGGGCCGGGGTCGGCTGGCTCGAAGCCGAGTTCGAGGCGCTGGGCGTGCCGTTCCGCGAGCGCGGCCGGCGCATGGACGAGGGCATCCTTATGATGCGCGCGGTGTGGAGCGAGGACCCGGTCAGCTTCACCGCGCGCACGATCCCGTCCGTGATCGAGGACATGCGCATGCTGCCAAGGCCCGAGACAGCCGATCCCGATCTGGATCGGCGGCACCTCCGAGCCGGCGCTGGCGCGCGCGCTGCGGCTCGACGGCTGGCACGGCTCGCGCTGCACGCCCGAGCAGGCGGCGCCGATCGTCGCAGCGGCTGCGCGCCCAGCGCCCCGATCCCGGCTTCGCGGTGTCGCTGCGCTATGGCTGGAACGGCCGCGACGCCGGCGAGCTGCGCGCCCGGCTCGAAGGCTACGCCGCCATCGGGGTCGAGCATGTCCTCGTCGAGCCGGCCGAGCGCGAGCTCTCAGACTGGCTCGCCGCGGTCGAGCGCATCGCCGCGCCGGCGAGGGGATGCTGGCTGACTGCGCCTGCGTGAGACGCGTCCCGGCTGCGCGCGCGACGCCCGGAGGCAGGAAGGCATGCACATCGGTCTCATGGAGCCTAGGAGCCGGCGGTCTCGAAGGACGCGCCACCGCTTCGAGAGATCCCGGGCCGTCGGCAAAACCGTGGCTTGCGACAAGACGGCCGCCATGAAGCTCTCGACCACCCTCAAATTCCTGCCCGGCCATGCCGGGATCGACATGGACCTTGTCGTGGGAGGCCGAGCGGCTCGGCTTCGAGGCGGTGTGGGCCGGCGAAGCCTATGGCAGCGACGCGGTCAGCCCGGTCGCCTGGGTGCTGGCGCGCACCAACCGGATCAAGGCCGGCACCAGCATCATGCAGATGCCGGCGCGCACCCCGGCCATGGCCGCGATGACCGCGATGACCTTGCAGGCACTCTCCGGCAACCGCTTTCTCTGCGGCATCGGCCCGTCCGGGCCGCAGGTCGTCGAGGGCTGGCACGGCGTGCCGTTCGGCAAGCCTCTGGCGCGCACCCGCGAATACGTCGCGATCATCCGCCAGGTGCTGGAGCGCAAGGCGCCGCTCGAATTCCACGGCGAGCAGTACGACATCCCCTATCGGGGGCCGGGCGCGACCGGGCTTGGCAAGCCGCTGCGCAGCATCCTCCACGGCGACCCGAGCCTCAAGATCTACACCGCCTCGATCTCGTCGGCCGGGCTGCGCTGCGCCGGCGAGGTCGCCGACGGCAACCTGCCCTTTTTCATGTCGCCGGAAAAGGCCGCGGCGATCGTCGGCCCGATCATCGAAGGCCGGGTGCGCGCCGGCAAGTCGCCCGACCTCGCCGATTTCGACAACGCCCCCTATGTCCGGGTCAGCATGGGCGACGATCTCGCAAAGTGCCGCGACGCGCTGCGGCCCGGCCTCGCCCTCTATATCGGCGGGATGGGGGCGCGCAGCGCCAATTTCTACAACGATTTGACCCGCCGCATCGGCTATGAGGCGGCGGCCGCCGAGATCCAGAACCTGTACCTCGCCGGCAAGCGCGAGGAGGCCGCCGCCGCGGTGCCCGACGCCCTGATCGACGAGATCTCGCTGATCGGCCCGCCCGACCGCATCCGGACCGCCTCCAGGCCTGGCAGGACATCGCGAAGAAGAACTGGGTCGGCTCGCTGGTGCTGGCCGGCGCCGACGCCGCGGCGATGCGGGTCATCGCCGAGGCGGTGCTGTGAGAGCGATAGGAGAGGCGGCAATGCCCGATTTTGCATGGACCGGCGGCGAGCTGCCGACCTTTGTCACCCATCTCGAATGCTCTCTGACCGGCGAGCGCTATCCGGCCGACACCTTGCACGGGCTGTCGCGCGCCGGGCGGCCGCTCCTGGTGCGCTACGACCTCGACGGCGTGCGCCGCGCCTTGCCGCGCGCAGGCGCTCGATGACCGCCCGCAGACCCTGTGGCGCTACCGCGAATTGTTGCCGGTGCGCCGGCCGGAAAACGTCGTCTCGCTCGGCGAGGTGGTGACGCCGCTGATCGCCCTGCCCCGCCTCGCGCAAAGCGCGGCGAGCTGCTGGTCAAGGACGAGGGGCGGCTGCCGACCGGCTCGTTCAAGGCGCGCGGTCTCGCGCTCGCGGTGTCGATGGCGAAGGAGCTCGGCGTCACCGCCATGGCGATGCCGACGCAACGGCAATGCCGGGGCGGCGATGGCGGCCTATTGCGCGCGCGCCGGGATCGCCGCGACGGTGTTCGTCCCCGACGACACGCCGGATGTGAATGTCCGCGAGATCGCGATGCAGGGCGCCGCAGGTGTTTCTCGTCGACGGCCTCATCGACGATTGCGGCCGGCTCGTCGCCGAGGGCGAGAAGGCGGTCGGCTGGTTCAACTGCTCGACGCTGCGCGAGCCCTATCGCATCGAGGGCAAGAAGACGATGGGGATCGAGCTGGCCGAGCAGCTCGGCTGGGAAGTCCCCGATGTGATCTTCTATCCGACCGGCGGCGGCACCGGCATCATCGGCATGTGGAAGGCCTTTGCCGAATTGGAGGCGATCGGCTGGATCGGCACGAAGCGGCCGCGCATGGTCGTCGTCCAGGCGGCGGGCTGCGCGCCGATGGTCAAGGCCTGGGAGGACGGCGTCGAGCACGCGCCGCGCTGGCAGGACGCGCACACCTTCGCGGCCGGCATCCGGGTGCCGCAGGCGGTCGGCGATTTCCTGATCCTGCGCGCGGTGCGCGACAGCGGCGGCTTCGCGATCGCCGTCGACGACGAGGCGATCGCCCGCGCCTGGCGCGAGGTCGCCGCCGAGGAGGGGCTGTTGCTGTGCCCGGAGGGCGCGGCGACCTACGCCGCCTACCAGGCGGCGGTGGCCGATGGGCGGGTCGGCCCGGGCGAGCGCGCCGTGCTGTTCAACTGCGCGACCGGGCTCAAATATCCGATGCCCGAGGCCGGGACCCGGCTCAAGCTCGGCGAACCGGTCGATTGGAGCCGCATGCGACGCTTATAGCCGCAGCTTTTGCTCGAGAATATCCGGCAGATCGTTCTCGATCAGCACGACATCGTCCCCGGCGAGATTGCGGTCGAGCCAGTTCTTCGCTTCGGCAAAACTCGGGCAGGAGACGATGTCGCGCTCGGGCGCGGCCTGCGCAAAGGCCGCCGCCAGCGGCGCGACGCGGTGCGGCGCGACGGCGACGAGGACATCGACATGGCGCGCGGCGAGCCGGCCGATCCGCGCATGCTCCGCCTCATGCTCGCTGCCGAGCTCTGCCATGCCGGGGGTGACGAGGATGCGGCGTCCGCCCGGTTGCCTCAGCGCGTCGAGCAAGACGAGCGCCGATTCGAAGCCGACCGGGTTCGAGTTGTAGGCATCGTCGATCACGGTCGGGCCGTCGCCCTGGCGCTTGACTTCGAGGCGATGGGCGATCTGCGGCGTGCTCCTGAGGCTCGCGACGACATCCTCGGGCGGCATCCCCAGGATGCAGGCGGCGGCGAAGGCGAGCGCGAGGTTCTGACCCTGATGCCGGCCGAACAGCGGCGCGCGCAGCTCATAGCCGGCGCCGCGCCAGGATATCGTCGCAACGATCCCATCCGGTCCCTGGCGCAGCGATTTGATGGCGAGGTCGGCATCGTCCTCGGCGCCGACGGTCACCACCATGTCGCGATGGCCTTCGATGAATTCCCGCGGCCGGGCAAATTCCATGACCGCGGAAGCGACGATCAGCGTGCCGCCATTGTCGCGCACCGCCTCGGCGAGTTCGAATTTGGCGCGCGCCACCGTTTCGAGCGATTTGAAGCGCTCGTAATGGGCCTTGCCGATCGCGCTGACGATGCCGAGCCGCGGCGGGGTCAGCGCGCACAGCCGCTCGATCGAGCCGATGCCGTAGGCGCCCATCTCGACGACGAAATAGCGGTGATGCGGCGCGAGACGTTCGCGGATGATCCGCGCGATGCCCATCGCCGTGTTGACGCTGCCCGGGGTGATCAGGGTCGGTCCGGCGGTTTCGAGCACATGCCCCAGAATGTGCTTGACCGAGGTCTTGCCATAGGAGCCGGTGACCGCGATCACGGTCGGATTGTTCTGCTGCAACGCCGCGCGCGCTTCGCGCCAGTAGCGGGCCTGCACCCGCGCCTCGAACGGCGCGAGCAGCAAATTCGCGCCGATGAGGGCGATCGGCACGCGGAGCCACGGTCGTCTTTGACAAGCCCTCTGCCGCCGGATGTGCGTAGGCGTAGAAGGCGGCCCGTTCGTAGCGGCCGTCTCCGGGCCACCAGCCGATCGCGACCTCCTCCGCGTCCATCGCGTTGCGCATGATGAAGTCGCCGGACGGGGGGTCGGCAGGGGCGCCGGAGAAGAGGCTCACGGCCAGGTCGAACGACCCCACCAGGCGTTCACCGGCGTCGATCGCCCCCGGTAGGGGGCCCGGAAGGCCGCCAGCGCGATCGCGGCCTGGGTGGCCACGGCGAAGTAGCGCTCGACGGCCCCGGCGTCGTACCGCGAGTGCTCGGTGTCCTCGTCCAAGGGCACGCGTCCACGAGACCTCCTGCGGGGTCGGGTTGATCTCGACGTGCCCGGCGAGCTCCTCGACGGCCCCGAGCAGCGCCCTCGTGACGTCCCCCACGGGCCGGTCGGGGGTCAGCGGCAGCCGCCGGGTGCCCCGCGCGGTGTGCTCCACGACGGCCTCGTGCGTGCGCAGATCGAGCGCGGCCACGATCGCTCCGGTCCCGTCGGGGGCGGGCAGCGGAGAGGTCTCCCAGCCCCGCGCCGTCAGCCTCAGGGCAGTGTGCTGCGAGCTCGGGCTCGGGGGGCGCCAGCACGACCGCGAGCTTGCCCAGCACCTGCGTGTGCGCATGCAGGGTGTCGCAGGTCTCCTGCCATTCCCGGTAGTCGACGGAGGGCCACCCCACCGGCATCCCGGATCAGACTATCGATCCGCCGCGGGCGGGCCGTGCAACCGGCATTTCGCACGCCGCGGGCGCCCCCATTAGAGTCACCGCGGTGATCGATCTGCATTGCCACGTGCTGCCCGGGATCGACGACGGGCCGCAGACGATCGAGGAGTCCCTGGCGATGGTGCAGGTCGCGGTCCGGTCGGGAATCCGCACGCTGGTGGCCACACCCCACGTGAACCGCCGCTACGCCAATCGCGCCTCGACGATCCTGCCGCTGGTCGAGGATCTGAACCGCGGATCCGGGATCAGGGCCTCGAGCTGGAGGTGCGGCACGGAGCGGAGGTCGCGCTGCTGGGGAGCCGCGCAGCTCGGTGCCGAGGAGCTCTCCCGGCTGCGCCTCGGCGGGGGGCCGTGGCTGCTCGTCGAGCCGCCGACGGCTCCGGTCGAGGACGACGTGGAGGAGCTGGTGATGGCGCTCGTCGGCCAGGGCCACCGCGTGCTGCTCGCCCACCCGGAGCGCTGCCCGGCCTTCCGCGAGGATCCCGGGGTGCTCGCCTCGCTGGTGGGCGAGGGCGTGCTCGGCTCGGTCACGGCGGCTTCGCTGCGCGGCCACTTCGGCGAGGACGTCGCCCGCTTCGCGCTCGAGCTGCTGCGTTCGGAACTGATCCACAACGTGGCCTCCGACGCACACCACCACGAGGCCCGGCCGCCGACGCTGCTCGGCGAGCTCGAGCGGGCGGGACTCGGACCGCTCGCCGAGTGGTTCACGGCCCGGGTTCCGGCGGCGATCCTGGACGGCAGCGAGATTCCCCAGCGCCCGTTGCTGAAAGCGAGCGCCGCGAGACCCGCTCGACGTGGGTCCGACGCGAGCCCGCCGGCCGGGAACGCACCGTCAGCGGCTCCCCGTCACCTCCTCCAGCGTCTTCCCGCTGAGCACCGAGCGGGGCTGGTCGGCGACGACGTCGCTGCCGGGCTCGGCGTACTCGTCGCGGCGCTTCACCAGCAGCCACTGCGGGCGTTTGGGGCCGCCCGTGCGCTGCAGCGCGAACCCGCCCGAAGCTTCTCGCCGTGGAGCACGAACACGGCGTGGCCCCGCTCGAGCGCCTCGGGCCACGCGACCCGGCCGCCCTGCTCGTAGCTGCCCCGGTCCCAGACGATCACGCCCCCCTCGCCCCGGCTGCCCTCGAAGGCGCCGGCCGCGAGCTCGTGGTCGTCCACCTGCACCGCCAGCCGCTTGACCGCCGGGTCCATCGAGGGGCCCTTCGGCACCGCCCACGAGCGCAGCACCCCGCCCACCTCCAGCCGCAGGTCGAAGTGGTGGGTGCTCGCGAGGTGCTCCTGCACCACGAAGGTGCCCGCGCTCACCCCCGGATCGCGAACTGCTCGTGCCCCTCGATCCGCGCCTCGTGCAGGCCAGCTCTTCCACCCGCGATCCGAGGAGGTGCCTGGGCCAGGAACTCGAGCAGCCGATCGACCGCCTCGGGGGGACCCTCGGCGTGCACACCGACCGTCCCGTCGGGTTCGTTGCGCACCCATCCCCGGAGGCCCAGCGCGAGCGCCCGGCGCTGGGTCTCGGCGCGGAAGCCGACCC
>CAWJFM010000003.1:0-10473 GCA_963842175.1 uncultured Alphaproteobacteria bacterium
CGAGAGGCGCCGACGATCCACGCCGCCGCGGCCAACCCGCCCGAGCCGAGCCCGAATGCGGTCATCACGGTGCCGCATGCCGAAGTCGCGGTCGCGGACCGCTCGCTCGCCCTTTGGCCGAAGCCCGCGAGCCTCCTGCCGGCTCGTGCCGTCGCCGGGCGCGGTCGATTTCGGCGAAGTCTATCTGTCGTGGAGCGAGAAGGGTCTCGCGGTGGCGACGATCGGCCAGGATTATTTCGACATCGATCTGTTGGCCTATGACGGCGCCTTTCCGCTCGGGCGAATCCTATCGGCTGGAGCTCGGGATCGATGCCGGCGCCGGACCGCGCCGCGCGACGCTGTTCTTCATCCCGCCACGCACGAAGATCCACGACTACCCGGAGATGAAGGCGGTGCTGTGCGCCGGCCCCGCCGAACAGGCGATCCGCTCGGGCTGCACCCCGGTGCCGGGCGCCGAGGCGGTCTATTTCGGCGCCGACCAGCCGCGCATCACCGCCGAGATGCTGATCCCGTGGTCGGCGCTCGGGATCGCGCCGCCGGCGCCGGGCGCGGCGTTCCGCGCCGAGGTGGCGCTGACCTCATGGCACCGCGAGCGCTGGATGTCGCTTGTCGGGCCGGGCGCCCGAGGCGGCGCTGGCCGACCCCTCGGGCTGGCGCAAGATGCGGCTCGGCGACGGCCTCGCCGTCACCGCCCCGCCACCGCGGGCAGGCAAGCCGGGGTAGCGCACTGCCGCAGTCCCGGCGAAAGCCGGGATCCACTGGGCAACCAACTGGGGCCGCGTCGGGGTGGGTCCCGGCCTTCGCCGGACTGCGATCAAAAAACTCACGTAAGGAAGTCAGTTCAGTACGCGTATTCCTCGTAGACGCGGCTGATGTCGCCCCCCCAGCGCGTCTTGAAATCCGCGATCAGCTCCTCGGCCGGGGTGCGGCCCGAGCCGGCAATCGTGAACAGATTGTCGAGGAAATGCGTCTCGTCCTCGCCCGACGAATCGCGGCGGGCGCGGCGGTGCAAACCCTCGCGGGCGATTTCGAGCACTTCAAGCGCGATGTCGCGGAAGGTGCGGCTGCGGTGCGGGGTGTCGAGCCCGAGCCGCGGCACATCGCGCCGCATCGCCTCGCGCTCCTCTCTCGTCCAGTCGGCCACGAGTTCGGAGGCCGCGTCGAGCGCGGCATCGTCGTAGAGGAGCCCGACCCACAGCGCCGGCAACGCGCACAGCCGCCGCCACGGACCGCCATCGGCGCCGCGCATTTCGAGATAGGTCTTGAGCCGGACCTCGGGAAAGGCGGTCGTCAAGTGGTCGGCCCAGTCGCCGATCAGCGGCAATTCGCCCGGCAATGCCGGCAGCTTGCCGGCCATGAAGTCGCGGAAGGATTGCCCGCTCGCGTCGATATAGGCGCCGTTGCGGTAGACGAAGTACATCGGCATGTCGAGGATGTAATCGACATAGCGCTCGAACCCGAACCCGTCCTCGAAGACAAACGGCAAGGTGCCGCAGCGGTCGGGGTCGGTATCGGTCCATATCAGGCTGCGGTAGCTCAGATAGCCCGACGGCCGGCCCTCGACAAACGGCGAATTGGCGAACAGCGCGACCGCGACCGGCTGCAAGGCGAGGCTCGCGCGAAACTTCTTCACCATGTCGGCTTCGGACCGGTAATCGAGATTGGCCTGCACGGTGCAGGTGCGCAGCATCATGTCGAGCCCGAGCCGGCCCTTTTTCGGCATGTAGTCGCGCATGATCTGGTAGCGGCCCTTGGGCATCCACGGTACTTCGTCCCGCCGCGATTTCGGGTCGAAGCCGAGCCCCAACATGCCGAGCCCAAGCTCGTCGCACACCTCGCGCACCTGGCGCAGATGCTCGTGCACCTCGTCGCAGGTCTGGTGCAGGGTTTCGAGCGGCGCCCCGCTCAATTCGAACTGGCCGCCGGGTTCCAGGGTGATCGAACATCGCGCGTCGTTCGACAGCGCGATGATGTTGCCCTTTTCGATGACCGGCTTCCAGCCGAAGCGGGTCATGCCCTGGAGCAGCGCGCCGATCCCGTCCGGCCCCTCATAGGGGACCCGGCTCAGATCGGCGCGGCGGAAGACGAATTTCTCGTGCTCGGTGCCGACCCGCCAGGCCGCCGGTGGCTTGTTGCCGGCCTCGTGATACTCGACGAGCTGCCGCTTATCGGTGATCGGCGGTCCTTCTGAATTCGACGGCCCGGACATGCGGTTCCCGTAACCCCCAATGACTAGGTAGCGGCACGCATCATCGCGGCCGGCGGCGGCGCCAATCTCCGGCGATCGCCTGAAAAACCGCCAAAGCGCCAACAGCGGCGGTCTCGGCGCGCAGCACCCTCGGCCCGAGCCCCACCCGGGTAACAATGGGGAGTTTGCCGAGAGCGTCAAGCTCCGTATCGGTGAAGCCGCCTTCCGGGCCGACAAGCAGCGCAGCCGGTGCATCCGCTGGAAAGCCCGCGAGTGCCTCGGCGATCGGCATGCCGGCGCCGCTCTCGTCGCACAGCACCAGCCGCCGCCCGGCGGGCCAGGCGGCGAGCACTTGGTCGAGCGGCGCGAGGGCGGCGATCTCGGGCACCGACAGGCGCTCGCTCTGCTCGGCCGCGGCAATCGCCAGCGCCCGCAGCCGCTCCGGGTTGAGGCGCTCCGGCTGGGTGCGCGCCGTCCACACCGGCAGCAGCACGGCGGCGCCGAGCTCGGTCGCCTTTTCGATGAGCCAATCGAGCCGGGTCCGCTTGATCGGCGCGAACAGCAGCCAGAGATCGGGCTCTTGTGTCGCCGGGCGCAGCAGCTGCGTCGGGGTCAGCGCCGCCCGGTCGCGGCCGACCGCGCCAAGGCGGCACAGCCACTCGCCGTCGCGCTCGTTGAACCCGGCGACCGCGGCACCGGGCGCGAGGCGCAACACGTGGCGCAACCGATGCGCCTGCGCGGCTGCGAGCTCAACCGTGGCGCCGGTCGCGAGCCCTTGCGGGATGTAGAGGCGGGTTGCCGGGAGTTCTGTCATAATCGCCCCACATTGAGTGGCGATTGCCCGATTTGCCAAGTTCAGATGACTGAAGCGCCCGACCACGGGTCCCTCCCCGCTGTGGCCCTAGATCCGGCCGACATCGATCGCGGCGATTGGGTCGGGCGCTGGCTGCCCGATTGGGCCGAACCCTATGCGCGCCTGGCGCGGCTCGATCGACCGATCGGCACCTGGCTCCTCTTGTTTCCCTCGTGGTGGGGGATCGCGCTGGCCTCCCCGCGCTGGCCGGACCCGGTGCTGTTGGCGCTGTTCGCGCTCGGCGCGGTGGCGATGCGCGGCGCCGGCTGCACCCTCAACGACATCGCCGACCGGGAATATGACGGCAAGGTGGCGCGCACCCGGACCCGGCCGTTGCCGAGCGGGCGGGTGAGCGTGCGGCAGGCCGCCCTTTTCATGCTCGTCCAGCTGGCGATCGGCGCCGCCGTGCTGTTCAGCCTCAACCGCGCCAGCATCCTCCTCGGGATCGCCGTCATTGGGCTGATCGCCACCTATCCCTTCATGAAGCGGATCACCTGGTGGCCGCAGCTGTTTCTCGGGCTCAACTTCAACTGGGGCGCGCTTATCGGCTGGACCGCGGTGACCGGCGCCCTCGCCTGGCCGCCGCTGCTGCTCTATCTCGGCGGCATCCTGTGGACCATCGGCTACGACACGATCTACGCCCATCAGGACAAGGAGGACGATGCGCGGATCGGCGTCAAATCCTCGGCCCTCGTCCTCGGCGATCGGACCCGGCAGTTTCTGTTCGCGTTCTATGGCGCCGCAGTGGTGCTGTGGGCCATCGCCGGGGTCGCCGCCGGGGAGGGCCGCTGGTTCAGGTATGCGATCGCCGCCGCGACGATCCAACTGTTTTGGCAGGCGGCGCGGGTCGCGACCGAGGACCCGGCCGATTGCCTCGCCAAGTTCCGCTCGAACCGGATTGTCGGCTGGCTCGTCTTCGCCGGCATCCTCGCAGGCCATTTCGTCTGAATAGCTGAGTGAAAATTTCATCCGTCATACCCGCGAAAGCCGGTATCCAGGGGCCAAAGTCCGGAACATCTGCCCTGGACCCCCGCTTCCGCGGGGGTGACGATCTTTGGAACGAATTCAGGACCATGGATCCAGCTGATTTCATCCAGCGCAACACCGCGATCGTCGTGCCGCCGCTGGTGCCGGAGATCCGCCTCTGCCTTGCCACTGAAGTCACGCCGATCTGGCAGGCGACCGAAGACAGCCTCGCCCAGGGCGCCGTGCCGCCGCCCTTCTGGGCCTTCGCCTGGGCGGGCGGCCAGGCCCTCGCCCGCTATCTGCTGGATCACCCCGAGGCGGTCCGCGGCCGCGCGGTGCTCGATTTCGGGGCCGGCTCCGGGCTCGTCGCGATCGCCGCCGCGAAGGCCGGCGCGGCGGCCGTGTCCGCAGCCGAGATCGACCCTTTCGCCGTCGCGGCAATTGCCGCCAACGCCGCGCTGAACGGCGTGGGGATCGAGGTGGTGACGACCGACCTCTTGGACGGCGACAAGCGGTTCTGGAAGTTGGTCACCGCAGGCGACGTTCTGCTACGAGCAGCCGATGGCGGAACGCGCGATGCGCTGGCTGCGGTTCCTCGCCGGCCGCGGCAGCACAGTTCTGCTCGGCGATCCCGGCCGCGCCCATTTGCCCGGGACCGGCTTGTGTGAGTTGGCGCGCTACGTTGTGCCGCTGAGCAAGGAGCTTGAAGGCCGCGAGGAATGCGACGCCTTTGTGTGGCGGGTCCTGCCGCGGTGACGGAGGCGGCGCTGAAGCCCAACAGGACCGTCGTCGCCGCCGCGCTCGGCACCACCCAGACCCTGGCCTGGGCGTCGAGCTATTACCTGCCGGCGATCCTCGGCGCCCCGATCGCCGCCGCGCTCGGTCTCAGCGCGAGCGTCTTTTTCGGCGTCTTCTCAGGTTCGCTGCTGCTCGGCGCGGCGATCAGCCCGTGGGTCGGACGCCTGATCGACGACCATGGCGGGCGCGCCGTGCTGGCGGCCTCGAATGTGGTGCTGGCCGCCGGGCTGGCCGCGCTCGCTTTGGCCCAGGGCATCGTCAGCCTGACGATCGCCTGGCTGATCCTCGGCATCGGCATGGCGATCGGGCTCTACGATCCGGCCTTTGCGACCTTGACCCGGCTCTATGGCCGCGAGGCGCGCGCTCCGATCACCGGCATCACGCTGATTGCCGGTTTTGCCAGCACGGTCGGCTGGCCGGCCTCGGCCTGGTTCGATCACGCGTTCGGCTGGCGTGCGGCTTGCCTGATCTGGGCCGGCACAAACCTGTTCGCGGCGCTGCCGCTCAATTGGTTCGTCATCCCGCCGGCGCCGCCGCGGCCCGCGTCCGAGCCGGGCGAGGGCAATGCGCTGGCGCCCGAGCCGCCGCGCGGCGCGATGCCGATCCTCGCCTTCTATTTTTGCGCGACCGCGTTCGTCACCGGCGCGATGGCGGCCCAACTGCCGCGCTTTCTCGAAGGCGCCGGCGCCAGCGAAGCGACAGCGATCGCCGCCGGCGCGCTGGTCGGGCCGGCGCAGGTCGCCGCCCGGCTCGTCGAGTTCGGGCTGTTGCGCAGGGTCCACCCGGTGTGGTCGGCCCGGATCGCGGCGGTGATGCATCCGCTCGGCGCCGCCGTGCTGGGAGCGCTCGGCCCGGCCGGAGTCGCGCTCTTCGCGCTGCTGCACGGCGCCGGCAACGGCATGATCACGATCGCCCGCGGCACCCTGCCGCTCGCGATCTTCGGCCCCGCCGGATACGGGCTGCACACCGGCATCCTCGCCGCGCCGTCGCGGGTGTCGCTGTCGGCGGCGCCGTTCGCCTTCGGCGTGCTGCTCGACTGGATCGGCACTGACGCCGTGCTGGTTTCGGCCGGGCTCAGCCTTGCCGCCTTTGCTTCGCTGTGGCTGCTGCGCCCGCGCCCAGTCCCGGCGGCCGCGCCGGCGGCCAGCGACTGATCGCGCAGCCGCCGTCGCATGCTTATATAGCCCGCCATGCCCTACGCGAGCCTGCGCGATTTCATGTCCCGCCTCGAAGCAGCCGGACGGCTGAAGCGGGTCGCGGCGATGGTGTCGCCCCATCTCGAAATGACCGAGATCCAGACGCGCCTCCTCGCCGAAGCGGGCCCCGCCGTGCTGTTCGAGAATGTCGCGGCCTACCGCTCGGCGATGCCGGTCTTGGTCAATTTGTTCGGCACCGTCGAGCGGGTCGCCTGGGGGATGGACCGCGAGCCGCATCAGCTGCGCGAGATCGGCGAGACGCTGGCCTTTCTGAAGCAGCCCGAGCCGCCGGGCGGCTGGCGCGAGGCCTTTGACATGCTGCCGCTGCTCAAAACCGTGATGGCGATGCGGCCGCGCACGGTCAATGCCGCGCCGTGCCAGGAGATCGTGCTGCGCGGCGCCGACATCGATCTCGCCTACTTGCCGGTGCAGACCTGCTGGCCGGACGAGCCGGCGCCGCTGATCACTTGGCCGCTCGTCGTGACACGCGGCCCTAGCGCGGCCCGCGAGGACGGCTTCAACCTCGGCATCTACCGCATGCAGGTAACGGGCCGCGACACGACGCTGATGCGCTGGCTCAGACATCGCGGCGGCGCGCAGCATCACCAGCGCTGGCGGGAGGCCAAGCGCGAGCCGCTGCCCGTCGCGGTGGTGATCGGCGCCGACCCCGGTACGATCCTTGCCGCCGTCACGCCGGTCCCCGATACGCTGTCGGAATACCAGTTCGCCGGTCTGTTGCGCGGCAAGCGGCTTGACCTCGTGCAATGCAAGACCGTGCCATTGAAGGTCCCGGCCGAGGCCGAGATCGTCCTCGAAGGCCATGTGTCGCTCGACGACTACGGCGATGAGGGCCCTTACGGCGACCACACCGGCTATTACAATTCGGTCGAAGAATTTCCGGTCTTTCGCCTGTCGGCGATGACGATGCGGCACGACCCGATCTACCTCTCGACCTTCACCGGCCGGCCGCCCGACGAACCCTCGGTGCTCGGCGAAGCGCTCAACGAGGTGTTCGTGCCGCTGTTGCAGCAGCAATTCCCGGAAATTGCCGATTTCTGGCTGCCGCCCGAAGGCTGCTCCTACCGCATCGCGATCGTCGCGATCCGCAAGACCTACCCCGGCCAGGCCAAGCGGGTGATGATGGGGATCTGGTCGTTCCTGCGCCAGTTCATCTATACGAAATTCGTCATCGTCGTGGACGACGACATCGCAGTGCGCGACTGGAAGGATGTGATGTGGGCCGTCTCGACCCGCATGGACCCGGTGCGCGACGTGACGCTCATAGACAACACGCCGATCGACTATCTCGATTTCGCTTCGCCCGAATCCGGGCTCGGCGGCAAGATCGGGCTCGATGCGACCAACAAGATGCCGCCCGAGACCAAGCGCGAATGGGGCAGGCCGATCCGCATGAACGACGAGATCATCGCCCTGGTCACGCAGAAATGGGCCGATTACGGGCTGCCCGGAAGCGGCAAACCGATCTGGAAATGAAATTGTTCACAATGAGACGGTGAGGCAGTGAGAAGGAATATTTTCAACCGCATTCCCGGCGAAAGCCGAGACCCATTTATCAACTGACCGGACGGTTGAAGGGTGGGTCCCGGCTTTCGCCGGGACTGCGGAACAGAGAGCGCCGGCTCGCTGCCTCACTGCCTCATTGTGAATTCTTTTACTGGGACCAGAGATGACAGACAAGGAAATCACCAAGGAAGCGGCAAACGATATCGACCTGCTGCAGGATCTCCTGGCGCGCGCCAAGAAAGCCGGCGCCGACGCCGCCGACGCGGTAATGGTCGAGGGCATCTCGCTGTCCCATGCCCGCCGCCTCGGCAAGACCGAAAAGCTGGAGCGATCGGAGGGCCAGGACCTCGGGCTGCGCGTCCTCATTGGCAAGCGCCAGGCGATGGTGTCGTCGAGCGACCGGGCGCCCAAGATGCTCGCCGAACTGGTCGAGCGCACGCTGGCGATGGCGAAGGCGGTGCCCGAGGACCCGTTTTGCGGGCTCGCCGACCCCGACGAAATCACCCGCGAATGGCCGGTTCTCGACATGCTCGATCCCGAGGAGCCGAGCGCCGAGACCTTGATCGAACGCGCCAGTGCTGCCGAGGAGGCCGCGCTGGCGGTCAAGGGGATCACCAATTCCGAGGGGGCCGAAGCCGGCTGGGGCCGCTCGCGCATCGCGCTCGTGGCGTCCAACGGGTTTGCCGGCGCCTATGCCGGTTCAAGTCACGGGGTCAGCGTGTCGGTGATCGGCGGCTCCGGCACGCAGATGGAGCGCGACTACGATTTCGCCAGCGCCGTCTACGCCGCTGATCTGCGCGACCCGGCCGAGATCGGCCGGAGCGCCGGCGAGCGCGCGGTCAAGCGATTGGGCGCCCGCAAGATGGCGACCGGGCGGGTTCCGGTCGTCTTCGATCCGCGCGTCGCGCGCGGCTTTATCTCGCACCTCCTGGGCGCGATCTCCGGGCCGTCGATCGCGCGCGGCACGAGCTTTCTGAAGGACAAGCTCGGCCAGCGCATCTTTCCCGAGGCGATCACGCTGACCGAAGACCCGCACCGCCGGCGCGGCCATCGCTCGAAACCGTTCGACGCCGAGGGCCTGCCCAACCGGCGGCGCGCGCTTATCGACCAGGGGGTGCTGACGACCTGGCTGCTCGACCTGCGCTCGGCGCGCCAGCTCGGCCTTAAATCAACCGGGCATGCGGCTCGTGGCACCTCCTCACCACCCGGGCCTTCCGCGACCAACATCTGGATCGAACCTGGCGCAATGACCCCGGCCGAGCTGATCGCCGACATCAAGAGCGGCTTCTATGTGACCGAACTAATGGGCATGGGGGTCAACGGCCTCACCGGCGATTACAGCCGCGGCGCCGCCGGGTTCTGGATCGAGAATGGCGAAGTTGCCTTCCCGGTCAGCGAGATGACGGTCGCCGGCAACCTCAACGACATGTTCGCCCGCCTCGTCGCCGCCAACGACCTCGAATTCCGCACCGGCGCCGACGCGCCGACCCTGCGCATCGACGACCTGACTGTCGCCGGGGCGTGATGCGGCTGTGACCCGCTTCCGGTGTCCCTATCTGCACAGCGAGGTTGAGCTCGGCAAAGAGCGCGAGCGGCATATCGCTGAGCGCCACCCGGACCTCCTCCCTGAGAATCGCGATCGCATCGCCCCGACATTGGCCGAACCGGACCAGGTACGTCTCAGCAAGCGGTTCGGTAGCGCCAGGTTGTTTTCGCGATGGTATAGTGATCTTGCGGGCGGCAAGCACATCGTGGTCGTGGTGGTAAGCGCGGCCGATGACGGCCGACACTGGATCATCACGGCCTACATTGCGCGGGGGCTTGCGGCAGGAGAGGTCGAATGGGCGCGAAACTGAGCTTCAAGTACGATCGCGAAGCGGACATCCTGCACATCGACAAATGCCCGCCCTATCCGGCGCAGGAATCCGAAGAACTCGGCGACGAGGTCATTGCGCGCCTCAATCCCGAAACCGGCGAGATCGAGAATATGGAAGTGCTCTTTTTCTCGACCCGCCTCCTGCGCGGCGAATTGTTTGAAATACCGGTCGAGGCAGAGCTGCATATGGCGCGTACATGAATGCTGCGCCGCGAACTGAACCTGAGCGGCTGAAAGGGTGACTCCGCCGCTGAGCACCGGTCTTGCCAACCGCCCTGCCCCTCTCTAACACTGGAGACGGGGGCCGATGCGCGACAACTCACGGATTCCGCAGAACGGGGCACGCTCGTCGGCGCTGATAGGCCGGCTGGTGCGCGACTTCATCTGGCGGCATGCGCACCGGATCGCGCTCGCCTTTGTCTGCATGGCGATCGCCGCGGGCGCCACGGCGCTGCGCGCATGGCTGATGGAGCCGGTGCTCGACCGCATCTTCATCGCCCGCGACTCGTCGCTGTTGTGGCTCCTTGGCAGCGCCGCGCTCGCGCTCGCGCTGGTCAAGGGAGTGGCGGACTACGCCGAAACCGTGCTGATGACGCGGGTCGGCCAGCGCGTCATCACCGATGTTCAGATTGCGCTGTACGGGCGGCTGATCCGCGTCGACCTCGCTTATTTCAACGCCCATCCGAGCGGCGTGTTGATCTCGCGCCTGATGAACGACGTGTGGCTGTTGCGCAATGCCGCGGCCAATGTGCTGACCGGGATCGGCAGGGACGCGGTGACGGTGGTCTTTCTTGTCGGGCTGATGTTCTACCAGGATTGGGCGCTCGCGCTCGTCGCGTTTTTCGCGTTCCCGCTGGCCATCCGGCCAATCGTCGCGATCGGCCGGCGCATGCGCCTGGTATCGGCCAACACCCAGGTCGAGATGGGCCAGCTGACCACCCTCCTGAGCCAGACATTCCAGGGCGCGCGCCTTGTCAAATCCTACGGCATGGAAGATTACGAGGAGCGCCGCGCCGCCGGCCTGTTCGAAGGTATCTTCCGGCTGGTCGACCGCGCCAATCGGACGCGCTCG
>CAWJFM010000004.1:0-8081 GCA_963842175.1 uncultured Alphaproteobacteria bacterium
GCGCCGGGTGCCCGTAGCTCACCGCGCGAAGGCTCGCCACGACGGCCAGCGACCCGCCCGCCAGCCACACCGCCCGTCCGCCGTGCCCCTTGTCGATAAAGCGGCCGAGTAGGAGCCCGCATACGGCGCCGGCCAGCGCCGCCAGCGCCATCGCGCCGCCATAGGCCGTGTAGCTCTCGCCGAGCGACAGGAAGAGCGCGATCTGCCAGACAAAAAAGTAGCCGGCCGCGATCCAGCCGTCCGCCGCGAACATCAGCACGGCCGGAATGGCGGCGCGGAAGGCGCCGGGCGCGGCCTTTGCGACCGGCACGTTGCGAATTCCACCGATCGGCAGCGCAGCCAACACCTGAATGAGCGCGGTGGCATCGAAGGCGACGCGAGGTCCGAAATTCGCCAGCGTCCAGCCGGCGAGAAGGGGCCCGACTATGCCGACGATCGCGGCGATCGCCTCCCGCGCCCCGAGCTGATGGCCGCGGTGTTGGGCATCGCCCAGCCAAGCGAAATAGGCGTGGTAAAACGTCCAATAGACCGTGTCGCCGATTGATGCGACCGCGCAGAGCGCAAAGAGCTCCCAGGCGACGCCGTGAATCTCGGCCAGCAGCGGATATTGCAGACCGCTCAGCACCGTGCCGGCGACGACCAGGGGTTTCAGCCCCCAGCGCCTCGCCGGGGCGAGGACCAGCGGGCGGATCACGAAACGGCCACCGAGGATCAGCGCGAGCGCGGCGAGCACGGCCGGCGCCGGCACGCCGGCGCGCAGCAGGAACGCGGCGAAAAACGCGCCCCCGCCGCTTAGCGCCAGCGAGTGGATCGCGTAGTGCAGATTGAGCAGGTTGACGGAGCCGTTGCGCAGGAAGGCCATGGCGGCGAACCCGAACACCTCGTGCGACTTGAGCTAGAGAAAGGCGCTGGCGCTTGCTCAGCACCTTGCGGCGGCCTGTCTAAAGCAAGACCCGACGGCCTCAGGCGGTTTGCGCGGCGTAGCGGCTCGGCGGGCGCGGGAGACCGAGGTTCTCGCGCAAGGTCGCGCCTTCGTATTCGCTGCGGAACAGCCCGCGCGACTGCAATTCCGGGATCACCATATCGACAAAATCGTCAAGCCCGCCCGGCAGATAGGGCGGATGCACGAGGAAGCCATCGACCCCATAGCCGCGGAACCAGCTTTCCATGTCATCGGCGATGTCGGAGGGGGAGCCGATCAGCGTGCGCTGGCCGCGCGCGCCAGCAAAGCGCTCGTAAATCTGGCGGATGGTCAGCCCCTCTTCGCGGGCCCAGCGAACGATGTTGCGCATCGAGGTCTGACCGGCGAGCGCAGCGACATGATCGGGAATCTCCGGCAACGGGCCGTCGAGGTCGTATTCGGACAGATCCATGTTGTCGAGCTGATTGGACAAGAGTTCGAGGCCGACATCCGGGTGGATTTTCGATTGCAGGAAGCGATGCTTTTCCTGGGCCTCCTTCGCGGTGCGGCCGACGATCGCGTTGAGTCCGGGCATCACTTTCAGCGCCTCGGGGGGCCGGCCGTACTTGGCCATGCGCCCTTTGAGGTCGCGATAAAACTCCTGCGCTCCGGCAAGGTTGTGCTGCGGTGTGAAGACCCCTTCGGCGAACCGCGCCGCCACCTCGCGGCCGACATCGGACGAGCCGGCCTGGAAGATCACCGGATGCCCCTGCGGCGGCCGCGCGACATTCAATGGCCCGCGCACCGAGAAATGTTTCCCCTTGTGGTTCAACGCATGCAGCTTGGCCGGGTCGAAATAGCGGCCCGACACCCGGTCGCGGATGAAGGCGTCATCGTCCCAGCTGTCCCATAACCCTTGCACGACCTCGACGAACTCGACCGCCCGGTCGTAGCGCTCGCCGTGCTCGAAATGCCTCTCGCGGCCGAAATTGTAGGCTTCGTTGATGGCCGAGGATGTCACGACATTCCAGCCGGCGCGCCCGCCGCTGATATGGTCGAGCGAGGCGAATTTGCGGGCGACGTGATAGGGCTCGTTGTAGCTCGTCGTCGCGGTGGCGCAGAGGCCGATATGCTTGGTGACGACGGCAAGCGCCGGCAGCAAGGTCAGCGGATCGAAATAGGCCATGTATTGCGGCCAGCGGGAGAGCGCGGCGAGCCTGCCGTCGCGCACTGCCAGCGCATCGGCGACGAACATCAGGTCGAATTTGCCGCGCTCGGCGGTCTGGGTGATCGCGGCGTAATGGCCAAAATTGGTGCCGGCGTCGATCTGCGCCTCGGGATGCAGCCAAGCGGCGACGTGGTTGCCGGTCGGATGGAAAAACGCGCCGAGCTTCATCTGCTCGCTGGGACGATCGGTTCGCATGGGATCACCCTTGTTCGCGGTATCCTCACACGGGCATCGGGCAAACCGCAAGCCATCGGAGCGCCTCGATTGACGCCTCCGGATCGCCCTCAGACAATGGCAGCTCTCGGCTCGCACAGGAACCGCACCCGTTTCGGCATGATGGGAGTGCAACGCCCGCTCGGTACCGTGCTGGGCGCCGTGGCCGCTGCGGCCGCCCTGGCCGCGATCCTCGGCGCCGCGGCGGCGCCCTTGCGGGATGGCCGCGTCCTTTACAGCGCCGACGGACTCGCCGCGATCTATCGCCGCTCGCCGTTGGAAGAGCCGCCGCCCGATCCGACCGACCGCGTAGCCGACAGCGCGTCCGCCGCCGCCCTCGGGCAATTCCTGTTCTTCGACCGCGGGCTCTCCGCCAATGGCGAGATCGCTTGTGCCAGCTGCCATCAGCCGGCCCGCGGCTTCAGCGACGGGCGGGCTCTGGCGAAGGGGCTGGCCGGCGGCAGACGAAACACGCCGACCTTGCTCAACGTCGCGTTCAACCACTGGTTTTTCTGGGACGGTCGGGCCGATTCGCTCTGGTCGCAGGCCTTGCAGCCGCTTGAAGGCCGGCGCGAGGAGGGCGGCGACCGGCTGCTATATCACCCACCGCGTCGCCGCCGACGCGGCGCTCGGCGCGGCCTATCAACGGGTCTTCGGGCCGCTGCCGCCGCTCGCCGACTCCGCGCGCTTTCCCGCGCATGCGCGCCCCGACCGCGATCCGCAATCGCCGATCGCCCGCGCCTGGCAGGCGATGGCGCCGGCTGACCGCACCGACGTCAACCGCGTGTTCAGCAATCTCGGCAAGGCGATCGAAGCCTATGAGCGCAAGCTCGTCAGCGGCGCATCGCCGTTCGACACCTATGTCGACGGGCTGCGCACCGGCGATCCGGAGAAGCAGGCTGCGCTGTCACCGGCCGCCGTCGCGCGGGCTGAAGCTGTTCGTCGGCGCCGCCAATTGCGCCGCGTGCCATACCGGCCCGGCCCTCAGCGACGGCGAGTTCCACAATCTCGGCCTGCCGCTCTTGCCCGGCGAGGAGCCGGATCGCGGCCGGGCGGGCGGAATCGCGCCGCTGCGCGCCGACATCTTCAACGCGGCCGGCACCTTCAGCGACGATCCGACCGGAACCGTCGCGCGGCGACTGGAATTTCTGGCGCCGCAGCAATCGCAGCTCGGCGCCTTCAAGACCCCGACCTTGCGCAATGTCGCGTTGACCGCGCCCTACATGCACGACGGACGGTTTGCCAATTTGGCGGCGGTCTTGGAGTTCTACGCGCAGGGCAAGGCAGCCAGCCGCGGCCGTCTCGTCGGCGCGCGCGAGGCCACCCTCAACCTCGTGCCGCATTTGAGTGCGGCACAGAGCGCCGAACTCGTCGCGTTTCTCGTGGCGTTGACCGGGGCGCCGCCGCCAGCGGCCCTGACCGAGCCGCCGCCCCGCCCGTGACCGCCGGGGCGCGCTCTAACCGGAGGTCTTTTGCGAAAGCAGCGGCAGCACCGCGGCGGCGAGGCTCTGTTCGGTCACCGCCATCTGGTCCGCCCGGAATTTGGCGCGGACGATGCCGGCCCGGTCAATGACATAGGTGACCGGGAGCGCTTCCGGCGCGCCGAAGCCATTGACCTTGGCGTCGCCGAGCATGGCGGCTGGATAGGAAAAGGCGCGCATCATCTTGACGACGTCGCCGCGGTCGCGCGGCCGGTCGGCGCTGATGCCGATCATCTCCAGGCCCTGGTTGTGATGCTGGCGGTAGAAGGCGTCCAGCGCCGGCATCTCTGCGCGGCACGGCTGACACCAGGTCGCCCAGAAATTGACCACGACAATGCGGCCGCGCAACGCGCCGAGATCGAAGCCGCGACCATCCAATTCGGTCGCGGCGAGCGGCGGCGCCGGCTGTCCGACATCGCTCGCGCCGAGCGCAATGCGGCACGCCAGGACGAGCGCCAGGCAACCCAACACCACCGACAAAAACGAGAGGGCTCTGCGCATGAGAACCTCGCTGTTGTCTAAAAGCTGTAGGCCATGATGACCTTGAGCAGCACCGGAGCCGCCAGCTGGTTGCCGGTGAAGTGCTGATATACCGGGACCTCGGCATCGGCATAAAAGGAGATCTGGTTCAGGTCGAACTCGAACCCCGGAGACAGCATCAGGCGCTGGTAGCCGGAGGCCAGCGGGATCGCCGCTGCCGCGCCGCTGTCGCGCGTCCGCACCGACGCGATGATTTGCGCCACCGGCGTGATCTTGAGATCGCCCACCGACCAGCCATTGTAGTGAGCCCCGACGGCGGTATCGACTTCGCTGCCCGGACGGTATTGGTCCTGGGTAAAGACCGGCTGGTCGAGCGTCCCCTGGGCGAACCAGCTCCACATGTTGTCGTCGGTCAGCGCGCCGCGATGAAACGCGCCGAGCAAGATATCGGTGCTGCCGCTGCCGATCTGGCTGTCGCGATCGACGACGCTCGGGTTGAAGGTGAAATCGCCGCTCGGCAGCTTGAGACCATAGGTCACGCCGGTCGACAAATCCTCCGAAAACCCGGTGTAGATGCCTCTGACGCGAATGTCGCCGAGCGCGGCCCATTGGGTCGTCACGATGTCGGGCGGGGGGCTCCCGAAACTGGTGTCGGTCTTGAAGGTTCGGTCCCAATACGGCACCTCGACCTGGAATCCCCAGCTCCGATCGAACATGTATTGGAGCCCGGCGGTAAAGAAGTGGGTCTCGAGCTCCTTGTCCGAGTTGTTGGCGGCCGGCGCGCTGGAGCTGCCGCTCCAATTGCGGTTTTGGTCCTGATAGTCGTACTCGAGAAACGCGGTACCGCCCGCGCCGGTCGGGAACATCGAGCTGGTGCCGACATCGAAGACGCCGCAGCCGCAGGCGCAAGCCAGGGCCCGGCTCGGCATCAGCCCCATCGCAAACGCCAGAGGTGCCAGGAGGAGCGGGGCGATAGCAATGGCGCGCGTGACGCGGGCGCATGACAATGTGCGCCGGCCGCGCCGGATGAATAAGCAGTGCATCGTGTCCTCGCATGAGCAGAGTTGATCGTCATCGCCTTCTCAGGAACGGATCGACAACCGCGCGGAGCCGGCTGTCGTATCCGGGCTGGATGGAGTGATCAAATGCTCGAGGGAGGGGCGCGTGACTGGTAGGGCGTTGTCGAAGCAACCGTCGACCGCACGCACGGTGCCGACGGTTGCACGATCGTCGTGGAAATCCTTGGGAGCGCGAGGGCGATCGCCGCCGGCTGGGTGAAGAGGTGCGCCGTCGCCAGCGCCTGGCAGATCGGGCAGGCGACCGGCGGGGCGTGACGTCCGGTCCGATTGCTGCCCGGCGGCGTCGGCAGTGCGTCGTGGTGGCTAGCCAGGCAGAGGGCTGCGCCGCTTTCGCCATCGATCTGCGGCGCGGCAAGCGCGATCTCGACGGCGAGCAGGAAGGGCAGCAGCGCCTGACCGGCAATCGCGAGGACTGCGAGCCAGACACCGCGCGGTGCCGCTCGCCTTCCCCTCGGGTGCCGACCCATCGTCATTGCAGTTCGCCCTCTCGCGCCCGGACGATAGATTCCGCACAGGAAAGCGACAAGCCCGTAAATGCCGCGCTCACCCGAGGCGGCGGGCCGACATCCCGGCATTAGCGGCGACGACGGCGTGGCGTGGTTGGAGTGGTCGCGGTCAATCGATCCGCACGCGCGCGAAAACGATCCGCTTGACGCCATCCAACACGAATGCGAAGGCCAGCGTCGCCCCGAACAGCAGCGCGACGACGGCCGGTGCGAGCGGGGTCATCAAGACGCCGCCGAGGGCGAGCGAGGTCACGATCGTAACGTCTGCGAGGGTGGCGCAAAGCATCACCGGGGCCGGCCGCGATTGCCACAAGTAGCGGCGCGTGCGCAGGACATAAGTGGTCGCCTGGCCGCCCAGCACGAGGATCAGCAATGTCAGGGTCCGCATCCCGGCGGGATCGAGGCCGAGAACGAACCAGCCGGTCGCCAGCGCCCCGACATAGTAGCAGAGCTTGAACATTGCCAACGGGATCGCGGCGAGCGTCATATTGCCAACGCGCCATTTGTTGGGGTAGGGCGAGGGCGTCGCCCGATCCGCGGCCCGCGACATCGTCACCAGATCGCCCGCCAGCATCGACAGCGCCTGCAGCATGGGCGTCAGGACCGCGTGTCCGGTCATGATCAATCCGGCGAGCATGACGACGAGCGCGGCCGATTTGTTGACGAGAAGGCTCAACGTGTAAGTCAGGATGCGCTGAAACCCCGACCGCCCTTCGGTGATGGCCGCGACGATCCCGCCTAGGCCGGGGCTCGTCAGCACGATGCCGGCGGCCGCCTTGGCAGCGTCCGTTGCCGTCGACACCGCGATGCCCATTTGCGCCTGGCGCAAGGCCGGCGCGTCGTTGGCGCCGTCGCCGCACATGCCGACCGCATGGCCGCGCTGCTGGAAGGCCTTCACCAGGCGGAATTTGTCCTCGGGGAAGGCGCCGGCATAAACGGCGAAATCGTCCGGGCCGACGCTGCCGGGGATCCTTCCGGCGGGGCAAACCGGGCCCTCCAGCCCGATCGACCGCGCGACCGTCGCCGCGGTGGCCGCGGCATCGCCGGTGACCATGACGGTACCCACGCCGAGCGATCGCAGCTCGTCCAAGAGGGCTCGCGAATCCGGCCGCGGCGGATCGCCGAACGCGATGAGCCCGACCATGCTTAGCCGATCCGGCGGCCCGCAGGCGACCGCGAGGGTCCGGTATCCGGCGGCGGTAAGCGCCTCCAGATCGGCGGCGGCTTGCGCTGTCAGCGGCGCCTGCGCGGCGATCGCCGCCGGCGACCCCTTGACGATGCGAGCCTCATTGCCGCCGCTGTCTTGCACGACCGCCTCGGCCGTCTGTACGGTCGGATCGAACGGAACAAAGCGCAGGACCGTGCGATAATGCGAGGAACCGCCCAGTCGAGCGATCGAGCGGATCGCGGCATCGACCGGGTCCTGCCCGTCCGGCGAGCTGGCCAGCGCCGCCACCGCGAGCACCTCGGCCTCGTCGTATCCCTCCTTGAGAACCCGCACTGCGCGCACCGCAAGCTCATTGGCGGTCAAGGTCCCGGTCTTGTCGGCGCACAGGACATCGATGATCGCCGCCTCGTGCAGCGCCGTCAGGCGGGTCAGCAGCACGCCTTTGAGCGCCAAAGTCCTGGCGCCCAACGTGGCGGCCAGGGTGAAGGTCGCCGGCAACGCCACCGGGACCGCCGCGAGCAGCGCCGTCAGGACGAGCGGGATGATCTGCGCGACGCTCATCGCCAGGCTGTGGGCATAGGCGACCAGCGCGACGACGATCGCAAAATTGATGATCGTCAGATTGCGCACGACGCCGAGCACGGCCTTCTGCTCGCTGCTCTCGACATGGGCGATGCGCACCAGCTCGGCGGCGCGGCCAAAATAGGTGCGCGTTCCCGTCGCGACGACTTCGCCGACCGCCTCCCCGCGGCGAACCAGCGCGCCGGCATAGGCCGCATTTCCCGGCCCGGAATCGACGGGCATCGATTCTCCGGTCAGCATGGATTGATCGAGCAGCACCGCGCCGGCGACGATCCGCAAATCGGCGGGCACGACAGCACCGAGCGACAGCTGCGCGATGTCGCCAGGCACCAGCTCGGCGGCGAGCACCTCGCGCCACGCGCCGTCGCGCCGCACCCGCGCCTTCAGCGCCAGCCGTTCCTTGAGCAGTGCGAGGGCGGCGTTGGCGCGGGCTTCCTGAAACA
>CAWJFM010000005.1:0-20035 GCA_963842175.1 uncultured Alphaproteobacteria bacterium
TTAGCCGTCACGCCGTGCTCACTCCGCCACCGCGAAAGGGCGCAGAGTGTTCGGGCCGCGCGGCAGCAATGTCAATCCGATCAACCGGCACCGCAAATTCGCCATTGTCGCCTCGGATCGTCGGCGGAGTTCGCACGGGAGGCGGAAGATGGCAAAACGATCGGCGTATTGGCTCGCGGCATTGGCCGCCTGGATCCTTCTGGCCGCGCCGCCGGCCGATGCAGCCGACCTCACGCTGAAGCGGGTCGTGTTGTCGACCGGCGGGGTCGGCTATTTCGAATACGAGGCAGCCGTCGCGGGCGACGCCACGCTGACCCTCGAGGTGCCGCTCGACCAGGTCGACGATGTGCTGAAGAGCCTCGTTGTTTACGATGCCGGCGGCTCCGCCGGAGAGATCACCCTGCCCGGCCGCGAGCCGCTAACCCAGAGCTTTATCGATCTGCCGTTCGACCGCGCCGCGCTCAATTCCGAGACTGATCTGTTGAATGCGCTGCAGGGCGCCGAAATCCGGATTACGGCGCCGAAGGCAATATCCGGCCGGCTCGTGCATGTCGACGAGGAAACCGTGCGCGGCGCCGACGGAGCCGCCGTGACCCGGTCGCGGGTCAGCGTCTTGACCGATGCCGGCTTGCAGCAATTCGCATTGCAGGATGTCGATGCCATTGCTTTCGCCGATCCCGCTTTGCAGCGCGAGGTCAATACTGCGCTCTCGCGCATTGCCGCTTATCGCGCGGGCGGCCGGCGGCAGCTGACGCTCACCCTCCACGGCGCCGGATCGCGCACCGTCCGGGTCGGATATGTCGTCGCGATGCCGCTGTGGAAGGCCTCGTACCGGCTGAGCCTCCCGCCCGATCCCAAGGTCGCGACCGCCCGGTTGCAAGGCTGGGCCGTCTTGGAGAATTTCAGCGGCCGAGCCTGGCAGGACGTTGAGCTGACCCTCACTTCCGGCAACCCGGTGACATTCCGCCAGGCGCTCTACGAGAGCTATTACGTGCCGCGCCCGACGGTGCCGGTCGAAGCGGGCGGCCATGTCCTGCCGCCTCCCGACACCGGCACCGTTGCCGCCGAGACCGCCGCCAAGGCGAGCCCGGCCCGCGGCCAGACATTCGCGTTGCAGCGTATGCCCGCCGGCGCGGCGATGGCGATGGCGGCCCCGGCGGCGCCCGCCCCGCCCCAGCCGGCGCCCATCGAAGCCGCGGCGGCTGCCGAGGACGCAACGCAGATCGCCTTTACCCCGCCCTACAAGGTGAGCGTCGCGGCCGGGCAGAGCCTCGTCCTGCCGCTGCTCGACCGCGAATTGCCGGCGCGCCGCATCGATCTCTATCAGCCCAGCGTCGACCAGCGACGCCCGCTGGCAGCAATCGAACTGACCAACAAAAGCGCGACCGGCCTGCCGCCTGGCGTGCTCACGCTCTATCAGCTGAATGCCGGGCAGGGCGCGCTTTATGTCGGCGACGCGCGGCTAGCCGCGCTGCCGGCCGGCGACAAGCGCCTCTTGAGCTATGCGGTCGACGGCAAGGTGACGATCGACCACAGCGATAGTGAGCGCCGGCTCGTCGTCAAGGCGACGATCGGCGGCGGCGTGCTGCGGGTCAACCGGGTGATCCGCGCAATGACGACCTATCGGGTGAAGGCCACGGCGGCGGCGCCGCCCTTCCTATTAGAACAACCCCGGCGCCAGGGCGCCACGCTGACCTCGCCCGAGCCGAAAACGGTGGAGATGACCGCCGATGCCTATCGCATCCCGTTCGCGCTACCGGCCGGCGGCGAAGGCAGCCTCAGCGTCGTCGAGGAGCAGCCGATCGAGGAGACGATCCGGCTTCTCGATATCGACGACAACCGACTGGGCGCGCTGGTCTCCTCGAGCGAGATCGACCCCAAGCTGCGCCAAGGGCTGGCCGCGATCACGGCGCGCCGCCAGGCCGCCGCGCAGCAGCACGCCGAACTCGACCGTCTCAAGGAACAGCGTACGCAGCTCGTCGACGACGAGACGCGATTGCGCGACGACCTCGCGGCCACCGGCAGCGACCCGGTATTGCACAAGCGCATGCTCGACAAGTTCGCCGAGACCGAAACCGCGATCGACACGGTCTCCGCCGCGATCGCCAAGGCGTCGGATGCTCTCACCGCCGCCCAGCGCGACCTTGCCTCCTATATCGCGGGGCTGACGCTCTGAACATGTTCGCGCAAGCTAAGGCGTGTCCGGGCGGGGCGTCCCCTCCGGTGGCGTCGCGTGCGGCCGGCCGACCCGCTCGCGCATCCGCTGGAAGACGACATAGAGCATCGGGATGATGAAGATCCCGATGCATGAGGCCGCGATCATGCCGGCGAAGACCGGCGTCCCGACGGCCCGCCGGCTGGCCATGCCCGGCGCCGCTCGGCGACGACCAGCGGCAACAGGCCGAAGATGAAGGCAAAGCTCGTCATCATCACCGGGCGGAAGCGCAGCCGCGCGCCCTCGATCGCCGAATTCGAGGATGCTTTTGCCCTGCGCGCCGCTGATCGATCGCGAATTCGACGATCAGGATGCCGTTCTTGGCCGCCAGCGCGATCAGCACGACCAGCCCGATCTGCGCGTAGACATCGAAGCTGAGCCCGGCGATGACGACGCCGGCGACCGCGCCCAACGCCCCGACGCTGACCGACAGCAGCACCGGAATGGGGATGTTCCAGCTTTCGTAGAGCGCCACGAGAAACAGATAGGCGAACAGCATCGCCAGGCCCAACAGGATCGGCGTCTGCCCCTGGGCGCTCTTTTCCTGGAGCGCGGTGCCGGTCCACTCGAAGCCGTACCCGGCCGGCAGCTTGGCCGAAATCCGCTCCATCGCGGCCAGGGCCTGGTCGGAGCTGTAGCCGGGTTTGGCCGCGCCGTTGATGATCGCGGCGCGCAGCCCGTTGTAGCGCACCAGGGCTTGCGCACCCTGGACCAGCTTGGCCTGCGCCAGCGCGCGCATCGGCACCATGTCGCCCGACGCGTTGCGCACATAGATCCGGTAGATGTCGTCGACCGAGCTGCGAAACGGCGTCTCGGCCTGGACATTGACCTGCCAGGTCCGGCCGAACAGGTTGAAGTCGTTGATGTAGAACCCGCCGAGCGTGGCCCCCAGCGCGTTGAAGATGTCGCTGATCTTGACGCCCAGCACCTGCGCCTTGTCGCGGTCGATATCGAGGTAGATCTGCGGCGTGTCGGCGGCGAAGGTGCTGAAGACGCCGGCCAGCTCCGGCTGCTGATTGGCCGCGACCAGGAGGCCGCGCATCGCCGCGGCGATGTCGGCGGGCGGACTGGCCTTGCAGCGCCTCGAGCACATACTGGAACCCGCCGGTGTTGCCGAGGCCGATGATCGGCGGCAGGTTGAACGGAAAGACGATCGCTCCGGGTATCGCCGCGAGACGCGGGCGAAGCGCGGCGATGATCGCGCCGGCGCTCTGCGCCGGCGAAGTGCGCTCCGCGTAGGGCTTCAGGCTGACGACGAAAAACGCCTGGTTCGAGGCGGCAAAATTATCGATGAAATTGAGACCGACGACCGACAGCACGCCCCGCCACCCCGGGGATGGGATGGACGATGTTTTCGACCTGCTCGACGATCGCCTGGGTGCGATTGATCGAGGCGCCCTCGGGCAGGCGCATCGCGGCGAAGAAGGCGCCCTGGTCCTCCTCCGGCAGAAAGCCTTGCGGGGTCAGGCGGAACAGACCGGCCGTCGCGGCAACGACGATGACCACGGCGACGACGCCCCAGATCGCGAGCCGAACCAGTCGCCGGACCACAGCGGAATAGCCGTCGCGGGTGCGATCGATGCCGCCGAGCACGTAGCGCATCGGGCCGCGGCCACCCGCGCCCCGCTTCAAGAGGACCGAGCACAGCGCCGGGCTGAGCGACAGCGCGTTGGTCGCCGAGATCAGCATCGACACCGACACCGCGACGGCAAACTGGCGAAACAGCTGTCCGCTGATCCCGGGGATGAACGCCACCGGCACGAACACCGACAGCAGAACCAGGGTGATCGCGATGATCGGCCCGGTGATCTGGCCCATCGCCTTTTTGGTCGCCTCCGCGATCGAGAGCTCGGGCTCCTCCTCGATCACCCGCTCGACATTTTCGACGACGACGATCGCGTCGTCGACGACGATGCCGATCGCCAGGACCAACGCCAACAGCGAGACCGTGTTTGCCGAATAGCCGATCGCCAGCATCACCGCGAAGGCGCCGATGATCGAGACCGGCACCGCGACAAGCGGGATCAGCGTCGTGCGCAATTTGCCGAGAAACAGGAACACCACGATGCCGACCAGGATGAAGGCCTCGATCAGCGTCAGGATGACCTCGCGCACCGTCGCGGTGACAAAGACCGTGGTGTCGAAGAACACGCTGTAGGTGAGATCGTGGGGAAACCGCTGGGCCAATTGGTCCATGACCTCGCGGACCTGGCGGGTCACGTCGATCGCATTCGCGCCCGGCAATTGGTAGACGGCGATCGACGCCGAGGGAGCGCCGTCGAGCCGCGAATAGCGGTCCTGCGTCCGCGCCCCGGTCTCGACCCGGGCCACGTCCTTGATCCGAACCACCGAGCCGTCGGGGTTGGCGCGCAAGACGATGTCGGCGAATTCGGCCGGCTGGGTCAGCCGGCCCTTGGTCTTGATCGTCAGCTGGAATTGCTGGTTCGACCGCACCGGCGCCGCGCCGATCCGGCCGAGCGCGGCCTGCACGTTCTGCCCCTGCACCGCGGTGATGATGTCGTTCGGCGTCAGGTTGAACGAGGTCAGCTTGTCGGGGTCGATCCAGATCCGCATCGAATAGTCGAGCGGCCCGAACAGGATTGCCTGGCCGACCCCCTTGATGCGCGACAGCGGGTCGATGATGTTGATCGTCGCGTAATTGCACAAATAGAGCGCGTCGTAGGTCTTATCCGGCGAGCTCAGCTGGATCACCTGCAGCAGCGCGGAGGATTTCTTGCGGATCGTCAGCCCTTCGAGGGACACTTCGGGCGGCAACAGCGGCTGCGCCACGGCGGCGCGGTTTTGAACGTTGACCGTGTCGATGTCGGGGTCGGTGCCGAGGGCGAAGGTGACGGTCAGCGTGTAGCTGCCGTCGGCGCCGCTTGTCGACTGATAATAAAGCGCGTTGTCGACGCCGTTGATCTGCTCTTCGATCGGCTGGGCGACGGTCGATTCGATGGTTTCCGCGTCGGCGCCGGGATAGACCGTGGTCAGCGAGACCTGCGGCGGCACGATGTCGGGAAACTGCGCCACCGGGAGCCGGGTGATCGCGATGATCCCGGCGAGCGTGATGACGATCGCGATGACGAAGGCGAGCCGCGGCCGGTCGATAAAGACGTCCGAGATCACCTGCTAGGACCCCTTGCCGGCCGGCAGCACGGTCGCCGAGACGGCCTGGCCGACGCGCACCTTTTGGATCCCGTCGACAATGACCCGCTCGCCCGGCTTGAGCCCATCGGTGACGACGACATCGGTCCCATCCTGGGGGCCGGTCGTGACCCGCCGCTCCTCCACCTTGTTGTCGGGGTTGACGATCAGCACAAAGGAGCCGGCCTGATCGAGCTGCACCGCCGCCTGCGGGATGACGAGGCGCGGCTGCTCGTTGCGCTCCTTCACCACCACCGTGCAGAACTCGCCGTCGACCAGCTGCCGCTCGGGGTTGGGTAATGTCGCGCGCATGATCAGCGTGTCGGTCTGCTGGTTGACCTGCACGTCGGTAAAGTTCCACACGCCGGGATGCGGATACAGCTTGCCGTTGGCCAGCCGCACCAGGATCTCGATCTTGATCGTCGGGCCACCTTCCTGGTGGCGTTCGGCGCGGATGTCTTCGAGGTCGCGCTGGCTGACCGGAAAGATCGCGTAGATCGGGTCCTGGCTGACGATCGTCGCCAGGACGCCGCTGGCGGGATTGACCAGATTGCCCTTTGTATAGGTGGTGCGGCCGATGCGGCCGTCGATCGGCGCGCGGATCTGGGTGTAGCCGAGATTGATCTCGGCCTGTTGCAGCTGCGCCTTGGCGCCGTCGATCTGCGCCGCCAAGGCACGCTCCGCGGCGAGCGCGGCATCGACCGTCGATTGCTGGCCGGCGGGCGAATGCAATAGGATCTGCGCGCGCTGCAGCGTCAGATCGGCGTTGACGTGCTGCGCCTCCAGCTGTGCCACGTTCGCCTTGTCGGCGTCGACCACCGCCTGATACGGGGCCTGCTCGATCTGGTAGAGCAGGTCGCCCGCTTTGACCTCCTGGCCCTCGGTGAACAGGATCTTGTCGAGGAACCCCTCGACCCGAGCGCGCAGCTGCACGATGTTGATCGCCCCGATGCGCCCGATGAACTCGTAGGCGCGGGCAACGCCGCGGATCTCGGTCGCGCGAACGCCGACCGCCGGCGGCGGCGGGGCTTGCGCTTCTGCGGCTCTCAGCGCGCCGCAGCAGGCGAGCGCGGCGAGCGCCAGGGCAATGCGCAGCGGCCGGCCGCACGCCGGGCGGGCGGCAAAACGCAACGGCGGCTTACCCATAAGCCCTCCTGTATTGACGGTCAGCGGCCCTCGCGCTGCGCGCCTTCACCGGGTATTCGCCACATCATACAGCCGGTGCAACCGCTCGGAGAACCAGGCGGTGAGGCGATTTGTCGGCACGGTCTCTGCGACCTCGGAGGAGGTGGTCAATCGCAGGGCGGCTTGGTGTTGCGCCAGCGCGCAGCTCAGCTCATTAGCGACCTCCGGGCGTGCTTCGAGGATTGGTGCAAGGTCTTCCTTGGCCAACTGATAGACCAAGGCAGGCATCAGTGCGGTGATCTTCGTTGGGTTGGGAGATCCGGTCAGCATCATGATCTCGCCGTAATGATCGGCCGGCCCCAGGCGCCCGAGTTCGATCTCGCCTTCGCCATCGTCCCGCGTCGCCGAGAGGACGCCCGCCCCGACGATAAACAGCGATTTCACCAGTTGCCCGGGCTCGAGCACCGTATCGCCCCGATCGTAGGAGGCGGGCTTCAGCTTCGCCGCGATCGACTTTCGCTCGTCCGCTGTCAGGGTAGCGAAGATGGAAACGAGGCGGAGCACCCGTTCGGCCGCAGGCTCCGACTTCCGCGAGCTTTCCACCAACCGGCCCGGGTCCGGCTGGTTTTGCGGTGATGCCAGGTCGACGCCAGCCACTACGAGGTGACGAAAGATCAGATCGAACAACTGGTTCTGGGCATTTGTCGATGACGCCAGCTCCTCGACAAAAAACGTAACTTCGAATTCGGTCGATGACCCGGTGATGGATTTTATGATGACCGTCGGGGACGGCGCTGCCACGATCAATCGGCAATTCATCATCGCGTTCTTGAGGATCTCGCTGCCGGTCGAGGGCGGCGTCCTCGGGTCGAGATAAACGGTCACCGTCACCCCGTGAATGCCAGACGGAGAACTGACATTGACGATCTTCGATTTGGCGATCGCGCTGTTCGGCACGATCGCGAGGTCGCGCCGGCCGGTCAGGATGTGCGTCGCACGCCAGTTCATCTCGATGACGCGCCCCTCGGTGCCGCCCACGATATTGACCCAGTCACCCGGCAGATAGGGGCGGCTGAAACTGAGCACGACTCCCGAAAATACGTCGCCCAGGGTGCTCTGAAGCGCGAGACCGAGGATGATGGCAACGACGCCGGAGGTCGCCAGCAGACCTTGGATCGGAAGATCGAAGACATAGGAGATGATCGCGAAGACGGCGGTGAGATAGATCAGGCCGGCGATCAGGTCCTGCAGCAGCTTGCTCTCGCGCGGCCGGCGCTCGACGATGACAAAGGCGCGCAGGAAGCCGACCAGGAACCAGGCCGCCCACAGCCACCACGCAATCTTCAGGGCGCCGTGGACGACATCAAGCAGCGGCGTACCGGTCGACCGCAGCGGCTGGTAGGGGACGATGTCGGCGCGTACGAAGGCGATCGTGAGAAAAACCAAAAACACGACCCGCACGATCGCCCGCCCAAGCGGATATCTGCGGAACAGGAAATGCGTGGCGAGCCCACCCAGCACAAACAGGCCGAGAACGGCCGCCAGCGGGTCGCGCGCAACTGTACCGGTCAGATCGGATATATCGGGCATCTCGAAGACCGGAGGAAACAGCGGTCGAGGTGTCTACCTTAGCCGATAGCGCGACACGTGACGACGCTTCTCGCCGGGTCGGATTGCGGCGGATTACGAACTGATCATGCGCGCTATCGCGGCCGCTGCTGCCAAATTTTGTTGTCAGCGAGCGGCAAGCGCCGGACGATGGGCCGCTCACTTGGGAGAAAGCGCACATGGCAAACAGCTATCGGGTCGCGGTCATCGCCGGCGACGGCATCGGGCGCGAAGTCGTGCCGGAAGGCATCGCGGTTATGGAGAAGGCGGCCCGGCGCTACGGCTTCACGCTCGAATGGCGCGAATTCGATTGGAGCTGCGAGACCTATGTCAAGACCGGGCAGATGATGCCGGCCGACGGGCTCGAACGATTGCGCCTCTTCGATGCGATCTTTCTCGGCGCCGTCGGCCATCCGGACGTACCCGACCATGTGTCGCTGTGGGGGCTGTTGATCCCATTGCGGCGGGGCTTTCAGCAATACATCAATCTGCGCCCGGTGCGGCTGTTGGCCGGGGTCGAACTCGCCGCTGAAGGGGCGCGCACCGGGCGAGATCGATTTCTATGTCGTGCGGGAAAACAACGAAGGCGAATATTCGGAAATCGGCGGCCGGCTCTATTCCGGCACCGAATACGAGATGGCGATGCAGCAATCGGTGTTCACCAGGCGCGGCTGCGACCGGGTGATGCGCTATGCCTTCGAGCTGGCCCGGACCCGCAAGCGGCACGTCACCTCGGCGACCAAGTCGAACGGCATCATTCATACGATGCCGTTCTGGGACGAGCGCTTTGCCGCAATCGCGCGCGACTATCCCGAACGTCAGGACCGACCAGTACCACATCGACATCCTGACCGCGCATTTCGTGCGCCATCCCGACTGGTTCGACGTCGTGGTCGGCTCCAATCTGTTCGGCGACATCCTGTCCGATTTGGGGCCCGCCTGCGTCGGCTCGATCGGGATCGCGCCCTCCGGCAACATCAACCCCGAGCGCGAATTCCCCTCGATGTTCGAGCCGGTGCACGGATCGGCGCCCGACATCGCCGGCCGCGGCATCGCCAACCCGATCGGCCAGATCTGGTCGGGCGCGATGATGCTCGAGCATTTCGGCGAAACCGCGGCGGCCCAGGCGGTCGAGCGGGCGATCACCGAGGTGCTCGCCGAAGGCGGCACGCGCACCCCCGACCTCGGCGGCAATGCCGGCACCAAGGATATGGGCGCCGCGATCGCCGCGGCGATCCGCTGACGCCGCGCGCTAACGGGCCGGTTGCTCGCGCCAGCTCGTCAGCAGCTCGATGAACACCCCGGTCCCCAGGCCCCACAGCCCGTTGACGATCGGGCCGACCAGGAGGCCCGGGAAATGGAAGCCGTAGCCGAGCGGCAACCCCTTGAGCGGAGCGACGATGAGCCAGGAAACGACGGTCGGGAAAACCGCGCCGAAGATGATCGCGCCGACCCAGTAGCCGCCCGGGCTGCGCGCGATCCACGGCTCGGCCAGCACAAAGACGATGCCCCAGACCCCGCCCCAGAAGGCGAGCGAGATCACCTGCGGGACGCCAAAGGGCGGCACCTTGGTCGTCCAATTGTAGGGTGTATTGGGCGTCAAGCCGATCAGGTGACACAGCTCCAGACCGATTTGATGAAAAATCAGGGTCGCGAAAAATGCCGCCACAAAACCCAGCAGCATCCGGACCCCTGAAGTCGACGCGGTCAGCGATACCGTTTGCGCCATGCCTGTTCCTCCCTGCGCGCAGGCTTAATAACCGCCCGCGTGTGTCCGGAACGCGCAACACGACCGGGTGCCGTAAATCATACAACTTGCGTTCCCGCCTCGAAATAGGCGGCCGGCAGCAATGCCATAGACGGCCCGCTGCCAGCGCGGGGGTTCGGCAATGCGGCAGTTGGTCACAGAAGGCCGACTGCGACCGAGTGCGCGTTGATTAATTAAGGGTTTGGTCGCGATATGTTCCGGCTGTGCCTAAAAAACGGCAAGGCTCGCGAGGAGCGACAATGATCCGTTCGCTTGAGCAAATTACTATGCGCAAGGTCTATTTGCGCATCCTGCCTTTCGCTGCTTTGACGTATTTCTTCTGCTATCTTGACCGGATCAATGTCGGCTTCGCCGCGCTGACTATGAACAAGGAACTCGGCCTCGACCCGGCATTATATGGGATGGCCGCCGGCGCCTTCTTCTGGGGCTATGTGCTGTTCGAGGTGCCGAGCAACATCATTCTCGAAAAACTCGGCGCGCGGCTGTGGATCGCGCGGATCATGATCACCTGGGGCCTGATCTCGGGCGCAACCGCCTTTGCCACCGGACCTTACAGCTTTATGGCGATCCGCTTCCTGTTGGGGCTTGCCGAGGCCGGGCTGTTTCCCGGCTTCGTGCTTTATTTCACCTATTGGTTCCCCGACGGCTACCGCGCTCGCATCAATTCCGGTTTCACTCTGGCATTGCCGATCGCAGTGGCGGCCGGTGCGCCGATCTCGACCGCGCTGCTCGGGCTCGATGGGCTGTGGGGGCTCCGGGGCTGGCAGTGCCTGTATCTTTTCGAGGCGATCCCGACCGTCCTGATCGGTATCATTGTGTTCTTCTATATGACGGACCTGCCTAGCCAGGCGCGTTGGCTCGATGACGAGGAACGGGATTGGCTGGAGCGGCGCCTTTCCGCCGAGAAACAGCGGATTGAGGTGCAGCACGGGGTCGGGATCCTGCGCTCGTTCTGGGATCCCAAAATCATCCTGCTGTCGCTCAATTACATCGGCATCGTCACCGCCAGCCTCGGCATGCTGCTGTTCCTGCCGACCATCGTGAAGGAGCTCGGCATCAGCAACATGCAGGTCGGCTGGGTCACGATGCTCCCCTATATCTGCGGCGCGGTCGCGATGGTGTTTTGCGGCTGGCTTTCCGACCGGCTGGGCGAGCGGCGCTGGACCCTGTTCTGGACCTGCGCCCTCTCGGCCGTCGGATTGGTCATCGCCGGTTCGACGATCGGCTCGTGGTGGTCGGTCGTCGGCATGTCGATCGCGGCAGCCGGGTTCTACGGCACCAAGGGGCCGTTCTGGTCGATGCCGACGATGTTCCTGACCGGCACAGCGGCCGCCTCGGGCATCGCCTGGATCAACTCGCTCGGCAATCTCGGCGGCTTTTTCGGGCCGAGCATAGTCGGCTGGGCCAAGACCCTGAGCGGCAGTTTTGCCGGCGGGCTTTATGCCCTGGCGGTGTGCGCCCTTATGTCGGCGGTGATCTCGCTGTTCTGGCTCCGCATCCCGCGCGCGATCGCCGCTGGGGAGGAACAGCTCGCCGCCGCCGAATAGGGGCGCCGGCGGACCCGCGGTTTCCGTCGCGGGTGTGGCGGTTCTGACAGTCCATCCCTCATGGTCATTCCGGGGCCCGAGCGTAGCGAGGGAGCCCGGAACCCATGAACACAGAAAGCTAATCTCACGCACAAGCGGTAGTGCGCTGTTCCAGAAGCCGGTGTTCATAGGTTCCGGGCTCGCCGCTCCGCGGCGCCCCGGAATGACGACCAACCGAATCGACGGTCGGATCCGCAACGCTAGGTCGATCCCGCGCCGGGCTCGTCGAACGTAAAGCCGCGCCCTTTCAACCAGCTCGCGAACCCGGCGCCTTCTAGCGCCATCATCTGGCGCGCCTTGTCCTCCGACCAGCCGTAGAACGCCGCCGCGCCGAAGCGCTCGGGCGCGCGCTGGCGGTCGGCGATCGAATGGCGAGCGTCACGCCGCCGGTCATAGTGGTCGACCGCCTCGGCCAGGCCTGAATCATCGTAAGCATCGATATGCACGGTTGCCTCGAATGGCAGGCGCATGCTGATAAAGCCCTCTTGCGCCGGGTAGCCGAGGCACAGCCCGGCCACCGGGAACACCTTGTCGGGGAGATCAAGGATCGGGGCGATCTCGGCGATGCGGTTGCGCAGGACGCTGATCGGGCAGGTGCCGAGCCCCAGGGTCTCGGCCGCGAGGATGCAGCTTTGCAAGGCCAGCGCCGCGTCGATCGCGGCGTTGACGAACCCCTCGAGCGCACCGTTGTGGAGGGCGTGGCCGCGCAGCGCGCCGATCCGCTCCAACCGCCGCGCATCGCCGAGAAACACGAGAAACACCGGCGCCGCCCCGATCCACGGCATGTCAGGGAAGAGCGCGGCGAGCCGGTCGCGCCGGGCGCGGTCCTTTAGCCAGATGCATGACGCCTGCTGGAAATCCGATTTGGAGGAGGCCGAAAACGCCGCCGCGAGCAATAGCCGCACCAGCGATTTGGGCACCGCGCGGTCGGCATAGCGGCGCTGGGTGCGCCGCATCAAGACCCGGCGCAGCCACGGGTCATCCGGCACCTCGCCGCCCAGCTCGACATCGAGGCCGAAGCGGGCGCGCAGCTCATTCTCGTAAGGATCGGTCATCGGCACTCTCCTCGCGACAGCGATTCAGAGATTGTCATTGCGAGCCGGCGCAGGCCGGCGAGGCAATCTCGCGCAAACTCGTCTCGCCGATCGAGATTGCTTCGTCGCTTCGCTCCTCGCAATGACGACTGTCCTAATTGCTTCCCCGCGGCGAGCGCCGGGCTTACAACGGAATGCGCAAGAGGAGCCGGAGATGCCCGACACGCTGACGACCAATTCGCCCGTTATCGCCGCCTACCGCGCCGCGACCCCCGGCTCGGCGGCCCGGGCGCTGCGCGCGGCCGAGCTGTTCCCGAGCGGGATCACCCATGATTCGCGCTATATCGAACCGTACGGGCTCTACATCGCCCGGGCAAAGGGCCCGCGCAAATGGGATGTCGACGGGCGTTGCTATGTCGATTACTTCGGCGGGCACGGCGCGCTGTTGCTCGGGCATTGCCACCCCGAGGTGATGGCGGCGGTGCATGCCCAGCTCGACCGCGGGACCCACTACGGCGCCAGCCACGAGCTGGAGATCGAATGGGCCGAGCGCGTCAAGGCGCTGATCCCGACGGCCGAGCGGGTGCGCTTCACCTCATCGGGCACCGAGGCGACGCTGATGGCGGTGCGCCTGGCTCGCGCCTATTCGGGCAAGCCCAAGCTGATCCGCTTCAACTATCATTTCCACGGCTGGCACGACCACATGACCTCAGGCCACAGCAGCCATTTCGACGGCACGGCGACGACGGGGGTGCTCGATGCGGTCGCCGGCAATGTCCTCTTGTGCGATCAGAATGACGAGGCGGCGCTCGCCCGCCTGTTGGGGCAGCACGACGACATCGCCGCCGCGATCATCGAGCCGACCGGGGCCAATGGCGGCAAATTGCCGATCGACCCCGATTTCCTCCATGCGCTGCGCCGGCTCACCGCCGAGCACGGCGTATTGTTGATCTTCGACGAGGTCGTGAACGGCTTCCGCGTGGCGCCCGGCGGGGCACAGGAGGCCTATGGCATCCGGCCCGATCTGACGACGCTGGCCAAGATCCTCGCCGGCGGCCTGCCGGGCGGTGCGGTCACCGGGCGGAAGGACATCCTGGACCTCTTGGATTTCGAGGTCACCAAGGCGGCTGGCAAGGAAAAGATCGGCCATCCCGGCACCTTCAACGCCAACCCGCTCTCGGCGGCGGCGGGGATCGCATGCCTGCGGATCGTGCGCGAGAGCGACGTCTGCGAGCGCGCCAACCGCTTTGGCGCGGATCTGCGCCGGCAGCTCAACGAGGTCTTCGAGGAGGAACGGGTGCCGTGGGCGGTCTACGGCACCTTTTCGTCGTTCGAACTGTTCACCAACCCTGAGCGCGCCCAGATCACCCCGACCCGGTTCGACCCGCTGCAACATTCCGCCGCGAGCCTTAAGGGCGAGCGCAACGCCGGGGTCGTGCACAAGCTGCGGCTCGGCATGATGCTCCACGGGGTCGATCTGAGCAGCCATCCCGGCGGCGTCATCTCGGCGACGCATGGCGAATCCGAGATCGAGGACACCGTCGCCGCGCTGCGCCAAACCGTGCGCATGCTGAAGGCGGAGGGCGAGCTGTAAGAGGCCGCCCGGCCTCGGTCAGCGGGCGGCTCCCGGCCAGTTGTTGAGCCGGGCGGTGTCGCTCAGGTAGCGGGCGATTGCGCCGCCGACCCGCGATGCGGCGAGATTGACGTCCGCACCGCGCCGCGCCGACGCGCCGACGATGGCGGCTGGCGGGACCTGCCGCGAATCGAGATGGAGCTCGGTGATCCGCTGCGGCGCGGTGCCCCCGGCCTGGTAATCGACTTCGACATCGACGCCGATGCTCGGGTTCTCGGCGCCGACATGCCGGCGCCGGCCTTCATCGACATGCCGGAAGGTGCCGCTAACGATCAGTGCCCGGGCGCCGGGTTCCGGAACGGCGGTGTCGGAGCGGATCGCGTCATAGCCGAGCAGGCCCAGCTGCGTCGTGATCGCGTCGGCGAGGCTGAATGCGGCCGCGCGTCCAACAGCCGCGGCGCGCTCACTCGCCGGCACCCCGGGTGCGCGGCGAGAGAGCGAGAAGCCGAAGCTCGGGTCAAGGGTGACGACTTCCGGCGAAAACGTGAATTCGCGCACGATGATTAGATTGGGATGAGCGGGCGCAACGGTCTGGCTCTGGGGAACGCATCCCGCGAGGGCAACGAGGAAGAGAGCCGCCGCCGCGCCGGTCAGCGCGAAGCGCATCGGAACCATTCGACGCCGGAGGAGCATTTGGCCAACCATTGCCGGTACAAAATAGCCGGAAAGCGGTGGCCACCGATACCCGCTCGCGCCGCGCCCGCTATTGGGCCTCGGCGGCCCTCGGCGCATTGACAATCCGGCGCATCGCTCTTCAATGCGCGGCATGACGGGGTTGGCAATGAAGGGCCGGCTGTGCCTAATCGGGCTCGCGCTCGCATGCCTGCCGCTCGGCGCGCGGGCCGAAGAACCGCGGCTCCACATCTACAATTGGTCGGACTACATCGCTCCCGACACGGTCGCCAATTTCGAGAAGGAAACCGGGATCGCCGTCACCTACGACGTCTATGACGGTAACGAGGTGCTCGAAGCCAAGCTGCTGGCCGGCCATTCCGGCTATGACATCGTGGTTCCGTCGGCCAGCCCCTACATGGCGCGCCAGATCGCGGCCGGAGCCTACCTCCCGCTCGACAAGGCAAAGCTGCCCAATCTGAAGAACCTCGATCCGCGCATCCTAGCGCTCGCTGCGATCGCCGACCGCGGCAACGCGCATGGCGTGCCCTATCTGTGGAGCGTGACCGGGATCGGTTACAATGTGGCGATGATCGAGCGCGCCTTGGGAGCGGCGACGCCGCGCGGCAGCCTCGCCCTGTTGTTTGACCCGGCGCGCGCCGGAAAGCTCTCGCAATGCGGCATCGAGCTGCTCGACACCCCGCAGGAGGTGATCCCGGCAGCGCTTGCCTATCTCGGCATCGATCCGACGAGCCGCGATCTCGCCGATCTCGACCGCGCGGTGGCGCTGCTCGGGCGCATCCGCCCGTTTGTGCGCCGGTTCCATTCCTCGCAATACATCAACGACCTCGCCGCCGGCGACATCTGCATCGCGCTCGGCTATTCGGGCGATGTGATCCAGGCGCGCAACCGGGCGCGCGAGGCCGAGAGCGGGGTCGAGATCGCCTTTCGCGTGCCGCGCGAGGGAGCGCAGATGTCGATCGATATGCTCGGCATCCCGGCCGATGCCCCGCATCCCGACAACGCGCATCGCTTCATCGACTACATCTTGCGCCCCGAGGTCATCGCCGCGATCACCAACGCCGTGTCCTACCCGAACCCGAACCTGGCGGCGACCCCGTTCGTCCGGCCCGAGATCCGTGACGATCCCGGGATCTATCCGCCGGATGCGGTGCGCAGGCTGTTTTATATCGACCGACCCGCGCCGCGCGCCTATGAGCGGGCGCGGATGCGCGCCTGGAACCGGATGAAGTCGGGCTGCTGAGCGGCTAATGGCGCTCCTCGAAATCATCGCGGCCAGCAAGCGCTTCGCCGCGACCGAGGCGGTCGATCAGGTGTCGCTCAGCGTCGAGCAGGGCGAATTCTTCGCGCTCCTCGGCCCCTCCGGCTGCGGCAAGACGACCTTGCTGCGCCTGATCGCCGGGTTCGAGACGCCGGACGGCGGCCGCATCCTGATCGATGGGGTCGAGATGGGCGCGGTGCCGCCCTATGCGCGGCCGGTCAACATGATGTTCCAGTCCTACGCGCTCTTCCCCCATCTCGACGTCGCCGGCAACATCGCCTTCGGGCTCAGGCAGGAGGGGATGGAGCGCCGCCGACGCGACGCGCGGGTCGCGGAGATGCTGGCGCTGGTGCAGATGTCCGATTATGCGCACCGCCGGCCGCACGAATTGTCCGGCGGGCAGAAGCAGCGCGTCGCGCTCGCCCGCGCGCTGGCGAAGATGCCGAAGCTGTTGCTGCTCGACGAGCCGCTGGCCGCGCTCGACCGCAAATTGCGCGAGGAGACGCGGCTCGAACTGACCGGCATCCAGGAACGGGTCGGCACCACCTTTCTCGTCGTCACCCACGACCAGGAGGAGGCGCTCGGCATGGCCTCGCGCATCGCGGTGATGAGCCGGGGCCGCCTGGTGCAGATCGGTCCGCCCTCCGAGATCTACGAGCGGCCCAATTCGCGCTTCGTTGCCGATTTTGTCGGCACGGTAAATCTGTTCGAGGGCGAGGTGGTCGCCTCCCGCGGAACGCCCGCCCTGGCGGGCGGCCGTCCCGGGGTTAATGCGCTTTGGCTGAGGGTTCCCGGCGCCGAGCAGCCGATCCCGCTGCCGGCGGCGGTGGAGCTGCCGACCGGCACCCGGCTCGTCCTGGCGCTGCGCCCGGAAAAATTGCTCTTGTCGACAGAGCGCCCCAAAGGCTTCGCGCTCGCCGCCACGATCGCGTCGGTTAGCTATCAGGGCGGGCGATCGACGATGCATCTGGCGACGCGTTCGGGCCTGTCGTTGCGGGCTCATCTGCCGAGCGCGGCCGCGCTCGGCCTCGACCGCGGCGCCGTGGTGTGGACGAGCTGGGCACCGGACGACGCCGTGGTACTGACGGAATGAATGCGACCAGCGTTTCGCGCTCACGGTGTCATTCCGGGGCGCCGCGCAGCGGCGAGCCTGGAACCCATGAACACGGACCGCGGCGTTTGGAGCACCAGCGCCTGAGTGTCCTTTGTGCAGCCGGTGTTCATGGGTTCCGGGTTCGCGGCCGTTGGCCGCGCCCCGGAATGACAGCATCGCCATGATCGGCCTCGCCATCTGGGAAAAGCGGGTGCTGATCGGGCTGCCGTTCCTCTGGCTCGCGGTGTTTTTTCTGCTGCCGCTCGCCATCGTGGGCGGGATCAGCTTCGCCGAGAGCGCCGACGCGATCCCCCCTTTCAAACCGCTCCTCGGCCTGACAGCGACGGGGTTGGAGAACCACGCCACCCTGGCCAATTACCGCGAACTCGCCGAAAGCTGCCTCAGGGTCTATGCGAATTCGCTCGGCAACGCCGCGCTGGCGACGATCTTATGCCTGTTGATCGGTTATCCGGTTGCCTTCGCCATCGCCCGCGCCCCGGGCGTGTGGCGCAACCTCTTGCTGTTTCTGATCATCCTGCCGTTCTGGACCAGCTTTCTGATCCGGGTTTATGCCTGGATCGCGCTGCTGCAGCCGAGCGGCCTCATCAACCGGCTGCTCCTCGCCGCGGGGCTCGTCGGGGCGCCGGTGCCGCTATTGTACAACGGGTTTTCGGTCGAGCTCGGGCTCGTCTATTCCTATCTCCCGTTCATGATCCTGCCGCTCTACGGCGCTCTGTCGCGGCTCGACGAGACCCTCCTCGAAGCCGCCGCCGATCTCGGCGCGCCGCCACGGCGCGTGTTCTTCGGCGTGATCCTGCCGCTGACCCTGCCGGGGATCGCCGCCGGCATGCTGCTGGTCTTCATCCCCGCGGTCGGCGAATTCGTGATCCCCGACCTGTTGGGCGGCCCCGATACGCTGATGATCGGCAAGCTCTTGTGGCAGGAGTTCTTCGACAATGTCGATTGGCCGGCCGCCTCGGCGATCGCGGTGGCGCTGGTCGCGGTGGTGACGGTGCCGCTCTTGGTCGCGCAGCGCCTGCTTCGGCGCGCGGAGGCGGTGTGACCGGCGGCCGCGGCGGCGCCGTTTTTCGCTGGAGTGCGCTCGCGTTCGGCTTTGGGTTTCTTTATCTGCCGATCGTCGTGCTCGTCGCCTACTCGTTCAACGCCTCGCGGCTGGTCACGATCTGGGCCGGGGTTTCGACGCGCTGGTATGGCGTGCTGCTGGAGGACGACAAGTTCCGCACCGCCGCGCTGACCAGCCTCGAAATCGGCGTGCTGGCGGCAAGCCTCGCGCTGCTGCTCGGCACCTGCGCAGGCCTGGCGATGGACCGGTTCCCGCGGTTTCGCGGACGCCTGTTGTTCGGCTTCATGCTGCTGGCGCCGCTGGTGGTGCCCGAGGTCATTCTCGGCCTGTCGCTCTTGCTGCTGTTCGTCGCGGCGCAAAGCATTCTCGGCGTTCCAGCGAACCGCGGCGTTCTCACGGTGACGATCGCGCACGCGACCTTCACCGCCTGTTTTGTCGCGGTCTTGGTGCGCGCCCAGCTGGCGGGCTTCGACCGCACGCTCGAGGAAGCCGCGCTCGATCTCGGGGCGCGACCCTTCGCCGTGCTGTGGCGCATCACGCTGCCGGGGATCAGCCCGGCGCTGGTTTCGGGCTGGCTCTTGGCCTTCACGATGTCGCTCGACGATCTCGTCGTCGCGAGTTTCGTCTCCGGACCCTCGGCGACGACGTTGCCAATGGCGGTCTATTCCAGCGTGCGCATCGGAGTGACCCCGGAGATCAACGCGCTGGCGACGATATTCCTGGCGGTCGTCTTCACGATGGTGGCGCTCGCCTTCTGGCTGATGGCGCGCCAGGAGCGCCGCCGCATCGGCGCCATGTGATCGCGCGCCTCACCCCCCATGCAGCGCAAGAAAATCGCGCCAAGCCGGGCCCATATCGTTACCCAGCAGCCCCAAGAGCTGGTGGTCGAGCTCCAGCGCCGTGCCGCACTGCAGTGCGATCAGCGGCGTTTCCTGCGCGCCGCCGAAGCGGCGACGCAGCGCGCGGTTGAGCGCCTCGACCGCGACGCGCCCGGTCTCGACCGGCCGCACATCGCCGGCGGCGCACAGCGCCAGGGCATTGGCCAAGAGATCCTGCGGCGCGGCGGCGCGCGGTGGGATCTCGCCGAGGCTGCGCGCGCCGGCGGCGAGCGCGCCGACCACGGTCCGCGCCGCCGGGTTGGCGTAATCGAGCTGCCCGGCCGGGGTTGGCGCCCGATAGGCGATCGCGGCCGGCGGTCGGGCCAACGCGAGGCCGGCGGCGAACAGAAGGCGGCGCTGCTCACCCTCGTCGAGCCCTGCCGCATCGCGGGCGAACACATCGCAGCGAAAGCGTTGGTCGATAACAAAATCGCGCACCAGCTCGCGCAGATCGGGGTCGGCGATCTCGGCGACGAGCGCGCGGGCGCGGCGGCCAAGGGTCCAGCCATCGAAATTTTCGAGGAGGATCGCCGAGCCGACCGGTGCGAGCCCGATCAGGGCCATGTCGCGGCGCATCTCCGTGACATAAAGCGGCCGCCACCCGGCATGCAGGAATTCATGGACGAGGTAGCCCGGCCGATAGTCGTCCGGGCGCTCGCGCAACTCGCGGACGATGTAGCTCGATGCCAGCGCCGCGGCGCCGCTGGCGGCCAGTCGGTCGATCAATCGTGCCGCGGCATCAAAGCGCGCTGCGCTGTCGCCGCGCGCGTTCGCGGCCAGCGCGCGCACGAGATGCTGGAATGGCAAGTCGCCGGTCCAGCCGGGCAGAGCATTGTAGCTGACATAGACAAGCCCGCCCGGTTTGAGACGGCGATCGACGAAACGCCGCAGAGATGCCCGGGTCTCGGCATCGATCCAGCTGTAGACGCCATGCGCGACAATGTAATCGAAGCGCGGCAGATGCCGATCG
>CAWJFM010000006.1:0-11025 GCA_963842175.1 uncultured Alphaproteobacteria bacterium
GCCCGGATAGAACCGGCCATCGCGCTCTTGCAAGGCGGCGACATAGGCCTCGCCGCCGTATTTCTCGCTGAGCTGCATCAAGAGCGCGCGGTCGACGTTGCGCGGATCGACCTCTTCGAGGCCTTGTCTGCTGCGCTTTTCCCAATGCCCGAGCAGATCCCCGTAAAGGATCGCCGCCCACCCCGCGCCGCCTTCGAGGAACGAGATGTTGAGCCCGGGGAAACGCCGGGTCACGCCGCCCAGAAACATCGCCTTGCAGGCGGCGTGGTTGGCGGCGGCGAAATGGCCGATATGGTTATAGACGAAGTTGCTGGGCGACGAGCGCAGCCCGCCGCGCCGCGCGCCGCTGTGGAACGAGGGCGCGATGCCGAGTTCGCGGCACTTCGCCCAGACCGGGTCGTAATCATACTCGCTGTCGAGCCCGATCACGTCCTGCCACACCGCGAAGCGCGCCGCCTCGCCCTCGACCTTGCCCGCCGCCTCGACCGGGCGGTCCATCAGGCTGCCCAGCATCGCGACCTTGTAGCAGAGCTGTTTAACGGCGAACTCCAGTTCCTCGATCGCCTCTTCCGGGGTGTGCATCGGGATGATCGCGGCCGGGGTCATGCGGTCGGCGAAATCGCCGAAATACTCCGCGGTGACGATATTGTAGGCATGACAGGCGGCGCGCCGCGCCGGGCCGTCGCCGACCCGCGGCACGCGCAGCCCGCCCGTCGGATAGATGATCGCGAAATCGAGCCCGATCTCGTCGAGCCGCTCATTGAGGAGGCGCGGAAACAGCGCGGTGGCGAGATCGCGGGTGTTCTTCGACGGATGGCCCCAAAACGCCTCCTGGCTGATGCGGCGCCGGCGCCGCTCCTCGACCGACATCGACAGCACCGCCCGCGTTCCGCCGCCGACCGCGCTCCACCCCTTGACCGCATCCTCGCCGCCGACCTTGCGCAGGCGCTCGGCAAAGACCGGGCTGTATTCCAGCCAATGCCCGTCAGCATCGATGATCGGGTGGTCAAGCCGGGACTTGATCTGCGCGGCGGAGAGATGGGCGCTCACGGGGGTGTCTCCTTCTAGCGGGGCGGATCCGGCGACGGTAGTGCCACGGCCGGGCCGACGCAAGCCGGTGCTGAACGATGTTCAAGTTTGGTCAGATGAAGCCCACATCACCGGCTAGGGACTTGGCGCCGTCACTGAATTCCTTGGGTATCTGAAGGAGCGGCAGGCCCGACTGGTAGAGAGCATCTGACAGCAAATCGCGGTCGCGATCTTCGGTCGGCTCCACCTCTGGGAGGCGGCCGTCAGGTATTTCGACTGCCTGCGCGACTGTTGTCGGTCGCGCTGTATCGAAGTCCATTTCGGCGTTCTCGCTCCATGGATGCTGGATGTCGTCAACAGCCTGTCGGCACGCGTCTTCCAAGCTTTCGGCTTCAACGCAAATGTGTTCGTAGATCGCCACGAGATATTGGCGCTCGATGACATAACGGGGCATAGCGGCCGCTCCGCATTGGGGGATTCTGGCTGGTAAAGACCATGAACGCGGTGAAGGGCTCAGGGTGATCCGAGAGCGGTCTGCTCGCGGATCACCTTGATACGCTTGTTTACTCCGCAGCCTGCTGCGTGCCTACCTGTGTGCGCACGTTCACGTAACCTGGGGAGGTCTCGTCGCTTAAGGCCTCGTAGACCGCATAGGCCGTTTCCTTACTGCCGCCAACCGAGAACGCACCTTTCGGTGTGAACTTGCCGGCGATCCCCTCCCAGTGTTTTCCACGGTTCCAATCAACCGCTCGGAGCTTCCGGACAATCGCCGTCGCTTTTGATGTTCGTTGTTCTTCGTCATCGATGTTGACCAGTTCGTGGCCCATCGCCCCGATCGCAGCTAGCACCGTGGGTGCCGAGGCCAGCTTTCGTACCCGGTCCTCCATCGCGGGGCCGATGGCCTCCGTAACAGCGGTAAACCATTGCACGGCAACTTCTAGAACGCGCTTCGTCTCGTGCTCCGCTAAAGGAACCGGCTTCGCGCCATATCGGATGCCGCCGATACCTTCCGCTAGGGTTATGCATGCTCCGCGAAGTGAGGTGATCGTGACAACATCCGTATCGCTCGTTCCAAGCTGCCGGCGAGCCTTATTGACACGGTTCCTGAAGAACGGAACTTGACGTTCAATATCTCTCGCCACCCGAGTGAGCGGATCTCGCGCATCCATACCAATGCTCAAGGCGGCATTCGGCCGAACTCCGAGCACGTTTAGGTCATGAAAGCATTGGCGTGCCCAGAGCTTATCCTTACCGTGGCAGATGTACATCGCGACATATTCGTTCTTCGTATCCGGGAGCAGATTGGCAGCCTCGAAACGGGCGGCAAGCTGAGTCTCGCCATCAATGGCGACCAATCTCTTATCGAAGGGCACCTGGACGAAGCCCCGACCGTATTCGTCGATCTCGGAGCTTAGGGTGTCTTCTGAGTACAGAATGATCGGCGGTGTCATGCCGTCGGATTCTCCGCTATGCACGCCGACAATATAGGTGGCGTAGGGCGCGACATTTTTAGCCTTGGCCCCAGCGAAGAGCCGTTGGACCTCCTCGCGTATTTCCCGGAGGTCCTGGAGCTCTTTGCTTGCGTCAACCTTCTTCCGGTCCTCTGAATCCCGTGGGTTCATCGTAATCTGAAACAGTTGCGTGGCCCTTACGCGGCCCAAGAATTGATGTTCGTTTATCTGGACGCCGGCGACCATGTGACCGTCGGTGGGGTTGAGTTTGGTGTCCATGGGAAGCCCTTTCATGGGATTTGCAGTGGCAGGGCCCCGGAGCTATATATCAGAATGTTAGCAGGTGGCTCCTGGGCCGCTTGGGATCGCCCGGTTCGGCCACAAACCGACCGGGCGATTTTTTTGATATGCGATTCGCTGTGCCTTGTCAATCCCCGAGTTCGTATTTTTCAATCTCGAGATATGAGATTGCCACTCAATCTTCTACTCGGGACGTGCATCGCTTGTGGCCGTCCCAAAGAACGGTCCGCAGTCGCTTGGGCAGGATAACCATGTCTATGGCGTTCGCCACAACTGATGATACAGCCCAAAAGAGGCCAATGTTCATCTGTTGTTCGCATCAGCTCTCGCAGTACGCCCACAGTCGATTAAATCAGGCGGGATGCCGTGTTGGGAGGGGTCGGACGCAGTGCGTCGTTGGAGATTTACATGGCCCTCGATCGCCCGCCTCGCGCACATTCGCCGCGCACAACCTGAACGCGAATCCGCCTGTAAATTTCCTGTATTATCAGGTGGAACAGGCGGTGCGGCTCGCTCTAAGGTTGTACTCCTCCGCTGGGTTGCAGGGGGCCAGGGAGCGGGCGGCGCCGGTCGTTCGATGACGAAGCCTTGTCGCCGGGGCGGCGCTGCGATAAGGCTTGCGGCGGGCGGCTAGCAGCGAGCGGAGGACCCCGATGAGCGATAGCGGCACCGTATCGGTACTCGGGATTTGCGGCAGTCTGCGCCAGGCCTCCTACAACATGGCGGCGTTGCGCGCTGCGATCGCGGTGAAGCCGGCGGGCATGAGCGTGACGGTCGCGGACATCTCGCAGATCCCGCCCTACAACGAGGATGTCCGGGCGCAGGGCTTTCCGCCCCCGGTCGAGACATTGCGCCGCCAGATCGCCGCTTCCGATGCGCTCTTGTTCGCCTGCCCCGAATACAATTATTCGATGTCGGGCGTCTTGAAGAACGCGATCGACTGGGCCTCGCGCCCGCCCGACCAGCCGTTTGCCGGCAAGCCCTGCGCGATCATCGGAGCGGCGGCCGGGATGGCCGGCAGCGCGCGCGCCCAATACGATCTGCGCCGCAGCTGCGTCTTTCTCGACATGCACCCCTTGAACAAGCCCGAGGTGCTGATCGGCCAGGCGCAGACCAAATTCGACGCCGAGGGCAATCTGACCGACGAGGCGGCGCGCGGCTTCATCCGCGACCTGATGGCCAATCTCGCGGGCTGGGCGCGGCGGATCGGGAAGACGGGTTAGCCGCACCAGCTTCAACAAGTCATCCCCGGGCTTGACCCGGGGATCTCAAGATGGCCGGGTCAAGCCCGGCCATGACGAACCATTCGGGGAGGGACGCCATGGATCTCGATTTCACCGGCAAGGTCGCGCTGATCACCGGCGCGGCGAACGGGATCGGCCGCGCCACGGCGCTCGCCTTCGCCAAATCGGGCGCCAAGGTCGTCGTCGTCGACCGCGATGCGGCGGGCGGCGAAGCGACCGCCGGCATCATCCGCCAGCAGGGGGGCGAAGCGCGCTTTGTCGCCGCCGACGTGACCAGATCGGCCGATGTCGCGGCCTATGTGAAGGCCGCGCTCGACGCCTACGGCCGGATCGACTGCTTCCACAACAACGCCGGCATCGAGGGCAAATGGCAGCACACCGCCGAATATGACGAGGCGATGTTCGACCAGGTCATCGCGGTCAACGTCAAGGGCGTCTTCCTCGGGCTGCGCCACGTCCTGCCGGTGATGCTGCGGCAGAAAGCGGGGGCGGTCGTCAATACCGCCTCGGTCGCCGGGCTGGTCGCCACCCCGGGCATGCCGGCCTATGTCGCGTCCAAGCACGCCGTGATCGGGCTGACCAAAACCGCCGCCGGCGAGGTCGCGCGCGAGCGGCGTCAGGGTCAACGCGGTCTGCCCCGGCCCGGTCGATACCAGGATGATCCATTCATTGGAACAGCAGCTCGACCCGGCCGACCCGGCGAGCGTCGGGCGGCGCTACCAGGCGGCGATGCCGACCGGGCGCTATACGACGCCGGAGGAGATCGCCAACATGGTGCTGTTTCTGTGCTCCGACCTCGCCAGCAACATCACCGGCGGGCAGTACGTCGTCGATGGCGGGCGCACCGCGATCGGCGGCGCGGTGACGCAGGCGGTCGAGCGCTGAGGCGCCGCCGCTACAGCGATCGGGTGCTGACCCGGTAGCGCCGGTTCATCACCCGCAGACGGCGCGAGATGACGCGCAATACGGTGATCGAAAAAGCCGGGGTGTTGGCGACCAGCGACAGAAATTTTGGCACGTCGATCTCGACCAGTTCGCAATAGGTGCCGGCGATCACCGTCGCGCTGCGCGGCATCTGCGCCTCGATGATCGCCATCTCGCCGACTAGGCCGCCCACGCGAACGGTTTCGAGGATGGTACTGCCGCTCAATATGCGCAGCGTCCCTTGCTTTACGACGTACATCGCATGCGCGTCATCGCCCTCGCGAAACAGGATTTCGCCGGGTTTCAACGTGACGGTCCCGGCGTCGCCGCAGGCAGCCAGGATTTCTTCGACGGCGATGTCTCCGATCATGACAGCTTCGGAAGGTTCGCTTTGTCAGATCAATCTCCGTTCCCGTTGCCGGTGCAGAATGGAGCATCCGCCGGCGCCACCGCAAGGGGAGGCGTCGGTTTTCAGATTTTCCCAACCGCCGCGAGCACGCTCGTCTCGGTCAGGATCTGCGGCAGGACCGTCGGCGTGCCCGCCTTGTCGTAAAGCAGGTAGAGCGGCACGCCGCTGCGTCCGAATTGTTGCAGGAACGCGGTAATTTCCGGGTTCTGCCGCGTCCAGTCGCCCTTCAGCGCGACGATGCGGCGCTCGGCAAAGGCGCGGCGCACCGCTTGGCTGTCGAGCGCGGTGTGCTCGTTGACCAGACAGGTGATGCACCATGCCGCGGTCAGATTGACAAAGACCGGCTGATGTTCGGCGGCGAGCCGGTCGAGCCGGGCGATGCTGAACGGCTGGTAGCCGAAACTGCCGCGTTGGGCGGCAGCCGCCGCCTCTCCCGCCACCCCCGCCAGGGGTGCCTCGGCCGGTCGCAGCATCGTCGCCAGGATCAGAGCCACCGCGATCCCGGTCGCGGCAAGGCCGGCGCCGAGGCGGCGTCCGGCCGGTCCGATCGCCCGGGTGCGGCCGTAGATCCAAACCGCAAAGCCGACAACGACCAGACCGAGCAAGGCCGAGATGGCGCCGACCGGCCCGACCTCCTGGATCAGCACCCAGACGAGCCAGGCGACCGTGCCGTAGAGCGGAAAGGCCAGCAGCTGCTTGAACCACTCCATCCAGACGCCCGGCCGCGGCAGCCCGCGGGCGAGCGCCGGGACGCGGTGACAAGCACGACGGGCAGGGCGAGCCCGGCCGCCGAGCGCCACGAATATCGCGAGCGCGACCGGCGCCGGCGCGATCAGCGCAGCGCCGAGCGCGGCGCCCATGAACGGCGCGGTGCACGGGGTCGCGACGATGGTCGCCAAGACGCCGGTGGCAAAGGCTCCGGCCAGCCCCGCGCCGCCGGCGAAACGGCTGCCGATGCCGGCGAGCCCGGCGCCGAACTCGGCCACCCCGGACAGGCTCAGCCCCATCGCGAACAAGAGATAGGCGAGCAGCCCGACGACGACCGGCGATTGCAGCTGAAAGCCCCAGCCGATCGCGGCGCCGCCGGCGCGCAGGCCGAGCAGCACGCCGCCGAGCAACGCAAAGCTGAGGATTACGCCTGCGGCGTAGGCGACCCCGTGACGCCACTGCTCGGCGCGGTGGGCCGACCCGGCGAGGCCGAGCAGTTTGAGCGACAGCACCGGAAAGACGCACGGCATCAGATTGAGCACGATGCCGCCGAGCAGCGCCAGCAGCAGCGCCTGCCACCACCCGACGCGCGGCCCGCCGTCGAGCGGCGCCGCCGCGCGCGCGGCGCGTCGATCGAATAGGCCCGCTCGGCGCCGCCGGCGCCGCGCAGCGACCGAGCACCCCGTCGAGCCGTTCCGGCAGGGTCGCCGCCGGGCCGGTCGCCCGCGCCAGCACCACTGCGAGACCGTCCGCACCCCGCTCCTCGTTGCGGCTCGGCGGCGGCATCGATGACATTGCCGTCGAACGGGAAAAACGCCGCGGTCGGTCGGTCAATGCCGGCCAGCGCCGCGGCCGGGACGAACAGCCTCAGCTCGCGCCCCGACACCGCAAAGCGGGTCGCGAAATCGGGCGGTCTGCGGCAGACGCTCGCGCACCGCGGCGAACAGCGCCGCCGCCGCCGGATCGCCGGCCGGGGCGGCGGCGCCGACCGGCAGGTCGAGCGCCAGCTCTGCTTCGCCCGGAATGCAGATATCCGAGCAGACAAGCCAGGTGGCATTCGCGGCGAGGTGCACGGTGGCGGCCGGGTTTCAGATCAGCCGGAGCGGCGATCGGCACGAGCAGATCGGCCGAACCGGCATAGCCGTAATTGCCGATCGTGCCGATGACGAAGCGTTCCGGCACGGGCCAGGCGAGGCTCGCCGGCGCTGAACCCGGCCGGCAGGTCCCAGGCGATCTCGGTCGGCAGGCCGGCATCGCCGGGGTTGCGCCAGTAGATGTGCCAGCCCGGGGCGATGTCGAGATGCAGATCGACCCACAGCGTCCCGCCCGGCAGCGACCGACCCGGCCTCGGCGACGAGCCGCGCCGCAACCGGGTCGGCGAGCGCGGTCGGGCCGGCGGCACAGGCCGGCGCGGCGATCGCCAATGCCGCCGCCAGCGCCGCCATCAAGCCGCCGAGGATCGCTCCGATCCGCATCGCACTCGCTCGATCTCGATCACGTTGCATCATAGCAGACAAAATGGGGCGATCCGTTGGCTCGCTGTCGCCGGCGCAACGGAGATCAATGGTCGCGAGTTCCGGCCTGCGCTATCGTCGTCGCGCATCGCTCATAGAGAGGGAGGCCTCCGATGGACGACCGTCGCACGCTTGCCGTCGATATCGGCGGGACCGGCATCAAGCTGGCCTTGCTCGACGGCGCCGGACAGATGATCGGCAAGCGGGTGCGCAAGCCCACCCCGGCGCCGCCCGTCGCACCCCGAGACGCTGACCGCGACGATCGATGCGGCGGCCGCCGGGCTCGGCGGCTTCGACCGGGTGTCGGTCGGGTTCCCCGGCGCGGTGCGCGACGGGCGCGTGCTGACGGCGCCCAATCTCGGGACCGAGCTGTGGGCCGGTTTCGATCTGCAAACCGCGCTCGCCGAGCGCTGGAAGAAGCCGGTGCGGGTGATGAACGATGCCGATGTCCAGGGGTTTGGCGCGATCGAGGGCAAGGGCGTCGAAATGGTGCTGACGCTCGGCACCGGGGCCGGCACCTCGATCTTCCGCAACGGGCAGATCATGCCGCATCTCGAGCTCGCCCATCACCCGGTGCACGGCAACAAGACCTATGACGAGTACATCGGCAAGCGGGCGCTCGAAAAAGCGGGCAAGAAGGAGTGGAACAAGCGGGTCGCGCGGGTGATCGACATTCTGCGCCGGCTGGTGAATTTCGATCATCTTTATATCGGCGGCGGCAACGCCAAGCAGATCAAGTTTGCCTTGCCGCCCGATGTGACGATCGTTCCCAACAGCGACGGGCTGACCGGCGGCATCGCGCTGTGGCGCGCCGAGGATGCGGCACATCGTGACGGTGCGCGGGCCGCCGCGGCCGATCCGGCGCCGGCTGCCCGGCGCGCCTCGACGCGGCACGGCACGGCCGCGCGCCGCGCCAAGGCAGGATCGGCGTCGGTCGCATACGGCCGGACCATGCGGGCCTCTCAGCCCAAGACCGCGGTCGCCTTCGCCGTGCCGGAGGGCGCCTGCGACTGCCATGTCCATGTCTTCGGGGCAGCGGCGGAGTTCCCGTTCGCCGCGCGGCGCGGCTATACGCCGCCGCCGGCGAGCGCGGCCGAGCTGCTGGCGCTGCAGCAGGCACTGCATCTGTCGCGCGTCGTCATCGTGCAGCCGAGCGTCTACGGCAGCGACAATTCCTGCACGCTCGACGGCATGCGCCGGCTCGGGCCCCGCGCCCGCGGGGTCGCGGTCATCGACGCGGCGACCTCGCAGGCCGCGCTCGACGAGATGCAGCGCGCCGGGATCCGCGGCGTGCGGGTCAATCTCGAGACGGCCGGCGAGACCGATCCGGACGCGGCGCGGCGCAACCTCGCCGCCGCGGTCGAGCGGGTCGCGCCGCTCGGCTGGCACGTCCAGGTTTATACCAGGCTGTCGGTCATCGCGGAGCTTGCGCGAGGAGGTCGCGCGGCTGCAGGTGCCGATCGTGTTCGACCATTTCGGCGGCGCCCAGGCGGAGGGCGGGGTCGACCAGCCGGGCTTTGCCGCATTGCTGGCGCTGGTCGCCGCGGGGCACGCCTATGTCAAGGTCTCGGCGGCTTATCGCAGCTCGGAGAAGGCGCCCGCCTACGATGACGTGGCGCCGCTGGCGCGGGCGCTGATCGCCGCCAATCCCGAGCGCATCCTGTGGGGCACCGATTGGCCGCACCCGCACGCCGCCGCGCCCGGCGCGGCGCTCGACATGATCGCGCCGTTCTATGACATCGATGACGGGCTGGCGCTGAACCAGCTGCGGCGATGGGCGCCCAGCGCGGCGATCCGCCGCAAGATCCTCGTCGAGAATCCGGCGCGACTCTACGATTTTTGACCGATATAGAAAATCGGGCTCCGGTGTTGCGCCGCGCTCGGATTGGGGTGGGTTGGCGACTTGCTTACGCGACGGTTTGCCCTTCTCGGGCTGATGCTCGGGCTTGCGTTGGCAGGGTGTGCCCCGGAGCTCGCGCCGGCCGAGCCGGGACCGGCCGCCCAGGCCGACGATGCTCATATTCCGCCGTTCGCGCGCTGGCCCTATCAGCGCTTCTCGCGCGAGGCGGCGGTGCAGATCGCGCTGCGCGAATGGCGGGCGTTCGGCTCGGCGGTCGTCTATCCGAACCAGGAGCTGCCGTATGACGCCGAGCGCACCGACGGGCTGTGGCAGCGGGTCGGGGAATACTGGTGGCTGGGGTTGCCGATGGGCGCGCCCGAGCAGGGCTTTACCGGCATGCACAACGAGAACGGCGCGGTGTTTCCAGCGAGCCAGGACGGCAATTACGCCTGGTCGGCGGCGTTCATCGATTACGTCATGCGGATGGCCGGGGCAGGCCACCGCTTCCTCTATTCGCCGACCCATTCCGATTACATCAACGCGGCCAAGGAACATGCGCTCGGGCAGCGGCCCGATCTGGCGATCACCGCCGAGCGGCCGGAGAGCTATGCGCCGCAGCTGGGCGACCTGATTTGCATGTGGCGCGGCCGCCACCCGATCCGCTACGACGACCTGCCGACCGGGCGTTTTCCCGGGCATTGCGACATCGTCGTCGACATCCATCCCGGCTCGCTCGACGGGATCGGCGGCAATGTCGATAACACGGTCGCGATGTGGCACGTCCCGCTCACCACGGATGGCCATCTCGCCGAGCCCGACGGCACGGTCGTCGACCCCGATCACCCGTGGTTCGTCGTGCTCCGCGTCGAATACGATATCAACGCCGCCCCGATAAGCTGACCTCGGAGTTGAGCGCGGCGATCACCTCGCGGCCGCGCCCGCCATCGAAGGCCGAGATTCATGATCGACGTCAACTTCTTGAAGAACTGGATCAGTTGGAAAACGGAAGATGAAACATAAAGCCCTCGTCTTCGCCTCTCTCGTGGCTGGGTTTCTCGTCGGATGCAGGAAGCCCACAATCCACACCCGACCCTCAAAGCTGGTTCATCGAGTCCTACACAGATGGGGTTATTACAGTCCAGCGTGAGGGCAGGAGGTATAAAGCTAAGTGCGATAGCAGTAGGTCTTTCAACGCCGACTCATTTGCTGACCCGAACAATTTTCTTACCTTTCGAACCTGCGACTTGGTAGGCAGATTTGTAGGTCGGAACGTTCAGCCATTTGAAAGCAAGCAGAAAGACTCCAGCGGATGGACTATCACCATGCAGGAGGTCGGCAGCACGCTCGTACTGCGAAGGTGGCGTGATGAACACACTGGTTGGAAACAGGAGGAGTTCGTAATCACAGCGGTAACGAAGAAGGCAGAGGGCGAATAGAATTGGCTTTTCAATGAATCTGCGGAGCCTGTTAAACGCTGCGGGCACTGACTTGGAAGTACTCTGGAGGCAGCAGACCCAGGTACACAGCATAAGTAAAAGGCAGGTCATTGCGATCTTGAAGCAAGGCGAGGCAGGGTTAACGACGGCGAAGTTGTGTTGTCCGTCGT
>CAWJFM010000007.1:0-76915 GCA_963842175.1 uncultured Alphaproteobacteria bacterium
CAAGGATCTGAAGGCGGTCATCGCCGATCTCGAAAAACGCATGCGCGCCGCCGCCGCCGATCTCGAATTCGAGGAAGCGGCGCGGCTGCGCGACGAGATCCGCCGGCTCGAACAGGCCGAACTGGGTCTGGCCGAGGCAACCGGCAGCAACGGGGCGCGCGGCCGCTCGACGTCGGCCGCGCCGGGATGTCGGCCCGCGAGATGGTGCGCGCCAAGGTGCGCGCCCGGGCGAAATCGGCAAGGCAACGCCGTGCCCGCGCCTGAGGCCGAGCAACGCCCGAGGAGTTGACCGGCGCGTTACCGACGCCGCCGATGCCGCGGGCGGCGCTGGTCACCGGCGGCGCGCGCCGGATCGGCCGCGCGCTGGTGCTGGCGCTGGCCGAGGCCGGCTTCGCGGTCGCCGTGCATCATCACCGCTCGCGAAAGGAGGCCGAGGCGCTGGTCGCCGAGATCGCGCCGGGCGGGCGGCAAGGCGGTCGCGCTCGCCGCCGATCTGGCCGACGAGGCCGCCGTCCAAGGCCTGCTGCCGCAGGCCGCGGCGGCGCTCGGGCCGATCGGCGTCCTCGTCAACAACGCCTCGGTCTTCGAGAACGATACGGTGGCGACACGTCAGCCGCGAGAGCTGGGACGCGCATCTGGCGATCAATCTGCGGGCGCCGTTTGTGCTGAGCCAGGAATTCGCGGCGCGGCTCCCGCCCGAGGCCGGCGGCGCCATCGTCAATCTGCTCGACGAGCGGGTGTGGAACCTGACGCCGTATTTCGTCTCCTACACGGTGACCAAGGCCGGCGCTGTGGACCTTGACCCAGACGATGGCGCTGGCCCTGGCGCCGCGCATCCGCGTCAACGGGATCGGACCCGGGCCGACCCTGCCGAGCCCGCGCCAGAGCCCCGAGCAGTTTCGCGAGCAGTGCCGACGCCTGCCGCTGCGGCGCGGCACCAGCCCGAGCGAGATCGCCGCCGCCTTGCGCTTCATCCTCGCGGCGCCGGCGATGACCGGGCAGATGATCGCGCTCGATGGCGGCCAGCATCTCGGCTGGGCGCAGCCCGGTCAGGTCCCGTCGTCGAATAGCCGGCCGAGCGCTTGAAGCCGTGGCGAAATGCCTCACTTAAGCTTCGGAAATACCTCGGATCTTGGCGGCGGGTTGAAAGTTGTTCACAGCAGATGTGGCCGATCTGTGACACGGCTGCAATCTCGGCCTATCACGGATATGTTACAGATTATTTATACTTGACATCGAAAAATAACGCTAAATCAATTGGTTAAGTATATTGCCTAATTTTTAGGCAATGCGTTGGAGCGTAGAGATTGGTTGATCTGCGGTTCGTCCAGACCAAGCTTTTCGACAGAGTTATCCCCAGGTTTGGTGGATATGCCCGACAGCGCTGAAATATCCGACGGCAATTCAGCCGGTTGACCCGGCGGCACGAACGGCGTCGGCGCAAGCCGGCGCCGCTCGACCCGCGCCGCAGCCCCGAGGCGCTGGCGAGCGATCTGCTGCCGACGCGCGGCGCCGGGCGAGCCGGCCGCTCCGATCCGCGGGCAGCGCCGGCGGCATGCGGCGGATCGCCGGGCGTCGCGGTATTGCGGGCGGCGCTGCGCAACGTGCCGGCCGGCCCCGGCGTCTACCGCATGCTCGACCGCAAGGGCGATGCGCTCTACGTCGGCAAGGCGCGCAATCTGAAGAGCCGGGTGCAGAACTATACCCATCCGGCCGGGCTGTCGAACCGGCTGCGGCGGATGGTGGCCGAGACCGCCGCGCTCGAAATCGTCGTCGCCGCCACCGAGGCCGAGGCGCTGCTGCTCGAGTGCAATCTGATCAAGCGGCTGATGCCGCGCTACAACGTCTTGCTGCGCGACGACAAATCGTTCCCGTTCATCCACCTGACCGCCGATCACGATTTTCCGCAGCTGACCAAGTTTCGCGGCGCGCGCGACAAGCCCGGCGCCTATTTCGGGCCGTTCGCCTCGGCCGGCGCGGTCAACCGCACGCTGGTCGCCTTGCAGAAGGCGTTTCTGCTGCGCTCGTGCAGCGACAGCGTCTTCGCCAACCGGACCCGCCCGTGCCTGCTGTTCCAGATCAAGCGCTGCAGCGCGCCCTGCGTCGGGCGCATCGGCCGCGAGGAATACGCCGGGCTGATCGAGCAGGGACAGCTGTTTCTGTCGGGCCGCAGCGACGATATCCAGCAGCGCCTCGCGGTGGAGATGGAGAAAGCGGCCGAGGCGCTCGATTTCGAGGCCGCCGCGCTGATCCGCGACCGCATCCGCGCGCTGTCGCTGGTGCAGGGCCACCAGGACATCCATGTGCCCGGGATCGTCGATGCCGATGTGATCGCCGGCTACCAGGCGGGCGGGCAGACCTGCGTCCAGGTGTTCTTTTTCCGCGGCGGCCATAACTGGGGCAACCGCGCCTATTTCCCGAGCCACGACCGCCAGCTCGCGGTCGAGGAGGTGCTGACCGCGTTTGTCGGCCAGTTCTACGACAACCGGCCTGAAGCCGCCGCTGGTGCTGCTCAGCCATCCTCTGGTCGAGCAGGACCTTGTCGCCGAGGCGCTGTCGCTGCGCGGCGGACGCGTCACGCTCGCGGTGCCGCAGCGCGGCGACAAGAAGCGGCTGGTCGACCGCATCGCCGCGACGGCGCGCGAGGCGCTCGGCCGCCGGCTCGCCGAAAGCTCCTCGCAACGCCAGCTGCTCGACGGCGTGGCCGCGGCCTTCGGGCTGGAGGGTCCGCTCAACCGCATCGAGGTCTACGACAACAGCCACATCCAAGGCAGCCACGCGGTCGGCGCGATGATCGTCGCCGGCCCCGAGGGGCTGATGAAGAACGCCTACCGGAAATTCACGATACGCGACACTCTCGCTAACCCTCCCCCGCTAGCGGGGGAGGGAAGGGTGGGGGCGGGCGGCGATGACTACGCGATGATGCGCGAGGTGCTGCGCCGTCGCCTCGGCCGCGCCCTCAAGGAAGATCCCGAGCGCGAGCGCGGCATGTGGCCCGACCTCGTGCTGATCGATGGCGGCCAGGGCCAGCTCACCACGGCGCAGGAGGTCCTGGCCGAACTCGGCATCGACGATGTGGCGATCGCGGCGATCGCCAAGGGCCCCGACCGCAACGCCGGGCGCGAGCGGTTCTTCCTGCCCGGCCGGCCGCCGTTCTCGCTCGAACCGCGCGATCCGGTTCTCTATTTCCTGCAGCGGCTGCGCGACGAGGCGCACCGTTTCGCGATCGGCGCGCACCGCGCCAAGCGGGCCAAGGCGATCGGCCAGTCGCCGCTCGACGAAATCCCCGGGATCGGCGCGCGCCGCAAACAGGCGCTGCTGCACCATTTCGGGTCGGCGCGGGCCGTCGCGCGCGCCGGGCTCGCCGAGATCGAGCGCGTCACCGGCATCAGCAAAGCCATCGCAAAAAAGGTTTATGATCACTTTCACGCGGATGGCTAAGATGCCGGCCGATCGCCCGCGCCGCCCGCCCCGCTGGAGGAATGTGTGTCGTTGACCAGCCTGCCCAATCTGCTGACCTTGTCGCGGATCCTGGCGATCCCGATCGTGGTCGCGAGCTTTTATGTTCCGGGCGATTACGCGCGCTGGTTTGCCTGTGCGCTGTTCTCGGCGGCCGGGGTGACCGATTGGCTCGACGGCCATATGGCGCGGCGCTGGGCGCAGCAATCCGAGCTCGGCCGGTTTCTCGACCCGATCGCCGACAAGCTCCTGGTCGCCGCGACGCTGTTCATGCTGGTCGCCAAGGGCCGCCTCTCGACCGAATGGGCGCTGTTGCCGGCGCTGGTGATCCTGTGCCGCGAGATCCTGGTGTCGGGGTTGCGCGAATACCTCGCCGAGCTGCGCGTCGGCCTGCCGGTGTCGAAGCTGGCGAAATGGAAGACCGCGATCCAGATGGTGGCGATCGGCGTGCTGATCGTCGGCGATGCCGGCCCGGCCTTTCTGCCGGTTACGGCGATCGGCGAGAGCCTCCTGTGGCTCGCCGCGCTGCTGACGCTGGTCACCGGCTACGATTATCTGCGCGCCGGGCTGGCGCATATGACCCAGGCGGCGCCGCCGCGCCATGGCAAGCCGCAGCATCTGGCCTGAGCGACGCGGGAGCGCGCTGGGATGCGCATCTTCGGTCTGGCCGGCTGGAGCGGCAGCGGCAAGACGACGCTGCTGACGGCGGTCATCCCCGAGCTGGTGGCGCGGGGCCTTACGGTGTCGACGATCAAGCATGCCCATCACGAATTCGATATCGACCGGCCGGGCAAGGATTCGTGGCGTCACCGCGAGGCCGGCGCCCGCGAGGTCATGGTCGCCTCGGCGCGGCGCTGGGCGATCATGCACGAGCTGCGCGGCGCCGCCGAGCCGACGCTCGACGAGCTGGTGGCGCGCATGAGCCCGGTCGATCTGCTGCTCGTCGAGGGCTGGAAGCGCCACCCCCACCCCAAGATCGAGGTGCACCGGCCATCGCTCGGCAAGGAGCTGCTCTATCCCGACGATCCGCACGTCGTCGCGATCGCCTCGGACGAGGCGATCGCGGCGCCGATCCCGCTGTTGCCGCTCGGCGATGCCGGCGCGGTCGCCGCCTTCATCTTGGACCATCTCGGGCTCGCCCCATGGCGCAGCTGAGCGATGATTGCTTTGCCTTCGGCGGCGCGCTGCTCGGCGTCGACGCGGCGCTGGCGCTGATCGCGGCGCGGATCGCGCCGGTCGTCGGCGAGGAGGTGGTGCCGCTGTCCAAGCGGCCGGGCGCATCCTCGCGCGCGATCTCGTCGCCCAAATCGATGTGCCGCCGCACGCCAACAGCGCCGTCGACGGCTTCGCGCTCATCCATGCCGATCTGTTGCCCGATCGCGAGACGATCCTGCCGGTTGCCGGCAGGGCGGCGGCCGGCCATCCGCTCGGCCGCCCGGCCGCGCCGCGGCGAGGCGATCCGCATCTTCACCGGCGCGCCGATGCCGGAGGGCGCCGACACCGTGATGATGCAGGAGGATTGCGTCGTCGAGGCGGGACGGGTGCGCCTCAAGCCCGGCATCAGGAAAGGCGCCAACCGCCGCCATGCCGGCGAGGACGTCGCCGCGGGCAGCGTCGCCTTGCCCGCCGGGCATCGCTTGAAGCCGGCCGATCTCGGCCTCGCCGCGGCGCTCGGCAACGATAGCCTGCCGGTGTTCCGGCCGTTGCGCGCGGCGCTGTTGTCGACCGGCGACGAGGTGTGCGAGCCGGGAACGACCGCTGCCGCCCGGCATGATCTACGACGCCAACCGGGTCATGCTGGCCGCGCTGCTGCGCGGGCTCGGCTGCGTCGTCAGCGATCTCGGCATCTGCCCCGACCGCGCCGCTGCGCTCGCCGACACCCTCGCCGCGGCGGCCGCCGAACATGATCTGATCGTCACCTCGGGCGGCGTTTCGACCGGCGAAGAGGACCATGTCCGGGCCGCGATCGAGAAGCTCGGCCGGCTCGATTTCTGGCGCCTCGCGATCAAGCCCGGGCGGCCGGTCGCGCTCGGCCAATTGAAGGGCGTGCCGCTGATCGGATTGCCGGGCAACCCGGTCGCCGCGGCGCTGACCTTCGCGATCCTCGCCCGGCCGCTGATCCTGCGCCTCTCCGGCGCGACGATCGCCGCCGCCGCTGACCGTTCCGGTGCGGGCCGGCTTCGCCTATCGCAAGAAGCCGGGCCGCCGCGAATATCTGCGCGCCCGCCTCGCCCGCGAGAGCGGCGCCGTCGTCGCCCAGAAATACCCGAAAGACGGCGCCGGCATCCTGTCCTCGATCGTGCAATCGGACGGGTTTGTCGTGCTCGACGAGAGCCTGAGCGAGCTCGCAGTCGGCGGAATGGTCGATTTCCTGCCGTTCTCCGAGGTGTTCGGGTCGTGAAGCTCTTGTATTTCGCCTGGCTGCGGGCGCGCATCGGGCAGGCCGAGGAGGAGCTGGCGCTGCCGGCCGAGGTGCGCGATGTCGCCGGGCTGCTCGACTGGCTGCGCCGGCGCGGCGGCGGCTACGCCGAGGCGTTGCGCGACCTGTCGGTCATCCGGGTCGCGGTCAACCAGGATTATGTCGGGCGCGACCATCCGATCCGCGACGGCGACGAGGTCGCGCTGTTCCCGCCGGTGACCGGAGGCTGAGGATGATCCGCGTGCAGCGCGAGGATTTCGATGTCGGCGTCGAGCTCGACCGGCTCGCCGCGGGCGACCACGGCATCGGCGGCGTCGCGAGCTTTGTCGGGCTGGTGCGCGATAAAGGCGGCCCCGAGGCGGTGTCCGCGCTCGATCCTCGAACATTACCCGGGCATGACCGAGAAGAAGCTCGCCGAGATCGAGGCCGAGGCGAACCGGCGCTGGCCGCTCTCCGCCTCGCTGATCATCCACCGCTACGGCCGGCTCGAACCCGGCGACCGCATCGTGCTGGTGGCGACCGCCTCGCCGCATCGCGAGGCGGCGCTCGCCGCCTGCCATTTCCTCATCGACTGGCTGAAGACCGAGGCGCCGTTCTGGAAGAGCGAGGAGACGCCGGAGGGCGAGCGCTGGGTCGCCGCGCGCGCCGAGGACGACGAGGCGACCCGCCGCTGGAGACAAAAGTAGGTCCCTGCGCAGGCAGGGACCCATCTGTCCGCAGTTCGAGCAGCTGAACAATGGGCCCCGGCCTTCGCCGGGGCCTAAACAATTATGCCGCCCGCTACTTCACCGCCGAGAAGCTGGTCGGCTGCAGGAACGAATTGACCACCTTCGCGACGATCGGGCCGTTCTTCTCGGTTTCGGCGCGCTTCGAATGCCATTCCGGATCGGCCTGGAAGGCGTTCCACTTCGTTTCGCGGTCGGCCAGCGATTCCCATTGCAGCAGGTAATAGAGCGCCTGGTTCGATTCGCCGACCAGCACGGTCCAGAACCCGGCCTGCTTGATCTTGTGGCGCTCCCAGATCTTCAGCGTGATCGTGTCGAACCGCTTCAACAGATCGGGCAGGCGGCCGGGGACGGCGTGGTAGACGCGCAGTTCATAGATCATGTCGATTTCTCCCGCAAAATCACTTCACCGACGAGAACGAGGTCGGCGTCAGGAACGAATTGGTGATCGAGGCGACGATCGGGCCGTTCTCCTCGGTCTTGGCGCGCGCCGCGAGCCATTCCGGATCGGCGCCGAACTTGCCCATCTTGGCGTCGCGCTCGGCGAGCGATTCCCATTTCAGGAAATAGGTCAGGTCCTGGTTCGATTCGCCGACCAGCGTGGTCCAGAACCCGGCCTGGTGGATCGCGTGCTTCTCCCACAATTTGAGGGTGATCGTGTCGAACCGCTTGATCAGATCCGGCAGGCGGCCGGGCACGCAGTGATAGACGCGCAATTCGTAGATCATCGGACTTCCTCCTTGGGGTGAAACGCGGAAATGGGTCAGGCGGCGAGGCGGGCCTCGACCCAGGCGGCGGCGTCGAACAGCGCCTCGTCGCGGAAGCGCGGGCCGACCAGCTGGATGCCGAGCGGCAGGCCATTGGGGCCGGTGCCGGCAGGCAGGGTCAGGCAGGGGGTCCAGGCCAGGGTCCAGATCGAGTTGAAGCTCGGGTCGCCGGTCGAGCCGAGCCCCAGGGGCGCCTCGCCGGCGGCGCTCGGGGTCAGCAGCACATCGACATCGGCGAAGATGTCATCGAGGTGGCTGCGGAAGGCCTCGGCGGTCTCGATCGCCTCGACATAGGCGGCGAGCGGCAATTCGCGGCCCGGGGTCAGCACCGTGTCGCGCAGGACCTGGCTGACCAGCGCGTTGTGCTGTTCGTATTCGTAGGCGTAATTGCGCGCCGCCTCGAAATTGAAGATGCGGCGATGGTGCTCGAGGATGTCGGCGAAGGGCGCCGCGAAACGTCACCTTCGCTGACCCGCGCGCCGGCTGCGGCGAGCCGCGCCGCGCTGCGCTCGATCAGCGCCTGGGTCGCCGGCTCGGCGTGCTCCCAGGCCGGGGTGCGGCAGATCCCGATGCGCGGCGCCGCGGCGTCGCGGTCGATCTTCCGCGGCGGCCCGGCGACCAGCGCCGCGCGCAACAGCGGCAGATCGTCGAGGCTGCGGCAGATGATGCCGAGCGTATCGAGGTTGTGGCATTGCAGCTTGATGCCGCTGCGGCTGAATTCGCCAAAGCTCGGCTTGTAGCCGACGACCCCGCAAAACGCCGCGGGCCGGATCACCGACCCGCCGGTCTGCGTCCCGAGCGCGGCCGGCACCTGGAAATCGGCGACCGCGGCGGCCGAGCCGCTCGACGAGCCGCCGGGCGTGTGCGCCGGGTTGTGCGGGTGGACCGTCGCGCCGGGAAAACGGTTGGCGAATTCGGTGGTGACCGTCTTGCCCATGATCGTGCCGCCGGCCATCCGCAGCAGGGCGATGCAGGCGGCGTCGGCAAACGGGCGGTTGCCGCGATAGATCGGCGAGCCGTGCCCGGTCGGCATGTCCCCGGTGTCGATGATGTCCTTGGCGCCGATCGGCAACCCGGCGAGGAGCCCCGGCCGGCCGGCGCGGTCGGCTTCGCGCGCCTCGGCCAGCGCCTGCTCGGGGTCGAGCCAGATCCAGGCCTTGACGTCGCGGCGCTCTGCGGCGCGGTCGAGGCAGGCGCGGGTGAGCGCCTCGGCGGTCAGCGCCCCGGAGCCGAGCTGGGCGATCGCCTCGGCGGCCGAGAGCCGGTTCGGCGCGCTCATTGCCGCGCTCCCAATCGGCGCTCGACCCAGAGCCCGATATCGATGAGGCGGCGATCGTCGTGGCGGCGGCCGACCAGCTGGATGCCGACCGGCAACCCGTCCGGCCCCTCGCCGGCCGGCAAGGTCAGGCACGGCATGTGGAGCATGGTCCACAGGCCGTTGAAGATCGCATCGCCGGTCGAGGCGAGGCTCTTCGGCGCCTGACCGGGGGCGGGGAGGGTCAGGATCGCGTCGAACCCGCCGGCCCATTCATGGGCCGCTGCCCGCGCCCGCTCGGCCTGGCGCCAGGCGGCGCGGAAATCGTCGAGGCTCAGCTTGCGGCCTGCCGGCGATGCGGCCGTTGGCGAGCAAATCGTCGCTCAGCAATGCCGCGTGGCGATAGAGTTCCGGGGCATGGTTGCGCGGCGCCTCATAGGCGCTGTGGCGGCGCTGGATCTCGGAGATGTCGGTGCAATCGGCGGGCAGCTCGCTGTCGATGATCCTCGCTCCGGCGGCGCCGAGCCGCGCCGCGGCAGCTTCGAGCACGGCCTGGCCTTCGGGCTCGGCGCGCGTCCCAATGCATCGTGCGGCACAGCGCGAGGCGCGGCGGCCGCTCGGGCATGACCGGCGGTCTCATAGGGGATCGCCATCAGCGCGGCGCGGAACAGCGCGATGTCCTCGACCGAGCGCGCCATCGCGCCGACCGTGTCGAGGCTCTCGGTGTTGGCGTGCATCCCGGCCGGCGGGAAGAGGCCAAAGCTCGGCTTGAACCCGACGACGCCGCAATAGGCCGCCGGGCGGATGACCGACCCGCCGGTCTGCGTGCCGATCGCCAGCGGCACCATGAAATCGGCGACCGCGGCGGCCGAGCCGCTCGACGAGCCGCCGGGGGTGAATGCCGGGTTGTGCGGGTTCGCGGTCGGGCCCGGGATGGCGGTTGGCGAATTCGGTCGTCACCGTCTTGCCGAGAAGGATCGCGCCGGCGGCGCGCGGCAGCGCCACCGCGCTCGCGTCAAAGCTCGGCCGGCAGCCGGTATAGATCGGCGAGCCGTAGCCGCTCGGCATGTCGGCTGTATCGAAGATGTCCTTGACGCCGAACGGCACACCGCGAAGCAGGCCGCGTCTGCCGCCCTTGTCGCAGGCGCGCGCCGCGGCCAGCGCCTGTCCAGCGTCGAGGTGAACCCAGGCGCGCACCACCGGCTCGCGCTCGCCGATCCGCTCGAGGCAGCTGCGCACGACTGCTTCGGCGCTGAGTTCGCCGCCGTCGATCAGGCGGGCGAGCGTCGCCGCCGGCAGACGGTGCGGTTCGGCATTCGGCATCGAGAGCGCTCCCCAGGCTGCGGCGGCTGCTATCTAAGCAGGCTCGGCAGAGGAGTGCCAGCGATCAGAAGCGCAGCGTCCCGACCCGGCCGGGGTCGATCCGGCTTTGCCGGATATATTGGGCGAGCACATGCATGAGGCCCTGATGGATGTCCTCGACCACGCCGTAATTGCCGATGGCGACATGCAGCGAAATCTGCGCCAGCTGCCGCGCGCGGCCACCGTCGAACCCGGTCAGGGCAATGCTCGTCAGGCCGCGCGCATTGGCGCATTCGATCGCCTTGACGATATTGGGCGAGTTCCCCGAGGCCGAAATCGTCACCAGCACGTCGCCGGCCCGCGACAGCCGGGCGAGCGGGAAGGCAAAGACCTCGTCATAGGCAAAATCGTTGGCGATCGCGGTCAGCAATGCGACGTTGGCGGCGAGCGAGCGCACCTTCGGCGACAGATCGGTCTCGCGGTGGATGCCTTTGAGATGATCGCATTCGAGATGGTCGGCGATCGCCGCGGACCCGCCATTGCCGCAGGCAAAGACCTGTCTGCCTTCCTGATAGGCGCGCAGCAGAGTTTCGCTGGCGCGCCGCACCGCGGCGCGGTCGACGCTGCGCCAGCCCGCCGCGATCATTTCGGCATAGCCGTCCAGGTAGTCGGCCGGGTCGGCATAGCTTTGGCCGGAAAGGTCGGAGGCGATTTCATGTCATTGCTACCCGTTATCGGATGACCTGATCGGCGCGCGTCAAAAACGCCGCCGGGACCACCCATCCGACGTCCGCCAGTGCGCGCTGTGATCGCACCGCGGCGAGCCGGATGCAACCCGCCGCAGCTAGGCGATGTCGAGCCCGAGATCGAGGATCGGGGCGCTGTGGGTGATCCAGCCGGACGAGATCAGATCGACCCCGGCGGCGGCGATCGCCGGCACGCTCTCGCGGGTGATGCGGCCCGAGGCCTCGGTGATCGCCCGGCCGTCGACCATCGCGACCGCGCGGCGCAAGGTGTCGGGGTCCATGTTGTCGAGCAGCACCGCGTCGACCCCTTCCTCCAGCGCCTCGGCGAGCTGATCGAGCGTATCGACCTCGAGCTCGATCTTGACGAGGTGGCCGGCCGCCGCCTTGGCGCGGCGCAGCGCCGGGACGACGCCGCCGGCCATCGCGATGTGGTTGTCCTTGATCAGCATCGCGTCGTCGAGGCCGAAGCGGTGGTTGGCGCCGCCGCCCAGCCGCACCGCCTCCTTTTCGAGGATGCGCAGGCCCGGCGTGGTCTTGCGCGTGCAGACGATCTTGGCCTTGTGAATGCCGATCGCGTCGACCAGCGAGCGGGTCGCGGTGGCGACGCCGGAGAGCCGGCAGAGGAGGTTGAGCGCGGTGCGCTCGGCCGCCAGCACCGGCCGCGCCGGACCGGTGATCCGGGCGACCGTCTGGCCGCGCTCGATGCGGCTGCCATCGCCGCACGAGCCGCTCGATTTTCAGGGCCGGGTCGAGCAGTTCGAAGGCGAGCAACCCGGCCTCGAGCCCGGCCAGAACGCCGGGCTGGCGCGCCGCGATGACCGCATCGATCGGCGCCTCGGCCGGCACGATCGCATCGGTCGTGATGTCGCCGGCGCGCCCCAGATCTTCGAGGAGCGCGGCGCGGACGATCGGCTCGACAAGGATCCGTAACATCCGGCTCAGCCGATCGCCAGCATGCGCTCGACGGCGCGGCGCGCGCGGCTCGGCGATCTCGGGCGCGATCGTCACCTCATGGGTCATGGTTTCGAGCGCGTGGCGGATGTTGCCGAGCGTGATCCGCTTCATATGCGGGCACAGATTGCACGGCCGGACGAAATCGAGCTCGGGGTATTGCAGCGCGACATTGTCGCTCATCGAGCATTCGGTCAGCAGCACGACGCGCGCCGGCCGCTTCTGCCCGACATAATCGGCCATCGCCGCGGTCGAGCCGGCGAAGTCGCATTCGGCGACGACCTCGGGCGGGCATTCGGGATGCGCCAGCACGGTGATGCCGGGATGGCTCTCGCGCAGGCTGCGGATATCCTCCGGCGTGAAGCGCTCGTGCACCTCGCAATGGCCCTTCCAGGCGATGATCTCGACCTTGGTCTGGGCCGCGATGTTGCGCGCGAGGTATTCGTCGGGCAGCATGATGACCTTGGGCGCGCCCAACGCCTCGATGATCTTCCTGGCGTTGCCCGAGGTGCAGCAGATGTCGCTTTCCGCCTTCACCGCGGCCGAGGTGTTGACATAGGTGACGATCGGCACGCCGGGATGGCGCGCCCGCATCAGGCGGACATCCGCCGCGGTGATCGAGGCGGCGAGCGAGCAGCCGGCCTCGAGATCGGGGATCAGCACGGTCTTCCCCGGGTTCAACAGCTTCGCCGTCTCGGCCATGAAATGCACCCCGGCCAGCACGATGACCGCGGCGTCGGTGCGCGCCGCCTCGCGCGCCAGCGCGAGACAGTCGCCGGTGATGTCGCCGACGGTGTGGAAGATGTCGGGGGTCTGATAGTTGTGCGCCAGGATGACCGCGTTCCGCTCGCGCTTCAGCTTGAGGATCGCGGCGATGTCCTCGGCGAGGAGCGGCCATTCGATCGCCGGCACGTGGCGCTCGACCCGGCTGTAGAGCTCGGGCAACGGCATCGGGGCGGCGGGACGGGGGGGTATCAAGCACGCGCGGCTCGATCATCGCTTATGCTCCCTATGAGCATTTCTAAGGTCCGGAAAAGCCGGACGACACCGCGTCCGGCCAGCGCCCCGCCTGCCACAAACGGGGGAGGGCAGAAAGGGCTTATGCTGTATATGAGTATAAGGGGGAAACCCGCCGCGTCAAGGGGCCATTGTTCAACAAATTGTAACACCGGCGGCCGGCGCGCATCTGGGGCCGCCGGCACCGGCGTCGTTTTGGGGCCGCCGACTGCTATAAGCCGCGGTGAGGTTGATTGAAGCGATTGTGGTTGGAAAGGGCGATGGCGATGCCGGCCGTCAGAGGAGCGCTCATTATCGCGGGCACGGCGGTATATCTTGGGCTTGCTGTCCTCGGCTGGGACGGGGTTACGGGCTTTTTCTCCCATCCGGCGCTGGTCGCTCTCGCGGTTGCGTTCGGCGGGATCGCGGTCGCGGTGCTGTTCGCCGGCGGCAACCTCAGCTCGGGAGTGCGCGAGGATCGCGGCAACCGTTGGGTCATCGCCGCCCTTGGGCTGATCGGGCTGCTCGCCGCCTATCTGCCGGCTTACACCGACCGGCAGCAGTTCTGGACGATCGACGGCGACGCCCTCCGCTGGGTCGGCGTCGCGCTGTTCGCGGTCGGCGGTGGGCTGCGATTGTGGCCCGTTTATGTGCTCGGCGACCGCTTCAGTGGGCTGGTCGCGATCCAGCCCGGGCACACCCTGGTCACGAGCGGCATCTATGGCGTCATCCGCCACCCGAGCTATCTCGGGTTGCTCGTCAACTCGCTGGGCTGGGGCCTCGCGTTCCGGTCCGGGGTCGGCGTGCTGCTGACGGTGCTCCTCATCCCGCCGCTGGTTACACGCATCCGCGCCGAGGAAAGGCTGCTGCGCGCCCAGTTCGGCGAGGAATACGAGGCTTATTGCGCCCGGACGTTGCGGCTCATTCCCGGGTTCTATTAGGGAAGGCGGATCAGCCGCCCGCGGCGCGCCGTCCGGCGCGCAGGCGCAGGCCGGGGGCCGGGCGTTCGAGCAGCACCTCGCGGCGGAAGCGGACGAGCCGGGCCGGCCGGCCGCCGGTCTGGGCGCTGATCGCGCCGGTCTCTTCGACCAGACCCTGCTGCTCGACGAGACGGCGGAAATTCTGCTTGTGCAGCCTGACGCCGGCGAGCGCCTCCACCGTGCGCTGCAGTTGCAACAGCGTGAAGGCCGGCGGCATCAGCTCGAACACCACCGGGCGGTATTTGATCTTGCCGCGCAGCCGGCCGATCGCCGTCGCCAGGATGCGGCGATGGTCCGATGCCATCGCCAGCCCGGTTGCGCCGTCGATGTCCACCGGCTCGCCGCCCAAGATCGCGCGTCGCTTCGGCGACGAGCCCGGCTTCGTAGAGCAGCTCGTAGCGTTCGAGGACCAGTTCCTCGTTCCACGACGCGCCGTGCCGGCCGAAAGCGAGCCCGAGCCGCTCCTCGCGCAGCTGCCGCTCGGGCTCGCCGCCGGCTGCTGCCGCCCAGCCCGCGAGCCGCGCCTCGAGCGGCTCGAGCAGCGGCGGCTTGCCTTGGCGCCAATCCTCCCACGGGAAATAGCGATACCAGCTCCGCCATTCCGCCGCGGCGGCACCGGCTGCCTCTCGCACCAATGCCAGATAGGCCACGACCAGGGCCGGCAGCGCGAGCGCCGTTTCGCCCACGACCCGGTCGCGGTCGCCAAAGGTGTAAAGCTGCTCGACATAGCCGAGACGCTGGCTGGTCTGCCGCTCGACCCAGGCGCGCAACCCGATCTCGAGCGTGCGGTGCTCGGCTTCGAGCGGACCCGAGGGCAATGCCTCGGCCGCCTCTACCCGGCCGCGCCCGGTCGCCAGCCGTATCGTCAGCACGCGCGGCTCCTGCACGCTGGCCGCGACGATGACCGCGCACAGCCCGATCGACAGCGCCGCGCCGGGTGCGGACGCTGCCGGGTCTCCGGTCACGCGTCGCAGGGAGGCGGCGGCTGCGCGAGGTCGGGGCATTTATCCCGCCGTGATGTGGCTCCGGAAGGTCAGCGGGTCGCCGATAAACGGGATCGGCTCGAAGCTGCCGCCGGTGCCGCGCACGATGACCGTGCCGTACCCGAGGATGCGGCCGAGAATCGATTGGTTGACCCCCACGGTTTCAACCTTCGAGCGGTTCATTTCCAGGCTGTGACGCTGAAAAATGCCGGTCTTGTAGATGACCCGACGATCGGTCACGGCGAGTTCGGTCGTTGATCGCCGGATCAGTGGCGTCCAGCCCCGAGACCAGCGCCAGCACGCCAAGCAAGGCGGCGACGATTTTCAGCGCGAGCGCCGCAATCGGTTCGGTGACGGCCGCCGCTGCGATCAGACAAAGGACTGCCAGGATCAGCAGCCAGGATCGCCCGCAGGTAGACCAGCCAATGCAGGCTGGTGGCGTAGATCACGGTTTCGCCAGGCTGCAGCACCTGCTCGACATATTTCATGGCATGCCGCCTGCGTGCCCGTTGCGGCGAGAGCGGCTCCGGCTCATGACGCGGTCTCCTGCGGTGAGTGCACCCGCATTGTGCTGCGCGGCGCAGCGCCGGGTCAAAGATCACGAGCGGTCGTTCCTCGGCTCCTCAGGTACCCCGGCGGCCGAAATCGATGCGCGGGTCGATCAGCATATAGGTCAGATCGCTGACCAGCTTCAGCCCGAGCCCGATCAGCGTGAACACATAGAGCGTGCCGAACATGATCGGATAGTCGCGGTTGATCGCCGCCTCGAACCCCAGGAGCCCGAGCCCGTTGAGCGAGAAGATGACCTCGATCAGCAGCGAGCCGGTGAACAGAATGCCGATAAACGCCGCCGGAAAGCCGGCCACGACCAGCAGCATCGCGTTGCGGAAGACGTGGCCGTAGAGGATGCGGTGCTCGGTGAGGCCCTTGGCGCGAGCGGTCAGCACGTACTGCTTGTTGATCTCGTCGAGGAAGCAGTTCTTGGTCAGCATCGTCAGGGTCGCGAACCCGCCGATGACGAGCGCGGTGATCGGCAGCGCGATGTGCCAGAAATAATCGGCGATCGTCATGCGGCCAGGAGCGAGGCTCGCCAATCGTCGCTGACCAGGCCGCGCAGCGGGAAGATCGAGAGATAGCTGCCGCCGGCGAACAGCACGATCAGCAGCACCGCGAACAGAAAGCTCGGCACCGCATAGCCGACGATGATGACCGCGCTCGACCACACATCGAAGCGAGAGCCGTCCTTGACCGCCTTTCGGATGCCGAGCGGGATCGAGACGAGATAGGTGAACAGCGTCGTCCACAGCCCGATCGAGATCGACACCGGCAAGCGGTCCTTGATCAGGCTGACGACGCTGCGGTCCTGGAAGAAGCTGTCGCCGAAATCGAACACCAGATAGTGCTTCATCATCAGTTCGAAGCGTTCGAGCGGCGGCTTGTCGAACCCGTATTGGTGAACGAGCTGGGCGATCAGCGCCGGGTCGATGCCCTGCGCGCCGCGGTATTCGCTGTTGACGATCGGTTTGCGCCGGCGCGACCTCGGTGCCGCCGCCGGTGACCCGCGCGGTGGCGCCGACCATGTTGCCTTTGAGCTTGGCGATCATCTGCTGCACCGGGCCGCCCGGCGCCGCCTGCACGATGACGAAATTGACCACCATGATCGCGAACAGGGTCGGGATCATCAACAGGATGCGGCGGATCGCATAGGCGATCATTTATTGCCCGTCTCTTCCTTCTTCTTCGCCTCGATGGCCTGCTCGGCCTTGGTATCGACCCACCAGGTGTCCAGGTCGAGCGCGTATTTCGGCGTGACCTGCGGGTGGTGGAACTTGTTCCAGTAGGCCACCCAATAGGCCGCGAGATGGTATTGCGGGATCACGTAATAGCCCCACTGCAGCACCCGGTCGAGTGCGCGGACATGGACGACGAGCTCGGCCCGGGTCGGCGCCGTGATCAGCTCCTCGATCAACTTGTCGATGACCGGGCTCTTGATGCCGAGCAGGTTCTGGCTGCCCTTCTGGTCGGCGGCCGCGGAGCCGAAGAACTCGCGCTGTTCGTTACCCGGCGACAGCGACTGCGGAAAGATCACGACCGTCATGTCGAAATCGAAGTTGTTCAAGAGCTGCTGGTATTGCGAGACGTCGACGATGCGGAGCGTCGCGGTGATGCCCAACCGCTTCAAATTCTGAATGAACGGCAGCGCGACCCGCTCCATCTGCGGGTCGTCGTTGAGCAGCACGAACCGGAAGGGCTGGCCGGTCTTGTCGTTGACCAGCTGCTCGCCCTTGAAGGTCCAGCCGGCCTCCTTCAACAAGCCGATCGCCTTCTCCAGCCCGTCGCGCAGATCGAACGAGGCGTCGTATTTGGGCGGGTCGTATTCCTTGGTGAACAACGTCGGGCGGCAGCTCGCTCGCGGAACGGCTCGAGGATCTTCAGCTCCTCGCCCTGCGGCACGCCGGTCGCGGCCAATTCGGAATTGTCGAAATAGCTGCGCGTGCGGGTATAGGCGCCGTAGAACAGGTTCTTGTTCGACCATTCGAAATCGAAGGCGTAGGCGAGCGCCTCGCGCACGCGGGGGTCCTGGAAGAGCGGGCGGCGCAGATTGTAGCCGAAGCCCTGCATCGGGCTCGGGTTCTGGTTGGGGATGACCTCTTTCTTGATCAGCCCGTCGCGCAGCGCCGGCCCGTCATAGCCGGTCGCCCAGGCCTTCGATGAGTTCTCCCGGCGGATGTCGTAATCCCCGGCCTTGAAGGCTTCCAGCGCGATCGTCGCGTCGCGGTAATAGTCGTAGCGGATCGTATCGACGTTGTACCGACCCTTGTTGACCGGCAGGTCCTTGCCCCAATAGTCGGGCACCCGGCGATAGGTGATCGAACGCCCGGGATCGACCGTTTGGATCGTGTAGGGCCCGCTGCCGAGCGGCGGGTCGAGCGTCGTCTTCTCGAAATCGCGGCCCGACCAGTACGCCTTCGACAGCACCGGCATCTCGCTCGAGGATCGCCGGCAATTCGCGGTTGTCTGCCGATTTGAAGTAAAAGCGCACGCCGCGGTCGCCCTGCGATCTCGACCTTGGTCACGTCGCCGTAATAGTAGCGATAGAGCGGTTGACCCTTCTCGCGCAGCGTCTCGAAGGTCCACACCACGTCCGCCGGGGTGATCGGCGTGCCGTCGTGAAAGCGCGCCGTCTTGCGCAGCGTGTAAAGGACGGAGAGCCGATCGGGGGCAAGATCGGCGCTCTCGGCGATCAGCGGGTAGTCGCTCGCCGGCTCGTCCTCGCTGCGCACCATCAGCGTGTCGAAAATCTGCGCCGATCCCCGCTGCCGGCACGCCATTGATGATGAACGGGTTGAGCGTGTCGAAGGTGCCGATGGACGACAGCTTCATCGTGCCGCCCTTCGGCGCGTCGGAGTTGGTGTAGTCGAAATGAGTGAAGTCGGCCGGGTATTTGAGTTCGCCGTAAAGCGAGATGCCATAGGTCACGACCGCCTTCGCGACGCCGGCGGTCGCGACGACGAGCGCGAACCCGAGAACTGCGGATTTGATTCTCGACATCACCCTATCCCGTCGACCGTCCCTCACGCCGCCAATAGCGCCAGCGCCTCGCGATGGGTGCGGCGGTCGCCGGCGACCAGGACGCGGCCGTCCGAGGCGAGCGTCAGCGGCATGCCCCGCCAATCGCTGGCGACCCCGCCGGCGCCTTCGACGATCGGCGGCATCGCGCAGAAATCGTAGGGCTTGTTGCTCGCCTCGATGACCAGGTCGACAAAGCCGTGCGCCAGGACGCCATAGGCGTAGCAGTCGGCGCCGAAGCGCACGAGCTTGGCAGCGGCCGCGACGCGGGTGTAGGCCGCGGCATCGCCGCCGTTGAACATATCGGGGGTGGTGGAGAACACGGTCGCCGCGGCAAGCGAAGGACATGGCCGGCAGCGGATCGGCGTGCCGTTCACGGTGGTCGGATGCCCGCTGGCACCGATCCAGCGCTCGCGCGAGATCGGCTGGTCGATGATGCCGAGAATGGGACGCCCCTGATGCGCCAGCGCGATCAGCGTGCCGAACAGCGGTACCCCTGAGATGAAGGATTTGGTGCCGTCGATCGGGTCGAGCACCCAGACGAACTCGGCCTCCTCGCGCTCGCCGCCGTATTCCTCGCCGATGATGCCGTGGGTGGGAAAACGTCTCGTGATCAGCTGCCGCATCGCCGCTTCGGCGGCGCGGTCCGCCGCGGTGACGGGCGAGCGATCGGGCTTGTCGTCGACCGCGAGAGGTCGGCGAAAATAGGGGCGGATCGCCTCTCCGGCCGCATCGGCGAGGTCGATCGCGAGGGCCAGGAACCGGTCGAGCTCGACCACATTCCTCCTATTTCGAGCTTCCGGCGGGCGCGGCAGGATGGGTCGCCGCCGGTTGCCCGCCTTGCGCGGGTTGACCGCCTGGTGCGGGCTGGGCCGGTGCCGCGGGCTTCTGCGCCTGCGCTTCGCTGGCGGCCTTCGCGACGGCGGCCTTCTCCGTCGCCATCCCGCCGGGGTTCAGCGTTTCGATATAGGCGATCACGTCGGCGCGGTCCTGCGCCTTCGGCAGGCCGGGAAACGTCATCTTGGTGCCGTGGGCGAAATCCTGCGGCTTGAAGAGCCATATGTTTAGCTCGTCCGGGTCCCACTTCTTGTCCTTGTCGGCGGCAAGCGCGCTGGAAAACTGATAGCCGGGAACACTGGCGATGTTCTCTTCCATGATGTCCCACAGATTGGGACCGATCTTGTTCGGCTCGCCCTTGGCGAAGGTGTGGCATTGCAGGCAGACCTTGGCGATCTGCTGGCCCTTGGCGGGGTCGGCCTTCGCCAGAAATGGCTCGATCGGCTCGGGGCCGGCCGCCGCCGCGGTTGGAGCCGCGGCCGTCGCGGCGGCGCCGCCCTCGGCGCCGGGCGGGACATAGACCAGATGTTCCAGGCGCTGCGGGTGGACAAGCTGGCTCGCCAGAATGCCCGAGACCATCGCGACGATCATCGCGGTCAGCACCGATGCGATGATCTTGTTCCACTCGAAAGCCGGCATCGGCGTCCTGTGCGGTTTGCCCCCCGGGAGCGCTGCGCACGGCGGCGGCCGAGCGCAGCGCGGGCGGCAGGAAATCGGATTCCGGCCGCCAACTCAAACAAATTATCGCGCTTCCGGCGAGCAAACGAACCGGGCATGTTGTCGCTGCCGGTTTGCTCCACTTTTCGCCCGGTGACCGCCGTGCCCGCCGAAAACCCGATTGCCAACCCGATCGTGCTGATCCCCGCCCGCCTCGCCGCGAGCCGGCTGCCGAACAAGCCGCTCGCCCTGATCGCCGGGGTGCCGATGATCGTGCATGTCTGGCACCGCGCCGTCGCCGCCGCGGTCGGCCCGGTCGTCGTCGCCTGCGGCGACCTCGCGATCGTCGAAGCGATCGAGCGCGCGGGCGGGCGCGCGGTGCTGACCGATCCGGCCTTGCCGACCGGCTCCGACCGCATCCAGGCGGCGGTCACCCTGCTCGACCCGACGCGCGCGCATGACGCCGTCATCAATGTGCAAGGCGACATGCCGATGCTCGATCCCGCGGCGATTCGCGTGGCGCTCGCCGCGCTCGCCGAGCCCGATACCGACATCGCCACGCTCGCCGCTCCGATCGCCGATCCCGCGGCGCTCCATGAGACCAGCGTCAACAAGGTGGTCGCCGGGTTCGCCGATCCGGCCCGCCCGGCCCGCGCACTCTATTTTTCGAAGGCGCCGGTGCCGTGGGGCGAGGGACCGCATTACGAGCATATCGGGCTCTATGCCTATCGCCGCGCCGCGCTCGACCGATTTGTCACCTTGCCGCGCGGCGTGCTCGAACAGCGCGAGCGGCTCGAGCAGCTGCGCGCGCTCGAAGCCGGCATGCGCATTTCGGTGAGCCTGATCGACCCGGCGTGGCTCGGGGTTCAGGTCGACACCCCGGCCGATCTCGCCCGCGCCCGGGCGCTGATGAAGAATGCCAGTGGCTAGTGGAGCCGATCAATTTCATTGTCGTCCCGGCGAAAGCCGGGACCCACTGATCCGCTGGCGAGACGATTGACGAGTGGGTCCCGGCTTTCGTCGGGACGACAATTGTTATTATGTGGGCGGCTTGGGGAGCGTCCTTCTTCAACGGGTTTCGATGATGGGCAATGACTGAAACAACCAACCCCCAGCAGACCGTCGCCTTTCAGGGCGCGCCCGGCGCCTATTCCGATCTCGCCTGCCGGCGCGTCTTTCCGGCGATGACGAGCTTGCCCTGCGCCGCCTTCGAGGATGCCTTCGCCGCGGTGCGCGAGGGCCGCGCCGCGCTCGCCATGATGCCGATCGAGAACTCGGTCGCCGGCCGGGTCGCCGACATCCACCATCTGATGCCGGGTTCGGGCCTCTTCATCATCGCCGAGCATTTCGAGCGGGTGAGCCATCACCTCCTGGCGCTGCCCGGCGCGAGGCTCGACAAGATCCGCACGGTCAGAAGCCATGTCCACGCGCTGTCGCAGTGCCGCAACTTCATCCGCGCCCACCGGCTGCAGCCGGTCGTGCGCGCCGATACGGCGGGCAGCGCCGCCGAGATCAAGGAACTCGGCGACCCGACGATTGCGGCGATCGCCTCGGAACTCGCCGGCGAGATCTACGGCCTCGTCTCGCTCAAACAGAACATCGAGGACGCCGAGCACAACACCACCCGGTTTCTCGTGATGTCGCGCGAGGCGAAACGGGCGCCGCGCGGCGGGCCGACCGTCACGACCTTTGTGTTTAATGTCCGCAACGTGCCGGCGGCGCTCTACAAGGCCTTGGGCGGCTTTGCCACCAATGGCGTCAACATGACCAAGCTCGAAAGCTACATGGTCGGCGGCCAGTTCGCCGCGACGCAGTTCTACGCCGATGTCGAGGCCCACCCGGACGACCGCCCGTTGACGCTCGCGCTCGAGGAGCTCGAATTTTTCTCGACCGAGGTCAAGATCCTCGGCGTCTATCCGGCCGCCCCGCAGCGCATCGCCGCGCGGGAAGAGGACAGGGGCGAGACCGAGTAGGTTGCGTCTGCTCCATCTTCCTCCCCAACGCCTCTGCAATCCGGTCGATGCGCGCTCGCCGCTCTGGTGGCATCGTCGCTTCCAACTCGGAGAATTTGTGTCAACCTGTCATAGCTGATGACATTTTATGGGTTTCGCTGCGCTCAACCCATCCTACAACTTTCGGGGCGGTGCGGTAGGATGGGTTGAGCGCAAGCGAAACCCATCGCATTCGCCAAGAGGTCATAACATGCCGCTGATCCCATCCGACCGACTGACCGGCATCGCGCGCCGGGTGTTCGCCGCCGCCGGCAGCGACGAAGAGGAGGCCGGGATCATCGCCGACCACCTGATCGAGGCCAACCTCAAAGGCCATGACAGCCACGGGGTCGGCTTGATCCCCAATTATTTGGAGCATCTTGCGCACGGTACCGTATTCCCGAACCGCAAGGGGCGTGTTGTCAGCGAGGATGGGTCGCTGATCGTTTACGACGGCGAGCGCGCCTGGGGCCAGATCGCGGCCCGCGAAGCGGTGCTGACCGGGATCGCCAAGGCGCGCCAGACCGGGGTCGCTGTCGTCGCCTTGCGCAACCCGCACCACATTGGCCGGGTCGGGACCTATGGCGAGATGTGTGCCGCGGAGGGGCTTGTCTCGTTCCATTTCGTCAACGTTACCGATGCGCGGCCGGCGGTGGCGCCGTGGCGCGGCACCGACGCCCGCTTCAGCACCAATCCGATCTGCATCGCAATCCCGGGGCCTCAACCCGATCGGCCGATAATCCTCGATATGGCGACGAGCGCGATCGCGATGGGCAAGGTGCGCGTCGCCCGCAATAAGGGCGAGCAATTGAAGCCCGGCATCCTGATCGACGGCGCGGGCGAGCCGACCACCGACCCCGGTGCGATGTATCGCCAGCCGCGTGGGGCTCTGCTGACGGTCGGCGAGCACAAGGGCTATGCGCTCGCTTTTGTCTGCGAGATGCTCGCCGGAGCGCTGTGCGGCAGCGGCACGATGCGCCCCGAGCGGCAGGGCGCCGGCACGGCGACCAACGGCATGCTGACGATCGTCATCGACCCCTCGCGGATCGTGGACAAGGCATGGCTGCAGGACGAGATCGCGGCGATGACCGCCTATATCACCGCCTCGCCGCCGCGCCGGGCAGATGAGCCGGTGCTGATCCCGGGCGACCCGGAGCGGGCAAATCGGGCAAAGCGGCTCAAGGAGGGTGTGCCGATCGACGAGGAGACCTGGCGCGAGATCGCCGCCGCGGCGCGCACCGTCAATGTGCTGGTCGAGCCGTAAACCCCAGAAGGCGTTGTGGCCGCATGACCGAAGACGATCCGTTTCTCTGGCTCGAGGAGGTTGAGGGCGAGGCAGCGCTGGCCTGGGTGCGCGCCGAGAACGCGCGCAGCCTTGGCCTCCTCGAAGCCGATCCGCGCTACGCGGCAATGTACCGGGATGCGCTGGCGGTGATCACCGCGCCCGACCGCATCCCCTATCCCAGCTTTCTCGGGGACCGCCTCGCCAATTTCTGGCAGGATGCGGCGCATGTCCGGGGGCTGTGGCGCGCGACGAGCCTAGCCTCGTTCGCGACCGCCGCGCCCGAATGGCAGACGCTGCTCGACATCGATGCGCTGGCCGCCGCCGAAGGGCGCAACTGGGTGTTCCACGGCGCGAGCGTTCTCCCGCCCGAAGATCGCCGCGGCCTCGTCGGCCTGTCCGATGGCGGGAAGGACGCCGACGAGCGGCGCGAATTCGACCTCGCCAACGCGCGCTTTGTCGAAGCCGGCTTCCGCCTCCCCGAAGGCAAGCAGAGCGCCACCTGGCTCGATGACGACACGTTGATCCTCGCGCGCGACTGGGGGCCGGGGACGATGACCGCGTCCGGCTATCCGTTCATCCTGAAGCGGCTCTCCCGCGGTCTGCCGCTCAACGCGGCGGAGGAGCTGTTTGCCGGCACCGCTGCCGATGTCAGCGTCGGCGCCAGCGTGCTGCGCGAGCCGGACGGCGCGGTTCGGGGCATCCTCATCAACCGCCAGCTCAACTTCTTCGAGAGCGAACGCTATCTCCTTACAGAGGAGGGTCCGCTCCGCCTGTCGGTGCCGGCGCGTTCGACATTCCGCGGGTTTTTCTCGGGGCAGCTCATATTCTCGCTCGAGGAAGAGTGGCCGCTCGCGGACGGGCAGAGCCATCCGCCGGGCGCGCTGGTCTCGCTCGATCTCGCCGCCTGCCTTGCCGAGCCTGCCGCCGCGTCACCGGTGCTGATCTATGCGCCCGTGCCGCGCGAGGCGATCGAGGATGTCGCGGCGAGCCGCACCATTCTGTTGGCGACGGTCTATCGCAACGTCCAGGGCAGCGCGGTCGCGTACCGCTTCGCCGCGGGGCAATGGATTGCGAGCCAGCTGGCGCTGCCCGAGCACGCCTCGCTGCACATCATCGACACCAGCGAGCGCGAGGACCGCGCGTTTATCGATGTCGCCGGGTTTTTGACCCCCAACGCGCTGTGGCTGGTCGAGCCGGATACTGGCGCGGCGACCCCGGTCAAGTCGCTGCCGCCGCGCTTCGACGCCGCGGGTCTCACCGTCGAGCAGTTCGAGGCGGAGTCGAGCGACGGCACGGCGGTCCCGTACTTCGTCGTCCGTGCAAAAGAGCTGCGACTCGACGGCTCGGCGCCGACCCTGCTCTACGGCTATGGCGGGTTTCAGGTGTCGCTGACCCCGTCCTATGCCGGCGCGCTCGGCAAGCTGTGGCTCGAAAAAGGCGGCGTCCACGTCGTCGCCAATATCCGCGGCGGCGGCGAGTTCGGCCCGGCCTGGCACAAGGCCGCGCTCAAGGAACGTCGCCAGCGCGCCTTCGACGATTTTATCGCGGTCGCCGAGGATCTGATCCGGCGCGGCATCACGAGCCCGCGCCGGCTCGGCATCATGGGCGGCTCCAACGGCGGCCTCTTGATGGGCGCGATGCTGGTGCAGCGGCCGGAATTGTTCCGCGCCGTCGTGATCCAGGTGCCGCTCCTCGACATGCTGCGCTATACGAAGCTCCTCGCCGGCGCCTCGTGGATCGCCGAATACGGCGACCCGGACCGGCTGGAGGAGGCCGGGTTTCTGCGCCGGATCTCGCCCTATCACAATCTGCGGCCGGGGGTCGCTTATCCCGAGCCGTTCTTTGTCACCTCGACCAAGGACGACCGGGTTCACCCCGGGCACGCCCGCAAGATGGCGGCAAAGATGCGAGCGATGGGTTTACCATTCCTGTATTACGAGAATGTCGATGGCGGGCATTCCGCCGCCGCCAATCTCGAGGAGCGGGCCCGGCGCAACGCGCTCGAATTCACCTATCTGACCGAGAAGCTGATGGATTGAGGCCGTTCACAGCGAGGGGGGAGTGATGGCAGGCTTCGACGGGCTCAATATCCTGATCACCGGCGCGGCCACCGGGTTGGGCGCCGCCACCGCCTTGGGGCTCGCGCGCCAGGGCGCACGGGTGCTGATCAACTATCGTTCGAGCCGCAGCGAAGCGGAAGCCACCGCCGATGCCTGCCGCGGCGCCGGCGCTGAAGTCAAGGTCGTGCAAGGCAACGTCGCCGAGGATTCCGACTGCCGCCGATTGGCGGAGGCCGCGGCCGATTGGGGGCGACTTGACGGCCTGATCAACAACGCCGGGGCCACCAAGCATGCCCGGCACAGCGATCTCGATGCGCTTTCGGCTGACGATTTCCACCTTCTGTTTGGCGTCAACGCCATCGGCCCGTTCCAGATGGTGCGCGCGACCCGCGCGCTATTGGAAGCGGGGGCCCGCGCCTCCGGCCGCGCCTCTGCTGTTGTCAACGTATCCTCCTCCAGCGTCTTCGACGGCCGCGGCTCCTCGATCGCCTATACCGCCAGCAAGGCGGCGCTGCACAGCGTGACGCTGTCCTTGGCGCGCGCGCTGGCGCCGCTGATCCGGGTCAACGCCGTGTGCCCGGGCTATATCGACACGCCCTGGTGGTCGAAGGAGCTGGGCCAGGCGCAGGCCGACAAAATACGCGAGAGGGTGCGCGGCACGGTCCCGCTGCAGGTCGCCTCGACGGCGGAGGATCTCGCCGAGATCGTCATGTTCTTCGCCGGTCCGGGATCGCGAAACATGACCGGCGAGATTGCGATTGCCGATGCCGGTCTCAGCCTCGTGGGTCGATAGCGATCCCCGAATTCGCCGAGCAGACCCGCAAGCGGGTGGATTGACCCGCAGCCGATCCCAAATAGTCTAGGGTCAGCCCCGAACGCTGTTCGAGCCGCGAAAGGATGAGACCATGATCGACAAATTCATGACGGTCTATGCCGGCCATATCGACATCCCCGACCATGGTCAGAACGCCACCCCGGCCAACGATCGGCGCTACAACAACGATCAGCTCGCCAGCGTCTTCGACAAGACCGAGGCGATCGCCAAGGTGATGGACGAACTGGGGTACGACACGCTGTGGCTGGCCGAGCACCATTTCCAGCACGAAGGCTATGAGTGCCTGCCCAACATCCTGATGTGCGCGGTGCATCTGGCGCATGTCACAAAGAAATTGCGGATCGGCTGCGGCTTCAACATCGCGCCGATGTGGCACCCCTTGCGCCTCGCCGAGGATTACGCGACGGCCGACATCCTGACCAAGGGCACGGACCGTGTTCGGCGTCGGGCGCGGCTATCACAGCCGCGAGGTCGAGACCTTCGGCAATCCGATCATCGACCAGGAGGCCAACCGCGAACTGTTCGAGGAGCAGGTCGAGATCCTCTTCAAGGCGTTCAACAACGAAAGCTTCTCGCACGAGGGCAAGCACTACACACTTCCCGCGCGGGTGCCCTATCGCGGCTACGACCTCAAGGAGCTGACGCTGGTGCCGCGCCCCGTCAACCTGCCGGTCGAATGCTGGCAGCCGATCGTCAGCGCGTCGAAGCGCGGCATCGAATTCATGGTGCGCCACGGCATCAAGGGCCTCGTCGGCGGCGGCGCCGCGATCATGGCCGAGGGGCCGATCCAGGCCTATCAGCGGGTGGCGAACGAGATGGGCCACGACCTCAAGCTCGGCGAGAATTTGACGATCGGCCTCGCCTTTTATCTGGCGAAGACCAAGGAGCAGGCGGTGCGCGAGCTGAAGCCGCTCTACGAAGAGCACGTCAAGATGTTCGCGCCCCTGGGCTTTGTGCCGGGGCTGACGCCCGACGCAGATCGCGGCGGTCAGCCGGCGCGGCGGCTGGGATGCGGCCGGGGTGCCGCCGGTCGAGCATTACATGAAATTGGGCTCATGGTTCGCCGGCACGCCCGACGAGCTCGTCGCTCATTTGAAGATGTTCGAGGAGCGCTATCCCGGCATGCGGCACATCAATCTGTCGCCGCCGCTGACGACGCCGAAGGACCGCATCCTCGAGCAATACCGCATGGTCGGCGAGCTGGTCATGCCGCATTTCCGCGCCGGCGCCGGAGCGCACGCCGCCGCCGCGAAGTAGGTCACTCGGATGCGGCGATGAACCGGCCGATCAGCCGGTTGACCTCGCCCGTTTTTTCCATGTGCGGCAGGTGCCCGGCGTCGTCGACGATGTGGACCGGCAGCTTGCCGGCGAGGGCTTCGGCGTGGGCGAGCGGGATGATCCGGTCGTCGCGGCCCCAGATCAGCTGCGACCGGCAGCTGACAGCGCGGCGAGCGCCGGGCGCAGATCGAGCGCCTGGCGGCCGTCCGGGAACCAGGCGCGCGCGATCGTGTCGAGCGCGGCGGCGACCCCGTCGAGCCGCTTGTAGCGCAGCACATCCTCGACCATCGCCCGGCTGACCAGGGCCGGATCGTGCACCAGGAGCGCCAGCACCTCCTGCGCCTCGCGGCGCCGCCCGGCGCGCACGAAGCCGTCGATGAACGCGCCGTTGATCTCGGGGCCGAGGCCGGCCGGCGCGATCAGTGTCAGGGTTGCAACCCGGTCGGGTTGCGCGCCGGCGAAGGCGATCGCGATCGCCGCCGCCCATCGAATGGCCGACGAGGTGGACGCGGCTCGATGCCGAGCGCGGCGAGCGCATCGGTCGACCGCCGCCGCCAGCGTCTCGGCGTCGCCGGCGCCGACCATGCCTTGGTCGAGCCGCCATGCCCCGGCAGGTCGAGCGCGACCGCGCGCCGGCCCTCGGCGAGGACCGGCTGGGTGAACATCCAGCTGTTGAGGTCGGCGCCGAAGCCGTGTACCAGCACGACCGGCGTGGCCTCGCCGCCGCCGAGGTCGAGCAGGCGCAGCCGCCTTGCCGCCGGCCTCGATCTCGCGCGGCGCCAGGGCGCTGTCTTCCGCCGCTTCCGCGGCGGCCGGCTCGGGCGCGACGAAAGCGGCGACAAAGGCGTCGATCTCGGCATCGGGCACGCTCGCCGGCGCCGCCACCGCGAGCAGCGCGCCGATCGGCAATGTCGCCCCCGCCGCGGCGACGATGCGGCGCAAGGTGCCGGGTTCGCCGGCCTCGATGACATTGGTGATCTTGGTCGTCTCGATTTCAAGCAGTTCCTCGCCGGCGCGATAGCTGTCGCCCTCCGCTTTGAGCCAGCCGAGGACCTTGCCCTCGGTCATCGTCAGGCCCCATTTCGGCATCGTGATCGCGGTGATCTCGGTCATCGCCTGCACTCCCGCTTGCACGTCCTTCGAGACGGCCGCGCCGCAGCCGCTCGGGATGACGAATTCTGTTCATGGCGAAATGGACCCGCGTCATCCTGAGGAATGGCGCGCCCGCGTCTCGAAGGACGCCGGGCGAGCGATCCGACTCCTACCTCGCGTAGCCGTGCACCTCGCGCACCGCGGCGGCGATCTTGTCCGGGCTCGGGATGTAGAGCTTTTCCGAGGAGGGGGTGAACGGCACCGGGGTGTGCGGCGCGGTCACCCGGCGGATCGGCGCCTTCAGCGCGGCGAAGGCGCGGTCGGCGACGAGGGCGGCGATGTCGGTCGCGATCGAGCAGCGCGGCGTCGCCTCGTCGACGATGACGAGCCGCCCGGTGCGCTCGACGCTCTCCAAGATCGTGTCCTCGTCCGAGGGCGAGGTCGTGCGCGGGTCGATCAGCTCGATCTCGATCCCGTCCTTCGCCAGCGCCTCGGCCGCCTCGCCGGCGTAATGCACCATGCGGGCGAGCGCGACCACCGTCACATCGTCGCCGTCGCGCACGATGTTGGCTTCGCCGAAGGGGATCGTATAGGGCTCGTCCGGCACCTCGGCGCGCAGATCGTACATCAGCTTGTGCTCGCAGAAGATCACCGGGTCGTCGTCGCGGATCGCCTGGATGAGGAGGCCCTTGGCGTCATAGGCGTTCGACGGCACGACGCATTTGAGGCCCGGCACCGCGGTGAAGATGCCGTAGGGGCTCTGCGAATGCTGCGCGGCGGCGCTGCGGCCGGCGCCGATCATCGTGCGGATGACCAGGGGCGTCGTCGCCTTGCCGCCGAACATGTAGCGGAACTTGGCGGCCTGGTTGAAGATCTGGTCGAAGCAGACGCCGAAAAAATCGCTGAACATCAATTCGGCGACGGGCCTGAGGCCGGTCACCGCGGCGCCGGCGGCGGCGCCCATGATCGCGCTACTCGGTGATCGGCGTGTCGATGACCCGCGCCTCGCCGAACTCGCCGAAGAGGCCCTTGGTCACGCCCGAGCACCCCGCCATAGGCGTCGCGCTGACCCTCGCTGCCGGCCCCGCCGGCGACATCCTCGCCGATCACGATGATCCGCGGGTCGCGGCGCATCTCCTGGCGCAGCGCTTCGTTCAGCGCCTGGCGGATCGATTTCTGCGGCATCGCGCGCCCCCCTCAATACGACGCATAGACATCGGTCAGCAGCGCGCTTTCCGGCGGCACCGGCGCGGCCGCGCGCGCGTCGCGACCGCGCGGTCGATCAGCGCCGCGACCTCGCTGTCGACCGCGTCGAGTTCGCGCTCGCCTCCAGGAGCGCCGCCTCGCTGACCCGGCGGCGGAAATGCTGGAGGCAATCGCGCTCCTCGCGCAGCCGCTTCACTTCGTCCTTGCCGCGGTAGAGCTGCGCGTCGCCCGAATGGTGGCCGTAGAAGCGGCAGGTATCGACCTCGATCGCGCGAGGGGCCGCCGCCGGAGCGGGCGCGCTCGACCGCCTCCCACGCCGCCTCGTGCACGGCGAAGAAATCGTCGCCGTCGACCTTGACCGCCGGCAGGCCGAAGCCGCGGGCGCGGCCGGCGATGTCGTGGCTGCCGACCGCGTAGGCGACCCCGGTGCCTTCGCCGTACTGGTTGTTCTCGAACACGAAGATCGCCGGCAATTTGAGCACCACGGCCATGTTCAAGCGCCTCGAAGGTGGTGCCCTGGTTGGAGCGCGCCATCGCCCGAGAAGCACACCGCGACCGTGCCGGTGCCGAGCGTCTTCGCGGTCAGCGCGGCGCCGACCACCAGAGGCGGGCCGCCGCCGACGATGCCGTTGGCGCCGAGCATCCCCTCGTTCGAGATCGGCGATGTGCATCGAGCCGCCCTTGCCGCCGCAGAGGCCGCCCGGCCTTGCCGAACAATTCCTGCATCATGCCGACGACATCGCAGCCCTTGGCGATCGAGTGGCCGTGCCCGCGATGGGTCGAGGCGATGTAGTCCTTGGGGCCGAGATGCATGCACATGCCGACGGCCGAGGCTTCCTCGCCGGCATAGAGATGGACAAAGCCGGGGATGCCGCCCTTCGAGAATTCCTCCTGCACCCGCTCCTCGAAGCGGCGGATCGTGGCCATGCTGCGATAGGCCCGGATCAGTTCCTCACGGCTCAATTGCATGGCGGGCATGGCGGCCTCCCTAGCTCAACAAGCGATCCCGGCGACAGGCCGGGACCCATCCTCTCAACCGCTCGGGACAGCGGATCAAGTCGGGTCCCGTGCCTGCGCGGGGACGGACATAGGCATGTCGCTTACGCGTCGAACCCGTAGAGCCGGGCGACGTTGCCGCGGGTGATCTTGAAGATGTCCTCGGCGCTGGCGTCCTTGAAGTCGCGGGCGACGACCTCCTGCGAATTGGGCCAGGACGAGGCCTGGTGCGGGTAGTCCGACGACCACATCATGCGGTCGACGCCGATGAACTGGCGGCTCTGCACCCCGACATAATCGAAGATGTAGGTCGCCCACATCTGGCGCGCGAAATACTCGCTCGGCTTCAGCTTGATGCCGAGGCCGGTCGAGCGGCTGGCGAAGCGGTCCATGCGCTGCAGGAAATAGGGGATCCAGCCGACATTGTTCTCGGCCGAGACGATCTGCAGCTTGGGGAAGCGGTCGAGGACGCCGGAGAAGATGAGGACGGCGAACGATTTCTCGACCTCGTGGCCGAGCACGACCGAGCGCATGTAGCGCTCGCCCCAGTTCCACTGGCTCTCGACGCCCATGCCGGTGATCGCATGCAGCGAGATCGGCATCTTCAATTCCTGCGCCGCCGCCCAGAACGGGTCGTAGATATCGGAGCTGTAGGGCTGGTCCTGCGGCGGCGAGCACCAGATCATCGCGCCCTTCAATCCCATCTTGGCGCAGCGCTCGAGTTCCCTGGCGCCGGCCTTCGGGTCATAGAGCGAGATCATCGCGAGGCCCGCCATGTGCTTCGGGTCGTAGCTGACGAACTCGGCCAGCCAGTCGTTGTAGACGCGGAAGCAATCGGCCTGCAGCGCCGGCGTCCTTGAGCCAGAAGATGCGGAAGCCCAATGTCGTGTAGAGCACGTCGGCCTCGACCCCGTCGACCGCGTTGTCCTTCTTGCGCTCGGCCGGGTCCCAGCCGCCGGGGCGCGCATCGGCATAGGTCGCCTGGGTCAGGAACGTCTTCAGTTCCTCCGGGCTCTTGCCGGCGCCAAAGCCGATCCCGATCGGGTGCGGCGCATAGCCCTCATAATGAAAATAGGCGCCCTCCTTGCCCGGCGGGTTGACCATCAGCTGCGGCGCCCGCTCGCGGTATTTCTTGTCGACCCGGCTCGCCCACAGATCGGGCGGCTCGTTGACATGCGAATCGGCGGAAATCAGACGGTAATTCGGCATGGTGTTCCCTCGCTTTGTTCGCTGCGCCGACGCCATGCGCCGGGTGCGTCCGGCGCGGTTGCCGCCGCCCGGATTACCGGAGGATTTTGCGCCGTTCCGGCGCTCGACCGCTACGGGTTTGCCGCCGCGGCATCGCAAGCGCCGCGGCGCAGACAAACGCCGACGCGGCGAGTAAAGTGGGATGCGGCGACGGCTGGACATCGCCGCCGGCGACGGAAAGAGGTGTCGAGATGCCCGACGCGAAGATGGGACGCCGCGGCGCAGCGCCGGATTTCGACGAGTTGCGGGCGGCGGCCGAGGCGCTGGTGCCGGTGCTGCACGAGCGCGCCGACCGCGCCGAGGAACTGCGCCGCCTGCCCGACGAGACGATCGCCGATCTGCATCGCACCGGTCTCTTCCGCATTCTGCAGCCGGGACGCGTCGGGGGCAGCGAATTGCCGTTCCGCTCGATCGTCGAGCTGGTCGCGGTGATCGGCCGGGGTTGCGGCTCGACCGCCTGGGTCCTGGCCAATCTCGCCGCGCATCATTGGCTCTTGGGCATGTGGGCGCCCGAGGCGCAGGACGAGATCTGGGGCCAGTCGCCCGACAATCTGATCGGCTCGGCGCTGATCTTCCCGCGCGGCCGCGCGCGGCGCGTCGACGGCGGCTATCGCGTCACCGGGCGCTGGCCGTTTTCGAGCGGGGTCGATGCCGTGGCGTGGAACCTGATCGGCGCGATCGTCCAGGACGAGGAGGCCGGCACCAGCGAGCCGCGCATCTTCCTGATGCCGGCGAGCGACTACACGATCATCGACACCTGGCATGTCATCGGCCTCGCCGGCACCGGCAGCAAGGACGTCGCGGTCGAGGATGTCTTCGTCCCCGATTACCGCAGTCTCGCGGTCGCCCAGATCACCGGCGGACCCAACCCGGGCAGCCGGGTCAATCAGTCGATCCTCTACCAGCTCCCCGCGATCAGCCTCTTTGCCTTTTGCATCGCCGGCGTCTCGCTCGGCATCGCGCAGGGCGTGATCGAGTATTTCGTCCAGACGATGCGCACCCGCACCAGCTACTACACCGGCCGCAGCCTCGCCGATTTCGTCACGCTGCAGGTGCATCTCGCCGAGGCGACGGCGATGACCGACGCGGCGCGGGCGGTCATGCTCAGCGATTGCGACGAGGCCGAACGGATCGTCGCCGACGGCGGCGTGCCGAGCCTCGATCAGCGCGCCCGCTACCGCCGCGACGGCGCCTATGCCGCGACCCTGTGCACCAAGGCGGTCGACCTGTTGTTCAGCGCGACCGGCGGCGGCGCGATCTATGCGCGCAACCCGCTGCAGCGCGCCTTCCGCGACGTGCACGCCGCCAACGCGCATTATGTCCTCAACTGGGACATCAACGGCGCGATGTACGGGCGCGTCGCGCTCGGCCTGTCGCCCGACGCGACGCTCTAAAACGCGAAGTCGAGGAACGATACCGTGTCAAAGGATATTCCCGGCAGCCATCAGGCGGACGGTGCACAGCACCTCGGCCGAGGGCTTCAACGCCCGCGAACTGCGCAACGCGCTCGGCGCGTTCGCCACCGGGGTCACGATCGTCACGACGCGCGGCCGCGACGGCAAGCTGCACGGGATGACGGCAAACTCCTTCACCTCGGTGTCGCTGAACCCGCCTTTGGTGCTGTGGAGCAGCTCGCTCTACGCGCAAAGCCTGCCGGCCTTTCAGGAGGGCTCGCATTTCGTCGTCAACATCCTGGCCTACGACCAGATCGAATTGTCGAACAAGTTCGCCAAGCAGAGCGACGACAAATTCGTCGATGTCGACCACATCATCCCCGACATCGGCGCCCCGATCATCATCGGCTCGGCGGCGCATTTCGAATGCCGCAACGAGTTCCGCCATTACGGCGGCGACCACATCATCTTCATCGGCCATGTCGAGCGCTTTGCCTATACCGACAAGCCGACGCTGTTGTTCTGCCGCGGCAAATACATGCGCGGCGAGCCGATCCTGCAAGGCTGAGAGGCTGACGATCATGCTCTCCAACGCACAACGCGCCGCCTATGACCGCGACGGCGTTCATCGTCGTCCCCGATGTGTTCTCGGCGGCCGAGATCGCCGAATTGCGCGCGGTGACCGACGGGTTTGTCGCGCGCGCGGCGCGGGTCAGCGCCAATGACGAGATCTACGATCTCGAAGACACGCACTCCGCCGCGGAGCCGCGGGTGCGCCGGCTGAAGGCGCCGCACCTGCATCGACCCGGCCTATTTCCGCGCCAGCCGCAACGCGAAGATCGTCGCGATCCTCAAGGATCTGTGGGGCAGCGTGCGCTTCGACACCGGCAAGCTCAACATGAAGTCGGCCGGGTATGGCGCGCCCGTCGAATGGCACCAGGATTGGGCGTTCTATCCGCACACCAACGACGATCTCGCCGCGGTCGGGATCATGCTCGACGATGTCGACATGGAGAACGGCCCGATGCTGGTCGTCCCGGGCAGCCACAAGGGCCCGATCTGGGACCATCACGGGCCGGACGGACGGTTTTGCGGCGCGATCGACCCGGCGCGCCTCGACCTCGACCTGTCGCGCGCGCTGCCCTGCCTCGGCAAGGCCGGCTCGGTGACGGTCCACCATGTCCGCGCGGTGCACGGCTCGGCGACCAATTTCTCGGGGCAGCGAGCGCCGCTTCCTGCTCTATCAGTACCGCGCCGCCGATGCCTGGCCGCTCCTCGGGCTTCAAGGACGGCATCGACAAGTTCAACGAGCTGCTGCTCGCCGGCGCGCCGACGCATCGAGCCGCGCCTCGCGCCGGTGCCGGTGCGCCTGCCGCTGCCGCCGGCCGAATATCAGGGCTCGATCTACGAGAACCAGCGCGCCAGCGACCGCCGCTATTTCGCGACCGCCGAAACGACCCGCGCCGCCGCGGAGTAGGAGCCGCTACGGCAATACCTCGCCCCCTGTATACCGCCGCCAGGCGCTCATCTGGATGGCCGAGGTCAGGCAGTGCACGACCACCGGGCGGGTCTTGACCGCGAAGGCGCGGGCGATGCCGTCCGCGATCTCGGCCTCGCTCCGGATCGTGATGCCCTCGGCGCCGAACGAGCGGCCCCATTGCGGCGAAATCGGGGTTGGTGAGGCGCGTCCCGGCCATGAACGGCCGCTCGGGATAGCGCACATAGGAGTGCATGCCGATCGTGCCGTACATCCCGTTGTCCGAGATGATCATGATCGGGTTGGCGCCGTATTGGCAGGGCGGTGGCGATCTCGTTGCCGGTCATCAGCGCGCCGCCGTCGCCGACAAAGGCCACCACCTGCGTTCCCGGCCGGCGCAGCGCCGCGGCCACCGCCATCGGCATGCCGGAGCCCATCGCGCCGACGACCGAGGCGAGGAACACCTGGCTCTGGCGGAAGCCGATATAGCGGTGGACAAAGCTGCCGAAATTGCCGGCATCGGTCGTCACCGTCGCGTCGGGCGCGAGGTGCTTGTCGACCTCGCAGACGATCGCCGCGAAATTGATCCCGTCGCTCGTCGGCTCCCATTCCTTGGCCAGCAGCTTGCGGTGGATCGCGTGCAGCCCGGCGACCCAGCCGCGCGCGCTTTTTCGCATCGCCGGGCGCGCCGCGCCGCAACAGCGCCTTGATCGACCTCGTGCGGGTCGCACGGCATGCCGAGATCGGGGCGCCACACGCGGCCGACCTCGTTCGGATCGGGCCAGACATGGACAAACGGCAATTGCGGCTGCGGCGCCTTCGGGAAGCTGTAGGACTGGCTGACGCTGTCGGTCATCCGCTCGCCGAGCGCCACCATCAGATCGGCCTTCTTCATCTCGCCGATCAGCGCCGGCGGCACGCGGATCCCCATATAGCCGCCGAAATTCGGATGGGTCGCGTCGAAGAGTTGCGGCCGGCGATGGGTCGGGCTGATCGGCAGCACCCATTCCTCGGCGAGCCGGTTGAGGTCGGCGAAGGCCGCCTTGTCGTGCACCGCATCGGCCAACAGCGCGCCGCCGACCAGCACCAGCGGCCGCTCGGCGAGCTTCAGCATCTCCGCGAGCCGATCGAGATCCGTCGGCGCGCGGGCCGGCGACGACGCGCGGCCGCGGCGGGTCGAGTTCGGCCGTCGGTCTCCTCGTCGAAGATGTCCTCGGGCAGGATCACCGCGACCGGGCCGGGCGTGCCGCTTTCCGCGAGGTGGAAGGCGCGGGCGATCGCTTCGGAGGCCTGTTCCGGCTCGTTGACCTCGATGACCTGCTTTGGTGACATCCGACAAGAGGCGCGAATAGTTCTGCTCCTGCAGGGCGAGGCGGCCGAAATCCTGGCGCTCGACCTGGCCGACCAGCATCACCACCGGGGTCGCGTCGTGATAGGCCGAGTGCAGCGCCACCATCGCGTTCGACAGACCCGGCCCGCGCGACACCATCGCGACGCCGGCGCGGTCGCGCAGCCGCCCGTCGGCGACCGCCATGTAGCCGGCGCCGCCCTCGTGGCGGCAGACGATGACGCGGATCGAGTTGCGCTCGATCAGGGCGCTGGTCAGCCCGATATAGCTCTCGCCGGGGACGCAGTAGATCTGATCGACATCATGCGCTTCGAGGCTTTCCGCCAGCAGGCGGGCGACGGTGCGGCTCATTTGCGGCGTATTCCCTCGGTGCGGGTCGCGACCGGCTGCGGGCGCGGGGCAAGGGATACCGCAACTGCGTTGCAGGGCGCAATTGACTGGCGCCCTGCCGAGCGTCGCGCGACAGGGCCGTTATGCTTTCCTGGCGTCCTGAGTCATGATCCGGTCGACGAGCTGTTTGCGCTTTGCCTGGGCGCCGAGAAGTTCCCGGGCCAATTTTTGTGCGCGGTGGTGTTTACCCTGCTTTTCCGCGAACCAGTGGCGCTCCTGCAACTCGTCGATGCGGGCCCTGACCACCTCCAATTGATGCAATTCCCCATGCGACATTCGACCAGCCCCCACGGATAACTCCGGGCGGCATCACACACGATCTTTGTTAATTACGAATTAAGTCCGCGTTTTATCGATTCACTGCACGGGCCGGTGCGTCTTCCTTTCGCTGCTGCGGCAGCGGCGCTAGGCTGCGCGTGGCGGCTTCCGCCGCCGCGATCGGGAGGATCGGCGATGGAAATAGAGGCCGCGGTCTTTCGCAAGGTGAAGGAGCCGCTGACGATCGAAGCGGTCGATATCGACCAGCCCTGGGGACGCGAGGTGCTGGTGCGCACCGTCGCCACCGGCGTCTGTCACAGCGACCTGCATGTCGTCGACGGGCAGGGCCGGTTCCCGCTCGACCGACCGATCGTCCTGGGGCATGAGGGTGCCGGCATCGTCGAAGCGGTCGGCGCCGATGTGACGACGGTGCGGCCGGGCGACCATGTCGTGGCCTGCCTCTCCGGCTTTTGCGGCAGCTGTCCGCAATGCCTCAGCGGCCACCCCAATCTGTGCACCGGCGGCATCGTCGCCCGGCCCGACAGCGCGGCGCCGCGCCTGTCGCAGCGAGGCCAGCCGCTGCGCCAGTTCATCGCGATCTCGAGCTATGCCGAAAAGATGCTGCTGCACGAGAACTCGGTGGTGAAGATCGACCCGGAAATCCCGCTCGACCGCGCCGCCCTCGTCGGCTGCGGCGTCTTGACCGGGGTCGGCGCGGCGTTGCGCAGCTCGGGGCTCGAAGCCGGGCAGACCGTTGCGGTGTTCGGCTGCGGCGGGGTCGGGCTGTCGATCATCCAGGGGGCGCGGATCGGCGCGGCGCGCCGGATCATCGCCGTAGACATGTTTGCCGCGAAGGAGGAGATGGCAAAGCGGGCCGGCGCGACCGATTTCGTCAACAGCAGCGAGGAAGACGCCGTGAAGGCGGTGCGCCGGCTGACCGGCGGCCTCGGGGTCGATCACGCCTTCGAGGCGGTGGGCTTGTCCCAGCTCGTCCGCCAGGCGATCGAAAGCCTGGCGATCCGCGGCACCGCGACGATCGTCGGCGTTTTGCCGCCGGATGCGATGATCGAGTTCCCGTGGATGGCGATCCGCCCGGAATGCAAGGTGCAGACCTCGCGGATGGGATCAAACCGCTTCCGCATCGACATCCCGCTCTACCTCGATTTCTACCGCCAGGGCCGGCTCGACCTCGACAGCATGGTCACCAAGCGCGGCCGTCTCGGCGACATCAACGAGGCCTTCCGCGCGATGAAGGCCGGCGAGGTCGCCCGCACCGTGCTGACCTTTGATTGAGCGCCCGCGATAGGGCGGTCGCTTGACGACTTACCGAAGCAATCCGAGGCCATGGCGCAAATCACGGAAAACGTGGGGCTTGGCACGCCCCGTCTGCGCGTCGGCGGCGCCGCGGCGCTCGAAATTCCCGGCCACATCTACCGCTATGTCCTGGAAACCGGCGGTTGGCACCAGCTGTGCCTGGTGGGGTTGACCGTCGCGGTTTTTTTGCTGGAGGTGGTGCCGCTCGAATTGCAGCGCCGGGTTGTCGACGATCTCGTCAAGCACCGGGACTTTTGGTGGATCATCGAGCTCGGCGCCGTTTACGCCGGCACCGTTCTGGTGCAGGGCGGCATCAAGCTTGTCCTCAATATTTATCGCGCCTGGGTCGGCGAACGCGCCACCCGCGATCTGCGGCGCCGGGTGCATGTCCTGGTCAGCTCATCCTCCGCCGCCTCGTCCACGGTGGAGGCGGAAGGGGTGCAGGCCTCGATGATCGTCGCCGAAGTCGAAGCGATCGGCGGGTTCGTCGGCGAGAGCGTTTCCGAGCCCCTGTTGCAGGGCGGCATCCTGTTCTCCGTGCTGGCCTACATGATCCATCTCGATCGTTGGATGGCGGCCACGGCGTTCCTGCTCTTTGTCCCGCAGCTGGTCTTTGTTCCGCTGATGCAGCGCGCGATGAACCGGCGCACCCGGGTGCGCGTCCGGCTCATCCGGCGGCTCAGCATCAGCATCGTCGAGGGGATCAGCGGCGACGCCGCGGGCGACCGGGCCGACGACCAGCGCATCCAGCGCGTGTTCGAGCTGAACATGGGGATCTACCGCTTCAAGTTCTCGATGAACTTCCTGATGAATCTGAGCACGCAGCTCCAGATCATCGGCGCGCTCTTGGCCGGCGGATGGGCGGTGTATGCGGGTCGGCTGGAAATCGGCGGTGTCGTCGCCTTCATCTCGGGGATCGGCCGGATCACCGACCCGTGGGGCGATCTCGTCAACTACTTTCGCGCCGCAAACATCGCTCAGGTCAGATATGTCCTGGTGCGCGATGCGATCAATCAACAAGCGCAGGATCGGATGCCAGACGAGACGTGACCAGGGCGCTTGCTATCCGTCGGGGCCCGGCTCAATGATTCGCGCGCCGTTTGGGAGAATGAGATGAGCTACCAGCATATCCGGGTCGAGCCGGTTTCGAGCAAGGTCGGGGCCGAGATTGCCGGGGTCGATCTGAGAGCGCCGCTGCCGGACGAGGTTTTTGCCGAGATCCGCCGCGCCTTTGGCGAATACGGCGTCGTGTTCTTCCGCGACCAGCATCTCTCGCCGGAGCAGCACTTCGGCCTTTGCCGAACGCTTCGCGCCGATCGACATCAACCGCTTCTTCACCGCGGTCCCCGGCTATCCGATGATCGCCGAAGTCCGCAAGGAGCCGGAACAGACCCGCAACATCGGCGGCGGCTGGCACACCGACCACAGCTACGACGAGGTGCCGGCCTTGGGCTCGATGCTCTATGCCCGCGAGGTGCCGCAGACCGGCGGCGACACGCTGTTTGCCGGCATGTACGCGGCCTATGACGCGCTCTCCGACGGGCTCAAGAGGGCGCTGGAGGGATTGCGCGCCTGTCATTCAAGCCGGCACGTCTTCGGCGCCGAAGCGCAGGCGCGCCGCGGCGATCTCGCCGGCCGCATCGGCAACCCCGAGCTGGCGACCCAGGACGCCGTTCACCCGGTCGTCATCCGCCACCCGGAGACTGGCGGCGCGCGCTCTATGTCAACCCCGGCTTCACGCTGCGCTTCGAAGGCTGGACCGAGGAGGAGTCGCGCTCCGCTGCTCCAATACCTCTATCGCCACGCGACGCGGCCCGAATTCACCTGCCGCTTTCACTGGCGCGAGGGCTCGCTGGCGCTGTGGGACAACCGCTCGACCTGGCACTTCGCGGTCAACGACTATCACGGCGAGCGCCGCCTGCTGCACCGCATCACGATCCAAGGCTCGCCGTTGCATTGAGCAGGAATGGGAGGCAAAAATGATCAAGGTCAGCGTGCTGTACCCCTATAAGGAGGGGACGGGCTTCAACATGGATTACTACCTCAACCGCCATATCCCGATGGTGCGCGACACGCTCGGCGCCGCGTGCAAGGGCATCGCGGTCGAACAGGGGCTGAGCGGCGCAGCTCCAGGGTCTCATCCAGCTTTTGTCGCGATGGGCCACATCCTGATGGACTCGCCGGCGGCGTTCCAGGCGGCCTTTGCACAGCACGGCGCGAAATTCATGGCCGACATCCCGAACTACACGGCGATCGAGCCGGTTATCCAGATCAGCGATGTCAAAGCCTAGCGGGCGAACCCTGCGCGGGGAGGGGCATATGCACGCGATCCGTATCGACCGGGGGAAGCCGCTCGCCGCCGAGCCGCACCTCGGCCACAACCGCTATCATCCCGACATCGCGCCGGTCGTCGAGATCGGCGAGGGCGAGGAGATCGCGCTGGAGACGCGCGACGCGCTCGACGGCCAGATCAAGCCCGGCATGGTGGGCGCCGATTTGGCGTCGATCGATGCCGGCGTCGTGCACGCGCTGACCGGGCCCGTCTTTGTCAAGGGCGCGGAGGTCGGCGACATCCTTGAAATCGAGTTCACCGACATCCTGCCGCAGCCGACCGCGTTCAGCTGCATCATGCCGGGCCTCGGCTTTCTGCGCGATGTGTTTACCGCGCCGTTCCTCGTGCATTGGCGGATCGCCGACGGCTGGGCCACCTCGCCGCAGATCCCGGGCGTGCGCATCCCGGGGGCGCCGTTTATGGGCGTGTCGGCGGTGGCGCCCTCGGCCGCCAAGCTCGCTGAGTGGACGGCACGCGAGCAGCGGGTCATCGACAAGGGCGGCTTTGCGCTGCCGCCCGACCCGGCCGGGGCGGTGCCGGCCGGCCCCTGCGGTCTCACCGGGCTGCGCACGCTGCCGCCGCGCGAAAACGGCGGCAATTTCGACGTGAAGCAGCTGACCAAGGGCGCCAAGCTCTACCTGCCGGTGTTCAAGGAGGGCGGGCTGTTCTCGACCGGCGACGGCCATTTCGCGCAGGGCGACGGCGAGGTGTGCGTGACCGCGGTCGAGATGGGCGCCACCGCCGTGGTTCGCTTCAAGCTGCACAAGGGCCTCCCCAGCCGGCGCAAGTTCAGCGCCCCGGTGTTCTCGCGCGAGACCTATTTCACCGACCCGCGCTTCGCCGCGCCCGAGCGCTTTCTCGGCGTCATGGGGATGCCGATCAACGCCGCCGGCGAGATCGAGGCGGAGAACCTGACGCTCGCCTGCCGCAACGCCGTCCTCAACATGATCGAACTATTGCAGGAACGCGGCTTCAGCCGCGAGCAGGCCTATGTGATCTGTTCGGTCGCGGTCGATCTGCGGGTTTCCAACGTCGTTGACGTGCCCAACTACGTCGTCTCCGCCCTGTTGCCGGAAGCGATCTTCGACGGCGATTGAGACCGCCGGTCGAGGCGCGGGCCGCTTTACTCCGGCGTCTCCAGCCGCTCTTCGACGCGCCGAACGCGGTTGGCCAGACGGTTGTGCTGGCTGTGCATCGTCCGCAATTCGGTCAGAACGAGCCCTACGGTGCCATCCAAACGCACGACCATCGCGGTCAGCACCTGCATGTCGTCGCGCATCGTGCTCAGCTCGTCGAGGACGCGTTGTTGCTGGCGCGCCAGCAATTCGAGCGTGATCGGTTCGTCGGCCATGCCGAAGATGTTATACGTCGCTCCCCGCGATGCAAGCGAGGCAGGCGATGCTGACCACGACCCGCGACATGATCCTGCCGACCGCGATCACTGGGTCGTATCCGCGCCCGTTATGGTTCGACGCGAGCCTGCAGGGCCGCTCGTTCAAGACGATGCTCGGCGACTCGCTGTTCCGCGAGCAGTATCTCGACGCCGTCGCCGCGGTGATCAACGCGCAGGAAGCCGCCGGGCTCGACATCGTCACCGACGGCGACAGCCGCTTCGATCTCGCGGTCGGCGGCAAATCGTGGTTCTTCTACCCGATCGAGCGCCTCGGCGGCGTCACCGGCCACCGCGACACCTCGCGCGGCTGGATGCAGCGCCACGGGCTCAGGCCCGGCAAGATCCTGTGGGAGGTGCAGGAGGCCTATCAGCCCGGGGTCGTCACCGAAAAATTGAGCCGCGGCCCGCTCGAATACGCCGCGATCTGGCAGGTGGCGCAGCGCCTTTCCGACAAGCCGGTCAAGTTCGGCGCGATCTGCGCCCCGGCGCTCGCCTCGATGCTGTGGGACGAGCATTACCACGACGACCAGGCGCTGGTGCTCGATCTCTGCGACATCATGAACGCCGAGTTCCGGAATTGGCCGCCGCCGGCTGTCCGGTGATCCAGGTCGAGGAGCCGCGCCATCACGGGCTGACCACCTTGCCCGACATGCACCGACAAGGATCTCGAATTCCAGACCGAGGCGTTCAACCGCCAGCTCGCCGGGGTCGACGCCGAGATCTGGGTGCACACCTGCTGGGGCAACCCCAACCAGCAGCGCGTCTATTGGGAGGTGCCGAGCTATGAGCGCGCGCTGCCGCACCTGCTGCAATTGAACGCCGACGTCATCACCTTCGAATGCGCCAGCAGCGACGGCCGGGATCTGGCCCTCTTCGGCAAATACAAGACCGACAAAAAGATCGGCATCGGCGTCGTCAACCACTGCAACACGATCGTCGAGCCGGCCGAGCACGTCGCGGGGCTCATCCGCAAGGCGCTCGAATACATCGCGCCCGAGCGGCTGGTGATCACCACCGATTGCGGCTTCGGCCGCGAGGGTCTCTCGCGCCGCATCGCCTATTACAAATGCGTCGCCTTGGTCGAAGGCACCAATATCGTCCGCCGCGAACTGGGCCTCCCCGAAGCCCACATCCGCGCCGCCGACCCGCGCCTCTATTTCGCCAGCGCCGGGGGAGGGGGCTGAGCGCCCCAACCGCGCTAGGCAGAAGACGCGACCTCACCGCGGCCCGAATGCTGCATGGCTCGCCTGCCCTCTTGCCGTGTGGCATCATGGATCGAGATCGTGGTGGGGCCGGCAATGACACCTGACGAATTTTTTGGCTGCGTGCGCGCGCTGTTGCCGGTGCTGCGCGAGCGGGCGCCGCGCGCGGAAGAGCTGCGCCGCCTGCCGCCCGAGACCGTCGCCGATTTCCAGCGGCAGGGTCTCTTTCGTGCGATGCAGCCAAGGCGCTACGGCGGCTTCGAGCTCGACCCCGGCATTTTCTACCAGGCGGCGACTGAAATCGGCGCGGCGTGCGGCTCCTCCGGCTGGATCTTTGGCGTCGTCGGCGTGCACAACTGGCATTTGGCGCTGTTCCCGCAAGAGGCCCAGGACGATGTTTGGGGCGCAGACAGCAGCATCCTGCTCTCGACCTCGCTGGCGCCGACCGGAACGGTCGAGCGCGTCCCCCGCGGCTTCCGCCTCAAGGGCCGCTGGTCGTTTTCGAGCGGCTGCGATTTCTGCGATTGGGTCGTGGTCGGCGGCATCGCGCCGCCGGAAGCGAACAAATCACCGCCCGACGCCCGCACCTTCCTCCTGCCGCGCCGCGACTATCGGATCGACGACAATTGGCACGTCATGGGGCTCTGCGGCCCCGGCAGCAAGGACATCGTCGTCGAGGGCGCCTTTGTGCCGGAGTACCGCACCCATTCCTATCTCGATGCGTTTCGGCTGACGAACCCTGGAATGGCGGTCAACGACGCGCCGCTCTACCGGCTGCCGTTCGGCCTCCTGTTCGCCTACGCGCTTTCCGCGGCGGCGATCGGGGCGGCGCGGGGCGCTTTTGCCTCGTTCCGCGAGCAGCAGCAGGCTCGGGTCAATCTGCGCGACGGCGGGCGCGTCGCCGAGGATCCGTTCACTCAGCTGCGGCTTGCCGAATCGGCCGCCGAGATCGACGCGGCTTATGACCGCATGCTCGCCAACTTCGCGGAAATGATGCGCCTCGCCCGTGCCGGCGAGGAGATCCCGCTCAATTTGCGCGCCCGCATTCGCTGGGATTCCGGCAAGGCGGTCCAATGGAGCGTCGGCGCCGTCGACCGGCTGATGAAGGCGTCGGGCGGCCGCGCCATCTTCCTCAATAACCCGATCCAGCGCGCCTGGCGCGACGTGCACGCGATGCAGGCGCATGCCGGCACCAATCTGGAGCGCGCCGCCGCCGTCTTCGGCCGCTCCGAATTCGGCCTGCCGCCGACCGACATCCGGTTCTGAGCGGTTTTCGTGGCGCTCCAGTGGCGCATAAAACCGCCCCGATCGCGGCGCCGATCGGCTAGGATGGGCCTATCGGTTTCGCCAGCGTTGCAGAGGGCCGAGGCCCGATAATCACCCGCGGAGGGTCACATGGTCGCGATCAAATCCGTCGCCCATTTCTCTATTCCGGTCAGCGATATCGAGAAGAGCACCCGGTTCTATACGGATGTTGTCGGCTGCCGCCATCTGGAGACGGTGGCGCGCGGCACGATGGCGTTTCTCGACGCCGCCGGGACCTGCCTGATCCTCGTAAAGCGCGACCCGCCGATCAACCCGCGGGCCGAGAACCATGGCGGCGTCCACCACGCCTTCGCCGTTCCGCATGAGGAGTATCCGAAGGCGCTCGACCATCTGCGCCAGAACGGGCGTCGAGATCACCTTCGAGGAAGACCGCCAGGGCGGGGTCGTCAACGGCCCGCGCGCCTATTTCCACGACCCCGACGGCACGGTGCTGGAATTCATCGATCTGACGAGCTATTCCGGCGCGCCATAAACCGCCCCGGCGGCCGGGCAGGATCGCAACGGAGGAGGAGTGTCCCGGTTTGCCGAGGCATGCGCGTCGTGCGTCCTTCGAGACGCCCCCCGGACTCAAGTCCATGGGCGCTTCTCAGGATGACGTAAGTTTTTGATGGCATTTAAGAAAAAACCTCATCCTGAGGAGGCCGCGAAGCGGCCGTCTCGAAGGAAGCACGTGGCTCATCCAACTTTGAACTGAGACCCGACAAGGGGAGGACGCAAATGGCGGCAAAATCCTATGTCATCGCTTTGGAAGAACATTACCTCGATCCCGAGGTGAAGCGGTTCGGCGGCCCCGGCGCCGGCCGCGACATTGTCGAGCGGCTCGACGATCTGGGCGCGCTGCGCCTCAAGGAGATGGACGAATCCGGCATCGACCTGCAGGTCTTGTCGCATTCGATCCCGGGACTGCAGGCGGTCGATGCCGCAACCGGCGTGCCGCTGGCGCGTCGCGTCAACGACCGCCTCGACGCGGCGGTGCGCGCCCATCCCGACCGCTTCGCCGGGTTCGCCGTGCTGCCGACCGCCGATCCGCGCGCCGCGGCCGACGAACTGGAGCGCGCCGTCACCAAGCTCGGCTTCAAGGGCGCGATGGTCAACGGCCTGACCGGCGGCCTCTTTCACGACGACGAGCGGTTCTGGCCGATCTACGAGCGGGCGCAGGCGTTGGACGTGCCGATCTACATCCACCCGGCGCTGCCGCAGCAATCGGTGATCGAGGCCTATTACAAGGGCTACACCGAGAAGCATCCGGGCATATTGCGCGCCGCCTGGGGGTTTACGGTCGAGACCGCGACGCAGGGCATCCGCTTTGTGCTGTCGGGCGTGTTCGACGCCTATCCCGGGCTCGAAGATCATCCTCGGCCATATGGGCGAGGGGCTGCCGTTCTATCTCTGGCGGATCAGCCACGGGCTGCGCTCCAGCATGAGCGAGAAGACCTTCCGCGACGTCTTCTGCGAGCATTTCTGGATCACCACCAGCGGGTTCTTTTCCGACCCGGCGCTGATTTGCTGCATGATGGAGATGGGGATCGACCGCATCCTCTTTTCGGTCGACTACCCGTTCATGGACAACCCGCCCGGCGCGGAGTGGATCAAGACGCTGCCGCTCTCGGCCGAGGACCGCGAGAAATTGCTGAACGGCAACGCCCGTCGCCTGCTCAAGTTGTAAGCTCTCCATCGTCATCTCGGCGAAGGCCGGACCCACTCGTCAACCGCTCCGTCGCCGGAGGAGTGGGTCCCGGCCTTCGCCGGGATGACAAACGAAGGCTACCCCTCCGCGTACCGTATTTCGAGCACCTCGATCTGTTCGGTCCCGGTCGGGGTGCGCAGCTCGACCCGGTCGCCTTCATGCGCCTTCAACAGGGCGCGGGCGATCGGCGAAATCCAGCTGACTTGGCCGCGATCGAGGTCTGCTTCGTCGATGCCGACGATAGTGACCGTCTTTTCCGCGCCATGCCGATTGGCGAAGGTGACGCTCGCCCCGAAAAACACCTGGTCGCGTCGGGTCTGCCGGCGCGGATCGACGACCTCGGCGCTCTCCAGCCGCTTGGTCAGGAAGCGGATGCGCCGGTCGATCTCGCGCAGCCGCTGCTTGCCGTAGAGATAATCGCCGTTTTCCGAGCGGTCGCCATTGCCGGCCGCCCAGGCCACGACATCGACGGTCTTCGGGCGCTCCTCGCGGATCAGGCGGCGCAGCTCGTCCTGCATGCGGCGATGCCCGTCGGGCGTCATGTAATTCCTGACCCCGGCCGGGATCGCCGGCGCCTCATCGGGCAGCTCCGGCTCGTCGTCCGCTTCCTTGATGAAGGCCTTGCTCATCGGGCGAGAAACTGGTGGGCAATGGCGGCGTGCATCGCGATCCCGACCGCCATGCAATCCTCGTTCAGCACCATGCGGTTGGAGTGGCACGGCGCGATATGGTCGTGACCGTCGTGACCCTCCGGCATCACCCCGAGAAACATCATGCAGCCGGGCATGCGCTGCAGGACATAGGAGAAGTCTTCGGCCCCCATGAGCGGCGCCGGGCTGTCGATGTAGTTGTCGGCGCCGAGCAGGTCGGTCGCGACGGCGCGGGCGAAATCGACAAAGCCGGGATCGTTGATCGTCACCGGGTAGCCCCGCTGGATCGCGACATCGGCCGAGCACTGATGCGCCGCGGCGATGTTTGTCGCGACGCGGCGGATGCCGTCATGCGCCCGCTCCCGCGCTTCTTCGGAGGTGGCGCGCAGCGTGCCGCCCATCTCGGCCATCTCGGGGATCACGTTGTTGGCGGTGCCGGCTCGTCACCTTGGCGCAGGTCACCACCACCGGATCGAAGGCGTCGATCGTGCGGGTCACCATCGCGTGCAGCGCCAGCCCGATTTCGAACGCGACCGGGATCGGATCGATCGCGTGGTGCGGCATCGAGGCGTGACCGCCGCGGCCCTTGACCGTGATCGTCCAGGTATCGGCCGAGGCCAATATCGGGCCCGGCCTGCCGAAGATCGCGCCGGCCTTGACGACGGGGTGGATATGCAAGGCGAACGCGGCATCGGGTTTGGGATCGGCGTCGATCAGACCATCCTCGATCATCTTCCGGGCCCCGGCATATCCCTCCTCGCCCGGCTGGAACATGAACTTGACGGTGCCGGCGAGCTTGTCGCGATGCCGGTGCAGCAGGTGCACCGCCTGGACCAGCATCGCCGTATGCGCGTCGTGGCCGCAGGCATGCATGCGGCCCTTGATTTCGCTGGCGTAGGCGAGCCCGGTTTCCTCCGGCATCGGCAGCGCGTCCATATCGCCGCGCAACAGGATCGTGCGGCCGGACTGCGCTCCCGGCTTGGTGCCGCTGAGCGTCACGACGAGCCCCGAGGTCGAGGGGCCGCGGGCAATCTCCACCTCGCACCCTTGCAGCCCGTCGAGCACCGCCGCGGTCGTCAGCGGCAGCTGCAAGCCCGAGCTCGGGCTTCTGGTGAATGCGGCGGCGCAACGCCACCGCGGCGGGCAAGAGCCCGCGCGCTTCGTCGAGGAAGCGGTGCAATTCGGACATGCTCGCCATTCTCCGCGCCCGTTGTCGCCGATAGCACCCGCAGTCTACGTCAATTCCGCCTGCGGGCGCCTCATATCACGCGCTCCGCGCGCAACACGGCGATCTCGGCCGTGCTGTAGCCCAGGCTCTTCAGGATCTCGTCGGTGTGCTCGCCAAGGAGCGGCGCCGGGCGGCGATAGGTGCCGGGGGTGTCCGACAGCTCGATCGGGGTTGGCGCCAGCGGCACGGTGCGGTCGAGGCCGGGGAATTTGCGCTCTTCGAGGAGGCGTGCGGCGCGGATATGTTCATCGTCGAGCGCCTGCTGCGGCGAGTAGACCTGGCCGGCGACGATGCTGGCCTGTTCGAGCTCGGCGAGCGCCTCGGCGCAGCTCTTCGCCGCGCACCACTCGCTCATCCGCGCCGAGACGATCTCGCCGTGATCGGCGCGCGCCTGATCGTCGGCGAAGCGCGGGTCGGCGAGCCAATCCTCGGCGCCGACCATATGGCACCAGCGCCGAAACATCGGCTGGCCGATCACCGTCGCGACGATCCATCCGTCGGCGGTGCGGAAGATATCACCCGGCGCCGAATTGAAGGCGCGGTTGCGGATTGCGGTACGGTTGACCCCGGTCAGCGACTGCTCGATCAGCGTGGCATTGGTGAAGGCGATCGCGGTGCGCAGCAACGCGCCCTCGACCTTCTGGCCGCGGCCCGTTTTGCCGCGCTCGTAAAGCGCGGCGAGCGTCCCGAACGCCGACAGGCAGGCGGTGCCGAAATCGACCCATGGGACCTTGCTGACGATCGGCTGCTCGGGCGTGCCGGACAGATACACCGCGCCGCTCATCGTCTGGCCGATGCCGTCGAAGCCGTGCTTGTGGCTCAAGGGCCCGCCGGCGCCGAACCCGGTCACCGTCGTCAGGATGATGTCGGGCTTCACCGCCCGCAGGCTGTCGAGGTCGAGCGCGAGCGAGCGCAGCACCGCCGGCGGCAGGTTCGCGACCACGACATCGGCCGACGCGACGAGTTTTCGGACGATCTCGCGGCCCTTTGGCGCTGCCGGGTCGAGGGTCATGCCGCGCTTGTTGCGGTTCATCGCGAGGAACATCGCGCCGCCGCCCTCAGAGCCGGCTCCGACCGGGATGAAGAAGCGGTCCTCGCCGCCGCCGATCCTCTCGATGCGGATCACCTCGGCACCGAGATCGCCGAGCAGCGCGGCGCAGAACGGTCCGGCGATGTAGCGCCCGAAATCGAGAACGCGAATGCCGTCAAGAACACCGGACACCACGACCTCCTTCGCTTTTGCCCCGTCGAGATTGCGTCGTCGCCGCGCCCCCGGCAATGGCCGGCTGCGGCCGGCCGCGATCGGGCTCAGGCCCGGCGCAGGAGGATGCGGGCGGCAATCGCACCGATCACCGTGCCGAGGACGCGTTCAATGTCAGGCGCACTGAGCCCATGGCGCGAGGCAACGCCGACCAGCAGCGCGACCACGGATGCCGCGATCGCCAGGCCGATGAAGAGCGAGCGCGCCCGTTGGCCGTGTTGCGGCGGGGCACAGACCGTTCCGGCGATGACGCCGACCACTGTTGCCATTCCCCACACGAATAAGCCGTTCGGCTCACCGCCTTTGTAGATAAAGGCGCGCGTGGCGACCATCATTACGAAGGCCGCCACGGCCGCCAGGATCGCGAAAGCCCAACGAGCGGCCCCCCGACCTTCAAAAATCGAACGCGGCTGCGGCGCGCTGCCGGGATCGGGTCCGTCTCGGGCCATCGGCGATGCCAGCCGACCCTGCCGGCTAGATGTGCGACCAGTCGATGTCGGCGCCCGGGTCGGCGAGCAGAGGCGGCCCGCACACCGCGGCGACATAGCCGTGCGGCACGCCGGAGCGCTCGACCCGGTACCGCCGGGCGAGCGCTGCCGCGTCTGCCGCCGCGGCAAGACGCTTGGCGATCAGCGCCGCGACTTCGCGCGAGAACGGCCCGGTCTGCCGCTCTATAAAGATCACACGCAGTGCCCCGGGCCGGTCGGGCTCGCCCGCCAGCCGGTCGCCGAGCCAGGCATCGATGATCTCGATCCCTTGCAGCGGGTCGCCGGCGCTCGGATCGTGCCCGTAGAGCCCGTCGAACACGAACAATTCATCAGGCGGCCGGCGCGCTCCGGCGATTGCGTCGACCGCCGGCATGCCGCCGCCGGAATGCGCCGTCAGGATGAAGCGGTCGACGGACAAATTGCGGCCCTCGGCGAAATGCCCCACCGCATATTCCACGAGCCGGTCGAGCCCGCCCTCAAGCAATGCCGGGAAATCGTACCAGGTGTGCCGGAGCCAATTGCCGCGCGGCAGCAGAGCGAGCGTCGGCCGCGTGCGGCCGGACAGGTCAAGGCCGCTGCGCGCCACCTTTTCGGTCAGCGGCATCGCGCCGCCCTGTTGCGAGAACCCGTGCAGATGCACGACGACATCGATCGCCTCGGCCGCAAGCGGGATCTCGTTCCAGCGCAGGAACAGATCGGGCTGGGTCCCGGCATGGGCGTGCAGCACCGGGGTGTGGCTGAGATAAGCCTCGCCGGGCAGGATGCTCTCGCCCGCGCGGGCGAGGGGCAAATCCGGCATTGCTGCTGGTCGCCTGCTAGGCCGGCGCGAACAAATTCTCCTTGGCCGCGGCCGCGGCCAAGGGGACGCCCTGCGGCAGGCCGCCGCCGACGAAGGCGGGGTCGCGCTGCAAGACCGGCAGCACTCGGTCGGCGAAGAGGCGCATGTTTACTTCGGCCTCCTCATGCGGCATGGCACCGAACGAATACTCGGTGACGAGATGGTCGAGCCCGGTCAGGCGCTGCAATTCGGCGATCTTGTCGAGGCAGTCGTTGGGCGTGCCGACGATCTGGATGCTGACGTAGAAATCGGTCGCCTTTTTGCGCGTCTCGGCGCTTTCGCCGATCTTGGCATAGGTGCGCGCCATCTTGCCGTAGGTCTCATAGCCTTTGACCGTCGAGAGATGGCCGTCGGAGAAATGGTAGTGGTCGTCGATCGACTGCCATTTCTGGCCGAGATACTTGAACGCGCGCTCATGCGCCTCGTCGCGGCTCTCGGCGCAGCAGACATTGGTCAGGATGATCGGCGGCCGCGGCGCGTGTCCGGCGGCGCGCGCGATTTCGCGATAGCGCGCGATATCGGCGGCGGCTTTCGGCCATTCGTTCTGCATCACCATCAACACGCCGAAGCCGAGCTTCGCCATGACCTCGGCCGAGTCGGGGCTGACCGCCGAGGCGTGGAAGCGCCGCTCGGGATGCGAGATCGGGCGCGGCCGGATCGCGGTGCGCGGGATCTGGAAGAATTCGCCCTGGTGCTCGAAGCTGTCGTTGGCGAGCGCCTTGACGATGATCTGCGCCGCCTCGACAAAGCGCGGCCGCGCCTCGCCCATCGGGATGCGGAAACCCTCGTATTCGACGCTTGCGGCGCCGCGCCCGAAGCCGAACAGGCAGCGCCCGCCGCACAGGATGTCCAACAGCGCGATCTGCTCGGCGACCCGCACCGGATCGTGCCACGGCAGCACGATGACGGCGGTGCCGAGCGTGATGCGGCGGGTGCGGCCGGCGTAATAGCTGAGCAGCTGGGTCGGCGCCGGCGACATCGCATAGCCGGTGAAGTGATGCTCGAGCGCGAACAGCGAATCGAAGCCAAGCGGCTCGGCGAGGTCGCCCATCGCCAGATGCTCGCCCACCACCGACGCATCGGAGCGGCCGGGCTGACACAGCATGTTGAGCGCGATACCGACTTTCATGGCGGCCCTCCTATCCCCCGACCCTCCCGCCCGCGGGGGAGGGAAGGGTGGGGGAAGGATCGGCCGATGGCGCGGCCGCGTCAACTGATGCCGGCTGATCGCGAGCCGATCTGCCGCGGCCCCGCACGGCCGGCACGCTCTTGACAGCGGCGGCACCGTCCGTCCGTGATGACGGCAACCGATGAGGGAGCGGCCTGTGAAGTTCGGCAATTTCCTGTTTCCCGATTGCCGCGATCCGGCGCGCGACGGCACGGTCATCGACGAGACCCTGGCCGAGGCGCGGCTGGCGGACGAGCTTGGCGATCGATGTCATCTGGCTCGCCGAGCATCATTTCGACGGCATCTCGGTTTACGCCGATCCGATCGCGCTCGCCGGCGCGCTTGCCGGTTCGCTGCGTCACGCCGCGATCGGCTTTGCGGTGCTGCAGACCGCGCTGCACCATCCGATCCGGCTCGCCGAGCAGATGGCGCTGCTCGACAATCTAATGAAAGGGCGGCTGATCGTCGGGCTCGGCCGCGGCAGCTCCTACAACATCTACGACTACCAGGGCTTCGGCATCGACCATCACGAGGCGCAGGCGCGCCTCGACGAAGCCGAGGCGATCATGCTCCGGGCGTGGACCGGCGGCGAATTCGCGCATCACGGCCGGTTCTGGCAGCTCAAGGTCCCGATGCTGCGGCCGCGGCCCTACACAAAGCCGCATCCGGTCGTGATACGCGGGTCCTCGGGCGATGCGTCGCTCGTCGAGCTGGCGCGACAGGGCAAGCCCTTCATGATGAACGTGCAGTCGCTCGAAACGACGCGGCGCCGGGTCGGCCTCTACCGCGAGGCGATGCGCGAGGCCGGGCACGACGAGGCCGCGGTCGCCGCGAACCTCAAAGCCAGCTGGGTGTGGCGCAATGTCTTTGTCGCGGCGAGCGATGCCGAAGCCGAGCGCATCGGGGTTGCGGCCTTCGAGACGATGACCCGCGCCCGTGCCGAAATGCGCGACCGGATCTTCGCCGACACCGGCTTGCGCATCGAGGTGCCGCACGAGCGATCTGCCGGGGTCGCGAACCGCGCGCGGCGACGGGTTGATCCACGGCTCGCCGGCGCGGGTCGCGGAGGATTTCGCGGCGCTCGACCAGCTCGGGATCGGCGGGGTCATCGCCTCGTTCCGGCTCGGACCGATGCCGCACGAGGTCGCCGCCGAGAGCCTCCAACTGTTCATGCGCGAGGTCGCGCCGCAATTTCCGCGGCTGAGCGGCGGCGCGCCCGCTGAGCCTATTTGAGGGTCGCGACGATCTGCTTGATCTCGGTCGCCGTATGGACACCGCCGAGCGGCGTTCCGGGCACCAGGTACTTGCCCATCGCGAGCCCGCCGACCACGACCGGCTCGAAGCCGATCTCCTTGATCAGGCGCGAGGCCAGCGCCAGCGCGTCCTGGTCGTCGCCGGCGATCGGCACAGCGACCGGCTCGCCCTGGCGGTGCGCGAGATCGGCCAGTTGCCCGGAGCCGATCGCATTGAAGGCGCGCACGAGATGCGCGCCGGGCAGCGCCTTCTGGGTGGCGAGGCCGGCGCCGCCCTCATCGTTGACCTGCTTGACCAGCGTCCTCGCCGTCGCGCCGCACGATCGGGTTGCTGACGTCGATCACCAGCTTCTTGGCGGCGAGCGCGCGTGCCGTATTCCTTGCCGATCTCGGCCACCGCCGTATAGGGCACGACGAGCAGCACGACATCGCCGAAGGCGATCGCCTCGGCCACCGTGCCGGCCTTCGCCAGCGGGCCGAGCCCGGCGACGAAATCCTTCAGCTGCTCGGGATGGCGCGAGGAGAACATGACCGGATGGCCGGCCTTGACGAACAGCGCGCCGAGCGCGCCGCCCTCGCGCCCGGCGCCGATCGTCGCGATCTTGAGCGGCTGGCCGCCCGGCCCGGTCTGGGCCAGGGCCCCGCGGCGGCCCGCCGCGAATGCGGCAACAGCGCTGCCGGCGAGGTAGAAGACATGGTGCGGCGGGTCGGGTGCGGCGGCGGGGCAATGGGCATGATCGGCTCCTCGAAATGCGGCTGTCGCGTAATTATAGGACCGCGCGAGCCGGCGCGCGGTTCACGATTGCGCGGTCGGGCTGCGCACGTGCTCGGGGCGGAAGCCGAGACCGATCAGCCGCGCCGGGATGCGCGCGAGCCACGGCAAATGGTTGAACAGCCGCAGCGGCCAGGGCGCCGACGATCGGCTTGTCCGAGCCGAGAACCGGGTCCATGACGCGCTCTTGGATCGCGACCTGCAGCCCCTGGGTCAGCCGGGTCGGCAGGCTGCGGCGCCGCTGCACCGCCTGTAAATCCGCATCGCTCAGCACGCCGTCGCGCAACGGCCGCGCCAGGATGTTGGCGGCGGCGACGGCGTCCTGGATCGCGAGATTGATGCCGACCCCGCCGATCGGCGACATCGCATGGGCGCAATCGCCGATGCACAAGAGCCCCGGCCGCCACCAGCGCTCGAGCCGGTCGACGATCACCGTCAGCAGCTTCACATCGTCCCACTCGCACAGCTCCGCGACGCGGTCGGAGAGGAACGGCGCGATGCGGACGATCTCGTCGCGGAAGCTCGCGATGCCGCGCTCCCGGATCGCGTCGAACGCGCCCTTGCGGATCACAAAGGCGCATTGCCAGTAATCGCCGCGGTCGAGCATCACCAGAAGGCGGCCGTAATTGAGCCGGCCCGCGGTTTGGCTCGGGTCGTCCGGGCGTTTCGAGAGCCGCATCCACAACACGTCGATCGGCGCGCCGAGATTGACGACCGCAAGCCCGGCGCGCTCGCGCACGATCGAATGCCGCCCGTCGGCGCCGACCACCAGATCGGCGCGGATCTCGATGGCACCTTCCGGCGTGCGCGCCCGCAACCCTACGACGCGGCCGGCCTCCTCGATCAGGTCGGTGACCTCGGTCTCCATCCGCAAGTGAAAGCCCGACAACCGGCCACCCGCTTCGGCGAGGAAATTGAGGAAATCCCATTGCGGCATCAACGCGATGAAGCGGCAGCGGGTCGGCAGATGGCTGAAATCGGCAAGCGATGATCTCGGTATCGCCGATGATGCCGCGCAGCTCACGCACTTCTTGATGCGGGCGCGCGAGGAAGCTCTCGAGCAGGCCCAGCTCGTGCATGACCTGCAACGTCGACGGGTGGATCGTGTCGCCGCGGAAGTCGCGCAGGAAGTCACGGTGCTTTTCGATGACCAGCACCTCGACCCCGGCGCGCGCCAGGAGAAAGCCGAGCATGATCCCGGCCGGGCCGCCGCCGGCGATGACGCAGGTGATTTGCTGTGGCCGGTCTGTCATCGTCGCGCCCGCGTGATTATGTGTGAGCGAGGCTCGTCCCGCACCTTGCGGCGGGGTTAAATCTGCGGGGATAAAAACTGACCGGGTCCGTATAGTAAATTAGCATCGTACATCCGAGCGGAGGGTATCATGTCTCTCCCCATCATCACGCGTTGGTTGCGCCGCCTCCTGGTCGCCGCGACCTTCATCGCCGCCGGCGGCTTACTGGCAGCTACGCCCGTCCAGGCCCAGGGTTATCCCTACAGGGTCCAAGGTTATCCTTACATTGATTGCAACAATCCATATTACTATCAGTATTGTCAGGCCTACAATGCTTGGTACAGCCAGTACTACACGCCCTACAGTTATGAGTATGCCAATCCATACTACGGGTACGCCGAGCCTTACTACGGGTACGGCATTCCGGCCGCGGTCGGCCTTGGCTTCGGCTTCGGCGGCGGCTTCCATCATCACGGCTTCCGCGGCGGCGGCTTCCGCGGCGGCGGCTTCCGCGGCGGCGGCTTCCATGGCGGCGGCTTCCATGGCGGCGGCGGCCATGGCGGCGGCGGCCATGGCGGCGGCGGCCATCACCACTGAGCTGAGCGAGCCTCAGACCCGCAGTATTGGCGCCTCCGGATCGTGGCGGCGGAAGTTCGCGACAGCGCGATCGCGATCGGCGACCGCATAGCAATAGACGCAGCCATGCGGGCAGGTGTCGTAGGCGCCGATATCGCGCGACAGGGCGCAGCGGCAGCCCGGGCGGTTGCCGCTGGTGCGCGCCGCGATCGGGCGCTGGGCGACATCGGCGAGACGTTCGGCGTCGATGCAGCGGGCTTCGCCGAGCCCGGGACCCAGCAGCTCGGGCTGGCTGCATAGGGTCGGCGCCATGCCGTGCTCTACGGCGATCGCGGCGAGCCGGCCGAGGAGCCGCCGCTTCTCCTCGGGCGGCGGGTCGCGCCACAGGAAGCCGTGCTGCCCGGCGGCGCGATCGAGGTTGCGCCGCGTCTTCTTGTACGGGTGCATGACCGAGAGCACCACCTCGTCGACCGTGCCCTTGAGCGCCCGCGCCAGCGCCGCGAAGCCGGCGGCATGCGCCTCGGCGTCGAGCTCGCCGGTGACGACGATCGGGTCGTAGCGCCACACCGCCGCGCGCGGCCCAAAGCGACGACGCAGCTCGCGCAGCTGCGCGACCGCGTCCGCTGCGGCGATGACCGAGGTTTCGAGCGCCCGCGGATAGCCGGTCACCGTGAATTGCACGGTGAACGGCGCCACCAGCCGCACCGCGTCGAGATCGGCCAGCAGCGGCCGCAGGTTGCGCGTCCACAACACGAACCCGTCCACCGCACCGGGGGCGAGCGACACCTCGTAGGAGCCGCCGCCATAGGGGTTGGCGACGCGGCAAGAGCCGGCACGCAGCCGCCGCAGAAACCAGCCCGCATAAAAGGCCGGGATGTCGGTGCGATAACTCGCCGAGACGATCAAAGGAACGCGCTCCCCGAAGGCTGAGAGCCGGGTCAAACTAGGGTCGAGTACCGGTTGATAGGCGCCCTTCCCGCCACATATATAACCCGCGCGGCCGCCCGGTTGGCTAGACAACCGCGGCTGCCGCAACTCCGGGGGATCGGGACGGTGCTTTTCCCGGGCCGACCGGTCCTGCTTTTGACATGAGGTCCCCATGAGCAAGGTTATCGGCATCGATCTCGGCACGACCAATTCCTGCGTCGCCGTGATGGAGGGCAGGAACGCCAAGGTCATCGAAAACGCCGAAGGCGCGCGCACCACGCCCTCGATGGTCGCGTTCACCGAATCGGGCGAGCGCCTCGTCGGCCAGGCGGCGAAACGCCAGGCGGTCACCAATCCCGAGAACACGTTTTTCGCGATCAAGCGGCTGATCGGGCGCCGCATCGACGATCCGATGGTCAAGAAGGACATCGATCTCGTCCCCTACAAGATCATCCCCGGCGACAATGGCGACGCCTGGGTCGAGAGCCGCGGCAAGAAATACGCGCCCTCGCAGATCAGCGCCTTCATCCTGCAGAAGATGAAGGAGACCGCCGAGGCCTATCTCGGCGAGACGGTCGCCCAGGCGGTCATCACCGTACCGGCCTATTTCAACGACAGCCAGCGCCAGGCGACCAAGGACGCCGGCAAGATCGCCGGGCTCGAAGTGTTGCGCATCATCAACGAGCCGACCGCGGCGGCGCTCGCCTATGGCATGGAGAAGAAGGGCACCGGCACGATCGCGGTCTATGACCTCGGCGGCGGCACCTTCGACATATCCGTGCTCGAAATCGGCGATGGCGTGTTCGAGGTCAAATCGACCAATGGCGACACCTTTCTCGGCGGCGAAGACTTCGACAAGAAGATCATCGACTATCTCGCCGACGAGTTCAAAAAGGAGCAGGGCATCGACCTGCGCAACGACCGGCTCGCCTTGCAGCGCCTGAAAGAGGCGGCGGAAAAGGCGAAGATCGAGTTGTCGTCCTCGGTGCAGACCGAGGTCAACCTGCCGTTCATCACCGCCGACCAGCACGGGCCGAAACACCTCACGATCAAGCTGAGCCGGGCGAAGCTCGAGCAGCTGGTCGAGGATCTGATCCAGCGGACGATCGAGCCGTGCCGCGCCGCGCTCAAGGATGCCGGGCTCAAGGCCTCGGAGATCGAGGAGGTGATCCTGGTCGGCGGCATGACCCGCATGCCCAAGGTCATCGACACCGTCAAGCAGTTCTTCGGCAAGGAGCCGAACCGCAGCGTCAACCCCGACGAGGTGGTCGCGGTCGGCGCCGCGATCCAGGCCGGCGTGCTGAAGGGCGAGGTCAAGGACGTCCTTCTGCTCGACGTGACGCCGCTGTCGCTCGGCATCGAGACGCTGGGCGGGGTGTTCACCCGGTTGATCGATCGCAACACGACGATCCCGACCAAAAAGAGCCAGACCTTCTCGACCGCCGAGGACCACCAGACCGCGGTCACGATCCGCGTGTTCCAGGGCGAGCGCGAGATGGCGGCCGACAACAAGCTCCTGGGCCAGTTCGACCTGGTCGGCATCCCGCCGGCGCCGCGCGGCATGCCGCAGATCGAGGTCACCTTCGACATCGACGCCAACGGCATCGTCAATGTCTCGGCCAAGGACAAGGCGACCGGCAAGGAGCAGCAGATTCGCATCCAGGCCTCGGGCGGGTTGTCGGAAGCCGACATCGACAAGATGGTCAAGGACGCCGAGGCGCATGCCGCCGAGGACAAGAAGCGGCGCGAGCTGGTCGAGGCGAGGAACCACGCCGACGGGCTGATCCACACCACCGAGCGCAGCCTCGCGGAGGCCGGCGACAAGGTCCCGGCCGGCGATCGCGAGGCGGTGCAGAATGCGGTGCAGGCCTTGAAGGACACGCTGGGCAGCGAGGATGCGGAGCAGATCAAGGCCAAGACCGAGGCCTTGGCGCAGGTCGCGATGAAGCTCGGCGAGGCGCTCTACAAGGCGCAGGCCAGCGGTGGCGAGGCGCGGGCCCCGGCGGCGGGCCCGGAGCGGCCTCCGGTGGCGCCGGCGATGGTCACGGCAGCGACAAGGTCGTTGACGCCGATTTCGAGGAAGTCGACGATCAGAAGAAGCGCGGCTCCGCGTAAGCGCCACCGCTGCCTGCGAAGCAATGGCTGCCTCCGGGCTTCGGCCCGGTGGCGGCTCCATGTCCAACTGACTTGGTGCCGGGCGTCCATCGACAATGGCGAAGCAGGACTTTTACGAAATCCTCGGCGTGTCGCAATCGGCCGATGCCGACGAGTTGAAGCGATGCCTATCGCAAGCTCGCCATGCAGTATCACCCGGACCGCAATCCGGGCGACAAATCCGCCGAGCAGAAATTCAAGGAGGTCAACGAGGCCTATGACGTCCTGAAGGACGACCAGAAGCGGGCCGCCTATGACCGGTTCGGCCATGCGGCGTTCGAAAATGGCAGCCGCGGCCCCGGCGATGGCGGGTTCGCCGGGGGGTTCTCCGGCGGCTTCGCCGATATTTTCGAAGAGATGTTCGGCGCGATGGGCGGCGGCCGGCGCGCCCAGAGCGGCCCCAGCCGCGGCAGCGATCTGCGCTACAACATCGAGGTGTCGCTCGAAGACGCTTTTCGCGGCAAGCAGACGACGATCCGCGTTGCCACCTTTGTCCAATGCGATACCTGCAAGGGGAGCGGCGCCGAGCCGGGCTCGCGCCCGGCTGCCTGCCGAACCTGCCAGGGGCACGGACGGGTTCGCCGGCAGCAGGGCTTTTTCACGATCGAGCAAACCTGCCCGACCTGCCAAGGCTCGGGCCAAATCATCGAGAAGCCGTGCAAGGCGTGCGGCGGACCGGGCCGGGTGCGGCGCGAAAAGACGCTGTCGGTCAACATCCCGGCCGGCGTCGAAGACGGCACCCGCATCCGCCTGGCCGGCGAGGGCGAGGTCGGGTTGCACCGCGCCGCGCCGGGCGACCTCTACATCTTCGTCAGCATCGCTGCCGCACCCGATCTTCCAGCGCGACGGCGCCAATATCTTCTGCCGGGTGCCGATCCCGATCACCACCGCCGCGCTCGGCGGCACGATCGAGGTGCCGACCGTCGAGGGCAGCCGGACCCGGGTGACGGTGCCGCCCGGGACCCAATCGGGACACCAATTCCGCCTGCGCGGCAAAGGAATGACGGTGCTGCGCTCGCCGGCGCGCGGCGACATGTACATCAATGCGATCGTCGAGACGCCGGTCAACCTGACGAAACGCCAGCAGGAGCTGCTGCGCGAATTCGAACAGGCCGGCGAGAACCGCAAGACCAACCCCGAAAGCGAAGGCTTCTTTGCCCGGGTCAAGGAATTCTTCGAGGATCTGCGCGAATAGCCGGCTCCGGCAGCGCCCGCGCACGGTAAGCCGGTCAGCAGACGTTGAAATACAGGCAAGTGGACAGCGTGCTGGTGATCGGACCGGTGAGCGTCGACAACACCTGGAAGAAGTTGATAAATCGGCTGAACTTCGGCGTTCGCGACAAAGATGACGTCCTTGTCGTGCACCGCGAAAGCGTCGGGCGAGAAGGTAGGATTTGGCCTCCTTCAGGTCGAGACGGTAGACGATCGGCGAGAGGCCGTCGCTGCGCACCGGTCGCGATCGGCTGTCCGAGCGCGCGGACGACATCGACCGGCTCGTAGCGGAACAGGAACACGGCGCGCGGGTCGGCGCGCTCGTCGAGCAATCCGCCGGCTTTCGCCATAGCCTCGCTCAATGACAGCCGGTCGCTGGTGAAGGTGATCGCGGCATTCTTGCCGGTGGCGCCGAAGACGCTGAAGGTCTGCGGACGCCGCACCAGCGTCAGCACGTCGCCCGGCTCGGCAAAGATGTCCTGAGCCGGGTCGGCGACCAGGGTAGCGAGCGGCACGGTCGCGGTGACGCCGTCGCGCGATAGCTGCTACAAAGGTGTCGTGCACCGGCGCCTTCGCCCCGCCAGCGGCGGCAATCACCTGCAGCAGGCGGTCGCCGCCGGGCGAGAGCGGGACGCGCTTGCCGCCGATGACCTCGCCCGCCACCGAAACCGAATTGGCCGCGCTCCGCTTGACCATCACGATGGCCTGCGGGTCGAGCGCCTTCGAGGCCGAGCAGATGCTCGATCGTGTGCTGCACCTCGATCGGCGTTCTGCCGGCGACCGGGATGCGCCCGGCATAGGGAATGCTGATCGCCCCGTCAGGGCCGACCTGCTGATCGGGGATTCGGGTGCCGGGTCGGCCGGATTGTGCAGCCAGTGCCAGCAGCGCTTCAACGCCTTGCGCGCTCAGGTTTGCCGCTCCGCCGATTTGGCCCGGGCCGGTTGCGGTGCCGGCGGCAAGGCCAGGTGTGGGACCGGCACCGGGACCGGGCGCAGTCCCGGCGAAGGGCACCTCACGGCTGGGCGAACCCGAGGCGGTGCCGGTTTGCTCGACAGGCGCGACGCCGCCCGGTGTTAGCCCCCCCGCCAGTGCTGCTGCCCCACCTTGCGCCGCCGCCCCGCCGAACAACAGCGCCAGCGTATCGGGCGAAGTGGTCAGGTCCTGAAGCTGGCCTGGCGTTTCCGTCGGCGTCGGCAATTGGCCGGTCAGCAGCTTGGTCGAGGCGCCCGCTGAAAATGACAATTCGGTCAGCGAGTTGCCAAACAGGCCGTCGGCCGCCGATTCCCAGATCACGACTGAGAGTGTGTCGCCGACCGCGATCTTTAGATCGGGCGGCGGGAGATACTGCTTGAACCGCTCGCGAAACGCGGATGGCTGTCGCCCACGTAGCGTGGTCAAGACCGCATCGTCGATCTTGACCACGTCGAACGCGATCTCCCCGCCGGGTCTCGCCTGCGTGATGACGTCCTCGCGTAGCGGAGCGCCGGAGCAGGCGACCAGCGAAAGCGCCATCAACGAGATCGAGAGAATGGCACGTTTCAAGGGCAAGCGATGGCCTCCAACCTTCGCTTCATCAGCCTAGCATCGGCTGGGGTCAAACCAAACAGCCCTGGCCCTTCGGCCTCGGTCGAGACCGGGGCTGCTGTGCCGCGGCCCCGATCGTGCTATTTTTTGGGATGCGATACCGCTTCGAGATCGGCCCGCGCGAGGCAACCTTGATCGCGTGCACGGCAACGCTGGCCGCGCTCGTCTATGTGGAGGGCTGGATCTGGCCCCTGAAAGCGGTCGCCGTGATGATTCCGGTATCGCTGCTGATCAGTTGACCGTCGCTGCCCGGCGGTCAGCCGGCGCTGTCGAGCGCATAGCCCACCGAGCGCACGGTTCGCAGCAGATCCAGGCCGCCGGTGGCATTGAGCGCTTTGCGCAGCCGGCGGATATGCACATCGACAGTGCGCATCTCGACCTCGGAATCGTGGCCCCACACCCCGTCGAGCAGTTGCTCGCGCGAAAACACGCGCGCAGGATGTTGCAGGAAATGGCGCAGCAGGCGGAATTCGGTCGGGCCGAGATGCACCGGCTGGCCGGCGCGCGACACGCGATGGGCGGTGAGATCCATTGCGACGTCGGCGTAGCGCAGCACGTTCTCTGCCGCATTGGGCCGAGCGCGGCGGATCACCGCGCGCAGCCGGGCCACCAATTCACTCGGGCTGAACGGCTTGACGACATAGTCGTCGGCGCCGCTGTCCAGCCCGCGGATGCGGTCGCCCTCCGCGCCGCGCGCGGTCAGCATGATGACCGGCAGCTGGCGGGTCGCCGGTGCTCGGCGGATCTGTCGGCACACTTCGAGGCCGGAGACCAGCGGCAGCATCCAGTCGAGCAGCACGGCATCGGGGCGGCGCTCGGCGATGCGCAGCAGCGCTTCTTCGCCGTCGGCGGCCTCATCGACCGCGAAACCTTCGCGCTCGAGGTTGTAGCGCAGCATCGTGACGAGCGGCGCCTCGTCCTCGACGATCAGGACGAGCGGCTTCATCGCGCCCCGGCCTGGCCGGGCGGGCGCTCCGGCACGACGACTTCGAGGCTCGATTTGTCGCCCTTTGGCCGCGCCTGCTCGAGCGCAATGCCGTGCACCAAGTAATACACGTTCTCGGCAATATTGGTCGCGTGGTCTCCGATACGCTCGATGTTCTTAGCCATGAACAACAGATGCGTAGAGGGGCCAATGTTGCGCGGATCCTCCATCATATACGTCAGGAATACGCGAAAGAGGCTCGCATACATCTCATCGAGCTCTTCGTCGCGCTTCCACACGGCGAGCGCCTTGTCGGCGTCGCGCGCGACATAGGCGTCGATGACATCCTTGACCAGCAGGTGCGCCAGATGCGCCATGCGCGGCAGTGCATGCACCGGCCCGATCGGGGGCGACTGCGTCAGCGCGATCGAGCGCTTGGCGACGTTGGCGGCATAATCGCAGATGCGTTCGAGATCGCTACTAATCTTAAGCGCGGCAACGATCTCGCGCAGATCGCGCGCCATCGGCTGGCGCAACGCCAAGAGGCGGATGGCCAGATTGTCGACTTCGCGTTCGAGCTGGTCGACCTGCGCATCGCCTTCGACGACCCGGATGGCGCGATCGCTGTCGCGATCGATGACCACCTCGATCGCGGCGGCCAGCTGGCTCTCGGCCAACCCGCCCATTTCGACGATCATGTTGTTGAGGCGCTCCAGTTCGTCATCGTAGCTCTTGACGATGTGTTCGGCAGCCATGCTCGTCCTTTCCGTCAGCCGAAGCGGCCGGTGATGTAGTCTTCGGTGCGGCGCAGCGTCGGGTGGGTGAAGATGCGCTCGGTCTCGTCGAACTCGATCAATTCGCCCAGGTAAAGAAACGCCGTGTAATCGGAGCTGCGCGCTGCCTGCTGCATGTTGTGCGTTACGATCGCGATGCAATAGTCCGCCTTGAGCTCGGCGATCAGCTCCTCGATGCGCTGGGTCGAGAGCGGGTCGAGCGCCGAGGCGGGTTCATCGAGCAGCAGAACCTCCGGCTTGATCGCGATCGCGCGGGCGATGCACAGCCGCTGCTGCTGGCCGCCCGAGAGGCCGAGCGCGCTTTGTCGTAGTTTGTCCTTGACCTCGTCCCACAATGCCGCTCGCCGCAGCGCCGACTCGACGCGGTCGTCCAATTCCGATTTCGGCAGCTTTTCATAAAGCCGGATGCCAAAGGTGACGTTGTCGTAGATCGACATCGGGAACGGCGTCGGCCGCTGGAACACCATGCCGATCTTCGCGCGCACCACGTTGAGATCAAGCCCCGGCGCCAGGATGTTCTGGCCGTCGACCAATACCTCGCCGCTGACCGTCTGGTTGGGATAAAGCTCGTAAATGCGGTTGAGAATGCGCAGCAGCGTGGACTTGCCGCAACCCGACGGCCCGATAAAGGCAGTGACCCGGCGGTCGTGCAGCGGCAGGCTGATATCCTTCAGCGCCTGGGTTTTGCCGTAGTGAAAACTAACATCGCGGATATCAACCTTTACCGTTGCGGCGGCAGCAACAGGAGCAGAGCCGGTGCCCGACAGGGGTTGCTCGCGTGATTTCGGCACCGGCATCCCGATCCTGGCCATGGGGAGTGCTGCGCTGGGCGTTCTTTCCATATCCATATCGTGGCACCGCTCCGAAAGACGTGAACGAAGTTTAGGCTCTAGCGTGTGGCTCGTCGTGCCTAACCCGTAAGTCGGCGTTGATTTACGCGTGTGACAGCTCTGCGGTGCGTGCGCTCTCAAGCCGTGCCCCCATGGCGCCCTTCGCGCCCGAACAAGATCGACAGCCGCGCCAGGACGCTGAGCACGAATACCGCGGTGATCAGCAGCAGCGCCCCGCCCCACGCTTGGGAATGCCAATCGGCATAGGGTGAGATCGCGTAGGTGAAGATCTGCAGCGACAATTCGGCCATCGGCTGGGCCGGGTCGAGTTCCCAATATTGGCTGCCGAAGGCGGTAAACAGCAGCGGCGCGGTTTCGCCGGTGACTCTCGCCAGCGACAGCAGCAGACCGGTGACGATGCCGGTTCGCGCCGCAACCACCAGGATTTTCAGCACCACCTTCGACTCCGGCGCGCCGAGCGCGGTCGCCGCCTCGCGCAGTTCGCGTGGGACCAGCGCGATCGCCCCCTCGGTGGCCCGGATCACCAGCGGGATCATCAATACGGCGAACGCGAAGGATGCCGAGAACGCCGAGAAATGCCGGAACGGCTCGACCAGCAGCGCATAGGCATAAATCCCGATCGCGATGCTCGGAACGCCGGCCAGAACGTCGGCGACAAAGCTGAGCGACTGCGCCACCCGCTTGTGGCTGTAGACCGCGAGATAGGTGCCGACAAGGACCCCGACCGGAAACGCCATCGCCGCGGCGATCCCGACGATGATCAGCGTGCCGACGATGCCGTTGGCGACGCCGCCGCCGGAGATGCCGGTCGGCCGCGGCAGGCGGGTCAGGAACGGCAGCGAGATCGCGCTCACCCCTTCGCGGACGATATAACCCATGATCAACAGCAGAACGATCGCGACACCCGCGGCGAAGACGCCGCAAAGCGCGATCCATAACCGGCTGCTCAGTTTGCGTCGTTGCGCCAGGGAAAATCCGTTCATCGCCGTCTTCCCCGCCGCTCAGCGAACGAACAGCCGCACCATCAACCGGCCCATGCCGATGACGATCAGGCTGACGACAAGCAGGATCAAAGCAAGCTCGATCAACGCGCTCAGGTAGAGGTCCGATGTCGCCTCGGTGAATTCGTTGGCGATGACGCTGGCAATCGTATAGCCCGGCGCGAACAGCGAGGCGCTGATGACCGGCCGGTTGCCGATCACCATCGTCGTCGCGATGGTCTCGCCGAGCGCGCGGCCGAAGGCGAGCAGGCACGCGCCGATGATACCGCGCGTGACCGACGGCAATACGACCTTGAAGGCCGTCTCCCAAGGCGTGGCGCCAAGCGCCAGTGCCGCCTCGCGGAAGCGCATCGGGATGGCGGCGATCAGATCGCGGGTGATCGCGGTGATCGTCGGCACGATCATCAAGGTCAGGATCAGCGCCGCGGTCAGCATGTTGACGCCGTAGATCGTGCCTTGAAAGAACGGCAGAAAACCCAAGGAATCCTGTAGCGCGGGGCCGATCCAGTTGGCGACGATCGGGGCGAGGACGAACAGTCCCCATAAACCGTAGACGATGCTCGGCACCGCGGCGAGCAGCTCGATCAGCAATCCGAGATAGGCGCCGAGCCGGCGCGGGGCGAATTCGGCGAGGTAGATTGCCGCCATTATCCCGACAATCGCCGCCAGGACGAGGGAAATCACCGAGGACACGACCGTGCCGTAGATGAAGGGCAGGGCTCCGAATTGTTCGGTGACCGGGTTCCATTGGCTGCTCCACAGAAACCCGATCCCGAACGTCTTCAGCGATAGCCGCGCCCCCCAGATCAGTTCGGCGGCCAGGCCGCCGACAATCAACAGGAACAGCCAGCACGAGCCCTGCAAGGCTGCGACGAAGATCTTCGACGCGATCCGCTCGGCCGGCCGCAGCGCGTGGGCACGAGCGGCAGCCGGTGCAGCGGCAGCAACGGCGATGGCCTGCTCGGTCACACGATCCTCCGGTCAATCGCGATCGTCGCTGCCGCTGCCGTCAGCTACTGCATTTCACCGAGGACCGATAATGCCTGCTTCTGCACGTTGTCGGGCAGCGGGACATAGTCGATCGTCTTGGCGATCGGCTGCGCCACGGTGGCGAGCCACGTCATGATCTCCTTGACGAGCTTGCCGCGCGCCGGGTCCTGCGGCTTCTTATAGAGCATCACCCAGGAGTAGCCGCTGATTGGGTAGCATTGCGCGCACGAGGTATCGACGATCGAGAAGTCCGTTGACGAGACGTTCGGCTTGGTCGCGGCAGCGGCCGCGACCGTACCAATGTCCGGGTACAGATACGTGCCGCCTTTGTTCTGAACTTGCGCGTAGGTCATCTGGTTTTCGAGCAGATACGCCAGCTCGACATAGCCGATGCTGCCCGGTGTTTGCTTAACCAGCCCGGCGACGCCTTCGTTGCCCTTGCCGCCAATGCTGCTCGGCGCCGGCCATTGCACGTCTTTGTTGGTGCCAACCTTGCTCTTCCACTCGGCCGAGACATTGCTGAGGAAGTCGGTGAAGATGTAGGTCGTGCCCGAACCGTCCGAGCGATGCACGACGGTGATCGCCATGTCGGGCAGCTTCATCCCGGGGTTCAGCTTGGCGATTGCGGGGTCGTTCCATTTGGTGATCTTGCCGAGATAGATGTCGGCGATCACCTCGCGGGTCAGATGCATGCCCTTTTCAATTCCTGGAAGATTATACGCAATTCCCTCACCGCCGAGGGTGATCGGGATTTGGAGCACGGGAGCCTTGGCGCGCTCCAGTTCGGCCGCGTTCATCGGCACGTCGCTGGCGCCGAAATCGACGGTCTTGGCGGTAAACTGCTGGATGCCGCCGCCGCTGCCGATCGACTGATAGTTCACGGTGACGTCGGGGTGCTTTTCGGTATAGGCGTAGAATGCCTTCGAGAAAAATGGGAAATCGAAGGTCGATCCGGCGCCGACGATCTGGGTGGCGGCAAAGGCCGCCGGCGCCATGGCCAGAACGCCCGCGAAAATCCCGCCGCGCAGCAGGTGCGCGCGAAATCGCCGGGTCGCCCGGCAGCCACGGCTCGCTGTCTGTTTCAATGCATCCTCCTGTGCTTGATTGTCACCGATCGGTGGGGTGGTACAGCCCCAACCGCCGCTCGGCGGCGAGCCAGGCACTCTGACCGTCAAGGGATTGCCGGACGCCAGAACCGACGCGGCAGCCACCCTGACGTCGCAAACCTCGCCACTCCCGGCCCGGCTTCTACCCGCGGTCCGATACGCTTGCGTTGCAGTTTTGTTACTCTTCGATGACAGACGGGTCCGCCGCGCGCAGCCAGACCGTAAAGATCGATCCTCGGCCGACCTCGCTGGCGATATCGAGCCGGCCGCGGTGGCGGTTGAGGATATGCTTGACAATTGCCAGGCCGAGGCCGGTCCCGCCAAGCTCGCGCGACCGCGCGGTATCGACGCGGTAGAAGCGCTCGGTCAGCCGCGGCAGCTGCTCGCTCGGGATGCCCTCGCCCTGATCGGCGACCGCGACCTGCACCAGCTCCGCCGCCCCGTTGCCGGTGCCGCCGGTCACCGTGACCTCGCTGTGGGGCCGGCCGTATTTGACCGCGTTGTCGAGCAGGTTCTGGAAAATTTGGGCCAGTTCGTCGCGGTCGCCCTGAACCTCTGGAAGATCGGACGGGAGCGCACGCAGGATGCGTATGCCGCGCTCGGCCGCGCGCAACTCAAGCCCGCGAGCGACTTCGTCGATCACCGGCGCCAGCGCGATCCGGCCGATCGGCGCGACGTGCTCGTTCAGCTCGATGTGCGACAGCGACAATAAATCGTCGACGAGCCGCGCCATGCGCTGCGCCTGCTCGCGCATGATCCCGAGAAAGCGCTCGCGAGCGGCTGCATCCTCGCGCGCCGGCCCGAGCAGCGTCTCGATGAAGCCGATCAAGGTCGCGAGGGGCGTCTTCAGCTCGTGCCCGGCGTTCGCGATGAAATCGGCGCGCATCTGCTCGCTGCGCTTCAGCGCGGTGACATCATGCAGGGTCAGGATCGCCGCCGCGCCGTCGAGCGGCGGCTCACCGATCGCGGCGAAATGGGCGCGCAGCACCCGCTCGATCGGCCCCGACAGGGCAAACTCGACGCTGCGGACCGGCTCGCCGCGCAGCACCGCGTCGGCGGCGGCGAGCAGCACGGGGTTACGCAGCGCTGCCGCCAAGTCGCGCGGCTGCCCGCCGGGTCCGATGAATTCCGCCGCCGCGGTGTTGCTGCGGGCGATGCGGCGCTGGCTGTCGATCATGATCAGCGGGTCCGGCACCGCGGCGATGACCGCCTCGGCGGCGGCGAGCCGCGCTTCGGCCTGTGCGGCGCGCTCGCGCCAAACCCGTCGCAACCGCAGCACCGCCGGCCATATCGCCCGCACCGCCGGGCTCAACCGGTGGCTCCGATAGTCCTGTCCTGCCGCCTCGCCTGGCGCCGCATCGGGGCCGAGCTTGTCGATATCGGCGCGTGCCCCGGCGAGGGAGAGCCGCAACGCGACCGCCATCAGCGTCGATAGCGCCAGCACCCCCGTCGCCGCGACGATCGCCGCCGTACCATCGAGACGGCCAAGCGCAAACAGGGCGGCAATCGCAAGGCCCCCCGGCGTCGAAAGGGCGAGGGCGAACATCGCGCCCCGGCCAAAGTCGCGTTCCATCGGCCTGGCTCAAGGCTTGTTTGGTATTGCGAAAAGTTCGCCGGCGAGTTCCGGGCAGTCGGCGTTTGATCCGGTCTGATCCATCCGAAAGCCGGAGATCGTTGACAGCGCAAGGCGCCTTACTATAGTGCGCCCCTCCCGGAGCGCGAGAGCCGGTCCGGAATTTTTTTCGCGCCGCGGCAGCTATTGCCGCGACAGGCGCGCCAACCGATATCGGTTCCCATCATGTTTGCAGTGATCCGCACCGGCGGCAAGCAATACAAGGTCGCCAAGGACGATGTGATCGCGGTCGAGAAGCTGCCCGGCGAGCCCGGAGCGACGATCGAGCTTGGCGAGGTCCTGATGGTCGGCGACGGCGCCACGGTGTCGGCGGGCACGCCGCTGTTGTCCGGCGCCTCGGTACGCGCCACGCTGGTCGAGCAGCGCCGCGCTGACAAGATCATCGTCTTCAAGAAAAAGCGGCGGCACAATTACCGCCGCAAGAACGGCCACCGCCAGCACCAGAGCGTGCTGCGGATTGACGAGATCCACGTTCAGGGGGCAACGCCCGGCGGCGGCCGGGGGCGCGGCCGGCGGGCGACGCAAGCGCCGGAGACGGTACAGGAGGCTCAAGATGGCGCATAAGAAAGCCGGCGGATCCTCACGCAACGGCCGCGACAGCGCTGGGCGGCGCCTCGGGGTCAAGAAATTCGGCGGCGAGATCGTCGTTCCCGGCAACATCATCGTGCGGCAGCGCGGCACCAAATTCCATCCGGGCGAGCGGGTTGGCATGGGGCGCGACCACACGCTGTTCGCGCTTGAAGGCGGGGCGGTGCAATTCAAGAAGGGGATTGGCGGGCGCACCTTCATTTCGGTGCAACCGCCCCCAATTGACGAGCAACCCGGCCAAGCCGCCGAATAGCCGTCCCCGAACCGGCCGGAACCGAGGGGAGCGGACCGGTCGCTCCCCTTTTTGTTGTGCATCGACGAGACCGATGAAATTCCTCGATCAGTGCAAGATCTATCTGAAGAGCGGTGATGGCGGGCGCGGCTCGATGAGCTTCCGCCGCGAGAAATTCATCGAATTCGGCGGGCCCGATGGCGGCGAGGGCGGCAAGGGCGGCGATATCGTTTTCCACGCTGCCGACAATCTCAATACGCTGATCGATTACCGTTATCGGCAGCATTTCCGGGCGCAGAACGGGCGCGGCGGCGCCGGGGCGAACCGCACCGGCGCCAAGGGGCGCGATCTCGTGCTGCGGGTGCCGGTCGGAACACAGATCCTCGCCGACGACCAGGAAACCGTGCTTGCCGATCTGACCCGCCCGGGCCAGCGGGTTGTGCTGCTGCGTGGCGGCGATGGCGGGTTTGGCAACGCCCATTTCAAAAGCTCGACCAACCAGGCGCCGCGCCGCGCCGATCCGGGTTGGCCGGGTCAGGAATTATGGGTCTGGCTGCGGCTCAAGCTGATCGCCGATGCCGGCCTCGTCGGTCTGCCGAACGCCGGCAAATCGACGCTGCTCGCCCGCCTGTCGCACGCCCGGCCGAAAATCGCCGACTACCCGTTCACCACATTGCACCCGCAGCTCGGGGTCGTGCGGCTCGATGATGCGGAGTTCGTGCTCGCCGACCTGCCGGGGCTGATCGAGGGGGCGAGCGACGGCGCCGGGCTCGGTACCCGCTTTCTCGGTCATGTCGAGCGCTGCGCCGTGATCCTCCATCTGATCGACGGGACCGCGGACGATGTCGTCGGCGCCTATCGGACGATCCGCCGCGAGCTTGCCGATTACGGCCACGGGCTTGCCGACAAGCCGGAAATCATCGGCCTCAACAAGATCGACGCGATCGATCCTGCTGCCGTCGCGCAAAAATGCCGCGCGCTCGCCGGCGCGACGCGGCCCGGCGCGGCGGTGCTGCCGCTGTCGGGCGTCAGCGGCGCGGGCGTCGCGGCGGTGCTCGGCGCGCTCTTCGCCGCGATCGAGAGGTCGCGAGCGGGCGCCGCCGAGGCGCTGGTCGACGCGGGATGAACACTCAATGTGTCCTTCGAGACGGCGCGGAGCCCGTCCTCGGGCCGGCCGGAGGCCGGACCCGTGGGCGCCTCCTCAGAATGAGGTAAGTATTTCATGTCACAAACAAATCTTCCTCATCCTGAGGAGCGGCCCGGAGGGGCGCGTCTCGAAGGACGCACGGTACCGCGCCCGACGTCCCCGGCGGCGACTTGCAACGACCCCACCCCGGCCGCGGCGCTGATTGCGGCACGCCGCCTCGTGTTGAAGATCGGCTCGGCATTGCTGGTCGCGGATGACGGCGAGATCCGTCGCGACTGGCTCGATGCGCTGGTCGACGATGTCGCACGCTGCCGCCGGCGCGGCCAGGAGCTGATCATCGTCTCCTCCGGGGCGATCGCGGTCGGGCGCCGCCATCTCGGGCTGCGCGGGCGCTCGCTGCGGCTCGAGGAACAGCAGGCGGCCGCCGCCACCGGACAGATTCGCCTGGCGCACGCCTATCAGGAGGCATTGGCGCGACACCGCGTCACCGTCGCGCAGATCCTCCTGACCCCGGACGACACCGAAGAGCGGCGCCGCCACTTGAACGCGCGCGCCACCTTCGCGCAATTGCTCGCGCTCGGCGCGGTGCCGGTGGTCAACGAGAACGACACGGTCGCCACCGCCGAGATCCGCTTCGGCGACAACGACCGGCTTGCCGCCCGCGTCGCGCAAATGACCAGCGCCGACATGCTGGTGCTGCTGTCCGATATCGACGGCCTCTATACGGCCGACCCGCGCGCCGATAGCGGCGGCGCGGCACATTCCGCTGGTGCGCGAGATCGGACCGGAAATCGAGGCGATGGCCGGCGCGGCGCCGCCCGGCTACAGCTCGGGCGGGATGGTCACCAAGCTGGCGGCGGCGCGCATCGCGACCGATGCCGGCTGCCACATGCTGATCGCCGAGGGCGATCCCCAAGGCGGCCTGGGCCCGCTGGCGGCGATCGAGGCCGGCGCCCGGGCCACTTTGTTCTTGCCGGGCGGCGAACCGCGCTCGGCGCGCAAGGCGTGGATCGCCGGCGCGGTCAATCCAGCCGGCGCGCTGGTCGTCGATGACGGCGCCGCGCGCGCATTGCGCGGCGGCAAGAGCCTGCTGCCGGCCGGCATCATCGGCGTCGAAGGCGCGTTCGAGCGCGGCGATTGCGTCATCGTCCGCACCCGCGCCGGCGGCGAAGCCGGACGCGGCCTCTCGGCCTATTCGAGCGCCGACATCCGGCGCATCGCCGGACACAAGAGCGGTGAAATCGCGGCAATTCTGGGCTACCGTGGGCGCGACGAGATCATTCACCGCGACGATCTGGTGGTGACCGAACGGCGATGACGCCAATGACCGCTACGGAGACGCCGACCCGCACCAACACCGAGACCGGTCTCGCCGCGACGATGGCGGAGATCGGGCGGCGCGCCCGCGATGCCGCGGCGGCGCTGGCGCTCGCCACGGCTGAAGCCAGGGCGGGCGCGCTTCAGGCCGCCGCCGCCGCGGTGCGCTCCCGGACGAACGAGATCCTCGCCGCCAATGCCGAGGATGTCGCCGACGCCCAGCGGGCCGGGATCGGCGCCGCGCTGATCGATCGCCTCGCGCTCGATCCGGCGCGGCTCGAGGCCGTCGCCCGCGGGCTCGAGGACATCGCCGCGCTGCCCGACCCGATCGGCCGTGTCTTGGCCGAATGGACCCGGCCCAACGGGCTGCGCATCTCGCGGGTCAGCGTGCCGCTCGGGGTCATCGGCATCATCTACGAGAGCCGCCCGAACGTGACCGCCGACGCCGGCGGGCTCGCGCTCAAATCCGGCAATGCGGCGATCCTGCGCGGCGGCTCGGAAAGCTTTCATTCCTCGCGCGCGCTCGTCGCCGCGCTGCGCGAGGGGCTGCGCGCGGCCGATCTGCCGGAAGACGCGATCCAGCTCGTGCCGACCCGCGACCGCGACGCGGTCGGCATGATGCTGAAGATGAGCGGGGTCATCGACGTCATCGTGCCGCGCGGCGGGTCCTCGCTGATCGAGCGCGTCCAGCGCGAGAGCCGCATCCCGGTCATCGCCCATCTCGAAGGGCTGTGCCACACCTATATCCATCGCGCCGCCGACCCGAAGAAGGCGCGCGCCATCGTGCTCAACGCCAAGATGCGGCGGGTGTCGATCTGCGGCGCGACCGAGACCTTGCTGGTCGATCGCGCGGTCGCCGCCACGATGCTGCCGCCGATCCTCGCCGATCTGCGCGCCGCCGGCTGCGAAGTGCGCGGCGACCCGGAAACCCTGGCGATCGAGCCGCTCGCGGTCGCCGGCGACCGAAGCGGATTGGCGCACCGAATATCTCGACGCCATTCTCGCGGTGCGGGTCGTCGACGGCGTCGCCGGGGCGATCGAGCACATCAACCGCTACGGCTCGCACCACACCGATGCGATCGTGACCGAGGACGAGGCGACCGCCGAGCGCTTTCTGCGCGAGGTCGACAGCGCGATCGTGCTGGTCAACGCCTCGACCCAGTTCGCCGATGGCGGCGAGTTCGGCATGGGCGCCGAGATCGGCATCTCGACGCAGCGCCTGCCGCCGCGCGGCCCGGTCGGCGCGGCCGAGCTGACCACCTACAAATACCTCGTCCGCGGCAACGGCCAGGTGCGCCCCTGAGCAAGCCACTCCCGACCGGATAAAGCCCCTCTCCCGCATCGCGGGAGAGGGAGGGGCCCAGCGCAAGCGCTGGGAGGGTGAGGGTGAATGGCCGCAGCCCTGCCGTTCAGGCCGTGCCCCCTCACCCCAACCCTCTCCCCCGGTGGGGGAGAGGGGGTCACGATGGCTTGCCGGGGCCGCCGCATCGGCCTCCTCGGCGGCTCGTTCAACCCGGCCCATGGCGGCCATCTGCACATCAGCCGGCTGGCGCTCAGCCGGCTCGATCTCGACGAGGTGTGGTGGCTGGTCTCGCCGCAAAACCCGTTGAAGCCGGTCGCCGGCATGATGCCGTTCGCGGAGCGCCTCGAAGCGGCGTCGAGGTCGCCGCCGCCGAGCCGCGCATCCGGGTCAGCGATATCGAGGCCCGGCTCGGCACGACCTACACCGCCGACACGCTGAAGATGCTGCGCCGGCGCTTTCCGCGCGCCCGATTTGTCTGGCTGATGGGTGGCGACAACCTCGTCCAGCTGCCGCATTGGAAGCGGTGGCAGGACATCTTCCGCACCGTGCCGATCGCGGTTTTCGATCGCCCCGGCACCGCGTTGCCGGCGCTCGCGGGGATCGCCGCACACCGCTTCGCCCGGGCACGCGTCCCGATCTCGGCGGCGCGCCGTCTCGCGCTGATGACGCCGCCGGCCTGGGTGTTTTTCCACACCAGGCTCGACCCTCGCTCGGCCACCCGCATCCGCGCCGAGCGACAGCCGCAAACCCCGCAGGAGAGCGAACCCGAAGTGACCGCCGAAGCGACCGCTATCGCCACGCTGGCGCCGCGCCGCCGCAAGGCTCCCAGCGCCGGAGCTGCTCCGCCGCATCATCGACAGCCTGGAAGACGGCAAGGCCGAGGACGATCGTAACGATCGACCTCGCCGGCAAGACCACGATCGCCGACTACATGGTGATCGCGTCGGGCCGTTCGGCGCGGCAGGTGGCCGCGCTGACCGACCATCTGGAACAGATCCTCCCCGGCCGCGTCGCGATCGAGGGCAAGCGGCAGGGCGATTGGGTGCTGATCGATGCCGGCGATGTCATCGTGCACATCTTCCGGCCGGAAATCCGCGCCTATTACAATCTCGAAAAGATGTGGGGCTCGGCGCTGCCGGATATCGAGACCGGGGCCGAGGCCGCCCTCTGAGAGGTGCCCGCCGATCCGCCTCTACCTCCTCGCCATCGGCCGGCTGCGGCGCGGGCCGCTCTATGAATTGCAGGCGCTCTATGCCGGGCGCCTGTCGCCGCCGGTCACGATCATCGAGCTGGAAGAAAAGCGCCCGCTGCCGCCCGCCGCGCTGAAGCTGCGCGAGGCCGAGCTGATCCTCGCCGCCCGGCCCGCCGGCGCCCGGCTCGTCGCGCTCGACCAACGGGGCGCGGCCTGGACGAGCCGCGATTTCGCCGACCGGCTCGCTGCCTGGCGCGACGCCGGCGCCGCCGCCCTCGCCTTCGCGATCGGCGGCGCCGAGGGGCTCGGGCCGGCGGTCATCGAGCGCGCCGATGCGGTCGTCTCGCTGGGCCCGATGACCTGGCCGCACCTCTTCGTGCGCAGCATGCTGCTGGAGCAGCTCTACCGGGCGCAGCAGATCCACGCCGGCCACCCCTATCACCGCGATTAAGGCCAGCTACGAGCGCCGGAGCAAACGCGCCTCCGGCGGCACCGGATCATCGGGCAGCTGGCACTCGCGATGGCGCACCAGCGCCTCGTCGATCAGCAGCGACAACAGCGCGGTGAACCCGATCGGCGGATCCGCCGCCTCCCAGAGGAAATAGGCGAACGAGCCGGGGCACGGGTTGACCTCGTTGAGCCAGGCCTCGCCGGTAACCTCATTGCAATAGAAATCGACGCGCGGCGCGCCGGCGCCGTCAACCGCTTCGAAGGCCGCCGTCGCCCAGCGCCGCAAATCGGTCGCCACTCCGGCGGGAAGATCCGGATCGATGTCGCGGGTCAGCGAAAGCATCCCCTGGCTGTTCGCGGCATCGCCCTTGACGCCGGATTTGCCGTCTTCGCCCAACAGGTATTTTTGCCGGAAATCCAACAGCTCCTCGGCGCGCTTCGGCCGCTCGATCGCCGAGGTCACCACCCTCCCGCCGCTCCGCATCACTGCGAGGTTGTACTCGACCAGATTGGGGATGAAGGGCTCGATCAAGGCGTGCGTATCGAGCCGGAAGATCATCGGCAACAGCGCGCGGACCTCCTCCAGGCTGTCGGCCTTGCCGACCCCGATGCTGCTGCCGAGATGAACCGGCTTGACGATGCAGGGAAAACCGATGCCGGAGAGCAGCGCTTTCAGCGAATCGGCCGAGGGCAGCCCGCCGGCCACCCGCGACACGACGGCGTAAGGCAACAGCGGGATGTCGAGGCCGCGCAGCAGGCGCTTGGTCGCGGCCTTGTCCATGAAAACGGCGGATGCCAGCGTGCGCATCCCGGTGTAGGGCAGGTTGGCGGTCTCGAAGAGCCCCTGCATCTGCCCGTCCTCGCCGCCGTGACCATGAAAGGCCAGGAGGGCGACATCGAAATCGGTCGCCGCGCGGCGGCCGAAAAACCCCGAGCGCTTGGGCAGGAGAACACCGCGGCCGGTTTCGCCGAGCGCCAGGCCCACCTCGGTCAATTCGCCCGCGTTGCGCCGATCGGGGAGGTAGTTGCGGCGTTCGGTGAGCGCCTCGCCGACAAACCAGGCCCCGCGCGGATTGACATAGACCGGAAACGCGACAAAACGCTCCTGGTCGATCGCCTTCAGCGCCTGCAGCCCGGTGATGACGCTGACATCATGCTCGGGCGAGCGCCCGCCGAGGAAAACCGCGACACGGGTTTCATTCCTGCTCGCCATCCTGTACCCCAATCCCGTAACCCGCCTGCGAGGCCATGGACCCGTTCGAAAGCTACGCTGCGCGCCGCGACCGGCACAATCGCCGCAATCTCAGCCCGTGGGTCGAGGCGTGAAGTCCGACGTCGTTCGCGTCCGCGGCAGCGATCTCGCGCTGTTTCACCTCGACAGCGATTCGGCGGCGGGCTCGGTTGAGTTGATCTGGGCGCATGGCTGGGGCGCCACGCACGCGGCGCTGTTGCCCCTCGCGCAGGCGATGCGGCGCGCCGCCCGATCGACCCTCATCGATCTTCCCGGCTTCGGCGCCTCGCCGGTGCCGCCGGCACCCTGGGGCACCGCGGATTACGCCGATGCGATGGCGGAATGGCTCGGCAGCCTCCCGCCGGCCCGGCGAATCTGGGTCGCGCATTCGTTCGGCTGCCGGGTCGGGCTGCAGCTCGCCGCGCGCCACCCCGAGACGCTCGGCGGCCTGTTCCTGATTGCCGCGGCCGGTCTGCCGCCGCAGCGCACGCCATGGGCGCGGGCCCGGGTGGCGGCGCGACGCTGGGCCTTCCGGCTGGCGCGGCAATTCACCGCCGAAGGTGCGGCGCGCGACCGGCTGCGCGCCCTTTTCGGCAGCGCCGATTACCGCTCGGCCGGACCGCTGCGGCCGATCCTGGTCACGGCGGTCGGCGAGGACCTCACCGCGGTTGCCGGCACGGTCCGTGTTCCGGCGGTGCTGGTCTATGGCGATCAGGATCGCGAAACCCCGCCGGAAATGGGCATGCGCCTCAACCGCCTGATGCCGCAGTCGCGGCTCTATGTGCTGCGCGGCTTCGATCATGGGAGCCTCTTGACTGATGGACGCCACCTGATCATCCAGCGGTTGAGCGAATTCATGGAGCAATTGGGGTGAGCGTGCTCCTCGCGCCGTTCGGCTTCATCGTCTTCGCGGCGCGCCGGCTCTTGACCTATCTGCACCTCTTTCAGCAGGAGGAATATGACGACCGGCGTTTTCTCGCTTGGCTCTTCGAAAACCGCGCCTGGGATCGGCGGCTGTCGCTGGTTCTTGCGGCGATTTTCGCGCTTCAGCT
>CAWJFM010000008.1:0-4245 GCA_963842175.1 uncultured Alphaproteobacteria bacterium
CACCAATTGCTACCGGCTACTCACTCTCCGAGCGCGAGCGCGAGATCGCCGTGTGCATCATCAACAGCAAGTGGCATTCGGCCTATCCGACCAATGCGCACGAACGCGCCGGCAAGGCGGCCGGACTGCCCGACGACAAGGTGGAGGCGATCCTCTCGGGCCTGCCGACCTCGTTCTCCGACAAGCGCGAGCAGGTGATCTACGAGATGGCGACCTGCCTCGCCAATTCGCGCTGGGTATCAAAGGGGCTCTTCGACCGCGCGGTCGAGGCCCTCGGCCATGTCGGCATCACCGATGTCATCACCCTGATGGGCTTTTACACCAGCGTATCGATGACGCTGGCCTTTTACGACGTGCCGGCCGGCGCCGAGGGCATGGCGCGCTAGGGGGCGGCGGCACGGCGGGCGGCCTTGTGGCAGCCCGCCCCGGCCTTACCGATGCTCGACGAACATCCCCTCGACGATGCCGCCGAGGGTGCGAGCCGTATCGCGGTCGATGCCCGCGAGCAATCGACGCTAACGGCTCGCTGGCGGTTTGGGCTTGAGCCACCCGGCGAGCCACTGGCCGATTCTTCCGGGGAGAGCATCGGCTAATCCTACCGAAACCTCGCCGCGATAACCCGAGTAATGTTCCTGGTCGACGCAAAGGATGGTGACAAGTTCGCTGCCGGAAGCAGCCGTATTCTGCAACGCCTTGACCAGCGCGCTGATCCAGTCCTTGGCAAATCCGCCAATCTCGTCCCAATCGCCGGTGGCTTCGACCGGTGAGTATGTGGCGAGCAGATCGTTCATTTCTTTTTGTGTGAGGCCACCCCAGCTGACGAAACTGAGATGATAGAGCCCGAACAGTGGCCGCGCGGCGAGATATTCGCCCAGCCGCGGTTCCTTGAAGCAGACGCCGACATAGCCGTCGAGAAACATCTCCCGGAAGTTGAAGCGCAACTGGCTTTCCTCCTGATCGACTACGTCATGCCGGACGACGCCCATCGGCTTGCCCAGTTGGGCGATGAACGCGGCGACGACCAGCCCGGCGTCGTCGCTGATCTCGGGCGGAATATGGTCGGGCGCGGTCGCCCGCGACATCACATCCGCGATTTCAGCTAGCGCATTGCGAAATACGTCGTCCGCATCCTCCCAGGGGCGATCTTTGTCGTGATCGAGATGACTACCGATGAAATGCGGTCGCTCGCCGATATCGTCCTCAGCCAGAATTCGGTTCCATTGCTGCGCTTTGACGGCCTGTACCAGTTGCGGATCGGGGCCGCTCAGCGCCTTTCTCAGGTCTTCCCAGTTGAGGCTGTAGAATTCAAGGCTAAAACTCATCGGGCGCCTCCCTGCATGAAGTGAACCGGCACCAGTGGCGGCACGCTAAAGAAAGGCGCTATTTTTAGCAACCTGCGCGGCCGCGCCGATGAGGATAGCCGCCCCCAGCGCGCTGTGCGGTCGCCTAATTCAGATAATAGTCGGCATCGCCGACCATTAGGAGGCGGGCCAGCTCGCCGAGATCGTTCAGCTCTTGCGCCAGCAAATCGTAATTCTGCGCAGTTTCATCGGCCGCACAGCGGCGGCGGCGTGTCGTCGATTTGGTGAATGATGTCCAAGGGATCGGGCGTCTGCGCTCCCCGCCTCATTGCAATCAGGCTGCGTAATTCCGCCCGCCGCGCCTATCGGGCACGCCTAATATCGCATAGCATGGACGGCAATTCCTCAGGCCAATGCAATGGGAGCCGAATACCATGCTGATCGTCGATGCACAGATCCATCTCTGGTCGCAGAACCTGCCGACCAACGCGCTGCACCGTCAGGTCCCGTCCTATTCGGCCGAGGAATGCCTGATGGAGATGGATAATGGCGGGGTCAACGCGGCGCTGATCCACCCGCCGGGGTGGGACCCCAACAGCCTGATGGTCGCCGAATCGGCTGCCGTCAGATATCCCGACCGCTTCGCGATCCTCGGGCAATTCCCGCTCGACAAGCCGGAGAGCCGCGACCTCATCGCCGGCTGGAAGACCCGGCCGGGGATGCTCGGGCTGCGTTTCGCGCTGCTCCAGCCGAACCAGGTGAATTGGCCGACCGACGGCACGATGGATTGGCTGTGGCCGGCCTGCGAGAAGGCCAGCATCCCGGTCGCGCTGATGGCCTCCAATTTCCTGCCGACCGTCGCGAAGGTCGCCGAGCAGCATCCCGGGCTCAAGCTGATCATCGATCATCTCGGCCGGGCGCGCGGCGGCAAGGACGATGCCGCCTTCGCCAACGTCGCGGAGGTCGCCGCGCTTGCCAAATTCCCCAATGTCGCGCTGAAGGCGACCGGGGCGGCGGGGGAATCGAGCGAGCCCTATCCGTTCCGCAACATCCACAAATACCTCCAGCAGCTGTATGACGCCTTCGGGCCGCAGCGCTATTTCTGGGGCACCGACATCACCCGCATGCCGTGTTCGTGGCTGCAATGCGTAACGCTGTTCACCGAGGAACTGCCCTGGCTCAAGGGCAACGATCTCGAATTGGTCATGGGCCGCGGCCTGTGCGACTGGCTCGGCTGGAAGCTGTAGGCGATCCACCATCGCGAGCGGACTGGATGATCCCGGCATTTCCGGCCCTGGTCAGCGCGCTGGCCCTGCTGCTCTACGTGGCGGTGTTCGTCGCCGCCGGCCGCGCGCGCCGACGCTTTGACATCAAGGCGCCGGCCGTCACCGGCGCGCCCGAATTCGAGCGCGCCTTCCGGGTTCAGCAGAATACGCTCGAACAGCTCGTCTGGTTCATCCCGGCCCTGTGGCTGTTTGCGCTCTACGCCTCGCCCGCCTGGGGCGGCATCATCGGGCTGGTGTGGATCGCCGCGCGCGCCTGGTACGCGCTCTCCTATTACCGCGACCCCGAAACGCGCGGCCCGGGGTTTGTAATCGGCTTTGCCAGCGCTGCCGTGCTGCTTATCGGCGCGCTGATCGGGATCCTCGCGGCGCTTTAGAGCCGGTTTCCGATCAGGTTGCACCGCGCTCACCCCCTCCCAAACCCTCCCCCATCAAGGGGGAGGGCCTCTATCGGCACTCCTATTCGTACTCCCGCCCCCTCGATGGGGGCGGGTCGGGGTGGGGGTGATGCCTGCCGAGTTCTGTCGATTCGGTCGAAAACCGCTCTAGCCGGTTTGGCCGGCGAGCCAATCCTCGAGCAGCCGGCGCGCGATCGAGTCGCGCCGCGGCAGCCGGAAGCTGTCGTCATCGGCATGCGAGCGCAGCCAATCCCGCTCGAACCAGCGGGCGTCGGCGAGCTCGCCGTAATCGACGGTGATCGCGGTCGAGGTCGCCTCGGCGTAGAAGCCGAGCATGATGTTGGCCGGAAACGGCCAGGGCTGCGAGGAGTGGTAATGGACGGCGCCGACCTCGATCGCGGTTTCCTCGCGCACCTCGCGCGCGACCGCATCTTCGAGGCTTTCACCCGGCTCGACAAACCCGGCCAGCGTCGAATACATGCCCGGCACAAAATTCTTGTTGCGGCCCAACAGCGCGCGCTCGCCGTCGGTCACCAGCATGATGACCGCCGGGTCGGTGCGCGGGAAATGCATCGCATCGCAGCCGGGGTCGGTGCAGCGCCGCATATGCCCGGCCTCCTCGCTCCTTGTCGGGCTGCCGCACAACCCGCAATGGCGATGCCGCGAATGCCAGAACATCATCGCGCGGGCGAGCGCCAAGAGCGCCCCCTCGCGGCGCTCGAGCCGGGCGCCGAGCTGGCGCAGATCGGCAAAGCGCACCCCGATCTGCGCTATACCGGCTTCGGCGATGCCGGCGGCGGCCAGCGCCGGCGAGCGCAGCATGTCGAGCGGCGCCTCGCTGGCCGACACGTCGAGCGCGAAATGGGCGCGCTCGTCGATCAGGCCGAGAAAGACGAATTGTCCGTGCGCCAGGCGCTCCTCGACATCGCTCGCGGCCAATCCGCCGATCACCGAGCCCACCGCCTCGACGCTCAGCACGGCGGCGCGCGGCTCGTCGCCTTCGACCTCGATGACAAGGTTCTGGCTGCGCCAAACCGGGACAAACACGCTTCTCGGATCAAGCAACCGCGCGCGGATCCATTCGTGCTCCCGGCGGCGCAGTCCGGCGCGCTCGAACCCCGGATGGGCGTAGTAATTGGGCGGTCGCATCGCCGAAGACTGGCATATCGGGCAGCGTCGCGGCAAGCAGCCATGCGGCCCGGTCGTGCGGCGCTCCTTTGATCTGATCGCGGCCGGCCATATAATCGATGCTGTTCACCTCAG
>CAWJFM010000009.1:0-19944 GCA_963842175.1 uncultured Alphaproteobacteria bacterium
GCGCCAGGCCGAGCGCGACCGCGATTGGCAGCGGAGCCGCGCGCGCCTCATGCGCTCGCGCGAGTTGTGAGGCTCAGCCGTCAATTCGCTCGGCGATCCCGGCGACCACCCGTTCGAACATCGCCTCGGTGAGCCGGCCGGTATTGGTGTTGAGCCGCGAGCAGTGATAGCTGTCGGCGAGCACCATCCCATCCGGCAGGCTGTGCATCGCGCCATGCGCAAAGGGGTGAGTCACGGGCCAGCAATCCCTTGGCCGCGAGCACGGCGTTGTGCGCGATGGCGCCGAGCGCAAGGAGTCGCCTACGATCCCCGGCAACGCCGCCAGCTCGGCCGCGAACGGCGGGCGGGCGGCGATTTCGCTCGCTTCCGGCTTGTTCTGCGGCAGCGCAGCGGACCGCGTTGGTGATGCGGGTGCGGACAAGCTGCAGCCCGTCTTTGGGGTGCGCGCCGTAGCTGGCCGCGGCGAAGCCGAACTTTGCAAGGTGCGGATCAAGCAGATCCCCGCCAAAATCGCCGGTGAACGGGCGGCCGGTCCGGTTGGCGCCGCGCAGACCCGGCGCCAGACCGACCATCAGCAACGCCGGGCGACGGATCGCCGAAGCACGGCACCGGCGCGTTGAACCAGTCGGGATGCGCCCGCCGCTGGCCGCCCGGAAGGCGGCCAGCCGCGGGCAAAGCGGGCAGTCGCGCCCTGGTGCCGCAGGTGTCATTGCGAGCGCAGCGAAGCGATCTCGCGCCCGAAGACGCTCCGCCGATCGAGATTGCCGCGTCGGCCCAGTGGCCTCCTCGCAATGACAGGGGTTCGGGTCACTCAGTCGACCGGCTCGGTGCGCGGGCGCGCCCCAAGCTCGTCGCGCGGATGATGGTTGCGCATGATGCTGGGCGCCAGTTCCTGCAACTCGATGAAGCTGTCGGCCTGGCGGCGCAAATCGTCCGACGCCGGCCATCGGCGGCGAGGACCGGATCGTCGACACCACCGACACCCGCACGCCGCGCCGCTGGACCGCTGCGACGAGCCGGCGGAAATCGCCATCGCCGGAGAACAGGATCGCGTGGTCGAGGTGTTGGGCCATCTCGAGCATGTCGATCGCCAATTCGATATCCATATTGCCCTTGATGCGGCGGCGTCCATCGGGTCGGTGAATTCCTTGGTTGGCTTGGTGACCATCGTATAGCCGTTATAATCAAGCCAATCGACGAGCGGGCGGATCGGTGAGTATTCCTGATCTTCAATCAACGCCGTGTAGTAGAATGCACGGATCAACCGCCCTTTTGATCGAAACAGGTCTAAGAGCCGCTTGTAGTCGATATCGAACGCCAGACTCCGCGCAGCGGAATAGAGATTGGCGCCGTCAATGAATATCGCAATGCGTTCTTGTGGATGAAAATCATCTGAAACTCCAGTGGAATTGAAAAATGTCCGTTATTCTCATGCGCTTGAGATTTGGCGTCAAGCGCCGCGCAAGCGGGGGTGATGGCGGGTGATCCTTGTCGGCATCGGCAGCAACCTCGCCGCGCCGCGATTCGCCTCGCCGCAGACAACGGCAAGCGCAGCGCTGGCGCAACTGCCGGCGCTAGACATCGCGGTGGAGGTGCGTTGTTGCGCTGGTACCTGTCGCAGCCGGTCCCGCCTTCGGATCAACCCTGGTACGTGAATGCGGTCGCCCTGGTCGAAACCCGGCTCGACCCGGCGGCGCTGCTCGCTGCGCTGTTGGCGATCGAGGACCGGTTCGGCGCCGGCGCGGCGCGCCTAACGCCGCTCGGACCCTTGATCTCGACCTGCTCGATTACGCTGGTCGCCAATCCGAGGCCCAGCACCTCACGCTGCCGCATCCGCGCCTGCACGAGCGCCGCTTCGTCCTCGCCCCGCTTGCCGAAATCGCGCCGGACTGGCGGCATCCGCGGCTGGCCATGACCGCGAGCGAGCTGCTCTATCGCTTGCCGCCGGGCCAGCCGGTTCGCGCGTTGGGCGATCCAGGAACGCCGCGCCGGTGATTGCGGTTGCGGCGGGACGCCGATATAAGGCGCACCGGTACCCTTCCTGGCAATCGGGGCTCCCGCGGTGGTGCAATGACCGTCTACGACGCTGCTCGCGCCAATATGGTCGAGAGCCAGCTGCGTCCCAACAAGGTGACAGATGAGCGCTTGATTGCCGCCTTCATGCGCATCCGCCGCGAGCTGTTTGTGCCGGAGCGGCTGCGGGGCGTTGCCTATGTCGATGATGATCTGGCGCTCGGCGGCGGCCGCTACCTGATGAGGCCGATGGTCGCGGCTCGGCTGCTGCAGGCGGCAATGGTCGACGCGAGGGACACCGCGCTCGTGGTCGGCGCCGGGGTTGGGTGCGAGGCGGCGGTGCTGGCGCAGCTGGCGCGCAACGTCGTCGCATTGGAAGAAAACCCGGAGCTCGCGCGAATCGGGCGGTCGGCCTTGGTCGATCACCGAATCGCCTCGGTCAGCTATGTCGAGGCGCCGCTGCCGCTGGGGCACCGTCAACGTTCGCCCTATGATTTGATCCTTTTCGCCGGCGCAGTCGCGGAAATCCCAGGGGAAATCCACCGTCAGCTTGCTCAAGGCGGGCGTATCGCTGTGGTTTTGCGGCAACGTGAATGTGTCGGGCGCGCCACGTTGATAACACGGGCTGGCGGAACGCTCGCGTCGCGCGTTATGTTTGATGCAGCCACGCCGCTACTTCCGAATTTTGACGCGAAGCCGGCCTTTGTGTTTTGAGGGGTGATGCCGCTGCCGAGGGGGGGCCAGAGACGCGATCGGTTGCCGCGGGTAGGCGCGAGCTGCGTCGGGGGCGTCGCGGCGGTGCTGTTGCTTGCGGGGCACCGGCGCGGCGCAGACGCTGACCGAGTCGTTTGCCTACGCCTATAACAACAATCCGCAGCTGCTGGCACAGCGGGCCGCGCTGCGCGCCGCCGACGAAGGCGTGCCGCAGGCGCTGTCGAACTGGCGGCCGACCGTGAACTTCTCCGGCCAGTCCGGGTATACGCGCGGCGGGTTTGGAAGCTCGGCAAACCCGGTCATACCGGTGGTCAGTCTGCCAGGCCAGCGATGTTCGCCGACGCAGTTCTCCAGTTTTACCTTCAAATCGCTCAACCTCACGGTCACTCAGCCGGTCTATCGCGGCGGCCGAACCGAGGCGCAGACGCGGCAGGCGATCGACACGGTGGAGGCGACGCGCGCGCAGACCCTTGGGGTTGAGACCGCGGTGTTCCAGTCGGTCGCCCAGGGCTACCTCGACGTCGTGCGCGATCAGACTCTGGTCGAGGTCAGCCGCAACAACGAGCAGGTGTTGCAGCAAGCAGCTCGAGGCGACGCGCGACCGGTTCCGCGTCGGCGAGGTGACCCGCACCGATGTCGCGCAGGCCGAATCATCGCTTGCCCAGGCAACGGCGCAGCGAATCCAGGCCGAGGGGACCTTGGAGACAAGCCGGGCGGAGTTTACCCGCGCCGTCGGCCATGCACCCGGCCGGCTGGTCATGCCGCGCGAGCGGCCGGTGCTGCCGGCGACCCGCGAAGAAGCACTGAGCCTTGCCACCAATGACAATCTCAACGTCATTTCGGCCTCGTTCGCCGAACTTGCCGCGCGCGACAATGTCGACGTGGTCCGCGGGCAGCTGTTGCCGCAGGTCTCGATCGTCGGGACGCTCAGCCGCAGCATCGCTCCGAACTTCACCGAGCAGAATGACCGGCTGGACTCGGCCACGGTCGCGGCCCAGCTGACGATGCCGCTCTATGAGGGCGGCGCGATTTATTCGCAGACCCGACAAGCGGAGCAGACCGTCGGACAGCGGCGCAGCCAGGTCGACGATGCGCGCCGCGCGGCGGTGCAGCTCGCGACCCAGACCTGGGAGACGCTCCAGGCGGCGCGCGCCGCGATCGCCTCGTTCGGCGCCGCGGTGCGGGCGGCGCAAATCGCCCTTCAAGGCACCCAGCAGGAGGCGCTCGTCGGCTCGCGCACCGTGCTCGATGTGCTGATCGCCGAGCAGCAGCTGTTCACCACCCAATCCCAGCTGGTGACCGCCCAGCACGACGCGGCGCTCGCCGAGTTTACCCTGGCCGCGGCGATCGGCCGCCTGATCGCGCCGGAATTGAAGCTGCCGGTGCAGCTCTACGACATGGGCCGCCATTACAAAGAGGTAAAAGACAAGTGGCTGGGGTTCGGCGGCGGGCTGAAAGAATAGCCGCGCCATTCCGCTTGCTGATTGCGGCGGACTTCCCCAGTTGTGCCGCGCGCATTCGCGATCGCGGTTGACCCAGCTCGGCAAGTCCGGGCAGGCTTGAGGGCGGCGCCCCGCGCTTGTCTTTCGGTGCGCGGGCCCGGCCGCCCGCTCGGTGCGAACGCCCCCGGGGCAACGCCGGCAGGATGGTTGACTGAGGAACGGTTCGGCAATGCTGGACAAAACCTATCGCCCCGGCTCTGTGGAAACTCGCCAATACGAGGCGTGGGAGCGCGCCGGCTGTTTCGCCGCCGATCCATCGAGCAAGAAGCGGCCCTACACGATCATGATGCCGCCGCCGAACGTGACCGGCAGCCTGCACATGGGCCATGCGCTGACCTTTACGCTGCAGGACATCCTCATTCGCTTCGAGCGGATGCGCGGGCGCGATGCATTGTGGCAGCCCGGCACCGATCACGCCGGGATCGCCACCGAGATCGTCGTCACCGACCAGCTCGCCCAACGACAAATCAACAAGCACGACCTCGGCCGCGAGAAGTTCATCGAGCGGGTCTGGGAGTGGAAGGCGGAGTCGGGCGGCACGATCACCCGGCAGCTGCGCCGCCTCGGGGCGTCCGCCGATTGGCGCCGCGAGCGCTTCACGATGGATAGCGGCCTCTCGGCGGCGGTGCGCCGGGTGTTTGTCGCCCTCTACCGGGAGGGGCTGATCTACCGCGACAAGCGCCTGGTCAATTGGGATCCGGTCATGCACACGGTGATCTCGGACCTCGAAGTCGAGAGCCGGGAAACCAAGGGCAAGCTGTGGCACATCCGCTACCCGGTCGAGGGCGAGGGCGGGCGTTTCCTCATCGTAGCAACGACCCGTCCCGAGACAATGCTCGGCGACACCGGCGTCGCGGTCCATCCCGAGGATCAGCGCTACGCCGACCTCGTCGGCAAATCGGTACGGTTGCCGCTCGTCGGCCGGCTGATCCCGGTCGTTGCCGACGAATACGCCGATCCGGCCATGGGCAGCGGCGCGGTCAAGATCACCCCGGCGCACGATTTCAACGACTACGAGGTGGGGCGCCGGCATGGTCTCGAAACGATCAATATCTTCGACCGCGACGCGCATCTGAACGACGCGGTGCCCGAACGCTACCGCGGGCTCGAACGTTTCGCGGCGCGCCGCCAGGTGCTCGCGGATCTCGAAGCCGCCGGTCTGATCGAGAAGGTCGAGGACCATCTCCTGATGGTGCCGCACCACGACCGCTCGGGCGTGGTGATCGAGCCGTGGCTGACCGACCAGTGGTTCTGCAACGCCGCGCGAACTGGCCAAGCCGGCGATCGCAGCGGTCGAGAGCGGGCAAACCCGCTTTGTGCCGCGGCAATGGGAAAACACGTTTTTCGAATGGATGCGCAACATCCAGCCCTGGTGCATCTCGCGGCAATTGTGGTGGGGGCACCAGATCCCGGCCTGGTACGGCCCGGACGGCACGGTGTTCGTTGGCGAAAGCGAGGCCGAGGCGGCCAGCGAGGCGGCGGCGCATTACGGCAGCGCGGTCGCGCTCTCGCGCGAGGAGGACGTGCTCGACACCTGGTTTTCCTCGGCGCTGTGGCCGTTCTCGACCTTGGGCTGGCCGGAACAGACCCCCGAGCTGGCGCGCTATTACCCCGGCGATGTTTTGGTCACCGGCTTCGACATCATCTTCTTCTGGGTCGCCCGCATGATGATGCAGGGGCTGCATTTCAGGGGCGAGGTGCCGTTCCGCACCGTCTACATCCATGCGCTCGTGCGCGACGAGCGCGGGCAGAAGATGTCGAAATCGCGCGGCAACATCATCGACCCGCTCGACCTCATCGACCGCTATGGCTGCGATGCGCTGCGCTTCACGCTCGCCGCGCTCGCCTCGCCCGGCCGCGACATCAAGCTCGCCGAGAGCCGGGTCGAGGGCTCGCGCAACTTCGCGACCAAGCTGTGGAACGCCGCGCGCTATGCCGAAATGAGCGGCTGCGCACTGGTGCCCGGCTTCGACCCGCGCCAATGCCGGCTCACCGTCAACCGCTGGATCGCCGGCGCGACGCAGAGTTGCGCCGCCGCGGTGACGGCGGCGCTCGAAGCCTTCCGCTTCGACGACGCGGCGCACCATCTCTACCATTTCCTGTGGGGCACCTTCTGCGACTGGTACCTCGAATTCACCAAGCCCATCTTGCAGGGCGGGGATGCGGGCGCGCGCGCCGAGACCCAGGCGATGACCGCTTGGGTGCTGGCGCAGACGGTGCATCTCCTCCATCCGGTTATGCCGTTCATCACAGAGGAGATCTGGCAGCAGCTGGCCGGCAGCGATGCGGGGATGCTGATCGTCGCGCCCTGGCCCGATCTCGCGCCCGATCTCAATGACCCGGCAGCGGCGGCCGAGATGGGGTGGGTCGTGGCGGCGAACTCGGCAATCCGGGCCATGCGCACAGAGGTCAACGTACCTGCCGGTGCGCAGCCTTCGGCTGTTGTACTCAAGATCACAACCCAAGCAGAGCATTGGCTAGAGGACAACATTGACCATTTCCTGCGATTGGCTCGCGTTTCCGATATAAAATTTCCAAATGAAATCGGTAATTTTGTTACATCATTAGATTGGACTCCGGTCAGCGTCGACCAAGCGGTATTTGCAATTAACGTGAGTCGAGAGGAAGGTCTCAATAAAATTAGAGAACAGATAAGGAATTTTGACAAGGAGATAGACCGTTTGGAGAAGATTCTCGAAAACTCAGGATTTTTGAGCAAAGCTAAACAAGAGGTGATCGATCAGAGAAGGGAGTTACTTAATAGTATCCGAACGAACAGAGAGCAGGCACAGAACGGATTGGAGTCGCTTCTTAACTTGATGCATGCGGCGACTGCGCCGAAAAGCTGAACGCGAACGCGGTCAGCCATGCGCCGAGGGAGTCATTGGCACTGCGAGCCGGAGTTGCCTCCAAGGCAAAGCAGGAGATTATCGACGAGCAGCGCGAACGCGACGCCGAGATCCGCCGCGACCGCGACCGCCTCAAAGCCGCCTACGAGCGCTTGCCGGCGGTGTGATCGGCGTGGGCTTGCTGCGGCGATGGTGATAGGCTCACCGACATGACCACGATGATCGCCGAGCTGTACGACGCTCTGATCGCCGCCGGCTCGCCAGAGGACAAGGCGCGCAAGGCCGCGGAGGCGATGGCCGGGCTCGACGTTTACGAGCAACGGTTCGTCCGGGTCGAAGCGGATATCGCCGAACTGAAGCGCGATGTTACTGGGCTGAAGCAGGACATGGCTGAGGTAAAGCGAGACCTGTTCCTGCTGAAATGGATGATGGGTTTTCTGTTGGCGTTCCAAGTCGCGATTTTTATCAAGCTGTTCCTGCACTGAACACAGCGACCCGCAAACGGCTTTGCCCGACGGCGAGTGATGGCGGGTGGCACAGAGCCACGCTCCCTGCCCCGGGTTCCGGCTCTGGCGCCCATACCCGACAGTGATAATCTGCTGCGCCACCGTATCGGAGCTGCGTATACGATATGCGGCCCCGGACGCGACATCGCGTTAAGGGGAGCGCCATGGATTTCGAGCCTTCGGACAAGGTGAAGCGCCTGGAGGCGCAGGTGCGGGAATTTGTCGCCCGTGAGGTCTTCCCGGCCGAGGCGACCTTCGAGCGGCAATTGGCCGAGGCGCCGTCGCGCTGGCAAATCCCGCCGGTCATGGAGGAGCTGAAACGAAAGGCGCGTTCGGCGGGGTTGTGGAACCTCTTCCTGCCGGAGAGCGAACTGGGCGCCGGCCTCACCAACCTCGAATACGCGCCACTATGCGAGATCATGGGGCGCTCGCCGATCGCGCCGGAGGCGTTCAACTGCTCGGCGCCCGACACCGGCAACATGGAAACGCTGGTGCGCTATGCGACGCCGCGCGCAGCAGGAGCGCTGGCTGAAGCCGCTCCTCGCCGGCGAGATCCGTTCGTCCTTTGCGATGACCGAGCCGGCGGTCGCGTCGTCCGACGCCACCAACATCGAGGCGCGCATCGAACGCGAGGGCAACAGCACCTACCTCATCAACGCGCGGAAATGGTGGACATCGGGCGCGATGGACCCGCGCTGCAAGATCTTCATCCTGATGGGCAAGACCGATCCCAACGCGCCGCGCCACCAGCAGCAGTCGATGATCCTGGTGCCGCGCGACACGCCGGGGGTCAGGGTGGTGCGCGCGCTCACCGTCTTCGGCTACGACGACGCGCCGCACGGCCACGCCGAGGTCGAGTTCAAGGACGTGCGAGTGCCGGTCGAGAACATCCTCTTGGGCGAGGGGCGCGGCTTCGAGATCGCGCAGGGAAGGCTCGGGCCGGGCCGCATCCACCATTGCATGCGGATGATCGGGCTGGCCGAGCGCTCGCTGGAAGCGATGTGCGCCCGGGTCAAGAGCCGGGTCGCCTTTGGCCGGCCGTTGGCCGACCAGGGCGTCATCCGCGAATGGATCGCCGACTCGCGCATGGAGATCGAGCAGGCGCGGCTCTTGACCCTGAAGGCCGCGCATATGATGGACACGGTCGGCAACAAGGCGGCGCAGGCCGAGATCGCGATGATCAAGGTGGTGGCGCCGAAGATGCTGCTCAGCGTCATCGACCGCGCGATCCAGGCGCATGGCGGCGCCGGCGTCAGCCAGGATTTCGGCCTCGCCTACGCCTGGGCGCGCTCGCGCGTGATGCGCATCGTCGACGGACCCGACGAAGTTCACAAGCGCGCGGTCGCGCGGGTCGAGCTGAGGAAATGAGCTGGATTGCCTCGGTGCGTCCTTCGAGACGCACCCTCCGAGTGCTCCTCAGGATGAGGTGATTCTGTTCATGCCATCAGCAATTTACCTCATGCTGAGGAGCGGTGCGCAGCGCCGCGTCTCGAAGCACGCGAGGCGCTGATGCAGCTGTCGCTCGAAGCGGCCGAGCTGATCGACGAGCGGCCCGACGAGCGCCTCGAAACCGCCCGCCTCGAACCGTATCTGCGCGCGCGGCTGGAGGGCGCCGAAGGGCGGCTGGCGGTGCGCCAGTTCGCCGGCGGCAAGGCCAATCTGACCTACCTGTTGCGCTTCGGCGACCAGGAATTTGTTCTGCGCCGGCCGCCCTTGGGCCCGATCCCGCCGGGCGCCCACGACATGCGCCGCGAGCACCGCGTTCTTTCGGTATTGCATCGGCGCTATCCGCCGGCGCCGCGCAGCCTCTTGTTGTGCGAGGACGAAAGCGTCATCGGCGCGGTCTTCATCGTCGAGGAACGGCGCCGCGGCTTTGTGATCCGCGACGACATCCCCGCCGGAATTCGCCGGCCGGCCGGATCTCAACCGGCGCATCGGCGAGGCGCTCGTCGATGCGCTCGCCGATCTGCATCTGGTGATGCCGGGCGAAATCGGGCTCGCCGACCTCGGCCGCCCCGAGGGCTATCTCGAACGCCAGCTGGCGGGGTGGAGCCGGCGCTGGCAGACGGCGCAGGGCGGCGAGGAAGCCGAGCGCGCCGCCGCCGCGATGGCGCCGGTGCTCGACTGGCTCGGGCATCAGCTGCCGGTCTCGCGCGGCGCGGCGCTGTTGCACAACGACTACCGGCTCGACAATTGCCTCCTCGACAGCGGCGATCCCGGGCATATCGTGGCGGTGCTCGATTGGGACATGTGCACCCAGGGCGATCCCTTGGCCGATCTCGGCTATCTGCTGAATTACTGGGTCGAGCCGGACGACGACCCGGCCTGGCGCGAGATCGCCGCGATGCCGACCTGGCGCGACAGGCTTTCCCACGCGCGCCGACGCCATCCAGCGCTATGCCGCGCGCACCGGGTTCGCGGTCGACGCGATCCTTTGGCACCAGGTCTTCGCCGCCTTCAAGCTGGCCGTCATCATTCAGCAGATCTATATCCGCTATGTGCGCGGCCAGACCCAGGACCAGCGCTTTCGCTATTATTACCGGCGCGTCCTGGGATTGGCCGACAAGGCGCGCGGCCTCGCCGGGGTTGGCCGCGCGGCGTGAACCGATGCCACTGAGATGGGAGCGCACCATGACTACCGAGCATCCGCGCATCACACTCGATCCGGAAGTGCTGACTGGGCAAGCCAGTGATACGCGGAACGCGGCTGTCGGTTGAATTCGTGATCGGGCTGATGGCCGATGGATGGAGCGAGGCGGAAATTCTGGCAAATTATCCGGGCATTACTCACGACGACGTAATCGCCTGCCTCGTCTATGCGCGGGACACGGTCAGTTCGGAGAAGGCGTTTCCCAGCGCGGCGTGAAATGCGGTTCCTCGCCAACGAGAATTTCCCCGGCACGGCCGTCGCGGCGCTTGAGGCGGCGGGGCATGATATTGTCTCCGTAAGACTGGTGGCACCCGGCGTCAGCGATGCGGTCGTTCTGGAGTGGGCGGTCCGCGAGCAGCGCGTCCTCCTAACCTTCGACAAGGATTTTGGTGAATTGGCCAGAGCATCGGCGCGACCGGCCGCGTGCGGCGTCGTACTATTTCGGATGCCGATGCCAAAACCGGGCGAAGTTGGTGCGCGCTTGGTGCAGCTGCTTGCGTCGCGGGCCGATTGGGTCGGCCATTTCTCTGTCATCGAGCCCGGCCGCATTCGGATGCGACCGCTTGCATAGCCCGCCTTCGCGATGTGTCGGCGGCAGCAAGGCTTTTCCGAAGGAGCTTCAAATGAGCGAAATCCAGGCACTGGTGCATGACGTGTTCGGCACGGTCGTCGATTGGCGCTCGGCGGTGACCGCCGACGGCGCAGGCATTGGGCGCGAAGAAGGGGATCACCGGCGTCGACTGGCAGCAATTCGCCGACGAGTGGCGCGGCGCCTATGCCCCGTCGATGAACCGGGTGCGCACCGGCGAATTGCCGTGGACCAACCTCGATGCACTGCATCGCATGGGGCTCGACGCATTGCTCGACAAATTCGGCATCGCCGGCAAGCTGACCGAGGAGGACAAGGTCTGGTTCAACCTGACCTGGCATCGGTTGCAAGCCGTGGCCGGATTCGGTGCCGGGCCTGACCCGCATCAAGAAGAAATACATCATCGCCACCTTGTCGAACGGCACGGTGCGGCTGTTGACCGACATGGCAAAGCATTGCGGGCTGCCGTGGGACACCGTGCTCGGCTCGGATCTGGTGCGCCACTACAAGCCCGACGCCGAGATGTACCAGTCGGCGATCGAGTTCCTCGGCGTCGGGCGATCCGGGCGCGGTGATGATGGTGGCGGCGCACAACAACGACCTCGTGCGCGCCGCCGAGCACGGCATGAAGACCGCCTATATCAGCCGGCCCTACGAGCACGGCGCGAAGCAGGCGCGCGACTTCAAGCCGGAGCACGATTTCACCTATGTCGCTACCGGCTTCGAAGATCTCGCGGACCAGCTCGGGGCGTAGGGCACACAACCTGCCATGGCGCTCGAGCAATACCAGAAGAAACGCGACTTCCGGAAGACGCCGGAACCGGCCGGCACCGTGCCGCGCCGCAAAAAGCCGGCAGCGGCGCCGCTCTCGTTTGTCGTGCAGAAACATGCGGCGACCCGGCTGCATTACGATTTCCGCCTCGAACTGGGCGGGGTCCTCTTGAGCTGGGCGATCCCGCGCGGGCCCGAGCCTCGATCCCGGCGAGAAGCGCCTCGCGGTCCACGTCGAGGACCATCCGATCGAGTATGGCGGGTTCGAGGGGGTCATTCCGAAGGGCCAGTATGGCGGCGGCACGGTGCTCGTTGTGGGACCGCGGCACCTGGACCCCGCTCGATCCCGACCCGGAAGCCGCCTACCGGAAGGGCGCCCTCAAATTCCGCCTCGATGGCGAGAAGATGCAGGGGAATTGGGCGCTCGTGCGCATGGGCGGCAAGGCCGCGCAGGAGGCCCACGAGAACTGGCTCCTGATCAAGGAGCGCGACGCCGAAGCAGTGCCCGACAGCGGCGACGCGCTCGTCGCCGACCAGCCGCTCAGCGTCGCGACCGGGCGCTCGATCGACGCGATCGCCGCCGATCGCGACCGGGTCTGGGATTCGCAGCACGGCGGCGAGATCGCCGGCGACCCGCCGGCAGCCGTCGCGCCCAGGCCGGTGAAGAAAGTCGCATTGGCTCGCATGCCCGGCGCGCGTGAAGCGGGCGATGCCCGAGAGGCTCGTCCCGCAGCTTGCCGCCCCGGCGGACACCGCGCCCGACGGACCGGAATGGCTGCACGAGATCAAATACGACGGCTACCGGCTGTTGGCCCGGATCGAGCGCGGCGCGGTCAGGCTGATCACCCGCAACGGGCTCGACTGGACCCAGAAATTCCCGGCGCTGGCGCGGGCGCTGGCCGCGCTCCCGGTCAAGAGCGCGCTGATCGACGGCGAGCTGGTCGCGCTCGCCGCCGACGGCACCACGAGCTTTGCCGAATTGCAGGACCGGATCGCCCGCGGCGACACCTCGGACCTCGTCTTCTTCGCCTTCGACCTGCTCTACCGCGACGGCTGGGACCTGACCGGTGCGGCGCTCGAAGACCGCAAGGCTGCGCTTGCCGAGATCGTGCCGCGCCAGGCGGGCGGCATGGTCCGCTACAGCGACCATCAGGAGGGGCAGCGGCCCGGATTTCTTCCGCCATGCCTGCCGCTACGGCCTCGAAGGCTCGATCGCCAAGCGCCGCGACCGGCCGTACCGCCCCGGGCGCAGCGCCGATTGGCGCAAGATCAAATGCGCGCACGAGGACGAGTTCGTGGTGATCGGCTTCACCGAGCCCGGCGGCACGCGGCACGGTTTCGGCGCGCTCGTCGTCGGCTATTACGATCCGCGAGGGCCGGCTGCGTTATGCCGGGCGCGTCGGCACCGGGTTCGATGATGCGCAGCTCGGCGAGCTGCGGTCGCGGCTCGATCGGTTGGCGCGCCGCGACCCGCCCGTCGCGCTGCCCAAAGGCGCGTCGTCAAAGGGCGTGCATTGGACCGAGCCGAGCCTCGTCGCCGAGGTGCGGTACAGCGGCTGGACCGCCGATGCGATCCTGCGCCACCCGGTTTTCCTGGGCCTGCGCGAGGACAAGAGCGCCGGGGAGGTGGTGTACGATCCGACATCGATTCGTCAACGACCCTCACCCTCCCGCCGCTGACGCGGCGGGCCCCTCCCTCTCCCGCGGTGCGGGAGAGGGGCACAGTGGTCGCGTCGTCAAGCCCCTCTCCCGCACCGCGGGAGAGGGTGGCGAGCGCAGCGAGCCGGGTGAGGGTGCTTCACCGGGGACTGTCTCGCCCCGCGACGGCAGCATCAGCTTCGAGGGGGTGCGCCTCACCAACCCCGATCGCGTGCTCTATCCCGACCGCGGCATCACCAAGCTCGCGCTCGCGCAGTATTACGCCGCGATCAAGGACTGGGCGCTGCCGCAGCTCGGCAACCGGCCCTTAAGCCTGGTGCGCTGCCCGGAGGGCTGGGACAAGGAGTGCTTCTACCAGAAGCACATCAGCAGCGGCGTGCCGGACGTGGTCGGCCGCGTCGCAGATCGCCGACAAATCCGTCACCCGGACCTACCTCGTCATCGAGAACCTCGCCGGCCTCATCGCGATGGTGCAGATGGGGGTGCTGGAGATCCATCCCTGGGGCTCGACCGTCGCCAGGCTCGAAACCCCCGACCGCATCACCTTCGATTTCGACCCCGATGTCGGGCTGCCGTGGGAGCGGGTCACCGCGGCGGCCATCGAGATGCGCGAGGCGCTCCTCGGCATCGGCCTCAGAGAGCTTTGTCAAGACGACCGGCGGCAAGGGCCTCCATGTCGTCGTGCCGGTCATGCCGAGGCTCGGCTGGGACGCGATCAAGAAATTCGCGCAATGGGTGGCGCAGCGCTTTGTCGCCGCCTATCCCGACCGCTTTACGGCGAACATGGCGATGCGCGCACGCCAAGGGCGAATCTTCATCGATTACCTGCGCAACGCCCGCGGCGCGACCGCGGTCGGCGCCTATTCGGCGCGGGCGCGCGCCGGTGCGCCGGTGGCGACCCCGCTCTCGTGGGACGAGGTCGAAAAGGGCGTCAAGCCCGACGCCTTTACGGTGCTGACGGTGCCCGCCCGCCTCGCCGAGCTCACATCCGACCCGTGGGCCGAGCTGCCCAAGCTGCGCCAGTCGATCGGCGCCCGGGTGCGCCGCGAGATCGGGATCTAAGCCGAGCCGGCATCGGGCGGAACAGCAGTGTTGCGGCGCAACGTCCTGCTCGACAAGCCGGCCAGCGGGAGAGCCGAGCACATAGAAAAAGCAAACGGGCGAAGCTTTGAGACTCCGCCCGTTTGTCAGCCGTGGTTGCCCAATCAACCCGAGAGGTAGGGGTGCAAACCTAGCGGATTTTGGTTATCAGCCGGTTAATAACCACGATCGTCGGAGGCTTAGAGGTCAGACGCGACCTTGTCGAACACGCTGGTCAGGTTGGTTCCGACCAGCTGATAGGGTCTGTATCTCAACCATTCATTTCAGCGATGATTTTGCCAATGAGGATGCCAAGCGGCAGCGATAGCACGGTCCACGATAGAATGAAGAAAAGCCCGTCCATTGCTATCCCCCCCGCTCATTCCCCCCATTGGTGCAATTTCTGCCTGGGGTTTGGTCTCAAAGCGAGCAGCAAATGCATTTCGCCGCGCCGCGCCCGTTTTTACAGGGCCTTGTGTCGGCCTCTCGCATTGCCAGCCGCGTCTCCTTGCAAGCAGATGCGGGTCCGACGAGGCCCGAGCGATATCGCGCTCTTCGAACACCCGACAGGTCTCTTCGGCCTCGGCGTGCGATGCGGTATACGGACGACGCCATTGTCTTGAGGATTGCAGGCTCGTGCTGCTGCAGGTCGCTTGGCGCATATTGGTTGACCAGAAGGGGCGCACCGCGCTTGCCACTGGCGGCATCTTTATCGCGATCCTCCTGGTGTTCATCGAGCTCGGCTTTTTCGTCGCGGTGCCGCAAGGCGGCATGCTGATCTATGACCATATGCGCTTCGATCTCTTGCTGTGTTCCAACCGATACCTGTTTCAGGGGCAGTCCGGGCAGTTTCCGCGCGCCCGCCTGGCGGCGGCATTGACGATCCCGGATGTGGCACAAGCGAGCCCCCTCTATCTCGGCGCGGGCAAATGGCAGGATGCCGCTGGCGGTCTCCGGGTCGATGTTTCGGTGATCGGCCTCGACCCGCGGGCCGCGGTCTTCGCGGTTCCGGATATCGAACGCCAGAGCGCAGTGCTCGACCGCCCCGACACCGTGCTCGTCGACGGCGCGAGCCGGTCGCTGTTCGGCCCGCTGCGGACGGGGCGCGTCGTCGAGATCGCCGGGCGGCGGGTGACGATCGGCGGGACATATCAGCTCGGCACCGGGTTTCTCGGGCTCGGCATTGCGATCGCCAGCGAGGCGAACTTTTTCCGGATGTTCCCGGAACGCCCGCCGGATGCGGTCAATCTCGGCCTTGTCCGCTTGAAGCCGGGCGCCGATGCCGACCGCGCCGCGCAAGCGATGCGGGCGATTTTGCCGGCGGACACGCAGGTCTTCACGCGCCCGGAACTGGTCGCCCACGAGGTCGCGTATTGGACGAGGCGGACCGCCACCGGCCTCATCTTCGGGTCTGGGCTGGTGATCTCGTTCGTTGTCGGGATCATGGTGCTGTACCAGACGCTGGCGACCCAGATCACCCGGCAGCTGCCGCAATTCGCCACCCTCAAGGCGATCGGCTACAGCGACCGTTATCTCAATGGCATCGTCCTTATCGAAGCGTTCCTGATCACGGCCGTCGCGTTTGTGCCCGCCCTCGGCGCGGCGCTCGGTGTCTATGCGCTGGTCCGCAGCGAGACATTGCTGCCGCTCGCCCTGACCGCGCCGCAGCTTGGCACCGTGTTCGCGATCACCCTCGCGATGGCGGCGGTTTCGGCGTTCCTGTCGCTCAGCGGCTTGCGGCGGGCCGATCCCGCCGAGATCTTCTAAGAATCGCGCATCGGATGAGAATTTCCCCATCCCCCGGCCGTCACCCCCGCGCAAGCGGGGGTCCAGGGCAAGCGACCGGTTTCGCGACCCTGGATTCCCGCTTTCGCGAGCATGACGCAAAAACGGGAGCCGCGTTTTGACCGCAGCGGGGATGCTCGCGCGTTTCGCCGGCACCCGGTCCGTGCCGCTGGCCTGGCGCAACCTCTTCGCCAACAAGCGGCGCCTGGTGCGGTCGAGCGCCGGGATCGGGTTTGCCGTGCTGTTGATGCTGGTGCAGCTCGGCTTCGAGCGCGGTTTTTTCGATGCTTCGCTCGCCACGGTGCGCCAGCTCGACGCCGATCTCGTCATCATCAGCAGGAGCAACTACCGCTTCGCCAGCAGCGATCCGTTTCCGCGCGCCTATCTCGCGGCGGCGGCTAAGGTCGCCGGAGTCGCTTCCGTATCGCCGCTCCATGCCTCATGGACGAGTTTCTTCTGGAAGGATCCGGCCAGCGATCAAAGCTACCTGGTCCAGGCGTTCGGCTTCGATCCCGACCATCCCGCCTTCCTGCTGCCCGAGGTCAAGGCGGATAGCGCGCGGTTGAAAGAGCAAGACGCCGTGATCGTCGACCGGCGCGCCCGGGGTTTTCTCGGCATGGCGAGCGGGACAGGGGACACCGAGATCAACGGCCGCCCGGTGCACATTGTCGGCAGCTTCGCGCTCGGCCCCGATTTCGTCAGCGACGGCACCGTGATGATGAGCGAAGAGAGCTTCGCCCGGCTGCTCCCCGGAAATCGGGAAGGCGCTGCCGCCCTGCCGGTCGAATTCGGGATCGTGAAGATCCGCGCGGGCGAAGATCCGGCGCGCGCGCAACAGTCGCTGCAAGCGGCGCTGCCTGGCGACGTGCGGGTTCTGACCAAGCCGCAGCTGGTCGCCTTCGAGCGGGATTTTCAGGCCGATGTTTCGTCGGCCGGGCCGATCTTCTGGCTGGGGACGCTGGTCGGCTTTGTCGTCGGCATGCTGATCTCGTATCAGATCATCTATACCGATCTGTCCGACCAGCTTCCGCAATACGCGACCTTGAAGGGCATGGGCTATGAGACCGGCTATCTGGTGCGAATCGTGATCGAGCAGGCGGCGCTGTCGGCGCTGGCCGGTTACCTGCCGGCCTGGCTGCTGTGTCTGGTCGTCTACCGCGCGATCGGCGCGATGACGCTGCTGCCGCTGCATATGACCTTGCCGCTGACCCTGATCAGCCTTGGTCTGACCCTCGGCATGTGCCTGTTGTCTGCGATTCTGGCGATCCGCCGGGTGATCGCGGCGGACCCGGCGGAGGTCTTCTGATGCCCGCTCCCTCCCTCATCGAACCCGGCCTTGAGCCGAACCCGGTCGTGCGGGTCGACGGCGTCAATTTCGCTTATGGCGAAGGCGACGCGCAGAACCAGGTGCTGTTCGACATCGGGCTCACGGTCGAGCCCGGGCAGCTGGTGGTGATGACCGGCCCGTCGGGCTCGGGCAAGACCACATTGCTGACCCTGGTCGGCGCCCTGCGCTCGCTGCAACAGGGCCAGATCAACGTCCTGGGCCATGATCTCTCCCGGCTCGGGCCGGGCGGGCTGGTGCGCATGCGCCGCGACATCGGCTTTATCTTTCAGATGCACAACCTCTTCGAGTCGTTGACCGCCTACGAGAATGTGAAGATGGCGTTGCAGCTCGCCGGCCGCCATTCGGCCGCGGAAATGCGCAAACGCGGCGTCGCCATGCTGGAGAGCCTGGGGCTCGGCGCTCGTACCGAGTACAAGCCGCGCGCGCTGTCGGGGGGACAGCGCCAGCGGGTGGCGATTGCGCGCGCGCTCGCCAACCGCCCCAAACTGGTGCTGGCCGACGAACCGACCGCGGCGCTCGACCCCAACTCGACCCGCAACGTCATCCGCCTGTTCAAGGATTTGACCGTCGAGGACGGCACCGCGATCGTGATGGTGACGCATGACCATCGCATCATCGAGCTGGCCGACCGGCTGGTTCACATGGTCGATGGCCGGCTCGTCTCGGATGTCGTGCTCAACGACGCGCTGCGCATCTGCGAGTTCCTGAAGGAGGTCGACGGGTTCAAGAACCTGACCCCCAACGAGCTGACCCAAATCGCCGAACACATGACCAAGCGCCACTACATGCCGGGCGAGATCGTCATTCGCGAGGGCGATACCGGCCACGAGCTGTTCCTCGTTTCCGAAGGAGCGGTCACGGTGGAGCGCTCGGGCGGCGAGGTCGCCCGGCTCGGTCCCGGCGACTTCTTCGGCGAATTGGCGCTGATGAGCGGTGCGCCGCGCAATGCGACGGTGGTCGCCGCCGATCCGGTCGAGGCCTATGTGCTCGGCGAAGACGATTTTCACGCCGCGATCGAGGCAAGCGCGAGCTTCCGCGAGCAGCTGCGCCGCGTCTACTTCGTGCGGCATTGAGCGACCATGCCCTCTCCCGTACCGCGGGAGAGGGGTTTTTCTATCTCTAGCCGCCGCGCGGATCGCGGCGCGCTTCACTTCGCTGCCGACAAACGGCTCGAACTCGGTGAAATTGTGCTCGAACCGGCCGCGCAGGCTGCGCGCCACCTCGTCATAGGCCCCCTTGTCGGGCCAGGTGCCGCGCGGGTCGAGCACATTGGTCGGGATCTCGGCACAGCTCTCGGGCACCAGGAACCCGAAATTGGGGTCCTGGCGCATCGGCGCCCCGGCGAGGCTGCCGTCGAGCGCGGCGCGCAACAGCGCGCGGGTATGGGCGATCGCCATGCGCTTGCCGACCCCGTAGGCGCCGCCCGACCAGCCGGTATTGACGAGCCAGCAATCGGCCTTGAAGCGGGCGATGCGGTCGCCCAGCATCTTGGCGTACTCCGAGGGGTGACGCGGCATGAACGGCGCGCCGAAGCAGGTCGAGAACACCGCCTTGGGCTCCTTGCCGAGCCCGACCTCGGTGCCGGCGACCTGCGCCGTATAGCCCGAGAGAAAATGGTACATCGCCTGCTCGGCGGTGAGCTTGGCGATCGGCGGCATGACCCCGAACGCGTCGCAGGTCAGCATGACGACGTTTTTGGGATGCGGCGCCATCCCGTGCTCGTCGGCATTGGGGATGAAGTCGAGCGGATAGCAGGCCCGGGTGTTTTCGGTGAGGCTGTCGTCGTCAACGTCGGGCATCCGGCTCACCGCGTCGACCACGACGTTTTCGAGCACGGTCCCGAACCGGGTGATCGTGCGCGTAGATCTCGGGCTCGGCTTTGGGCGACAGGTTGATCACCTTGGCGTAGCAGCCGCCCTCGAAATTGAAGATCCCCTTGGGGCTCCAGCCGATGCTCGTCATCGCCGATGAGCGTGCGCGAATGGTCGGCCGAGAGGGTCGTCTTGCCGGTGCCCGAGAGGCCGAAGAAGATCGCGAATCGCCCTTCGGCCCGACATTGGCCGAGCAATGCATCGGTAAGACGTCGCGCGTCGGCAGCACGAAATTCAAGTAGCCGAACATCGATTTCTTGATCTCGCCGGCATAGCGGGTGCCGCCGATCAGGACGAACCCGGTGGCGAAGTTGACCAGGATGAAGGTCTCCGAGCGGATGCCGTCGAGCTCGGGTATCGCGCGGAAATCCGGCGCATGCAGGATCGTGAAGGCCGGCTCGAAATCCGGCAGCTCGGCCGGATGCGGCCGGATGAACATGTTGCGGGCAAACAGGCTGGCCCAGGCGACGTTGCTGATCACCCGCACCGGCAGCCGGTATCGGGGTCGGCGCCGGCATGGAGGTCCTGCACGAACAGCTCGCGCCCCTGCAGATAGGCCAGCATCCGCTGCAGGCTGGCGAAACGCGCCGGATCGATCGGCTGGTTG
>CAWJFM010000010.1:0-20127 GCA_963842175.1 uncultured Alphaproteobacteria bacterium
GAGGCGGCAGACGCGTCGCTAAAATCCGTCGTCCCGGCGAAAGCAGGGACCCATTGATCAGCTCGCGAAGCGGTAGAAGGGTGGGTCCCGGCTTTCGCCGGGACGACGGACAAAGCAGGGGCCCGTAGTTCAGCTGGTTAGAACGCGCCGCTCATAACGGCGTTGTCGCAGGTTCGAGTCCTGCCGGGCCTACCACCCGCCGCCGCTACCCCGGAATGCGGAACCCGACATCGCCCTCGCGCTCGATCTGGCGCACGAGTTCGATCTCCCAGCGCAGATAGCGCTCGCGCGCGCCCGCGCCGGCATAGGGGTCATAAGGCCGGCGCCAGCAATCGTTCGGGGTGTCGGCCATCGCCTCGCGGCCGGTGGCGAGCGGCAGCCCGGCGGCGCGCCAGGCAGTCGTGCCGCCTGCGAGGATGCGGATATCGCCGCCGCCGCTGGCCGCCAATTCGGCCGCGGCGAGCCGGGCGAGCCGCGCATCGGGCGAGGTCAGCACCAGGACCCGCCGCGGCGGCACCCGGGCGAGGCTGCGGGCGAGCCGCGCGCGCACCACAAACCAGGCGCCGGGGATGTGCCCGGCCTCATACGCAATGCTCGGCGCGAGATCGATGACTGCCGCCTCGGCGTTGTCGAGCAACGTCTTCAGCTCAGCCGGCGCGATCGTCATAGCCGTCGCCCGTTCCAGCTCGGGAATGACCGGGGCGGCAGCGCCCTGCATCAGCTTCCGCCCCGCCAGCCCGCCATCGAGCACATAAACCTCGGGCCAGCCCATCTGCGCCAGCCACGAGCCGGTCATCGCCGCCCGCACCCCGTCATCATCGACGAGGACGATGCGGGCGTAGCGGGTCGCCATATAGACGTCGGTCGCCTGCACCAGCTGACCGCCCGGCGCCGAGCGCGCCTCGGCGAGATGGCCCTCGGCATATTCCTCGGGGCTGCGCACGTCGAAGATATAAAGCGTGCGTTCTTCGGCCTCGCGCTCGAAGCGGGCGAGCGTAGCGTCGTCGATCCGCTGAATGCCGAACCGCTTGGCGACCTCATCGGCGAGCGCGCGGGCCTGCGCGAGGCCCCTTGGCGAGGGCGGCGGCAAGGAATCGTCGCGGCCGCGCGCCAGTTCGAGCCCGGCCAACTCCCAGCCCATCGTGCCGTTTTCGAGCGCCATGACCGGGTTCTCCAGCCCGGCATTGCGCAGCGATTGGGCGCCGATGATGCTGCGCGTCCGCCCGGCGCAGTTGACGACGACGAGGCTCTCTGGCGATCGCAGCCGGTCGGGGACGCGATACACCAGCTCGGCGCCCGGACAGTCGAAGGCGCCGGGGATGCTCATGTTGCGGAATTCGCCCAAGGGCCGGCTGTCGACGATCAGCACCTCCTCGCCGGCATCGAGCCGCCGCTTCAGCTCGGCGGCGGCGATATGCGGCGTACCGCAGCGATGTTCGACCAGTTCGCCAAACGCCTTGCTCGGCACGTTGATCCCGGTGAACAGCTCGAACCCGGCAGCCGCCCAGCCCCGCGCCCCGCCCGCCATGAGTGCGAGGTTGCCATAGCCCATCGCGACGAGCCTGGCGGCGGCACGTCCGGCAAGATCCTCCCCATCCAATGCCCCCGGGCCGCCGTCATGGACGACGATCCGCGCGGATTTGCGCGGCACCAGTTCGCCGATCATCAATTCGAGCCGGGAGAGCGGCACCGAATTGGCGAAAAACGGATGGCCATCCTCGGCGAAGACGCCCTCTTCGCGGACATCGATGAGAGCGATCTCGCCACCGTCGCGCAGCATCGCGCGCACCGCCGCGGGCGACACGACCAAGGGTGCAGGCCGGGTTTCGCTGATTGACGGCATGGCGGACCCCTCTCTGCTTGCAGCTGCGATCAAGGCAAGGTCAGCGCGACGCGAAAGCCGACGCGGTCGCTCCGCTCGCGGAATGGTTCCGGCGTCCGCATCGCAGCACTGAAGGTGAACGGCAGGCCATTGGCGAATGAGGCCTTGCGCATCACTCGCCGCCCGCAATCGCCCGAATTCCAAACCGAGCCATCGCTCGGCGCGCCGACATAGCTGTCGTTCCAGCAATCCGCCATGAAAACAGAGACGTTGCCGAGCATGTCATAAAGACCAAACGGGTTCGGCTTGAACGACCCGACCGGCGCGGTCTCGGCAAAGCCGTCGCTGCAGCCCATTGCGAACATCCCCGGGTTGCCGGACCTTTCCTTGGCGGTTCGGTCGGCGACGTTCTCGTAAGCGCAGACTTCGCTGGGATTGTCGCCCCAATAATAGGCGGTGGCTGTGCCGCCACGCGCGGCATATTCCCACTCCGCATCGCTCGCCAGGCGGTACGGCTTGCCGGTCTCATGCCGGAGCCATTCGAGATAGGCCTCGATCTCGACGCCGCTCACGCAGACGACCGGATCGCGATCGGTTTGGCTGAAGCCGGGCGCGTCCCAATTCAGGTCCGGGCGCGGGATCCAGCGCGTGTTGACAAAAGTGCCGCAGCCGCGTGGCGGATGAAAATTGGCCGCCTTGACGAAGCTCGCAAACTCGCCGCGCGTGACGTCGAATTTGGCCAGCGCGAAGGGTTCGGCGATGGTCACTTCGTGCTGCGGCTGCTGGTGCCCGGCGACCTGCGGCGGCATCGCGGGAAAGCGTGCGACTTCCGCAGCGTTCGCGCCCATCAGGAAGCGACCGGCCGGCACCACCACCATCTCGGGGCAATTCGGGCAGTCGCGGAAGGTTGAGCCGCCAGCCTCGGCGGTTGGCTGCGGCGCTGGCGTCGCTGCGGGCGCGGGCTGTGGCGCCGGAGCGGGAGCGGGAGCGGGTGTCGGGGCTGGCGCCGCGGCGGGGGCTGGCGCCGGCGCGAGCGTCCCGCCGGAGACCGGGCCGGGTGCCGGTGTGGAAGCCGGGGCCGGAGCGGGTGTCACCACCGGCGCAGATGGCGGCGTCGCGCTTGCCGTAGGCGGCGGCGTGGTGCTCCTCGGCCAAAGCTGCCAAGCAAGGCCACCGGCGAGCACCACAATTAGCGCCGCTGCGCCGATCAGCGCCCAGACCAGCGGACCGTGACCGCGCTCGATCCGCGACGGCACCGCCGCCGGTTCGGCAGCAGGCTTGCCGACCTCCTCGATGGCGCCATCGACACGCAGATGATAGGCGCGCACCGGCCGCGGAATGTTCTTGACCGCCTGCTCACCGATATCGATGTAGCCAATTGACAACTTGCCGTTGACCTGGTCCCACACCGAGCCGCTGACGCAGATGCCACCGGGCTCGGCCAGGCCCTCCAGTCGGGCGGCAACGTTGACCCCATCGCCCAGCAAATCGCTGCCCCGCACCATGACGTCGCCGAGATTGATGCCGATGCGGAAGCGCAGCTGCCGGTCACGCGGCTGCAGCAGGTTGCGCGAGCGTGCCGCTTCCTGAAAATCGACGGCGCAGCGCACCGCTTCGACCGGGCTGGCGAACTCGGCCAGCACGCTGTCGCCGCCGGTGTTGAAGATGCGCCCATCATGGCGATCGACGATCTCGTCGACGATCTTGCGGAACTCGCCGAGCGAGCGAATGGTCCAATCCTCGTCGTTCGCGGTCAGACGACTGAACCCGACGATGTCCGCGACCAGGATCGTCGCCAGCTTGCGCTTGATGTCGCGCTCTTCCATCGGGTCAATCCCTCGAATGGGCAGGTCCGCCGGCCATTTCCCGGAAGGATAGCAAGCCGGTGCCGCCGGGGCCATGCTCGCCGACGATGATGGCGACGAACCTCGTTTTCGCTATGCTGCGGGCATCCCATCGCAGGAGACGAGCCATGCCGCGCAACAAGAACGAGGACGACATCACCGCCGAGGTGCTGGCGCGGTTTGCCGCGACGCCAGACCCGCGGCTGCGCCGGATCATGCTGAGCCTGATCAGCCATCTCCATGCCTTCGTCAAAGAGGTCGAGCTGACCGAGGCGGAGTGGTTTCAGGCGATCGAGATCCTGACCGAAGCGGGCAAGATGTGCAGCGACAAGCGCCAGGAGTTCATCCTGTTCTCCGATACGCTCGGCGTCTCGATGGTGGTCGATCTCTTGGATCACCGCAAACCCGAGGGCGCGACCGAATCCACCGTCTTCGGCCCGTTCCACCGCCTCGGCGCCGCAGACATGCCGGCGGGCGGCAACATCGCGCATCGCGACAAGAGCGGCGTTCCGACCCTGGTCAGCGGCCGGGTGCTCGACCTCGACGGCCGGCCGATCGCCGGCGCGATCCTCGATGTCTGGCAGGCCCAGACCAACGGGCTTTACGATTCGCAGGACGAGGATCCGGATGCGCTGCATATGCGCGGCAAGTTCAGGAGCGACGACGCCGGCCGCTATTTGATCCGAACGGTGCAGCCGGTCAACTATCCGATCCCGTCGGACGGGCCGGTCGGCGCCATGCTGAAAGCCACCGGGCGCCACCCTTGGCGGCCGGCGCATATCCATTTCGTCGTCTCGGCCGAGGGCTACGAGCCGGTGACGACCCACATCTTTGACCGCACCGATCCTTATCTCGAAAGCGATGCGGTGTTCGCGGTCAAGGATTCGTTGATCTGCGATTTCGTCCGCCACGAGACGCCGGGGGTGGACGCGAACCGGCTCGGCATCGCGCCACCCTACTACGCCGCCGAATTCGACTTCCGCCTGACGCCGGCGACGACGGCGCAATCGACGGTCATGGACGCCCAGCGCCGGCTTGCCGCGCTAGGCGCGCGCGCCTAGTTGAACTAGGCCTGGTTGAACCCGAGGTTGCGCCTCCTTAGATCGATAAGCGCGATGGCAAGGTTTGGATAACGCGGAGCAATGGCCAAGGTCGATCCCTCTGATGTCGCGTGGACCGAACCGTGGATAAGGAAGGCGCCCAGCGGCCGCGGCCGCCGGCAATCCGAACGCCTGATGGCCTATTGGGAGAGCAGGCTGGCCGAGCTCGGCGCGGTCACCATCGCCTCGCTCGACCTGACCGAAACCAACAGCAAAGAGTGGTCCAACCGGTTTCTGATCTCGGTCGACCAGGTGATCGAGCGGTCCGCGCTGTTGTTGTACGGCCCCGAATTCGCGCGACTGCTCGATCTGCCGGTGCAACCGCGGTCGGATCGGCCGATGATGCGCCAGCTGCCCCAGCGCTACGTCGATTTGTTTCTGCGGGCTTGCGCCGACGCCCAGAAGGCGATGGCCCCGGTGCGGCTGGAGGGCGAGATCGAGCGCGCCGATGGCCGGATCGAGCAGTATCGCGCCGTCTTCATCCCGGTCGGGGTGAAGCCCAATTCGCTGACTTGCTTCGCGTTCGGCGCCTTCAGCAGCCGCGTCCTCGAGCCGCGATAGCCGCGAAACCACGACACCGATTAAAATTGCTCGATCCGGCGGAATGGTCCTACTAAGGCGGGTTCGTTCTGTTTTTGCCAGGAGCCTATGCGCACCGCCATGCCCGACGAGTTCTACCGCATCAAGCGCCTGCCGCCCTATGTCTTCGCCGAAGTCAACGCGCTGAAGGCGCAGGCCCGCGCCGAGGGGCGCGACGTCATCGACCTCGGCATGGGCAACCCCGACGGGCCGACCCCGCCGCACATCGTCGCCAAGTTGATCGAGGCGGTGCAGAACCCCAAGACCCACGGCTATTCGACATCGCGCGGCATCGCCGGGTTGCGGCGCGCCTGCGCCGGCTATTACGCCCGCCGCTTCCGTGTCGAGCTCGATCCGGAACGCGAGATCATCGTCACGCTCGGCTCGAAGGAGGGGCTCGCCAATCTGGCCCAGGCGATTACCGCCCCGGGCGACACGGTGCTCGTGCCGAACCCGTGCTATCCGATCCACGCCTTCGGCTTCATCATGGCCGGCGCCGCCGTGCGTCATGTCCCGATCGGCCCTGAATTCGACTTCCTTGGCGAGCTGAAGAAGGCGGTGCAGCACAGCATTCCCGCCCCGCTCGCCATGGTCCTCAACTTTCCGGCCAACCCGACGGCGCAAACGGTCGATCTCGACTTTTACGCCGAGATCGTCGATTTCTGCCGCTTCCACAACATCATCCTGTTGTCCGACCTGGCCTATGCCGAGATTTATTTCGACGGCAGGCCGCCGCCCTCGATCCTCGAAGTGCCGGGGGCGCGCGATATCGCGGTCGAATTCACCTCGCTCAGCAAGACCTATTCGATGGCGGGCTGGCGGATCGGCTTCGCGGTCGGCAACGAGCGGCTGATCGCGGCGTTGGGCCGGGTCAAATCCTATCTCGACTACGGCGCCTTCACCCCGATCCAGGTGGCCGCGACGGCGGCGCTCAACGGCCCGCAGGACTGCATTGCCGAGATCCGCGAGCGCTACCGCGCGCGCCGCGACGTTTTGGTCGACGGGCTGCGTCAGGCCGGCTGGGAGGTGCCGCCGCCCGCCGCCTCGATGTTCGCCTGGGCGCCGATCCCGGCGGAATTCCGCGGCATCGGCACGCTCGCCTTCTCCAAGCTGCTGCTCGAACGGGCCAACGTCGCGGTCGCGCCGGGGGTCGGTTTCGGCGAGCACGGCGAAGGGTTCGTGCGCATCGCGCTGGTCGAGAACCGCCAGCGGTTGCGCCAGGCAACGCGCAACATCAAGGCCTTCCTCGCCGGCCGCAACGATCTCCCGGAGCTGCGCCGCGCCGAGCGCGCCGCTGCGAAGTAGACGCTTTCTATCGACGACCCTCGTCGCGATACGCTTTCCACTCTTCCCAATCGAACTGGCCATGCCCAGCTGCCTTGGCGCGTGCACGGATGCGTTCCATCGCGGCTCTCGCTTCTTCCGGATCGACAACTTTCTTCGGTGCAGGTGGAGGAATGAGGTGGGCTACCACCTTGCCGTGCCGGCTGATTGCAATCTCCTCACCCCGTTCGACCAGATCGAGCAAAGCATCGAAGGAGCTTTCCGCTTCGCAAACATCAACTTCTTTCATTCTATGGCCCTCAGCCCTTCCATCGTCTTCCCGGCGAAAGCCGGGACCCATTTCTGCCATGGATACCGGCTTTCGCCGGCATGACAAGCATAAGAATGAGACCGCTCGGATTGACTTCGCGGGGCCGGCTCCCTATGTTCCGGCGCTCGCGAGGGTCCGGGTCATGAAAATCGCCAATTCATTGAAGACACTGAAAAAGCGCGACAAGAATTGCCGCGTCGTGCGGCGCAAGGGCCGGGTCTTCGTGATCAACAAGGTCAATCCCCGCTTCAAGGCGCGCCAGGGCTGACGCCGCGACCGCTTTTTTACGGCTTCCCGGCGAAGGCCGGGACCCATTTGGCCATCGCACGAGCAGTCCTCCGATGGATCCCGGCTTCCGCCGGGAACATTCGGTTGCAGAGCTCAACACGAGATTGCCTCGCAGCGCTCGCAATGACAGTATTTGCCCATGGAAATGCCGCTCCCCGATGCTGCGGTCATCTTGAGGCGCGACGAGATCGCGGCGGCGCTTCGCACCATCGTTCTGGGCGAAGGCGTCATCGTCTCCGAGCCGCTGCGCCGCGCCTATGAATCGGACGGGCTGACCGCCTATCGCCAGCCGCCGCTCGTCGTCGTGCTGCCCTCGACGGTCGGGCAGGTCGCTTCCGTGCTGCGCTATTGCCAGGCCGAGCGGATAAAAATCGTGCCGCGCGGCGCCGGCACCTCGTTGTCGGGCGGCGCTCTGCCGCTGGCCGACGGCGTCTTGCTCGGGATGGCGAAATTCAACCGCATCCTCGACATCGATTACGACAATCGCTGCGTCGTCGCCCAGCCCGGAGTGACCAATCTCGCCATCACCGCGGCGGTCGAGGGCGCCGGGTTTTATTACGCGCCCGACCCGTCGAGCCAGATCGCCTGCACGATCGGCGGCAATGTCGCGGAGAATTCGGGCGGCGTGCACTGCCTCAAATACGGTCTCACGACCAACAACCTGCTCGGCCTCGAAATCGTGCTGATCGACGGCGAGATCGTCCGCCTCGGCGGCAAGCATTGCGACGCCGAGGGCTACGATCTGATGGGGGTGATGACCGGCTCCGAGGGCCTGCTCGGCGTGGTCACGGAAGTCACCGTGCGCATCCTCCGGAAGCCGCCGACCGCGCGCGCCTTGCTGATCGGCTTTGCTGAAACGCAGGACGCCGGCAATTGCGTCGCCGCGATCATCGGCGCCGGGATCATCCCGGGCGGCATGGAGATGATGGACCGCCCGGCGATCCACGCCGCCGAAGCCTTCGTCAAGGTCGGATACCCGCTCGATGCTGAGGCCTTATTGATCGTCGAACTCGACGGGCCGCCGGCCGAGGTCGACCATTTGATCGAGAAGGTTGAGGCAATCGCCCGCGCCAACCGCGCGCGCGGGGTCAGGGTGAGCCAGGACGAAGCCGAGCGTCTCGCTTTCTGGTCCGGGCGCAAGGCGGCGTTTCCAGCGGTCGGGCGGATCTCGCCCGACTATTACTGCATGGACGGCACGATTCCGCGCGCCCGGCTCGCCGAAGTGCTGGCGCGCATCAGCGAGCTGTCGACGCAATACGGCCTGCGGGTCGCCAACGTGTTCCACGCCGGCGACGGCAATCTGCACCCGCTGATCCTTTACGACGCCAACCAGCCGGGCGAGATCGAGCGGGCCGAGGCGTTCGGCGCCGACATTCTGCGCCTCTGCGTCGCGGTCGGCGGCGTGCTGACTGGCGAGCACGGCGTCGGGGTCGAGAAGCGCGACCTGATGGGGGCGATGTTCGACGAAGTGGACCTCGCCCATCAGGAGCGCCTCAAATGCGCCTTCGACCCCGACGGACTGCTCAATCCCGGCAAGGTATTCCCGACGCTGCACCGCTGCGCCGAGCTGGGCCGGCTGCATGTCCATGCCGGCCGTCTGCCGCACCCCGATCTGCCGCGGTTCTGATCGGACCCATTTCGTCATTGCGAGGAGCGAAGGCGACGAAGCAATCCCGATCGGAGTGAACAAAGCCCGCCCGAGATTGCTTCGCTGCGCTCGCAATGACACTTTGCGCGAATGACCCGGTTCGCCCCGACGTCGATCGACGAATTGCGCGATGCGGTGGCCGGTGCATTGGCCGCCGAAGAGCCGGTCGAGATCGTCGGCGGCGGATCGAAGCGCGGGCTCGGCCGGCCGTTGCAGACCGCGCACACGCTCGATCTGTCGCGCCTCTCGGACATCCGCGATTATGCCCCGAGCGAGCTGGTATTGACCGCCGGCGCCGCGACCCCGCTCGCCGAAGTTGAGCGCGCACTTGATGAGGCCGGCCAGATGCTCGCCTTCGAACCGCCCGATTGGCGCGGACTTCTTGGCGTTGTGGATGAGGAAAGCTCCGGCCCGACCCTGGGCGGGGTCCTCGCCTGCAACCTGTCCGGCCCGCGCCGCATCAAGGCCGGCGCGGCGCGCGACCATTTCCTCGGTTTCCATGGGGTCAGCGGTCGCGGCGAGATTTTCAAATCGGGCGGCAAAGTCGTCAAGAACGTCACCGGCTACGATCTCTCGAAGCTGATGGCCGGCTCCTACGGCACCCTCGCCGCGCTCGAAGAGGTCACGGTCAAGGTCCTGCCGCGCCCCGAAGCGGTCGCGACCGTGCTGTTCGCCGGGGTCGAGCCCGCCGCCGCGGTGCGGCTGATGGCGGCGGCGCTGGGCTCGCCGCATGAGGTCTCGGGCGCCGCCTACCTGCCGCCCGGGACCGCGATGCCGCTCGCTTTGCCTACCCGCCCCGGCGTGGTCGCGTTGCGCGTCGAGGGACCGGCGCCGTCGGTCGCCTTTCGCCGCGACAGCCTCGCGCGCGAGCATGGCGCGGCCGGTACGCCCGAAATTCTCGCCGATGCCGTGTCGATCGCGTTCTGGCGCGCGCTCGGCGAGGTGGCGCCGCTGGCCGGGCTTCCCGACCGTGCGGTGTGGCGCATCTCGGTCGCGCCGGCGCGCGGCGCCGCGCTGGCCGAGGTGATCGCGCGCTCGCTCGATGCGGTGTGGCTGCTTGATTGGGGCGGCGGGCTGGTCTGGGCGGCCGTCCCAGAGCAGGGTGATGCCGGCGCGCAATCGATCCGCCAGGCGATCCGCGGAGCGGACGGGCATGGCACCGGGCATGCGACGCTCGTCAAGGCCTCGCCGGCCTCGCGCCGCGCGGTGGCCGTGTTCGAGCCGCAACCGGTGCCGCTCGCGGCGCTGTCGCGCCGGATCAAAGACGCCTTCGATCCCGCTCATATCCTCAACCCCGGCCGCATGGTCGAGGGCAGCTGAGCCGCGAATGCAGACCGATTTCTCGCTGGCCCAGCTCGCCGACCCGGACACCGCTGCATCGGAAAAGATCCTGCGCGCCTGCGTCCATTGCGGCTTCTGCACCGCGACCTGCCCGACCTATGTGCTGTTGGGCGACGAACTCGACAGCCCGCGCGGCCGCATCTACCTGATCAAGAACATGCTGGAACAGGGAGGGCCGGTCGGCCGCGAGACGGTCACGCATATCGACCGCTGTCTCTCCTGCCTCGCCTGCATGACGACCTGCCCGTCGGGCGTCAATTACATGCACCTGGTCGATCATGGCCGGCGCCATATCGAGGCGCATTTCCGCCGCCCCGCGGCCGAGCGGCTGCTGCGCCATCTGCTCGGATTGGTGCTGACGCGGCCGGCGCTGTTGCGTGCCGCCTTGCACGGGGCGCGCCTGGCGAGGCCGTTCGCCGGGTTGATGCCGAAGCGGCTGCGCCCGCTGGTGGCGCTGGCGCCGCGCGCTGTTCCAGCCGCCTCCGCGATGGACCGGCCCCAGATTTTCCCGGCCGAGGGCGAGCGGCGGATGCGGGCCGCGCTGTTGCCCGGCTGCGCCCAGCAGGTATTGGCGCCCGAGATCAACGAGGCGACGATCCGGCTGTTGACCCGGCATGGCTGCGAGGTCGTCGTTGCGCCGGACAGCGGCTGCTGCGGCGCGCTCGTCCATCATCTGGGTGACGAGGCGCCGGCGCTCGCCTTTGCCCGCGCCAATATCGACGCCTGGGAGAGTGTTCGCGCGTCGGGCGGGCTCGATGCCATTGTCGTCAATGCCTCGGGCTGCGGGACGATGGTCAAGGATTACGGCTTCCTGTTCCGCACGGACCCCGCCTATGCCGAAAAGGCGGCGCGGATTGCCGCGCTGGCGCGAGACGTGAGCGAGACCGTCGCGGCGCTGGGGCTGCACGCGCCGGTCGCGGAGGCCGGCGCCGGATTGCGGGTCGCCTATCATTCGGCCTGCTCCTTGCGGCACGGCCAGGGGATCGATCGCGAACCCCGCGCCTTGCTCGCCGCCGCGGGCTTCGCGGTGGTTGAGGTGCCGGAAGGGCATCTGTGCTGCGGCTCGGCCGGGACCTACAATCTATTGCAGCCGGAACTGGCATCGGCGTTGCGCGAGCGCAAGCTCGCCAATATCGCGCTGACCCGCGCCGACCTCGTCGCCGCGGGCAATATCGGCTGCATCACCCAGCTCGCGGGCGATGCGCCGCTGCCGATCGTGCATACCGCCCTGCTGCTCGATTGGGCGACCGGCGGTCCTATGCCCCGCGGACTGTCCCGGGTATTGACCGCGCCTGCCGCAGCCGCCGGCGCGCCACGACCGGGATCAGCAGCGACAGGGTGAGCGCGGCAAGCCCGATGAGGCTCGGCAACAGCATGGCGTGGCGCCAGTCCGCAGCCCCGAGCAGGGCCCGTCCGCCGGCGGCGCCGAAATCGGCATAGGCGATCGTCAGCGGCAATTGGCCGAGCAGCGAGCCGACGGTGTAGGCGCCGAGCCGCAATTTGGTGAGCCCCAGGGCATAGTTGGTCAGGCTGTGCGGGATGATCGGCACCAGCCGCAGCACGGCGACCGTGCGCCACCCGCCGTGCTCGGCGCGCTTCAAAAGCGCCGCCAGCCGCACCGGATCGGTGCGATCGACGAACCCGGAACGGATATAGCGCGCGGCGAGAAACCCGGCGATCGCCCCGGCGAGGCTGCCGAGTGCCGCCCAGAGGATGCCCCACCACATGCCGAAGACCAGCCCGGCGCCAAGCGCCAGCAGCGTGCGCGGCACGAAAAACAGGCTTCCGGCGATGTGCACGGCGAGAAAGGCCAGCGGCGCCATCGGGTTGCCGCCGATCAGCCCGGTCAAGGCGAGCGGGTCGAACAGGCCGCGCCAGCGCCACGCCGCGATGATGCCGGCGGCGAGCAGCGCAGCGACGATCAGGCGCCCGGCATGGCTCCTGTCGATCATCACCGCACCGGCTCGGCGCTGGTCGCGCGCGCCGAGACTTCGGCCGGGCGAGCATCCTCCGCGCTTTCCTCACACAGCGTCGCATCCTCGACCACAACCGGCTGGACAAGGCGCCGGCGCAGCCAGAAGACGCCGAAAAGGTCGGCGATGCCGACCCCGAGCCGGTCGATCACCCCGTAGTGAGAGATGCCGCGCTGACGCGGGCGATGATTGACCGGCACCGAGCGTACGATCCCGCCCTCGCGCAACACCAGCGCCGGCAGGAAGCGGTGCATGTGGTCGAAATACGGCAGGTCGAGGAAGAGGGCGCGCGGGAACAGCTTGAGCCCGCAGCCGGTATCCGGGGTGTCGTCGCGCAGCAGCGGCCGGCGCACCGCATTGGCGATGCGCGAGGCCTGCCGCTTCGACCAGCTGTCCTGGCGGCGCGCACGATGCCCGGCGATCAGCAATGGCGGCGTCTCCGCGCTGCCCAGGACGATCCGCCACAAAGCGGGAATATCGGCCGGATCGTTCTGGCCATCGCCGTCCAAGGTCGCGATCCATCGGCCGTGCGCCGCTCTGACCCCGCTGCGGATCGCGGCGCTCTGGCCGCAGCTTTGGGCATGACGCAGCAGGCGAAGCTGCGGCAGGCTTGCCTGCAGCCGGCGGATCTCGGCCGCGGTCGAATCGATGCTGCCGTCATCGACATAGATGATCTCGTACGGGGCGTGCCCCTCGAGCGCGGCGGCGATCTCGGCAACCAGCGGGGCGATGTTGCCGGCCTCGTTCTTGACCGGAATGACGACCGAAAGATCCATGCGCGATGGCCCCAAACCCCTCACCGTTCAATAGCGCAGCCGGTAATAAACCCCGCCAATGATCTCATGCAACGCAATGAAGGTGTTGTGCAACGCAGTGATTCCCGGCAGGTAATCGCCGACGCCGTCGACCTGGAGCACGGTCCGCGGCGCCGGCCACGGCAGCGCCTCCAGCCCGGCCCGGTCGAACGCCCAGAGCGCGCGCGGCAGATGCGAGGCCTCGGTTACGACGACGATTGTGGTCACCTTCTCCGGCTGGAGCAGGCGCGCGGTAAAGAGGGCGTTTTCCCAGGTCGTACGCGACCGGTCCTCAGTCCAGGCGACCGGTACCGCGAAATCGTTTTCGAGCGCCGTCTTCATCAGCGCGCCGAGGGTAGCACGCGTGCCCGCCACCCTCCCGCCGCTGACCGCGACCGGCAGGTGCAGGCGGCGATAGGCCTCCGCGCCAAGGAATACCCGCCCCAGCAAATCCTCGGCGAGCGTATCGGGAATATCGGCGCCATTGCCGGCGCGAGCACCGCCGCTCAACACGACGATCGCCTGGGCTGCGCCGAGATCGACATTCTGCGGCAACTCCAACTCGACCTGGCGCAACAGAAACGACGATAGGGCGGGGGTCGAGGCGGCATATAGGCAGAGGCTCGAGGCGAGCGCCAGCGCGATGCCCGCTCGTCGCCAAACCAGCGCGATCAGCGCGCCGGCGAGGCTCAGCACAATGAAGATCGTCGGCGGTGCAAGAAAGCCGTACGCGACAAGCCTTTCCACTGCGCCCGGCTGCTATATGTGTCAGCGCCCTCACGCCCCGCCATAGACCGGGATGACCGCGCCGCGCGTCACCCGATTGTCGGGCGAGGCGAGAAAGGCGATCACCTCGGCGACCGCGCTCGGCGCGACCCAGCTGGTGAAATCAGCGTCCGGCATCGCGGCTCGGTTGGCCGGGGTGTCGAGGGTCGAGGGCGCCACCGCATTGACCCAGATTTCCTCGCCCGCGGTTTCCTGAGCGATCGCCTGGGTCAGCGCCGCGACCGCCGCTTTCGCAGTGGTATAGGCGACCATGCCCGAGCCGAGCCGGGGCTCGAGGGCCGGGCGGGCCGCCACATTGACGATGCGACCGCCCTTGGCGCCGCCCGGACCCGCCGCGCTGCGCGCGCGGATCGCGCGGATCGCGGCCGCCGAGCACAGGAAGGCCGACAGCGCGTTCATCTGGAACTGGTCGGCGAAATCAACGGCCGAGGTCTCGCCGACCGGCGACATCGCGAAGCCGCCGGCGAGATGAATGGAGGCCCAGAGCGGCGGCAGCCCGGTATAAAAGCGCCGCACCGCCGCCTCATCGGCGAGGTCGAGGCCGGTCGTGACATGCACGCCGGGGTCGTTGCGATGTGGATACCTCTCCAACTCCGCGGCGACCATGTTGGTCACGTGACAGACCGCGCCCGCCGCGCGCAGGGCCGCAACCACGGCTGACCCCAAGGCGCCGGTGCCGCCGGTCACGACAACATTCGAGCCGTGGAACGCGACCATCGCCTCACCTCCGCTCTAAATGGACCACGCGGCAGCGTGCGGCATCAGGTGATAGCACGCGCGGCGCGGATCCTCCATCAGACGATCGCGCCCTCGGCGGCGGCAATGTCCTCGCGTCGCGCCGCGGCGACCCTAAGCACGATTTCGATGCCCCGCACAATATCGTCTAGCGCCATCGACGGCGCGCCATTCTGCCGCGCCGCCTGGAGCGGCAAATAGGGGACATGCAGAAATCCGCCGCGCAAATCCGGCCGCCGCGTCGCGGCGAGATGCAAGAGACCGTAGAACACATGGTTGCACACGAAGGTGCCGGCGGTGTTGGAGACGATCGCCGGCAAGCCTGCCTCGCGCAATGCCGCCACCGCCGCCTTGATCGGCAATGTCGCGAAATAGGCGGGCGGACCGCCGGCGATGACCGGCAGATCGATCGGCTGGTGGCCGCTATTGTCCGGAATGCGCGCATCGTCGATGTTGATCGCGACCCGTTCGAGCGACAGCGCGGCGCGCCCGCCTGCTAGGCCGACGCAGAGGACGATGTCCGGCGCGGTCGCCGCCACCGCGGCTTCCAGCACGTCGAGCGCCTGCCCAAACACCGCCGGCAACATCCGGGTCGCGAGCGCCACCGCGCCGACCTGCTCCGGCAGCCGGCGCAGCGCTTCGAGCGCGGGGTTGACGCTGTCGCCGCCAAACGGCTCGAACCCGGTGACGAGGGCTTTCATCGTTAGACATCCTCCCCGGCACCAATGGTCGGAGGCGCGCGATTGACTTATGACGATGATGTAACAACGTCCCGCTCTCGTCCAGGATGCTCCACCAAGGCGCCGCCGAGCTTGTCATCGAACTGTCGCATTCGCGCTGCGCAAAGCGGCCTACGACCTGCCCGAGATGAAGCAATACCCAACGGCGCACCCGGACGCCAAGGTTGCGCTCGACCAGCTCGTCTACGCCGTGCCGATGAGCTGCTGCGCCCCCATGTCGAACAGACCGCGCTGAAGCAGCTCGGCTGATGCGATATCGCGGCGCCGCAACCGCTCAGCGCGTCGTAGTGGACGATCCGCCGCCGTTCACCGATAGACCGACAAACTCGCTGGCGCCGTGCCGGTTGAGCAGCACCAGGATGCTGCTTTTGGCCGCGGCCTGCTTCAGCTCCGCGGCAGCCTGTTGCGGCGTCGCTGCCAGCTTTTGGTCGATCGACACGATCACATCGCCGCGCTCGATGCCCTGGGCGGCGGCCGGACTGTCGCTGGCGAGCTTGGTCACTACCACCCCCTTGACGTCCTCTGGAATGCGAAACTGGCGGCGCAGCGCCGGGCTGATCGAAGAAAGCTGGAGGCCGAGGTTGGTCGCCTCCTCTTCGCTGCCTGGGGCAGCGGCAACTGGCGGCGGGCTTTCCGGCATTTCCGTGATCGTCGCAGCGACAGTCATGTCCTTGCCGTTGCGGTGAATCGTCAGGTCGAGTTTCTGGCCGATCGGCGCAGCAGCGACGAGCCGCGGCAGGTCGTGCAGCTCTTTGATCGGGTGCCCTGCGACGCTGAGGATGACATCGCCCTGCCCGATCCCCGCCTCGGCCGCCGGGCTATTCGGAGTCACCGAAGCCACCAGGGCGCCGGTCGTTTGCTCCGGGCTCAGCCCGAGGCTCTTGGCAATGGTGGGGGTGATGCCCTGAACAGCGACGCCAAGCCAGCCGCGGGTGACGTGCCCCTTCTCCCTTAGCTGCGCGACGATGTTTTTCGCGGTATCCGAAGGAATGGCGAAACCAATTCCTACGGATCCGCCGGAGGGCGAATAGATCGCTGTGTTGATGCCGATTACCTCGCCGTTCAGGTTGAAGGTCGGCCCGCCGGAGTTGCCGCGGTTGATCGGCGCGTCGAGTTGGATGAAATCGTCGTAGGGACCTGCATTTATGTCGCGCCCGAGCGCCGAGATAATCCCCGCGGTCACCGTGCCGCCGAGACCGAACGGGTTGCCGACCGCCACCACCCAGTCGCCGACCTTGGCCTGGTCGCTGTCGCCCCAGCTGACGAAGGGCAGCTTCTCCTTGGTGTCGATCTTGAGCAGGGCAAGGTCGGTCTTTTCGTCTCGGCCGATGATCTTGGCCGGATGCTGGCGGTTGTCCTGCAGGATCACGGTGATCTTCTCGGAATTGCCGATCACATGATTGTTGGTGACAACATATCCGCCGGGATCGATGATAAAACCCGAGCCGAGCGCCATCACTTTCCGATGGACTTGCGGCTGGCCGCGATTTTCAAAAAAGCGGCGCAGCAGCTCGTCAAACGGCGTCGACTGATCGCCCTCTTCGCCGGACTGGTCGGTTTTCGTTGCTGCTTCCTCGCTTAACTGCGCCGAGATGTTGACGACGGCCGGCAAAACCCGCTCGACCAGCGGCGCAAGGCTCGGCAGCGCGACCGGGGTTTCCTTCTGCACCTGCGCGGTGAGGTTCTTTTCAGCGCCGCTGTTCTGCGCGCCGGCAAGGGCAGGCGCGAGCAGCAGCGACAGCGCCGTAACGCCGCCGATCGACATCGCTCGCAACGAGCCCCGCGGCGCACCGCGGTCGAGGTGCTGGCCAAACGGCATCTTCGGGCTCCCGCATCTGTCGACGGCCGGGCGGCAGAGCACGCCGGCCTGGCGGAATTCAGCTTACACCCGAGCCAACTTTTGCGCGCCGCGGGAATTCCAGAGCCGGCCTTGTTGCGCAACGGCAGCCGAGGCGGGCTTTCGCCGCAGCAATCGCAGAGCGCTGTGTCATTCCGCGTAATAATGGCTTTCTAGGAGCAGGCAGCCGCGGTTCGACTTGAACGGACCATGCACGGCCCCGGGCGGACGGCAGGCATAAGTGCCGGGGGCAAAGCTTTCGCCGCCCTTGCCCGCGGCGTCGTTGCCGACCGTCAGATCGCCGTCGATCAGGTAGACCTCTTCCCAGTATTCGTGAACAAAGGGCGCCGTGGTGAACACCCCGGGCGCGAAACGCAACAGGCGCGTGCGGCTGCCGCTCTTGCGCTCTTCATCGAGCGCGCCGGCGAGGATCTTCTGCTCGATCCCCCTGGGATAGCCGGGAGGGGTGCTCCAGCCGGTCTTCATATCGACCGCATGGAATTCGAGATGGGGCTTGTTGCCGGTCATGTGGGCCTCCTCTTGCCGCTCAGCCTCTAACCCGCGCCAGGGGTTTCGGCAACATCCTACTTTTCCGTTCCAGGCCGTCGGCCGGCTTGCTAGGGTTTGGTGCGGTTCTTGCCCAAGAGCCGCGAGAGAAGAGCGGAACGGGGAGGGTTCAATGCTGTCACGCCGTCTGTTTGCCGCCAGCGCTGCGGCGACCGCGGGTGCATCCGCGCCCTTTGCCAAGGAGGCGCGCGCCGAGGAGCAGCCCGAGGAGTCGACGCTGGCCCGGATCAAGGGCCAGAAGCTGTTGCGCATCGCCGCGCTGCCCGGCGAGGCGCCCTATTTCAACAAGGACCTCGCCACCGGCGCGTGGACCGGCATGTGCATCGACATGACCAAGGACATTGCCGGCATTTTCGACGCCAAGGTCGAATATGTCGAATCGACCTACGGCAACTCGGTGCTCGACCTGCAATCGGGCAAGATCGATCTCGCGTTTGCGTTGAACCCGACGCCGCTGCGCGCGCTCGTCATCGACTTCACCCACCCGTTCTACCTGCATGGCTTTGGCATGGTCGGCCGCAAGGGGTTCACCGCGACGAACTGGGCCGACCTCGACAAGCCCGAAGTAAAGATCGCGTTCGACATCGGCTCGGTGCATGAGATCGCGGCGCGCCGGTTCGCCCCGCATGCGACGCTGATCGCGCTCAAGACGCGCGACGATTGCGTGCTGGCGGTGCAGTCGGGCCGCGCCGATTGCGTGATCCTGGCGGTCAATCTCGGTCTCACCGCGGTCAAGAAAAACCCGGCGCTGGGCAAATTCCAGATGCTGCACCAGCCGCGCATTCAGCTGCCGACCTGCATGGGCGTGCGCAAGGAACCCAACAAGGATTGGCGCGATTTCCTCAATGCCTGGGTCGATTACAACCGCGGCATCCAGCAGGTGCGGCAATGGCTCTATGACGGGTTGGCGATCAACGGCGTCAAGCCCGAGGACATCCCGCCCGATGTCGAGCTGTAATTTCCCGCAGCCATGACCGTCCCGACCTATGACTGGGATTTCTCGTTTCTGTGGGGCTACCGCGAGCTGATCCTATTCGGGCTCGGGGTCACGATCGCCTATACGATCGGCACGATCCTCATCGGCCTCGCGATCGGTCTCGCGACTGGGCTGCTGCGGCTGTCGCGCAACTGGCTCTTGACCGCGCCGCTCGTCGCCTATGTCGAAATCTTTCGCTGCACCCCGCTTCTGGTCCAGATCATCTGGTTCTACTATGCGCTGCCGGTCGTGATCGGGATCAACATCCCGGCCACTGTCGCGGCGACGCTCGTGCTCTCGCTCTACACCGGCGCCTTTTATGCCGAGATCGTGCGCGGCGGGGTCAATTCGATCGAGCGCGGCCAGTGGGACGCAGCGCGCGCCATCGGCATGCGCCGGGGCCAGGTCATGCGCTACGTGATCCTGCCGCAAGCGGTCAAGCGGATGATCCCGCCGTTTATGAACCAGTCGATCATTCAGCTAAAAAACACTTCGCTGGTGTCGACGATCGCGGTCGCCGACCTCCTCTATGAAGGCCAGATGATCACCGGCGCTACCTATCGCCCGCTCGAAGTCTATACCATGGTCGCTGTGCTCTATTTCATCGTGCTGTTTCCGCTGACGCTGGCCGCGCAGGGGGTCGAACGCCGGCTCGCCCGCGCCGACTAGCTGGCGAAGGCATGCCCGCCACCGACGACCTCCGGTCGATGATCGAGATCAACGATCTGTGGAAATCCTTCGGTCCAGTCGACGTGCTGAAAGGGGTCTCGCTCAGGGTCGAGCGCGGCGCCGTCATCGCGATCATCGGGCCTTCCGGCGCCGGCAAATCGACCCTCTTGCGCTGCATCAACCTGCTCGAAGATCCCGATCGCGGGCAGATCCGCGTCGGCGAGCGTGAAATGCGCTTCGGCACCGGGCGGCGCCACGGCGCCGACCGCGAGCTCGCCGCCTTCCGCGCCGCGACCGGCATGGTGTTCCAGCATTTCAACCTGTTTCCGCACATGACCGCGCTGCAGAACGTCACGGTCGGTCCGCTCATCGTCAAAGGCATCGACCGGCGTGCAGCGGAGTCCGAGGGCCGCGCGTTATTGGCCAAGGTCGGGCTCGCCGACAAGGCCGAAACCTACCCATCCCACCTCTCGGGCGGGCAGCGCCAGCGGGTCGCGATCGCCCGCGCGCTGGCGATGGGGCCGGCGGTGATGTTGTGCGACGAGGTTACCTCGGCGCTCGATCCCGAGCTGGTCGGCGAGGTGCTCGGCGTCATCGAGCAACTCGCCGAGGAAGGCATGACGATGGTGATCGTCACGCACGAGATCGGCTTTGCCCAGGAGGTCGCGGACGCGGTGGCCTTCATGAGCGACGGCGTCATCGCCGAGATCGGTCCGCCCGATGCGGTGCTGGCGAACCCGGAAAACCCGCGGACCCGCAACTTCCTCGCCCGGTTTCATCGCGCGCGGGGTGATGGCGCCCGCTAGTTTTCTTCGATCATGCCAACGCGCGATC
>CAWJFM010000011.1:0-18032 GCA_963842175.1 uncultured Alphaproteobacteria bacterium
TCGGCGGCTCGCCGGGGCGCATGACGCGGTAGATGTCGATGAGCGCATCCTCGCGCGTCGCGTTCTTGTCGATCGCGAGCGTGTTGCGGACGTAGGGGCCTTTGCTGTCGGTACCGCGGCCGCCAAGGTCGATGTCGAGGATCGGCAGCTCGCCGAGATCGGTCTGCTCAAGCTGGGCGAGCGAGGCCTCGGTGATCTCGTCGCCGGCTTCGAAATAAACTTCGCCGGTTTTCTCGTTGATCAGATCCTGCGAGAAATAGCGGCCGATCAACTCCTCCGGCGGCGCGAGCACATGGGCGAGCCCCGCCTCGCGCAGTCGGCGCGTCAGCCGCGGCGTCATGCGCTCGCCCATCGCGAGCTTGACTTCGCCGCTATCGGCGTCGATCAGATCGGCGGTCAGCTTGCCCTTGTACTGCTCGGGCTCAAACGGCGTCATCCAGCCATTGGCACCGCGCTGATAAGTGACGGTCCGGTAGAAGGCGCTGAGGATCTCCTCCTTCCCCATGCCGACGGCTTCGCCCGGCTGCAAGGTCTTGGTTTCGTTCCGGCGCTGCGCGCGTTTCGCTTCGGTCGCGGCATCATCGAGCGCCATAAGCAGCGTCGTCGCCGGCAGTTTGCGGCGCCGATCGATGCGGACATAGACGTGGTCCTTGGCGTCGAATTCGAAATCCAGCCAGGAGCCGCGGTACGGAATGACCCGCGCCGCGAACAGGTATTTCCCCGAGGAGTGCGTCTTGCCCTTGTCGTGGTCGAAGAACACGCCGGGGCTGCGGTGCATCTGCGAGACGATGACGCGCTCGGTGCCGTTGATGATGAAGGTGCCGTTGCGCGTCATCAGCGGCATGTCGCCCATATAGAACGTCCTGCTCCTTGATGTCGCGGATCGAGCGCGAGCCGGTATCCTCGTCGACATCCCAGACGACCAGGCGCAGCGTGACCTTCAGCGGCGCGGCGAAGGTGATGCCGCGCTGCTGGCACTCGTCCACATCGTATTTTGGGGTCTCCAATTCATAACGCACGAATTCGAGCTGGGCGCGCTCGGAAAAATCGCGGATCGGGAACACCGATTTGAACACTTCCTGCAGCCCGACATTGCCGCGCTGTTCGGGCATTACCCCCATTTGCAGGAAGTGGTCGTAGGAACTCCGCTGCACCTCGATCAGATTGGGCATTGGAGCGACCTCGGGGATACGCCCGAAGTTTTTGCGGATCCGCTTCTGGCCGTTGAACGATATCGCCATTTATGTCCCTCGCTGTGGACCGCGCCCCTCGGGATTGAGAGGGGACGCGGCCCGGACTCCTCATCGCCACCTCGCGCAACCGGCAGGCGAGCCCTGCCGCGCCGCGGCCGACCAGCAATTGCCCGGACGCGCCAAAGCCGGGCGTGCGAGACCTCTCGCACCCCGGTTCGGCAATCTCGATTTGGGCGCGGCGCCTAGTGGCAGCCGCTGCGCTCTGCAGAAGGTCGTGGCGGACCTACCTTATTTCGACAGTCGCACCCGCATCTTCAAGCTGTTTTTTGATTTTTGCGGCCTCTTCCTTGTTGACACCCTCCTTGACCGCCTTCGGCGCCGCCTCGACGAGATCCTTGGCTTCCTTGAGGCCGAGCTGCGTCAGCGCCCTCACCTCTTTGATTACATTAACTTTCTTCTCGCCGATCGTGGCCAGGATAACATCGAACTCGGTTTTTTCGGCGACCGCCTCGGCGGCCGGCGCCGCCGCCCCGCCCACCGCGACCGCGACCGGCGCCGCGGCCGACACGCCCCATTTTTCTTCGAGCATCTTTGCCAGCTCTGCCGCTTCGATCACGGTCAGCGCCGACAGATCGTCGACGAGCTTTGCCAGTTGAGCCATGCTGTTACTCCCGATTGCGCCCCACAGGGCCTCTTTTGTCCGAACTTCCCTCGGCGCCTAGCCGGCAGCGCCCTCCGCGGCCGCGCCGGCTGCAGCCTCGCGCGCCTCGGCACGGGCGGCAAGCACGCGCGCCAGCTGGCCGCCCGGCGTCTGCAACAGCGCCGCGAGCTTGGTTGCCGGCGCGTTGATGAGCCCGATGATCCTGCCGCGCAGTTCGTCGAGCGAAGGCAGGATCGCCAGCGCCTTGATCCCGGCCTCGTCGAGCAGCTGGCCCGACAGCCCACCGCCGACGATCGTCAGCTTGGTGTTGCGGTTGGCGTATTCGACCGCGGCTTTCGCCGCCGCGACCGGATCGCGCGAAAAGGCGATCGCCGTCGGCCCGGTGAACAGCGGCGCCAGCGGGGCGAACGGCGTCCCTTCGAGAGCGCGCCGCACCAGCCGGTTCTTGGTCACCCGGTAGCTGGCGCCGGCGCTGCGCATCTGGCGCCGCAGCTGGGTGACCTCGGCGACCGACAGCCCGGTCTGGTGCGTGATCACGACGCACACCGTATCGGCCAAGTCCCGATGCAGGCTTGCCGTCAGCTCTTGCTTTTGCGCTCGGTCCACCAACCCTCTCCAAACCCGTCTGTCTGTCGACACCCGGCCCCACGACCCCAGCGGCGACGCTCCAGCCAACCGAACGCCGTGCGGCGGGCCGACTTACGCTCTGGTCTCCTCGGCGAGGCCCGCGAGCTCGACCTTGACCGCCGGCCCCATCGTCGAGGAGAGGCTCACCCGCTTTATGTAGGTGCCCTTGACCCCGCTCGGCTTGCCGCGGGTGATCGCGCCGACAAAGGCGCGCACATTATCGACGAGCGCGGCGTCCGTAAAGCTCGCTTTGCCGACGCCGGCGTGGACGATGCCGGCCTTTTCGGCGCGGAACTCGACCTGGCCGCCTTTTACCGCCCTGACCGCCTCGGTGACGTTCTGCGTCACCGTGCCGAGCCGCGGGTTGGGCATCAATCCGCGCGGCCCCAGGATCTTACCGAGCCGGCCGACCAGCGCCATCATGTCGGGCGTGGCGATCGCGCGGTCGAAATCGATCTGCCCGGCCTGCACCTTCTCAACCAGATCCTCGGCCCCGACGACATCGGCCCCCGCCGCCTCGGCCTCCTTGGCGCGATCGCCGCGGGCGAACACGCCGACCCTGACCGACTTGCCGGTGCCATGCGGCAGCATCACCGTGCCGCGCAAATTCTGGTCGGGCTTGCGCGGATCGAGGTTGAGGTTCATCGCGATCTCGACCGTCTCGTCGAACTTGGCCGAGGCGCGCGATTTGATCTCCTTGACCGCCGCATCGACGCGCAATGGCGGCGCTTCCGGATCGATCCCTTCATAGGCCTTTTTCAGCCGCTTGCCTGTCTTCGCCATTTCGTGCTCCCGTTAATCGACGACCTCGAGCCCCATCGAGCGCGCCGAGCCGATCACCATCCGGCACGCCGCGTCGAGATCGTTGGCATTAAGGTCGACCATCTTCTGTTCGGCGATCTCGCGAACCTGCGCCATCGTCACGCGGCCGACAACCTCGCCCTTTCCGGTGGTTTGCGCGCCCTTCTCAACCCCCGCCGCCTTTTTGAGGAAATACGAGGCCGGCGGCGTCTTGGTCACAAACGTAAAGCTGCGGTCGGCGTAGGCGGTGATCACCACCGGAACCGGCATGCCCGGTTCCATGTTCTGCGTCTGCGCGTTGAACGCCTTGCAGAACTCCATGATGTTGAGGCCGCGCTGGCCCAATGCCGGGCCGATCGGCGGCGACGGGTTGGCCTTGCCCGCCGGCACCTGCAGCTTGATCAATCCGACGATTTTTTTGGCCATGACCCAACCCTATTACCGTCAACCCAGATCGTCATCCCCGGGCTTGACCCGGGGATCTCGGGCCGCCGTACAGATGGCCGGGGCAAGCCCGGCCATGACGACAGGGGAATGTTTACCGCGTCGCTCACACCTTCTCGACCTGCGAATATTCGAGCTCGACCGGGGTCGCCCGGCCGAAGATCGACACCGCGACCTTGATCCGCGACTTCTCCTCGTCGACCTCCTCGACGACGCCGTTGAACGAGGTGAACGGCCCGTCGGAGACGCGCACCTGCTCGCCGACCTCGAAGATGATCGACGGCTTCGGCCGTTCGATCCCCTCCTGGACCTGCCGCATGATCCGCGCCGCCTCGTTCTCGCTGATCGGCGTCGGCCGGCCGCGCCCGCCGAGAAAGCCGGTGACCTTGGCGGTGTTCTTGACGAGATGCCAGGTCTCGTCGTTGAGGTCCATCTTGATCAGCACATAGCCGGGAAAGAACTTGCGCTCCGAACTGACCTTGGCGCCGCGCTTCACTTCGACGACCTCCTCGGTCGGCACCAGGATCTCCTCGAAGCGTTCGCCCAGGCCCTTCTGCCCGGCCTGCTCGCGGATCGCGGCCGCCACCTTCTTCTCGAAGCCGGAATAGACGTGGATCACATACCAATGGCTCGCCATGCCGCAATGCTCCGCCTACTGCCCCAGCCCGAACAGCAACCGCACGCCGTAGGACATCACCTGATCGACGACAAAAAAGAACGCCGCGGCGATGAACACCATCACAAACACCATCGCCGTCGTGACCATGGTCTCCTTGCGGGTCGGCCAGGTAACCCGGGCCAGCTCCTGGCGAACCTGCTGAACGAATTCGGCGGCATTGGTCTTGGCCATAGCGGATCAAATCATCCTCGTCGGCCGCAGCCGACATCGCCATCATACACGTTATATGGGAGCCGCGGGACATCTTGCCGTTGGTGCCGCGCCGGCGTGGCAGGAGTGGAGGGGCTCGAACCCCCAACCCCCGGTTTTGGAGACCGGTGCTCTACCAGTTGAGCTACACTCCTAATTCACGGGCGTAAACGCAGGCCGATAGCCGCTACGCTGCCGCCGTTCATCGCAGGGCCGGCGGTTATAGCAGGTCGCAAGCCGATGTCGAGCGCGGCGACGGGCGATACGGCAGCGCCGCCATCCCTCCCGGCGGGGTTACGCCAAACGCGGGGTTAGCGGTCGTTAATCGCTCGTTCAACCTAAGCATCCATCATGCGACGGCAATATACGGAGGTCGCGCCGTGCCTTCGGAGATACGCCACATCGTCTTTTCCTCCGCCGAGGCGAGTGCCGCGATCCGCGAGTACCGCCGGCATGTCGGCCGGCCGCTGCCGGCCGGGAGCCTGCGGCGGTTTGAGGTCCGTCCGGGCGAACGTGGTCTTCGCGCCTCGTTCGACATCGTTCCCGACAACATGCTCCCGGTCGAGCGCGGGGAGGTCGGCAGCGGCGAGATCACCGAGGCGCTGATCTTTTATTGTGCCGCCCACAACATTCCGCTGCCCGCCACTGGCACAAAGACCCTGCAACGCTTTGGCGACAACCTCCTGCTCATCGTCATGCTCAATCTGACTGGAGCCGGATGGCCGCTCTCCGCCGGGCTCGCGATGTGCCGCACGCAACTTGCCGAAACCACCGATTAACCGCGGGGCTACCGTATCCCGGGTCAGGTCCAGGGATACGGTCGCTTAGCGGCGCTCATTTCAAGATCTTGGCGACGACGCCGGCGCCCACCGTGCGGCCGCCCTCGCGGATCGCAAAGCGCAAGCCCTCATCCATCGCGATCGGCACCAGCAGCTCCACTTCCATCGTGATGTTGTCGCCCGGCATCACCATCTCGGTGCCCTCGGGCAGCGTCACCGTCCCCGTCACATCGGTCGTGCGGAAGTAGAATTGCGGCCGGTAATTGGCGAAAAACGGCGTGTGCCGCCCGCCCTCCTCCTTGGTCAAGACATAAGCCTCGCACTGAAAGGTGGTGTGCGGCGTGATCGACCCGGGGGCGGCCAGCACCTGGCCGCGCTCCACCTCCTCGCGCTTGGTGCCGCGCAACAGGACCCCGATGTTGTCCCCCGCCTCGCCCTGGTCGAGGAGTTTCCGGAACATTTCGACCCCGGTCGCCACCGTCTTCGCGGTCGGCCGCAGCCCCACGATCTCAACCTCGTCGCCGACTTTCACGATGCCGCGCTCGACCCGCCCGGTCACCACCGTGCCGCGCCCCGAGATCGTGAACACATCCTCGATCGGCATCAAAAACGGCCGGTCCTTCGCCCGCTCCGGCTGCGGGATGTACGAATCCACCGCCTCCATCAGCTTCATGATCGTGTCGTGACCCACCGCGGGGTCGCGCCCCTCCAAGGCCGCCAGGGCCGAACCCTGAACCACCGGGATGTCGTCCCCCGGAAACCCGTAGGACGACAACAACTCCCGCATCTCCAGTTCGACCAGCTCCAACAGCTCGGGGTCGTCCACCATGTCGACCTTGTTCATGTAGACGACCAGCGACGGCACCCCGACCTGCCGCGCCAACAGGATGTGCTCGCGCGTCTGCGGCATCGGACCGTCCGCCGCCGACACCACCAGGATCGCGCCATCCATCTGCGCCGCACCGGTGATCATGTTCTTGATGTAGTCGGCATGACCCGGGCAATCGACATGCGCGTAATGCCGGTTCGCCGTCTCGTATTCGACATGCGCCGTCGCAATCGTGATCCCGCGCGCCCGCTCCTCCGGTGCCTTGTCGATCTGGTCGAACGGGACAAACGTCGCCCCGCCCGTTTCCGCCAACACCTTGGTGATCGCCGCCGTCAGCGTCGTCTTGCCGTGGTCGATATGACCGATCGTCCCGATGTTGCAATGCGGCTTCGTCCGCGCAAATCTCTTCTTCGCCATCGCTGCGGCTTCCTATCAGAAAGAGGGACCCTGTGCCGTTGGAGCGGGTGATGGGAATCGAACCCACATAGCCAGCTTGGAAGGCTGGAGCTCTACCATTGAGCTACACCCGCCTCTTATCCGCTGTTTGCCGACCCGCCGACCGCCCCTCGGTCCGGCGGCCCGGCGAGACAACATCACGCCCGGTGCTGGTGGAGGGGGTAGGATTCGAACCTACGTAGGCATTCGCCGGCAGATTTACAGTCTGCTGCCTTTAACCACTCGGCCACCCCTCCGCGATTCGCGAGCCGCCCATCTCGCGCCAGCCGGGGGGCCGCGGAGCGCGGGTCATAGGAGCTTCACCCTGGATTGTCAACACGCCGAGGCCCCTCTTGCGAACGCCAAATCGACCTCCTAGAAGCCCCCGCCGGCAGGCCCTCAAAGGCCCGCCGCCACGGCCGGCCGGGGCGCGCGAGCCCGGCTTTGCAGCACCGCCGCGACCGCCGCGCGAGCGCGGCGAAACCTGGCTTTACGGGCGCCATGCGGTCGCCGCGGCGCTCAACAACCCGCAGCGCCGCTGGCGCCGGCTCCTGATCCTGGCCGGCCAGGAGGCCGCGGCCGCCGCGCTCCTCGCCGGCGCGCGCGCCGAGCGGCGCGGCGCAGGATCGGAGGCAGGGAGCAAGCCGGTCGAGGTGCTGGACCGGGCCGCGTTCAACCAATTGCTGCCGGAAGGCGCGGTGCACCAGGGCTGGGCGCTCGCGGTCGAGCCGCTCGACCCGCCCGATCTCGACGATGTATTGCGCGCGGCGGACGCGAGCGGCACGCGTTCGATAATCATCGTCCTCGACCAGGTCACCGACCCGCACAATGTCGGCGCCGTCTTGCGCTCGGCCGCCGCCTTCGGCGCCGCCGCGGTGGTCATCGCCGGGCACGGCGCGCCGCCGGTCGGCGGCGTCTTGGCCAAGGCCGCCTCGGGCGCGCTCGACTGCGTGCCGCTGGTGCGTGTCGTCAATCTGGCGCGCGCGCTCGACCGGCTGAAGGAAGAGGGATACTGGTGCTGCGGGCTTGACGAGCGCGCGCCGGAACCGCTGGCCGCGCTCGATCTCGGACCGCGCGTCGCGCTCGTCCTCGGCTCCGAGGGCGGCGGATTGCGCCGCCTGCTGCGCGAGCGCTGCGATTATCTCGCCCGGCTGCCGACCCGGCCGGAATTGCCCAGCCTCAACGTCTCGAACGCCGCGGCGATCGCGCTCTACGAGCTGGTGCGGGCCGCTGCGGCGGGCTGAGCGCCCGCCTTGCTCCGAACCGGATGCTCTCCTACGATGCGCCGAGTGGATTTACCTAGAGGAGGTCCCGATGCCCAACGACGTCGCAACCCTGAGCCAAAAGACGGGAACGAAGCTCGGCCATTCCACCGCGAAAAAGCCGGTGATGGTCGAAGGCCGCCGCGATTTCTTCACCTACCGCGACCTCGGCGCCAAGGCCGCCAGCGGCGGCCGGATGCGCGCCCAGCTGACCAAGGCTAAGCGCGGCATGACCCAGCCGACCGGGTGGCATTACCACGTCTGCGAAGACCAGTTCGTCTACGTGCTGAACGGCTGGGTCGAGCTGGAATTCGAAGGGGGCGAGATGCTGCGCTGCGAGGCCGGCGACACGGTCTACATACCGGGCGGCCTCAAGCACAACGAGCTGCGCACCTCCGACGATTTCGAGATCATCGAAGTCTCGACCCCGGGCGAGATCGGCACGGTCACCTGCGAGAAGCCGGCCTGAAGCTCGCCTCGGCCAACCCATCCGCAGTCCCGGCGAAAGCCGGGATCCACCGATTAGTTGTCCGTGCGGTTGAAAAGTGGGTCCCGGCTTTCGCCGGGACGACAATTTAATGTAAGCTCCACAGCCGGTCGGAGGCGATCTGCGCGCCTTCGGCGAGGGCGGCGAGCTTGGCCCAGACGATCGAGCGCACGACCGCGTTCTGCTGCGCGGCGAAGGTGGCAAACCCGCAATCGGTGCCGGCGATGACCCGCTCGCGCCCGACGATGTCGGCGTAATGGCAGATCCGCTGCGCGACGAGGCGCGGGTGCTCGACAAAATTGGTCGTCGAGTCGATGCAGCCCGGCATCAGGATCTTGTCGTCGGGGATATTGGCCGTGCGCAGATCTTCCCATTCATGGGCATGGCGCGGATTGGCGGCCTCGAACAGCAGCGCCTGTGGCCGCGCCCGCATGCAGACATCGAACACCGTGGCGAGCGGGATGTCGTGGGTGTGCGGCCCCTCGTAATTTCCCCAGCAGATATGCAGCCGCATCGCCGCGGGCAGGATGTTTTGGGTGGCGTGGTTGAGCGCGGCGATATTGCGCTCGGCGATGCGCAGAAATTCCGCGTCCGACAGATGCTGATATTGGTTGTGGCGGGCCGACCCCAGATCCGGCGCGTCGATCTGCAGGATGAACCCGGCCTGGTGGATCGCCTCGTATTCCTCCTTCAGCGCGTCGGCCAGGGCTTCGACATAGCGATCTTCGTTTTGGTAGTAGCGGTCGGGGACGAATTTGGTCAGGACGCCCGGCGAGGCGGCGTTCATGAAGGCTTCGCCCGGCCAGTCTTGCATCGATTTGGCCGCCGCGCAGGCCGCAGCGAGGTTCGCTAGGTCGAGTTCGAGCGGCCCGCGGTCGCGATAGGCGACGGGCCCCATGCAGCACGGCACCGCCGCGGCGGCGAACCACGAGGTGCCGCCGCGCGCCGCATGCAGCCGGGCGGCGTATTCGGGGTGGTCGGCGATGTCGCGGTGCGCCCCGGTCGGCGGCGGCTTGTCGAGCGCATCGCCCGGCGCCGTGCCGATGCCGGCGAGGCGGTGGCGGACATAGAAGGTATAGGAGATCTTGCTCTGTTCGCCGTCGCAGACGCTGTCGATCCCGGCCGCGACCTGCTTGGCGACGACCTCCCGCACCGCCGCGGCGAGCCGCGCCTCGAAGGCCGCCCGATCGAACGCCTCGCCCTTCTCGCGCGCCTCCAGAAATAGCAGCAGATCGGCGGGGCGCGGCAGGCTGCCGACATGGGTCGTCAGGATGCGGTCTTTGCTGAGCTGCACGGTTAGGGCACTCCTCCGGCCTCCTGGCGTGATCGCCCGATGCTGCGACGAAAGGTCGCAGTATCAAATCCGATCGCGCTGCGGCGGCAATCCCGATCGGGATTGCTTCGTCGCTCCGCTCCTCGCAATGACAGGGCGTCTTTGCTGTGGACCTAGCGCGGGAAATTCAGCTCGACCATCACGTTGTTGGTGTCGGGGAAGAACAGCTGGTCGATTGGCGGTTTCGCGATGTGGTTCTCGCGGTACTTGATCCCCTTCGCCTCGAGCCGGGCCTTGATCGCGGCGAAATCGGAGGCAAGGAAGGCGAAGTGGTCGAACGGGCCGGTGTCGTCGGACGGGCCGCCGCCGATCGCGTTGGCGCGCGGCACCAGGTGCACGACCGGCACCTCGCCGCAATAGAGCCAATAGCCCGGGAAATCGAGGTCGGGGCGAAACCCGACCTCGAGGCCGAGGATCTCGCTGTAGAAATCGCGGGTGGCTTCGAGATCGTTGGTCTGCACGGTAACATGGTGCAATGCATTGAGACCCATCGGGCTCCTCCCTCGGCGGCAGCTGAAACTCGCGGTTGCCATCAGAGACCATCGCCCGGGCGATGGCAACCGCGCGGTCTCGCGCGCCAATCGCTCGCCAGCGCCGCAACCTGATGTCACCCCGGTATTTACCTCTCAGCGACGGTCAGACCGGCTTGCCTGAAAAATACTTTCGCCTTATCCAAGTCCGGTCTATTTCTGACCGCTATTTCGAGTTTCCTGTCGTAGCGATCAAAAAACCTGATATCCTGGGAGTTGAAAAATCCCGTTCTCTTGATGATTATATTCTTGATATCGGGAAAATTGATGGCGAAATTTATCGGATTTGAGTCGTAGATTTCCTTTAGGCTCATCGACTTCAGCATCTCGTCCAACTTCGCCTGTATATATTTTTGGGCGAACGCCCATTCCAGGCTCTTGGTATTAGTGATGGTTTGATCGCTTAGGCTCATCGGTACGAATATGAAATAGACTCGTTTCTTGCTGGCGAGGAGGGCATTTTGCGCCGTCGGGTTCATTCGGCGCCCCGATTGCGGCGTGAAAAAAAGGAAATTCTGGTTGAACCCGCGGTCTCGGAAACTCCCGATGCGCGCTATCCCGGCGATCGATAACATGATCTTTTCGTCCGGATCGACCGAGGCGGCAGCGATTTCGCTGGGGTTGATTATTGGATTCCTCACCGTGCGACTGTAGGAGAACCAGAACAAGAAGCCCGTTCCTGCGAGTAGAAAAAGGCCGAAGGTCAGGATAAAAAAGTCACGTGTCAAAAGGAAGTCGGGCGTTTTCACCACCTGCTGGCCGATGGCATAAGCGAAAGTCACAAACATCACGAGCACGACGCTTCCTGTTATGACGTATTGTAAAATCTCAATCGGTTTGGAAACCACGTTCATTTTTACTGTTGGGTCTTGAGAGAAGGTCCGGGCCTGATAAATTTTCACGATCAACCTTCCCAGGATAAGAAAAATCAAATATATGAAGATAGGCACTGAAATTTTGGCGAGAATCCCGTATTTCGACGAAACGAACAGCACTACTGTCGAAATAAGGATCACAAATATTGCAACCGAAAAGCTTCCGATCAGCCCAAACCAAACAAGCGGTCTCTCCACCCGGTAGACGCGCTTTTCGAGATTTAGAATCTTGTCGGAATCCACTCCACCCTGCGCTTTGTCGGTCGCGGGCACACCGGTAGATGCAGGTTGGGTCGTCGCCGCGCCGACAGCTTCCGCTCGACGACCTCCCGCCGCGGTCGCGAGGGCGGGATCGGTCTGATGGAGAGTGTCGGGAGCGTCGGCCGCGGAAGCGCGGTCTCTACCCGAAAGCCGCCGAGTTCCGAAACGGATCACGCGAATGATGAGCCGCGCCACCATGAAAATGCCGAGGACGATCAGGATGCCCAAAACAGCGAAAATGCCGCCCGCCCACCACCCGCCAAAATGCCCTTCATAGTGGCCGTGCAACTCCACGGCTGCGGCAACGCCGGGAATAACCGCGCTTACCGCAAGCGATATCCAGAAACGTCCGAGTTGCGGCATCCCCCCGTCTCCTCGCGGCGTCGCGCGCTTCGCTCGCCTTGATGCCCTTCGCTCGCCTTGATGCCCTTCGCTCGCCTTAATGCCCTTCGCTCGCCTTAATAAGGCAGCGGCACTGGCTCGCCGGTCAATTGCTCGCCAACGCCACCCTCTGATGTTACCGTATGCGCGGTGCGAAATCGCAGATCCGCGGGCGAGGAGCCGACACGATGAAAGTCTCGTTCTTTGAAACCGGACGCTACCCCAGCTCGCCCGGCATGCCGCGCGAATGGCCGGTGCCGTCTGCGGCCTATGACGCGGCGGTCGGCGCCCAGGCCTATTGCGCGATGGTCGAGCGCGCCCGCTTTGTCGAGAAGCTCGGCTTCGACTGGATCAGCGTCTCCGAGCACCATTATTCGCCGCGCATCCTCACCCCGTCGCCGCCCCTGGCGGCGGCCTATCTCGCGAGCCACGTCGACACCATCAAGATCGCGCTGTTGGGCCCGATCGTCCCGGTTTCGAACCCGATCCGCGTCGCCGAGGAGCTGGCGATGCTCGACACGATGCTGCCGGGCCGCTTTGTGTTCGGCCTGCTGCGCGGCACGACCAACGAATATTTGAGCTACGACCTCAACCCCAAGGAGGCGCGCGAGCGCACCGACGAGGGGATGGAGCTGATTTTGAAGGCGTGGACCGAGCCGCAGCCGTTCGGCTGGCAGGGCCGCTATTTCCAGTACCGCACCGTGTCGATCTGGCCGCAGCCGCAGGAGCAGGCACATCGGCCGACCTATGCGCTCGGGGTCAGCGCGGAGGCCGCGGACTTCGCGGCACGCCATCATCTCGGACTCGGCGTCTCCTACGGCACGTTCGAATTGATGGCAAAGTCGACGAGCTACTATCGCCAGCGCTGCACCGAATACGGCTGGGAGCCGGGGCCGGACGACATCATCTACCGCGCCAACATGATCCTCGGCGAAACCGATGACGAAGCGGATGCGCTGCTCGATCGGCGCAGCAACGCGCAGGCGCCGTTCCCGATGGCCGAGGGGTTGCGCAAGGCGCTGATCGAGCAGGACCGCCGCAATGTCGGCGGCGAGCAGCGCCCGGCCAATGTCGGCCGGGTGTTGCCGATCAGCTTCTGCGGCGGCCCGGACCGCATCGTCGAGCAGGTCCGCCGGGCGCGCGAGGAGATCGGGGTCGGCGTCATCGATATATCGCTCGCCGACCCGGGCTCCGGCGATACCGACGCGATGATGGAGCGGATCGAGCTGTTCGGGAAGAAGGTGCTGCCGCGCATCCGCAACCTCTGACCGGCGCGCTCAGTGCCCGCCCGAACCCCTATCCCGGCGTCGCCGCCGCGGAAGCGGGGGTCCAGGGGCAAGCGGCAGAGGGGTGGCCTTGGGTTCCCGCTTTCGCGGGAATGACGATGCAACCTGACCGAATGCCGCTTTGTGCTGTCATTGGGAGGGGCGCAGCGACGAAGCAATCTCGATCCCGGCGCGCTCTGTGCGTCGAGATTGCTTCGCTTCGCTCGCAATGACGGAGTTTTTGGGAGGGCTCCATGCCGCGCTTTGCTGCCAATCTGGGTTTTCTGTTTCCCGAGCTGCCGTTTCTCGAACGGTTCGCGGCGGCGGCGAAGGCCGGTTTCACCGCGGTCGAATACGCCTCGCCCTATGAATACAAGGCGGCCGAGCTGCGCTTGCGCCTCGACGACAACGGGCTGACGCAGGTGCTGATCAACAGCCCGGCCGGCAACCGTGCCGCCGGCGAGCGCGGCTTTGCCTGCCTGCCGGGGCGGGAAGGCACCTTCCGCGACGGGGTCAGCCAGGCGCTCGACTATGCCGTCGCGCTCGGCTGCCGGCGTGTCCATGTGATGGCGGGCGTGCCGCCCGCCGGCCTCGCGCATGACACCGCGTTGGCGCTCTATGCCACCAACCTCGCCTTGGCCGGCGAGAAGGCGCTCGCCGCCGGAGTCAAGCTCGTCATCGAGCCGTTGAACCCGCGAGATGCGCCGGGCTATCTGCTTGCCACCCAGGAACAAGGGGCGGCGATCGCCGCGGCGATCGGGCGCGATCGTCTCGGGCTGCAATTCGACCTCTATCACTGCCAGACCGCGCAGGGCGATGTGACGACGCGGCTCGCCGCGCTGATGCCGGCGATCGACCACATGCAATTGGCCGACGTCCCCGGCCGCCACGAGCCGGGGACCGGCGAGATCGGCTGGGAATTCGTCTTCCGCCGCATCGACGAGCTCGGCTATCAGGGCTGGATCGGCTGCGAGTACAACCCCATCGGCGACACCGTCGAAGGCCTCGCCTGGCGCAAGAAATACGGAGTTCTGAGCGCTTAGCCGCGCCCGACATAGGGCATCTTGTTCGCCATCACGGTCATGAACAGGACGTTGGCGTCGAGCGGCAGGCTCGCCATGTAGCGCACCCCGTTGGCGACGATGCGCACGTCGATGCGCGCCTCGGCCTCGACCTTGCCGGTGGCCTGCAGCCGGCCGACCGAGGTGTCGGTGTTGCGCTCGGTTGCGGCGTTGCCGATGTCGATCTGGCCGCAGGCGATGTCGAGCCCGCGCCCGTCGAGCGACAAGGAGCGGGTGAGGCCGGTGAGCGCGTGCTTGGTCGCGACATAGGGGGTCGAGTTGCGCCTGGGCACATGGGCCGAGACCGAGCCGTTGTTGATGATGCGCCCGCCGCGCGGGTCCTGCTCCTTCATCATGCGGAAGGCGTGCTGGGCGCACAGGAACGAGCCGGTCAGGTTGGTCTGCACGACCGCCATCCACTGCTCGTAGGTCAGGTCCTCGAACGGGATGCCGCGGGTGCTGGTCCCGGCGTTGTTGAATAAGAGGTCGATGCGGCCGTAGCTCTCTTTCACCGCGTCGAACAGCGCGGCGATCGAGGCGGGGTCGGAAACGTCGGTCGGCACCACCAGCGTGCGCGGCGGCGGTGCATTGCCAAGCGTCGCGGTTTCTTCGAGCATGTTCCTGCGTCGCCCGGCGAGGACGACAGTCCAGCCATCTTCGAGCAGCGCATGCGCGCTGGCGCGGCCGATGCCGCTGCCGGCGCCGGTGATGACCGCGATTTTCGCCTGGGTTGCCATTGTGAGTTCCCTTCCTCGCTGCGAGCGATTATCCAACTCAATCCCCGTGGCCGGACTTGATCCGGCCATCCACGTCTGTTTTGAGCCACGAGAGCGCGTGGCTTCAAGGTGGATGCCCGGGTCAAGCCCGGGCAAGGGGCGCTTTGTTACGCTGGCAGAGCCGATCCAATTCCGAAAAGGCGTTCATCCAAAGGTTGGCCAGCCGCGCTGTTGGTAGGCACCGTCCCAGAACAGCCACTCATACCGGGCCGAGCGGCTGAAGGCGACGAGCATGGCCGCGCGGCAGGCCGGCGTCGCCTGCGCCGCGGCCCGGTCGGCGATGTCGATGACCCGCTGCACCGCCTCGCCGAAGGCCGGGTCGGCATAGGTGTCGATCCAGGCCTGATAGCGGTTGCTCGGCGCCGCCGCACGGGTGATCGCCGAGGCGACGTCCCAATAGAACCAGAAGCACGGCAAGAGCGCCGCGACGAGCACCTCCCAGGGTTGCTGATGGGCCGTGGCCAGCAGAAAGCTGGTGTAAGCAAGACAATCGGGCGTCGGCTCGGCCACGGCGATAGCGGCCGGCTCGACCCCGAACTCGTGCAGGTAATGCTCGTGCAGCCGCTGCTCGACGGCGATCGCGCCGAGCGCGGAATGGCCAAAGGTCTGCGACGTCGCCGTGTCCGGCGCCTTCGCCGCCGCGAGCGACAGCACGCGGGAATACTGAGCGAGGTAGAGCGCATCCTGCATGATGTAAAAACGGAAGCGGTCCGACCGCAGCGTGCCGGCGGCCAGCTCGGTGTTGAACGGCAGCCGGTGGATCGCCTCGCGCAACGCGGCATCGCGCCGCCAGGCATCCTCAGAAAATCGCATCATGCCCCCTATTCGCTTCCGGCATTTGACCCGATCCCGGGATACGTATCTCATTTGCGGCAGAGATGCGTTATCCTCGCGCGCTCAACCCAGCCGCGGAGGGTTTCATGGACGGCATGGCAACGGCGGACGCAAGAGGCATTGTCGCCCCGCTCAACTTCACCGCGCCGATGGCGGAAAAGCCGTACTCCTACAATTACGAGCCGCCGCCGGGCGTGCCGCCGCGCAACACGAGGCCGGAGACGCATCAGGTCAAGATCCTCGACGCGCGCGCCGTGGCCGACCATCTGTCGCTTGACCGCGAGGGTTTCGTCCTGCTGCGCCACCCGACCGCCGCCACCGATTTGTACGACGACGAAGAGATCGCGCGGGTCTACTACCCGGAATGCGAAAGGCTGATCCGCGAGGCGACCGGCGCGACCAGGGTCGTCGCGTTCGACCACATCGTGCGCAACGCCGCCGTCTCGGCCAAGGGCAATCAGATCAAGCAACCGGCCAACCGCGTCCATAACGACTACACCGCGAAATCGGCGCCGCAGCGGGTGCGCGACCTGATGGGCGCCGAGGCCGAAGAATTGCTGAAGCACCGTTACGCCGAGATCAACCTGTGGCGCCCGATCCGCGGCCCGCTGTTGCGGGCGCCGCTCGCGCTGTGCGACGCGCAGACCCTCGCCGAGGAAAACCTCGTCGCCTCCGATCTGCGCTACCCCGACCGGGTCGGCGAAATCTATGCGGTGACCTACAACCCGGCGCAGCGGTGGTTTTATTTCCCGCGGATGCAGGCCGACGAAGTTGTGCTGATCCGCTGCTTCGAACTCAGCGCGCTCGGGCGCGGCGCGGTTTTCCGCGCATGGCGCCTTCGACGATCCGCAGACGCCCGAAGACGCGCCGCCGCGCGAGAGCATCGAGACCCGCGCGCTGGTGTTCTTCGCCGGGTAAGGGAGCGGTTGCCCGGATGAGCCGGAGCAACCAGACTCAAGGGTGCTCGAACCCGGAGAGCCGAAGTGCGGCCCGATCGAATGAGTAGACGCGTGCGCAACCGGCGGTGTCGCACAGCGCGCCGATCAGTGCGTCGGCGAACTCACCGCGTTGCTCGCGCAGCGCGGTCATCGCAGCGAAAACCTCCGCTTCATTTTCGACAACCAAGACATCGGCTTGCAGCAGGCTCTCGACCGCCTCGACGATCTGCTCGTTTGTGAAGCGATAATGACGGTCGAGCACCCACACGGTCTCGGCCATTGCGACGATGCTGACAAACCCGGGGTCGTCATCTGTGCTCAGCCGGTTCTCCATGACATCCCTCGCCAGTGCCGCCTGGACGGGATCGTCCTGCGTGAAATAGCGGACGAGGATATGGGAATCGAGGCCGATCACCGCCGCTTGCGGGGCAGCCCACTCGCCACAGCGCCGGAGGCAATTGCCTCGTTCATGTCCTCAATTGTGGCGGGCGGGCCCTTCCAGCGCAGGAGACCGCGCAGCGCCGTGATCGGCAGCTTGGGCAGCAGCACGACCGTGCCGTCCGGGTGGATGAAGAATTTGACCCGATCGCCCGCCTTCACGTGCAGGTGCTCGCGGATCGTCTTCGGGATCGTGATCTGCCCTTTGCTCGTAACCGCGGCTTCCATCGACTGCTCCTTACTTTTTTCCCAACGTAAGGAGCAGAGACGCGATTCTCAACCTGCGTCGACGGAGTTTTGCGTCTAGGCTTTGAGTACGCCGATCGCATCCTTCCAGGCGTCGATCGTGAACGCGATGTCCTCGGGCGTATGGGCGAGCGAGATGTAGTATTTCGACTCGCCTTTCAAAATGCCGCGCTCGCGCAGAAGCGCGTTGAAGCGGCGCATCAGCTCTGCGTCGCCCCGTAAGGTCCCGCGATAGTCGCGCACCGGCTCGGCGCTGAAGACGACATCGAACAGCGGCGGCTCGCCCGAGATCTGTGCCGGGATGCCTGCCTCGCTCAAGAGGTTGCCGAGCGCAGCCATCAGCTCCCTGCCGGTGGCGTGGATCTGCTCATAGGCGCCGGGGCGCCGCAGGATCGCCAAGGTCGCGAGCCCGGCCGCCGCGGCGACCGGATTGCCCGACAGCGTGCCGATCTGCACGAGAAAATTCTCGTCGCCGACCTTCGACTTGTCGAAATGCGCCATGATCTCGGCCCGGCCGGCGATCGCCGCCAGCGGAAAGCCGCCGCCGATCACCTTGCCGAGGGTGCAGAGATCGGGCACCACGCCGTAATATTCCTGCGCCCCGCCATAAGCGAGGCGGAAGCCGGTGACCACCTCGTCGAAGATCAGCGGGATGCCGTTGTCGCTGGTGATCTTGCGCAGCGCGCCAAGAAAGCCGGGCTGCGGCGG
>CAWJFM010000012.1:0-6863 GCA_963842175.1 uncultured Alphaproteobacteria bacterium
CTGGCTCGGCTCGGTCCCGTCGGGCTCGAATCGCTGAAGAAATGGGAAATCGGTACGTTCAGGATCTCGGCGATCTGTGACAGCCGCGAGGCGCTGACCCGATTGGCGCCGCCCTCATATTTCTGGACTTGCTGGAAGGTGAGACCGAGCGCCCGGGCGAGCGTTTCCTGGTTCATGCCGATCAGCAGCCGACGGGTGCGGATGCGGGCGCCGACATGGATATCGACCGGGTCGGGCACGCCGGTCCCGCGACCGTAGCGCGCGGCGGCACGAGGGCTTGCTGATCTTTTCAATGTAGCCGTCCGTTGCGGTTGACGCTCCTATCATCGGCCGGCCGCCGCCCGCATGCAACCATGCGGGCCAGATCGCGGGCAATCCTACCCGGCCACCGCCGGCTCTTTCAGCAGCGCGGCGAGATCATTCTCGTCGAGGGTCTCGTGCTCGAGCAGCTGGCGTGCGCCCCGTTCGAGGATGTCCCGTTGCTCGCGGAGCAGGTTCATCGTCCGACGGAATGCCGCGTCGACGATCGCCTTGACCGTGGCGTCGATTTCGCGGGCGGTCGCTTCGCTGTAGCTGCGCTCGGTGTAGGGCATCTGCGGCATCTCACTGCCAAGAAAGCTGTGTTGGTTCTTCTCGTAAACAACCTCGCCCAACTCCTCGGTCATGCCGTAGCGGGTGACGATGCTGCGCGCGATGTCGGTCACCTTGACGAGATCGTCGGAAGCGCCGGTCGACACCTCGCTGAAGATGATTTGCTCCGCCGCCCGGCCGCCGAGCAGCACCGCCATCTTGTTGTCGAGCTCCCGGCGGGTCATCAGGAAACGGTCTTCGGTCGGCCGCTGGATCGTGTAGCCGAGCGAGCCAATGCCGCGTGGGATGATCGACACCTTGTGGACCTTGTCGGTGCCCGGCAAGGACAGGGCGACCAGCGCGTGCCCCATCTCGTGATGGGCGACGACCTCGCGCTCGTGCGGGTTGAGGAGGCGGTTCTTCTTTTCGAGGCCGGCGACGATGCGCTCCATTGCGCCGGTGAAATCGGCCAGGGTCACCGCCTCGGCGCCGCGCCGCGTCGCCAGCAAGGCTGCCTCGTTGACCAGATTGGCCAGATCGGCGCCGGTAAATCCCGGGGTCAGCGCCGCCACGGTTTCGAGATTGACATCCCCAGCCGTGTGGATCTTGCGGATGTGGACCTGGAGGATCTGCACCCGGCCGATCTTGTCCGGGCGATCGACCAGCACCTGCCGGTCGAAGCGGCCGGCGCGCAGCAACGCCGGATCGAGAATCTCGGGGCGGTTGGTCGCCGCCAGCAGGATCATGCCGACGCGCGTGTCGAAGCCGTCGAGCTCGGAGAGCAGCTGATTGAGCGTCTGCTCCTTTTCGTCATGCCCGCCGCCCCCGGGATAGGAGCCGCGGGCGCGGCCGAGCGCATCGAGCTCGTCGATGAAGATGATGCAGGGCGCCTTCTGGCGTGCCTGCTCAAACAGGTCGCGCACCCGCGCCGCGCCGACCCCAACAAACATCTCGACGAATTCAGAGCCGTTGATCGAGAAGAACGGCACGTTGGCCTCGCCGGCCACCGCCCGCGCCAACAGCGTTTTGCCGGTGCCCGGCGGGCCGACCAGCAGCACCCCTTTCGGCACCCGCCCGCCAAGCCGGCCGTAGCTCGTCGGGTCCTTCAGAAAGGCGACGATCTCCTGCAGCTCGGCTTTGGCCTCGTCGACGCCGGCGACATCGGCAAAGGTCGTCTTGGTGTCGGTCTCGACATAGACCTTGGCCTTGCTGCGGCCGACCGACATCAACCCGCCGAACCCCTGCTGGCTCGCAAAGCGGCGGAACATGAACACCCACACCCCGGCGAACAGCGCGATCGGAACGACCCAGGACAGCAGGTCGCGCATAAAGGTGCTTTCGATCTGCCCGGCGAATTTCACGTGGTACTGATCAAGGGTTTTGGCGATCCCGGGATCGACGCGGGTCGTGATGAAATCCGTGCGGCCGTCCTTGTCGGGCTCAGTGAATTTCCCTTGGATGTAGTTGCCGCTGACCCTGACCTCGGAGATCTTCCCGGCCTTCAGATCGTCCTGGAACTCGCTGTAGGGGAGCTGCGCGATCTGGGTATAGGAGGCAAAGATCATTTGGATCGCCATCACCGCAACCATCGCGGCGATCCAATACCAGGCGTGATATTGCGTCTCTTTTTTCAGCGGCATTGGACGCCCCACAGCGCTCGGCCTACCGACGGCCGCACAGATAACCGCTTAAGTGGTACATGCCGCGCCGGCGATCAACGGCGGTCGCCGTCCAGCTCGTCATAGCCATACCGGCTGCTGAAAAACACCAGCGCCATCAGCCCGATCCCAAGGGCCAGGGCGACCAGCACGCCGAGCCCCATGGCGATCCAGCCGCCCACGCTGATCGCGACATTGCCGACTTCCGCCCACAACCCGACCACGGCAGCAATGACGGCGATAACGACCGTAGCGGCGATCACCACGGCGATCCAGGTGAAGCGATTTGGGCCGGTCATGGCGATCGCCGCACGCGCTGGCTGCCGGCCGCCGGCGCCGCGCCGACGATGCCGCTTACCTCGCGCATCCGGTCATGGCAGAGTGCGCCGCAACCGCGTGACCCGGAACGGAGAGCGAAATGCCGACAGAGAGCAAGCATCCCGAAACCATCGTGCTGCATGCCGGCTACCGCAGCGATCCGGCGACCAATGCCGTTGCGGTGCCGATCTACCAGACGACGAGCTATCAGTTCCGCGATACCGAGCATGCGGCCAATTTGTTTGGGCTCAAGGAGCTCGGCAACATCTACACCCGCATCATGAACCCGACCAGCGCGGTGCTCGAAGAACGGGTCGCCGCATTGGAAGGCGGGGTCGCCGCGCTGGCGCTCGGTTCGGGCCAGGCCGCTTCGCTGTTCTGCGTCAACAATATCGCCCAGACCGGCGACAATCTGGTCAGCTCGACCGACCTTTACGGCGGTACCTGGAACCTGTTCCTCCACACGATGCAGCGCACGATGGGGATCGAGGTGCGCTTTGTCGATCCGGCCGACCCGGAGAATTTCCGCCGCGCCACCGACGCCCGGACGCGCTGCTATTATGCCGAGACGCTGCCCAATCCGAAGCTCGAAGTTTTTCCGATCGGCGAGGTCGCCCGGATCGGCCGCGAGCTGGGCGTGCCGCTGATCATGGACAACACCGCCGCGCCGGTAATCTGCCGGCCGCTCGACCACGGCGCCGCAGTGGTCATGCATTCAACGACGAAATATATCGGCGGCCACGGCACCTCGATCGGCGGCATCGTCGTCGACGGCGGCAATTTCGACTGGGAGAAGCACGCCGACCGCTTTCCGCTGTTGAACCAGCCGGACCCGAGCTATCACGGCGCGGTGTGGACGCAGGCGGTGAAGCCCTTGGGGCCGATCGCCTATATCCTCAAGATGCGGGTGACGTGCCTGCGCGACATCGGCGCCGCGGCAAGCCCGTTCAATTCCTTTTTGCACATCCAGGGACTCGAGACGCTGCCGCTCAGGATGCGGGCGCATTGCGCCAATGCGGCCGCGGTCGCCCGGGTGCTCAGGAGCCACCCCAAGGTCAGCAAGGTGATCTATCCCAGCTTGATGGAGGGCGAGCCGCGGCGCCGCGCCGATGCTTATCTGAAGGGCGGCTACGGCGGACTCTTCGGGCTTCGAGCTCAAGGGCGGCAAGGATGCCGGGCGGCGCTTCATCGACGCGCTCAAGATGTTCTACCACGTCGCCAATATCGGCGACGCGCGCTCTCTGGCGATCCACCCGGCGAGCACAACGCATTCGCAATTGACGCCGGAGGAGCAAATACAGACCGGCGTCACCGACGGCTACGTCCGCCTCTCGCTCGGCATCGAGCACGAGGACGACATCATCGCCGACCTCAAGCAGGCGCTCGACAAGGCGTGACCAATGCTCGCCCTCTCACCCCCTCACCCCAACCCTCTCCCCCATTGGGGGAGAGGGGGTTATTTCTTATGGGGGAGAGGGAGTTAGCGCTTGGCTGGCCGATCGACCTCGGCCTGACGGTCGCGAGCCACGGGTGGGTGCACCTGGAGCCCTGGCGCTGGGAGAGCGAGACCGGCACGCTGCGGCATGCCGAGCGGATTGGCGGTCGCATCGGCTCGATCGCGGTGCGGCAGCGCGACCCGCGAACGCTCGCCGTGGCATCGCAGGGATTTCCCGATGACGCGGCCGCGGAAATCCTGCGCCGGGTCGCGCGCTGGGTTTCTGCCGAATGGGACCCGGCGCCGGCGATCGCCGCGCTCGGCGCCGGTTTCGCCGACGAGGCCGCGCTGATCGCGGCGGGCGGCGGACGCCTCTTGCGCGGCTCGACCTTCTACGAGGATTTCGTCAAGACGGTGCTGACCGTCAACACCAGCTGGTCGGGGACCTGCCGGATGAGCGCGGCGCTCGTCGCCGAACCGGGAAGCGGCGCTTTTCCGACCCCGGGTGCCGTGCTCGACTATGGCGAGGCGCGGCTGCGCGAGCGCGCCAAGCTGGGTTTCCGCGCGCCGACCGTGATCGCGGCGACCCGAGGGATGCTCGACGACGGCGTGATCGATCCGGACGGTCATGGCCGGCCGGACCGGCTCGACCACGACTATCTAACGCGCTTCAAAGGCATCGGTCCCTATGCGGCGGCGCATTGCCGGATGCTGCTGCACGATTTCAGCCGCATCCCGGTCGACTCGGTCGTCGTCGCCCATCTGCGCGAACGGCACGACACAACCCCGGCGGAGTTCATCGCCGCCCGCGCCCAATGCGGGGCGTATCTGGGGCTCGGCTATCGCCTCCTGCGCCTGCGCGAAAAATTCCAGGTGGCCGAGGTCGAAATCAACCGGTCGACGCCGCAATCGAGCTATTGAGCGGAGGCGCTTTCATGAGCGTGATGCCGTTTGCCACCATTCTCGACGCGGCGCGCACGAGGCACGGCGCGGCGGCGTTGGAAGCCCGGTTGCCGACGCCGAAGACGCCGGCTGAGCTGAAGGCGACGCCGGACGACCGGTATCTGTCGCAGATGTCGCTTCGGGTCTTTCGCGCCGGGCTCAAGCACAGCCTGGTCGATGCGAAATGGCCGGCGTTTGAGGCGGTGTTCTATGGGTTCGAGCCGCGGCGCGTGCGGGCGATGCCGGACGAGGCGCTCGAAGGCCTGATGGGCGATGCGCGGCTGATCCGGCATTGGGGAAAACTCCAGGCGGTGCGCGACAACGCCGCAGCGATGCTCGATGTGGCCGCCGAGCATAAGAGCTTTGGCGCCTGGCTCGCGGGGTGGCCGGACGAGGATGTCGTCGGGCTGTGGGAGGCGCTGGCCAAAGAGTTCCGCCAGATGGGCGGCAATTCGGGCCCGAGCTTTCTGCGCATGGTCGGCAAGGACACGTTCGTCCTGACCCATTCGGTCATTGCCGCGCTGAAGCATTGGGGCGCGATCACCGGCCCGCCGAAAAATCGCCAAGACCGCGCCGCCGTGCAGGCCGCGTTCAACGCCTGGGCGGCCGAGAGCGGCCGGCCATTGTGCCAGCTCAGCCTGATCCTCGCCGCCTCGGTCGAAGATTGATCCCGTCGTCATCCCCGGGCCTGACCCGGGGATCTCGGAGATGCCCACGGGTCAAGCCCGGCCATGACGACTGGGGGGTTAGTAGGTCGAGATCTCGATCGAGTGGTTGTCCGGGTCGTCGATATAGACCGACTGGATCGTGCCGATCGCGCCGGCGCGCGGCCCCTGCATCCGGATCGGCACGCCGCAGCGTTCGACATGCGCGGCGATCTCGGTGATCGGCGCGTCGGTAATAAAGCAGATATGCGCCGGCATGCGCTTCTCGCCGCTCATCGCCGTCGCCCCGGCGAGGTCGAGATGGATCTTCTGATTGCCGAACAGCAATGCCGCGCGGCCCTCGCCCATGCGCTCGGTCCGCACGCCGAGCACCCGTTCGTAGAACTCGATGCTGCGGTCGATATCGGCAACCGTGATGTTGAGGTGGTCGATGCGTTCGATCTTCATGGCAGCCCCGCAGAATGGATCAGGCGATCAGCTTGCCACGTCCCGCGCCGCCGCGCGAGCAGATCCGCAATTCTCCGGATGATTCAATAATTCGAAATTTCGATCAGGTTCCGGTCGGGGTCGCGAATATAGACCGACTGGATCGTGCCGATCGCACCGGCGCGCGGTCCCGGCCCGGCGACGATCGGCACGCCGCAGCGCTCCAGATGCACGACGACTTGCGCAAGCGACAGCTCGGTGACAAAGCATAAATCGCCGGAGCCCGGGGTGGGATTGTCGGCGACCCGCCCCGGGTTGTTGTCGACCGGATGCAGATTGATCTTCTGCTGCCCGAAGCGCAGCGCCGTCCGCCCCTCGCCGAAGGTGATGACCTCCATCCCGAGCACCCGCGTGTAAAAGGCGCAGCTTCGGTCGATATCGGCGACGGTGAGGACGAGATGATCGAGACGCGCGATCTTCATGGCCGGCCTCGCAGGCTCTGCGGACGCCGAGCTTGCCATGACCCTGTGCTCAGCGCCAAGCCGGAGGCGCCATAGCGGCCCCCGGCGCGGGCGAACCGAGGCGCGGCGGCAGCGCGGCTAGTCGAACAAGCTGGCGATGTATTGCATCCCGCCGCCGAGCAACGTCAGCACCGTCAGGGCGATCAGCAGGAGAAACAGAAACATGCGTGCCGCATAGGACAAGGGAAGCAGCAGCGCCCCTATCAAACGGCAAATGCTGATATGACGAGCTGGGCGGTGGTCATGCGCAACAAACCGAAACTGGGGACCCGCACACGTCGGTCGGGGTTTCGCAGCAATAATACGCCGACGGTTCGGCCCTTATCCC
>CAWJFM010000013.1:0-23107 GCA_963842175.1 uncultured Alphaproteobacteria bacterium
CAGAACTACCCCGTTGACCAGCCGAATTCCCGGACCGGGCTGGCGGCTGGTCGCCGGCGCGGCCGCATTCGCCGCGTGACGCCGCGGCCCAGCCGCTGGTATTATCGAGCGCGCAACGGGGGATCGAGCGATGCGGCTGATATATGTCGGGGCGGGGCTGATCGGGCTTGCCACTGCGCTGTCCGGTTGCGTCGAGGCCGGCGACACCGCTCCGTTCGGTCTCGGGCTGTCGCGCGTCGATCCCCAGGAGGCGGCTGAACGCGCCGTCGCGGGCAGCGCGATCGGCACGGCCTTGGGCACCGGCCTCGGTGCCAGCTTTGCCATCAACCCGGCGATCGGCGCGGTTATCGGCGCCGAAAGCGGCGCAGCGATCGGCGCCGCGGTCGGGGTCGCGACGGCGCAGCCGCTGCCGAGCTATGCGCCGATCGCAGTGCCTACCGCACCCGTCATCCCGGGCTTTTACGATACCTGGCCACCCGGCTATTACCAGCCGCCGATCGCCGCGCAGACGCCGCCGCCGCGCCCTAGCTAAGCCAAAGCCGGCACCGCCTGCGACGTCATCGGCCAGGCGGACCACCAGCGCCGATGCCGCTTTTCGCCATCCCGTTTCCGTTTACCGACCCGAACGCGCCGTTCGTGGTTCCCCCGATCGCGATCGGCCCGCTCACGATCGCGATTCGCTGGTATGCGATCGCCTATATCGCCGGGCTCTTGATCGGTTGGCGCTACTGCCTCTTTCTCGCGGACCGCCCGCCGCGCCGCGTCGAGCGCGACGATGTCGACGATTTCCTGGTTTGGGCGACGCTCGGCGTCGTGCTCGGCGGGCGGATCGGCTATGTGCTGTTCTACAAACCGGGCTACTACATCCTTCACCCGCTCCAGACGCTGTTTCTTTGGCAAGGGGGGATGTCGTTCCACGGCGGCGCGCTCGGGGTCACGACCGCAATCTTGCTCTTCACCAGGGCGCGCAAGATCCCGATATTCGCGTTTTCCGATATCATCTGCGCGGCAATCCCGATCGGGCTGTTGTTCGGGCGCATCGCGAACTTCATCAATGGCGAGCTGTTTGGACGGATAACCAATGTGCCCTGGGCCATGGTTTTTCCCGGCGGCGGTCTGCTGCCGCGCCATCCGAGCCAGCTTTACGAGGCGTCATGCGAGGGCATCCTGTTGTTCCTCGTCCTGTTTGCCGCTGAACGCATCGGGGTGCGGCAGCGGCCGGGAATCCTCACCGGCCTGTTTCTCGCCGGCTACGCGGTTGCGCGGATGTCGGGCGAGCTGTTCCGGCAGCCCGATGTGCAACTCGGTTTCATCCGGGTGCTTGGGCTGGAGACCACGATGGGGCAGCTGCTGTCGGTTCCGCTGCTGGTCGCCGGGATCGTCCTCATTCTGTGGGCGCGGCGCCAGCCGCCGATCGCGCCGGCCGAGTCGCGGTGATGCCGAGCGGATGAGCGCCGGGATGGCCGCCAGGATCGCGCGGCGGATCCGGCGCGAGGGACCGCTCTCGATCGCGGCCTTTATGGCGATCGCGCTGCATGACCGCGAGGGCGGCTATTACGCGCGGCGCGATCCGCTCGGCGGCGACGGCGATTTCATCACCGCTCCCGAGATCAGCCAGATTTTCGGCGAGCTGATCGGGCTGTGGTGCGCCGATCTTTGGCGCCATCTCGGAGAGCCCGATCCAGTGGTCCTGGTCGAGCTGGGTCCCGGAAGCGGCGCGCTGCTCGGCGATCTGTTGCGCGCCGCGGCAACTCTGCCCAAGTTCCGCCGGGCGCTCGATCTGTACCTTGTCGAGGCGAGCCCGGTGCTGCGCGCCCGGCAGCAGCGCCGCCTGGGCGACATCGGAGCGCGTTTCATCGAGAGCATCGATGCGCTGCCGCAGGAACCGCTGCTGCTCGTCGCCAACGAGTTCCTCGATGCGTTGCCGATCCGCCAGCTGGTACGCGGCCGCGCCGAATGGGCAGAGCGGGTCGTGACGCTCGATTCCGAGGGCCGGCTGGTCTTTGCCGACGGGCCGGAGAACCCCGCGTTGAGCCTCCTGGTGCCGGCCGCGCTGCGGGCGCGGCCATCCGGCACGATCGTCGAGATCTGCCCGGCGGCGGCGGCGTTCGCCGCAACGCTCGGCGAGCGGCTGGCGGCGCGGCCCGGTGCGGCGCTGTTTGTCGATTACGGCTACTTCCCGAGCGCGCCCGGCCCGACCCTCGCCGCGCTGCGCCGGCACGCGGCGGCCGCATTGCTCGACGATCCCGGCGGCGCCGATCTCAGCGCCCATGTCGATTTCGCCGCCTTCGCCGCGGCGGCGCGCGCCGCCGGCGCCATCGTCCATGGCCCGGTGGCGCAGGGCCAATTCCTGGCCGCGCTGGGCGCCGAGGCGCGGCTGGCGGCGTTGTCGGCGCGGGCAGAGCCGGCGCAGCGCGCCCGGCTCGCGAGCAGCCTTGAGCGCTTGATCGATCCGGCCCAGATGGGCACTTTGTTCAAGGCCCTGGCACTGACCTCGCGGGGCCTGCCGGCGCCTGCCGGGTTTGAATGAGCGACCGGATCATGATCACGCTCAGCGCGCTTGCGGACCTCCCCGGGGGCGATCGCCAGCTCCGCCACGCCTTCTTCACCCGCCAGGGCGGGATCAGCGACGGCGTTTACGCGGCGCTCAATTGCGGCTTCGGCTCGCGCGACGACCCGGCAAAGGTCGAACAGAACCGCGCGATCGCGGCGGCGCAGCTCGCGCTCCCGGCCGAGCGGCTGGTCACCTGCCACCAGATCCACGGCACCCGGGCCGTCACCGTCGAGCGGCCGTGGCGGCGCGAGGCCAACCCGCGCGCCGACGCGATGGTGACCGCCGTGCCGGGGATCGCGCTCGGCGTGCTTGCGGCCGATTGTGCGCCGGTATTGTTCGCGGACCCGGTCGCCCGGGTGATCGGCGCCGCCCATGGCGGCTGGCGCGGCGCGCTCGCCGGGGTGATGGAGGCGGCGGTCGCGGCGATGGCGGCGCAGGGCGCCAGGCCCGAGCGGATCCGCGCCGGGATCGGGCCGTGCATCGGCCAGCCTTCCTACGAGGTCGGCCCGGATTTCGTCGCCGCCTTCGCCGCCGATCCGGACAGCAGGCGCTTCTTCCAGCCGGCACCGCGGGCCGGGCATTTCCTGTTCGACCTCGGCGGCTATATCGCCCAGCGCCTCGCGCGGCTCGGCCTTGCCGTGATCGAGCGGGCACAGCACGACACCGCCGCCGAGGAAGCGCTGTTCTTCAGCTACCGGCGCGCCTGCCGGCGTGGCGAGCCCGATTACGGCCGCGGCCTCGCCGCGATCGCGCTCGCCGAATAGGGCTCGGGCGATGCCGTACCTGATCTTGTTCGCCGGCCTATGTCTCCTCGGTCCCCTCGCGACCTGCGCGCTTTCATGAGCGGCAAGAGGAGCGGCCAGCCGGCGGTCCTCGCCCTTCTCGTATTGCTCGCCGCCTGCCAGCCCTTGCCGCACCCCTTTGCAGATGATCGCCCGCCGGCCGCGCTGTTGCAGGTGCGCGACGTGGCCGGAGTGTCGATTGCGCCGATTGCCGGCGAGCCCGCCGCCGTCGCAGAAAAGCTGAGCGCCGCCGTGGCGAGCGCGCTCCTGAAGCATGACATTCCTGCCAGCGACGAGACGACCAGCCTGAGCAGCTATCAGCTTTCCGGCCGGGTGGTCGAGGCCCGCTCGCAGGGCGGCAAGGCGACCGTGGCTGCCTATTGGCGGCTGCAGGATTCCAAGGGCCGGATGGTCGGCGAGCGCACCGTCCGGGCCGAAGCCGAGGCTCGCGACTGGGATTCCGGCGACGCCCAGGCGATCGAGCGGCTCGCCGGGTTGAGCGCGGACGCTGTCGCGCCGCTGCTCGAGGATGAGGCGCCGGTCGAAGCGGCGGCGGAGCGGCGCATCCGCGTCGCGATCGGCGATATCAGCGGGGCGCCCGGCGATGGGGCGACAGCGCTGGCAGCCGCGGTGGCCGCAGTCTTGCGCAAGCAGGATCTGGCGATTGTCGAAAAGGGCCAACCGGCTGACCTCACGATCGATGGCGAGGTCAGCGTGGGCCCGGTCAAGGCGAACCAGCAGCACGTCAAGATCCTCTGGCATGTCCGCCGCGCCGACGGCGTCGAAATCGGCACCGCCGGCCAGGAAAACGACGTCCCGAAAGGGCTCCTGGACGGGCCCTGGGGCGATCTCGCCTATAGCGTCGCGATCGCCGCCGGCGACGGGCTGATGCAGCTCGTCGCCCGCGGCGCACCGCCGCCGAAATCGTGACATCCGCGCCGGGGTCGGTCGGTGCCCCCGCCGACCAATCCGCCAGCGGGAAATGGAGACCGCGGGTGAGAGGATTGGCGGGCGGGCCAAGCGGGTCGCCGCAGCTTCCCGTGGCGACGCGACGGCGCTCCGCGCGCGGGAGAGGAAAAGCGATCAGCATCAAGCAATTGATATTCCGTGATTCCGGGTCTGAAAAACAGCAGACAAACAGCGGCAAAAACAGCGGGAAAACAGCGGGCGAACAGCGACATTTTTGCAACAAACAGCGACATATCCAACATCGGCAGGGTCCCCGGGGCGCGGCGAACCCGAGATATGGATTCATGGTTTGTTCTTCAGGGGCGGGGCCTGAAATTTCCGCCGTCGGGGGCAATCCTGAAGGTCACTGGCCCGTGTTTGCTCTCGGCCGCTCCTAGGCCGGGTTGCAACGGCACGTGCATTCGCGGCACGCAACAACGACCGAAGTCGCCACCGGAGAGGCGCAGGCGATGGAGATAGCGCGGGCGGGCTTGGCTTACGCGCTCTCTGACCTTGCCTGTGCCCCTCTCGATGGCGGTCAGGTCATCTGGTCGATCTTCGAGGATCGGGTCCTTGCGCCTTACCGTGCCGTCGATTAGCCGCGAACAACCGGAGCCGGAGGCGGAGGCGGAGGCGGCGGGGCCGGATAGGCGACCGGTTGCGGCGGCGGGGGAGGCGGCGCCGGGGCGCATCCCGCAACGAGCGCCGCGGAAGCCACGATGGCAACCAGCACCGCATTACGCAACTGCCTGCGGCGGGCCATTTTTTCGATCTCGGACATCGGTTTACTCCACAGTTGAGGGAATCTACCATAGGACAATCGTAAAGTGATTGACAGCAACGAGTAACGGCGAAGGGGTTTCCTGGTTCCCGCGCCATGTCAAAAAATCGGGTTTGGGCGCCACCGCGCTCCACTGCGCGGATCCCGACGGTGGGGCACACCGGAGGGTCGATAAATCAAGATGCCCCTTTTACTGCTGCTTGAAGAAACTTCGTTCTAGTGGGCACAATCGCTCCACCACCGGCAGCGCAAGTTGCGCCGGGATCTCGCTTTCGGTGAGGCTATCTTGTTTCCATCATGCAGCTTCTCGACGAGAGGCTTGTTGGCATTCGTCGGACCGCTTGCAGGCGGCGCGATTGCGCTCGCCGCAGCATGTGCGCTTGCCGCGCCGGCAGTTCTCGCGGCGGAGCAGGAGCCCGGCGGAACCTTCGCGCCGGCGCCGTCCGCCCCCATAGCGGCATATGCCAACACCGAACTCGGCAAGCTGCTCGACAGCGGGCCCGAGTTGGTCGTCGCCGGTGAGCGGCTGAACGTCGGATTACTACGACGCTTCTACGCGCGCCATGGCTTCGAGCCAGTATGGACGACCCGGCCGGCGCGAGCGAACTCACTGACGAATGCCGTGCTGCGCGCCGGCGAGCATGGCCTCGCCCCTCGACTGTTTCACGCCAATCTGCTGCGGTCGCCGACATTGCCGCCGCTTGACCGGGAATTGTTGCTGTCGGACGCCTTCCTGTCCTATGCCGACGCGCTGGCCCGCGGGGTCATGCCGGTCGAGCGCCGCACCGACGACGAGGCTTTGGCGCCTGAGCCGATCGATGTCGCCGCCGCGCTCGACGCCGCTATCGCCAGCCCCGACCCTGCGGCGGCGATCGAAGAGCTAGCGCCGACGACGCCGACCTACCGCTTGCTGCGGCAGGCTTTGCGGAATTTTCACACGGGCATCCGGGTCGGCAAGACTTCGCCGACCCGTTTGCGCGAGATCGAGGTAAATCTCGAACGCGAACGCTGGCTGCCGCGGCAGCTTCCGCCCGACCGCGTATGGGTCAACGTTGCCGACGAGCGGCTGGTGCTATACCGCGACGATCAGCCGGTTTTCTCGACGCGGGTCATTGTCGGCCAAGATGAGCTGCGCAATCAGAGCCCGGAGTTCCAGGCTGAAATCGACGGCGTTTGGTTCAACCCGCCATGGAACATCCCGCAGGACATCGCCACCGACGAGATCATGCCAAAGACCCTTGACGACCCAAATTATTTGGCGCGGCAGAACATGGTCGTGCTGCCTAATGGCGGGCTCCAGCAGCTGCCGGGACCAAACTCGGGGCTCGGCCAGATCATGTTCGAGATGGCGAACCGGTTCGACGTCTACCTGCACGATACCCCGTCAAAAAATCTGTTCAGCCGCGAGGACCGGCGCATCAGTCATGGATGCATCCGGGTGGAGAAGCCGCGCGAATTGGCCGCTCTGCTGATGCAGCAGCCGATCGACGCCATCGATCAAGCGATCGCGACGGGCAGCACCACCCGACGCGATCTGCCGCAGCCCGTGCCGGTATTCGTAATCTATGAGACCGCGTTTGCGGATGCTGACGGTAGGTTGCAATTTCGCCCTGACGTCTACGGACGCGACGCCGAGATTTGGACACAGCTGGATCCGGAGCGGCGACCCGTGGCGGAAAGCGAGCCGCCCAGCCAGCGCGGGGGCTGACCCTTTGACCAAGGTCAGGTGTGACGCATAACCCGTCGTCGCGATCGATTTCCGCGAGCGGCTGCTTAGGGGTTGAGAGGCGTCGAGCTGATTGGGTTCTCACCTAGCCTAACGCCGGCCGGCCGGCAGCGGCGTCGGCGGTATGGCCGGCTCGTCGGCCGCCTCGAAGGCGGCGAGGCTCTCTTCGATCATCTCCTGCGGCAGATCGCGGGTGATGAAAACGATGCGGGTGCGGCGATCCGCGTCGGGCCAGGCCGGAAGCAGCACCGGCGGGTGAAAGAGGTGCTGCACGCCATGCAGCACGACCGGCTGCTCGGGACGGTCGGCGAGCGCGACGATCGCCTTCAGGCGCAGCAGATCGTCGCCGCGCATCGTCGCCAGCGCATCGAGCCAGCCCGACAGCGCGCTCCACGAGATCGGCCGCTCGCGGGTGATGCAGAAGGCGCGGATGCGCTCGTCGTGGCGGTTGACGTCGTGGCCATCGGCGGCGTGGTGGTGGTGCTCATCATCGTCCTCGTGCGGCGCGGCAACAGCCTCGTCCTGCAGCCAGCGCTGGACCTCGATGCTTTTGGTCTGCGGGTCGAACAGGCCGAGGCCGAACAGATCGCCGGGATCGATCGCGCCGTGCGCCGCGCGCAGCAGCGGGGCGCCCGGATTGAGCGCTCGGAGGCGCGCCTCGAGCGCAGCGAGCGCGGCGGGTTCCGCGAGGTCTGATTTGGTGACGATCAGCCGGTCGGCGACCGCGGCCTGCTTTACGGCCTCGGGCTGGCGGTCGAGCGTGCCGGCGCCGTTGACCGCATCGACCGTCGTCACCACGCCGTCGATCATGTAGCGCTCGGCGACGATCGGGTCCGAGAACAGGGCATGCAGCACCGGAGCCGGGTCGGCGAGCCCGGTCGTCTCGATGACCGCGCGGGTGAAATACGGCACCCGCCCCTTGACCCGGCCGACGAACAGATCGGTCAGCGTGTTGACGATGTCGCCGCGCACCGTGCAGCACAGGCACCCGCTGTTGAGCAGGACGACATCCTCGGTCGCGCTTTCGACCAAAAGGTGGTCGAGGCCGATCTCGCCGAATTCGTTGACGATGACCGCGGTCGCCGCCATGCCCGGCTGTTTCAGCACATGGTTCAGCAGCGTCGTCTTGCCGCTGCCGAGAAACCCGGTCAGCACCGTCACCGGAATGCGCGAGGCGGCATTCAGCCCTGCCATGGACCGGCTCCTCATTACAAATTGCGCGGCCGGGCCGATCTTGCGGCGATTTGGCGATCGCCGTCGAGGCTTGCCCGCAGCGCGGGAACGGAATCTACGGCGCTGCCCTATCACGGTGAAGGGGACCGCGGCTGGCAGGGCCGATCTCGCGATGCGGGTGCGTGGGGGAAGAATGTATTCGGTAGTCTACTGGGCCGGAATGGCCACGCTGCTGCTGTGGACGGCCTATTCGGCCTATTCCGCGATCATCGGGTTGTAAGCGGCGCACTCCCGTTCGGGGGGTGTTGCACAAACATCCGTCATTCCGGGGCTCGGCGAAGCCGAGAACCCGGAACCCATATTCCAGAGGCCCGTGTGCATGGGTTCCGGGCCGCCTTCCCCGGATCAGGTCCGGGGTCGGCCCCCGAAATGACGTCGCTTTTTATGCAAGTCTGTCCAGGGCGGAGCGGGCAATGCGCCGCCGGGCCCGCGCCTGCGAAAATCTCCTGCCCCGCCTGCCCGCCGCGGCTTATGATGGCCCGTGAGCCAATCCAGCCTGCGGGTAGAACGGCATGAGCGATGTCCAGCATTTCATCAACGGAAAACGCGTCGACGGTTCGAGCGGCCGCTGGGGCGATGTGTTCAACCCGGCGACCGGCGAGCGGGTCCGCCGCGTCGCCTTTGCCGACGCCGGCGAGGTCGACGCCGCGGTCAAGGCGGCGGCGGCGGCGTTCCCCGGCTGGGCGGCGACCGCGCCGCTGACCCGCGCGCGCGTCATGTTCAAGTTCCTCGAACTGCTGCATCGCGAGCACGACGCGCTGGCGCGGGTCATCTCCGAGGAGCACGGCAAGGTCTTCTCCGACGCGCAGGGCGAGATCATGCGCGGCCTCGAGGTCGTCGAGTTCGCCTGCGGCATCCCGCATCTGTTGAAGGGCGAGTTCACCGAGCAGGTCGGCCGCGGCATCGACAGCTGGTCGGTGCGCCAACCGTTGGGCGTGTGCGCCGGCATCACGCCGTTCAACTTCCCGGCGATGGTGCCGATGTGGATGTTTCCGATGGCGCTCGCCTGCGGCAACACCTTCGTCCTGAAGCCGTCCGAGCGCGACCCGTCGGCCGGTTTCCGCATCGCCGAATTGCTGCTGGAAGCGGGCCTCCCGCCCGGCGTCTTCAATGTCGTCAACGGCGACAAGGCGGCGGTCGACGCGATACTTGCAGCATCCCGGCATCAACGCCGTCAGCTTTGTCGGCTCGACGGCGATCGCCGCGTACATCTACACGACCGCCGCGGCGGCCGGGAAGCGCGTGCAGGCGCTGGGCGGCGCCAAGAACCACATGGTGGTGATGCCCGACGCCGATCTCGACCAGGCGACCGACGCGCTGATGGGCGCGGCCTACGGCGCGGCCGGCGAGCGCTGCATGGCGGTGTCGGTCGCGGTCGCGGTCGGCGGGGTCGGCGACAGACTGATGGACAAGCTGGTGCCGCGGGTGCGCGCGCTGAAGATCGGCCCCGGCACCGATCCCGAGGCCGAGATGGGGCCGCTCGTTACCAAGCAGCACCTCGAACGCGTGCGCTCCTATGTCGATCTCGGCGTCAAGGAGGGCGCCAAGCTCGTCGTCGACGGCCGCGGCCTCAAATTGCAGGGCTACGAGAACGGGTTCTTTCTCGGCGGCTGCGTCTTCGACGACGTCACGCCGGAGATGCGGATCTACAAGGAGGAGATCTTCGGCCCGGTCCTGGCGGTGGTGCGCAGCCCCGATTTCGAGGACGCGGTCAAGCTCTGCAACGACCACGAATACGGCAACGGCGTTGCGATCTTCACCCGCGACGGCGACGCCGCGCGCGAGTTCTCCAACCGCATCCAGATCGGCATGGTCGGCGTCAATGTGCCGATCCCGGTGCCGATGGCGTTTCACAGCTTTGGCGGCTGGAAGCGCTCGCTCTTCGGCGACATGGCGGTCTACGGGATGGAAGGCGTGCGCTTTTACACAAGGCTCAAGACCGTGACCGCGCGCTGGCCCACCGGGCATCCGCTCCGGCGCCGAATATGTGATGCCGACGATGCGGTGAAGGGTTGCCATGCCGATGTTTTCTGGCGGGTCCTCCCCGCGCAGCGAGGGCGGCCATGCAAGCGTGCTGGAGGGGGCGCTTGCGATCCTCTTGAAGGGGATTGATCAAGTTCCTATTTTGTTCGGGGGATGCGGCGGCGGTCCAGCACCCGAAAAGAGGGGCAGGGAATTCCCTGTTAAGCGCGCAAAAATTCCCTGTTCTCAGGGAATTTGCCGCGCCCCGACCGGCGGCGCGCGCCGTACACCGTTGTCGTGAAGGTCATCGAAATCCTCGGCAACGACACGACTAAGACTGTGAAGGTGAACGTCAAATAGCTGACGCGGGGGATCGAGAGGACGCCGCCGCTTGAAAACGACACGCTATTTCGAGGAACAGGTGCTGCGCAAACGTCCTTACATTCGGCGCGAATGGTGTTTGGAAGTTATCGCCGCCCCGCTTCGGCGGGAGATCCAGATCAACGGCCGTATTCGTTTCTGGGGCCGGATCGAAGAGCCGGACGCGACGCAACCCCGGTTTCTCCGCGTGATTACGCTGGATGATGGAGAGACGGTCCACAATGCGTTCTTCGACCGCAATTTCCGCGAGGAGGAGCCGTGAAGCTGCATTATTATCCCGAGACGGACAGTCTCTATATCGAACTGTCGAATGCGCCCGGCGCCGAGACGCGGGAGGTCGTGGAGGGTCTTGTCGTGGACCTCGACGCCGATGGCAATGTGGTCGGCTTCGATATCGACAACGCCTCCGCGAAGCTCGATCTCTCCCGGATCGAGACGGTCGCGCTTCCGCCGGCGCATGCGGCGGAGTGAGGTCGGCCGAATATGCCTCCGAGGCGTAAGCAGAAGGACGCCGATCAGCTCAACCCGCTGGAGGCGCGCGTTCACCGCACCAGATCGCTTGCAAGGTGGAAAAGGCAATCGCCGCGCTCGACGCGGCCGGGCACCCGCTTGCAGATGACCGTGCCGGCGCGGGCGAAACGGGCGGAAGCCGGTTCGCGCCACGGCGTGTCGTGCGGATGGATGAGGGCGGCCGGCGTCCCGGCCTCGACCTCCGCGCCGAGCTCGACAAGCGGTTCGAAGAGGCCCGGGTCGGGCGCGTAGCAATAATAATCCTGGCCGCTGATCTGCATCACCCGGGTCGTGTGCTCGGCCGGCGGCGGCGGGGCTGTCAGCGCGCCCAGCGCATGGAGCACGCGGCGCACCCCGCCCTCGGCGATGCGCAAGGCCGCCGGCGTCACCTGCCCGCCGCCGGCCAGTTCGGTGCTCATATGGCGGATGCCGGCGCGCGCCGCCGCGGCGGTCAGGGTCATGTCGCCCCAGCCGCCGCCGCTGACGAGATAGCCGATCGGCGCGCCGAAGACGCGCATCAGCTCGGTCGCGCGCTCCAGCCCTTCCTGGGTCTCGGGGCGCCGCCCCAAGGTGCTCGGGATGTAGGTCAGGGAGCTGCCGCCCGAGTGGATGTCGAGGACGAATTCTACGCGCGGCAAGAGTTCGCTTTCGATGTACCAGGCGATCTGCGCCGTCGGCCCGCCGTCCGGATCGCCGGGGAAGCTGCGGTTCAGATTGCCCTCATCGAGCGGCGAAGTGCGCATCCCGGCCATCGCCGCCGGGAAATTCGCCGAAGGCAGGATGATGATGCGGCCCTGCACCTCGGCGGGGTCGAGGCTGCGGATCAGCCTGCCGAGCGCGACCTGGCCCTCCAATTCGTCGCCGTGATTGCCGGCCATCAGCAGGATGCGCGGTCCCGCGCGATTGCCGCCGGTGTTGCTGATCTGGGCGATCGGGATCGGGATCCAGCCATAGGCCGAGCGGTGGACCGAATAGGGCAGACGCAGAAAGCCATGCTGTTTGCCGTCGCGGTCGAAATCGATCTCGGCGGCAAGGCGGGTTCGGCTGCGGGCCATGCGAGGCTCCCTGGGCGGCGCGATCGGAGGATCAATACCACGACCAGGGCCGCGCCGAGCGGTGGCATCGCCGCCGCTGGCGTAGTATCCTCAGGGCACCGTCCCCGTAGCTCAGCCGGATAGAGCATCGGTTTCCTAATCGGTTTTTTCGGTGCTCACGCTGCCCATAGTGCACTCTAACCCACGGAGAGGATTGAACTCTTCGGCCGGGAACGGCGGTGGCCGCGCCTACCTGCCGGCCAGCATGTTGCCGGTGCCGGCCAGCGTCCCGGCCGCGACGCCGAGCGCGCCGCCAACAACTGCGCCGATCGGACCGGCCGTCGTCCATCCTTGCGCCGCCCCGTTCGCCTCGCCGCTGACCGCCCCCGATACCGGGTTCGAATATCCGTAGACCCCGATCGGGCGGCAGATGCCGCCATAGGGCGCAAAGCCCGGCGCGCAGGGATATTCGGCAAACGCGGCGCTCGACATCGTCGCCGCCACGGCGGCGGCAATCGCAAAAACCGTGAGCCTCGTTCTCATCACACCCTCCAAAAGGCATTCTGTCGCGCTATCAGCGCTGTCATTCATCTGAACGGTGTATGGTTCGATCCGTTCCGCGCGCAGCGAAGGTTTGCTCCCCGCTACGCCGGCGCTGCGCATCGCGGTCTACTAGATCACGCCCTGCGCCTTCAGCCCCGCGATCTCCTCAGGCGAAAGCCCGAGCCAGCCGCCATAGATCTCGGCATTGTGCTGGCCGACAACAGGGCTCGGGGCGGCCGGCGCCTTCCCAAGCCCGTGCAGGCGCAGGGGCGTCGTCGGCACCGTGATCCGGCCCAATTCGGGGTGGTCGATCTCTTCCAGCATGCCGCGCTCGTGCATGTGCGGGTCGTGCATCACCTCGGGCGCAGTGCGCACCGGCGCGCACGGGACACGCAAAGCCTTGGTGCGCGCGAACACCTCCATCTTGCCGAGGCTCTGGGTCCATTCGGCGACGACGGCGTCGGTCTCGTCCATATGGGCGACGCGGTCGGCGTTGGTCGCGAAGCGCGGGTCGTCGGCCAATTCCTCGCGCCCCATCGCCTTCAGCAGGTTCTTCCAATGCCCCTCGGTGACGATGTGGATCGCGACATGACCGTCGGCGGTCGGGTAGACATTGTAGGGTGTCGACGACAGCCCGGCCTGGCGGTTGCCGGTGCGCGGCGGCGGCTGGCCGGTGCGGTGATAGTATTCGAAGCTCGCCGCAAGGCTCGAATAGACCGTCTCCTGCATCGCCACCTCGACGAGCCGTCCTTCGCCACTGGCCTCGCCGCTGCGGTCGCGCTCGTAAAGCGCGGTCAGGATCGCGGCGTAGAGGTGGATGCCGCCCATGAAATCGACGAGGGTCGGGCCGGCCTTCATCGGCGGCCCGTCGGGCGCGCCGGTGACGCTCATGATCCCGGATGCCGCCTGGATCGTCAGGTCCATCGCCAGATTGTCGCGATCGGGCCCACTGATGCCAAACCCGGTGCCGGTCGCGTAAATGAGACGCGGGTTGATCTCGCGCAGGACGCTCCAGCCGATGCCGAGATCGTCCATCGTGCCGGGCGAGAAATTTTCCAGGAGCACATCGGCGCGCTTGCACCATCTCGAACAAGAGTTCGCGGCCGCGCGGGTGCTTCAGATTGAGGGTCACCGCCCGCTTGTTCTGGTTCAGCATCGCGAAGGGCAGGGTGGCGCTCTTGCCCGGAGCCGCGCGGCGGCGCAACGGCTCGCCGGAGAGCGGCTCGATCTTGATGACGTCGGCGCCGCCCTTGGCCAAGAGGAGGCTCGCATAGGGCCCCTGAAAGATCTGGCCGAAATCGATGACGATGAGGCCGGCAAGCGGCAACCGCCCTTCTTCCGTCGCCATGCCTGCCATCGCTCTTCGCTCCCATCGTGCGCCCTGAGGAGATTGCTTCGTCGCTTCGCTCCTCGCAATGACGGGCATTTTATTGTCATTGCGAACGAAGCGAAGCAATCTCGACCGGAGCAGATTTGCCGAGAGGGGTGGCGATGAAAGCGGTCAGGACGGGCGGCTGCCTGTGCGGCGCGGTGCGCTATGAATTGGCGGGAGATCCGGTGTTTTCGCTGCACTGCCATTGCCGCGACTGCCAGCGCGCGAGCGGCACCGCCTTTGTCGCGGCGATGCGCGTGCCGGCGGCCGGGTTCCGGGTCACCCAAGGTGCGCCGAAACGTTACGTGACGAAATCGGATGCCGGCAACGAGGTGACCCGCGTGTTTTGCGGCGATTGCGGCTCGCCGCTGTATATCCAGGTCTCAACCCGGCCGGACATCATCGGCATTCGGGTCGGCACGCTCGATGATCCGAGCGGGTTTCGCGCCGACGCCGACATCTTTGTCAAAAGCGCCCAGCCCTGGGACCACATGGACCCCGCGCTGCCGAAATACGCGACCTATCCGCCGGGGAAATCGTATTAGATTCGGCCGGCGCTCGATCCGCGGGCACCGCGGGCGGGGGCATGCCGCCATTCGAGCGCCGCGTCACAGAAGGGGCTTGGCAGCGGCGACAAATTCGGCTTCCTGATCGACCGATGATGAGTCGCCTTCCGACATCTCCGATCACCGAGGCCGCGCTCTACGGGCCGGTCAAGCGCTTTCTCGAACGCTGCGGCTACGAGGTGAAGGGCGAAGTGCAAGGTTGCGACCTCGTCGCCCGGCGCGGCGCCGAGCCGGTCGGTCATCGTCGAGCTGAAGCTTCGCTTTACGCTGACGCTGGTGTTGCAAGGGATCGACCGGCTGACGACTGAGCGAGCGCGTCTATCTGGCGGTGCCGCGCCGCGCGCGGGGCGGGCGCGGCATCATGCCGGATGCGCCAAGGGTCCGCCGGTTGTGCCGACGGCTCGGGCTTGGGCTCATCCTGGTGGGCCGCGATTCGGTCTGGGTCGTCGAGGAGCCGGAGCCCTACCGTCCGCGCCCGGCCCGCCAACGCGCAGCCGGGCTGATCGCCGAGTTCGAGCGGCGCGCGGGCGACCCGAATGTCGGCGGCCGCAATCGCGCGCCGATCGTCACCGCCTATCGCCAGGATGCGCTGCGCCTCGCCCGCGCGCTCGCCGCGACGGGGCCGATGCGGCTCGCCGATCTGCGCGCCGCGACCGGGGTCGCGGATGCCGCGCCCATCCTGCAGCGCAATGTCTACGGCTGGTTCGCCCGGCTCAGCCGCGGCACCTATGCGCTGTCCGATCGCGGGCATGCGGCGCTCGGGCAATTCGCCGAGGCGGTGGCGGCGCTCGCCGATCCGAGCGCCGAGCGATCGCGCGGTGGCGTGATGGCAACCCGGATCGAGGACGAGCGCTTGCGCCAGCTGATCGCCGAATATTTCGGCGCCGCGGCGCGGCTGCGGCTGCTGCGCCCGACGACGGCCTTCGGCGCTCCGGTCTTCGTCGTCGATTTCGACCGCGGCGCGCGGCACTACCGCACCTTCGGCTCGTTTGGCCCGACCTTCGGCGCGGCAAACCCGGAGGTGCCGCAGGTCACCGAGCAATCGAGCATGGATCTCCTGTACCCGGCGCAGCTGGTCTTTCATTACGAGCGGCTGATGTCGCTCGCCTTTGCCCTGGTCGAGCGGCCGGTGACGGCGCTGCTGCTCGGGGTCGGCGGCGCCGCGATGTGGCGCTTCATGCGCGCCTATCTCCCGGAATGCGCCCCGACCCTGGTCGATGCCGACGAGAGCGTGATGGCGATCGCGCGGCGCTGGTTCTATCTGAGCCAGCCGGTCGTGGTCGAGACCGCGGAGCGCTTTCTCGCCGGCAATACGCAGCGCTTCGATGTCGTCCATGTCGATCTCTACGATGCGCGCGGGCCGGCGCGGCTCGACGAGGCGTTCTGGGCGCGCGCGATCGACGCGCTGGCGCCCGGCGGGTGTCTCGCCACCAACTGGGCCGATTTCGCCACCAACAGAGCGGTGCGGCCGATGGCCGAGGCGCAGGAGACGGCAGCCCGCGCCCGCGGCCTCGGCACCTATTTCGTGACCCGCCGCGGCTTTCGCGACAATCTGATCCAGTATCTGCCGACCGGCGGCGAGCGCCGGCCGGAGGCGATCACCGGCGCGCTCGAACGCTTCGCCGGCGAGCGGCGCCTGCCCGATCGCGGCCGCTTCATTCTCGAATATTGCGTGGTGACGACCGGCTTCCCGATCGAGATCTGATCGCCGTTGCAGTCATGGCCGGGTCAAGCATGGGGGCTTCCTTCGGGCCGGCCGTGGATATGGACATGCTGCCCGCCGGCTTCTTCGAGAATCCGCACGGCGCGCAATTCGAGCGCGGAATCGGCGCAGCGCACCCATAGGAGGGCCGCGCCGGCCCTGAGCGCGGCGGCGAACTCGTCGCGGTGCGGCGCCGCGGCATAATCGTCGAACAGCTCCTTCAACGCCGCGCCGCCGAGCCCGGCGCCGACCAGCGCGGCGAGCGTCGCGGCGATCGGCCCGCCCGAGATCAGGATGATGCCGGCGATCGTCAGCGGGCCGATGTATTTGATCTCGTCGGTCAGCCCGGCGGCGATCAGTTCGCCCGGCTTCTCGTCGGCCGCGCTCAGCGCCTCGTGCGAGGCGAGCACCGACAGATCGCTCGGCTCGAAACCGGCGACAAGCAGCGCCGCGACGGCGTTGCGGAAATGGCTGCGGTCGGGAAACGAGGCGACCGCCTCGCGGATCACCGGAAAGGTTGGCGTGGCTGCGGTCATCGCGATCATCCGTTGCGCGTTCTGCGTTCGCCCCATGTTAACGTCGAAACCCCGCTTCCACGCGATCTTTTCCGCCCTTTGCCTGGGTCTAATTTGGCGCCGATGACCGCAGAGCCTTCCCGCGACGCCAAGCCATCGTCCACCGGGCCGCCCGCACCGCCTGCGGCAGCGGCGACGCCGGTCATGGCGCAGTATCACGAGATCAAGCGCGCCCATCCCGGTTGCCTGCTGTTTTTCCGGATGGGCGATTTCTACGAGCTGTTCTTCGAGGACGCGCAGGCCGCCGCGCCGGCGCTCGACATCGCGCTGACCAGGCGCGGCCGGCATGACGGCGCCGACATCCCGATGTGCGGCGTGCCGGTGCATACCGCCGATGCCTATCTGGCGAAACTCATCCGCGCCGGGTTCAAGGTGGCGATCTGCGACCAGATCGAGGACCCGGCCGAGGCGCGGCGGCGCGGTGCGAAAGGGCCGGTCAAGCGCGCCGTGGTGCGGGTCGTCACCGCCGGCACCTTGACCGAGGACGGGCTGCTCGACGCCCGCCGGCACAATTACCTGGCGGGGATCGCCGAGGCCGGCGGCGAATTGGGCCTCGCCTGGCTCGACCTGTCGACCGGCGCGTTTTCGCTGGCGCCGACCGCGGAATCCTCGCTCGCCGCCGATCTCGCGCGCATCATGCCGGGCGAGATCCTGGTTCCCGAGCGGCTCTTGGCGCGCCCGGCGCTGTTCGAATTGTTCGGCGATTGGAAAGGGGCCTTGACCCCGCTCGCCAACCCGCGCTTCGACAGCGAGGCGGCGCGCCGGCGGCTCGAAAGCTTCTACGGCGTCAAGGCGCTTGACGGGTTCGGCAGTTTCGGCCGGGCCGAAATCGCAGCGGCAGGCGCGCTCGTCGATTATGTCGCGCTGACCCAGCAGGTGGGCCAGCACGCGGGGCGCCGCATCTCGCTCCGCCGGTTCGGGTCGCGCCCAACACGGTCATGCAGATCGACGCCGCGACGCGACGCAACCTCGAACTCGTGGCGACGCTATCGGGCGAACGCCGCGGCAGCCTGATCGCGACGATCGACCGCACGCTGACCGGACCCGGCGCGCGGCTCCTGGCCGAGCAGCTCGCCGCTCCGCTGACCGTGGCCGGAGGCGATCGACGCGCGGCTTGACGCCGTGCAGTTCATGTCCGACCGCGCCGATATGCGGGCGGGGTTGCGGCAAATCCTGCGCCGCGTTCCCGACATCGAGCGGGCGCTGACCCGGGTCAGCCTCGGGCGCGGCGGCCCGCGCGACCTCGCCGCCTTGCGCGACGGGCTCGGCGAGACCGCGGCGCTGCGCGCGATGCTCCTCGCGCCCGGGCTGGTGCCGTTACCCGAGCTGCTGGCGCGCGCCGAGACGCGGCTCGGCGAGCATGGCGCGCTGGTCGACCGGCTCGGGCGCGCGCTCGCCGCCGAATTGCCGCTCTTCGCCCGCGACGGCGGGTTCATCGCCGCGGGCTACGCCGCCGAGCTCGACCAGTTGCGCGAATTGCGCGACCAGAGCCGGCGCACGATCGCCGCCCTGCAGGCGCGCTACGCCGAGGCGACCGGAGTCGCCTCATTGCGCATCCGCCACAACAACGTCATCGGCTACTACATCGAAGTCTCGGCCGCGAATGTCGAGCGGCTGGGGGGCAAGCTCGGCGCCGATTTCATCCACCGCCAGACGATGGCCGGGGCGCTGCGCTACACCACCGTCGAACTCGGCGAGCTCGCCAGCAAGATCGCCAGCGCCGCCGAGCGCGCGCTCGCCCTCGAGCTGCGCCTCTTCGACGATCTGGTCGGCGAGATCATGGCCGCTCGCCCCGAGATCGCCGCCGCCGCCGCGGCGCTCGCGACGCTCGACCTCGCCGCCAGCCATGCCGAATGCGCCGCCGAATCCGGCTGGACCCGGCCCGAGATCGAACCCGGCACCGCTTTCGAGATCCGCGGCGGCCGCCATCCGACGGTCGAGGCCGCGCTCGCCGGCCGGGGCGCTTTATCGCCAATGACTGCGTCTTGGGCGAGGACCGGATCTGGCTCGTCACCGGCCCCAACATGGCCGGCAAGAGCACGTTTCTGCGCCAGAACGCGCTGATCCTGATCCTCGCGCAGATCGGCTCGTTCGTGCCGGCGCGCTCGGCCAGGATCGGCATCGTCGACCGGCTCTTCAGCCGGGTCGGCGCCGCCGACGATCTGGCGCGCGGCCGCTCGACCTTCATGGTCGAGATGGTCGAGACCGCGGCGATCCTCAACCAGGCCGGCCCCCGGAGCTTTGTCATCCTCGACGAGATCGGGCGCGGCACGGCGACCTATGACGGCCTCTCGATCGCCTGGGCCGCGCTCGAACATCTGCACGAGGTCAATCGCTGCCGCGCCCTCTTCGCGACCCATTACCACGAGCTGACCGCGCTTGCCGCCAAGCTGCCGGCGCTCGCCTGCCACACGATGCGGGTCAAGGAATGGCAGGGCGACGTCGTCTTTCTGCACGAGGTCGCGCCCGGCACCGCCGACCGCTCCTACGGCATCCATGTCGCCAAGCTCGCCGGCTTGCCGGAAGCGGTCACCGCGCGCGCCGCCGAGGTCTTGGAAATCCTCGAAAAGGGCGAGGAAGGCGGCGCCCTCGCGCGGCTCGCCGACGATCTGCCATTGTTCCGCGCCGCCCGCCGCGCCGCGCCCGAGCCGGCGCCGCGCGCCTCGCCCGCGGAGGAACTGTTGCGCGAGTCGCGGCCCGACGAGCTGACCCCGCGCGAGGCGCTCGAACTGCTCTATCGGCTGAGGGCGCTGCTGGCGGAGTGACATTGGCACGGCGATTGCTGCATTGCAGCAATCGCGTCACCGCCGATGCCAGGCTCGATGCCGCAGGACCCCGGGTTTACCGACGAGCAAAAGCAGTATCTCGAAGGCTTTATCGCCGGGATTGCCAAAAAACGCGGCATTTCCGTGCCCAATGGCGCGGCAGTGGCCACCGCCTGCCGGCGCGCCGGGCGTCGGCGACCCGACCGCTATCCATATCGCGGCGCAGGACCGGGCGGTCGCGGCCGGCGGCAAGCTGGTGCCCGAAGAGCTGGCGAAGCGCGAGAAGAACCCGTTCGACATGTGGGACGAGATGGCCGCCAACGCGGCGGCCGGCCGCTTCCCCAAGGGCCTCGATGTCTTCCGCCACAAATTCCACGGCCTCTTTTACGTCGCGCCGAACCAGGATGCGTTCATGCTCCGCCTGCGCCTGCCGGGCGGCATCCTGTCGTCGCATCAGGCAACGGGGCTGGCCGACATCGCCGAGCGCTTCGGCGGCGGCACGATCGACGTCACGACCCGGGCCAATCTGCAGATCCGCGAGATCGGCGCCGCCCATCCGATCGCGGTCTTGACCGCGATCGACGAATTGGGCCTCACCTCGCGCGGCGCCGGCGCCGACAACATCCGCAACCTGACCGGCAGCCCCCTGGCCGGCATCGACCCGCGACGAGCTCTTCGATACGCGGCCCCTTAACCCGCGCGCTCTACCACCACATCCTCAACCACCGCGAGCTCTACGGCCTGCCGCGCAAGTTCAACATCTCGTTCGACGGCGGCGGCCGCATCGCGATGCTCGAAGACACCGCCGATATCGGCTTTGCCGCGGTCCGGGTCGCGCCGGGCAAGCCGGTCGCCGCCGGCGTCTATTTCCGCATGCTGCTCGGCGGGCTGACCGGCCACGGCAGCTTCGGGCGCGATGCCGGCGTGTTGCTCGAACCGGACGAGGTGGTCGCCGCCGCCGCGGCGATCCTGCGCGTCTTCATCGACCATGGCGACCGCACCGATCGGAAGCGGGCGCGGCTCAAATACCTGATCGAGCGCTGGGGGATCGAGAAGGTGATGGCCGAAGCGGCGCAACACCTGCCGTTCCCCTGGCGCTTTGTCGCGGCCGATGAATGCGAGCCGCGCGGTCCGGTCGATCGGCACGGACATGTCGGCGTGCACGCGCAGGCGCAGCCCGGGCTTTCCTATATCGGGGTCGTGCTGCCGGCCTCGCGCCTGACCGCAGGCGCAGCTTGCGCGGCCTGGCCGACATCGCCGAGCGGCACGGCTCCGGCACGTTGCGGCTGACGGTCTGGCAGAACCTGCTGATCTCCGACATTCCGGATGCGCAGATCCCGGCCGCGCTCGCCGAGATCGAGGCGCTCGGCCTGGCGACGCAGGCGAGCGCGGTCCGCGCCGGCCTCGTCGCCTGCACCGGCAATGTCGGGTGCAAATTCTCGTTCAGCGACACCAAGCGCCATGCGCTGGAGATCGCCGATTATCTCGACGCGCGGATCGAGCTCGACCAGCCGCTCAACATCCACCTGACCGGCTGCCCCAATTCCTGCGCGCAGCACTATGTCGGCGATATCGGGCTGCTCGCCACCAAGGTCGACATCGGCGGCGATCTGGAGGCCGAGGGCTACCACCTGATCGTCGGCGGCGGCAGCGGCGCCGATCCGGCGCTCGGCCGCGAGATCTGTCGCGACATCCCGGCCGACGAGCTGCCGCGGCGGCTCGAAACCGGGCTCGGCGCCTATCTCGCCCGGCGCGATGCCGGCGAGACCTTCCAGGCCTTCGCCAATCGCCACAGCGTCGCTGAATTGGCCGCGCTGTTCGGCGGCGAGGCGGCGCCGTGAGCAAACCTTACAATGTCATCCCGGCGAAAGCCGGGATCCACCTATCCACCAGCAAGTTGGATTTTCGGCAGGCGATCACCCCTGAAGCATCGACTTGCGGCGCGATGGATCCCGGCTTTCGCCGGGATGACATCTGGGTGGGTGCCGGTCGATGAGCTTCATCGCCCCTTGCCTGCCAGCGACGGCGCCGTTTTCGCCGGCGCAGCGCGCCTGGCTCGACGGCTTTCTCGCCGGGCTGCTGAGCGGCGGCGCTACCACTCCAACGTCGTCATCCCCGGGCTTGACCCGGGGATCTCTCGAAGCGGCCGCAGATGCCCACGGATCAAGTCCGTGGGCTGAAGGCCCACGGGTCGAGCCCGGCCATGACAAAAAGGGGGTGCGGATCGAGGCGTACACAGCCCCTTCGAACCCGAGGATTTTCCCTGGCACGACCCGGGCCTGCCGCTCGACGAGCGCGTCGCGCTCGCCGCCGGCAGGCGGCCCGCGCACCTGCTGATGGCGGCGATGGCGCAGACCGATTGCGGCCAGTGCGGCTATACCTGCCAGGCCTATGCCGAGGCGATCGCCAGCGGCGTCGACGGCAACATCGGCCGCTGCGCACCGGGCGGCAAGGCGACCTCGCGCAAGCTCAAGGAGCTGCTGACCGAGATCGCGGTGCCGGCGGCGGTGCCCGCAACGCCGGCTATCGATGCTGCCGCCGTCGCCGCTCCGGCAGCGTTGCCGCGAGCGCTCGCGCGAGCGCTTTCCGGCCAGGCTGCGCGCGGCAACGCCGCTCAATCGCGACGGCTCGGAGAAGGACACCAGGCTGGTCGTGCTCGAAACCGCAGCGGCCGGCGAGAGGTTCCAGGTCGGCGACAGCCTCGGCGTCGTCGCCTCGCAATTGCCCGGAGCTGGTCGGCGCGATCATCGCGCGGCTCAGGGTCGGGCCGGAAACGCCGGTCATTTCGCCCGACGGGATCGAGCGGCCGCTCATCGACGCGCTGTCGCAAACCTGCGAGATCCGCCGCCCGTCCGATCAGGCGATCGAGGTCTTGGCCTCGCGGGCCCATGATCTCGACGAATTGCGCATCCTTCAGGCGATGGCCGAGGGTTATCCCGGGGCCGGGCCGGACGACCCCGATCTGTTGGATCTGCTCGACGGCTTTCCGTCGGCGCGACCGCCCTTGTCCGAGCTGATCTCGGCGCTCGACCCGCTGCAGCCGCGGCTCTATTCGATCGCCTCGTCGCCGAAACATGCCGAAGGCGAAGTTCATCTGACCGTCGCCGCGGTGCGCTACGAGAAGCGGGCGCGGCGCCGCACCGGCGTCGCCTCGACCTTCCTCTGCGACCGGGTCGCGCCCGGTGCCGAGGTCGCAGTCTATGTCCATCCCGCCGAGGCCTTTCGCCTCGCCGCGCCCGATCGCCCGATGATCATGATCGGACCCGGTACCGGGGTCGCGCCGTTCCGCGCCTTTCTGCAGGAGCGGCAGGCGGCGGGCGCGCGCGGACGCAACTGGCTGGTCTTCGGCAACCCGCACCGCGAGACCGATTTCCTGTTCGAGGACGAGCTGACCGCCTGGCACAAGGATGGCCTCCTGACCCGGCTCGATACCGCGTTTTCGCGCGACCAGGAGCACAAGATCTACGTCCAGCACCGGCTCCTCGAAAACGCAGCCGAGCTGTGGGCGTGGCTCGAAGACGGCGCGCATCTCTATGTCTGCGGCGATGCCGAGCGGATGGCGCGCGATGTCGATCGCGGCCTCGCCTACATCATCGCCAAAGAGGGCCGCATGGAACCGGCGGCGGCCAAGGCCTATCTCGCCCGCCTCGCCGGCGAGGGCCGCTATCAGAGA
>CAWJFM010000014.1:0-50684 GCA_963842175.1 uncultured Alphaproteobacteria bacterium
CGCGTGCCGCTTATGAGACCCGCCCCGATCTTCGAGCGTCAACCGCATCGGGGCTGCGTGGTTCCTCGGCTGTCCGATCCGAGGTGACGCTGACCGTGACATCCATGCCGAGAAAGTCGGACGGGAAGCCGGTCCAGGTGCCCGACAGCGGTACGGCCTGCCGCGCGTCGCGCACCACCGCGACGCGGATCAGATCGCGGTTGCCGACGACGCCGTTGGTCGGATCGAACTCGATCCAGCCGGCACCGGGCACATAGACCTCCAGCCAGGCATGGGTGGCACCGCCGCCGACCCGTCCGCCGTCCCCATGTTCCGGGACATAGAGGTATCCGGAGACGAACCGGGCCGCCAAGCCGAGCGAGCGGACCGCTTCCATCATCAAGACGGCGAAATCGCGACAGCTGCCGCTGCCGAGCTTCAGCGTCTCGAGCGGATCTTGCGCGCCGATCTCATGCCGCCGGACGTAGGTGAAGCGCTCTTTGATCGCGTGGGTCATCGCCGCCAGCAACTCGCGTGTGCCGGTCGGCCCTTGCCGGCGCAGGAACTGGCGCGCCCAGCGGTCGATTTCGCGGCCGGGGTCAAGATATTGGCGTTCGATCGAGCGCAACAGGTCTGGGCTCTCCTCGGACCCGTAGGAGAAAGGATAGGTGCTGGCGTAATCCTCGATCTGGAATTCGAGGGCGTTGGTCGGCGAATGATCGAGGCGAATGGTGCTGTCGAAGCGCAGATCGCTGGCACGGCCCGAGAACCGCGCGATGGCGACGCAATTGCCGAAGACGTCGTGCACCCAGCGCAGCGACGCCGGCTCGGGCGTGATGTCGAGCCGCGCTTCGATCAGCTTCTGGTCATAGCTGTCGCGGGGGCGCAGCATCATGCGATGCTCGCCAAACGCCACCGGCTGCTTGTAGCGATAGGCCGTGATGTGGCGGACGGTGAGAAGTTGCATTTTGCCTACGCCGAGGATGTTCTCCATTATCGGTTCTAGGTTTGCATTTGCGAGGAATATGCAACAGGAGGGAAATCGCCATGGGCTCGCTCGCTGACCCTCCGCCTCGGGCTCATGGCCGAAGAACGCCGCCGACAGGCGAATCGTGACGGCGATCAGGTAGCGCTGGATGAAGTCGATGAACTCGTGCAGCCCTCCGGCGATGACCTGTTCGATCGAGCGGGAGGCGAGAATCGTGCGGAGCTGGTCCAGTCCTTCCGCGACATCGTTGCCGCCGCGCAGGGCATAGTGCGATTTGAGCTCGCTCAGCGCGTTCTGGACCTCGCGCAGGCACAGATGGACCGAGCGCGGGAAGGCCGGGTTGAACAACAGAAAGGCGGCGACGCGCGCCGGCGTCAGATCGCTCGAATGAACGCGGCGAAAGGCGTGATAGCCCGAGGCCGAGCGCAACACCGCGTGCCACTGGCCGACCTCGAGCGGAGCGTCGGTTCCGGCGCCCTTGGTCAAGATGTAATACTTGTTGTCGAGCAGGCGCGTCGTCTGGTCGGCGCGCTCGATATAGCGCCCGAGCTGATAAAACCACCAGGCCTGGTCGCGGTAGAAGGTGCCCTCGGTGATGCCGGTGAAGGTTTGGCAGGCCTCCTTGATCTCGGTCAAGAGCCGCGACAGATTGCCGGGCGCCAGCTCTGCCGGGATCGATCGCGATCGCTCGATTGTAGGTGACGTTGAGCTGCACCCACATTTCGGTCGAGACCAACGGGCCGCAGCGTGCGCGCGTTCTCACGCGCATTGGTGAGCGCGCTGACGATCGAGGTCGAGTTGTCGGCATCGGTCACATAGAATCGGATGACGTTCTCGGCGCTGGCCGTCCGATGCTTGGCGAAGAACGCCTTCTCGTCGGTGTTGAGCTGCACGATCGACAGCCAGTTGTGGCTGCCGCTGCGGTCGCGCGAGAAGGTTTCGTTGACCTCGAGGATGCGCGCCAAATTCTCGGCGCGCTCGACCGAGCGGGCGAGCCAGAAGATGCATTCGGCATAGCGGGCGAGCAGCGGATTATCCAAGCACCCACGTGTCTTTCGACCCGCCTCCCTGCGATGAATTGACGATCAGCGAACCCTCGCGCAGAGCGACGCGGGTAAGCCCCCCGGGCAGGACCCAGGTCTTCTCGCCGGTGATCGCGAAGGGTCGCAGATCGACGTGGCGCGGCTTCGACTCCGCCATTGACCAGGGTCGGCGCGACCGACAGGTCGATGCAGGGCTGGCTGACATAGTTGGCAGGATCGGCGAGGAGCTTGGCCCGGCACTCGTCGAGCTCCGCCCGGCTCGCCCTCGGCCCGATCGTGATGCCATAGCCGCCAGCCTCGCCGACCGGCTTTACCACCAGCTGGTCGAGCCGGTCGAGCGTGTAGCGCAGGCTCTCCGGCTCGCGGCAGATATGGGTTTCGACATTGTCGAGCACCGGCGCCTCGTCGAGGTAATAGCGGATGACCCGCGGCATGATAGGCGTAGACCGCCTTGTCGTCGGCGACGCCGGTCCCGATCGCGTTCGCCAGCGCAACATTGCCTGCATAATAGGCACGCATCAGACCGGAACGCCCAGCTGGCTGTCCGGCCGGAACGCCTCGGGGTCGAGGAAGTCGTCATTGATCCGGCGATAGATCACGTCGACCCGGCGCGGCCCGCCGATCGTGCGCATGTAGACGCGGTCGTCGGCGACGGTGAGGTCGCGCCCCTCGACCAGCGGCACCCCCATCTCGCGGGCGAGAAAGACATGCTCGAAATAGGCCGAGTTGTAGATCCCCGGCGACAGCAGCACGATCTGCGGATCGTGGCAGCCCGCGGGGGCGATCTCGCGCATCGCCGCCACCGAGCTGCATCCCGTAATCGTCGATGCCGCGCAGCCCGATGCCGTCGAGCAGATCGGGAAAGGAGCGCAGCATCGTGTGGCGGTTCTCGATGACATAGCTGACCCCCGACGGGGTGCGGGCATTGTCTTCGAGCACCCGGAAGGTGCCGTCCGCGATCGCGGATGATGTCGATGCCGCAGATGTTCACATAGGCTTTGTGGCGGACCGCCAACCCCCGCATGGCGGGCCGGAAGTTGGAGTTGCCGAGGATCAGATCGGCCGGAATGACACCGTCCCTGAGGATCTTCTGCTCGTGGTAGAGGTCGTCGAGCAGGAGGTTGAGAGCGGTCACCCGCTGGATGACCCCGCGTTCGATATGCTGCCACTCCGCGGCGGATATTACGCGAGGGATGGCGTCGAACGGCAGGATGCGGTCGATCGCGCTGGCGTCGGAATAGACGGTGAAGGTGATCCCTAGATTGTAGAGCGCCTGCTCGGCGCCGACGACGCGCCGCTTGAACTCAGCCGTCGGCATGGCGGCGAGCCGGCGCGCAGGAGGGCGTTGTCCGCCGAGCGCAGCAGCTCGCAATAGAAGCCCCGAGGATCGTAGCCGTCCAGCAGGAACGTGCTCATCCCTCGCCCAAACCCGCATCGCTAAGGACTTCATGTGGCATGCGTCGTGCCAACGTGCATGCGTCGTGCCAACGAGCGCCGCGGCTTCGATCCCGCGTTGGCATGCATATTGCTGAACGGTTGGGGGCGCGCGCAGCATCGGTTGTGGCGGTCGAGGGTCGGGCAATGCAGCAAATCGGCGCCAGCGCCGGGCGATTTTTGGGGCGAGTGGACGGTCTTCCGCGCGCGGCGTTGCTCGCCGCTGCGCTTGCTTCCGGCGCCGGCGCCCCCGCTTGGGCCGGTGGAACGCTGACCGTCGCGATGACCGCGGGCGACATCCCGGTGACGACGGGAAATCCCGACCAGGGGTTCGAGGGCTATCGCTTCGTCGGCTACAACCTCTACGACGCGCTGCTGCTGTGGGACCTTTCGAAGTCGGACAAACCATCCGAGATCCGGCCCGGCCTCGCCACCTCGTACGAGATCGACCCCGAACAACCACAAACGCTGGATCGTGCATCTGCGCCACGGCGTGACCTGGCACGACGGCTGTAAGTTCAGCGCCGACGATGTGCGTGTGGAACTTCCAGATGCGGATGGACGAGAAGGCGCCGAATTTTTCTACCCAGCAATTCACCTATACGCGCGCCTTCCTCACCAACGTCAAATCGGTCACCAAAATCGACGATTACACGGTGGCGTTCGAAAACAATTTTGTCGAATCGCTGTTTCCTTACACGCTCAGCTACGTCTTGATGATCAGCCCGTGCCGGGCCAAGGAAGTGAACTACGACTGGGCGCACTATGCGCTGCACCCGTCCGGCACCGGCCCCTACAAATTCGACAAGATCGTGCCGCACCAGCGCCTCGAACTGGTGCCCAACGCCGAGTATTGGGACAAGGCGCGCATCCCCAAGCAGGATCGGCTGGTGCTGATCCCGATGCCGGAAGCGTCGACCCGCACCGCCGCGCTCCTCACCGGCCAGGTCGACTGGATCGAGGCGCCCTCGCCCGATGCGATCCCGCGGCTGAAATCCTCCGGCATGCAGATCGTCACCAATGTCTATCCGCACGACTGGCCGTATCTGCTCAATTTCACCCGCGGCCCTTTCAAGGATTTGCGGGTGCGTCAGGCGGCCAATTACGCGATCAACCGGCCGGACGTCGTCGACCTGCTCGGCGGCACCGCGATCCCCGAGCACGATGTGGTGCCGCCGTCGATGGCCTATTACGGCCATCCGCCAACCTACGACTACGATCCCAAGAAGGCGCGTGCGCTGCTTGAGCGAGGCCGGGTGCCTGCCGTGCAAGGTCACCTTCGCCATCTCGACCTCGGGTTCCGGCCAGATGCAGCCATTGCCGATGAACGAACTGGTCAAGGCGCAGCTCGAGGAGGCCGGCTTCGAGGTCACCCTTCAGACGATGGATTGGAATGCGCTGCTCGATGTCTATCGCGCCGGCGTCGAAAAATTTCCCCAATACGACGGGCTCAATTTCTCGCGCGGCCTGCTCGATCCGGTCAATGCGATCATCAAACTGGTCGGGCGTGCCTATTGGGCGCCCGCAGGGCTCGAATTGGGGACATTTCGAAAGCCCCGAGACCGAGGCGCTGATCGGCCAGATCTTCAACGAGTTCGACGGCGAGAAGCGGCTGTCGCTGCTGACCGAACTGCACGAGCTGGAGGGCCGCCAGGCGGTCATGATCTTTGTCGTGCACGACCTCAATCCGCGGGCGATGTCGCCGAAAGTGCAGGGTTTCATCCAGGCGCAGAGCTGGTTTCAGGATCTGACGCGGGTCAGCGTCGCGCCGTAGCCGGGCGCGGGCGCGCGGCGGGGGATCGCTCGAAATTTTGCATTGAGAGCAACCATGAAAGAGACCTGGGTGCGCGGCGCGATGTTCCTGGCGGGCGCCGCATTCCTTGCCGTCGGCGGCACCGCGCAGGCCGCGGGCACGCTGACCGTCGGCATGACCGCCGGCGATCTGCCGATCACCACCGGCAACCCCGACCAGGGCTTCGAGGGCTACCGCTTCGTCGGCTACAATCTCTACGACTCGCTGGTGCTGTGGGATCTGTCGAGCGGCGACAAGCCGAGCGACATCAAGCCGGGCCTCGCCACCGAATGGCATGTCGACGAGGCCAACGACAAGCGCTGGATCTTCACGCTGCGCCAGGGCGTCAAGTGGCACGACGGCTGCACCTTCACCGCCGATGACGTGGTGTGGAACATGCAGCCACACGACCAACGACAAGGCGCCCGAGTTCGACCCCGCGCAATTCGCCCAGGCGCGGGCCTATCTCGGCACCTATGCCGGGGTCGAAAAGATCGACGACCATACCGTCGCCTTCGACACCAAGGTGCCGGATTCGCTGTTTCCCTACGAGATCAGCTATCGTGCTGATGATCAGCCCGTGCCGCGCCAAGGAGGTCAAATACAACTGGACGCGAATATGCGCAAGCACCCCTCCGGCACCGGCCCCTACAAATTCGACAAGATGGTGCCGCATCAGCGCCTGGAGTTCGTTCCCAACACCGACTACTGGGACAAGGCGCGGGTGCCGAAGCAGGACCGGCTGGTGCTGGTGCCGATGCCGGAAGCCTCGACCCGCACCGCGGCGCTGCTGTCCGGCCAGGTCGATTGGATCGAGGCGCCCTCGCCCGATGCGATCGACCGGCTGAAATCGGCCGGCATGCAGATCGTCACCAAGATCTACCCGCACAACTGGAGCTACCAGCTCAACTTCGTCAAAGGGCCGTTCACCGACAAGCGGGTCCGCCAGGCGGCGAATTACGCGCTCAACCGCGAGGACATGAAGGATCTGCTCGAACGGGCTGATGCTCGAGGGGTACGCGACGGTGCCGCCGTCGACTGCCCTATTACGGCCATCCCGTTCTCTACAAATACGATCCGGCGAAGGCGAAGGCGCTGTTGAAGGAGGCCGGCTGCGTGCCGTGCAAGGTGACGTTCGCGATCTCGACCTCGGGCTCGGGGCAGATGCAGCCGTTGCCGATGAACGAGCTGGTCAAGTCGCAGATGGATGCGGTCGGCTTCGAGGTGACGCTCGACACGATGGATTGGAACGCGCTCCTGCAGGTGACCCGGGAGGGCGTCGACAAACATCCCGACACCGACGCGATCAATGTCAGCCGCGAGTCGCAGGACCCGTTCAACGCGCTGATCCGCCATGTCTGGACCGGTGCTTGGGCGCCGAAGGGCGCCAATTGGGGCCATTACAGCAACCCGAGGTCGACAAACTGGTCGACGACATCCTCAACGAGTTCGACACCAGCCAAGCGCCTCGCGCTGCTGACCAAGCTCAACGAATTGATGAACGAGGAGGCGGTGATGATCTTCGTCGCGCACGACGTCAACCCGCGCGCGCTGTCGCCCAAGGTGCACGGCTTTGTCCAGGCGCAGAGCTGGTTCCAGGATCTGACCCCGGTCACCGTCTCGCCATGAGCTTCTACATCCTGCGCCGCATCCTCTACGCGATCCCGATCGCGTTCGGGGTCAGCGTGGTGTGCTTTTCGCTCGTCTATATCGCGCCCGGCGACCCGCTGCAGACGGTGATGCCGCCGGATGCGACCGCCGAGACGATCGCCATCGTCAAGCACGCCTACGGCTTCGACAAGCCGCTGCCGATGCAGTTCCTGATCTGGCTCGGGCATGTCGCTGACCGGCGATTTCGGCATGTCGATCGCGACCCGCCGCCCGGTCTTTCTCGAAGTGACCGACGCCCTGGCGAACACCGCGCTCCTGGCGCTGTTCGCCGTGCCGCTCGCCTTTTTCACCGGGTATGCGATGGGCGTCATCGCCGGCTGCTTTCCCGGGGCGCTGGCTCGACCGGCTCGTCACCGGCGCCGCGGTGATCGGCGTCAGCCTGCCGAATTACTGGCTCGGCATCGTGCTGGTCATCGTCTTCGCCGTGCAGTTGATGCTGCTGCCGGCCACCGGGATGGGCCCGAACGGCTCGACCGGCTTCCACATTCTGCGAATGGAGCAGCGCGAAATTTCTGGTCCTGCCGGTGATCACGCTGGCGATGATCCCGATCGGCATCCTCGCCCGCACCACGCGCGCCGCGGTCGCCGAGGTGCGCAACCAGGATTTCGTCCAGACCCTGCGCGCCAAGGGCCTCTCGGAATGGGCGGTGACCCGGCATGTGCTGAAGAATTCGCTGCCGCAGGTGATGGCGGTGATGGGGCTGCAGTTCGGCTATCTGATCGGCGGCTCGATCCTGGTCGAGACCGTGTTCACCTGGCCGGGCAGCGGTTTTCTGTTGAGCAAGGCGATCATCAATCGCGATGTCCCGGTGCTGCAGGGCACGATCCTGACGCTGTCGCTGGTGTTCGTCGCCACCAACCTCGTCGTCGATCTGCTGCAGTCGCTGATCGATCCGCGCATCCGGCGCGGCTGAGGTCGGAGGGTCGTCAGGATGACCGATATCGTCGCCGTCGATCGCCCGCTCGACGCCTTTGCGGAGCAGGCGCCGCCGGCGACCCGGGTGCGCGGCTATTGGCAATCGGTGTTCTATCGGCTGCGGCACGACCCGGTGACGCTGGTCTTTGCCGCGATTGTGCTGCTGATCGTGCTGGCGGCGCTGTTCGCGCCGCTGGTCGCGCCGTTCGACCCCTACAAGGAGAGCATCATCGGACGGCTGAAGCCGTTCGGCTGGCACGACCATCTGCTCGGCACCGACGAACTCGGCCGCGACATGCTGTCCCGGCTGCTCTATGGCGGGCGGATCTCGCTGTCGATGGGCGTCGTCCCGGTGCTGATCGCCACGATGATCGGCGGCATGCTCGGGGTCGTCGGCGGCTTCGTCGGCGGGCGCGTCAACACCGCGATCATGCGGACGATGGACGTGTTCTACGCCTTCCCGTCGGTGTTGCTGGCGGTGGCGATCGCCGGCGCGATGGGCGGCGGCATCGGCAACGGCATGCTGGCGCTGACCCTGGTGTTCACCCCGCCGATGTGCCGGGTCGCGGAAACCGCGACGACCCAGGTGCGCGCGCTCGATTATATCGAGGCGGCGCGCGCGAGCGGGGCGAGCACGCTGACGATCATCCGCTATCACGTGCTCGGCAACGTGCTGGGGCCGGTGTTCATCTATGCCTCGTCCTTGGTCAGCGTCAGCATCCTGCTCGCCTCTGGGCTGTCGTTTCTCGGGCTCGGCGTGCGGCCGCCGATCGCCCGATTGGGGCCTGATGCTGAGCACCCTGCGCCAGTCGATCTATGTCGTGCCGCTGGTCTGCGCGTTACCGGGCATGGCGATCTTCATCACCTCGATCTGCTTCAACCTGGTCAGCGACGGGTTGCGCGCGGCGATGGATGTGCGGATGTAGGCGATGGCGGAGGTGATCGCGCTGAGCCCGGCTCTCGACCCGCGCGACCGCGGCGGGCCGCTGCAGCCGATGCTGATCGTGCGCGATCTGCGCAAGCATTTCCCGGTCAAAGGCGCGCGCGGCAAGTCGGTGCAGGCCGTCGACGGCGTGTCGTTCACCGTGCGCAAGGGCGAGACCCTCGGCATCGTCGGCGAGTCGGGCTGCGGCAAGACGACCCTCGCCCGGCTGCTCCTGCACCTGGTGGTCCCCGATGCCGGCGAATTGATCTTCGACGGCGACGCCGTCAACGCGCCGGACGGGCTCACGGTCAACGCCCTGCGCCGGCAGGTGCAGATGGTGTTTCAGGACTCCTATTCCTCGCTCAATCCGCGCATGCCGATCCGCGACTCGGTCGCGTTCGGGCCCATTCATCCAGGGCAGAAAGAAGCCCGAGGCGCGCGACATTGCCCGCGACATCCTCGGCCAAGGTCGGGCTCGACCCCGATCTGTTCGGCCCGCGCTATCCGCACGAACTGTCGGGCGGGCAGAAGCAGCGCGTCAACATCGCCCGCGCGCTCGCCACCGGACCGCGCATGGTGATCCTCGACGAGCCGGTCTCCGCGCTCGACAAATCGGTCGAGGCGCAGGTGCTCAACCTGTTGCGGGCGCTGAAGCGCCAGCTCAACCTGACCTACGTCTTCATCAGCCACGATCTGAACGTCGTGCGCTACCTCAGCGACCGCGTCCTCGTCATGTATCTCGGCCGGGTCGTCGAACTCGGGCCGGTCGACGCGATCTTCGACGCAACCGCAGCACCCCTACACGCAGGCGCTCCTGGCGTCGCGCCCATCGATGGACCCGGCGCGCCGGATCGAGGAGCCGCCGATCACCGGCGATCCGCCGAACCCGATCGATCCGCCCGTCGGGCTGCCGTTTTCACACCCGCTGCCCGTTCGCCGAGGCGGTCTGCGAGACCGCCGATCCCGCCCTCGACCCCTGGCAGGGGCCGCAATCGCATATCGCGTGCCTGCCACATGCGCGACCCGACATCGGGTCATAGCAAGGCCGGCAATGCCTGACGCGACAACCGATCATGCGCGGCCGCTGGTCGAGGTGAACGACCTCCATGTCCGCTTCGTCACGCGCGAGGCCACGGTTCACGCGGTCAATGGGGTCAGTTTCAGCGCGCAGGCGCGGCGAGGTGCTGTGCATTCTCGGCGAGTCCGGCTCGGGCAAGACCGTGACACTGCGCACCCTGATGCGGCTGTTGCCGCCGCGGACCCGCATCGAGGGTCAGGTCTTGGTCGACGGCCAGGACGTGCTGGCGATGCCGGCGCAGGAGTTGCGCGATCTGCGCGGCGGGCTCGTGGCGATGGTGTTTCAGGAGCCGATGACCGCGCTCGATCCGGTCTACACGGTCGGGCAGCAGATCGGCGAGACGGTGCGCCGCCATACCGGCTGCGATCGGCGTGCCGCCCGCGCCCGCGCGCTCGAATTGCTGGAACTGGTGCGCGTGCCCTCGGCCGAGCGGCGGCTCGACGCCTACCCGCACGAACTGTCGGGTGGTCTGCGCCAGCGCGCGATGATCGCGATGGCGCTGTCGTGCGATCCGCGACTGTTGCTGGCCGATGAGCCGACGACCGCGCTCGATGCCACGGTGCAGGTGCAGGTGCTGATATTGTTGCGCCGGCTGCAGCGCGAGCTCGGCATGGGGATGATCTTCGTCACCCACGATCTCGGTGTCGCCGCGGAGATCGCCGACACGGTCGCGGTGATGTATGCCGGCCGCATCGTCGAGATCGGGCCGGTCGCCCAGGTACTGAGCAACCCGCTGCATCCCTACACCGCCGGGCTGCTGGCCTCGACCGTGCACGGCCAGCAGCGCGACCGCGACATCGACGCGATCCCCGGCAGCCCGCCCGATATGCGCCACCTGCCACAGGGTTGCAGCTTTGCCGCACGTTGCTCGCAGCGGTTTGCCGCTTGTCACGCAATGGTCCCCGAGCCGCGTTTTCCGTCGCGTGGTCGGATGGCGGCGTGCCTGGCCGTGATGAATTCTGCCTGAGGAAGCGGCGAGACACCCCTCTGCGGCTCGCCTCGCCCTCTTTGGTACTCCAACATGGTCGAACTGGGACCGCGTGGCACGGGCAAGAGCCATCTGTTCCAACAGATCTCGCCGTATTCGCACTTGGTCTCGGGAGGTAAAGCGACGGTCGCCCGTATGTTCGTCAATATGGCGAATGGACAGCGCGGGCTCGTCTGCCAATACGACGTGGTTTGCTTTGATGAGGTGTCGGGCGTGTCCTTCGACCAGAAGGACGGCGTGAACATCATGAAGGGATACATGGAGAGCGGCGAGTTCTCGCGTGGCCGCGAGAGCATCCGCGCCGATGGTAGCATTGTCCTGCTCGGCAATTTCGATGTCGATGTGCAGCACCAGCAGCGCGTCGGGCATCTTTTCGGGCCTCTGCCGCCCGAGATGCGCAACGACACCGCTTTCATGGATCGCATACACGCCTACCTCCCGGGCTGGGATATTCCGAAGGTCAGCCGAGACCTGTTCACCGACCATTTCGGCCTAGTCAGCGATGTCTTGGCGGAAGCATTCACCCGGCTGCGCGACGGTTCGCGCGCCGCAGCTTTGATGGGCCGTGTTCACTTCGGCGGAGCGTTATCCGGGCGGGATCAGAACGCCGTCACCAAAACGGTGAGTGGCCTCCTAAAACTGATCCAGCTGGATAGCAATGCGATAATCTCGGATGAGGATCTCGAGTGGGCCGTCCGACTGGCACTGGAGGTGCGACGCCGGGTGAAGGAGCAGCAGAAGCGCATCGGCACCGCGGAGTTTCGCAACACCCAGTTCAGCTTCAGTCTCGGCGCGGATGGGGTCGAGCACTTCGTGGCTACACCAGAGTTGCAGAGCGAGGATAGCATCGGGGGCGATCCGCTTCCCGCCGGCCAAGTCTGGGCGATCAGTCCCGGCGGCCAGGACGAGTCAGCGAGCCTCTATCGGATCGAGGTAACCGAAGCTACCGACACCGGCATGCGCATTTTGAATCAGTCGCCGCCGGCGCCGTTCCGCGAGAGTATCCGGATTGCGGAACAGAACCTGTATGGCCGAGCCCAGGAGCTTGTAGGGGACCGCAACCCGCGCGAACACGAATTCGCTGTTCAGCTCCGTTCCTTTGATGCGGGAAAGAGCGGAGCGGATCTCGGCGTTCCGGCGCTTGCGGCGTTCTGCTCGGCGCTCCTCAACAGGCCGTTGAAGGGCGGGCTCGCGGTTATCGGCGGGCTAAACCTCGGCGGGTCGATCGAGACGGTTCATAACCCGCTCGACCTTGTCGAGCTTGCGATTAGAAAAGGGCGCCACATCGGTGCTGATGCCAGTATCTTGCCGCCGCGCTCTCATTGACCTATCCGATGAAGCGGCGGCCAAGGTTCAGACGATCTTCTATCTCGATCCCGGCGACGCGTTGCGGAAAGCTCTGCATGATGGTTGAGCGACGAGGGTGCGATCGAGCCCGCGTCAGTCCTCGGCGCTTGGGTCGGCCGGCCAGGCGCTTGCCGCCAAGGTCCGGCTGATCGTGTAGTGCAAGAGCTGCGGCCACCAAGCCGAGCCCGATATCGCCGTCGAGGTTGACCAGTGTGGCGCCGACGTTGCCGTTGATCCATTGGGCGGGCCGGCTGCATTGCTCCGCTTGTGACGGACGCGAGGTCGATTTCGTCGTCAGCGAGGTGGCGCTAGACTACACGGAACAGCCGAAGAACATCGCTACCCGATTTGCTACCGAACTCGGTAGCACGGGACGAAACGAAGGATGACGGCACCGGGAAATGGGGCGTCAAAATGGGGACGGATCGTGATGTTACGGGGCGGCCCAATACGCGCCGGGACGGCCGCAACCGAATTCCTAAACCGGGGGTCACAGGTTCGAGTTCCTGTCGGGGACGCCACGCCCACGCACACCCAACCAGATACAGCGCGGATCGAACCGGCCGGCGCGCCGCGACCGGCTGCCGGCGATTGACAACCCCCGCCGGCAACGGTCTGATCCGGCGAGCCATTTCGCGCATGGGAGGGAGATTTGGCCAAATTCAGGATCGCGACCCCGGCGGGCGCCAGCTTCACGGTGGCCGGCGGCGGCTACGGCTATGAAATGGAGGCGCTGGCGCCGATCGACGCCGAGATCTTCGAGATCCCGGCCGGCTCGGAAGACGAATTCGTCGCCGCGGCGAAGGATGCCGACGCGCTCTACGCCAAGGGCCGGCCGATCACCAAGCGCATGATCGACGGGCTCGGGCGCTGCAAGATCATCTCGCTCGGCAGCGTCGGCGTCGACACGGTCGCGGTCGACGCCGCGACGGCAAAGGGCATCCCGGTCACCAACTGCCCCGACACCTTTATCGAGGAAGTCGCCGACCATGCGATGCGGCTGATGCTGGCGACGCACGGCCGCCTCGTCGAGCAGGACCGCATGGTGCGCGAGGGACGCTGGGCCGAAGGGCGGCCGGCGCTGTTGAAGATCCCGCGGCTGCGCGGCCTGACCCTGGGCCTCATCGCCTTTGGCCATGTCGCCCGCGCCGTCGCCGAGCGGGCCAAGCCGTTCGGCCTGCACATCATCGCCTACGACCCGTTCATCGAGGAGATGGTGATGACCGAGCGCGGGGTCGAGCCGGTCAGCCTGCCCGAACTGCTGGCGCGCGCCGACATCATCTCGATGCACTCGCCGGCGACCGCAAGCGCGCAACGGATGATCCGCGAGGAGCATTTCGCGCCAGATGAAGAAGACCGCGATCTACATCTCGACCGGGCGCGGACCGACGACCGACGAGGCGGCGCTGATCAAGGCGCTCGACGAGGGCATGATCGCCGCGGCCGGGCTCGACGTCCTGGAAAAGGAGCCGCCCGGCGGCAACAACCCGCTCCTGCGGATGAACAATGTGATCCTGACCGCGCATGTCGCCTCGGCGACCGCGCGCTTCGATCCGGCGCGCCGGCGCCGCGTCGGCCTCGAATTGTCGCTGGTGCTCAGCGGCAAGTGGCCGTTGTCCTGCGTCAACCCGGCGGTGCTGGCCGGCAGCGGCCTGCAGCGCTGGCAGCCGGTCTCGATGGAGCGCGGCCCGAATTCGTAGGCGCTGACCGTCATTCCGGGGCGGCCCGTTAGGGCCGAGCCCGGAACCCATATTCCAGAGGCCGGTGTTCATGGGTCCCGGGCTCGCCGCTCCGCGGCGCCCCGGGTTGACAACCAAGAAGCAAAACGCGAGGGAAAAATAAATGGCAGCTTCACTCACAATCGGCAGCGCCGAGATCGGGGCCGGAAGCGGCGGGTCGCGCTGGGAATCCTCGACGCCGATCCGCTATCCCGACCCCGACATCAAGGTGCTCGACCCGCGCTTTCAGAAATACGTCCTCGGCAACGCCGCGATCGAGCGCATCGCCGGCGGCTGCCGCTTCAACGAGGGGCCGGTGTGGTTCGGCGACGGGCGCTATCTGTTGTGGAGCGACATCCCGAACGACCGGATCATGAAATGGGAGGAGGAAACCGGCGCGGTCAGCGTCTTCCGCCGGCCGTCGAACTACGCCAACGGCAACACCCGCGACCGCCAGGGCCGGCTCGTCACCTGCGAGATGGACGCGCAGCGGCTGACCCGCACCGAATATGACGGCACGATCACCGTGCTGGCCGACAGCTTCGAGGGCAAGCGGCTGACCGGCCCCAACGATGTCGTCGTCAAATCGGACGGTTCGATCTGGTTCAGCGACAACGGCGCCGGCACCCGCGGCAATTATCTCGGCCACAAGGCGGTGTGGGAATTGCCGCTGCGGGTCTACCGGCTCGACCCGGCGAGCGGCGCGATGACGGTCGCGGTCGGCGATATGAAGCGGCCGAACGGTCTCGCCTTCTCGCCCGACGAAAAGCTGCTCTACGTCGTCGACACGCCGGGCCCGGGACAGCGCACGATCCAGGTCTACGACGTCGTCGACAACGGCGCCAAGACCGCCAACCGCCGCGAGTTCTGCAGCGCCGAGCCGGGCGGCAGCGACGGCCTGCGCGTCGACACCGACGGCAATCTGTGGTGCGGATGGGGCGGCGGCGCGGCCGAGGACGGGGTCGCGATCTACGCCCCCGACGGCAAGATGATCGGCCGCATCATGCTGCCCGAGCGCTGCGCCAACGTCTGTTTCGGCGGCCGGAAGCGCAACCGCCTCTTTATGACCGCGGGCCAGTCGGTCTACGCCCTCTATGTCGAGACGCAGGGGGTGGCAGGCGGCTAGCAAGCCCTTCCACCTGCGTTGGCTGATCAATAACATTCGAATTCCCGGCGAAGGCCGGGACCCATGGCCGGGCTGGACCAGGGCCTCCGCCGGGGATGCGTTTTTAGTCCAGGCAACTACGGGATATTTTCGTTAGCTGCTCGCCTGGGAGTAGGCGCAAGATGATGCGGCGCTCTACAACGGGCTGAACGATGGCCACAACCCGCCGCCTTGCTGCGATCCTCGCCGCGGATGTGGTCGGCTATTCGCGGCTGATGGGCGGTGACGAAGAAGGCACGCTGGGGCATGATCTCCTTGAACAGGCGGAGGCTGCGCGGCGCATACTCATGCAGCCCGTTTTCTCCGCCGCAATGAAGTTGAAAATTCCCGTCGTCACCCAACAGCCCGAATTCGTTCAGGACGGCGCGTTGCTGTCGCTCGATCCCGACCGCCGGGAGGTTTACCGCCGCGTCGCCTATTACGTCGATGCGATCCTCAAGGGTGCGCGGCCCAGCGACCTGCCGATCGAAGAGCCGAGCAAAAGCTGGCTGATGCTCAATTTGCGGACGGCAAACCTGCTCGGTATCGACATTCCAGGGCCGATCCTGATGCGCGCCGACCAGCTGATCGAATAAACGAGCTGGATGGGAGAGAGCGATGACACTTGCCGAAGACAAGGCCGCGCCGCCGCACAACGCAAAACCGGCGCCGGCGCTCAAGCTCAACTTTCTCTCGCACGGCACGCTGGAGAGCCGCGATCTGGCTTTCTCGCGGCGCTTCTATGAGGAGTTTCTCGGCTTTGAGGTCGTGCAGACCAGCCCGATCTCGCTGCTCGTCCGATTGGGCGGCGCGAACACGATCGCGGTCGTCTATTCGAAGCAGCCGCATGAGATGAACCTGCTCAACCACAACGGGCTTGATGTCCGCACCAAGGAAGAGGTCGATGCGGCGCACCGCACGGTCTGCGCCGAGGCCGAGACGTGGAAGCTCAAGAAAATCTCCAAGCCGCATCTCCAGCACGGCACCTACAGCTTTTTCTTCTGGGATTGCGACGATAATTGCTGGGAGATCCTGACCAATCCGGAGGGCGGTTACAGCTGGCTGTTCGAGCAGGGCGACCTCGCGGGCAAGGGCCACCTCGACCGCAACTTCAAGCGCCCCGGCCCTACCAGCTGACCCTGCTGCGGAGCGGCGCGTGTGAACTCCCCCTCACCCAGCTCCGGGTAAGGCTCGGCTGCGTCTCGCCAACCCTACGCAACCCTCTCCCCCATTGGGGGAGAGGGAAGGGTGAGGGGGAGATGGCTACCGACGGCGCCATCTTTGCATAATTTTGCTCAATATGGGCTGGTGCTGGTGCGGGCCGCCGGCTTTTCCGGCGCATTGCTTCCTTGGCGCATCTCGGCGACAGCGGTGGCAGCTCCTGCCCTGACAAATGCGGTGTCGCCGCCAACCGTGACGAATTTGAACCCCATCTCGATCATCCGCTTGGCATAAGCCGGCGCGCCGCAATGAATGCCGGGCTGGACGTTGTGGCGCTTGCAGGCGTCGAGCACCTTTTTCAGCGCCGCCATCATCCAGTCGTCGGGCTTGTCGCCGCCCGGCGGATGGCCGTAGGAGATCGACAGGTCCGAGGGCCCGATATAGACCGCGTCGAAGCCGGGGGTCGGCAGGATCTCGTCGAGCTTGTTGATCGCCTCGGCGGTCTCGATCATGCCGAAGGCGACGACGAGGTCGTTGGCCTTGGCGTGGTAATCGGGCCCGCCATAAAGCGAGGCGCGGATCGGTCCCGAGCTGCGGTGGCCGGCCGGCGCGTAGCGCATCGAGTCGACAAATTTTTCGGCGTCGGCGCGGTTGTTGATCATCGGGCAGATGATGCCGTAAGCGCCGGCGTCGAGCGCCTTCTGGATGTGGGCCGGGTCGTTCCACGGCACCCGCACCAGCGGTACCGTGCCGGTAGTCGAGATGCCTTGCAGCATCGGCACCATCATCGAGTAGTCGATCATGCCGTGCTGCATGTCGACGACCAGCGAATCCCAGCCGGCATGGGCCATGACCTCGGCCGAAAAGCTCGACGGGACGCCGAGCCAGCTGTTGATGACGGCCCGGCCCTCCGCCCAGATCTCCCGCACTCGATTTGCCCGTGCCATCGGATCCTCCAGATTGCGGCGTTTAACTCGCGCCGATCCCGCCAGCTATGGGGGCATGTGTCAAGCGCCGTCCGCCGCCCGACCCCACCCGCCCTTGACCCGGTGTCGATCAGCCTCGGGAGCGCCCGCGAACCGATATTCGAAAATCGGCACCTCCGCCGATATGCCTCTGATCTTTTCATAACCGATCGGGAAGAGCCGCTCGCCGTGGCCGCCCAGTGCCTCGGCGACATCGCCCGATATCACACAGGTAACGTTATGCGCTTTTGCCGCTTCTTCCATGCGCGCGGCAATATTGATGGTGCTGCCGTAGATGCCGATCGCGCGCTTGGTGTCGCCCTGCTCGCTGACCACCACCTCGCCGCCGTGAACCCCGATCCGGAAGCTTGGCACGACGCCGAACTGCTGCTGAAACTCGGCGCGCTCGCGCTCCACCGTGCCGATCACCGAATCGATCGCGCGCAGGATCCGGCCGTCTCGGACCGCCTCGCGCCACTCCCACAGCGCAATCAGCCCGTCGCCCTTGTAGACGTAGATTTCCCCGCCGAAATCGGTGATCGGCTTCGAGATGTCGAAGAGAAACTTGCCGACCAGGGATTTCGTCTGCACCGCGCCCAGCCGCTCGGCCAGCCCGGTCGAATTGTTGATGTCGAGAAAGACAATGACCTTCTCCTCAACGACCGGCCGGTGATAGGTCCCGATCATCAGGTGAAACAGGTTCTCGATACCAATGAAATGCGCGGAGCGAATCACCAAGATGCCAATAACCGCAAATATGATGATAATCGGGATGACGAATGGCAGTCGCTCATACGGCACGGGAAGATGATAAAATCGATAGAGGAGCAGGTGGGTAAGATTTATGGAAACGAGAAACACGATCACGACAAAAAACGTGTAAACCGCAATCGAACGCAGCGGATGAATGCTGCGCATCCAGCGGCCGCGCAGTGTTTGCACATAGAATTCTTCGAACAAACCGACGCCGGTGCCGACCAGGACCGCGTTGAAAATGCCGAAGACGACCGGGCGGCCCTGCGCGAGAGTCGTCAACCCGGCCAGCAATGCAAAGACCGTCACCGCCAGCAGGATCGATGTGAGCTTGCGGCGGGTCGAAATCGAAACCCGGGCAAACGCTGATGTCATGGCGGGGTCCCGAATGTGGCGGGCTTTGGGACAGCCGCTCCCGCGGCGCAGAGACGGGACCTCGGCGGGCCGCCGCTACCCCAGCACCTCCTTGTTGATGACGTTCTCGCGGTTGGGCTTGCCGTCGAGGACCGAGAGGATGTTCTGCACCGCGACGACCGCCATGCGGTCGACCGCCTCCCTGGTCACCCCGGCGACGTGCGGTGCGGCGATGAAGTTGGGCAGCGTCAAGAGCGGGTTGTCGCTGCGGCGTCGGCTCCTGGTCGAAGACATCGAGCGCGGCGCCGGCGATGCGGTTCGCCTGCAAGGCGTCGTAGAGCGCCTTCTCGTCGACGATGCCGCCGCGCGCGGTGTTCACCAGAAACGCGGTGCGCTTCATCTTGCGCGAGGCGGGCGGCGTTGAACAGGCCCACCGTCTCCGGCGTCTTCGGGCAATGGATCGTGATGAAATCGGCGCGCGCGACGCGCCTCGTCGAGATCGCCGACCGGTTCGTAGCCCGAGCCGCGGATCGTCTCGGAATAGATGTAGGGGTCGTAGACGAGGACATTGGTCTCCATCGCCGCAAAGCGCCGCGCCGAGCGCGTGCCGATCTTGCCGAAGCCGATGATCAGCACGGTCTTGCCGTAGAGATCGACCGGCATCTCCTTGTAGCGGTCGTGCCAGCGGCCCTCCCGCACCAGCGCATTCATCTGCGCGCCGCGGCGGGCGAGGCTCATGGTCAGGAATACGCCGGCCTCGGCGACGCTGACCGAGTTCGAGGTGCCGCCGATCATCAGCGGGATTTTGCGCGCGGTCAGCGCCGGCACGTCGACCGCGTCATAGCCGACGCCGATGCGGGAGACGACTTCGAGCTGCGGGGCGGCGTCGAGCTCGGGGTCGCTGAACGGCTGCACCCCGAGGCAGATGCCGCTGGCTTCTTCGAGGATCTTATGGAATTCGGCCTTCGGGATCGTCGGCACGAACTCGACCCCCTCGACATCGTCGCGGGCCTCGATCACCCGCCAGCCGGATTTCGACATCGTGGTCGGCACCATGATCTTCTTGCGGTTGGTTGGCGCGGACTGTGCCATTGGTCTCCTCACGTCGATGCGGTTGCGCGTGTCGCGGCGCAGGCTATCGCCTCGCCGGCCGGGCGACGAGAGGTTTTGCGCCGGTCGCGACGAGATTGCTTCGCTTCGCTCGCAATGACAGCTTAGCGACGGTCATTGCGAGGCGCGCGGCGCCGAAGCAATCTCGTTCCGTTGACATCCGGAGTCCGCCCATGCCGACGACCTTCCTGATGCTGCCGCCGCAGAGCGAGACGACGCGCGAGTGGGCCCGCCGGCTCGCCAGCGCCGTCCCCGAGCTCGACATCATCGCGCCCGAAACGATGGAAGGCGCCGAGCAGGCGATCGGACACGCCGACGGCGCCTTCGGCCGGATCCCGCCGGCGCTGCTGGCGCGCGCCGACAGGCTGCGCTGGCTGCAGGCGCCGCAGGCCGCGCCGCCGGCCGGGTTCTATTACAAGGAGCTGATCGAGCACCCGGTCGTCATCACCAATATGCGCGAGATCTACAACGACCATATCGGCGCGCATGTGATGGCGTTCGTGCTCGCCTTCGCGCGCGGCCTGCACGTCTACCTGCCGCAGCAGCTGCGCCGCGAGTGGCGGCCGGCCGGGCGCGAAAGCGGCGATGTCGTGCACCTGCCCGAGGCGACCGCGCTCGTCGTCGGGGTCGGCGGCATCGGCGGCGAGGTGGCGCGGCTGGCGAGCGCCTTCGGGATGCGGGTCATCGGCGTCGACGAGCGGCGCGGCGCGCCGCCGCCGGGGGTCGCCGAGTTGCACCGCGCCGCCGCGCTCGACGAACTCCTGCCGCGCGCCGATTTCGTCATCCTGACCGTGCCGCACACGCCCGAGACCGAGGGCTTTTTCAACCGCGCGCGGTTTCAGCGCATGAAGAAGGGCGCCTTCTTCATCAATATCGGGCGCGGCATGACGACAAAGCTCGACGATCTGGTGGCCGCGCTCGAGGCCGGCGAGATCGCCGGCGCCGCGCTCGACGTCTTCGAACAGGAGCCGCTCCCGGCCGACCACCGCTGTGGACGATGCCGGGCGTCATGATCACGCCGCACACCGCCGGCCACGGCCCCTATCTCGACGAGCGACGCTACGAGGTGCTGAGCGACAACTGCCGGCGCTTCGCCGCCGGCAAGGAATTGCGCAACATCGTCGACAAGGCGCGCTGGTTCTGAGGACCGTGAAAGCCCGTCATTCCGGGGCAGCCGAAGGCTGAACCCGGAACCCATATTCCAGAGGCCTGTGTTCATGGGTTCCGGGTTCGCCGCTGCGCAGCGCCCCGGAATGACGATCGGAGGAGGTCCGATGGAAATCCGGGTCGAGCGGCAGGGGCGCCACATCGCCATCGTGACGATCGCCAACGAGCAGCGGCGCAACGCGATGACCCGGGCGATGCTGGCCGATCTGGCGGCATTATGGGACCGGCTCGACCAGGATGAGGATTGCCGCGCGGTGGTCCTGACCGGGGCCGGCGACAAGGCCTTTTCCTCGGGCGCCGACCTCACCGGCGATCTCAGCGCCAGCCCCGAGATGGCCGATGTCATCAACCGCGCGCTGTTGAAGAACACGCCGTTCGCCAAGCCGATCGTCGCCGCGGTCAATGGCGATTGCATCGCCGGCGGGGTCGAACTGCTGCTCTCCACCGACATCCGCGCCGCGGTGCCCGAGGCGCGCTTCGGCCTCCCCGAGGTCAGATGGTCGATCTATCCGTTCGGCGGCGCCACGGTGAAGCTCGACGCAGCAGATCGGCCATGTGCATGCGATGGATCTGCTGCTGACCGGGCGGCTGGTCGACGCCGCTTTTGCCGAGCGGGTCGGCCTCGTCAACCGGGTCGTCGAGACGCGCGGCGCTGATGCCTTGGGCGCTTGAGACCGCCGCGGCGATCGCCGCCAACAGCCCCGCCGCGGTGCAGGCCGTGAAGACCCAGATCAGCACCGCGATCGCCGATTACGCGAAGAGCCGCGAGGCGCTCGAACAGACGCTCGGCGACCGGGTCCGCGCCAGCCGGCACTTCGCCGAAGGCATCGCCGCGTTCCGCGAAAAGCGCCGGCCGGATTACAGTTAACCCACCCGCGCGTCCGTCATTCCGGGGCGGCCCGATAAGGGCCGAACCCGGAACCCATATTCCAGAGGCCGGTGTTCATGGGTTCCGGGTTCGCCGCGGCGCGGCGCCCCGGAATGACGCCACTTCAGTGGTAATAGGCGAAGACGACCGGCGAGACAAAGGCCCAGGTTTCGATAAAGGTCGCCTTGTCGGGCTTGCGGCCGAGCGCTTCCATCGCGCCCAGGAGGCAGAACCAGTTCAACACCTCGTGCTGGCCCGATTCTTCGATCTGGTCGGTCGTGTAGCGGTGCCAGGCCGCGTAATCGCCCTCTTCCAGCGCGTCGTAGAGCCGGCGGTCGGCGGCGACGTCGGGCCATAGCTGGCAGTGCTTTTCGGTCAGGAACGAATGCGACCAGGAGGACGAGGCGACAAAGGCGATGCGCCACGGGCTCTTCGCCATGACCCGCGCGGCGGCGGCGCCGACCTCCATGCAGCGATGCGGGTTGGGGCCGGGCGGGTCGAGGTTCTTGATCTCGCCGCGCATCGCCAGCGGCAGGCGCAGCCCGCGCGCGGCATTGACCCGGCGCCCGTAGCAATTGACCGCGAACTGAACGAGCGGGTAGTCGAAGCCGCGGCGCTCGTCGTCCAAGAGCTGCAGCGTGTTCTCGAAGGCGTGGCCCATCGGGTGGTGCAGCGGCTTATAGGCATAGGCGACGTCGATGCCGGCTTCGATCAGCCCCGAAGCGAGGTATTTGCCGGCCTCCTTGTGGCCCTTGACGCGGAAGGTCTTGTCGGCCGGCTCGTTCCACGGGTTCCACGGGCTGCGGCGGTGCTTCCAGGGCTGGCGCTCCTGGTCCTCGTAAGCGAGCACCGCAAAGGGCGGGATGATGTCTTCCTTGAAGTTCTCGTACTGGTCGTCGCCCCACATTACGATCAGATCGGGGGCGAATTCGTCGATCGCCGCGGCGCGCCTCGGCGAAATGGGCGCGATAGACCTCGCGGCCGCGCGCCGCCGACGCGGTCCCCCAATCGTTGCCCAATTCCTCGCGCAGTTGCGGCGGCCAATTCGCCGGGTTCTTCATCTCCTCGGGCATCGCTGGATCGTCGAGCGCAGCGCGCAGCATGAAGGTCCAGTCCTCGTTCGGCCGCAGCATCAGCGGCCGGTGCGTACAACCCACCCCAAGGATCTCGCTCATCATACTCCTCCCATCTGAGCTTTATTCACCACGACGACGCGAAGGACACGAAGGCAGCATCAAGAATTTGTCATCCCGGCGCAGGCCGGGATCCACTCGTCAACCGCTCGGATGGCTGAAAAATGGGTCCCGGCCTGCGCCGGGATGACGACTTCTTTGAGGAGTCTTCGTATCCTCCGCGCAGGAATGTTTCCTTTCTACGCCCGCTGGCTGGTCGGCAGCAGGGCATCCCCAACGGGGCGGTGCTGCAGGATTTCGGTCTTGAGCGGAACCGGAGTCCCCAGCCACATCGCGTTCGCGGTGTGATCGTTATAGGAGCTTTCGGTCAGCGGATGGACGAGAATGTCGAGGCCGTCGCGGTTCAGCATCAGCCACGGCACAATTTGCTGAAATTCGGGCGTCTCGAAGATGACGTTGAACTGCGAGATCGGGTGCGGGCCGCGCGGCTCGTCGCTCAGCGCGCCGCCTTCGACCTTGAACTTGGCGATCAGCGCGTCGCGCAGCTTGGCCGCATTCGCCTTGGTCTCGGTATTGTAATAGACGTGGGCGTGATAACCTTTGTTTTCGCTCATTCTGTGATCCTCCGGTTTGTCTGTTTGGTTACGCTTCGAGTTGCGCGGCGATCTTCTTCGAAATCTCGGCGCGCCACTCCTCCATCGGCTTGAAGCCGGGCTGTTCGCGGCAATAGGCCTCGGTGGCGCGGTAGACCTCGTCCTCGCTCTTGTCGAGGTCGATCTTGAAGCCGCAGGGCTGCGGCACGTACCACGGCGTGTCGCAGAACATCTCGATCTGGTTGCCTTCGGGGTCGCGGAAATAGACCGACCAGGCGTTGCCGTGGCTGATCGGGCGAATCCCCTCGCAGCCGGCCGCGACGACCTTCTTATAGGCGCGCTGGACATTGGGCGAGGGTGCCGACGTTGAACGAGACCTGCTGCACCATCGGGGTTTCGAGCTCGGTCTCGCGGCCGCGCACCAGCACGACCTGGTGGTGGTCGCTGGGGTTGCGCGACAGGAAGGTGATGCGGCCGTCGGGCGCCCCGTCGCTGACCACGAAGCCGAGCGTCTTGGTATAGAAATCGATCATCTGCGGCACGTCGGTGACATAGAGCCCGACATGGCTGAGGCGCGGGGCTTGTTCTTGCGGCATGGCTGATAGCTCCTTCGATTGGCTTGCAGCACCATATCGGTGTGCTCGGCCATCTATCAAATCGATTGATAATATGCTAGGCATTCGCCCGATGGATATTCGAGCGGTCGACCTCAACCTGCTGAAGGCGTTCGACGCGCTGATGGGCGAGCGCGCCGTGACCCGCGCCGCCGGCCGGATCGGGCTGTCGCAGCCGGCGATGAGCCACGCCTTGTCGCGCCTGCGGAGCCTCTTCGCCGACGATCTGTTCGTGCGCACGGCGACCCGCATGGAGCCGACCGCCCGCGCCCGCGAGATCGCGCCCTTGATCGCGGCGGCGATCGAGCAGATCGAGGCGGCGCTCAACCTCGGCGCCGGGTTCGATCCGGCGAAGAGCGCGGCGATCTTTACCGCCGGCATGGCCGAATACGCCGAGATCGCGCTGGTCGGGCCGCTCGCCCGCGCCTTTGCCCGCGAGGCGCCCGGCGCGACATTGCGGCTCCTGCCGGCGACCGGCACCGACATCGCCGAGCAGCTCGACCGCGGCGCGATCGACGTCGCGGTCGCCCATCTCGCAGAACTTGCCGGCGCATATCGAATCGGCGGTGCTGTTGCGCGACCCGTTCGTCGTCGTCGCGCGCAAGGGCCATCCGGTCGCGGCGCAGCCGCTGTCGCTCGAAGCCTACGCGGCGCAAGACCATGTGCTGGTCTCGCCGCGCGGCGCGACCATCGGGCGCGCTCGACCGCATCCTCGTCGATTTCGGGCTGAAGCGGCGCATCGCGCTCCTGGTCGCGACCTATCTCGCGGTGCCGGCCGCGCTCGCGGCGTCCGATCTCGTCGCCACGGTGCCGAGCCGCACCGCCCGGCAGATCGCCGCCACCGCCGAGATCGCGATCATGCCGTTGCCGATCGATTTCGCGATGACCGTGTCGATGGCCTGGCACCGCCGCGCCGCCAGCGAGCCGGCGCAGGCCTGGTTCCGCGCGCTGTTGATCGACGCGGCAGCCGGTGACCCTTGATTGTGTACGGCGCAAGCGTACATTAGGTCATGATCATCCGCAGCGTCCGGCACCGCGGTCTGTTGCGCCTGATCGAAAACGACGATGGCCGGGAACTCCGCAACGACCTCGTGCGGCGGCTGCGCAACATCATCGCGGTGTTGATTTCCGCCGCCGATCTCGACGGCGTCGTCGGGCCGCCCGGCTGGCGAATCCACCAGCTCAGGGGCGACCGTGCCGGACGTGGAGTATTTCGGTCAGCGGTAACTGGCGGCTGACCTTCGACATCCGGCAGGGTGAAATCTGCGACCTCGACCTGGAGGACTACCATTGACCAGCCGTGAGCTTATCAGAATAGCGATGACCCCGCCGCATCCGGGCAGGTTCATCCGCGACGAAATTCTCGACGAACTCGGCCTGTCGGTCAGCGCGGCCGCGAAGGTGCTCGACGTGCGTCGAGCCACGCTGTCCGATCTGATCAACGGCAACGCGGCGATGTCGGCCGAAATGGCGCTACGGATCGAGAAAGCGTTCGGCGTGAAGATGGAGACGCTGCTCAACATGCAGGCATGGCGCGATGCGCACGCGATGCGGCAGCGGGAAGGCGAGATCGCCGTGAAACGCTACGAACCCCCAACCCAGGACCCACACTGACTGGATGACCGTGTCGATGGCCTGGCACCGCCGTGCCGCGAGCGAGCCGGCGCAGGCCTGGTTCCGCGCGCTGTTGATCGACGCGGCGGCGGACAACTGATCACCGCTCGACGAGCGGTATCTCGATATTGAGCAGCCGCGCGGCGTTGCGGCCGAGGATGGCGCGGCGCTCGGAATCGTCGAGGCCAGGGGCGCGCTCGATAAAGCCGATCGGGTCGATCTCGCCCATGTCGGCCGGGTAGTCGGTCCCCACCAGCACGTGGTCGGCGCCGTAGAGATCGACGAGGTATTGCAGCTGGTGGTCGGTGAAGACCAGCGCATCGAAATAGAGCCGCCGCAGATACGTCGTCGGCATGTGGCGCAGATGCTCGCAGGTGTCGGGCCGCGCCGAGGCGCCGTGGTCGATCCGCCCGGAATAGGCCGGCAGATACCCGCCGCCATGCGCCAGCACCAGCTTCAGGTTGGGGTGCTGGTGCAAGCACGCCGCCGAAGATCAGGTGATGCACCGCGACGGTGGTGTCGAGCGGGTTGCCGATGACGTTGGTGAGGTAATGGTCGCGGAAGCGGCTCGCCTCGGGGAAGCCGGTCGGGTGCATGAACAAGACGAGCCCCAACTCCTCGGCGCGCGCGAAGATCGGGCGGAAGCGGTCGCTCGGAGAGATCCGCGCCGGCGACGTTGGTGGCGATCTCGATGCCGCGCAGTCCCAGCGATTTGTGCAGCCGTTCGAGTTCGGCGACGGCCAACTCGGGCGCCTGAAACGGCACCGTGCCGAGCCCGACAAAGCGCTCGGGATGGCGCGCCGCAGATCTCGGCGAGGTTGTCGTTGATGACCCGCGCGGTCGCGAGCCCCAGCTCCGGCTCGGCGCTGTAATAGGTCTGCGCCGGCGACGGGGTGATCGCCTGGATGTCGATCCCCATCTGGTCCATGTCGGCGAGGCGCTTCTCGACCGAGCTGAACTGGATTCGGTTGCGCTCGGCCTGCTCGCGGTTGACCCGGCGCGTCAGCTCATTGGCGAATTGATGGCGCGGCTGCCAGTTTTCGAGACCGGCGCTCTTTACCATTTCTTCAGCTTGAGGCGTCAAGACATGGCAATGGATGTCGATCGTGAACCATTTGCCGCGCGCGTGCATCGGCCCCGGGAACCGGCCCGGGATCTGCGCGCCTTCGGGCAGGCATGTGAACAGCATCGGTGCATTCCTCCTCGGCTTTGTCATTCTACCCGAGATCGGCCCCGATTCGTCGGGGCCGATTGGCCTGCCCAAGAGCGGATCGCCGAACCGGCTTCGGCATTGGCCGTGTCGTATCCCGTGACGCGCCGCATCTTGCCGCCGGTGAGCATTCCAGCCGATCCAGCCATGCTCGAAATCCAGGCATCGCCGTATCACGCTATGGATCAAGATGTGCCTTGCTCCGCCCGACAACAATTCGATACGCTTGGCGGGCAGCAAATTGGTAACATCGAGACGGCGTCCGATCTGGAGTTATCGCGCGATGGTACGTGAATGAGGGCTTCACGATGAGTTCGTTCGAGTGGATGGAGCTGCAGACCCTTACCAACGATATCGACATGTCGCGATCGCGTTTGGTCGAGGCGAGAAAGAGCGGAGACCAGGGTCGCGTCGGCGCGCTGGAAGAGGAGATCACCCGGGCAGAAAAACGTCGCTTGCAGCTGCTCGCTCATATCTCGACCAACATTGTCACCGCCCCGGAACCTCGCGCAAAGGCAAAAGAAGGCGCCGGCTCCCGTCGGGCGTCGGACGCTGTCGCGGAAGCCCCCGAGGTCGCGGTCAAGGTCGAACAACCGCCGGCTGAAGCCGTCCAAGCCCCTGCCCCGCGCTCCAGGGCGAGAGAGGGCGCCGGCTCTCGGCCTGCCGCGGCCCCCACCGCAGAGGCCCCGCCAGACGCCGTCGACGTAAAACCAACGTCCGGCGCAGCTGCCGGCGCTCCCGAACCCGTACCGTCTCCCAGGGTGAGAGAAGGCACCGGCTCCCGGCAGGCCTCGGCCGCTCCTGCAGAGACCGTGCAGGACGCGGAGCGGCCTCCCGTCGAGGCTGCCGGCGCGGCCGAACCCGCGCCAGCTCCCAACGCGAGAGAGGACACCGCAGCCCGTCAGGCGTCGGCCGCAGCCTCGCGGGATGCGGTCACCATGGAAAAACCGCGCGGCGAACCCGCCAGCGTTCCCGAACCCGCGCCACCCCAGAAGGCGAGAGAGGACGCCGCCTCGCATCAGGCCTCGGCCGCCCCGGCAGAAGCCTTGCGGAAGGCGACCACCGTAGAGCAACCCGACGATGGGACCAGTCGGGGGCAGCCGCTCCCCGACCGTGTCGATCGGATCGTTGCGGGCGGCGCCGAATTCACCGGCCTCCAAGTCGAAGGCCGACAGCGTAGAAGGAGGTAAGATCGTGTGGGATCAACTGACACCGGGCGATATCGAGCGCGTGAAGAGTGAGCTTGGCGCACGGCGCGCAGAAATGCTGGCGAGGCACGCCGAGGAGCTCAAGGGGCTCGAAGCGGAACAGAGCCAGATCGAAACCCTGGAGCAGGCAATCGAGATGTTCCTGCGGAAGGCAAAGCGGCCGGAGAGCGCGGCCGCATAGCTCTATTTACGGGCCCCTCGGCTGATCCGATGGGGAGAATTTGTGAACGGGGTGCCCGAAAGAATTACTCCAGAAGCCGGCCGAGCCCAGGCAGGCGGTCGGCGCTGCCGAGCCGGCGCAGCACCGCCCACAGCGCGGCCTGGTTGGTCGTCACGACCGGTTTCTTGAATTCGCGCTCCCAGCCGGGAATCGAGGCCATCGTCGGGAAATTGCCGCCCGGCACGATAAAGGCCTCGATCTCTGGCCGGTCGATGCGGGCGAAGGCATTGCGTGCGTTCTCCGGGCCGAGCTGGCCGATCGCGTAGGAATCGGTCGCGGCAAAGCCTTCGAGCGCGACGACCTCCAGCCCGTATTTGCCCTCGAAATAGCGCTTGGCGCTGGCGTTGACCGGCTCGGAATAGGGCGAGACGAGCGCGACGCGACGCGCGCCGAGTGCGCCCATCGCCTCGCCGATCGCCATCGCCGAGGTAAAGGCGGGCACCCCGGCGGCGGCGCTGATGCGCCGGGTCACATCGGCGCAATAACCATCGGCGAAGAGGCTCGCCGAGGTCTGCAACAGAAAGACGACCTCGACCCGCGCGGTGCCGAGCAGCCTTGCCTGATAGTCGACATCCTCGTCCTTCGGCGGCGCGAACGGCGTCCTGCTGGCGCTGCTCGTCGCCACGCGGGCGTAATGCGCCTGCCACTCGGGCGGCACCAGATGGCTGTATTCGCTCTCGGCGGTGGTGTTGGTCGAGGGGAGGAGGACGCCGAAATGGCGGGTCATGCCAGTGGTCATTGGGGGGCCTTTCGCTCACGCGCGGATCGATCCTAGTCTGACAGACCCGGCGCGCCGGCGACAGTTGCAAGCGAGGGAGCTTTCGCGATGGCCGATATTCCAATCACCCTGACCTGCGCCGATTACGCGCGTCTCGCGCCGCTGATGACCGGCGATGTCAAGCCCGACGGCATCGCGCTGACCCTGGTCCACAGCACCGGTGGCTCCTGGCCGGCGCGCGCCGAGATGCTGCAGCGCGCCTTGCAGGACCCCGGCGTCGCGGGCGGCGAGGCGTCGATGGCCGGGCATCTGCGCCGCATCGATCAGGGCGACCGCCGCTTTGTCGGCCTGCCGGTGTTCCCGTTGCGCAATTTCACCGGGCGCGATCTTTACGTCCGAAAAGGCGGCAGGGTGACGAATGCCGCCGAGCTGATCGGCAAGCGGGTCGGCATGTATGATTGGGTGGCGAGCGGGTCGATCTGGTACCGCCATTTCCTCAATTTCATCGGCGTCCCGCCCGACAGGGCCTCGAATGGTGGATCGGCGATGTCGAAGGCGGCTGGCGCGCCCGTCATCCCGGCGAGTTGCCGGCGACCGTGCATGCGGTGCCGGAGGGCCGCTTTCTGGTCGAGATGCTGATCGCCGGCGATCTCGACGCGATCTACAGCCCGCCGCGGCCGAGCCGCTACGACAGGGCGGCCGGCCCGATCGTGCGCCTGTTCCCGGATTTCCGCGGGATCGAACGCGACTATTTCCGCCAAACCGGATGCTTCCCGCCGCAACACCTCATCGTGATCCGGCGCGAGATGTGGGAGCGCGACAAGTCGGTCGCGCGCCGCCTGACCGAGGCGTTTATCCGCGCCAACCGGTTGTTTGCCGCGGCAACCCGCAATTTTCCCTATGTCTCGCCCTGGCTCGAGGCCGAGCTTGAGGAGACCGAGGCGTTGATGGGCGGCGATGCTTACGCCGACGGCTTCGAAGCCAACCGGCGCACGATCGACGTGTTCTGCCGCCAGGCTCACGAGCTCGGGATCACCGGCCGGCTGGTCGACGCCGAGGAGTATTTCGCGGAATTTTGCGCGTCGTTGTGAATAAATCGGGACACCCGCAATGCCGCGCGACGATCGTGCGAGACAGCCGCTACGATCACGTCGTCGGACCATCTGCCCTAGGATGGGGCATTTTTGCCAGCAGAGAGAGGATTGAGCCAGATCAATGCCCAACGGGTTTCGATCAATATAGCGGGCAAATTCGCTCAGCGGCAGGAGGTAAGGGATGAAATTGTTACTCTGCTGTTGTGTTGTTCCGTGGACCCTTACCTGCTTTGCCGTACCGGCTTTGGCACAGCGGGACACGGTGGGTGTCGTTACCGCCGTCAACGCGAAGGCGATTGGTCAGGTACCCCGTCGGCCAATCGAACAGCTCGTGATCGGCAGCACTGTGGTTCGCAAGGAGCAACTCTCTACTTTCGACAAGGCCAAGTACAGTTGCTCTTTACTGACCAATCGACCTTAACACTGGCAGAAAATTCACAAAGCTTAATCGACGACTTCGTTTTTGATCCAAAAACGGGTGCCAGCCAGATCACGGCAACCATCTCGGCCGGGATCGTTCGCTACGGCGGCAAAATGAACGAGAAGGGCGGCGCCGAATTCCTGACCCCATCGGGCAGCGTGACGGTTCGCGGCGGCGGCGGCGCTTTGATCACGGTTAAACCCAAATCGGTGTCGGGTGCCAATCGCTAGATCGACGAGCGCATCCCGGCGATGACCGCTCGATAAGTCAGGGTTTCCGTTGCTTCGCGTGATCGCTTCGGTAGCGGGGTTACGGCTCGACCGAGCCATTTCCGGCACGCCGCGCCAGATTGATTGCCCGCAGCCATCGCCAGGCAATAGCGCCCGGGGCGGCGACCCGGTAGCATGGAGCATTGCTTTCCGCAGGAGAGAATACCCATGCCTTCGATGCCGCTTTCCGGGTTCATGGTCATCGATTTGACCGCCCATCGCGCCGGCCCGACCGCGGTGCGCCAGCTCGCCGATTGGGGCGCCGATGTCATCAAGATCGAGATGCCGGGCGAGCACACCGACGCCACCGGCAGCCGCCGCGACGGCCCCGATTTCCAGAATCTGCACCGCAACAAGCGCTCGCTCAGCCTCGATTTGAAGACACCGGAGGGGAAGAAGATCTTCTTCCAGCTCGCGGCGAAAGCCGATGTCGTGGTCGAGAACTTCCGCTCGACCGTAAAGCACCGCCTCGGCGTCGATTACGAGGCGGTCAAAAAGGTCAACCCGCGCATCGTCTATGGCCGCATCTCGGGGTTTGGCCAGGACGGCCCCTATGAAGGCCGCCCCGGGGTCGACCAGATCGCCCAGGGCATGGGCGGGCTGATGTCGATCACCGGCCTGCCCGGCCAGGGGCCGGTGCGGGTCGGCATCGCGATCAACGACACCTCGGCGGGGCTCTTGCTCGCCAACGGCATCACACTGGCGCTCTTGGCGCGCGAGCGCACCGGCGAGGGGCAGTGGGTGCATACCTCGCTCCTCGAGGCGCAGATCTTCATGCTCGATTTCCAGGCCTCGCGCTACACGATGAAGGGCGAGATCGCCAGGCAGGAGGGCAATTTCCACCCGACCTCGCCCGGCACCGGCATGTTCCAGACCGCCGACGGCTACATCAACATCGCCGCCTCGGGCGACAATCTGTGGAAGCGCTTCTGCGAGGTCGCCGGCGACAGGGAACTCGCCGGCAACCCCGATTTCGCCACCGTGCCGCTGCGCGCCAAGAACCGGCCGGCGCTGATCGCCCACCTCAACGATCTCGTGCGCTCGAAGCCCAGCGCCTTTTGGGTCGAGACCTTGAACAAGGCCGGCGTGCCGTGCGGCCCGATCAACACGATCGACCAGACCTTTGCCGACCCGCAGGTCAAGCATCTCGGCATCCGCCGGCCGGTCGATCACCCCAAGCTCGGCACCTTCGACATCGTCGGCCAGGCGATCCACATGAGCGCCTCGCCGCAGCCCGAGCGGCTGCGCCCGACCCCCGACCAGGGCGAGCACACCGACGAGGTCTTGCGCGAGTTGGGTTACGATGCGGCGGCGATCGCCGCGCTGCACGCCAAGGGTGTGGTTTAGGGTAACCACGGAGGCACGGAGAGCACGGAGTACTCGTTGTCATTGCGAGCGATAGCGAAGCAATCTCGCGATGGTCAGCCGCATCTCATCGAGATTGCTTCGTCGCTACGCTCCTCGCAATGACAACCTCCTTCGTCTCCGTGACCTCGGCGTCTCCGTGGTGAAATTCGAGATCATGAGGCCGCCCTACGCCCGCACGCTGTTCGGGCTGCTGCGCGAGCAGGCCGAACGTTATCCGGACCGCACCGCCGTCATTTGCGGCGAGCGCGCCGCCACCTACCGCGATCTCGCCGATGGCGCCGGCCGGATCGGCGCGGCGCTCAGGGCCCATGGCATCGGCCGCGGCGACCGGGTCGGCATCCTCGTCAACAACCGCCTCGAATGGCTCGAAGCGTGCTTTCGGCGCGACCGCACTCGGCGCGGTCGCGGTGCCGTTCAGCACCTGGTCGAAGCCGGATGAATTGGCCTATCTGCTCGCCGATTCGGCGGTCCAGGCGCTGATCGCGGTCGATCGCTTCGGGGGACAGGATTTTGCCGCGGCGCTGGCCGGGCTGGCGCCGGATTTTCCGCGGCTGCGCATGATTGTCATGCTCGGCGGCGATCTCCAACCCAGCTGGATCGGCTATGAGGAATTCCGAGCAGCGGCGCCGCTCGACGGGCTGCCGCCGGGCGCGAGCGCGACGGATGACGCGCTCATTCTCTACACTTCGGGGTCGAGCGCGCGGCCGAAAGCGGTGCGGCTGCAGCATTACGCGATCATCGAGAACGGCTTCGCCATCGGCGAGCGCATGCGCCTTTCGCCCGACGACCGGGTCTTGCTGGCGCCGCCCTTGTTCTGGGCCTATGGCGCCTGCAATGCCGTGCCGGCGACGCTGTCGCATGGCGCGGCCTTGGTGCTGCAGGGCCAGTTCGATGCCGCCGAATGGATCGGCCTGGTCGAGCGCCATCGCTGCACCGCGGTCTACACGCTGCCGAGCATCACCGGCCCGGTGTTGCGGCATCCGGAATTCCGCTCCGAACGGGTGGCGAGCTTGCGCACCGGGCTGATGATCGGCAGCCCGGAGGAGGTGCGCATCGCCGCCGAAGACCTCGGCGCCTCGCGAGATCTGCAACATCTACGGTGCGACCGAGATCTACGGGAATTCCTGCGTCACGCCCTGCGAGTGGCCGCTGGAGCGCCGCATGGCCGGGCAAGGCCCGCCGCTCCCCGGCGTCAGGCTGCGCATCGTCGATCCCGAAACCGGCGATGCCGTACCGGCCGGCGACACCGGCGCCCTCGAAGTCGCCGGGTATGTGACGCCGGGCTACTCGGGCGCGAGCGCCGAGCACAACGCCACCGCCTTTACGGTCGATGGCTATTTCCGTACCGGCGATCTCGGCTTTGTCGACGCGGAAGGCGGCTTCCACTTCGTTGCCAGCGACAGCGACATCATCAAGCGCGCCGGGATCAACGTCTCGCCGGCGGAGATCGAGAGCCTCTTATTGACGCATCCGGCTGTCGCCCAGGCGGCGGTGGTCGGTGCGGCCGCGGGCGAGCGCGGCGAGGCGATCGTCGCCTTTGTCGTGCCGAAGCCCGCGGTGGAGATCGACGCCGCGGCGCTCTTCGTCCATTGCCGGCGGCTTGCCTCCAGCTACAAGGTGCCCGATCATATCGAGATCTGCGCCGCCCTCCCGGTCACCGAAACCGGCAAACTGTTCCGCCGCGCCCTCAAGGAGGAGGCGCGAGCACTGGTGGCTTCCCGCGATTAAATTAGATGCCATCCCGGCGAAGGCCGGGACCCACTTGTCAGCCGCGCGTGCGACTGCTGAATGGGTCCCGGCCTTCGCCGGGATGACAGATTTGAGGGTTGGCGCGGCGGTCCGGATCGGCCACATAAGACTGGGCATAGGGACGGAGCGGAAGCGGATGAGCGCGGTCGAGGCGGCAACAACGGCGGAGGCCGGGCGCGATTTTATCCGCGACATCATCGCGGCCGACCTCGCCGCCGGGCGCACTACGCAGGTCGTGACCCGTTTTCCGCCGGAACCCAACGGCTATCTCCATATCGGCCATGCCAAGGCGATCTGCCTCAATTTCGGGGTCGCAGAGGAGTTCGGCGGGCGCTGCCATCTGCGCTTCGACGACACCAACCCGATGAAGGAGGAGCAGGAATACATCGACGCGATCGAAGCCGACGTGCGCTGGCTCGGCTTTGATTGGGGCAGCCACCTCCATCACGCCTCGGACTATTTCGAGCAGCTCTATCTGTGGGCCGAGCATCTGATCCGCGAGGGCCATGCCTATGTCGACGACCAGCCGGCCGAGGCGCTGCGCGCCGCGCGCGGCACGCTGACCGAGCCCGGCCGCAACAGCCCTTATCGCGAGCGCAGCCCGGCCGAGAACCTCGATCTGTTCCGCCGCATGCGTCAGGGGGAGTTCCCCAACGGGGCGCGGGTGTTGCGCGCCAAGATCGACATGGCCTCGGGCAACATGAATTTGCGCGACCCGGTGCTCTACCGCATCCTGCATGCGGCGCACCCGCGCACCGGCAACGGCGTGGTGCATCTATCCGACCTATGATTTCGCGCATGGCCAGTCGGATGCGATCGAGGGCGTCACCCATTCCTTGTGCACGCTCGAATTCGAGGACCACCGCCCGCTTTACGACTGGCTGCTCGATCATCTGCCAATTGGACAGGAACTTGGGCCGTCGCGGCCGCGGCAATACGAGTCGGCGCGGCTCAACCTCGCCTACACGGTGTTGTCGAAGCGGTTTCTGACCCGGCTCGTGCAGGAGGGTCACGTCGCCGGCTGGGACGACCCGCGCATGCCAACGCTCGCCGGACTGCGCCGGCGTGGCGTCCCGCCCGCGGCAATCCGCGAATTCGTCCGCCGGATCGGCGTCGCGCGCGCCAACAGCCTCGTCGATGTCGCGATCTTCGAGAGCGCGGTGCGCGACACCTTAAACCGCACGGCGGCGCGGCGCATGGCGGTGCTGCGGCCGTTGAAGGTGGTGATCGAGAATTATCCGGCCAGCCGGACCGAGGAGCTCGATGCGATCAACCATCCGGATGATCCGGGCGCCGGGACACGGCGCGTCCGGTTCGGGCGCGAGGTCTATATCGAGCGCGAGGATTTCGTCCTGGACCCGCCGAGGAATTTCCATCGCCTCGCGCCGGGCCGCGAGGTGCGGCTGCGCTATGCCTATTTCGTCACCTGCCGGCGGTGGTGAAGGACGCCGCCGGCGAGGTCGTCGAGTTGCGCTGCACCTACGATCCGGCGACGCGCGGCGGCAACGCGCCGGACGGGCGCAAGGTGCGCGGCACGATCCACTGGGTCTCGGCCGCCCATTCGCTCCCCGCGGAGGTCCGGCTCTACCACCCGCTGTTCACCCGCCCCGACCCCGGAGCGGACGGCGATATGATGGCCGACCTCAACCCGCATTCGCTCGAAGTGCTGAAGGGCGCCATGGTCGAGCCCGGCCTCGCCGGCAGCAACTCCGAGGAGCCGGTCCAGTTCGAGCGCCAGGGCTATTTTGTCCGCGACCCCGACTCCGCGCCGGGCCGGCTCGTTTTCAACCGCGCGATCGGCCTGCGCGACAGCTGGGCCAGGACGCAGGCGGGCGGGCGCTAGGATCAGCCGCTTATGCCACGAGCCGCCACCCGCCGCCGTGGTTTCGCTCGAGCAAGGTCCGGCCGTGGCCCCACGGCTCGGCCGTCACGCCGCGGACATGCAGTTCGAGATGGTCCGGGACGACGCGGACCGCGACCAGCTTCCCTTCCAGCGTACCGTCAGGGGCATCCACCTGTTGCAAGCGACTCTCGACCGCTTCCGGCGCGTCGATGATCTGGGCGGGGCCGGCGAGCGTCACATTGGCATTCCCCGAATCGTGCTGGTAGGCCAGCGTCACCCGGCCGGCGGCGCGGATTTCGGCCGATTTTCGGCCGGTTCGCATCGTCAGGAACCAGCGCGTCCACGGATCCTCGCCATCCGCGCTCGGGAAGGCCTTGACGACGCGCGCATTGGCGCCGCCACCGCCGGCAGCGGTCACGACCCAGCAATAGCGCACCTCGGCCATCGTCCGCCGGGCGGCGTCCAGCAGGCGTTCGATCTGGCGTTGTTCCGCCACATCGATGAGTGCTGCATCCGGCATCGGCTCGCTCCATCGAAAACCCGCACGGCCATGCCTATCATATCTAGACGAAACGATCTAGAATAAATATTCTATTCCAATGGGCCGCGCAAAATTCGACGAGGCGGACTTCAAGGCTGCGGCATTGGCGATCGCCGCCGAGCGCGGCCCGCCTGCCGTGACGGTCGGATCGATCACCGAGCGGCTCAAGGCGCCGACGGGCTCGTTCTATCATCGATTTGCCTCGCGCGACGCGTTGCTCGGCGAGTTGTGGCTGCAGACGGTCCTCGACTTCCAGCGAGGAGTCACGACGGCGCTTGATGCCGGCGACGGCTTGCGGGCGGCATTGCACACCCCGGCCTGGGCACGCGAGCATCTCGATGAAGCACGCCTGCTGTTACTATATCATCGCGACGATTTCGTGCAGGGCGGCTGGCCCGAGCCGCTTCGCGACCGGGTTGCGGTCCAGACGGAACGAATGGCCGCGGGCTTCGCGACAGCCGCTCGTGTGATTTTCGGTCGGGCGGGATCGCCGGAGCTTCGGCGGGCGCAGTTTCTGTTGGCGGAGGTACCGGTCGCTGCGGTGCGTCGGCATCTGGAACGGCGCGAGCCGCCGCCGCCGCTCGTCGATGAGTTGATCCGCCTCACCTATCGGGCCGTCGTCGATGACTACCACGCCCGCACCGGCAACGCCGACCCCGAGCCATAATGCAGCGCGGCCTTGCGCTCCGCACGGGTTGCGACGAGCCCGCACTCTGCTAGGTTGGGGCAACCGCGCCGCGACCGGAGGAAGACATGAACGACACGATGACCTTGAGCCAGCGGGCCGATGCGCTCGAAAAGAAGATGAGCGAGGAGCTCGACTACATCGTCATCAAGTCGCGGCTCTACGCCCTGGCGGACGCCGATATGAGCCCGGCGCCGAACGCCGCGGCGCTGATGGCGAAGAACCCGCGGGCGCGCGTTCTGATGGGCGACGATCCGCGCCTGCCGGAGATGCCGGCGGCGCCGACCCTCATCGATTTCTTCAAATACCGCTTCGGGCCGGCCGCCCATCTGCTGCAAAGCGCGCGGCACGCGGTCAAGGGCGGGCTCAGCGAGAAGATGGTGCTCGCCTGCCTGTTGCACGACATCTCGACGATCGGCTTTATCCGCGGCGACCACGGCTATTGGGGCGCGCAGCTGGTCGAGCCCTATGTCGACGAAGAGGTGACCTGGGCGATCCGCGCCCATCAGGTGCTGCGCTTCTACCCCGACGAGTCGGTCGGCTACGAGTATCCGCAATCCTACGTCAAGACGTTCGGCGCCGATTATCGCCCCGATCCCTATGTCGAGGAAGACTACAAGCGGATGCGCAACCATAAATGGTACATGTCGGGCCGGATGATCACCGTCCATGACATCTATTCGTTCGACCCCAACGTGCAGGTCGAGCTGGAAGAGTTCACCGACGTGATCGGCCGCAATTTCCGCCAGCCGAAGGAAGGGCTCGGCTTTGACAACAGCCCGGTCGCGCATATGTGGCGGGCGATGATCCGCCCGGCTAAATATTTATAGCCGCCGAAACGAAGCGGGCGGCTCGTGGCCGCCCGCTGTCGCGCTGTGCCGCTCCGAGGGGATGGCTCAGCAGGGGTAATAGGTCCGGTAATACGGGTTCCAGCAGCTCCGCGGCGCCGGATAATAGGGCGCCGGCGGGTAGTAGGCGGCCGGCGGGTAGTACGCGGCCGGCGGGTAGTATCCGTATCCGTACCCGTACGGATAGCCGTACGCCCCTGCGGCAACCACGCTGCCGAGCGCGAAGGCGCCGAGCCCGATGCCGACCGCGGCCCCGGTGCCGATCCCGCCATGGCCTGCATAGGCGGTGCCTGGCGCTGCGGTCAGCGCCACCGCCGTGACCAGCGCCACCGCCGCGACCAGCCCGCGCCCGCTGCGTTTCGTCGTCTCGATGATCGCCATCTCGGTTCTCCAATCCAACAAACCAGCGCCGATCCATCATAGGCCGGCAAACGGTTGTTTGAGGGGTATCTTCCCAGCCCCAGAATACCCGTGATCCCTCGGCGCCAGCGTGATGTGCGTCACACTCCCGCCGAAACATTTTTCACCGGCTCCCGGCCCGCCGTGCTGGCACAAAGAAAGCGGCCGAACGCCCGCGTAATTCCATAAACGCCGGGTTGCGCGAAAGGTTCCCGCGACCGCGAATGGAGGCGCAATCCCGATCAGCGTCTCATGTCGCTTTGCGCGCCAGGATGCGGCTGTGCAGGTTGTGCACGATCAGACCGGTCAGCCGCTCGTCATGGATGAAGAGGCGCTGGCCGATCGGATAGGGGTCCTGCGTTGTCACCGGGACCGGCCCCTTCAGGATCTCCTCCGGCCCGATCCCGCGCTCGACCTGGGTTTCGATGTAGCCGACCCAGTTCTCGACGATCTGCGCCTGTTCCTTGAGATAGGCCTTGCCGCAGGGCTCGCCATGGCCGGGCACGATCGTCTCGACATCGAGCGCGGCGATGCGGTCGAGCGCCGCCAGCCATTCCCAGGGGTCGCATTCCTGCAGCCAGCTGCGGCATTTGTGGAACACATTGTCGCCGGTGAAGACGACGCCCTCCTCGGGCACATGGATCGAGGTCTGCGGCGCGGTGTGGCCCGGCATATGGATGATGTTGAAGGTGTGGTCGCCGACATTGAGGGTCAGCGTATCGGTAAAGGTGAGGGTTGGCGGGTTCGAGGCCGGGTAATCGGGATGGCCGAGCAGCCAGACGCTGTCCGGGTCGGTCTGCTTGAAGCGTTCGCGCTTTTCCTCGATCGAGCCGAACGCGTTGAGGTAGCGCTCAAAGCATTCCTGCAGCTTGACCTGGCCGACCACCGTCGTCTTGGTGAAATAGGCGTTGCCCGCGATGTGGTCGCCATGGGGCTCGGTGTTGACGAGATAGCGGATCGGCGCCTTCTCCTCGAGCATCTCGCGCCAGCGCACGGCGTCGATCGGCTGCTGCGGCGAGTCGATCATCACGTAACCGTCGCTGGTTTCGACAAAGCTCGGGTTGCAGCCGGCGAAATAGATTTCGGTGAAGCTGTTGCGTCCGATCCTGCGCATGACCGCCTCCTCGTTCTGGCACCGTACGCGCCATCTTAGCAGAGCCGGTTGCGACGGGAAGCGTTCGGGCTCAGGGTGAGGCGATGAGCAACCCGCCGACCCTGGCCCAGCGCCGCGAGCGCGTCGAGGAACTGCACCGCCGGCAGGGCGCGGAGCATCCCGAGACGCTCGCGGCGATGCTCGACCTCGCCGAGATGCTGTGGGCGCGCGGGCGGCTCGCGGAGGTGCGCGCGCTGGAAGAGCATGTCGTCGAGGTGCGCCGCCGGCTCCATGGCGAGGCGCATGGCGACACCTTGAAGGCGCTCGGCAAGCTGGCGACGACGATCGGCGCCGAGGGCGATCTCGCCGAAGCGCGCCGGCTGCAGGAGCACATCCTCGCGCTGGCGCCCGAGGCATGGGGCGAGACTGCGCGCGACACGCTGCGCGCGCACAACAACCTCGCGGGCACGCTCGCCGCGCAGGGCGATTTCCCGGGCGCCTGCGCGCTGTTGGAACAGGCGATCGCGGCGATGCAGCTGGCGCTGGGCGAGGACGATGGCGACACCCTCGCCGCGATGAGCAACCTCGCCGCGGTGCTGTGGCAGGGCGGCGAGCGCGGCGACGCCTATTGGCTGCAGCACCAGATCGTCGAAACCCACCGCCGCGCCCGCGGCCAAGACGATCCCGCGACCCGCGCCGCAGCCGCCGTGCTGGAGACGATGCAGCGGGACGGCGCCGTCTAGCGGTATTGTGCACAGAGGGATCACGCATTACGTGTTGGTCAACTTGGTCACACGACTCGAATGCCGAGAGGCACCGGCAATGACCGAAACCGTAAATATATATGATGCAAAGACAAACCTGTCCAAGCTGGTCGAACGTGCCGCTTCCGGCGAGGAAATCATCATCGCCAAGGCGGGCAAGCCAAAGGCCATGCTGGTGCCGTATCAGCCACCGCGGAAGAAGCGGCGCTTCGGTCAGAACCTGCTCGGCATCACCTATATCGCCGATGATTTCGACGCTCCGCTGCCGCCGGAGATACAGAAGTACTTCGAGTAGGATCGGTGCGGTTCCTGATCGACACACACATTCTGATATGGGCCGATGAGCGGCCTCGGGCGATTGCGCCGACGTTGCGGGCGGCATTGCTCGACGAGGCGAATGCGGTCTTTGTCAGCGCCGCTTCGGTGTGGGAAATCGCGATCAAGCGTGCGCTCGGCAAGTTAAGCTTCGGGCGACGGATCGTTGATGCGGTGGCGGAACTCGGCTTTGAGGTTCTTCCGGTCACCGGGCCCCATGCCGAGCACGCCGGCGGCCTGCCGCGGCATCACAACGACCCGTTCGACCGGCTGATCATCGCGCAGGCCTATCTCGAAGGCATGGTGCTCGGCACGCAGGACCCACTGATGCGGCCCTATCCGGTGCCGTTGCTCGGCCTCGCTCAATACACCGCGCCGCGGGCGGTGATCGGCCAGACCGCCTCGACCCGCTCGCCGCGCACCGCGACGTACCAAAAACGTCGTCATTCCGGCCGTAGCGCAGCGGAGAGCCGGAATCCAGGAACACCGGCCGGAGGTCACTTGGGCAGGCGGCGGTGTTCATGGGTTCCGGGTTCCGCCCCGCGGGCGGCCCCGGAATGACAGGGGCTGGGTCATTCCGGCCACAGCGCAGCGGAGAGCCGGAATCCAGGAACACCGGCCGGAGGTCACTTGGGCAGGCGGCGGTGTTCATGGGTTCCGGGTTCCGCCTCGCGGGCGGCCCCGGAATGACAGGGGTGGGCGCTCCCCCTCAATACACCGCGCCGCGGGCGGTGATCGGCCAGATTGCCTCGACCCGCTCGCCGCGCACCGCGACGTACCAAAAACGTCGTCATTCCGGCCGTAGCGCAGCGGAGAGCCGGAATCCAGGAACACCGGCCGGAGGTCACTTGGGCAGGCGGCGTGTTCATGGGTTCCGGGTTCCGCCCCGCGGGCGGCCCCGGAATGACAGGGGGTGGGCGCTCCCCCTCAATACACCGCGCCGCGCGCGGTGATCGGCCAGATTGCCTCGACCCGCTCGCCGCGCACCGCGACATATCAAAAACGTCGTCATTCCGGCCGTAGCGCAGCGGAGAGCCGGAATCCAGGAACACCGGCCGGAGGTCACTTGGGCAGGCGGCGGTGTTCATGGGTTCCGGGTTCCGCCCCGCGGGCGGCCCCGGAATGACAGGGGGTGGGTGCTCCCCCTCAATACACCGCGCCGCGCGCGGTGATCGGCCAGACCGCCTCGACCCGCTCGCCGCGCACCGCGACATACCAAAAACGTCGTCATTCCGGCCGTAGCGCAGCGGAGAGCCGGAATCCAGGAACACCGGCCGGAGGTCGCTTGGGCAGGCGGCGGTGTTCATGGGTTCCGGGTTCCGCCCCGCGGGCGGCCCCGGAATGACAGGGGTGGGCGCTCCCCCTCAATACACCGCGCCGCGCGCGGTGATCGGCCAGATTGCCTCGACCCGCTCGCCGCGCACCGCGACGTACCAAAAACGTCGTCATTCCGGCCGTAGCGCAGCGGAGAGCCGGAATCCAGGAACACCGGCGGGAGGTCGCTTGGGCAGGCGGCGGTGTTCATGGGTTCCGGGTTCCGCCCCGCGGGCGGCCCCGGAATGACAGGGGGTGGGCGCTCCCCCTCAATACACCGCGCCGCGCGCGGTGATCGGCCAGATCGCCTCGACCCGCTCGCCGCGCACCGCGACATACCAGTCGTAGAGGTTGACGGTCGGGTCGCAATGGCCGGGCACCAGCCGCACCTTGTCGCCGAGGCGGAGCCGGTTCGTGGCCGCAGCGATGCCGAGCCGGCCGTGCTCGTCGGAGGCGCGCTCATAGGTCGCGGCCGGCTCGTCCCACACCGTCGGCGGCCCCGAATCGAAGGCCAGCGCCTTCAAGCCGGCATCGACGATCGCCCGCTCGCTGGCCGGCCGGCTCATCACCGTCGCCCACACGAAGAGCGAGGGCTCGAAGGCGCGGGTCGCCGCGCCGTCGCGGTCGAGATTGCGGCCGTAATCGGCGTCCATGAAGATGTAGGAGCCGCATTGCAATTCGGTGTAGACGCCGCTTCCCGCCTCGAACTCGAAGGTGCCGGTGCCGGCGCCGGTGATGTTGGCGCAGGCGATCCCGTTGGCGGCGAGGAGGTCGCGGGTCAGCGCCGCCTTCTCGACCGCGCCCGCTGATCGCCTGCTGGCGCTCGGCCCAGCCGCGCAGATGCTGGGCCGAGCCGTGATAGGCCTGGAGCCCGGCAAAGGAGAGATGCGGCGCGTCCGCGATGAGGCGCGCCAGGGCGAGCGCCGGCTCGCCCGGCTCGACCCCGCAGCGGTTGCCGCCCATGTTGATCTCGACATGCACCGGCAAGCTGACGCCGGCCTCGCCGGCCGCCGCCTCGAGCGCTTCGATCTGCGCCGGGTCGTCGACGCACACCCCGATCCGCGCGGTATGCGCCAGCGCCATCAGATGGCGCAGCTTTTGCCGGCCGACGATCTCGTTGGTCACCAGCACGTCGCGCACCCCGCCATAGACCATCGCCTCGGCCTCGCTGACCTTCTGCACGCACACCCCGACCGCGCCCAATTCGATCTGTTTCAGCGCGATGACCGGGCATTTGTGCGTCTTGGCGTGCGGACGCAGCCGGACGCCGCTGCCCGCTACCCGGTCGGCGAGGCGGCGCAGATTGCGCTCGAAGGCGTCGAGGTCGATCAGCAGCGCCGGGGTGTCGACCTCGTCGAGCGACATGCCGATTTCGGCGGGCGGGCGGGTGGTCATCGGCGGGCTCCCGTGGTGATCCGCGAGCGAAGGCTTGCGCAGGCGGCGCAGAAATGCAAGACGAGTGGAACAACAAACCGGCGCCAAGCTGGCAGCCGGAGATACATCGGAGGAGGATATGACGGAGACGGCGGTTTCGGCGGTCGAGATCGGCGCTGGAAAACCAGCGGATCGGCGGCTTGCAGATCCGCGTCGCGGCGATCTGCACGGTGGTCCAGCTGTGCGACGGCTACGATGTCAATTCGATCGGCGTTTCGGTGCCGTCAGTTGACGCATGCTCTGGAACCTGCCGGGACCGGCCTTCACCGAGGCCTTCCTGTGGTCGAGCATCGGCATCCTGGTCGGGGCGCTGTCGGCCGGGCCGATCGGCGACCGCTTCGGGCGCAAGCCGCTGCTGCTCGGCAGCCTGCTGATCTTCGGCCTCGCATCGCTGGCCAGCGCCACCGCCGGCTCGCTGTTCTTCCTGACGGTCACGCGCTTCTTCACCGGGCTCGGCATCGGCGGCGGGTTTCCGGGGGCGGCGACCTTGACCGGCGATTACGCGCCGCAGCGGCGGCGGGCATTGCTGATCATGGCGAGCTTTACCGGCGCGCCAATCGGCGGGTTCATCTGCGGCCAGCTCGCCGGGGTGCTGCTGCCGACGCTCGGCTGGCCCACCATCTTCGTGATCGGCGGCATCGTCCCGCTGGTGCTCGTGATTGTGATGGCGCTGTGGCTGCCGGAATCGCCGCGCTTTCTCGCCCGCAAAGACAATCTGTCGCCGCGCGAGGCGGCGCTGCTGCAGCAGCTTGACATCGAGCCGGCGCCGGCGGAGGCGCATGTCATCGACCTTGCGCACGGCAACCCGGTGGCGATGCTTTTCAGCAAGGGCTACGCGTTGCAGACCGTGCTGATGTGGATCATCTTCTTCTGTAGCCTGCTGGACCTGTTCCTGTTCCTTTACTGGCTGCCGGAAGTCCTGCATCTGACCGGCATGACGCCGGCCGCCGCGGCTCGCGCGTCGAGCTACCGCGAACTGGGCGGCATCGTCACCGTGCTGTATCTGGGTTGGCTGATCGATCGCTACGGTCCGGAACGGACGCTGGCGTGGAATTACGCCGCCGGCATCGTGTTCATCGGCCTGATCGCGCTGGTCGCGCTGCCCTATCTGGTGCTGGTGAGCGTGATCTTCATTTCGGGCATGACGATCATCGGCAGCCAGACCGGCGCCAATGCGGCCTGCGGCAAGCTCTACCCGGCGCGCATGCGCACCAGCGGCCTTGGCTGGGCCCTCGGCATCGGGCGTTTGGGCGGCATCGCGGCGCCGCTCCTGGGCGGGTATCTGCTGCGAAGCGGCCTGGCGCCGACGCACATTTTCTTGAGCGCCTGCGTGTTCGCGCTGATCGCGGCGGTGGCCACGGGGCTCCTGGCGTTTCGCGGCAACCGCGTAGGGCAATTGGCGGTGGCGCGTGCGGGCTGAAGACGGTCCGCCGTCGGCGGGTCTCCGCGCGTGTGCGAGCGGCCCGGCGATTTAATCTGGATTGTTGATCTACATCATGAAAACCGCATGACGCGGTTTCGCGCCCACGATACACTTTCCGGCAAAGCGTGCCTGGTTGGCCGCTGTGAGCAGTGAGGTGGGCGATGGCGACGAGTAGTGCATCGGGTACGATCGCATCGGCGACCGAGCATGCTCTGGAGAACCAGCGGCTCGGCAGTTTGCAGATCCGCGTCGCGGCGATCTGCGGGCTCATCCAGATGTGCGACGGCTACGATGTCGGCTCGATCGGCTGGTCGGTGCCGTCGCTGACGCACGCCTGGCACGTCGCACCGTCGGCATTCGCGCTGGCCTTTCTGTGGTCGAATATCGGCGTCATGGCGGGCGCCCTGGTTGCCGGACCGATCGGCGACCGCATTGGTCGTAAACCATTGCTACTGGTTAGTCTCGCGCTCTTCGGCCTGGCCTCGCTGGCGAGCGCCTTCTCGCCCTCGCTCGACTTCCTGGCGGGGACGCGCTTTTTCACCGGGCCGGGATCGCCGGCGGGTTTGCCGGGACGGTGGCGCTGACCGGCGATTACACGCCGCACCGTCTGCGCGCGACGATGATCATGCTGACCTTCACCGGGGCGCCGCTCGGCGGCTTTCTCGGCGGTCTGGTCGTCTCGCTCTGCTGCGCTCAGGGTTTCGGCTGGCCGATCATCTTCATCATCGGCGGCGTTTTCCCGCTGGTGCTGATCGCGATCTCGGTCGCTGTGGCTCCCGAAGTCGCCGCGCTTGCTCGCCGCAAGAGCGAACCTCGCGCCGCGCCATCGCGCGCTGCTGCAGCGCCTCGACATCGCGCACGCACCGGGCGAGGCGCATGGCGCTCGATATCGCTCAGCGGCAATCCGATCACGATGCTGTTCAGCGAGGGTTACGCGCTGCAGACGATGCTGCTGTGGATCATCTTCTTCTGCAGCCTATTGAATCTCTTCCTGTTCGTCTTCTGGCTGCCCGAGGTCCTCCACCTGATCGGCATGACGCCGGCCCAGGCGGTGTTTGCGACGAGCCTCTATCCGCTCGGCGGCGATCTTCGCGGTGCTCTACCTCGGATGGGCGATCGACCGCTTTGGCGCGCGGCGGTCGCTGGCGGTGCATTACGCCGTCGGGATCGTGTTCATCGCGCTGATCTCGCTGTGTCGCGATGCCCTATCTGCGCGCTGCTGGTGGTCGTCCTGCTGGCCGGGGTGACGGTGCTCGGCAGCCAGACCGGGTGAACGGGGCCTGCGGCAAGCTCTATCCGGCGCGCATGCGCACCAGCGGCTACGGGTGTGCGACTCGGCGTCGGGCGCTTGGGCGGCATCGCCGCGGCGCCGCTCGGCGGGTATTCTGCTGGCGCAAGGGCTGCCGCCGACGTACGTCTTTCTGTCCGCCTGCCTGTTTGCGGCGATCGCCGCGGTGGCGACCGCGTTCCTGGCATTGCCCGGCACGCGGACACGTAGCCGCATCGCGGCGCTGGAGGTGGCATCGTGAAAGTCTTTGTCTTCGATCTCCTGGCCTATGACGCCAATCTCGACCATCTGAAGGCGGCCGGCAGCCAGGAACTCCCCTACCCGCTCGCCAGGCAGCATTTCGATGCCGCGACCGCGGTGCGCACCTATGAGGAGCATCTCGACGCCTGGGAGGCGCTCGACCGCTTCGGCTATGACGGGGTCGGCTTCAACGAGCACCATTGCTCGCCCTATGGGCTGATGAACAGCCCCAATCTGATGGCCGCGGCCGCGGCGCAGCGCACCAAGCGGCTCAAACTGCTGATCTACGGCAATCTGTTGCCGTTGCACGAGCCGTTACGCCTCGCCGAGGAATTGGCGATGATCGACTGCCTGTCGAACGGGCGGCTGATCTCCGGCTTCGCCCGCGGCATCCTGCGCGAATACCAGGTGCACAACGTCAAGCTCGCCGACTCGCGGGCGCGCTTCGAGGAAGCCTACGACATCATCACCCGCGCCTGGACCGAGGAGGTGTTCAACTACGAGGGCAGGTTCTGGTCCTATCACGACGTTGCGATGTGGCCGCGCCCGGTGCAGCAGCCGCATCCGCCGATCTGGGTCCCGATCGTCGGCAGCAAGGAGTCGATCGAGTTCGCCGCCCGCCACAACTTGCCGATCACCCCCGGGCTCGGCCGCCACCGCGGCCTGCGCGACGACATCATCCGCTATTACGCCACGTGCCTCGCCGCTGCCGGCCACCGCATCACCCCCGACCACCTCTCGCTCGGCATCACCGCTTATGTCGCCGATACGAAGGCGCAGGCCTTGCGCGAATACGGGCCGCACATCCTCTATTTCAACCGCACGCTGTTCAGCCACGGCAATTTCATCGAGACCGAGAAGCAGCGCGAGAGCGGCTATACGACGCCAATCCTCGACCGACTATGTGCGCCCGGAAAACCTGCGCGCCGCGGCCAATCTGCGCTCCGAATTCCGCAACCTGACGATGGCGCAGCTCGAGGAGCAGGCCGAGACGATGCCGATGGGGACCGCCGACGAGGTCGCCGAGCGGATCATCGACGCCGCCGAAAGCGCCGGCGCCAACCAGGTGCAGCTGGCGATCAACCGCGGCGCGCTCCCGCACGATCTCTATATGGCGCAGATCGAGCGCTTCGCCCGCGAGGTTCTGCCGCGCCTCCAGGCGCATGAAGTCAAGCGCGTCCCGGCGGCCGAAGAGGTGATGGCGTAAGCGCCGGAACGCGGGCGTCCCGATCGGGGACCGCGGGCCTCTGGCCCACATGCAGCAAGCGTAGGATGGGTTGGCCCGATCGTTCCGGGACCGCAGGCCTCTGGCTCGCATGCGGGGGCGGCGGAAGGCGCTGCGCCTTTCCGCCGTTCGGGTCTTGACATCGGAAGTCCCAAGAACAAATAGGGTACGAACCCCGCTTTCATCGGGTTGGGCGGAGGCGCTGTTCGTTGCAATTATGTCGCTGATATCCCGCTGTTCCGCCGCTGTTATCGCGCTGTTTTTACGCTGTTATTTCGCTGTTTTCAGGGCGGCGGCTGCACCAGGAAAGAAAGCGTTTCCAGCGGGATGGCGGAGATTTGCGGGTGTTGGAGTCGCGTCGGATCAGCATAACAGCACGCGATGACCGGCTCGCGTCGGCACCCGTGCGCGGGCGGGCCACCCGTTGATTCGCTGCATCAGCGGGCGGAACAGGCTGGCCTTTCCCTCTCGCCTCTGGGGCCGACCGCGCCATAATGCTCGGCAGCGATGCAGACCCCGATAGAGGAACAATGATGGACGGCAGCGACAGCGGCGACATCGAGCGCTTCGGCATCGGCCAGCCGGTTAGGCGGCGCGAGGACAGACGCTTCATCACCGGCGCCGGCCGGTTCACCGACGACATCAACCTGCCCGGCCAGGCCTGGGGCTATGTGCTGCGCAGCCCCCACGCCCATGCCAAGATCCGCAGGGTCGACCTCGCGGCAGCGAAGGCGGCGCCCGGTGTGCTCGGGATCTTCACGATCGCCGATCTCGACGCCGACGGCATCGCCGAGATCCCGACCCAGGCCAAGGTGCCGGGGAAGGGCGGCTCGGAGATGTTCGCGCCGACCCGGCCGGTGCTGGCGCGCGGGGTCGTGCGCTATGTCGGCAACCCGGTCGCCTATGTCGTCGCCGAGACCTTGGCCGAGGCAAAGGACGCCGCCGAGCTGATCGAGGTCGATTACGAGAGCCTGCCGGCGGTCGTCGATCTCGCCGCCGCCGCCAAGCCCGGCGCGCCGCTGCTCTATCCGGAGCGCGGCTCCAATTTGTGCGTCCATTGGGAAAGCCATGACGGGAACGCGGTCGCGGCCGCCTTTGCCGAGGCCCACAAAATCGTCGCGCTCGATTTCGTCAACAACCGCGTCGTCGGCAGCCCGATGGAGCCGAGGGTCGCGATCGGCGAGTGGGATGCGGAAAACCAGCGCTACACGCTCTATTCGCCGACCCAGGGCGTCATCCGCGTGCAGAACAGCCTCGCCACCATAGCCTTCAAGGTGCCCAAGGAGAATTTGCGGGTGGTCTCGCCCGATGTCGGCGGCGGTTTCGGGTTGCGCGGGAAATTGTTTCCGGAATCGGTGCTCGTGCTGTTCGCATCAAAGCGCCTGGGGCGCCCGGTCAAATGGCTCGCCGACCGGCAAGAAACGTTTTTGTGCGACGTGCATGGCCGCGACCACGTCACCCATGGCGAAATGGCGTTCGACGCCGATGCCAGGATCCTCGGTCTGCGCATCAAGAGCATCGCCAACGCCGGCGCCTATCTCTCGGATAACGGGCCGCGCGTTTCGACGATGGCCGGGGCGCGCATCGCCGGCACCGTCTACAGCGTGCCGGCGATGCAATTGTCGGTCGAGGTCACCTTCACCAACACCGTGCCGGTCTGCGCCTATCGCGGCGCCGGCCGGCCGGAGATCTGCTACCAGATGGAGCGCCTGTTGGACCAGGGGGCGCGCGCCTTTGGCATCGCGCGCGAAGAGGTCCGCCGGCGCAATTTCATCCGGCCCGACCAGCTGCCCTGGAAGAACCAGGTCGGCATGGTCATCGATTCCGGGCATTTCCAGGAGACGATGGAGCTGGCATTGGAGCGCGCCGATTGGGCGGGCTTCGAGGCGCGCCGCGCCGAGGCACGCCGGCGCGGCCGGCTGCGCGGCATCGGGCTTGGCTATTATGTCGAAGCCTCGGGCGGCCAGCCGACCGAGCAGGCGAGCGTCAAGGTGACGCCCGACGGCCGGGTCGAGATGATCATGGGCACCTTCAGCCACGGCCAGGGCCATGAGACCGCGTTTTCGCAGATCGTCGCGCAAAAGCTGCACGTGCCGTTGGATGCGATCGATTTCCGCCAGGGCGACACCGATTTCGTCAAGGTCGGCAACGGCACCGGCGGTTCGCGCTCCTCGCAGATGGGCGGCGTCGCGACGGCGCGCGCCTGCGACCAGGTGATCGAGAAGGCGCGGCGGATCGCGGCCCATGCGCTCGAAGCGGCGGCCGCCGACCTCGCCTTTCAGAGCGGCGCCTTCGAGGTGGTCGGCACCGATCTGCGCATCAGCTTGCGCGACGTCGCCGCGCTCGCGCAGGACCCGGCCCGCCTGCCCGAAGGCGAGACCCCGGGCCTCGACGAGACCTGCCTCTACCGCCGCCCGACCGAGTGCAATTTCCCCAATGGCGCGCATATCGCCGAAGTCGAGATCGATCCCGATACCGGACGGCTCGAAGTCGCCAAATACACCGCGGTCGACGATTGCGGCGTCCTGATCAACCCGCTCCTCGTCATGGGTCAGGTGCATGGCGGGGTATGCCAGGGGCTGGGGCAAGCGGTGCTCGAACACACCGCGTACGACGCCCAATCCGGCCAGTTCCTCGCCGGCTCGTTCATGGATTATGCGATGCCGCGGGCCGAAGATCTGCCGCCGGTCGAGGTGTCGTTCAACCCGGTCGTGAACCCGTCGAACGAGCTCGGGGTCAAGGGCATCGGCGAAGCCGGCGCCTGCGGCGCGCCCCCGTCGATCGTCAGCGCGGCGTGCGACGCGCTCGGCATCGCCCATCTCGACATGCCGCTCCTGCCGGAACGGATCTGGCACGCGCTGCACCAGGCTCCGCTGCGCGCGGCGGCCGATTGAACCTCGGTGCGTCCTTCGAGACTGCCGCGGAGCCTGTCCTTCGGGCCGGCCGGAGGCCGGACCCGTGGGCGCCTCCTCAGGATGAGGTAAGTCGTTAATGCCACGAACAAATTTTCCTCATCCTGAGGAGCGCCCCGGAGGGGCGCGTCTCGAAGGACGCACAACGACCGTGCAACCATCTCCAGCCATCGGCCTTGCGCGCATCGGGCGCGGCGCGGGCCCAGCTGATGATCGTCGGCAATGACGAGAAGATCAGCATCGTCGACGGCAAGGCGACCCAGAAGGAAGGGGGTCACGACACGCTGTCGATCATCGACATGTCGAAGCCGGCGGCACTCAAGATCATCGCGACGATCCCGCTTGACAACTCGATCATCGGGCCGCCGACCAACCTGGCGATCACCCCGAACCGCGAGCTCGCGCTGGTCGCCAATTCGGTAAACAACGCGGCCAAGGACGGCGCCTTCGCACCGGTCTCGGACGATCGGCTGTTCGTCATCGACCTGACGGCAAGCCCGCCCAAACTCATCGACACCTTGCACCTCGGCAAGCGGCCCTCGGGCATGGCGATCAATGCGGCCGGGACGATGGCGCTGGTCACCAACCGCGACGACGGCACGATCTCGGTGCTGTCGATCAAGGGCAAGGAGGTCAAGGTGACCGACACGGTGACGATCGGCACCGGCACCGACAATGTCTCGGCGGTGACGATCACGCCCGACGGCAAGCGGGCGCTCGCCACCAAACCGGGCGCCAACAAGATCGC
>CAWJFM010000015.1:0-7852 GCA_963842175.1 uncultured Alphaproteobacteria bacterium
AGGTCCGGATCGGCCGCGATCGCCTTGCCGCGGCTGCGCGCGCCGGGGAGCCGCGGGACGGCGCGGGCGTGGCGCACCGCCCAGAGCAGCGCGCGGAAGCGCACCGCGTCGATCCCCAGCAGCGGCTCGACATAGATGGTCTCGCGGCCGAAGCGGACACCGAGCCGGCCGAGCGCGCGGCGGCTCATGATATCGAGCGCCTTCAGCGGCGCCGCGACATGCGCGGCCGAGAGACAGCCGAGCGTGTCGATAAGCTGGAACACGATAGCGCGCCCTGAGCCATCGAGCGGCAGCGCCTGGGCGGCGAAGAGCGGCGCGAGGCGGGTTTCGATCTCGCCCCGGACAAAGCTCGCCAAGCGTTGGCGCACCCGCTCGCGCGCCTCGCCATCGAGAAAATCGGCGGCCCGCAACTCGACCCGCGGCATCAGGATCAACTCGCCGGCTACGAGCCGGCCGACCGGCTCGCCATGCCACAGCACCGCCCCCTGCGCATCGATCGCAAAGGCCGCGTCAGCCTCACCCGCAAGCCGGTGCGCTCGCGCCATCACCTCGCGGCGCAACACGCGGTTGGCCGCGGTAATGAGCGTGCGCATCGCATCGCCGGTCGCCGCATCGGGGACAAAGCGGAACCCGTCGAGCCGGCCGACATAGGTGCCTTCGACCCGCACCTCGCCCGCCTTGTCGACCGACGCCAAGACCTCAGCATCGCCGGCCAGGTGGCGGACGAGAAACGCTGAGCGTCGATCGACAAAACGCTGGGTGATGCGGTCGTGCAATGCGTCGGACAGCCGGTCCTCGATGCCGCGGGCACGCTCCTGCCAATCGGCGGCGCCGTCGACCCAGTCGACGCGATGGGTGATGTAGGTCCAGGTACGGATATGGGCGATGCGCGCCATAAGCGTGTCGATATCGCCGTCGAGGCGGTCGAGCTGGGCCATCTGGGCGCCGACCCATTGGCTCGGCAAGCGTTCGGCCGGCCCGGCGAGATGGCTGAAACAATGCGCGAGAAAGCGCGCGTGGCTGTCGCTCATCACCTTGCGGAAATCGGGGATCTGGCAGACCTCCCACAGCAGGCGGACCGCGCCGGGATGGCCGGCGAGCGCCATCGCCTCGGCGTTGCGCGAGAGGAGCTGCAAGGCGCGGTGGTCATCGGCGTCGCGCGCCTGGATCAACCCCGGCTTGGGCGGCCGCTCGTCGAGGCTGCGCAGCAACGCGCCGACCGTATCGAAGCGCAGCCGGGTGTTGCGCCAGGAAACATGGGTCAGCGGCTCGAACCGGTGCTCCTCGACCGCAGCGACGATCGCGGGATCGAGCGGTCCTTCATCGGCGGTGGTGCCAAAGGTGCCGTCGCTCATGTGGCGGCCGGCGCGGCCGGCGATCTGGGCGATCTCGGCCGCCGACAGCCGCCGCGGCCCGCGCCCGTCGAACTTGGCGAGGCGCGCGAAGGCGACATGGTCCAAATCCATGTTGAGCCCCATGCCGATCGCGTCGGTGGCGACGAGGTAATCGACTTCGCCGGCCTGGAACATGCCGACCTGGGCGTTGCGCGCGCGGGGGGAGAGGGCGCCGAGCACGACCGCGGTGCCGCCGCGCTGCCGCCGCACCAGCTCGGCGAGCGAGAACACATCGGCGACGGCGAAGGCGACGACGGCGCTGCGCGGCGGCAGCCGCGTCACCTTTTTGTGGCCGGTATAGGACAGCGTCGACAGGCGCGGCCGGCTGATGTACTCGGCCTCGGGCACCAGGCGCCGCATCAGCGGCCTGATCGTGTCGGCGCCGAGAAACATCGTCTCGCTGAGGCCGCGGGCGTGCAGCAGCCGGGCGGTGAACACATGGCCGCGCTCGGGATCGGCGCAGAGCTGAATTTCGTCGATCGCGAGAAACTCGACCGGCCGGTCGAGCGGCATCGATTCGACCGTGCACACAAAATAAGAGGGGTTGGGCGGCAGGATCTTTTCTTCGCCGGTGATCAGCGCGACCGCACGCGCGCCGCGCAACCGGACGATGCGGTCGTAATTCTCCCGCGCCAGGAGGCGCAGCGGGAAGCCGATCATGCCGCTCTGGTGATCGAGCAGGCGCTCGATCGCCAGATGCGTCTTGCCGGTATTGGTCGGCCCGAGGACCGCGACGAGGCGTGGTCCACCCGCGGGGGAAGGGTAGGTTAGGGAGCGCGGTCCGGAACGCGGCATCGCCATGCCGCTAAAGGTGCGGTAGCGGAGGCGGCAGGGCAAGAGCCAAGGTGTCGCTGGCCGCGCGGCGTCGCACCGGAGCTGCACCGCGCCTCCAGGCTCAAATCGGTACGCAACTCGGCGACGCGATGACTTGCGGTAGCGGCGCGGGGGCCACATATCTCGCGCGGTTCCGCTCACCACCCATCAGCCGCCAATGCCCCAGGAAACTGTTGCCGAAACCAGGACCTTCCAGGCCGAAGTCAGCCGCCTGCTCGACATCGTCGCGCACTCGCTTTACAGCGAGAAGGAGATCTTTCTGCGCGAATTGATCTCGAACGCCTCCGATGCGTGCGACCGGCTGCGTTATGCCGCCTTGACCGAGCCGGGGCTCAGCGAGGGCGATGCCAATTACCGGGTCGTGCTGACCCCGGTCAAATCCTCGCGCACGCTGACCGTCGCCGATAACGGGATCGGCATGAACCACGACGAGCTCGTCGAGAACCTCGGCACGATCGCGCGCTCCGGCACCGCGGCCTTCATGAAAGAGCTGGCGACCGGCGAGACCAAGCCCGATGTCAGCCTGATTGGCCAGTTCGGCGTCGGGTTTTATTCGGCCTTCATGGTCGCCGACCGGGTCGAGGTATTGAGCCGCAAGGCCGGCGAGAGCGAGGGCTGGCGCTGGGTCTCGGACGGGCAGGGCACCTTTACGATCGAGCCCGCCGCCAATGTGCTGCGCGGCGCCCGGATCACGCTGCATATGCGCGAGGGCGACGAGGAATATCTCGAACCGCACCGCCTGCGCCAGATCGTCAAGACCTATTCCGACCACATCGCCCTGCCGATCGTCCTGGCCGACGGCAACAAGGAAGAGACGATCAACACCGCTTCCGCGCTGTGGACCCGGCCGCGCGCGGAGATCACCCCGGAGCAGTACAAGGAGTTCTACCATCATGTCGGTCACGGCTTCGACGAACCGTGGCTGACCGTGCACGCCCGCGCCGAGGGCACCCTCGAATACACCTTTCTGTTGTTCGTGCCCTCGCAGAAGCCGTTCGATCTGTTCGATCCCGAGCGCAAGCCGCGGTTGAAGCTCTATGTCCGGCGGGTCTTCATCACCGATGAGGGGACCGAGCTGTTGCCGGCCTATCTGCGGTTTGTCAAAGGCATCGTCGACAGCGAGGATCTGCCGCTCAACATCAGCCGCGAGATGCTGCAGTCGAACCCGATGGTGGCGCGCATCCGCCAGCAGCTGACCCGCCGCGTGCTGAGCGAGCTCGGCAAAAAGGCCAGCGAGGCGCCCGTGGAATACGCCAAATTCTGGGACAATTTCGGGGCGGTGCTGAAGGAGGGCCTCTACGAGGACAAGGAGCAGCGCGAGACGCTCTTTCCGCTCGTCCGCTTCCGCTCGACGGCGCGCGACGGGCTCATATCGCTCGACGAGTATGTCGCGGCGATGCGCCCGGGGCAGGAGGCGATCTATACGATCACCGGCGACACGCTCGACCTGTTGAAAAAGAGCCCGCAACTCGAGGGGTTTCGCGCCCGTGGGGTCGAGGTCCTGCTGCTGACCGACCCGATCGACGAATTCTGGGTGTCCTCGGTCGGCACCTACAACGAAAAACCATTCAAATCGGTGACGCGCGGCGCGGTCGATCTCGACAAGATCGCGCCGGCCGACGAGACCAAGGCGGCCGCTGACAAACCCGAGCCGCCGGCGAAGCTCGCCAGCCTCATCGCGATCTTCAAGCTGGCGCTCGGCGATGCGGTCAAGGATGTGCGCAGCTCCGAGCGGCTGACCGACAGCGCGGTGTGCCTCGTCGCCGATGAGGGCGACCTCGACATGCACCTCGAGCGATTGCTGAAGCAGCACCGCCAGCTCGACAGCGCTGCAAAGCGCATCCTCGAGCTCAATCCGTGCCACCGCCTGATCGAGCGCCTCTCTGCCTCGGTCGGCGAAAGCGGCATGTCCGAGCAACTGTCCGAATTCGCCTGGCTCCTCTTGGACCAGGCGCGCATCGTCGAAGGCGAGCAGCTGCCCGATCCGCCGGCCTTTGCCCGCCGTCTGGCGGGGTTGCTGGAACGCGGCCTGCCGGCGGCTTGATCTGACCCGCGAGTGGCCGGCGGGTGCACCGGGGCGCGCGCCGACCGGCATTTGCGTCGCGCTCCCCACCTTCGGTTGCCAGCGTGTTAGACGGTCATTTATGATCGATCGCCCAAAAAAGCTGCTCCCGAGGGGCGTAAGCGACCGCGGTGGGATGGGATTGGGGAGCTGCTGCAAATGATCGAGTCGCCGGGTGGACCGAGCGGGACCGAGCCTTCCGATCCCTCTTTGATCGAACGCCGCGCCTCAGCACCGGTGGATTGGGGCCCCGGGCTATGGCCGACGACGGCCGATACGGCGTCGCCGGATCCGTCTTCGAGCGGCCCCGATCTCACAAATAACGGGTGGCTGGAAGAGGCGCCGACCGATCGTGCCGCGCAGGAGGCCTTGATCGCGGGATCCGCACGCCCGGTCAAGTGGATCGGGTTGCAGGCGCCGGTTGGCAATGCGCCTTCCAGCGCAGGGTTGGCCTCGGCGGTGGAACGCAGTAGCGATGCGACACTGGCAACCGGCGACGCCTTCGCGCAGGGCGCGGTGATTGGCGCCCCGGTATCGGCCGGAGGTTGGCCCTCGGAAGCGACCATTGGCGCAATAGGCAAGGGAGAGGGCGAGACACAGACAATAGGGTCGACCGCGGCCGGAAGCAAAGGCGCGGGGCTGGGCGCAACCGTAGTATCCGGCCCCGATATGACCTTCGAGATCTCGTGGGATTCATCGGTAGCATCCGCACCCGCCGCTTTCGAGACCGATGTGCTCGCCGCATTTCAGTTTTACGCGAATTTATTCACCAACAAGGTCACGCTCTATTACGATGTCGGGTACGGAGAAGTTGATGGCGCGCCGCTATCGAGCGGCGATCTCGGCGAGAACCAGTTTTTTTTCGGCCCCACGCAAACCTACGCTGCGCTGAGATCGCAATTGATCGCCGATGCGCAATCGCCCGCGCAAAAGGCGGCGGTCGCCACGCTGCCGGCCAGCAGCCCGGCCGATGGTGAAACATTAGAGATCAATGTGGCTGAAGAGAAGGCATTGGGGTTCACGAATCTCGGTATCAATGGTAGTTCATTCAGTAACCCCGACGACGAAATGGGATTCAGCAGCACCACAAATTTCAGCTACTCTCTGACTGCGACGCCGGCCATCAATCAATACTATTTCCTCGGGGTCGTCGAGCACGAGATTTCTGAGGGAATGGGCCGGGATTCGCTGCTTGGCAACAATGGGATACCGAACTTCACCTATTCGCCGATGGACCTCTTCCGCTATGCGGCGGCGGGCACCCGCCAGCTCACGACCGGGAACCCCTCGTATTTTTCGATCAATAGCGGCCTGACGGACCTTAACAAATGGAGCAATTATACCACCGGCAACGCCGGCGATTTGGGCGACTGGGCATCAAGCGCCGGCAACGATTCCTACCTCGATAACAGCAGCTCAGGCGTGATCAATCCGGTCACGCCTACCGACGTCAGCCTGATGAACGTCATCGGCTGGGACACCACGAGCGGGGGCCTGCCGCCGCCATCGATCGCCGTGAATGTGCAAAATGTGGCGGTCGGCGAAAACGCGTCGCTCGCGGCCTCGTCGCTGATCACCTCGATTACGAACCCGAACGGCGACAGCATCACCGAGTATGTGTTTGAGGATGAAGGAAGCGGGAATGGCCACTTCACGGTGAACGGCACGACCCAGACGGACGATCAACTGATCTATGTGGCTGCCGCTGATTTGAGCAGCATCCAATATGTCGGGGGTTCCTCGCCGGGCAGCGAGACGCTTGCCGTCGCCGCCTACGACGCTACGGCCACCAGCTACTCGAATTTCAGTTCCCTGACCGCCACCACCCATGTCCCGCCGGTGGTCAACGTGCAGAACGTTTCGGTTGGCGAGAACGCGTCGATCGCGACCTCCTCGCTGATCGCATCGGTGTCGAACCCGAGCGGCGACAGCATCACGCAGTACGATTTTTATGATTTCGGCGGCGACGGCGGCTACTTCACGGTAGCTGGGTATGCCCAGCCGGACGACCAATGGATCTTGGTGCCGGCGAGCAATCTGAGCGCCGCCTTCTATATCGGCGGCACCGCGCCTGGCAGCGAAACCCTGGCTGTCTCCGTCTACGACGGCACGACCGACAGCTATTCGAGCTTCAGTACCCTCACCGCTACCACGACGGTGCCCCCGCTCGCGGTGGTCGACGTGCAAAACATCTCGGTTGGCGAGAACACGGCGATCGCGGCCTCGACGATGATCACCTCGGTATCGGCACCGAACGGCGACAACGTCACCGAATATGCGTTTTACGATGAGGGCGGCGGCAGCGGCCATTTGACGCTGAACGGGACAACCCAGCCGGACGGTCAATGGATCGTCGAGCTGGCGGGCAATTCGAGCATCCAATACGTCGGCGGTTCCTCGCCGGGCGCCCAAACCGTTGCCGTCGCCGTCCACGACGGCATCACCGGCCTGTGGTCAAACTACAACACCCTCACAGCAACCACGACGGCCCCCCCGCTCCCGGTAGTCAACGTGCAAAACGTTTCTGTGGGCGAGGGCGCGGCGATCCTGGGCTCCTCGCTGATCGCATCGGTATCTAACCCGAGCGGCGACAGCATCACGCAGTACAATTTTTATGATTTTGGCGGCGCCGGCGGCTACTTCACGGTGAACGGGCTGGCCCAGCCGGACGATCAATGGATCTTGGTGCCGGCGAGCAATCTGAGCGGCGTCGCCTATATCGGCGGCCCCGCGCCGGGCAGCGAAACCCTTGCTGTCTCGGTCTACGACGGCACGGCCGAGAGCTATTCAAACTACAGTAGCCTCACCGCCGCTGCGACGGCACCTCTAGGGCCGTCCGGTATCCCCCCTTTGGGCGTGCAAGACGTCTCGCTTGGCGCGAGCGCGGCGATTGCCGCCTCCTCGCTGATCACCTCGGTGTCCAACCCAAGCGGCGACAGCATCACGCAATACAATTTTTATGATTGGGGCGTCGCCGGCGGCTACGTCACGGTGAACGGGGTCCCCCAACCGGACCGTCGATGGATCCTGGTGCCGGCGAGCAATCTGAGCAGCGTCGCCTATGTCGGCGGCACCTCTTCGACGGAAACTCTTTCCGTCTCTGTCTACGACGGCACGACCGACAGCTATTCGAGCTTCAGTACCCTCACCGCCACCGCGACAGCACCCCTGGCGCCGTCGCCGCTAGTGGTCAACGTGCAAAACGTCTCGGTGGGGGAGAGCGCGGCGATCGCAACCTCCTCGCTGATTACCTCGGTATCGAACCCCAACGGCGACAGCATCACGCAGTACAATTTTTATGATTTTGGCACAGACGGCAGCCACTTCACGGTGAACGGGGCGATCCAGCCGGACGATCAATGGATCTTGGTGCCGGCGAGCAATCTGAGCAGCGTCCAATATGTCGGAGGTTCCTCGCCGGGCAGCGAAACCCTTGCCGTCTCGGTCTTCGACGGCACGACCAACAGCTATTCGAGCTACAGTACCCTCACCGCCACCACCGCAGCGCCCTCCGCGGCGCTTATCGCCACGGCCGCCTCCGGCGACGCGACGGCGCAACTCG
>CAWJFM010000016.1:0-10326 GCA_963842175.1 uncultured Alphaproteobacteria bacterium
GTGAATACCGGGGCACGATGCTGCGCGAGCATTACGGTCTCTCCTGGCCCGCGAGCGTCTTCGATGATCCGGCCTGGAAGGGCGAGCTTCGGGAAGCCGTCGCCGGCGTCTGAGCGCCGCGGCAAGGTTGGTGCCGCCGTCACGGGCTCAGCCCGGCCGTGACGGGTTTTTGCGGAATCCAATCCGAACGAAATTTCCTCTAAGATCGCCTGATGGCACGGGCCGAGAGAGCGCCGCTGCGGCGCGGCTGGACCACCGGCGCCTGCGCCGCGGCGGCGGCGCGCGCCGCCTTTGCCGCGCTCGTGACCGGGCGCTTTCCCGACCCCGTCACGATCCGCCTGCCGCGCGGCGAAGGCCATAGCTTTGCCCTCGCGCTCGCCGAATTGGGTGACGGGACCGCCCGCGCCGGCATCGTCAAGGATGCCGGGGACGACCCCGATGTGACGCAGGGTGCGCTGATCATCGCCGAGCTGGCCTGGGCGGAGCCGGGATCGGGGGTCCGCTTTCGCGCCGGCCCAGGGGTCGGCACCGTGACCCGGCCTGGCCTGCCGCTTGCGGTCGGCGAGCCGGCGATCAACCCGGCGCCGCGTGCGATGATCCAGGGCGCGCTCGCCGATGTCGCCGAGGCGAACGGCGCGCCCCCACCCGATGTGACGGTCACGATCGCGATCCCCGGCGGCGAGCGCCTCGCCGAGCGGACGATGAACGCAAGACTCGGCATCGTCGGCGGGCTGTCGGTGCTCGGCACCACGGGGATCGTCGTGCCCTATTCCTGTTCGTCCTGGATCCACGCGATCCACCGCGGCATCGACGTCGCGCGCGCCGCCGGTCTCGACCATATCGCCGCGGCGACCGGCGCGACCTCCGAGCGCGCGGTGCAGCTTCTTTACGATTTGCCCGAGCACGCGCTGATCGACATGGGCGATTTTGTCGGCGGCATGCTCAAATATCTGCGCCGCCATCCGGTCGCGCGGCTGACCCTGGCCGGCGGCTTCGCCAAATTCGCCAAGCTCGCCGCCGGCCATCTCGACCTGCATTCGAGCCGCAGCCGGGTCGATGGCGCCGGGCTTGCGCGCCTCCTCGCCGGGGTCGGCGCCGACCCGGCGGCGGTCGCCACCGCCGGCAGCAATGACAGCGCCGCGGAAATTCTCGCGCTCGCCGGCGAGCGAGGGAGCGCGCTCGCCGCGGCGGTGGCGCGCCAGGCGCGCGAAGTGGCGCTGGCGACGCTCTCGGGCCGCACCCTTGTCGAGGTCGCGATCGTCGATCGCGCCGGCGATATCCTGGCGCTCGTCGGCGCGGAGCCGGCCGCGTGACCGGCCGGCACCTCTTGATCCTCGGCGGCACCGGCGAGGCGGCGCAGCTGGCGCGCGGCGCGCTCGCCCGCTTTGGCGACGGGATGGCGGTGACGACGGCGCTGGCCGGGCGGACCCGGCGTCCCGGCGCGATCGCCGGGCAGGTGCGGATCGGCGGGTTCGGCGGACCGGCGGGGCTGGCGGGCTTTTTGATCGACCGCGACATCGATTGCCTGATTGATGCCACCCATCCCTTCGCCGCGGTGATCTCGCGCGCCGCCCGGCTTGCCGCCGAGCGAACCGGGGTGCCGCGGCTCATGCTGCGGCGCCCGCCCTGGCGTCGTCACCCGCTCGATCGCTGGATCGAGGTCGACAGCGTCGAGGCCGCCGCCCGCTTGGTCGGGCAGGTCGGCCGGCGCGCCTGGGTGACCGTCGGCGCCAGCGCGATCGCCGCCTTCGCCCGGGCGACCGAAGTGCATTTCGTCGTGCGCTTGATCGACCCGCCGCGCGAGAGGTTGCCGCTGCCATTCCACGAGGTGGTGCTCGGGAAGGGGCCGTTCGGCCTCGCCGAGGAACGGCGCCTCATAGAGCGCTACGCGATCGACGTGCTGGTGTGCAAGGCGAGCGGCGGGGCCGCCACCGAAGCGAAGCTGACCGCCGCGCGCGAGCTCAATCTCCCGGTCATCATGGTGCGGCGCCCGTCGCCGGAACCGGGCCCCGCCGTCGAGACCGTCGAGGCTGCGCTCGACTGGCTCGCCGGGCTCGACGGCGCGGCCCAAGCACGGCGGATGTCATGATGGCTCGGGGAACCCGACCTCTGCTCCGGCTCCTTTGCGGCGCGGCTTTTGTGCTGCTGCTGTCGGCGGCGAACGCCCGCGCCGATGACAATGTCGCGGACGCGGCGGCCCATAACGACGCGACGCAAGTCGCTCGAGCTGCTCGGCGGCGGAACCAGCCCCAACCAGGTCGACAACAACGGCCGCACCGGCCTCCATCTCGCCGCAATGAACGGCAATCTGCAGATCGCGGCGATCCTGATCAAGGCGCGGGTCCAGCTCGACCTCAAGGACAAGCTCGGCAATACCGCGCTGCATTACGCCGCCGATCTCAACCGTGTCGAGCTGGTGCAGCTGCTGCTCGATGTCGGGGCCGCGGTCGACCCGGAAAACAAGCTTGGCATGACGCCGCTGATGATCGCGGCGAGTCGCGGCAATGCCGCGATCGTCCAGGCGCTGCTCGCCAAGGGGGCGAACGTCCGCAAGGCCGATTATACCGGGCGCGACGTGCTGGGCTGGGCTGGCGACAGCCACCGGCCGGTGGTCGTCCAGATGCTGCAGCGCGCCCTCGCCACGCGCTGACCGATGCCGGATCGCCCAAACATCGCGGAGGACGGCGAGAATTGGACCGGTTTGCGGCGCGCGGGGAAACTCAGAGGAACTCGCGCAGCAAGGTCGAGGAACACGTCCAGCCGGTCATGGTGCACCCAATGACCGGCGCCCTCGATCGACACCACACGGGCATTCTTGAAATGGCGCAGGCGGCCGTCGCGCTCGGGGTTGGCGGCCCAGCTCTCCTTGCCGTAGACGAGCAGCGTCGGGCAGCTGATCCGCCCCCATAGCTGCTCGATCTCGGCCTGGGTCATGCCGTAGGGCGAGTCGGCGCGCACGTAATTGTCGAACTTCCAGCTATAGGTGCCGTCTTCGTTTTGGTTGACCCCGTGCTGGGTCAAATGGCGCGCCTGCTCGGGCGAGAGGTGGCCGTTCGCCTCCTGCATTCGCTTCAGCGCATCCTCGATCGAGGCGTAACGGCGCGGCATGCGCCCGGACAATGCGCGCTGCTCCTCGACCCATTTCTGCATGCGCTCGGCGATCGGGATCGCGGAGCGCGCCGCCATCCGTTTGGGCGACGGCCCGAGTCCCTCGATCGCGACGAGCCGGCGCACCTTGTCCGGATAGACCCCGGTATAGCGGATCGCGATCTTGCCGCCGAGCGAATGCGCGACGATCGTCACCGGCGCCAGCTCTTGCTGATGGATCAGCTGCGCGAGGTCATAAACGTAGGCCGCGGTCGAGTAGTTGCCGTCGGGCGACCACTGGCTGTCGCCGTGGCCGCGCAGATCGGGCGCGAGGACATGCCAATCCCGGCGCAGCGCGGAGGCGACCCAATCCCAGTTGCGGCAATGGTCGCGCCCGCCATGGAGCAACAGCAGCGGCGGCGCGCTCGGGTTGCCCCAATCGACGTAATGGAGCCGCAGGCGTTGCGAGAAATAGACCCGCGAGGTCGGGCCGGAATTGTCGAGATCGATGGCCATGATATGCTCGACGCAAGGAAGGAGCAGCAAAGACCCCCGCGCGCCGTGGCGTTGAGCCCTGGGCATCAGGCGGGGGTCGGTTTTGCGAAGATCGCCTTCGCGCTCGGACCAAAAGGCCGAGCTATCTCTTGGACTTTTCCCTGGGTCGCCGATGCCAAGCGGTCGGCAACTGGGGACTGCCGGGTGGCGTCATGCGCGCTACACACCCTCCTGCCGGTTGACGACCCGACAACTCTGGCATTGCGCTCGGAACCGTGCAAGGGGAAAGCGGGGAGCGGAAAAACGACAATGCGGCGGTTTAGCGCGTCAGCCGGCCAAGCCGCTCCAAGTCCCGGCGAACCGCGACAGGACCGGCTGCGACGCCTCGGTCAACGCCTTGACCCCGATTTCGGAGAGCCTCGCCGAACCTTCGATCATCGCATCGACCCCGCGCCGGGCCAGCACCGCATTGATTTCGACGGCTTCGGAGAAAGTCTTGACCCCGAGCAGGGCGATCGCGGCATCCGCTGCGGCGGCGATGCCCGACCGGGTCCTCGCCGACACTTCAACGACGATCTCCTCAAAGCCGCGGGCGAGCACGGCCTGCGCTTCGGCGACGGCGGCCCAGGATTCGTCGACCGAATCGGCCTGTGGCCGCGCCGATGCCGACACGATCTCCGGCGCCGGTTCTGCGATCGGGGCCGGCTGCGTCAAAACGTCCTCCGCCGCAGGCGCGGCCGTCGGAACAATCGCCGGCACGGTCGCGATCGGCGCCGTTTCGCCCGAAGAAACTTCGCGCTGTCCTGATTCGCGCGCGGGGCGCTTTGGCTTCACATCGCTCATTGTCGTCCTCGTTCGGGAGTCGCTGCAATATTGCATCGCACAAATCAACGATAGCCACCAGCCGATAGCCAATCAAGGGACTTTTGTGCGACGCACAATCTCGGAACTGGACGACCGCCGGGCCAGCGGCAGAGACGACGACCGTGCGCCGTCCGGCTATGTTGTGATTAGCAGCCGCGTCCATGCCCCGATTCGCGGCGCGATCAAGCGCGAGAAATCGGCTGCCGGCACCCAAAGGCGGGCGCATCTCCCGCAAAAAAACTGATCCGGCGGCGATGATGCTTCGAGTTTTGGACGCTGCTTCAGGCAAAACCGAGGTGGCTCTTTGACACCTCTGCAACTTTTTCCTACGCTGAAAGCGATGAATACGGAGCGGCGCGGCTGCTCGGCGCTCATCGGGGGTGGGGGTTCAGGTTCAGCGTGCGAATCGTGATGTCGAAGCAAGGGGCGTCGCGTGCCCAGGCGCCAGGTGCGCGGCTTCTCGGCAGGATCGGGCTATGCCTGATTGCCGCAATCGGGTTGCTCGCGCCGTTACCGGCGGCCGCCCGCCACTGGCCGGCGGTCGAATCCGCGCCGGTCTTCGAATGGATCCTGCTCGATGCCGAGACCGGACAGGTACTGAGCGAGCATAACGCCGACGTGCCGACCCCTCCGGCCTCGCTCACCAAGATGATGACGCTCTATCTGACGTTCGAGGCGCTCAACCAGGGCAGAGTCCGGCTCGACCAGCAATTTTATGTTTCCGAGGAGGCGGCAAGCCGGGCGCCGAGCAAGCTTGGCTTGACCCCGGGCGATTCGGTATCGGTGCGCGATCTGATCCTCGGGATCGTCACCAAATCGGCCAATGACGCCGCCTCGGTCCTGGCCGAGGGGCTGGGCGGGACCGAGGCCAATTTTGTCCAATACATGAATTGGCAAGCGCGCCAGCTCGGCATGCAACAGACTTGGTATCGCAATGCCTCCGGGCTGCCCGATCCTGAACAGCACACGACCGCGCGCGACGTCGCCCGGCTGGCGCTGGCGTTGATCCACCAGTTTCCCCGCGAATACCGTTATTTCTCCACCCGCGAATTCGACTTTCGCGGCGAGATCGTGCGCGGCCACAACCATTTGCTCGACTGGTATCAAGGGGCCGACGGCATCAAGACCGGCTTTGTCAACGCCTCCGGCTTCAACCTGGCTGCCTCGGCGGTGCGCGACGGGCACCGGCAGATCGGGGTGATCATGGGCGGGCGCTCGTGGCGCAGCCGCGACGAACAGATGGCCTCGCTGCTCGATCAGGGCTTCGCCGTTCTCGCCGCCGCGCGGCCGGGCCAGCCCCAGTACGCAGCGCTGGCCACTGGCGCGCCGCCGCCAGCTGCTGCCGCGCCGCCGCATACGCCGGCCCCCCAACCGGTGATGGCCGCCGCTCCCGCGGCGTCGCCAATGGCCGCGGTTCCCGCTGCGGCGCCGTCGGCACCCGCCGATGCGGCGGGCGCGCATCCGAGGCCTGGGTTCCTCGGTAATGTTGCCCGATCCACGCTGCGACATCTATCGCCGGTTGCCAGGGCGGAAGCCGCGCCGCTGGCGAACGAGGCGTCAGAGGGCGGCGCCGATTGGGCGATCCAGCTCGGTGCTTTTCGCGCTGAAGCGGCGGCGGAGCAGGCGACCCGCCGGGTCGCTGGACTCGGCATCGGCAAAGGGAAGCCGTCCCATATTCTCGGGCCGACCAAGCATGCTTCGAGCCGGCTTTATCGCGCCCGCCTGCTGCACTTCACCGCGAAGGGCGCGCAGGCGGCCTGTACCGAGCTCCACCGCAAAGGGGTCGCCTGCTCGGTGGTGCGCCCCGGCGGCCTGAAGATCGCGAGCGGGTAAACCGGTTTTCGACCGAGGGGACGCACTCGGCACACATCACCCCCACCCCGACCCGCCCCCATCGAGGGGGCGGGGTACATATAAATGAGAGTGCTGATAGAGGCCCTCCCCCTTGATGGGGGAGGGTTTGGGAGGGGGTGAGCGCGGTGCAACTTGATCCGGAAGCCGCTCTAAACCTCACTCCTCCGGCAGCGCCAGCCCGCTCGGCGCGAGTTCCGCGGCAAGCCTCTCTTTGAGGCGGTCGAGCCCGGCTTGGCTCGTCGAATTCGGCGCGCACGACGACGGCCGCCTGGGTGTTCGAGGCGCGCAGCAACCACCAGCCGTCCGCATCGCGCACGCGGACCCCGTCGATGTCGACCATGTCGGCGCCGCGCCGGCGCAAGCGCTCGCGGACCTCCTCGACCACGGCGAATTTGCGTGTGTCATCGCAGGGTAGCCGCAGCTCGGGCGTATTGAATACCGCTGGCAGTTTGTCGAGCATCTGATCCAGGCGCTCGTCGGCGCGAGCAAGAACGCCCAGGAGCCGCACCGCGACATAGACTGCGTCGTCAAAGCCGTAGTAGCCATCGGCGAAGAAGATGTGGCCGCTCATCTCGCCGGCCAGCGGCGCGCCGGTCTCGGCGAGCCGCGCCTTGATCAGCGAGTGGCCGGTTTGCGACATCAAGGGCTTGCCGCCGGCGCTCACGATCTCGTCGAACAGCACCTGGCTGGCCTTGACATCGGCGATGATCGGTGCGCCGGGATGGCGGCGCAGCACGTCGCGCGCCAGCACGATCAACAGCTGGTCGCCCCATACGATACGGCCCTTCGCATCGATGACGCCGATGCGGTCGCCGTCGCCATCGAAGGCGATGCCCAGATCGCAGCGCTCGGCCTTCACCGCCCGCTGCAGCTGCGCGAGGTTCGCCGGCACCGTCGGGTCGGGATGATGCGCCGGGAAGGTACCGTCGATCGTCTCATTGAGCAGGATGTGGCGCCCCGGCAGCCGCTCGACGAGGCGGGTGACGACCTCGCCGGTGGCCCCGTTGCCGCAATCCCAGGCGACCGAAAGCGGGCGGGTGCCGTCGTAATCCTGCGCCAGGCGCGCGACATAATCATCAAAAACGCTGTGCTCTTCGACCCGGCCGCGCGCCGCCCCGGCGGGGCCGAGGGCGAGCGCCATCTGTCCGGCCCTTTGGATCGCCTCGCCGAAAAACGGCTTGCCGCCGAGGACCAGCTTGAACCCGTTATGGTCGGGCGGGTTGTGCGAGCCGGTGACCATGATGCCGCCATCGACGCCGCCATAGTCCCCTGGCGTTGCCGCGGCGAAATACAGCATCGGGGTCGGCCCGCGGCCGATGCGCACGACATCCGCGCCGCCCGCAGCGAGCCCCTCGACGAGCGTACTTTCGAGTTCGGGCGAGGTCAGTCTGCCGTCATAGCCGACCGCGGCGCGCCGGCCGCCGGCCTCGGCAAGAACGCGGGCGAATACCCGGCCCAAGGCATGCGCATCGGCCGGGAACAGGGTCGTGCCGACGATGCCGCGGATGTCGTATTCGCGCAGGATTGTCGGATCGAAACGGTGCGACATCGCCAAGGACGGTCACAGGTAGGTTTGCAGGATGCGGCGGAACGCGGCGCCGAGCTTGGGATGTTGCACCCCGAGCGCGACACTGGCTTCGAGATAGCCGAGCTTGTCGCCGCAATCGAAACGCCGGGCAGCGGCGCGCAGGCCATGGAACGGCTGACCATCGGCGATCAGCCTGTCGAGCCCGTCGGTCAGCTGGATCTCGTTGCCGCTTCCCGGGTTCAACTCGGCCAGATGCCGAAAGATTTCCGGCTGGATGATATAGCGTCCGATGATCGTCAAGTTCGACGGCGCGACCGCGGGGTCGGGCTTTTCGACCACGCCCTTCGCCTGCACCAGGGTCCCGTGGTCGGCGACCACATCGAGCACGCCATAGCGCCGGGTCTGGTCGCGCGGGACCTCGATCACCGCGACGATGTTGCCGCCGATCTCTTGATAAGCGTCGAGCATTTGCGTGAGACAGGGCGGCTCGCCGACCATCAGATCGTCGACCAGGAGGACCGCGAACGGCTCGTTGCCGACCAGGTGGCGCGCACACCACACGGCATGGCCAAGCCCAAGCGGGCGCTGCTGGCGGGTATAGGCGATGTCGCCGGCCTGCGGCGCCCAGTCGCTCAATTCGTCGAGCAGCTCGCTGCGGCCGCGCTCGCGCAGCGTCGCCTCGAGCTCGAAAGAGATGTCGAAATGGTCCTCGATCGCGCTCTTGGCGCGCCCGGTAACGAAATAGAACTCTTCGATGCCGGCCGCCTTGGCCTCCTCGATCGCATACTGGATCAGCGGCTTGTCGACGACCGTCAGCATCTCTTTCGGCATCGCCTTGGTTGCCGGAAGAGTGCGGGTGCCGAGACCGGCTACCGGAAAAACCGCCTTGCGCACTGGCTTATGCATGGAACTCCTCGATCGCGGCTCGCGCGCGGCCGACACGCATGACGGCGCGTCCTCACCGGGCTACTGCCGAAATGATAGCATTTCTTCTATGAACAATAATTTACGCTAAATGTCGCCGCGATGGGACGGCGGCGCGGGTCGAACGCGCCTAGCGGTGCAGCAGCACGTCGCGGGCGCGGTTGACCTTGCTGGCAAGATAGTCGGTGCCGCCGTGATCGGGGTGAAGCTGTTTCATCAGCCGGTGGTGCGCCGCCTTGATCGCCTCGGCATCCGCTCCCGGCGCGAGACCCAGAATCGCATAGGCCTCGTCGACCGTGACGTCGGGGCCGCTCGGCCGCGGACTGCCGCGCGCCTGCTCGCCGGCCATCTCGTCGCGCCAGTTGGAGCGGACCCGGTCGAGATAGGCCTCGAGCAGCCGCGCGGCCTCCTCGTCCTCGGACCGGCACTCGCGCAACAGCGCCAGCAACTCGGCGGGTCCCAGCTCCTCGAGCCGCATGCCGGCGAAGCGGCCCTGCAAGACCGTCCCGGTCATCGCGCCGGTATCGTGATCGAGGCTCATCCGGATAAACCGGGTCTCGACAGTCGAGTCGCGCGTGGTCGACGGGCCGTGCAAGCCACCGATCATCGAACGCACCCGGCGCAAGGCCGGCAGCAGGGCGAAGAGGGGCGCCAGGAACATGAAGATGCGCCCCTCGGTCAACACGAGAAGCGCGATTACGGCAGCTCCGGCTACCGCGAGACCGCCCCATTTGACAATGCGGGCGAGACGCACCGGATTGGCGTTGACGAACAGATAGCCGAGCAGCAGAAGCCCGCACAGGATCGCGACGCCGCCGAGAAGGGGGAGCATCAGCTCTGCAGTTGCGCGGTCAGCCGCAGCACGTCGCCGCCCTTCTTCTCGCCATAGGCGCTGAGCGCGCGATACCCGCCGGCGGCATAGACCGCGACCGCGCCCAAGAGATCCTTGAGACGGTCGGCGCTCGCCAGGTCGAAGCGCAGATAGGCGCCGCGCGACAGCTTCGCCATTTGCCGGAAGGCCCGCGCGGCGATCGGATTGTTGCCTTCGTGAAACAGGAAAATCGGCACGCCGTTGAGACCCAGCTCGCCGGCGAGCTGGCAGAGCCGGTCGACACTCTCCTCCATCGCGTCGCCGACAAAGACGAGGGCGCCCACCCGCTGCCGCTTGGTCTCCGCGAGGGCATGGGCGAGCACCCGCTCGATCTGGGTCTCGCCGCCGAGGCAGCTGACCGCGCGCATCACCCGGTGCAGATCGGCGGCATTCGACATCCAGCGGCTCGCTTTGCATTCGTTGAAGCCGCGGTAATAGACGAGCTTGACGTCGAGCCCGCCGAGCGCAGCAGTCGCCTCGAACATCTCGCCCTGGATGCGGCAGGCGCGGTCCCAGCTCGGCTCGCGGCTCGCCGTCGCGTCGAGCGCAAAGATCAGCCGTCCGCGGCCGCCCGCGGGACGCGGCGGGGCTTGCTGCAGATCGCGCAGAAGGCGTCGACCTCGGCGGACACCTCGGCCGGGTTTGCTGCGGTCGGCAGGCGTCGCTTATCCTCGCTCATCTTCCAGCATCCCCGCTTCATGCC
>CAWJFM010000017.1:0-4678 GCA_963842175.1 uncultured Alphaproteobacteria bacterium
GAAATTGCCCGACGGCTGGTCGTTCAAGGAGGTCGCCGCGGTCGGCGTCGACAAAAACGACAATGTCTACGCGTTCGGGCGCGGTGAGCATCCGATGATGGTGTTCGACCGCGCCGGCAAGTTCCTGCGCTCCTGGGGCGAAGGGCAGTACCCGCGCGCCCATGGCGTCCATATCGGCCCCGACAATTCGATCTACCTGACCGACGATGGCGGGCATTTCGTGCGCAAATGCCGCCTCGAAGACGGCAAGGTCCTGATGGAGCTGGGGGTGCCGGGCAAGCCCGCGCCCTATATGAGCGGCGAGCCGTTCCACCGCTGCACCCACACCGCGCTGTCGCCGAAAGGCGAGATCTATGTCTCGGACGGCTACGGCAACGCCCGCGTCCACAAATATTCGCCCGACGGCAAATTGCAGATGTCGTGGGGCGAGCCCGGCACCGATCCCGGCCAGTTCAACATCGTGCACAATATCTGCACCGATGCCGATGGCTGGGTCTATGTCGCCGACCGCGAGAACCACCGGGTCCAGGTGTTCGACGGCAACGGCAAATACGAGGCGCAGTGGAACAATCTGCACCGGCCGTGCGGCCTCCACATGACCTACACGCACCGGCCGGTGTGCTATATCGGCGAACTCGGCCCGGGGATGGCGGTCAACCGCAACAGCCCCAATCTGGGCCCGCGGGTCAGCATCGTCGACAATCAGGGCAAGCTGCTGTCGCGGATCGGCGACCCGCATGCCGGGACGGCGCCGACCTCCTTCATCGGGCCGCACGGTCTCGCCGTCGATTCGCGCGGCGATCTCTATGTCGGCGAGGTGTGCTGGACCTTGTGGCCGGGCCTCTTCCCCGGTCAGCCGCACCCGGCCAATCTGCGCGCCTTGCAGAAATACGAGAGGGTGCGCTAGCTCGGGCCGCGTTGACGAGCCGGCCCGGCGGTCCCTAAGCTGCCGATATGAGCGAACTCGACGAGGCGATCACCCGGCTAGAACAAGCAGTGGCGCGGCTCGATGCGGCGGCGGACCCGGCGAAGCGCGCCGACCAAGACGAGCGGGTGGCAAATGTCGCCGCGGCGGTCGGCGGGCGGATCGACGCCGCGCTCGCCAGGCTGGCGCAGCTGCTCGAACGGGAGGAATGAAATGGGTCAGGTCGTCGTCAAGGTCAACGGCCGCGACTTCGCGCTCAGCTGCGCCGACGGGCAGGAGCCGCGCATCCGCCGCCTGGCGCAATATGTCGACGCCAAGATCGGCGAGTTCACCAAGGCGCTGGGCCAGGTCGGCGAAGCGCGGTTGATCCTCCTGGCGGCGCTCGTCATCGCCGACGAGTTGTCCGACGCCAACGAGGCGCTGCAGCAGGAGCGCAACCGCACGCGCGCCGCTGGCGGTCCCGCCGGTGGCCCTGCGGGCGAGGCGACCGAAGCGGCCGCCTCCGGCATCCGCGGCATCGCCGACCGCATCGAGAGCATTGCGGCGCGCATCGAGACATCCTAGGTAGGGAGCGGGTGGAGCTGCGCGGTGCGTTAGGCCGCTTATACCCCGGGGCCGATATCTACCGTTTGGGAGCTGTCCCTGTCGGAGTCGTGGCTTCGATACATGGCGCCCACCTGCAGTGCAGGGCCACGGTGGGTTTGCAACGCCGACGGCCGAGGCGGCTCCACTCATCAGGGCTCGCACCATCCCGGCGAAGGCCGGGACCCATCGTGGTGCATGATCCCGAATTTTGCAGTTCCTGCCGCGACCGCCGTACCGGCTCTACCAAGATCGGGAGCTGCTCAATGGGTCCCGGCCTTCGCCGGGATGGAATTAAACGAGTAGGGGCCTCGTCTCTTGAACATCCTGCTGTGTGGCGATGTCGTCGGGCGGTCCGGCCGCGACGCGATCAAGACGCATCTTCTCGGGCTGAAACGCGACCTCAGGGTCGATCTCGCCATCGTCAATGCCGAGAACGCGGCGGCGGGGTTCGGCCTTACCGAGCGCCTCGCCGGCGAGTTGTACGAAGCCGGCGCCGACATCCTGACCACCGGCAATCACGTCTGGGACCAGCGCGAGCTGATCCCCTACATTCCGCGCGACGGGCGGCTGCTGCGGCCAGCCAATTTTCCGGAGGGAACTCCGGGCGCCGGCTGGTGCCTCCATCCGCTCGACCAGCGGCGCAGCGTGCTCGTCGTCAATCTGATGGGGCGGCTGTTCATGGATGCGCTCGACGATCCGTTCGCGCGGCTCGAAACGATCCTGGAGCGGCATCCGCTGGGGCGCGACGCCACAGCAATCGTCGTCGATTTCCATGCCGAGGCGACCAGCGAAAAGATGGCCTTCGGCCATTTCGCCGATGGCCGGGTCTCGGCGGTCCTGGGCACCCACACCCATGTGCCGACCGCCGATGCGCAGATCCTGCCGGGCGGCACCGCGTTCATCAGCGACGTTGGCATGTGCGGCGACTACGATTCGGTGATCGGCATGCAAAAGGCGCCCTCGGTCCGCCGCTTTGTCACCAAGATGCCGGCGGATAAGCCCAAGGTGGCCGAGGGAGAAGCGACACTCTGCGGGGTCTTTGTGACGGTCGACGATATGACCGGTCTGGCGCGCCATATCGAACCGGTGCGGGTGGGCGGCCGCCTCGTGCCGCATCTGCCGCGGCTGTGACTTCACAAAATGGTCGTCGTTCCCGCGTATGCGGGAATCCAGGGCCCCGAGATTCCATCGGTTGCCCTGGACCCCCGCCTCCGCGGGGTGACGGGACTGATGGGTTTCACGGCGATGCCCGCTTTCCTCCGGAATCGCCCCAATCCTGCCATATTGGCTTGCTAGGCCGCGCCGGTCGGAAGATTGCTGATGGCCATGGTCGGCGCCCCGGCCCGCGCATCGAACCCTCATATCTGATTCGGGATACCCGACGATGTCTGGCCATTCGCAATTCAAGAACATCATGTACCGGAAGGGCGCGCAGGACAAAAAGCGCGCCAAGGTTTTCACCAAGATTATCCGGGAGTTGACGACCGCGGCGCGCTCGGGGCTGCCCGACCCCAACGCCAACCCGCGGCTGCGCGCGGCTGTTTTGGCGGCCCGCCAGGCTAACATGCCGAAGGACACCGTCGAGCGCGCGATCCGGCGCGGCGCCGGCGGCGAGGGCGGCGAGGCTTATGAAGAGGTGCGCTACGAAGGCTATGGCCCGGGCGGGATCGCGGTCATCGTCGAGGCTCTAACCGACAACCGCAACCGCACCGCCAGCGAGGTGCGCGCCGCGTTCACCAAGGCGGGCGGAGCGCTCGGCGAGACAAATAGCGTCGGTTTCCTGTTCGATCACGTCGGCGAGATCGCCTATCCGGCCGCTGTGGCGAGCGCCGATGCGATGCTCGAAGCCGCGATCGAGGCCGGCGCCGGCGACGTGGAAAGCGACAATGACGGTCACGTCGTGATAGCGGCGCCGGAGGATTTCAACAGCGTGCGCGACGCGCTCGAGAAACGCTTTGGCGCGGCAACCGTGACCCGGCTGGCCTGGCGGCCGAAAAGCGCGACGACGATCGACGAGGAGGTCGCGGCGGGGTTGTTCAAGCTGCTCGAAACACTGGAGGACAGCGACGACGTGCAGAATGTTTATGCCAATTTCGATGTCGGCGAGGACGTGTTGGCGCGGCTGAGCGCGTGAACCGAGGGGGTGGGGGCGACAACAGCAATGCGGGTCCTCGGGCTCGATCCCGGACTGCGGCACACCGGCTGGGGGGTGATCGACGTCGCGGGCAATCGGCTCAACCATGTCGCGGACGGGGTCGTCCACGCCCCGACCGACCTGCCGCTTGCCGAGCGGCTCGTTGCACTGTTCCGCCAGCTCACCGCGGTTCTCGAACGCTTCCGCCCGGACGAGGCCGCGGTCGAGGAAAGCTTTGTCAACAAGAACGCCGCCTCGACGCTGAAGCTCGGCGTCGCCCGCGGCGTCGTGCTGCTCGCCCCGGCCGAGCGCGGGGTTCCGGTCGCGGAATATTCGGCCAATCTGATCAAGAAATCGGTGGTCGGCGCCGGCCATGCCGGGAAGGAGCAGATCCAGCTGATGGTGCGCCGCCTGTTGCCGGGCTGCGCCATCGCCGAGGCGGATGCCGCCGACGCGCTCGCGGTGGCGATCTGCCATGCCCATCACGCCGACACATTGCGGGTGTGGGGCCGGCTGCGATGATCGCTAAGCTCGCCGGGACCGTCGATTCGGTGGACCCCGACGGGGCGGTGATCGATGTCGGCGGGGTGGGGTATCTGGCCTTCTGCTCGACCCGCACGATCGGCCGGCTGCCGCCGCCCGGCGGCGCCGTGCGGCTGTTGATCGAGACCCATGTCCGCGAGGACCACATCCACCTTTACGGCTTCATCGATGCCGCCGAGCGCGACTGGTTTCGCCTCTTGACGACGGTGCAGGGCGTCGGGGCGCGGCTCGCCCTGGCGATCCTGTCGGCGGTCATGCCCGAGGCGCTGGTCTTGGCGATCGCCGCGCAAGACAAGGCGATGCTGACCCGCGCCGACGGGGTGGGGCCGCGGCTCGCTGCCCGTATCGTCAACGAGCTGCGCGACAAGGTCGGCGGGCTCGCCCTGGCCTCGGCTTCGCCGGTCGCCGGCGGCGACTTGCGGCCCGCGGAGCAGGGCGTGGGTGCCGACGCGGTGTCTGCCCTCGTAAATCTCGGCTACCGCCGGGCCGAA
>CAWJFM010000018.1:0-12544 GCA_963842175.1 uncultured Alphaproteobacteria bacterium
CGCTGCCGCCGCCGTGCCGCTCGCATTGCGGCTCGACCGCAGGGCAATTCGCGCGTGCTTCGAAGAGCGCTTCACCACCGAGCGGATGCGCGCGCGACTATCTCTCGCTCTATCAGCGGGCGTTGTCCCGCCGTTCGGCGCCCCTCCGGCTTGTCGGTGCGACCGGACGGGCGTCACGGGAGGCGGCCGACTAGGCCGCTCGACAGGGAAAACCATGGCGGCCGCCGCAACCCAGCGGAGCGAAGCCGCTTCGCAGTTTCGCATCGCAGCTTCGGGCGCGTATCGCGAGCCGCGAACCCGTATCTTGAAGAATGGCGATACCTTCGCCCTGCTGAGCCCGCTTGGCGACATGACCGGCGAGGTGGGCTGTCCCGACGGGCTGTATCACGAGGACACGCGCTTTTTGTCGCTGCTTGAGCTGCAGCTCAACGGCGATCGCCCGTTGCTGCTGAGCTCCGACCAAGCCGAGGACAACTCGCTGCTCCCGGTCGATCTCGCCAATGCCGACACGGTCGCCGCCGACGGCACCCTGTTGCAGCGCGAGCTGATTTACGTGAACCGCCGGCAATTCGTATGGCAGTCCGCGTATTACGAACTGCTGTTGATCCGCAATTTCGATTTGCGACGGCACGTGGTGACGCTCGCCATGAGTTTTGCCGCCGATTTCGCCGACGTCTTCGAAGTGCGTGGGCAGAGGCGAGCCCGGCGCGGCAAAGGGTCGGCTGAACGCGTATCGCCCGATACGGCAGCGCTGCGCTATCAAGGTTTGGATGGAGTCGAGCGCGTCACCGAGCTGTCGTTCTCACCGGTCCCCGCACGGCTCGACAAGAACAGCGTAACCTTCGTGCTCGATCTGGGGCCAGGCAAATGGTGCCGGCTGGCGTTCCGGATCCGCTGCGATCCGACCGACCAGCAAGACTGGACCGTCCGCCGGTGCTACCAGGCCTTGCGCGCCGCAAGGCACGCCCTCAGAGCATCCAGCGGTCGGGCTGCCAGCATCGAGGGCTCGAACGCCGTATTCAATGAGCTGGCGCGGCGTTCGGTCGCGGACATCTACATGCTGATAACCGAAACCCGGTACGGCCCGTATCCGTTTGCCGGGATCCCCTGGTACAGCACCTATTTCGGCCGCGACGGCATCATCACCGCGCTGCTGACGCTCTGGCTCGATCCGGCGATCGCCAGGGGAGTGCTGGGGTTTCTGGCCGCGACGCAGGCGAGCGAAACCGATCGCGCGCGCGACGCCCAACCCGGCAAAATCCTGCACGAGATGCGCAACGGCGAGATGGCCCGGCTGGGCGAAGTGCCGTTCGCCCGCTATTACGGCAGCGTCGACGCGACGCCGCTTTTCGTGATGTTGATCGGCGAATACTTCGCCCGCACCGGCGATCTCGACACGGTCCGGCGGTTATGGCCGAACGTCATGGCGGCGTTGCAGTGGATCGACACATCAGGCGATCCCGACCGGGATGGTTTTGTCGAATACCACCGGCAAAGCGAAACCGGCCTGATCAATCAGGGCTGGAAGGATTCGGCCGTCGCAATCTTCCACGCCAATGGCGAGCTGGCCAAAGGGCCGATCGCGCTCTGTGAAGTGCAAGGCTATGTTTTTGCGGGCAAACGGCACGCAGCGGCGCTCGCGCTGGCGCTCGGCGAGGTGGCGACAGCCGCCCGACTCGAGGCCGAAGCCGAGAAATTGCGCCTGAATTTCGAGGTGGCGTTCTGGTGTGAAGATTTGTCGACCTATGCGCTGGCGCTAGATGGCGAGAAGCGGCCGTGCCGGGTGATCGCCTCCAATGCCGGGCACGCGTTGCTAACCGGGATTGCCGCGCCCGACCGAGCCGAGCGGGTCGCCGCCACTTTGATGGGCGTCGGCTGTTTCTCCGGCTGGGGAATTCGCACGGTGGCGCAGACCGCGGCGCGCTACAACCCGATCTCATACCATAACGGGTCGGTGTGGCCGCACGACAACGCGCTGATCGCGCTCGGGCTTGCCCGTTACGGGCTGAAAGCGCAGGCAATGCGCGTCTTTACCGGGCTGTTCGATGCCGCCTCGTTTTGGGAGCCGCGGCAACTCCCCGAACTGTTCTGCGGCTTTGCCCGACGCCACACGGCGCCCACCACGTATCCGGTTGCGTGTTCGCCGCAGGCCTGGGCGAGCGCGACCATATTCGCTATGATCCAGGCCGGCCTCGGGCTGCATTTCGATCATTCTGCCGGCGAGATCCGGTTCGACCGCCCCAGGCTGCCGGACTTTCTCGAACGTTTGCATGTGCGCGGTTTGCGGCTCGGCGATGCCGAGGCCGATGTCCTGTTCCACCGTTTCGACGGCGAGGTCGCGGCAACCGTCACCCGGCGCCGCGGCGCGGTGCGCGTCGTCGTCATCCACTGAGCAAAACTGGCATTATTCTTACCCGTTTTCCCCTTGCAGAAGCAGGGATGCCGTGACACGGAGCTGAACCCTGCGCTGTAGTTCGCGGCGCATGCGGAGGTAGGGGAGCACCTGATGGCGCGGATCGCGGTTGGCGGGTTCCAGCACGAGACCAACACGTTCGCGCCGCAGCGCGCAACCTGGGACGATTTCGCGCGGGCCGATGCCTGGCCCGGGTTTGTTCGCGGCGCCGAGCTCTTCGACGCCGTCCAGGGCTACAACATCCCGATCGCCGGCGCGGTCGAGGCGCTCAAGGCGCGCGGCCACGACCTCCTGCCCTTGTGCTGGTGCTCGGCGCCGCCCTCTTCCTATGTCGAACGCGCGGCCTATGAGCGGGTCGCCGGCGCCATCCTCGAAGACCTCGCCGCGCAGGCCCCGGTCGACGGCATCTATCTGGATTTGCATGGCGCGATGGTCGCCGAGCACCATGAAGACGGCGAGGGCGAATTGCTGCGCCGCATCCGCGCCCTCCTTGGCGACCGGGTGCCGATCGTCACCAGCCTCGACTACCACACCAACATGACGGCTGAGATGGTGCGCCACGCGAGCCTTATGGTCGGCTACCGCACCTACCCGCATATCGACATGGCGGCGACCGGCGGCCGCGCGGCCCTGTTGCTCGATCGCCTCCTCAATGAGCGCCGGCCGCTCTACAAGGCCTATCGCCAGATCGACTTCCTGATCCCCTTGGTCTGGCAGTGCACCGACGCGGAGCCGGCCCGCGGCATCTTCGCCTTGATCGCGGACATCGAGCAGGGCGCCCCGTCGCACAACCAGGGCATCGTCAGCATCACCCATACGCCCGGCTTTCCGCCGGCCGACATCGCCCAATGCGGGCCGGCGCTTGTCGTCTACGGCCACGACCGCGAAGCGGCGGAGGCCGCGGCCGACCGCCTCGCCGCGGCGATCCACGAGCGCGAAGCCGATTTTGCCGGCCGGCTCTACACGCCCGAGGAGGCGGTCGCCGAGGCGCTCGCTTTGGCGCGGCAGGCGACCAAGCCGATCGTGCTCGCCGACATCCAGGACAATCCCGGCGCCGGCGGCACCTCCGACACGGTTGGCCTCTTGCGCGCCCTGATCGCCCAGCGCGCCCAAGGCGCGGTGATCGGCATGATCGTCGATCCCGAGGCGGCGGAAGCCGCGGTCGCGGCCGGCGAGGGGGCGCCGCTCGACTCTTCGGTCGGCGCCAAAATCGGCTACGCCGGCGAGACGCCGGTCATTGCGGAGTGGCGGGTCGTGCGGCTGGGCAGCGGCGTCTTCACCGGCACCGGCCCGATGTATGGCGGCGCGCGGTTCAACATCGGCCCGATGGCGCTCGTCACCGACGCGGTGAGCGGCGTCTCGGCGGTGCTCGCCGCCAAGCGCATCCAGGCCGCCGACCAGGAGATGTTTCGCCATGTCGGGGTCGAGCCGGCGCGGGTGCCGATCCTTGGGCTCAAATCGACGGTGCATTTCCGCGCGGATTTTCAGCCGATCGCCGAGGCCGTGCTGTGCGTCGTCTCGCCCGGCGCCCATGTCTCCGACCCGGCCGAGCTGCCCTACCGCAATCTGCGCAAAGGAATCCGCCTCAACCCGCTCGGCCCGGCGCGGGTCTAACGGCGCTGCTGGCGGCGCAGGAAGTCGATGAAGATCGCGGCGAGCAGGCCTTCCTTCTGCTCCCACAGCTCGCGTGCGACATCGAGATCCAAGCGGTCCTCGGCAAACACCTCGTGGTATTCGGCGTTGGGCATCAGGCGATGCGCGACCTGGCCGGGCTCGCGCGGGTGCACCCGGTCGTTGCCCGGCGCGATGCAGGCCGGCATTGTCATCGAGCGCAGCTCGGCCGGGCTGAGGCCGATCACCGGATGCTCGGTGCCGGCAACAAAAGCGCGGCGCCACCGCACCATGCGGGCGATGAAATCCTGCGGCTCCATCGCCATCAGGATATCGCGGGCCTTCGGCTTGGTCTTGATCATCTCGTTCCAATGCTCCATGGCGCAGACCGCCGCCATGCCGCCCGCCTCGGCCGCCTCGATATGCGAGGTGTAGTACTGGTTGGTCAGGCGGTGGGCGGCATAGGCGCCGCCGGTCACGCGCCACAGCAGGAGGCCCTGCACATCCTCCGGCCGTTGCCGGGCGAGCAGCAGCGCCAGCCGGCACCCCGACGAGCTGCCGCCGATATAGGCGGGGAGCGCATCGAGCCGGGCCAGCAGATCGTGCAGATCCTCGATCCACTCGTCGTATTCCGAGCCGCCCTCGATCGCGATGCCCGAGGCGCCGCAATTGCGCCGGTCATAGATCAGCACGCGGTTGCCGGCCTCGGCCAGCTTTTCGGCCAGCAATCGGACGCCGGCGCCGGCGCGGCGGCCGCCGGGCTGCAGCGCGACGAAAGGGCCGCGCTCGCCGAGAATCTCGTAATTGATGTCGACGCCGCGGATAGTGGTGACGGGCATGGCTCTCCTCCCTGGCCGGTCGGCTGATGTCGATGTTATCGCGGCCGGCCCGGGGGATCGACATGCAAAAGCCGGTTCGCGGAAGCGGCGGAAGCGGTATAACCTGCCGCGGTCACGCCGGCGGAACGCGCCGCGCGGCAGGAAGCACCAAAGACGCTAGGGAGCACCCCATGAAATTGCTTTATTTCGATGACTTCAAGCTCGGCGTGCTGAAAACCGACAACACCGTGGTCGATGTCTCTGCCGTCGTGCGCGACATCCCGCATATCGGGCCGGGCGATCTGATCAGCGGGCTGATCGAGCGCTTTGCCGCCTATCGCGCAAAGCTCGAGGACGCGGCGGCGAAAGGCCGGGGCGCGCCATTGGCCAGCGTGCGGATCCGGCCGCCCTTGCCGAAGCCGGCCAACATCGACTGCATGGCCGTCAACTACATGGAGGACGGCACGCGCAGCGCGCCGGCGCCGATCAACGCCTTCGCCAAATCGGCGAGCGCGATCATCGGCAACGGCGACACGATGGTATTGCCCGACGTGCCGGCGGCGATCTTCGAGGGCGAGGCCGAGATGGCGGTCATCATCGGCAAGCGCGCCAGCAATGTTAAGGCCGCCGACGCGATGGGTTACATCTTCGGCTACACCAACTTCGTCGACGGCTCGGCGCGCGGCCTGCCGCCCCCGGGCAACGTGTTCTTCCAGATGAAGTCGCGCGACACCTTCGCGCCGATCGGGCCCTATATCGTCACCGCCGACGAGATCAAGGACCCGCAGAAATTGCAGATCCGGCTGTGGACCAACGGCCAGCTGATGCAGAACTTCAACACCGACGACATGGGGCACAAGATCCCGCGCTGCATCGAGTGGCTGACCTCGATCCACACGCTGGAGCCCGGCGACATCATCGCCACCGGCACCAACCATCGCGGCCTCAACCCGTTCATGGACGGCGACAAGGTCGAGATCGAGACCGAAGGGCTGGGCCGGCTCACCTTCATGATCAAGGACGAGCTGAAGCGCAAATGGGAGCGCCGGACGCGCCTCCAGATGCATGAGGCGGCGGCGCAGAAGACACCGGGCAACTACCCGGACTTCACGCCGCAGACCGCCGGCAAACACGCCAAGGCGGCCTGACGATTTGTTGGAAGAGCCCTCGTCCGCGGTCTGCGGAAGTGGGCTCTTCTAGCCCTCGCCCGCGAGGACTGGTACTGCGGCGGTGCTCTCTCCGGCCCGGCGCCCGCGCCGCTGGATCGCGATCAGCGCCGCGAGGCTGAGCAGCGCGGTGAAAACCAGGTAATAGCTCGGCGACAGGCTGTCGCCGGTGACCGCGATCAGCGAGGTCGCGATGAGCGGCGCCAAGCCGCCAAAGATCGACACCGCGGTGCTGAAGCCCAGCGCCACGCCGATCGCCCGGGTCTCCACCGGAAACAGCTCCGACAACAGCGATGGCAGGACGCCGCTGTAGCCGGACTTGAGTGCCTGCAGCCAGCAGACGGCGATGATGCAGGCCGTCAGCGACGGCAGGGCGGCCATCAGCCAGAACGCCGGGTACGAGGTCAGCACGAACAGCCAGCAGGCGACCACCATGATCAGCGGCCGCGAAATCTTGTCCGACCAGTGGCCGAAGAGCGGGGAGCCGATCGCCAGGATGATCCCGCCGATCAGGGTCGCGGTGAACCCGGTCGACGCGGGCAGGTGCAACGTCTTGACCGCATAGGTCGGGATATAGGCCAGGATGTAGAACGAGCTGTTGGAGATAATCGAAATCCCGAGCGCCAGCAGCACCTCCAGCGGATTCCGCCGCAGCAAGTCCATGATCGGAATGGTCTCCGGCTTCTCGGCTTCGAGAAACTCCGGGGTCTCGAGCATCTTGCCGCGGATATAGAGGCCGGCGGGGCCGATCAGCATCCCGAAGAAATAGGGAAGCCGCCATCCCCAGCTGATCAGCTGATCATGCGTCATCAGCGTCGTCAGCGTGACGCCGAACAACGAGGCGAGGACGGTGATAAAGCCGGCGGTGGCAAATTGCCAGCTCGCGGCGAACCCGCGACGCCCGCCGGCATGCTCGGCGAGGAAACTGACCGCGCTGCCAAATTCGCCGCCAACCGAAAATCCCTGTAAGAGCCGCGCGAGCGTGATGGCGATCGGTGCGGCAACGCCGATCGTGGCGTAGCCGGGCGTCAGCGCCATCAGCGTCGTGCCGATCATCATCAGCGCGATCGACAGCATCAGCCCGGCCTTGCGCCCGGCGCGGTCGGTATAGCCGCCGACGACGATCGCCCCCAGCGGCCGCACAAAATAGGCCAGGCCGAAGGCAGTGAACGTGAGCAACAGCGACACGGTCGGACTCTTGACCGGGAAGAACACCTCGGCGATCGTCACGGCAAAAAAGCCGTAGACGACGAAATCGAACCATTCCAAGACGTTGCCGATCGTCGCGGCGATGATCATGCGGTGCATCGAGGGCGGGGTGGGGATCGCTCCGGTCTGCAAGGTTTCGGCGGTCACGGCGGCCCTCGCGAAGGTGGTTGTCACGGGTGCAACGTGGCATTCATAGCCGATTGGACCGCCGCGAGAAATGGCGGCGAGGGACTGCAATGAGAAAATTGCGATCGGACATCACCAAATTCGGGCTGACCCGCACCCCGCACCGCGCCTTCATGCGCGCGATGGGGCTCGACGACGCAGCGATCGAGAAGCCGATGGTCGGCGTCGTCAGCATGAAAGGCGAGCAGACGCCGTGCAACATGACGCACGGCTTTCAGGTCGAGGCGGCGAAGGAAGGCGTCGCCGAGGCCGGCGGCACGCCGCGCGAGTTCACCACGATCTCGGTGTCGGACGGGATCAGCATGAACCACGAGGGCATGAAGTTCTCGCTGGTGTCGCGCGAGCTGATCGCCGACTCGATCGAGGCGGTGGTGCACGGGCTCGCCTATGACGGGCTCGTCGGCTTCGGCGGCTGCGACAAGACCCTGCCCGGCGTGATGATGGGGATGGTGCGCTGCAACGTGCCGGCCGTCTTCGTCTATGGCGGCAGCGCGCTGCCCGGCCGCTTCGCCGGGCGCGACGTGACGATCCTCGATTCCTACGAGGCGATCGGCGCGGTGATGACCGGCGACATGGACGAGACTTCGCTCGCACGGCTCGAACGCGCCTGCCTGCCGACCGTCGGCGCCTGCGCCGGCCAGTTCACCGCCAACACGATGGCGATGGTGTCGGAGGCGCTGGGGCTCAGCGTGCCGAACGTGTCGATGGTCCCGGGCGTCTTCGCCGAGCGCGCCGCCTACGCCCGGCGCGCCGGCGCCCTGGTGATGGCGGCGATCGACCGCGGCGGGCCGCTGCCGCGCGACATCGTCACCCGGAAGGCGCTGGAAAACGCCTGCGCGATCGTCGCCGCGACCGGCGGCTCGACCAACGCGGCCCTGCACATCCCGGCGATCGCGCACGAGGCCGGCATCGCCTTCGATATCGACGACGTGGCAAAGGTTTTCGACCGCACGCCGCTGATCGCCGATCTGCGTCCCGGCGGCCGCTTCACCGCCAGGGATGTGCACGAGATCGGCGGCACCGCGGTCATCCTGCGCGCGCTGATCGACAGCGGCCATGTCGACGGCGGTTGCCTGACGGTGACCGGCGAGACGCTGGCGCAGACCTATGGCGCCGCCGCCGCGCCGGATGGCGCGGTGGTTCGCGAGCGCCGCCGCGCCGCTGTCGCCCGATGGCGGCCTCGCGGTGCTCAAGGGCAATCTCTGCCCCGACGGCGCGCTGCTCAAGCTCGCCGGGCTGAAGACGCTGCTGCATGAGGGCCGAGCGCGGGTGTTCGAGTGCGAGGAGGATTGCGCCCGAGCCGTCGAAGCGCGCGCCTACCAGGCGGGCGAGGTGCTGATCATCCGCAACGAAGGCCCGGTCGGCGGACCCGGCATGCAGGAGATGCTCGGGGTGACCGCGCTGATCTACGGCCAGCAGATGGGCGAAAAGGTGGCGCTCGTCACCGACGGTCGCTTTTCCGGCGCGACGCACGGGATCTGCGTCGGCTATGTCGCGCCGGAGGCCGCGATCGGCGGGCCGCTGGCGCTGGTCCGCGACGGCGATCTCGTCCGCATCGATGCCGCGAGCCGGCGCATGGACCTGTTGATCGACGAGACGGAACTGGCCGCGCGCCGCGCCGCCATGGCAGCCCGCGCGCGCCGCGCCACAAGGCCGGACTGCTGGCGAAATACGCCCGGCTCGTCGGCCAGGCCAACAAGGGCGCCGTCACCCATGCAGGCGGCGCCGAGTGGCCCTGGTTCGACCGCTGAGGCCGATCGGCGGTGCGGTTGCCGGCGCGGCTATTCCTGCCGGAAGGTGACGACGAGCACATCGCGGTGCCCCGGCCGCGTCGGATCGAGCGGCGTCACCGGCGTCACCCCGTGATAGACGCGATTGTCGTCGGTCACCGCCGAATCCAGCGGATCGGTCAGCGTGAAGCTGCCGAGCGGGCGCATCGCGAGGTCGCCGATGCTGGTCTCGCCCTCTGAGATGTTGACCCGGCTGACCAGGAGGACCAGCACCCAGTCGACGCCGTCGCGATGCATCCCTTCCGGGGTTGGCCGGCCTTCCTGGCCCGAGCGCGCCTCGATCCGGAACTGATGGATTTCGACATGCCAGAAATCCGGGCGCAGCGGCGGCGGGGTCAGCCGGTCGAACAGCGTGTGGCAGGTGGCGAGGATCGCGCGCAGCGCCGGATGCGCGCCGAGCGTCGGCGTGACCGGCTCGAACCAGCGCTGGATCCCGCCGTTGAGTGGGTTGTAGTCGCGGCTCTGGTAATGCGGCTGGTGCGGCTTCCGGACGATCCCCTCGGGACCGGCGCGAAAACAGGCGAAGCGGCGGCGGCGGTAACGCCCGCCATCGGCCATGTAGGCATCGACCCCGAGATCGTCCCAGCTCCGGGCAAAACGATCCCAATCGGCGAGCCCCGCTTCTTCCAGCACCGCGCGCATCTCGGGGGCGCGCACCAGCGCAAAGCCGCTGCCGGCGACGGTCTGGGCGATTGCGGCGAGCCGATCGGTCATCCTGCTGGCTCCTGCTCGTAGGGTGGGCCGAGCGTAGCGCAGCCCACCCTTTCGCGCGCCGCAACGGGATGACGGGCTTCGCTGCGCTCAACCCATCCTACACCACTCTCGCCGCGGCTCAGTCGAGCGTCGAGGCCGGCTTTTCGTTGATGCAGCGCAGCAGCCGCCAGTAGCCGAACAGATTGCTCGGCCGGATTTCGCGAACCGCCAGCCCGCTGTCGCGCAGGAAGGCGTCGAGCGGGAAATCGGCATGAAACCCGATATGGCGGGCGAGATGCGCCAGCCGCTTTTCCATGAAGCGCGCCGCCCAGTTTTCGCTGGTGAAATGGTTGACCAGAACGATCGTGCCGCCGGGAATGCACACCCGGCGCATTTCCGCCGCGAACCGCGCCGGGCTCGGCACCACCGAGGCGACATAGAGCGCCAGCACGGCGTCGAACGAGTTGTCCTCGAATTCGAGGTGCTCGGCGTCCATGACGTGAAGCCCGTCGACCTGTCCGAGCTGCTGCTCGACCCGGCGCCGGGCCTTGGCGAGCATCTCCTCGGAGATGTCGATCCCGGTCAGGTGCGAATCGGCACGGAAATAAGGCAGCGACAGACCGGTGCCGACCCCGACTTCGAGGATGCGCTGACCCGGTCGGTCATTGGCGATGCGCACGGCCTCCTTGCGCCCGGGATGAAAGACCGGGCCAAAAACAACGTCATAAGACCCGGAAAACAGCCGATAAGTCCGGATCGTATCGCGCAAATCCATCGGATCGTTTCTCGTAGTTATCGACGAGAACACAGCGGTCGCCGCTCGCGATCGCCACGGTGCGCCCTGCGGTCAGCTTTGTAAACCGCGGCGCCGGACGAGGCGGCAACCCTCCGTTGCGTTGCAGGATGGCAGCCGCCTGCCGGGCCGCTCTCCGGCTCCGCTCTATCCGGCCTCGCAAACCTTCACGAAATGACGGTGATGCGGTCGGCTTCGAGCCCCTTCTTGCCGTCGACGACATCGACCCGCACCCGCTGCCCGGGACCGAGCGTGTTGACGCCGCTGCGGCGCAGGGCGGTGATGTGGATGAAGACGTCCTTGCCGCCGCCATCGGGGGAAATGAACCCATAGCCTTTTTCGGGTTCGAACCATTTCACCGCGCCTTCGACCGTGGTCGACGGGCGCGCCGGGTGGCGATCGGCCCCGCCGGATTGCGGCGGCACGACGGTGCTGGTGTCGATGTTCAGCACATTGGTGACGAGCGGTCCCTTGGCGCCGGCGCTGACCTCGCAGGTGATCAGGGCGCCCTCGCGGACGTCCTCATAACCGGCGCGGCGCAGGGTCGCCATCGGCAGAAAGGCGTCCTGCGTGCCGTCGGACAGGGTGACGAAACCAAATCCCTTGCTGGCGTTGAACCATTTCACCGTCGCGTCGACGCGGCGGCCGGGGGCGGGGGGGTGTCTTCGCGGAAGAACTCGGGGCGACGGTCGTACATAGGGCCTCTAAACGTGCAATTGAATGCGCTGAGCGCGTGAACGCCGAATCATAGCGTAAAAGTGTCGCAGTGCGCTAGCGGTCGAGATTGCGCGTTCGCCGGGATGCCCGGCCCTCTGGTCGCCGGCGATGGCCGGGTCAGCCGCGGTAGGCGACGAGCCGCGAGTTCTGCTCGCCCAGGCCCTCGACCGCGACCCGCATCGTGTCGCCGGGTTTGAGGAAGCGAGGCGGCTTGAAGCCCATCGCGACCCCCGACGGCGTGCCGGTCGGGATCACGTCGCCCGGCAACAGCGTCATGAACTGGCTGACATAGCTGACGATGTGCTCGATGCCGAAGATCAGGTCGGCGGTGTTGCTGTTCTGCCGCCGCTCGCCGTTGACCTCGGTCCACACCGGCAGCTTGCCGGCGTCGGGCACCTCGTCGGCGGTGACGAGCCAGGGCCCGAGCGGGCAGAACGTGTCGCAGCTCTTGCCCTTGGTCCATTGCCCGCCGCGCTCCATCTGGTATTCGCGCTCGGAGACGTCGTTGACGACGCAATAGCCGGCGATGTGCTTTGTGGCGTCCGTGATGTCGACATAGCTGGCGCGGTGTGCCGATGACGATGCCGAGCTCGACCTCGTAATCGGTCTTTTGCGAGCCTTTGGGGATGATCACGTCGTCATCGGGCCGCAAATGCTGCTGATCGCCTTCATGAAGAAGATCGGCTCCGTCGGGATCGGCATGCCGGCCTCCTGCGCGTGCAGCCGGTAGTTGAGCCCGATCGCGACGACTTTGGAGACCGAGCCGACGCAGGGCCCGAGCCGCGGCGCGCCGGAAACCAGCGGCAGGCTCGCAGGGTCGAGCCGGCGCAGGCGGTCGAGCGAGGCGGGCGCGAGGGCCGCGCCATCGATGTCGCGAACCACCCCGGACAGATCGCGGATCTTGCCGTCGCGGTCGAGAAGGCCCGGTTTTTCCTGGCCGGGCGGGCCGTAGCGCAGAAGCTTCATCGGGGGTTTCCTCCTGGGAGCGGACGGGCAAATCTAGCAGACGGCACCGCCGCGACAAGCTCGCGCTCCCGGCGGCGGGCTCAACCGGAACCGAGCACCATGGCCGCGCCGAGCATATGACCGTCCGGCGCCTGGACCAGCACGGCGAGACCCTCGCCGGCGGCGGGCGGCTCGATCGCAAA
>CAWJFM010000019.1:0-19567 GCA_963842175.1 uncultured Alphaproteobacteria bacterium
AGAGCGGAATCCGGTCAGGTTCGAGCATAGCCGCTATTGACAAAGAAGTTGGCACATTCGTGTGGCTGGAACAGGTCGAGCAGCTTGCCGATGCGCTGCCACAGGGTATCGATCGAGCGCTCCTGGGCTTTGCGCAGGTGAGCTTTGAGTTTGGCGATTGCCTGCTCGATCGGGTTGAGGTCGGGGGAATAGGCCGGCAGGTATCGCAGCTCGGCGCCGGCCGCCTCGATGATCTGGCGCACAGCGCCGCCCTTATGCGCCGGCAGATTGTCCATCACGACGATATCGCCGGGCGCCAAGGTGGGAACGAGGCATTGCCGCAGGTATGCGGTGAAGATCACGCGGGTCATGGCGCGATCGATGACAAACGGCGCGGTGATGCCGTCCTGGCGCAAGCCGGCGACGAAGGTCAGGATTTTCCAATGCCCCCACGGCACCCGACCGACCACGCGGCGGCCGCGTTTGGCGCGCCCACGCAGCCGCGCCATATTGGTCGAGGTGCCGGTCTCGTCGATGAACACCAGCCGCGCCGGATCGAGCCCGGGTTGCGCGGCCACCCAGGCGGCGCGCGCCGCGGCCACGTCAGGCCGCTCTTGCTCGCTGGCGTGCACGATTTTTTTGAAGCTGATGTCTTCAGCGGCGAAGAACCGCCACACCGTGCCATAGCCGACAGGCTTGCCGCGCTCGGCAAGTTCGGCGCGGATCTCCTCCAGCGTCAGGTCGGGAGCCGCGGCGATCCGCTCCAGCAGCCAGGCTCGCTCCTCCTTCAGCCGTGAGTTGTGATCGCCACCCATCGGTTTGGCCTCAAGCCGGCCGCTATCACGCCAAACTCGCATCCACTCGATCACCGTAGCGATCCCGACCCCGAATACCGCGGCTGCCTTGCGCCGTGACAGACCGCTCTCAACCGCTCGAACAACCCGTTCCCGCAAATCCCGAGAATATGGTCGTGCCATGCATGCTGGCCCCCTTTCCAGCATGCAGCTTGAATCACAATTCCGCCCCTCGTGGAATCCCCCTACGCCGACTCGATCAGGACGGATAACGCTCTAATGCTGGTCCGGCCCGCTGGTCCCGACGATGCCGATTGGATTTGCGAGATGCTGGCGCGCCATTGGGGCGGCTCGCGAATTGCCGTGGGCGGTCGTCTTGTCGAAGCGTGCGACCTGCCGGCGCTGATCGCCGGCGAGCGCCAAGGACTTGCCACCTATCGGATCGCAGCCGACGGCAAGAGGGCCGAGCTGATCACGCTGAACGCGCTGATCAAGCGCCAGGGCATCGGCACGGCGTTGATCGAGGAGCTGACAGCCCGGCTTGCCGCGGCCGGTGTCGAAGAGTTGCGCGTGAGGATGACCAACGACAACCTCGACGCGCTGCGGTTTTATCAGCGCCGCGGCTTTCGCCTGATCGCGCTGCGCCGGGGCGCCATCGACAAGGCGCGCGGCTTAAAGCCGTCGATTCCGCCGATCGGACATTTCGGCATCCCGGTCCACGACCAGCTCGAACTGGCGCTCGCGATCGAGCGCCCAGGCTCGATCAGCGGTCTTCGGGTTTGATGTCCCGCACGCTGCGGACGAACCCGGCAAGTCCCTCGCGGTCCCATTTGAGGTGGACGCGCGTGGCGGAAGCCGGCTGCTTGCCCAGGCCGACCCCGGGGCGCCGCTCGGTCTGCGGCCGGATCGGCCGCGCGACAAAGCCGCCGCCGCAATTGGGGCAGACATTGAACAACACCCGCTCGACGCAATCGGCGCAGAACGTGCACTCATAGGTGCAGATCCGCGCCTCGGTCGCGTCCGGCGGCAGGTCCTTGTCGCAATATTCGCAATTCGGCCTCAGTTCGAGCATGCGCCGCTCCTTGGCTCACCCCGCCTGGCTCACCCCGCCTGCCGCACCTCGACGACATCGGCGGCGAAGATCATCTCCTCCTGGCCGACGAGGGCCGGATCGCTCGGCGACGACAGATAGCGCGCGAACAGCCACACGCCGTCCGCCGGGTTGGACACGATTTCGGCCTCGGCGCCGTCGCCAAGGGTAATGCAGGTGCCGGGCGGCAACGCGCGGATGTTGATCGGCTCGCTCATCGCCGGAGCCTTGGACCGGGGGCCGCGCGTCCTTCGAGACGCGGGCTGCGCCCGCTCTTCAGGATGACGATTTTTCTTAATGCCATCAAAGTCTTCTCCTCATCCTGAGGAGGCGCGAAGCGCCGTCTCGAAGGACGCGTTGCGGCGACGCAGCGACCCTCACTCCGCCGCCGCCCGGTCGTCGCGGCGCCAGGCGGCCAGCTCGTCCCAGCTGTCGGCCGCCATGAACTGCGCCCAGCGGCGATAGAGGTTGCGCAGATTGTGCTCGCTCGAGGTCGCCTTGGTCAGGTCGACGACCGACCCTGGCAGCCGGAACCCTTCCCACTCGTAATTCTCGACCTCGTAGCCCAACCCCTGCTCGTAGCTGTAGGGGTAGCGCCGCGCGATCGTGCCGCGGCTGGCGGCATGCGCGTAGTTCCAGTTCTCCATGTCGTCCTGCTCGGTCATGCCGGCCGGCCCGGAATAGCGGATGTAATAGTCGCGCAGGAAGTTCTTGACCTCCTGCGGCGCATTTCTGTCGACGAGGAACCAGCGCCACACTTCGGTCTGGTGCGGTCCGCGCGGGATGCCATACCGCGATCGTGCGCGGTTGCCGCGCAAGAAATGCCATGCTCGGGAACACCTCGCCGACCAGGGTGATCAGCCTGCCCCAATCGCCGCGCCGGTTGCGGCGCGCGTCCTCGCATTGGCGGAAGTAGTCGGACACGACCGGGGAATGCTGGTAGCCTGGCGGCACCGATACCTCGCGCGGCAGCAGGTAGGCGGTGGTCTGATGCCCGCGGTCGCGCATCGCGATGTGCAGCTTGCGGGCCGCCTGCAATTCCGGCATGTCGCGCCGGCCGCTGCCAGAGGGGCCGACGCCGACCAGATCGACCGAGCGGTGGCTGATGTTGTGGTAGCTGTCGCCGCTGAAATTCTCGGCCGGGAATTTCCAGTTGCTCGGCACCAGCCATTTCTGGATGCCGCCCAGAATTTCGGTGCCGCCGTCGCTGCCGTCCCAGCTGTCGAGGGTCTGGTCGAGATAGAAGACGAAATCGCCGAGATATTCGAGAAACGGCGGGGCCGCTTTGTCCCAGGTCGCCCACACCGCGCCCTTGTGGACGCAGAGCTGGGCCACCTCGACGAGGCCCCACTGCGCGCGGTCGAGCTTGGAGTGATAGGCCTCGCGGAAATACGGCACGCCGACCAGCCGACCGTCGGTGCCGTAGCTCCAGCCGTGATAGGGGCAGGTGAAGACCGTCGTGTTGCCCTCGTCGTAGCGGCACACCTTCATGCCACGATGGCGGCATGAATTGAGGAAGACGTGCACCTGACCGGCGCGGTCGCGGCACAGCAGGACCGATTCCTCGCCCATGCACGAGACGAAGAAATCGCCGGGGTTCGGCACCTGGCTCTCATGGCCGACAAACAGCCAGGAGCGGGCGAAGACCCGCTCCTGCTCCTCGGCGTAGATCTCTTCGTTGACGAAGATCTCGCGGCTGATCTGACCGGTCGCGAGATCGACCAGCCCGGGGCGATAACCGATGGTGCGTTCCGTCGCCATGCATTCCTCCAGAATTCACCACGGAGACACGGAGTACACGGGAAATACAAAATCAAATCTTCAGCACAATGGGCGCGAAGGGTTCGGGGAGGACATAGAAGGGACAGGGTGACCGGCGACCTCTGCGAAGCCTCTGCGACCTCTGCGGTAAAGAGTTTCCCTACTCCGTGTCCTCCGTGGCTCCGTGGTTCAAAAGAAAAAAGTCAGGTTTTTCGCCAGCAGCACATTCTGATCGAGGATGATCGTGCGGCGCGCGATCTGCCAATCGTCTCCGGCGCGGCGCAGCCGATCCTCGCGCTTGCCGACCAGGAGGTCGGTCTCGGTCTCGACCCGGTTGCGGTAGATCAGAAAGCGGCATTTGACCGCGACTTCCTGCGGCTCGGCGATCGAGGGCGAGGCCTCGACCAGCTGCACGTTCGACGACGAGGTGCGCGATGCGCGATTGCGGCTCCTCGGCCCAGTGAATGCCGGTCTGGATCTGCCGCACCCGCCGGGTCAGCGTGTCCTTGCCTTCGTCGAACCACGCGATGTCGGTGCTCTCGCGGGTGAATTCGCGCTCGCTCTCGCCGAACTTGACGTTGCGCCGCATCGGCATCCAGTAGCGGATGTCGTCGGCGAGCAATGCCAGCCACTCCTCATAGCGCCGCTCGTCGAGCAGTTCGGCCTCGCGATAGAGGAACTCGGCGACATCCTGCGCCAGCAGCAGGCGGGCGATGCTTGTCCTCGCGGTCACTCATCGCGCATCTCCGCTGCCAGCTCCACCCCCGCCATCCCCTCGAGGATCTTGGCGACCGACGGATAGCCTTCGCCGCCCAAACCCCGCGCCTGCGCCCGCTTGTACGCGTCATACGCGAGCGCGCCGAGCGCCGCGGGCGTCCCGACCTCGCGGGCGAAATCAACCGCGAGGGCCATGTCCTTGACGATGATGTCGAGCGAGCCGTTCGAAGCGAACGCGCGGTTCAGAACCGACTTGGCGCTGGTGTCAAAGGTGCGGCTTTGGCCGGCGCTGACCGGCACGATGCGGGCGAGCACGCCGAGATCGATGCCGGCCTTGGCGGCGATCAGCATGCCTTCGAGCGCGGCGATGAAATTGGTGTAGCCGAGATATTGCGTGACCAGCTTGGCGACGCAGCCGGCCCCGCTCGGCCCGACATAGAAGACGTTGCGCGCGATCGCCTCGAAAAGCGGGCGAACGCGGCCGAAATCCGCCTCGGCGCCGCCGGCCATCACGGTCATGTTTGGCGGGCGGCCGCTGACCGGCGACGTCGAGAAAGGCGATGCCGCGCTTGTGCGCGGCCTCGGCAACCAGCCGGGCGGTTCCCGGCGCGTTGGTCGTCAGATCGATATAGGCAGCGCCGCGGCGCAGCCCGGCGAGGATGCCGCGGTCGGGATCGAGCGCCGTCGCTTCCATCTCGCTCGGCCCCGGCAATGAGGTGAAAACCGCCTCGGCGCTCTTCGCCGCTTCGCCCGGGCCATCCGCGACCGCGGCACCCTGCCCGGCCAGCGCTGCCGTCGCCTCGGGCCTGATGTCGTACACCGTGAGCCGGTGCCCGGCCGCGATCAGGCAGCCGGCGATCGGCGTCCCCATCGTGCCGGTGCCGATAAAGCCGATTTGCATCGCCGCGCCCCTCGCCCGCCATGGCTGCATGATCGGCCGGCGCGGCCGGCGCGGCAAGAGGCTCGCGGCAATTCCCTGCCGGCAGGGAATTTTTTCCTACGGCGCGCGAGCTCCTATACTATTCAATCAGTTATGTGCACAAGCAGGGAATTCCCGCAGAGAATTATCCGTGTAACAGCAGGGTATTTTGTGCAGCAGCAGGGAAATGAGCAGGGAATTTATGGCTTTGCATTTGGGCTCGGATGCGATGTCTAAAGTGTTGTATATAATATCGACGCTGTCGGTGTTCCAGATGTCTGTTCACAACACCCTTGGAGTTTTTCAATGCGGCTGATTGCTGCGGATCACGAAGTCGATGTAGGACAGCATCCAGCGCAGCTGCGTCGAGTTCTCATAGCCGGCCCAGGCGATCCCGCCGCCGACGGCGGCCCCCTAACAATCCGCCAGCGGCCGCGCCGACTGGGACAAAGCTTGCGCGCCGCCATCGCCACCGCGACCTCACGCGGCTCTTTCTCGAACCACCGCCGCGCCGAAGCGTCATCGAAGAAATTGACGGTTGTCGCTGACCCGCGTCGCGATCTCATCGCGCGCTGTCCCGCCCCAACACCGCCATCAGCTCACGCCATTCACGCGCCGAGAGGCCGCTCCCGGCCTGATCGACCGCCTCGCCGGCGAGCATCCGGCGGATCACGGCGAGCCCGGTGGCCGAGATCAGCGCCGCGTTCATGCGGTATTCCTGGAAGGCGGCATGGGCCATTGGGACCCAGCGCTTTACCGTGTCGAGCATCGCCTCGGCATAGGCGCGGATCTCGTACTGCGCGTGCGGGTCGGCGCGCAGGCTGAGGAAATGCAAAAGGTTGTGCAGGTCGGTTTTCCAGTACCATTGGGTGTAGAAGTTGAGCGACAAATTCATCCGCGCCAGCTCGCGCGCGAGCCCAGGCCAGCTCGGGTCGCGCGGCGCGCCCGCCTCGTCCTCGTTGAGCAACTTGGCATAGCCGGCGTAGGCTCGTTCGGCGTCTTTGCGCAGCAACTCGATTACCCACCAGGCCGATCGGGCGTCAAGGACCTCTCCCCGTCCCTGCCCATTTGACGTTGTCTGCGCTGCTAGATGCTCCGGCTTCGGAACATAGAACTCGTTATCGAGGATAGAATAGCGGGCCGAGTACTCGTTGACGTTGGCAGTGCGATGGCGGATCCATTGCCGAGCAACAAAGATCGGCAACTTGACGTGATACTTGATCTCGCACATCTCGAACGGCGTCGTGTGGCGATGGCGCATCAGGTAATTGATTAGTCCGCTATCGTTGCTAACCCGCTTAGTGCCGCGGCCGTAAGCAACGCGCGCCGCCTGCACGATGGCTCCGTCATCGCCCATATAGTCGACGACGCGGATGAAGCCATGATCGAGCACAGGCAACGCGTCGTAGAGTATTTCTTCGAGCGCTGGTACAGTGGCCCGCTTGGTCGCGTACGCCTGGTCCCGCTGGCTTGCGATTTCTTCCACCTGCTCAGGCTTGATCGGCATCCCCAGCCACTTTCACCGCGTTGACATACGATGGAAAGCTAGGCCGCCGCGAAGGGCTACAAAACGGAATATCAATTACCCACTGGGTTTTCCCAAACAATCAGTATTTTTCCACGAAGCTATGCGGGTTCAGGGATGATTACCCACATCGTCTTCCACATGCCTGAAAGACGGGCCCAACAATATCAATAACTTATTAACCGCTCGGCTGCCATCACGCCTTACCGAGAAATCAGCCCTGTGGATAAGCAACTAAGGCGCTGGCCAATCGTGATGATTGGCTTCGTCGTATCGCTAGCAGGCCAGAAAATTCGGAATCGGTGCCTGCACGAAGATACGCGGCCGTAGTTATCCGCGCGCCGCGCTCGGCGGCGATTTCCTGCTCCTGCTCCTGCTCCTGCTCCTGCTCCGGAGGCAGCCGAATGCCTGCTCCCTCACGCCCGTCGTGCTTCGAGACGCCGTGCTTCGCACGGCTCCTCAGCATGACGAGGAATAGGGCTCTTCAAAATACGTCATCCTGAGGAAGCCGCCCCCGGGTCCGGCCTCCGGCCGGCCCGAGGACAGGCTCGCGGCTGTCTCGAAGGACGCACCACGATTGCGTTTGCGCCGGCGGCACCCTATATCTTCTGCGTCGGGCAACCGACTATGGCGATAAACGGCTTACGGAATAAGCGTTGCGGACCCGGGGGCGGTACCCGGCGCCTCCACCAATTCCCGCCGGTCTCGCGAATCGATCGCGGCCGGCGGCTCACGGGGGCGAAACAGGCTCGACGCGCGTAGTAAAGGTAAAACCGTCGCCCGGCATGATACCACCGTTATCGGGTCACAAACCTAGCTGCGAACGATAACTTCGCAACAGAGGCGCTTGCGGCCTAACCCTTAACCGGGTGAAGCTAGCAATCAACTCGCGGTCCGAGGGGCACCGGGCAACAGAAGCCCCTCACTTCACTTCTGCGATGATGTCGCTGCGGTCGGGCGAAGGGGCGATGGCGTGATGGCGCAGGATTTGTTCCACTACGAGAAGATGGTCGAAGGCGCGCTGCGCGGCGTCGTCCGCGACGCGCTCAAGCGTGCGGCGCGCGAAGGGATGAAGAGCGCCCACCATTTCTATATCGGCTTCGGGACCCGAGTGCCGGGGGTGGTCATCCCCGATCATCTGCACGCCCGCTACCCGGACGAGATGACGATCGTGCTGCAGCACCAGTTCTGGGATCTCGAAATCACCGAGGACGCTTTTTCCGTGACGCTCAGCTTTCAGAAACAGCTCGATCGCCTGGTGATCCCGTTCGCGGCGGTGCGCAGTTTCGCCGACCCGTCGGTCAATTTCGCGCTTGAATTCGCCGTGCCGGAGGGGCAGCCGGCCGCATCGGGCGGCGTGCCGGCGCCGGTTGCGGCGCCGCCCAAGCCAGCCGAAAAGCTGCCAGGAAAGCCGCCAGGAAAGCCGCCAGGAAAGCCGACGGGGGACGTCGTGACGCTCGACAGCTTCCGCAAGCGGTAATCCCGCAGTCTCCGATTGTCATTGCGAGCGAAGCGAAGCAATCTCGCGCCGATGAGGCTCACGGAAGCGAGATTGCCGCGTCGCCCTTTGGGCTCCTCGCAATGACAGCCTCGTACTAAACAGCCTCGTACTAAGATGTTGGGCGCCTATCGGCCGGAGGGGTGCGGTATGGAATTGTGGAACCATTGCGAGAACCCCTACCCCTTTGTCCCCGCCGAGGTGCTCGATGAAGCCCAGTCGGTGCGGGCCAGCCTACCCAATAAATACTGCGACCCGCAGATCGCCGCCCGGCTCTACGACGAGATCTTCGACGAATACCGGCTGTGTGACGATCTGGGCCTCCATATCGTCACCAACGAGCATCATTCCGGGATCAACAATCTGTGGGCGGCGAGCCCGGTCATCACCGGCGTAGTCGCGCGGCTGACAAGGAAGGTGCGCATCCTCTCGCTCGGCACGCTGATAACCGTGCGCCCCGACCCGGTCCGCATCGCCGAGGAATATGCCACGATCGATGTCCTGTCGAAGGGCCGGCTCGAGATCGGCTTTGTCAAATCGGGCGCCACCGAGATGGTTTCGGGCGACGCCAACCCGATGCGCATCCGCGAGCGCGAATGGGAGGCGATCGACCTGATCGAGAAGGCGCTCGTGACGCATGACGGCCCCTTTAGCTGGGAGGGCAAGTTCTTCATCCATCCCCATGTCAACATCTGGCCGCGGCCCTACCAGCAGCCGCGCCCGGAATTCTGGGCGGCGACATCGGATTTGCCGACCTGCTCCGAATTGGGCCGCCGCGGCATCATCAACACGCTGCTGTTCGGCGGCTACGACCGCACCAGGCAGGCCTTCGACGCCTATAAACAGGCGCGCCGCGCGGCCGCCCTCGCGCCGCCCGGCGAGGACCGGTTTTCCTCCATGGCGTTCTGCTATGTCGGCGACAGCGACGAAGAAGGCCTGCGCATCGGCCAGAAGATCGCCTGGTTCCTCACCGTCAGCATCAAGAGCGCGCCGCAATTCGCCAAATTCCAGCCCGGCGCGGTGGCGCCCGAGATGGCGCCGGCGGCGTGGCGGAGCGGCGTCTCGCGGCGGCCGCGCCCGACCAATCTCGACGCCGAGGTGCTGGTCGGCCAGGGCCAGATGTTCGCCGGCAATCCCGACACGGTGGCGCGCCAGATCAAGGAATTCCGCCGCCGCGTCGGCGGCATTCGCCACATCATCATGATGACCCGACAGGGCCTGGTGACCCACGCCGAGGCCCAGAAAAGCTTCACCCTCGCCGCCAAGGAAGTTCTGCCGCAACTGCAGGACCTGCCGCCGATCGATCAGGACGAGACCGCGTGGGAAGGACGGCGCGCGGCCGCGGCTGCGAAATGACGGACCGGCCGCGGGTTGGCGATATCGATCTGGAAGTGCTGCGGCGAGGAAGCGGGCGGCCGATCCTCTTGATCCACGGCGTCAACCCGATCAGCACTAAGGCGCCGTTCCTCGATCGGCTCGCCGAGCATGGCGAGATCATCGCGCCGTCGCATCCCGGCTTTGGCAACTCGCCGCGACCGGAGGATTTCGACACGATGTACGACCTCGTGCAGCTCTATCGCGAGGTGCTCGACGCGCTCCCCGGCCCGGCCCTGGTGATCGGCTTTTCGTTCGGCGGCTGGATCGCCGCCGAGGTCGCGGTCAGCGGTTCGGCGAAGCTCGACCGGCTCGTTCTCGTCGACCCGGTCGGCATCAAATTGGGTGGCCGCGAGGAGCGCGACATCGTGCATTTCTTCAATACGTCACCGGCCGAGCTGACTCGCCTGGCCTGGCACGACCCCGCGAACCGCCCGGCCGGGGTTTACGGCCTCGGCTGGCAGGCGGCGATCGACGATAGGATGAGCGATGAAGAGATCACCGCGCTTGCCCGCAACTGGGATGCGCTGTGCCTCTACGCCTGGCGCCCGCACATGTACAACCCGCAATTGAAGCACTGGCTGCGCCGAATTTCCGTGCCGACGCTGGTGTTGTGGGGTCAGAGCGACGGCATCGTCACGCCGGATTACGGCCGCGCCTACAGCGCGCTGATCCCGGGCGCGCAATTCGCCGCCATCGAGGCGGCCGCGCACCACCCCGAACTGGAGCAGCCGCGCGTCTTCGTCGACCATGTCGCGCGGTTTCTGCAAGAGCCGTCATTGCGAGGAGCATAGCGACGAAGCAATCTCGATGAGAAGAGCACAGACGGAACGAGATTGCTTCGCTGCGCTCGCAATGACTGGAAGGTTCGGACCATGATGTTCATCATCCGCAGCAGCGGCGAGCGGCCCGAGACGCCCGGCATTCAGGTGAAGCTCAGCCGCGCGACGCCGGCGACGGTGCCGGAGGCGGCGGGCAAGACCGATTTCTTCTGTCGTTGGCGAGGCGGAGGCGATGGCGGCGCTGCGCGCTTCCGGCTGGACGGTCGTCGAGCTGCACGACGGCTATTACGAGGATGGCAGGGGCGGCGGGGTCGGGATCTGGGGCCAGGGCAAATACTGGGAGATCCGCGACACCCCGTTCACCGTCAAGGAAGCGGTCGGGCCGGGCGCGGAGGTCGAGGCCGATACGGCCGAGGGTGAGCAGGTCAACGTCCGCGGCGCCATTTTTGGAGTATAGCCCGGTTTCACCCCCAACCGCATTCCCGGCGCAAGCCGGGACCCACCATGCCGCTGACCGGACGGTTGCGGGGTGGGTCCCGGCTTTCGCCGGGAATGCGGTTTGAGGGAGGCGCGCGCGCTTGACGCGCGCGCGCAAAGGCAGATCCTGCGGCGGTCATTCGTTGGAGAACCTGGGATGAGCGAGGCTGCGTTCCACGAGCTGTTTCCGCTTGGGCGAGGACGATGCGCCGTACAAGAAGCTCACCGGCGATCACGTGTCGCGTTGCCGCGTTCGACGGCGAGCGCATCGTCAAGGTCGCGCCCGAGGCGTTGACGCTGCTCGCGCGGCAGGCCTTCGTCGATAGCGCGCACCTGCTGCGACCCGGCCATCTGGCGCAATTGCGCGCCATCCTCGACGACCCCGAAGCCTCGGCCAACGACCGCTTCGTCGCCTTCGACCTGTTGAAGAACGCCAACATCGCCGCCGGCAAGGTCTTGCCGATGTGCCAGGACACCGGCACCGCGATCGTCATGGGCAAGAAGGGCGAGCGGGTGTGGACCGGCGCCGACGATGCGGCGGCATTGTCCGAGGGGATCCGCCGCACCTTTACCGAGACCAATCTGCGCTACAGCCAGGTCGCGCCCCTGTCGATGTACGAGGAGGTCAACACCGGCGACAATCTGCCGGCCCAGATCGACCTCTATGCCGAGCCGGGCGAGGAGTACAAATTCCTGTTCATCGCCAAGGGCGGCGGCTCGGCCAACAAGAGCTTCCTCTATCAGCAGACCAAGGCGGTGCTGAACCCGAAATCGCTGTTGAAATTCATCGACGAGAAGACCCGCACGCTCGGCACCGCGGCCTGCCCGCCCTATCATCTGGCGATCGTCATCGGCGGCACCTCGGCCGAGATGAATTTGAAGACCGTGAAGCTGGCGAGCTGCCGTTATCTCGATACGCTGCCCACCGCCGGAAACAAATACGGCCAGGCCTACCGCGACCGCGAGTTCGAGGCCGAGGTGCTCGAATTGACCCGCGGCCTCGGCATCGGCGCGCAGTTCGGCGGCAAGTATTTCTGCCACGACGTGCGGGTGATCCGCCTGCCGCGCCACGGCGCCTGCTCTCCCGATCGGCATCGGCGTGTCGTGCTCGGCCGATCGCCAGATCCTCGGCAAGATCACCGCCGACGGCGTCTTTCTCGAAGAGCTCGAAGAGCAACCCGGCGCGGTTCCTGCCGGATATCGATGAGAAGACGCTCGGCGGCGAGGTCGTGCGCATCGATCTCGCGCGGCCGATGGACGAGATCCGCCGCACCCTGTCGCAATACCCGATCAAGACGCGCCTCAGCCTCAACGGGACGCTGATCGTCGCGCGCGACATCGCCCATGCCAAGCTGCAGGAGCGGCTCGACCGCGGCGAGGGCCTGCCGCAATACGTCAAGGACCATCCGATCTACTATGCCGGCCCGGCCAAGACGCCGGCGGGCTACGCCTCGGGCTCGTTCGGGCCGACCACGGCGGGGCGGATGGACAGCTATGTCGACCCGTTTATGGCGGCCGGCGGCAGCTTCGTCACGCTGGCCAAGGGCAATCGCGGCCCCGAGGTGCGCGAGGCCTGCAAGCAAGTACGGCGGCTTCTATCTCGGTTCGATCGGCGGCCCGGCGGCGCGCCTCGCGCAGGATTGCATCAAGAAGGTCGAGCTCTTGGAATATCCCGAGCTCGGCATGGAGGCGATCTGGCGCATCGAGGTCGTCGATTTCCCGGCCTTTATCGTCGTCGACGACAAGGGCAATGATTTCTTTGCCGGCCTTTCCTGATCATGCGCACCGGCGGCGGGACCGGCTGATTGGCACAGGGCGCGCTCTCCGACGCGCTGCTGAACGGCGACAGCGCGGCCTGGGCGAGCTTTCGTGCGCCGCTACGGCGGGCTGATCGTCGCCGCGGTGCGCGGCGTCGCGCCGATCCCGGGCGATATCGAGGATCTGACGCAGGAAGTCTTCGTCCGGCTGTGCAAGGACAATTTCCGCCTGCTGCGCACCTATGACCCGGCGCGCGCCGCGCTGTCGACCTGGCTCACGATCGTCGCGCGCAGCACCGCGCGCGACGCGCTGCGGCGGCGCCGGTTGGATTCGGTGCCGATCGAGGCGGTGCCCGAGGCCCAGCTGGCGGTCGACGCCGGTCGAGCCGGTGCGCAAGCTCAAATTGCCGGAGGCGCTGTTGTCGCCGCGGCAGCGCGAGATCCTGGCGATGCTGTACGACCAGGAAATGGAGGTGGCCGAGATCGCGCGCGCGCTCGGCATCGACCCGCAGACCGTGCGCAGCGCGCATCACAAGGCGATGGTCAAGTTGCGCGCTCACTTCAAAGCCGATTTGCAATAGGCTTGGTAGCCTATAAGTTGCGGGGATATTGTCGGTTCGGCCGTCGTAGAACAAAGCGTAGAGGAAAGTACGGTAAATGCACGGGGACGATACCAGGCGAGTGCCGCCGGACGGCTTGTCCGACGCGACGCTGTGGCGGCGCAGCCGCGCGATCGATATGACCGAGGACGAGGCCGAGCGCTATCTCGACCTCGCCGGCTACGCCGACGGGCGTCTCGATCCCGATGATCGCGAGCGCGTCGCCGAGTGGCTCGCCGGCGACCCGGTTGCTGCCGGCGACGTCGCGGCGGCGCGCGTGCTCGGTGCTCCGGTAGAGCGGCTGGCAGCGGTGCCCGAACATGCCATTGCGCGCGCCTGTGCGCTGGTCCGCGGCAGCCGAGGCGCAACGCGCCACGGTCATACCCTTCCCGCTGAGCCGTCGCTACCGGCCGCGACTGCGCGGCATGGCGCGCTGGGGCAGCCTGGTTGCGGCGATGGCCGTGGCGAGCTGGCTTGGCTTTACGCTCGGCATGGATACCTCGCTCTCTCTCACCCAGGTCCGCCAGCCCGGCGAGGACAGCTTTCTCGGCGAATTGCTCAATCCCTCGACCGACTTCATGCGCGACCTGACCGAGGGCGCGCAGACGTGAGTGCGGTGACCGCCGGGCCGACCCCGGCGACGGGGTGGCCGCGCCGGCGCCTGTTGCTGGCGCTGCTGGTGGTCTCGGTGGTGCTCAATCTGTTCTTCGTCGCCGGCGCGGCCTGGACCCGCTGGAATGGGCCGCGCCGCAATGGGCGAGCCCGGCGCAGCGCTTTCAGCAGATGGCGGCGCAACTCGACCTCGACCCGCAGCAGCGGACCGCTTTCGATGCCTATGTCGCGGCGATGCGGGCCCGCACCGAGAAGATGCATGAGCAGGTCGCCCCGCTGATCGGCGCCGCCTGGGAAGAGATCGCGAAGCCCCAGGCGGATCCGGCGCAGGTCACGCGGCTGTTCGACGAGGCTGCCGAGAAGCGGCGGGAGTTTCAGCGCGAAGCCACCGGCCAGACCCTCGATCTGCTGGCGATCCTGACGCCGGCGCAGCGCAGCAAATTCGTCGAGATCGTCCGCGAACGGCGGCCGCTCTGGCTGCGCGCGGCACCCGCTGCGCAGCACTGATGCGGCGCGCAGCCGATCATTTGGTGCCGAACAGCCGGTCGCCGGCGTCGCCCAGCCCGGGCAGGATATAGCCGTGCTCGTTGAGGCAGCGGTCGACCGCAGCGGTCACGATCGCCACGCCGGGAAAGATGCGGTGCACTTTCTCGATGCCCTCGGGGGCGGCGACCAGGCAGACGAACTTGATCGAACGCGCCCGCGCCTCGACCAGGCGCGAGATCGCCGCCACCGCCGAGTTGCCGGTCGCGAGCATCGGATCGAGCAGGATCACGTCGCGCTCGGGCAGATCGTCCGGCAGCTTCAGGTAGTATTCGATCGCCTGCAAGGTGCGCGGCTCGCGGTAGATCCCGATATGGCCGACCCGCGCCGCCGGCACCAGATCGAGCATGCCGTCGAGGATGCCGTTGCCGGCGCGCAGGATCGAGACCAGACACAGTTTCTTGCCGGCGAGCACCGGGGCGCGGGCGCGTTCGAGCGGCGTTTCGATTTCGGTCTCTTCGAGCGCCAGGTCGCGGGTCGCCTCGTAACCGAGCAAGAGGCTGATCTCGCGCATCAGCTGGCGGAATTTCGAGGTGCTGGTGTCGCGCGCCCGCATCAGCGACAGCTTGTGCCGCACCAGCGGGTGATCGACGATCGTCACGACCGGCGGCGTTGGGGCGAAGCGGCGGGTTGCGGCATGGCGCGTCTTTCCTCAGAACAGGGTTCCGTCGCTGGCGATCGTGAGCGGCGCGCCGCCGCCCGGCCGACGCTCGGCGGCGATCTCGCGGCCGGCGGCCCAGCTGCCGCCTTCGAGCACCTTGGCGAGCGGAAATTCGGCGGCGCCGAGGCCGAGCCGGTGGCGCACCCGCTCGGCCAGACGGTCGAGCAGCGCGACGGTCAGCGCCCGCCATTCGACGACCGGCTCGCCAAACGGATCGAGCGGGCGGCCGAGCAGATCCGGATCGCGCGCGACGATCGCGCCGCAATCGAGCAACAGCCCGCCATTCCGGTATTCGGCGAGGCCGGTCAACCCGTCGAGGCCGGTGACCTGGAAGCCGGCATCGGCGAGCGGCTCGATCAACGAATAGACCAGCCATTGGCTGAGCTTGTGGAACGGCACGATGCCGTCGCCGGCAACCGCGCCGTGACGCCCGCAATCGCCGAGCGGCACGCCGCCGAGCGCGAGGCGGCCCGGCCAGATCGGCCCGAGCGCGCGCAGCACCAGGCGCAGCATGTCCGGGGCCGGCAGCTCCGCGCGGCGCGGCAGCCAGAAATCATAGAGGTTCCCGAGCCGCGCCGGCGAGCCGAAGATTTCGGGCCGCGCCGCCGCGACCTCGCCCAACCGGCGCAAGAGCAGCGCCCTGCCGTCGAGCCCGGCGAGCGGATTGTCCGGGCCGTGCTGAAAGGCGCGGCCGAGCCGCTCGGCCGAGAGCGCCGCGAGCGCCGCGGCATCGGCGCGCCACGGCCGGCTCGGATCGGCCGAGAACAACCCGGCCTGCATCGCCCGCAGGCTGGCGACCGCCAGCCCCTCGGAGCGCCCCAGCACCAGCCCGGTCTCGGCCTCGCGATAGACCCAGCCGGCGCCGACGCCGGCGTCGAGCAGCACCGACACGATCGCGAGATCGAGCCGCGCCCGCGCCGCCTCCGCCCGGTCGGCGCCCGGCGCGACAAGCGATGCCCGCTCGATGCCGCCCGCGGAAAAATGCCGCCAGCGGCTGTGCAACGGCACGGCGAGATCGGGGTAGCGCCGGCGGGTGAGCGCGACGACCCGCTCGACCGCGTCGTCGAGCCGCTCCGGGACCAGCCGGAAATGGCGGGTCTCGCCGCGCTCGGCCGCGGCGAGGACTGTCCGCAGCGCTCGCGCACGGCCGCCGCGCTGAGCAGGTATTCGGCGTCGCTCACGCGTCGAGGCGGCGCCCTTTGGTGCGGCGCAGCTGCGCGCGGCTCGGCGCGCCGGCCGGAGCGAAATAGCCGGCCGCCTTTTTCGCCGCGATCTCGACCTGCGCGTCGAGCGGGACGAGCCGCTCCGGGATCGCCACCTGCTCCACCACCTCGATCCCCTGCGCGCGCAACGCGTCGTGCTTCATGTTCGACATCGACACCCAGCGGTCGATGCGGCGGACGCCGAGCCAGTGGAAGACATCGGGCATCAGCTCCTGAAACCGCATGTCCTGCACGCCGGCGATGCATTCGGTCCGCCGGAAATAGGTGTCGGCGCGATCGCCGCCCTCTTGCCGCTTGCGCGCGTTATAGACCAGGAACTTGGTCACCTCGCCGAGGGCGCGGCCCTCCTTGCGGTTGTAGACGACGATGCCGACCCCGCCCTGTTGCGCGGTCGCGGCGCACACCTCGACCCCGTGCACGAGATAGGGCCGGCAGGTGCAGATGTCGGAGCCGAACACGTCGGAGCCGTTGCATTCGTCATGGACCCGGCAGGCGATCACGCGTCTCCGGCTTGCCGATCCGCTCGACATCGCCGAACAGATAGACCGTGGTGCCGCCGATCGGCGGCAGGAAGACTTCGAGATCCGGCCGGGTGACCAGCTCCGGGAACATGCCGCCGGTCTCTTCGAACAAGGTGCGCCGCAGCTCCGGCTCGGCGACGCCAAACCGGGCGGCGATCCCGGGCAGGTACCAGACCGGGTCGATCGCCGCCTTGGTCACCCGGATCTCGCCGCTCTCCAGCACGACCCGGCCATCGGGGACGATGTCGCCGGCGGCGATGCGCTGGCGGATTTCCGGCAGGTCGATCCGCGCCGTGGTGACCGCGATCGTCGGGCGGGCATCGATGCCGGCGCGGATCTGCTCGGCGAAGACCTCGCCGACCAGATGCCCGTAGGGATCGAGCGAGACGATCTTCTGGCGGGTCGGCCCATTGCGGCCATGGCCCGATCGACGCCGCCGGCGCGGTGTCGGTCAAATCGGGCCGGTGATCGGGCGCCAGGGCGCGGGTCGCAACGGCGAGCGCGCGATAGATCGCATAGGACCCGCTATAGGAGCCGATCGCGTTCTTATGGCGCGGCTCGGCCGGGCTGGCGACGACCGGTCCGCGCAGCTCCGCGCTCGCCGCTCCCCAGCGCAGCGGGAATTGTCGCTTCGCCGGCATTCCCGGATGAGACGTCAACCGAATGTGCCGCGGAACGATGTGCTCCATATGACCCAACAAAACCGCCTACATCTGTGTGATGTGGCAAAAGCGATCCCTGCTATCTGTATATGATCCGGTCGGTTTGCAACCGGGAGAGCGGCCATGGCCGAGGCGCTGGCGGCAACTGCCGCGCGGCTCGATCCGCGCAAGTTTCAGGATCCGCTCGTCACCGCCTCGGGCGAGCGGCGGGCGCAGGTCGCGCTCAAATCGCTCGATACGCTGTGGTTCAACACCGGGACGCTGTGCAATCTGACCTGCCGGCACTGCTACATCGAATCCTCGCCGACGAAACGATCGTCTGGTTTACTTGAGCGCCGCCGAAGTCGCCGAATACCTCGACGAGATCGAAACGTCTGGAGCTCGGCACGAAACTGATCGGCTTCACCGGCGGCGAGCCGTTCATGAACCCGGCATTGCCGGCGATGCTCGAGATCGCCCTCGCGCGCGGCTTCCGCGCCCTGGTGCTGACCAATGCGATGAAGCCGATGGACAAGATGAAGCCGGCGCTCCTGGCGCTGCGCGAGCGCCATGGCGAGCGCCTGCAAATCCGCGTCTCGCTCGACCATTACGGCCGCGCGGTGCATGAGGCGGAGCGCGGCCGGCGCAGCTGGCAGCCGACGATCGACGGGCTCCTCTGGCTCGCCGCCAACGGCTTTGCCCCCTCGGTCGCCAGCCGGCGGCTGTCGGGCGAGAGCGAGGCCGAGATCCGGCGCGGCTTCGCCGGCCTGTTCGCCGAACTCGGCCTGCCGATCGACGCCGACGACCCGCTGGCGCTGACCGTGTTTCCCGAGATGGATCCCGGAGGCCGACGTGCCGGAGATCACCGAGGCGTGCTGGGGCCTGCTCGGCAAATCGCCCGAGGATGTGATGTGCGCCAGCTCGCGCATGGTGGTCAAGTTCAAGGGCGCGGCGCGGCCGAGCGTCATCGCCTGCACGCTGTTGCCCTACGATCCGCGCTTCGATCTCGGCCCGACCCTCGCCGGAGCGCTCGGGCATGTCGCGCTCAACCATCCGCATTGCGCCAAATTCTGCGTCCTCGGCGGCGGCGCCTGCAGCCGAGGATAGGGCCGCAGCGCGGCCCGGCCTCTAGCTCGGATCGCCGGTGTCCGCCACCAACCCGGCGCAGATTATGCCGTACACGGCGCAGGCCTCGTCCTTGTCCGAGGTATCGCCGCTGATCCCGACCGAGCCGATTATGCCGCCGGCATCGCGGATCAGGACGCCGCCCGGCACCGGCACGATGCGCCCGCCCGAGGCCGCCATCAGGGCCTGCAGAAAGACCGGGTTGGCGGTCGCGCGGCGGGCGAATTCGCGCCCGCCAAAGCCCATGCCGAGCACGCCCCACGCCTTGCCGCCGGCGATCTCGGGGCGCAGCAGGCTGGAGCCGTCCTCGCGCTTCAGCGCCTTCAGCTGGCCGCCGGCGTCGAGCACGACGACGGTCAGCGGCTGCAACTTCAGTTCGCGGCCCTTTTCGAGCGCCTTGTCGACGATCGTCGAGGCCTGATCGAGGGTGAGTGCGGTCATGTGAGGGTCAACCTCCCGTAGAGCTGAGGGCCAATCCATCATATCGCAGTCCCGGCAGCCTCATCGCGCTTCTCAGCGCTCGCCGATGCTGATCTAATGTAGGCGCACTCGATCGGCGCTGCTGAGCGAGAATAGTCGAGGGGGAAACCCAGCATGGTGCCGATGCCCGCGCGCCGTCGGATCGCGCCACCGGTAGGGCCGTGCCTCCCGCCGCCGCGCCGGCACCGTTAGCCGCCCTGCCCCGCCGATGGTCGTTTCGCTGGATCTCTTGGTCGACCCGGGAGGATGTCGGGCTGCTCCGCGATCTTGCGCAGCGTACGGAAGTAGCAGATGAGATAGGACGCGAGCGAGCCTCCCACCGCCGCGCCCAAACCGATCCAGGCCCTCCGAGCGAGCTGCGCCAGGGCCTCCGGGATGGGCAATCCGTTCAACTGTTGAAACAACGCCAGGAACCAGTATGATGGCAGCCACGGAATCAGTCGCCGGTTCTCCGTCGAAAGCATCTCCGCCGGCGATGCAAACGGCAAT
>CAWJFM010000020.1:0-15719 GCA_963842175.1 uncultured Alphaproteobacteria bacterium
GCCGCGTCTCCTTGCAAGCAGATGCGGGTCCGACGAGGCCCGAGCGATACACATACTCGAACACCCGACAGGTCTCTTCGACCATCGTGTGCGATGAGGTATATCGGAACGCCGTTTCTTGAGGACCCGAGGCTCGTGCCGCTACAGCTCGCGTGGCGAATACTGGTTGACCAGAAGGGGCGCACCGCGCTCGCCACCGGCGGCGTCTTTGTCGCGATCCTCTTGATCTTTGTCGAGCTCGGCTTTTTCGTCGCGGTGCCGCAAGGCGGCATGCTGATCTATGACCATATGCGCTTCGATCTGCTGGTGTGCTCGACCAATACGTTTTCCAGTCGCAATCCGGGCAGTTTCCGCGCGCCCGGCTGGCGGCGGCGATGACGGTCCCCGAGGTGGCGCAGGCGAGCCCCGATCTATCTCGGCGCTGCCAAGTGGCAGGATGTCGACGGCGGCCTGCGGCTCGACATCTCGGTGATCGGCCTTGACCCGCGGCCGCGGATCTTTGCCGTGCCCGATATCGAACGCCAGAGCGCGGTGCTCGACCGCCCCGACACCGTGCTCGTCGACAGCGCGACGCCGGTCCCTGTTCGGCTCGCTGCGGACGGGCCGGGTCGTCGACATCGCCGGGCGGCGCATGACGATCGGCGGGCGATACAAGCTCGGCACCGGGTTTCTCGGGCTCGGCGTCGCGATCGCCAGCGAGGCTAACTTCTTCCGGATGTTCCCGGAACGCCCGCCGGATGCGGTCAATCTCGGTCTCGTCACGCTGAAGCCCGGCGCCGATCCCGGACCGGGCCGCGCAGCGCTGCGCGCGGTTCTGCCGGCGGACACGCAGGTCTTCACGCGCCCCGAACTCGTCGCCCATGAGGTCGCCTATTGGACGATCCGGACCGCCACCGGGCTCATCTTCGGGTCGGGGCTGGTGGTGTCGTTCGTCGTCGGGATCATGGTGCTGTACCAGACGCTGGCGACCCAGATCACCCGGCAGCTGCCGCAATTCGCCACCTTGAAGGCGATCGGCTACAGCGATCGCTATCTCGATGGCGGTCGTGCTCATCGAGGCGTTGCTGATCACGGCGGTCGCGTTCGTGCCCGGCGCTCGGCGCGGCGCTCGGCGTCTATGCGGTGGTCCGCAGCGAGACCTTGCTGCCGCTCGCCCTGAGCGCGCCGCAGCTTGGCGCGGTGTTCGCGATCACCCTCGTGATGGCGGCCGCTTCGGCGTTTCTGTCGCTCGGCGGCCTGCGGCGGGCCGACCCCGCCGAAATCTTCTGAAGCGAGCCGCGTCGTGACCGCAGCGGCGGACGCTGCGCGTTTCGCCGGCACCCGGTCCGTGCCGCTCGCCTGGCGCAACCTCCTCGCCAACAAGCGGCGGCTGGTGCGGTCGAGCGCCGGGATCGGGTTTGCCGTGCTGTTGATGCTGGTGCAGCTCGGCTTCGAGCGCGGGTTTTTCGACGCCTCGCTCGCGACGGTGCGGCAGCTCGACGGCGATCTCGTCATCATGAGCGCGAGCAAATACCGGTTCGGCAGCAGCGACCCGTTTCCGCGCGCGCTACCTCGACAGCGGCGGCGAAGGTCGCCGGGATCGCCTCCGTGTCGCCGCTCTATGCATCCTGGCACGAGTTTCTTCTGGAAGGATCCGGCGAGCGACAAGGCCTACCTGGTCCAGGCGTTCGCGCTTCGATCCCGACCATCCCGTCTTCCTGCTGCCCGAGGTCAAGGCGGATAGCGCGCGGCTGAAAGAGGAGGACGCCGTGATCGTCGACCGGCGCGCCCGGGGTTTTCTCGGCATGGCGAGCGGGGCCGGGGACACGCAGATCAACGGCCGCACGGTGCATATCGTCGGCAGCTTCGCGCTCGGCCCCGATTTCATGAGCGACGGCACCGTGATGATGAGCGAGCGCACCTTCGCCCGGCTGCTGCCCGGCAATCGGGAAGGCGCCGCCGCGCTGCCGGTCGAATTCGGCATCGTCAAGATCCGCCCGGGCGAGGATCCGTCGCGCGCGCAACAGGCGCTGCAAGCGGCGCTGCCCGGCGATGTCCGGGTCCTGACCAAGCCGCAGCTGGTCGCCTTCGAGCGTGATTTCCAGGCCGATCTTTCGTCCGCCGGGCCGATCTTCTGGATGGGGACGCTGGTCGGCTTTGTCGTCGGCATGCTGATCTCGTACCAGATCATCTATACCGATCTGTCCGACCAGCTGCCGCAATACGCGACCCTGAAGGGCATGGGCTATGAGACCGTCTATCTGGTGCGGGTCGTGCTCGAGCAGGCGGCGCTGTCGGCGCTGGCCGGTTACCTGCCGGCCTGGCTGCTGTGTCTGGTCGTCTACCGGGCGATCGGCGCGATGACGCTGCTGCCGCTGCATATGACCTTGGCGCTGACCCTGATCAGCCTTGGTCTGACCCTGGGCATGTGCCTGCTGTCCGCGATTCTGGCGATCCGCCGGGTGATCGCGGCGGACCCGGCGGAGGTCTTCTGATGCCCGCTCCTCCCTCGATCGAACCCGGCCTTGCGCCGACCCCGGTCGTGCGGGTCGACGGCGTCAATTTCGCTTATGGCGAAGGCGACGCGCAGAACCAGGTGCTGTTCGACATCGGGCTCGACGGTCGAGCCCGGGCAGCTGGTGGTGATGACCGGCCCGTCGGGCTCGGGCAAGACCACATTGCTGACCCTGGTCGGCGCCCTGCGCTCGCTGCAACAGGGCCGGATCGACGTCCTCGGCCATGATCTCTCCCGGCTCGGGCCGGGCGGGCTGGTGCGCATGCGGCGCGACATCGGCTTCATCTTTCAGATGCACAACCTCTTCGAGTCGCTGACCGCCTACGAGAATGTGAAGATGGCGTTGCAGCTCGCCGGCCGCCATTCGGCCGCGGAGATGCGCAAGCGCGGCGTCGCCATGCTGGAGAGCCTGGGGCTCGGCGCTCGTACCGAGTACAAGCCGCGCGCGCTGTCGGGCGGACAGCGCCAGCGGGTGGCGATCGCGCGCGCGCTCGCCAACCGCCCCAAACTGGTGCTGGCCGACGAACCGACCGCGGCGCTCGACCCCGACTCGACCCGCAACGTCGTCCGCCTGTTCAAGGATTTGACCGTCGAGGACGGCACCGCGATCGTGATGGTGACGCATGACCATCGCATCATCGAGCTGGCCGACCGGCTGGTTCACATGGTCGATGGCCGGATCGTCTCGGATGTCGTGCTCAACGACGCGCTGCGCATCTGCGAGTTCCTGAAGGAGGTCGACGGGTTCAAGAACCTGACCCCCAACGAGCTGACCCAGATCGCCGAACACATGACCAAGCGCCACTACATGCCGGGCGAGATCGTCATTCGCGAGGGCGATACCGGCCACGAGCTGTTCCTCGTTTCCGAAGGAGCGGTCACGGTGGAGCGCTCGGGCGGCGAGGTCGCCCGGCTCGGTCCCGGCGACTTCTTCGGCGAATTGGCGCTGATGAGCGGCGCGCCGCGCAATGCGACGGTGATCGCCGCCGATCCGGTCGAGGCCTATGTGCTCGGCGAAGACGATTTTCACGCCGCGATCGAGGCAAGCGCGAGCTTCCGCGAGCAGCTGCGCCGCGTCTACTTCGTGCGGCATTGAGCGACCATGCCCTCTCCCGTACCGCGGGAGAGGGGTTTTTCTATCTCTACGCCGCCGCGCGGATCGCGGCGCGCTTCACTTCGCTGCCGACAAACGGCTCGAACTCGGTGAAATTGTGCTCGAACCGGCCGCGCAGGCTGCGCGCCACCTCGTCATAGGCCCCCTTGTCGGGCCAGGTGCCGCGCGGGTCGAGCACATTGGTCGGGATCTCGGCGCAGCTCTCGGGCACCAGGAACCCGAAATTGGGGTCCTGGCGCATCGGCGCCCCGGCGAGGCTGCCGTCGAGCGCGGCGCGCAACAGCGCGCGGGTATGGGCGATCGCCATGCGCTTGCCGACCCCGTAGGCGCCGCCCGACCAGCCGGTATTGACGAGCCAGCAATCGGCCTTGAAGCGGGCGATGCGGTCGCCCAGCATCTTGGCGTACTCCGAGGGGTGACGCGGCATGAACGGCGCGCCGAAGCAGGTCGAGAACACCGCCTTGGGCTCCTTGCCGAGCCCGACCTCGGTGCCGGCGACCTGCGCCGTATAGCCCGAGAGGAAATGGTACATCGCCTGCTCGGCGGTGAGCTTGGCGATCGGCGGCATGACCCCGAACGCGTCGCAGGTCAGCATGACGACGTTTTTGGGATGCGGCGCCATCCCGTGCTCGTCGGCATTGGGGATGAAGTCGAGCGGATAGCAGGCCCGGGTGTTTTCGGTGAGGCTGTCGTCGTCGACATCGGGCATCCGGCTCACCGCGTCGAGCACGACGTTTTCGAGCACGGTCCCGAACCGGGTGATCGTCGCGTAGATCTCGGGCTCGGCTTTGGGCGACAGGTTGATCACCTTGGCGTAGCAGCCGCCCTCGAAATTGAAGATGCCCTTGGGGCTCCAGCCATGCTCGTCATCGCCGATGAGCGTGCGCGAATGGTCGGCCGAGAGGGTCGTCTTGCCGGTGCCCGAGAGGCCGAAGAAGATCGCGCAATCGCCCTTCGGCCCGACATTGGCCGAGCAATGCATCGGCAACACGTCGCGCGTCGGCAGCACGAAATTCAAGTAGCCGAACACCGATTTCTTGATCTCGCCGGCATAGCGGGTGCCGCCGATCAGGACGAACCCGGTGGCGAAGTTGACCAGGATGAAGGTCTCCGAGCGGATGCCGTCGAGCTCGGGTATCGCGCGGAAATCCGGCGCATGCAGGATCGTGAAGGCCGGCTCGAAATCCGGCAGCTCGGCCGGATGCGGCCGGATGAACATGTTGCGGGCAAACAGGCTGGGCCAGGCGACGTCGCTGATCACCCGCACCGGCAGCCGGTATTCGGGGTCGGCGCCGGCATGGAGGTCCTGCACGAACAGCTCGCGGCCCTGCAGATAGGCCAGCATCCGCTGCTGCAGGCTGGCGAAACGCGCCGGATCGATCGGCTGGTTGATGGCGCCCCACCAGACCGTGTCCTTCGTTCCCGGCTCGTTGACGATGTATTTGTCCCGGGGCGAGCGGCCGGTGTGCCGCCCGGTGTTCACGACAAAGCTGCCGCCAAACCCGAGCTGGCCTTCGCCGCGCCGCACCGCATGCTCATAGAGATAGGGCGCGGTCAGGTTCCAATGCACCGGCCCGAGGTGGTGCATCCCCTGCGCGACAAGGCCGAAACGCGGCGTGCGCGCCGCCAACGGTTTATCCGCCTGGTCCAAGCCTTCCTCCATCCTCGCCCGGCAAGCCATGCATAGGGCATGCCGTAGCAGCAGCCTTAACAATTAGAAGCAGGATAAACCGCGCGGATTGCCGCGGCAAGCAAAGCGATTGCGGCGAAACCGCCGGTCGGGTCGAGGAGCCGGCTATGCGGGCGGCTAAGCGCTCCGTGCTTTCTCGGCAAGCGCCACGAGCGCGCGCCGCGCGGCGGCTGGGGTCAGTACCGGCGCGGCGAAATCGAGCCGCGCGGTTTCGCCGCCAGCTTCCATGGGCCGGCGAAGATCGAGGCCCTCGTGGTCGATCCCGGTCATTCGCCAGTCTGCGCCCCGCCGTCCCAGCAGGCGCTCGGCATAGAGCGCGATCGCGTCGGCGTGATCGGCGTTCATATGCGCGAGGATTTCCGCCTCGGCCGCGGCAAGCGCGGATGCCGCGCCGCGAAAGCGCAGCTGCTCGGCCTCGATCCAGGCAATCCGGCCGAAGCCGGCGACGAGGTGGCCGCGCTCGATGGCGACCCGATAGAGGTGGAAATCGGCAAAGCCGGCATAGTTCGCGCTCGCCGGGTGGCGCGCGGCGAAGCGGGCCGCGGCGCGCGGATCGTCGCACCGTTCGGCCCGGCCGAGCAGCGTCAGTCGCGGCCCGGCGAGCGGGTCGGGATGGCCGGCCGTGTCTTCGAACAACAGCGAGACAAGCGGATCGGCAAGCAGGTTCCGGGTGTGCTGAGCGAGATCGGACAACAAGAGGAGCGGGCTCGCATCGAGATCGCAGGCGGTCGCGACCAGCGAGACATAGGGACGCCCGGCCAGACTGGTGGCGAGCGCGGCGTGGTCGCGGCCGCGCATCAGATGCCGCGCCGCGGCGCCAATATCGGGGTTGTCGGCAGCCATGACCTTTCTCGTGAGCAGGATTCGGCTGTTCCGGAAACAATTGCGGTCATTGCGAGCGAAGCGAAGCAATCTCGTCGGACAAAGCACTGTCTGATCGAGATTGCTTCGTCGCTGCGCTCCTCGCAATGACTCGTATCCTTGCCCAGCGTAAATCGTCGCGGGCGGTTCGCCGCGACCAAAGGCGGCAGTGGCGCCCTTTGTGTTTGCCGCCAAGCGGCCATATTTAGGCGGGAGACAATCCGCGTCGGCGGCGCGCTGCGGTGCCGCGGGGTTTTTGGGGGACGCATCCGTGACCAATACGATTGCTCTGGTCGATGACGACCGGAACATCCTGACCTCGGTGTCGATGGCGCTGGAGGCCGAAGGTTTTGCGGTCCGCTGCTACAGCGACGGGGCCGAGGCGCTGAAGGGGATGACCGCGCAACCGGTCGATCTCGCCGTGCTCGACATCAAGATGCCGCGGATGGACGGAATGGTGCTGTTGGGCCAGCTGCGCCGCCAGAGCCACATCCCGGTGATCTTCCTGACCTCGAAGGACGACGAGGTCGACGAACTGATCGGTCTGCGCATGGGCGCCGACGACTACATCAAGAAGCCGTTTTCGCAGCGCCTCCTGATCGAGCGCATCCGCGCGCTGATCCGCCGCGGCGAGCTGGCGCGCGAGCGCGAGGAGGGGCAGGGCGAGCCGGTCGTCGTGCGCGGTCAGATGACGCTCGATCCGGCCCGCCATCTGTGCACCTGGCGCGGCGAGCAGGTCGAGCTGACCGTGACCGAGTTCCTGATCCTCAAATCGCTGGCCCAGCGCCCCGGCCACGTCAAAAACCGCGACCAGCTGATGGATGCGGCCTATGGCGAGCACATCTATGTCGATGACCGCACGATCGACAGCCACATCAAGCGCCTGCGCAAGAAGTTCAAGACGATCGATAGCGAATTCGCGCAGATCGAAACCCTCTATGGCGTCGGTTACCGATACCGCGACCGCTGAGACGACGGCGCCGCGGGCCCAACCGCCCGAACCGCCATCGCCGCGCGCGGAAGCCGACGGAGAGCGGCCCTCGGAGGGCAAAGCCCGGGACGCGTCGGCGATCGATGTCCGGGGCGATGGGGCTCGGCCGCGCCGGTTCCGCTGGCCCAGCGTGTCGCCGCTGACGCGGCGCATCGTTGCCGTCAACGTCCTGCCGCTGGCGCTGCTCGCCGTCGGCTTTCTCTATCTCGGCAAGTTCGAGGCGACCCTGATCGGGCAGCAGATCGAGTCGCTGCACACTCAGGGCGAGATTTTTGCCGCCGCGCTCAGCGAGGGCGCGGTGCTCGATTCGCCCGACGAAGGCGAAGTGCTGCTGCCCGATCTGGCGCGCCAGATGATGCGCCGCCTGGTCGAGCCGACGCACACCCGCGCACGTCTGTTCGATAACGCGGGCGCGCTGATCGCCGACAGCCGCATCCTGCGCGGCCCGGGCGGTGCGGTGCAGGTCGCCGAGCTGCCGGCCGACGAGCACAAGGGCGTGCTCGTGCGGCTGGCCGACGGAATCTACGATTGGGTCGCCGATTTGTTACCCACCCGCCGCGAGTATCCGGTGTATCGCGAGGGTCAGACAGCCCAGGATTATCGCGAGGCCGTAGCGGCCTTGCACGGCGAGAGCGGATCGGCGGTGCGCAGCGACCCTCAGACCGACGGTCTGGTGATCAGCGTCGCCGTCCCGGTGCACCGCTACAAGCAGGTGCTCGGCGCGGTCATGCTGTCGACCGGCAACCGCGAGATCGAGGAAGAGCTGCGCACGGTGCGGCTCGAGCTGTTGCGGATCTTTGGCGTCACGCTTCTCGTTACCGTGTTGCTGTCGCTCTATCTGGCGGGCACGATTGCCCGGCCGATCCGCCGGCTGGCCGCGGCGGCGCAGCGCGCCCGCGGCCGCGGCGCCCGCATCGAGATCCCCGATGTCACCGGGCGCAGCGACGAGATCGGCGAGCTGGCGCGCTCGCTTGCGCGAGATGACCGATGCGCTGTGGCAGCGGATGAGCGCGATCGAGAGCTTTGCCGCGGATGTCGCGCACGAGATCAAGAACCCGCTCTCCTCGCTGCGCAGCGCGGTCGAGACCGCCGCGCGCCTCGACGACCCGGAGAAGCAGCGCCGGTTGATGACGATCGTCCAGGACGATGTCGAGCGCCTCGACCGGCTGATCACCGACATCTCCGATGCCTCGCGTCTCGATGCCGAATTGAGCCGCCTCGAACTGTCGCCGACCGATATCGGGGCGATGCTGCGCGCGCTCGTCGATATGCACGAGACGACCCGCTCGGACGGGTCGCCGCGCCTGGTCCTCGACCTGCCGGCGGAGCCGCCGGGCCGCGGCCGCACCCTGGTCGTGCCCGGCATCGAGAGCCGCCTGTCGCAGGTCTTTCTCAACGTCATCGCCAATGCGGTCTCGTTCAGCCCGCCGGACGGCGAGATCCGCATCCGCGCCGCCTCCGACGGCCGGGCCGTTCTGGTCACCGTCGAGGACCAAGGCCCCGGCATCCCGCAGGACAAGCTGACCGCGATCTTCGACCGCTTTTACAGCGAGCGGCCGGCCGGCGAGAAATTCGGCACGCATTCGGGGCTGGGGCTGTCGATCTCGAAACAGATCGTCGAAGCGCATCGCGGCCGCATCTGGGCGGAGAACCGGATCGACGGCAAGGGCGCCATGGGGGCGCGGTCGTGCGGCGCCCGCTTTCTGATCCGCCTGCCGGTCGACGCGTGAGCGCCGCGCCGTGACCGATCGGCTGCTGCTTCACGCCACCGCGATCGCGATCGACGGCCGTGCCGTGCTGCTGCGCGGCGCCTCCGGGTCGGGCAAGTCCGATCTGGCGCTGCGACTGATTGACGCCGGTGCCCGCCTCGTCGCCGACGATCAGAGCGAGCTGTACCGGCGCGGCGAGGACGTCATCGTGCGCGCGCCGGCGACGATCGCCGGGCTCCTCGAGGTGCGCGGCATCGGCATCTTCCGGTTCGACGCGCTGGCCGAGGCGCCGGTCGCGCTGATCGTCGATCTGGTCGCGCCGGAAAGCGTCGAGCGGCTGCCGGCGCGGCACACCGAGACGATCCTTGGGCTCGCCCTGCCGCTGATTGCGGTGGCGCCGTTCGAGGCGTCGGCGGCGGCAAAGCTGCGCCTTGCGCTGCGCGCGTTTACCGAGACCGGGACTCCCGGCTATCATGATCGTATGAGGAGCGACGGTGTCGACGGCACCGCAGCCGATGAGGCGAGGGCGGCGCCGCACGATCGGGCGCCGGGCCGCCACGCATCAAGCGTGATGACGGACGCCTCGCGCCGCGCTATATCGAGCCCGCATACCCCCATACTCCCGCCGGCGGGGTCGCCCCCGACCGTCTCCGGCGCGAGCGGCAAGTGGCCTTCTGCCCTGCGCAACACGACCGATCTCATGATTGCGAGCTTGATCTGCGGCGCCGACGGTACAGCCGGACCGAAGTGCGCCGAGCCGGGTCTGCGCGTCTGGCCGTCCCGGCGCCCGGCGAGGCGATCGCGATGATCGGCATGGTCCTGGTCACCCACGGGCGGCTGGCGACCGAATTCGTCGCCGCCCTCGAACACGTCGTCGGCGCGCAGACCCAGATCGCCGCCGTCTGCATCGGGCCCGACGACGATATGGAACAGCGCCGCCAGGACATTCTGCGCTCGATCGCCGATGTCGACACCGGCGACGGCGTGGTGCTGCTGACCGACATGTTCGGCGGCACGCCCTCGAACCTCGCGATCTCGGTGATGGACCGCGGCAAGATCGAGGTCATCGCCGGGGTCAACCTGCCGATGCTGATCAAGCTGGCCAGCCTGCGCCAGACCGAAAGTCTCGAACGCGCCGCGCTCGGCGCCCAGGAGGCCGGGCGCAAATACATCAACGTCGCCTCGCAGCTGCTCGCCGACGCGCGCCGATGAGCCCCGACGGCAGCCCCGAACAGCTTGCCGGCGGTGCCGGGGAAACCGCGGCGACGGTGCGGCTTACCTGCACGATCTGCAATCAAAAAGGGCTGCACGCGCGCGCCGCCGCGCGCTTCGTCAAGACCGCCGCGCAGTTCGATGCGGATATCCAGGTGCGCAAGAACGGCACCGCGGTGTCCGGCCGCTCGATCATGGGGCTGATGATGCTCGCCGCCGCCTCGGGCGCCGTCATCGAGATCAGCGCGACCGGGCGCGATGCGGCGACAGCGGTGCGAGACGCTCGCCCGCCTGATCGAATGCAAGTTCGATGAGGCCTGACGAGACCCCCGGGACGACAGGCACGGCAGGAGCACAAGCTATCCGGGATCGGCGTATCGCCGGGGATCGCGATCGGGCCCGCCTATATCGGCGAGCGCGGCGAGCTGCCGGTCAGCGAGAGCCGGATCGCCGAGTCCGATATCGAAGCCGAGCGCGCCCGCTTTGCCGAGGCGGTCGCGGCTTCGGCCAGGCAGCTGCGCAAGCTCAAGTCGCGCGCCACCGCGCTTCCCGGATCGGCCGCCGACGAGATCGGGTATGTGCTCGATGCCCATCTCGCGATGCTGGCCAATTCGCGCCTCGTCCGCGGCGTTCACCAGCGCATCGCCCGCCAGCGCATCAATGCCGAGCGCGCGATCGAGCTCGAGATCGAGGAGATCGGCAAGACCTTCGCGGCGATGCGCGATCCCGTATCTCGCGGCGCGCATCGACGACATCCGGGTGGTCGGCGCGCGGCTCATCCGCAATCTGCTCGAAAAAGCCCTACATCGCCTATTCGGGCTTGAGCGGCGGCGCCATCATCCTCGCCGAGGAGGTCACGCCGGCCGACACCGCGCTGATGGACCCGCGCCGGATCGGCGGCTTCGCCACCGAATTCGGCGGGCCCGAAGGCCACACCGCGATCATGGCGCGCGCGCTCGGCCTGCCGGCGGTCCTCGCCGTCCCCGGCCTGTTGGAGCGGGCGCGCGCCGACGCGCAGGCTGGTGATCGATGGTTCCGCCGGGACCGTCATCATCGACCCGTCGCCCGAGACGGTCGAGGATTACCAGGAACGCCACGAAGAGTTCGTCCGCGAGCGGCGCCAATTCGGCCGGCTGCGGCGCGTGCCGGCGGTCACCCGCGACGGCGTCGAGATCCGCCTCGAAGCCAATCTCGAACTGCCGGTCGAGCTCGAACAGGCGCTGGCCAACGGCGCGATGGGGCTCGGCCTGGTGCGCACCGAGTTCCTCTACATGAACCGCGAGGACCTGCCGGGCGAGGACGAGCAGTACGAGTTCTTCGCCGGCCTGGTGACGCGGGATGGAGGGGCGCCCGGTGACGCTGCGCACCCTCGATGTCGGCGGCGACAAGCTGCCCGAGGCGCTCGCCCAATACGCGGCCGCCGACACGGCCAACCCGGCGCTCGGGCTGCGCGCGATCCGCCTGTCGCTGAAGGAGCGCCGCCTGCTCGACACCCAGCTCGCCGCGATGCTGCGCGCCGCGAGCCTCGGGCCGGTGCGCATCCTCTTGCCGATGATCTCGACGATCGGCGAGCTGCGCCGCGCCCGCGAGGCGATGGAGCAGGTGGCGCGCCGGCTGCGGCGCCGCGGCGTGCGGCTGCCGGAGGCGCTGCCGCCGCTCGGCGCGATGATCGAGGTGCCGGGCGCGGCGCTGGCCGCCGACGCGCTCGCCGGCGAAGCCGATTTCTTCGCCATCGGCACCAACGATTTGATCCAGTACACGCTGGCGATCGACCGCACCGACGAGCAGGTCGCCCATCTCTACAATCCGCTGCACCCGGCGGTGCTGCGCCTCATCCAGTTCGCCGTCGAGGCGGCGGCGCGCCGCCGCATCCCGATCGGCGTCTGCGGCGAGATCGCCGGCGACCCGCGCTATGCCGCGCTGCTCTTGGGCCTCGGGCTTGCGCGAATTGTCGATGGCGCCGCAAAGCATCCCGCGGGTCAAGCAGCGCATCCGCAGCCTCGACATGGTCGCCGCGACGCGGCGCGCCCGGGCGATCATGGACCAGGCCGATTCCGGCCGGATCGCCGCCCTGCTCGACGATTTCAACGCGATGGCCGAGGCGTATCGAGTAGGCCGTGTTGACGACTATAAAGATATCTTTATATGTTGAACCTCCGACCGCCGCCGGCATTCCAGGAGCCGCCCGATGCCCGAATTCACCGATTACAAGGTCGCCGATATCGCCCTCGCCGGCTGGGGCCGGCGCGAGATCGCGATCGCCGAGACCGAGATGCCGGGGCTGATGGCGCTGCGCGAGGAGTTCGGCGCCGCCCAGCCGCTCAAGGGCGCGCGCATCGTCGGCTGCCTGCACATGACGATCCAGACCGCGGTGTTGATCGAGACGCTGGTCGCAGCTCGGCGCCAGCCGTGCGCTGGAGCTCGTGCAACATCTTTTCGACCCAGGACCATGCCGCCTCCGCGATCGCGGCCGCCGGCATCCCGGTCTTCGCCTGGAAGGGCGAGACCGAGGAGGAATACGAATGGTGCATCGAGCAGACCCTGCGCGGGCCCCAATGGGCCTATGCGGCTGGCAGCCCAACATGGTGCTCGACGACGGCGGCGACGCGACCAAGATCATCCACGATCGCCATCCGCACCTGCTCGCCGAGATCCGCGGCATCTCGGAAGAGACCACGACCGGGGTCAACCGGCTCTACGAGATGATGCGCGAGGGCACGCTGAAGGCGCCGGCGATCAACGTCAACGACAGCGTCACCAAGTCGAAATTCGACAATCTCTACGGCGTGCGCGAGAGCCTCGTCGACGGCATCAAGCGCGCCACCGACGTGATGCTCGCCGGCAAGATCGCGGTCGTCTGCGGCTTCGGCAATGTCGGCAAGGGCTCGGCGGCGAGCCTCAGAAGCCAGGGCGCGCGCGTCATGGTGACCGAGATCGATCCGATCTGCGCGCTGCAGGCGGCGATGGAGGGCTACGAGGTCACGACGATGGACGAGGCGGCGTCGCGGGCCGACATCTTCGTCACCGCGACCGGCAATGTCGACGTCATCACGTTGGACCACATGCGCCAGATGAAGGACCGCGCGATCGTCTGCAACATCGGCCATTTCGACAGCGAGATCCAGATCGATTCGCTGCGCAACTATGTCTGGGAGGAGGTCAAGCCGCAGGTCGACGAGGTCGTCTTCCCCGACGGCAAGCGGCTGATCGTGCTGGCCAAGGGGCGCCTCGTCAATCTCGGCTGCGCCACCGGTCATCCGAGTTTTGTGATGAGCGCCTCGTTCACCAACCAGGTATTGGCGCAGATCGAGCTGTGGAACAACCACGGCAAGTATGACAACGAGGTCTATGTCTTGCCGAAGCACTTGGACGAAAAGGTCGCGCAATTGCATCTCGACAAGCTCGGCGCCAAGCTGACCCAGCTGAGCTCCGGCCCAGGCCGAGTATCTCGGCGTTCCCGGCGCCGGTCCGTTCAAGCCGGATTACTATCGATACTGATCGAGGCGGCGGCCTGGCGGCACGGAGGCAATCGCGGGCAAAGTTGGTGGCTCTTTTCTTTTCGGGAAGAACGCCGGATTATTCGGCCAGTCGCAAGCCGTCCACCAAAGGTTGAGGGCGCCGCGCCGAGAGGCGGCACATTGTGATCGGGTTTGCTGCCGGAATCTGCTTGCTCGCCGCGGCGGCCTGCGCCGCCCTGTGGTGGCGCGCGCGGGCTGAGTGCCGCGAGGCGATGGCGGCGCGCGACGCGGCCGAGCTCAGCCGCGCCGCCATGGCGTCGGTGCTCGGCGCGCTGCCGGTCGCCGGGTTTCGCTGGCGGCGCGAGGCTTCCGAAGAAATCGCGCTCGGCCGGCTGCCGGGCGGCGGCACGGACTTCACGTATGCGGGTTTTCTTGACGGGATCGAGACTGCAGACGCGGCGCGCATCGCTGCCGCGGTCGAGGATCTGAAGCGGGTCGGCACGGCGTTCACGGCGTCGGTTTCCGCGCCCGGCGGTGCGACCTACGAGATTGAGGGGCGCCGGACCCCGAGCGGCGACAGCGTGATGTGGCTTGCCGACGTGTCGGCAATCAGGCGCGCCGCGGCGGCGCGCGCCGCCGCGGTCGCCGAGGCGGCGGCTCTGCGCGCGATGATCGACGCGCTGCCGATGCCGGTCTGGCGCCGCGACCCTGGCCTGCGCGTCGTCGATTGCAACAACGCCTATGCCGCGGCGCTCGATCTGCCGCGCGAGGCGGTGCTCGCGCAGGCCTGCGAGCTGGCGCCCGAGAACGGACGGGACCGAACGCTGGCGCTCGCCCGGGCGGCCGCCGCCGGGACGGTCGCAAAGCGAGCGCTGTCATGTCGTGATCGCCGGCTCGCGCCGACTGCTCGAATTTACCGAGGCGCCCGACCGGGTCCGGCGGCACGATCGGCTTCGCCATCGACCACACCGATCTCGAAAGCGCCGAGGGCGAGTTGGCGCGGCACGTCAACGCGCATGGCCAGGTGCTCGAAAGCATCCACGCCGCGGTGGCGATCTACGGCGCCGACAAGCGCCTCAACTTTTTCAACTCGGCGTTTGCCCGGTTGTGGGGAATCGAGGAGGACTGGCTCGCCGGCGAGCCGTCGCTCGACGAGTTGCTGGAGCGGCTGCGCGAGCGCCGCCGCGTCCCGGAATATGCCGATTTCCGCGCCTTCAAGCGCCAGCAGCTCGAGATGTTCACCTCGTTGATCGAGCCGCAGAACGAGCTGATGCATCGGCCCGACGACCGCACGCTGAGCGTGTCGGTGTCGCCGCATCCGTTGGGCGGGCTGATCTTTGTCTACGAGGACGTGACCGACCGCCTGGCGCTCGAGCGTTCGTACAACACGCTGATCGAGGTGCAGCGCGAGACGCTCGACAATCTGTTCGAGGGCATCGCCGTGTACGGCAGCGACGGCCGGCTCAAGCTGCACAATCCGGCCTATCGCACGATCTGGGGGTTGACCGAAAGCGACCTTGCCGGCGAGCCGCATGTCGGCGACATCGTCGAGAAGACCCGGGATTTTTACGAAGACGGCGGCGATTGGCCGGCAACGCGCGAGCAGATCATCGCCGAGGTCACGGCGCAGACGCATGCGAGCGGCCGGCTCGACCGGCGCGACGGGTCGGTGCTGCAGCGCGCGACGGTCCTCCTGCCCGACGGCAATGTGTTGTCGACCGACCTGGATGTCACCGACACCGCTCGCGTCGAGCGCGCGCTGCGCGAGCGCAACGAGGCGCTGGAAACCGCCGGACGGTTGAAGAGCGAATTCATCGCCAATGTCTCCTATGAGCTGCGCACGCCATTGAACGCGATCATCGGCTTCGCCGAGATCCTCGCGAACCAGTATTTCGGGCCGCTCACGCCGCGTCAGCTCGACTACAGCCGCGGCATTATCGACAGCTCGCACCGGCTGCTGTCGCTGATCAACGACATCCTCGATCTTGCCACGATCGAGGCCGGCTACATGGTGCTCGAGCCGGGCCGGTCGAGGTGCGCGACATGCTCGAGGCGGTCATGACGCTGACGCGCGAGCGCGCCCGCTGCGCAGGATCTGTCGCTACGTTGACCTGCCCGGCCGGGATCGACGGGATCACGGCGGATGAACGGCGCCTCAAACAGGCGCTGTTCAACCTGGTTTCGAACGCG
>CAWJFM010000021.1:0-565621 GCA_963842175.1 uncultured Alphaproteobacteria bacterium
GCCGGCGACCGCCGCCAACGTCGCCCGCAAGATAGACGTGCAGTACTCGCTCGACCGGCTGACCAGCGACGGGATCTACAATCTGGTCCTCGGGCGCTCCTATCTCGAAAAGCTGCTCGATGATTTCGGTGGCTCCTACGCGCTGGCGATCGCCGCCTATAACGCCGGGCCGGGCCGGGTGCGCCAATGGCTCAACGATTTCGGCGATCCGCGCGGCACCGACATCGGCATGGTCGACTGGATCGAGATGATCCCGTTCAGCGAAACCCGCCTTTATGTCCAGAGGGTACTGGAAAACCTGCAGATTTATCGCGGGCAGGCCGGCGACAGCGCAACCGCCTTTTCGCTGGCCAGCGATCTCGCCCGTTAACCGTGCGAGGCCGAATAGCCAAAAGCGGAGGAACCCAGACAAATGACCAAGGATCTGCCGGTCTGGCGTTCGCTGTTGTTCGTGCCGGTGACGCAGCGGCGCTTTGTCGAGGGCGCGGCGCGGCGCGGGGCCGATGCGATCATCCTCGATCTCGAGGACAGCGTCGCCCTTTCCGAGAAGGAGCGCGCCCGCACCCTCGTCCCCGAGGCGGCCGGGATCGTCTCCTCCGGCGGCGCCGATGTCGTCGTCCGCATCAACCGCCCGTTGCGCCTGGCGGTGCGCGACATCGAGGCGGCGGTCGGGCCGGGCGTCCTGGCGCTCGCCCTGCCCAAGACCGAGAGCCCCGAGCATGTCCAGCTCCTCGCCGAGATCGTGGGCGAGGTCGAGGCCGCGCGCGGCATGGCGCCGGGCACGACGCGCCTCTTTGCGATGGTCGAGACCGCGGCGGCGTTCTTTCGCCTCGCCGAGATCGCCCGCGCCCATCCAAGGCTCTGCGCCCTCACCCTCGGGGCCGAGGATTTTGCCACCTCGGCGGGGATATTACCCGAGGCCGAGGCGCTCTCGATGCCAAAGCAGATGGCCGTCTTCGCCGCCCGCGCCGCCGGCATCATGCCATTGGGCTTTATCGGCTCGATCGCCGAGTTCCACGATCTGGACGCCTTCCGCCAGACGATCCGCCGCTCGCGCCGCTTTGGCTTTATCGGCGCCAGCGTCATCCATCCCAGCCAGATCGCGATCCTCAATGAGGAGTTCCGCCCGAGCGCGCAAGAGGTCGACCACGCCGGCCGGGTCGTCGCGGCCTATGACAAGGCCCTGGCCGAAGGGGTGGGCGCCGTCACCGTCGACGGCAGGATGATCGACGTCCCGGTCGTCGAGCGCGCCCAGATCCTGCTCGACCGCGAAGCCGCGATCGCCGCGCGCGAAGCCAAAAAGCGGGCGGCCGGCGCGCGATTTGGCCAACGGGCCTAGGCCGCCTAGATTCGGGTCTGCGACAGAAGGGCGCTGCGCTCTTAGGCGCGCCGAAAGGTATCCGGCGATGGCAGAGAAAGAAATCGAGGTGTTCGACGGCCGGGCAAATCACGGCCGTGCTCAAACGCCTGGGCGTTCCCAAAGAGCGCATGGTCACGGTTGTGATCGAGCCGGACGACTGGCTGACCAAGGCTCGGCAGGCATCGCGCCGCCTGGTGATCGCCGCCGGGCTCAGCGACGATGACATCGACCGCATGATCAAGCAGGCGCGCGCCGAAGTGCAACCGCTCTTGGGATGAGGGTCGCCGTCGATACTAGAAGCGGTTTCCGATCAAGTTGCACCGCGCTCACCCCCTCCCAAACCCTCCCCCTTCAAGGGGGACGGCCTCTATCAGCACTCCCATTTGTACTCCCGCCCCCTTGATGGGGGCGGGTCGGGGTGGGGGTGATGCGTGCCGAGTGCGTCGACTCGTTCGCAAACCACTCAATGTCTTCGTAAGCGCCGCCATCAAACAAAATTCGCTGCCGTCGCTCGTCGTCCGCTGGGTCGACCGGCACGGCGGGTTGCTCAAATCCACCGCGACCGAGCGCGAGATTTTGAACGTCCTGGCGCGACCGCAGTTTGCGGCGGTGACGATCCCTGCCTTCCGGGATGGTTTGGCAAAGATGCTGGCGGGGGCTGAGCTGGTCACGGTCACCGAGCGGATCGCCGCCTGCCGTGATCCGCACGACGACAAATTTCTTGAGCTGGCCGTCGACGGCCGCGCGGATTTGATCGTCTCCGGCGACCGCGATCTGCTCGCGCTCAATCCCTTTCGCCAAATCCCGATCGTGACGCCCGCCGCCTTCATGCATGGCGCGGCGCGGTAAGCCTACCGAGCTTGCAAAGCCGACGCGGCCGAAGCCGCATGAGGTTAGATTCTGGCAAGCGGCCAGCGCGACTTCCTAGGAACGTCCGCTGGCCAGCTGTTCAGGCAGTCTGGCTTCGAACGCTGCGGCGAACTCCTCATCGGTCCACTCGCCATCACCGTAGTCGGTATGATCGTGGAACATTAGCCCCTGGTCGAAAGAGATGGCGAAGTAAGGCCCGACGAATGGGCAAGTGGGCAAGTAGTAGGTCTTGATGAATGGGTTTTCTTCCCACTCCCGCTTAATGAAAAATTGGCCTCTCGTTCCCATGATAAACCACGGCCGATTGCCAACGGCAGTGAACTGCTGGTCGATAATCTCGCGCATGTGGTGCATCGCGGCGAGCGCGTCTTCCCGCAGTGTGGCGTAGGTGCTGACATTGAAGTGTATTGATCGATGCCGCAGCGCCATGAGCGCTCGGGACTTGGTGACAGCCTTGGGCAGCAGCACGTTCCACGCCTCCAGCGCATCTATCGGAATCTGCCAGTTATCGAAGGAGTTTTTGCGATAGACCCGCCTGTATTGCGGTGTGTGTTTATAGAAGTCCCGTAGATCTAGGATGAGGTGATTTAAAATTCGCTCCCCAAGCGCACACGCGCTGACAAGCGCAGGATAGTAAGCCCCGATCACAAAAGCGCGGCGCGCCTGATCGAAGAACTGATTATGATACGCAAGTACCGAAAACGGCTTGAATCCGATTGCGACGAAATTCTCGATCTTCTTGTCTAATTGGTCCGACCCGAACTCCAGGGCGAGCCCGGCTTTCGCGCGCTCTCGATTTTCGAGATGGAGGCGTCGAGTCTCTTCTGTCCACCCATCGCCCGGCTCCTCGAACAGGTAGGCCCGGCTATCGAAGTCCATAGTGTAACTCAGGTGCCGACGACGACCGAAGTCGGCCAGTAGGGGCTTCCACCTGGCCATTGGCTTTGATTGATCAACCTTATCGATGGTGACGCGTTCGATCGGCTGCGTAGTCATGCGAGCGGCGGAACTCCTGCTTCCTCGGCTGTAACGTCTATCTTTTTCCATCCAAATGGGTCCATTGCTCAAGCCGAGCGACAATGGCTGTTAAGCGGCAAACCTTGAGCGAGCAGCCGGCGTGCAATCAATGACCGCTTTGCCCGGAGGATATCTGATAATGTCCTTGATCACCGTTCAGCCTCAAGCCTGGCGCGGCGCTGATCTCACGGAAAGGGCTGCACTACCTTAGATTTGGCGTTTGCGATCGCGCTGAAAAGTTGCTCACCAGCACGCAGGGCTATGTCTGTGTCCAACTCAAAACCAAGCCACTGAAATATCCGTTCAGCTAAATACCCGACTTCGGGACTGCGACGTTCTACGGCGTTATTCCTGCCCTTATCCGCGGCGTAATCATCGAAGTGTTTTGCCACGTCACGCATTGTCTTCAAACCGGGAAGACTCGCGTCGAATTATTTTAATGCTGCTTGGATGTCAGTTCTGATGGCGGGCACTTTCGCTGCTAATATGGCAGCCCGTCGCAACCTGGTGAGGCTAACAACCAAAAAATCAAAATCGGCCCATCTGCGGAACACGAATTCACCGTCTTCCGGCTCTTTCGAATGTAGCCGTCGCCTCTGAAGCGCAACCGTCCAGAGAGCAATGTTGGCACGGCGGCGGGCACGCTCATACGCTGCCATGTGTAAAGGACTGCTCATCCGGACAAGCGTGAAATCGTCCAGCCGCTCACGTTGTAGCTGCGGCCGATCTCGGCATGCGTCTCGTCGCCGCGCTCGCTGCGCTCAAGCGCCTCGCTTCTGGTGCGCCGTCAGCTTGGTTTCCGGCCGAGCTTGACGCCGCGCGCCTTGGCGCGGGCGCGGCCTTCGCCGGTGCGCGCGCGGATCAATTCGCGCTCGAACTCGGCGAGGCCGCCGAGCACGGTGAGCATGAGGCGGCCGTGCGGCGTCGTGGTGTCGGCCCATGCGTCACCGCGCGTGCGGCGTTCAAGCGCCTCGCGCTTCTGGTGTGGCGCCGGCGCGTAGGGCGGAAAACCCCGGCGAAAAGCCGAGGGCAATCCGCCACGTTGCTGCAATCGGCAGCGTTGCTGGCGCAATGTTGCCCGGCCTTCTGCCGTTAAGGGGTTGCCGCCGGTGGACTCACACCCCATTTTGTTATGGCAATATTGCTAATTGAGATACGACCCCGTGAAATCCCTTAATTCCCTGCTGCAGCGTCAAAAATTCCCTGCCCGGTGATCAAAATTCCCTGCGCGATGCCAGAAAATTCCCTGGTGATGTCGCGCAAACCGCGACGAAATCAAGGAAATACAATTACTTACCGGCATTACGCCAAAAATTTTCCCTGCCGGCAGGGAATTTGCCTGATGGGCATCGAACGCGCCGCGGCGCTGTTGACCGGCGCGCGGCGGGTCGCGATCGTCGCCGGCGACGGCGCGGCCGGAAATCTTTAACCCTCCCCCCGGTCGGATCAAAGCTCCAACGCGGCGAGCAGCGCTTCCCGCTCGGCGCCGCCCGCCGCGGCCCGCTTGCAGGCGACCCCGGCGAGCTCGTGGCCGGGGCGGCGGCGCAGCACGATCTCGGCAAACGGCGCTTCCTGCAGCTTCTGCAGCAGCAAGGTCGGTGTGAACCCGCAATTGTGCGCCATCGCGAAATGCCCTCGCGCCAAATGGGGCCCGAACCCGTAGACAATATCGTGGGCGAGCACCGGCCCGGCCGGCGATTGATAAACCACCTCGTGCAGACGATCGCTGGCGATGTAGTCGGCGATCGTCTGGAGGTCGGGGACGATCATACAGAAAAACCCGTCATCGCTGAGGATCCGATGCGCCTCCGCGATCGCCCTGCCGACCTGATAAAGATACAGGTGCTCGAGACAATGCGACGACCACACCACATCCGCCGAGCCGGTCGCGATCGCTGAAAGATCGGTGATGTCGGCAAGGATATCGGGAGCCACCGTCGGATCGATATCGACGCGCAACTCGCGCCACTCCGCGAACATCGCCGGCAGCCGCGCGCCCCCTTTGGGGCCGCTGCCCAGATTGACGAGCAATTTAGGGCGGTTGTCTTGTCGGTCGCTCATGTCGCGGGTGAGTCCTTAGAAGCATCGAGGTGCGATACGGTCGCGAACAACCAACGATGCGGCCTCCGATATCGCGCGATCGAGTTTACCGGACGGGCCGCTCAGAGAGAAGGCAGGCGGGAGCCGGCGCGCGGCGCGGCGGTCACCGAGACCCGGTCGAAATCCTTCGCGACGACGATTTTGGAGAAAAACCGGCCGGCCTCGGCTGCTATCGCGGCGGGATCGTAGCGACCCGAGATGTGCGTCAGATAGAGCGTGCCGATCTCGGCCTCAGCGGCGAGGCGGCCCGCCTGAGCCGCCGTCAGATGGCCGCGGGCGGCGGCAAGCGCGGCATCGGCCTCGAGGAACGTCGCCTCGATGACGAGGGCGTCGGCGCCGCGCACCGGGGCGATCAGCGATTTCGACCTCTTCGGCATCGCCGACAACCGCAAGGCTCGCGCCCGCCGCCGGCGGTCCCTGCACCGTTTGCGGGGCGATGCGGCGTCCATCCTCCAGCACGGCTTCCTCGCCGCCGGCCAGCCGCGCCCGCAGCGGTTCCTCCGGCACGCCGAACGCGGCAAGCCGGTCGGCGCGCAGATGCGGGCGCGCAATCCTCTCGAAGCGATAGCCGAGGCTTGCGGTCCGGCGATGGCGGACCGGAAAACAGCTGATGCGATACCCGTTCGCGGCGGTCGCCGGCGGGTCGATCTCCTGGCCGGGCGCGAGCTCGACAAGGCGCAGCGGCACCGGCGCGCGGCGCTGCGGCCACAGGCCGGCGAGATAGCGCTCGACAAGGCCAAGCGTTTCGCCGCTGCCAAAGATCGCCAGCTCGCTCCGCCGGCCGATGAGGCCGAGGGTGGCGACCAGCCCGCCCAGACCGAGCACATGGTCGAGATCGGCATGGGTCAACAGGATGTGGCCGAGCCGGCGAAACCCGGTCCCGGCGCGCAGCATCTGGCGCGTCGTGCCCTCGCCGCAATCGATGAGGAACCGCGCGCTGCCGGCGCCGATGAGCAGCGCCGGCAGACCGCGTTCGCTTGATGGCATGCTCGCCGCGGTCCCGAGGAAGGTGAGGTTGAACATGCCGGGTCAACGCGCGGGGTTCGGCGATCGGCGCGGCGCAATCCCGCGATCCCCGGGCCGGGACGTCTTCACAGAAGGGCGCCATGCCATTAGGTTAGGGGTTTCCACTGCGGATCATTAGCATGTCCTTTCTCGCCGACCGACTCGCCCGCGTAAAGCCCTCGCCGACGATGGCGATCACCGCGCTCGCCACCGAATTGAAGGCGGCCGGGCGCAACGTCATCGCGCTCAGCCAGGGCGAACCGGATTTCGACACGCCGCCCAACATCCGCGAGGCCGGCATCGCCGCGATCCAGCGCGGCGAGACGCGCTATACCGTGTTCGACGGGCGGATCGAGCTGAAGCAGGCGATCTGCGGCAAATTCAAGCGCGAGAACGGGCTGGACTACGAGCCTTCGCAGATCACCGTCAGCAATGGCGGCAAGCAAGTGCTTTACAACGCGCTGGTCGCGACGCTCTCCCGCGGCGACGAGGTGGTGATCCCGGCGCCCTACTGGGTCTCCTACCCCGAGATGGTGCTGCTGTGCGACGGCGAGCCGGTGCCGGTGTCCTGCCCGCAGAACAACGGCTTCAAATTGCGCCCCGAGGATCTCGACGCGGCGATCACGCCGAAGACCAAATGGCTGATCCTCAATTCGCCGTCGAACCCGTCGGGCGCGGGTTATACCGAATCCGACCTGAAGGCGCTCGCCGAGGTGCTGCTCAAGCATGACCACGTCTGGATCATGACCGACGACATGTACGAGCACGTCGTCTACGACGATTTCCGTTTTACGACGATCGCCCAGGTCGAGCCCCGGCTGTACGAGCGCACGCTGACTGTCAACGGCGTCTCAAAGGCCTATTGCATGACCGGCTGGCGGATCGGCTATGCCGGCGGCCCGCAGAAGCTGATCCGGGCGATGGGCGCGGTCCAGTCGAACTCGACCGCCAACCCGTGCTCGATCAGCCAGGCCGCGGCGATCGAGGCGCTCAACGGCCCGCAGGACTTCATCCCGAAGCACAACCGGCTGTTCAAGGAGCGCCGCGACCTCGTCGTCGACTGGCTGAACCGGGTGCCCGGTCTCTATTGCCCGCGGCCCGAGGGCGCCTTTTACGTCTACCCCTCCTGCGCCGGGCTCATCGGCAAGCGCACCCCCGACGGCAAGGCGATCGAGGATGACGAGGGGTTTGTGCGCTATCTGCTCGGAGGCCGAGGGGGTCGCGGTCGTGCACGGCTCGGCCTTTGGCCTGGCGCCGCATTTCCGCATCTCGTATGCGACCTCCAACGACGAGCTGCGCGAAGCCTGCGCCCGCATCGAGCGCGCCTGCCGCGCGTTGCAATAGCATCGGGCTGTCATTCCGGGACGCCGCGAAGCGGCAGGCCCGGAACCCATATTCCAGAGGCCTGTGTTCATGGGTTCCGGGCTCGCCGCTGCGCGACGCCCGGAATGACGAAGTTGATCACTAACCGAGGTCGGCCTGCCAGATTCCGATTGCCTCGGTGGGGGCGGCGCGCCACGATCGACCGAGATAGAATGGCCGCGCACGCCGCATAGCGGCCAGGCCCGGATTGGAGTGGAGGATCTCGATGCCCGCTGCCCCCCGCTGTGTCGCCCTGGTCGGCCCCTATCTGTCGGGCAAGACGACGCTGCTCGAAGCGCTGCTCTTCGCCAGCGGCACGACCGCCCGCCGCGGCAGCGTGCGCGACGGCAATTCGGTCGGCGATCACGCCGCCGAGGCGCGCGCCCGCAGCATGTCGACCGAGATCAACGTCGCCAACGCGACCTTTCTCGGCGACCCCTGGACGATCCTCGATTGCCCCGGCTCGGTCGAGCTGCTCTATGAGGCGCAGCAGGCGATGCTGGTCGCCGACGTCGTCGTCGTGGTGTGCGAGCCCGAGGTCGAGCGCGCGATCACGGTCAGCGCGCTGTTGCGCTTTCTCTCCCGCCACAACATCCCGCACATGCTCTACATCAACAAGCTCGATACCGCGAATGCGCGGGTGCGCGACGTGCTGGCGGCGTTGCAGGCGGTGTCCGACCGCCCGCTGGTGCTGCGCCAGGTGCCGCTGCGCGGGGCCGAGACGGAAATCACCGGCTATGTCGATCTGGTCAGCGAGCGCGCCTACCGCTACCGCCCGGGCCAGGCCTCCGATCTGGTTCCGCTCCCCGACGATTTCCGGGAACGCGAGGGTGCCACCCGCACCGGCCTCGTCGAAAAACTCGCCGATTTCGACGACGCTCTCTTGGAAAAGCTGCTCGAGGACGAGCAGCCGTCGAACGAGGAAATCTACCAGCACCTGACCAAGGATTTTCAGAAGAACCTGATCGTCCCGGTGTTCGCCGGCGCGGCGGGGCAGGATTATGGCGTGCGCCGGCTGTGGAAGGCGTTGCGCCACGAGGCGCCGGGCCCGGCCGATACGGCGGCGCGGCTCGGCATCGCCGCGACAGGCGAACCGCTGGCCCAGGTCTTCAAGACCTATCACCTGCCGCATACCGGGAAATTGTCGCTGTCGCGCGTCTGGCGCGGCCCGATATCCGAGGGCACTGGTGCTGAACGGCACGCGCGTCGCCGGGGTGGTTCGCCTCCTCGGCGCCCAGCAGGAAAAGATCGCCGCGGCCCAGACCGGCGAAGTCGTCGGGCTGACCCGGATGGAGGAGATCGCCACCGGCATGGTCCTCACCCCGTCGGGCAAGGGCGCCGCTCTGCCGCAGCCCGAGCTCTTGCAGCCGGTCTACGGCCTCGCCGTTCACGCCGAGAAGCGCGGCGACGACGTCAAGCTCACCGGCTCGATCGCCAAGCTGATCGACGAGGACCCGACCTTGCAGCTCGAGCAGAACGCCGAATTGCGCGAGATGGTGCTGTGGGGCCAGGGCGACGTGCATCTGCAGATCGCGATCGACCGGCTGCGCAACCGCCACAATCTCACGGTGGTCGGCCACCATGCCGCGGTGCCCTACAAGGAGACGATCCGCCGCGCCGCCCAGCAGCATTCGCGCTTCAAGCGGCAATCGGGCGGGCACGGACAGTTCGCCGACTGCACGATCGACGTGAAGCCGCTGCCGCGCGGCTCGGGCTTCACCTTTACCGACAAGGTCGTCGGCGGGGCGATCCCGCGCAACTACATCCCGGCGGTCGAGGAGGGCGTCGTCGAGGCGTTGACGCACGGGCCGCTCGGCTTCCCGGTCGTCGATCTCGCGGTCGACTTGCTGACCGGCCAGTTCCACGCGGTCGACAGCTCGGACATGGCGTTCAAGACCGCCGGAAGGCAGGCGATCCAGGAAGCGCTTGCCGAAATGCGAGCCGGTCCTCCTGGAGCCGATCGACTCGGTCGACATCTCGGTGCCGAACGCTTTCACCGCCCGCGCCCAGCGGCTCATTTCGGGGCGGCGCGGGCAGATCCTCGGCTACGACGCCAAGCCCGATTGGCCGGGCTGGGACGTCGTCAAGGCGCAGCTGCCGCGCAGCGAATTGCACGATCTGATCGTCGAATTGCGCTCCCTGACCCTCGGCGTCGGCAGCTTCGCCCGCCAGTTCGATCACATGCAGGAGCTGACCGGCCGGCCGGCCGACAAGGTGATCAAGAGCCGCGCCCAGGAAGCCGCGCAGTAGCCTCCCGCGCTGCCGTCACACCGGATCGCGAAAGCGTGACTTGGCGCCGGTCGTCGGCGCGCCCACATCGAGGCTAACCGGGTGAGGGAGGCCAGCATGCTGATCCGCAAGAAGCGCGGCTGGGAGCTTGGCGAAAGCGCGGCGACCAGCGAAGCGGTGTTTCGCGACCGCCGCCGGCTCCTCAAGGGTCTGGCGGCCGGCCCGATTTTCGCCGCGGGCCTTGGCAAGGTGGCGTTGGCCGCCGATGCGGACCCATCGGCGGGGCTTTACCCGGCCAAGCGCAACGCGAAATACGTGCTCGACCGGCCGCTGACCGACGAAAAATATCCGACGACCTACAATAATTTCTACGAATTCGGCATGGAGAAATCGATCTGGCAGGACGCCCAGGCGCTCAAAACCGAGCCGTGGACGATCAAGATCGACGGCATGGTCGAGAAGCCGTTGACGCTCGATTTCGACGACCTCTTGAAGAAGATGAGCCTCGAGGAGCGGCTCTATCGGCATCGCTGCGTCGAAGCCTGGTCGTTTACCGTGCCGTGGACCGGTTTTCCGATGGCGGCGCTCGTCGATTTCGCCCGGCCGCTCGGCTCGGCCACCTATATCCGCATGGAAACCTTTATGGACCCGGAGATCGCGCCCGAGCAGAAGAAATTCTTCTACCCCTGGCCCTATGTCGAAGGCCTGACGATGTTCGAAGCGCGCAACGAGCTCGCGTTTCTCGTCACCGGCATGTACGGCAAGCCGGTGCCGAAGCAGGATGGCGCGCCCTTGCGGCTCGCCGTGCCGTGGAAATACGGGTTCAAATCGGTGAAGTCGATCGTCCATTTCGAATTCACCGACAAGCGCCCGGTCTCCTATTGGGAGCAGCTGCAGTCGAGCGAATACGGGTTCTGGGCGAATGTGAACCCCGCGGTGCCGCATCCGCGCTGGAGCCAGGCCACCGAGCGCGTGCTCGGCACCGACGAGCGGGTTCCGACCCTCATCTGGAACGGCTACGGCGAGTTCGTCGCCGACATGTACAAGGGCCTCGAAAAAGAGCGCCTCTTCGCCTGAGGATGCTGCCATCGCCATTCCGGGAAGCCAAGTCTCGATTGTCCTGCTAGGCTAGGAGCCGACACCCATCCTGGCGGGAGGCGAGAGATGCAGTTCGGGTTTGGCGCACCGGTCAGCGGGCCGTTGTCGGGGCCGCGCGATCTTGCCCGCATCGTCAGCAGCGGCGAGGCGATCGGCTACGATTACTGCACGATATCGGACCATGTCATGATCCCGCGCGACATGGAGAAGAAGTACCCCTATTCCGACACCGGCGAGTTTCCCGGCCGCGCCGGCGGCGACCGCCACGAGCAGCTGACCTGCGTCGCCTTTGTCGCGGCGAAGACCGAAAAATTGCGCCTGGTCACCTCGGTCACCGTGGTGCCGCACCGCCCGCCGGTGCTTGACCGCGAAGATCCTGGCGACGATCGATGTGTTGTCGGAAGGCCGCCTCACCTGGGGGATCGGCGTCGGCTGGTGCAAGGAGGAGTTCGAGGCGATCGGCACCGAGCCGTTCGAGGAGCGCGGCGCCGTCACCGACGAGACGATCGCTGTGTGCCGCGAGCTGTGGAGCAACGAAAACCCCAGCTTCAACGGCAAATACGCCAAATTCTCCAACGTCTTCTTCCAGCCGCGCCCGGTGCAGACAAGGGTCCCGATCTGGGTCGGCGGCGAGAGCGGGCCGGCGATGCGGCGCACCGCCAAGCTCGGCGACGCGTGGTATCCGATCGGCACCAACCCGGCGAACCGGCTCGATACGCTGGGGCGGCTGGAGGCGGGCCTCGAGCGGCTGCGGCAGCTGACCCGCGAGGCCGGGCGCGACCCGGCCGCGGTCGGGCTCGCCTACCGCTTCAGCCAGTTCGGCAAGGCGATCCCCGAGCGCGCCGACAATGGCGAGCGGCGGCTCGGCTCCGGCGACGATCGCGGCGATCGCGGCCGATCTGCGGGCGTTGCGCGATCTCGGCGTCCTCGCGGTCGATTTCAGCTTCGCCGGCGACACGGCCGACGCGGTCATCGCCGAGATGCGGCGCTTCCGCGAGGATGTGCTGGCCAAGGTTTGATTTTTTTCACCACGGAGGCACGGGGGACACGGAGAAGGTCTCAACAATAAACGCAGTTCCCGGCGAAAGCCGGGACCCATCTGGGCGACCGCACGAGTGGCCGCAGGGTGGGTCCCGGCCTTCGCCGGGACCGCCATAGTAAAACCTCCGTGTTTCCGTGGTGAATCCTAACGAGGAGCGACAGGTGCTGAAACTCGGATACAAGGCCTCGGCCGAGCAGTTCGGCCCGCGCGAGCTGTTGGATTTCTCCTGCCTGGCCGAGGAGGTCGGGTTCGACTCGGTCTTCGTCAGCGACCACTTCCAGCCGTGGAAGCACACCGACGGCCACGCGCCGTCGGCGCTCGCCTGGCTCGGCGCGCTCGGCGCCAGGACGCAGCGCGCCCAGATCGGCACCAGCGTCCTGACCCCGACCTTCCGCTATCACCCCTCGATCGTGGCGCAGGTCTTCGGCACGCTGGGATCGATGTTTCCGGGCCGCGTCGTGCTCGGCGTCGGCACCGGCGAATCGTTGAACGAGGTGCCGTCGAGCGGCATCCAATGGCCGGGCGCCAAGGAGCGACGCGACCGGCTGCGCGAGGCGATCAGGCTGATCAACAAATTGTGGACCGAGGACCGGGTCAGCTTCGAGGGCCAGTTCTACCGCACCGAAAGCGCGACGATCTACGACAAGCCAAAGGACAAGGTGCCGATCTGGGTCGCCGCGTCGGGGCCGCTGGCGGCGCAGATGGCCGGCCAGATCGCCGAGGGCTTCATCTGCACCAGCGGCAAGAACCCGCAGCTCTATATCGAACTGACCGGCAAGGTCGCGGAAGGCGCGGCCAGGGCCAGCCGTGACGCCGCGGGCATCGAGCGCATGATCGAGGTCAAGGTCTCGTTCGATACGGACGCGCAGCAGGCCAAGGAATTGACCCGGCATTGGGCGGCGCTCGCGCTCTCGCCCGAGGAGAAGACCGGGGTCGAGGACCCGATCGAGATGGAGCGCCTCGCCGATGCGCTGCCGCTCGACCGGGCGGCGAGCCGGTGGATCGTGTCGAGCGACCCCGACGAGCAGGTCGAACGCATCCGCCCCTATGTCGAATTGGGGTTCCGGCATCTCGTGTTCCATGCGCCCGGCCCCGACCAGCCGCGCTTTCTCAAGCTCTATGCCACAGAGGTGCTGCCGCGCCTGCGCAAGGCCTTCGGTTAGGGCCAGGGACAGCGTATGCATCAAGAAAATCGTCATTCCGGGACGGCCCAGAGGGCCGGACCCGGCAATCCATGAACGCCGTCTTTCCCCGATTTGCACAGGCCGGTGTTCATGGATTCCGGGTTGCCGCGCGACGCTTGGCGCCCGGAATGACGGCTGATAGCAGCATGTCCGCCCAGCTGACCATCACCGGCCTCAAGGACGTGCCGCTGGTCAAGCCGGGCGACGATCTCGGCGCGATCGCGCTCGCTGCCTATCGCGCTACCGGGCTCGTCCCGGCAGACGGCGATGTGCTGGTCGTCGCCCAGAAGATCGTCTCGAAGGCCGAGGGCCGGATCGTCGAGGTCGCGAGCGTCGAGCCGTCAAAGGAGGCGATCGCGCTTGCCGCCGAGGTCCAGAAGGACCCGCGCCTGGTCGAGGTGATCCTGTCGGAATCGCGCCGCATCGTGCGGCATCGCCCCAATCTCTTGATCGCCGAGCATCGGCGCGGCTGGGTCATGGCCAATGCCGGCATCGACCACTCGAACGTCGCGCCCGATGACGGCACCGAGCGCGTGCTGCTGCTGCCGGTCGACCCCGACGGCTCGGCCCGCGCCCTGCAACAGGCGCTCGCCGAGGCCTGCGGCAAGCGCCTCGCGATCATCATCAGCGACAGCTTCGGCCGGCCGTTTCGCCGCGGCACGGTCGGGATCGCGCTCGGCGCCGCCGGCTTGCCGGCGCTGATCGACTGGCGCGGCCACCCCGATCTGTTCGGGCGCAAGCTCGAAGTCACCGAGACCGGCTTTGCCGACGAGATCGCCGCCGCCGCCTCGCTGGTGCAAGGCCAGGCCGACGAGGCGACGCCGATCGTCTTGGTGCGCGGCCTCAGCTGGTCGGCGCCCGAGGCGCCGGCCGCCGCGCTGGTCCGGCCGCCCGAGCACGATCTCTTCCGATGATGACTGCGCAGGTCCCCCTCACCCTTCCCTCTCCCCCATTGGGGGAGAGGGTTGCGAAGGGTTGGCAAGGCGCAGCCGAGCCCTACCCGGAGCTGGGTGAGGGGGTACGCCAAGGCCTCGGAAATGCGCGCCCTGGGCGGCAACCGATTGGTCGCTTTCGATGAGCCGGCCAGGGGAGCTTAACGACGGACCGGTGCTGGCGCTGTCGGGCGGGGTCGGCGGCGCCAAGCTGGCGCTCGGGCTCTACCGCATCATGCCGCCCGACACGCTGACCGTCGTCGCCAATACCGGCGACGATTTCGAGCATCTGGGGCTCAGCGTCTCGCCCGATCTCGACACGCTGCTCTATACGCTGTCGGGGCAGGACAATCCCGAACTGGGCTGGGGCCGGCGCGGCGAGACCTGGACATTCATGGCCGCGCTCGAAGCACTGGGCGGCGAGACCTGGTTCCGTCTCGGCGACGGCGACCTCGCCACCCATGTCGAGCGCACCCGGCGGCTCAAGGCCGGCGAGAGCCTCTCGGCGATCACCGATGATTTCCGCCGCCGCTTCGGGATCGCCGCGCGGCTGTTGCCGATGTCGGACGACCCGGTGCGCACCCGCCTCCGGACGGAGGAGGGCTGGCTCGACTTCCAGGATTATTTCGTCCGGCTGCGCTGCGCGCCGAGGATCTCCGAGCTGGCCTTCGCCGGCGCCGAGACCGCGCCGCCCGCACCCCGATTTTCTCGCGGCGCTCGCCGATCCGCGGCTGCGCGTCGTCGTGATCTGCCCGTCGAACCCGTTCATCAGCATCGACCCGATCCTCGCCTTGCCCGGCATCCGCGCAGCGTTGCGCGCGTGCCCGGCGCCGGTCGTCGCGGTGTCGCCGATCATCGCCGGCCAGGCGGTCAAGGGCCCGACCGCGAAGATGATGGCCGAGCTCGGCCTGCCGGTCGATGCCGCCGCGGTGGCGCGCCATTACGGCGATATCCTCGATCTCTACGTCGCCGACGAGGAGGATGCCGCGGCGGTCGCCGGCGCTCGATATGCCGGTGGTGCTGACCCGCACCCTGATGCAGAGCCTCGCCGACCGCGAGGCGCTGGCCCGCACGGTCCTCGCCGCCGCCGGGCGGGTCCGCAAATGAAGCGGGCCAGCGGAATCTGGGCGGTGATCCCGGTCAAGGAGACCGCGGCCGCCAAGCAGCGCCTTGCCCCGATCCTGCCGGCGCATCTGCGCCAGGCGCTGGCGCTGGCGATGCTCGAAGACGTGCTGGCGGCGGTGGCCGAGGTGCCCGGCCTCGATGGCCGATTTCTCGTCACGACCGACCCGAAGGCCGAGCGGCTCGCCGCCCGCTACGATTGCGAGTGCATGGCCGAGGGCGCCGATGCCGGCCATACCGGCGCGGTTGCCGCCGCGGCGCGGCGCCTGGTGCGCGAGAGACGACGCACGCATGCTGACCCTGCCCGGCGACATCCCGCTCGTCACATCGGCGGAGATCGGCCAGCTGATCGCGGCGCACCGCCCGCCGCCGTCCTTCACGATCGCGCCCTCGCAGGACGAGCGCGGCTCGAACGCGATCCTCATCTCGCCGCCCGACGCGGTGACACTGCAGCTTTGGCGAGAACAGCTTCTTCCCGCATCTCGCCGCGGCCGAGGCCCGCGGCATCGCTCCCGACGCGTCGTGCATCTGCCGGGCATCGCCTTGGATATCGACAATCCCGCCGACCTCGCGCATTTTGCGCGGCTCGGGTCGCAGACGCGCGCCGGCCGGCTGGTCGCCGAGATCGAGCAGCTGCGCGACGCACGCGGAGCGGGCCTGGGCGGGCGGGAATGACGCCGCAGCAACAGATGCGCCCGAGGGCTTGGAGGGCTGAGTGGCAGGGTTGCGGCAATTCTCGACCGAGCGGCGGCCGGCGCGCGCCTGTCCGCCGACGAGGCGCTGGCGCTCGCCGATGTGGCCGACCTCGACGGCGCTGATGCCGGTCGCCGCCGCGTTGCGCGATCCGGGGCACGGGCCGCTCGTCTCCTATTCGAAGAAGGTGTTCATCCCGCTGACCCAGCTGTGCCGCGACGTGTGCCATTACTGCACCTTCGCGCACCCGCCGCGGCGCGGCGAAGGGGCCTATCTCGATGCCGAGCAGGTGTTGGCGATCGCCCGCGCCGGCGCCAAGGCCGGCTGCAAGGAGGCGCTGTTCACGCTGGGCGACAAGCCCGAATTGCGCTACGGCGCGGCGCGCGAGGCGCTGGCCCGGCTCGGCCACCCGACGACGCTCTCCTATCTCGCCGAGATGGCGGCGCTGGTGCTGAAGGAAACCGGGCTCCTGCCGCATCTCAATCCGGGCGTCATGAGCCGGGCCGAGATCGAGACGCTGCGCGCGGTGTCGGTGTCGCAGGGGATCATGCTGGAAAGCGCCTCCGAGCGCCTCGTCGCGCCGCGGCGGGCCGCATTTCGGCTCGCCCGACAAGGCGCCGGCGCGGCGGCTCGCAATGCATCGCGGCGGCCGGCGAAGCGGCGGTGCCGTTCACCTCGGGGATCCTGATCGGCATCGGCGAGACGCGGGTCGAGCGCATCGAGGCGCTGCTGGCGCTGCGCGATCTCCACGAGCGCCACGGCCATATCCAGGAAATCATCATCCAGAATTTCCGCGCGAAGCCCGAGACGCGCATGGCAGGGGCGCCCGAGCCCGAGCGAGGCCGACCATCTGTGGACGATCGCGGTCGCCCGGCTGATCTTCGGGGCCGGCGATGAACATCCAGGCGCCGCCCAATCTGATGCCGGACGCGCTCGAAGCGATGATCGCCGCCGGGATCAACGATTGGGGCGGGGTGTCGCCGGTGACGCCCGACCACGTCAACCCGGAGGCGCCGTGGCCGGCGCTCGACCTGCTGGCGCGGCGCACCGCCGCTGCCGGCAAGCTCCTGGTCGAGCGGCTCGCGATCTATCCCGCTTATGCGCAGGACCCGGTGCGCTGGCTCGACCCGAAGCTGCGCACGCCGGTGCTGCGCGCGCGTCGACGGCCAGGGCTTGGCGCGCACCGACCCGTGGATCCCCGGCGCCGGCACCGCACCGCCCATTAGCCCCCACCCGTCCGCCGCTCTCCGCGCGCGGAACTCCCTCCCCCGCATGCGGGGGAGGGTTGGGGTGGGGGCTTTGCCCGTCATCCTCGATCGCGCGACTGCCGGCGAGACGCTGGCCGAAGCCGACATCGTCCGCCTGTTCGAGGCGCGCGGCGACGAGTTCGCCCTGGTGTGCGAGGCCGCCGACCGGCTGCGCCGCGCGGTCAATGGCGACACCGTCACCTATGTCGTCACCCGCAACATCAACTACACCAACATCTGCTATTTCCGCTGCCAGTTCTGCGCCTTCTCGAAAGGCAAGCTCAGCGAGAATTTGCGCGGCCGGCCCTACAACCTCGACATGGACGAGATCGTCCGCCGCGTCGAGGAGGCCTGGGAGCGCGGCGCCACCGAGGTCTGTCTGCAAGGCGGCATCCACCCGGAATATACCGGCGCCACCTATCTCGGGGTGTGCCGCGCGATCAAGGAGGCGGTGCCGGGCATGCATGTCCACGCCTTCTCGCCGCTCGAAGTGTGGCAGGGCGCCAAGACGCTCGGCCGCACCCTCCCCGATTTCCTCGGCGAATTGCGCGAGGCCGGGCTCGGCTCCTTGCCCGGCACCGCGGCCGAGATCCTCGACGACGAAATCCGCGCGATCATCTGCCCGGACAAGGTCAAGACCGCGGAATGGCTGCAAGTGATGGAAGCGGCGCATGGCGTCGGGCTGCGCAGCACCGTCACGATCATGTTCGGCCATGTCGAGCGCTATGAGCACTGGGCGCGCCATCTCTTGCGCATCCGCGCCTTGCAGCAGAAAACCGGCGGCTTCACCGAGTTCGTGCCGTTGCCGTTTGTGCCGATGGAGACGCCGATCTCGCTGAAGGGCCGCTCGCGCCTCGGGCCGACCTGGCGCGAGGCGGTGCTGATGCACGCCGTGGCGCGCCTCGCGCTCCACCCGGTGATCCCGAACATCCAGTGCTCGTGGGTCAAGCTCGGGCCGGAGGGCGCCGCCGCCTGCCTCGATGCCGGGTGCAACGATCTGGGCGGCACCTTGATGAACGAGAGCATCTCGCGCGCCGCCGGCGCGAGCTTCGGCCAGGAGATGCCGCCCGAAGAGATGGAGGCGCTGATCCGCTCGCTCGGCCGCACGCCCCGGCAGCGCACGACGCTCTACCGCGACCCGCCGCCCTCCCGCATCGCCGCCTCGTTCGGCGCCGCCCCGCTGTCCGAGCCGATCAACACCCCGGCCAAGAAATACGAGCGGGCGAAAGAACAGGCTGCGGCGGGGGATTGAGCCCAGCGGAACGCATCACTCCTCCCAATCCTCGATCCGCAAGCCCGGCACGCGCCCGAACTCATCGGTGTTGCAGGTCACGAGGATCATGTTCCGCGCGACCGCCTGGCCGGCGATCAGCACGTCATAGGGGCCGATGGGGGAACCTACTGAGGCGAGATGTGCTCTGATTACCCCAGCTTGGCGGGCGTCTTCGTTGTCGAATTCCAGCACAGCAAACCGCAGCGCGTCGATGCGAGTGATGTTCTGGGCTGCCCGCCGGCTCTTGAACGCGCCATAGAAAAGCTCGTGCGACACGATCGCCGAAATGCCGATGTCACTCGGCATCTCCCGCCGTACGCGCCGCGCGAGGGATGACCGGGGATCATTCAGCAGCGCAATGACCGCATTGGTATCCAGCAGAAACAGCATCAGCGGAAAAATTCGCCGAGCGCCGGACGCTCCTGCGGCTCCGGTTGTTCGTTGGCGGCTTCGACAAAATCATCGTCGAGTTTGCCGGATATGGCGTCCAGCCAGGTCCAATCGTCCGGTACCGGCTCGAGGATCACGGCGTTGCCGCGGCGGCGGATGCGGACTTCCTTACCCTCAAAGCGGAAATGCTTTGGCAGCCGGACTGCCTGCGATCGTCCGGACCAGAAAAGTTTTGCGGTTTGCATGGCACCACTCTGTCAGCTATCAATCGTATATAGCAAGGGCGCCCATCGGCGCAATCGGGAGACAGGGTCATGTCGCTGAACACCGTGAAAACCCCGACATTGGAGCAGCTCGGCGAGGTCGCGGCGGAGCTTGGCCTCACCTTCAGCCAGAGCCGATCTGGCGGCGCATCTCGAAGCCCTGCTGCCGAGCTTCGCGGCCTACAATCTGGTGGACCGGATGCCCGACGAATTGCCGGCGGTCGCCTATCCGCGCCGGCCCGGCCGCCGCCCCGCGCCCGAGGAGAACCCGCTCGGCGCCTGGTACATCAAGACCGAAGTCGCCGGCGCCGCGTCCGGCAAGCTCACCGGCAAGAGGGTCGCGCTCAAGGACAATATCTGCCTCGCCGGCGTGCCGATGATGAACGGCGCCTCGACCCTCGAAGGCTATGTGCCGGAGGTCGACGCGACGGTCGCGACGCGCATTCTCGATGCCGGCGGCACGATCGTCGGCAAGACCGTGTGCGAATATTTCTGCTTCTCCGGCGGCAGCCATACCAGCGCCACCGGGCCGGTGCACAACCCGCACCGCACGGCTATTCGGCCGGCGGCTCGTCCTCCGGCAGCGCCGCCGTCGTCGCCGCGGGCGAGGTGCCGATGGCGCTGGGCGGCGACCAGGGCGGCTCGATCCGCATCCCCGCCGCGTTCTGCGGCATCTATGGGCTGAAGCCGACGCACGGGCTCGTTCCCTATACCGGCATCATGCCGATCGAGCTGACGCTCGACCACACCGGCCCGATGACCGCAACGGTCGAAGACAATGCGCTGCTGCTCGAAGTGCTGGCCGGCCCGGACGGGCTCGATCCCCGGCAATACGGCGGCGCCGTCGCCAAGCCCTATCGCGAGGCGTTGGGCAGAGGGCGCGGCGGGGCTCAGGATCGCTGTCGTCGAGGAAGGCTTTGGCCACCCGCAATCCTTGCCGCAGGTCGATGCGATCGTCCGCGACGCGGCCGAGCGCTTCAAGGGATTGGGCGCGACGGTCGACACGCGTGTCGATCCCGATGCATCGCGTCGGCTCGGCGATCTGGCTGCCGGTCGCGGCCGAGGGCGCCCTGATGCAGATGATGCTGGGCAACGGCTTCGGCTTCAACTGGCAGGGGCTCTACGTCACCTCGATGCTGGATTTTCACAGCGGCTGGCGCAGCCGCGCCGACGAATTGTCCGACACGCTGAAGAACACGATGCTGCTCGGCCACTACATGGTGACGCGCTATCGCGGCCATTATTACGCCAAGGCGCAGAACCTGGTGCGCCGGCTGCGCCGCGCCTATGACGAGGCGCTGTCGCGCTACGATCTGTTGCTGATGCCGACCCTGCCGATCGTCGCGACGCCGTTGCCCGAGGCCGGCGCGCCGATCGCCGAAATCCTGCAGCGCGGCTTCGAGATGCTCGCCAACACCGCGCAATTCGACTGCACGCATCACCCGGCGATGAGCCTGCCCGTGCGGCCTGGTCGACGGGCTGCCGGTCGGGATGATGCTGGTCGCGAAAGCGTTCGACGAGGAGACGATCTACCGCGCCGCCGCCGCCTTCGAGCGCGGCGTCGATTGGAAGTCGCTCATCGCATCCTGATTACGAGCCGAGCAGCGCGCGGGCGATCTCTTCCCATTCCTGGTCGAGCGGGGTGGCGGGCATCGTCTTGCCGGCGCGTTTGTACCAGCCGCCGGCGTTCATCTCGTCGCCCTCGACGCGGTGCAGATAGGCGTGCGCCCAGGCGCCCTTTGCGTCGGCCTGGTCCTGCGCGCAGCGATGACCCTGGTGCCAGTCGCCCTTGGCCTGCCACCACAGCGCCTGCACCGCTCCGCTGGTGCCGGCCGGCGGCGCGGCGCCGGCGAGCGAAGATTTGAATGCTTCGAATTGCATCTCGGTCCTCCTCGTATCGAATAGACGCGATCATAGCGCGTTTCGCCCCGCTCAGGCGAGCAGGCGATCGAGCCGGTCGCGCATCCGGTACCAGCCGCCGATCAGCGGCAGAAACCACGGGTTGCCGGTATAGAGCGGGTGGTCGGGGAATTCGCCTTCGTCGAAGGCGCAGGGCGCGTTCGCGACGCGGGCGATCTTGCGCGCGGTCTGGGTCCCCAGATAGGTCATCATCGCGACCCCGCTGCCGTTGCACCCGAGGCAATAGTGCAGCCCGCCCTCCTCGCCCATATGCGGCAGCGCGTCGAGCGTGAAGGCGGTGTTGCCGGTCCAGCTGTGGGTGACCTTGACGCCCGTGAGCTGCGGAAAGCGCTCGGTCATATAGCCGTAGAGCACGCGGGCGCCGAGCCGGGCATCGACCTGCGTGAAGCGGGCGCGGCCGCCGAACACCATGCGCGTCCCGTCGGGCGACATCCGGTAGTAGCAGAGGACACGCTTGGTATCGGAGATGCTGCGCCCTCTCGGGATCAGCGACCGGGCGAGATCGGGCGCCAAGCGGCTCGGTCGCGATGATGTGGCTGGCGATCGGCACGATGCGGCGGCGCAGCGCCGGGGTCACCGTGCCGGTATAGCCGTTGGTCGCGATCACCACATCGCCGGCCGTCATCGGGCCGCGGCTGGTCTCGACCCGCCAGCCGGCGCCGCCATTGGAGTTCCCTGGGCGATCTTCTCGACCGATGCCTCGGCGCAGACCATGACGCCGCGGCGCCGGCAGGCATCGAGCAGGCCCTTGTAGTAGAGCGCCGGGTGCAGGCTCGCCGAGCGCTCGACGACCATGCCGCCGTAATAATAATCGCTGGCGATCTCCTCGCGCTGACGCTCGCGCGGCACCATGGCGGCGCCGGATTGCGCGGCGTCGTTGAGGCCGGCGAGGCGCTTTTGCTGATAGGCGAAATGCGCCGGCGTCCAGGCGCCGACAAAGCGCCCGCGCTTCTGCCAGGAGCATTCGATCGCCTCCTCCTCGATCAGCCGCTCGATCAGCGCGAAGGCGTCCGAGGCGTCCGCCAACAGGCGGTGCGCGCGCTCCGGATCGACCTCGGCCGCGCGCCCGGAAAAACTCTTGCCGACATTGACCCCGCCCGAAACCGAGCCGCCGTTGCGCGTCGAGGCGCCGACCCCGAGCGCGCCGCGCTCAAGGACGACCGCGTCGATGCCGTGCTTCGAAAATTCGAGCGCCGTGGCGAGCCCGGCATAGCCGCCGCCGACGATCGCGACGCGCGCCTCCTTCGGTACGTCGGCCAGCTCGCCCGCGCTGGGCCGATACGCCTCCCACCAATAGGGCTCCGGCGCGAAATCGGAGTGAAAGATGTCGGCCCGCGTCATTTCAAGCCGCCCCGCTCGCCGCCCGCATGGCCGAGATGATCGTCACCGTCTCGACGCTGACGCGGGTGACCCGCCCGAGCAGATCGATCACCTTGTCCTTGCGGTCGGCGAAGCGATGGGTGTTGAACTTCTCGCGGATTGTCGGGTCGCGCGGCGTCCTTTCCTTGTGCTGGTCAAGCACCCATTCGAGCGCCGAGCGGTTGCCGAGCCGGTATTCCCAGGCCGAGGCCGGGATACCGGTAAGCTGCGTCTCGGTGTCGAGCACGATGGCGCCGGCACTCTTGTCGGCGCGCAATAACGCCCTCGGCGAAAGTCCCGCACTGCGCGCCTGCGGGTCGGGCACATCGATGCGCCGCAGCGGCCAGGGCTCGACGCTCTCGTAGCCGATATGCAGCGCCATCAGCCGCTCGCCCCACTCCGCCCAGCGCCAGAAATCGGCATAGAACGGGATGCGCGGAAATTCACGCTTAAGGTTCAGCGCGTACTTCTCGCGATAGACCGGATCGTGCAGCACGCCGTACACGTAATGAAAAACGCGGTTCGTGAAGCCGCTACGCCTTGGCCGCGATGATGAACAGGCGGCGGAACGGGAAGAGCGTCTTGCCGTCCGGCCGGCGCGGATAGGCGGCGTCGACCAGCTCGGTATAGGCGGCCTCGAATTGGCTGCGCTCGGGTTCGTCGAGCGCGGCCAAGAGCGGCGAGAGCCAGGTCGATTTGGTGTATTCCTTGACCGCGTGCTCGCCGTCGAGCACCTGCAAATATTCGGTCTCCCACATGTCGAGCCGCGCGGCGAGCGGCGCCAGCAGATTGTAATAGAAGGCCGGCTCGGCGACCGGGGCCGGCCGCAGCAACGGCTCAAGCCGGGCGCGCCACGGTCCCCGCCGCGCCGCCTCGCCCATCGAGGTGTGCGAGGGCGCGCCGAAATTGCGCGGGATCTGCACCGCGAAAACCCCGCCGGGCGCGAGGCTCTTGAACAGCGCGACGAACACCGGGGCGTGGTCCTCGATCCAGTGCAGCGCCGCGTTCGAGTAGATGACATCGGCCGGGTGCGGTGGCCGCCAGGTCGCCAGATCGGCCTGCTGCCACTCGATTCCCGGGTTTTCCGCGGCGGCCTTCGCCAGCATCTCGGCCGAGGAATCGACCCCGACGACCCGCGCCTCTGGCCAGCGCGCGGCGATCAGCCGGGTCACATTGCCGGCGCCGGCGCCGAGATCGTAGACGGTCGCCGGCGCCTCCTTGTCGATGCGCTGCAGCAGGTCGAGCGCCGGGCGCAGGCGCGGGCCGGCGAATTTGAGGTATTGGGCGGGATCCCACGCCACTCTGACTGCTACTCCGTTGGCGCGTCAGGCCGGATCGAAGGCGGAGACGCCGACCCGCGCGCGCCAGCGATGCGGCTTGATGCCGGCCCGCTCGATGAGGTCGCCGAGCCGCCAGCCAATCAGGCTGCGCCGGGCCAGAGCGGCGCCGGTCCACGGGTCGAACGCCGCCCACGGCACGAACGGGCTGCGCCGGCCATAGGCCCAGATTTCGACCCGCAGCGAGCGTCCGGCGCTGGGGCCGCGCGCGTGGAAGCCGAAGGTGTCGGCGACGACCAGCGTGTTGGCCGGCACCGCGAAGATGCGCGGCGCGGGCAAGCCCAACGCCGCCAGATCAGTCCGGATCGGCGCGGAACGAGCCCTGCCGGGTCTCGCCATCCGGCGAGTGCGGCGCGGCAAGGCTCATCCGCCGCTCCCATTCGAGGCGCTGCGGGCGTCAGGCGGTGCGAGCCCGGAACGTAGGTGAACGGGCCGGCATCGGCGGCGACATCGGTCAGGAACAGCCACGCCTTGACGGTCGGATGAAAGGTGTCGGCGTGCAGCGCCGTCTGCGGATCGGGCGGGCCGTCCGCGGCGTGCCGCAGGATGCTCTGGATCCACACGACCGGCTCGGCGTCGCGGCTGCCGATATAGCGGATGAGGCCGCGCCATTCCGGCGAGCGCAGCAGGCCGGCGAGCGCCGGCAGTGCCGCCAGCGTCTCGGGACCCGAGCGCGATCTTGCGCATGATCGTGTCGCCCTCGGCGATCTCGCGCAGCATGCCGCGATAGGCCTTGACCTCGCCGAGCAGCGCCGCGAATTCCGCCGCGGGCAGAAAATCCCGCCGCATCACAAAACCGTCGCGCGCGAAATCCTGCCGGTCGGCGGCCGAGACCAGCCCGGCGAGGCGGGTTCGGCGCGCCGCGGCGATGCGGTGCGCGAGCCTTACCCGAGCGACATGCAGACCGCGCTCATTCAGCCGGCGGCTGCCGATCACCCGGTTGCGCTCGAAGGATTTCGTGCCGGTCAGAAGCTGCGCGGTCCACAGCGGGACCATCGCGGCGCGGCCTATCTGCGCCAGCATGCGCGCTGCCCTCTCAGCTGCGTCAATCGCCCGTGGCGCCGGTCGCCGATTTGCTCGCAATCGTCACCTGACCGTCCGGTTCGCCGATCGCATCGGCGCTCGGCAGCAGCATATTGCGCGCCGCTTGGCGCAGGCGCGAGGCACCAGGCGCAGCGCCCGCATCGCGAGCGTGGCGCGGCCGGGGACGGCGATCACCGCGCGGCGCCGGCGCAGACCGCGCAGCGTCAGTTCCGCCGCGCGATCGGCATCGACCGTCGCGAGAAGCGGCTCGCGCAACCGAGCGGCGGCGCGGATCGCGAGGCTGCTGGGCGTGACGACGACAACCGATATGCCGGCTGCGCGCAACCGTCGGCGCAGATCGGCGCCATAGGCCGACGAACGCCTGGCTGATGCGCAGCGCGGTCTTCGGATCGCCCGTCGCCGCCCGGCCGACCAGAGGACCGACAAGCACGATTTCGCCGCGCCGGCGGCGGCGCATCGGCTCGCCGATTGCGGCGACCACGCTCATCGCGTCGTCGATGTATCGCTCGACGGCGGGCCCATCGTTCGGCTCGGCCGCCGGGTCGGCATGGACCAGGAGGGTATCGACCGGGGCACGGCGATCGAGCGCCGCGAGATAATCGGCGAGCGACGACCGGCTGCCTCCGGCGAGGCAGAAGGTCTCGACCAGGGCGCCGCGGTGCCGGCAATCCTCGGCCGCCTGGTCGAGCGCTTCGCGCCACGCCGCCGATCAGGCACAGCCGCACCCCGGGCGCGGCATGAGGCGCGCGCCAGCGCCACGCCGATCGCGTCCGATACGCCGGCCACAACGACGGTTCGCGAGCGGGCGCGCGGCGGGCGCGCGGCGAGATCGCTCGCGCCGAGCGCCGGCAACGGATAGGGCCGCCGCTCGAGCCGCTCGACGATGCCGTCGATCGCACAGGCCTGCGAGGCACGCTCGTAATAGCCGCCCTTGACCTGCGTCGTTCCGATCAGCGCGCGCAGGAAGTCCGCCATCAGCGCCGGGTCCGGCGGCTGCGGATCGTGCCAGAACGCGTCGAGCGGCGCTTGGCAGGTCAGACCCGCGACATCGAAGACGGCATTGCCCAGCACCTTGACCGGAACGCCGTTGCTGCAAGGCGGTCACGCCGACCGTGCTGTTGATCGTGACGACCCCGGCGGCGTTGCGCAGCAGCTCGGCGGGGGTGCCGCCAGGCAGCGCGCGCACCTGCTCGGCGACCCCGCATTGCCGCGGCCAGCCGCGCAATCAATCGGCTCCAGCCGATCAGCCCGTTGTCGAGCGGGTGAACGACGAAGACGAGCTTGCTGCGGGCTGCCGCTGGCGGCAAACGAGGCGATGATCTCGCGTACCGCCTCGCGCTCGTCGCGGTACGGCGAGTGGGCGCGGATCTGGAAGTCGGTCGAAAGCTGGAGCGGCACCAGGAAATACGACCCGGGCATCGCTTGCAGCCGGTCTTTCTCGGCCACGGTCGCCCGCGCCGTAAGCCACCGCTTCGCGCGCGACCAGAGCCACCCGGCATATTCGGCAAAGGGGTGGAACGATGCTGTGATAGCGGTAGTGCGGATAAAGCGGCCGCCCAAAGACGAGCGCCAGATTGTAGGCCACATCGAGCGCGGCGATCAGCCAGAACGGCGTATGAAACCGGGGCCCCAGCTCCGGCTCGGGAAATTTTGCGGCGAGCGCGCGGATCGCGGCCGGATCGCGCGGGAACCGCGAATAGGTCGTCATGCCGTCATATTCGAGCGTGATCCAGTCGGGCCGCACATAGCCCAGATCGGTGACGATCACGGCAATCCCGCGGGCCCGCGCTTCCTCGGCGGCGACGATGTGATAGGGGCGGCGGTCGCCGTGCAGCACCAGATCGGTGATCTGGTGCTCGCTCCAGCATGCCGGCGACAAAACCGCGCCAATCCGCGAAGCGTCCGCGAAAATGCGTCGCCGGCAGGCGCCAGAACAGCTGGTCGCCGAAATGCAGGTTGATGCGGTGGACGCGGTGGCCGCGCGCGATCAGGGCACGACCGAGCCGATCGAAGCAGCTCGAGATCGGGCCTTGCAGGAACAGAAAGGATCGCGGCTTCGCCGGCCATCGCCAGACCGGGGCAGCGCGGCGCCCGCTCGTCTGATCGATGGCGTCGGCAGCCTGGTGCCCGTCCATCCCGCGACCGTCGGCGCTAGGCGGGATCGAACGCCGAGAGGCTGCCGCGGGCGCGCCAGCGCTGATGCCCGAGCCCGACACTCTCGAGGAGATCGACCGATTTCCAATAGAAGATCGGCTTGCGCAGTCCGAGCGCGGCGATCGACCACGGGTCGAGCCCGGTCCACGGCAGGAACGGGTTGCGCCGGCCCATCGCCCAGATCTCGACCCGGCTGGTCGGCCGGGCGCTCGGCCCCCGTGCATGAAAGCCGAAGGTGTCGGCGACGAGGAGGGTGTTGGCCGGAACCGAGATCGCTTGCGGCGGCGGCAGGCCGAGCTCGGGCAGCATCGCCGGCGAGATCGCGCGGATCAGCTTTTGCTCGGGTTGCCGATCGGCCGCACGCGCCTGCCGGCTCGCCGCGATGCTCATCCGCCGCTCCCATTCGAGGCGCTGCGGCGTCAGGCGATGCGAGCCCGGCACGTAGACGAACGGCATCGCATCCGGCTCGACATCGGTCAGGAAGAGCCACGCCTTGACGGTCGGATGAAAGGTGTCGGTGTGCAGATCGCACTGCGGATCGGGCGGGCGGTCAGGCGGCCCGGCGATCGCGCCGGCGAGGACGGTCTGGATATAGACCATCGGGGCGGCGGCGGAGGATCCGGCATAGCGGAGCAGATTGCGGTATTGCGGCAGATCGAGCAGATGCCGCGCCGCCGGAACGCGGTCGAGCACCGCCGGATCGAGCGCGATGTGCCGGGTGATGGTGTCGCCTTCGACCATCTCGCGCGCCGGCGCCCGCAATGCCCGGACCTGCGCCATCAGGTCGGCAAAGACTTCCGGCGGCAGAAAGTCGCGCTTGACGATAAAGCCGTCGCGATCGAGTTGCCGGCGATCCTCGGCCGAGATCAGCCGCGCCAGACGGCGACGGCGCGCCTGGGCGAGCCGCCAGGCGGCGGCGACCCGCGCGGTATGCAACCCATGCTCGTTGAGCCAGCGATTGCCGATGATCGGGTTGCGCGCGAAAAACTTTTCCTGGGTGAAAACCTGGGCAAGCCACAACGGCATCAACAGGGTTTGACGCACCAGCGAAGGCATTGCGCTTTCGAACCCCCAACCCCGACCGTCTTGTCGGCGGCGCGGCGCCGCTCTATCGCGCGGCGTCGCGCCTTACCGGATCGGCAGAAGGCTCACTCGGACGCGCTGCGCGCCCAGCCTTCTCCCGCTCCACGACAAGACGGATCCCCCATGTCGCGACAGATCAAGGCCGCGTCGTTAACCTTGATCCTGCGGCGCGAATCTTGCCCCGATCGCCCGCGTTGTCCACGATTTTCTTCGGCAAACCGCGCTTGTTGCGTTCACCAATTATTACCGAACGTTGCGCCGCCGCCGGTCAGATCACCCGCGCCGCGCGCAACGCGGCGATCTCGGCGGCCGCGTAGCCGAGTTCGCCGAGCACCGCATCGGTGTCGGCGCCGAACTGCGGCGGCGGCGTCTCGATGCTCGGGCCGCCATGGGCGAATTTGAACGCGGCGAGCGGCACCGCGAACGGGCCGTCGACGCCGGCGGCGCCGGGATGGCGGTGGATGACGCCGCGGCTTTCAAGGTGCGGATCGTGCAGCGCCTCGGCCATCGGCCGCACCCGCGCCGCCGGGACATGGCGCGCCTGGAAGAAGCGCTCCCACTCGTCGGCGGTGCGGGTCTTGATGATGTCGGCGAGCACCGCGGCCTCGCGTTCGCGGTCGGCTTCGCGCGCCTCGTTGTCGTCCTTGGCCATGTCGGGCCGCTCCAGCGCCTGCCACAGGCGGCGCTGCTGGCGCAGATTGCTGGCGCCGATCATCACGAGCCCGTCCTTCGCCTCGTAGCAGCTGTTGGTGGCGAAGGGCTGCTTGTTGCCGTGCGGCTTCGGCTCGGCGCCGTTGCGCAGATAGCCGGTCAGGTGCGAGCCCATCAGGATCATCGCGACGTCGAGCATGGCGAGGTCGATGTGCTGGCCCTTGCCGGTGCGCTCGCGCTGAAACAGCGCGCTGGCCAGCGCGAAGGCGGCCATCGTGCCGGTCGCGTAGTCGACCGCCGGGGCGCCGAATTTGATCGGGTTGACCTCCTCGGTGCCGGTCATCGCCATCAGCCCGGAAGTCGCCTGGATCACATGGTCGTAGGCGGTCTGCTCGCGCCGCGGGCCGTCCTGGCCGAAGGCCGAGATCGAGCAATAGACGAGCCGCGGGTTGATCGCTCGCCATCGCCTCATAGCCGAGCCCGAGCGCCTCGAACGCGCCCGGCCGGAAGTTTTCGACGAGGACATCGGCGCGCGCGACCAGCCGCTTCAGGATCTCGCGGCCGCGTTCCTCTTTCAGATCGAGGGTGATCGAACGCTTGTTCGAGCCCTGGGTCAGGAACGAGGTCCCCATCCCGCTGCGGTTGAGCGCGCGATCGGTGCCGCTGCCGCGGCTCTGATCGGGGTCGTCCGGGTGCTCGACCTTGATCACGTCGGCGCCGAGCACCGCCAGCTGATAGGCGGCGAACGGGCCGGCCAGCACATGGGTGATGTCGATGATGCGAATCCCCTCGAAGGGTCGGGTCATGGCGGGTTCCTCGGGGTTGGCTGATCGGTGCAGGCGCCGCACCGCGGCGTGCCGCATCGTGTCACCACACCCTCGCCATTGCCAAGCCGCTTGCCGCGACGAGCCGATCGGGCACAGAATCCGACAGCTTTGCCGGCAAGGCTTCCGGGGGGATGAGGAGCGGCAGAGGGGGGATAGGCGCGGCGCGCGCGGGAGCGCTCGCCGCGATCGCGCTCGCGTGCGGCGCCGGCTCGGCATTGGCCGGCGATGCGGCACGCCGCAACGCGGCGAACGCGCGCGCGCTGGCGGCAGCGGCGGCGGTGGCGCGCGGCCCGGTCGACGTCGAGACCGTGACCTTTGCCGATTCGCTCACGCGCATCGGTGCGGGTGATGCGCGGCCCGGGAAGACCGGCGCCGCCGCCCGCCCATCCGGCAAGCGCGCAAACCGTCAGCTTTGGCCGCGGCGGCGCGGAGCACGTCACGGTGCTGCGCGGCGGGCCGGCAGACCCCGCGCGCGCGGGCCGGTCCGGCGCTGCAGACGCGCAGCGAAAGCGATCAGCTTTGCCGATCCGCTGCAGCCGGCGGTGACGGTCGTGCGCGGCATCCCGTCGCGCGATGAGCCCGCGATCGACCTGCTTCGGCCCGGCCAATGGCGGCGAACTCGACCGCATCGCCTTCGCCGTCGATGGCGTCGAATCGCGGCATGGCGGCGACCCCGGCATGTGGCGGCCGGAGCCGGACGGGCCGCAGGGGCCGATGCAGGTCAGCGCCAAGGCTGCCTTCGATGTCGGCGGCGGCGACCGCTTCGACTCTGCGGCAAAACCGGCTGCTCGGCCGGGCCTATCTGGCGCAGATGTTCCTGCGCTACGGCAACTGGGCCGGACGCCTTGGCCGCCTACAATTGGGGTCCCGGCAATCTGGATCTGTGGATCGCCGGCGGGCGGCGCGCCGACCAGCTGCCGCTCGATGTCGCCCGCTATGTCGCCCGCGTGCTGCGCGACGCCGTGATCACCGAGCGCCGGGTTGTGACGCATTGCAGGTTCCTGCGAAGGCAGGAACCCTGGGTTCAACATTCCCGCAACCGCAGTGGCGAGACGGGTCCCCGCCTGCGCCGGGACCTAAGTTGGATTGTGAAACACGGCGAGCCACACGGTCGGTGTTGCCGGGTCGGTCCATTCGACCCGGTGATGCCGGTGCGCGGCGATATGCACCCAGTCGCCGGGGCCGAGCACGCGCTCCTCTTCCTCGTCGGCAAAGCGCAGCCGCGCCGCGCCCTCGAGCAGCAGCACCCATTCGGCCTCCGGCTGGTCGTACCAGAACCCGGGCGGGCTCGCCTGCCCGAGCGAGACGATGCGTTCGATGCGCAGCCCCGGCGCGTCGAGGATCGTGTCGCTGACCTCGCCGGCGCGCGCGTCGGGCAGATCGCGCAGCAGGTTCCCGGGAGGTTTCACCGGGCCGCCGCCGCGAGCACGCCGGCGACGGCGCGCCGCCATCCGGCATAGCGCTCCTCGCGCTCGGCCTCGGCCATCGCCGGGGTGAAGCGGCGCGCCGCCGACCAGCGCGCCATCATCGCCTGCCGGCTCGGGGCAGAGCCCGCGGGCGAGCCCGGCGACATAGGCCGCGCCCCAGGCGGTCGTCTCCAGCACGGCCGGACGCTCGACCCGGGCCGGCAGGATGTCGGCGAGGAACTGCATCGTCCAGTCGCTCGCCGCCATGCCGCCATCGACGCGCAGGCTGTCGATCGCGAGCCCGCAATCGCTGGTCATCGCCGCGACCAGGTCGCGCGTCTGATAGCCGACCGCTTCGAGCGTCGCGCGGGCGATCTCGGCGAGGCCGCATTCCGCGGTCAGGCCGCGAGAGCGCGCCGCGCGCCTCGGGCGACCAATAGGGCGCGCCGAGCCCGGCGAAGGCCGGCACGAAATAGACGCGCTGGCGCGGGTCGGCGCGCTCGGCCAGAGCCTGCGTCTCGCCCGCCGCCGCGACAATGTGCAGCCGGTCGCGCAGCCATTGCACCGCGGCGCCGGCGATGAAGATGCTGCCTTCGAGCGCGTAAGCGGTCTCGCCGCCGAGCCGGTAGGCCAGCGTCGTCAGCAACTGGTGGCGCGAGACGGCCGGCTCGGCCCCGGTGTGGATCAGCGCGAAGGCGCCGGTGCCGTAGGTCGATTTGACCATGCCGGGGCGGAAGCAGGCCTGGCCGATCGCCGCCGCCTGCTGGTCGCCGGCGATCCCGGCGATCGGGATCGCAGTCGCCGAAGAGCCCGCATCGGTGCTGCCGAAATCGCCGTCGGTGTCGCGCGACCTCGGGCAGCAGCGCGCGCGGGATGCCGAACGCGCCGAGCAGGTCGTCGTCCCAGGCGAGGCGCCGCAGATCGAACAGCATCGTGCGCGAGGCGTTGGTGACATCGGTGGCGTGCAGCCGCCCGCCGGTCAGCCGCCACAGCAGGAAACTGTCGATCGTGCCGAACAGGATCTCGCCGGCGCGGGCGCGCTCAGCAAGGCCGGGCACGCTATCGAGCAGCCAGCGGATCTTCGAGGCAGAGAAATAGGGGTCGATGACGAGGCCGGTCCGCTCGGCGACCGGGTCGGCCAGCCCGGCCGCGCGCCAGCTGTCGCAAATCTCGGCGGTGCGCCGGTCCTGCCAGACGATCGCGTTGTGCACCGGGCGGCCGGTCGCGCGCTCCCACAGCACGGTCGTTTCGCGCTGGTTGGTGATGCCGATCGCGGCGATCGGCTGCCCTTTGGCGGCGGCGATCGCCTCGCGGCAGGTCGCCACGACCGCCTGCCAGATCTCCTCCGGATCGTGCTCGACCCAGCCGGGGCGCGGGTAGATCTGGCGCAGCTCGATCTGCGCCGTGTGGTGCACCGCGCCCTCGGCATCGAACAGGATCGCGCGGGTGCTGGTCGTGCCCTGATCGATCGCCAGCAGGTAGTCCGGTCCGCTCATCTGCCCTCCGAGATCCCTGCGCAGGCAGGGATCCACCGGGCCTTGCCCGAGCATCCCGACCCATGGGCCCCTGCCTTCGCAGGGACCTGATTGTCAAGAGTTGGGATAAACGGAGATTGGGGCTCAATAGATCACGACGCTGCGGATCGACTGGCCGGCGTGCATCAGCTCGAAGCCCTGGTTGATGTCGTCGAGCGCGAGCTTGTGGGTGATCAGCTCGTCGATCTTGATCTTGCCTTTCCATGTACCAGTCGACGATCTTCGGCACGTCGCTGCGGCCGCGGGCGCCGCCGAAGGCGGTGCCTTTCCACACCCGCCCGGTGACCAGCTGGAACGGCCGGGTGCTGATCTCCTGCCCCGAGGCGGCGACGCCGATGATGACGCTGACCCCCCAGCCGCGATGGCGTGCATTCCAAGGCCTGGCGCATCGTCGCGACATTGCCGATGCATTCGAAGCTGTAGTCGGCGCCGCCCTTGGTCAGATCGACGAGATACGGCACGAGGTCGCCCTGGACCTCGCTCGGGTTGACGAAATGGGTCATGCCGAAGGCTTCGGCCAAGGCCCGGCGGCGCGGGTTGATGTCGACCCCGACGATCATGTCGGCGCCGACCATGCGGCAGCCCTGCACGACATTGAGGCCGATGCCGCCGAGCCCGAAGACGACGACCCGGGCGCCGGGCTCGACCTTGGCGGTGTTGATGACGGCGCCGATCCCGGTCGTGACGCCGCAGCCGATGTAGCAGACCTTGTCGAACGGCGCGTCGTCGCGGATTTTCGCGACCGCGATCTCGGGCAGCACGGTGAAATTGGCGAAGGTCGAGGTGCCCATGTAGTGGTGGAGCGTCTCGCTGCCGAGCGCGAACCGGCTGGTGCCGTCGGGCATCACGCCCCTGGCCCTGCGTCGCGCGGATCGCGGTGCACAGATTGGTCTTGCGCGAGAGGCAGGATTCGCACTGCCGGCATTCCGGCGTGTAGAGCGGGATGACGTGATCGCCCTTTTTGAGGCTCGTCACGCCGGGCCCGACATCGACGACGATGCCGGCCCCCTCATGGCCGAGGATCGCCGGAAAGAGCCCCTCCGGGATCGGCGCCCGAGAGCGTGTAGGCGTCGGTGTGGCAGATGCCGCTCGCCTTCACTTCGATCAGCACCTCGCCCGCCTTCGGGCCGTCGAGCCGCACCGTCTCGATCGTCAAGGGCTGGCCGGCTTTGTGGGCGACGGCAGCGCGCGTTTCCATTTCGATCCTCCTGACACTGTTGGCGTCTTCGCCGGCGATTCGATTATGTCGATGATGATCGCATCATGTCGACATGCGGCACGCCGTAATCGTCGTAGGGCGCGGAGGTCGCACGGAAGCCGAGGGTTTCGTAAAACGGCACGAGATAGGTCTGCGCGCTGAGCGCGACGGCGCAGTCCGGGTAATCCCGCCGGCAGCGGGCGAGCGCCTCATCCATCAGGATGTCGGGCGAGCCTATGCCGGCGCAGCGCCGCGGCAACCGCGACCCGGCCGATCGCGACGCGCCTCTCGCTCGGATAGGGGATCAGCCTGAGATAGCCGGCGAGTTCGCCATCGACCCGCAGCAGTAGATGGTGCGCGCGCTGCGTCCAACCCGTCGAGGTCGGGATAGGGCGATCGCTGTTCGACGACAAAGATCGCCTGGCGAAAGCGCAGCGCCTCGTAGAGCAGCGCGGCGGAAAAATCGCCGAAGCCATACCATTTGCAGCGCAGACCTTTGTCGGTTTCGGCCGGCGATGACGACCGCGGAAGCGAGAGCCCTCCCCCTCGATGGGGGAGGGTTGGGAGGGGGTGATTTTCGGCAAGCGCGGTGGAGATCGTCATCCAAACGCCTTCCGGGTTTGCCAGCACGTCGTTGTTCCAGAATCGCAATATCCGGTAGCCCTGGCCTTCGAGAAAGCGGTTCCGCTCCGTTTCCTCTATCGACGATTGATCGTGCTGTCCGCCATCGATTTCGACGATCAGCCGGGCCTCGTGGCACGCAAAATCGGCGATGTATTGCCCGAGCGGCACCTGTCGGCGAAAGCGATGGCCGCCAATCTGGCGCGACCGCAGCATTGTCCAGACGGCTTTCTCAGCTTCGGTCATGTGCTGCCGCAACGCTCGGGCGCAGACTGTGGGCGCCGGTGCTTGGATGCTGTTTCATTTCGAGGCCCCTCGGCGTCGGCCATCACCCCCTCCCGACCCTCCCCCATCAAGGGGGAGGGCTATATAGGGACGGCTATATGTAGCGCCGCTGCGGATTGGCTTATAGTCTGCGTGCACATCCTGCCGCGATGGAGGCCCCGATGGAACCGCGCGATTATGGCCCCTTCCCTTATGTGCCGATCAACGAACGGCCCAAGCTGACCTGGCCGAACGGCGCCCGGCTCGCGGTGTGGATCGTCCCCAACATCGAGTTCTTTCCGCTGAGCATCGGGATTCCCGGCAGCCCCTACGACACCCGCGTGCCGGCGGCTCCGACGGTGCGCGCCTGGGCGCAGCGCGACTACGGCAACCGGGTCGGCATCTGGCGGATCATGGAGGTCTTGCAAAAACGCGGCATCCGCGCCTGCGCCAACCTCAACAGCGACATCTGCGACCATCACCCGCAGATCGTGAAGGCCGCGGTCGAGCTCGGCTGGGAGATCCTCGGCCACAACGAAACCAACTCGCGCTGGCTCAACCAGATGGAGCCGGAGGAGGAACGGCAATCGATCGCCCGGGCGCTCGCGAAGATCGCCGCGCTCTCGGGCAAAAAGCCGGTCGGCTGGCTCGGCTCGGGGCTCGCCGAGACCTGGCACACGCTCGATTATCTGATCGAGGAGGGCTGTCTCTATATCGCCGACTGGGTCAATGACGACCAGCCCTATCTGATGGATGTCGGCGGCAAGCGGCTGGTGTCGATCCCCTATTCGTACGAGATCAACGATTCGCCGTTCCTCCATACCAGGAACGGCACGATCGACCAGTTCGTCGCGGCGATAAAGCGCCAGTTCGACACGCTCTACGCCGAGGGCGCGCAGTCCGGCCGGGTGATGGCGATCTGTCTGCATCCCTATCTGATCGGCGTGCCGCACCGCATCCAGGGGCTCGCCGAGGCGCTCGACTATATCGCCGCGCATGACGGCGTGTGGTTCGCCACCGGCGAGGAGATCGTGCGCGCCTGGCTCGCACTCGGGCGCGACGTTTTGAGGTGCTGCTGCAGGCGCAACCTGGCGACCTTCGAGACGGCGCGGAGCCTGTCCTCGGGCCGGCCGAAGGGCCGGACCCGGGGGCGCCTCCTCAGGATGACGTAAGATTATGATGGCATTAAGAAAGAACGTCACCCCAAGGAGCCGGCGCAGCGGGCGTCTCGAAGGACGCACAGCACTGGTCCCAGTCGCGGCTATCGCCAATCCATCATTCTTTTCCGGGCGCTAAGATGCCGGACCCTCCCCTCCTCGAATTCCGCGGCGTCGACACGCATTACGGCGACCTGCACGTGCTGAAAGCGGTCGATTACCGGATCGACGAGGGCGAGATCGTGTGTCTCCTGGGCGGCAACGCCTCGGGCAAGTCGACGACGATGAAGACGATCATGGGCGTCGTCGTCCCGACATCGGGCGAGGTTCGCTTCGACGGCAAGTCGCTCGCCGGGGTCAGCGTCGCCGAGCGGGTGCGGCGGGGAATTGCGCCGGTGCTCGAGGCGCGCCGCCTCTTTCCGCGCATGACGGTCTACGAAAACCTCGAGATGGGCGCCTATACGCGCCCGCGCGGCCCCGAATTCGCGGCGGATCTGGAGCGCGTCTTCACGCTGTTTCCGCGGGTCAGGGAGCGGTTGAAGCAGCTCGCCGGCACCCTCTCGGGCGGCGAGCAGCAGATGGTCGCGATCGGCCGGGCGCTGATGGCGCACCCCAGGCTCCTCTGCATGGACGAGCCCTCGATGGGCCTCGCCCCGGTCTTTGTCGAGCAGGTCTTCGACATCATCCAGACGATCAACCGCCAGGGCACGACGATCTTCATGGTCGAGCAGAACGCCAACATGGCGCTCGGAATCGCGCATCGCGCCTATGTGCTGCAAACCGGCCAGGTGGTGCTGAGCGGCGCGGCCGAGGAGCTGCGCCGGAACCCGATGATCCGCGAAGCCTATCTCGGCGAGATGAAGGTGGAATGACGGCGGGGGCAAGATTGCCGCCGCGGAATAGTGTCGCGGTTTGAATTTCGGCTACGGGTGGCGAGCCGAAATTCCGAAGTGGGCTTGGGATTACGAAAGTGATCCTTTGTGGGATCTCTGCGCATGATGACACCCAGCAATCCGCACGTTAACAATGTGCAATGAGCGTCACCCCTCTTTTGCAGACCTACGCGCGCCGAATTAGGGAGCTTCGCCGCGCGAACCCGGACGTTCCTGAACCGGCGCTCGCCCCGGCCTTCCAGCAACTGCTTGAAGGGTTGATTCCGCTGTTGCCCGTCGCGCAGGGGCTGTCTGTCTCGCCGGAGTTTCTTGATCCGGGGGTCGGGCGGCCTGATATCGCACTGAAGCGGACAGGTGCACCACCTCGCGCTTTTGTGGAGCTCAAGGCGCCCGCGAAACCGGCTGACCCGACCCGCTGGCGTGGAGCAGACGCGCGCCAATTCGAGCGGTTCAAGGAGTTTCCCTGCTGGGCGACGAGCAATTTCGCCGAGCTTCGGCTGCTCTACCGCGACGAAGAATTCGACAGCGCCACTGTTGTCCCGGACAGCAGCCTCCGTCCCGATCGCGACGACGCGCTCGCCGACAAGGCGGTTGCAGAGCATGATCCGGCACCGCTGCTGCGTCTGATCGAGCGCCTGTGTGATGCTGCCGGACAAGAGCCAAGCGCGCGTGATGCGCTGCATCTTGCGGAATTGATGGCGCATTCCGCCCGGCTTGTCCGCGGGATCGTGCGCGATCGCCTGGCTGAGCTTCGCGGCGATGAGAACCGCGACCATGCGCTCGTACAGGTGCGCCAGGAATTTCGGGACGTGCTGTACGCTCACCCGGAGGCGGGCGGTTACAGCACCGGCGATTTCGATGCTCTGTTCTCGGCGGCTTTCGCCCAGACGCTTGCCTTTGGTCTGTTGCTGGTGCGCGAAGGAACGGGCCTCAAGTCTGGTCCGGACTCGTGGCAGCACATGCCGGAGGAACACCCGCTGATGCGGACGGCTCTGCGAGTGCTCAGCCAGCCCGAGGTGGTGCGCGATGTCGGCATCGGGTTCGATGTCATGTGCGACACCGTCGATAGCTTCGCTCCGGAAATCCTCGCCGCGCCCGAGAGCGGCCGCGATCCGATACTTTATTTCTACGAGGATTTCCTTCGGACATTCGATCCGGCTGCGCGCGAGAAATACGGGGTCTACTACACCCCCGTCGAGGTCGTGAGATACGTGGTCGCCGCGCTCGACCGCGCGGTGCGCGACAATCTCGGCCTCGACGGATTGCGCGATGCCAATCTCACGATCCTCGATCCGGCGACCGGTACCGGGACCTTCTTGTTGGGAATTGCCGAGCGGGTCAGAACACAGACAGAGGTCGAGGCCGGCGCGGGAATGGCAGCGTCGGCCTTGCGGCAACTCGCCGGTCGGATGTTCGGCTTCGAGCTGCTGGTCGGCCCTTATGCGGTCGCTCACTACCGGCTGCACCACGCCTTGCGACGCCCTCACGGCGACGGAGAGGCGCCGATGGCGCTGCCGCGGCTCGGCGTCTATCTCGCCGACACTCTGGCCGAACCAGGCGCCGCCGCTGCTGCCGGTTCTCTTGGCTTTGTGGCTCAGGGGATCGCCGACGAGCGCCGCGAAGCGAACCGTATCAAGACCCGGCAGCCGATCTTGGCGATCATTGGTAACCCGCCCTATCGCCGGCTCGAAGAAGGCGAGAACCGCACTTTGGTCGGCGACTGGTTAGATGGCGTTTGGGACGATCTGAAAGAGCCGGTCTCGCGCGCGGGGCACGGCAACCAGCTCAACACCTTTCCCGAACTCTCAGTCGCCTTCTGGCGCTGGGCGGTTTGGAAGCTGTTCGAGGCGGAGAATGCACCGGGACGAGGCGTTATTGCCTTCATCACCAACCGCAAGTTTCTGACCGGCTGGCCCTACGCTGGCTTGCGAAAAATGATGCGCGAGCGCTTCGACCGGATCGAGATCATTGATCTGCGCGGCGATCTCCGGCGCGGCGGGCGGGCCGGCGTCGACCGCGACCAGGGCGTGTTCAACATCCAGGTCGGGACCGCCATCACGCTGGCAATCGCTGACGGCACCAAAGCGGAGGGAGAAGCTGCCGAGGTCTATTATCAAGATACCTGGACCGAGGGCCTTTTTTCACAACGGGCAAAATTCGACTGGCTGGTTAACAGAGCGGAGAGGGGAACGCCGCCCAACCCTGTGGCGGTGAACCGCGGCCTCCTCGACGACATGAGGCCCGAGCCGTTCCAGAACGGGGAGTGGTTAAACCTGTGGGATGCATTCGTCTTCGTAAAGTCGGGGATGAAGAGCGGAAACGACGATGTGTTCGTTAGTACGGTTCGGCCTCGATTGCGCGATCAAGTTACGCCTCGTCTCGCCGGACGGGCAGACCCGAGCTACGATGATTCACTGGAGAGGTTCTACTGCTACCGTCCGCTGGATAGGCGCTGGTTCTTCAACGACCTGAAGTTGCTGAACCGTCCTGGTCCCGCCATGCAGCGAGTATGGGGCGCAGAAAATGTCGGTCTCTATGCCATGCCCGGCGGTACCGGCGAAGGGCCAGGGACGTGGTGCCATGCTCTGCTTCCCGACTATCACGCCTTCCGTGGCAATTACGGCGGGTACGCTTTTCCGCTGTTTAACCGCCGACCCGACGTAAACGCTCCGAACCTGTCGGCGACGCTCGTCGAGAGTTTGGGGACGGCCTATGGTGAACCCGTCGCTGCCGAGGATGTTTTCGACGCCATTTTGTGCCTGTTGTCGGCGACCTCCTACACTCGCCGTTTTGCCGAGAACCTGGAAGACGTCTTCCCGCACATCCCGTTCCCCGCCCGATTCCCGGTGTTCTCCGACGCGGTCCGAATCGGTCGGGAGATTCGCCTGGTCGAAACCTTTGCCCGCGAGCCGGGCGAGGCTTATCGCCAACCCGGCTTCGCCCGTGTCGAAACCCAGCCGCGCGGCGTCGTCTCCACGGTCGAATACACCGATGGAGCGATTGCGCTCTGCTCGGACGGAAGCGGCCGAGTCACGGGAATCCCACAGCAAGTCTGGGATTTCTCCGTCAGTCGATATCCGGTTTTGCCGCGGTGGATCGAGGGACGAAAAGGCTTGCCGGCCGACCTCGCGCTCTTGCGCGAACTGCGAGATATCTGCGGACGAATTGCCGAGCTGATTGATCTCTTCGCCGAAGCCGATATCGTTCTCGAGTCGACGCTGCGCGAAACGCTGACTCGCGAGGCGCTGGGTTTTGATGTAAGAGGGCAAGACCAAGATGTCGGACCAAGCTGATCTGTTCGGGCGCGTTCCGGCGCAGGCCAGCCTGTTCGGCGTCGGCGACGATCGCATGCAAGCCCCGGTACAGCGCTACCTGCCCGATCCGGAGAAGGTTCGCCAGCGCCTGAAGGCGCTGATCGAGAAAGCGCGATCGGCCGAGAAGATGCCCTGGTCTGAGCGGGACGCGCGGATGTGGCAGATCGTATTCCCGAACATGGCCAAATGGCTGCCGGACGACGAGGCCGAGCGGTTGCGCTTCGAATTCGCCCAGGAAATGGAGCGCTTAAAGCAGGCTGCGTAAGAGCTCACGGCAACCACACGAGGCTCGGAAGCGCTTGGTGGCCTCACTTTTTCCGCCAGTGGCGGTTCGTTGGCGGTCGCGCGGATGCGTTAAACGTCCGCTGTGGGGTCGGAAGCCGAAATTCAAACTGAGACACTGCCCGCCGCTGACGACGGTTGAAACAAAGCATGAACGCACCCATATTGGCGCCACGGCAATCATGACGAACGGCAAATTCCCGTGGATTCCCTGTTTCGTCAATTTATCGGCCCGTTCGCCGACAAAAAATTCCCAGTTCGGTGGCTTAGGAATCGGCCGAACGTGGCGGAATCAGCCGCGTTCGGGTCGGTTTTCCGGGCGCAATCGCGAAATTTTCCGGTTTATTTCCCTGTTAGCAGGGAATTCAAAGCCGGACGCGACGCAGCCGCAGCGCGTTGCCGACGACGGTGACCGAGCTCGAGGCTCATCGCGGCGCTGGCGATCATCGGGTTGAGCAGCAAGCCGAAGGCCGGATAGAGCACGCCGGCCGCGATCGGCACCGCGAGCGCGTTGAAGACGAACGCGAAGAACAGGTTCTGCCGGATGTTGCGCATCGTCGCGCGGCTGAGACGGCGCGCCCGGACGATCCCTTGCAGATCGCCCTTGACCAGGGTCACCGCGGCGCTTTCCATCGCGACGTCGGCGCCGGTGCCCATCGCGATGCCGACCTGCGCCTGAGCCAGCGCCGGGGCGTCGTTGATGCCGTCGCCGGCCATCGCGACAAAGCGGCCCTGATCCTGGAATTTCTTGACCGCCGCGGCCTTCTGGTCCGGCAGCACCTCGGCGACGACCTCGTCGATGCCGAGCTGGCGCGCCGACGGCGTCCGCCGTGGTGCGGCTGTCGCCGGTCAGCATGACGACCCGGATGCCTTCGGCGCGCAGCGCCGCGAGCGCGCCGATCGCGCTCTCCTTGATCGGATCGGCGACGGCGACGAGCCCGGCGGCTCTGCCGTCGACCGCGACCAGCATGACGCCCTGGCCCTCCTGGCGCAGCGCGTCGGCGCGTTCGCGAGAGGTCGCCCGGATCGATGCCGAGCGAGGTCAAGCAGCGCCGCGTTGCCGACCGCGACGCGCGTGCCGTCGACCGTGCCCAAGACGCCCTTGCCGGTCGCGGCGGAGAAATCGGCCGGCGGCGGCGAGCTTCAGGCCGCGCTCCTCGGCGCCCTTGACGATTGCCGCGGCCAGCGGATGCTCGCTGCCCCGTTCGAGGCTGGCGGCGAGCCGCAACAGCTCGTCTTCGGCGACGCCGCCGATCGCGGTAACGCCGACGAGGCGCGGCTTGCCCTCGGTCAGGGTGCCGGTCTTGTCGACGACCAGCGTGTCGACCTTCTCCATCAGCTCGAGCGCCTCGGCGTTCTTGACCAGCACGCCGGCGCGCGCGCCGCGCCCGGTGCCGACCATGATCGACATCGGGGTCGCCAGCCCGAGCGCGCAGGGGCAGGCGATGATCAGCACCGCGACCGCGTTGAGCGAGGGCAAAGCCCATCGCCGGCGGCGGGCCGAAGATCGACCAGACGACAAAGGCGAGCACGGCGACCAGGATGACGGCCGGCACGAACCAGCCGAGACGGTATCGGCGAGGCTCTGGATCGGCGCGCGCGAGCGCTGCGCGGCGGCGACCAGCGCGACGATCTGCGCCAGCAGCGTGTCGCTGCCGACCCGCTCGGCGCGCATGACGAAGCTGCCGGTGCCGTTGACGGTGGCGCCGGTCACCTTGTCGCCCGGCGATTTTTCGACCGGCAGCGACTCGCCGGTGATCATCGACTCGTCGACCGCGCTGCGGCCCTCGATCACGATGCCGTCGACCGGCACCTTCTCGCCGGGGCGCACCCGCAGCAGCTCGCCGGGGACGACCACTTCGAGCGCGATATCCTCTTCGGTGCCGTCGTCGCGCACCAGGCGCGCGCGTTTTCGGCGCGAGGTCGAGCAGCGCGCGGATTGCGCTGTTGGTCTGCGCGCGCGCGCGCAATTCGAGCACCTGGCCGAGCAGCACCAGGGTCGTGATCACCGCGGCGGCCTCGAAATAGAGCGGGACGCCGCCCGCGTGATCACGAAAGGATGCCGGGAAGATGCCGGGCACCAGCGCCGCGACAAGGCTGTAGAGATAGGCGACGCCGGTCCCCAGCGCGATCAGGGTGAACATGTTGAGCCGGCGGTTGACGACCGATTCCCAGCCGCGCCGGAAGAACGGCGCGCCCGCCCACAGCACCGCCGGGGTGGCGAGGATGAGCTGGAGCCAGACCGCGACCGGCGAGGCCGAATGCCAGAGCATCGCCATCGCCAGCAGCGGCAGCCGAAAGCGCCGCCGCAAGCCAGAACCGCCGGGTCATGTCGGCGAGCTCGGGATTGCCGTCGGCGCCCGCTGCCGGAATCACGGTTCCAGCGCCATGCCGCAGATCGGGCAGCAGCCGGCCTCGTCGCGCACGATCTGCGGGTGCATCGGGCAGGTCCACCGCCCCTCCCCGACCGGCGCTGCCGGCTTCGCCGATGCCGGCAAACCGTTCGGGCTCGGCGGTAAACCGCTCGCGACAGCGCGCCCCGCAGAAGAAAAATTGCGTGCCGGCATGTTCGGCGCGGTGGCGCGCCGTCGCCGGATCGACGCTCATGCCGCAGACCGGATCGGTCGCCATCCCCGGCGCCGCGATATCGTGGTCGCGCGGAGCGGCATTCTCGGCTGCAGGTGCGGTGGCTGTCATCACGCGCTAGCGCGTCGGAAAATCACGCCGATGGCTACTTCATGGTTGCGATATAGGCGATCAGATCTTCGATTTCGGCGCGGGTCAGGGCCAGATCGGGCATTGCACCGTGGGGATGCGTCAGGAAAGTACGCATCTGATCGGGATCGAGATGCCCGGCGATCGTGCGAAAGGTCGGCGGCCCCTGCGGGACCGTCGTCGACGGGCCGGTGCCGTCGATGACATGGCAACTGGCACACCATTGCCGCGCCAGACGCGCGCCTTCGGCGGCATCGGCGTGAGCGGCGACCGGCACCAGCCAGGCCAGCAAAAGCGCCAGCGCGGCCGGCAGGGCGGGTTTTTCGATCATCACGGCAGGCCTCGGCGACAGGTTGGGATGAGCAGCGGACCATAACCCAGTTCCGCGCGCAGCGTCGCCGCAACTTCGCAATTCGGAACCGCGCCGCCGGCGATTGGCGTCCGCCTCGCCGGGCTATAGCATGAAGGGACCCAGGCGACCGCCAAGTTCGAGGCCTGCGGCCGGAGGGGAGAGGACGCCGATGACCAACTGGGTCGAGCCGCGGACCGCGGAGCGCTGAATTGCCGGCTCGTTCGCGATGACCCGGCAGCGGCCCGCCGCGCTGAGCAACCCGGTGGCGATCTACGCCACCGGGTTGCTCGGCATGGGATACACCGATCTCTACATCTTCCTGATCCCGCTCTATGCCCTGTCGCTCGGCATGAGCGCCGGCGAGGTCGGGGTGCTGGCCGGCGCCCGCCATTTGCTGCCCCTCTTCCTGTCGATCCATGTCGGCGTCTTGATGGACCGGTTCGGCACGCGGCGGGTCAGTCTGTTTTTTGTGTGGACCGCGATTGTTCTCGCCCCGATGTTTCCGCTGGTGCCGTGGTTCTGGCCGCTCGTGCTGCTGCAGATCGTCAACGGCGGCGCGCTGTCCTTCGGCTGGTCGGGATCGCAGACATTGATCGCGCAGCTGACGGAAGGCGACACCGAGCATATCGGCCGGTTCAACTTCTTCGCGCGGCTCGGCACCACGATCGCGCCGATCATCGTCGGCGGCGCGTGGGATATCGGCGGCGCCTGGCCGGCCTATCTGATCGGCGTCGCCTGGGGGATGCTGTTGACGATCGCCCTGCTGCGCGCTCCGGAAGCGGAGATCGCCCCGGGCGATCGAGGCGACGGCTCGCGGCCGCGCCGTGCGGTTCCGGCTGCGTGACACGGTTCCTCGCCTGTCGGACTACATCGCCTGCTTTTCGCTTGATGGCGATCCCCGCGGTAGCGATGACGATGGCCATCTTCTTCCTGCGCAACGCGACCAATGGCGTGCAGTTCTCGCTCTATGTGGTCTACCTCGATGGCATCGGATTGACCGGCACGACGATCGGCATCCTGTTCTCGGCGATCGAGATCGCTAGCGCCCTCGGCTCGCTGTTCGCCGGACGGGCGATGCGCCTCGGCGACCCGCAGCGGACGATGCTGAGCGGCACGGTGCTGTCGATCCTGTTGATCTGCGGGACGCCGTTTCTCGGCGGCATCTTTGTCCTGCTGCTGCTTCGCGCAGGTCGCCCGCGGCTGGCTGCAGGGCGTGGTGCAGCCGATGATGTTCTCGACGCAGGCAAAGGCGGTCGGCCGGTATCGGCAAGGTGCGGTCGTCGGGCTGCGCCAGACGATGAACCGGCTGTCCTCGATCGTGATCCCGCCGGTGATGGGCGTCATCGCCGACTGGTGGAGTGCAAGCGCCAGCTTTGTCGTGCTCGGCAGCTTCCTGTTGCTGCTGTGCGTGCCGATCGTCCGGCTCACCCGGCGCGCCGCCCGGACCGCCGATCGTCGAAGAAGCGCCCGAGCCGACGTAAATCCGGCATAGAATGATGCAGGCTTTGAGGCTGAGGACCATGCCTGACGGACCGCGCTACGACGATGATTTCTACGCCTGGACGCAATACCAGGCCGAGGTGCTGCGCTCGACTGCGGACCCGCGACAACCGGTTCGACCGCGAGCACGTCGCCGAGGAGATCGAGGATTTGGGCAAGAGCGAGCGCGATGCCGTACGCAGCCAGATACGACGTATCCTCGAGCATTTCCTGAAACTGGCGTATTCGCCCGCCGGCGATCCGCGCTATGGTTGGAGGGGCTCGATCATCGACGCACGCGCGGAACTCGATGACAAGCTGTCCCCGACGCTGCGACGCGATATCGTGGGTGTCCTGGACAAGCTTTATTCCACGGCACGGAAGCGGGTAGCGACTCGACCTGCAAGAACATGGCGAACAAAATGCGGCCGCCTCGCTGCCGGCGGAGTGCCCCTACACGCTCGACCAGATTCTCGCCGACGATTGGTATCCCGAGCCGCCCGGAGAGCTGAAATGATCCGCGATTTCGTCGGCTACGGCGCCGCGCCGCCCAATCCGCACTGGCCGGGCGAAGCGCGCATCGCGGTCAATTTCGTGATCAATTTCGAGGAGGGCTCGGAGCTGTCCTACCCCGCGGGTGATGGCGTCTCCGAGACCGGCCTCATCGAGAGCGCCAGCACCGACGCCGGCAATCGCCGCGACCTCGCCGCCGAAAGCATGTTCGAATACGGCGCGCGGGTCGGGTGGTGGCGGCTCCATCGCATCTTCACCCGGTTCGGGCTGCCGGTGACGCTGTTCGCCTGCGCCCGGGCGCTCGCGGCGAACCCGCCCGCCGCCGCGGCGATCGCCGCGACCGACTGGGACATCTGCGGCCACGGCTATCGCTGGATCAAGCATTACGAACTGGCCGGAGGCCGAGGAACGCGACCAGATCGCCCGCGCCGTCGCGCTGATCCGCGAGTTGACCGGCAAGCCGACCGAGGGCTGGTACTGCCGCTATGCTCCGTCCGAAAACACCCGGCGGATCGTCGTCGAGAATGGCGGTTTCCTCTACGACAGCGACGCCTACAATGACGAGCTGCCCTATTGGGTCAGGGTGGGCGCCAAGCCGCATCTCGTCATCCCCTATTCGCTGGCGACGAACGACGTAAAATTCGGCCGCGGCGTGTTCGGGCCGGGCGAGGATTTCTTCGCCTATCTGCGCGACAGCTTTGATCTGCTCTACGAGGAGGGGGCGGAACATCCGCGCATGATGTCGATCGGCTTGCATATGCGGATAACCGGCCATCCCGGCCGCGCCGCGGCGCTGATCCGCTTCATCGAGCATGTCCGCGCTCGCGACCGCGTCTGGATCTGTCGCCGCGCCGACATCGCCCGCCATTGGATGGCGCAGTTCCCGCCCGGCTAGCCTAGCGGCGGCGCGTGCCGGTCTCGGTGACGATCAGATCCATCGGCACGTCGAAGGGCTGGGGGTAGATCGTCTCCAGAAGCTGGATTGCAAACCCGACCCCGATCGCCAACGGCCGCGGCGCGAGCGCCGCCAGGGTGCGGTCGAAATAGCCGCCGCCATAACCCAGCCGGTAGCAGGCGGGATCAAACCCGACGAGCGGGGCAAGCACGATGGACGGCGTGACAACCGCGCGGTTTTGCGGCACCGGGATGTTCCACACCCCGTCGACGAGCGGCTCGCCCGGCCGCCATAGGCGATATTCGAGCGGCCCCTTTTTGTCGACCACGACCGGCAGCGCGATGGCGCGCCCGGCCGCGACCGCCCAGTCGATCAGCGGCCGCGGATCGAATTCCGCGCGAAACGGCCAATAGACGCCGAGAATTCCCGGCCGTTCGGCGAGGAGGCTGCGAAGCTCGGCGTCGATGCGCTCGCTCCAGCGCCGCCGGTCGGCGGCCGGCAGCCCCTGGCGCAGCGCGATCAGCCGCTCGCGCTCGCCCCGCCGCCACAGCTTTACTTCATCGGGATCCAACGACCGCTCTTTATTCCGGGATCAGGTCGAGCACGTCTTCGCCATTGTGCAGCCGCTCGGCCAGCTTGGTATGGAACGTCTGGAGCCACTGGACCATTTCTTCCGGGGTTTTGATCGGCCGGGCATTTTCATACTCGTCGGCGATTTGATCGATAATCCTCTGCATGTTCTCTACTTCAACTCCACCGAAGGGATAATCGAACAGGAGATCGAAGTAGAATTTGAATGAGCCAGGCCGCCGGTCCGGCTTGAACCGGAGCGATTGGATCTTGTTCAACCAGGCCCGCAATTCGCGGCGGAAATGCTGGCGCAGCTCCGGAGAGAAGTCGAAGCCGACCAATTTGACTAAATGGACGTTGATCTGGTCGTAGAGGCCCAGGATGACGTGCTCAACGAGCTTCCGCGGATAAGCCAAGATTTTTGCTTCGTCGAGCTTCATGGCAGCCTCTCCGCTCGCTCTCAGAACAGCCCGGTGATGCGGCCGTCTTCGCTCAGATCGATGCTGTTGGCGGCGGGCACTCGCGGCAGGCCGGGCATCGTCATGATCTCGCCGCACACCGCAACGATGAACTCGGCGCCGGCCGACAGCCGTATTTCGCGCACCGTGAGGACGTGATCGGTCGGCGCGCCCTTGGCGTTGGGATCGGTGGTAAAGCTGTACTGCGTCTTGGCGATGCACACCGGGAAATGGCCGAAGCCGCCCTTCTGCAATTCGGCGAGGCGGCTTTCGATGGCGGCGTCGCAGGCGATGTCGCGGGCGCGATAGATCTTCTGCGCGATCGTCTTGATCTTGTCGCGCAGCGGCATCTCATCGGGATAGAGAAGGCGGAAATCGGCCTGGCCGCTTTCGGCGAGCTTGACGACGGCGCGGGCCAGCCCCTCGGCCCCCTCGCTGCCGCGGGCCCAATGATCCGCGATCACCGCCTCGACCCCCATGCCGGCGCACAGCTCCTTCAACCTTGCGTGCTCGGCCTCGGTATCGGCGCTGAAGCGGTTGACCGAGACCACCACCGGCACCCCGAAGCCGCGCAGGTTTTCGAGATGGCGCTGGAGGTTGGCAAAGCCCTTTTCGAGCGCGGCGACATTCTCCTCCTTGAGCCCGTCGCGCGGCACCCCGCCATGCATCTTGAGCGCCCGCACGGTCGCGACGATGACCGCCGCATCGGGCTTGAGCCCGGCCTTGCGGCATTTGATGTCGAAGAATTTCTCGGCGCCGAGATCGGCCCCGAACCCGGCCTCGGTGACGACGTAATCGGCGAGCTTCAGCGCCGTCGTCGTGGCCATGACCGAATTGCAGCCATGGGCGATGTTGGCGAACGGGCCGCCATGGATGAAGGCCGGGTTGTTTTCCAGCGTCTGAACCAGGTTCGGCGCGATCGCATCCTTCAGGAGGGCCGCCATCGAGCCGGCCGCCTTCAGATCGGAGGACCGCACTGGCTGGCGCTCCCGGGTCTGGCCGACAACGATATTGGCGAGCCGGCGACGCAGATCGGCAAGGTCGGTCGACAGGCAGAAGATCGCCATCACCTCCGAGGCGACCGTGATGTCGAACCCGTCCTCGCGCGGAAAGCCGTTGGCGACCCCGCCGAGCGAGGAGACGATCGAGCGCAGCGCCCGGTCGTTCATGTCGAGACCGCGGCGCCAGGCGACCCGGCGCGGATCGATGCGCGGCTCGAGGCCGTAATAGATGTGGTTGTCGACCAGCGCGGCGAGCAGGTTGTTGGCGGCGCCGATCGCGTGCAAATCGCCGGTGAAATGCAGGTTGATGTCCTCCATCGGCACGACCTGCGCATAGCCGCCGCCGGCGGCGCCGCCCTTGATGCCAAAGCACGGCCCGAGGCTCGGCTCGCGCAGGCACAGGATGGCCTTCTTGCCGATGTGGTTGAGCGCGTCGCCGAGACCGACCGTCGTCGTCGTCTTGCCTTCGCCGGCCGGGGTCGGCGTGATCGCGGTGACGAGGATCAGCTTGCCCTGCGGCCGGTCCGCCAGCGAGCGGACGTAGTCGAGCGAGATCTTCGCCTTGTAGCGGCCATAGAGCGACAGCGCCTCGTCCGGGATCCCGAGCTTGTCCGCCGCGACCTGGCCGATCGGCCGCATCGCCGCCGCCTGCGCGATATCGATATCGGATTTCGGGTTGCGATGCTGCTCGTCTCCGCGCGCCACGGCGAACCTCCTCGGCTGAAACCGTGCCAGGGTCTTAGCCCGTCCGGGCCATGGGCTGCAACCGCTCTGCACGGAACGCGGCGCGATGAAACGGCGAGGGCAACTTCCGATCCAGGCGACGCTCGGGGTTGCGAAACGATGGCGTTGCATTCCGCTGGTGCCGACGGGGATGGCCACCTATATTTGTGCCCTATACTTTCGATGCGTTGGCCTCTCATCGGCTTCGAGGTTGAACATGCATAAGCTGACAGAAACTCTGCGGAGGTTGCGCGTCGGGATGCGCGCGGCCGCAATCGCCGCCGCTGTCCTTGCGATCGGCGCGACGGTGCCGCAGACGGCACGCGCCGGCGGTGGCTGGCACGGCGGTGGCGGCGGGTGGCATGGCGGCGGCGGGTGGCATGGCGGCGGCTGGTACGGGCGCGGCGGTGGCTGGTGGTGGGGTCCCGCCGCAGTCGCGGGCTTGCTACGGCGCTGCGCTGGCCTATCCCTACTATTACGGCTATCCGTACGGCTATCCCTATTCTTCTCCCTACCCGTATCCCTACCCGCCGCCGGCCTATCCGCCAGCGCCAGGTAGCCGCGGCGGCCTACTATCCGCCGCCGGTCCCCGCCGGCACGGCGCCTGCTGGCGCGGCGCAGGGGCAGCGCCTCGATCACCTATACCGCCAGGCCGGCCTTCAAGAACGCTGCCGGACAGACCTGCCGCGAATACCAGGCAGCGAACGGCGCGCTGGGCACCGCCTGCCAGGACGCCAGCGGCCAGTGGCGCGTCGCGAGCTGAGCCAAGCCGCCAGACCGAATCCGATCAGGCCTCCATCCCGGCGGATGGAGGCCTGATCGTTTCGGCGGCGACGCAGCCATCCGGCGCCGCTATTCTTTGCCGCGCAACGGATCAGGGGATCGAGACATGGCGCGGCCGATCGTCTATGGCCCGGCGGGCAGCACCTATGTGTGGAGCACCCGCCTCGCACTCGCCGAAAAGGGGGTCGCCCACGAGCTTGTCGAGGTCCCCTTCGGCGAGCATCGCCAGGAGCCGCATCTGTCGCGCCATCCGTTCGCCAAGGTGCCGGCCTTCGAGCATGACGGCTTCGCGCTGTACGAGACGCAGGCGATCCTGCGCTATATCGACGAAGGCTTCCCGGTCGCGCCGTTGCAGCCGACCGATCTGCACCAATTCGCGCGGATGAACCAGATCATGGGCATCGTCGACGCCTATGCCTGGCCGGCGATCGCCGGCGGCATTCTGGTCAACCGCGTTCTCGCGCCGCGCCTCGGGTTGCCGGTCGACGAGGCCGCGGTCGCCGCGGCGCTGCCGCGGGCGCGCCTCTGCCTCTCCGAGATCGCGCGGCTGATGGGCGAGCAGCCCTACCTCGCCGGCGAGCGCGTCAGCCTCGCCGATTTGATGGTGATCCCGCTCCTCTATTATTTCAGCCGGCTCCCCGAAGGCGAGGCGCCGATCGCCGAGCACCCGAATTTGCGGGCGTGGATCGCGCGCATGGAGGAGCGGCAGAGCTTCCAGGTCACCAAGCCGCCGGGCGTCTGGGCGAGGTGACCGAGGCGCCATGACCAGCGCAACCAGCAATGAAGACGAAGCGACCGCGCCGATCGTCACGATCGGCGAAGGCCGCGCCACGATCCGGCTCAACCGGCCGCGCCAGCACAACCGGATCGAACCGGACGATCTCGTCACCTTGCGCGAGACCTTCGCCCGGATCGACGAGGACCCCAAGGTCCGCGTGCTGGTGCTGACCGGGACCGGCAAGAGCTTCAGCTCCGGCTATCACATCGGCGCATTGGTCGCGCGCCGCGCCGCTGCGCCCGACGCCCCCGCGAACGCCGAGGAGCCCGGCAGCGATGCCTTCGCGCGCACCGTCGACCGGCTCGAAGGGCTGCGCGTGCCGACCATCGCCGCGCTCAACGGCAGCGTCTATGGCGGTTCGACCGACCTTGCCCTCGCCTGCGATTTCCGCATCGGCGTCGCCGGCATGCAGCTGGTGATGCCGGCGGCGCGCCTCGGCATCGTCTATTACCCAAGCGGCATCGAGCGCTATGTCGCCCGGCTCGGCGTCGCCGCGGCGAAGAAGCTGTTCCTGACCGCGCAACCGATCGACACGGACGAATTGCTGCGCATCGGCTATCTCGACGAGGCGGTGTCCGCGGGCGAGCTGAACGCGAAGGTCGATGCCCTGGCCGCGGCACTTGCCGCCAACGCGCCCTTGGCGCTCGCCGGGCTGAAGCGCGCGATCAACGAGATCGCCGGCGGCCGGCTCGACCGCGCGGCCCTGGCCGCGGCGCGCGCCCGCTGCGCCACCTCCGAGGACCATGCCGAAGCCTTGCAGGCCTGGGGCGAGAAGCGCGCACCCTTGTTTCGCGGCCGCTGAGCGCGGCCCTCAAACCGGCAAAACCGCGTGACATCGGGGCACAATCGCGCGAGCCTGCGCCCCTCAGCCTCGCCTGAAGCGGAGGATCCCGCGATGATCGAACAGGACGTCGTCGTCACCACCAAATACGGCGCCATGCCGACTTTCGCGGTCTGCCCGGAGGCTCCGGGCCAGTATCCCGGCATCATCTTTTACATGGATGCGCCCGGCATCCGCGAAGAGCTGCGCAACATGGCGCGGCGCATCGCCCGTCACGGCTATTTCTGCCTGTTGCCCGACATGTATTACCGGCTCGGCACGCTGCGCTTCGATGTCCACCGCCGCGACGATGTGATGCTGCAATGCATGCTGACCGCGATGAACAGCCTGAACAACAAGATGGTCATGGACGACACCGGCGGCCTGATTGGCTTTCTCGACGCGCAAGAGAAGGCAAAGCCGGGCCCCGTCGGCTGCGTCGGCTATTGCATGAGCGGCCAGCACATCACCAACGCGGCGGCGTTCTATCCGCATCGCATCAAGGCCGCGGCCTCGCTCTACGGCGTCGGCATCATCACCGACAAGGAAGACTCGCCGCACCTGTTGTTGGACAAGGTCCAGGGCGAACTCTATTACGCCTTCGCCGAGACCGACCGCAGCGTCCCGCCGCATATCCCGGGCGACCTCAAGAAGCTGCTCGACAAGCACGACATCAAGCACGAACTGAAGGTGTTCCCGGGCACCGAGCACGGCTTTGCCTTCCCCGAGCGGCCGATCTACAACACCCTCGCCGCCGAGGAGACCTGGGACAAGATGTTCGCGCTGTGGGACCGCACGCTGAAATAGCCGGCCGCGCAGGCGACAAAGCCGCCGGCCGATAGCGCCAGCCCCTCTCCCGTATCGCGGGAGAGGGTGCCTCCGGGCGCAGCGCGGAGGCGGATGAGGGTGGTTCCGTCGCGAGACCCTCACCCACCCATCGCTTCGCGCTGGGTCCCCCCTCTCCCGCGATGCGGGAGAGGGTTGGAATGCTTGAGGAGGATGTCGGTCGCCGCGGCGATCACGGGCTCGGCCGCGAGGTCGGCGAGGTCGGGCGCGCCGAGGATGCGGACGACAGGACCGCGCGGGGCAACGCGCGCCGGGTCCGATTCCCGCGAGAACAGCACGACGACCGGGCAGCCCGCCGCCGCCGCGAGATGGCAGACCCCGGTGTCGTTGCCGACCGTCAGCCGGGCGCGCCGGCAGAGCGCGGCGAGGAGCGCGATGTCGGTCTGGCCGACGAGATCGACCGCGCCTGAGCAGGCTTCGCGGATCGCGGCGGCAAGCGGCCGTTCAGGCACGGAGCCGACCACCACCGGCAGATGGCCGATCTCGTCGAGCGCCCGCGCCAGCAGCGCAAAGCGCAAGGCTGGCCAGCGCTTCGCCGGATGGTGCGGCGAGGATCCCGGGGCCAGCAACACAAAATCACGGCCCACGAGCGGCGCCGGCAGCGCGCGATCGAGCGGCGGCAGGCTCGGCAGGGGCGTCGGGTAGATGCCGGTCATCAGGAGCTGCTCGGCCTGCCGGTCGACCGTGTGCTGGTGATCGCGCTCGAGATTGACGTGCGGGTGCGAAGAGCCCGCGGCGATCCCCGACCACTCCGGCATCTCCGGCCGGAACAGCCACGCATAAATCGAGGACCGCGCCGAGGTCTGTAGATCATAGACGCGATCGAAGCGGCCCTGGCGCAAACGCCGGCGCAGGCCCAGCCAGCCGCACAGCGCGAGCGGCCGGGGCCGTTCGTCGACCAGCACCTCGTCGAAGAGGCCCAGCTCCTCGGCAAAGGCGGCGAAGGGACGGGTCGTTAGCAGACTGATCCGGTCGCCGGCGTGGTGGCGGCGGATCGCCGCGAAGGGGCCCAGCGACTGGATAAAATCGCCGAACGCGCTGAGCCGGATGACGAGAATGCGACGTGGGCGGGCGGGCGGCGCCTCCAGCGCCTCGAACGCTGCGAAAACCGCACCATGCGCCGCGTGGTCGGGATTGCCGATCGCGGCGGCAAGGCTGTCGGCGAGCCGCCTCCCAGCGGGCGAAGCCGGCAAGCGATCCGGATCGCGCGCGAGCCTGTAACGGCGATCGGTCCGCCACGCCGCCTCATTCCGGGCGAAGAAACGATTGAGCGGCGTGCCAGGCGGAAAATCTTGCGCGGTCAGCCTCATCGCAGCGGGTCGCCGGCGACGCGCAGCAGCGCCGCTTCGAGAAGGCGCGATTGCTTGAGCGCGTGGAAGCGCTCGGCCGCGACCGCGCGCGCCGCCGTCCCGAGGCGCTGACGCAATTCGCGGCATTCGGTCAGGCTGGCGAGCGCATCGGCCAGCGCCGCCGGGTCGCCCTCCGGGACGAGCAGCCCGGTGCTGCCGTGCTCGACGGCCTCGGCGATACCGGCATGGTCCGATCCGACGACCGGGACGGCCTCGGCCATCGCCTCGAAAATCACCGTCGGCAGCCCTTCCGAATCGCCCGCTCGCGCGGTGACGCTCGGCACGCACAGCGCCAGCGCGCCGCGCATCCAGCGGCGCGCTTCGGAATTCGGCAGCCAGCCGAGAAACGCCACCCGCTGCAGCCCCCGCGCCTGTTCGCGCAGCGCGCCGGAGAGCGGGCCGTCGCCGATCAGGACCAGCTTGGCCGCGCTGCCCCGGGCTTCGAGCCGGCGCATCGCCTCGATCAGGTGCGACACGCCTTTTTTCTCGACAAAGCGGCCGACAAACAGGACATAGGGATCGGCGGCCGCTTCCGGTTTTGCGGCTTGCGCCGCGTTGAGTTCGACCCCCTGGTGGATGACCGCGAGCTTTTCGGGCGGAAAGCCGCGCGCCAACAGGCGGTCGCGGACAAATTGCGAGACGCAGATGAACAAAGCCGCCTCGCGCTGCAGGGCGGCGAGGCGCCGCGCATAGATCCGCGGCACGAGGCGCCGGCGGTAATGCGCCTCCTTGGTCGCGTCCGCGCCGTGGAACGTCACCACCAGCGGGATCCCGCAGGGTTCGGGCGATCGGCAAAGCGAGGGCGCCGCCGCGGCCGAAATGCGCGTGCAGCACGAGCGGTCGCAACGCCCGCAGATCCGGTTGCGGCGGCAGCAGCCCGAAATGCCGGAACAGTGTGCGGTCGAGCGCGCCGAGCGGGCCGCCCCGGCCAAGGCGCAGCGGGTCGCTAGTCAGGGCGCTGGCGCCGGCATCGATATGGCAACCAAGCCAGACCGGCTCGAGATGCTCGAACCCGACATAGAAGCGGCGCAGGAACTCGACTTCGGACAGCGGCGCCAGCCGATGGCGATAGACCAGCACCGTCGCGCGCGCCGCTGCGCGCTCTTCGCCCGCATCCCTCGCGATGGCCGCCTCAGGCCCCCTGCGTCCTTCGAGACGCGCCCCTGCGGGGCGCTCCTCAGGATGACGGGGATTTGTGCGTGGCATCAAGAACCCATCGTCATCCTGAGGAGGCCGCGGAGCGGTCGTCTCGAAGGACGCATTGCGGCTCATCCAGCGCCCGCGCGCCTTCATATCATCAGCGCCTCATAGCGGGCGGCGACCTCGTCCCAGCTCAACCCGCGTTGCGTCGCGAGCGCGCCCTTATGCCAGCGGCGCCACAACTCGTCGTCGCGCAAGACTTCGATGGCAGCCTCCGCAAAGGCATCGTCGCCCGCGGCGATGCGGCCGGTCGCGCCATCGATCACCCGCTCGGCAACCATCCCAAGCGGCTGCACGACAGCCGGCACGCCCATCGACTGCGCTTCGGCGAGCGCGGTGCAAAAGGCTTCGCCCGGGTCGCCGCGATATAGCATGATCCGCGATTGCGCGAGTACCGTGGCCAACTCATGGTGCCGGACCGGAGGGTGGCGGCGCACGCCCTTTGCGTAGAGCGCATCGGCGCGCGCGAGCACCGCCTCCATCCGGCGCGCCGCCTCGCCGCCGGCGCCGTAGACCGCGGGACCGGCATAGACGTGCAGCTCGGCCTCGGGCACCGCCGGCGCGATCCGCGCGGTCCAGAGATCGAGCAGCCAGTCGAGGCCGCGCAGCGGGTTCGAGGTAAAGATCGCCCGCGGCGCCGGCGGCTCGCGCTCGGCCGGTTGGCGGAAATCCTCGAGCAGGCCGTAGGGGATGATCACCCGCCCGCCGCAGGGCAGCCACGGTGGCACCGTCCTGGCGTGGTAGCCGCCGCACAAGACCAGCGTCGGGCGATACCAGGCCAGGCGCCATAGGTTGCGCGGCTTTTTCAGATAGCGCGCCGGGTTGTGCAGCCAGAACAGGCGGCGGCGGGCCCGCGGCACCAGCCCCATCACGCGATAGCTGCGATTGCCGATATAGAGATCGCAGGATTGCGGCACTCCTGCCGCGAGCGGCGCCCAGCCGACCCCGTTGTGGGTGAGCGGCGCACGGCAATGGCTGCGCGCCTCGACCCTGTGGCCGCGCGCGGCGAACGCCTCGGCGAGCGCGACAAAGGCGGTCTCGGCGCCGCCCAGCGGCCCCGCTTCGGCCGTCCTGCCGTCGAAGGCGATGCCGCAATCGGCCATCACGACAGTTGCCATCACTCGCTCTCGAGCCGCGCCTTCAGATAGGACAGGATCGGATAAAGCGCCGCGCAGAGGGCAATGAGGAAACCCCAGGCGCCTTCGCGATAGCCGCGCCGGCCGATGTAGCACTTCCAGAAGCGCGATAGGATGCGCCGCAGATTGTGCCCGAAGCTGCCGATGTCGCCGCTCTCGCGCAGATCCTGCGCCCGCAAACTCGTATAGCGGTCGAGCCGGCGCAGCATGTCGGAGATGTTGCGGTCGACATGGTGCGCGAGGCGCGCCTTGAGCGTCGGTCCTTGCGCGCCGGACAACGCAACCGCCGGGTGCACGCGCTGGTCGCCCCACCGCTTGGCGCCGCGGCGGAAGAGGCCGGCATAGGCCCCACGGCCGAACGAGGCGCCCCAGCCCCAGCGCACCAGCCGGTCGCCGACATAATTGTCGACCGGGATCAGATGCCAATCCGCCGGTGAGCTTGCCACGACGGCGTCGATCTCGGCGGCGAGATCGGGCCCGACCCGCTCATCGGCGTCGATCTCGAGGATCCACTCGCCGCGGCAGGCGGCGATCCCGGCGTTGCGGCGCGGCCCTTCGCGCTCCCAGGCGCCCTCGATGATCCGGTCGGTGAACTGGCGCGCGATGTCGCGCGAGCGGTCCTCGCAGCGATCGAGCACGACGACGAGCTCGTCGGCGAAGGCGAGCCGCGACAGACATTCGGTGAGCTGCGCCTCCTCGTTATGAGCGACGACGAGCGCGGAAAGCCGCGGCGGCGTCACGACCGGTGCGGCGGCCCCAAGCGCGGAGGTGGACGGCTCGCTGGTGGCGATGCTCATTGCCCTGCGCTCGCGACGGCGGGGACCGCCTCGCCTATGGCACGCCGCCACAGCTGGCACGCCGCCGCCTCGGCCATCTCGACCGAGAGCGAATCCATCAGCGTATCGGTGGTGCGGTGGTCGTAGCCGGGGCCGAACAAGGCCTCGCGCGGCACCGCCGTGCGGACAAAGGCGGTGCAGTTTCCCCAGGGCGCATATTGCTCGGCCGGGCTCGGCCCGAACAGACCCAGGGTCGGCGTGCCCGCGGCAGCGGCGATATGCATGAGCCCGGTGTCGTTGCCGATGAACAACGAAGCAGCGCCGCAGCACCGCCGCCGCGGTCAGCAGATCGGTCCGGCCGACGAGATCGATGACGCCGCCCGGCGCCGGCGCCGCGAGCAGCGGCGCTGCCTGCGCGCGCTCGTGCGCCGCCGCCAGGACCGCGACGCGCGCGCCCGGAAGCGGCCCGTCGGCGGCGGTCAGCCGGCACGCCAGCTCGGCGAAGCGCTCGGCCCGCCATTGCTTGCCGCGCCAATTGGCGGCGGGCCCGATCGCCAGCACCGGCGGGCCCGGCGGCAGCAGCGCTTCGGCGGCGCGCTCGTGGCGCGGCGCGGTCCACAATACGCGGGCTCGGCGGCGGGTCGAGACCGAACAGGCGGCCGAGCTGACGCACCCGGTGCTCGCGCGCATCGCCCTTGGCCATGACCCGGCGCTCGCCGGCGCGCACCATCCAGGCGAGCGCCGAGCCGCGCAAGATCGACGACGAGGTCCCAGCGGCGGGGCGACGGCGCGGGCATAGAGCGCCAGCCAATGCAGCTGCCAGCGCCGCTTCTTCAGCACCACCACCCGGTCGAGCCCGGGGACCGCCTCGAACAGCGGCGCGGCGACCGGCCCCGCGGCGATCGTCAGGCGCGCGCCGGGAAAACGTTCGACGATATGGGACAACAGACCGGTCGACAGCACGGCATCGCCGATACGGGTGGCGGTCACGAACAGGATGTGCATATCCCCGATCCCGGCGCCTTAATAGCCCGCGCCGCCCGGCTTGCCAAGCAAGCGGCCGGCCTCCACCTGTAGACGCGTCATGCGGCTATGAGCCGTGGCACATGGCGCAGGGCAATTTCGCCGTCCTCGAAGACCGCGGCATTCTCGCCGTGTCGGGGCCGGATCGCCGCCTCTTTCTGCAGGGGCTGGTCTCGAACGATGTCGAGAAGCTGTCGCAGCGATCGCGCCGTCTACGCCGCGCTGCTCACGGCGCAGGGCAAATACCTGCACGATTTCATCATGGTCGAAGAAGGCGAGGCGATCTGGCTCGACGCCGAGGCGGCGCGGCTCGGCGATTTGCGGCGGCGCCTCGTCGATCTACCGCCTGCGCGCCAAGGTCGAGATCGCCGAGCGGCCAGAGCTGGCCGTCGCCGCGGTGTTCGGCGCGGGCGCGCTGGCTGCGCTGGGCCTCGCGGGCGAACCCGGGACGGCGCGGCCGCTCGACGGGGGCGTTGCGCTGGTCGATCCGCGACTCGCCGAGCTCGGCGCCCGGGTCATTATGGACCGCGGGCGTCTCGCCCGCCTCGGTGCGGAACTCACACAAGCCGATTTCGCCGACTGGGACCGCCACCGCCTCGCCCTCGGCATCCCCGACGGCAGCCGCGACCTGGTGCCCGACAAGTCGATCCTGCTCGAAGCCGGGTTCGACGAGCTCAACGGCGTCGATTGGCAAAAAGGCTGCTATGTCGGCCAGGAGCTGACCGCCCGCACGAAATATCGCGGCCTCATCAAAAAGCGCCTGTTCCCGGTGCGGATCGACGGCCCGGCACCGCCGCCCGGCACGATCGTGACCGCAGAGGGCCGCGACGCCGGCGAGATGCGCTCCAGCCGCGACGGGCAGGGCCTCGCGTTGTTACGCCTCGATGCGGTCGCCGTCGGCCAGCCGCTCGTGGCCGATGCCGCAACGCTGGTGCCGCTGCGCCCGGATTGGATGCGGATCGGCGGCGACAGCGAACCATAAAAGAAACCGCCGGGACCGCGGTTGAAATTGCACCGCGAAGTCTACCCGGACAGGCGCTACACCGTGCTGCCGCCCGCCTCGCCCGCCATCAGAGCTGTAGGATGGGTTGAGCGAAGCGAAACCCATCATCGGATCATGCGACCGGTATTCGGGCGCAAATGGGAACCCGACTATGGAAATGCGCATTTTGTGGCTGGGACCTTACTCCTGGCCGAGCTTCGAAGAAGCCAATGGGCTGTCGGGGCTTCCCAATTTCGCGGGCGTATATCTTTGGACAGTCGAGTACGCTGATGGCTATTTGATCTATGTGGCAGGCATTACAGGCGATCTTCGTAGAAGGTTCAAACAACATACAGACAAATATCTTGCCGGCGGATATACCGTAATTGACTTAACCGAGATGAAACGCGGTCGTCGCAAGGAAATTTGGCATGGAGCCGAGTGGGCTGGCTGGCGCTGGACTGAGCGGCCCGAGCGGCGGCCCGAATTTACCGCGCGACAGGCTGAGATTCTCGATGCGACAAGATCACAACTCCGCAGCTTTCGCATATTCGTTGCTCCAATAGACATCAGGCGCGTCCGCGAGCGGCTGGAAGCGGCAATCATGAACTGCCTTTACACGGCCCCACCGCCCCTATGTGACGTGCCAGATCAAGGCATGCGCCTTTCCCCACTGCGTTCAGACGAAGAGCCGATCACGGTTTGGAACGCCTGCGGAAGCAAGCTTCACGGCTTGCCGGAATGCTTCTCGATATAACCTTTCCGCGGCGCGCGCAGTTGGTCCCATCTGCCGCCCGAATACCGCATACGACGGCGATTGATGGGTTTCGCTTCGCTCAACCCATCCTACAAATCGCGGGGAGAGGGGCTTGCTAGGCCGTGCTGTCGCCCGCCTCGCCCGCCAACTCGGCCTGCGCCGCGGCGAGCCGCGCGATCGGCACCCGATAGGGCGAGCACGACACGTAATCGAGCCCGACCCTGCGGCAGAAATGAATGGAGGCCGGGTCGCCGCCATGCTCGCCGCAGATGCCGAGCTTCAAATCGGGCCGGGCGGCGCGACCGCGCTCGACAGCGATCCGGATCATCTCGCCGACCCCCACAATGTCGAGCGTCGCGAACGGGTCGTGCTCGAACACTCCGAGCTTTTGATAGGTGCCGATAAAGCTCGCCGCATCGTCGCGCGAGATGCCGTAGACGGTCTGCGTCAGATCGTTGGTGCCAAAGCTGAAGAACGCGGCGCTCTGGGCGATCTCGCCGGCGAGCAGAGCCGCGCGGGGCAGCTCGATCATCGTGCCGACGAGATAGGAGATCGTTGACCCCGGTCCTTTTCATGACCTCGCCGGCGACCCGGTCGACGATCTCCTTCAGGATGTCGAACTCGCGCCGCGTCGCGATCAGCGGCATCATGATCTCGGGTTCGACCGCCTCGCCGGTCTCCCGCATCACCGCCGCCGCCGCCTCGAAGATCGCGACCGCCTGGGTCTCGTAGATCTCGGGATAGGTGATGCCGAGCCGGCAGCCGCGCAGGCCGAGCATCGGGTTGGCTTCATAGAGCGAATGAGTGCGCTGCCGGATCTCGGCGACGGTCTTGCCGGTCAGCTGCGCCATCTCGACGAACTCGGCATCGGTTTTCGGCAGAAACTCGTGGAGCGGCGGGTCTAAGAGCCGGATCGTCACCGGCAGCCCGCGCATGATCCGGAAGATCTCGGTGAAATCGGCCCGCTGCATCGGCAGGAGCTTGGCGAGCGCGGCGCGGCGGCCGTGCTTCCTCTTCGGCCATGATCATCTCGCGCATCGGCCCGATGCGGTCGGCTTCGAAGAACATGTGCTCGGTGCGCGACAGCCCGATCCCTTCGGCGCCGAAGCTGCGCGCGGCGCGGGCGTCGATCGCGGTCTCGGCGTTGGCGCGCACCTTGAGGGTGCGCAGCGCATCGGCCCAGCCCATCAGCGTCGCGAAATCGCCGGACAAGGTCGGCTGGATCGTCGGGACCACGCCCGCCATGATTTCGCCGGTCGAGCCGTTGATCGTGATCAGATCGCCGACCCGCACGAGCTGGTTGCGCACCGCCATCGTGCCGCTCGCGTAATCGATGCGCAGATCGCCGGCGCCGGCGACGCAGGGCCGTCCCATGCCGCGCGCGACCACGGCGGCGTGGCTGGTCATGCCGCCGCGCGCGGTCAGGATGCCCTTGGCGGCATGCATGCCGTGAATGTCCTCGGGGCTCGTCTCGATCCGCACCAGGATGACAGCTTCGCCGCGGCTCGCGGCGGCTTCGGCCTGGTCGGCGGAAAACACCACCTTGCCGGAGGCGGCGCCGGGCGAGGCCGGCAGCCCATGGGCGAGCACCGTGGTCTTGGCCGCCGGATCGAGCATCGGGTGCAGCAGCTGGTCGAGCGAATCGGGCTCGATGCGGCGGATCGCCTCGTCGCGGTCGATCAGCCCCTCTTCGACCAGCGACACCGCGATCTTCAACGCGGCCGGCGCGGTGCGCTTGCCGGTGCGCGTCTGCAGCATCCACAGCTTGCCGCGCTCGACGGTGAACTCGATGTCCTGCATGTCGCGGTAATGGTCTTCGAGGATCCGGCGCACCTTGAGCAGCTCCGCGAAGACCGACCGGCATCACCTCTTCCATCGCCGGCAGGGTCGAGCCGTTGGCCTCTTTGCCGGCGATCGTCAGCGGCTGCGGGGTGCGGATGCCGGCGACGACATCCTCGCCCTGCGCGTTGACGAGGTATTCGCCGTAGAACTCGTTGGCGCCGGTCGAGGGGTTGCGGGTGAACGCGACGCCGGTCGCGCAATCCTCGCCGCGGTTGCCGAATACCATCGCCTGGACATTGACCGCGGTGCCCCAATCGGCCGGGATGTTGTGGAAGCCGGCGATAGGTCACGGCGCGGGTATTCATCCACGACCCGAACACCGCGCCGATCGCGCCCCATAGCTGCTCGTGCACGTCTTGCGGGAACGGCTTGCCGGTTTCGGCCGCGACGACTTCCTTGAAACCGGCGACGATCGTCTGCCAATCCGCGGCGCCGAGCTCGGTGTCGAGCACGGCATCGGTCTCGATCTTGTGGTTCTCGATCAGCTCCTCGAAGTGATGGTGCTCGATGCCGAGCACGACTTGGCCGTACATCTGCAAAAAACGGCGATAGCTGTCATAGGCGAAGCGCTCGTCGCCGCTCTCTTTGGCCAGCCCCGCGACCGTCTTGTCGTTGAGCCCGAGATTGAGGACGGTATCCATCATCCCCGGCATCGAGGCGCGCGCGCCCGAGCGCACCGACACCAGGAGCGGCTTCTGCGGATCGCCGAATCTGGCGCCGATCGTATCCTCGACCGCAGCGAGCGCGGTGGCGACCTGCTCCTTCAGATCGGCCGGGTAGGTCTTTCCGCTGGCGTAAAAATGGGTGCAGATCTCGGTGGTGATCGTGAAGCCGGGCGGCACCGGGAGCCCGAGATTGCTCATCTCGGCGAGACCGGCGCCCTTGCCGCCCAAAAGATCGCGCATATCGGCGCGCCCCTCCGCGCTGCCGGCGCCAAAGCCGTAGACCCATTTTGTCCCACCGGTCGTCATGGGGGCTTCACCCCGTTCCAGCGCACTTTGATCGTACCGTTCGCGTTGATGCGGACGATTTCACCAAAGTACGGACGACCAAGACCCGATCGCCAACGTTCATCGCTTTTGAACTCATTGCGGGTTCTCCTTTCGCTGGCTATTCGACAAAGGGGCTTGTACTTTCCGACAATGCCCATATTCATCGCAAGTTGGAAGTGAAGTGACGCACCACGTATTGTCGCCCAGCGGATATTTGGGGACATCGCTGCCCGGCCATCCGTAAAAAAGATGACTGCCGTTCAAGCATGGTGAGGTCGTCGGTGATGATGCTGCAATGGCGGCAGTGGAGGGGCATCCAAGTGGGACGACAAGTATAAGTGCGCTCCATAGAGCGCATCGGCGAAGCATTAAAGGCATCTACGCTTTCCTTTCTACATCCTCAGCTTTTGAAAGCATTGCAGGATATAAAAAAGCTGGCAACCAGCGCCGCCAGCTTTCTAGGAAATTCAATGAGCGGCGGCAATCGTGACAATCCCGCCGCGGGTCATGGTTTCGAGCATCGCCGCTCCGCGGTACAGCGCGACACGCTGCAACAAACGGTGGTTGACAGTGAATATCGTCACATATCGCCGTGGCAAATCCGTCACCCATTATGAATGCGCTAGCGCGATAAAGCCTCGATCTGGGAAAAATCGGCGACCTGGTTCATCGTGTTGCGGATCCGCGAGAGTAGCCGCAGCCGGTTCTCGCGCAACGCCCGGTCATCGGTATTAACCGTCACCTTGTCGAAAAATTCATCGACGGGCCGACGCAGTCTCGCCAGCGAAGCCATAGCGCCGTCAAACTCTTCACGCTTCAAGAACCCCCCGACCTCCTTGCCAATCACGTCAAGACTATGAGCCAGCAATTTCTCTTCATGCTGGTTCAGCAATGCAGCATCAAACTCCTGACCGTACTGCAATAGGTAGCGCCGTTCTTCGATTGTGACGATGTTCGAGGCTCGACGGTAGGCTGTCAGCAGGTTGGTACCATCTTCCGTGGCAAGAAAAGCCTTCAGAGCCTCCACCTTGGCCAACAAGCGGATCAGGTCGTCCTCGTATGCCCCGCGCCGCACGATCCCCATAATGCCGACCTGCTCGAAGGCGGCGGCAATCAGGTCGTGCCGCACACCCGTGCCCCGCAAATGCACTTTCAGCCGCTCGGCAATGAAGGCAAGCAGTTCCTGAGCGACTCCCAGTTGCTCCATCGACAGCCGGAGTACTTCGCCTGACTTCAGAAGTGCGGCCATCAAAGAAAGGCGCAACCTGTTTTCGAGGACGATCCTGATGATGCCTTGCGCCGCGCGCCGCAGCGCAAACGGATCTCGTGAACCCGTAGGCTTCTCGTCGATTGGCGAAAAAGCCAACTAATGCATCAAACTTGTCCGCGAGCGCTACGACAATGCTCACTGGCGCGGTCGGGCACATGTCGTTCGGGCCGAGCGGCTTGTAGTGGTCGGCGATCGCCTCGGCGACGCGCGGGTCCTCGCCGTCATGCAACGCGTAGTACCGGCCCATCACGCCCTGCAATTCGGGAAACTCGCCGACCATGCCGGTCGACAGATCGGCCTTGGCGAGATGCGCCGCTCGCTGCGCCAAGCGGCCCAATTCTCCCTCGTCATTCCCGCGAACGCGGGAATCCAGGGCAGCGGGGTCGGACCGGTTGCCCTGGACCCCCGCTTGTGCGGGGGTGACGGCAGGGTAGAGCTGTTGGACAAGGAAGCCCGCGAGCTTCTCCATCCGCTCGGTCTTGTCGTACATGCTGCCGAGCTTCTCGTGATAGACACGCTGCTTCAGCGCCTCGACCCGGTCTTCGAGGCGCATCTTGCGGTCCTGGTCCCAGAAAAACCGCGCATCGGCGAGGCGGGCGCGCAGCACCCGTTCGTTGCCGGCGATGATCGTCTTGCCGTGATCGGCGGTCAGGTTGTTGGCGACGAACAGAAAGCGCGGCGCCGGCGCGCCGTCCGCCTTAAGACAGGAAAAGTATTTCTGGTGCGTGCGCATCGCGGTCGCCAGCACCTCGGGCGGCAGGCCATCGGGCAGCGGCCGCACGAACTCGGCGTCGATCCTCCCCATCAATACGACCGGATATTCGACGAGCCCGGTGACCTCGTCGAGCAACCCTGGGTCGGGCTTGACCGCGAGCCCCTCGGCCGCGGCGAGGCGATCGAGATCGGCGGCGATCAGGCTGCGGCGGCGATCAGGGTCGAGGATGACATGGGCGGCTTCGAGTTTGTCGAGGTAATCGCCGGCGCTCTCGACCGCGATCTCGCCCTCGGACAAGAAGCGATGGCCGCGCGTCGTCCGGCCGACCGGCACGTTGTCGAGCGGCAGCGGCACAATCTCGCCATCATAAAGACAAACCACCGAAGTTAGCGGCCGCACCCAACGGAATTTCGCAGCCGGGAAACGCATGGATTTCGGCCAGGGCAGCTCGCCGACCGCCGCGCGAAGCAGCTCAGGCAGCACTTCGGCCGTGGCGCGGCCGGGACGCTCGATCACCGCGAAATAGAACTCGCCCCGGCCGGTGTTGCGCGCCTCGCATTGTTCGATCGACTGCAGAGCGGCCGCACGAAGAAATCCGTCGAGCGCCGGTTGCGGCGCGCCGACCCGTGGACCGCGCCGCTCCTCGCTGCGATGGGGTTGGCGTTCCGGAATACCGTCGGCGATCACTGTGAGGCGGCGCGGCGTCACGTAGCCGCGCAAGGTTTGCGCCGGGATCTCGGCGTCCGCGAGCTTGTCGCGCATCAGCGCGGTGAGATCCTCGATCGCACGGCGCTGCATGCGCGCCGGGATCTCCTCCGACAAGAGTTCTAGCAGCAACTCGCCAGCCATGACCTCTCTCAATCGTCATTCCGGGGCCCGCCGGAGGCGCGAGCCCGGAAGCCATGTTCCCCCTCCCTAACCCTCCCCCGCATGCGGGGGAGGGAAGGGTGGGGGCGAGGCCGGTGTTCATGGGTTCCGGGTTCGCCGCTGCGCGGCGCCCCGGAATGACGGTTGTGGGTGGTCATTCGCTTGGCTCGGCCAGCCAGGCTTCGCAGCACGCGCGCGCCAGGGCGCGCACCCGCCCGATATAGGCGGCGCGCTCGGTGACGCTGATGACGCCGCGCGCATCCAAGAGGTTGAACAGGTGGCTCGCCTTGAGGCATTGGTCGTAGGCCGGCAACGCCAGCGGCGGACGGTTTGTCGCCGGATCGCCGAGGTTCAGTAGCGCGTTGCATTCCCGCTCGGCATCGGTGAAGTGGCGGAACAGCACCTCGGTATTAGCGCGCTCGAAATTATAGGCGGAGAACTCGCGCTCGCCGCGCAGGAACACCTCGCCATAGCTGATCCCGCCCTGCCCTCTCGGCAAACCGTTGTAGTCGAGGTCGTAGACGCTCTCGACCCTCTGCACATGCATCGCCAGACGTTCGAGGCCATAGGTCAGCTCGGTCGACACCGGGTCGCACTCGATCCCGCCGACCTGCTGGAAATAGGTAAATTGGCTGACCTCCATGCCGTCGAGCCAGACCTCCCAGCCGAGCCCCGAGGCGCCGAGCGTCGGGCTTTCCCAATCGTCCTCGACAAAGCGGATATCGTGCCGGCTGGCATCGATGCCGAGCGCCAAGAGGCTCTTCAGGTAGAGGTCCTGGCTGTCGGCCGGCGCTGGCTTCAGGATTACCTGAAGCTGATAGTAATGCTGCAGCCGGTTGGGGTTCTCGCCATAGCGGCCGTCGGTCGGCCGGCGCGAGGGCTGGACATAGGCCGCGCGCCACGGCTCGGGCCCCAGGGCGCGCAACGCCGTTGCCGGATGAAAGGTTCCGGCGCCGATCTCGAGATCATAGGGCTGCAGGATCACACAGCCCTCTTCCGCCCAATAGCGCTGCAGGCGAAGGATCAGCGCCTGGAAGCTCGATCCGGCGAGAGCGGAACTCATCGTGGGGCCCCGCGCCATCGTGTCAGCGCAGCTGCGGGCAGTCCGGCTTGCCGCAGCCGCCGGCATCGGCCGCGACATAGGCGCTGCAAACCCGGCAGGCGACGAGATCTTGAATCGCCGGCTGCGGCGAGGACGCCTGCCGGCGGCTCGCGATCTTGGTCGGCGTGCGGTTCCACCAGCGCATGGCGTGCCACACGACAAAGGCCACCAGGACGATCAGGACAAGCTTGGGGACCGCGATCATCGGTCAGGTTTATGGGAGGCCGGCGGGGCGGTCAATCCCCGGACGGCCGCCCGCGCCAAGTCCCAAGGGGGCGGGCGTTCCGGGGATCACAGGCCGAAGCGAGCCCAGAGAGCCCGCGCTTCGAGCCAGTCGAGGAGATCGGCGATCGCCGCCGCCCATTGGCCGGCGGGCTCATGCCCGACAAAGGGCCGAGACCGTGTCGGCCACCAACGCCGGCGCCGAGCGGCCGCGATCGGCAACAGCTTCACCCCGGCGCCAAAGCGCGCCCGCATCACCGAGCGCAGATCGCCGATGCCATCGATCAGGCCGCGCGACAGCGCCATGCGGCCGGTCAGCACCTCGCCGCTGAACAGGCTCTCGTCGGTCGCGTCGATCTTGCCGTCGCGGCGGTTGCGCACATGATCCTTGAAGGTTTCGTGGATATCCTGCTGCAGCGCCGTAAGCCGCGCGACATCGGCCGGGTCTTCCGGCAGAAACGGGTCGAGCAGCGCCTTCTTCTCACCGGCGGTGTGCAAGCGGCGCTCGATGCCGAAGCGCTCGATCAGCCGGTCGAGGCCAAAGCTCGAGGTGACGACGCCGATCGAACCGAGCAGCGATGCTTCCTCGGCATAGACCTCGTCGCCGGCGAGCGCCAGCCAATAGCCGCCCGAGGCGGCGACATCCTCGGCAAAGGCGAAGACCGGCACGCTCTTTTCCTCGGCCAGCTGGCGGATGCGGCGGAAGAGCAGAGCCGACTGCACCGGCGAGCCGCCCGGCGAGTTGATCGCGATCGCGACGGCGCGAAGGCGGCGGACCGCGAACGCCCGGTCGAGCGCGGCGGCGTGGCTCGCCAGCGATACGGCGCCCCGCCATTGCCGCGGCCCGATGACACCCTCGAAGCGCACCACGGCAACCAGCGGCGGCGGGTTGCGCAGCCGCTCGATCGGCAGCAGCTTCAGGGCTTTCTCTAAGGCGTCGCGAACGCTCATCCCATGCCAAGATGGGGATTGCCGCGGCGTCCGACCAGACGGCGCCGCGGTCAACCGCCAGGGGCTTCAAGAACCCTATTGCTGCGGCTTGCCGGTTTACCGCCCGCTGAATAACCGCTCGCGGCTTCTAAGCGTGTAGCCGATACTCCGGCAATATCGGTTCGTATTGATCGAATGAAGCGAGACAGTCATTGTGCAGCGGGATAAGGTTGATCGTGTGGCATTCCGTCCACATGCGATGGTGGCGAAACCGCGGACTGATCTGTAGTAAATGGTCGTAGCGCGCACTGAGGTAGATGTTGAGCTCGGGGCTTTCCTGATTGCCGGCATAGCTCATATATTGAGCTCTGGCATTTGACGTTAGGAAGAGCAGAAGAATCATCGTGAATATTACGGATGAGGCCTTAAGCATTGTACGTCTCCTTGATGTTTCTGGTTCGCTTCAGGCGGCGAAATCGGGGGCGGGGGCCCCAGAGGTTGCATACGGGCAAAATCGCCGCCGCAATCCGCACCACAATCTTGAACGCGGCGCTATCGCGACAGTTCCACGACGGCCGTTGCAGTTCACCAAGGCGGCATTGGGCCTACAGCGCCAGCCCCTCGCCGTCGCGCAGCACCGCCTCCGCCGCCGGCGTGAACCGGCCATCGGGTTCGTGCAGGATCATGCCGGGCAGCAGCCGCGCCGGTGAGGCGACTTGCTTTCTCGCCCGCACCAGGATGCGGCTTGCCGCCCGCTCCGCCGCCGGCCACAACGGGAAGATCGTGATGTCGCCGGCGCGGCCGGCAAGGTGAGCGATGAGCCCGTCGATGCGGTCGGCCCGGTGGACGAAGCTCACCGTGCCTTTCCCGCGCACCATCGCCAGCGCAAACCGCACCCAGTCGCCGAGATTTGCGCCGCCCTCGATCGTCGCGATCGTCTTTGCCGGGATGGCCGCCGGAGTGCCGCGCCCCTGCTCGATGAACGGCGGGTTCACCATCACGTGATCGAACATGCCGGGGCTGAGCCGCGGCGGCGGCTGCAACAGATCGCCGGCGATCACCGAAACGCGCGCGCCGATGCCGTTGAGCGCCGCATTCTCGCCGGCCAACCGGACTAGGTCGCGCTGCAATTCGAGCCCGATGATGCGGCATTGCGGCACCCTCGCCGCGAGGCACAACATCGCCGCGCCGGCGCCGCTGCCGACATCGAGAACCAGCTGATGCGGCTCGGCCGGAACCGCGGCGGCGAGAAAAATCGGATCGATCGCCACCCGCGCGCCGTTTGCCGGCTGTCTGAGCCGGACGCGCCCCCCGAGCAGCGTGTCCTCGCTGAAGGCAGGGTCGGGCTCGGGCGCGGTCAGCGCAGCTCCTCCTCCGCCGCAGCGATCAGCGCGCAGGCCCGGCGATGATCCTCTTCGGCAACCATCAGGCGGCGCGGGATCGCTCCGATGCTGCCTTCGACGAGGCTGGTATGATGATCGAGGACAAGACTGTCGATGCCGGCGTCGCGCAGCCGGGCCTGCGCCCAGGACAGGCGGACCACGTCGTTGGTGCGCAGCAGCTCCTTCATCCCGTGCCCATCGACCTGCGACCGGCTTACGTCCGGCACTTGACTCGCTTGGTCATTCTATGCTCGCTCGCCTTCCGGCGCGTCAACTGAGTTCCGGACACCTGCTGATGCCCGCCGCGTAACGGCATGGATCGAGCGTAGGAGAGTGGGGCGCCGGTGACTGGCATCGATCGCAACCTCGAATCGCCGCAGCCGTCCCTCGACCCGCTGTTCCGGCTCCTGAGCGTCGATCTCAATCGCGTCAACGCCCTGATCGTGGCGCGCATGCACAGCCCCGTAGCGCTGATCCCGCAGCTCGCCGGCCACATCGTCGCGGCCGGCGGCAAGCGTCTGCGGCCGATGCTGACCTTGGCCTCGGCGCACCTCTGCGGCTATCGCGGCGACCGCCATATCGCGCTCGCGGCGGCCGTCGAATTCATCCACACCGCGACATTGCTGCACGACGATGTCGTCGACACCAGCGAGCTGCGCCGCGGCCGCGATACGGCAAATGCCGTGTGGGGCAACAAGCCGGCCGTGCTGGTCGGGGATTTTTTGCTCGCCCGGGCATTCGAGCTGATGGTCGAGGACGGCTCGCTGCGCATCCTGGAGATCCTGGCGCACGCCGCCGCAGTGATTGCCGAGGGCGAGGTCGGCCAGCTGGTCACCGCCAACGACACGACGACGACCGAGGCCGCCTATCTCGAAATCATCGAGGCGAAGACCGCGGCGCTATTCGCGGCGGCGAGCCGCCTCGGCGCGGTCATCGCCGAACGCCCGCCGGCCGAGGAGGAGGCGCTCGAGCGCTTTGGCTGCAATCTCGGCATCGCCTACCAGCTGATCGACGACATGCTCGATTTTTCGGCGCGGCAGGCCGAGCTCGGCAAGTCGGTGGGCGATGATTTCCGCGACGGCAAGATCACGCTGCCGATCCTGATTGCGTTTGCCCGGGGCGATGCGGAAGAGCGCGTCTTCTGGCGCCGCACGCTCGAAGAGGGCAGACAGAAGCCGGGCGATTTCGAACGGGCGATACGGCTCCTGGAGCGCCGCGGCGCGCTGGCCGAGACCCTGCGGCGCGCCCGCGACTATGCCGCCGAGGCGGCCCTGGCGCTGGCACCGTTCGCAGACGGCTCGTTGCGGCGCGCTCTCGTCGAGACGACCGCCTTCGCCACGGCGCGCGGCTCCTGAGCGGCAGGCGCAAGCGCTACGCGCGCGAGCTTTTGGCGACGATCGAGGCGCGCAGGCTGCCGATTGGCGGAGACAGGATATCGACGACGTCGCCGGGCTTGAGGTAGCGCTCGGAGGGCGAGGTCCCGTCCGGCAAGAGCGGGCTCGAAATCGGCGGCGGTCCCGGCGGCCGTGCCGCCGCTGATGATGTCGCCGGGATAGAGCGTCAAATCGCGCGACAGATATTCGAGGTATTCGCCGAACGAGAAGACCATGTCGCGCGTGTTGAAGGCCTGGCGGCGCTCGCCATTGACCAGGGTTTCGACATCGGTCGCGAACGGGTCGGTTTCGCCGACCGCGATGCAGGGCCCGAGCGAGCAGGATGTATCGAAATTCTTGCCCATCGCGAAATTGTGCGGGCCGGCCGGCTCGCGCGGGCTGCGGATGCTCCAATCGCCGAGCAGCGTCACGCCCCAGATGCAGTCGCGGGCATTCTCAGCCTTGATGTCGCTGCCGCGCTTGCCGAGAACGATCGCCAGCTCGCCTTCGTAATCGAGGCGGTTGGCCCGTTGCGGATAGACCACTTCGCCATCGGGACCGACCACCGCGCGGTGCACCTTCCAAAACCCCCAGATCCCGGCATTGCGGATTTGCGCGCGCGCATCGCCGGTATAGGGCTTGCCCTGCATCTTTTCGGCCATCGCCGCGGCGTGATCGGCGAAATTGCCGCCGGCGCAGGCGATCCGGGCATTGTTGGGCCGCGGCGCGTGCAGCCGGGTCTCGCGGGCCGGGTGGACCAGTACCCCGCCGCGCCGGTCGCGCTGGTCCTGCGCCTCGCCGAACAGGTACTCGACCGCCTTTTCGGCATTCTCCAGCGTGCGTTCCCCGCCCTCGATAAAGTGCGCGAGGTCCCACGGAACAAGGGTCCCGGCCAGTGCCACCGGATGCGCCTCGCCGAGCTTTTCGGTGGCATATTTGGCGAAGGCGCCGCACAAATCGACGATCACGCCGTTGAGCAGCGCGCCAGTACGCCGACCCGGTCCGTAAACGACGATCTTCACAATGTTACTCCCCTAGGGTGGGCGCTAGTGTGCCGAATCCGAAATTCGCCGTGTCTCGGGGTGAGGCTCAAAGCGAATCTCGGATTCGGCACACTAGCAACTTTATAACTCTAGGATGAATCGACATTTAGCGCATCCAGATCATAGCGCTGGCGAGATGGAGGGCGGCCAGGAAGTAGACGGCGCGCCTGTCGTAGCGGGTGGCGATGTGTCGGAAATGTTTGAGCTTGTTGAAGAAGCGCTCGATGCGGTTGCGGAGTTTATAGGCGAGGCGATCATGCGGGATGACGATCTTGCGGGCGCTGATCGAAGGGATGACGGCCTGTGCCCCGGCCTCGGCGATCAACTCGCGCAAGCCATCGCTGTCGTAGGCTTTATCGGCGATGACGCCGGTGGTGGTGCGGCCGGCAAGCAGATCGGCGGCTGTCGTGCTGTCATGGGCCTGGCCGCCGGTCAGAATGAAGCGCAAGGGGCGGCCCTGGGCGTCGGTGAGGGTGTGGATTTTGGTGGTCAATCCTCCTCGGGAACGCCCCATAGCCTGATCTTTGGCCCCCCTTTTCCGCCTGCGGCCTGCTGGTGGACCCGCACCAGCGTGCTGTCGAGCATCAGGTACTGGTTGTCGGGATTGGTGGTGAGCGAATTGAAGACCTTTTCCCACACCCCGCTTTTGGCCCAGCGGGTAAACCGCTTGTGGACGGTCTTCCATTTGCCGTACCGCTCGGGCAGGTCCTGCCACCATGCCCCGGACCGCAAGACCCACAAAACAGCATTCACAAACAATCGGTTATCCGCCCCGGCCCGGCCCCGATCGCCGGGCTTGCCGGGCACCAGATGGGCGATCCGTTCCCACTGCGCGTCAGAAATTTCATACCGTCCTGCCATGATCGGGACTCCAGATCGACGAATCTGGAGTCCCATGAATCACACATTCCAGCGGGCTGGAATCCTTAATGTCGATTGGTCCTAGTGTGGTTTTTGGATTTGAAGTTCGCAAACGCGGCTTCCACGAACATCATGCGAACTTCAAATTCACCACACTAGCCGCGACTTTACGCCGCCAGGCGATCGGGCGCGTCAGCGCGCAATGCTGGCCGGCCTTTCGCGCGGCTGATAGAACGGCGCCGCGGCACCGGCCGCGACCGGAGGAGAGCATGTATCCCCAGGATATCGACCCCGAATCGGGTTGCCGGCTGCCCTTGCCAAAACGCGAAGAGCTCGGCGCCGAGGCGCGGCGCATCTACGACAGCCTCGCCGATCCGCGCAGCGAATCGCTGCGGGGCTTGAGGGGTCCCGGCGGCATCCTGCTGCACAGCCCGGACCTCGCGCGCTACACCCGGCCGCTCAATCATCACCTGCGGCACGAGGCGGGGCTGGGCGGCCGGGTTCGCGAACTGGCGATCCTGACGACCGCGCGGGCGCTCGACAGCCAGTTCGAATGGAGCGCGCACGAGGCCGAGGCGCGGCGCCAGGGGATCTCGCCCGAGATCGTCGAGATCATCAAGTACCGCAAGGACACCGCCGCGATCGACGAGGCCGACAGGGTCGTCATCGAGCTCGCCCGCGAGATCTTCACCGCGCGCAGGGTGACGCCCGGCACCTTCGCGCGCGCCTTGCGCCAGTTCGGCCGCCGCGCTCTGGTCGACCTCGTCGCGCTGATGGGCAATTATGCCGGCACGGCGGCGCTCCTGACGGCATTCGACATGCAGCTCGACCCCGGCCAGCCGCCGCTTCTGCCCATGGACGAGCCATGACCCTGCCCGCGACAGCCCGCTTTCGGTTCACCGCCGACCTCTCGATCTGCCGCATCCTCAACGGGATGTGGCAGGTCTCGGGCGCGCACGGGGCGATCGACCCGGCGCGCGCGGTCGCGGCGATGTTCCTCTATCACGACGCCGGGTTCACCACCTGGGACCTGGCCGACCATTACGGCCCGGCCGAGGATTTTATCGGCGCGTTCCGGCGTCAGTTCGCTGCCCAGCGCGGCGCCGAGCGGCTGCCGGAGATCCAGGCCTTCACGAAATGGGTGCCGCCTCCGGGGCCGATGACCCGGCGCGTCGTCGAGGAGGCGATCGGCGTCTCGCTGCGGCGCATGGGGACGGACTGCCTCGACCTGTTGCAATTCCATTGGTGGGATTATCGCGACCGGCGTTATCTCGATGCGCTGCGCCACCTCGCCGATTTGTGCGAGGCGGGCAAGATCCGCCATCTCGCGCTGACCAATTTCGACACCGAGCGGCTCGCTATCATCGCCGGGCACGGCATCCGGATCGTGTCGAACCAGGTGCAGTATTCGCTCATCGACCGGCGGCCCGCGGCGAAGATGGCCGCGTTCTGCGGCGAGCACGGCATCACCCTGCTTGACCTACGGCACGCTGTTGGGCGGGCTCCTGTCGGAAAAGTATCTCGGCCGCGCCGAGCCGGGCCGCGGCGAACTCGCCACCGCGTCCTTACAGAAATACAAGCAGATGATCGACGCCTGGGGCGGCTGGAGCCTGTTCCAGGAACTGCTCGCGGCGCTGAAGCGGATCGCCGACAAGCACGCGGTCTCGCGTCGCCAATGTCGGCACCCGCTATGTGCTCGATCGCCCAGCGGTCGCGGGGGTCATCGTCGGCGCGCGGCTCGGAATCGCCGAGCACATCGCCGACAACACAAGCACCTTCGGCCTCGCGCTCGACGCCGACGATCTCGCCGGGATCTCGCCGGTCCTCGCCAAATCACGCGACCTGATGCAACTGATCGGCGATTGCGGGGATGAGTACCGGTAAGCCCGACGCTGCCGGAATTTGGCTCAGCGCCGGATGTCGCTTCCATCTTTTGGAACATCCCGTCTTGTACCCAAAACTGGAACCATAATATAAAACGCGGTGCAGATCATCGCGTTGCGCACCCCGAAGCTTTTTTGGGAGGACAATCCCCAGGCCGAAAAGCCTTTGCGTACCTGGTACGGCGTCGCGGCCAGGGCCGAGTGGACCGGCCCGGCCGATGTGAGAGAGCAATTCGGCGCGAGCGTGGACTTCGTTGCCGATAATCGCATGATCTTCGATGTTGGCGGCAACAAATACCGGCTAATCGTGCGCGCCTCTTACAAATACAAGGCTCTGATGGTGAAGTTCATCGGCACGCATTCTGATTATGACAAGATCGATCCCATAACATGCGAGGTCAAAACGTGAGCGCCGTCATGGATATCCGACCGATCCACAATGAAGCCGACTACGATGCTGCGCTCAAGGAGGTGGAGAAATATTTTGACAACGAGCCGGAACGCGGTACTCGAGAAGGCGATCGCTTCGAAATCATGCTCGCGTTGATTAGCGTTTACGAACAAGAGCACTGGCGTATCGACCCGCCCGATGATGCGGTCGACGCGATCATCGCGGTGATGGAGTTCAAACGCCTGAAGCAGTCCGATCTCGCTATTCTTCTTGGCTCGCGTTCCCGAGCGTCGGAAATCCTCAACCGGAAGCGGCGGCTGACCATGGAGCAGGCTCGCCTTTTGAACCGTGAGTGGAGTGTCCCGGCGGAAAGCTTGATCGCGGGCCTCAGATCGGTTCACCCGAGATAGCGGACGCATCGCGGGCTGGGTGCACCCGGCGCCAGTGTTCGGCGATGTCGCGGCCGGTGGCGATCCACACCTTGTCGCGCCCGGCGATGTGGTCGAGAAATCGGACGAGCCCGGTGATCCGGCCCGGGCGCCCGATCAGCCGGTCGTGCACGGCGAGCGACATCAGCTTCGGCCGGTCGGCGCCCTCGGCGTAGAGCGTCTCGAAGCAATCGATCATGTAGCGCGCGAAATCCTCGCCCGTCGAAAACCCGTGGTTCTGGTCGAAGCGGTTGTCGTTGGTCTCGAAGGAATAGGGGATGACGAGGTGGCGCGTGCTGCCGACCGTGACCCAATAGGGCAGTTCGTCGTTGAGGCTGTCGCGGTCGTAGAGAAACCCGCCCAGTTCGAGGTGCAGGCGCCGCGTATTGGCGCTCGGCCGCCCGGTCATCCAGCCGACGGGGCGCACCCCCGCCACCCGCTCCAATGTCTCGATGCCGAGCCGGACATGCTCGCGCTCCTCGTCCTCCGGCATCGTCTGGTAGTCGAGCCAGCGGTAGCCGTGGCTGACGATCTCGTGGCCGTCGGCGACAAAGGCGCGGGTCAGCGCCGGGTTGCGCTCGGCCGCCCTGGCCACCGCCAAGAGGCACACCTTGACCCCGTAGCGGCGGAACAGGCGCAACAGGCGCCAGCCGCCGACGCGCGAGCCGTATTCGAACACCGATTCGACGAGCGGGCTTCTGAGGCCCGGCAGCGACGGGCTGGCCGATATCGTTGAGCGCGCCCTCCGAGACCGCGTCGCCCTCCATGATCGAGCGCTCGCCGCCGCCCTCGAAATTGAGGTTGATGTTGACGGCGATCCGCGCGCCGCCCGGCCATCGCGGATCGGGCGGGTCGGCGCCGTAGCCGATGAAATCGCGGTCATCCGACATGGGCGGCCTCCTTTGCCCTATTATGTCAGGCGATCCGATTGTCCGCAGGCCGCCAATGCAGCCGCCGCAAAATGACGCCGAACTGGCCCGGCGCTTGACCGAGATCGTGCGCGCCGCGCCCTCCTTGATGCAGGTGCTGCGCACGGTGCGAAGCCTCGATCTGCCGGATTGGCTGGTGATGTCGGGCGCGGTCTATCAGCGGGTGCTGAACCATCTGACCGGGCGCGCGCCCGATTACGGAGTGCGGGATTACGATCTCGGCTATTTCGACGCCTCGGATATTTCGTATGAAGCCGAGGACATCGTGATCCGCCGGGTGGCGGCCGCCTTCGACGAGCCGCTCAAAAGCACCGTCGAGGTGCGCAACCAGGCGCGTGTGCATGTCTGGTTCGAGGCCCATTTCGGCGAGGCCTATACGCCGCTCTCCTCTGCACCGCCGAGGCGCTGCAGCGCTTTGTCTCGCCGATGTTCGCGGTCGGCGTGCGCCTCGAAGCCGACGACCGGCTGCACATCGAGGCGCCGTTCGGCCTCGCCGATCTGTTCGCGCTGCGTCTGCGGCCGAACCCATGGCGGCCGTTCGGCGGCTTCGACCGGGTCGCCGCCAGCGTCCTCGCGCGCTGGCCCGAGCTGAGGGTCGAGGCGGGCGCCGCACCGCTCAGCGGTAGAACTCGATCTTCGCCTCGCGGAACCACAGGAAATTCGCCGGCGCCGCCGAGATCGGCCCGTTGATCGCGAAGACCGCGACCTCGAATTTGTCGCCGGGGTGGACGATGTTGTCGCCGAGCACGAGGCGGTTGGGCATGTTGAAGCCCTGGATGCAGCCGGCGCTCGGGCGGCCGGCGGTGCGCGGCATCTCGCCATTGACCCAGACTTCCGCGTAGTCGTCGACATTGACCCGCAACACTGTCTTGGCGCCGTCCGTCGCAAACCCCATCGCTTCCGGCGGGATCGTCAGCGTCGCGCGGTACCAGAAAAACGAGATCATCCCGCCGCCCCGCCGGCCGCCGAGATCGTCGGCGGGAACGACGGGCCAGGCCCAATCGTCAAAGCCGACGAGCTCGGCATGCGGCTCGACATCGTAGGTCGTCTTGAATTCGGGCCGCGAGTCGCTGAGCGCCGGGCACTCGACGAGTTTCGCTTCCATCCCGCGCCACACCGCGCCAAACACCGCCGACCCCGCCGGGGTCATCAGATCGACGACATGCACCGGCGGCGTCAGCGGCGCGATCGGCGGCTGCGGGATCAGCAGCAGATTGCCGGATGGCAGCACGGATTTGGTGGGTCTGACATAGGCTTTCGCGGGCATGTGCCTGTCCTCTTCCGGTGGTGAGCGAGCGGGATTTGAAACCGACGCACGCCGAGGCGCAAGCTCATCCCGTCGCCAGCGGCCCGAAGGCCGGGGGCGGGATGCGGCGCCGGGAGGCGGCTTCGTAGGCCGAGGCAATGCGGAGCACCACATCTTCGCGGCCCGGCTCGGCGCGGAACACCAGCGAAAACGGCAGGCCCGGCGCCGGGAGCCTGGTCGGCGCGTCGGCGGGCGCCGGCACATAGCGCGTGCGGTCCGGGCTGAGGCGGAAGACCGGGTCCCACGCCTCCCTCACATAACCGGCCGGGATCAGCATTTCGGTCAAACCCGCATTCGGGCCGTAGAATGATTCCGGCCGCAGATTGTTGGGGCCGCCGAGCGGGTCCCAGGCGCCGCCGATCTTGGCCGGCGGCAACGGCGTGTGCAGCCGCACCAGCGCGTCGAGCCGGTTCTCCAGCAGCACCATCATGTCGAGGCGGCGCAACAGTTCGCGCAGCATGATGCGCTCGTCGACCCCCTGGCGCCCGCCGAGCTTGTTGCGCGGGTCCGCGACCTCCTCCCAGTTCCGGAAGGCGGCGCGCCCGTCATCGCCCCAGAATTTGGAGCGCCGGTTGAGCGCGGCGAAATCGGTCAGGCTTTCGCTGAAGCCGCGCGCCCGCCAGTCGGCCGCGCGCCGCGATAGATATTGCGGGATCTGGAAGCGGAAGGTCGGTGGCCAGCTCCTGCTGCTGGATCGTCGCGATGTCGAGATTGGCGGGCGGCGCGATCCGCCCCTCGGCCAATTCGACGCAATAGTCGATCGGCGCCATCGTGCCGTTGCCGAACACCTTGCCGGGGAGGAACTCGGTCGGCCGGATCGCCGCCGCGAATTCCTTGAACAACGGCGTGCCGTCGGGCCCGAGCCGGAACAACAGATCGGGCATGAAGACCGGCACGAGCCTCGCCAATGCCTGGCGGAAATCCGGCTGCATCTGTTCGAGGTCGGGGTCGGGCTGCCACAGCGGGTCGGCCGATTCGACGAGGGTCGCACCGAGCCTTTCGCCCAGCACCGCTTTGATCTCGGCCGCCGCGGCGGTGCAGATCGGCACGGTCGCCTTCTCGCCGGGCCGCACCAGCATCAACTCGCGGACGATGCCGATGCGCATGCCGCGGAGCGCGCCCGGCGCGCCGGATGCCCGCGCGTGGCTCGCATAGGGCGTCCCCAGCACCGAGGAGCGCGGCACCGTCGTCCACGGGTCGCGCGGGTCGTAATAGCCAGCTTCCGGGTCCTTCAGCGCGTCGAGCACCGTGGCGCAATCGGCGATCGTGCGGCACAGGATGCCGGTGCGGTCGCAATAGAGGTCGGCGCCGATCGCGCCGCCGATAAAGCCGAGCATCGCCTTGTGCGGCAGGATCAGCGCGACGGCGTTGTGGTTGGCGGGGCCGCGGGTCGAGGCGCGGGTCTCTTCGCCCAGGCTCGCCATCACCAGATTGGCGCTGACCGAGACGCCCGAGCCCGAGCTCGAGCCCAGCGAGGCGGCGCGCGTCGTGTCGTAGACATTGGCCGGGTTGCCGCCCCAGGTGCTGCGCTGGTAGCCGAGCACCGAGGGCAGCACCTTGTCCGGCTGGTGGCGGCCGCCGGGGTTGCCGGCGCGGCCGTTATATTCGGTGCACACCGCCTTGGCGAAGATGATCGCGCCCTTGTTGCGCAATTGCTCGACCAGGATGTGGTCGCGCGCCGGGAAATCGATGTCGTAGGCCGCGTCGCCGCCGGCGGTCGTGCGCATGTCCTTGGTGTCGAACGGGTCCTTGAACGAGAAGACGACCCCGTACATCGGCATCGCCGCGAGATCGGGGTTCCTGCCGTACCGGGCGTCGAGCTCGGCGGCGCGTTCGAGCGCGTCGGGCAGGTGGCGGAATTCGTCGCACACCGGCGGTGCGCCCGCTGGCAGCGGCCCCTCGGACGGGTGCCGGTCGAACTCGCCCTTGCAGGTCACCGAGCGCTCGCCGCGGATGTTGAGCGTGGCCAGCGCGTTGAGCTGCTGCGCATCCGCAGCGCCGACGATCATGCCGTATTGCTGCTGAACGCTCGGGTCGGAAGCGGTCGGCTCCATGCGGCCGAATTCAATGGGGGGACCCAGGTATTTGTCGAGGTCCGGGAAGAGCGTCGCGGCCTTGACCGTCGCGGTCGGGAAAGCGAGCGGCGCTCCGGCGCGCACCATACCGATCGCCGCGGGGATCTCGGCGCCGTCTTCGGTGACGAGCCGGCTCGCGACCCCGTTGTAGGCCCGCACGCGCTCGAGATAATGCCGCACCACCGCGACGCAGCTGGTCTCGCCCGCCTGGATCGCGGCGTGCAGCTCCGCGATCGTCGCCTCTTCGAGACAAAACGCAGTCCGCTCGGCGGCCGGTTTTTCGGTCATCTTTTGTCCCTCCTGGCGAAGCGCGCCGGGAATGATAGCCTATGGACCCGATCCGATACGAGGCGTGCACGCGAGAAATGAGCCTTCCCCACCCGCCCCTCCTCGTCATCTCCGACCGCAGCCAGGCGCAGCGGCCGCTCGTCGAGATCGCCGCGGCCGCCTTCCGCGGCGGGTGCCGCTGGTTCAGCCTGCGCGAGAAGGACCTGCCGCCGGCGGAGCGCCGCGACCTGCTGCACGCACTGGTGGCGCTCGGGCACCCTTTCGGCGCAACCGTCACCGCGCACGAGGACATCGCTTCCGTCGTCGCGGCCGGCGCCGGCGGCGTGCATCTGCCGGGCGGCGGCGATCCGGCGGCGGCGCGGCGCCGGCTGCCCGCCGGGCTCATCGGTGTCTCGGCGCATACGCCGGAAGAGGCCGCCGCGCAGCTCGCCGCCGGGGCCGATTACGTGACGCTCTCCCCGATTTTCCTCAGCGCCAGCAAGCCCGACTACGGCCCGGCGGTCGGCCTCGCCGCGCTCGCCGCGGCGGCACGTCTGACGACAGGGCCTATAATCGCGCTCGGCGGCATCGACGAGGACAACGCCGCCGCCTGTCTTGCCGCCGGTGCGCGCGGCATTGCCGTCATGGGCGAGGTCATGCGCGCCGCCGCCCCCGAGCAGACCGTCCGGCGCCTGCTCGCCGCGATGAAATAACCACAGAGGCACGGAGGACACGGAGGGGCTCTCTGCCGTCAATGTTGCTTGCGTCGCGATTGCGAAATTCTGGAGACCGACGGCTTCCCCATTGACCATCCCGGCGAAGGCCGGGACCCATCTTTGCCATGGGCACTGGCCTGCGCCGGTGTGGTCGAGGTGGGGTGGGCGAATTACATGCGCCGCGTTGCGGCCTCAGCGTTAAAGCGCTCTCTCTTCTCCGTGTCCTCCGTGCCTCAGTGGTGTATCAAACCCGCCGCACACCGAGGGATACGCAATCATGGATGCGGATGCGGATTATGTCGTGGTCGGGGCCGGCTCGGCCGGATGCGTCGTCGCCGCCCGCCTCTCCGAGGATGGCGCGCGCATCATCTTGCTCGAAGCGGGGCCGCCCGACAACGATATCTGGATCCACATCCCCGCCGGAGTGCTGCGGGTCCTCAACAACGCCAGGATCAACTGGAATTACCAGAGCGAGGGCGAGCCGGGCACCGCCGGGCGCATGCTGCAATGGCCGCGCGGCAAGACGCTCGGCGGCACCAGCTCGATCAACGGCATGCTCTATGTCCGCGGCAACCCCGCCGATTACGACGGCTGGGCGCAGATGGGCTGCCGCGGCTGGAGCTACGACGAGGTGCTGCCGTATTTCCGCAAGTCGGAAACCTACCGGGGCAATGGCGATCCGAATACCGCAGTCGTGGCGGTCCGCTGATCGTCGAGGATTACCGCACGATCCTGCCGCTGACGCATGCCTTCGTCGCCGCCGCGCAGGAGGCCGGGTTTCCGCTTACCCCCGACTACAACGGCAAGACCCAGGAAGGCGTCGCCTATTCGCAGATGACGCGGCGCGGGCGGCTGCGCGGTTCGACCGCGCGCACCTTTCTGGCGCAGGCGCGCGGCCGCGCCAATCTGCGGGTCGAGACCGACGCCATCGCAACCGGCCTGCTGTTTGACGGCAAGCGCTGCACCGGGGTCGCGTTCCGCCAGCGCGGCGCCGACCGCCGGCTCACCGCGGCGCGCGAGGTGATCGTCTGCGGCGGCGCCGTCAACTCGCCGCATCTGTTGCAGATTTCCGGCATCGGCCCGGCCGACCATCTGCGGGCGATCGGCGTCCCGGTCGTGCACGATCTGCCGGGGGTCGGCGCCAACCTCAACGACCATTACGTCGTGCGCGTCTCGCATCGGGTGAGGGACGCGGTGACGATCAACCAGCTGGCGCGCGGCCTGCGCCTCGCGCGCGAGGCGGTGCGCTGGGCGACGATCGGCGACGGCGCCCTGACCTTCGGCGTCACCTCGGCGATGGTGTTCTGCAGGAGCCGCGAGGGGCTGTCGAGCCCCGATCTGCAACTCCTGTTCACCCCGGCAAGCTACGCCCAGGGCGTCTTCCGCCAGCTGGAGCGCGCGCCCGGCATGACCGTCGCGGTCTGCCCGGTGCGGCCGGAAAGCCGCGGCACGATCATGGCGCAATCGCCCGACCCGTTCACCTACCCGGCGATCCGCCCGAACTATCTGTCGGCGCCCAATGATCTGCGGGTGCTGATCGCCGGCATCGCACCATACGAGGCGCATCTTCGCGCAACCGGCGATGGCGCCCTACAGCGTCGAGGAGACGGTGCCGGGACCCGCCATTGCCACCGACGAGCAGTTCGGCGACTTCGCCCGCAACGCCGGCACCAACGTCTTTCACCCGGTCGGCACCTGCAAGATGGGCACCGATGCGATGGCCGTCGTCGATCCGCGCCTCAAGGTGCGCGGCATCGCCGGGCTTGCGCGTCATCGACGCCTCGGTGATGCCGGCCGTCACCACCGGCAACACCAACGCGCCGACGATCATGATCGGCGAAAAGGGCGCCGACATGATCCGCGAGGACGCCGGCGCCGAGCCCGCCGCCGCAGCGGCCTGACGAGAATCAACCGGCTTTGTCCCCGGCGTCGGCGAGTAGCCAAAGCTGCCTCGCCCGAGGACCCGCACGCACTGAGGATTGCGACCCGACGGTGTCGTCACCGGCCGGCACCGGGGCAACAAAGCTTGACGGGGAGGAGAGGCAATGACGATGCCAGCCAGTGAGGTGCAGGCCGATCCGTTGGAAATCACTTACGGCGAAATGCTGCCGTTCCTGTCATGGCGCGAACTGCGCCACCGCGGCTTTCTTGGACCCGGGATCGCGACCGCGCTGTTCGGCGTCGCGATGTTTGTTGCCGCCAATTTCAAGGCCGGCGGCCAAATCGCCGTCCTCTACATTCTGAGCGGCTTTCTGGGGCTGGCGAGCCTTTACCTGATCAATCTCTGGTGCGGCAGGAAGATGCCGTTTTGGTACGTATTTCTCGTCGCGCTGATCACGTTTGCGGTGAACAGCCTTCTGCTGTTCCCGATCGTCGGCTGGGCCAACGACCGTCTGCTGCCCTTTCCGCTCGCGCCGGCGCTGACCGAGGAGCCGTGGAAGGCACTGCCGCTGCTGCTGATCTGGGCGATCGGACGGCGGCTCCGACCGATGCGGCAGCGCAAGTACGGGGTGCGCGAACCGCTCGACGGCATCATCCTCGCCGCCGCCTCGGCCACCGCCTTCGCCTTTGTCGAGACGATGTTCCAATACATGCCGAAATATGGCGCCGGCGTGGGGCCGCCGCGGTTTCTGCTCAACATCTATGGCCATATCGCCTTCTCGGCGATGTTCGGCTATTACGTCGGTCTTGCGGCGCTGCACCGCCACAAGGCGCAGCGGGTCGTGGCCTCGCTGTGTCTCGGAGTGCTCCTCGCCGGCGGGTTGCACGATTTGTGGGACGCGCCCCCCTACCTCCTCAAGCTGGTTCCCGACACGCTGGTCAACGCCCTTGCGTTCGGCCCGCTGTGGCAGATCGTTATCTGCATGGCGACGCTGATGATCCTTGGGTCGATGATCCTGAAGGGACGCGAGCTCTCGCCCGAGCGCGAGTTCCTGTGGCCGTTCGGGTCGATTCCGGCCTTCCGTGCGCCGCTAATCCCGCCGCTGCCGGAGATGCCTTTCATGCCGGGCGAATGCTGGCTCGCGGTCGGCGCCAATCGGTTCCGGCTGATCGCCGACGCAACGCTGTCGGGCGCGGATATACCCTGCCTGGCGCCGGCCGGGGTGGGCGCGCCCGTCGCTCAGGTGATGCCGCATCCGGACGAGCCGGCGATGCTGGTATTGCGCAACCTGTCGAGCTCGACCTGGGAGGCGGTACGGACAGACGGCACGGTCCGCGACGTCGCCCCGGCCGAGACCATCCGGCTGATCCCCGGAACCCGCATCGACTTCGGCACGATGGCGGGGGCGGTCCTGCTGGCGCCACATGACCGGATCGACACCGCCGCGGCAACGTCCGGGTCGGAGGCGGCGGCAGCCTCTGGAGGCAGTGAGTAAAAAATAAAATGCGTTAACGCAAAGGGCGCAAAGGAATGCGCAAAGCCCGCGAAGGCGACCCAACCGGCGCGAAGCGCCAATAAAAAATTCAGGCGCCCTGTGCCCGAAGACTCACCACGGAGACACGGAGAGCACGGAGATCTGCAAATCCCCCGACGTTCTATCCTTCGTGTTCTCCGTGTCTCCGTGGTGAATAATAAATGGACGGGCAACGCGCCGGCGGTTGATTGAAGTTGATGGCGCCTCGCGCCATGAAAATCGCCTTCGCGCCCTTTGCGTACCCTCCGCGTCCTCTGCGTTAAGCCGTTGTCTTTTTCACCGGTTGCGCCCGACCTGCCTCCCCGCCGTGGTGCCGGCGATCTTGCCGAACACCGAGCCCGAAACGAGGCCGGTGCCGCCGGGATAGTTGAAATAGAACAACCCGCCGACCAGTTCGCCGGCGGCATACAAGCCCGGGATCGCCTTTTGCGCGGTGTCGAGCACGCGCCCGTCATTGTCGATCTTCAGCCCGCCAAACGTGAAGGTGACGCCGCAGGTCGTGCAATAGGCTTCGTAAGGCGGCTTCTCCAACGGCATCGCCCAGTTGGTCTTGTCGATCGCGAGGCCCTTGGTGGTGCGCCCGTCCTTGACCGTCGGGTTGTACGGGATCTCGCGATCAACCGCGGCGTTGTATTCGGCGATCGTCTGCGACGAAACGCGCTTGTCGACCGCGGCGCCGGTCTCGGCCATCTTGTCGGCCAGTCCCGGGATCGTGTGGGCGGTGACCTTGGTCACCTGGCGGATGCGGTATTCGTCGCGCTGCAGATGCACGACCTGCTGGTCGAAGATCTGCCAGGCGAACTGGTGCGGCTGCTCCAATATCAGGCGGCCGTATTTGGCATAGGTGTAGTTGCGGAAGTCGGCGCCCTCGTCGCAGAACCGCACGCCATCGGCATTGACCATGATGGCGAACGGGTAGGAGTGCTTCTGGAAATTGTCGCCGACCGCGAGGTCGCCGAATTCGGGCGCGTTGTAGTCCCAGCCGACCGCATGGCAGCCCGACCAGTTGCCATAGGGCATCGCGCCGATGTCGAGCGCCATCTTGATCCCGCCGCCGGTGTTGAAGCGGGTGCCGCGCACCTTGGCGAGGTCCCAGCCGGGCCCGAGATAGCGGGTGCGCATCTCGGCATTGGCCTCGAACCCGCCGCAGGCCAGCACCACTGCCTTCGCCGGGATCGACGACGGTCTTGCCCTCGACATTGGCGATGACGCCGTGGACGCCGTCGTCGTCGGCGATCAGCCTCTCGCCGCGCGCCTCATAGACGACCGCGATGCCGTTCTTCTCGGCCGAATTGAAGAGGCCCTCGACGAGCCCCGGCCCGCCGCCCCAGGCTTCGAGCGCGAGCCCGCCCCAGAACACGAATTTGCCCTCGTGCTTGAAGGCCTGGCGCGAATACATCGGGGCAAAGCGGATGCCCTTGCCGCGCATCCACAACAGCGTCTCCTGGCTCTTGGTGATCAGCAGCTCGGCCATGTCGGGGTTGCTGCGATAGTCGGTCAGGCGCCCGAGATCGTCGTAATATTTGTCCTGTCGTATAGGTGCCGAAATCGCGAGGTCGCGATCTCGGTCTCGGAGAGGTCGCAGAGCTTCAACAGATCGTCGACGCCGTTATAGACAAAGCGCAAGGCGCCCGCGGTATAGCGGCTGTTGCCGCCGCGCTCGTCGAAGGGTGCGGCTTCGAGCACCAGGACGCGCGCGCCATTCTCCTGCGCCGCCAACGCCGCGCACATCCCGGCATTCCCGGCGCCGACGACGACGACATCGAATTCGCCCTCGATCATCTCCGCTCCCTCCGCCTGGTTCCTTGCCGATCCGCTGCGGACACGAGTAGCGCGCGGGAGGGCAAGGGGCAAGCCTGCGCGCGGTTTTCGCGGACTTGACCGAGGTAAGGAAATTCCTTACATCGGTATCGCGCCCCGGCGATGGCGGCCATCATGATTACCAGCAAATTGACCAGCAAAGCCCAGACCACGATCCCGCTCCCGGTGCGCAATGCATTGCGCCTCGTCGCGGGAGACGAGATCGCCTACCTCATCGAAGGCGATCGCGTCGTCCTGACCAAGGCGAGCCGGGAGGCGGCCGACGACCCGTTCGCCACCTTCGGCGAGTGGTCGTCGGACGCCGATCGCCACGGCTATGCCGACCTTTAGAGCGGAATGCTTTGAAGTTCGATCACCCCCATCTCGTCATCCCCGGGCTTGTCCCGGGGATCCACGTGGATGGCCGGGACAACCCCGGCCATGACGGAGAAGGAAGGATGACTGCCTCGATCGGCCGGTATCACCCGCTGAGATTTGGCTTTGTAGCGATGGGGCTTGAGACATGGGATTTGCGGTTTGGGACATCGTCAAAATCCCGTTTCCCTATACCGATCGCCCGATCCGGTAAAACCGCCCCGCCCTGGTGATCGCCGCCGGGGAGCTTGAGGCGGCGCACGGCCTTTTGTGGCTGGCGATGATCACCAGCGCGGCGAACCGCGGCTGGACCGGCGATGTTGCTCATACCGTTGAGCCAATCACATTTCTGAACGCAGAGATAACAAAAAAATTATTGAAATTGAAATCAATGGGCGATCTTAAATCGGTAAAGCGAAAGTTTCCCTTACGCCTCGTACAACAAATAAAATGTTTTATCTTAACACCATGTGCCCATCTCGGCGGATATCTTACTGGACACGCCGATGCTACGGCCGCCGTTGCGGCTTTATTGCCGAGACCATAGCGAAAAGCGGTATAATTCCGAAAGTAACGCCTCGATCATCGCGTCTGTGATCTCTATCTCGTCGGTTGATTCGGGGTCAGAGTTGAATTGCGAAGGTGCCCGCGTAGTGCCTTGTGGAGCGAGGGTGATTGGACTAAGTTTAGTCTGATCCTCGGAGACCCAATGCGCACCGTCAACATCCATGCGGCGAAGACCCACCTGTCGCGGCTCGTCGAGGACGCAGCGGCGGGCGAGGAGATCATCATCGCCAAGGCCGGCAAGCCGGTCGCGCGGCTGTGCCCGCTCGCCGAACCGAAGCCGCGCCGGAAGCTCGGGATCCTCGATGGAAAAATCCAGGTTCCGGACGATTTCGACACAATGCACGAGGAGGAAATCCGCCGGCTGTTCGAAGAGGGCTGTTGATGCGCATCATTCTCGACACGAACGTCCTCCTCTGGGCGGTTGGGCGGTCGCAGCGCCTTGATGCCGAAACGATCGATGCGCTGAGCGATGCCGCGAATGACGTGTTGTTCAGCGCTGTGAGCATTTGGGAGATAGCGATCAAATTTGCCCTTAAGCGTGCCGACTTCGATGCAGCGCCGCACGACATCCTACAGGCCGCGCTCGCCATCGGCTTTGTCGAACTACCGGTGACGGCCGCTACGGCAGCCACCGTCGGGAGGCTGCCGCTGATCCACCGTGACCCGTTTGATCGGCTTCTTGTCGTCCAGGCGATCGCCGAACCGGCAATTCTGTATACGGCGGACGCGCGGCTCTCCGCCTATTCGGATCTGGTGAGGCAGGTCGGCGCTCGGTAGCCGAACCCGCCCCTTACCGGTTCTGCCAGTTCGGTTTGCGGCGTTCGGCGAAGGCCTTGGGGCCTTCGATGTAGTCCTGGCTCGCGAGGTTGGCTTCGGCGGCCGGGTAGGTCGCGGTCATCGCCGCTTTGAGGGTCGGTGCGTCGAGGCTCCGGTAGACCACCTGTTTCGAGGCGCGGATCGCCATCGGCGAGCATTCGAGGATCTGGGCGGCCCAGCGCTTGGCGGCGGCGAGCGCCTCGCCCTCTGGCACCACCTCGTTGACAAAGCCGAGCGCCTTGCCCTCCTCGGCCGAGACGCGGCGGCCGGTCAGGATCATGCCCAGTGCGGCCTTCTGCGGGATCATCCGCGGCAGGCGGTGGACGCCGCTGCCGGCAATCAGGCCGACCCGCGGCTCGGGCAGGGCGAAGACCGCGTTTTCCGCGGCGATGATGATGTCGCAGGCGAGCGCCGTTTCGAACCCGCCGCCCATCGCGACGCCATTGACCGCGGCGATCAGCGGCTTGTCGAGATCGAAGCGGTGCGAGAGCCCGGCAAACCCGGTCGCGGGGCGCGGGCCCCGCCGGCCGGCCGCCTGGACCTTCAGATCGTTGCCGGCGGAAAACGCCCGGTTCCCGGCGCCGGTGATGATCCCGACCCAGAGATCCGGGTTCGCGGCAAACTCGTTCCACACCCGGTCGAATTCCCAATGCGCCTCGCTGTGCAGCGCGTTCATCACCTCGGGCCGGTTGATCGTGACGATGCGCAGGCGGCCTTCATCGGCGACGGTGCAGAAGCGGTAGTCGGTCATGGGAGGACCCTTCTCGGGAGCATACGTCGGCAATAATTGATTGTCGTCCCGGCGAAAGCCGGGACCCACTTCCGCCATGGATACCGGCCTTCGCCGGTATGACAAAAGGGAGGCCGCTCGCGGGCTGGAGGCCCGCGGTCCGTATTCTTACCCGGCCGCCCGCCGGGCGGGCTCGCTGACCGGGATCTTGTAGAGGCGCTGGGCGTTGTCGAAGACCAGCTGGTGGAGCGCGGCCGGCCCAAGCGCGGCCTCGGACGGGGCGTGGCCCATCGCCTTGGAATTGGGCCACGGGCTGTCGAGCCCGGGGAAGTCGCTCGCCCACAGGAAGTTGTCGAGGCCCACTTCGGGGGCGCGGCGAAACCCGCCCTCCTCCTCGACCTCGAAGGTGAAAAAGACGTGCTCCTTGACGATCTCGCTCGGCATGCGCGAGAGCGCCACATCGGGCTTGAAGACGCGGCTCTCCGCCCCGCCGAACTCGTATTCGCGGTCGAACCGCCAGAACATGAACGGGACCCAGCCGACCCCGGCCTCCTCGAGGACAAAACGAATGCCCTTGTGGCGGTCGCAGATGCCGGAGAAGACGACCGCGCTCATCAGCTCGGCCATCGCGCCCATCGGGAAGTTGGCGACCCGCATCAAGGCCTGGTTGCGCGGCTCCATGCCCTGGACCCCGACCCCGATCTGGCGCGAACCGCCGCTCGGATAGGCGTGCAGATTGACCGGCATCCCGGTTTCGGCGGCGGCGGCCCAGACCCTTTCCCACATCTGGTGCATCACCGGCTCGGGCGCAAACACCCAGTCGAAGATCACCCCGGTCGGCAGCCCGAACTCGGCCACGCGCAGCAGCTCGGCCGTAGCCTCCTCCGGGCTCATGCACGGCAATGGCAAGAGCATGATGAAGCGGCCGTCCAACTCCTCGTACAGTTCCCGCGCCCAGTCGTTGACGGCGCGCACGCAGGCCGCGCGCAGCTCGGGGTTCTTGATCTGCGAGATCTGCTCGTAGGGGCCGTTGACCAGCTCGGCGTCGACCCCGTCGCGGTCCATGTCCTCGCAGCGGTATTTGGCATTGGCGGCGCGGAAGATGCCGGGCTCGGGCTCCTCGGGGAGGCCGGCGCGCGTGTAGCAATTGACCGGCCCCCGGCCGACGCCGGCCCAGCCGACGCCGCTCCACGGGCGCCCCTCGACGACCCATTGCCGGGTCCCGTCCGGCCCCGCGACGATTCGCGGCCCGTCATCCTGAAACCGCCGCGGCAGGCGCTTGGTCCACAAATCGAACGGCAGGTGCATCAGCCGGCAATGGCCATCCGCGGAGATGACGCCAAACCGCTTTTCCATCGCGCTTCCCCTTCAGCGAGCCGCCCCAACGCAGGCGATCATAAGACGGCGACCCCCGGCCGTCCATCGGCGGCGCCCGACGGTTCGATCGGCTATTGCGGGACGGGCCAAACCGATCTTAAAGAAAACCGGACTGCCGCACGGCAGTCGAGAGATCCGGGGATGCCATGACCGTCACATTGCGCCATCCGCGAACGGGCGAGACCAAGGTATTGGAGGAGGGCTGGAGCTGGGGCTGCTTCTTGGGCTGCGGATTTCTCGGCATTCCGCTCTTCCGCCGCGGGCTGCAGGATTGGGGCTCGGTCATGGTCGCGTTCAATATCGTCGCCGTGATCGTCGAGTTCGTCCCGACCGAGCGGGCCCTGACGCTCGATACCTGGCTGACAATCATCGGCCTCGGGCTCTGCGTGTTTTTCGGGATGAAGGCCAATCAGATGGCGATCGAGCGTTATCGCGACCTCGGCTGGGTATTCGCCGATCCGCGACGCAACCTACTTTAGCGCGCGGGCGCCGAGCACCCGGCGCGCGATCAGGCTCAGCACGGCGATGCCCGACCCGGCCATGATCAGGATCGCGGTTTGCGGCCCGAGCCGCTCGGACAGCGCGCCGATCACCAGGACTCCGAGCGGTCCGGTCCCGATCGCCATCGTCACGATGCCCATCACCCGCGAGCGCGTATTGGGCGGCGCCTCGATCAGGATGAGGCTCGTCTGCATGTTGGAGAACGCGGCGGTGCCAAGGCCGCCGATCAGGAGCAGCACAAAGGCGAGCCCGTACCACGGCGACAGTGCCATTGCGATAACGCCGCCGAGAAACAGAAACGATCCTTGCAGCAAGGCGCGGCTGCCGTCGAGATGCAGCCACCCGGCCGACAGCGCGATGCCGATGACGATCGCGCCAAGCGGCTCGGCCGCGGCGAGCGCGCCCACCAGGATCGGCGAGACGCGGTAGACATCGATGCCGATCGGGGCGATCAGCGCCGAATAGCAAAAGCCCGAGGCGTTCATGACGATCGTGACCAAGACGACGCCGAGGATCGCCGGCGTCGCGCGCGCGACGGCGAGCCCCTCGGCGATGTCGCCGGGGATGCGGCCAAGGCGGAAGCGGCGCGGTTCCTGGTGGAACTCGAGCCCGAGCACGGCGAAAAGGGCAGCCAGATAAAGCCCGGCCGCGAGCAGATAGGCGCCGCCGAGCCCCAGGCTCTCGAACACCACGCCGCCGCATAGCGGGCCCATCACCCGGGCGATGCTGTTGGTCAGCGAATTGAGTGCCACGGCGACGCCGATCCGGTCGCGCGGGACCGCCTCGCCGATCATCCGCCGACGCACCGCCAATTCGCTCGCCCAGACCAACCCGGCGGCGATGCCGCCAACCGCGACATGCCAGACGCGGATCTCGCCAGACAACGCTAGCCCGGCGAGCGACAGCCGAGGTTGTCGCCATCAGCAGCAGCTGCGCCAATAGGAGCCGCTTGCGGTTGAACGCCTCGGCGATCACGCCGGCGATCGGGCCGAGGAACAGCATCGGCAGGCTGCGCGTCACCGTGACGACGGCAACCAGAAACGCCGAGCGCGTCGCATCGTAGGTGAAGATCCCGGCGACCAGGAGTTCGAGCCAGCGCATCGCATTGCCGATGCCGCCGGCAAACCACAGCCGGACAAAGCCAGGGGTCGCCAACAGCCCGCGCGGGCGGACCGTCGACGCGATCGGCTCGGAGGTCATCTACGCCGCGAATCGCACCTCACAGCGGCCCGTTCGGCAGCACCAGCACCTTGCCGTTGCGGCCACCCTGCTGGGCTCGAACCAGGGCGCTCTTGATCTCCTCGATCGGGTAGCAGGCGTCGATCGGTGCCTTTAGCACGCCATCGCGCAGCTTGCCGGCCAGCTCGGCATAGAGCGAGCGCACCCCATCCGGCGTGCGCTTGGCGAGACCGCGGCCGAGATTGAACCCGGTCAGGCTGACCGCGCGGAAGCTCAGCGCGGGGCGGCTCATCACCGGATCCTCGCCCGACATGGCGCCATAGCTGACGACCACCCCGCCATCGGCGACGCAGTCGGCGATGCGTCTTGTCGCGCCGCCCGATACCGCGTCAATGCCAAGCCGCACTGGGGCGCCGCCGACGGCATCGCGAACCCGACCGGCGACGTCGGGGCCGTCGCTCAGCACGATATCGGCGCCGAGCCCGCGCAGCTCGGCTGCGACATCGTCGCGGCGCACGACATTGACCGTGCGGACGCCGCGCGCCCGGGCCAGCACGATCAGGTGCCGCCCGACGGCCGAATTGGCGACGTTCTGGATCACCCAGTCGCTGGGCGCGAGCGCGACATGGTCTTCCAGCAATAGTTGCGCGGTCGCCGGGTTGATGCGCAGCATCGCCGCCTGCGCGAGATCGAGGCCGGTGGGAATCGCGATCGCGTCCGCTTCAGCGATGCGGCGGCGCTCTACCCAGTTCTCGCGCTGCATGTTGATCACCAGGTCGCCGACCCGCTGCGCGACCCCGGCGCCGACTGCGCTGACCCGCCCGACGCACTCGGCGCCCGGGGTGGCAGGCAAGGGCGGCCGCAAGCGATAATTGCCGCGGCACATCGACAGATCGGCCGGGTTGATCGGAAAGGCGAGCACATCGAACACGATCTCGCCCGCCCCGGGCGCTCCGACGTCGGGTGCTTCGATGCAATGCGCGACGGCTTCCGGCGCGCCGTAGGCGGTGATCTCGACCTTTTTCATCGGCGTTCCCCCCGAGCGTGGCTGGCGAGAGTCTAGCGGGGGCGGCAATCGCTCGGCAATCGATAGTCCAAAAACAACCCCTCGCGGATTAGCCGCACGCACCCGGACGGCTTGGCATAATTGTTTGGGCCGCCTAATGCGATGCGCACCGTGGCTGCGATTCTGCTCGACGACCGGAACGCAGCGGAATCTCAGGTTCAAGAATGCGTTAAAGGACGCGTTATAAGATGGAGAAGTTGATGTCTTTCCGCGCCTGTCCAGGCTACCTGCCGCGGGGTGCGGATTGCCGATGAAGCGGAGGACGAATCAATTGACGGCGAGCGAGCGCAGCGAGGGTACCGCCAAAGGGGCTGCCGGGTGCGCGATCGGGGACGAGCAGGTTCAGCGGCGATCGGTTGTGCCGGAAGCGCCGGCAACCGAAGAAGACATCGAGCAATTCAAAGGCGCCGTGCTGAACAAGCTGACGCTTGCGGTCGGCAAGGACGCATCGACGGCCACCGATCGCGATTGGTTCGTGGCTACCACGCTGTCGCTGCGCGACCGCGTGATCCATCGCTGGCTGGAAGTTGATCGCGACACTCTCGCACGCGGCCGCAAGCACGTCTATTACCTGTCCCTTGAGTTTCTGATCGGCCGGTTGTTGAACGATGTCGCCAGCAATCTGCGGATGACCGATATCGTTCACCGGGCGCTCGGCGATCTCGGCGTGAATTTCGACCGGGTGCGTTATGCCGAGCCCGATGCGGCGCTGGGCAATGGCGGGCTCGGCCGGCTCGCGGCGTGTTTTCTGGAGAGCATGGCGAGCCTCGGCATCCCGGCTTATGGTTATGGTATCACGGTACGACCACGGGCTGTTTCGCCAGATCATTACGGATGGCTGGCAGCGGGAATATCCCGAGGAATGGCTGTCATTCCGCAACCCGTGGGAATTCGAGCGGTCGGAAGTCACCTACGACGTCAACTATGGCGGATGGGTAGAGACCGTTGCGGCGCGCGCTGGGCATACGCGGTTTGTCTGGCATCCCGAAGAGACAATCGAAGCGGTCGCCTACGACACCCCGGTCGTCGGCTGGCGCGGGGCGCACGTCAATCCGCTGCGGCTGTGGTCGGCCCGCGCCGTCGACCCGATGCGCCTCGATGTGTTCAACCGCGGCGATCATGTCGGCGCGCTGACCGAGCAGGCGCGCGCCGAGGCGCTCTCGAAGATCCTTTATCCGAGCGATGAAACCAACGCCGGACGCGAGCTGCGCCTGCGCCAGGAGTATTTCTTTGTTGCCGCCTCGCTGCAGGACCTCGTCGAGCGGCATCGCCGCGCCTACGGCTCGCTCCACACGCTGTCCGAGCGGGCGGTCATCCAACTCAACGACACCCACCCGAGCATCGCCATCGCCGAGCTGATGCGGATCCTCGTCGACCTCCACAACATCGCGTGGGACGACGCCTGGCAGATCACCGTCGATACCTGCCGGTACACCAACCACACGCTGTTGCCCGAGGCGCTCGAAACCTGGCCGGTGACGCTGTTCGAGCGCGTTCTGCCGCGGCATCTGCAGATCATCTATCTGATCAACGCCCGTCATCTTGAAGCCATCGAGCGCACGCATGCGCTCGATGCCGATGCGATCGCCGCGATTTCGCTGATCGACGAGCGCGACGGGCGGCGCGTCAAGATGGGCCAACTGGCGTTTCTCGGCTGCGGCCGCACCAACGGCGTGTCGGCGATGCATACCGGGCTGCTGCGCGAGACGGTCTTCCGCGAGCTGCACGCGCTCTATCCCGACCGCATCGTCAACGTGACCAACGGCGTAACCTTCCGCCGTTGGCTCTACCAGGCCAATCCCGGATTGACGCGGCTGTTGTCCGCCGCCTGCGGCGAAGATATTCGCGACAACCCGGGCGCCATCGCGCGCCTTGCCGCGGCTGCCGACGACAGCGGGCTGCACGAGCGGCTTCGCGCGGTCAAGCGCGCCAACAAATTGGCGCTTGCCCGCGTGATCCACGACCAGCTGGGGCTGGACGTCGATCCGCGGGCGATCTTCGACGTCCAGATCAAGCGGATCCACGAGTACAAGCGCCAGTTGCTCAACCTCCTAGAGACGGTGGCCTTGTACAACGCGATCCGTGCCGAGCCGACGCGCGAGTGGCTGCCGCGCGTCAAGATCTTCGCCGGCAAGGCTGCCGCCAATTATGTCGCGGCAAAACTGATCGTGAAGCTCGCCCACGACATCGCCGAGGTAATCAACAACGACCCGGCGGTGCGCGACTTGCTGAAGGTGGCCTTCCTGCCGAATTACAATGTCAGCCTGGCCGAGACCATCATTCCCGCCGCCGATCTCTCGGAGCAGATTTCGACTGCGGGGATGGAAGCCTCGGGCACCGGCAATATGAAACTCGCCCTCAACGGCGCCCTGACCGTCGGGACGCTTGACGGTGCCAATATCGAGATCCGCGACGCCGTCGGTGCGGGCAACATCTTCATCTTCGGCCGCGTGGCCGATGAGGTAGCGGAGCTGCGCCGCGCCGCGCATGACGATGCCCGCGTGATCGTCCCGTCGCCGGTGCTTTCCGAGGTTCTCGAGATGATCGAAACCGGAATCTTTTCGCCCGGCGAGCCGGATCGCTTCGCCATGCTGACGGACAAGCTGCGGCGGGCCGACGAGTATATGATCGTCGCCGATTTCCAATCTTATTGGGAGACCCAGCGCCTGGTCGACGAGCGCTGGCGCAAAGCCGAAGACTGGGCGGCGGCATGCGTACGGAATATCGCCGGCATGGGGTGGTTTTCCGCCGATCGCGCGATCAATGAATATGCGAAATCGGTCTGGCGCAGCGGCGCTCTTCCAGGTCCGAGCGCGGCATAAAGCCCGCTCCCGAACGAGCCGGGCCGACCGGCACCCGAGGCGGGGCGCCGCGCGGCGCCGCCGCCATCGGCCGCCCGGACCGGTTACAGCCGGCGCGGGCGGCGGCGCGCGGCCTCGACGATCCGGTCCATATTGCTCCACACGCCGTCGAGCGCCTCGGCCATCATCTTTGCATCACTCAAGGTTTCGGACAGCAGCTGCGGACGCTGTCTGAGGACCATCTGGGTGACCGCGAGCGATTCATCGGCGTGACGTTCTTCGACGTGATTGGAAAAGCAATCCTCGAAATAGGGCTCGTGGGCGAAGCTCGGGAAGTGGACCGACGAGGCCCTCGGCTAGCGCCCGCATCCAGTCGACCGACATCACCTCGACGGCGCACCAGGGGCCGAGCGAGCGCGAATAAAGCTTCTGGGCAAGGCGCACGAAATGTGCGGTTTCTGGGTCGAGGTGGCGGCACAGCTCCTCGGGCTCTCCGAACTCCTCGTCGTCGAGCAGCACCTTGGCGCCGATATTGCGGAACGCCCGCGATAGCTGGTAGTGGTGGGTATCGCCGCCCGGCAGGCCATCATCATCGTTGTAAATCTGCAGCTTACGCTGACGCAGCGCCGGACTGTCGAGATGCGGCAGATAATAGACCGCCGCGCGGGTGGCGTGCATGGCCGCCTGGTAGACCAGATGGATCTCGCCGAGAACCTGGGGGTTGCTGACAACCGCGAACGGCAATTCCGCCAAGTGCCGGAAGAACGGCATCCGCGACGGGCGGTGCTTGTCGAGCAGCGCCATCATCGCGCCCGGAAAGCCGTCGACCGCATCGGGCTCCGCCTCGAAGCTCCCGCTCTTTGTACGCAACACCGCCGCGCATCGCCATGCATAACCCTCTTGCTCGAGCAAGAAACGTCGGCCGGACTGCCGACACGGCATAGTCGCGCACTTCGGTAAACACGTTATTAAGCGGCGATGCATTCTGCGTGCTGGATTTGCTGTGCATTTATCTTGCATTTGTCGCCGTGGCCGCGAATCGCGGCGGATGTCAACCGATAGTTAATCCTAATCACCGCATTCTTGGACGATACGGCATCGGCCAACAGCCGATGCGATTGCCTGGTTCCAGGAGCTGGCGATCCATGAATGCGATGCGGATGGGTCCGTTGGCCAGTTTGATGGTCGGCTGGCTGACGATGTTCGTGGTTGGCACCGACCTGTTTGTCGTCTCCCCGCTGTTGCCGATGATCGCCGCCGATTACCGCGTGTCGCCGGCAGCGGCGGGATTGTGCGTCACCGTATTTTCGCTGAGCTATATGGTCAGCGCACCGCTTTTCGGTCATCTCGCGGATCGGATCGGGCGGCGGCGGATGCTGATCTGCTGCCTCGCCGCCTTTGCCGCCGCCAACCTGTTGACCGCGGCCGCCGCAAGCCTGATTTGGCTGCTCGCCGCGCGGGTGGCTGCCGGCGTCGCGGCCGCCGGGGTCACGCCCTCGGTCTACGCGCTCGTCAGCGGCGCTGCTCCGCCGCAGCGGCGCGCCACCTGGATGGCGCTGGTCGTATCGGGACTGCTGGTGTCGCTCGCGCTCGGCGCGCCGATCGGCGCCTGGGCCGGGGCATCGATCGGCTGGGGGCCGGTCTTTGCGGCTCTCGCCGGGTTGAGCCTCTGCCTCGTGTGGCCGAATTTCGCGGTTTGGCCGCGCGACGGCGGCACAGGCGGATGGCGGCAATGCGCGCTTTGACGCCCTCGCCGCGATGCTGGTCGCGCGCCGCGTGATGCCGATGGTCGTGTGGAGCACCGGCCTTTACGGCATGTACACCTATCTCGGCGCCGGGCTTGCCGCCGGCAGGGTTTTCAACAGCAGCAGATCGCCCGAGCGATCCTGTTTTACGGATGTGGGGCGATCGCCGGGATCCTGATCGGAGGCCGCCTGGCGGACCGGCTTCGGTGCGAAATTGATGGCAACGGCGAGCTTCCTCGGTCTGTCGGCGTGTTTTCTCGTCCTTGCGCTCGCGGTCCATGCCGACGTTCTGGTCGAGATCACCCTCGCGGCGACCTCGGCCGTCGCGCAGCTGTTCTTTCCGGCCCAGCAGGCCGCACTCGCCAACGACTTCCCGACGCGGCGGGCAACCATGCTTGCCTGGAACAACAGCGCACTGTTTTTCGGAATAAGCCTCGGATCGCTGGTCGGCGGGCGGGCCCTCGCATACGCCGGCTTTGAGGCAAACCTCCTGATTTCCGCCGGCATCGCCCTCTCCGGTTGCCTGATCACCGGCATCGTCATGCTGGCTCCGGTGCGCATTCGACAGGCGAATTATCCCGCATAGAGAATGACGGGAAACCTGGGGATGGTGGTCGGCGTCAGCTGGCCAGGAGCGCGGCGGTTGGCGGCTTCTCAGCGATCTTGCGCCAGGGTCTGGCATCCTTCCAGATCGACGGGAAGTCGAGCGACACGCACGTCCCGTTCCCCGGCGCGCTGTCGATCGTCAGCCGTCCGCCATGACGCTCGATCAGCGCATTGACGATGCTCAGGCCAAGCCCCGCGCCACCGTAACTCCGGGCAAGCCGGCCATCGGCCTGGCGGAAGGGGCACACCACCAATTCTGCCATTTCGGGGGTGATGCCGATACCCTGATCGGCGACGCTCAGCCGGGTGCGAGGACCGCCCTCGGCGCCGATTGTCACCCGGATGGCGGTTCCCTCGGGGCTGAATTTCGCGGCGTTCGACAACAGTTTCTGGAGCATCTCCCCCACGGCCTGACGGTCCGCATGAACCGGACCGGGCGCTCCGCTCGCCGCCACCGTGATCTCGTGATTGCTGCCGGCTTCGCTCTCCCGAAACGCGGTGACGGTCATTTCGGCCACTTCGATCAAATCGATGCGCTCCAACGCCAGTTCGAACCGGCCGGCCTCCAGTTGCGCTATCGTCAGCACGTCGTCGACGACGCCGAGCATCTGGCGTCCGGCTTTCCCGGTGTTCTGCGCATAGTCGACGTAGCGGCCCTGCGAAATCGGACCGAACGCCTGCCCCGCGGTCAGCTCGCTGAAACCGATAATCGCATTCAGCGGCGTGCGCAGCTCATGGCTCATCGCGGCGAGGAACGCCGTTTTCGCGTGATCGGCGCTGCGCGCTTGGTCGCGTGCCGCCGCGAGCTCGAGCTCGATGCGCTTGCGCTCGGTGATGTCCTGGAGCGAGCCTTGCAGATACGCCGTCCCGTCGTCCGCTGTCATGACCTCGGCCCGCAGGCACAGGGTGCGGACCTCACCGCCATGCGGCACGACCCGATGATCGAGGTCGATCCTGTCCTCCGGCCAGCCCCCTCCGCACGGACCCCATCACCGCGCTCCGGTCGGCGGCATGGATACGCCGCAACAGCGATCTGGCCGACACCGAACGTGCGCGATCACCGAGCCCGAACATCCGGCACAGCTCGGCCGAACATTCGATCGAAGCGGTGTGCGGCAGCCAGCGAAAATTGCCGAGGCCGGCGATCCTCTGGGCTTCGGCGAGGCGGCGCTCGCTGACGATCAAGTTCTGGAGGGTTTGATGGGCGCGCAGCATGTACCGGACACGGTGCGGCAGCACCGGCCAATTGATCGGCTTGCCGATGAAATCAGTGGCGCCGACGCGGTAGGCCCGGTCGATCGACTCGATATCGTCCAGCGCCGTGGCCATCAGGACCGGTGCGTTGCGTCCGCCGGGCAAGCTACGAATCGCTTGGCATACATCAAAGCCGTTGAGCCCGGGCATCATCACATCGAGCACAACGAGATCGGGCATGCATTCGGCAAAGAGCCGCAGCGCCGCCGGGCCGCCTCCCGCCTCGACGATGTCGAAGCCGGCCGGCTCCAGCACCTCGCGCAGCAAAAACCGCTCCGTCTCCTGGTCGTCGGCGATCAGGATTAACGGCTTTACCCGTTGAAAGGAACCGGCCATTACGCAACCTGGCGCAGACGCGCTGTGAGAGCGGCTTGGGTCCGCTGGTAATCTTCGACGATGGTCCCGACCCGTGATGGCGCATCGGGCACCGAGCCCGTTACGCGCCAACACTTCAAGCTCTTTGCAATGCGCCGACAGCACGGCGGCCCCGACATTGGCGCTCGCCGATTTCAATGTATGACTGGCACGGTGCAGCACCGTTGTATCGCCCGACGCCGCAGCCTCTTCCAGCTCCTTCACGAGAGCCGCCGCGCTGTGCAGGAAGAGCGTGATCACCCGGTTGACGATATCCGGCCGCCCGTCGCGCTGCAGCCGGGCAAGCCCTTGCAGCACGCGGTCGTCGATCGGCTCGCCGGCGGTCGGGTTCGGCGCCGGCTCATCCACCGGTGCCGGCGCCACCAGGGTCAAGTGGTTGCGCTTGCCATTGCTGGTGCCGACGTGGCGAACGGTCGAGCCAGGTCGCCAGCGCCGACCTCATCTGCTCGGCGGTGAACGGCTTCGTGACATAGTCGTCCATGCCCGCCGCCAGGCATTGCTCGCGGTCGCCTTCGATCGCGCTCGCGGTCAATGCGACGATCGGGACGCGACGGCCCGACTTCGCTTCCTGTTTGCGGATTTCGGCGGTCGCCTCGAAGCCGTCCATCTCGGGCATCTGGCAATCCATGAAAATCAGATTGAACTCGTCGCCCGCATAACGTTCGAGCGCCTCCTTGCCGTCCGTCGCGGTCTCCACCTTGCAGCCAAAACTCTCCAGCATGCCGACGGCGACTTCGAGATTGACCGGGTTGTCCTCGACCAGCAGCACCGGCGCTCCGGCCATCCCTTCCGGCGTCCGCCGGGGCCGATGGCTGCGACGCCGAGTCGATCGCGCCGTCGGTCTCGGCGAGACACCTGCGCAACGCAGCCTGTCGAACCGGCTTGGTCAGGCACCCGACCACGCTCGCGCATGTCGCCGATCTCGTCCGATCCCGTGATCGAGCGAGGTCAGCAGCACCAGGCGCAGGCCGGCGAGGGCCGGATCGGATTTGATCCGGCGCGCCAGATCGACCCCACTCAAATCGGGTAGGGCGATGTCGATGATCGCCAACCCGAACGGGTCGTCGCGCGAGGCCGCGGCGATCCTGGCGAGCGCAGTCGCGCCATCCTCCGCCTCGGTCACCCGGACGCCCCAAATCGCGAGCTGGTCTTTCAGGTCCCGGCGCCGGCGGGTGTTGTCGCCGACGATCAGGACCGCCATGCCCTGGAACGGTGATGTCTCATCCTGGTTTTCTCCCGGCTTCTGCCGGTCGAAGCGGGCGGTGAACCGGAACGTCGACCCGCTGCCCGGCTCGCTCGTCACTTCGATCCGGCCGCCCATCATCTCGCACAGTTGATTGGCGATGCTGAGGCCGAGCCCGGTGCCGCCGTAGCGCCGTGTCGTCGAGCTGTCGGCCTGGGCAAAGGCCTCGAAGATATGCCGCTGCTTGTCGAGCGGGATGCCGATGCCGGTATCGGTGACCGTGAAGGCGATAAACGCGGTGTGGGCATCGGCCTCGATCGCCTCGGCGTCGACACCGACCTCGCCGCTTTCGGTGAATTTGAGCGCATTGCCGATCAGGTTCGTCAGGATCTGGCGCAGCCGTCCGGCGTCGCCGATCAGCGCGGTCGGCAGATCTGCCGGGATCGAGCAGCTCAGCTCCAGCCCCTTGCCGTAAGCCAGATCGGCAAAGGTTTCGGCGACATCTTCGACGACATCGCGCAGATCGAACGGCGCGTGCTCAAGCTCGATCTTGCCGGCTTCGATCTTCGAGATATCGAGGATCCCGGCGATGATCCCGAGCAATACTTCAGCCGAGCGGCGCGCGGTGGCGATGTAGCGGTGCTGCTTTGGGTCGAGCTTGGTCTGACGCATCAGCTCCAGCATGCCGAGAACCCCGTTGACCGGGGTGCGAATCTCGTGGCTCATCTTGGCGAGGAATTGCGACTTGGCCCGGTTGGCTTCCTCCAATTCGAGGGTGCGCCGCTCGATCCGCGATTCGAGCGTCGCATTCAGATGACGCAATCCCTCCTCGGCCCGTTGTTGTGCCGCCTGGCGGACCGTGAGCGCATCGGCCATAGCGTTGAACGCCATCCCAAGACGGCCGATTTCGGAAGCCCTGTCGGTGATCGCAACGCGGGCCTTGTAATTGCCCTTGCCCCATTCGGCGGTGCCCTCCAGCAGATCGGCAACCGGCTGCTTGATGAACTTGCGGCCGCCGAACCAGGCCAGGTACATCGCCGCCACAAGACCGGCGAGGATCAGCACGAGGCCGCGTTTGGTGGCGTCGTCGATCGGCTGGAACGCCTCGGTTTTCGCTTGGCCGGCGCTGAGGAAGAAATCCTCCGGCGGGAGCGCCACCGGCACATAGCCGAAAATTCGCATCACGCCGTCGACGCCCTTGGCCTCCTCCCATCCGGCCTTGTCGCCGTCCATGATGGCTTCATGAGATTTCCGCATGTTCTTGCCGACGAGCTGCTCGGGATGCGGCAGTCGCGCGATGATGTTTCCCAAACGGTCGGCGATCAGGATCGACTGCGATGGCGTCAATCCACGTTCCTTGAGGTGCTCGGACAGCCAGTTCAGATCGAGCCCGGCAAAGACGACACCGGCAACCTCACCCTTTTCGTCGCGGAATCGGTGAGCAAAATGGATCATTTTCACCTTGCTGACCGGATCGACGAAGTAATTGCCGACCGCTAGGCCGTCCGACGCGATCGCGCGCTTGAAAAATTCCGTCCCGGCGACCGATGACTCGTCTGTGGCACCGCTCAAACAGAAGACCTTCCCGTTCAAATCCGCCGCCCCCAGGCGGGCGTATTCCTTGAACCGTAATTTCAACTTGGCCAATATCGCGTTGCATTCTTGGGATTTATGGTCCTGGATCTCGTCCATTTCAGCAATGGCGACGAGGAGTTGCGAGGCTCCCTCTTTTTGTTCCTTCATCTCCTCGCCGAACTGCTTGGTGATCTGGACGACGCGCTGCCGGATGTCATCCTCGCCCGCTTTGCGCAGGAAGTATTCGTTGACCGCCTGAATCGCCAGAGCCGGCAGTACGGCGATGAACACGACCAGGAACATCCGGCCGGTCAAGCCCAGCTTCATCCAGCGGCGGAGCAGAGACCCAGCTCCGCCGTCAGCCATTGCTTCTTCCGACCCGCGATTTGTCGACCGTCCGAACATCGGCTTCTCCCGACGTGCTCAACCCGCCCTTCGCCAACCGTGACGTCGCTGGACCCGGCGCCGGGTCACCGATCATCGCGCCAGGGAGGTGGTTTCACGGTAGCCGTGAAATGCTAAAAATTGTGTTAAGTCACCGGCGTCGGGACCGCCCGCGTTGGGTCCATTGCGGCAGAACCCTCGGCCCTTATCCCGTTGCAGCGCCGCGACCGGCGCTTTACGGTGGCGCGGCATAGCGCAACGATGGAGGCGGCCGTGCCGCTGCCGGCACCGGTTCTCGATCACGTCGTCATCGATGTCCGCGACCATATGGACGAGGCGGCGCGCGCCTTCGCCACGCTCGGCTTCCGGCTGACGCCGCGCGGCCATCACACGCTCGGCTCGATGAACCACCTCGCGATGTTCGCGACCGACTACCTGGAATTGCTCGGCTTCGGCGAGGGCGGCGCGAACCGGCCGGAGCTGGCACCGTTCCCGGTCGGGCTCAACGGGCTGGTGTTCAAGACTGACGACGCCGATATGGTCCACGCCCATGCGCTGGCCGCCGGGTTGCCGATTCTGCCGGTGCAGGCGTTTTCGCGTCCGGTCCAGCTCGACGGCGTGCAGCAGGATGCGCGGTTCCGCACGACGCGGCTCGACCCCGGCAAGATTGCGATGGGCCGCGTCTATTTCTGCGAGCACCGGACGCCGGAACTGGTCTGGCGCCCGGAATGGCAGTCGCATCCGAATGGCGCTCGCGCGATCGCCCGCGTGATCGTCGCGACCGGCGATCCGCAGCGGACTGCGGCGTTGTTCGGAGCCCTGTTCGGACCCGAGGCTGTGGATGAGCGCGAGACAGGCTGCGTCATCAGGGCGGGCGCGGGGCAGGTCGAGCTGACGACGGCCGACGCCATCGTCGAGGAATTCGGCGATGCGGCGGCCGCGCCCGCCGGACGCGCCGAATATCTGGCGGCGCTGGAGCTGAAGGTGGCCTCGCTCGCCGATACCACCGAGCGGCTGCGCCAGGTGCCGGGCGTTCGCAGCGATCCGCGCCGGGTGGTGGTGCCGGCCGCTGCCGCGTTCAATACGACGATCGTATTCACGGCCTAGGCCAATGCCCGGCGATTTCACGGCGACCCGTTGGCGCAACCTCGGCGACGCGATCGACCGCAACGGCGATCCCGATGCGGTCGCCGTGATCGATCTCGGCGACGACCGGCGCCCGCGTCACTACAGCTACCGCGAGTTCGACGCGCTTTGCGACGCGGTGGCGCGCGGGCTGTTGGCGCGCGGTCTGCGGCCCGGTGAGCGGGTCGCGATCCTGTCGGCCAACCGCGCCGAGTTCCTCGCCGCTTTCCTCGGCATCATGCGGGCCGGGCTCGTGGCAGTGCCGGTGAACTGGAAACTGCCGGCCGCCAGCGTCGCGGCGATCCTGCGCGATTGCGACGCAAGGCTGGTGCTGTGCGACGCTCCGCGCCGGGCGCTGTGCCTGGCAGATTTGCCGTGCTTTGTGTTCGGTGGCCCCCACCCTAACCCTCCCCCGCAAGCGGGGGAGGGTTATGGTGGGGGGGTTGGTGGCGATTTCGCGGAGCTGCTCGATCCCGGGCCGTTCCGCGCCGTCGTGCCCGATCCGAGCGAGCCGGCGATGTTCCTCTACACGTCGGGATCGAGCGGGCGGCCGAAAGGGGTCGTGCTGTCGCACGAGAGCCATCTCTGGGTGATCGAGATGCGCCGCCGCGTCGGCGCCTCATCGGCGGATCGCCCGCTGGTCGCAGCGCCGCTCTACCACATGAACGCGCTCGCCGTGTCGCAGGCGGCGCTGGCGCAACATCACACGATCATCCTCTTACCCGGCTTCACCGCAGCAAGCTATATCGCGGCGGCGAGCGCCTACCGCGCGACCGTGCTGACCTCGGTGCCGACGATGATCGCGATGGTGTTGCGCGAGCGGGAAGCGCTGGCGCGCAGCGATCTGTCGTCGGTCGCCGCGGTGCGGATGGGCTCGGCGCCGGTCTCGCCGGGGCTGTTCGACGCGGTGCGCCGCGTCTTTCCGGGCGCCACCGTCAGCAACGCCTATGGCACGACCGAGGCCGGGCCGATCGTGTTCGCGCCGCACCCCGAGGGCAAACCGACCCCCGATCTGTCGGTCGGAATCGCTCATCCGCAGGTCGAGTTGCGGCTGGTCGCGGGCGATGATCATAACGCCGACGAGGGCGTGTTGCAGATGCGCTGCCCGGCGCTGATGAACGGGTACCACAACCTGCCGGAGGCGACGGCGCGGGCGATGACCGAAGACGGGTTCTACATCACCGGCGATGTGTTCCGCCGCGACGCCGACGGGTTCTACTATTTCGTCGGCCGCGCCGACGACATGTTCGTCAGCGGCGGCGAGAACATCTATCCCGGCGAGGTCGAGAAATTATTGGAGCGCCATCCCGATATCCACCAGGCCGTGGTGGTGCCGGTCGACGACGAATTGAAGTACCAGAAGCCGGTCGCCTTTGTCGTGCCGCGCCCGGGGGCAGCGCCGAGCGAGGATCAGGTGAAGCAATTCGCGCTGACGAATGCCGCGCCCTATCTGCATCCGCGCCGGGTGTGGTTTCTCGCCGAGTTGCCGCTGGCCGGCACCAACAAGATCGACCGCCGCGCGCTCGCCGAGCGCGCCGCCCGGTTGCTGTCCAATTTATCGGGATCGGATGGAGGATGAGCGGGCTGTGTGTCTTTCGAGACGCCCGCTGCACGGGCTCCTCAGGATGACGCACTTTCTTTAGTATCATCAATAATCTACGTCATCCTGAGGAGCGCCCGAAGGGCGCGTCTCGAAGGACGCAGGGCGGTTGAGCAAATGAAAGCTTTGGTGTTACGCGCGCACGGCGGCGGCGGGCTGCGCTACGAGACCGGATTTCCCCGATCCGGTGCCGGGCGAGGGCGATGTCGTGCTCAGGGTGCGCGCCACCGCGCTCAATTATCACGATGTGTTCACCCGGCGCGGCATGCCGGGGATCCGGATCGCGATGCCGGCGATCATGGGGCTCGACGTCGCCGGCGAGATCGCCGCGATCGGCCCCGGCGTCAGCGGCTGGAAGCTCGGCGACCGGGTGCTCGGCGATCCGATCAACCGGGTCGAGGGCGGCCTCACCGGCGAGACCGTGCATGGCGGTTTGGCCGAATATTGCCGGCTGCGCGCGCACCAGCTCGTGCGCATCCCGGACGGCGTCAGCTTCGAACAGGCCGCCGCCCTGCCCTGCGCCTACGGCACCGCGCGGCGGATGATGCACACCAACGGCCACGTCGCGGCGGGCGAGAAGGTGCTGATCCTCGGCGCCTCGGGCGGGGTCGGGGTGTGCTGCGTGCAGCTCGCCAAAGCGGCCGGCGCCACCGTGATCGCCGCCACCGGGTCCGAGGACAAGGCGGCGCGGCTGCGCGCGCTCGGCGCCGACCACACGATCAACTACGCCGAAGCCGGATTTCGTGCAGGAAGTCTGGGCGCTCTTCGGCAAGCCGGCGCGGCGCGGCGCCGGCAGCGACAACGGCGTCGATGTCGTGGTCAACTACACCGGCGGCGACACCTGGACGAAAAGCCTGCGCGTGCTGCGGGTCGGCGGCCGGCTGCTGACCTGCGGCGCGACCGCCGGCTATGACCCGCCGGAGGACATCCGCTTTATCTGGACGTTCGAATTGAAGATCCTCGGCTCGAACGGCTGGGCGCGCGAGGACATCACGGCGCTGCTCGAGATGGTGCAGAGCGGGCCGGCTGGAGGCCGTCATCGACGAGACCTTCCCGCTGGAGCGCGCGCCCGAAGCCCTGGCCCGCCTCGAAGAGCGCCAGGTGTTCGGCAAGCTGGTGATCACCCCATGAGCGCGCCGCCGCTGAGCAAGGAGGAACTGCAGCAGCGCCTCGCGCCATTCCGCCTTTATCGACTTCGCTGCAGCTGACCGTGCTGAGCGCCGATCCCGCAGACGCAGCAGGTGGTCATGCGCGCCGCGATGCGGCCCGAATTCGAACGCGGCCGCGGCACCGGGCAGTGGCATGGCGGGCCGATCGCCGCGATCATCGACACGGTCGGCGATTATGCGCTGGTGATGCTGCTCGGCCGGCCGTTGCCGACGGTCAATTTCCGCGTCGATTACCTGCGGCCGGCGATCGATACCGCGCTGATCGTCACCGCCACGGTGCGGCGCAGCGGCAGGCTGGTCGGGATTGTCGATATCGATGTGGCGAACGAGGCCGGAACGCTGCTGGCGATCGGCCGCGCCACCTACGCCACGGCGACCGTGACGGCATCGGATGGCGCAGAACATCTACGACAATGACGAGTTCTTCGCCGGCTACGCGCGGCTGCCACGTTCGGTCGCGGGCCTGGACGGGGCGCCGGAGTGGCCGGCCCTGCGGGCTTTGCTGCCGGATCTGCGCGGATGCAGGGTGCTCGACCTCGGCTGCGGCTACGGCTGGTTCTGCCGTTGGGCGCGCGAAGCGGGCGCCGCCGCGGTGTTGGGCATCGATGTGTCCGAGAAGATGCTGGCGCGCGCCCGCGCCGACACGACGCGATGCGGCGATCAGCTATCAGCGGGCGGATCTGGAAAGCGTCGAGCTGCCGGCGGAGGCCTTCGATTTGGTCTACAGCTCGCTGGCGCTCCACTACATCGCAGACCTCGACCGGCTGATGTCGCAAGTGTACGGGTCGCTGGTCCGCGGCGGGAGCCTGGTCTTTTCGACCGAGCACCCGATCTACAGCGCGCCCGCCGAGCCGAAATGGACGCTCGACGCCGCCGGGCGAAAGATCTGGCCGGTCGACCAATTACCTCGACGAGGGGCCGCGCACGACCAACTGGCTGGCCCCGGGCGTCATCAGGCATCACCGGACGATCGCGACCACCGTCAACCTGCTGCTGCGGGCCGGGTTTGCGATCTCGCACCTCGAGGAGTGGGGCCCGAGCGAAGAGCAGATCAGGGCGCAGCCGGGCTTGGGCCGATGAGCGCCATCGCCCGCCCTTTCTGATCGTCGCGGCCGGGAAGCCGTAGCAGGCGGATTACGGTAGCCAGCGGCGCTTCCAGGCCTGGAACTGCAGGATCGTCCACAGCGGGTATTGCCACTGCTCGCCGGCCAGATGGCGGTCCCACAACCGGCGCACCACCGGCGCGTCGAACAGCCCATCGGCCGCGAGGCGCCCCGCCGCCAGCAGGTCTTCGGCCCAGTCGCGCAGCGGGCCGCGCAGCCAGGAATCGATCGGCACGCCGAACCCGGTCTTGGGCCGGTCGATCAATTCCCGCGGCACGCTTCGATAGAGCACCTGGCGCAACGCCCATTTGGTCTCGGCGCCGCGGATCTTCATCGCCATCGGCAGGCGCCAGGCAAATTGGATCACCCGATGATCGAGGAGCGGCGCCCGGACTTCGAGACTGACCGCCATGCTGGCGCGATCGACCTTCACGAGGATGTCGTCGGGCAGATAGGTCAAGAGATCGAGCATTTGCGCGCGCTCCACCGGCTGCCTGTAGCGATCGGCCAGCGCCCCCGTCCACCAGGCGGCAGGTTCTTCCTGCGCGTGGCGCAGGATCGTCTGCGGCGCGACGCCCTGCTGCACCAGGCTGCGATAGACTTTCTCCATCGCCTGCGGCCCCTCGGCGGCGCCAAGGCGGTCGAGCCAGCGATCGGCGCGCGCGCGGAAAACCGGCGGCAAGCACCGATAAATCGGTGCCGTTGCCGACGCTCGCAGCGCGCCCCCGACGGTCCGCGCCAGCGGCGCCAGCAGCCGCGCCGGGCGGGTCCCCAGCCCAATCGGATTGCCGAGATAACCGTAGCGGGAATAGCCGACGAAACTCTCGTCCCCGCCATCGCCGGAGAGAGCCACCGTGACATGCCGGCGGGCCATCTGGGAGACGAGGTAGGTCGGGATCTGCGAGGAATCGGCAAATGGCTCGTCGTAGATTTCCGGGAGGCGCGGCACCACGTCGAGCCCATCCCGGGCGGTCACGTAAAGTTCTTCATGGTCGGTGCCGAGATGCCTGGCAACGGCGCGCGCATAAGGCGCCTCGTCGAAACCGGGGACATCGAAGCCGATCGAGAACGTGCGCACCGAGCGCTGTGCCTGCGCCTGCATCAAGGCGACGATGAGCGAGGAATTGATCCCGCCCGAAAGAAAGGCGCCGAGCGGCACATCGGCCACCATCCGGCGGCCGACCGCATCGCGCAGCAGCGCCTCCAACTGGTCGACCGCCTCGGCCTCGTCGAGGATTGGGGCTTCGTCACGCTGGCGGGCAGCCACCTCTTCGATCCGCCAGAAGCGCTCGACCGACCACTCCCCCGTACGCGTCAGCGTGCCGAGCCCCCCGGGCGGCAACTGGATCACATTGCGATAGATCGAGAGCGGGTTCGGCACATACCCGAACCTTGTATAGGCGGCGAGCGCGCGCGGGTCGATCTCGCCCCGGAAATCGGGATGGCGGCGCAGGCTGCGCAATTCGGAGGCGAACAGCGTTGAGCCGCCGAAGCGGCCAACATAAAGCGGCTTCTTGCCGGCCCGGTCGCGCGCCAGGTGCAGCTGACCGGTGACCCGATCATAGACCGCAAAGGCGTACATCCCGATCGCCCGCGCCAACGCATCCTCGATGCCGCGCCGCTCGATCGCCTCGAGCAGCACCTCGGTGTCGGAATGGCCGCGGAAATTGATGCCGGCGCCGGCTGATGCCGGGCGCAGCTCCTCTGTGTTGTAGATCTCGCCGTTGAAGATGATGACGGTTTGGCCGCTCGCCGAAGCCATCGGCTGATGCCCGGCCGGCGACAGGTCGATGATCGACAGCCGGCGAAAGCCGAAACCCAGGCCGCGCTCGGCATCGGCGTAGGTTCCTTCATCATCCGGTCCGCGATGCGCAATCTGCGCTGCCATCGCCGCTGCCAGCGCGCTCAGGGCCGGCGCGTCGAGGCCGAGCCCGGGTGAGACGAACCCGGCGATGCCGCACATCAGATGCCTTGCGCTCCTCTGTCCGTGATCGACTGCAATTCGAAGATGTGGCAAGCGCTGCCAAGAACCCGGGCAAGGCGGGCGCGCCGCGCCAGCGACCAGCGCGTCCCGAACGTCATGTTGCCGGTGTAGAACAGGCCCATCGGCTCGTCGCGCAGGATCTTAAAACCATTCCGCTGGAAGTTGCGACGCCACCATTCCGGGCGGAACAGCCAGGTTTCGCTCAGCAGGTTGCCGCGCTCTCCGTGCCGACGCTGGCAGAGCGGCGAGGCGAGATGGCGCCCGGCTCGCAGGCCGGCACCGACCAGCCGCCGCGCCTCCGATAGCGAGGCTGGCCGGCGCGGGCGCAGCTGCGACGTCAACGTCGCGGCGCACTGAATGCCGGTCGGGAACGCCGAGATCGTCGTCCAAAAGCGCCAGGAATGCGTCGGCAGTACGTGCACCGCGCGCCCGCCGCAACGCAGGACGCGGCGGATCTCCCTGTGGATCTGCGCGAGATCGGGAACGTGCTCGAGCACATTTGACGAATAGACGATGTCGAACGAACGGTCGGGAAACGGAATATGTGCGCCGTCATAATCGGTGATCGGGAACTGGCGGTCGCCGGCATAGTTCGAACCGGCCAGCTCGATCGCCGCGACGTCAAATCCGCGGGCGGCAAGCTCGCGCGACTGCTGGCCGGTGCCGGCTCCCAACTCCAGCACGCGTGCGCCGGGCGGGAACCAGGCGACAACGCGCTCGACCTCGGCCGCGCGCAAGGCATCCAGCTGCGCCATCGAAAACATCGGCCGCCGCTTTCGGTGCTCGCTAAAGGCCATACACGGCGAGCGTTTCCTTTGCCATGCGCTCTAGGCCGAAGCGCCGGTTGACAAAGGCTGGTCCCGCCGCCGCCGCGGCCGCCCGCCATGCGGCATCGTCGAGGACTTCGAGCAGCCGCGCCGCGATCGCAGCGGCGCTGCCGTCGCGCACCAGCACGCCCGTTACGCCGTCCTCGATTGCCTCCTCCGTCCCGCCGGCCGCGGTAGCAACGACCGGCACGCCGGCCAGACTTGCCTCCAACACCACATTGGGGGTGCCTTCGGCGCGCGAGGTCAGCAGGAACACGTCGAACATCGCCAAATAGTCGGCCGGGTCGGCGCTGGTGCCGGGGCAATGGAGCACCTTGGCGCAGCCGCGCTTGCGCGCCCGCTTGAGTACCGCGCCGCGGAGCGGGCCGGTGCCGAGGATGACGAAATGGCAATCGGGCCGGGTCGCGGCGACAAGCGCGGCGGCCTCGACCCACAACAGCGGTTGCTTTTCGTCATACAAGCGAAAGATCGAACCAACCACCGGCGCGGTTTCGGGGATCCCGAGCGCCGCCCGCAGCCGCTCGCGGGTGCCCGATGCGGGAGCGATGAAGGCTCCGGGATCGATCCCGTTGCGCAATACCCGGATGCGGTCGGCCGGAAGCCCGAGCCAGGCGGCATAATCCGCGGCGCCGGCAGCGCTGTTGTTCAGCATGACGATTTCGGGAACGCTCGCGATTTCGCGATAGGCATCGGCCATGTAGGGCCGGTGATAGGCAAAATTCGGCGGCGAGATATTGCGCCCGGAGACGATCACCCTCGGCACCCCGACAATCCGCGCCGCATAGGCAGCGGCGATCGAGAGCGAGTCCTGCCAGGCATGCACGACCGCCGGGCGCAATTGCGCGAAATCCCCGGCGAGCCGCTCGATCTCGTCCTGCACCTCGTTGGGCAGCCAGTCGATTACATCGCGGGCGCGCGCCACCGCATCCGCCGGCGCCGCCGCGGCGAGCAGCCGGCGCGCCGCGCCGATGTCGATCGCGTTGCGCACGACGCCGCTAAAGCCTTGCAACGCCGGTCGGAAAAAATCGTAATCCGGCCCCTCTCCGAGCCGCGTGCAGAGAAGCCCGAGCGGCCGGCCGGTGCGGCCGTCGAGACCGCGCAGCGTCGCGACCAGCTGGCGCTCGGCGCCACCCCAGGCGAGCGCATTGTTGACCAGGATGATCGGCCCGCTCGAGAAGGCTTGCGGCTCGATCAGCGGCGGCAGGTCGCGCAGCATGACCGGCCGTTTGGCGAACCGGCGGGCCGTGACGTCGCCATGTTGCACCTCGCCACCAGCAACGAACCCGGCCACGCGCAACCTCAGCGCCATCGGCAACACTCGCCGGGCAACCGGCCGCGCCACCCGCACCAGCGGTCGCAGCATCCCGCGCGGATGCGGATTGGCGAGAGCGGCGGCGACAGACCGCGCCGTCGGCCGCCCGGCGGATGGCGTCGCATTCGGCCGGGCCGGCGCGCTGATCCGAGGCACCAGCGTCAGCGGATCGCGTGGCGGCGCCGGCCGCTCGCCGCAGCGGTGAGCGATCGCGATCAGCGTCGAGCCGCTGCCGAGCCGCACCGACCGGCCGCCGGCCAGCGCGAGTGCTGCAAACGGGCTGGCCCCGGTGGCGAGGGCGGAAACATCCACCTCATGCATCCTCTCGACCGCAAACCCATGCTGCGCCAATAGCGCGGTGAGCGCGGCGCCGTCAAACGACCGGACATGCTGCCAGCGATGATAGAGTATATCGGCAAGCGGCGAGACCATCAGCGAGCGGTCGAGATCCTCGCGGTTCGGGGTGGTCAGGATCACCCGGCCGCCCGGGGCGAGCGCGCGGTCGAGAGTCGCGAAGAACGCGCCGTAGCCGTCCGGCAGGACGTGCTCGATCACCTCGATGGCCATCGCCACGTCAAAACTGCCCGCGCTGCCCGCATCGATCGTCTCGAGCGCGCCGGTAAAAGCGGGTTCGCTGCGGAATGTTTCGATCGACGGACGGCGTCGGCCGAGCGCCGGCTCGAACGTTGCGACCGCATAGCCGGCCCGAGCCATGACTCGCGCCATCTCGCCCTCGCCGGAGCCGATGTCGAGGTGCCGGCCGGCCGGCACCAGCCACGGCTCCAGTGCCATCAGCAGCGCTGGTCCCTGCGTCGCGCCGAAGCTCAACGCATCCATCGGGGTACCGGCGATGCGACCCCAGAAGTCGGCGACCCGCGCCGGCGTCCAATGCCACGCGGCAGGTTCGGGCGTCGGCAGCGTGGCCGCCGCGTGCTGACGCGATTGCAGCCAGCGCGCGGAAGTGTCGTCGTCGTCGGGGCGCTCGCCGCCGCGCAAAGTCGCAACTGCCAACAACGTGCCGCCATTGCCGAAATGCAGACGCGGCTCTGTCGCCAAGGCTGGCCATTGGGTCCCGAGCGCTTGGAACCCGGTCTCATCGAGCTGGGTCTCCAGCATGGCTGTGACCTTGAATCCCTGCCGTTTCAGGAAATCGTTCAATGTGTTTGGCGTAAACGCGCGCAGCCGCTGCTCGATGTGGAAGAGCGTGCCGCTCGCCGGACAGAGCGAGAGGAACTGATCGAGCACCTCGTTATTGGGCACGGTGACGACGAGTTGTCCCGCAGGGCGCAGCGCCGTGCGGAGCGTGGCGAACAGGCCGGCAACCTCGCCATCGGTCACCTGGGCGAGGCTCTCCGGTACGAGCAGCAGATCGGCTGCCGCCTGGACGGGGGCGACAGCGCCGAGCCAGGCGCGATGCCCCTGCAACTGCGCCGCGCTGCCGCGCAGCAGCGGCCCGGCATCGATCCGCCCGACGCGGAACCCTGCCAGCAGCAGCGCCGCGGCGTAGTCGCTGTCGCGCTCCCCGAGAGTGAGGATTTTGGCGGCCAGCGGGACGCGCTGCGCCAATACCACCGCGAGATGGCGCGCTACACGCCGGGCAAATTGCGCCGGCGGCAGATCCAGTCGATAGGCGTTGCGCCAGAACCGCTCCGCCAGCTCCGGCGTCCAGACGAGGCGCCGCCGCGGCGCGTCCGGGTCGGCAGCGTCCCGCGGCATATCAGCCGGCCGCGCGGATCACGACGCCCTGGCCGGTCGGCAGATGCAGCACGGGCTCCGACTTGTCGGCAAAAAATTCGTCGATCGCACGCCGCGCCCCGGGGCAGGTTTCGAAGCCGTAGTCGTCGCAGACCAGGATGCCGCGATCAACCAGCCGCTCGTAAAAGAACGCAAGCGCGTCGGCGGTCGGGTCGCCCCAATGCGAGAAGCGACCGCCGCCGGCGGCCGCGATCTCGGCGTGCGGCGCGTGGGAAGGTCCGACCTCGCGCCCGTCCTCGAACAGGCGCGCGCCCGACGCCAGAGGATCCGCGAGACCATCTCCGTGCGGCAGGCCGGCCGGCAGCGCGGCGATCCAGCAATGCCCATCGCGGTGACGCAGCCAGGATAAGGTCAGCAGCCTGGCACCACCCATCGCCCCGTCAGCCCCTTCAGGCTCTGCCGCTCTCGTAGGCCGCGGCGACATCCTCGACGCTGCCGATGGCGGCGACCCGGCCCTGGTCGAGCAGGATCGCCCGATTGCACCATTCCTGAAGCAGCGGCATCGAATGCGAGGCGAGGACGAGAATGCTCGTGTCGGCCACAAACTCCTCCATCCGGCGCCGCGCCTTGGCAAGAAAGCCGGCATCACCCGCGCCAAGCCATTCATCCATCAGCAGGATCTCGGCGCGCAGCGCGGTCGCGACGGCAAAGCACAGCCGCACCATCATTCCCGAGGAATAGGTGCGCACCGGCATGTCGATATGGTAGCCGAGTTCGGTGAAATCGATGATCTCGTCGACATGGGGGCGCATGTCGCGCGGATGGATGTCCATGTACATGCCGCGGGTGATGATGTTTTCGCGCCCGGTGGCGTCCATATTGAGGCCAATCGACGCCGTCAGCAGCGCCGACACCCGGCCGCTCGCCTGCATCCGCCCTGTGGTCGGGGTATAGATGCCGGCAAGCACCTTCAACAGGGTGCTCTTGCCGGCGCCGTTGGCGCCGATGACCGCCAGCCGGTCGCCATGGACCAGGTCGAGGCTGATGTCCCGCAAGGCGATGACCGTAATGCGGTCGCGGGCATCCCGGGCGAGGTTTCCCTGGGTCGTCGTGTTGAACAGCAGCTTCTTGAGCGAGCGGCTACTGCCCGAATAAATCGGGAACTCGACCGAGATGTTCTGCAGCGAGAGAGACGCCGGCACCGCTCAGATCCAGTAGGCGATGCGGCTGCGGAAGCGGGCGAACAGGACGAAGCTGCCGCTGCAGCCGAGGACCGTGACGATGCCGAGAGCGATCCACGAGCTATCGGCGGTCGGTCGCCCCAACAACGGCGCGCGCACCACGTCGATGGCGGCAAACAGCGGATTGAAGGTGGCGACAGCGCGCCAATCGCGAAGCGCCTCCACCGGCCAGATCACCGGCGTCAGGAAAAACAGAACCTGCAGAAAACTGGCCACGATCGGCGGGATGTCGCGAAACCGCGCACTGAGCAAGCCGAGCAGGGTGCTGATCCAGACCCCATTGACGGCAAGCAGCAGCCATGCCGGAACCAGTTCGATCAGCCGCCAATCGATCGGGATCGCGAACAGGATCCAACCCACCGGAACCAGGATCAAATTATGGGCAAACGCGATAAAATTGCGGCAGACGCCGCGATAGACATGGATCGAAAACGGGATCGGGACCTGCTGGATGACGCTTGCCGCTTGCAGGAACGTGTCGCAGCCTTCGGTAATGATGCTCGACAGCAGTTGCCATACAATCAGACCGACCGCCAAATAAGGTAAGTAACCCTTGACATCCATATGAAACAACTGTGAGTAAATGACACCCATCGCGGACACCATCACGAAGGTGCTGATCGTCATCCAGAATGGCCCAAGCATCGAACCACGGTAGCGCAACTTGATGTCTTGGACGGCAAGCGCGCTCCACATCCAACGTTTGCGCCACCCGTCGGCGAGGTCGCGCCAGGCGAGGGTGGCGCGGCCGGGCATTGACGGCCACTGGTTCATCCCATCCCGCTCTAGATCCGAACCTGCAGCAGAAACCATCGCCGTCCGTCGCATTCTTATGATGTTCGAAATACTTCCACAGCAGCCGGCCCGCGGCACATCAACTAGGCATGGCGCAAACAGCGGCGACTGCAGCCTGCGCTATATCTGGAGCCGCTTACTCTATATTCAGGGGTGGCGGGCGTATAGCACCGGTCTTGGCGGGATGTCCAGTTTGGTCAGCGCGGCCAAGACGCTTGGCGGGTGCCATGACGCACGGTCCGAGCCGCGGCGCGCGCGATGCCGAGAATTCTGCACCTGATTACCGGTCTCCAGACCGGCGGGGCCGAGGGCATGCTCGCGCGGCTCGTCACGCAAACCGATCAGCAGCGTTTCCCCTCGGTCGTGGTCAGCATGACCGATACCGGTACGGTCGGCCCGATTATCGCGGGCGCGGGCATACCGGTCGAGGCGCTCGGCATCCGCCGCGGCATGATCGATCCGCGCGGGTTGACGCGCTTTATCGGCCTGTTGCGCCGGTATCGGCCCGACATCGTGCAGACCTGGCTCTACCACGCCGACCTGCTGGGTCTGATCGCATATCAGCTGGGGTACGCGCCGCGGCTGGCGTGGAACATCCGGTGCTCGGACATGGTCGGCCCCACCATGCTGCGCGCGATCCTCAGCCGGTTCTCGGCGCCGCCCGAGGCGGTGATCGTCAACTCCTTGGCCGGCCGCCGCTTCCACGAGCGCATCGGCTACCGCCCGCGCCGCTGGGAATACATTCCGAACGGGTACGACACGGCAGTGCTGCGGCCCGACGAAGCCGCCCGTAACCGGCTGCGCGGCGCGCTCGGCATCGACCCTTCGGCGATCGTCATCGGTCTGCCGGCGCGGTATCACCCGATGAAGGATCACGCCACCTTTCTGGCCGCCGCGGCGCGTCAGGCAGCCTCCTACCGCGATTTGGTGTTCCTGCTGATCGGCGCCGGGATCAACTCGGCCAATCGCGACCTGGTGCAGGCGATCGAGGCGCATGGGCTGATGCCTCGGCTCCGTCTCCTGGGCGAACGCGCCGATATGAACGCCATCTATCCCGCGCTCGACATTGCCACCTTGACCTCGGCCTTTGGCGAAGGCTTTCCGAATGTGCTTGCCGAGGCGATGGCCTGCGGCGTGCCGTGCGTCGCCACCGACAGTGGCGATGCGGCCGAAATCCTCGGCGACTGCGGGATCATCGTGCCGCCGCGCGATCCGCAGGCGCTCGCTGCCGGGTGGCAGCAAATGATCGCCCTCGGCCGCGAGGGGCGGAGCGCGCTTGGCGTCAGGGCGCGCGCGCATATTGCCGAGAATTACGATCTCGCGCGGGTCGCGGAGCGTTTCGAGGCGCTCTATACCAATCTTTACAACGGGACGGTGCGACGGTGAGGCGGCCCAGCGGTGCGATCTGCGCGCCTTGCTGCCTTATCGTAATCCCCGGCTACGCGCATTGACGGCGAGGACTTTTTCCCCGACAAGCTTAGCGATGCGCGCGCTGAGGATGTCCGCGGTCGGGGTTTGCGTAGAACGATGACGGTGCTCATCACCGGCGCTGCGGGGTTTATCGGCTTCTCGCTCGCATCGCGCTTGTTGCGGCAGGGCGAGAGCGTGTTCGGCATCGACAATCTGACGCCGTATTACGACGTCGCCTTGAAAGAGGCGCGCCTCGAGCTGCTGCATGCACACCCGAATTTCCGGCTTGAGAGGATCGATATCGCCGATCGCGCGGCGATCGAAAGCTTCTTCGCGCGCGAGCGCTTCGAGGTCATCGTGCACCTCGCCGCTCAGGCCGGCGTGCGGCATTCGCTCGAACAGCCGCTCCTCTATGTCGACGCCAATCTGGTCGGTTTTGCCCATATTCTCGAAGGGGCGCGGGCCCAGCGCGTGCGCCACTTCGTCTTCGCCTCGTCGAGTTCGGTCTATGGCGCCAACCGAAAGCTTCCGTTCTCGGAAGACGATAATGTCGATCATCCGATCTCGCTTTACGCGGCGACCAAGAAGGCCAACGAGCTGGCCGCGCACAGTTACGCTCATTTATTTGGCCTGCCATGCAGTGGATTGCGTTTTTTTACGGTCTACGGGCCGTGGGGTCGGCCCGACATGGCGCTGTTCAAATTCACCAAGGCGATCATTGCGGGCGAGCCGCTCTCGGTCTTCAACGCGGGTCGCATGGTGCGCGACTTCACCTATATCGACGACGTGGTCGAGGCGGTCGTGAGGGTAATGGCCGTCCCCCCATCGTGCGGCGAAGAGCGCGGCAGCGACGCGCCCTACCGTATCCTCAATGTCGGCAATGGCCGCCCGATCGAGCTGCTCGATTACATCGGGACGCTGGAGACCACGCTCCGCCGCAAGGCCCAACTAGACCTGCTGCCGATGCAGCCGGGCGACGTCGCCGCGACGCTGGCTGATGTGAGCAGGCTTGAACGCACCGTCGGATATCGGCCGGTCATCACGGTCGATGAGGGGGTCCGCCGCTTTGTCGAATGGTATGCCGCCCATTACCGGGTCGCGCTTTAGCTAGAGCGGTTTTCGACCGAGTTCGACGCACCCGACACACATCACCCCCACCCCGACCCGCCCCCATCGAGGGGGCGGGAGTACATACAAATGGGAGTGCTGATAGAGGCCCTCCCCCATGATGGGGGAGAGTTTGGGAGGGGGTGCGCACGGTGCAACTTGATCGGAAGCAGCTCTAGCGCGACGAGGCTCCGGTCGGTGCGCGCCGCCCCCGGCGCGTCGGGGCGGTGGTGTTGGCGCCCGATGGGGGCCTCGTTTGCGGCGGGCGGCGCGCCCCGGTGGCCGCGGTCTGGGCCGCGCCGGCGGCCCGACCGGCCAACGCGGCAGCGACCCGCCGCTCCTCCTCGGCGATCTCGCGTTCGGCACGGTGCCAATGCTCCTCGTCCTCGCCGTGGACGCGCCCTTCCGCGACCCAGATCTGGTACGCGCGCTCGCTGATCCGCTCGTGACGATCCGATTGCATGTCCCCTCCTCTCCCGGCCCTCGCCGCCATGCTATTAGGATGGGTTGCCCACACAGATAGAGGAAGCCCCGATGCCCCACCTCGCCACCGATGACGGCGTCAGCCTCTACTACGAAGAGGTCGGGTCCGGCCACCCGATCGTCTTCGTCCACGAATTTGCCGGAGATTATCGCAGCTATGAGACGCAGCTGCGTTATTTCTCGCGGCGCTATCGCTGCGTCGCGTTCAACGCGCGCGGCTATCCGCCCTCCGATGTTCCCGAGGACTGGCGGCAGTACTCGCAGGAACGGGCGCGCGATGACATCCGCGCCGTGCTCGACGCACTCAAACTCGCCCAGGCACATATCGTCGGCATCTCGATGGGCGGCTTTGCCGTCTTGCATTTCGGCCTCGCCTATCCCGAGCGCGCCAGCGCGCTGGTGGTCGCCGGCTGCGGCTATGGCGCCCAGCCCGACAAGCGCCAGCAGTTTGCCGAGGAGGTTGCGCGCACCGCGGCGCAGATCGAAAGCCGCGGGATGGCCGAGGTCAGCAAGACTTACGGGATGGGCCCAACCCGCGTGCAGTACTTGAACAAAGACCCGCGCGGCTATGCCGAGTTCCTCACGCAGCTGGGCGAGCATTCGACGCGCGGCTCGGCCAATACGCAGCGCGGCGTCCAGGCGCGGCGGCCGTCGCTGTGGGAATTGACCGACCAGATGAAGCGGCTCGACGTGCCGACCCTGATCGCCACCGGCGATGAGGACGACCCCTGCCTCGAACCCGCGATCCTGATGAAGCGGATGATCCCCAGCGCCGCGCTCGTCGTCTTCCCCAATACCGGGCACGCGCTCAACCTCGAGGAACCCGACCTGTTCAACCAGGCGCTGGACGACTTCTTCCATCAGGTCGAGAGCGGGCGCTGGCCGCGCCGCGACCCGCGCTCGGTCACCGGCTCGATCTTGGGGATGTGAAGCGTCTCGCCGTTTATTCCACCGGGACGAAGATGCAGTGGCGGATCTTGCCCCCGACCGCCTTCGAGAGGTGCCCCTTGCCGGTGGTGTCCTCGACCAGAAAGACTTCGCCGGCGCCGATGATCCGCTTTTCGCCGTCGCTCGCGGTGATCTCGACCCCGGCATCGAGGTTGATGATGTATTGCCGCCGCGGCGCCGGATGCCAGTCGAGGTCGTAATCCGGCTGTACCTGGCGGAAGATGATGCCGGTCGCCGGCAGCCGCTTCGACAGCTTGCCGCCGCGCCCCTCCTCGACCCATTCGACCTCAATATCGCGGAAATGCGATTGGCCGCTCGCATCGGTGTAGAGATTATGGATCCGCATCGCAGCGCCTCCTGTGGTTCGCCTGGGGGTGAGTTCGGAGGCGGGATTGTAGCGGCGCCGGCGCCCGCTGCGCCAGCGCCGCGAGGCGAACCGGCTCAGCGCGGGCCGTAATAATATCCCGGCGCGTAATAGGCGGCCGGCGGCGGATAGTACGGCGCCGGCGGCGGTGGGTAATAATAGTACGGCGCCGCGACGGCCCGGAGCGGCGCGGTGGCGATCGCCGCGGCGGTGCCAACGACGGCGGCCCCGGCGACAAACGGCCAGAACAGCGGACCTCCGTGCCAGCGGTGCGCGTCGGCGGCCGAGAACGGCAGGATGGCAAGCGCCGCGACCAGAGCGGCCGAAAGGGCAATCCGATTCCAACGCATCTTGGGTCTCCCGCTGTCGAGGCTCAATGATCTTGAGCCAAAAATAAACGAAACGCAACGGTCTCGTCGCGTTATACGCGAGCCTGGTCGCCGACATCCCCGGCCCGCCGGCATTATCTCCGTCATCGGTCGAAGCCGACGCATCGCTTGCGCGAGCGCGCCCTCGCCGTGATGATGACGAGGTGTCTACGGAGATGTTCGCCAATGGAATTCGGCAGCTTCATGGAATTTCCGCCAATAACCGCCCATGGCGCAGGCAGTAGCGACAGCGCCGCCTTCGATCGGGCGCTCGATGAAATCGAGACCGCCGAGCGGGTCGGTCTCGACGTGGCGTGGCTCGCCGAATTGCATGGCGCGCCCGAGCGCTCGGTGCTGTCGGCGCCGATGATGGTGGCGAGCGCGATCGCTGCGCGCACCAGCACGATCCGGATCGGCATCGCGGTGCAGGTCTTGCCGCTGTCGCACCCGCTGCGCCTCGCCGAGGAGGCCGCGACGATCGACCAGATCAGCCACGGCAGGCTGATCTACGGCATCGGCCGCAGCGGCGTCGTGCGCACCTACGAGGATTACGGCATCTCCTACGCGGAAAGCCGCGAACGCTTCGCCGAGACCCTCGAAATCCTGAAGCGGGCGTGGACCGAACCGGCGTTCTCGTACCAGGGCAAATATTACAGCTTCGCCAATGTGTCGCTGTCGCCAAAACCCTACCAGAAGCCGTATCCCGAATTGCGCATGGCGGCGGCGACGCCCGAGACCTTTCCGCAGATCGGAAGGCTCGGCCTGCCGATCTTCGTCGCGGTGCGGCAGGGCCCGTTCTCGCAACTGGCCGAGCACATCAAGGCCTATCGCGCGGCCTACGCGGCGGCCGGCCATCAGGGGCGCGGCAAGGTGTTTCTGCGGGTCCCGGCCTACCTCGCCGAAACCAGGCAGCGCGCCCGGGCCGAGGCCGAGGAGAGCCTGATGAGCTTTTTCCGCTATCAGGCCGAGCTGGGGCGCGATTCGGCGCGCCGCGCCGGCGGCGAGGTCGCCGTGCAACGGTTGCGCCGGGTCGAGCGGCTGGAGGCGCTGACCTATGAGGAGGCGCTCGCGACGCAGGTGCTGATCGACGAGCCGGATGGCTTTACGGCGCGGCTGCGCGAGGTCGACGAGGAGATCGGGCTCGACGGCATCCTCGCCGAATTGAACTGCGGCGGGCAGATCCCGCAGGACCGGGTGCTGAACGCGCTCAGCTGTTATGCGAGGAGGTAAAGCCGCGCTTTCATTGAATGCCCGATCGCGAGCGCTCACGCCACGATCGACAGCGGCTGGCGCTCGCTGGCGGCGGCTTCGGGGAACAGCAGCTCCTCGTAGAGGTCGATCGTCTTGCGCGCACATCGCATCGCGCGTGTAGCCGGCCGCGACTTGGGCGATCGCGCGGCGCGCGAACGCCGCCCGCCCGGCGGCGTCGAGCCGCAGCGCCTCGTTGATGGCGGCCGCCAGCGCCGCCGGGTCGCGGGGCGGCGACGAGCCAGCCGGTGACCCCGGGCAGGATGGTTTCGCGGGCGCCGCCATGGTCGGTCGCGACCACCGGGCGGCCCATCGCCTGCGCCTCGATGATCACCCGCCCGAACCCTTCGGGATCGGTCGAGGCGGAAACGACGACATCCGCCAGCACATAGGCCGCCGGCATGTCGCGGCAGTCCTCGACGATGCGAAACATGCCGCCGAGCCCGCGCCGCTCGATCCTGGTTTCGAGCTCGCGGCGGAAGCCGGGGCGCTGCTCGGCGCCGACCAGGAGACAGCAAAGGTCGCGACGGCCGAGCCGGGCGATCGCCTCGATGAAGTCGAGCCCGCCCTTCCAGCGCGTGAGGCGCCCCGGCAGCATGACGACCGCGGTGTCATCGGGCACCCGCCAACTGGTCGCCAGCGCGATGACCCGATCGCCATTGACCCGACGCGGATCGAACGCGGCGATGTCGACCCCGCGCGGAATGATGCGCAGCCGGTCGGGACCGACCCCATAGGTCTGGGCGACGTAGTCGCCGACGAAATGCGAGATGGCGATGACCCGCTCGCCGCGCGCCATCACCGAGTTGTACCAGTGCTTCAGCGGCAGATCGATGTCGTAGGCGTTGTGAAACGTCGTCACGAAGCGCCGCCGTGTCGCGCGCGCCGCCGACCAGGCGCTCCAGGCGGGAGCGCGGCTGCGGGCGTGCACGATGTCGATCTTGTGGCGGCGGATGATCTCGATCAGCGCGGCGGCATTGCGGCGCATCACCAGCGGGTTCTTCGAGGCGAGCGGGAGCTTCAGATGGCGGGCCCCGACGCGCGTCAGCTGGTGCTCCATCGGGCCGCCGGCCGAGGCGACATAGGCGGTCCAGCCCGCGCGCGACGAGCGCGCCGGCGAGATCGACCGTGCCGCGTTCGGCGCCGCCCGATACGAGGCTCGGGATGACCTGCAGCACCGCCGGCGGGCGGCCTTCTGTCGGCGGAGCCGCAATGCTATCGTCGCGTTTCATTCGCTTGCCGCAATACCTCGATGTCCACACCCGACAGCGCACCGGCGCCGCATCAGTCAAACGGGACGAGCCCGCAGATTCTAGCACGCCCGGATGACGCGACAATCGCCTACCGCCGGCTCGCCGGACGGGTTCCCGGGATCGTCTTCCTCGGCGGCTTCCGCTCCGACATGACCGGCACCAAGGCGTTGTTTCTGGAGGATTATTGCCGGCGGCGCGGACGCGCCTATATGCGCTTCGACTATTTCGGGCACGGCGCGTCGAGCGGCGATTTCGCGCTGGGCACGATCGGGCGCTGGCGCGAGGACGCGATCGCGATCATCGATTCGCTGACGGCGGGTCCGCAGATCCTCGTCGGGTCGAGCATGGGCGGCTGGATCATGCTGCTCGCGGCGCTGGCGCGGCCGGAGCGCGTCGCCGCGCTCGTCGGCATCGCCGGCGCGCCCGATTTCACCGAAGAGCTGCTGTGGCCGCGGCTCACCCCGACGCAGCGCGAGGAAATCATCGAGCAGGGCGCGGTCGTCCTGCCCTCCGACTACGACCCGGCCGGGTATCTCTACACGCGCGCGCTGATCGAGGACGGCAGGCGGCATTTGCTGCTGCGCGGGCCGATCGCGCTCGACATGCCGGTGCGGCTGTTGCATGGCCTCGCCGACGCATCCGTCCCCTGGCAGCTGAGCCTGCGCCTCGCCGAGCGGCTTCAAAGCCGCGATGTCGCAGTGACCCTGGTCAAGGATGGCGACCACCGGCTGTCGCGCGAGCCCGATCTCGCCCGCCTCGCGCAAACCCTCGACGCGCTGGTCGGCTCATGATCCCGGCGGCGGCTCGGGCGCGGCGATCTCGCGCGTCTCGATCTCGCCGGGCGGCGTGCCGAAGGTGAGGCGGATCCGGTATTTCCGCCAATCGCGGCGGTAGGCGACCGGATCGGGCAGCGCGATCTCGGCCGTGGATACCGTCGCCAACAGCTGCTGCTGGCCCTGCAACGCCGCGCCGGCTTGCGCATTCGGCATCGTCAGCGCCGCGGCGGACCCGCCCCCCGCCAGCGCGTTGCGCCACGGATCCCCGGCAACCCACTGGCCGGTGGCGAAAGTGGGCGAGGCGGTGACATCGATGTTGCCGGCCGGGGTCGTCGCGCCGTCGGGTGCGACCAGTTCGGCGGCGCGCAGCGGCAGGCGATCGATCGCGTCGATCGCGATCGTGTCGACGAGGCCGCCGCGCGGAAAGCCGGCGTGCACCTGCTCGCGTCGGACCGGGCGGCGGGGCGCCGCCGCCGTCGCATCCGGCGATCAAGAAGAGCGGCAAAAGGACCGGCAGAACGCGGCGCATCGCATCCCCGAGAGATCGGCAAACAGGCCAGCTAAGCTATGTCACCCCAGGCGCAGCGGCGCAATGACGGCTCGGCTCGGGGGTTGGTGACAGCGCGGACGCCGCCGTGCACAATCGCCGGCGCCGCGCAAAGCTTGCCGCGGCGCACGCGCGAAGGAAATCGCCATGACGGACGCAGCCCCGCCGGAAACCCGCGACATCGGCACGGTCGAGGACCGGTTTTTCACGATCCGCGATTTTCCTCTCGCCAACGGCACGGTCATGCCCGAGGCGACGATCGCCTATGAGACCTACGGCCGGCTGGCGCCCGCACGGGCGCAACGCGGTGCTGTTCACGCACGGCTTTACCGGCAGCCATCACGCCGCCGGGCGCAACCCGGCGAACGCCAACCAGCCGGGCTCGTGGGACGGGCTGATCGGACCGGGCAAGGCGATCGACACCGATCGGCTGTTCGTGGTGGCGAGCAACATGCTCGGCTCGTCCTACGGTTCGACCAACGCGGCGAGCATCAATCCGGCGACCGGCGAGCCGTACGGTCCCGATTTCCCGGCGATCGCGCTGCGCGACATCGTCGCCGCGCAGAAGCGGCTTCTCGATTCGCTCGGCGTCAGGCACCTGGTTGCCGTCGCCGGGCCGTCCTATGGCGGCTATCAGGCCTTCCAGTGGGCGGTCGCCTACCCCGATTTCATCGACGCGATCGTCGCGGTCAACACCGCACCGTGGGCGTCGGCCAACACCGACAAGCAGCTTGCCGAGATGCAGGCGCGGCTCGCCACCGATCCCGAATGGCATGGCGGGCGCTATTACGGCCCAGGTGGCGCCAAGAACGCGGCGCCAAGACGGTGCTGACCGAGATCCGGGTCGAGACCTTGAAGCGCTACGGCATCGAGGCGAACCTCGCGCCGCGCTATCCCGACCCGGCCGAGCGCGAGGCGGCGATCCGCGAACTCGCCGCGAACTGGGCCCGGAACTGGGACGCCAATTCGCTCTTGATCCTGCGGCGGGCGCTCCTCGGCTTCGACGCGCGACCCGATTTCGCCAAGATCAAGGCCAAGGTGCTCTACGTGCTGTGCCGCACCGATGCGCTGTTCCCGCCGAAGATCGCGCCCGCGGTGATGCAGGCGCTCGCCGAGGCCGGGGTCGCGGCGCGCTATTTCGAGATCGACAGCGATCTCGGTCATAGCTCGAGCCGGGCCCGAGCACGCCAAATGGTCGCCGGTGCTGCGCGAGTTCCTGGCGCCGCTCGTCGCGCGGGTCGAGCTGAAAGCCTACCGCGCCGCGGCGCGATGGACGGCGAGCAGCGTCGAGCGCGGCGCGCAGCTGAGCGTCCTGCGGCGTGCCGATGACTTTCGGATTGATCGGGTGGTCGGTCTCCTCGGCGATCGGCCGCGGCGGGGCGAGCGGCGCGGCGGCGTCGGTCGGCGCCAGCGCGCCGGTCGGTTTGAGCGCGCCGAACAGATCGCTCTCGAAGGTGATCACGGCGTTCGCCACCTGCTGGTCCTTGGGCACGGTGACGACCCGGTCGGGGCTGATGCCGTGGCCCTGGATCGAGCGGCCGGACGGCGTGTAATAGAGCGCGGTCGTCAACCGCAGCGCGCCGTAGCCTTCGATCGGGATGATGCTCTGCACCGATCCCTTGCCGAAGCTGTGGGTGCCGAGGATCGTCGCGCGCCGGTTGTCCTGCAGCGCGCCGGCGACGATCTCCGAGGCCGAGGCCGAGGCGCCGTTGATCAGCACCACCATCGGCGTTCCGCGGACCAGATCGCCGTTCGGCGGCGCATCGTAGACCCGGTTTTCGCTGGGCTCGCGGCCGCGCGTCGACACCACCGTGCCGGAATCGAGAAAATCGCCGGCAACCTCGACCGACGGCATCGAGCAGGCCGCCGGCATCGTTGCGCAGGTCGAGGACAAACCCGGAGAGATGCCCGCCGGCCTCGCTGGCGCAGGCGGGACAGCGCGGCGCGCAGCTCGGCCGGGGTGGTCTCGTCGAAGGTGCTGATCCGGACATAGCCGATGCCGCCCGGCTTCAGCGCCGACTTGACCGAATTCGACATGAATGATGGCGCGGGTGATCGGCAGGTCGAACATCGGCCGGTTCGCCCGCGCGATCGTCAGCACGACCGGCGTCCCGGGGTTGCCGCGCAAGCGCCGGACGACCTCGCCGATATCCATCCCGACGATCGGCTGGCCGTCGGCCTTGACGATCCGGTCGCCGGGCTCGATGCCGGCGGCCGCGGCCGGGGTGCCCTCGATCGCCGAGATGACTTGCGGCACCCCTTCTTCGACCGAGATCTCGATGCCGACCCCGCCGAACTGGCCGCTGGTGGTCGAGATCAGCTCGCGATATTCGCGCTCGGTCATGTAATCGGAATGCGGATCGAGCCTGGCTCAGCATGCCTTTGAGGGCGCCGTTGACGAGCTGGTCGGGCTGCACCGGCACGACATAGCTCTTTTCGACCTCCTGCATCGCCGCCTCGATCAACCCGAGATCGCCGGCACCGGCCGGCGCGTCCGCGGCCGGGAGCGGTGCAGCCGTTGACGCCGAGGGCGAGAACGCGGCGGCGGCGAGCGCCTTGAGGCTCGTCCGCGGCAGGTTGCCGCGGCGATATGCAGGCGCGGATCATGGCTCGCGATCGGGCTGCCGCGTCCGGATGGGCCGCGGCAAAGGCGTCGAGCGTCATGCAAGTCTGAAAGATCCTGCACGATCGTCGGATAAGGCGCAAGGTCGAGCCGGTAGCGCTCGGCGTTGACCACCTGCGGCACGAGCGCGATGTCGGCAAGCCCAGGCTTGTCGCCGTGGCAGAACGCGCCGGTGCGCGGGTCGTCGGCGAGCAGCCGTTCGAGCGCGCGAAAGCCGCTGTCGATCCAGTGATTGTACCAGGTCTCGATGGCGCCTTCGTCATGCCCGAGCGGCCCATGCAGATAGCGCAGCACGCGCAAATTGTTGAGCGGATGAATGTCGCAGGCAACGATCGCGGCCAGCGCGCGGACGCGGGCCCGGCCGGCGGCGTCGCGCGGCAGGAGCGGCGGCTCGGGATGCGTCTCGTCGAGGTATTCGATGATCGCCAACGACTGGGTCAGCCGTTTGTCCGTCGATCTCGAGCGCCGGCACCAGGCCCTGCGGGTTGACGCCGAGAAACTCGGGTGCGGCCTGGTCGCCCCGGCGCAGGTGGATGAAGGCGTTCTCGTAATCGAGCTGTTTGAGATTGAGGGCGATGCGCACGCGAAACGCGGCGGAGGATCGAAAATAGCCGTAGAGCTTCATGGCAGGCGCCCGTCGCAGACCGTATTCGGCCGCGACGTTACTCCGCCGCAATCGTCGCGGGAAGACCGCCGCTCAGGGTGCCGCGCCGTGTCGCGGGTTACCGCAGTGCTCCGGCGCCTACCGATGAACCGTTCGACGAGGTCGAGGAAATCGCGCAGCAGGATCGGCTTCGCCAGATAGGCATCGCACCCGCTCGTCAGGGCTTTGCGTTCGTCGCCGACCATCGCGAAGGCCGTGACCGCGACGACCGGGATGGTCCGCGTCTCCTCATGGTCCTTCAGCCGGCGGACGGCGTCGAACCCGGAGATGTCCGGCAGCTGCAGGTCCATCAGGATCAGATCGGGCCGTTTCTCGCGGGCGAGGGCAAGCGCCGCCGCGCCTTCCCCGGTGGTAATGGTCGCGTAGCCATAGGCCTCGAGGACATCCCGCAAGAGCTTCATGTTGAGCTCGTTGTCCTCGACGATCAGGATCCGTTTCGTCGCGAAGCGCGGGGGCTCATCACCTTGCATCTGACAAAGATTCTCGCGCATTTGCGACGGAAAGGCGGTTGCGGCGGGCGGTGATGCGGGAGCCGGTATTTGGCCGCGACATTCGTTAGCAAATTGTTAACATTTGGCAATCTTGCCGAGACCCGGCAGTGGCCGAAAGCACCTGGCGAGGGCGCTGCCGCTGCGCCGTCGTTATTGGGGTCCTGGCGGGCGGCGCGACGACGGCGCGGGCCCAGGACACCGCCGCGCAGGAGGCCGCGCAGCGCGCCGCCGTTCTGGCGCGGCTGCCGCAGGACGCGGCAAAGCGGGTGTTCGGGCTGGTGACGAGCCCCGCCCCCGGACCGGCTCGGGCGATCGGGACCTACGCGAAGGGCTGCATCGCCGGCGCAACGGCGCTGCCGGCCGACGGTCCGAATTGGCAGGTGATGCGGCCGTCGCGCAATCGCGCCTGGGGACACCCGATGCTGATCGCATTCCTCGAACGGCTCAGCGTCACAGCGGCGGCGGCACGGCGCAGTGGCCGGGTCTCCTGGTCGGCGATATCGGGCAGCCGCGCGGCGGGCCGATGCTGACCGGCCATGCCTCGCACCAGATCGGGCTCGATGCCGATATCTGGCTGACGCCGATGCCGGATCGGCGGCTCAGCGCCGCCGAGCGCGATGACATGGCGGCGAGCAAATTCGTCGCCGCGAGCGGCGACGATGTCGACCCGACGGTGTGGCGGCCGGAGCACCGCAGCTGCTCGAAACCGCGGCGCGCAGCCCTGGCGTGGCGCGCATTTTCGTCAACCCGGCGATCAAGCGCGCGCTGTGCCGCGAGGCCGGGGCGGATCGCGACTGGCTGCGGCGGATCCGTCCGTGGTGGGGACATGACGATCATTTCCATCTGCGCCTCTCCTGCCCGCCGGGCGAGCCCGAGTGCCGCGATCAGCCAGCGCCGCCCGCCGGCGACGGCTGCGGCGCGGAACTCGACTGGTGGTTCACCGCCGGAGGCGCAGCATCCAAAGCCGGGGCCGCCCGCGAGACCCTTGCGGGTGTCGGACCTGCCGGCGGCCTGCGCCGCGCTGGTCGAGCCTATCGACCGATAGGATATGTCTGTGGCCGGATCGCGCACGAGCTCAGTGCAGTCGGGGCGCCTTGAGCAGCCGGGTACGGTCGGCCGACGGGATGCGCACCTTCATCGTTTCGGTGTCGCGCGCCACCTGCAGCACCACTTCGCTGCCGGCCGGGCCGCTGGCCCACACCCGGCGCCAGAACGAGGCGAGGCTCGAGACCGGCTCGTCGCGCACCGCGAGGATGCGATCGCCGGGCTTGAGCCCGGTCTTGCTCGCCGGCCCGCGCTCCGACAGCCCGGCGACGACGATGGCGTCCTCGATCTCGGTGGCGTAGAGGCCAAGCCACGGCCGCGGCGGCCGGTTGGGCCGGCCATAGGTCAACAAATCGTCGAGGATCGGCGGCAACAGATCGATCGGCACCACCATGTTGACGTCGCGCCGCAGCTCGCGGCCGTTGGAATGCTGGACATGCAGGGAGCCGATGCCGATCAGGCTGCCGTCGCTGGCGATCAGCGCGGCGCCGCCCCAGAACGGGTGGGCCGGCGCGGTGAAGATCGCGCGGTCGAGCAGGTATTCCCAATAGCCGGCGAATTCCTGGCGGGCGACGACCGTCGCCGCGACGGCGTGGCGGCGCCCGCCCTCGGCGGCCAAGAATGGCGTGATCGCCGGCCCCGACCCGCATCCGTGCGCCGATCTCGATCGGCGGGATGCTGAGGCGGCCGAGAGCCTGCACGAGCCCGAGCCCGGTCTCCTGGTCATAGCCCAACACGTGCCCGGGCACCGCGCCGCCGAGGCTCGAGGTCAGCCAGATCGACTCGGCCTCGGTGATCAGATAGCCGATCGTCAGCACCAGCCCGTCGTTGCGGATCAAGACGGCGCTGCCGGCGCGTTCGGTGCCGAGCGTCCCGGCGGTGAAGGCGTCCTGCGGGACCGTGGCCTGCAGCCCGAGCACGCCGGAGAGCGTGCGGTCCAGATCGAACCCGAAATCCTCGGGCTTCGGCTGGAATTCGCTCGGTATTTCCCAATCCATGGTTTGCGGCATGTTCCCGGCTCGTCAATGGCAGGTTCGTCACTATAACGCGGCGAGAGTGCGCCGCGGCCATGCCGTTTGTCAAAATTCCGGACGGGGCCGAAAACCGGCTCGGGCTTGACAATTCGCGCGCGAGCCAATTATCTCAGCAGCACTCTTACCCCTAGAGTGCTAATTCGGGTCGATCAAGCGGAAAATCAAGGAGGGCTTCATGGCATTCCGGCCATTGCATGACCGCGTGCTGATTCGCGCGTGGAATCGGAAGCGAAGACGTCGGGCGGCATCATCATTCCCGACACCGCTCAGGAAAAGCCGATGGAAGGCGAGGTCGTGTCGTGCGGCCCGGGTTCCCGCGGCGAAGACGGCAAGCTCGTGCCGATGGACGTCAAGAAGGGCGACCGGGTGCTGTTCGGCAAATGGTCGGGCACCGAGGTCAAGCTCGACGGCGAAGAGCTCATCATCATGAAAGAGTCCGACATCATGGGCGTGATCGCCTGACCGGCTTAGGAGGAATACGAAAATGGCAGCCAAGGAAGTCAAATTTTCCACCGACGCGCGCGACCGGATGCTGCGCGGCGTCGACATTCTCGCCAATGCGGTCAAGGTGACGCTGGGGCCCAAGGGCCGCAACGTCGTGCTCGACAAGTCGTTCGGCGCGCCGCGCATCACCAAGGACGGCGTCACCGTCGCCAAGGAGATCGAGCTTTCCGACAAGTTCGAGAACATGGGCGCGCAGATGGTCCGCGAGGTCGCCTCGAAGACCAGCGACCAGGCCGGCGACGGCACCACCACCGCGACCGTGCTGGCGCAGGCGATCGTGCGCGAAGGCGCCAAGGCGGTTGCCGCCGGCATGAACCCGATGGATCTGAAGCGCGGCATCGACCTCGCCGTCGACGCGGTCGTCGCCGACATCAAGAAGCGCATCGAAGAAGATCTCGACCAACGACGAGATCGCCCAGGTCGGCACGATCTCCGCCAATGGCGACCGCGAGATCGGCGACATGATCGCCGAGGCGATGCAGAAGGTCGGCAACGAGGGCGTGATCACGGTCGAGGAGGCGAAGAGCCTCGAGACCGAGCTCGACGTCGTCGAGGGCATGCAGTTCGACCGCGGCTATCTCTCGCCGTATTTCGTCACCAACGCCGAGAAGATGCTGGCCGAGCTCGACAACCCGTACATCCTGATCCACGAGAAGAAGCTGTCGGGCCTGCAGGCGATGCTGCCGGTGCTCGAAGCGGTGGTGCAGAGCCGGCCGGCCGCTGCTGATCATCGCCGAGGACGTCGAGGGCGAGGCGCTGGCGACGCTGGTCGTCAACAAGCTGCGCGGCGGCCTCAAGGTCGCCGCGGTCAAGGCGCCGGGCTTCGGCGATCGCCGCAAGGCGATGCTCGAGGACATCGCGATCCTGACCGGCGGCCAGGTGATCAGCGAGGACCTCGGCATCAAGCTCGAGAACGTCACGCTCGACATGCTCGGCCAGGCCAAGAAGGTGCGCATCGAGAAGGAGAACACGACGATCATCGACGGCGCCGGCAAGAAGGCGGACATCGAGGGCCGCTGCACCCAGATCCGCCAGCAGATCGAGGAGACGACCTCCGACTACGACCGCGAGAAGCTGCAGGAGCGGCTGGCCAAGCTCGCCGGCGGCGTCGCGATGATCCGCGTCGGCGGCTCGACCGAGGTCGAGGTCAAGGAGCGCAAGGACCGGGTCGACGACGCGATGCACGCGACCCGGGCCGCGGTCGAGGAGGGTGTCGTCGCCGGCGGCGGCTCGGCGTTGCTCTACGCGGCCCGCTCGCTCGACAAGCTGACCCCGGCAACAACGACCAGAAAGTCGGCATCGACATCGTCCGCCGTGCGCTGCAGACGCCGGCGCGGCAGATCGTCGAGAACTCCGGCACCGACGGCTCGATCGTCGTCGGCAAGCTGCTGGAAGCAAGGACGCCAACTTACGGCTACGACGCGCAGAAGGGCGAGTTCACCGACATGATCAAGGCGGGCATCATCGACCCGACCAAGGTCGTGCGCCACGCGCTGCAGGACGCCGCCTCGATCGCCGGCCTCTCGTCACCACCGAGGCGATGGTCGCCGAGAAGCCGGAGCCGAAACGGCCATGCCGGCGATGCCGCCGGCGGCGGCGGCATGGGCGGGATGGACTTCTGAGCCGGCCGACCATCGTGATCGCGAAAGAGGCTGCCTGTCCGTGGGACACGGGCAGGCGGTTCTTTCTTGCGCCAGGCGGACTCCCGACTCGAGATCCTCAGCCGGCGTCGCTGGCGTGAGGCCGAGCGGGAACCTGCCGCACCTGCTCTGGTCCAAGTCCCCGCGCGTGCTGGGTCCAGTTCGCAGGAAGCGCCTTTCGCGCCGAGAAGCCGCGGGGAGGCAAGGCGCGGCGCCGCCGTACGTCTATGCGTCCTCGAATTGCCGCGCGATCGCGTATTGCGCGGCCTGCGCCAGAAAGCCGGAGCGGGTCAGGCGGTGCGATTGGGCGTAACGGTCGATCTGCGCCAGGATGTCTTCGGGAAGGGTAACGTTGACCCTGACGCGGCGGGGCGCCTCGGTCGCGATGCCGACGAGGATCGCCACGCCGCCGCGGTTTCGGATCGGCCATCACCGCTTCGAGCGATGACGGCTCGGGGATGGCGTCGCCGTCTTCGGCCAGCCCCTCGACGTGAAAGGAAAGCGCTTCCTCGGCGAGCGCCCGCGCCTCGTCGAGCGTCGTCCCTGCCGTGATGACGCCGGGGAAGTCGGGGAACGATACGCCATAGTCGCTGGTCGGCTCCTTGTGGATCAGTCCGATGTATTGCCGCCGCATTTGCCTTCGTCCGCTACCTCTACCTCAGCCGCACCCCCGATTGCCGCTCAATCCCGCGCAACGTGCCGGCCGGAATGTCGCGCTCGGGATGAGGCACCGTGACGCGACCGGATTTGGTCGGGTGCTTGAACTGGATATGACTGCCCTTCTGGGCGACGCTGCGCCACCCATCCCAGGTCAATGCCGCGATTATCTCCCGGCTGTTCATGATGTGTCGTTATACACACGAAAGGACAAGGGGCAATTCGTGTCGGCTGACCAGGCCCCGCTCTGCGCAGCGAAGCGCGCCTCGCCACTTGCGCAATCCTGATCTGCATCGGGCGCCGGGCGCGGGGGTGCGGCGCGGCGATCCTTGTCACGGGGCGGCCGGCCACCCATACTGAGCCGATGCGGCGTCAACCAAATGATCCCGTCTTCGCGGCCGAGCCGGAGCCGCCGGTGCGGCTGTGCGACCACCCGGGCTGCGAATGCGGCGGCGATTTCCGCGCGCCTCGCTCGCGGCTCGAGCTCGACCGCTACTACTGGTTCTGCCTCGAACATGTGCGTGCCTACAACCTCGCCTGGAACTACTATGCCGGGATGAGCGAACCCGAGATCGAGGCCGAGATCCGGCGCGACACGGTGTGGCAGCGGCCGAGCTGGAAGCTCGGCGAGCGCCACGGGCCCGGCCCGCGAGGTGCGCGATCCGTTCGGGCTCTATGAGGGCAAGGAGCAGGATGGCGGCGGGCGCCGCGCGAATGGTCATGCCGGGCAGGCCAACGGCAGGCCGGGAAGGGCGGGCGAGGCCGCGGCGCGGGTCGCCTCGGCGCGCGCGCAGGCCCTGGCGGTGTTCGATCTCGAACCGCCGCTGACCGCGGTGCGGCTGAAGGCGCGCTACAAGATGCTGGTCAAGGCGCACCACCCGGACGCCCATGGCGGCGACAAGGCCGCCGAGGAGAAGCTGAAGATCATCAACCAGGCCTATGCGACCCTGAAAGCCAGCTATTTCAACTAGCATTCGCAGGATCGCCGGCCCATCTCTCACTTCGCAACACGAGAAAGAACAAAACGCATGCCAACCGTTCAAGCAGCGGCATTAACCCCGACTCCGGCCGGCGCGCCGGACATCAAGATCTCGGTGCGCCAGACCTTCGGCATCGACAGCGACCTCGAAGTGCCGGGCTTCAGCCAGCCGAGCGAGCACGTGCCCGATATCGACGACGCCTATCGCTTCGACCGCGACACGACGCTCGCCATCCTCGCCGGGTTTGCCTTCAACCGCCGGGTGATGATCTGCGGCTACCACGGCACCGGCAAATCGACCCATGTCGAGCAGGTCGCCTCGCGGCTCAACTGGCCGCTGATCCGCATCAACCTCGACAGCCACATCAGCCGCATCGACCTGGTCGGCAAGGACGCGATCGTGCTGCGCGACAACAAGCAGGTCACCGAGTTCCGCGAGGGCATCCTGCCCTGGGCGTTGCAGCATCCGGTCGCGCTGTGCTTCGACGAATACGACGCGGGCCGGCCGGACGTGATGTTCGTGATCCAGCGCGTGCTCGAGGTCGAGGGCAAGCTGACCCTCCTGGACCAGAACCGCGTCATCAGGCCGCACCCCGGCTTCCGGCTGTTCTCGACCGCCAACACGGTCGGGCTCGGCGACACGACCGGCCTCTACCACGGCACCCAGCAGATCAACCAGGGCCAGATGGACCGCTGGAACATCGTCGCGACGCTCAACTACCTGCCGCACGATGCCGAAGTAGAGATCGTGCTGGCCAAGGTGCCGGACTACAATGACGAGGAGGGCCGGCGGCGGATCAGCGCGATGGTCGCGCTCGCCGATCTGACCCGCAGCGGCTTCATCAACGGCGACATCTCGACCGTGATGTCGCCGCGCACGGTGATGACCTGGGCCGAAAACGCGCGCATTTTCGGCGATCTCGCCTTCGCCTTCCGGCTGACCTTTCTCAACAAATGCGACGAGATGGAGCGGCCGACCGTGGCGGAATACTACCAGCGCTGCTTCGGGACCGATCTGCCCGAGACCGGCGTCAACGCCACGTTGATGTAACCACCCCTCGTCACCCCCGCGCAAGCGGGGGTCCAGGGCAACCGCTTGGTCTTCGGTCCCTGGATTTCCGCTTACGCGGGAATGACGGCGAAAGGCACCGAAGGGCGATTGATGGCGCAGGACTTCTCGCCGACCGAAATCTTCAAGCGGGCGACCGCCTCGACCTTGCGGGCGATCGCCGAGCGCGACGATCTGACGGTCGGTTTTGGTCCGGAGCCGCCGGGGCTGTCCGGCACGCGGGTCAAGCTGCCCAACCCGGCGCGCGACCTGCCGCCCGACGAGGCGGCGCAGCTGCGCGGCGCCGCCGACAGCCTGGCGTTGCGGCTGCGCTATCACGACGATGCGGTGCATTCGAAGCGGGTGCCGGGCAGCCCGCTCGCGCGCGCCGTCTTCGAGGGGCTCGAACAGGCGCGGGTCGAGGCGCTGGGCGCGCGTCGCATGGTCGGGGTCGCCGCCAATCTGACCGCGATGCTCGACGAGCAATATCGCCGCCAGGGCTTCGAGCGGATCACCGAGCGCACCGAGAGCACGATGGCCGAGGCGGTGCGGCTGTTGACCCGCGAGGCATTGACCCACGAGCCGCCGCCGCCTCGGCGGCGCGCGTCGTCGATCTCTGGCGGCCGTGGCTCGAAGGCAAGATCGGCCGCGACATCGCCGAGCTCGACCGCGCCATTCTCGACCAGGATTCCTATGCCCGCGCGACCCGCCGGCTGATCCAGGATCTCGATCTCGATCTCGGCGACATCGACGATTCATCCTCCGACGACAACCAGAGCCAGGGCGAGGAGGCGGAAGGCGAGAACCAGAGCGAGGGCGAAAGCGCCAGCGCCGGCGCGCAACCCTCGCCCGACGGCTCGCCCGCCGACAGCGCCGATGCCGACGCCGACGAGGAGGGCGACGCCGACGCCGAGGGCGAGATGATGCCCGGCGCCAGCGACGACGACCCCGGCCGCCCGGGGCGGCCCGGCGTCCAGCCGCGCGGCCGCCCCGACGACACCGCGATCTATCGCGCCTTCAGCACGACGGCCGACGAGGTCATCGAGGCCGACAAGCTGTGCGATTCCGACGAGCTCGGCCGCCTGCGCCACCTGTTGGACCAGCAGCTGGCGCATCTGCAGAGCGTCATCGCCCGGCTCGCCAACCGCCTGCAGCGCAAGCTCCTGGCGAAGCAGACGCGCGCCTGGGAGTTCGATCTCGAAGAGGGCATCCTCGACGCGGCGCGGCTCTCGCGCGTCGTCACCAACCCGGTCCTGCCCTTGTCCTACAAGCGCGAGCGCGAGACCGAGTTCCGCGACACCGTCGTCACGCTGCTCATCGACAATTCGGGCTCGATGCGCGGCCGGCCGATCACCGTGGCGGCGATGAGCGCCGACATCCTGGCGCGCACCTTGGAGCGCTGCGGCGTCAAGGTCGAGATCCTCGGCTTCACGACGCGGGCGTGGAAGGGCGGCCAGGCGCGCGAGAAGTGGATCGCCGCCGGGAAGCCCGCCAACCCCGGCCGGCTCAACGATCTGCGCCACATCGTCTACAAGCCGGCCGACGCGCCGTGGCGGCGCGCCCGGCGCAACCTCGGGCTGATGCTGCGCGAGGGCATCCTGAAGGAGAACATCGACGGCGAGGCGCTGACCTGGGCGCACAACCGGCTCCTCGGCCGGCCCGAGGAGCGCCGCATCCTGATGGTGATCTCGGACGGCGCGCCGGTCGATGATTCGACGCTGTCGGTCAATCCCGGCAACTACCTCGAAAAGCACCTGCGCGAGGTGATCCGCGAGATCGAGCGGATGGGCGCCGTCGAATTGACCGCGATCGGTATCGGCCACGACGTGACGCGCTACTACCGCCGCGCCGTGACGATCGTCGACGCCGAGCAATTGGGCGGCGTCATGCTCGAACGCCTCGCCGACCTCTTCGAGGAAGAGGGCGCCGGCCGCACCCGCGTCAAGAGCCGAAGGGCGGCGTGAAGGCCGCTACAACGCCCGCCGTGCCTTGAGCGCGGCGGTGAGCGTGCCCTCGTCGAGGTAATCGAGTTCGCCGCCGATCGGCACGCCTTGCGCGAGGCGCGAGATCTTGGCGCCGGTCGGGGCGGCGCGGTCGGCGATGTAATGCGCCGTCGTCTGGCCTTCGACCGTCGCGTTGAGGGCGAGGATCAGCTCGGTCCCGGGACCGAGCCGGGCAATCAGGCGCGCGATGTTGAGTTCGTCGGGGCCGACCCCGTCGAGCGCCGACAAGGTGCCGCCGAGCACGTGGTAGCGGCCGCGGAAGGCGCCGGTGCGCTCCAATGCCCAGAGATCGGCGAGGTCTTCGACGACGCAGATCGCGGCGGGATCGCGCTCGGGGTCGCGGCAGATCGCGCAGGGATCGGCGGTGTCGAGGTTGCCGCAGATCGCGCACGGCCGGATCGCCGCCGCCGCCGCGCCGAGCGCCGCCGCCAGCGGCTGCATCACCTGCTCGCGCCGCTTCAATAGATAGAGCGCGGCGCGCCGCGCCGAGCGCGGCCCGAGCCCCGGCAGCCGCGCCAAGAGCTGGATCAGCGTGTCGAGCTCGGACATCGCGAAGTCGGCCCCCACCCCAGCCCTCCCCCGCTTGCGGCGGGAGGGAGTTTCGGCGAGCGCCGCCCTAAAAACCCTCCCCCGCAAGCGGGGGAGGGCAGGGTGGGGGCTGTGCGGGCGGGACGCCCGCGGTCCCGGTAAACTAATCAAAACGGCAGCTTCATGCCGCCCGGCAGCTGGAGGCCGCCGGTCAGCTTCTGCATCTCGGATTCGGCGTGGGCATTGACCTTGGCCCGGGCGTCGTTGAACGCCGCGACGATCAGATCCTCCAGCACCTCGATCTCGGCGGGATCGACCACCGCCTTGTCGATCTTGACCCGTTTGACATCGCCCTTGCCGTTGAGCATCAGCTGGACCATGCCGCCGCCGGCGACCCCGGTCATCTCGACGGCTTCGAGCTGCGCCTGCATCTCGGCCATCTTCTGCTGCATCGCCTGGGCCTGTTTCATCAGCTGGCCGAGATTTTTCATGACCCGTCCTCTCCCGTGCTCGCCCCGTCGTCACTGACATCATCGCCGCATCGTCGCCGCCGCTTCGGTCCCGGCCTCGGCCGCGGCGAACCGCTCGCGCACCGCCGCGATCGTGGCGCCGGGGAAGGTTTCCAGCACCGCCCGCACCAACGGGTGCGCCGCGACCTCGTGGCGCAGCGCGCCCGCCCGCCGCGCCTCCTCCTCGGCCAAGGTCGGCGCGCCCTCGGCCTCCGAGACGGCGACGAGCCAGCGCGTGCCGGTCCATTCGCCGAGCAGCTGGCTGACCCGGTTGGCGAGATTGTCGGGCGCGCCCTCGGCCCGGCGGAACTCGATCCGGCCGGGCTGGAAGCTGACGAGATGGACATGCGCTCCACAGATGGGCGCGGATCAGCGCCTCGCGCCTTTTGTCGAACAGGGCGACGGTTTCGGCAAAGCTCTGCGGCATCGGTTCGAACTCGGCGCTCGGCGGCGCCTCGGGTGTGGCAAGCGGTGCGGCAATAGCCGGCTGCGGCGCTCGATGCCAGCCCCTCTCCCGCAATGCGGGAGAGGGTGCCCGAGGGCGCAAGCCCGAGGGCGGGTGAGGGTACCTCGATCGCGCCTGCATTCTGCCCCCTCACCCCGACCCTCTCACCCGGTGGCGGAGAGGGAGCTGCGGTTTGCTGTCCCGCGGTCAGCGTGCGCACGAGATCGGCCGGGACCGGCAGATCGGCGACATAGGCGAGGCGGACCAGCACCATCTGGGCGGCCTGCGCCGGGGCCGGCGCCGCCTGCACCTCTTCGAGGCCTTTGAGCAGCATCTGCCAGACGCGCGCCAGGACCGGCATCGCCAGCGCCGCCGCAAGCGGCCGGGCGCGCTCGCGCTCGCCCTCCTCGAGCGGGTCGCCGGCGCCCGCCTCGGGCGCCAGCTTCAGGCGGGTCGACGAAATGGCTGAGTTCGAGCAGATCCTGCAACACCATCAGCGGATCGGCGCCGCCCTGGTAGAGGCTGTCCATCCGGTCGAGCGCGCCGGCGGCATCGCCCTTCAGCACGGTCTCGAACAAGTCGAAGACGAGGCCGCGGTCGGCGATGCCGAGCATGTCGCGCACCGCCGCTTCGTCGATCGTCTCGGAGCCAGAAAGCGCGATCGCCTGGTCGAGCAGCGACAGCCCGTCGCGCACCGAGCCGTCGGCGGCGCGGGCGATGAGGCCGAGAGCGGCCGGCGCGATGCTCGATGCCTTCGGCCTCGGCGATATGCCGGTAATGCAGGACGAGCTGCTCGATCGGCACGCGGCGCAGCGAAAACCGCTGGCAGCGCGACAAGACGGTCACCGGCACCCGGTGCACCTCGGTCGTCGCGAACACGAATTTGACGTCGGGCGGCGGCTCTTCGAGCGTCTTCAACAGCGCGTTGAAGGCGTTCTTCGACAGCATGTGCACTTCGTCGATGATGTAGATCTTGTAGCGCGCCGATACCGGCCGGTAGCGCATCCCCTCGGTCAGGTCGCGGATGTCGTCGACCCCGGTGCGCGAGGCGGCGTCCATCTCGATGACGTCGACATGGCGGTCTTCGGCGATCGATCGGCAATGCACGCACTGGCCGCACGGCGTCACGGTCGGGCCGCCGCTGCCGTCGGGGCCGATGCAGTTGAGCGCGCGGGCGATGATCCGCGCCGTCGTCGTCTTGCCGACCCCGCGCACGCCGGTGAGGATGAAGGCGTGCGCGATCCGCCCGGTCGCAATCGCGTTCGACAGCGTGCGGACCATCGCCTCCTGGCCGATCACCTCGGCGAAGGTTTGCGGCCGGTACTTGCGGGCGAGGACGCGATAGGAGGTCATTTCGGACGGCATTTGCTATACCTTTGACCGGACACGAAACCCGAAGTGTCCGCCTCGCAAATGCCGTGGAATTCCTTGCATATTCGTTGACACCACGCGACAACCGATGTATGTGCTCAGACGGACGCTACCGTTTGGAAGTCGGACACAGCTTGGACACGAACCGATGGCGAATGATCTGAGCGACAACAGCGTGAAGATGCTCCCGCCCCCCGATAAAGGCAACCGGGTGCATTATTTTCCCGGCGCCGTATTGCGCGGACAGATCGCCCCACGGGGGTTTGGCGTGCGGGTCACGGCGGCCGGCGCCAAATCGTTCATTCTCAACTATCAGCTCCGCGGCCGGGATTGCCGCTACACGATCGGGCGATATCCGACCTGGAGCGTGCTGGAGGCCGTGCGCGAGGCCAACAGCCTGCGGCAACGGATAGACCGCGGCGAAAATCCCTTGGCTGATCGAGCGTCGGCGCCAGTCGATACTAAGACCGTCGCCCAGGTGATCGAGGACTTCATCAAGCGTCACGTCAGCACGTTGCGTACCGCCAAGAGCGTCGAGAGCGCCTTGCGGCGCCTGGTCCTGCCCTCGATCGGCTCGATCCCGATCTACGATTTGCGACGGCGCCATATCGCCGCAATGCTCGACGCGATCGAGGAACAGAATGGCCCGGTCCAGGCCAGTCGTGTCGTTGCCTACATCACCAAATGCTTTAATTGGTGGGCGACGCGCGACGATGAATTTGTCTCACCGATGATCCGCGGGATGGCGCGTTCGCGGGCAGCCGAACGGGCACGGGATCGCATTCTGAGCGATGCCGAGATACGGGCGCTGTGGCCTGCGCTCGACGGCACCTTCGGGGCATTCGTCAAGGTACTCCTGCTCACCGGCCAGCGCCGGGGCGAAGTAGCTGGAATGCGACGCGCCGAGATTGACGCCGAAGGTGTTTGGACCATTCCCGCCGCACGGTACAAAACGAAGCGGGCGCATACGGTGCCGCTGTCGACCGCGGCGCTGGCCGTAATCGATGCTCAGCCGAACGGCGACGTGGTGTTCGCCTCGGCGGTGGGCACCCCGCTTACCGCGCACGACACGCCGAAAAAGAGACTTGATCGGATGTCAGGAACCTCAGGCTGGACTTTGCACGATCTGCGGCGCACGGCGAAAACGTTGATGCAACGCGCCGGGGTGCGCCCTGACATATCCGAGCGGGTGCTAGGCCATGTCCAGGGCGCTATCGAGGCCACCTATGACCGGCACTCGTATATGGACGAGAAGCGCGAGGCGTTGGAGAAGCTGGCGTCGCTGGTCGGGCGCATTCTGAACTCCGCGCGGGCCGAGGTCGTCTCGCTCGGCGATCGTCGGCGGGAAGTGCGGGCGTGACCAACAAGCACCCTGGTTCGAGCAGCAGCCGCACAGGCACGAACCCCTGGGTCGAGAGAAGGGTAGCGGCTCACCTGAAGCGTCGGGAAGATGAATGCATCTTGATTTTGGCTCGGGCCTATATCGATGTGGCGGCGAAGCTGAACGGCGATAGAGGGAAGACGCTCCAACTGTTCGACGAGTTCACAAGAACCGTCGCAAAGGCGCTAGTACCGCAGAGACGGCGGGGTAAAGCAAATCCCGCGCTGGATGCGCGTATCCTCGCCGCGGGGGGTGCAGCGCCGCGCGGGCAAAAGGAAGTGGCGATCGCCAACGCGGCCTGCGCCCAAGACGTGAGGCAAGTGGACGCCGCCCGCAAGCGATACAACCGCCTCAGTGCAGAGCGGGACGCACGCGAAAAGTGGTTGGCCGAGGTCGTCGCTGACGTTCGGCGCAAAATGCGGTTGGGATCGCGGCGGCCGCTTTTCGAGAATACCGAACCCTCACCCTCCCCGAGCCTGGCGGAAGGGACAAATACCTAATCGAGTATTTGTCTCATTGATTTCAGTGACTTGTCGGCGGCCTCACTCCATGTTCCTGTGGTAACCACAAACAGGAGCATCCAATGTCAACTCTACTCAACGATTATCTCTCCCGCACCGAACTCGCCGCCGAACTCGGTGTCTGCGAGCGAACCCTGATCCGCTGGTCCGAGCGAGGCGAAGCACCGCGGGTATCCATGATCGGTCGACGCCCGATGTTCCGGCGCGCTGCCATTAACGCGTGGCTCGCTTCGCGCGAGCAGCCTGTCGCAGCGTGATCGCCATGAGCGCCAAGAAGCCGCGTCAACGGGTACTGGTCCCAGCGGACCTGAGCGGCGATCCAGAGATACTCAGAGGCCGTCCGGCTGAAATGATGTGGCCGCTGTTCAGAGCGCTGCTGTGCAACGGGGGGGTTTGGACCTGGCTGCTTCCACGAGAGCTATCCATCGGCTTGCCCTCGTTCGCCAACCCGAACGCGTCCTGGCTGACAATAGTCGACGACCTCGATCCAGCTGCTGCTGGCCCGGGCTCCTTCGGCACTGATGCCCTGGGCTGGTGGACCCAGCGAGCAGAGGTCTTCGTCGTCGACGGCGCGAGACCGCATCCCAGAAAGTACCTCGCCCCCGCGGACCTGTTCGCAGAAGGACGCTTGACGCTGCTGGTTCAAACGCCGGAAGAGCGGCGCGAAGAATGGCATCAGTTCTTCCGCGACGTACGCGATCCCCGGGACCCGCCGCTGGGGGTGTTCGACTTCACGGACGGCACCCTGCCAGGGACACCCAATTGCCGCATGCGCTTCATACATTTTCCAAGACCAGACGCCCTCGACGCGTGCTGGCCGGGGGCGGGGGGCTGGCAAGAACACAACCCGCAATGAAGAACGGTTGAGACCGCGACGCCCCGTGGCGTCGCCCCTACTAGCAGGATTGTAAACGAAAACGGCCCCGGAATGGGGTCCGAGGCCGTAACGCTTGATCGGGGTTTGCAGCCCCGAGGAGACAGACGATGCCTGATGCCAGCGATTTTGTCACGGTAGCAACGGTGCTGCCGTACTGGGACGGCGGGCCACCACTGCGTTTGACAAAGCGTTGGTATCGCGACGCGGATGGCAAGCCCACGTGCCAGGAGTATGACCAGGCCAAATGGTGCAGCTTCGAACAGACGCCGGTCGGCAGTCTCGACGATCTGGCCCAGGTCATTGCCGGCATCGGGCCGCGGCCGCGATCCTGCCTGATCATCGGCAGACTGCGAGACGGTGTCGATCCCACCCGAGCCCGTCGCCTGCTGTATCCGCGCACCGAACCGGACCACAATGGCAATCCGGTCGCATGGGCCGCGACGATCGAGGATGCCGCGCACCGCTGGCTACCGCTCGACATCGACAGCCTGCCGGCGCGCGACGATAAAGGCGAATTCGACCCGATCACCGACCCTGAGCGGACGCTCATGGTCGTGTGGAGGCGACTGCCGGACGAACTGGCCTTTCGCGATTGCGTATGGCAGTGGACTTCGGGCGCCGGTTTCAAAACCGGCATCCGAATGCGGCTGTTCTTCTGGCTGTCGCGTCCGATGACCGGTGCCGAAAACAAGTCCTGGCTCGCGCCCTGGATCAAGAGGAAGACGACGCCGGAAGGCATCATCGATGGTTCGATCTTCGTGCCGCATCAGCCAATCTACGCCGCGACGCCGATCTTCGATGGCGTTGATGATCCCGTCATAGACCGCTGTGGCATCCAGAAAATGCTCGGGGCAGTCACGGTGCCCGAGACCTGGGAGGTGCCGAAGGGGCAGCGGCGACCGGCTGACAACAGCAGCACTGGCACGAAGAACGGCAAGACCACCGCCCCGAAGAACGGCAAGACCACCGCCCCGATCCGCACCGCCCCCGAGCACGTCGAGCACGACGATCCGAAATCCGTAAAGTGGATGATCCGGCTGCTCAAGAAGGATTTGGTCAATGGCGAGCCCAAAGAAGGCGAAGGCAGCGACGACCGGATCTATCGGTTGGTCGGCCGCCTGAAAGATGGCGACCGCGTCGGCTTCACGCTGAAACCCGAGACCATCGCCGAGGCGCTCGCCGAGCATTGGGCACCGCACTTTGATCGCGACTGGATTGATCTCAAGGTTGCTGGGCATTACCAGAATGAGCCCGGGTGCGGTCCAGGCGGCACTAGCACCCGGACAGAGGCGCCAGGCATCTTTCGGCTTGAGGACGACGCGGCTGCCGCCACACCCGAGCGGCGCCGGATCGAGCTTGTCGGAGATTACCTGGTGCCCGCGATGGATGCCGCCGAGGCTGCCATGATCGAGCAGGGGGTCGCCATCTACCGGCGCGAAGACCTGATCGTCCGCCCCGGCGCCGCGGTTGTGCAGCACCGCAAGAACACCGAGGCTCCGGGGGTGCGGCTGTTCCAGGTTAGCCCGTGCGAGATGCGCGAGCACATGAGCGCCGCAGCGGCGTTCGTCAGCTGGAATGCTACGGCATCCGAATGGCGCCCGGTCAACTGCCCCGAACCTGTCGCCAACGGATATGTGGCGCGCATCGGACGGTGGGGACTGCCCCCGCTACTTGGCATCGTCAATGCCCCCGTACTGCGCCCGGACGGCAGCGTCCTCGACAAGCGCGGCTACGACGAGAGCACCCGACTGATCTATGCGCCGGGCTCGACGGTCTTCCCGGCGATCGGATCGAGCAAGGAAGACGCCGAGGCGGCGCTCAAGCTGCTCAAGACGCTGGTCGGCACCTTCCCCTTTCCGTCAGACGAAGCACGCTCGGTTGCCCTGGCCGCCATCCTGACGGCGACGATCCGTGGCATCCTGCCGACAGCACCGCTATTCACCTATTCGGCGCCGGCCGCCGGCAGCGGCAAAGGCAAGATCGCCGATCTGGGACCACTCATCGCCAGTGGAACCCAGGCAACGGCAACGACCATGGGCGGCGATGACACTGAACTGGCGAAGCGGATCAGCGCTCTTCTCCTGCAAGGCCACCAACACATCCTGATCGACAACGTGCCGCGCGACAAAGAACTGGCCGGTGATTTTCTCGAAGCGATGCTGACGCGCCCGACCATCGCCATCCGCTGGCTTGGCCTGTCTAAAGCGCCGTTGGTGCCGACGCGGTGTCTTGTGAGCGCCACCGGCAACAATCTTCGCATCCGCAGCGATCTCTACCGTCGGGTGCTGCGTTGCATTCTCGACCCAGGCGTCGAGTTCCCGGAGCGCCGCAAGTTCGCCAACGACCCCGAGAAGGACGCCTTTACCGATCGGCCACGGTTGCTGATGGCGGCGCTGACAATCATCCGAGCCTTCATCCTCACCGGTAGCCCGGCGCAGGCGGTACCGCTCGGTTCATTTGAGGAGTGGAGCCATATGGTGCGCGACCCCCTGATCTGGCTCGGTGAGGCCGATCCGGTCCTGACACAGACCATCGTAGCCGACGAAGATCCCGAAAAGGTCCAACTCGCCATGCTGATGCGCGAGTGGTTTGCCGTGGTCGGCACTGAGGAGCACCGGCTACAGGAGATCATCGAACTGGCGTACAATGGGCAGCCATTGCTCAACGAAGCCCTGGTCACCGTTGCCGGGGACCACCGCAAAGACCGCAGCGACATCAGTAAAAAACAGCTTGGCGTCTACATGAGCGGTGTCGCCAACCGCGTCGTGGGCGAGTGGCGTTTCGTCGTCCGCAAGAAGGATGGCTATCCGCTCTGGCGTCTCGCTCCGGCGCCGGTACGGCCCCCTGGCCACGTCGTGAAAGCGCTTGTTCCTGCCGAGACGCCTCGTGGTGAGGAGGATCGATCGTTGACGGTTGCTGAGCGTCTTGCTCTGCGGGCTCGCAAGAAGGATGGCTATCCCCCCCCTTGGCCAGTGGGGTAAGTGGGGTAAAGAGGGGTCTTTAACCTAAAGTCTGCAGTCAAACAGAAAAAACCGATGATGTATAAAAAAACTGATTTCAGGGTAGAGCTGGATAAAACACCCCCCTTTAGCCCACTTCTCCCCACTCGGCGAACACCTGCCGGTTGGCGCGGAAAACGGTTTGGGAAATGAGAAGTCGGGGCTGAACCAGCCTCGGCATGGAGGAGGAGGAGTTCGATGTCAAAGACAATGCAAGTCAACAACGGCAAAGCCGTGGTGGCAACAGCGCCGCCCGCTCAGCTGGCGAGGCGCGAGGCAATCTTCAGCATTTACCGCGATCTTGGGCCGAGCCGATCGTACAAACGCCTCATAGCGGCGGTCAAGGACAAGCACGGCAGCGTGAGCCCGAGAACCTTGAATGCCTGGTCGAAGAAGCACGGCTGGGCGGAGCGGTTGCGCGAGCACGATGATGCACTTGCGCGCGCCGCGGTCGCGACCAACCCAGATTTCGACCCGAACTACGATGTCGAGGAGGCGTTATTGCATAGTTGCCAGATCGCATTGACGCGCGCGCTCAATGCGATTGTCGTGCCGCAGAATGCACATCAGATGAAGGCGCTGGTCGACCTGGCTGTCAACGCACTGAAAGCGATCGACGCACGACGAGCTGGTCGACAGGATGCAGGCAAGATCGCGGCGGGCAAGAAGCGCGTCAGCGAGATGCTGGATGAGATCGAGGATCGCGTTCGTGCAGCACACGAGCTGTATGCGCAAGCGCAGCGGATGCTCGCTGGACAAACGCAAGGAGGAGTGATCGATGTCGAGGCGGTTCGGGTTGAGCAACCGCTACTTGAAGAGCGGCATCCCCCTAATGGCGACGACCGCCTCATCTGAAACTGTGCCTGAGAGCGCCAACAGCCCCAGCTCGACGGCTCCTCGACTACCGGCGCAGCGCAGAGTTGTCGCGCAGCCCGAAAGGGCGAACCACCCATTGAACCCGTAACTCCCTGACACAGGTGTTTAATCGACTTCAAACGTGAAGCCAGGCAGTCTGGAAATCGGGGATCACCCGGCACGCGGGTCATCAAGCAACTTGTTGATTTTGCCTTTTTGTCGGTCGGCGCAGTCTGTTCGTGTGGTGGCGCAGCCCGGCGCAGGTTTTGGGCGCGGCGGACGGAAGGCAGCAAGTCGTCGCGAGCAGGAACAGAGCAGGAAAAGCAGGAACAGAGCAGGAGGGCTAAAATTCAGATGCTCGCGGTGCTCGCAGCCTTGATCCGTTGGACTGCGCTGACGCCGACGGCGGCGAGGCGCGCCGCCTTGACGATGCCGGTGCCTCCTGTCAACAGCCGGCGCACGATGGCTTCCTTGTCTGCCGGCAGCGATGGGCGCCCGATACGCTTGCCCTGGCTGCGTGCCCGCGAGAGGCCGGCCTTGACCCGTTCGACGATCATGGCGCGCTCGAACTCGGCGAAGACGCCCATCATCTGAAACATCGCCTTGCCCGCCGGTGTGCTGGTGTCGAGGCCTTGCTGATGCAGGTAGAGATCGACGCCTTTAGCGTGCAGCTCGCCGAGGAATGCGACCAACTCTTGCAGCGAGCGCCCGAGGCGATCGACAGACCAAGCGGCCACCTGGTCAAACTCGCGGCGGGCGATACCGCGGCACAGGCGATCGTATCCCGGCCGCTTGTCGCGGCCCTTGGTGCCGCTGATGCCGGCATCGATGAAGGTGGCGACGACATTCCAGCCGTGCCGCGCGACGACGGCTGCAAGCTCGCGCTGCTGGTTTTCAACCGTCTGCTCGCTCGTGCTGACGCGCAGGTAGAGCGCAACGCGCTTCGTCATCGTGGCGACCTCCGCCGGGGGTTCACTGGCGCGGACCCTATATGATCTGTACCGCAAACAGGTGGTTTCGGTATGCCGCGCGACGGCATCGCAAGGCCGCGGTATCCCTCGCGCTGAGGCAGCGAAAATGCCAAGGGATTTCGGTATGGGCAGGGGGGGCTGGCATGCTCGCCATACCGATCGATTGGGTCAGGCCGTAAAAACTCATGGTGCGCGAGCGGAGGCGCCCCGGTCGCACCGGTCGAGCACTAATACCGGCAGACATTAAAGCATGGTCGAAGAAAGGACGCGCGGCTACTGGGCTACGCAGCATGGCTGAGGTCCTCGGGACGCGCGAGGCGCCCTGTTGTCGCCCGGCGTGCATACAGCAGGATCATCGAAAAACCCGCAGCACGCCGCGACGCCGATCACGCCGCCGACGCCAAAAGGTCGAAAAAAGGTCATGGTTAAACAACCCCTGGTACTTGTGAGGCGGATTTTGACACCCCGCGAAAATGACCGACCCGGCCGAAGTCCAGAGCTGCCCGGGGGTCTGACGCTTGACGCGGGTCCCATCGGTGCTGCCGGTTCGTTCTTGGCGTGGGGGCCCCCTGTGGTCGCGGGTGATCTGGGTTCCCCGTCGGCCACGCCGTATCGGGCTCAACCACCTTCGGATCTACCCGGCCGGGGGTCTGACGCCTGACGCGGGTCCCATTCGGGCGTTGCCGGCTCGGTCTTGGGGGGCCCCCTGTTGTCCGGCGATTTGGGTTCCCGTCGGCCGCATAGTATACCCCGATGCGCGTCCTCCGTCCGGGCCTCGCTCCCACCTCTCAGGAATGGGTCGCCACCCAGCCCTCGATGATGGTTTGCATGGCGGCGAGCCCATCGGTCAGCGCTGCCGGCCCAGGCTGCAGTATCAGCGGTGACCTGATCTCGAACATGGCCTCGTTGCGTACCGCCGGGATGTCTTCAAAGCCCGACCGCACACGCACCCGCTCCGGCCGAAACTTCTTGCCGCACCAGGAGCCGATGATCAGATCGGGCCGCCGCGCGGCGACTTCCTCGGCCGTCACGATCCGACCTTTGGCCGCAGCCGATACCGCCCGATCGGCGAAAATGTCCTCCCCGCCAGCGACTGCGATCAGCTCCGAAACCCAGCCGATGCCGCAGATCAACGGGTCGTCCCACTCCTCGAAGAATACCCTCGGCCGCGCCGGCAGCCGCTCACTGCGAGCGCAGGCCTCGGCAACGCGAGCGGTAAGACCGTTGGCAAGCTGTTCGGCCCGTTCGCTGGCGCCGACCATCGCTCCGAGCATGCGGATCATGGCGAGAATGCCCGCGATCGACCGCTGATTGAACGCGTGGACCGCGATGCCGCGACGGATCAATTCGGCCACGATGTCCGCCTGCAGGTCGGAAAACGCCAGAACGAGATCTGGTTCGAGCGCCAGGATCTTGGGCATGTCCGCCGAGGTGAAGGCACTCACCCGCGGCTTCTCGCGGCGCGCCTGCGGCGGGCGGACCACGTAGCCCGATATCCCGACGATGTGGTCCTCTTCGCCGAGGAGATAGAGCGTCTCGACGGTCTCTTCGGTCAGGCAGACAATTCTGGTCGGTGGAAACATCGAGCGGATTGAAACCGATGTCAGGTCTATCACCAATGGCTCAGCTGCATCTCGCCGCTCCGGTTGTTGAAATGCTGATTGCCGCGTCCGCGCAGGACGGCCGTTCCTGCCCCCTTAACCGACCTTCACGGCACGAGAGCCGAACCGCCGGCTTGGGTGGAATCCGGACCCTCCCGATTTTTCTGAACTGTGATGACCGTGCGTTAAAGCGGTCGTTGACGGCCTGAAGCTGCGGCACCCAACGCTGATGCTGTTTCATCCCTACCGCTGGCGGATCTGAAAGGAGGCTCTTGGGCGATGTCCGACCGAACCTCTGAGCCGACGATCCGATGGAATGACCCGGTCGATCACGCCGATCATAGGGGACCAAGCTGATCTGCGAGTGTACTGTCGCCGCGCTTCGGGCGTGCTTCGAAGCTTGGTAGCGCGGTTTCTTTCGGATATGCTGCCGATCGGGTCGTCGCTTCGGCCGGCGATCGGCAAAGTCGAGCGGGCTCGCGGGCGGCGGCAGACCGGCCATCAGCAGGGACAACGAGGGCCATGTTCGACGTCAAAGGCGTCTTCGACTGGGCCAAAGACAACGGCGAGGTCAAGGCCGTCGACCGCATCTTGGTCAAGGTGATGCTCCTGTTGATCAAGAATCGAATCACCTTGACCGCTACGACCATCGAGAAAATGGAAACGCGCATGGCTCTCCCGGAAGAATTGAGCGTGGCCATCGTCCGCGCCGCCGAGGAGGTGGTGGGGAAGCCGGTGCCGGACTTCCTGCTGGCAAGGGAGGCGTCCAATGTTTGACTTTGCGCAGTTCCCCTACGATTTCGCGACGGGCCGGCTGGTGGTGGGCGGCGAGCCGCTCGTCATCCACTGCCACCACTACAATTGCTTCCTGCAGCGCTCGATCCGGGATGCCGAATACATCGACAGCGCACCGTTCCTCGTCGGGGCGGCGGCTGAGGTGGCGTTCGCACAATTGACCGAGCTGCTGTCCGCAACCCAGGATATTCCGGCGCGCAAGGCGACCGTTGAGGCGCTTTATCGTGCGTGCGGCCTCGGTCTGATCGATCTGGGCAGGTTGACCGAGCGGGGCGGCGAAGTGCGCACCCGCTCGACTCATTATTCGATCGGGTGGAAGGAGAAATTCGGCATCTCGCGCACCCCGGTCGCGTTTTTCACGACCGGCTTCCTGGCCGGGGCATTGGCTGCGATCTACGGCCTGCCGCTTGCCGAATTGCAGGCGCGCCAGACCGCCTGCCGCAGTACCGGGGCGGGGGAGGACGTTTTCGTGCTGGGCCGCGGCCCAGCGAACTTCACGATGTTCGAGCCGCGGCGCAGCACCGTGCTGAACCCGGTCGGTAATGATCCCCAGCCCGCGACGTCGGTCGACCGCGAGGCGGTTACCCGCGCCGTGGCGCAGATGCCGCTGCCGGCCAATGCCGCGGGTCTCATTCCGGTCTTTGGCCTCTACCTCACCCGCATATCGGCCGACTACTACAACCGCATCAGCTACGCTTTTGAGCAGGAGATGACAGCGGTCGCCGGCCGCCAGGGCGTCGAGGTCGCCGCCAACCTGTTGATCGAGGCCGGCCATGTGTGCGCCTTCAATACGATGGGCGGGATCATGACCTCGCCGGAATGGGATGCACTGCTCGGGCCGATGCTGAAGACGCGGGAAGACTGGGTGCACGGTATGTTTGCCTGGTTCAACGGCAGCGGGTACGGTGCCGCCAAGGTGCTGGACGTGTCCCCGACCGGCGCGACCGTCCGGTTCTACAACGACTACGAGTCGGTCGGCTACCGCCGCATGTACGGCACCGCCGACCACGACATCTCCTATGTGTTCGCGTCCGCCGTCGCCGGGATCATGAACCTGATTTATCTCGGCGAGATCCACACCAAACCCGACCTGACGCCGGAGTTTTACGACCGGCTGTTCAAACGCGGGCGGGCCTTCCAGGGGCGGATGACGGCGTGCCAAGCGATGGGCGATCCGTACACCGAGATCCGCGCCGAGCTGGTCGAAGCGGCGCCGGGCGAGCCGCGGCGGGAAGGGCAGCGTGTCCCAGCGTGAGGCCCGGCCGGCCGGGCGATGATCAAGGCGGCCGAAAAGGTCTATGATTGTCTCCATCGCGAGCGATACCGCTACACGCTCGGTTCGGTGGTCGACAGCGGTCTGGTCGCGCAATACACCGACACCGGCGCATTCCGGGTCTCGATCTACGACGCCAGGCACCTGCTGCCGCAGGCGCGGGTCACCTTCCGGATCGAACCGCGCGACGGCAGCTTTCTGATCAACGGCGCCCTCGGGCTCGATTACGTGACGATCACCTATCTGCGCGACCGGAGGATGCCGGCGACCCGGGCCACGCAGGAGGCGATCCTGGCGCGTCTGCCATGACCGGGCCGGCCACATCGTCCGACGGCGCGTTCGCCTACCTCGACAACAATGCGACGACGGCGCTGTCGCCAGCCGCCCGCGAACGCATGGTCGAATTGCTGGGTGGGCCGCCTGGCAACGCCGTTGCGTTGCACGGCCTCGGGATCGCGGCCCGCGACATCCTGGAAGAGGCGCGCGCGTCTTTTATACATCTCCTCGGCGGCGCCGCACGGGTGCTGTTCGCCTCGGGCGCCACCGAAGCCAATGCCTTGTGCCTGCTCGGGGGCTTGCGCCATGCCGAAAACCGCTGCGAGCTTCTGGTGGTCAGCGAATTGGAGCATGCCTCGGTCTACGACCTCGCCGAGCTGCGGCTGGAGTGGCCGGTGGCGGTGTGCCGGGCGCGGCAGGACGGAACCCCGGATCTCGACCACCTGCAGGACCTGGTCGCCGGCCGGCGAAGCCTGGTTTCGATGATGCACGTCAACAACGAGACCGGCGTGATTTTCCCGGTCGCCGAGATCGCCGCCCTGACGCATCGCCATGACGGTCTGCTGCATGTCGACGCCGCGCAATCGGCGGGGAAGATGCCGCTCGACGAGGTCGTGGCCCATGCCGATGCGCTGACGCTGTCGGCCCATAAATTCCACGGACCGCTCGGAGTCGGCGCCATCGCGCTGCTCAACCCGGATTTCCGGCTGGCGCCGATCCTGCCCGGCGGCGGCCAGGAGGGCGGCATCCGCAGCGGCACCGTCAACGTGCCGGCGATCGCCGCCGCGGCGGTCGCGTTCGACGAGGCGGCTGACGCTCCGCCGCCCGGCCCGGGGCTGCGCGACCGGCTCGAAGCCTTTCTCCCGGAGCAGGTGCCGCATTGCCTGGTCGTCGGCCACGCGGCGCCGCGCCTGTGGACCACCTCGTATGTGTGCTTTCCCGGCCTGTTGCAGGAGGATTTGATCGAGGCGCTGTCGGACCGCGGGGTCCATGTCGGCAGCGGTGCGGCGTGTACCGCGGCGCTTGACGAATCGCGGGTGTTGCGCAGCATGGGCATCGCCCCGCTGTACAACCAGGGCGGCATCCGGATCAGCTTCTCCCGTCTCACCCCGGAAGCGGCGCTGGATCGATTCACCGAGGTTTTCCCCGAGGCGTATGCCGCCGCCATGGACAAGAGCCCTTATCGGTGACCGCACTCAAAGCAAGTTTCGCTGAGGCAGAATGGCCTTCCTTGCTCGTCATGGCCGGGCTTTTCCCGGCTATCCACGTGGATCCCCGGATCAAGTCCGGGGATGACGAATTGAGAGAGGGATCGAGTTGATCGGAATCCGCTCTAGCCCCGTCGCGATCGATTCGCCGCTGCCGGCCGATCGGCAGGTATTCGCCGAATTCGACATTGAACCGGCAGATCTGGCCTATTTGCGATCGGTCGAGGAGGTTCTGACCCAAGAAATCCAGGAGTGGATCATCGCGCAGTGGCGCACCGAGGTCGAGGCGCTGCCGTGGTTCGAACAGCTTGGCCTGATGCAAGCGGCGGCGGATGCGCTGTTCGCGACGCTGGCCGGCTTCCTGCGGCGCCTGCTGTCGGGCGATCGCGTCGCCGAGCTGTACGGCGAGGTCGAAGACGCGACCCTCGTCGCGCTGCGTCATGGCGTGCGCAACACCGATGTTTTCCAGGCCTCGACCAAGCTCGAATCGGTGCTGACCGGCGTCACATTGCAGCTGTTCCCGGGGTCGGACCAGCAGACCGTCGCGCTCGTCACGTTGGCGAAGTTCCTCAAATCGCTGCTCTACGTGGTGATGGAGACCTACCGCCGGGAAGCGGCGGATGAGATCGAGCGGCGCAACCGGGACCTTAGCGAAGCGTTGGAGCAGCAGACCGCGACCGCCGAGGTGTTGCAGGTCATCAATTCTTCGCCCGGCGATCTTGCCCCCGTTTTCGACGCGATGCTGGACAAGGCGCTGCATCTGTGTGATGCCGCATTCGGCGTTCTGGCCACCTTTGACGGCGAGTTTCTCCACGCCGTCGCGGGGCGCGGCATACCACCCGCCTATGCCAATTTCCTGCATCAACCGGTACGCCCTGCACCTGGCAATACGGCGTTTCGTTTGCTCCGGGGGGAGGCCGTCGTTCACATCGCCGACTTGCGTGAGGACGAAGCCAACAAGCAAGGTGATCGGGCGCGCCTTGCCGTCATTGAGCTGGGCGGCGCACGCAGCATGTTGCAGGTCGGCCTGCGCAAGGACGATGACCTGATCGGCAGGTTTGTTATCTACCGCACGGAGGTAATGCCGTTTACCGACAAGCAGATCGTGCTGTTGCAGAACTTCGCGGCGCAGGCGGTCATCGCGATGGAGAACGCGCGGCTGCTCGATGAAATCCGCCAGCGCCAAGCCGAGTTGCGCGTCACTTTCGACAACATGGCCGATGGCGTCGTGATGTTTGACGCGGAACTGCGCCTCGCCGCGTGGAACAGGAATTTCCAGGAGATCGTCGATCTGCCGGACGATTTTCTTGCCGCGCCGCACAGCTACAACGACTTCATCCGCCATCTCGCCGAACGCGGCGAATTCGGCGATGTCGACCCCGATGCCGAGATCGCGCGGCTGCGCGAACGGTTCGGCGATCACTACAGCTTCGAGCGCACCCGTCCGGATGGCACAATTATCGAGGTCCGCCACAATCCGATGCCCGATGGCGGGTTCGTCCTTATTTATAGCGACATCACCGAGCGCAAACGCTCCGAAGTCGAGATCCGTGCGGCTCGGGACATCGCCGAAGCCACCCTTCGCGACCTGAGAGCGGCACAGGCGAACCTGGTCCAGGCCGAGAAGATGGCCTCGCTCGGCCAGTTGACCGCCGGGATCGCCCACGAGATCAAGAATCCGCTCAACTTCGTCAACAACTTTGCCAGTTTGTCCGTGGAACTGCTCGACGAGCTGAAGGAGACCACCGCACCGGCAATCGCGGCGCTCGGCGAGGACAAGCGTGCCGAGGTTGACGAGACGATACACCTGCTGACCGGTAACCTCGAAAAGATTGCCGAGCACGGCAAGCGGGCCGACGGTATCGTCAGGAGCATGCTGGAGCATTCGCGCGGCAGCAGCGGCGAACGCCGGGAGGTCGACCTCAACGGCTTGGTCGAGGATGCGCTGAACCTCGCCTATCACGGAGCCCGTGCCCAGGATCAGACGTTCAACGTCCTCCTGGAGCGCGATTTCGCTCCGGGCATCGCACCGATCGAACTGGCGCCGCAGGATGTGACGCGTGTCTTGCTCAACCTGTTCGGCAACGGGTTCTACGCCGCCGCCAAACACCGCAAAGAGGCAGGCGACGCGACGTTCTTTCCCACCTTGAAGGTGACGACGCGCGACCTCGGCGACGGTATCGAGATTGGCGTCCGCGACAACGGCACCGGCATTCCGCCCGAGATCAAGGACAAGCTGTTCCAGCCGTTCTTTACCACCAAGCCGACCGGCGAGGGCACAGGTCTGGGTCTATCGATCAGCTATGACATCATCACGCAGCAGCACGGCGGCACGATCGAGGCCGAGAGCCGAGTCGGCGAGTTCACAGAGTTCACCGTCCGCCTGCCGCGTAGCTTCCATACGAGTGCTGCGGCACGAGCGTGAGCGTCTTGGTCGTCGATAACAAACCCGATGTCGCGGAACTCTTTGTCAGCGCTTCTGCCGCGAGGCGCGGCAGGGCACCTACGTGATGCACTTCGCCGCTTCGGGCGAGCAGGCATTGAAGCTGCTGAGCGGCGGGATCGAGCCGCATCTGATCGTGGTCTTGTCGGACATCAACATGCCGGGGACGGACGGTCTGACCTTGCTGGGCGAGATCAAGCAGCGGTTCCCCGATCTTCCGGTCATGATGGTGACCGCCTATGGCGATGATGAGCGGCGCCGCCGCGCCGACGACCTTGGGGCGGCTGATTTTCTCTCTAAGCCGGTCGATTTCGAACGGTTGAAGGCGCAGCTGCGGCAGCTCCCGACGGCAGCAGATTGACTGAACGAGGCAAGGCGCTGCCCGAAGGAGTGAGTGGCGCCGGTCCGCGATCGGCATGTCGCCAACGTCCGCTTCCTGACCGGCCAGATGATCGCCGGCAAAATTACGAACGGCGGTTCAGGGTCGATTTAACTCATCCCATCCAGGCTGCCCGAACGGCCGCTCACCCGGCGTAAGCAGGCGTTCAGGACGGCCAGGGTGAACCGCCAGCGTGGATATCAACCGCGATCCGGGCGAGAAGGGGACCGGAGGGCCCCTGACGCATCGTCTCGATCGCAACGATGATCCGCAGCCAGGTGTCGGCGCCATCATCGTCGCCACGCTCTTTCAAGGTCCGGACCATTTCGCGTGCTTTCGCTACCGCCTGGTCGCCATACCGCTGGAGATGCAGGTGCGCCGCTCGCAAAATATCGAGATCCGAGACCGTCATGATCAAGCCGTCACCGACCTTCGCTGGTGATCCATCGCAGGTCCGGCCAACCATTCGTTCAGTTTCGACCACCGTCGTCGTCCCGACACGTTGCGCACGGCAATGGCGACGGCCTTCTTCTGGCCGACCAGCACGACGAGGCGCTTCCCTCGGGTGACGCCGGTATAGAGCAGGTTCCGCTGCAGCATCGCGTAGTGCTGGGTCAACACGGGGATTACGACGGCGGGGTATTCTGAGCCCTGGCTCTTGTGGATCGTCGCAGCATAGGCCGGCACCAGCGTGTCGAGCTCGCCGAAGCCATAGGCGACGGAGCGACCGTCGAAACTGGCGGTGAGTTCGCTGGCGTCCGGATCGACATCGTCGATGTAGCCGATGTCGCCGTTGTAGACGTCCTTATCGTAGTCGTTCTCGATCTGCATGATTTTGTCGCCGGGGGCGAAGGTCCAACCGAAACGCTCGACCTTGCGCTCGCCGGCGGGGTTCAGCGCCGCCTGGAGTTCGATATTCAGCGAGCGGGCGCCGACACCGCCGCGGTTCATCGGGCACAGCACCTGAATGTCGCGGACGGGATCGAGGCCAAAGCGCTGCGGGATGCGCGTTTTCACCAATTCGATGATCCGCGGCACGGCGGTCTCGGGATCGTCCGCCTGAAAAAAATAGAAGTCGCTGTCGCCCTCGGGCCTGGAAAGGTCGGGAATGGAGCCCCGGTTGATCTGGTGAGCGCTGGTGATGATCCGGCTGTGGGCGGCCTGGCGAAACACCTCGGTCAAACGCACGACCGGCACCGCGCCGGAGGCGATGACGTCCGCCAGGATCTGACCTGGGCCGACGGAGGGAAGCTGGTCGATGTCGCCAACGATCAACAACGCGGCATGGTCGGGGACCGCCCTCACCAGCGCCTGCATCAGCATAACGTCGACCATGGAGGTTTCGTCGACGACCAGCAGATCGCAATCAAGCGGGTTGTCGGCACCTCGTTTGAAGCCGCCGGCCTTTGGGTCCACCTCCAGCAGCCGGTGGATGGTCTTGGCCTCGAACCCGGTGGCCTCGGTCATGCGCTTGGCGGCGCGGCCCGTCGGGGCGCACAGCGACAGGCTGACGCCTTTGGCGGCCAGGATGCGCAAGATCGAGTTGACGATGGTCGTCTTGCCCACACCGGGCCCGCCGGTGATGATGAGCACCTTCGACAAGAGGGCGAGCCGGATCGCGGTGACCTGACTTTCGGCCAACGACAAGCCCGTCTTCTGCTCGATCCACGGCAGCGCCTTCTCCGGATCGATGTAGGGCCAGGGCAGTTTTCCATTGGCTAGGCGCTGTATCCGCTCGGCGATGACTTGCTCCGCTCGATAGAGGCCGGCGAGAAAGATGCAGGGCGTCTCGCCGACCGTATCGGCGATTACCGTTCTCTCAGCCAGTTCGAGATCCAGCGCGGTCCGAATCAGGTCCCCGGGTACTTCGAGCAACTCGACGGCCAACGGCGTCAGTTCCTCGGTAGGCAATCCGCAGTGACCCTCGTCCATTGCCTCGGTCAGCGCGTAGGAGATCCCGGCGCGCACGCGGATCATCGCTGTCTTCTCAATGCCGAGCTTCATCGCGATTGCATCGGCGGTCTTGAAGCCGATGCCGCGGATGTCGCGCGCAAGTCGATAGGGGTTCTCGGTCATGACCTGGACGGCATCGGCGCCGTAGGTCTTGAAGATGCGGACCGCGCGAGCGGTACCCACGCCGTGGCTGTGCAGGAAGACCATGATCTCCCGCACGATCTTCTGGTCGGCCCAGGCGCCGGTGATGCGCTTGGCGCGCATGGGCCCGATGCCGGTCACCTCGCGCAGGCGATCGGGCTCGGCCTCGATCACATCGAACACCTTGTCGCCGAACGCCTTGACCATTTTCCGGGCGTAGACCGGGCCGATGCCGCGGATCATCCCGGAACCGAGATACTTCTCGATGCCTTCGGTCGTCGTCGGCGCCGAGGTACGCATGAAGCGCGACTTGAACTGCTGGCCGTGGGTTCGGTCGTTGACCCATTCGCCCGAGGCTGTGACCCACTCGCCGGCGGCGATCACCGCGGCGTGACCGATGACGGTAATCAGTTCGCGGTGGCCGCGCGCCTTGACCCGGAGAACGCAGAAGCCGTTTTCGGCGTTGTGGAAAGTGACCCGCTCGACGAGGCCCGCCAGAACCTCCCGGGTCGATGAATCTGGTCGGGCTTGCGGCGAGCTGTTACGGCCGCTCACGAGCTGACCGTCCCTTCAATCACGCTGCCCGGCCCATCCCGCAGGAGGACCTGGTAACCCAGGCACCAGCGTGCGGACCGTCTCATCGGCCCAGTTGCCTCGGCTCATCCCGCTCTTCGGCGTCGGCTGTTTCGCCGTGGACCTCCTCACGGATCAGCTTGTCGGTGATTTCGGCGAGATAGGCTGAGAGCGCGGCGCTCAGTTCCTGAAACTCCGGCCATAGAACCTGCTCAACAAAGCTCCGCGGTGCTCTGACGATAACGGTCTGCCGGTGCATCCGGCGATATCGAAACGGATTGATCCCATATCGCCGACATAACGCTATGAAGAGCTGACGCGACCAGCTGTCCGGGACCGAGAATTCTGATTTCCTTCGGGGCCTCGCTGCCGGCGGCCTTCCCAAGGCGGGCGCGAATGCGGTCGGCGGCGGCACCAGCCGCGGCTTTCTCGCCAGCGGTCGCAGCGCCGGCGAAGAGGGTTTCGATCTTGCGGAGCTTCTCGCGTAGATGCGCTTCCGCGGAAGGGTCTGCGATCATGGCGCCTCGCTCAAGCGAGCAAGTAAATATGCTCGCCTACGATGCCGATACCTTCGACGGCGTGTCGAGACGGAACGCCGGATGTTGTCGGCGGCAGCCACACCCCAGCGCATTGGCTGGGCCGGACCCCTGGCGAGCGGAAATCGAGCGGACGGATTATCAGATGTCGGGTGCTCAACCTTGCGACGCGCCCTTACCCTAACTCCACTTGCCGCGCAGCCGCGCTCCGATGTCAACGCTGACCACTGGCTGTGGCGCCGGCGTGTCGGCAACCGCTTCGGGAGTTGCTGCGGCCCGGGCGAACAGAGGTAGGATGTCCTCGGGCAGAAACCGCGAGCGCGGTGCAATCGTGTGGCCGCTGCCTGCGCGATGCTGGTGGGTTCGGAAAAACCGCAGCGGCTGGATCAGATGGAGATGCTGTTTGGCACGGGTCATAGCGACATAAAGGAGGCGGCGCTCTTCGTCGATCTGCGCCGGCTTGCCGGTGGCCATGTCGGAGGGGATGCAGCCATCGACGAGGTTCAACACATAGACCGCCTCCCATTCTTGACCCTTGGCAGAATGGATCGTTGATAGGATCAGGAAATCCTCGTCGAGTTCAGGGCGGCCGGCTTCGGCGCCGGTCGCATCGGGCGGGTCGAGCGTCACTTCGGATAGAAAGCGCTCGCGGCTCGCGTGGCCCAGGGCAATCTGTTCGAGCTGGTCGAGGTCACCGGAGCGTGAGGGCGCGTAATCGTATAGCCGTTCGAGATGTGGCTGATACCACGCCCTTACCAGGCCAACCTGCCCAGCCCAGGCGGTCTTGGTATCGCGTAGACGCCCCAGCATGCGGCAGAAACCCGGCCAGGACAGAGCCGCCGCATCCGGGGGAGCGAAACCAGCAAGCTCGGCCAGGTCGAAAGCGTGCCCGTCGAGATGCACCATCGCCTTCTTTGCATTGGCTGGCCCGATCCCAGGCAGCAATTGCAGAACGCGGAAGCCGGCGAGGGTATCACGCGGGTTTTCTGCCCAACGCAGGATCGCCAGCAGATCCTTGACGTGTGCCGCCTCGATAAACTTGAGTCCGCCATATTTGACGAACGGGATGTTGCGGCCCGCCAGCTCGATCTCCAGCCGCGCGCTATGATGCGAGGTACGGAACAGTACGGCCTGGTGGCGCAAATCGATCCCCGCTTCGCGCTGTTCCAAGACCTGGTCGGCGACATAGACTGCCTGCGCCGCCTCGTCCTCGACGGTCACCAGGCGGGGCAGCTCGGCAGACGGTTTCAACGAGGTCAGCGTCTTGAGGAAACCTTCGCTGGCCTGGGCCATGACTGCATTGGCAGCGTCGAGGATCGGCTGGGTCGACCGGTAATTGTGTTCGAGCGAGATTACCGCCGCTCGCGGCGAGAACTGGTCGGGAAAATCGAGGATGTTCCGCACCGTTGCGGCACGAAAGGCGTAGATCGATTGGGCGTCGTCGCCGACCACAGTTAGCCCTGCGCCATCGGGCGCCAGCGCGAGAAGGATGGCGGCTTGCAGCCGGTTGGTGTCCTGATACTCGTCGACCAGGATGTAGTCGAAATCCGCCCGCATCTGCCCGGCGATGCCGGGCATCTGGACGGCCTCGCGCCAATACAGCAGCAGATCGTCGTAATCGAGTACGTTGTCGCGCTGCTTGGCGGCGACATAGGCAGCAAAGAGGCGCTTTAGTTCGGCTTCCCAGTCGTCGCACCACGGGTAGCAGTCGGCCAGCGTCTCATCCAGCGGGCAGCCGGCATTGACCGTGTAGGAATAGATCGCCAGACACGTACCCTTCTTTGGAAACCGCGAGCGGGTACGGGCGAGGCCGAGATCGCTGCGAACCAAGTCCATCATGTCCGTGCTGTCGGCGCGGTCGAGGACGGTGAACGCGGGGTCCAGCGAGAGACCGGCGGCATGTCGGCGCAACAACCGGCTGCTGATCGAATGAAATGTGCCCGACCAGGGCAACAGCGCGGCTTCGGCGTCGCCGGACGCTCGACCTCGTCGGCTCCCAACGAGGATCTGCTGGGCGCGGCGGGTCATCTCGATCGCGGCGCGGCGGGTAAACGTCAACAGCAACAAACGGCGCGGGTCGGCACCTCCTAAAATCAGTCGCGCCACCCGGTGTGCCAGCGTCTTGGTCTTGCCGGTGCCAGCCCCCGCAGCGATCAACAGCGGCGGCGCCTGCCCCTCGGCCACACCGATGCCATAGGTAGCAGCACAGCGCTGCGCCGGGTTCAGCCCCTCCAGAAGCGCCTCGTTGGCGGGCGAAATACCGGCAGAGTTCTGTTTCTGTTCCACAGAGGTCCGGTAACATCGACTGTCCGCCAGCGCAATCCCGCCAGGTCGCGGCGGGCAAAAGCGTCCAAGTCTGCTTCACCCGACTATCGCCGCGGCCGACCAGAGACACGAATTGCCCGCCCACCGCAAGGCGGCCCTCACCGGAGGAACACGATGCGTTCAACCTGATCGAGCGTACCCGCACTTCTGAAGTGGGCAATTTCGCTAGCCTTCGCCGAGGATGACATGGGGGGTTGTCGAAAGTGAGTTCACACACTCGCCGCACGTTGACGATCGCCCATGCGCTCCCAAAATACAGTTAATATCCGTGCCCCCAGGAAGTCGACGTGAGCAATAGAGACAGAGAGTTTCGCCCAAGTCGCCGCCGAGGTTTCGACGACGACAACTACCAACCGCCATCCCGCAATTTCGGATATGCGCCCCCGCACGGTCCACAGTTCGATAGCCCCTCGGGCCCGCCCGTCCGAGCTACGGTCAAGTGGTACAATCCGGACAAAGGGTTCGGCTTCGTCCAGCTTGCCGATGGTTCGGGTGACGCCTTCTTGCATGTGAGCGTGCTCGAACGTAGCGGCCATGGCAGCATGCCGCCCGGCACGACGCTCGAGGTCCGGACGGCGCCGGGCCAGAAGGGCTTGCAGATAACCGAGATCTTGAGCGTCGACGCGAGCACTGCGCTGCAAGAGCAGCCGCGGCGTCCGCGACCCGAACGGGCTTACCAACCCTCCGATCAAGCCGCCGTCGAGGAGATCGGTACGGTGAAGTGGTACAACCCCGACAAAGGGTTCGGGTTCATCGCTCCAGATCAGGGCGGCAAGGACATCTTCGTGCACGCTTCGGTGCTGGAGCGTTCAGGAATCACCGGCCTGGCAGAGAGGCAGCGCGTCGCTGTTGACGTAGCTTACCGCAGCAGAGGACCGGGGGCGGCCGGTTTGCGGCTGATCTAGCGGACGACGGCGATGGTCGCCGAGAACTGGGAGGAACGGCAATGGCAAAGACCGCAATCGGCCACCTCGAAGATCAAGTAGAGCTCATACGGCGTGAGGCATACGAGGCCGGGTACGCTGCGGCCATGCAGGCGATCCGCGAGATCGCATCTCGCCCGGCTCCAGCCGCGAGCTTCCCTACTCCGGCGGCGCCCGCGCGGCCCGGTCGACCGCCTCGCCAGCCACAGGGGGCTCCTCGCAAGAGGCAGGCGCGTCAGGCACGCGCCACCAGCAAGCCTGCAGCAAAACGCCTTGAGCGCGGATCGAATGCTAGGTTCGTCGAGGAAGTGTTGCGAGCGCTCGCGCCGCAGGCGGCCCGCCCAGCCGAGATCCGCGCCGCTCTGCAGCGCGACAAAGGCGTGTCATTGGCCTTCACGTCGATCCGCCATGCGCTCGGACAGTTGGAAGGCCGCAAAGTGGTTGACCAGGACAGGAATGGCGGATGGCGGGTCGCATCGGAGGCAACTTCCTGACAAGCGAGGCGCTCCGGTAGCGGAAATTGGCGGAAGGGACGGAAGCGGGACCCTTAGTAGGGAAGGCGCCAATTGCGGGTCCGAAGTTGCCCGACGTGCGTTTCGCGCCGATCACGCTGAAGAGACGGACGACGTTCTCAGCTATCCCCCGAAGGCCGCCGCGTCCGCTGGTGTCGCGATCAAAGCGTGTGTCTCGCCGCGCAAGAATGGGAATAAGCGAAGCCTGGCGGCCTGGCGGCGGTTGCAGCCGCATGTCTAGCGGCATTCGCCGGATCGATCGCCTGCTGGTCGCGGCGACGGCGGATCATCGTTACTTACGCAAGTCAGAGGCGCGATCCTGGGTCCGAAACTGCCGGGATCTGGCGAAGGTCGGTTAATATGAAGACTTTGTTAAGGTGATTGGGCTCAAATGATCGGTCTCCGAGGCACAATCCAACTCGACCCGACGGTCGCGGCGGACCGCGTGGGGGTTCTCATCGATGGTTACGCTCCTTCGAGTCCTTTGCACCGCCGGCATTCTCCTTGGCCTGTCGCCGACAGTCGGTTTTAGCCAGTTTCAGCTCTCGGATCTCAATGACGAGACTGCTCGGTCCGAGCCCGACGCGGCCCGCCTCCGTGCGGAGATTGCCGACAAACTCGCAAAGCTGAACATCCCGACGCACCCGGCAGAAACGCCGTCGGTAAAAGCCGCGCGGGCCCGCAAGGCAATCGAACAGAGCGATTTTGCCGCGGCGAGGAAGGTCATCGCGGCGGCGTTGGCAGAGAGCAAACTGCAGCCTTGGCGCTTTTATCCGTTTGAGCCCTTCATCATTGATGTACCCGACGTTCGGGCGGCGACTTTCGGAAACAAAATGGACGACTGGGTCGCGCAGGCCGCCGGGGACCCAGTTCCGCTGCTGGTGCGCGCGCAATACTATTACAACGCCGGATGGGCCAGACGCGGTCCGTACTTCGTCTCTGTGACGTCGTCGGACAATCTCGATGCCTTCACCGATTACATGACCCGGGCGCTGAAAGACATCGACGCCGCGATCAAGCTCGACCACGCCAACCCATACAGTTATCGCCTCAAATTGGCGATCATGTCCGATATGGGGCGGTCGGATGCGAAGACATGGTTCACGGCAGCGATCGCGGCCTACCCCGATTACTTTACACTCTACTTTTCTATGCTGAGCTATCTGACGCCGAAATGGGGCGGCTCAGCAGAGGCCATGTACCGGTTTGTCGATTACTACGCAGGCCGGGCGCCGGAGCATTCGCCGCTGAAGATGCTCTATCTCGCGCTTTATGACGACCTGCTGGAGGATGCCTGGGGCACGTGCAGCAGAGACGCCAACAGGGACAGCGAGATCCTGGCTCCCTGCATCGCGATGAATATGCAGAAAACCATAACACCGCAACTGGACGATCAGGTCGAGAAGGCGTTGCAGCTTTACGATCATTATGACCACCAGGAATATAACGTCATCCTGCGCACCCTTCTTGGCGACATGCTGCAATGGAAAGGCGGCGAGACATTCTCCGATCCGATCGTGCAGCAGGCGGCGACCGCGACCCAGAGCCGCATCGAAATGGCAGGAAATGAGCAGAGCCATAATGATTACGTGATCGATGAATTGGCGGCCGTGACCTGGACTCACAAGCTGCTGCTCGACAACTCGATCGAGAAAATGAAAGAAGCTCTGCGCGACCTGGAGGCCACAAATTTTGCCGATCCGGGCGAAAGAGCCGGGGAAATGGCGTCCATATACAATCAATTGGCGATGTATTCCGATTTAAAGAGCAAATACCTCTCCCGGCTGCGACAGCGCACAAATCTCGACGATACGTACGTTGACATGATCGTGTATGAAACTGCAGCCGCGGCGTTGAGCAAATCGGCACGCAACGAACATCTTGCCTGTTATGGCTACGCGCAGCTGAGGCTGTACGAGGATGCGATACGCGGCTGCTCGGAGGTGCTCGCCAACGACGACAACGTCCGGGCGCATTTCTGGCGGGGCATCGCATACCGCTCCACCAAGCAGCTGCCGGAGGCGCTGCGTGATTTGGGGACGGTCGCCGATGCCAATGATCACGAGTTGTCGGCGACGGCGGCGATCCAGATGTCCTACATCTACGTGGAACTGAAAGATTTCAAATCGCTGCTCGATGTGATCGACGGGCACAGGTTCTTCTTCGATCCGATGTGGGCCGGGTTTGCCTACGAGACCCGCTGTCGCGCCCATATGGAACTCGGCGCCCTGCAGAAGGCGCTCGACGACTGTACAGCGGCGTTGCAAATCGTCAGCAGCCCACAGGCCCAGCGGCTGCAGCAGGAGCTGATCGAGCGCCTCGGGAAGCAGAAGCCAACCACGGCGAGCCTGCCGTCTCCTTCCGCGCCATCACCGCCGGAACCTGCGAAAGGCGGGTATCCCAATTTGAGCAGCCAGGTTCTCGACGACATCAAGACAAAAATTCGCGCGGCCGGGTTCCAGCCCAACGGCGTCGCGGTCGTCTATGATCTCGAAGATTGGCACCGGCAATTCACCGCCGCACACCCCTACGCCAAGATGCTCGATTTGCCGATGCCTTCGCTCAAAGTGGCGGTCGAAGTTATGGCTCACTTTGCGCAGGATGGGCTTGCCTTCGCGGCGGCGAATCGACCGCCTCGTTTTCATGTCATGCTGGCCGATGATCGTGAGCGGGAGCCCGACGATAGAGTACTCGACAAAAACACATGGAGAACCTTAGGGATATCTATGGTTCAATCGCATAGCATGGCAGAAATAGAAAAGAACATGAGGGAAGGTGCTCCGGATGTCATTCTGATCGCGGAGACATTGCCCGAGTCGATGCAAACAGAGATGCACAATAAAGTGACCACCGTACTTACCATTACAACGCCAATTCCGGTGGCGCCAGCGAGCCGACAAGCGATAACGTCTGGCGGCATGGCTCGCGAAACACCCGAGGAAACGGCGTACGAGCGAGCGGTTCTTGGCTTCGAGGAGGCGGTGTTTGACGCCCTTCAAAGGACCATTCCTGCTGAGCGGCCCGTATACGTTTCATTTGCAACCATGTGATGCTCCGCTTATCAGCCCGACATTGATAAAGAAGTTGTCGCCCTGAGACGCCTGCGTCGTCCCGACGAAAGGCCGGTCCGAGATCAGAGAACCGACCCGGCTCCGCCCAAACGGCATCGGCTCGACTGGTGGCGAGCCGACTTCACCAGAGCGACGCCAAACGGCAAGGTCGCGCCGATACCGGCTATTCCCTTGGCCACGATCAAACCGCCGGGTTCGACCCGACGCCTTCGTTGACCGCCCGCACGCCGCTCGGCCGGAGTTGCGGGCAAGAAAGGTCGTGGCGTTGCCGAAATGGCGTGGCTTTGCTTGCGGCGAAGCCTTCTCCTGTTGCCAAAGCTGGTCGGAAGCGACGCGCCGGCTTGTTAAGGCCCTAGCCTATCCGATAAAATTTAAGCATGGGGATATGCTGCTGGCAGAGCAGGTGATGATGGTGCATATGGTTGCTTCCGGATTACGCAAAGTCGAAAACTGGCTTTTCACCGATTGGCGTATCCGAGCATACGGGTGGAGTATTGTCATTGCTTACGCTCTCGTATTAGCGTGGGTAGCATTCAAACTGCACACATGGCCGTTCCTTCCCAACGGCAACCCCAGGTGTATCGACTTTGGCTGGATTTGGTTGAGCGGGGTTTTTGCTGTAGCAGAGGATGTAGCGCGGATATTTGACTATGCCGCGTGGTCAGCTGTTCAGGCGGCATTCTACGATCCAGCGGACTGCCCGACCTTCAATCGATTTTATTATCCGCCCACCTTCTTGTTCTTCACCTACCCTCTCGGGTTTATGCCGTATGTGAGTGCGCTGGTTGCGTGGATCAGTGCTTCGTTCTTCTTATACGAAGCCGCCGTCTACGCGATCATATCGCGGCGTGCGGCACTGGTTGCAGCGGCCACCCCATGTTTTGTGTTGTTCAATATTTACTTCGGGCATACCGGGTTCCTTACCGCGGCATTTATTGGCCTGTCACTGGCGCTTATGGAACGCCGCCCGTGGCTTTCCGGGATCTTTCTCGCGCTGCTGACCTATAAGCCCCATTTCGGGCTGCTGTTCCCGATTGCCCTTCTGGCCTCGCGTAACTGGCGTGTTATCGGCGGTACGCTCGCCGCCACCACAGTTCTTGGTGTGTTAACTGCAACGGTATTCGGATACGAAGGATGGATTTCGTTTATGTATTCACTCACCGACCGCAATGCCGGTCTGGGATCGGCGCCGGGCATCGAACTGGAGACTCGAGTCGGTCTTTGGTTTGTTCCATTGGGTCGGCGCGAGTACATGGGTTTCTTGGGGCGCGCAGGCCGCCGTCTCCTCTATTGTAGTGCTCGCTATCTGGATGCTCTGGGCCAGACCGATTTCGTATAATTTGAAAGCTGCGGCTCTCTGCTCTGGATCACTGCTCGTCTCTCCCTATTCGATATCTTATGATCTTTGTATCCTATCTATCGCTGTCGCCTTCTTTGTCAGAGAGGGGTTGTTGCGTGAATTTTTACCTGGAGATCGAATAGCAATCCTCGTCTGTTGGGTTTTCTCTTTTTTAATAATGTTTCCTATCGGACCGGTGATTTGCGCGATTCTTCTGCTCCTTGTAGCGCGACGGATCCCAGTAGGAGCCGTATTGCGAATTTCGGCTCACAAGCCGTGAAATGGTAGAGTTATCGAATTGAATTTCCGCGTTCAACATTTTTTAACGACGCCGTCCGATACTTTGCCCCGATGACGGTTACCATTATGGTCCGGCGATGCTCCTTTCGATCGTAATCCCCGCGTTTAACGAGATCGCTACGTTGGGGCGGCCGCTGGCCGCGGTGGCGTTGTCGCTCCCGGCCGTGCGGAAGCAGGTGATCATCGTGGACGACGCCTCGACCGACGGCACCCGCGACTGGTTGCAGCGGCACTTTCCAGGTAATGGCGGCCGCTTCACCACGTACCAGCTGGTCGAAGTCGGTACCGCCGCGCCGCCGGCGCGCTCGGCCACCGACAACCTGCCGGAAATCGAGGTCGTGGTTATCTTTCACGAGCGCAACCGCGGCAAGGGCGGCGCGTTGCAGAGCGGTTTTGCCGCCGTCACCGGCGAGGTTGTCGTCGTGCAGGATGCCGATCTCGAATACGATCCGACCGACTGGGAGCGCATGTATCCGCTGATCGCCGAGCGGCGCGTCGCCGATGTCGTGTTTGGCAGCCGCTTTTACGGCATGCCGCACCGCACGCTCTACTTCCACCATTACCTCGCCAACCGGCTGGTCTCGTTCTTGTTCAATCTCCTGTTCAACCAGACGCTCAGCGATGTCGAGGTTTGCTACAAGATGATGACCAGAGAGGTCATGCAGACCCTGCGCCTGACCTGCTGCGATTTTGGTGTCGAAATTGAGATGAGCGCCAAAATGGCGCGCGGCCGTCGCTGGCGCGTCTACGAGGTCGGCATTTCCTATTTCGGCCGCACCTACGCCGAGGGTAAAAAGATCGGCTGGCGCGATGGGCTGAAGGCGCTCTGGTATCTGTGCAAGTTTCGCGCAATCCCCGTCTGACCCAGACATGACAGGGCTGGTGAACGACCTCTCCCCCGGCGGGTCGGTTGGCTCCGCCTTGATGCGCGACCGCCACTGGCTCACTCCTGAGCGGGCGCGCGACTATTCGTGGCTGCTGCGTCTCGCCTGGCTGGCACCGTTGGTGATGGCGCCGATCCAGACCCTGACCTTGGTGCACCTCGGCTTCCCGGCGTTGCTATTGGCGCTTTTGGCGGCGCTGCGCCGCGCCGTCCGCGATCCCGTCGGCCTCCGGGTCTCGCTGCTCGGGCACCCGGCTGGCTGGCTGAAGTCGAATACGAACCGGCCTTGTTCACAATGAAGCGGCCCGTCGTCCAACTTGCTGCCGCCGCCGCCGGCACGATTTTCTTTTTGGCGGTGGCGTTCTATCGCACGCCGCTGGCGCAGGTCAGCGCGGCGATAGGGCATGCCGATCCGCGGTGGATTGCCGGCGCGATCGCCGTCTATGCCGGGAACCTAGCGCTGCGCAGCCTGCGGTGGCAGCTGATCCTACGTCCGGTTGCGCCGCTCTCCTACCGCAGCATCGGCGAAGCTCTGCTGGTGGGGTATGGCCTCAACACGATTATGCCGGCCCGCCTCGGCGAGCTGGCCCGCATCGAGTTTCTCAACAGGAGCTCCCGCCTGCCGCGTGTCTGGGGTGTAACCTCGATCGTCGTTGAGCGGCTTTGTGATGGCGTCGCGGTGGTGGGCTGTCTCGCAATCGGGCTGCTTGTCGGCGCGACCGCGAACGCGGCGGGCGACGTGCTGGACGCTTTGCTGGTCACCGGCGGGTCGCTGTTCGCCGCGGTGCTGGTCGCAGCATGGCTGTTGTCGGGGTCGGCGGTCACTCGGTTTGGGTTGCGCTTTCCCAGGCTGGCGCCGTCGTTCGACAAGCTGCGGTGCGGCTTTGCGATCCTGCGCAGTGGCCGGCAGGTGCTATGGGTGGCCGGATTGACGCTCGCGATCTGTGTGCCCGATGCGCTGACTGCCTGGTGCGTGGTCAAGGCTGCAGGGCTGACGCTGGGGCCGTTTCAGACGATGGTTCTGGTCGGGGCAGCGGCGCTCAGCTCGCTGGTGCCTGCCGGGCCGGCCTACCTGGGAACGCTGCAATTTGCTTACGCGCTGGCAGTCGAATTTGCCGGCGGCAACCGTGCGCTCGGGATCGCCGCCGCGACTTCTCGATCAGCTGTTCGTACTGCTCCCGGTTGCGATCATCGCCGGTTTGATCCTGCTGGGCCGTTCCGGCAGCCAGCTGCTGCTGTCCGGGCGCGATCCGAACGACAAGCCCGCCTAAGCGCGACACCGCGGCGCTGGCGGTAATGCGGCGTGGCGGTGAACTACCGCTGTCCATCCACCTACGCCGTGCCCCATCGCGCCGGCAAGGTCTCTTCGGGGGCATTGGCGCACGCAAGGCCCGTAACGGCACTCGTCCGCAGTCCCCAAGAAAGCCGACTTTAGACCACCTCACCGGAAAAGTTACGGGCAAAAGTGGGTTAAACCTCTCTCAAAACTCATTCTTGATTTCGGCCTCGCAAAAGGCAAGAGTGCGGTTGAGTTTCGAGAGGGTTCATGACGATCAAACGGACAAAGACCGGTCACACAGCCGCGCGGGCGAAGCGGCGACTTCGGCCGGCCGCGCCGAAGGTCGCGCGAGCGCGATCATCCGATGCCGGCGACATCACGTCGAAACCGATGCTGATCGGCTATGCCCGCGTGTCGACCGTAGACCAGAACCTTGCCTTGCAGCGCGACGCACTGACCGAAGCAGGGTGCGCAAAGATTTTCACCGAGCAGATGTCGGGCGCGGTTACAGACCGCCCGGCCTTGCATGACGCGCTCGAATTCGCGCGCAGCGGCGACACGCTGATCGTGTGGAAGCTCGATCGCCTGGCGCGGTCGATGAAGCAGTTGATCGAAACCGTCGAAACCCTGCGGGTGAGGGGCATCGGGTTTCGCAGCCTGACCGAAGCCCTCGACACGACGACCGCGCAGGGGCGGCTGGTTTTTCACATGTTTGGCGCGCTGGCGGAATTCGAGCGCAGCCTGATCCGGGAGCGCACCCAAGCGGGCCTCGCCGCCGCGCGGCGCGCGGGCCGCACGGGAGGCCGACCGCCGAAACTCACCGACGACGACATCGAGGCCGCCAAGGCGATGCTCGCCAATCCCGACATCGGCGTCACTCAAATCGCGCACCGGCTCGGCGTCTCTCCGGCGACGCTCTATCGTTACATCCCCGCCGCGCGAACCGCGAATACCCCAGGCGTTTGACAACGGCCGCTCTCCCCCAAAGACCGGACGCTCCAGAAGGGTTTCAGCATGGCGGCGAGCGGCGGCAGTGCGCCGAAACCAGCCGCTGGCCGCGCGCTTCCAGACCGTGCACTTCGTCGAAAAGGGCCCGTTCATATTGGGTTAGGCTCGGTCGAGTTTGTGAAGCGGCGTGGCAGAAGGACCTGACCCGATGGCGATCGAAATCAACGGAATGGCGCACGTGATCCTGACGGTGAGCCGCTTCGAGGCTGCCCGCGAGTTTTATCGTCGGCTCTTGCCCGAGTTCGGGATGAAGGTGGTGTCCGACGACGACAGGTTCTTCTACTGCGTCGGCGCGCGGACTGCGATCGGCATCGAACCATGCGATCCGGCGCTGGCTGGCGAGCGCTTCGTCCAGCAGCGAGTCGGCCTGCACCACCTCTGCCTGCGGGCCCGCTCGCGTGAAGACGTGGACAAATGCGCCGCTCTGCTCCGCGAGATAGGCGCGACCATCGTTCGCGGCCCCGCCGAAGATACATGGGCGCCGGGCTACTACTCCGTGTTGTTCGAGGACCCGGACGGCATCAGGCTAGAGGTAAACTTTGTTCCGGGCGCCGGTCTGCTCGCGGAGGGGGCGCAGTTTCGCCCCGGCCCACCGAATATGGACTGATATGAGCCCTCCGCGGTGATCGGCGCGAAAGTCTGATGTGGGGCCTGAAGGCCGGTTTGTACCGCGGGGGGGCGAGCGCCGGCTGTGGGTTCAGTGGGGAAACCTTCGCCGAGACGCACGGCAATGGGCGAGGCGCGCCGTGAGCCGACCTTCACAATATCAGAAATGGAGCACAGGGGCAGTTCGTTAGCGCGATGCGCGCGGCTGCCTAGAGTTTCCTCTGGAAGGTGCCTATGCTGCGCAACGAGCAGCGGTGGGGTGAGTGGCGGGTATCATGGAGAGCAAGGCCATGCAGCGGCGGCTTGCCGCTATTCTTGCCGCTGATGTCGTAGGTTATAGCCGACTGATGGGAACCGACGAAGTCGGAACTCTGGCGTCGCTGAAGGCCCATCGGCGCGAATTGACAGACCCGGCGATTGCCGCGCATCACGGCCGCATCGTTAAGACGACGGGCGACGGCGCGCTGATCGAATTCGCCAGCGTTGTCGACGCGGTGGCGTGTGCCGTGGCGATCCAGCGCGGCATGATGAGCCGCAATGCCGAGGCGCCAGAAGAGAAGCGGATCGTCTTTCGCATCGGCATCAATGTTGGAGACATCATAATCGACGGCGACGACATCTTCGGCGACGGCGTCAACATCGCCGCCCGGCTCGAAGGGCTGTGCGAGCCGGGTGGGGTGTGCATCTCGCGCACCGCCAACGAGCAGATCCGCGGTAAGCTGTCGCTCGCCTTTGCTGATCTCGGCGAGCAGGCGGTCAAGAACATCGCCCAGGCGGTCGGGGTGTTCGGGCTCGCCGCGGCGGATATCGAGGCCTTGCCGGAGCCGGAATTGCCGGCGCTCGCCGCCGCGCCTGCGCCTGCCTCGCCGCCGCCGCGCTACGAGCAGGAAATCCACTTCTGCATGACCCCGGACGGGGTCCAGCTCGCCTATGCGCGGGTCGGCAGCGGGCCGTTCCTGGTCAAGACCAGCCACTGGATGACGCATCTCGAATACGATTTCGACAGCCCGGTCTTTGGGACGTTCTATCGCGAACTGGCGCGCGACCTCACGCTGGTCCGCTACGACGTGCGCGGCAACGGCCTCAGCGACCGCGAGGTCGAGGACATCTCATTCGAGGCCTATATCCGCGATCTCGAAACCGTGGTCGATGCCGCCGGGCTCGACCGTTTCGCGCTGCTCGGCTTCTCGCAGGGATGCGGTGTGTCGATCGCCTATGCCGCGCGGCATCCCGAACGGGTCACCCATCTCGTGTTTTGCGGCGGATATCCGCTCGGAGCGGTGAAGCGTGCCCGCTCGCCGGCCGAAAAGGAGCAGCTGGAGGCGATGATGACTCTGGTGCGGCTTGGCTGGGGCCAGGACAACTCGGCCTTCCGCCAGCTTTTCACCAGCCGCTTCATCCCCGGCGCGACCAAGGAGCAGGCCGATTGGTTCAACGACTACCAGCGGGTCTCGACCTCGCCCGAGGACGCGGTGCGCGGCATGCGGGCGACCGGCAACATGGATGTCAGCGGGCTGTTGGGCCAGATCACGACCCCGACTCTGGTTATGCATGCGCGGGGTGATGCGCAGGTCCCGTTCGAATCCGGCCGGCGTCTCGCGGCGGGCATCCCCGGCGCGCGCTTCGTTCCACTGGAAAGCCCCAACCACATCATTTTCGAGGACGAGCCGGCCTTTCCCCGGCTCCTCGCGGAAATACGCGGGTTCCTCGCTACTTGAGCGAGCGGAATGCGCCAATCGTCGGCCGCCGATCAAGGAGTCCAACTACCGCTTAGGGGCATGAATACCTGTTGCCGTCGCCCAGGCTGAGCGCCCGGTCTGGGATCAGTCAACGGGCCTTCGCTGGACGCGAGGCAAACGGGCGAGAGGCGCGGTGAGCCGCCGTTCGGACGCCCTTGGGTGAACGAGTCAAAGCGACCCTTCTCAGACCCTCATGACCGCGCCGCGGGACGAGCAGCTCCGCCGAAAAGCGGACCACCGCCTCCCGGTGAACGGGTGGTAGCATTCCGGCCGTTCGGTTGCCCCAGGGTTAACGCGTCAAATCGACTATTATCGCGCTATTCTAAACGCTGCTCGATCAGGTGATCGCGCCTATTGCCTTGTGAGCCCTGTCGCCAAAGGTCCGAGATTGCTTGCGCACTCAAGCCGAACGAAGGAGGTTTCCGATGCCTGCTCCCACACCGCCGTTTACGTGCGAGACCGCGATCGCCAAGGTCCGAATGGCAGAAGACGGCTGGAACAGCCGTGACCCGCATCGAGTCTCCCTGGCCTATGCCGAGGACAGCCGCTGGCGGAATCGAGCGGAATTCATCAATGGGCGCTCCGAGATCGTCGCCTTTCTGACCCGCAAATGGCACAAGGAACTCGATTACCGCCTGATCAAAGAAATGTGGGCGTTCGGCGATAGCCGGATCGCCGTGCGGTTCGCTTATGAGTGGCATGACGACAGCGGCAACTGGTTTCGCTCTTACGGCAACGAGAACTGGGAATTCGATGCTGATGGCGTCATGCAGCGACGCTTTGCCTCGATCAACGATCTGCCGATTAAGGAAGCTGACCGGAAATACCATTGGCCCCTTGGGCGGCGGCCTGACGATCACCCGGGCCTTAGCGACCTAGGCCTTTGATCCCCGGTGGCGCTTCCGATTGGTACTGACCGTTCCTCGCCCCGGCCGCCCTGAACGCCCCGTTTGCGGCCGATTTCGGCGGTTCACGGCGCCGCCATCCAACCGCTGAGGTCGACCCATATGGGACCGTCGAACTAACCCGGCGCGGCACCGAAACCGATCATTCGCGCGCCGCTCATTCGATGACCTCGTCGGCCAGGGCGAGCAAGGATTGCGGCACGGTGAGACCGAGCGCCTTTGCGGTGTTCATATTGATCACCAGTTCGTACTTGGTCGGTTGCTGGACCGGCAGATCGGCCGGCTTCTCGCCCTTGAGGACCCTGCCCACGTAGTCACCGGCCTGGCGGGAGACATCGACGAGGCTCGGCCCATAGCTGATCAGGCCGCCGGCGGCGACGAATTCGCGCCACCGTTCGATAGTCGGCAGCCGATAACGCGCCGCCAGCGCCACGAGCTGCTCGCGCCGGAAGGTGAAGAACACGGCGTCACCGATGACGAGCCCATCCACGTGCAAGTCGGCGAGGGTAGCGAAGGCGGTGTCGATCTCGCCCTCGTTCCTGGCCTTCACAACGGCCAAATGCAGCCCCCTTCGCGCGTGCCGCTTCCTCTAGCTCTGTAGTTCCGGGGTTCGCTTCGTCCGGGTTCACCAGCAAGCCGAACAGCTTGGCCTCGGGAAGCAGCTCGGAGAGCAGCTCCAGCCGCTTTGGCGTCAAATCGGACGCAATAATGCTGAAGCCGGTAAGGTTGCCGCCCGGCCGCGCGAGACTGGCGACGAGGCCGGCCGCGACTGGGTCGATGCCGACCGAGAATACAATCGGGATCGTCGTGGTTGCGTTTTTGGCCGCAACCGTGGCCGGCGGACCTGCCGCGAAGATCACATCGACATTGCGGCCGACGAGATCGGCGGCCAATGCGGGCAGCCGATCATTGTGCCCTTCCGCCCAGCGGGTTTCGATCGCCACGTTTTGTCCCTCGACATAGCCGTTCTTCGCCAGCCCCTGCCGGAACGCGGCGAGCTGATAGGCAAACGGGCCGGGCGAGCCGAAATGGAGGTAGCCGATCACCGGCATCGCCTTCTGCTGCGCGAGCGCGGCGATCGGCAAAGCGATAGCAGTGCTGCCGAGAATCAGAAGATCGCGCCGGTTCAATCGTTCACCTCGTCGTGGCGGGCGAGCGTTTGAACTAAACTACATTGCTGCCCACCGACCGGCAAATGACCGCTTTGAAAGGATGGGCATCGCAAGGCGGGCAAATCGGGAAGGACCGAATTCCACGTGCGCCGTGAAAAGGCGGCGCTTTTCCAGCGGGTGCAAGCCCCGCCCGGCGATCGCTCCAGCCGGAAGCAACCGGGGCAAGCATGGAGGCGACGAAATGTCTGAAAGCCCCCGGATAGCGGTCACGACTTTGGTGACCGTGAAAGCCGCGGCCGTTGCGGGCTTGATCGTCCAGCCGTTCGGCAAACCCCGGCGGCAGGTGCGATGCAGAAACGGTGAGGAATTTGCGAACCTCTGGTTCGGTCGTTTTCATGGACTTGTCTCCTTGCCGGCGGAATGCCGGCAGGCCGAAGGCCCCGCCAGCGCTTGGCCGGCGGGGCTTCCGTATTATTCGATGACCGCGTGCAAGGCGTCGTCGCTGCCGAACTCTTCGATCAGAGCTTGCAGCTCCGCGCCCTGCTCTTCCCCGATCCACGGCCTGGGATTGCCCGGCCACCACTCGTCGCCGAATTTGGCCGCGCCGTACTCGTTGAAGAGCTCGATCATGCGGGCGATCCGCCGGGGGTCCATCATGCCGGCATGTCCACTTCCCGCCAGCCGTCCCAGCCGTACATCTCGTCGAGTTGGCCGGCGGCAAAGCGGTTGGCGTCGTCGCGGCAGTCGCCGTCCCAATTGACCGGGTGGTAACAGCCGCATATGCCGCAGTCATAGAACTCCGGCGGCTGGGGGTTGGCGAACCGGGGCACGTAGCCCCAGCCCGTCCTCTGACTAAGGTTGGGCATTGTTGATCTCCTGCCAGCGGGATGCCGGCAGGCCGACAGCCCCGCCGGCGCATGGCCGGCGGGGCTTCATCGGTCAGTAGTGGGAGACGGCAGCGAGATAGCGGATGACCTTGTCGCTGATGTCGGTCCCGCGCTCGATCACCTCCTCGGTGGTCGGCCAGTCCTCGTAGCAGATCTTGCCAGTCCCGAGGATGCGACCACCGCGCCAGCGGCCCTTCACGTCGTCGCAGCCCTTGAACAGGGCCGCGATGCGCTTCGAGCCGCGCTCGTCGCCAAGACCAGCCATTCCCTCGGCGTTGGCGGGTATATCGCCGCCGCCACGCCGCTCGGGATGGCAGAGCATGACGAAGAGGCCGATCGCGACCCTACAGCGCCACGGGGTCACGATCAGCATGGATGGCAAGGGCCGCTACATGGACAACATCTTCGTCGAGCGGCTGTGGCGCAGCCTAAAATACGAGGAGGTCTACCTCAACGCCTATGCCAGCGTTGCCGAGGCCAAGGCCGGCATCGGCTCTTGGCTCGGCTTTTATAACGAGGAGCGCCAGCACCAGAGCCTGGGCTACCGCACGCCGCGCCAAGCCTATGAAGCAGCATGCCGGTGGATATGTGGACGATCGGCTTCGCCGACCGGCTGCGCCTTCGCCCACATCCCCACCGGCACAACCGCCAACCACAGGATTGATGTTGACGAGGAGGAAGAGAGAAGCGATGTCATGACCGTCGCGCCAGGCGCGATCGGAGCCGATACTGAACTCGGCCGGGTTACACCTTAGAAGACGGCTCCGGCTGTCTCACGATCGGGGTCCACCTCAAACGTACTGGGCGTCGAGGCCTCGGACCTGCTTAAGGTTCCGCCAGCGGATCGCGAACCCGACAGACTGAAATTGCCATGTTAGCTCGCCGAAATCTCCGGCTTCAGCCAGCAGTATATCAGCGGCCTGGAGCAGGGCCGAGGTAACCCGACGGTCGTGACGCTCTATACGCTGGCAACGGCTCTCGGCGTCAGCCATCTCGACCTTCTGAGCCCGCGCGCGAATGCGTAGGCGGTTTGGGGTGAGGGTCTGATCCAGTAGAACCTGACCCGGTGGGAATTGGCGGCTCAGCGCCAATTCCCGCCATTCGGCCGAGGCAGATCGAATTGGTCAAACGACCCCAAGCGGAAATTCGACCTAACCCGGCTGGTGCCCGAAATCGGTCATTTGCCCGCGAGTCATTTGGTGACCTCGTCGAGCTTCGTGCTGGGGGTCTTATCGTGGTGAGATGCAGAACGGTCGCGAAGCCGCCCCTTAACCTGCTACCACCTTGACCGGCAGCGGTCGCAAGAGCGCGGCGTCGAGTTCTTCGATCGCGACGGATCAGTCATTGCTGTCTTTTACGGGTCGAAAACCCACACCGTCTCTGTAACTTACCCAGCATACTTGATACCCAATCCCCGCCTCAACAGCAGCGGCTTCGGCATCCTCCTGAGCATCGAAGAACGCGACGAATTCTAATTTCTCGTGGATGCGCCTCACGACGCCCCAACCCTGAGCCCATGCTTGCAAACCCGTTTGAGCCATCGTGAGATACCCCAGTTTGCGTTTTCTACGGCATCAAGAGCGATTAATCGTGCGCCGTTTGCTCAAGCTGCTTAAGTTCGTTTCTTTTTCGAGGCGGTCGGCCTCCGCCTCCAGTTCTTCGGCGGTCCGTAGCCGAGCTTCCCAAATTGTCGGGTTCCCGGCACGTTCGGCGAATTCGCGGTACCATGCCGCCAGTTTTCGCAATTCGTCTGGATTGGACATCATCGGAAGCCCTGTGGATCATCGTTAGGGGCCGCTTCGCGGCGGCGGAGGTCGTTCAACCGACGCACCGTTTCGCTGGCGCGCTCATGCTGTCCGAGGCTCTTCTTTAAGGCCTCGCGCAAGCCTTCCGGGCGCGGCTCGGGCTGTTGCTTGAATTTGCGCTGTGCCGCACCGAGGTAATTGCCAAGCGCGGTTAGCGCTTCGATCATTTCGTGGAGGAGCGCGACCTTCTCGTCGCTTCGATTTGTCGGTGATCCTCCACGGACCTTGCCGATGTCATGATCCTTGGCCACGGCTGTGCCCTTCAGAACGATGGGGCGGGGGCTACCCTCAGGGCGCACCAAAAGGTTAAGACCAACACCGTCGGCAGGCTAGGCGTGCGCCGACGCAAAACTTGATCAGGATCAAGGTTCAGGTCGATTTCTGAGGACATCATTGTAGACAAGCCAAAGTGCCTTACCTTGGCCCAAGATGCCCAACCGCGGCGAGGGGATCGCCATGAACCAGGGGCCTTCGAATAATTCCGATGGTTCTCGCCGCGGCGGCCCAACCATCATCGCACCCACCCTATGGTTTTCGGGTGACCGTCCAGGGTATCCACTCGCTGCTGAAGAGCGCGCGCTACTTGCGGTCATCGCGACGGTCGCCCGTTTCAGGAAGCGGGAAAGGATTTACGGGGAGGGAGATAGTGCCAACGCCGTCTTCAACATCATTACCGGAGTGGTGAAGTCGTATAAGCCTCTGCCGGATGAGAGGCAGCATATCACCTCGTTTCTATTCCCCGATGATGTAGTCGGTCTGGCAGAAAACGGCAAATATGTGAACTCGGCGGAGGCGGTAACTGACGTAGTCGCATACAGAATACCGGTGGCTGCGCTGGAGGCTCGGCTTCGCAAACACCCCGGCCTGGACTTTCATGTTATTTCCAAGCTATGCCATGAGCTGCGCGAGGCTCAGCGCCATGCCTTTCTCCTCAGCAAGCAACGCGCTATCGCCAAGGTCGGATTGCTCCTTCAGATGCTCGAAACTCACCAGGCGGCCCGGGGACAAAGCACGGGAGAGGTGTATCTGCCGATGACCCGGTCGGATATCGGCGCCTATGTCGCTATTTCGCCGGAGGCGGTGAGCCGATCGTTGCGGGACCTCATTAGCCGTGGCGCAATCACTTTCAGAGATCGGCGGCACGTCAAGATCATCGACCGTGCGCAGTTGGAAGCCGTTATTTCGACAGTCGAATGACCCGAGGTGACCGCTCGTCAGCCGGCACGCGATTGACCCCGCAAACCCAGCCCTGTGGGGGGGGGCCGCCACATGGCCAGAATTGAGGTGGGTCAATGCGGCCCCCGATCTCCTAGCGTAAGAGCGACCGGACAAGCCCGGAAGGACAGTCCGTGTCGCAGCAGCCGGCAATTCACGTCATCGACGACGACGATGCGGTCCGAGACTCGATTTGCATGCTGCTTGAGGCCCATGGCTTTCCGGTTCACACCTACGCTTCGAGCGCGGCCTTCTTGTGTGACGTACCTCCGGATCGGAGTGGTTGTCTGCTCATTGACGTGAATATGCCCGGGATAAACGGCCTCGAACTCCTCGACCAGATTCGCGCGCGCGGGAAAACAATCCCAGCGATTGTCATGACAGGCGGCTTGACCACCAGGGTGCGGACGGCTGTGGGTCGGACCGGAGCGATGCTCTTGGAGAAGCCGTTCTCAGCAGAGGAATTGGTCTCGTGCATCGCCAAAGCTCTTGGCCGCTATTAGGCTTGAGACTGGCCGCGCAAAAATTGCCTGGCGATGAGCTGCAGAAGCCTCAACAGTCGGCATTCCCGTCGACCGCTCGCCACATCGAATAACTTCTCCCGGTGCACCGGCGTCAACGGTGCGGGAAGTTCCGCCCACCACCCTCTAGAGCCGATCCGGGTGGCTCCAGGCAATGGCTGGAAAGGGCATGATGAGACACCCGCGGAGGTGATGCCGCCGGGCGCCGGGACCGCGAACAACCTTTGTGCTGCAGAAGCGTCAACGCCTGCGCAGATCGGGAAACGCCCGCCTTGCCGCCCAAGGCGGGACCGCCGGCCTTGGATTACCCTTCGGTTTTCATCACCAGGCTATCCCCGGCGACCGGCTCCTCCCGACGGCGGGCATTTCGCACGGGCGCGCGTGCCGAGTTGGTGGGAAAAGCCAATAGAGATCTCCTATTGGAAATTCCCACCAACTCACGCTGGGTTCGCAAAACCGCCCGCCGTTTTGGACGCGGCCCGGCCGTCCGCCTTCGAGAGCGCAAGACGAGTTTCTCCGGTCACCGTCGGCGCCGCGCACGGTGCTAACCTTGGCGGCACTCCCCACCTCGCTGTCATGGCCCTCACGGCCCGCTGCTGATGGCCCGCACGCCTTAGTGTGGTGGCCCGCTCGCTGGCGCCTGCAACGCCTCGATCGCGCGCCGAATGCGCTGCCATACAAGCCGCCCCCTCACTATCCCCGCGGTCAAGCATGCGGTCAATCATCCGCGCTGCCTCGATCTCCGCATTGGCGCCGTGGCGCTTCACGATCAGGTTTGCCGCTGTCCACACTTCGCGATCGGAAATCGGCATGGGGGCTACTCCGAGCCTTCCACTTGGGCGCCGGGGCCAATTAGCGGCCATCATCAGCCGGCGACATCGGCCGCCAGGATTGCCGCAAGTCGCCGCTCGACCCGCCCCTCTCTCACGCCGTCTCGCCCTCAGGCAGGCCGGCGAGGCGCAGGCCAGTGACATAGAACTCGACGATCTCGGGCGCAAATGAGGCGGACATCGGACGCCATGTCGCGATGGTCGCCCTGGGATCTATCGCCAACAGCCGGCCGACCGCGGCGCGCGCCTCGTCAAGACGGCCGAGATAGCTGTTGCCGATAATCTTGAGGCGCTTTGCGGGAGCCATGCGCGGCTGGTCGTGCAGCGCGCGGTCCGCCCACTCGACTACCAGCTCGAAGCGGCCCGCCGCCAAATGCGCAATCGCAAGCCCCATGGCGTTCACGTAGCCGAGCGGATCGAACGGGCTCAGGCGCAGCGCCCGATCCAGGGCATCTACCGCCGCCTCGGGTCGGTTGCGCAAGGCGTGTATCCAGCCTCTCATCGTCCAGCCGGTGGCCGCGTTCGGGTTGAGCGTGAGCGCACGGTCAAGCACCGCCTCCGGCATCGCCGCCTCGCCGGCAAAATAAAACAGCGTGATCGCGGCCGGCCACATCGTGTCGGGATCGTCGCGCACCGCTTCGAGGGCCTGCCGCGCTAACCGAACAGCGGAAACGGTGTCGGCGTCCGACACCGCTCCCCAGCCTTGAACCCGCTGCACGAAACGGCACCATCCGACCAACGCCGCCGCCGGCGGATAGGATGGGTCGAGCGCCAATGCCTGCTGGAGAAGGCCGATCGCCTCGGCAAGGCCATCTTCGCTGTAGCGATAGGATTGCGCGAGTGCGCGCAGATACAGGTCATAGGCGCCGAGGTTTTCGGCCGGCTTGCGCGAGGCGCGCTCGATCTCCGATGACCGGAGGCGTGGTTCGATCGCACCGACAACGCTCGAAGCAACTTTGTCCTGCAGGTCGAAGATGTCGTCGAGCGCGCCGTCGAAGCGGTCGGCCCAAATGTGGGCGCCGGTCGCGGTGTCAATCAACTGGCCGGTGATGCGCACCCGGTTGCCGGCTTTCCTGACCGAGCCTTCGAGCACGTAGCGCACGCCCAATTGCCGCGCCACCTGCTTCACGTCGACCGGCTTGCCCTTGTAGGTGAAGCTCGAATTGCGCGCGATGACGAACAGCCAGGGCAGCCGGGCGATCGCGGTCGTGATCTCCTCGACCATACCGTCGGCGAAATATTCCTGCTCGGGGTCGCCGCTCATGTTGGCAAACGGCAAGACCGCAATCGACGGCTTGTCGGGTAGCGGCAACACGGCGATGGGTTGGCTCGCCGCCGTTCCGGTCTGCACCCGATACACCCGGATCGCCTGCGCGATGTTCTTGACTTGCTGCTCGCCAAGGTCGTCGAAACTGAGTGGTAATTTGTTGCCGACGTGGTCGCGGACCGCGCCAGAGACGCAGATGCCGCCTGGCTCGGCGAGCCCTTCCAACCGGGCGGCTATGTTGACACCATCGCCGAGCAGGTTCGTACCATCAACCACAACATCGCCAACATGGATGCCGATGCGGAACCGCATCCTCTCGCCGCTGCCCTGCGGCGCGCTGTGCTGCGCCATCGCCGCCTGCACCGCGACCGCGCATTGGACCGCATCGACCGCGCTGGCGAAATCCGCCACTACGCTGTCCCCGGCGGCGTTGAAGATCCGCCCGCGGTGGTCGGCGATCAGTTGGTCGATGATGGCGCGGGCTCCCTTGAGCCCGGCCACGGTGCCCGCCTCGTCCGCTCCCATCAGGCGGTTGTACTCGGCGACATCTGCCGCAAAGATCGCCGCCAGCTTTCGTTCTATCGAAGGTGCGGACAAGCCCGGCTCCTCCTCCGCTGAGAGTATAGCCGAGGCTGATACGGGGCGTTGAAATTCTGATGCCGCTGATTATCGCGGAGCTGTTAGGCGCTCGCGGCGCTGACAAGTCGCGCGATCCGCCAGGTCACCAGTCGCAGGAATAGCCATCATCATCGCGCGATGGCGATCCTGGGCGACGCGCCGGTCGGCGGATCAGCGCGGGTTGCGCCTGCGGAACCGCCCAGCCCATCGGGTGTCGCGCGGCGAGCCACGATCCCAGCCGAGGCAGCCATTGCGCCGCCGCGTCTCGGGCCGTGTCAGCCCATGGCGGGCTCGGCTTCAGCTCGATCAGCGCCGCCGCGATCACCTGCGTTGCCTCCGCCTGCTCGATCCAGCGTATCGGCATTGTGTTGCGCATTATCCCCACTCCCGAAGGGCGATCTGGACAGCACCAGCGCCCGACCGACGAGCAATATAGCGGGCTACGCGCCAAACGCGTGTGGTGCCGCCTACATTGCCTGTGAAGCGGTTCACATTCGCGTAAAATATTTCCGGGGTCCGATCGATTGCCGGATGCTGTCGCGTATCACTGGCCGCCGCGCGCAGGTTCAGCCTCGGCGGCCATGCCTATTTGCTGGTCCTAGTGAGCCGGGTCAAACTGCGTGTCGTTCGCTCCTTGCGGCGCTCGCATATTTGGCCGCGGTCTTCACATCGCACCCGACAGCCTTGGCGACGGCGTAGGCGCTCATGCCGGGGTTGTCGCGCGCGAGCACCGCGATCCTGGCCTGTACCTTGTCGCCGATCGTGGGGCGCCGGAGCCGCGTCCCCTTGGCCCGGACCCCTGCCAATCGAGCCTTGGTACGCTCCTGATCCTCTGGCTGCTTATGGGCGCCCCTCGGCCGGCGGACGCATCGCCGCCTTGACCCGTTGCACGGTGCTGCTGCCGGTGCCCAGCTCGCGGGCTACCTTCAGCACGCCCTTGCCGCTTGCCAGCGCCGCGCGGATCGCCGCTTCCTTCTGTGGGCTGATCCTCGCCCGGCCGATCGCCTATCGCTCTTGGTGCCAATGGCGCGCGCCTGAGCGATGCCGGTCTGAATACGCTCTTGGATGATGGCGCGCTCGAACTCGGCGAACACGCCCAGCATCTGAACAGCGCCTTCCCGAGATCGATGGTGGATCGGCGCCTCGATTTGGCCGGGTATGGTACGGTGCCTGCGGAGGACAACAAGACCTGACGGACAAGCAAATTGAACCGAAGAACCTATGCGACCGTCACCGCGACGTTGTTTCTGGTGGTGGGAATAGTCCACCTTTTGCGGATCATCTTCGGCTGGCCGGTGGAAATCGCCGGGTGGAGCGTTCCGTTCTGGGCGAGTTGGCTGGCGGTTTTTGTGGCCGGTGCGCTCGCATATTTCGGCTTCACGCAGAACAGGTAGCCCAATAGGGTCGCCCAAATACGGCTACGGATAACGGCCGGGCCTTCTCATTTCTTGGGCTGAGTGTCCTCTCACTGAGAGTACCTGGAACGCTTCGATCCTCGGTTCTAGCGAGTATCGCGCTTGTCGTCTGGTGCTTGCTGCCTCGCCCAGCCGAAGCATGCACGCTTCTCTCAGGCAGGGAAGCATCTTCGGCCGCTACTCCGGTATCCCCCCGCATAAGATCCGTGCTGCCTCAAATTTCGAAGGCGCCGATGGGTTGGTGCGCGCCAGGCTCGCGATCGAACGACGCCTCGGTCTGGATTGCGCCGGAACTCTAATTGGGAATTTTTGCACGTAACATGACGAGCTCTTCCGGGCTTGGATTTCCAAGTAGTACGGTGGGTATATTCGGCCCGGTCCCAAGTACATAAAGCCCGGTAGCACGTGAGCCGTTCTCTGCCATAAGATAGGAAACTGAATTATTACCGCAGTCGTGGGGCTTACAAAAGGGAATTATCGCGTTGACTCCCTAGCCGGCTGGAATATCCCGCGCCGCGCCGCGTGGCCATTGCCGCGATGATTCGCGCAAACCGCGAATAAGTCCACAGGCTTATCCACAACCTATTGACAGTCTCGAATCGACCCGCACCGGATTCGGTGGCGGAAACGTGGAATTTGACGGCGCGGGGGTTGCTCGATTCGATTAGAGCGATAGGCATGCGCATCCCCCTGCGCGAGCGGGTTGGTGCCGCGAGGGGGGATGCGATGACTAACGAACTGCACTTCGGAGACAATCTTGATGTGCTCCGCGCAATGCCACCGCAGAGCATCGATTTGATCTATCTCGATCCGCCGTTCAACTCGAATGCCACCTATAATGTCCTTTACGGCACTCGGCGCGGCGGTCCGTCGCAAGCCCAATCTCACACATTTGAAGACACCTGGACATGGGATCACGCTGCGCGCCGCGCTCTTGAACAGACGGCCCAGCGCCACCTGAAGGCCGGCGCTCTATTGGATGCCTTCGCTGCGGTTTTTCCTGAAAGCAACATGCTGGCCTATTTGGCCATGATGGCGGTGCGTTTAATCGAGATGCAGCGCGTTCTCAAAGAAACAGGAGCAATATATCTTCACTGCGACCCGACCGCGAGCCATTATATAAAAATACTGTTGGATGTGATTTTTGGCAAAGAACAGTTCATTAACGAAATTGTCTGGAAACGAACAAGCGGAAAGAGCGATCACGCTCAAGGCGCTACTCACTGGCCTCGGTTGCACGATGTTATCTTTTATTACCGCAAAGGTCCGCATGAAGGAGGAACCCTGCAAGCTACCTTTGCTAGGTACGATGATAACTACGTCGCCAGCAAATACCCTCACACTGATGCGGAGGGGCGTCGGTACGGCCTTTGGGATATGACGGGGCCGGGCGGCGCAGCCAAGGGTAATCCATCCTACGAGGTGTTGGGGGTTGTCCGCTTCTGGCGTTTTTCGAAGGAACGCATGCAAGCACTTCTCGATGAGGGGCGAGTCATTCAACCACGTCCGGGTGCCGTCCCACGATACAAGCGCTATTTCGACGAGATGCCGGGAGTAGTAGTCGGCGATGTTTGGGATGATCTGTCGCCGATAAATTCGCAGGCAAAAGAACGGCTTGGCTACTCGACGCAAAGCCCCTTGAATTGCTGAAGCGGATTATTCGAGCATCATCGAAGGAGGGCGACACTATTCTTGACCCGTTTTGCGGCTGCGGGACGGCGATTGAAGCTGCTCAAAGCCTCAACCGCAAATGGATTGGGATCGATATTACTTATCTTGCCATCCATGTAATCGAAGGCCGAATGGTGAAGGCGTTTGGGCCTGAGATCAAAGACGCATACAGGCTTTTCGGGCAGCCAAAGGATGCAAACGATGCCATGGCTCTCGCTGGCCGCGACTGGCTGGAATTTCAAAAATGGGCCGTATTTGCGCTCGGTGGCCTCCCTAAGGATAGGCCAGGGCCGGACGGCGGCATCGACGGCATCATTCGATATCATCGTGTCGGTATCGAGCAGCCGAACCGGGCGGTCGTTTCCGTCAAGGGCGGTCTAAACGTGGGGGTAGACGATATTCACAAGCTCAAATCGGTCGTAAAACGGGAAAAGGCAGAGCTAGGCATTCTTGTGTGTCTTGCCTCACCTACCCCCGCAATGTCGAAGGAGGTGACATCCGAGGGCGATGTGGGGCCGAGTTCTCACCGAGTACCGAAGCTACAAATCGTCACGGTCGATATGCTCTTTGAGCCGCATCCGATCGCATTACCGGGAATGCTTGATCCGCCGGAAGTTGGGCGCTCGCCAATCATCCCTCGACAGCCCAAGCGGACCCGGAGACGGATCGAGGGGCAAGCCGAATTGCTGCTCCCAATTGAGGGTGCGCAAGAAGCGCCCCGTCCAAAGTGGCGCGGTAATCGGTCGATCCGGCCCGTCGATATCGAGGTTACGCGGCCCGATACTGGCCGCAAAGCGCGGTAACTCAACCGCGAGCGCGTCTTTTCGGGTTGTTGCGTTTCTGAGTGACCGCGCGCTGCTTTTGGGCCGGTTTGGCCGGATTTTTCCGGTCAGGTCGATAGGACATAACGACCTTGACGAGCTTGGTTAACGCCGCGAGGCCATCCTTCATGCCGTCAATTCCTTGTAGGTGATCCGCCGGCCCGTGGTGCTCCGCGCTAGGCTGTCGAGCCGGTCCAGAGTGTGCCGCTTCACGTTGCCGTCGTTCAAGCGGAAGGTGAACTCGTCAACGTAGCGGCCAAGGTGCTTCGCATCGACGTGGTGATAAACGCCATACACGCCGCGCTTGAGCACTGCCCAAACACTCTCGATATCGTTTGTGCTCACGCCGTCGCGGACATACTCGCCGGCCGAATGGCTGATCGTCTCGTGCTGGTAGAACAGTCCACCGATCCCTTGGTAGCCGCCATGCTCGTCCGTATGCAACGTCGAGCCGACTTCAACGTTCCGGTGGATCACCGGATGCAAAGTCGCCGCGTCGGTGCCAGCAACCGTCTGCGCTTTGGTGCGACCGCCACGCTGGCGCATGCCGATCACGGCAGTCTTGCCGACCGTACCGCGCCCGGCGTGGAGTTTCTTGTGCTCGTGCTTGTTCGACTCCTTGCCGCCTATATAGGTCTCGTCGATGGATACGATGCCGGCCAGCACCGAGGGATCGTTCCCGCAAGCCTCGCGGATGCGGCTGAGCATGAACCATGCCGACGATTGCGCGATGCCGATCTCTTTGGACAGTTGCAGCGAGGAAACGCCCTTGCGCGCGGTCATCATCAGGTACATCGCGTAGACCCACTTGTGGAGCGGGATATGCGAGCGGCCGAAGATCGTCCCGGTGCGGATCGTGAAGTCGAGTTTGCACGGGTTGCAGCGATAGAAACCGCCCTTCCGGGTCGTGATCCGGTCCAGGCATCCGCACTCGGGGCATACCGGGCCATGCGGCCACATCGTCGCTTCGAGGTATTTACGGGCAGCCTCCGCGTCCGGGATCATCTCGAAAAGCTGAATCCGCCGCGAGCGCCGCATCGACGCCCTGCCGCAAATAGCCTCGATACAGCTCGATCCGGCGACAGAGAGTTTCAGCATTTTCGTCCATGAGTGGACCCTGCGCCGGTCGTGTCTCGGGGCAAATCGCTATCCCAGATATTCGCGATGAAGAAGCTCGCGGCCGGAGGCATCGAAGATCAAAAATCCGACCGGATGGGGACGCATCGGGTCCGTCAGGATCGCGGTATTCGCGGCCTTGATCCTCGATCGCGCGCGCGCAATAGCGTCGGAGAGGTTATCGCCCCCGAATGTCACTCGATCAACAGGATGATCGTTCTCGCGGCTGACAACGTAGTGGATGCTGAACATCGTTCCACTCCGTGCTCTCTGGTGAGCATATGGCGACGGAACGGCCGGCGCGGTACCCGCGCATCAGGCGATCTGGCGTCAAGAGCCGCACAAGCGTAGCCTAAGTCGCCTCGGTACCCGCCGCGGTACCGAGGTTGGCAACTAGCCTCGGTCAGCGGACGGCCGGGGCTTTTTTTTGTCTGCGCCCTACCTCCGTTGCTTCCAGCTCAGCGCTATGCTGCGCTCGCCCGACGGCTTTGGTCCTGGTATGGCTCGGGGCCGTGCGTGGTGCCGACGCCGAGCTTTAGTAGGATGGCCTTGTACGGCCACAGTCGCGGCGAGCGTGGAAAGCGGTCGCGCTCGATCGTGTCGCGGAGCAGTCGGCCAGGATTGCCTTATCGTCATCGGTGAGTTTCGGCATGATCACATTATGCGGCGCAGCCGAAGCGATGGCGATGCCACACCGCTGACCCTAGGACGGGCGCTCGCGGCGCAGGTCCGGTTGATCGTGTGGTGCAAGGCTTGCGGCCACCGAGCCGAACCCGATGTCGCCGAGCAAGTCTCCAATCACGGCGCGGGTATGACCGTCGGCGATTGGGCGGCGCGGCTCCGGTGCCAGGGTTGCGGCGAGCGATCGGCCGATTTCGTCGTCAGCGGTGCGGCGCCGTAGACCGCGGACACCATCCGGACACAGCCAACTCAAAGCGACAAAAAACAAGGATTTCTGCGGTGCCAAACGCGATAGGAGGTCGCGAGGTCGGTCATTGTTGGCCGCTAGGCCTGGGCGCAGGGTGAGTGGGAGACCGGACGAACGACCCAGGCCGGAACTCGTTGCGGCTGCTTCCTTCCGGACCTGACCGGGTTGGCGAGGAGCCTGTCCGCCGCCGACCTCCCACGCGCACTATATCAGGTGCCGGCGCCGGCGCGGCAAGTTTCGCGGGCCTATTCCGGCAGGCCCAGCTGGCGCAGCGCGTCGCCGATCGGCTCCCAGATGTCGGCGCGGCCGGTATGCGCGCGGACGAACTCGGCGACCGTGAAATTCGGCTCCAGCTCGAGCACCCGAGCGCCACCGCCTTGGCCTCATCCACTCGGCCGAGGCTGGACAAGGCGGCCGCCTGCAGGACCTGCGGATAGCTGAAGCGCGGGTTGGCCTGCGCGGCCTTGGCGCCGGCCACCGCCGCCTCCGCGAAATTGCCGGCGGCAGAGTAGGCGGTGGCGAGCCCGGTATAAGGCATATACAGCATGAAGTCGGCCGGACTGAGGCGAAGCGCGCGCTCGCCATATTCGACCGCGCGGGTGGTCTGACCGGCATGGCCGAGAATGACCGCGCCAAAGCTCAGCGCCAGCGCCGAGGAACCGGTCAGCGCCAGCGCATTGTCGATCGCGTTCATCGCGGTCTCATAGTCATGTGCAATGAGGCCGATGCAGAAACCGGCGGTCGCCAGGGTCATCGCGTCGTCGGCGCCGGACTCGATCGCCGCCCGCGCATGCTTCAACCCGGCAACCTTGTCCACTTCATGCAGGCCGCCGCGCAGGTAGCGTTGCTCGTGGCACCACGCGGCGGCGGCATGCGCGGCGGCATAATCCGGCTGAAGCGCCAGCGCCTGGCCGAGCGGGACGAGCGCCTTGTCGGCATCGCCCGGCATCGAAATATGAGCATGCGGCAGCGCGCGCAGGTAGAGATCGTAGGCGTCGAGGCTGTCCGGGCGCTTGCGCTTGGCGCGCTCGATCTCGGCCTGGCGCAGGCTCGGCTCGATCGCGCCGACGACGCTCATGCGTGATCTCGTCCTGCAGATCGAAAATGTCGCCGAGCGGCCGGTCGTAGCGCTCGGCCCAGACATGCGTGCCGCTGCCGGCCTCGATCAGCTGGGTGGTGATGCGCAGCCGACTGCCGGCCTTGCGCAGGCTGCCTTCGAGGACGTAGCGCACGCCCAATTCGCGGCCGGCCTGCTTCACGTCGACCGCGCGGCCCTTGTAGGTGAAGGTCGAATTGCGGGCGATGACGAACAGCCATTTGATCCGCGACAGGCCGGTGATGATGTCCTCGACGATGCCGTCGACGAAATATTCCTGCTCGGGGTCGTTGCTCATGTTCTGAAACGGCAATACCGCGATCGACGGCCGCTCCGAGATCGCGAGGTCCGGCGTCGGTGCGGTCTCCGCCGGCGGGATTGCGCCTGCCGCGATGTTCGGTTCGACGCGGTAGACGCGCACCGGGCGGGCGATGTTCTTGACGCTCTGCTCGCCGAGGTCCTCGAAGCCGAAATCGAGCTTGTCGCGCACCTGGTCGCGCACGACCCGGCTGACGCAGATGCCGCCCGGCTCGGCGAGCGCTTCGAGGCGGGCGGCGATGTTGACGCCGTCGCCGTAGATGTCGTCGCCGTCGATGATGATGTCGCCGAGATTGATGCCGATCCGAAACTCGATGCGCCGGTCGGCCGGAATGTCGGCGTTGCGCTCGGCCATGCCGCGCTGTACCTCGACGGCGCAGCGCACCGCGTCGACGACGCTGGGAAACTCGATCAGCACCCCGTCGCCGGTGGTTTTGACGATGCGGCCGCGGTGCTCGGCGACTTTGGGATGGAGAAACGCAGCGCGGTGCTCCTTGAGGTCACGCAGCGTGCCCTCCTCGTCGGCGCCCATCAGCCGGCTGTAGCCGACGACGTCAGCCGGCAAGAATCGCCGCCAGACGCCGCTCGACCCGTTCTTCGGACACCGGCCCTCCTCCCCCGCGACGCACCCTAGCAGGCGGTCGCCCAACCGTGAAGCGCACCGCCTAACCGGCGAGTTTTTGCAGCACCGCGTCGGCGAGCGGCAGCGAGGCGGTCAGCCCCGGCGATTCGATGCCGTAGAGATTGACGAGGCCCGGGACGCCGTGCTCGGCCGGGCCCTGCACGAGAAAATCGGCGGCCGGATCGTCGGGGCCGCTGATCTTCGGGCGGATCCCGGCATAGCCGGGCTGCAGCGCGCCGTCGCGCAAGCCCGGCCAATAGCGCCGGACCGCGGCGTAGAACGCATCGCCGCGCCGCGGATCGACCGCGTAATCGACGCTCGTCGATCCATTCGACATCGGGCCCGAAGCGCGCTTGCCCCGCGAGATCCAATGTGATGTGGACGCCGAGCCCGCCCGGCATCGGCACGGGGTAGATCAGATGGCGGAACGGCGTCCTGCCGCTCAGCGTGAAATAGACGCCGCGGCAGAAATAGGCCGGCGGGATGCTCTCCGGCGGTATGCCGTCGATCGCGCGGGCGAGCGCCGGCGCGTGGAGCCCGGCGGCGTTGACGAGGAGGCGGCACCGCAGCGTCGTCGGCTCGGCGCCGCCGACCGCGAGCTCGAACCCGCCGTCGCGCACCTGGCCCGACAGCACCGGCGCGCGGAACGCGACAGCGGCGCCGGCCGCCTCGGCCTCGCCCTGATAGGCGAGCATCAGCGCGTGGCTGTCGATGATCCCGGTCGATGGCGACAACAGCGCCGCGACGCAGTGGAGTTCGGGTTCGAGACGCTGCGCCTCGGACGCGCTCAGCCATTCGAGATCGGCGACGCCATTGGCGCGCGGCCGCGGCGGCGATCTTCTCGACCCCCGGGATCTCGGCCTCGCTGGTGGCGACGATCAGCTTGCCGAGCCGCGCATGCGGCACGCCGTGCTCGCGGCAATAGGCGTAGAGGCGCCTCGCGGCCCGCGACGCAGCTCGGTCGCCTTCAAGCTGCCCTTCGGATAATAGAGGCCGCCATGGATGACCTCGCTGTTGCGCGAGGAGGTCTCGAACCCGATCGTGTAGGCGCGTTCGAGGACGATCACCTCATGCCCGGCCAGCGCCAGGGCGCGCGCCGCCGCCAGCCCGATCACCCCGGCCCCGACGACGACCGCTTCAACTTCGTCCACTGCCTCTCCCCGATCGCGTGATGACACCCGCCTCAGCCGCTATCATATTGCGGCGATGACGACCTTTCTCACGGTGCTTCTGGTGCTCGCCATGCTCGGCGTGCTGGGCGTCCTCGGCGTGGGGGTGGCGACGATGCTGCGCGGCGGCAACCCGCGACGCTCGAACAAGCTGATGCAGGCGCGCGTCGTCATGCAGGGGGTGGCGCTGCTGGTGCTGGCGCTCTTGATGATGCTCGGCGCCCACCGCTGACTGCGATGGTGCGCCTCACCCGCATCTACACGAGAGGCGGCGACAAGGGCCAGACCTCGCTCGGCGACGGCAGCCGGGTGCCAAAGCAGTCGCTGCGCGTCGAGGCCTTTGGCACGGTCGACGAAGCCAATGCCGCGATCGGGCTGGCGCGGCTCTATGTGAGTTCCGGGGCCGACGGCGAGGCCGATGCAGATGCTGGCGCGCATCCAGAACGATCTGTTCGATCTCGGCGCCGATCTGTGCACGCCCGAAGAGGGAAGGCGCGCGGCGGGAGCGCTGCGCATCGTCGCGGCGCAGGTCGCACGCCTCGAAGCCGAGATCGATCGGATGAATGCCGCGCTCAAACCGCTCAATTCGTTCATCCTGCCGGGCGGCACGGCAGCCGCCGCTCACCTCCATCTCGCGCGCACCGTGACCCGGCGGGCCGAGCGCCTCGTGTGCGCGCTGGCCGCCGCCGAGACGGTCAACCCCGAGGCGGTCAAGTATCTCAACCGGCTCTCCGACCATCTCTTCGTGCTCGGCCGCCGGCTCAACGACAACGGCGCCAAGGATGTGCTGTGGCAGCCCGGCGCGACGCGGTAAGCAGAGAATGTCTTCCCGGCGAAAGCCGGGACCCATGTGTCAGCCGACTCGGGCGTCGATCAATGGGTCCCGGCTTTCGCCGGGACGACAAGGAAACGAGGGGCTTATGGCAACCATCGAGCGGATGCGGGCGATCTCGGCCGCGTTCAACAGCCGCGATGTCGATCGGATCGTCGATTGCTTTACCGAGGATGCGATCTTCTGCCTGGCGCGCGGGCCGGAGCCGGTCGGCCGCACGCTGAGAGGCAAGGCGGCAATCCGGAAGGCGCTCGCCGACCGCTTCAAGCAGATCCCCGACATGCGCTGGGAGAACGAGGAATACATCCTGGCCGGCGCCGACCGGGCGATCTCGCTGTGGACCGTGCGCGGCAAGGGCAGCGACGGCGAGGAGCTCAACTACCAGGGCTGCGACATCTACCGCTTCCAGGGCGACAAGATCATCCACAAGAACACGTTCTGGAAGATCGTCGAGCACCAGGACCGGCTGTAGGCGGGCTCGGGCCTGCCGTCGCCGCTCTTGCCTTCCCAGGGGGCGCGTGCACAATTCCGCCGAACCATTCACGATGAGGACGAGATGAAAGCGCTGGTCGCGGTCAAGCGGGTCGTCGATTACAACGTCAAGATCCGCGTCAAGGCGGACCACACCGGGGTCGAGACCGCGAACGTCAAGATGTCGATGAACCCGTTCGACGAGATCGCCGTCGAGGAGGCGCTGCGCCTGCGCGAGGCGGGGATCGTCGAGGAGGTGATCGTCGTCTCGGCCGGAATCCAGCAATGCCAGGAGACGATCCGCACCGCGCTGGCGATGGGCGCCGACCGCGGCATCCTGGTAGCAGACCGATGTCGAATTGCAGCCGCTCGCCGTCGCCAAGCTGTTGAAGGCGGTGATCGAGAAGGAAGGCCCCGAGATCGTCATCATCGGCAAGCAGGCGATCGACGATGATTGCAACCAGACCGGGCAGATGCTGGCCGCGCTGTTGGGCTGGCCGCAGGCGACCTTCGCCTCCAAGATCACGATCAGCGGCACGGCGGCCGAGGTGACCCGCGAGGTCGATGGCAGGCTTAGAGACCGTCGCGTTCAAACTGCCGGCGATCATCACCACCGATCTGCGCCTTAACGAGCCGCGCTATGCCTCGCTCCCCAACATCATGCGCGCGAAGAAAAAGCCGATTGTGCCGATGACCCCGGAGGAGCTGGGCGTCGACCCGACGCCGCGCCTCATAACGCTCAAGGTCGAGGAGCCGGCGAAGCGCCAGGGCGGGGTCAAGGTCGGCTCGGTCGCCGAACTGGTCGACAAGCTCAAGAACGAAGCGCGGGTGATCTGATGGCTGTTCTCGTCGTTGCCGAACACGACAACCGGGTGCTGAAGCCGGCGACGCTGCCGGCCGTCGCCGCGGCCGGCGAGATCGCCCAGCTGGCTGGCAGCGATGTGCACATCCTGGTCGCCGGCAAGGATTGCCGCGCCGTCGCCGAGGCGGCAGCGCAGATCACCGGCGTCGCCAAAATCCTTCTGGCCGATGATGCCGCATTGGATCACGGCCTCGCCGAGAACTGGGCGCCGCTGATCGTCGCGCTCGCCGGTAGCTCCGGGGGCGGCTACAGCCATGTTCTGGCGCCGGCGACGACCTCGGGCAAGAATTTGATGCCGCGGGTCGCCGCGCTCCTGGATGTGATGCAGATCTCCGACATCAGCGCGGTGGTCTCGCCCGACACCTTTGTGCGGCCGATCTACGCCGGCAATGCGCTCGCCACGGTGCAGTCGCGCGATCCCATCAAAATCATCACGGTGCGCGGCACCGCCTTTGCGCCGACGGCGGCGACCGGCGGCGCGGCGCTGATCGAAAGCGTGGCGGCGACCGGTTCGGCTGGCCTCTCCGAGTTCGTGCGCGCCGAGCTGTCGAAATCGGAGCGGCCCGAACTGACCAGCGCCCGGGTCATCATCTCGGGCGGTCGCGGCATGCAGTCGGGCGACAATTTCCACCTCCTGGAAAAGGTCGCCGACAAGCTCGGCGCCGCGGTCGGCGCCTCGCGCGCCGCGGTCGATGCCGGCTTTGTGCCCAATGACTACCAGGTCGGCCAGACCGGCAAGATCGTCGCCCCCGAGCTTTATGTCGCGGTCGGCATTTCGGGCGCGATCCAGCACCTCGCCGGGATGAAGGATTCGAAGGTCATCGTCGCGATCAACAAGGACGAAGAGGCGCCGATCTTCCAGATCGCCGATTACGGCATCGTGGGCGATCTGTTCAAGATCCTGCCGGAGCTCGACGAGGAGCTGGGCAAACGCCAAACGTAATCCAATCAAAGCTCCCTGCGCAGGCAGGGACCCATGGCTCAGTGTCTTCAAACCTCTCGTGGATCGACCCCTGCCTTCGCGGGGGACGTTCTCTTTTGTGCTCTCACCGTATCGGCTCGTGAACGGTGACGAGCTTGGTGCCGTCGGGGAAGGTCGCCTCGACTTGGATGTCGTGGATCATCTCGGCCACCCCCTCCATGACCTGCGCGCGCGTCAGCACCGTGGCGCCGTCGCGCATCAGTTCGGCGACGCTCTTCCCGTCGCGCGCGCCCTCCAGCACGTAGTCGGTGATCAGCGCGACCGCCTCGGGGTAGTTGAGCGGACGCCGCGTTCGAGCCGCCGCGCCGCGACCATCGCCGCGACCGCGACCAAGAGCTTGTCCTTCTCGCGCGGGGTCAGGTTCATCGCTTTCCCTCAGCATCAAACATGCCACAGCCGCGGCAGCCGCCTCGGCAATCCCATCGCGGCCTCGCGCCAATGGCAAGCGAGATCGGCAAAGGCGCGGCGCAGCGCTTGGCCGTCGGGGCCGAGCCAGCGCGCGACGACGAGCCCGCCGACCGCGGTGACCCCGGCGCGCAGGCCCGGTGACAGCGATTGCTGCTGAACGGTGCGCGCGCCCGCGACCAATCCGCGCGGATCGCCCGGTGAACTCCCTTTGGGCGGCGCCAGGATCAGCGTGGCGCAGGCCGCCGCGCGATCGAAACACGCCGGGTCGGCCATCATCGCGGCAACATCGCCGTCAAGATGCAGCGCGTCGCCCCAGCAGAGCGCGCCGTCGCGGCTGACCTGCCACTCTTCGTGCAACAGGCCGTGGGTGAAACCTTCGCCGCGCGCGCGCCGGCCGAAAACGAGGATGCCGCCGCCGAGAAACCCGGCGCCCGGCGCCAGCGCGATTGTGGTGTGGCGGCGCAGCCGCGCGCCGTCGAAGAGGATCGTCTCGGGCGGCAGGTATTCGAGCCAGGCCGCGCCGTCGACCGAAAGATCCTGCGCGATCGTGGTCGTCGCGCCGGTCGAGCGGTAGATCTTTTCCGCCGCCGAGGCGGTGACATGCGCTACGGCGCCGGCGTCGAGGCGAATGGCGATCCTGACGCGGTCGCCGGCGACCAGCCCGCCCGAGGTGGTGAGCAGCACCGCGAGGCTGGCGTCGCCGGCCTCGGCGGCCGGGAACAGCACGCGCATCGGATTGCGCTGGTAGAGATGCGTCAGGCGGGTCGCGCCGTCGCGGACCGCGAAACCGATCTCGGCGACGCCCGAGACTTTGCTGCCGCCCCCCGCACTCCTGCCCTCTCCTTCCGGGGCGCCGCGCAGCGGCGAACCCGGAACCCATCTTCCAGAGGCCGGAGTTCATGGGTTCCGGGCTCGCGGCTTTGGGCCGCGCCGCGGAATGAGCCTCGCGCAGCGTCCTAATACCCCAGCGCCATGCCGTCCTTGCGCGGCTCGGAGCCGCCGATCAGGACGCCCCTCGCATGGTCGATCCAGATCGCCTGGCAGCCGCCGAGCGGCACTCTGGCCACATCGATGTCGTGGCCACGGCGGGCAAGATCGGCAACGATCGGCTTCGGGAACGGTCTGCTCGACCCGCAATTTGTTGCGAAAGGCAAAGACGCGCGGCGCTTCCGCCGCCTGCTGCGGGTCGAGGCCGCGATCGATCATGCGGTGCACGAAATGGGCGTGGCCGACGGCCTGGTACTGGCCGCCCATGACGCCGAACGGCATCACCGAGCGCCCGTCCCGGGCCAGCATCGCCGGGATGATCGTGTGAAACGGCCGCTTCCCTGGCGCGATCGCGTTGGGGTGGCCGGGGATCAGGCGGAAGCTGGTGCCGCGGTTGTGCAACAGCACGCCGCTCTCCGGCGCCATGATGCCGGTGCCGAACGAGGAAAACAGCGAGTTGATGAACGAGACCGCATTGCCGTCGCGATCGACGGCGCAGAGATAGACCGTGTCCTGGTGCTCGGTGCCGCCGTTCCAGTCGGGGCCGGGCAACGCACGATCGAGGCGGATCTCACGACGGGCGCGCTCGGCCCAGTCATCGGACAGGAAACCCGCGACATCGACGCTGGCCTGCGCCGGATCGGCGATGAAGTCGTCGCGCACGCGGTAGGCCTGCTTGGTCGCCTCGGCGAGCAAGTGCAAGCGGTCGGCCTCGCTCAGACGAATCGTCGCCGAGCGCGAAGCCTTCGAGCTGCCGCAGGATCATCAGCACCGCGATGCCCTTGCCCGTTGGGCGGGCACTCGTAGACCTCGTAGCCGCGATAGGCGGCGTGGATCGGCTCGACCCACTCGGCGCGCTGGGCATCGAAATCCTCGGCGTCGTGCAATCCGCCCAGTTCCTGGAGCCGGCCGAGGATGTCGCGCATCACCGGCCCGTCATAAAAGGCCTCGCGCCCGTCGCGGCCGATCCGCCGCAAGGTCGCGGCCAGCGCCGGGATTCCGCATGCGGTCGCCGATCGCCGGGCGGCTTGCCGCCCGGCAGCATCACCGCGGCGGTGATCGGGTCGTGCAATTTCCACTGGTTGCGCATCCAGTCCCAGGCAACCCGCGGGGTGACGCGGTAGCCGTCCTCGGCGGCGCGGGCGGCCGGTTCGAGCAGTTCGGCGAGCGGCCGGCTGCCATGCTCCCGGTTGAGCGTGCACCAGGCATCGACCGCGCCGGGGATGGTCACGGCGTGCGCGGTCTGCGTCGAGATCTGGCCGATCTGCCGCTCGGCGTACCACTCGACGGTGGCCTTCGCCGGCGCGCGGCCCGAGCCGTTCAGCGCCACCGGCAACGCGCCCTTTTTCGAATAGAGCACAAAGCAGTCGCCGCCGATCCCGGTGCTCTGCGGCTCGACGACGCATTGCATCGCCACCGCGGCGATCGCCGCATCCATCGCGTTGCCGCCGGCCCGCAGCACGTCGAGCCCGGCCGAGCGTCGCCATCGGCGCCGAGGTTGCGACCATGCCGTTGGCGGCGACCGCCGCCGAGCGCCCGGGAATGTTGAAATCGCGCATCATGCTCCTCAAAATCGATAAACCCCTGCCGGCCGCGCCCGGCTGTCCGACGTGCCGCGCCAATGCGCAATCCATGCATGGTCATAGCTATCGGGTCAATTCGCGACTGGAGCTGGAGGCGATCGGCCGGCCGAATCCTGACCGCGGACTCGCGCAAAACGGGTATTGCGGGTATCATTTGTGCGATTGAAACCAGGGAGAGTTCGATGTCTGTCACGCGTCGCGGCTTCTTGCACAATTCTGTGGCACTGGTCGGGGGCATCGGGCTGGCGAGCGTCGCCGCCACCGAAGCGTCCGCCAAAATAAAGCCGACCCTGGTCGGCTATCAGGATTCGCCAAAGGACGGTCACGACTGCAAGGGCTGCAAGCTGTTCGAGCCGCCCAACGGCTGCAAGTCGGTCGATGGGGTCATCAGCCCCGACGGCTGGTGCAAATTGTGGATCAAGGCTTGAGGGCGCGCCGGGGACGAACCGCTTTGCCGCCGGAGCTGAATCCGCTGGCCGTCGAGCCCCTCTTTTCATCCACGGTTGATTTAAGCGAAATTAGGCGGCAGATTTACGCGGAAGCTACCTTTAGGTAGAGCTAAGGGATACCCATGCATCTCAGCGTAGCAGGGAGACTTCCGACGTTGGGACTTGTCGGCTACGCGCGGCTGGCGGTGGCGCTGCTGGTCGCGCTGCCGATGCTTTGCGCGGGCTACGCCCGCATCGCGCGGGCGCTGCCGAGCTACGCCCGCCAGACCGGCCAGGCATGCGCTGCCTGCCATAACGGGTTCCCCGAGCTGACCCCCTACGGCCGCCTGTTCAAGCTCAACGGCTATACCTTCAGCGGCGGCACCAGCGACTGGCCGCCGATCGCCGCGATGGCGATCCCGACCTTCACCCATACCTCGACAGGCCAACCGGGCGGCGCGGCGCCCAATTTCGGGCCCAACGATAATTTCGCCTTCACCGGGAGCCTGTTCTACGGCGGCAAGATCACCGACAATCTCGGCGCGTTCATCCAGGGCACCTACGATGAGGTTCCCCGGAGCTTTCATTGGGACAACACCGATATCCGCTATGCCAATACCACCTCGTTGGCCGGAACGGAGCTCCTCTACGGTTTGAGCCTGAACAACAACCCGACCGTCCAGGACGTGTGGAATTCGACACCGGCCTGGGGCTATCCCTATGCCGGCTCCGAACTGGCGCCGGGCCCGGGCGCCCACACCTTGATCGAAGGCGGCCTCGCCCAGCAGGTCGTCGGCCTCAACCCCTATATCTATTGGAACCGTCTGATCTACGCCGATATCGGCGCCTACCGGACCTTCGGACCCTGGGGCCTGAGCGCCGTCGGCATCCCGCCCGGGGGGAACCAGCGCGATCGACGTGGCGGCGCCCAATTGGCGGCTCGCGGTCGAGCCGGCGTGGGGCAACAACACCTGGGAATTCGGTACCTTCGGCCTCTCGGCCGCGCTGGTGCCGCAGCGGATGATCGGCAGCGGCACCGACCGCTTGACCGATGTCGGGTTTGACACCCAGTACCAATTCCTCGGCGCCCGCGACAGCTTCTCGGTGCAGGCCCGCTACATTTACGAGAACCAGAACCTGTCCGCCAGCCAGGCCTTGGGTCTTGCCACCAATTCGCATAATCATTTGAACAGCTTCAACATCAAGGGCAGCTATTTTTATCAGCAGACCGTCGGCTTTACCGTCGGCTATTTTCACATCGACGGGGCGGCCGATCCGCTGCTCTACGGCGGCGTATCGGCGAACAACAGCCCCAACTCGAGCGGCCAAACCTTCGAGCTCGACTACATTCCGTTCAATAATGGTGGGCCGTCCTTCTGGCCGTGGCTCAATGTGAAGCTCGGGCTGCAATTCGTGCATTACGACAAGTTCAACGGCGCCAGCACAAACTACGATGGCGCGGGCAGAAGCGCTTCAGCCAACGACACGTTGTTCGCCTTTACCTGGTTCGCGTTCTGATGCGCGCGGAGTGGAGGATGACCGGTCGCCCCGCTGTCCGGCGCCGCCGCGCCGGCCTGGCGTCCGCGGCTGCCGTGGCATTGCTGGCGCTGGTTGCGGCGCCGTGCGGCGCCCAGGCGCCGCCGGCTGGCGGCGCGCCGCCAGCCGCGGCCGCACCGGCTGGCGGGCCGGTCGACATCTCCGGCACGATCCATGTCTGCTCGTCGTGTCACGGGCCGGAGGGGCGCAGCATCTCGTCGACCTTTCCGCGTCTGGCGGGGCAGCAAAAGGACTACCTCGAAGCGCAGCTCAAGGCGTTTCGCGACCACACCCGCGCCGATCCGCACGCCAAGACCTATATGTGGGGCATGGCCGCGCGCCTCAGCGATCCGCTGATCGACGGCATCGCCGGCTATTATTCGAGCCAGCCCCCGGTCCCGGGCACCCCCGACAACTCGGCGGAGGCAACGGCCGGCCGCAAGATCTACACCGAAGGCATTGCGTCCCCGAGCGTGCCGGCCTGCATGGCGTGTCATGGCGATCATGCCGAGGGCAACAGCGTGATCCCGCGGCTGGCCGGGCAGCATCGCGCCTATGTCGAGCGTCAGCTCGAGGCCTTCGCCTCGATGGCGCGGGCCAACGAGGTCATGCACGAAAATTCCAAGAACCTGACGGCCGATCAAATCCGCGATGTCGCCGCCTTTCTCGCGACGCAGTAAGGGCAGACCGCCGGGTCAAATACACGCTCGGGAGGGAACCATGCCTGCACGCAACAAGCTGGCCCGCCTCGCAATCGGCCTGCCGCTGCTTGCCCTCGCCGGCGCTGCCGATGCCCAGCAGGCGGTGGGAGGCGCGGATGCCGAATACGCGGCCAGGGCGATGACCGCGGGTCCGCCGGAGGTCGTTCACGATGCGGCTATTGTGCGCATGGCGAACGGCGTCATGCAGACCCTGAAAAACGGGACCAGCGAGTACACCTGCATGGTGATGAACACCGGGCCGATGTGCATGGGCCCCGTCGCCATGGAGTGGGTACATGCGTGGCAGACTCACGCAACCCCGCCCGAGAAGCTCGGGTTCATTTACATGCTTAATGGCGATACGGGGATGAGCAACACCGATCCGTGGGCGACCAAACAAGAACGCGACAATCATTGGGTCAAGACTGGCGCTCACGTGATGGTCGTCGGTTCGGACGTCAAAAAGATGAGCGGTTTTCCGCGCACGCCCGATCCCGATCCGACAAGGCCTTTCGTGATGTGGGCCGGGACACCCTATGAGCACCTCATGCTTCCGGTGACCGGGAAGCCGCGCTGAGCGGCCGGCGCCGCGAGAGCCTCTGATCACGCTTGCGCAAGGCAGACCGGCGGCCGGCGCGCTTGCGCGCCGATTCCGGCCTGGTCCACCTTCGCCGGTCACTTCGCGACCGAGGTCTGTTGATGGACGGTTCGCTCTATTTCCCGGTCGCGACGCCGCCGGCGCCCGGCGCGGTCATCCCGATCGCGCCCGGCGTGTTGTGGCTGCGCATGCGGCTGCCGTTCGCGCTCGATCACATCAATCTGTGGCTGCTCGACGACGGGCCCGTTTGGACCGCGGTCGACAGCGGGTTTGCGCTGCCGGAAACCAGGGCGGCCTGGCAGCAGATCTTTGCCGCCGAGCTCGGCGGGCGCCGGGTCGGCCGGGTCATCGTGACGCATTACCATCCCGACCATATCGGCCTTGCCGGCTGGCTCACCGAGCACTGGCAGGCGCCGCTATGGATCACCGAGAAGGAGTGGCTGCACGCGCGCATGATGTCGCGCGACGGCGACGAGGATTCGGCCCGGCTGCGCCGCGATTTCGCCCACCGCGCCGGGCTCGACGACGAAGCCGCGACGATTTTCGCCGAGCGCCAGGGCAATTACCGCCGCGGCGTCCCCTCGGTGCCGCCGGCCTATCACCGGATCGGCGAGGGCTCGGTTATCGCGATCGGCGGGCGCGAATGGCGGGTCATCATCGGCGAGGGCCACGCGCCGGAACACGCCTGCCTCTATTGCGCCGAGACCGGGACCCTGATCGCCGGCGACCAGATCCTGCCGAAGATCTCGCCCAATATCAGCGTCCAGGCGCACGAGCCCGACGGCGATCCCTTGGCCCGCTACCTCGCCTCGCTCGACAAATTGCGCCGCGCCTTGCCGTCGGACATCCTGGTGCTGCCCTCGCACAATTTGCCGTTCTGCGGCGTCCATCAGCGGATCGACGAATTGGCCGCGCATCACCACGCGCGCTGCGCTGAGGTGATCGCCGCCTGCGCGCGGCCGCATAGCGCGGCCGATTTGATGCCGGTCCTCTTCAAGCGCCGGCTCGACCGCCACCAGACCGGCTTCGCGCTCGGCGAAGCATTGGCGCATTTGCATTACCTGGAGGGGCAGGGCGAGATCGCCCGCGCGAGCGGCGATGACGGGGTCGATCGCTTTCTGCGCAAGGCGGCGTAACCCGCTCCAATAAAAGTGTCATCCCGGCGCAGGCCGGGATCTACTCTTCAACCGTCACGGCGCGGATGACTGGGTCCCGGCTTTCGCCGGGATGACAAAAAGGATCTTAAAACGCGACGGCGTCGCCGCCCTTGAGGGCGAGGAGCGAGCGCGCCTCGTCGGGGGTGGCGATCTCGAGCGACAGGTTTTCGAGGATCGTGCGGATGCGGCTGACCTGGTCGGCGTTGCCGTGGGCCAGCTGGCCGCGGCCAAGCCACAGCGAATCCTCGAGCCCGACCCGGACATTGCCGCCCATGATCGCGCCCATCGTGATCAGCGGCATCTGGTGGCGCCCGGCGGCGAGGATCGACCAGGCATAGCTGTCGCCGAACAGCTTGTCGGCGATGCGCTTCATGTGCGCGAGGTTCTCCGGGTCGGCGCCGATGCCGCCCAGAATGCCGAAGATCGTCTGCACGAACAGCGGCGGCTTGACGAGGCCGCGGTCGAGGAAATGCGCCAGATTGTAGAGGTGCCCGACATCGTAGCACTCGAACTCGAACTGGTGCCGCAGCCTTCGCCCAGATCCTTCAGCAGAGCGCTCGATGTCGGTGAACGTGTTCTTGAAGATGAAATCCCGGGTATTTTCGAGATGCTTCGGCTCCCAGTCGTATTTCCATTCCTTGTAGCGGTCGAGCATCGGGTAGAGCCCGAAATTCATCGACCCCATGTTCATCGAGCACATCTCGGGCTTGGCGCGCAGCGGCGCCGCCAGGCGCTCGTCGAGGGTCATGCCGAGGCCGCCGCCGGTCGTGATGTTGACGACGGCGTTGGTCGCCTGCTTGATGCGCGGCAGGAACTGCATGAAGACGTTGGGGTCGGGGGTCGGCCGGCCGTCCTTCGGGTCGCGCGCGTGCAGGTGGAGGATCGCGGCGCCGGCCTCGGCCGCGGCGATCGCGTCCTTCGCCACCTCGTCCGGGGTCAGCGGCAGATAGGGGCTCATCGTCGGGGTATGGATCGACCCCGTGACGGCGCAGGTGATGACGACCTTGCTGCGCAACGGCATCGTTGTTTCTCCCTCCCTATTAGCGAGGTCCCTGCGCAGGCAGGGACCCATCCTTGAGCCACTGCCAAGCTGACGCATGGGTCCCGGCCTCGGCCGGGACCTGATGTTAGACGAGTAACCCAGGGGCCGAAAGCGCTAGCCGTGCGCCGGATGAAGTCCCGCACCTTCGGATAGGTCTCGCTCTGCCAGCGGCGGCCGTGGAAGACGCCGTAATGGCCAACATTGAGCTGCAGGTGGTGGGTCTTCTTCGCCGCCGCGAGGTTGCGGCACAGATCGTGCGCGGCGACGGTCTGGCCGGGCGCGCAGATGTCGTCGCGCTCGCCCTCGACGGTCATCAGCGCGGTCTCTTCGATCGCTCCGGGATCGACCAGCGCGCCGCGCACGCGGAACCTGCCATGCGCCAGATCCTGCCGCTGAAAGACGCGGTCCATCGGTGTCGAGATAGAAATCGGCCGGCAGATCCATCACCGTGCTGTATTCGTCATAAAAGGCGCGGGTCGCCGCCGCGCCGTCGCCGTCGCCTGCGGCAAGCTGGCGGAACATCCGCCAGTGCGCGTCGATATGGCGGTCGGGGTTCATGCTGAGAAACCCGGCCAGCTGCAGAAAGCCGGGATAGACGCGGCGGAACGCGCCGGGATAGCGCGCCGGAACGGTGGTGATCACCATATGCTCGAACCAGGCGAGCGAATGCGAGCAGGCGAAGCGGTTGACCTCGGTCGGGTTGGCTTCCGGGTCGATTGGGCCGCCCATCAGCACCATCGAGCGTGGCTGGCAGGGATCGTTGGCCGCGGCCATCAGCGACACCGCGGCCAGCACCGGAACCGAGGGCTGGCACACCGCCATGACATGAATGCCGGGCCCGATCCGGCGAATGAAATCGATGATCAGCTCGATCTCGTCGTCGAGGCCGAACCGGCCATGTTGCACCGGCACGTTGCGCGCGTTGACCCAGTCGGTCAGGTAGACGTCATGGTCGGGCAGCGCGGTCGCGATCGTGCCGCGCAGCAACGTCGCGAAATGCCCGGAGAGCGGTGCCACCATCAAAAGCTTCGGCTGGTCGAGCGCGGCCGCCTTGCGGAAATGCACCAGCCGGCAGAACGGATGGACGGCGACCGCTTCCTCGCTGACCGCGATCTCGGCGCCGTCGACCGTGACCCGGTCGATGCCGAAATCGCGGCGCTCATGCGTGAGGCGGGTGCGCGAAAACAGGCTCATCGCCGCCACAGCGCCGCGCACCAGCGGCAGATCGCCGACCCCCGGCCAGGGCTGATCGAGCAGATCGCGAGCAGCCTCAGCGAAGAGGCGCATCGGGGCCAACGCGTCGCATTGTGCCTGATAAGCGTAATAAAGCATGAACCCTCATCGCATGACGCCGCCGCATTTCGAAAATGCGGAACGGCTGAATATAGTAACGCTCCGGTAAAGAATGATTACTGCGTCATGATGGCAGGTATGCCCGGCACGCTATGCCGAACTCCGAACCCGATCTCGATGCGGACACAAATCGATCCTGGGTTCAATAAGAGCAATCGCAGGTTTGATAGATCCAGGGCGGCGTCATCCCTGCTAAAGAAATTCATCTGCCCGCGCACGCAGGCCGGGTCGCACAAACCGAGCGACGGGATCACGGCCGCGAATGACGATCGGAGCGCTCAGCGCGGCGGGGCGGCGACGCCGCCGCGCAACTCGTGAACGACGACGCCGAGCCGGCGCGGCGGCGGCGCCAGCCACAGCGGATGCGCCAGGCTCGTCGCCACGTCGTTTTCCCCGGCCTGCCAGCGGCGCAGCACCGCCTCGGCCGAGAAATCCGCCGCCTTTCCGGCGAGCTCGTCGGCACTGCCCTCATGCACGAGGTGCAGGATCGTCATCGTCGCCTCGCTGGCCTCGGCGAGGCATTTCCTGATGTCGGAATCGCCGCGCAGCGCCGGCGGCACGCGCTCGCCCAGCAGGGCGATCATCCGGCGCAGATCGTGGTTGCGCCGCAGCGCCGCGATCTCGCGCGCCGAGCGGCTGACGCCGCCGCTGCGGCCCGGGGCCGGATCGTAGCCGTCGACGACAAAGCACAGCGTATCGGCCGGCCGGGCGTCGTCGAGCGCGGCGACGCTGACCGCGCTGCCGCCATAGCGCTGATTGTCGATCACGGTCGGCGGCATTCCCGGCAACACCGCGCTCGCCAGCACATGATCGGGACCGAGCACGTGGCGGTCGTTGTCGAAATAGGTTTCGGTTCCGGTGACCAGGTTGACCGCGCCGAGCACGATCCGCACGGCGCCCGAATTGAGCCGGTCGAAATCGACCGCGCCCTCGACCAGCTCGCGCAGCTCGCCGGGCCGCATGACCGGGCGTCTCGCGCGTGCCGCGTCCTCCGCCGGGTCGCGCCGGCCGGGGACGTGGCCGGCCAGCCAATGACGCAATTTGCCGCGCAGCCCGCGCTCGCCGCCGGCCGCGACGCGCCGGCTCAACTCCTGCCAGAATTGGCGCAGCCGGAAGATGCGCTCATGCGGCAGGTTGCCGGCGATGATCGCGGCGTTGACCGCGCCGATCGCCGTGCCGGCGATCCAGTTGGGCCGGACCCCGCAATTCTCGAGCGCCGCATAGGCGCCCGCCTGGTACGCGCCAAGCGCGCTGCCGCCCGACAGCACCAGCGCGATCCGGTCGAAACGGGCCAAGCTCTTGTCGGATCGCGCGCGCGCCAAGCTCCGCTCCCTGCTCATGTCCGCCGGCCGACCGCCATCATAAGAGGTCGAGATCGAGCGTCCAGTGCGCGAAACGCACAATCGGCCATTTCTGCTGCGCGAATGACATCGGCGGGGACGGATCTCGAGGTAGACGGCGATCGCCCGGCGGTCCTCCTCGCTCAGCCGCGCGGTGTTTTTGACGATCTCGGCCATCGGGCCGCCGACGAAGTCGAAATCGGGGGTGTGGCCGTCGGTCAACAGGCCGACGATGTCGTCCAGGCTCCAGTTGCCGATGCCGGTTTCGCGGTCAGGCGTGATGTTCGGGACCTTCTTGCCGTCCGGGCCCTCGCGGCGTGCCGGCGAGGAGGCGCGCCGCATCGGGCGCGCCGAGGGCATTGCGCGGGGTGTGGCAATAGCCGCAGCGGCCGATCGCGGCGACCAGATAGGCGCCGCGATTCCACGCCGGGTCCTTCTCCGGGTCGGGCTGCCAGGGACCGGGCAACGGCGTCGCGACGACGGCAATCGCGGCGCGCGCGCGCCCGATGAGCGCGAGCGACCCGGCGGCCCGCAAATCGGGCCGCGACACCGCCGGCAGGTTGTCGAGAAAGGCCTTTATGTCGGCAAGATCGTGCTCGGCTCAGCCGGTTGTAGAAGAGGAACGGGAAGACCGGGAGGTAGTGCGAATCGTCAGGCGCGATGCCCCAGCGCAGCGCGCGGGTGAAATCGGCGGCGCTCCAGCGGCCGATGCCGGTCGCCGGATCGGGGGTGATGTTGGGCGAGACGACCGTACCCCACTCGGTGTCGAAGACGCGTCCGCCGGCGAACGGCCTACCGTCATGCTCGGCATCGGTGTGGCATTGATCGCAGCCCGCGGCCGCGGCGAGATAGGCGCCGCGCGCGACCGCCTCCTGGTCCGCGGCGGTCGCGGCCGGCGAGAACGCTAGCAGCAGGAAAAGGGACGCGAAGGCGGCCCTTATTTCTTGATCTCTTCGCGGAACTTTCCGTGGCAGCCGCCGCAGCCGTTTTTGCCCAGATCGGCAAAGGCTTCTTGGATCTTCGCCTTGTCGCCGCCCTTGACCGCCTCGTCGAGCGCTAGCACCTTGCTGGCTGCGTTGTCGCGCGCCGCGAGAAAGCCCTGCCAGTCGCTCCAGATCTCGGGTTTCGTGGTGAGCTTGCCTTCGGGATTGGGTCCCCCGGTCCCCGGCGGAAACGCATCCGGGATTTTCTTCATCGTCTCGGTGAGGTCGTTCGCGGCGGCCGTGGCCTTGGCCAGATCGACCTTGCCGTCGAGATAGCCGTGGACGGCCCCCACATCGGCGGCCTGCTCCTTCATCAGCGCCTGGCGGTCCTTGATCACCTGATCCTTGTCGACCGCCAGCGTGACCGACGAACTGACCGCCGCGATCGCCAGCACCGTCATTGCCGCGAGGAGTGATTGCTTCAACGACTTCATCTGCCCCCCTCTTGCCGCCATGGCTTAGCGGTTGACGGAGATTACGCGTGCGGCGCTGGAAAGCAACCGCCGCGATGGGTATTCACCATCACGTGAATTGAGATTCGACAGTGTCGGCGCTTGCTATCGGGTGGATTGAGATGCCGAAACATCGGATAAGCGTGTTTGGGGATATGGCGGATCATGGAGGGTGCGGCGTGACGCGGTCAGAGGAGAACGTTTGGGCCGGGTTGGTGCGGCGCGGGCCGTCGATCGTCCGCCAGCTTCGTCTGGGCAGCGGTCTGGTGATGTTCACCTATGTCTTCCTGCATTTTATCAACCACAGCCTGGGCAATATCGGCCTGGCGGCGATGGAGCGCGGCGCCCTCATTCAGGAATGGATCTGGCGCGGCCCGATCGGCACCGTGGCGCTGTACGGCGCGTTCGCGATCCACTTTTCGCTCGCCTTCTGGGCGCTCTACATCCGCCGCAGCCTGCGGATGGGCTGGCTCGAGGGTGTGCGCCTCCTCCTCGGCTTTCTAATTCCTTTGCTGGTGCTGCAACATGCGCTTGCCGTGCGCTTCGCCTACTCTTATTTCGACATTCATCTGATTTATCCGCATGTCCTCGCCAACATCTGGCTTTTCAATCCGCAAACGGCCGGGATCAAACAAGTTGCCCTGTTCGGCATTGCCTGGCTGCACGGTTGCATCGGGTTGTATCTGTGGCTGCGGGTCAAGCGTCATTTCCGCGTGGTGGCGCCATCCCTGCTCGTCGTCGCGGTCCTGTTGCCGACTACCGCCCTGCTCGGCGTGTTTCAAGGGGCGCGCCAGGTAGCGGAGCTGGTCCACACCGATCCCGCCTGGTTGGCGAACCTGCACCAGACGGGAATCCCTCCCAAGGTCGGCGCCACTCTGTGGACGATCGCATTGTGGTCGTGGGGCGGGTACGCCGGCGCCCTCGCCCTCGTGCTCTTGGCGCGCGGCGCGCGAGTCCTCATGGAACGCCGAGGGGGAAGCGTCCGGATCATCTACCCCGACGGTCGTGCTGTGCGCATTCCGAAAGGGCTCAGCGTGCTCGACGCCAGCCGCCGCGCCGGCATCCCCCATGCCTCGATCTGCGGCGGCCGGGCACGCTGCTCGACCTGCCGGGTGCGCGTGCTGCTCGGGTCGGAAAACCTGCCGCCGCCGTCACCCGCCGAAATTCGGGTGCTGGCCCCGCTCGGCACCGATCGCGCGGTGCGGTTGGCGTGCCAGCTCAAGCCGACGGCCGATATCAGTGTCTGGCCGCTGATGCCGCCGGCCGCGACCGTGCGCGACCAGGACCAGCTCAACGCAAGCGAAACCGGGGCGGAGCGCTTTGTCGCGATCCTGTTTGTCGACATCCGCGCCTCAACCCAACTGGTCGAGAGCCGCTTGCCCTACGATGTCGTCTTCATCCTCAACCGCTTTTTCGAGGCGGTCGGCAGCGCCATCATCGCGGCGGGCGGCGCCCCCAATCAATTCATCGGCGACGGCATGATGGCGATCTTCGGCACCGAAACCGATGCCGGGCGGGCGTGCCGTCAAGCCTTGGAGGCGGCGCGGCTGATCGACTGGCACCTGGCCGAGATGAACCGCTCCCTGGCCAACGAGCTGCAGCAACCGATCGGCTTCGGCATGGGCATTCATGCCGGCGAAGTCATCATCGGCACGATGGGCTATCGCGAGCATGCGCAGATGACGGCGATCGGCGAGGCCGTCCATATCGCCTCGCGGCTGCAGGATCTCACGAAAGAATACGACTGCCAGCTGGTGGCTTCGGACATCGTCGGAGTGACGGCGGGGATAGCGCTCGACGATTTTCCCCGCCACGACATCCAAGTGCGGGGCCTCAGCGCCCCGCTGGCGATCCGGGTGATCGACAACGCGGCAGCCTTGGAACGTCCGTCCCCGGGCGCTGAAGGTTTGGAGAACGTGGTGCCGATCTACGCTCGATCGAGATAAAAAGCCCTGATCGCCGGTCAGGTGATCGGCACCTCGATATGCGTCTTGAAGCCGGGCCGCTCGCGCAGGCGGTCGTACCAGGCGCGCAGAGCTCGGCATCGCCGGCCGCTCGATCGGAAAGGTGAACCAGCGATAGATCTGCGTGCCGAGCACGATTTCGGCGAGGCTCAGCTCGGTGCCGGCGAGATAAGGCCGGTCGTTGACCGCGTCGTCGACGATGGTCCAGGCGGCGAGCGCCCGCCGCCGCGCCGCCTCGATCGCGGCAGCGTCGCGCGCCTCGGGCTTGGTGCGGATCAGCCCGAACAGCAGTTGACCCATCGGACCGCCGACGACCGACAATTGCCAATCCATCCAGCGCTCGACATGGGTGCGGGCGGCCGGATCGCGCGGGTAAAGGTGCTCGCCATTGCGCGTCGCGGCCAGGTAGCGGCAGATCGTGTTCGATTCCCACATCACCAGATCGCCGTCGATGACGGTCGGAACGAGGCCGTTCGGGTTGAGCTTCAGATATTCGGGATCGCGATTGCCGCCGAACGGGCCGCCGTGGTCGACCCTGTCGAACGGGATGTTCAGCTCGGCGCAGCACCACAGCACCTTCTGCACGTTCGACGAGCTTGCGCGTCCCCAAATCTTCAGCATCGTCGGCATCCTCCTCGATCGGGTGCAACCATGGAGCCTCAGATTTTTCGAGAGCGCAACCATCCCGGCTCAATCCCGGTGTATGTTCGCTCGCGAATTTTCGGTCGTTCATGATGGGATGCCGATGAACCGCGTCGCTATGGCCCTTCTCATTCTCGCACTGTCTCCCGGCATAGCCTGGGCAAGCCAGCAAGGCATGGTGGTGACGAAAAACTGGAAGGCGATGGACCAGTGCGCAAAAGATGCACAGGCCGCGTTTCCCGACTTCACCGCCGAGTCAAATGCCAAGCGCGCCGCCAAGGAAAAGGAATGTCTGGAAGGGAAAAACCTGCCGCCGCGCGAGTGATTTGGGCAATGATCCGGCAGGCTTTACCGATCGCTTTCGCCGGGCTCGCAGCAGCCCCCGGTGTGGCGGCGCCGTCATCGCCAGGCCGAGGGCGAGCGCGGCATGGTCGTCACCGCCCAGCATGAGGCCAGCACGGTCGGGCTGCGCATTCTCGCCGCCGGCGGCAATGCGATCGACGCGGCCGTCGCGGTCGGCTATGCGCTGGCCGTGGTCGACCCGTGCTGCGGCAATATCGGCGGCGGCGGGTTCATGCTGATCCACCGCGCCGATGGCGAGGACAGCGTCATCAATTTCCGCGAAACCGCACCGCGCGCTGCGGACCCCGGCATGTTCCTCGATGCATCCGGCGCGGTGATGCGCGAGGCGAGCCTCTACGGCTATCGCGCCGCCGGGGTGCCGGGCACGGTGATGGGCCTCGACCATGCCCTCTCCGAATATGGCCGGCTCGGCCGCGCCGCGGTGATGGCGCCGGCGATCGCGCTCGCCCGCGACGGCTTTGTGCTCGGTCCGGCCGATGCCGCGACCATCGCGGCAAAGGCCGGGCGTCTCGCCGAGGATCCCGAGGCGGCGCGGCTTTTCCTGCGGCCGGACGGAAGCGCCTACCGCGCCGGCGACCGGCTGGTCCAGCCCGATCTGGCAGAGACCCTGGCGCTGATCGCCGAGACCGGACCGGACGCGTTCTACCGCGGTCCGATCGCCGCCGCGGTCGCCGCCGCGTCCCGCGCGCATGGCGGCCTCCTGACGCCGCAGGATTTCGCCGATTACACGGTCACCGAAGCCGCGCCGGTGAGCTGCCGCTATCGCGGCTACCTGGTCCTGTCGGCGCCGCCGCCGAGCGCCGGCGGCATCATTCTGTGCGAGATGCTGGGCGATGCTGTCCGGCTGGGACCTCGCAGCGGCCGGCGTCGGCTCCCCGCAAACGCTGCATCTGATGGCCGAGGCGATGCGCCATGCCTATGTCGACCGCAACAGCGCGCTCGGCGACCCGGAATTTGTCGCCGACCCGCGCGAGCGGCTGCTGTCGCCCGAGCTACGCCGCCGCGATCCGCGCCGCGATCGACCCCGAAAAGGCGACCCCGTCGACCGCGCTCGGCCCCGGCATCCCGCCGCACGAGCGGGCCGAGACGACGCATTATTCGGTTGTCGACGGCGAGGGCAACGCCGTCGCGGTCACCTACACGATCAACGGATTTTTTGGCGCCGCGGTGGTGGCGCCCGGCACCGGCTTTCTGCTCAACAACGAAATGGACGATTTCACCGTGAAGCCGGGCGCGCCCAATCTGTTCGGTCTGGTGCAAGGCACCGCCAACGCGATCGCGCCCGGCAAGCGGCCGCTGTCCTCGATGAGCCCGACGATCGTCGAAAAGGACGGAAGGCCGGTTCTCGTCCTCGGCAGTCCCGGCGGCCCGCGGATCATCACCGCGGTGCTCGAGACCGTGACGAACATCATCGATTTCGGAATGGCGCCGCAGGATGCCGTCGCGGCGCCGCGCTTTCATCATCAATGGCTGCCGGATACGCTCTATTACGAGCACGACGGCTTTCCATCGGCCACCCTCGCGGCGCTCGCCGAGCGCGGCTATCGCCTGGCCGAGCAATCGCCCTGGGGCGCGGTCGAGCTGATCGCGATCGGCCCCGGCCGGCACCTGCTCGGGGTCAACGACCCGCGCCGGCCGTCCGGCTCGGCGATCGGATATTGAGCGCGGCGATCCCCATGCGCTATTCGCCCCTTGTCGAGCGGATCGCCGGACAGCGGCGCCGGTGCCTGGGCGGTTCATGTCGAAGCCCGGCGGCGGCGCGAGGCCGGCGAGGACATCATCTTCCTGACCGTCGGCGATCCCGATCAGGACGCCGCCCACCGCGGTTATCGAGGCGACTGTCGCGGCGCTGCGCGCTCACCGCACCGGCTATGCCCCGACCGTCGGCTACCCGGCGGTGCGCGAGGCGATCGCGGCGCGCGTGGCGCGGCGCACCGGACAGGCCTGCGGAGCCGAGAATATCGTGGTCGTCCCGGGCGCCCAGGGCGGCCTCTATTGCGCGCTGCAATGCCTGGCCGGCCCGGGCGACGAGGTGATCGTCCCGGAACCGGTCTACGCCACCTACCACGGCGTCGTCGGCGCGAGCGGCGCCCGCATGGTCACCGTGCCGTTGCGGCCCGAGACCGGGTTTCACCCCGATCTCGACGCGCTCGCCGCCGCGGTGACGCCGAAGAGCCGCGTCCTGTGGATCAACAGCGCCGCACAACCCGACCGGCGCCGTCTTCACGAGAGCCGAGATCGACGGCATCGCCGCGTTGTGCCGCCGGCACGATCTGTGGCTCTTGTCGGACGAGGTTTACGAAGACCTCGCCTTTGCCCGGCCGCATGTCAGCGCCTGGTCGTTGCCCGGGATGGCCGAGCGCACGGTCGTCGTCTCGAGCCTCTCCAAATCGCACGCGATCCCCGCCTTCCGCTTCGGCTGGGTGGTCGGGCCGGCGACGCTCAGCGGGCATTTGTCCAATCTGGTGCTGTGCATGACCTATGGCAGCCCCGCCTTCATCCAGGACGGCGCGCTCGCCGCGCTGAGCCGTGAGTTGCCCGAGGTTGCCGCGCTGCACGACGAATACCGCGCCCGGGCGCGCCTCTTCGCGGCGATGTTGCAGGAAGCGCCCGGCTGTCGGGTCGCGATGCCCGAAGGCGGCATGTTCGTGTTGCTCGACGTGCGCGCCACTGGGCTCGGCGCCGGCGATTTCGCCCGCCTGCTGCTCGAACGCGAGCGGGTCGCGGTGCTGCCCTGCGACGGCTTCGGGCCGAGCGCCATCGGTCACCTGCGGATCGCGCTCAGCGCCCCGGAGCCGCGTCTGCGCGAGGCCGGCGAGCGGATTGTCCGCTTTGCCCGCGCCCTCGCCGCGGGTGGGTAATCGCGCAAACCTTGTCGCGGCACGCGCGCCGGTCTAGCGTCGCGCGCGCCAACCCCAGCGGAGGAAACCCCCATGATCGTCGAAATGCGCACCTATACCCTGCAGCCCGGCACGGTCGCCCAATTCGAGGAGCGCTTCGGCCAGGCCTTGCCGGTGCGGGCGAAGGTATCGCCGCTCGCCGCCTTCTGGCACACCGAGGTCGGGCCCTTGAACCAGGTGATCCATGTCTGGCCCTACGAGACGATGGACGAGCGCACCCGGCTGCGCGCCGAAGCGACCAAGCTCCAGGGCTGGCCGCCCAACACCCGCGAATTCGTCGTCGACCAGAAGAGCCAGATCTTCATTCCGGCGCCGTTCTCGCCCAAGCTCGAACCGCGCCAGCTCGGCGGCATCTACGAGATCCGCCTCTACACGCTGAAGCCCGGCGCGATCCCGAACCAGATCGAGCGCTGGTCCGGCGCGATCGGCGAGCGCGTCAAGCTGTCGCCCTTGGCTTTCGCCGGCCATTCCGAGTTGGGCGACCTCAACATCTGGTGCCACATCTGGGCCTACAAGGACGCCGCCGCGCGCTTCGAGATCCGCGAAAAGGCCCGCAAGGAAGGGATCTGGCCGCCGCGCGGCGGCCAGCCCGGCACGATCCTGAAGCAGGTGAACATGCTGGTCGTCCCGGCCGCGTTCTCGCCGCTGCGGTAGTTGCGGCGTACTCCCCCTCCGCCGTGCGGCGGAGGGGGAGCGCTATGAGCAGGCCGGCCGGCGCCGGTCGATCGAGCGCGCCGGTTACTTGCCGCAGTTCACTTGGCATTCGACCGCGGAGACGGTCGGAGGAATGGCGACCGTCTTCACCTTGATCACCTCGTCGCCGCGCCGCCACAGAAAATCGCACTGGATGCCATCGGCCTTCGTGCACGCCGCCCGTTCCGGAAAACAGGTCAAATCCGTGTTGCTGTCGCATTTGCCCGCATCCGGCAGGGCCGCCGGCCCGTAACCCAGCGCGAGCAGGCTGGAGCGCGCATTTCCGTAGGGCGTATTCGCGGGGAATACCGGGAGGGTCGCTGCTGGGGCCGTCTCCGCCGCCGCGCCGGGCGCTGCCGGGGTGGTGGTTTCCTTGACGATAAGAGCCGAGCTGGTGACGTGTCCGGACCGCGGCGCATCGAGTTCCGCAACCGTTGTTCGTGCTGGTTGCGCAGGCGGATTGGGCATGACGAGCGGTGCTGCTGCCGGCGCGACGGGCGTCGGCTCGGGTTGCGGGGTTGCGGCGGCGGACGCTTGCGCCGGCACTGTGGGTTGTGTCGCTGGCGGCGCGGTCTGCGGCGCTGCAGGCAGCTCGGGCAGCGGCTGCGGGGTTGCCGCGGCCACTTGCGTCGGCGGGCTGCCCGTCGGATTGCCGGCGGACAGGGGAACAAGCTTCAACGTGCCCGATTTGTTGTCTATCGACCAGGACTGAAAGCGCGAAAGAAAGCTCAGACCGAGCAGCGGCGTCGCCTGATCCGACGGCATGACGCTTGCCACCACATCCTTCAGGACTTGGTTGCCCACTTGCAGACTGGCCAGTTTGAACTTGACGCCCTTTACCTCGGAGCCGTCGGCAATGCCGTATTGCGCGGTGCCGATATAGTTGGCTTTTGTGAGGGTTCCCGACCTGATCAGGGTCGAATAGACATCCCTCGGCAGGGTGATATCCGAGGCACCGCTGTCGATGACGAAATCGATCGTCACGACGTTGTTGATTTGGGCGGGAACCCAGAGATTGCCGTCCTTTCGCGTCATGGCGACATCGATCGGTCCGGATCCGCCGATGACCCCGGGAGGCGGCATCATGTTGGCCGCTTCCTGTTCCTTTTTTTCCTTTTCCTGCTCCGCCTTCTGCCGCTTGAGTTCGGCCTGGTGCGCCAGGTATTGCCGGTGCGCCTCCGCCGCCGCAGGGTCCGGTTGGCGATACTGGGGTTGCGGGGCATACTGGGGTTGCTGGTAGTAGGGCTGCGGCTGTGGCTGCTGCATCGAATTGCTGATGATCCCGCCAACGACGCCGCCGAAGAAGCTGCCCATGTCGCCGGCGCGAGCGGGCGAGGAAACCCCAAGCAGCCAGCGCCGATGCGACAGCGGCAACTTGCGACCATTTCGTCGCCGATCGCACGCCGGCGGTTTCGATCGAACGGTTCACGAGGGTCTGTGTCATGGCCGAACTCCCCAAAACCAGCTTTTCCCTGTGTCAGATTAAAGCCGGGTTCCCGGTTTCAGTGTGACCAGCGTCACACCAGGTAAATTTAGCGCAAATTTTCCGCTTGACCAGTCCGGAGTCGCCGGCCTGCGGCCAGCGCCGTCATCCGCCGTGGTTGCCGAGCCATGTCTTCGCCTCGGGGTCGCCGGCCTCGGCTGCCTTTTGCATCCATTGCCGCGCTTGTCCCAGATCAGGCGGCACTCCGTGACCATCGGCGTATAGCAGCGCCAAATTGTATTCTGCGTCAATGTTTCCCTGGTCGGCCGCCATGCGGTACCAGCGCATCGCCTCGCCGTAATCCTGCGCGACGCCGTAGCCTTTATCGTAAAAGACGCCGATGTTGTTTTGCGCGGTGGCTTCTCCCTGGTCGGCGGCCTTGCGATACCAGCGCATCGCTTCGCCGTAATCCTGCGGCACGCCGAGGCCTTCCTCGTACAGATAGCCGATATTGGTTTGCGCCCCGGCATTTCCCTGGTCGGCGGCCTTGCGGTACCAGCGCATCGCCTCGCCGTAATCCCGCGTCACGCCCGAGCCCTGTTCGTAAAGATTGCCAATATTCTTCTGCGCCGGAGCGTGCCCCTGGTCGGCGGCCTTGCGATACCAGCTCAGCGCTTGCGTGTAATCCTGGGGCACCCCCAGACCTTTTTCGTAGAGATACCCAACGTAGGTTTGCGCCGTGGCATTGCCCTGCTCGGCGGCTTGGCGATCCCAACGCATCGCCTCGACATAATTCTTGGCATCGAACGCCGCTTTGCCCTTGCTCAGCGCATCGGCCATGACGGCGGGGACCGGAGCCGGCATCGGTTTCGCGCCAAAGCCCCCCGACCAGAACCACGCCGCCGCGGCGATGCCGGCGACGGCCAGCACGCCCACCCCACCGATCGCCGCCCGGTAACTTCTTGCCGCCGAACTCGCGGGTTGCAGCGGCTGTGCCGACGAAGTCGCAGGTTGCGGCGGCCGTGCCGCCGGCGCCGGCTGCGCATCCCGGACCGGTGGCGGGGCCGATCGGGCTACATCGCGAGCCTTGTCTGCTTGCTCGCTCGGCGGGGCGATAACCGGCGCCGATACCGCCCGCGGCTTGTCCGCCTGCTGCTGGCGCCGCTGCGGTTCCTCTTCTCGCGGTGGACGCGCCGCTTCCGGACGTTCCCGCTGCTCTTTCACCGGCGCCGATGGGCTGAACCTCATGCGAGCTCGTCGATCGCTTGCTCGTGCGCGGCGAAGCCGTCGAGCCAATGCAGATCGGAGAGCCGGACGCGAAGGCCGCGTCGCGGCTGTGCGTTTTCGATGCGGAACGGGATGATCAGCTTTTGGCTCTCGCCGGCGACGGTGACCTCGCGGCGGATGTATTCGCTCTCGTTGCATTGCTCGGAGAAGATCAGCAGCATCGCCAGGCAGTGATCGAGCGCGGCGGCGATCTCGTCGTCGAACGGCTTGCCCGGCGTGACGTTGCGCGGCGCGATCCAACACTGCACGCCGCGCCGCTCCAGCTCGGCGACGATCTGCAGCGCCGCCGCCCGGTCTTCGCTGACATGGCTGACGAACAGGAAGGGGTCTGACTCCACGTTCATCTAGAACTGCGCCTCGAGGTTCGCACAACCGCTACATTACGCTCCGCGGCGCTTGCGATTTGTTGCAATCGACTTGTCTAAACCTCGCCGCCGATCGCGCGGTAGCGCAGCAGATGGTCGGCCAGGACGCAGGCCATCATCGCTTCGCCGACCGGCACCGCGCGGATGCCGACGCAGGGATCGTGCCGGCCATGGGTCTCGATCTCGACCTCGTTGCCCTCGGCATCGACCGTGCGCATCGGTTTGAGGATCGAGCTGGTCGGCTTGACCGCAAAGCGCACGACGATGTCCTGCCCGGTCGAGATGCCGCCGAGGATGCCGCCGGCATTGTTCGACAGAAAGGCGACCTTGCCGTCCCGCATCCGCATCTCGTCGGCGTTTTCTTCGCCCGACAGCGACGACGGCGCCAAACCCGGCGCCGATCTCGACCCCCTTGACCGCGTTGATCGTCATCATCGCGCGGGCGAGGTCGCCGTCGAGCTTGTCGTAGACCGGCTCGCCGAGCCCGGCCGGCACGCCCTCCGCCACCACCTCGATGACCGCGCCGGCCGAGGAGCCCTTCTTGCGCACGCCGTCGAGATAGTCGGCCCAGCGCGCCGCCATCGCCGGGTCCGGGCACCAGAACGGGTTGTCCTCGATCGCCCGCCAGTCCCAGGCCGCGCGGTCGATCGGGTGCGGGCCGATCTGGACGAGCGCGCCGCGGATCACGATGCCCGGGCCCAGCACCTTGCGCGCGACCGCGCCGGCGGCGACCCGCGAGGCGGTCTCGCGCGCCGAGGCACGGCCGCCGCCGCGGTAGTCGCGGATGCCGTATTTCTTCCAGTAGGTGTAGTCGGCGTGGCCGGGCCGGAAGCGGTCGGCGATGTTGCGGTAATCGCGCGAGCGCTGGTCGACGTTCTCGATCATCGAGGTGGATCGGCGTGCCGGTGGTCTCGCCCTCGAAGGTGCCGGAGAGGATCTTGACCTGGTCGGGCTCCTGGCGCTGCGTCGTGTAGCGCGACTGGCCGGGCCGGCGACGGTCGAGCCAGTGCTGGATGTCGGCTTCGGCGAGCGGGATCTTCGGCGGCACGCCGTCGACGACGACGCCGATCGCCGGCCCGTGGCTTTCGCCCCAGGTGGTGAAGCGGAACAGCGTGCCGAGCGTGTTGCCGGCCATCCTGCCTTGGCCCTCACACCACCGAGATGTCGGGGGCGTCGGCGCGCTTCATGCCGACGACATGATAGCCGCAATCGACATGGTGGACCTCGCCGGTGACCCCGGCCGACAGATCGCTCAACAGATAGACCCCGGCGCCGCCGACATCCTCGATCGTGACGTTGCGCTGCAACGGCGAGTTGAGCTGGTTCCATTTGAGGATGTAGCGGAAATCGCCGATCCCCGAGGAGGCCAGCGTCCGGATCGGTCCGGCCGAGATCGCGTTGACCCGGATGTTGTCGCCGCCGAGATCGACGGCGAGATACTTGACGCTGGCTTCGAGCGCGGCCTTGGCCACCCCCATGACGTTGTAGTGCGGCATGACCCGCTCGGCGCCGGCATAGGTCAGCGTCAGCAGGCTGCCGCCCGAACGCATCAGCGGCGCCGCGCGGCGGCACACATCGGTGAACGAGAAGCACGAGATGTCGAGCGTCCGCAGGAAATTCGCCCGGCTGGTGTTGAGGTATTTGCCGGTCAGTTCGTCCTTGTCGGAGAACGCGATCGCGTGCACGACGAAATCGAGCCGGCCCCAGCGCTCGGCAAGGCCGGCGAACACCGAATCGAGGCTGGCTTCGGAGGTGACGTCGGCGTCGAGGACGAAATCGCTGTCGAGGCTTTCGGCGAGCGGGCGCACGCGCTTGCCGAGCGCGTCGCCCTGATAGGTGAAGGCCAGCCGGGCACCGTGGTCGTGCAGTGCCGCGAGCGATGCCCCAGGCGAGCGAGCGGTCATTCGCCACGCCCATGACGAGCCCTTGCTTCCCGGCCATCAGGCCCATTCTCTTTCCCCTCAACCTCGGCTCCGCTGCGCGCGACCGGGCCGGGCCGCACCGCGGCGAGGTCATCCTAACACGGCTCAGACCCCGAAGGTGAAACGGCTGCCGGTGTTCGACAGCACCAGGCGGTCCGGCATCTCGCGCGCCATCCCGGCGAGGAAGGCGCGCCCGCTGCAATGCATCGGCAGCACGACATCGGGTTCGAGCGCCTTCAGCTCGGCGATCGTGTGCTCGACATAATCGGGGGGCGCGACGCCGAGGTGGAACCCGCCGATGACGGCGTGCAGTTTGGCGACACCGGACACCGCCATCGCGGTCGCGGATCGTGTTGATGAGGCCGCAATGCCCGCAGGAGGAAATGACGACGAGCCCGCGCCCCTGCACGACATAGCAGGTGGCGTGCTCGTCGGGATGGCGGTCGGGGACGAGCCGGCCGCGCCGCTCCTCGGCGCTGTAGTGATCGGCCGGGGTCGGCTCGACCAGCGTGTTGGGCAAGACGCGCTCGAAGGATTGCCGGGCGATCGCGGCCCGAGGTGAACGGGCCTTGGAGCGCGTGCGCGGTCTCGCAGCACACCGTCTCGACCCGCGCCGCTATCCAGCGCCGCGCGATCGAGCGCACCCCACGACGCCGGCTCCTCGTCGCGCGAGCCGCGCCATTTTTCGCGGAACACCAGATCGCCGCCGGCGAACAGTTTGAGGTCGTCGCGCATCCGGCTGCGGTGCTGCTCGACAAAGCCGACCATCCCGCCGTAATGGTCGCGATGCGCGTGGCTGAGGATCAGGCCGTCGAGCCGTTCCGGCCTGATGTCGAGCAGGTCGAAGTTGCGCAACAGGATCTCCGGGGTATAGCCGAAATCGAGGAGATACTGGCCGCCCGCCCCGGCGCCTTTCAATTCGAGGTGCAGCGAGAGGCCCCATTCGCCGGCCAGGGTCGTCATATCGCGGCCGGGAATGCGGCTGACATGCTCGATCGCGACATGGGGATGCGTCGCTTTCGGCATGAACTGGTCAAAGAACGAATCGACAACGACGCGCACCGACAGCGAGGCGACGGTCGGCGCCTTGAACGGCTCGGCGATCGCGAGAGTCATGCCTTCCCCCTCATCGACATTCAGCGCAACATTGCGGCGGCATCAAATCGCGTTCGCGCCAGGGCGTTCAAGCGTTATTATCGCGCCATGCAGCGAGCGTGGCGACTGATGATGCGGCGACTGATCCCGGCAGCGTTTGTGCTCGCCGGGGCGGCGTTCATCCCGGTTTTCGCCGGCCAGTCCGCGGTCGATCTCGATTTGTTGCCGGGGCTGCCGCCACCCGCCGATTCCGGCAAGCCGGCGATCGTCCCGCCGGCTGTGGCCGCGCTCGAACGGAGCGAGACCGGGAGCTGCCAGCCTCCGTTACCGTGCGGGACCCGGCTATTGGGTGCGGTGCGCAAGAACGGGGCCGTCGAACTTCAAGTTCCGGTATTGCGCTGGTAGCCGCCCCGCGGGCCACGAGCCTGATCAGATCGGCCTGCCCGCGCCGTCGAACAGCACCGACACCGCCAGCATCCTGTCGACGCAGCGCCCATCGCCGGCCAGCGGCACGATGCAGGTTTCGATCGCGTGAGGCTTGGGGTCGCGAGGCCATAGCGGTGGCCCGCGGCGCCAGGTCGGGCAGCCGCTCTCGGCCACGAAATGCAGGTGCTCGCGCGACTGCGGGTTGGGGAGAAGCGCCGGGCGCACCTCATCGAGCCATTCGCCGGTAACCTCGCGGCCGAGCAAGCGGACCATCTCCGTGCCGCACAGGCGATAGCGGTAGCGCAACGGGTCGCGAAACACATCGAGCATCCACGCGCGCGACCACAGTGGCGCGATGTCCTCGGGCACAAGATGCTGGCGACCGGGTAGTCGGCCTGGCGGCGCGATCGAGCGCCAATATTCATAGAGCCGCTGCACCAGCGGATGCCAGTCGGTGCGATCCTCCGGGGTGTAATAACCGGTCCAGTCGCCGAACTCGTTGGCGGCATCCGGTGCGGTGTCACTCATCGCGGGCGGACGATCGATCGCAAGCTGTACCATCGCGCCTGAGCATGCGTGGCAAATATTGGCGAACCATTAATTTCGGCTCGAATTCGGCGCTTGCAGCGACAGCTCACGGTCAACGCACTGCGCGCGGGCGCAGCCGGTCGGCGGCGATCTTTCCACCCTTAAGCACCAGCGCGATCTTATCTTTGTCCTGCAATATGCCGATGTCCGCCAGCGGATCGCCGGCGACCGACCACGAGGTCGGCGAGCTTGCCCGGCTCGACCGTGCCGAGATCCGCTTCCTGGCCGAGGCATTCGGCGGCCCAGCCGGTCGCCGCCTGCAACGCCTGCATCGGGGTCATCCCGGCCTTGACCAGGCATGCCAGTTCGCCGGCATTGGCCGGGTGGCCGTGCCCGCCGGCATCGGTGCCGGCGACGACCTTGACGCCGACCCTGAGCGCCCGCTGGATGCTCTCGACATGGTGCTCGTTGAGCGCCTGCGGCGCGTTCGCGGACATGCGGCTGCGGCGATTTGCGGTGGTACTCGTAGACCAGCAACGTCGGCACGAAAAAGATGCCGCGCTCGGCCATCCGTTCGAGGTGGCGCGGGTCTTCATTCAGATAGCTGCCGTGCTCGATCGAATTGACCCCGGCCTCGATCGCGATGTCGAGCCCGCGGCCGCCCAGTGCATGGCACATGACACGGCGGTCGAGCGCGTGCGCCTCCTCGACCAGGGCCTGCATCTCGTCGAGGTTGAAGGCGCCGTCGCGCGGCCCGTGCCCCGGCCGCGAGCTGGCGCCGCCGGTCGTCGCGCATTTGATGACATCGGCGCCGGCCCGCACCATCCGGCGCACCACCGGCCGCACATCGGCGAGGCTGTTGACGACGCTGCTCCGGCAATAAGCGGATCGCCCGGGATGCAGCAGCAATCGTCGAGCGGCAGACCCGACGGGCTGACCGCGTCGCCGATGCCGCCGATCGGCGAGATGATCGACAGCGACAGCACCAGCCGCGGGCCCGCGATCAGCCCCTCCTCGATCGCGCGCTTGAAGCCGGCGTCGCACCCGGCGGCGTCGCGGATCGTCGTGTAGCCGGCGGCAAGCGTGTTCTTGCAGCACCGCGGCGGTGCGCAGATGGCGGGTGCTCTGCGGCTCGTCGAGCCGCCAGCGATGCGCCAGATCGTAGCGGTGATTGGCCATGTGGTCGTGGCAGTCGATCAGCCCGGGCAGGATCGTCAGGCCCGCGCAGTCGATGATCTCGGCCTCGGCCGGAAAGTCGCTCTGCGCTGCGGGTGGTGACCGCCTCGATCCGGTCATCGCGAATGACGATCGTCGCGCCGTCGACCGGCGTCGCACCGGTCCCGTCGATCAGGCGTCCGCCCTTCAGGACTTTCATCGCCGCCCTCCCTGCCTATATAGGGGTCGCCAAAACCGACGTGATCTTGCCCGATCCTTACACGGCTTTGCAAACCGACCAGCCGGTCGGGGTGGGGCGGAGACGCGTCACCTGCCAGGGAGCCCGGCATGCTGGAGGCCAGATTGTGCCAGCGGTGCGGCGAGCTGATCCCGCTGCGCCGCCTCGAAGTGTTGCCCGACACCCGCCTGTGCGTGCCGTGCAGCGAGGAAATCGGTGGCGACTACATTCTGAAAAGCGAGGCCGAGAACCTCGCCAAAGCCGGCAGCTTGAAGCGCAATTACGGCGACTACCGGCTCACCCGTACCCGCCGCCGCATCGAGCCGAAGGCGAGATAGCTACAAATTCGGCCGCCGCGCCCGCCACGGCGTCGCCTGCTCATAGGCGTGCGCCACGCGCAGCACGGTCGCATCGTCGAAGCGCTTGCCGACGATCTGGAACGACAGCGGCAGCCCCGTATCGGTGAAGCCGCAGCACACCGACATCGCCGGGCTGCCGGTCACGTTGAACGCTATCGTCAGGCTCGGCCGTTCGAGGATCGCGAATTTGGGCACCGCGTCGATCGGCGGCGCCTCGCTCGGCGCCGCGGCGGTCATCACCAGATCGAGATCGGCCATCGCCCGGTCGAGCTCGAGGATCAGCTCGCGGCGGCGGCGCAGCGCCTGCACGTAATCGGCGCCGGTGACGAGGCCGGCCAGCGCCATGCGGTCGCGGAAAATCTCGCCGTAATCGGTGAAGCGGGTGCGCAGATTGGCCTCGTGGATCGCGTAGGCCTCCGCACTGCATGATCGCCATGCCGCAGGCCGCCCAGTCGGCGAGCGGCGACAGGGTCAGCTCGCGCACCGTGCAGCCGAGGGTTTCGAGGGTTTGCGCCGCCGCCGCGATCGCCTCCCGCGTCGCGGCGTTCGCCTCGTTGTCGCGCTCGTAGAAATGGCGGACGAGGCCGATGCGCAGCCCCTTGACCCCGCCCGCAAGCGCGGCGCGGTAATCGGGGATCGGGTGGTTGGCGCTCGCCGGGTCGGCCGGGTCGTGCCCGGCCATCGCCTGCAAGCAGGATCGCGCAATCCTCGGCAGTCCACGCCAAGGGCCCGGCATGGTCGAGCGAGAACGCCAGCGGCAGGATGCCCATCCGGCTGATGAGGCCATAGGTCGGCTTGATCCCGGCGAGCCCGCAATAGGCGGCCGGGCCGCGGATCGAGCCGCCGGTGTCGCTGCCGGTGCCGCCGAGCACGAGCCCCGCCGCGACCGAGGCGCCGGTGCCGCTCGACGAGCCGCCGGTGAAGCGGCTGGTGTCCCACGGGTTGCGCGCCGGCGGCCAGGGCAGGTCGAAGCTCGGGCCCGCCGAGCGCGAATTCGTGGGTCGCGAGCTTGCCCATGACGATCGCGCCGGCCTCGCGCAGCTTCTTGACCGAGAACGCGTCGGCCTTCGGCACATGGTCCTGCATGACCTTGGAATGACCGGTCGTGGCGACCCCGGCGGTCTCGTAGATGTCCTTGAGGCCGATCGGAATGCCGTGCAACGGCCCGCGGTACTTGCCGGCGGCGATCTCGGCCTCGGCGGCGCGGGCATCGGCGCGCGCCGCGTCGGCGAGCACGCGGATGAAGCTGTTGAGCCGTCCGTCGAGCCGCGCGATGCGGTCGAGCCGGCTGTCGACGAGCTCGACCGGCGACAATTCGCGCTGCTCGATCAGCCGCGCCGCCTCGGCGATCGTCAGGAAATCCGGGACCATGGCTCAGCCCTCCGGAAAGCGCACGACATGCGCCGGCTCGGCGGCGACATCGCGCCCGCCGGGCGGGCGCAGCCGCTTCTGCACATCCTCGAGCAGCGGCGTCGCCGCGGCGATCTCGTCGCGCTCCTTCTCCGGCACCTCGAGCCCGAGCCGGGCCAACGCCGCATCGAGTTCCTGTCGGGTCATATCGAACCTCCTTCAGCACCCCGGAACGTCAGGGCCGGGGTCTCTCCGCCTTCGCCTCCCTGAGCGGGGTGCCGGCCTCGGCGAGGCGGCGCAGCAGCGGCGACGGCGCCCAGCGCTCGCCGTAGCGCTGATGCCAGGCGGCGATCTGGTTGTAGACCTCGCGCACCCCGATCGTGTCGGCCCAGTACATCAGCCCGCCGCGATAGCGCGGGAAGCCGAAGCCATGGAGCCACATCACATCGACGTCGCTGGCCCGGAGCGCCTTGCCTTCGTCGAGGAGCTTGCAGGCCTCGTTGACGCTGGCGAACAGCAGCCGCTTCAGGATCTCGTCGTCGCTCAACGCGCGCTGCGGGATGCCGAGCTCGGCCGCGGTCTCCTTGATGATGCGGGTCACCTCCGGGTCGGGGTGCGGGGTGCGGTCGCCCGGCTCGTAGCGGTACCAGCCCTTGCCGTTCTTCTGGCCGAGCCGGCCGGCCTCGACGATGCGGTCGGCGATCGGCATCTTGCGGTAGTTCGGGTTCTGCTCGGCGCGCCGCTTCCGGGTGTCGTAGCCGATGTCGAGCCCCGACAGGTCGGCGACCGCGAACGGCCCGATCGGATAGCCGAAATCGACCATGACCTTGTCGACCTGCTCGGGCAAGGCGCCTTCCTCGACCAGGAGGTTCATCTCGATGCCGAACGGCGCGCGGCTGCGATTGGCGAGAAAGCCGTCGGTGTTGCCGGCCCAGCCGCTGACCTTGCCGATCTTGCGGCCGAGCGCCATCGCCGTGGCGATCACATCGGGCGCGCTCTTGGTGCCCTTGCACCACCTCGAACAGTTTCATGACGTTGGCCGGCGCGAAGAAATGCGTGCCGGCGACGTCCTGCGGCCGCTTCGTCGCATTGGCCATGATGTCGATGTCGATGCCCGAGGTGTTCGAGAATAGAGCAGCGCGCCGGGCTTCATCACCGCGTCGAGCTTTTTCCAGACCTCCTCCTTGACCGGGATCTGCTCGAACACCGCCTCGATCACGACGTCGCAATCGGCGATGTCGTCGAGGCTGGCGACCGGGTGGATGCGGGCGAGGCGCCGCTCCATCTCGTCCTGCGCGAGGCTGCCGCGCTTGACGCTGGTCTCGTAATTGGCGCGGATGCGCGCCATGCCGCGGTCGAGCGCCTCCGGCGTCGCGTCGGTGATCTTCACGTCGAAGCCGAAATCGGCAAAGCTCATCGCGATGCCGCCGCCCATCGTGCCGGCGCCGACGACGGCCGGGTGGTCGGTCGGGCGCAGCTTGGTGTCGCGCGGGATGTGCGGCAGTTTCGCGACCTCGCGCTCGGCGAAAAAGGCATAGCGCAGCGCCTTCGCCTCGTCGGAATTGACCTGCTCGTCGAACAGCTTGCGTTCGAGCGCGCAGCCCTCGTCGAAGGGCAGCGTCGCAGGCCGCCTCGACCGCCTCGATGCAGGCATAGGGCGCGCGCTGGTTGCGGGCGCGCCGGGCGATCGCCTTGCGGGTCGCCTCGAACAGCGCAGGCGTGCCCTCGGCGAGCTTGTCGTTGCTGTCGCGGATGCGCGGCAACGGGCGCCGGTCGGCGACGCGGCGGGCAAAGGCGATCGCCGCCGCGCTCAGCTCGGCCTCCGGCACGATCTCGTCGATGATGCCGAGCTTGTGCGCCTCCTCGGCCGGGACGTGGCGGCCCGAGGTGATCATCTCGAGCGCCGCCTTCGGGCCGATCAGGCGCGGCAGGCGCTGGGTCCCGCCGGCGCCGGGCAGGATGCCGATCAGCACCTCGGGCAACCCGACCTTGGCGCTCGGCACGGCGACGCGGTAGTGGCAGGCGAGCGCGATTTCGAGCCCGCCGCCCAGCGCATAGCCGTGGATCGCGGCGACGACCGGCTTGGCGCTCTCGTCGAGCACGTCATAGGGCCGCCGGCCGGCGGGCGGCGGCGGACGGCCCCCGGCCGAACTGGCGGATGTCGGCGCCGGCGATAAAGCTGCGCCCGGCGCCGATCAGCACCATCGCCTTGATCGCCGGATCGGCGTTGCCCTTGTCGACCGCCGCGACGATGCCCTCGGGCACGCCCGGCGACAGCGCGTTGACCGGCGGGTTGTCGATCGTGATGATTCCGATGTCGCCATCCTTCTCGAAGCGGACCAGTTCTTCGCGCCTTCAGCCATTGTCGTCCCTCGCCTTAAAGAGATTTCACAACGAGACAGCGAGACGGTGAGAGTTGAGCGCATCATCTCACAGCATGAGTCTCCTGATCCCGTCCTTCAGCACCGGCGTATTGAAGTTCAGCAAAAGACCCGTGGAAATACCGCTCAACCGCATGTACGTGAGCACCTGCGCTTCATGGATCGGCAGCAGCCGCTCAGTCGCTTTCAGTTCGAGGATTAGGCGGTTCTCCACGACAAGGTCGATCCGATACCCGCAATCCAACCGCACCGATTTGTACACCACCGGCAAGGGTACCTGCCGCTTAAATGCTATCCCGTTCTCGTTCAGCTCGTAGCACAGGCATTCCTCATATGCGGACTCGAGCAGCCCCGGACCCAAATGACGGTGAACTTCGATGGCTAAGCCGATAATCTGGTCCGTCAGGACATCCTTTTCGTACGGCATTGCCATTTTCGCCGCTCGCTCGCTGTCTCGCTGCCTCGTTGTGAAAGTCATACCGTCGCTTGCGTCCCCAGGATCACCGTGCTCTGCGACGACAGGACGCCGCCGTTGCCGTGCGCGATCGCGGTTTCGGCGCCCGCGATCTGGCGCGCGCCGCATTCGCCGCGCAATTGCCGCACCGCCTCGATCAGCACGAGAAGGCCGTACATGCCGGGGTGGCAATAGGAAAGGCCGCCGCCATTGGTGTTGACCGGCAACCCGCCGCCGGGCGCGATATGCCCGCCCTCGACAAAGCGCCCGCCTTCGCCTTTCGGGCAAAACCCGAGATCTTCGAGAAACAGGATCGGGTTGATCGTGAACGCGTCGTAGAGCTCGACGACATCGATGTCCTTCGCCGCGAGCCCGGCCATCGCATAGGCCTCGCGGCCCGATTGCAGCGCCCCGGTCACGGTCAGATCGGGCATGCTCGAAATATTGGCGTGGGTGATCGCCTGGCCGCAGCCGAGCACATAGACCGGCGGCTTTTTCAGGACCTTGGCGCGCTCGGGCGCGGTCAGCACGATGGCGCCGCCGCCATCGGTGACCAGGCAGATGTCGCGCACCGTGAACGGATAGCTGACCATGCGCGCGCCGAGCACCTCGGCGATCGTCAGCGGCTTCTTCTCCCACGCGGCCGGGTTCAGCAGCGCCCATTGCCGCGCCGCGACCGCGACCGCGGCCAGTTGCTCGCGGGTCGTGCCGAATTGGTGCATGTGGCGCGAGGCGGCCAGCGCATAGGCGGTCGAGGGCAGGAACGGCCGGTACGGCGTCTCGTACGGGTTGATCTCGCGCACCGAGGCCTGGCGCCGCCCGACGCTGCGCTGCGTCGAGCCATAGGCGATGACCGCGACCTGACAGAGGCCGAGCTGGAGCGCCGCCAGCGCATGCGCGACATGGAACATGAAGGACGAGCCGCCGAGGATCGTCGTGTCGATGAAGGCGGGCGAGATGCCGAGATATTCGCACGAGGTTGAGGCCCGAGGTGCGGCGATTGCGCCGTCGCGCAGAGGAGGCCGTCGACATCCTTCAATGCGAGCCCGCAATCGTCGAGCGCGCGGGCGATGCCCTGCGCCATCAGATCGATCGGGCTCATCCCGTCGGCGACCTGGCCGAGATCGCTCTCGGCGGCGCCGACGATCGCCGCGCCGCCGCGCTGCAGTCCGGCTCATCACGGCGCGCCCTCTACCGGCACGAATACCGGATAGGCCGGCTCGTCGCCGCCCGGCCGATGCACACGGAAACGCACCCGCAGGCCGATCTTGACCGCCATCGGGTCGATGTCCTCGACCCGGCTCATCAGCCGGAAGCCTTCGTCGCAATCGATGAGCGCGATGTTGTAGGGCTCGCCCTGCGCGCGGGTGGGTGACGGTCGTCGCATAGACCGTGCCGAGCCCCGAGGCGACCCGCCATTCGAGCGCGGTGCTGCCGGAATAGGGGCAGACGAGGCGCGGATAGAACACCGCGCGCCCGGCCTCGGGGCTCCATTGATAGGCCAGTTCGCCCTTGTCGAGATGGGCCTGATAGATCGCGAGCGGCGATTGCGACATCCGCTCCCTCCCCTCGTTGCGGCGACATTCTGTCGCCTCGGTCAGGAGCCGACAAGCATCCGCAGCCCATCACCTGCGTCGGGTGCTGCGGTGCGGTGAAAGCGCTCGGCTATGGCTTCGGCAGCACCTTCTCGATCTCGCCGGTGATCGCGGCGTCGCTCGGCCGCACCTGCGTCGGCCAGGCGCCGGCGAGCTGGCCGTCCGGCCCGATCAGGTATTTGTGAAAGTTCCAGCGTGGCGTGGCGCCCTCGCCGAGCGTGGCGGCAACCCAGCGATAAAACGGATGGGCGTCGGTGCCGATAACCCGGTTCTTCTCGGTCAGCGGGAAATCGACCTGGTAATTCGTCTCGCAGAACTTTTTGATGTCGGCCGCCGATCCCGGCTCCTGCTCGCCGAAATCGTTGGAGGGCACGCCGAGCACGACCAGGCCGTGCGGGCCATAGCGGCGCCACAATGCCTCGAGGTCGCGATATTGCGGCGTATAGCCGCAAAACGACGCGGTGTTGACGACGAGCACCGGGTGCCCCCGCCACGCCGCCAGCGGCAGCTTGTCGCCGTCAAGCGAGACGAATTCGAATTGATAGGCGTCGCCCGCTTCGGTGTCGCTTGTCGCCATGTCAGACCCTCCCGATCGGCTCTCACCATAGCGCGATTCGCGGCGCATGTGGATGCGGCCAAGATCGGAGAGGTGGGGATCGACCACTCTTTGTATTTTGTTTGCGCGATACTCCCCCATCCCGGAGACTGAACGCCGCGTCGCGGCGTTTGGGCAGGGAATGCCGGTGAGCTTTTTGCTGAAGGGCTTGCTGGTCGGCATTGTCATCGCCCTGCCGGTCGGCCCGGTCGGGGTCCTGTGCATCCGCCGCACGATCCTTCAAGGCCGGCTTGCCGGGTTCATTTCGGGGCTGGGGGCGGCGAGCGCGGATACCGTATTCGGCATCGTTGCCGCCTTCGGCCTGACCGTCGTCTCCGACGCGCTGCTCGGCTATCAGGACTGGCTGCGGTTTGCTGGCGCCCTTTTCCTGCTCTATGCCGGAGCTTCAGCCCTTAGCGCCGACCCAGTCGCCGGACGGCGCTCACAGCGCGATCCTGAGAGCCTGCTCGCCGATTACGCCTCGGCCTTCGTGCTGACGATAACCAATCCAATAACGATCCTCGTTTTTCTCGCGATCTTCGCCGCGATCGGCTTCAGCGGTCCCGGGGCGACAGTGGGGCGAGCCGCGATCCTCGTTCTGGGCGTGTGGCTCGGCTCGCTGTCGTGGTGGGCGGGGTTGGCCTTTGTCGCCGGGCTGGTGCGCCTGTCGTTTAGCCGCGAGCATCTGGTCTGGATCAACCGCGGCTCGGGCGGGATATTGGTGTGCTGCGGGGCCGCGCTGCTCGGCAGCGTGCTGCTGAAGCATTTCGGCTGAATTGCCGGCAATCGCGAGGTCAAAACCGTGGTTTATCTACCGCCAGCCTTCACCGAAACCCGCCCCGAGCTCCTGATCGAACACATCGAGCGCCATGAGTTCGGCCTGCTCGTCAGCCACGGTACAGAGGGGCTGATCGCGAGCCAGATCCCGTTCCTCTTGGCGCGCCGCGACGACCAGCTTTACCTCGAGGGTCATCTCGCCCGCGCCAACCCGCAGCTCGCCGATCTCGACTCCGGGGGCGAGGCGCTCGCGATCTTCCCGGGACCCCACGCCTATATCTCGCCGAGCTGGTATGAGCCCGGGCCTGCTGTGCCGACCTGGAACTACGCCACCGTCCACGCTTACGGCACCGCCCGCACGATCGCCGACCCGGACTGGCTGCGCGGCCTCTTGCGCCGGTTGACCGAGCGTCACGAGGGGCGCGAGCCGACGCCGCCGTGGCGATGTCGAGGATCTGCCGGAGACCTATCTGCAATCGATGCTGAACGGCATCACCGGCGTCGAGATCAGGGTCACTCGGCTCGACGGCAAGTTCAAGCTCTCGCAGAACCGCCCGGCGGCGGACCGGCCGCGGATCATCGCCGCGCTGGACGGACGCGAGGACCCCGATTCGCAGGCGGTGGCGCGGCTGATGCAAGAGCGCGAGGCGGCACCGAAGCGGCTCATAGATCGACGCCGCCGAGCAAAGCGGCGACCGCCGCCTCGTCGGCACAGGCGAGGACCGCCTCGGCGGCGCCCCGCTCGAAGCCGGCGCGGGCGAAGGCGGCAAGCTCGCGCCGGCGATCGCCAGCGCCGGGCGAAGCGGGCCGGAACGGGCCGAGCCGGCGGCGCCGGGCAAAGGCGCAGGCGGCGGCGAGATCCGGATCGGCGATGCTGTCGCGCAATGCCGCCACCGCCGCGGCAGCGTCCTCCCTGCCGACCCCCTTGGCCGCGAGCCCGGCCGCGATCCGGCGCAGCGAGCGTCCGCGCGCCAGCCCGCTCCGCGCCCGGCCGGCGGCATAGGCGGCATCGTCGAGCAGACCCGTCTCGCGATACCGTGCGATCAGCACGTCGATCAAGGCGCCGGCCGTGCGCACCGCTTCGCCTTCGCCCGCGGCACGCCGCCGTACCCGGCGCTGCAGCACCTGGCGCAGATTCTCGGCGGAGCTGGCGTAGCGTTCGAGATGGGCGAGGGCCCATTTTTCGAGCAGCGCGCGATCGATCGGCGCTGCTGCAGCGCTCGACGAAGTGCTTCGCCTGCTGCCTACCATCATCGTTCATGGCCGGATTTGGTCCGGCCATCCACGAGACTGCTTCGCGTCGATGCCCCGGCCGAACCCGGGCATGAACGAACAAATGCGTAAACGCGAGACGGCGGCAACGTCTCCTCCGACAACGGAATTCCCGCATGAGGTGCCATTCTCCTCTATCATGGGTGGCGCGAAAACCTCCGGGACGACCTTGTGAGCGACACCGGCGCCCCGTTTGCGACCACGGCCGAACCCCGGCTCCGCATCCTCATTCCGCTGATCGTCGGTTGCGCCTTTTTCATGGAGGGGCTCGACTCGACGATGATCGCGGTGTCGATCCCGGCGATGGCGAAAAGCCTCGGCGAGAGCCCGCTGCGGCTCAATCTGGTGATCACGACCTATCTGCTGAGCCTGGCGGTCTTCATCCCGGTCAGCGGCTGGATCGCCGACCGCTTTGGCGCGCGCCGCGTGTTCTGCGCGGCGGTGCTGATCTTTGCCGGCGGCTCGGCCTTGTGCGGGCTGGCCAACAGCCTAGCGATGCTGATCGCGATGCGCGTCGTTCAGGGCTTCGGCGGGGCGATGATGACCCCGGTCGGGCGGCTCATCCTGTTGCGCAGCTTTCCGCGCGCCGGGCTCGTCTCGGCGATGAACTGGATGACGATCCCGGCGATGATCGGACCGACGGTGGGCCCGGTCGTCGGCGGGTTTCTGACCGGTTACGCCTCGTGGCGCTGGATCTTCTACCTCAACATTCCGATCGGCGTCATCGGCGGGGTGCTGGCGCTGTGGCTGTTCGAGAATTTCCGCGCGCCGGCGCCGACCCGGTTCGACCTGGTCGGCTTCGCGATCGCCGGGCTGGGGCTGTTTCTGCTCGAATTGGCGATCGAGAATGTCGGGCGCCCGATCATCGCGCCGGTCGTCGGGTACGCCTTCTTTCCGCTGGCGCTGGCGGCTTTCTTCGCCTATCGCCGCCATGCCCAGCGCAGCCCCGCCCCGGTGCTCGACCTCAATCTGTTCCGCATCAAGACCTTCCACATCGGCACCGTGACCGGCGCGATCTGCCGCATGGGCCTCGACGCGACACCGTTTCTCTTGCCGCTGCTGTTTCAGGTCGGGTTCGGGCTGAGCCCGCTGCAGGCCGGCCTGTTGAGCGTTTCCGGGACCCTCGGCGCGATGTTCGTGCGGACGTTCTCGCGGGTCATGCTGCGCCTCGTCGGCTTCCGCCGGACCCTGGTCGGCGGCGCCCTGCTGTCGGCCGCGGTCACCGCCGGCTATGCGCTGATGAGCGCCGACACGCCGCACTGGATGATCGTTCTGATCGTGCTCGTCTCCGGCTGCATCCGCAGCATCCAATACCTGGCGCTCAACACGATCAGCTACGCCGACGTACCCTCGGCGATGCTGAGCCGCAGCACCGGCGTCAGCGGCGTCGTGCAACAGGTGGCGCGCGGTTTCGGGGTCGCGATCGGCGCTGCTCTGCTGGCCTTGGTCGCGGGGCCGCAGCCGGTGACGACCGGCGATTTCCGCATCGTCTTTCTGCTGATTGCGCTGCTCCCGCTATTTTCCGTCTTCGGCTTCCTCCGCCTCACCGAGACCGACGGCGCCGAGGTCAGCGGCCACCAGGCGCCGGCCGCGGCGAAGGCGAAGGCGGGGTAGCGTTGGCGGCACAATAATGCTGTCGTCCCGGCGGAGGCCGGGACCCATTAATCCGCTGACGAGATCGCCGAACTGCGCGGATTCCGGCCTGCGCCAGGGTGCAATTCGTTGGCTGCCCGGTTTGCGGTTGCCACAGCATGCGGTTTCCCTCTACCTCTCGGACATCGTCAGGGAGGTGGCTCATGGGTAAGCTCGAAGGGAAGGTCGCGCTGGTAACCGGCTCGGGCCGCAATATCGGCCGCGCGACGGTGTTGCAGCTGGCCGGGGAAGGCTGCCATGTGGTCGTCAACGCGCGCTCGAACCAGCAGGAAGCCGAGTCCGTCGCACGCGAGGCCCGCGATCGCGGCGTCAAGGCGATCGCGGTCATCGCCGACGTCGGCAAAAGGGACCAGGTCGAGGCGATGGCGGCGAAGGCGCTCTCGCGAGTTCGGCCGCGTCGACATCCTGATCAACAACGCCGCGATCCGGCCCCACAAACCGTTCACCGAGCTGACGGTCGAGGATTGGGAAGAGGTTCGCGGCATCGTGCTTGACGGAGCGCTCTATCTGACGCGCGCCCTGATCGAGCCGATGGTCAAGAACAATTACGGCCGCATCCTCTTCTTCTGCGGCGACGGCGCCTTCAGCGGCAGCGGCCGCGGCCGGACCCACATCTCGGCCGCCAAGATGGGTCTCGTCGGCATGTGCCGGGCACTCGCCACCGAGTTCGCGCCCAACAACATCCGGGTCAATGTCGTCTCGCCCGGCAGCATCGATACCCGGCGCGACAATCCTGAATGGTATGGCGGACGGCCGCCGAGCACCGCCGGGATCCCGCTCGGGCGACAGGGCAAGGCGGACGAGATCGCCGCCACGTGCCTCTTCCTGGTCAGCGACGACGGCGGCTTCATCACCGGCCAGACGATCCACGTCAACGGCGGCGCGGCGTATTACTGACCTACTGGAAGCGCGGGATCACCTCTTCGCCAAAGAGCCGGATGGTGTGGAGCACCTCCTGGTGCGTTGCCGGCCCGATCGCGCATAGGAGGATCACCTCCTCGATGCCCATGGCCTGGTAGATTTCGAGAAACCGGATGCAATCCGCCGGCGTGCCGACGCAGAATTTGGTGCCCTCCTCGCGCACCTCCTGCGGCGTCGGCTCCCCCGGATGCGGCCCGCTGGCGAGGCGCTGGTCGCGCGCGTAGTAGCCCTGGTAATCCGGCGGCACGGTCGATGGATCATAGTCGCGCCACACCAGGCGGGCGCGCTCGCGTTGCTGGTCGAGGTACCAGGCCACGAGTTCGGTGCCGCGCTCCGCCACGACCCTCGGGTCATCGTGGCAGTATCCCGCCGTCATCAGCGCGGCGCGGCGGGTGGGGCCGGCGGTGTTGCTGGCGGCCGTCGGTAGCGCGTCATGATAAAGCGCCAGCAGCTCCTTGACGCGGTTCGGCCCGCCCTTCGCTGCCGAACAGCCCGCCCATCCCGAGGCCCCCGGTCAGGCGGGCCGTCTCGTCGCTGCCGCAGGCCGACCACAGCGGCGGATGCGGCTTTTGCAGAGGCTTCGGCAGAACCTCGCGGCGCGGGATCTGGAAGTACTCGCCGTCGTAAGAGATCTCCTCCTGGGTCCAGATCCGCGGCAGCACCTCGGCAAACTCCTGCCACATGCCGCGGGTGTCGCGCAGATCCGACCCGTACGGGGTGAGCTGGTAGGGGTAGCCGGTGCGACCGAGCCCGACATCGACGCGCCCGTGGCTCAAGATGTCGAGCGTCGCCATGCGCTGGGCGATGTGCAGCGGGTGGTGGATCGGCGCCAGCACGACGCCGATGCCGAGGCGGATCGAGCTGGTGCGCTGACTGACCGCCGCCAGGGTGAGGTCGGGGGCGCTGTTGTGCGACCACACCGGGCGGAAGTGATGCTCGGAAAACCACACACCGGCAAAGCCGTGCTGCTCGGCGTAGGGGATCTGCTCGAGCGCTTCATAGATGCGCTCGGATTCGCTGGATGCGGTCCATGGCTTGGGAACCTGGATCTGGTAGAACAAGCTCAATTTCACAGCACCCTCTCCCCTCGGTCTATTTCGCGGCGTCCCGGTTCGCTCCTGCCTGCGCGGCGGCAAAGTGCCGTTCGACCGCGCTGGCCGCAGCGGCCTTGCGCTTGGCGCTGAAGGCTTCGCGATTGGCGCGCATCCAGTCCATCGACTCCGAGCGCCAAAGACTGCGCTCCTCAAAGCGCGGCAACACGTACCGTGCGAACAATTCATAGGACCGCTTGGTCGCCTCCCAGTCGGCCCAATCGTGCGCCAGCATCAGGATGACGCCGAACCCGCCGGTCTTGGTCCAGTAGTTCTCCAAGACGCGCAGCGCGTCGTCGGGGGTGCCGATGGCGCCGCGCCCGCCTTCGTTGATCTCCTCGATGCTCGGCATGCCGATCGCGGCGCCGCCCTCGGGGTTTACCGAATACGAGTAGAGCTGCCATTTCTCGAAGCCGGCACGCACGTTCTCGATCGCCTTTTCGCGTGTCTCGGCGATGTGGAACGGCGCCATGATGCGGTAGTTGCGGCGATCCATGACGCGGCCCTGCGCGGCCGCCTCGGCATTGGCCAGTTCCCAGTTGTAGTCGAGCGTGTCATAGCCGTTGGGGCTGCCGGCCATGACGCACAGCATGCCGAGGTCGTAGCGCCCGGCGAGCTTGCCGCCGGTCGGCGTCACCGCGCTGGCGATCGCCAGATGCGGCCGCGGTTTCGAATAGGGGCGCAGATGCAGGCGCGCCTCCTTCATCGTGTACCACTCGCTCGACTGGGTGATGGTTTCGCCGTCGAGCAGGCGGGTGATGATGTCGATCGCGTCGGCCATGCGGTCGCGCTGGGTCTCGGGGTCGATGCCGAGCATCATCGCGTCCGATGGCAGGAGCCCCGGGCCAAACCCGAACATCGCCCGCCCGCGCGTCTGGTAGTCGAGCTGCACGATGCGGTCCGCCACCATGAAGGGATGGTGGTAGGGCAGCGAGATCACCCCGGTGCCGAGGCGGATATGCCTTGTGCGCTCGGCGGCGGTGGCGATGAACAGCTCCGGCTGGCCGTAAATCTCATAGCCGCCGGAATGGTGCTCGCCGATCCACGCCTCGGCGTAATCGTGCGCGTCGAGCCACTGCATCAGCTGGAAGTCGCGCTCCATGCAGAGGAGCGGGTCTTCGTCGTTGGGATGAAACGGCGGCAGGAACACCCCGGCGCGCAGCGTGCGGGATTGGCTCATCGCGGTACCCCCTCTCAATTGCTGACCTGCGGGATCAGCTTTGCCCAGCGGTCGAGGACCGGCAGGATCTCGTCCGCCTTGGCCGGCGGCAGGCGCACGGTCATGCGGGTGACGCCGAGATCGCGGTTCTTCGTCAGCACGGCCAGATCCTCGGGTGCGCCGCCCAACGTCACCGACAGCGATTTCGGGTCGCGGCCGGCCTCCTCGGCCATCCGGCGAAAGCGCGGCATGAATTCCTCGGGACTGCCCGAGCCGGCACTCGGGGCGGCCGGCAGGATGCCGTCGCCGTAGCGGATCGCGCGGCGGGCGGCGAGGCGGAATGCGCCGCCGATGATGATCGGCGGATTGGGTTTCTGCACCGGCTTGGGCCAGGCCGTCATCGCCGGAAAATCGACGATCTCGCCGTGATATTCCGGCCTCTCCTTGGTCCAGATCTCCTTCATCGCCTCGATCTGCTCGCGCATCTTCAACGCGCGGGTTTCGTAGACCGTGCCGTGGTCTTCCATCTCCTCGGCATTCCAGCCGACGCCGATGCCGAACAGAAAGCGGCCCTGCGAGATCTGGTCGAGCGAGGCGACCGACTTGGCCGTCTGGATCGTGTCGCGCTGGATCACCAGGCAGATCGCGGTGGCGAGTTTCAGGCGTTTGGTGACGGCCGCCGCGGCGCTCAGCGTGACGAACGGGTCCATCACGTCGAAATATTCTTTGGTCAGCGCCGCCGCGCCCAGCGGGTGGGTGAAGCGGCGAGTGACCGGGATGTGCGAATGCTCGGCCACCCACAGCGAGTCGAAGCCGCGCTGTTCCAGCGCGGCCGCGAGCGCGGTGGGCGCCATCGAGTACTCGGTGAAGAAAATCTGAGCGCCGATCTCCATGGTCGTCATCTCCCGCGGGCGTTGTTGCTAGTCGCCGTGGCGTGCCGCCAGCACCGCCGCCGGCCGCTGACCGACGGGCTGCACCGCCAGCGGGGTCAACGCACCGGTTGCGGCGTCGATGCGGTAGGACGCCAGACGGCCGGACGCCGTGCCGGCAGCGAAGACGAAATGGCCGGCGGGGTCCACGCAAAAGGCGCTGGGGACCGCCTCGGTCGGCACCTGCCCGATCGGCGTCAAATGCCCGCTGGCGGCGTCGACGGCGAACCCGGCGATGCTGTTGTGGCCGCGGTTGCCGACATAGAGGAATTGCCCGGAAGGCGTCAGGTGGATCTGCGAGCAGGTGTTCCGTTGGGTGTACCCCTCGGGCAGGGTCGCGATCGTTTGCGCGGCGGCGAGGGTGCCGACCGCGCGGTCCAGCCGGTAGGCGGTGACGCTGCAGCCCTGCTCGTTCGAGAAATAGACGAGGTCGAGGCTGGGATGAAAGCAGTAATGGCGCGGCCCGAGGAGGCCCGCCGGCTCGACCCGTAGCGGCGTATTGGGGCTGAGACGGCCGCTATCCGCGTCAAAGCGAAACTGCATGATCACATTCGGGCCGGGGTTGTTCTTCGGCGGTTCGAGGACGTTGTCCTGAATGCGGGCGATGTGCGGCACAAAGGCGAACCGGTTGGACGGGTCGGTCGCAATCGCGTGGGCGCCCGTCGCGGTGGCGAGCCAGTCATGGGAAGCGGCGCCGACCGCGCCGTCATCGCCGAGGCGGTAGACCGCCGCACCGCCGCCTTGATAATAGGCGCACAGCAAATATTTGCCGGTGCGGTCGGGCGCCATGAACGTCGGCGCGTGCTCCTGCGCGACCGTCCCGAGCAGCCTCAGCGTTCCGCTGCGCTGGTCGATCCGGTAGATCGAGATCGCCGGCTTGGTGCGGAGCCCGACATAGAGCACCCGCCGATCGGGGCTGATCGCCAGCCCGGACGGCCCGCCCGCGACCGGCACCTCAGGTTGCGGCGTCAGCCGGCCGCTATCGGCATCGATCGCGAAAGCGGCGATCTTGTCGTCGTCTTGCAGGCAAACATAGAGAGCGTGCGCCATCTTCTACCCTCCCTCGGGCTTCCGTTTCGCAGAGACTAGCACGCGCGAGAGGCTAGGAACTGATTTCCACAAAATCCGGCAGACCGACCCACCCGAATTGACAGGGCTGGCGGCCATCCTCATACTCCGTCGCTTTCCTGCCCGATGCTGCGGGGGCTTGGCTCGGCCGGGCCGCCACGGCGAGGAGAGCGGCGATGATGCGCGATCCCGGCATGATGAGCCGGCCTAGGATGTCGGCGCGGGAGACGGCGCCGCGGGCGGATCGGCGACGACGATAATTCGCGTCCGTCCGATCTTTCCGCAATCCTATCGCGCAGGAGAACCATCGTGATTACAGCTGTAATGCCGACCTATGGTCGGTGGGATGTTGCCGTCGAACGGGGCGAGGGCTGCCATCTCTGGGCCACCGACGGCCGCAAGTTTCTCGATTTCACCAGTGGCATCGCCGTCACCTCATTGGGCCATTGCCATCCGCATCTGATCGAGGCGGTGACCGCCCAGGCGAAGAAGCTGTGGCATGTCTCGAACCTGTTCCAGATCCCCGGCCAGCAGAGGCTTGCCGAGCGCCTCGTCGCCCACAGCTTTGCCGACACCGTGTTCTTCAACAATTCGGGGGCGGAGGCGGTCGAGCTGTCATTGAAGGTCGCGCGCAAATACCAGAGCGAGACCGGGCATCCCGAGCGCTACCGGGTGATCGGCTGCCACGGCTCGTTCCATGGGCGCAGCTTTGCCACCCTCGCCGCCGCCGGGGCCGAGGGCTACCTCAAGGGGTTCGGCCCGGCGATGGACGGGTTCGACCACGTCGCCTTCAACAATTTGAACGAGATGCGCGCCGCAGTCACCGATGAGACAGCGGCCATCCTGGTCGAGCCGGTGCAGGGCGAAGGCGGCGTGCGCGCGCCGTCGCCCGACTATCTGAAGGGCCTGCGCGCGATCTGCGACGAGTTCGGCCTCTTGCTGGTTTACGACGAGGTGCAGTGCGGCATGGGTCGCACCGGCAAGCTGTTCGCCCATGAATGGGCCGGCGTCCCGCCCGATGTGATGGCGGTGGCGAAGGCCTTGGGCAACGGTTTCCCGATCGGCGCGTGCCTGGCCACCGAGAAGGCCGCCATCGGCATGGTCCCCGGTACCCACGGCTCGACCTTCGGCGGCAACCCGCTGGCGGTCGCGGCCGGCAATGCGGTCATGGATGTGATGCTCGAACCAGGCTTCTTCGAGCGCGTGCAGCGCGTATCGCGGCTCCTGCGGGACAAGCTCCAAACCCTCGTCGCCGGCTATCCCAAGCTGTTCGCCGAGCTGCGCGGTTCCGGGCTTCTGCTCGGCATCCGCTGCCAGCCGGCGGTGACGGCCGGCGATTTTGTCGCCAAGCTGCGCGTCGAAGGGCTCCTCTGCCTGACCGCGGGCGAAAACGTGCTGCGCATCCTGCCGCCGCTGATCGTCAGCGAAGCTGAGATCGAGGACGGGGCGGCCGTCCTCAACAAGGTCGCGCGGGAATGGCCCGCAGCGTGAGAGCGGTGGCAACAGGAGCGGCGCTGTTCGGCGGCCGCCGGGCCGCCGGGCCGCCGCGCCATTTCCTCGATATCGACCAGTACGAGACCGCGGATCTGCGCAGCATTCTCGATCTCGGCTTTGCCTATAAGAACGGCCGGCGTGACCGGCCGCTCGCAGGCAAGACCTTGGCGATGATCTTCGAGAAGCCGTCGACCCGCACCCGCGTCTCGTTCGAGGTGGCGATGCGCCAGCTCGGCGGCGATGCAATCCTCCTCGGCACCGCCGACAGCCAGCTCGGCCGCGGCGAGACGATCGCCGACACCGCGCGCGTCTTGTCGCGCTATGTCGACGCGATCATGATCCGCACCAACCACCACGAGAAGCTCGCCGATCTCGCGCGGCACGCCACGGTGCCGGTGATCAACGGCCTGACCGATTCCTCGCACCCCTGCCAGATCATGGGCGATGTGATGACCTTGCAGGAAAAGAAGGGACCGGTCGCCGATACCGTGGTGGCGTGGAGCGGCGACGGCAACAACGTCGCGGTCAGCTGGATCCATGCCGCAGTCCGTTTCGGCTTCGATCTGCGGCTCGCCTGCCCCGCAGTCGCTGCAGCCCCCGCCGGATGTCATCGAATGGGCGCGGGGCGAAGGCGGGCGGGTCAGCCTTCTCACCGAGCCGGAAGCGGCGGTCGCCGGCGCCGATTGCGTCGTCACCGACACCTGGGTGTCGATGGGGGTCGAGGCCAGCGTCAACCGGCACAATCTCCTCGCCGCGTACCGCGTCGACGAGCGGCTGATGGCACAGGCCAAGCCCGACGCCATCTTCATGCATTGCCTCCCGGCCAAGCGCGGCGAGGAGGTGACCGCGGGGGTCATCGACGGCCCGCAATCGGTCGTCTGGGACGAGGCGGAAAACCGGCTGCATGTGCAAAAGGGCATCCTCGCCTGGTGTCTGACGTGACGCCCGAGCCGTCATTGTGAGGAGCGAAGCGACGAAGCAATCTCGCCGAGATTGCTTCGCTGTCGCTCGCAATGACATTTTCGCTGATCGAGAGCCGGAGCTTCTGATTGCCTGGTGACGACGAACCGAGACCCGACGATCTCGTCCAGCCCTTTCGCATCGATCCGTTTGCGCTGCGCGGCCGGCTCGTCCGGCTCGGGCCGGCGGTCGACCGCATCCTGTCGCAGCACGACTACCCCGAGCCGGTCGCCGCGATCCTCGGCGAGGCAATCACGCTCGCCGTGGTGCTCGCCGGCGCCCTCAAATACGACGGCATCTTCACGCTGCAGACCAAGAGCGACGGGCCGGTGCGCCTGATCGTCGCCGATGTCTCGACCGAAGGCGCGGTGCGCGGCTATGCGCAATACGACCGCGAACGGCTCGATACGCTGCCGCCGCACAACTTCGCGCGCCCCGGTGCGAGCCCCTCGGTGCCCGAGCTGATCGGCAAGGGCTATATCGCATTCACGGTCGACCAGGGCGAGCATACCGAGCGCTATCAGGGCATCGTCGAGCTGATCGGCGCGACGCTCGCCGAATGCGCCCAGCATTATTTCCGGCAATCGGAGCAGATCCAGGCCGGGATCAAACTGGCGGCGGCGCGCTCCGGGGCGGGCGGCGCCTGGCGCGCCGGCGGGCTGATGCTGCAGCGGGTGCCGCCCGAGGGCGGCTATACGGTCATCGCCGACGATGTCGAGGACGGCTGGCGGCGCGCGATGGTGCTGATGAGCCAGCGCCACCCCGGCCGAGCTGGTCGATCCCGAGCTGTCGCCGCACCGGCTCCTCTACCGCCTGTTCCACGACGAGGGCGTGCGGGTTTTCGCGACCCATCCGCTCGAGGCGCGCTGCCGCTGCTCGAAGGAGCGCATCGGGCGGATCCTGCGCTCCTTCCCGGCGGACGACATCGAGGAGATGCGCAAGGACGAGGTCATCACGGTGACCTGCGAATTCTGCAACACCCGCTATGATTTCGCCGGCGAGGATTTCGCACCGGTGGCGTCATAGCCGGGACGGCGCGATGCGCGCCTCACGATTGGCAATGAGACGCTGTCGGGTATTGGGATTGGCCTTGCTGCTCGCCGGCTGCGCCGCGGCCGGAGGCTGGACAAAGCCCGGCGCCGACGCGGCGGCGATCGCGAGCGACTATCAGGATTGCCGCGCCATTGCGGCGAGCGCGGTCGAGACTCGACGCCGACATCGATCAGGATATTCTCGCCACCCGGCAGCGAGGATTGGCAGCGCGCCGGGACCGGTCCGCGTCGCGACGCAGACCATGCAGGACCACACGCGCGACCGGGACGCGGCGATCGTCGGCGCCTGCATGCGCGCCAAAGGCTTCGCCGAAGCGCGCTAGTGTGGGGATTTGAAGTTCGCATGATGTTGATGGCAGCTCCGTTTGCGAACTTCAAATCCGAAAACCACACTAGCTTCATATAATTGCTAGTGTGCTCTCGAATCTGAAATTCGCTCTGACGCGCACCCGGGGTTTGGCGAATTTCAAATTCGGCACACTGACCTTACGCCCGCAGCGCGAGAGCGAGCGCGGCGCCGGCGCCGGCCACCCAGCAGTAGATCGCGAACGGCACCAGCGCATCGTCGAAATTGTGCCGGCGGAAATAGCGCATCAGGAAGGCGACGCTGGCATAGGCCGTGACGCCGGCGGCGATCCCGGCGCCGATCACGACCGAGCTGAGCCCGCCGCCCGGCAGGGCCAGCAGCTTGGGCACCTCCAGCACCGCGGCCCCGGCGATGATCGGCGTGGCGATCAGGAACGAAAAATGCGCCGCCTCGGTATGATGCAGACCGGCGAACAGCCCGCCGACCATCGCCGCGCCCGAGCGCGAAATGCCGGGAATGAACGCCGTGCACTGCCACAGGCCGATTGCCAGCGCGCCCCGCCAACCGAGCGCGTCGAGGCGCTGATGGCGGTGGCCATTTTCGGTTGCCCGGTCGCGCATGCGGTCGCCGATGAGCAGCAGAAAGCCGTTGACGATCAGGAACAGCGCCGCGACGAGCGGCGAGGCAAACAGCATGCGCACCCATTTTTCCAGGGCAAAGCCCATCACGACGGCCGGCAGTGTGGCGACGACGATGAGACCGAAGAGCCGCCTCGCCTCGGCCGCCGAACGGCTGCTCCGCCCGCCGAGGCCGGTCAGCCCCGCCGCGATGACCAGCCAATCCCGCCAAAAGTACAAGAGCAGCGCCGTGGCGGTGCCGACATGCAGCACCACGACGAAGGGCAGAAAGGCCGGCGCGTGCTGGTCGATCGGCCAGCCGAAGAGCGCCGGCAGGATGACCGTGTGACCGAGGCTGCTGATCGGGAATAACTCGGTGACGCCTTGCAGGACGGCAAGGGCGAGGGCGTAGAACGCGGTCATGACATCGCCTGCGAGCGGCCTGTTCGTTGTTCGGCCGCTCGATGCGGCGTCGGACATTCATAGAGCATGGCAGCGCTGCCGGCCACCCTGCGCTCTGCGATGGCCTCGGTTGACACCGCCGGGCCGGCTCGCTCATGGTTCCGCGGCCACGTTCAGCCGACACCGGACGGAGCTGATGACCCAATCCGATCTCGCCGCCACCATCGATGCCGCCTGGGAGGGCCGCGAACCAAGTCTCGCCGGCGACCAAGGGCGCCTGGCGCGATGCCGTCGAGGCCGCGCTCGACGGGCTCGATGACGGAAGCCTGCGCGTCGCCGAGCCGGAGGTAGGCGGCTGGCGGGTCCATCAATGGCTCAAGAAGGCGGTGCTGCTGTCGTTCCGCCTCAACGACATGGTCGAGATCCCTGGCGGGCCGGTCGATCCCGAGCGCGGCCCCGCCAAATGGTGGGACAAGGTGCCCTCGAAATTCGCCGGCTGGTCGTCGAACCGCTTCCGCGACGCCGGCTTCCGCGCCGTGCCCGGCGCGATCGTGCGGCGCTCGGCCTATATCGCGCCGAACGTCGTCCTGATGCCGAGCTTCGTCAATGTCGGCGCCCATGTCGGCAGCGGCACGATGGTCGACACCTGGGCGACGGTCGGCTCCTGCGCCCAGATCGGCCGGAACTGCCATCTTTCCGGCGGGGTCGGGATCGGCGGCGTCCTGGAGCCCTTGCAGGCCGAGCCGGTCATCATCGAGGATGACTGCTTCATCGGCGCGCGCAGCGAGGTCGTCGAGGGCGTCATCGTCGAGCAGGGCGCGGTCCTGGCGATGGGCACCTTCATCAGCTCGACGACCAAGATCGTCAACCGCGAGACCGGCGAAATTCATATGGGGCGGGTGCCGGCCTATTCGGTTGTCGTGCCCGGCTCGCTCCCGGGGAAGCTTCTGCCCGACGGCAGCCCGGGCCCGAGCCTCTATTGCGCGGTGATCGTCAAGCAGGTCGATGCGCAGACCCGCGCCAAGACCGCGATCAACGAGCTGTTGCGCGAATGAGCGAGATCGCCCAGGCGCCCGCACAATTGGGCGATCGATCCGGTCGATCTCGCCGCCGAGCTGATCCGCCGGCCGAGCGTGACGCCGAAGGACGAAGGCGCGCTCGATATCGTCGCCGCGCGGCTCGAACGCCTCGGCTTTGTCTGTCATCGCCTCGTCTTCGACGACCCGGGCCCCGATGGCGAGACAACCGCGCCGATCGCCAACCTCTACGCCCGCTTTGGCGGCGGGCGGCCCAATCTGTGCTTTGCCGGGCATACCGATGTGGTGCCGCCCGGCCCAACCGAGGCGTGGTCATTCGAGCCGTTCGCAGCGAGCCTGCGCGACGGTGCGCTGTGCGGTCGCGGGCGCCGTCGACATGAAAGGCGCGATCGCCGCCTTCATCGCCGCCGCCGAGCGGTTCCTCGCGGCGCGCGGCGCCGCTTTCGCGGGTTCGATCAGCCTCCTCATCACCGGCGACGAGGAAGGGGTCGCGGTCAACGGCACCAGAAAGGTGCTCGACTGGCTGCGCGCGCGCGGCGAAGCCCTCGACGCCTGCGTCGTCGGCGAGCCGAGTTCGGCGCGGGATCTCGGCGACATGATCAAGATCGGGCGGCGCGGCAGCATGACCGGCCGGCTCACCGTCGAGGGCGTGCAGGGCCATGTCGCCTATCCGCACCTGACCGACAATGCGGCGCACCGCCTCGTCGCGCTGCTGCAGGTCTTGCTGCAAAGCCCGCTCGATCCCGGCACCGAGCATTTTCAGCCATCGAGCCTGCAGGTGACGACGATCGATATCGGCAACCCCGCGACCAATGTCGTCCCCGGTCTGGCGCGCGCCACCTTCAACATCCGCTTCAACGATCGCTGGACGAGCGAGACGCTCAAATCCTGGGTCGCCGACAAGCTGGCCTCGGTCGGCGGACGCTATCGGCTCGCCTGGGAGGTCAGCGGCGAATCCTTTCTGGTGCCGCCCGGCCCGGTCAGCGAGTGCCTCAGCGCGGCGATCGGCGCGGTCACCGGCCGGACCCCGGAGCTCAGCACCACCGGCGGCACCTCCGACGCGCGCTTTATCCACGCCTATTGCCCGGTCGCCGAATTCGGCCTTGTCGGCCTGACCATGCACAAGACCGACGAGCGAGTCGAGATCGCCGACATCGCCCGGCTGACCGCGATTTACGAGGCTTTTATCGAGCGGTTCTTCGAGCCGACATGACATCGGCGGCATGGACCGAGGTGCAGATGGCGGTCGTCGGCACCTTGCGCCTGGCCGTCGGCGACCGGCGCGGTCTGGGGTTTTTCGACGCCTCGATCGACGGGTTCTGGCGCTCCTTTCGCGCCGGCGCGATCTGCTACCCGCTTTATCTGCTGCTGTTGGTCTTTCGCGTTGCCGCTGCGCAATGGGACAAATCGGGGTTCGCGTCGATCGTCATCGTGGAAACCATCGCCTATGTGATCTCCTGGGTGGCTTTCCCGCTGCTGATCCTGCCGGTGGCTCGCCAATTCCGCCGCGACGACCGGTTTCTTGCGTTCATGGTCGCCTACAACTGGTCGCAGATACCGCAGACGGTGCTGGTCCTGCTGGTTGTGCTGGACGGCGCGACCGGCCTGCTGTCGCAATCGGAGGCCTCGTTCGCCGGATTGCTCGCCGTCATCGCGACGCTCGTCTACGAGTGGTATATCGCCCGGGTGGCGCTCGCGGTCACCGGCACGCAGGCGACGCTCGTCGTCATTATCGATCTGTTGCTCAGCACCGCCTTGGGCCACGTCGCCGAGGGGCTTTACTGATCGCTTTCATAGCGCACCGCGACGAGGGTCAGCCCCTCGGCCGGCGCGGTCGGTCCGCCGGCGCGGCGGTCGCGGGCGGCGAGCGCGCGCGCGACATCGTCGGGCGCCAGCGCCCGAGCCCGACCAGCTTCAGTGTCCCCGCCATGTTGCGCACCTGGTGATGCAGGAACGAGCGCGCCCGCGCCGCGATGTGGATCTCCTCGCCGCTCCCGCGTCAGATCGAGCGCGTCGAGCGTCTTCAGCGGCGATCTTCGCCTGGCACAGCGAGTCGCGGAAGGTCGAGAAATCGTGATGCCCGACGAGGTGAGCGCGCGCCTTCCTGCATCGCGGCGAGGTCGAGCGGCGGCGCGACGTGCCACACCCGCCCGCGCTCCAATGCCGGCGGCGCCCGGCGGTTGAGGATGCGGTAGAGGTAGTGGCGCGCGGTCGCCGAACGCCGGGCATCGAACTCTGGCGACGCCGGCTCGACCGCGAGCACGCTGATCGCGTGCGGCCGCAGATGGTGGTTGACCGCGCTGCGGATCACCTCGGGATCGGCGGCGCGCGCAAGATCGACATGCGCGACCTGGGCCAGCGCGTGCACGCCGGCATCGGTGCGGCCGGCGCCGAACACGGTCACGCTCTCGCCGCAGAAGCCGCCGGATCGCGGTTTCGAGCGCCTCCTGCACCGACAGCCCGTTCGCCTGCCGCTGCCAGCCGACGAGGCCGGCGCCGCAATATTCGATCGTCAGCTTGTAGCGGGGCACGGCAGGAGGGTCCCGGGCGAGAGGGCAAACCCGCGCAGAAACGCCGCCGCGTCGAGCGCGCCGCGGCCCGGCCGCTGCAATCGCGAGGGGCGCAGCACGCCCTTGCCGCAGGCGACCGACAGACGGTCGTCGAGCACCGTGCCCGGCGGCGCCGCGGCTGAGCGCTGCGTCGGCCTCGGCCTGCAGCACGCGGATGCGCTCGCCGCGGCCGCAGAAATAGGCGCCCGGCCACGGATCGAAGGCGCGCACCTGCCGTTCGAGCGCGATCGCGGGGAGGCGCCAATCGAGCCGCGCCTCCTCGCGGCGCAGCTTTGCCGCGTAGGTGACACCCGCGCTCGGCTGGGGCCGGGCAACCAGCGTCCCACGCACGACGCCGTCGAGCGCGGCGAGGATCAGCTCGGCGCCAAGCGCGGCGAGGCGCGTCGCTCAATTCGCCGGAGGTCATTTTGGGTGCGATCGGGATCGCCTGCTGCAGCAGGATCGGGCCGGTATCGAGCCCCTCCTCCATCTGCATGATCGTGATCCCGGTCTCGCTGTCGCCGGCCAAGAGCGCCCGCTGGATCGGCGCCGCGCCGCGCCAGCGCGGCAGCAGCGAGGCGTGGACGTTGAGGCAGCCATGGCGCGGCGCCTCGAGGATCGCCGCCGGCAGGATCAGGCCATAGGCCGCGACCACCGCGATATCGGCCGGGGTCGCGGCGAATTCGGCTTGCGCCTCGGGCTCGCGCAAGCTCGTCGGAACGCGCACGGCGATCCCATGCTGCTCGGCCAGCGCTTGGACCGGCGATGGCTGCAGTCGGTGGCCGCGGCCCGCGGGGCGCGGCGGCTGGGTGTAGACCGCGCGAATGCGATGGCCGGCATCGATCAGCCCGGCGAGGATCGTCGCGGCAAAATCCGGCGTCCCCATAAAGATCAGGTCGAGCGGGGCGGTCACCGATTATTGCGCCGCCGCGAGGGCTTGGCTGCGTTTGGTCTTGGCGAGTTTCCTCAGGATCATGCCGCGCTTCAGGGTCGAGATGTGGTCGACGAAGAGCACCCCGTCGAGGTGGTCGATCTCATGCTGCAGGCAGGTGGCGAGCAGCCCCTTCGCCTCGATCTCGCGGATCTCGTTTTCGTGGTCGAGATAGCGCAAGCGGATCGCATCGGGCCGCTCGACATCGGCATAATGCTCGGGCAGCGACAGGCAGCCCTCGCTGCCGACCATCAATGTCTCGGAACGCCACAGGATCTCGGGGTTGGCGACGCGCATCGGCTGCGGCTCCTCGCCCTCGCGCGCGACATCGATCACCAGCACGCGCTGCGCCACCCCGACCTGCGGCGCGGCGAGCCCGACGCCGATCGCGTGGTACATCGTCTCGAGCATGTCGTCCATCAGCCGGCGCACCGCGGCGTCGACCGCGGCGACCGGCCGTGCCTTGATCTTGAGTCGCGGATCGGGCGCGGTGATGATCGGTAACAGAGCCATAGGGCCTAGGTAATTCGCGGCCGGGCGCCCGTCAATAACACCCTAACTGTCATTGCGAGGAGCGCAGCGACGAAGCAATCCCCGTCGGATAAGCCCAACCCGGAAGGAGATTGCTTCGCTTCGCTCGCAATGACAGCGGGGATTGGTCACGCCGCCGCGTCGCGCAACCGCTCCAGATCGTCGAGCGCGTCGAGCGGGGTCATGCACAACACGTCGTCGAAGCCGACATCCTCGATGCGTTTCAGCCGGTCGCGCGCCCCGGCCTCGCCGCCGGTCAGCGTTACCGTCGCCGTCGAGGCGCGTTGCGCCGCTTCCGAGCTACCTTCGAGGGCGACGATGACGTTGGACAGGATGGCGCGCTTGCCGCCGGCGTCGCGGTAGATCTTCATCCCGGCCGCGAGTTCTTCCGGTTGCGAATAAAGCCCCGAGGCGATCCAGCCGGCGCAACGCTCGGCGGCGTAGACGATCCAGCGCTTGTTGCGCCACGCGCCGAGCAACACGTTTGGCCCGCCCTCGGTGCCCGGCCACGGCGTCAGCGCGCCGCCCGGCAAAGCCTCGCCGCGCCACGCCCGGCCCATCATGTCGAGCGCGCTCATCAGCATCTTGAAGCGCTGCGTGTAGTCGAGGCCGACGATGTCGAAATCGGCCTGTGTCGATCCGCTGCCGACGCCGAGCTGCAAGCCGGCTGCCGGTCAGCGCATAGAGCGACTCGATGCGGTGCGCCAGCTCGACCGGGTGGCGCACCGGCACCTGCAGGACGCAGGTCCCGATCTCGATGCGCGAGGTCACGGCGGCGACGACGCTCATCCCGACGATCGGGTCGAGGGTCGGCCGGCCGCGGCCGAACGAGTCGGTCAGCCACAGCCCGGCAAACCCCCGGGCCTCGACCTGCCGCGCGAGCGAGGCAAGATAATCGAGCGTCCGGCCGGTGAAGTCGGGGTCCGGCCGCAGGAAATTGACGACATGCACTCTCATGATGTTCGCCTCACTCTGCCGCGAGGAACCGCTCGGCGAGGCGAGCGAAGAAGCTGACCCCATAGGGGATCGCGCTGTCGTTGAAATCATAGCGGGCGTTGTGCAACAGGCAGCCGCCCTCGCCCGGCCCGTTGCCGACCCAGATCATCGCCCCCGGCACGGCTTGCAGCATGTAGGAGAAATCCTCGCCGCCGAGCGACGGCGCGACGTTACGCTCGACATGCTCCGCGCCGCAGATTTCGGCCGCGACGTCGGCGGCAAAACCGGCTTCGGCGGCATGGTTGATCGTCGGCGGATAGCCGCGGCGATAGGCCAGCTCGGCGACGGCGCCATGAAGCACAGCGGTGCCGCGCGCGATCTCGCCGATGCGCCGCTCGATCAGATCCTGCACCTGCGGGCGGAAGCTGCGCACCGTGCCGCCGATATGCAGCTCGTCCGGGATCACGTTATAGGCCGAGCCGCCCTTCATAAAGCCGATGCTGATCACCGCCGAATCGACCGGGTCGATATTGCGCGACGGGATCGTCTGCAGCGCCATCACGATCTGGGCGCCGACCACGAACGGGTCGGTCCCGAGATGCGGATGGGCGGCGTGGCCGCCCTTTGCCTTGATGTGGATGTCGAAGCGGTCGGAGGCAGCGAGCATCGGCCCGACCTTTGTCGCCATATGGCCGATCGGGATGCCCGGCTTGTTGTGCATCGCAAAGACCGCATCGCACGGGAATTTCGCGAACAACCCCTCCTCTACCATGACGCGGCCGCCGCCATAGCCTTCCTCGCCCGGCTGGAAGATGAAATGGACGGTGCCCTCGAAATTGCGCGTCGCGGCGAGATAGCGCGCAGCGCCCAAGCAGCATCGTGGTATGCCCGTCATGGCCGCAGCCATGCATCAGGCCCGCGAATTTCGAGCGATGCGGAAACTCGTTCAGCTCCTGCATCGGCAGGCAGTCCATATCGGCTCTGAGCCCGACCGCGCGCAGCGAGTTGCCGCGGCGGATCGTGCCGACGACCCCGGTCGTGGCGAGGCCGCGATGCACCTCAACGCCATACTCGGCGAGCTTCTGCGCGACCAGATCGCCGGTGCGCTCCTCGGTGAAGCCGAGCTCGGGATGGGCGTGGATGTCGCGTCGGATCGCGCTCAGCTCGTCGGCGAATTCGAGCACCTCGGGGATGATCGGCATGATGGCTCCGGGGGCGAAAGGGTTGGCGAGCTGGTTACTGCTTTGTCGGCGGCGAGCCGGGCGCGGGCTGCGGCGGCCACGGAACAGGCAGGATTTGCGGCTGCATTTGTCGCGCCGCGGTAATGGAGTTCGCGATGGCGGTAGCGATACCGGTTAGTTCCTGGCGCGTAGCGGCATTCTCGGCCGAAATTCGACCGCCTAACGCGTCAATCTTGGTGTCGAGTCGACCGATTTGAAAGCCGAGAAACGCAAAACCGCCTATCATCACGGCCACAATCAGGCCGAGGAGCAATTTGGTCCATTCCTGGCCGTTCTCCAGCCGCGCGAGGCGTTCGCCGATGTCCATTCCCGGAGGATGCGGGCCGCTGCCACCAGCGTCAATCGGAACCGCCTCGGTCTCGCCGCTTGCAGGGCCGATTACCCGGTTGATTTTAGCGGTGAAGGGCACAACTCGCCCGGTCTCAGGCGGAATGTTCGATATCCTCTTTCACAAGCAGGTCCACCGCGGCGCCCAGGCGGCTGTTTGCGGCCGCGAGCGTTCGATGAAAATGCTGAAGAAATGGATTTAGGCCGACTGCCGCATTCGTCGGGCTTAGGTTCCCCCGCATCAACTCTAACGCTTCGGCGGTTAGCCGAACCGCATCTGCAACATTGAGAATCGCCTTTCGAAGATCGTCGGTGGAAACGCTGTCGGGTTCGGGCATGGATCGACCCCTGCACGCTCTTTACGGCACGTACAGCATCATAGCTTCTCTCGGCGGTTGCGGCCACTCTCGGCTATGATGGTGCGACATAGCGAGGTGACCCCGATGGCACAGCGAGAACCCGGCATCGTCGGCGCGGCGATCGTGCCGCATGCCCCGCAATTCCTCACCCTGCCCGAGACCGAGGACCATGCCCAGGTCGCCCGGGTCAACGCGGCGATGCGCGAGTTGGGCGATCGCTTCCGCGCGCTCGACCCCGATCTGGTGATCGTGATCTCGAACGCGCATTGCGACGATTTCGTCGTGCGCTGCGTGCCGGCCTTTATGGTCCATTGCGGCGCGCGCGCCCAGGGCAGCGGCAGGCATAAAGGCTGGTGGCCGATCGACGGCGAAGCGGGCGGCGCGTTGGTCCGCGAGCTGTTCGACGAAGGCTTCGACCCGGCCTTCACGCTCGACGCCGCGCTCGGCACTGCCTTCACGATCCCGCTCGACTTCTGCGGCTACCCGCGCGACACGGCGTTCCTGCCGGTGTTCGTCAACGCCTATGTCCCGCCGCAACCGACGCCGGAGCGCTGCTTCGCCTTCGGCCGGGCGCTGGCGCATGCACTGGAGCGCATCGGCCGGCGCGCGGTCGTGCTCGCCAGCGGCGGGCTGTCGCATTATCCCGGAACGCCGCAATACCCGCACCCCGACCTCGCCACCGACCGGGTCATCTTCGAGCGGCTGAAATCAGGCAACCTGCGCTACCTGATGAGCCTCGATGCGGCCGCACTCGACCGGACCGGCAATGTCGAATGCCGCTCGTTGCAGATCCTCGCCGGTGCGATCGGCGACCGGCCGCCGCAGAGCGCGCTGTTCGAGCCGTCCTGGCATCACATCTATGCCGTTATCGGCTGGACCGAGCTGGCGCCGGTCGCGGCGGCGGCGCTGCATTACCCGGCAACCGCGCCGGAGCGCAGCGCTCTGGCCGGCGCGATCTTCACCCTGGTCGAGGATGCCGAGGCGCGCGCCGCCTTTCGCCGCGACCCCGCCCGCTATGCCGCGCGCTTCGAGCTCGCCGAGGGCGAGCGCGCCGCCTTGGCCGCGCTCGATTCCGCGGCGTTGCGCGAGCGCTTCCAGATCAACCCGATGCTGCTCTACCAGCTGACCCAGCGCCTCGCCTAGGCTTCGTCCTCACACCAGGCCGAGACCGCCAAGCGCCGCGCCTGCCCCGAGCAGCCACAGCGGGTTGACGCGGCTCGTCAGCAGCAGACTGGCCGCGCCGACCGTGACGCCAATGCCGACCCAACCGGGATTCACGGCGCTTGCCATCGCATAGCCGCCGGCGATGACGAGGCCGATGACGACCGGCGTCAACCCGCGGCGAACGCGGCTCTGCCAGGCGGTGTGGCGAAAGCGCTCCCAATAGCGGAAAGCGGCGTACGAAACCGCGCAAGGCGGCACGAACGTCACCACCCCGCTGGCGAGCGCGGTCGGGAGCCCGCCCACTTTCCAGCCGATAAAGCTCATCATCAGGATCATGTTCGGCCCGGGGATGGCTTGGACAATCGCGAAGCAATCGGCGAACTCCTGGTCGGTCAGCCAGCCATGGGTCGTGACGACAAAGTTGCGCAGATCGGGCAGCACGCCGGGAACCCCGCCAAAGCTGATCAGCGCCAGCAGCGCGATATGCGCGACCAATGAAGTCGGAGCGCCGGTTGCGTTCATCGCACCGGAACCGGCTCCGGGCGGGCAACAGCGATCGACAGCGGCACCAGCCCGAGCACGACGACCAGCAGCGGCAATTTCGCCAGCGCAAGGCCGGCAAAGGCAAGCGCGGCAAAGGTCAAAGCGACCGGCCGGCGACGCTGGGGCCGCAGCAGCCGAATGCCGGTGCCGATGATCAGACCGGCCGCCGCCGCGGCAATCCCCCGCAGCAGGCCCTGCAGCAGCGCTGTCTGCGCGTAAGACAAAAATACCGCGCCGAGCGCGAAGCCGACCGTCCACGGCACCAGGATGAACCCTGCAAGTGCCGCCAGGGCGCCCGTCGGGCCGCGGAATTTCGCGCCGATGCAGACCGACAGACTGACGACGTTGGGGCCTGGCAGGAATTGGCAGAAGCTGAGGATGTCGGCGAATTCCGCATCGCCGAGCCAGCCGCGCTGCTCGACGATGAAGCGGCGGGCCCAGACGATCGGTCCGCCAAACCCGTACATCGAGACCAAGAGAAACGTGCCGAACAACGCCGGTAGGGTGACGCGCGGGGTGGTCCCCTCCGCCTCCGTCGAAGAGGCCACGGGCGCTCAGGCGAAGGCGCGACGAAACGCGGCGGCGACCGCGCGCTGTGCATTCATCGCATCGTCGATGATCGGGACCATGCCGAAAAAGCCGTGGATCATCCCCTTATACTCGCGATATTCGACCGCGACCCCGGCGCGGCGCAACGCCTCGGCGTAAGCTTGGCCCTCGTCATGCAGCACGTCGCATTCGGCGGTGACGACGATCGCCGGCGCGACATCTGCGAGGCTCGCCGCCTTGATTGGCGAGGCGCGCCAATCCTGCGCGTCGGCCGGGCTGCGCAGATAGTGCTGCTGGAACCAGGCCATCGCGCTGCGGGTCAACAGGCCACAGCCCTCGGCGAATTTCGCATAGCTGGGGCTGCTCAGGCTGTAATCGGCGACCGGGTAGACCAAGGATTGCAGCCGCAGCTTCGGGCCGCCGGGGTCGCGCGCCATCAGCGCCACGACCGCGGCCAAATTGGCGCCGGCGCTGTCGCCATGGACGCCGAGCCGGTGCGGGTCGGCGCCCAGGCTCGCCGCGTTGACGTAGAGCCATTCGAGCGCGGCAAAGCTGTCCTCGACCGCCGCCGGGAAGCGATGCTCCGGCCCCATCCGGTAATCGACCGAGGCGACCAGCGCCGCGGCGCCGGCGCACAGGTTGCGCGCGATCAGATCATGCGTGTCGAGACTGCCGATGACGTGCCCGCCGCCATGATAATAGGCGATCGCGGGTACCGGCGCGCCAGTGGAGCTTTCCGGGGCGTTGGGCCAATAAAGCCGCACCCGCATCGGCCCGGCCGGGCCGGGGATCGTCCGCTCTTCGACGCGGGCGATCGGCAACGGCTCGGCCTTGCGGCTCTGGGCGGTCGCCTCCATCTGGGCGCGCGCCTCCTCGGGGGTCATCGCCTCGATCGGGCGCAGCCCGAGCTTCTCCATCGCTTCCAGGGCATTCACGATCTGCGGGTGCAAGGTCGGCATGGGATCTCCCGGCAAGATGATTGCTCGATTATCTGACCCGCCCGCTCTGCGAGCGAGCAAGAGCAAATTCATCGCAGCGAGATTGCTTCGTCGCTGCGCTCCTCGCAATGACTCCCTTTTTTTCCGTCATTGCGAGCGCAGCGAAGCAATCTCGGCGAGCCGCTCGCGCAGCTTCGACCAGCGGCGCTGCGCCTGCCCTTCGCCGAGCGCAATCGCCAGGGCGCGGCGCTGGCCAACCAGCACAACGAGGCGCTTGCCGCGGGTCACGCCGGTATAGACGAGGTTGCGCCGCAGCATCGGATAGTGCTGGGTGGCGAGAAGGATCACCACGGCCGGGTATTCCGACCCCTGGCTCTTGTGGATCGTCGTCGCATAGGCGAGCGCCAGCTCGTCGAGTTCGCCCGCTGTATAGATGATGCGACGCCCGTCGAAATCGACCGCCAGCTCGCCGGCCTCGGCATCGAGCCGGGCGATGATCCCGAGATCGCCGTTATAGACGTCCTTGTCGTAATCGTTCTCGACCTGCATGACCTTGTCGCCGAGCCCGAAGATCGAGCCGAAGCGCTCGATGCGATCCTCACCCGGCGGGTTCAGCGCCTGCTGCAGCTCGACATTGAGCGCACGGGCGCCAAGCCCGCCGCGGTTCATTGGCGAGAGGACCTCGATGTCGCGGACCGGATCGAGGCCGAAGCGGCGCGGGATCCGCTCGCGGACGATGGCGACGAGCTTTTTCACCGCATCGTTCGGGTCGGCAGCGTCGACGAAATAAAAGTCGCCACCTTCGTTTGCCGCGAGATCGGGCATCTCGCCGCGATTGATGCGATGCGCTGACGTGACGATGCGGCTCCCCGCGGCCTGGCGGAACACCTCGACGAGCCGCACCACCGGGACCGCGCCCGAGGCGATGATGTCGGCCAGCACCTGCCCGGGGCCGACCGAGGGCAATTGGTCGACATCGCCGACGAGGAGCAGCGCCGCGCGGTCGGGAAGGGCCCGCAGCAATGCCCGCATCAACGGCACATCGACCATGGAGGTCTCGTCGACGACGATGAGATCGCAATCGAGCGGCTGCGTATCGTCGCGGCGAAACCCGCCGCCTGCCGGATCGGCTTCGAGCAGGCGATGGATCGTCTGCGCCGAGAGCCCAGCGCTGTCGCCGAGGCGCTTGGCGGCGCGGCCGGTCGGCGCGCACAGCACGATTCGGACCCGCTTCGCCCGGAGGATCTGCAACAGCGAATTAATGAGCGTCGTCTTGCCGACCCCGGGTCCGCCGGTGATGACGGTGAGTTTGGCCCCGAGCGCGACGCGGATCGCCTCCTTCTGGCTGTCGGCGAGTTTGAGGCCGGTGCGGCTCTCGACCCAGGGGATCGCCTTGTCGGCGTCGATCGCCGGCCACGGCGGCGCCCCGGCGGCGAGCGCCTTGAGCTTCGCCGCGATGTCGCGCTCGGCCTCATAGAGCGCCGCAAGAAAGATGACGCGGCGTCCGTCGACCGTGTCGGCGACGACGCTGCCCGCCGCAATTTCGCGGCCGAGCGCCTCATCGACGAGCGGCGCCGCCACCTCGAGCAAACTCTCGGCGAGCGGCACCAGCTCCTCTTCCGGCAGCCCGCAATGACCCTCGTTCATCGCCTCGGCCAGCGCATGGGAGATCCCGGCGCGCACGCGGATCAGCGCGCTCTTGTCGATGCCGAGCCGCAGCGCGATCTGGTCGGCGCTCTTAAAACCGATGCCGCGGATGTCGCGGGCGAGGCGATAGGGGTCCTGCGAGATGAGCCGCACCGCATCCGCGCCATAGGTCTTGTAGATGCGCACGGCGCGGGCGGTGCCGACGCCGTGCTCGTGCAGGAACACCATGATCTCGCGGACGGCGCGTTGCCCCGCCCAGCCGGCGGCGATCTGCCGGGCGCGCTTGGGGCCGATCCCCGGGACCCGGCGCAGCCGCGCGGGTTCGTTCTCGATGATTTCGAACACCGCGTCCCCGAACGCGTGCACCAGTTTTTTTGCATAGACCGCGCCGATGCCGCGCAGCATCCCCGAGGCGAGGTATCTCTCGATCCCGGCGCGCGTCGTCGGCGCCGTGGGCTTGAGGAACGCGGCGCGGAACTGGACGCCGTGGGTGCGGTCGTTGGCCCAGCTGCCGCTCGCCTGGACAAACTCGCCCGCTGAGATCAAGGGCGCATGGCCGACGATCGTCACCGCCTCGCGCCGGCCACGCGCCGCCACGCGCAGCACGCAAAACCCGCTCTCCGGGTTGTGGAACACGACCCGCTCGACGAGGCCAGCCAATACCTCGCTCGGCGTGTCCGCCTGTGATGCCAACATTCGCCCCTGGGCCATCCGCTTATGATGGCGGCCGCGCCGCTCGGGCGCCACCCATCTGCGCAGAATGGTCGCGAACCTCTCCAAAGCCGTCATTCCGGGGCGCGGCGACGCCGCGAGCCTGGAACCCAAGAACACCGGCGGCAGGGGTCATCGCACGAAGGTCGGGTGCGCCCTCGGGTGGGGCGGCGTTCATGGGTTCCGGGCTCCGCCCTCTGGGCGGCCCCGGAATGACAATGTGCGGATGGGTCGCTACGATGCAATGCCAACAAAGGAGATCGCGTGCCGTCCTCTGCCAACCCGTTTCGCCTCGACGGTAAGTTGGCGCTCGTCACCGGCGCCGGACGCGGCATCGGCCGCGCGATCGCGCTGGCGCTCGCCGCTGCCGGGGCCGAACTGCGTGCTCAACAGCCGCACCCCGGCCGAGCTCGAGGCGGTCGCAGCCGAGATCGGCGCGCTGGGCGGCCGGGCGCGGCCGCTGCCGTTCGACGTGACCGACAGCGCCGCGGCGCAGCGCGGCGATCGCCGGCCTCCCGCCGCCTCGACATCCTCGTCAACAATGCCGGGATGAACCGGCCGCAGCCCTTTCTCGAGGTCGACGAGGCGACGCTCGACCGGATGATCGCGCTCAACATCAAGGCCGCCTTCATCGTGGCCCAGGCGGCGGCGCGTCACATGGTCCGGGCCGGCGCCGGGGTCATCATCAACATGTCGTCGCAGATGGGACATGTCGGCTCCGAGCGCGACCGCACGGTCTACGTGATGACCAAGCACGCGCTCGAAGGGCTGACCAAGGCGATGGCGGTCGAACTCGCGCCCCGGGGCGTGCGCGTCGTCTCGATCGCCCCGACCTTTATCGAGACGCCGCTGACCCAACCGTTTCTCGACGACCCCGAGACGCGAAACTGGATCGTCGACCGCATCCCCTTGGGCCGCACCGGCACCGTCGAGGAGGTGGCGAACGCCGTCGTCTTCCTCGCCTCGCCCGCCGCCAGCCTCGTCACCGGCTCATCGCTGCTCGTCGACGGCGGCTGGACCGCGTGGTGATGAACCGGCGCCACCTCTTTGCCCTTCTCGGCGGTGCGGCGGTTGCCCGGCCGTTTTCCGCCCGCGCGCAGCAGAAGGCGATGCCGGTGATCGGCTACCTCAGCAGCCTGACACCCGACCGTGCAGGCGCCCAGATGGCCGCCTTCCGCCAGGGCCTCGGCGAAGCCGGCTACGTCGAGGGACAGAACGTGGCGATCGAATACCGCTGGGCAGAGGATCGTTACGAGCGGCTGCCGGAATTGGCGCAAGACCTTGTGCGCCGTCAGGTGGCGGTGATCGTGGCGGTGCCGCTCCCGGCGGCGGTCGCGGCCAAGGCGGCGACCCGATTCGATCCCGATCGTCTTCGTGAGCGGCGACGACCCGGTGCGGGCGGGTCTCGTCAAGAGCCTCAGCCACCCGGGCGGCAACCTCACCGGCATCGCTGAATATTCATCGAGTTGGGCTCAAAGCGGCTGGGAGTTGCTGCGCGACTTGGTTCCCGACGCCAAGATGTTCGGCCTGCTCGTCAATCCGCATAATCCGAACACCGCTGCCCAGGTGAAGGATGCCGGGGACGCCGCGCGGGCGACCGGAATGCAGGTTATTGTCGTCAACGCCAGCAGCCAAACCGAGTTGGACGCGGCCTTCGCTAGGCTGCACGAGCAGCGCGCCGCCGGGTTGATCGTCGGCGGCGATCCGGCTTTCTACACCTGGCGCGACCAGCTCCTCGGGCTGGCGGCCCGCGACGCGCTTCCAACGATTTATTATCTGCGGGAGTTCGCCTTGGCCGGCGGCCTCATCAGCTACGGTACCCGCCTGAGCGACATCTCTCGTCAGATCGGCCTCTACGCCGGGAAGATCCTGGCGGGCGCCAAGCCGGCCGATCTCCGGTACAGCAGCCGACCAAGTTCGAGCTGGTGATCAACCTGAAGACCGCCAAGGCGCTCGGTCTCACCGTTCCGCAATTGCTGCTGGCAGCGGCCGACGAGGTGATCGAATGAGGCGCCGCGACCTCATCCTCGGCAGCGGGGCGTTGCTCGCTGCACCGCTGGCCGCGGCCGCGCAGCAGCCGGCGATGCCGGTGATCGGCTATCTCAGCAGCACCACCGAGACCGTGGAAACCGGCGCTGTCGCGGCGATCCGGGAGAGTTTGGCGGCGGCCGGCTTCGTCGAGGGCCGCAATATCGCGATCACCTACCGCTGGAGCGAAGGCGACTACGATCGGCTGCCCGGGCTCGCAGCTGATCTCGTGCGCCGCAAGGTAAATCTGATCATCGCTTCGGGTCTCCCCGCGGCGCTCGCCGCCAAGGCGGCGACCGCGACGATACCGATCGTGTTCCGACTGGCGATCGATCCGGTCGCCTTCAACCTGGTGCAAAGTTTCAATCTTCCCGGCGGCAATCTGACCGGGGTTACGACGCTGTTCGACCCGCTGACGCCCAAGAAACTGCAGCTCCTGCACGAGCTGGTCCCCACCGCCACGCTGATCGGCTTCTTGATCAACCCGAAAAACGCGAACGCCGCATCGCACAAGGAGCGCGCCGAAGCAGCGGCGAAAGTGCTGGGTCTGCGCCTGGCCGTGCTGACCGCCGGCGATGTGGCGGAGATCGAACCCGCGTTCACAGCCGGACAGCAACAGGGGATCGGCGCTCTGCTGCTCGGCGACGACCCGTTTTTCGCGACACAGCGCGGGCTGCTGGTGAGCACGGCGTCTCGCCATGCAATCCCCGCCATGTATTACATGCGCGACTATGCCGCCGCGGGAGGTCTGATCAGCTACGGCCCGAAATATGGACGAGATGGCGCGCCAAGCCGGGGGTTACGCCGCCCGCATTCTCAACGGCGCCAAGCCGGCCGACCTGCCGGTTATGCAGCCGACAAAATTCGAGCTGGTCATCAATCTGAAGACCGCCAAGGCGCTCGGCCTCACCGTGCCGCAATCGATCCTGGCGCGCGCCGACGAGGTGATCGAATGAGTGACGCAGGGCCCGCGAGGCGGAGTGGTGAGGGCTTGTCGCTGGCGGTCGACATCCCCATTTTCATTGAGCAATATTGCGGATGGCGCAAATGCGGCTTATATTCCCCAATGGCAGAAAATTCCCTGCCCCCCGTGCAAAAAATTCCCTGCCCCCCGTGCAAAAATTCCCTGCCCGCGCGCAAAAATTCCCAAACAACCGTGCGATGTCAACATATTGGGATCGATCGTGCCGAAAATTTTCCCTGCCGGCAGGGAATTTGCCCGGCGCGAACCTCGGCTGAACCAGGAGAACCCCATGCCGCGCCACATCAAGACCGCCGCGCTCGCCGGCAGCCAGGACGAGGCCGACGCCAAGACACGCGCCACGGTCGAAACCATCATCGCCGATGTCGCCAAGCGCGGCGACGTTGCGGTGCGGGAACTATCGGAGAAGTTCGACAAATGGTCGCCGGCGAGCTTCCGTCTCAGCGACGATGAGATCCGCACTCTGGTCGCGAAGGTGTCGCCGCAGACGATCGACGACATCAAATTCGCGCAAGCGCAGATCCGCAATTTCGCGCAAATCCAGCGCGCGGCGCTCAGGGATGTCGAGGTCGAGACGCTGCCGGGGGTTATCCTCGGCCACCGCCACATCCCGGTCGGGCGGGTCGGCTGCTATGTGCCGGGCGGGCGTTACCCGATGGTGGCGTCGGCCCATATGTCGATCGTCACCGCGAGGGTCGCCGGAGTCGGGCATATCACGGCCTGCTACCCCGCCCAACCAGGGCGGGCCGCACCCCGAGACGATCGCGGCGATGCATCTCGGCGGCGCCGACGAGATCTACGTGCTGGGCGGGGTCCAGGCGGTGGCGGCGATGGCGCTCGGCACCGACACGTTCCGGCCGGTCGACATGCTGGTCGGGCCCGGCAACGCCTATGTCGCCGAAGCCAAGCGCCAGCTTTACGGCCGGGTCGGCATCGATCTGTTCGCCGGGCCGACCGAAATCCTGGTCATCGCCGACGACAGCGCCGACGCCGAGATGTGCGCGACCGACTTGTTGGGCCAGGCCGAGCACGGCCCGACCTCGCCGGCGATCCTCTTGACGACCTCCGAAACGCTCGCGCACGAGGCGATCCATGAGATCGCCCGCCAGCTCCATGTGCTGCAGACCGCCGATGTCGCCGGCGTCGCCTGGCGCGACTATGGCGAAATCATCCTGTGCGCCGACGACGATGAGATGATTGCCGAGGCCGACCGCATCGCCGCCGAGCATGTCGAGGTGTTGTGCCGCGAGCCGCGCCGCTATCTCGATCGTCTCAAGAATTACGGCGCGCTGTTTCTCGGGCCGCAGACCAACGTCGCCTACGGCGACAAGGTGATCGGCACCAACCATACGCTGCCGACCAAGGGCGCGGCGCGCTATACCGGCGGCCTCTGGGTAGGCAAGTTTTTGAAGACCTGCACCTACCAGGAGGTGCGAACCCCCGAAGCGAGCGCGATGGTCGGCGAATATTGCAGCCGGTTGTGCGCGATCGAGCGCTTCTGGGGCCACAAGGAACAGGCCGACCTGCGCGTGCGGCGTTACGGGGCACGCAACGCGGCGGGCTGATTGCCGGTGCTGGCCTGGTGCCCTAACGCATGTTGCCGGTGTGGCCGAGCGAATAGCGGCCGGGTTGCGGCCACACCGTCAGCCCGTGCGGTTCCACGCCGACCGGGATGATGGCGACGGCACCCGTGTCGGTGTCGATTGCATAGACGACGTTGTCGTAGCGCCCGGACAGCCACAGTACTTTGCCGTCGGCGCTGAGATTGCCCATATCGGGGCTGCCGCCGCCAGGGATCGGCCAATTGGCGACGACCGTACGGGTCGCGAAATCGATCACCGAGACGCTGCCGGGGCCGTGCCATCGCCCCCGGGGCGAGTGCGAGCCGCGGTTGGCGACGTAGAGCTTTGTCCCGTCGCGGCTCGGGTAGAGGCCGTGCGTGCCGATGCCGGTCGGGATGAAGCCGATCTGCTTGAACTCGTCGCCATCAACCAGGAAGACGCCGTCGGCCATCATGTCGGCGACATAGAAGACCTTGCCGTCTGGCGAGATCCGGATGTCCTGCGGCATTTCGTTGCCGCAGAAGGCGGCATCGACCGGGCGAGCATCCGGGGCCGGGCCATTCTCGGCGAAGCTGACGCGCGACAAATGCAAATGACCGACGACCTTGCGGTTGACCATGTCGACCTTGATCAGGCCGCCGCCGCGGAACTCGCAGGTGAAGATCGCATATCTGCCGTCGATCGAGAAATCCGCGTGGTTGGGGCCGGAGCATTGCGGGGTCGGCAGCGACTGCTGCAGCGCCATTTCCTGGGGATCGCGGAAATCGAGCTGCTTCAAGGCGCTCGGCAACGACGATCGCGGCGCGGCCGTCCGCCGTGAAGTAGAGGTTGTAGGGATCTTCGACCGGGATCGCCGGACCCGGTTTACCGGTTTTCGGATCGATCGGGGTGAGGCTGCCCTCGGTGCCGCGCCGCCCGTTATTGTTGACCCACAGCGTCTTCAAGTCCCAGGAGGGGACGATGTGCTGCGGCACCGGGCCGACCGGAAAGCGGTCGACGACCTTCAATGTCTCGGGATCGATCACATAGACTTCGTTCGACTCAAGGTTCGGGACATAGACGCGCGGCAGGGCGTCGGCGACGACCGGGCTCAGATGCCCCGCCGCCGCCTCGCTGTAGAGGTTGCTCGGGTCGACGACCGGCGGCATCCCGGGCAGCAAATCCACCGGCGTCGTCGCCAGCAGGCGGCCGGTCCACAGACACAAGCCGACGGCGAATGTTGCGGCGAAAGTGCGGCCCAGCTTGGTCCCTCTGGTCACGGCGCGGACCTCTCCCTGGTGTGGTGGATTTGAAGTTCGCATGATTTTGATGGCAGCTCCGTTCGCGAACTTCAAATCCGAAAACCACCCTAGACTCATATAATTGCAAGCGTGCTCTCGAATCCGAAATTCGCTTTGAGCCTCACCCTGGGTTACGGCGAATTTCGGATTCGGCACACTAGCGGTGGGCGACCGCCTGTTTGATCGCCTCGACCGCCTTCGCGACGATCAGGTCGACGCCGAGCTTGCCGAGTTCCGCGCTCGCCCGGCTCGGGTCGCCGTTGTCCCCCTCGCCCGGCTTCAGCCGGTCGGCGCGGACCAGGCCCGGATCGAGCGCCATCATCAGCGAGGTATCGGCGAGGCCAGCATGGGTGCCGACCTCGCTGGCCGGATAGCCGCGGCTTTCGAGCAGGCTCGCAAAGCCGTGCTCGCTCTCCTGGTAGTACTCGAGGATCGCATGGACGCGCACCGGCGTTGCCGCCCATTCGCGGTCGAGCCGCTGGGCGACCGCGGCTTCGTCGTTTTGATAGGAGCCGTGATCGCCGAGGAAGACGATGTCGCGGAAGCCGTGCAGCTTGAAGCTCCTGGCCGCGTATTCGATCGTCGTCGTGAATGCGTCTTCCGGCACGGTGATCGTGCCGGGAAAGCGCATATGCCCGGTCGGCGGGTCGAGGCGGCCTTCGGGCACATAGGCTATCACCGGCGCGACAAGCGCGTTCCCGAGCGCTGCGGCGATCTTGCCGGCGAGCAGCTTGACCCGGACATTGTGCTTGCCGATCGCCATGTGCGGCCCGTTCTGCTCGGTGCCGCCGATCGGGATGATGACCGTCGTCTTCCCCGCGGCGATAAGGTCGCGCAGTTCGGTCCAGGTCAGATCCTCGATGAACACGCTCGCCGGGACGGCGGCGCGCGCTGCCGGCGTCAGCGCGACTAGAACGCACAGCAGCGGCAGGAAATTTCGCGCGCGCATCACATCGGTTCCTTGTGGGCCACGCGGTAGCGGCGCAATGCTCTTCCTAGCGCAGCCGTTGCGGCAATGCGGCAATCGCGGCGTCGAGCAATGCCGCGCCGCGCTCTTCGTCGATCTGCGACAGGATGACCTCGCGCGAGGCGCCGATCGCGACATCGATGGCGACGCCACGGATCTCGTCGAGCGCCTTCTGCTCGGCCTGGGCGATCCGCTCCTCGGCGAGACGCTGGCGCCGCATCAGAGCCTGATCGAGGTCGCGGCGCCGATTGCTGGGCGATGCGTTCGGCCTCCTCGCGGGCATGGGCGATGATCGCCTCTGCCTCGGCCGCAGCCTCGCGTTCCTTCTGCTGATATTGCGCGAGCAATTGCTCGGCCTCTTCACGCAGCTTCTTCGCTTCGTCGAGCTCGGCGCGGATCCCGGCGGCGCGCCCGTCGAGGCTGCCGATCAGCGATTTGCGCGCCGGCTTCCAAACGACCGCGACAAAGATCAGCGCGGCGACCAGCACCCAGAATTCGGGTTCGGCGAAGAAGGTGCATCAGCCGACCCGCCCGGCCAAAACGCTGTCTGCCGCCGCTTCCATCCGGGCGGCGTCGGGGGCGAATCCGGTCAGTCTTCTCGACGACCGCGCGGCCGACATCGACGGCAATGCCGCGGATTTCGACGAGCGCCTCGTCCTTGCCGGCAGCGATGCGCAGTTCCGCCGCCGCAACCTGCTGCGCCAGGGTTGCGGCGAGCTGGCGCTGGCGCTCGGCCGCCTCGGCCGCCATGCGCTCGGCGGTTGCGCGCAGCGTCGCCTGCGCCTCGGCGCGCGCCGAGGACAGCGTCTTTTCGTAGGCGGCGAGCACGGCTTCGGCCTCGGCCTTCAACTCACCGGCACGGCCGAGATCGCTGTCGAGCCGCTGGCGGCGCGCCTCGATCGCGCGCCCGACCTGCGGCACCGCAAGCCGCTTCATCAGCACGTAGAGCACGAGGAACGTGACGACCAGCCAAAACAGCTGCGGCAGAAAACCGGCGGGATCGAGTTGCGGCATGGCGGAGCGGCGCCCCGCGGCCTAAACCGCGTACAGCACGAGAAAGGCGATCAAGAGCGCATAAAGCGCCACCGCCTCGGTCAGGGCGAAGCCGAGCATGCCGATGCCGAACACCTGGTCGCGCGCGGCCGGATTGCGGGCGATCGAGCTGACCAGGCTCGCCGAAAATGTTGCCAATGCCGACGCCGGCCCCCGCCACGCCGATTGCGGCGAGGCCGGCGCCAATCATTTTCGCGGAGGTCGGATCCATTGCGTCATCCTTTGCTGGGAAGTTGCAGAGCGGAAGGCGTTGGCGCGGCGATCAGTGCAGATGGATCGCATCGCGCAGGTAGAGGCAGCTGAGGATCGTGAACACGTAGGCCTGCAAGGCGCAGACGATCAATTCCAGCGCGAACATCGCGACATTGATCGCGATCGGCAGAAAGCCGAAGAGGCCGAGCGTGATCGTGAAGCCGGCGAACACCGCCATCATCGTGTGGCCGGCCATCATGTTGGCAAACAGCCGGATGCTGAGGCTCACCGGCCGCGACAGGTAGGAAATGATCTCGATCGGGACCAGGACCGGCGCCATGAACACCGGCGCCCCTGGCGGAAAGAACAAACTGAAGAAATGGACGCCGTGGCGCACGAAACCGACGATCGTGACCATACCGAAAACGAAAATCGCGAGTGCGAATGTGACGATTATTTGCCCGGTGAACGTAAAACTGTAGGGAATGAGGCCAATAAAATTGCCGAACAAGACAAACATGAAGATCGAAAACACCAGAGGAAAGAATTCCATGCCTTCGGTGCCGACGTTTTCGCGGACCATATCGGCAACGAATTCGTAAGATAGCTCGGCGATCGATTGCAGTCTTCCCGGGACCAGCGCGGCGTGGCGCGTCGTCCCCAGCAGCAGCAGCATGATCAGCGCGACGACGATCGTCATCAGCAGGGCCGAATTCGTATAGGAAATGTCGAATGGGCCGATGTGGAGCGGCACCAGCGGCTTGATCACGAATTGCTCGAGAGGAGCGCTTACATCCGCCACGTTCTTCTCCACCCTCGCCCCGCCGCCCGCCGCGGCTCCCTCATCCGCGGCCGCCCGGGTGCGGACCTCCGCCGCCCATGCCCCGCACCGCCCGGAACACGTTCACGATCCCCGCCGCGCTCCCGAGGAAAAAGCCCGCGATCAATCCCCAGGGCCGGGTGCCGATGTAGCGATCGGCGAGCCAGCCCAAGGCAAGCCCCACACACAGCGCCGCGACGAGTTCGATGCCAATGCGCAGGCCGAACCCGAGCGCGCTGCCCGATGCGCATCGCCGCGGCCACCCGGCGCTCCCGTCGCCGGCTTGCGAGCGCGCCTGGTCGATCTCCTCGCCAAGCCGCCGCAGCGGGTCGGGTGGTCTGCTCTCGCTCATTCAGGGATGCGCAGCCATCCTCGCCGGCCGCCGTCAGCCGGACCGGCGCGGACCATAGTGACCACCCGGCCCCCTGTCAACCCGCCCGGCCGCCGGTTGTCGAGACGCATTCTTCAACAACGCCAATTAGATAAGATCAGCCCGCCAGCAGCCCGCGGCGATCGGATCGCCCGAAATATCGTCCTGCCAGCGCCCTTGCGCGCCGCGCCGCGTCCCGCGCGGGATACGCCCCTGCACAACAAATGAGGTTGCACGCCATCTGGCGGTTCGCCCCGTCCGCCTGAACGCTGCGTTTGACGCCGCTTGCCGCCAACGGCGATGAAATCGCTGGAAGCGGCAGTTTGACTTAATCCAAACTCGACAGTCTCTTCGAAATCTAGTTAGTATTACTGATTTTTGTCAAATTGTATCTTTAATGTATTTGATTCAATACCACACTTTCGCTCGGCGTGTCAATATCTCTTTAACTCGACTTACCTAAGGTGCCTCTTGACTACGCAGCCGGACGCTTTTGATGACCAATTCTCGCACTTCCACAGCCTCGGGTTTGGCGGTCTCCGCCGTTATGCTCAGCCCGCTAATCGTGATCTTCTTGATCCCGCTGACGATTGGGATCGGCCTGCACATGTTCGAGCGGCTCGGCGAGGGGCCGTTTGCGCTCGTCCTGTGCGTCCCGCTCGCATTCGTCCTTTTGCGCCCGCTCGGCTCCGGCCGTGGCGTGGCACCTCGCGGTGCTCTCACGGCTGCGACTTCCCACCATCGGTCGGGCGAGCTGAATGACGCGGTGAGATCAACGAGCTGACACACCGGCGCGGCGATTTTAGCGGCGGCGCATCCCTCGTTGATTTACATGTGCAGGAAGGCAGTTCCATGACGCGCCTGATCGTCTGCCTCGGTCTACCCGCCGTTCTGATCGCCTTCATGTCCCTCCTCTAGGGGAGAACCTCATCGGCCGAAAGCGGGACGACAAGCCGTCGCGTGGTCCGGTTCAAAGCCTTCGATTTTTTTGATGCGGGACAAGCTCCGACGGTACCGAAATTCGGCGCTGGGCTTACGATGCCACCACCGCTGCTCTTGGCACCAAACGGGCTGCTGCGCTCATTGAAATAGGCGCGGTGCCGGAACAGCGGCGGTTCAGGCGGTCTGGCGCAATTCGGCGGCGCGCGCGAGATCGACCGACACCAGCTGCGAGACGCCGCGCTCGGCCATCGTCACGCCGAACAGCCGGTCCATCCGCGCCATCGTGACGCGGTGATGGGTGATCAGGAGAAACCGGGTGCCGGTGCTGTCGGCGATGTCGGCGACAAGCCGGCAGAAGCCGTCGACATTGGCGTCGTCGAGCGGCGCGTCGACCTCGTCGAGGACGCAGACCGGCGCCGGATTGGTCAGGAACACGGCAAAGATCAGGGCGATCGCGGTCAGCGCCTGCTCGCCGCCCGAGAGCAGCGACAAGGCTTGCAGGCGCTTGCCCGGCGGGCTCGCCATGATGTCGAGCCCGGCTTCGAGCGGATCGTCGTCGCCGGCCCAGGCGAGTTCCGCCTTGCCGCCGCCGAACAGCCGGGCAAACAGCTCGCCGAAATGCGTGTTGAGCTCGTCGAACGCGGCGAGGAGCCGCTTGCGGCCCTCCTGGTTGAGCGTGGCGATGCCGCGGCGCAGCCGCGCGATCGCGGCGGTCAGATCGCCCGTCTCGTATTCGAGCCCGCCGAGCCGCGCCGCGACCTCCGCGGCCTCCCGTTCGGCGAGCAGATTGACCGGACCCATCGCGTCGCGCTCGCGCAGCAGGCGGTCGAGACGGGCGGCGAGATCGTCGCTGTCGCCGGCGTTGACCGCATCCGCATCGCCGCTCTCGGCGTCGGGCATGGCCAGGTTTTCCGGGCTCTGATCGAGCCGCTCGGCGATCTCGGCGCGCAGCCGGGCCAACTCCTCGGCCGCGGCCTCGCAGCGCGCCTGGAGGCGGGCGCGCTGCTCGCGCGCCTCGGCGACCGCCGCCTCGGCCCGGCGCGCCGCCTCGCCAGCCTGACGCAGCCGGGTTTCGCCTGAGGCCAGCGCATCCTCGGCGGCGCGCTGCTCGGCGGCAGCGGCGGCAGCGCTGTCGGCGAGCGCCTCGGTTTCGCCGGCGATCGCGGCCGGGCGAGCCGGCCAGTTCGGCGATCTCGGCGGCGAGCGCGGCCTGCCGCTCGGCAAGGATCGCGCGCTGCGCGGCGGCGCCGTCGCGCCGCTTGCGCCACGCTTCTTCCTCGGCGCCGATCGCGGCGAGGCGCTGATCGCGCGCCTCGGCGTCGCGGGCGAGCCGGTCCTGCGACGGCGCGCGCTTCGCTGTCGCGGCGCCGCGCCGCCAGGGCCTGGCCGCGCGCCGCTTCCAGCGCGGTGCGGGCCAGCCCCGGATCCGGCAACAGCGCGAGCGAGCGGTCGGCTTCGGCCGCTTGCTCGCCGAGCTCGGCAAGCTCGGCGCCGAGCTTCTCGATCGTCTCGGCCACGGCCGCAAGGCGCGTCTCCGCGTTCAGCCGGTGCCGGGCCAGCTCGGCTTCGGCGGCGCGCGCCCGGGCGAGGCGCTCCTCGGCCGCTCGCTGCGCGGCGACGGCGTTGCGCTCGGCGATGGCGGCCGCGTCGCGCTCGGCCCGGGCGGCGGCGGCCAGTTCGCCGGCGCGGCGGGATTCGGCGGTCGCCGCCGCGATCTCTTCGGCAAGCTCGGCCAGGCGGTTGCGCTGGCGCAGCTGTTCGGCGGTCGCCGCCGAACCCGGTGCCGGTCGGGTGAACCCGTCCCAGCGCCAGAGATGTCCGTCGCGGTCGACAAGGCTCTGGCCGGCCTCGAGCAGCGGCTGCAGGCGCCAGCCATCCGCCGCGCTCGCGACCCAGCCGGTCCGCGCCAGCCGCCGGGCGAGGGCTGGCGGGGCACCGATCTCGCTGGCGAGCGGGTGCGCGCCTTCCGGGAGCGCGGCGGCGGCGAGCGGCGCCAGCTCGACCCAGCCGGCGGCGAGGCCGGCGGCGGGCTCCGTCGCGGGCGGCAGCAGCGGCGCGGACAGCTCGCCGTCGAACAGCGCCGCGATCGCCGCCTCGAACCCGGGCGGGACCTGCAGCAGCGACAGCATCGCCGGGCCGTCCGCCCGGTCGGCGATGCCGGGCGCCAGGATCTTCGCGAGCGCCTCGGCTTCGGCCTTGAGGCGGGCGAGCCGGCGGTCGGCCTCGCGCGCGTTGTCGACCGCCGCCGTCTCGCGTTGCTTGGCAGGCGCTCAGCCTCTCGCTCGCCGCTGCCGCCGCGGCGCGGCCGCTGTCGATCAGCGCCGTCGCCTCGGCCACGGCAGCCGCCGGCGGCGGCGCATCGCCGCGGGCGACACGATCGGTGCGCAGCAGCGCTTCGCGCTGGTGTTCGCTCTCGGCAAGCCGGGCCCGCAACCGGCTCTGACGGTCGGCAAGGTCGCGGCGCTGGCGTTCGAGCGCGGTGCGCCGCGCCTCGCCGGCGGCGCAGGCTTCGGTCATCTGCTGCAGGCCGGCTTCCGCGGTCGCGAGGTCGGCGGCAGCGGCAGCGACGCCGCGCTGCCGCCGTGGCGCGAGCGCGTTTCGGCCGCGGCGCCGGCTCCGCTCCAGCGCACCCCGCTCGTCGGCGAGGCGGGCGAGCCCGGCCTCGGCATCGGCGAGGTGCTCGGCCTCGCGTTCGAGGTCGGCGGCGATCTGCGCGAGGCGCCGCTCGGCTTCGGCGCGCGCCGCGACGACCCGGCCGAGCTCGTGTTCGAGCGCCTCGCGCGCATGGACGATGCGCTGCAACCCGGCCGACGCCGCGGCCTGCGCCATGCGCAACGGCGGCAGCGCCGCTTCCGCCTCGGCGCGCACCCGCTCCTGCGCCAGGGCGGCCTCGGTCGCGGCGGCCAACGCTCGCTCGCCGGCGCGCAATTCGGCGGCGAATTCGTCGGATTGCGTCGCGGCGGCGCGCCAGCGGGCGTGCAGCAGCTGCGCCTCGGTGCGCCGGATCTGCTCGCCGAGCCGGCGATAGCGCTGCGCCTGCCGCGCCTGCTTCTTGAGGGTCTCGATCTGCGCCGCGAGGGTCAGGATCACATCGTCGAGCCGGCCGAGATTGTCCTCGGCGGCTTGCAGCTTCAGCTCGGCTTCGTGGCGGCGCGCATGCAGCCCGGCGGTGCCGGCCGCCTCGTCGAGCAGCAGCCGGCGCTCGGTCGGCTTTGCCGCGATCAGCGCGCCGATCCGCCCCTGACCGACCAGCGCGCCCGAATGCGGCCCGGTCGCGGCGTCGGCGAACAGCAGCTGGACGTCGCGGGCGCGCACCTCGCGGCCGTTGATCCGATAGGCGGAGCCGCCGCCGCGGGCGATCCGGCGCACCACCTCGATCGTCGTGCTGTCATTGTAGGCAAAGGGCGCATCGCGCGCGCTGTTGTCGATCGTCAGCGCGACCTCGGCGAGGTTGCGCGCCGGGCGGTTGCCGGACCCGGCAAAGATCAAATCGTCCATCTCGCCGCCGCGCAGCCGCTTGTGCGGAGGCTTCGCCCATCACCCAGCGCAACGCCTCGACGAGGTTGGATTTGCCGCAGCCATTGGGCCCGACAATGCCGGTGAGGCCGGGCCCGATCGCCAGCTCGGCCGGCTCGACAAAGGATTTGAACCCGGCGAGACGAAGGCGCTCTACCTGCATCGGCACGCCGATCATGATTTTCCGGCCAATCCCGACAGCATCTGGTCGATCGCCTCGAAGGTCGGCTCCCCTTCGTATTTCTTGCCGTTGATGAAGAAGGTCGGCGTCGCATTGACGTCGAGCTGGGTTGATGCCGTGAGACGGCTTTGCGTGACCTGGTCCTCGAGCGCCTTGTCGTCGAAGCAGGCGTCGAACTCCTTCTTGCCGATCCCGGCGAGACGGGTCAGCCGCTCCAGCGCGGCGCGGGAGTCCTTCGCGAGCACCCACTTGTCCTGCGTCTCGAAAAACATCTCGACCAGCGGGTAGTAGCGGTCGGGCGGGGCGCATTGCGCCACCATCGCGGCCCGCAGCGCCGGCTCGTCGAGCGGGAAAGCGCGCAGGATCAACTTGGCTTTTCCGGTGTCGATCCATTTCTCCTTGAGCTTCGGCAGCACCTCGCTCGCGAAATGCGCGCAATGCGGACAGCTCAGCGAGGCATATTCGATGATCGTGATCGGCGCGTCGGATTTCCCGAGCACCCGATCCTGGTCGGTCGGGGCCAGCAGTTTGTCGGCACTCGCAGCATCGTCCGGCTTGGGCGCCTGGGCGACCGCCGGGAATGCCCCCGCAAGCGATCAGCGCAATCACCGCGGCAAACCAGATCTCCCGCATCGGGACCTTCCTGCTACCAGATGTTGATGTTAATCGCTTCGATGGAGCGGCGCAACGACCGCCGACCGCCATTGCGGGATTGCCCTACCCGCGGTGCCGCGCACCGGCCAGCACCAGACGCCCGAGCCGGGCGAGCGCGGCGCGCAGCTCGGGGTCGGCGATGTCGCCGAGCCGGCTGTCGAGGGCTCTGGCCTCCTCCGCCGCGAGCGGCGCCGGAATCGCCGTCGGTCGCGGCGCCGCGAGCGGCAGCGGCCCCTGGACGAGAACCAGCCGCGCGACGGCGGCGCGCCCGAAAAACAGGTTGATGCGCTCGATCATCAGCGGCGCGCGGTGCTGCAGGTCGAGGGCGACGCTCGACGCGACGTGGAGCTTCAGCGCGCCGTCGCGGCCGAGCGCCTCGGGCCAGCTCGCGGCGGCGAGCTCGGCCCCGACCACCGCCGCCCATTCCGCCTTGAGACGGCCGAGGACCCCGCCGCCGCGACGGGCGACGATCGGCGCGGCCAGCCGCGCGGCGGCGATGCCGACAGCGCGCAACCCGGGCCGGCGCTCGCTCTCTGCCGGCGCGCCGGTTACTCTGGCGGTTCCGTGATCCGTGCCTTCGCGAGCCATGCCGTCGATCCGATCCCGATCCTCGCTACCGGCGCCCCGGCCGGACCCGTCCGCGCTGCTCGCCTGGTACGACCGCCAGCGCCGCGATCTGCCGTGGCGAGCGCCGCCGGGCCAACGCCCGGACCCTTACCGGGTGTGGCTCAGCGAGATCATGCTGCAGCAAACCACGGTGGCGACGGTCGGCCCCTATTTTGACCAATTCGTGGCACGCTGGCCCGACATTCGTGCATTGGCCGCGGCCTCGCTCGACGAGGTGCTGCATCTGTGGCAGGGGCTCGGCTATTACGCGCGCGCCCGCAACCTGCATTCCTGCGCCCGCGCCATCGTCGAACGCCATGGCGGGCATTTCCCCGACGACCCGCGGCAGCTGCGCGCCCTTGCCCGGGATCGGCGACTACACCGCGGCCGCGATCGCGGCGATCGCGTTCGACCGCAGGGTCGCGGCGGTCGACGGCAATGTCGAGCGCGTGATAGCCCGGCTCTTCGCCGAGCGCGCGCCGCTCCCCGCGGCCAAGCCGCGCCTCAAGGCGCTCGCCGCGGCGCTGGTGCCCGATTCGCGCGCCGGCGATTTCGCCCAGGCGCTGATGGATCTCGGCGCCGTCATCTGCACGCCGCGCCGGCCGCGCTGCGTGCTGTGCCCGTGGCGGGAGCGATTGCGCGGCAGCCGCGACTGGGAATTGCCGAAAGCCTCCCGGCCCAGGCCGAAAAGCCGGAGCGGCCGCTGCGTCACGGCGTCGCGTTCTGGCTCGTCCGCGGCGACGGCGCGGTGCTGCTGCGGCGCCGCCCCGAAGCCGGGCCTGCTCGGCGGCATGATCGAGCTGCCGTCGACCGCATGGCGCGCCGACGCCGTGGTCGGCCGGCGAGGCGATCGCAGAGGCGCCGACAGCAGCGGAATGGCGGCCTCTGCCCGGCACGGTGCAGCACGGCTTTACCCATTTCCGCCTCGAAATGGCTCTGCTGGCCGGGACGACCGCCGAACCGATCGCCGGCATTTGGGCCACCCCCGGCGCCTTCAAGGATTATGCCCTGCCAACCTTGACCAAGAAGCTGGTCAGCTATTCGCTATCGGTGCTGGCGAGGTAAGGAGCCCACGCGGAAACGGGCGACCACCGAGGCCGCCCGTCCCCCCTTGTGTGTGGTGTGGAGGCCCGCATCCTACCGGCGTTAACCCCCATTAATCGCCGGGATACGGCCGCGCGAGAGTCACCGCGTCGGCCACACCGAAAGCGACGCTAGCCAAATCCGCCTCGCTCACAACCCAAGAATCCACATTCCACAGGGTTGCCCCCCGGAAACGACACTTACCCACGGCCTATCCACCGCTCGGTCCACACGGCGCTCACTGGTGCTTGCGTCCCTTCTTCTCGGCGATGCCGGAAGTGCCTTCGCGGTGCGTGAGTTCGCCGGCGACATCGTCGGGCGAGACGCCGAGCGCCGCCCACAGCACGAAGAGGTGGTAGAGCAGATCGGCGCTTTCGCCGACGAGGGCGGTGCGGTCGCCCTTGACCCCCTCGATGACCGCCTCGACGGCTTCCTCGCCGAATTTTTGCGCGATTTTCGCGTTGCCGCGGGCGAGCAGTTTTGCGGTGTAGGAGGTATCAGGATCGGCGCCGCGGCGCGATTCGATGACCCGCCACAGCCGCTCCAGCGCCGCCCCGAGCAAATCGGCCATCGCTCAGAGCCGCACCGGCACGCCGCAGGCGGCGAGGTGCGCCTTGGCGTCGCCGATGCGGAATGTGCCGAAATGGAAGATCGAGGCGGCGAGGACGGCGGTCGCGTGGCCGTCGCGGATCCCCTCGACGAGATGGTCGAGGGTGCCGACCCCGCCCGAGGCGATGACCGGCACCCGCACCGCATCGGCCACCGCGCGGGTCAGCGGGATGTCGAAGCCGGATTTGGTGCCGTCGCGGTCCATCGAGGTCAGGAGGATCTCGCCGGCGCCGTAATCGGCGAGCCGGCAGGCCCATTCGACCGCATCGAGCCCGGTCGGGCGGCGCCCGCCATGGGTGAAGACGCCCCAGTTGCCGGCGCCGACCGCCTTGGCGTCGATCGCCGCGACGATGCACTGGCTGCCGAATTTCTCCGCCGCCTCACGCACGAAATCGGGCCGCGCCACCGCGGCGGTGTTGACCGACACTTTATCCGCGCCGGCTAACAGGAGCCGGCGGATGTCCTCGACCGTGCGCACCCCGCCGCCGACCGTCAACGGCATGAAGCATTGCTCGGCGGTGCGGCGGACCACGTCGTAGAGCGTGTCGCGTCCTTCATGGCTCGCGGTGATGTCGAGAAAGCATAATTCGTCGGCGCCCTCGCGGTCATAGATCCGCGCCTGCTCGACCGGGTCGCCGGCATCGGTCAGATCGACGAAGTTGACGCCCTTGACGACCCGCCCGTCCTTGACGTCGAGGCACGGGATGACGCGCATCTTCAGCATCGCACCGCCTCGCCGGCGGCCAGACGCAACGCCGCTTTCGGCTCGATGCGCCCGTCATAGAGGGCGCGGCCGCAGATCGCGCCGGCGATGCCGTCCTCGGCATGGGCGGCGAGCGCGGCGATGTCGGCAAGCGTCGCAATCCCGCCCGAGGCGATGACCGGCAGCCCGACCTGGCGGGCGAACCCGGCGGTGGCGGCAGCATCCGCACCGGTCAGCGCGCCGTCCCGTGCGATGTCGGTGTAGACGATCGCGGCGATGCCGGCATCGGCGAACCGCCGGGCCAGCTCGACCGCACCGATCTCGCTGGTTTCGGCCCAGCCCTCGACCGCGACACGCCCGTCGCGCGAATCGATGCCGACGACGATGCGGTCGGGGTAATCGGCGGCGGCGCGCCGCACCAGCACGGGATCGCGCAGCGCGATCGTGCCGAGCACGATGCGGTCGATGCCGAGATCGAGCCACCGGTCGATCGCCGCGCGGTCGCGGATGCCGCCGCCGAGCTGGATTCTGAGATCGACGGCGCGGCGGATCGCCCGCACCGCTTCGCCGTTGACCGAGCGGCCGGCAAAGGCGCCGTCGAGATCGACGACGTGCAGCCAGGCGAAGCCCATTTCCGCGAACTGGAGAGCCTGCGCCGCCGGGTCGTCGTTAAATACTATGGCGCTCGCCATCTCGCCGCGGACCAGACGGACGCAGGCACCGCCTTTCAAATCGATGGCCGGGAAGAGGATCATCGGCTGGTCACGCGGTAATATCTCACCTTGAGCTGGGGAGGCGCCATGCAGAGTCGATCTGAGGCATTATCGGTCACTCGGGCGCCTGGTCGATGCGCTTGTAATAGTAATAGCCGGGGATGACGCGGCCCTCGACCTGGGCATAGCAGGGGTGGATGCCCCAGCGCTGATAGCCGAGGCTTTCGTAGAGCCCGATCGCGGCGCGCTGGGTGTCGCGCAGATCGAGGTTGAGCACGGCGAGCCCCATCTCGCGGGCGAGCCGCTCCACTTCGCTGACGACGCCACGGCCGATGCCGCGGCCGCGCGCCCAAGGCGCGACAAAGGCGGCGGTGATCGTGCCGGCGAATGCCTGCGCCTCGTTGTTGCGCGGCGCCCGCGACAATTGCACCGAGCCGGCGATGACCCCGTCGAGCCGGCCGACGACGAGGCGGCGCTCGGGGATCAGCAGCATGCCCTTCCAATAATTCTCCAGCACTTGGCGGGGCGGCGCCTTGAGCCAGCCGAAGCCGCCGCCTTCGAGGATCGCGCCTTCGGTCGCCTCGCACAGATCGTCGAGATCGGTGCCGGTATACTGGGTCAGGCGCTCGACGGTGACCCGCCCGGCCGGGCCGGTCACGGCCGCCACCGCAGGAAATTGGCGATCAGCTGCAGCCCCGCCATCTGGCTTTTTTCCGGATGAAATTGCGTGCCGATCAGATTGTCGCGCCCGATTACCGCGGCGAGCGGGCCGCCATAATCAACTTCGGCGAGCAGATCGGCCGGATCGGCCGGCCGGAAATGATAGCTGTGCACGAAATAGGCGTGGCTTCCGGCGGGCAGGCCGGCGAGCACCGGATGGGCGGCGCGCGGCAGGAGCTCGTTCCAACCCATATGGGGGATCTTGAGCGAGGGGTCGCTGCGCTCGATCGCCACCACCTCGCCCGCGACCCAGCCGAGGCCGTCGACCGTCTCGAATTCGCGGCCGCAATCGGCCATCAGCTGCATGCCGACGCAAATGCCGAGAAACGGCCGCCCGCGCCCGATCACCGCTTCGGCGAGCGCAGCCTCGAGGCCCGGCACGGCGGCGAGGCCGCGCCGGCAATCGGCGAAGGCGCCGACCCCCGGCAGCACGATCCGTTCGGCCGCGGCGACTTCCTCCGGCCGGCTGGTCACCAGGATGATTTCGCCCGATCCATTCTCGGCGGCGGCGCGCTCGAACGCCTTCGCCGCGGAGCGCAGATTGCCCGAGCCGTAATCGATGATCGCGGTGGTCATGGGCGACGCTTCAACTCAATGTGCCGCCGAGGGTGCCCTTGGTCGAAGGGATCGCGCCGGCGCGGCGCGGGTCGATCTCGACCGCCTGCCGCAAGGCGCGTGCCAGACCCTTGAAGCAGGATTCGACGATATGGTGATTGTTCTCGCCGTAGACATTCTCGACATGGAGGGTCACACCGGCCGATTGGGCAAAGGCCTGGAACCATTCCTTGAACAATTCGGTGTCCATCTCGCCGAGCTTCGGCCGCGTGAAGGCGACCTTCCAGATGAGGTGGGGGCGGTTCGAGGCGTCGAGGCTCACCCGGGTCAGGGTCTCGTCGAACGGGATCACGGCATGCCCATAGCGCTGGATCCCGGCGCGGTCGCCCAACGCCTTCGACACCGCCTCGCCGACGACATAGCCGGTGTCCTCGGTGGTGTGGTGAAAATCGATGTGCAGATCGCCCTTGGCCTTGAGCGTGATGTCGATGAGGCTGTGCTTGGCCAGCTGTTCGAGCATGTGGTCGAGAAAGCCGATGCCGGTCGCGATCTCGGCCGCGCCGCTGCCGTCGAGATCGACGCGGCCCTTGATCTGTGTCTCTTTCGTGTTGCGCTCGACCGTCGCGACCCGCACCGCAATTCTCCCGACTTGGCAGCCGCCAACGGCGCCGCCGCGGCCTTCTTTTAGCAAGATCGGCGCGCGGCTACCACTATTGCCGGGAAAGGCTCTCCTCAGCTCGCCATCAGCGAGCGCTGGCGGCGCACCAGCGGTATCAGCATGACCGCGACAACGAACACACCGCCCAGCAGCATCAAGACATCGTTGTAGGTCAGGACCAGGGCCTCGCGTTGCACCAGATTGGCGAGCAGCTTGACTGCGGCGTGATTGGGGTCGCCAGGAACCAGAGAATCGAACCGGTTGGTCTGCGCATCGAGAAACTGCTGCACCGCGGGGCGCGCCGGGTTGATGTTCTCGATCAGCCGGTTCCAGTGGAAATGCAACCGGTCGTTCATGACCGTGCCGATCGTCGCCAGCACGATCGCGCCGCCGAGCTCGCGGGTCAGGTTGTAGAGCCCGGCGGCGTTCTTGAGCTTGTCCTGCGGGACCGTGCTGAGCGCGATCAGATTGGCCGGCAGGTAGCAGAACATCAGCGCGAAACCGCGCACCGCCTGCGGCACGAACAATTCGACAAAGCCCGCCTGGTTGGTGAGGCCCGCCGTCAGGTACATCGAGAAGGCAAACGTTCCAAGGCCGATCGCCAGCATGATGCGCAGATCGAGATGGCGGGCGATGTAGGCGCTGAACGGCGACATCGCCATTTGCGCCAGCCCGGCGACGACGACCGTCTCGCCGATCTGCAGCGCGCTGAAGCCGCGCACTTGCGCGAGAAACAGCGGGATCAGATAGGTGGTGCCGTACATCCCGGTGCCGACCACAAACGTATAGAACGAGCCGAGCGCGAAGTTGCGGTTCGCGAAGGTGCGCAGGTCGACGATCGGCTGGCGATAGCTCAGCACGCGCCAGAAAAACAGCATCGAGGCAACACCCGACACGATTACCGCGGCGCGAATCGTGCTGTCATCGAGCCAATCCCAGCGCGGGCCTTCCTCAAGCGCGTATTCAAGACAGCCGAGAAAGGTCGCCATCAGCACCAGCCCGGTCAGGTCGAAATGGCGCAGCAGCGAGAGATCGGGCTTGTCGATATCGATCGTCACCCAGACCACCGCGGCGACCAGGATGCCGGGCACGATGTTGACCAGGAACAGCCAATGCCACGAAAAGGTGTCGGTCAAGAAGCCGCCGATCGTCGGGCCCAGCGTCGAGGAGAGGTTGAGGATCACCGAGATGATCACCATCAGCGTCGCCAGCTTGGGCCCGCGGAATGTCGTGTAAACCACCGGAAAGACGCCCGGCGTGATCGCGCCGCCGCAGAACCCCTGCATGGCGCGGTAGAGGATCATCTGGTTGAGGCTCGTCGCGGTGGCGCACAACGCGCTCGCGGCGGTGAAGCCGAGCGCCGCGATGACGAACAGGATGCGCGTCGACAACAGCCGCGACAGGATCCCGGACATCGGGACCATCACCACGTCGGCGATCAGATAGGCGGTCTGGACCCAGGCGATCTCGTCGGCGCTCGCCGACAGCCCGCCCTGGATCTGGGTCAGGGAGCTGGTGACGATCTGGACATCCATGATCGCCATGAACAGGCCGACGACCATCGCCAGGACGCCGAACCAGTCGCGCAGGGTCGGCTGGCGCACCGGCGTACCCGCGCTGGCGGCCGGAATCGCAGCTGGCCGGGCCGGCGCTGCGCTCGTCGGCGCGATGGCGGCGACCCGCGCGCGAGCGAGGCGCGCCCGCCGCAGCGAAGGGACGAGGGTCATTGCTTGACCGCTGCGCCCGGTGAGGCTGTCGGGTGGGCCAACGCCGCCCCGACGATGCCTGCACCGGCCGCAGCCGAGGGCCCGGTGCGGGTATCGACCGTCACGGTGACCGAAAGGCCGGGCCGCAGCAGCCGGGCGAGCGGCCCGTCCGCCGGCACTGCGATGCGCACCGGAACACGCTGCACGATCTTGGTGAAATTCCCGGTCGCGTTGTCCGGCGGCAACAGGCTGAACTCGGCCCCGCTCGCCGGTGCAAAGCTCTCGATGCGGCCGGTGAGCGGCTGATCGGGATAGGCATCGACCGAGATTTCCGCGCGCTGGCCCGGCCGCATATGGGTCAGCTGGGTCTCCTTGAAATTGGCGGTGACGTAGACATTGGGCAACGGCACCAGCGACAGAAGCTGCGTTCCGGGCTTGACATATTGGCCGACCCGGCCGGCGCGGTTGCCGGCGATCCCGGCAACCGGCGCGCGGATGACCGTGTTGTCGAGATCGTTGCGGGCGAGCTGCAGGGTGGCGCGCGCCTGCGCCAAACGCGCCTCTTCCTCCTGTTTCTGCGACTGCAGCACGGCGCGCTGGCTCTGCTCGGCGACCAGCGCCGCGCGCGCCTTGTCGAGGGCGGCCTCGGCCTTGCGCGAATCGGCTTGCGCCGTCTCGAAGCGCTGCCGGCTCGCGAAGTCGGTGGTGACCAGCGTCCGCATAGCGCTTGTAGTCGAGCTGCGCGCGGTCCAGATCGGCTGCGGCCGATTGCACCGTCGCCACCGCCTGCTCGATCATCGCCTGCTGATGGTCGAGCCGGCTCGCATAGGTTGCGACGATCGCCTCTTCGGTCGCCACCGCCGCCTCGGCCTGCGCGGTCTTGGCGGCGAAGTCGCGGTCATCTACGACGATACAGCACCTGACCCGCGGCAACCTGTTGGTTTTCCTCGACTCGGACTTCCTTGAGATAGCCCTCGACCTTGGGGCTGATCACCGTGATGTCGCTCTGGACATAGGCGTCGTCGGTCGATTCCTGGAACCGCCAGGCCGTCCACCAGTACCACCCGGTGCCGGCGCCGACCGCTAGGACAATGATCAGGACGACTATCAATGCAGCGTTGCGCATGGTATGGGGGCGATCACAAACTAAACTGAACCGTTCAGTTCAGTTTACCCTGCACAAAAAAGCGGCGCCAGAGGTTATCCGCTGAGCAGCGGCGATTGACGAGGGTCGGAGCGATGAGCGTGCCGCAGCGCGATGCCGGCCGCGAAGAACCGGGCGGCAAGGCTGAGACGATCCTCGCCGCCGCCGAGCACGCCTTCCTCGCCCGCGGCTTCGGCGCCGTTACGATGGACGCGATCGCGCGCGAGGCCGGCGTCTCGAAGGCGACGGTCTACGCCCATTTCACCGGCAAGGAAGAGCTGTTCGGCGCGGTCATCGCGCGGGTCAGCGAGCGTCGCTTTGGCGGGTTCTCGGCAGAGGCGCTCGATCCGGTCGATATCGCGGCGTCCTTGACCACGATCGCCATCCGGTTTCTGGATCTTGTCCTCGCGCCAGAGGTGATCGCGCTCAACCGCATTATCATCGGAGAGGTCACCCGCTTTCCGGTGCTTGGCCCAAGTGTTCTGGACAGCTGGCCCGGAGCGGATGCGGGAACAGCTCGAGGCGTTCTTTCGCCGCGCCGGCGCAGCCGGTGCGCTGATCATCCCCGATCCCCGCCAGGCTGCCGAGCAATTTGCCGCGTTGGCACGGGGTGAGATCCATCTGCGCGGTCTATTCCGGGTAGAAGAACCAAGTGACCCAGCGGTTCTCAGCGCCGCGGCGGCGAGCGCCGTCGCCACCTTCCTGCGGGCGTTTCGGCCAAGCTGATCCTGAGGGACCTCTTGTGCCGCTGCGATTGACGCCGGCAAATCACCCGGAAGAAGCGGCGCTGCGAGCGACGAATTCCTTAAGTTTTTCGAGGCATGCCGCGCGGTCGGCGATGAAATCGCCCGCCTCCCACCAGCGCCGCAGCTCGGCCAGCAACTGGCCGATGCGAGGGCCGGGCGGGATGCCGAGCGCGGTCACATCGCGCCCGGCAAGCGGGAAGACCGAAGGAACCCAGCCGGCGGCCAAGGCGAGCAATTCGGCAAGCCGCGGCTGGTCGAGGCCTCCTTCGGCGGCGATCAGCAGCGCAAGATCGCGATAGCGTTCGGTGCCGAGGCGGTACAACGCCCGGCGCTGTTCCCTGGCATCGCCGGCGGGATCGAGCGGCCAGGGTGGCGCGAGGCCGACAAGCCGATCGCCCACGGCGTTCGACAGGCGCAGCCGCTCAGCCAGCCTGGCCGCGCCCGCCGCGTCGACCGCAGCCAGCGCCGCGAGCCGGCGCAGCGGATCCAGTTCCGGCTCCAACGCGATCAGCCTTGTCAGCCGGTCCACCCGGATGGCCTCCGGCAGGATCGCCGCGAGCACCCCATCCTCTTCCATCATGCGCAGCGCCGGGACCGGATCGGCGACGCTCAGCAAGCGGGTCAGCTCCTGCGCCACCCGCTCCGCCGAGAGCTTCGGCAACAGCGGCACCGCGGCCCGGCAGGCGGCGCGCGCGGCAGGGTCGCCGGCACCGCTGCCGAACCGCGCCACGAAGCGGTAATAGCGCAAGACCCGGAGCACATCCTCGGCGATCCGCGTTGCGGCCTTGCCGACAAAGCGCACGCGCCGGGCCTTGAGATCGGCAAGCCCGCCGACCGGATCGTGCACAGTGCCGTCCGGGTCGAGATAGATCGCGTTGATCGTGAAATCGCGACGCGCGGCGTCTTCGCGCCCAATCGGCATCAAAGGCGACCCGCGCGCGCCGACCATAGGTCTCGACATCGCGCCGCAAGGTGGTGATCTCGTAATGCCGAGGAGGCACCACCGCGGTGATGGTGCCGTGGGCGATCCCGGTCGGCACGACCTTGACGCCGGCCTTGGCGAGCGCAGCGGCGACCTCCTCGGGGCGGGCCGGGGTGGCAAGGTCGATATCCGCGATCCGCCCGGCAACTAGCTCGCCGAGCAGCGCATCGCGCACGCAGCCGCCGACAAACCGCGCCGCGATGCCGGCCTGCGCGCAGCGCCTCGAGCAGGGCCCGGGTCGGTGGCTCTTCGATCCAGGGTTGCGGCGCGATCTTGGTCATGGATTTCGCGCCGGCTCGATATGGCCGGGCACGATCCGGCCATTTTCCCAGCGCGGCGGCACATAGGTTCCGGGCTGCGAGGTGCCGTAATGGACGGTCACGACAAACAGCACCACCGCGAGCAGCAGCACCCCGGCGGCGGCCAGCCACACCCAGGGCAAGACGGCTGAGCGCAGCGTCTCGCCTTCGGGAGATGCCTGTGGCGATTCCTGCAGCGACCCTCGCACCACCCGCAGCCAAACCAGATAGAGGGCGGTCGGCAACACAAGGGGCACCACGATCGTGAAAAAGACCCGCAGCATGGCTCGATCAGTCTGCCAGCACCTCGGCCAAATTGACCAGGATTCCGGCGGTGGCGCCCCAGATGTTGCGCCCTTCGAAGGGGAGCACGAAATAGCAGCGGCTGCCCGTGCCGACCGCTCGCTCGATGCGCTGGTGGTTGCGCCGGTCGAGAATGAAGGCGAGCGGCACCTCGAACGCCTCGGCGACCTCGAACGGGTCGATCGCGAGCGCAAGGGGCGGCGCGACGATGCCGACGATCGGGGTGATCTCGAAGCCGGTGCCGGTCACGTAGGTATCGAGCCGGCCGATGACGCTGACCCGCTCGCGCGGCAGCCCGACCTCCTCCTCGGTCTCGCGCAAGGCGGCGGCGACCGCGTCGGGGTCGTCCTCCTCGATGCGGCCGCCGGGAAACGAGATCTGCCCGGCATGGGCGGAGAGATGCGCTGTCCGCTGGGTCAGCAGCACCGACATGCCGTGCGCGTGGTCGACGAGCGGCACCAGCACCGCCGCCGGCCGCAGCGCGGTGCTCGGCGGCGTCGCGGCGAGGTTGATCCCGGGGTCCGGGCCACGATCGCCGCGCAGGGCGACGCGGAACGCGGCCGCCTCTTCCGGGTCGGCGCTGCCGCCAAAACCGCGCCGGCCGGTTGGCCGGCCGGCCAGACGCGCGATGAGCCCTGCTCGGGTCATGGGATCGATCGGGCCCTCTTCATGATCGAAGATCCTTCTCAGATTTCCTCGCCCGGATCGCCAAGCCGGAAGAACATGCCGCCGCTCCAGACCCCGAATTGGCGCTCGCCGGCGATCGCTCTCCTCCCGGCCCCATTCGACCAGCTCGTAGAATACCGGGCGCGTGAGTTTTGCCTCAAGCCCGGGCCGCGCCTCGATCCCAGGCCGCACCAGGATATAGGGCGCCGGCGTCGCCATCCGCAGCGGTCTCGACGCGCAGCGGGTGGTCGGAGCCCGCCGTCACAATCTCGTCCAGATTGGTCCGGAAGATCAGGCGTTGCTCGCGGTCCTTCGCCCTCTCTGTCGACGGCGACCGCGATGAACGGCGCATCTTCGACCGTGACCCGGCCGCGTTCGGCCGGGGTCACCAGCCAATAGCTGCCGTCGGGCTCGCGGCGCAGCACGGAGGCGAACAGTTTGACGAGCGGCATCCGGTTGATCGCGGACCCGCGGTAAAACCAGGTGCCGTCGCGCGCGATCCGCATGTCGAGATCGCCGAGTTCGATCGCCGGCGGACGCCCGCCGCGCGAGGAGGCCGGGGAAGAATTGCCGCGGTCGGGTTTTTGCATCAGTGTCGGCGCCGGCACCGCGCGTGAAGAGGGATCGGACAGCGTGAGTTCAACCATATCCGCAAACGCCGACCAGGCAGCCACGAATCAGCCGGATCTCGTCGCCGAGGTCGAAGCGCTGGGCGCGCGCCTCAGCCTGGTGCGCGAGCGCGTCGGCGAGGTCATCTTCGGCCAGGCCGAGGTGATCGAGCAAGCCTTGATCACGCTGCTGTCGGGCGGCCACGCGCTGTTGATCGGCGTGCCCGGGCTTGCCAAGACGCGGCTGGTCGAGACGCTCGGCACGATCCTCGGGCTCGACGACAAGCGCATCCAGTGCACCCCCGACCTGATGCCGGCCGACATTCTCGGCTCCGAGGTGCTCGAGGAAAGCGAAAGCGGGCGGCGCTCGTTCCGCTTCATCCCCGGCCCGGTGTTCTGCCAGCTGCTGATGGCCGACGAGATCAACCGCGCCAGCCCGCGCACGCAATCGGCGCTCTTGCAGGCGATGCAGGAGGGCAGGGTGTCGATCGCCGGCCAGTACCATCCGCTGCCGCGGCCGTTTCATGTGCTGGCGACGCAGAACCCGCTGGAGCAGGAAGGAACCTATCCGCTTCCCGAGGCCCAGCTCGACCGCTTCCTGCTGCAGATCGATGTCGACTATCCCGACCGCGACGCCGAGCGGCGCATGCTGATCGCCACGACCGGCCTCGCCGAGCAGCCGCCGCGGCAGGCGATGACCGGCGAGGAACTGTTGGCCGCGCAACGCCTGGTGCGGCGAATACCGGTCGGCGACAGCGTCGTCGACGCGATCCTCGGCCTGGTCGGCTCCGGCCGGCCCGACCCCGCCGCCGAGGGACCGCGGCGCTTCGTCGCCTGGGGACCGGGGCCGCGCGCCGGCCAGGCGCTGATGCTCGCCTGCCGCGCCCGGGCGTTGATCGACGGGCGCTACGCGCCCTCGGTCGAGGACGTGCTGGCGCTCGCGCCGCCGGTGCTGCGCCATCGCATGGCGGTCAGCTTTGCCGGTCGCGCCGAGGGGGTCACGTCGCCCAGGTGATCGATCAGATGGCGATGCCGCTGCGGTGATCTCCGATCGCGCAATGAGCGTGCTGTCGCCGCGCCGGGCCGCGCCGGCGCCGCTGCGCGACCGGGCGGAGCAGATTGCGGCGGCGCTGCCGCCGCTCCTGGTCGCCGCCGAACGGGTCGCCCAGACCGTGGCGCAGGGCGTGCACGGCCGGCGCCGCGTCGGCCAGGGCGAGACCTTCTGGCAATTCCGCCAGTATCAGCCGGGCGATGCGGCCTCGCGCATCGATTGGCGCAAAAGCGCCAAATCGCAGCGGCTTTATGTCCGCGAGACCGAATGGGAGGCGGCGCAGAGCGTGTGGCTGTGGCGCGACGCCTCGGCGTCGATGGACTACACCTCGGCCGGCTATATCGCCGGCGCGCGAGTGGCCGACCAAACGCGACCGCGCCGAACTGATCCTCGTCGCGCTGGCGAGCCTCCTGGTGCGCGGCGGCGAGCGGCTGACCTTGCTCGGCAGCGGGATCGCGCCGATGACCGGCCGGGTCGCGCTGACCCGGCTGGTGCAGCTGATCGAGCGCGCGCCGAGCCAGGCCTCCGCAGCCGCACGGCCTGCCGGCCTTCGAGCCGCTGCCGCGCGCCGGGCAACTGGTCCTGATCGGCGATTTCCTGGCGCCGCTCGAGGCGATCAACGCCGCTGTCGCCCGGTTTGCCGGGGCCGGGCTCAAGGGGCATCTGCTGCACATCGCCGATCCGGCCGAGGAGGAGCTGCCGTTTGCCGGCCGCGTCCGCTTCGCCGGGGTCGAGGAGCGCGACGAGATCGTGATCAGCCGGGTCGAGACGGTCCGCGAGGATTATGCGCTGCGCTTCCGGCGCCATCGCGAGGGCCTCGCCGACATCGCGCGGGCGGTCGGCTGGACGCTCGGCTATCACCGCACCGACCGCCCGCCGCATCTGGCGCTGCTCGCGCTCCATGCGGCGCTGGCGGCGGACCGCCGGCGGTGAGGCTGTCCCGCGAGCGGGGGAGGGTTGCGGCGGGGCCTGCCTACAAACCCTTAGTCCACTGGCCTCGAATGGGCCTGTAATGCTCGCGCTCGGGTCGCTCGCTTTCGCGTCGCCCTGGCTGCTGGCGGCGCTCGCCGCCCTGCCGGTGATCTGGTGGCTGCTGCGGGTGACGCCGCCGGCGCCGCGCCACATCGCCTTTCCGGCGATCCGGCTGCTGCTCGGGCTGACCCCGCGCGAGGAGACGCCGGCGCGCACGCCGTGGTGGCTGATCCTGTTGCGCACCGCTGGTCGCGGCGCTGATCATCATCGCGCTGGCCCATCCGCTGCTCAATCCGCAGACCGCGGCTCGCCGGCGCCGGGCCGGTGACGCTCGTCATCGATGATGGCTGGGCCGCGGCGCGGGATTGGAGCCGGCGCCAGGCGGCGGCGATCGACATCCTGGCCGAGGCCGAGCGCGAGGACCGGCAGATCGTGCTGGTCACGACCGCGCCGCTCGGCGTCCGGACGAGCCGGCGCCGCCGCTCGCGCCGATCCGTGCCGTCGATGCGCGCGCCGCGGTCGAGGCGCTGCTGCCGAAGCCGTGGCCCGACGACCGGCAGGCGGCGCTGGCCCGGCTCGAGGCGATGCCGTTGCCGCAGGGCAGCATGACGGTGTGGCTCAGCGACGGCATCGAGGACGGCGCCGCCACGGCGCTCGCCGATTATCTCGCCGATCGCGGCAGTTTGCGCTACATCGCGGCGGCGCCGGCCGATGCGCCGCGGCTGCTCGCGGCCGACGCGGCCCCGGGCGAGCTGGCGGGGAAGGATCTCGCGGTCGTCGTGCGCTCGCTGCCGGCAGCGGCGCCGCGCGCGATCGCGGTGCGGGCGAGCGGCGAAGACGGCGCCTTGCTCGCGCGCGAGGCGGCGACCATCGCGCCCGACGACAAGAGCGTCGCGGTGAAGCTGTCAATGCCGACCGAGTTGCGCAACCGGGTTACCCGCATCGAGGTCGAGGGCGAGGAATCGGCCGGCGCGGTGCTGCTCATCGACGAGCGCTGGCGGCGCCGGCCGGTCGGCATCGCCGCGGCCCCGAACGCCGCAGGCCAGCCGCTGCTCAGCGAGAATTTCTATCTCGAACGCGCGCTCGCCCCGTTCACCGAAATCCGCCGCGGCCGCGCCCTCGATCTGCTGAAGCGCGAAATCGCGGTGCTGATCTATTCGGATGCCGGCCCGGATTCGCCGGCAGAGGAAGAGAGCGTGCGCAAATGGATCGAAAAGGGCGGCATCCTGCTGCGCTTCGCCGGACCGCGCCTGGCCGAGCAGGGCGACCATTTGCTGCCGGTCCGGCTGCGGCGCGGCGGGCGCACGATCGGCGGCGCGCTGTCCTGGGAGAAGCCGGCAAGGCTGGCGCCGTTTGCCGCCGACAGCCCGTTCGCCGGGCTCGCGATCCCGGCCGACGTCACGGTGTCGCGACAGGTCTTGGCCGAACCCGACCTCGACCTCGCCGGCAAGACCTGGGCGCGGCTCGCCGACGGCACCCCGCTGGTGACCGCCGAAAAGCTGGGCCAGGGCTGGACCGTCCTGGTGCACACGACCGCCAATGCCGAATGGTCCGATCTGGCGCTGTCCGGGCTGTTCGTCCAGATGCTGCGACGCATCGTGGCGATGAGCCAGGGGGTCGCCGCGGCGGGCGAGGGCGAGCTGCCGCCGGTCGAGACGCTGGACGGGTTCGGCCGTCTGCAGCATGCCCCGCCCAATGCCCGGCCGATTTCCGGCAAGGAGATCGCGACGGCCAAGCCGTCGCCGCGCCATCCGCCGGGTTTTTACGGCACCGCCGATTCGCGAACGCGCGCTCAACCTGTCGACCGTCGATCGACAAGCTCGATCCGATCGGCGACCTGCCCGAGGGCGTGGTCGCGCGCGAGCTTCGCGCAAGAGCGCCGAGATCGATATCCGTCCGCCGCTGCTCGACGGCCGCCTTGCTTCTTGCGCTCCTCGATCTCCTGATCGCCTATGCGCTGCGCGGCCTGTTGCGGCGGCGCCCGGCCGGGGTTGCTGCCGGGGTGCTGCTGGCGGTGATCCTGCTGCCGCATGCGGCGGCGCGGGCCGATGACGCGTTTGTCGTGCGCGCGACCTCCGAGCTGCGCCTCGCCTATATCCAGACCGGCAACGCTGCCGTCGATGCGGTGAGCCGCGCCGGCCTCGTCGGCCTGATCGCGACGCTCGACCGGCGCACCGCGGTCGAGACCGCGGAGCCGCTGGCGGTCGATATCGAGAGCGACGAGCTGATCTTTTTTCCGCTGCTCTACTGGCCGGTGACGGCCGAGCAGGCGCCGCCCTCGCCGCGTGCGGCCGAGCGCATCAACCGCTATCTCGAGACCGGCGGCACGATCCTGTTCGACACCCGCGATTCGGGCGAGGAAACTCCCGGGACCCTTTGGCAGCGCCGCATCATCGCAAGCCCAGCTGCGCCGCCTCGTCGCCGGGGTCAAGATCCCGCCGCTGGTCCCGGTGCCGCCCGATCACGTGCTGACCAAATCGTTCTACCTGCTGCACGAATTTCCCGGCCGCTGGAACAGCGGCCAGGTCTGGATCGAGCCGGTCGAAGACCGCGTCAATGACGGGGTGGCGAGCGTCATCGTCGGCGGCAACGACTGGGCCGGCGCCTGGGCGATCGACGACCAGGGCCGACCGGCCTTCCCCTGCGTTCCCGGCGGCGAACCGCAGCGCGAGATGGCGATGCGGTTCGGGGTCAATCTCGTCATGTACGTGCTGACCGGCAACTACAAGACCGATCAGGTGCACGTGCCGGCGATCCTCGAGCGGCTCGGGCAATGAGGGTCGCGCAATGATCGCCGCGCTCGGCGGCAGCGCCTACGCGCTGGCGACCGCGCCGCTGGTGCCGTGGTGGGCGATCGCGGTGCTCGCCGGGGCGGCCGCGCTGGTTCTCGCGCTCGGAATCTGGCGGCGCGCGCGCGGCATCGCCTGGCGCGGGGCAGCGGTCGGCGATGCTGCTGGCGATCCTCGTCAACCCGTCGCTCGTCGCGGAAAAGCGGTCGCCGCTGCGCGACGTCGCGGTCGTCGTCGTCGACGAGTCGCCGAGCCAAGAGATCGGCAACCGGCGGCAAGCCACCGAGGCGGCGCTGACGGCGCTCAAAGAACGGCTTGGCCATGAGCCCGATCTCGATCTGCGGGTGATCCGCGCCGGCAAGCCGCAGCCCGGCAGCGGCGACGACGGCACCAAATTGTTCACCGCGTTGAACCGCACGATGTCCGACATCCCGCGGCAACGGCTCGCTGCGATCATCATGATTACCGACGGACAGGTCCATGACGTTCCTGCCGGCTCGCCGGCGGCGGTCGCCAAGGAGCTCGGCGCGCCGTTGCACGTGCTGCTCTCCGGGCACCCAGGCGAGCGCGATCGCCGCCTCGTGGTCCACCAGGCGCCGAGCTTTGGCCTGGTCGGCAAGGAGGTGCCGCTGACCATCCGCGTCGAGGATCTGCCCGAGCCGAAGTCGAGTTCGCCAGGCGCGCCCGAGCGTCAGGCGCACCTCACCTGGCGCAAGGATGGCGGCGCGCCGCACCCTCTGATGGTGCCGGTCGGGCGCGACGTGAAGCTGGCGATCCCGATCGATCACGGCGGGCCGAACGTGCTCGAATTCGAGGTCGAGCCGGGGCCGCATGAGCTGACCCTGGTCAACAACCGCGCCGTGGTCGTCGTCAACGGCGTGCGCGACCGCTTGCGGGTGCTGCTGGTTTCGGGCGAGCCGCATGCCGGCGAGCGGGTGTGGCGCAACATCCTCAAATCCGACCCCTCGGTCGACCTCGTGCATTTCACGATCCTGCGTCCGCCGGAAAAGCAGGACGGCACGCCGATCCGCGAATTGTCGCTGATCGCCTTTCCGATCCGCGAGCTGTTCGACGTCAAGCTCGACGATTTCGACCTGATCATCTTCGACCGCTACAGCCGGCGCGGCATCATCCCGCAGGCCTATATCGAGAATGTCGTGCGCTATGTGCGCAACGGCGGCGCCTTTCTCGAAGCCGCGGGCCCGAGCTTCGGCACGCCGATGAGCCTGTTCCGCACGCCGTTGGGCGAGATCCTGCCGACCGAGCCGACCGGCAATGTCGATGAGGAAGGCTTCAAGCCGCAGCTGACCGACGCTCGGCCGGCGCCACCCGGTGACCGAGGACCTGCCGGGCGCCGGCAAGCCGGGCGAGGCGCCGAGCTGGGGCCGCTGGTTCCGCCAGGTCGAGGCGCGCGTCCATCGCGGCACCACGCTGATGAGCGGCGATCACGGCGAGCCGCTCCTGGTTCTCGACCGGGTCGGCAAGGGCCGGGTGGCGCAGCTGCTCTCGGACCAGATGTGGCTGTGGGCGCGCGGCTTCGAGGGCGGCGGGCCGCAGGCCGAGCTGTTGCGCCGGCTCGCCTATTGGCTGATGAAGGAGCCCGATCTCGAGGAGAACGATCTGCGCGCGTCGATCGAGGGCGACCGCTGATGGTGACGCGCCAGTCGCTCGAACCGGACGACCGCCCGGTGACGGTGACGGCGCCCGACGGGACCAGCACGAGCCTCGCTTTGACGCCCGACAAAGGCGGGCGCAGCACCGGTTCGCTGGCGATCGCGCAGATGGGGCTCTACCGGGTCAGCGACGGCACGCCATACCGCGCTCGCCGCGGCCGGCCCGCTCAATCCCGTCGAGTTCGCCGATGTCCGCACCACCGCCGACAAGCTCGGCCCGGTGGCGCAGGCCAGCGGCGGCGGGGTGTTCTGGGTCGGCGACCGGAGCGATGCCGGAAATTCGCCGGGTGTCGCCGGGCCGCGCCGCGTCGGGCCACAACTGGATGGGGATTCGTCAAAACGGCGATTATCTGGTGACCGGTTTCAGCGAGGTGCCGCTGTTTCCCGCCCTCGCCGCGCTGCTGCTCGCGATCGGCCTGCTGCTCGCGGCGTGGCGCCGCGAGGGAAGGTGAGCGGCTGCCTCAGCCCGCGTTGAAAAATTCGATGTCCTGCGGCCGCGGGCGCCAGTCGGGGTTGCTCGGCCATTGCTTGGTGCGCCCGGCCATGTCGCCGCCGTAGCGCACACGGAACAGGAGGGTGCGCTCCGGCCCGGTGATCCATTCGTGCAATTCGCCGGGTGGGTGAACGACGAACGAGCCTGGAATCACCGCCACGCTCTCGCTCGGGGTGCGCATCGTGCCGCCGCCCTCGAAGCAGAAATAGATCTCGGTCGCGTGCGGATGGCAGTGGTAGGGGCTGACCTGCCCCGGCTCCCAGCAGGCGACCGTGACATCGCCCTCGGCGACCCGCCCGAGCACGCGCTCGACATGCTTCTTGGGATCGAATTTCTCTTCGTTCTTCAGATTGAAGCTGTGCATCGCTGTCCTCTTCAATGCCGCCATTCGTTCGGCGGCGGCGCGACATCGCCGAGCGGCAGAGCCGCGGCGGGCAACGGCGGCGCTGCGTCGGCCGGCTCGCCCTGGCGCGCTACGGCGGCGCGGCGCGCTTGGGCGGCCGCGCGGATCGTCAGCGGGATCGAGGCGAGATACACCGCCCCGACAAAGGTCAGCGTCGGCCACGGCGCGGTGGTGAAGAACCCGGTCATGACGCCAATGCCGAGCAGCGTCGGTACCACCCGATGATGCGGGATCCGGATGCGCTTCAGCGACACGGTCGGCACGGTGCTGATCATCAGCAGCGCGACAGCGGTGATCCACACCCCATTCAGATACGGCGAGCGCGCGATCCAGTCGCCCCATTCGAAGCCGGCGAACATCGGCAGCATCAAGAGCCCGGCTCCGGCTGGAGCCGGAGCGCCGCTGAAGAAATTCGCCATCCAGGGCGGCGGCGGTCCCGCGGTGAGCTGGGTGTTGAAGCGGGCCAGGCGCAACGCGCAGCAGACCGCGTAAAACAGCACGATCGCCCAGCCGATGCTGTGCCACTGCGCCATCGTCCACAGATAGAGCACCGCGGCCGGGGCGACCCCGAAGCTGATGAAGTCCGACAGGCTGTCGAGTTCGGCGCCGAACGGCGAGGTTGCCTTCAGCAGCCGAGCGAGGCGGCCGTCGAGCCCGTCGAAAATGCCGGCGGCGATGATGGCGAACACCGCATACTGGAATTTGCCGTTCACCGCGTAGCGGATCGCGGTCATCCCCGCGCACAGCGCCAGCAGGGTCAGCACGTTCGGCACCATGCGGTTGACCGACAAATGCGGCAGCTGGCGCACCCGCATGCGCGGCCGCCGCACCCGTGCGCGCATTCGGTCCCTGGGCGATCGCATCGCCAACGCTGTTCTCCTCACCGCGAACCTCTGGCATAGAGTGTACACGAATTTGCCATGTTTCGGGTCAGTGAGCGAAACCGCCCGGCGTCGGCTCGGGGATCAATCCTTTGGGGGCCGGCCGGTCGGCGAGCACGGTCTCGCCGCCGACCATGCGCTGGCCGAGCGCGACCAGCGGCACGTAGGGCGGCGGGATATAGATGTCGACGCGCGATCCGAAGCGGATCAGACCGATGCGCTCGCCGGCGGCGAGATGCTGACCCGCATAGACCGGGCAGACGATGCGCCGCGCCACCAGCCCGGCGATCAATACGAAGGCGATCTCGGGCGGATCGTCGGGGACGACGCTGATCGCCAGACGCTCATTGTCGAGGCTCGCCTTGTCGAGGCTGGCGTTGACGAACCGCCCCTTGGTGTAGCGCCGCGCCGCGACCCTGCCGCCCAGCGGCGCGCGCGCGATATGGACATCGAACAAATTGAGGAAGATGCCGATCCGCAGCACCGGGGTTGCGCCCATCTCGAGCTCGGGCGGCGGCGATGCCGGCGCCAGCGAGACCACGACCCCATCGGCCGGGGCGACAATCAGCCCGGGACGGGTCGGCGTCACGCGCCAGGGGTCGCGGAAAAAATACGCCATCCACAGCGTGAAGGTCAGCCCCGCCCAGCCGCCCGGGCGCCACACCAGGAAGAGAACGACGGTCGCCAGCGCCGCGCCGGCGATGAACTTCCAGCCGTCGGGATGTATCGGAGCGAGCGTTTTGCGCAGCATCGGGCGTGCCGACCCCTCCCCGCCGCGAGCATCGAGCCCGAGGCCATCGCCGTCTTTCTCGCATCGCTCCTAATCTCACGCCATGGATTTCGCTCTCTCCCACGAGCAGCTGGCCTTCGCGGAAACCGCGCGGCAGTTCGCGCGCGCGGCGGCGGCCTGGGTCCTCCGGGTCAGGAGGGCGCGGAGCGGGCGACGACGCTGTCCCCGGCATGACGGCTGCGGCGGCGCTCGCGCACAGCGAGGACGGCTGAAAACAGGCACGCGGTGATCAGCATCGCCATTGACGCGATCGCCGAATAGTACCGCACCGGCGTCGTGATCGGTCGCATCTCGATGTCGTTGCCGCCGGCCTGAAGGGGCACGACAACGAGATCGAGCGCCCCGCGAAGCGGTATGCCAGGCTCTCCGTTGATGCGAAACTCGTTCGCCGGGTACCAGGGTTGCGCGTAATCGCGATCGCTCGCCATGATCCGCATCGTTACGTCCTGGAGCGAGACGCGGTAGCCGCTGAGCGCCACCTGCCAGGCTCTATCGCCCGCGGTGGGCCCCGATCCTTCGGCGGAAGGATCGTAGACCGGCAGGGCTGTCGCGAAATCGGAGGCCGAGTCGATGCCGGCATCGCGCAAATAGCTGTGGAGGGAATCCTCGCTTTTCGACAACTGTGGCGTCGGCGTCGGCGTGAAATCCTCAGCCCCGACCAATGGTTTGTCGAGCCCGGGAGGCGGCACCGGCGCGACGAGGCGCCGACTGAAGATGGCGGGGCTGGCACCGGCGATATGGATGACCCTCCCGAGCGGCCCTTCCTCGCTGGCCTGGGCAAGGCGATCGGGGCAGCCGGCCGCCGATGACGAGAAGCAGACGATGCGGGCCACGTTGAGCAACCGCAGCAGCTGCAAGGTCGGCGGGCCAATCCGCCCGTCACGGCGCAGATCCTGCGCCGCCATCTCGATGTTGGTCTCGGCAAAATTATGGGCGCGGGTCGCTGCCATGTTGTAATGACCGGCGACCCGATGCAGCATAAGCGGCGCGCAACAGTCCAAAATCATTGCATGAGAAAGAATGGCTGGCCCCAGAAATATACATAGGAAAGAAGATAGAGACGCGTTTGCCCGCTTTATCCGTATTCAGTGGTACGCCCGTATGATCTGACGATACCGCCAATGATGAGGTTCCGGCTATTTCAGTTTGAGTTACTTGAGCCGTGATCATACCATCCGTTTCCTGAATACCATTGAGCGTGAGACGCGGGTCGGCAAGATCGTCCACGTGATCCTCGACAATTACGCCGCCCATAAACCCCCGAAGGTCCGCGCTTGGCTCGGCCGCCATCCCCACTTTGTCTTCCACTACACGCCGACCTCGTGCTCTTGGCTCAATGCCGTCGAAGGGTTCTTCGCCAAGCTCACCAAACGGCGGCTCAAACGCAGCATCTTCCGCTCGATCGTCGAGCTTCAAGCCGCAATCAACCGCTTTCTGCAAGAAGCCAACAATCGCCCAAAGCGCTTCACCTGGACCGCCGATCCCGACAAAATCATCGCCGCCGTCAAGCGCGGGCACCAGGCGTTAGATTCGATCCACTAGGAGCGATCGTCATGTCGTATCCTGTTCCCGCTGGGACCGAAGCAAGTTATATCGGTTTTGCTGTGGCTTCGGCCCTCATCGACTTTCTGGTCAGCAAGAACACGATTTCCCCGGATGAGCTCTGGGAATTGTTTGAAGCGGCTCGGAAGAGCATCGGTGAGAGCGGTGATTTTTTGCGCAGCGAAGCGCGAAGTTCATCACTGACAAGATGCTGTCGAAAAAATTAGAGAGCCGCCGCACGCGCCATCGGACTACCACCCGTTCGGGTTCGGCGAGCCCGAAAGGTTCTGCCGACTCAGGGCTTGCGGCACAGAAGTGGCCTGGGGCAACTCCTTGCGCAGGTCATCGGTGAGGGCCCGCGCATCGCGCTGATCGCGCACCACATGCGGTGTGATCAGGACGAGCAGCTCGGTGCGCGTTCGATTATTGGTTTGATTGGAGAAGAGCGTGCCGAGCACTGGGATATCCTTGATAAGTGGGATCCCCTGATTTTCCCGCAAGTCGCTGTCGCGGATCAAGCCGGCCATGCCGATGGTCTGGCCGTCCTGGACAGCAACCCGGGTCCGGAACAGCCGCTGGTCGAATGTCGGCGAGTCGATATTACCCGTCGTCTCTGAGGCGACGTCGCTGACTTCCTGGGAGATGTCGAGCGAGACCAGCCCACCTGAATTAACCCGCGGGGTCACCAGCAGGATCACACCGGTATCCCGGTAATCGATGCTGTTGACGATCGGCGATCCCGGCGCAGTGATCGTCTGCTGGCTCTGCGTCTGCACCGGCACCAGGGAGCCGACCTCGAGCCGAGCCGCCTCATTATCGGATACCAGTATCTGCGGCGAGGACAGGACCCTCAGCTTGGTGACGGCGGAGAGAGCGTTGAGCACCTCGCGGGTTCCGTAACCCAGCACAAACCCGGGAAGACCGTTGAAACCGCTGGCCGGGGTGACCGCGAGGTTTACCGGCTGTCCGGCAATTGTTCCGGAAATGCCGGCTGTCGTGCTGTCGCCTACTGGATTTAAGCTCAGCGTGCCGGCAAGCTTGTGGCCGAGAAAAAACTGCGTGCCGTAAGCCAGCTGATCGTTGAGGGTGACCTCGGCGATCGTCGTGTCGATCAGCACCTGCAACGGGATGATGTCGATTTTGCGCAACATCCCCTCTATGACCCCGTATTCGCTGGGCGTCGCATAGATCAGCAACGCGTTGTTGCGCCGGTTTGCCAGGATCCGAATGTGGTCTTCGGTTTCGGCGCCGGCTCCTTCCACCGCCGATAAGGGTTCCGTGGCGGGATTGGCGGCGGCTTCGCGCTCCGGTGCGGCGGCCGCGGTCGCGCCGCCCGCCGCTGCGCTGCCCAGCCCGGAGGTCGCGGCGGTGCCGGTTCCGCCGGCAGCGCCGGTCCCGCCAGCAGCACCGGTCATTCTCAGCGGTTCGGCACTCGGCGTGGTCGCTCCCGGCGGCGCCGGGGTCGGGGCGACATGTCCCGGGGTAAAGGCCCGCTGCAACAGTGCTTCGAGATCGGCGCTTTGACCGTTCTGTACGTAATAGACATGCCAGGCCCGCGCGGTCGCGTCCTCGACCCGCCGTTCAAGACCGAGGAAACGCCTCGCCTCGGCGATATAACGAGGTTGCTCGGAGACCACGAGAACCGCGTGAACCCGACCCATCGGCAAGACGCGGACGATGCCGGAAAGCGGTCCCTCGTTCCCGGAGCGAAACACCTTCTCCAGATCGCCGGCGAGCTTTTCGGGGGTGCTGTCTCCGGCGGGGAAGATCGCATAGGACTGCCCGGCGAGCGCGTTGATATCGAAGGCGCGGATCAGCCCAATCAGGGTCTGGCGGACCGGCACATCGCCGCTAACGATCAGCGCGTTGCCGGCGGGATCGGCGGCGATCTTGCCGCCCTCGGTGACATAGGGCTCGAGCACCTTCGCCAAATCCTTGGCCGAGGCATATTTCAGCGCGACGACCTGGGTGCCTGCGCCGACCGGCCCCGCGCCGATCATCGCACCGGTGGCGAGCGGCGCAACCCGGTAGATGCCATTGTTCACGATCAGTGTCGCCCCGTTCTGGTTGAGCAGCGTTTCGAGCGTTGGCAGCAATTGCGAACGGGGCAGCGGTTTGGCGATGTCCAACGATGCCGTTCCCTGGACGCTGGGGTCGATCGTGTAGTTGAGTTTGAGCGTGGTGCCGAGGATGGCGCGAACGATTTCGCGAATGTCGGTATCGACGAAGGTCAGCGTGACATCCCCCTCTTCGGCGCCAGGACCGGCCGATGGCGGAGCGGCGAGGGCCGGCCCCTTAGCCGCGCCGGCGGATTCAAAGACCCCCTGCCGATTGCGGTCGACCGGGATGACGGCGTTCACCCGCGGCGCCGCCGATTGCAGCTCGGTCGGCGCCTCGGTCTGGCCCGGAACCGATCCTGACTCCAAAGGCACACAAGCAGCCAAACCCACGAATGCCGCGGCGATTGACGCCCGAAGCAGTAACGCGCCCGCGGCTGAGATCCTCATGGTTACTGTGTCGGCGGCACCGGCATGCGACCCGGCGGCCCCGGTGGCGGGGGCGGCCGACCAAACGCGACTGGGCCAGGTGGGCGGCCGGCCGCGCCAGGTTGCCCAGGAGTCGCGCCTGGGAGCGCCGGCGGCGGGGGCCGGATGAGGTGCGGATCGGTTTTCGGCTCAAGCGTCGTGACGCCGGTCGGTCCGCTCAGCGACACTTGATGGGGCCCGATATTGTCGAGCTTCCAGTCGTCGACCATCTCACCCTCCGAGCGGACCAGCGGCTTGGCGCCCGCTACGGCGAAGATCGCGAGATGGCGACTGGGTTCGATGATGATCCCGGTCAGGCGAAGGTTTGGCAGTTCCTGCTCGACCCGGCGACTGGTTGCGGTCGCCTCCTCCGGTGGCTTCCGAGTGGCGCTGAACAAGGGCCGGCCGAGGGAGGTCGCTACCAGCTGATCGACTTGCGGCCGCTGCACCGGCTTCGCCAGAGGTGCTTCGGCCGGTGCCGGCGGGCGTTTATCGGCCTGCTGGTTGTTCGGGGCGGAGGTCAGCTCAACGACCAGCAGGGCGCCGAAGACCGCGCACCCACCAAGAGAGAGAATCAGAACCCGATCGATCATTGCGTTATCCGGCCGACATTTTGCCCACTAAATCTTGCGTCCTCGATCATGCCGCTAACTACTGATGCACGTGGCTTGGCTTCCGTCAACCATCCGGGCGCAAGCGCAATACCCAGGCCAACCGCCACCGTCCCCCGCCGACATGGATCGCGGGCTCCGGCCGAATCGCCTCATGGCGGAGCAACTCGACGCATCAGCCGGGTCCGCGATCGGGCTGGTTGTCTATGACGGGTTCGGCAGCACCGGCATGGTCAGCCGGCGAGCCGCAGAATCCACCTCCCGGTCGAGTTCATCGACCTCGAGCTTCCGGCCAGGCATCGATTCCTGCACCGAAGCGCCAACCCGTTGCCGCATGCCTGCAAGCGCGGTGGGCAGATCGCCAACGGCGGCCTCGCCGCTATCAGCCTACGCGTCGACCACGGTATGGATCATTACTTGACGGTAGCCGGCGCAGCGGTGCTACGGAAGCCAGAGACATCAAAGTTGGCGTCGAGCCGTGCGTTTGCCGCCGGGCCGCTCGGCGACGCCGGGCCGACCGGCGGCACCGGGCCGCTCGGCTGCGCCGTGCCATGGATCTGCAGGTTGCTCAGGACCAGCGGAGGGGTTCCCTGCTCGATCGCGGCGAGCACTTTCACTATAGCCTCGTACGCGCCGCTGACCGCTACGCGCAGCCCGATCCGACGATAGCCGCCCTGGTTTTCCGCCGGGAGTGCCTCCATGCTGCCGATCGTAGCGCCGGCCGACGTCGCCAACCCATCGATTCTACTCTGCAGATTGGCCGAAGCGATCGCATCGCTGACGCCGTCGAGAGTGATCCGGCTGGCGCTTGCCGCGGTCCGCAACTGGGCGACCCGGGCGCGCAAGCCCGGCAGCTCCTTGGCAGCGGCATTCAACCGCGGCGCGAGCATGCGCCGGTCTTCGAGAAGCCCCTCGCGCTGGCTGTAGAGGCCGAGGATCGGGGCCACGATCAGCAGATACACGCTCCCCAACGCGACCAATAGGATCGCCACAGCCAGCAATCGGCCGGTCTGGCCAGTCGGCAGATTTAGGGTGGTGGCGATGGTCCGACCTCCGCGGTGATGGTGAAGAGCTCCGACTTGGTGCCCTCGTTCCGCGTGACGGGCGCTGCGAAGGCCGGATTGCGCAGCTGGTCGCTGGTCGCGAGCAGGCCGATCAGCCGCGAGGCCGCGGCCGATCCGCCGCTCAGCGTCACCCGGTGCTGCTGTTGTTGCAATTCGGTGAGGTAGGTGTCGTCGGGCAAGAGGCCGGTCAGCGCCGCGAGTGTCACGAGCGGACGCCCTGCCTTGTCTCGCTCGTCATCGATAAGATTAACCGTGGCCGTCAACTGAGTGATTTGTTCGCGCAGCTTCTCGACCTCTGCCTCGGCTTTCTGGCCGGCCGCAACCTGGACGTCGAGGTCGGCGAGGGCTAAGCTCTGGCGCACGAACGGTGTCACAACTGCCGCGAGGGCCAGCGCGGCGCAGCACGCCGCCGCCGGCCACCTTCTGCCTGCCGAAACGTGCAGCCGGCCCCTATCGGCATCGAGCGGCAGATCGCAGCCGCGATCGGGACCAGCGGCGATCTCGGCCCGCTTTGGTATGATCCCGGCTTTGGCGAGCGCGTCGAGCAGGACGGCGAGGCTGGCCCGAGGCACCAGCAAGAGCCTGACCGACAATAGCCCGCGCTCACGGTCGCGCCGCGCGATGCGATGGTTCCAGAAGATTTCCTCCGGGCTGAATGGGGTCTCCCGGTCCATCTCGAAGGTGAGCACCTGATCGAGATCTCGCTCGGCGGAAAGCGGCAGGGTTATCGTTTTGCTCAGCACGTCCGTTTCAGCGAGCTGCAGCACCACCGGCTTCCCAACCGACTGCGGCGGCAGACCCGCGAGCCCGCCCGAGGCGAGCCCAAAACGGCCGAGCGGTGTCTCGTGGCCGCCACGGCGCAGGCTGAGCTGCGCGGCTTCGACGCCGCCCGCCAGCGGCCCCGCGGGCGCGACGACCAGCGCATCGCCGCGCGACGAGCCCAGCCCTCGCCACCGCTCAGGGACTAAATCGCCGAGCTGTCCCAACCACCATGTCAAGAACTCGCCAAACATGCGTCGCAGCTCGAAATCCAAGCAAGCAAATTGACGCCCTACGTTAGGGCCTCAGCGAAAAGAATACGACAGATTTTCAGTAGGTTAACCCAGTATTATGTATCGAGCCACACCAAACCATATCTTGTGTCATTGCCTCCTTGAGAGGCCCAGGATATAGCTTACAACCACCGGCCGCTGTTTAATGTCTGTTAACCAGGGACGGAAGAGCAAGCAATCAGGCGGATTGCAGCAAGGCCGAATGGGGTCGGCAAGGCAAGGACCCCGACGCCATGCGAGGTAAGCCGCACGGTCCGACACCGAAGCGCCAGCTTCAGACTCCCGGCGCCCGATAGCTGCGGTGCCGCGATCAGATCCGGCCAGTGGCGGTTGTCGCCTTTGACGAGGATCAGGCGGACGCGTATCAGTTTGGGAAGCGGCGGGCCGTCCCACTCGGCGAGCCAACGCTCTGGCGCGCCCGGCGAAGGGGGCCCCCAATAGGCCAGTTGCAGACGATCGACACCGCTCATCAGCGCGGTCTCGGTGGCAGCGGGTTTCGCGCCGGCGAGCTCGTGTCGATGCGGCGACCACACCAGGACGAGCCGCTGGCCGTGCAGCGTCAGCTTTATGTCGGCAAGCTGGCTGCCGCCAAGCCCGTTCGGCAGATCACCGACAAAGGTCAGCTCGTCCGCCTTGCCCGCGAATGAGGGGGCAACCGTAGGACCACCGGGATTGGCAGTGGCCGAAGGCAGGATCGGGATCCCGCTCAGCAGGGCACGCAGCACGCGAGCGGTAGTATCGAGTTCTGCCGTCCTGGCGATCTGGCGGTTTTGCACGCCCCAGAACTCGAGCCCGGTGCGCACACCCTGGTTCAGGGCGACCACGAGGAAACCGAGCACGGTCAGCGCGACCAGCAATTCCAGGAGGGTGAAGCCGCTCTGCCGATGGCGCTCGATGACCGCAGGTACGATCCGCATCGTCACTGAGAGACGGTTGCGGTGCTGAAGCGCCGAGAGTCGAGAACAACCGATCGCTTTTGCCTCCCGGCCAGCCACGAGATTGTCACCTTGACGTCGAACAGCGTTGTCGCCAAGCCGCTGCGCCCCACGATTGCCGGCGGCTGCACCGACAGCGGAGTCGCGCTCAGCCGCCAATGGTAGCCGCCGCCATCGTCGCCCTCTTGGTCGCCCGGAGTGATCGCGCCAGCTCGGCCAAAAGCAGCGAGATGCGATTGAGCGCGCTCCACCGCCTCATCAACTCGTCCGGCTTGATCGACCGCAAACAGCCCGCCGCTGGCCGCTTGGAACAATGCGGTCAGGGCCAGTCCGGCGATCGCCAACGCAACGATGACTTCGAGCAGCGTAAAGCCGCGCGCGGGCCGCTGCCGGCAATCGGCCGCCGTCGCACGACGCCGCGCCCAGGCCTCAACGCGCATCCGCAACACTCACTCGGCCAGTCAGCCAATCGACGCCGACGTCGATGCTGAGCGTGCCATCGCCGATCGAGATGCGGCCGCCAGTCGAGCTGCCATCCGGGTTGAAGCGGATATCGCCTGTGGTGCTGCCGCGCTGCTCGCCCCTAACCGTCAGGAGCGCGATTTTCAGCTGGGCGGGCAGCGACCGGGGTTGTCCCTTGCCGATCTGGTAGCGATGGCCGGCAAGGTCAAGCTGGAAGGCGACCGACTGATTGCTGACGATTGCCTCGGAGCGCGCCACGCGCAACCCGGCGGCCAGCTCTGCCGCGGTGCCGCGCAGGCCAAGTCCGGCGCTCCACGGCGGCCGGTAACCGGCAATCAGGGCGAACGAGAAGCCGAGAATGGCCAGCGTGACCATCATCTCGATCAGCGTAAAGCCCGCCTCCCTCCCGTCGTACTGCGGCGCGGCCGCTTGCGGCGACGGGATCGGGTCAACCCGCGAGATCATTGAGGCTGAGCATCGCGGAGAGCAGCGCGCCGACGATGCCGGCAACCACCAGGCCCATCACGATCGTGATGATCGGTATCGCCAGCGCGACCAGGCGCTCGACCAGGAGCCGCGCCTCCTCCTCATGGATGTCCGCGGCTTTGAGCGACATAGCCGCGAGTTGCGCCGCTTCCTCGCCAAGCTGCAGGAGATGGATCGTGCGCGCCGGAAAGAGGCCGGCTTCGCGCAACGGCCGCGCCAGACCGCGCCCGGCTTGGGCTTCAACGGAAGCGGCTTGCACGGCTGCCGCGGCTGCGAGGTTGCCGAGCGCGTCTTTGGCGATGGCGAGCGCCGAGATCAGTGGCACGCCGTTTTGCAACAGGGTGCCAAGGGTGCGGGTCAGCCGCGCCGCCACGATTTCCCGCAATAGGCGACCGACGATCGGCAGCCGCAGCACCAGCCGGTCCGCCTGGAGCCGCCGCGCCGGCTCTTGGAGCAGGCGCCGAATTAGCAACACAGCGGCGGCGATCACGAGCAGCAGCCAAGGCCCAACCGTACCAACCACGTGGCCGAGCGCCATCAGGAAGCGGGTCGAGGCCGGCAATTTGGCCCCAGCCTGTTCGAACATCGGGGTGAATTGCGGCAGCACGTAGTTGAGCAACAGCACGATCGAGGCGATCGCCGCGATCACCAGCAGCGTCGGATAGATCAGTGCCGCGTGCAGGCTGGCCTTGAGGCTGCGCTCGCTTTCGAGCAGCGCGGCCAGCCGGTCGAGCGCCGCGGGTAGCGTACCGCCCGCCTCGCCGGCCCGCACCATGCCGACATAGAGCTGCGGAAAACTGCGGGGCTCGGCGGCAAGGGCAGCGGCAAGCGAGCTGCCGGCGCGCACCTTGTCGCGCACCTCGCTGAGAATGGTCCGGGCGCTCGCGTTGCTGATGTTATCAATGATAAACCGCAAGGCGCGTTCGAGATCCTGGCCAGCGCTGAGCATGATCGCCAGTTCGCGCGTGACCTCGCCCAAGCTCGTCCGGTCGAGCCCGCGCCGGGTGCCGAATTCGATCTGCAACAGATCGGCAAAGCGCCAGCGCCCATCCGCCGGCTCGGCGCTCAGCACGAGTTGCCCCTGGCGCTGCAGGCGATCGACGACGGTGCCACGATCGGCGGCCTCGATCACGCCGTGGACGGTTTCGCCACCCGGATTTATTGCCGACCACCGGAAAGATGGCATCTCAGCTTTCCGTGCGCCCTGCTCCCGCCGGGTCTACGCTTCGCCGCGGATGCAGCGCACGACCTCTTCGACGGTCGTATCACCCTCGATGACGGCGAGCAAGCCGGTGTCGAAGATCGGCCGCATCCCGCCCTTGACGGCGGCTTTCTCGATCGCGGTTTGGTCGCCGTGCTCCAAAATCATCTGATCGATTTCCGGGGTCTGCACCAGCAGCTCGGCGATTGCCCGGCGTCCGCGATAGCCGGTGCCGCGGCACTCCGGGCACCCTATCGGGCGTTGCAAGTTAGGCGTGCTGCCCCTGGGCACCAAGCGCTCCAACCCGACCGGCACGCCTCGGCGTTCGGGGGCTTTGCATTTGGGGCACAGCCGACGCACCAGCCGCTGCGCCAGGATCGCCTTCAACGTCGATGCAAGCAAGTAGTCCTCGATCCCCATGTCGTGCAGACGGGTGACCGTAGCGGCTGCCGAATTGGTATGCAGGGTCGACAGCACGAGATGACCCGTCAGCGCCGCCTGCACCGCGATCTGCGCGGTCTCGAGGTCGCGGATCTCACCGATCATGATGACGTTGGGATCCTGCCGCAGGATCGAGCGCAGCAGACTGGCAAAGTCGAGGCCGATTTGCGGCTTGACCTGGATCTGGTTGATCCCGCCGAGCTGGTACTCGATCGGGTCCTCGACGGTGACGATGTTGCGCTCGACCGAGTTCAGGTGCAGCAACCCGGTGTACAGCGTCGTCGTTTTGCCGCTGCCGGTCGGCCCGGTGACCAGCACCATGCCATTGGGGAGATTGAGCGCGTGCTCGAGACCTTGCCGGATGTCATCCGGTAGGCCGAGCTTGGTGTAGTCCAACTCGACCGCGCTGCGGTCGAGCACTCGCAACACGACGCTCTCGCCATAGAGCGAGGGTATGGTCGATACGCGGAAATCGATCTCCCGGCCTCGCACGGTCAGCCGGATGCGGCCGTCCTGCGGCAGCCGACGCTCGGCTATGTCGAGCCGAGCCATGATCTTGATCCGCGAGATCACCGCGGAATACAAGCGCGCCGCCGGCGGCTCGACCTCGTGCAAGATGCCGTCATAGCGGTAGCGCACGCGCATCCGGTCCTCGAACGACTCGATATGCACGTCCGAGGCCCCGGTTTCGACGGCGCGGGAAATCAGCTGATTGACGAGGCGGATGACCGGGGCTTCGCTGGCGAGGTCCTTGAGCCGCTCGGTGTCCTCCTCGGCCGGTTCTTCATCAACCGCCGCCGCACCGGCTGCGGCACCGGAATCGCCGCCCTCTCCGGCCGCGGGATAGAGCCGGTTGAAGGCGGTTTCCAGATCGATCGGCACGGCAACCGCGATCGCTCACCGGCCGGCCGAGCGCCGCCGCGATGGCGTTTTGGGTAAAGCCGTCGAGCGGATAGGCCAGTGCCAGGACCACATCGCCCGCCCCATCGGCAATCGGCAGCGCCAGCGCCTTGCGCAAGAATTTCGGCTTCAGCCGGTCGAGAAACAGCGGCTCCTCGGGGAAGTCGGCGAGGCCGACGATCGGCGCCCCGACCAGCTGCGCCATCGCCTCGGCGAGCCCACGCTCGCTGATCATGCCGAGCTGGGTGAGGACTCGGTCGAGCCGGTTGCCGGTCTCAGCCGCGACACGGCGCGCCCGGTCCAAAGTGTGGGAGTCGATCGCGCCGCTTTCGGTCAAGATTTGGCCGAGCCGAGCAAATTCGTCGCCCGGCTCGTCGTCGGCGGCATCGGCAAAGCCGGCCAGGGGAGCGACGGCTTCGACTGTCATGGCCGGAAATATATGGGCAGAGCTCGGCGGATGTCGATCGGAATTCCGCTTTTCACCACTAGGCCGAATTCTCGATCCGCTCCATATCCTCGTCGCTGAACCCGAAATGATGCCCGATCTCTTGGATCAGCACATGTCGGACCACCGCGAACAAATCCTCGCCGCTCTCGCACCAGTAATCGAGGATCGGCCGGCGGTAGAGAAAGATCATGTCGAGCCCAGGCCGCGGATTGCTGACGCTCTTCCGCGGCAGCGCGACGCCGCGATAAAGCCCCAAGAGGTCGAACGGGCTGTCGAGCCCCATCGCCCTTTCGGTCTCGATGTCGGGAAATTCCTCGACCCGGATCGCCACCGGCCCCAAATGTCGCGTGAACCGGCGCGGAATTGCCGCAAAGGCGCGCGCGGCGAGCCCCTCGATCTCAGCAAGCGAGGGTGGCAGCTGGGCCATTTACGGCGCGCGCCTAGTGTGGTGGATTTGAAGTTCGCATGATTTTGGTTGAAGCCGCGTTTGCGAACTTCAAATCCGGAAACCACACGAGACTCATGATGTTGCTAGTGTGCTCTCGAATTCGAAATTCGCATTGAGCCTCCCTCCAAGATAGGCGAATTTCGGATTCGGCACACGAGCTTGACCTCGGCCCTGCCGCGGTGCACTTGCTATTGCGCGGCAACCAGGGGAGGGCGGCATGGTCGAGAGGCTCACCGGCGCGGCGCGCCACGCGGCGCTGCACCGATTGCATGGCTGGAGCGAGGTCGAGGACCGCGACGCGGTCCGCAAGAGCTTTCACTTCAGCAATTTCTCCGAGGCCTGGGGATTTCTGTCGCGCATCGCGCTGGTCGCCGAGAAGATGGATCACCATCCCGAGATCTTCAACGTCTACAACCGGGTCGAGCTGATCCTGTCGACCCATGATGTCGAGGGGTTGAGCGAGAAGGACGTGCGCCTCGCCGAGGCAATCGACGAGCTGGCGCCCCAACGCGACCGGCGTCCGCCGGTGCCGTGATCCAAGGCGATACTCGAGACGTTCGCGTCTAGGCGGCTAAGGCGACTGGGATGCGTCGAACAGCCAAGTCAGGCTGGCGACGATGTTGTGCGTACCGTAATTCGACTTGATCGAATCCATGTTGGTCGAGGTAAAATCCGTCCCGGTTGTCGCTAAATACCGGTAATCGATATCGAAGGCCAGTGCCGGGGTTATCGGGTACCTGAAGCCGGCGATCGCCTGATAAGCGAACACGGCCACGGTGTCGTGCGTACCGCCGAACATGTTGCTCAGGTTGCGGGTAACCTCGGCGACGCCGATGCCGCCGCCAATATGCGGGGTTACCGGCCACCCGAGGCTGAAATCATAGATCCCATTGGCCATTTCGATGACGGCATAGCGCTCGGCGCCGGCGGAGCGGCCCGGTCGGTTCGTCGGAAATACCATCTGGAGGTGCGCGCTATCGTTGGCGCGATAGGCGAAATCGCCCTCGAAACGCCACGGCCCCACCTGGTAGCCGATACGACCCCCGGCATTGAAGCCGTCATGGAAGGTCTCGTGCGACACCGACGGAGCCCCGGGGAAGGGGGGTTTGCACCCGCCGTCGCAATCGCCGGTGTTCGTCGCCATGTTGAGACTGGTCCAGCCCCCTTCGGCCCCGAGGTAGAAGCCTGCCGGCCCTGCCATAGGCGCGAAGAGTTGCGCCCGAGCGGGTGCCGCCAGGCAAACCGCAATGCCCGCGCCAGCGGCGATCGCCCGAAATTTTCTGCCTTGTACCAAAACTGCTCGCCTTTGACGTTCCCTGCGATCAACGGTCAGCAGCACTAATTGACCACGATCCCTTGCAATGCTCGGTGTTCGCAAGCGTGCGTCGTATGCACGCGGGCTGTGGTCGGGCGCTCATGACATAATTCCTCGTAGTATCAGTGCCATAAAGATGCACGGAACAGGCCCGGCAAGGCCCCGAACGGGCACGGCGAGCCCTCACCGCAAGCGATAACTGGGGAATTGGCGGAGTGCGGCCTCAGCGCACCGGGATGCTGTACATCACGAGGATCGATTGCTCGCCCGGGTTGAGTCGGGTCAGCCCGGCATTCGAGGTATGGGTGACCGCCAGCCCGAGCCGGGTCTGGTCGTCGAAGCGGTAGGCGAACTCGGCGCCGGTGCGGAATTCCCACCACGAGCCGAGCCTGGTGCCGGAGCCGCGCTCGAAAACGCCGGCCGCGGCGTTCGGGGTCAGCACCCAGTTCGGCCCGAAATTGACATCGAAGCCGAACCCGAAATAGCCGTAGGCGCCGCCGTCGCTGGTGACCGACCCGCCGACAAACGGCGCCAGGATCCACGCCGTATCGCCGAATCGGTATTCGCCGCGAAACTCGCCGGCGGTGCTGCTGCCCTCATGCTTGCTGTCGGGCGTGATGTCGAAGGCGCCGGCGCCGAGCGCGAGGCGCGGCGGATCGCTCGGTGAGCCAAAGGTGACCTGCGCCGAGGCCGGGGACGCGACCGCGATGAGCACGACGAGGATTACCGCCGCGAGCGCCCCCCATGTTCCGATCCTTGCCAGGCTCACCCCGATCCCCTCTCGACTCCGCGTCGGCATATTAGAGGCGATCATCCAGGGGGCAAGCGAAACCGGCAGGCGTGCGCACCAGCACACGCTTCCCGTCCCGGCGAAAGCCCGGACCCATTTTTATAACCGCTCGCGAGGTGACCGCTGCCTCACCAGGCTTTGGCCCGCTCGGTGGCAAGGACCAGCTGCTCGCGGAGCCCCGGCTCCATCGCCGAATGTCCGGCGTCGCGCACGATCGTGTATTCCGCCTCGGGCCAGGCGCACGCCAGTTCGTCGGCGCTGCGGATCGGGCAGACCATGTCGTAGCGCCCCTGGACGATCGTCGCCGGCAGATGGCGGATCCGGCCGATCTGCGCCACCAGATCGCGCTCGGGCGGGAACAGGTGCGAGGTGAAGTAATGCGCCTCGATCCGCGCCAATCCCAGGGCGAGGCGGTCTTCGCCGAAGGCCGCGACCGTCTCCGGATTCGGCAAGAGCGTCGAGCAGGCGCCCTCATAGACGCTCCACGCCCGTGCCGCCGGCAAATGGATGCCCGGGTCGGGGTCGATCAGGCGTCGGTAATAGCCGGCCAAGAGATCGTCCTGCTCGCGCTCGGGGAGAAACCCGGCAAAGGCGCGCCAGGCTTCGGGAAAGACCCGTTGCATGCCATAGAGAAACCACTCGATTTCCGCGGCCCGGCACAAAAAGATGCCGCGCAGGATGAGGCCGCGCACGCGCTGCGGATGGGTCTCGGCATAATAGAGCGCCAGCGTCGAGCCCCACGAACCGCCGAACACCAGCCATCGGGCAACGCCGAGTTCCTGGCGCAGCCGCTCGATATCGGCCAGCAGGTGGTCGGGCGAATTGTCCCTGGTCTCGCCGAGCGGCGATGAGCGGCCGGCGCCGCGCTGATCGAAAATGACGATGCGCCAATGGTTGGGATCGAAAAACCGCCGATGTACCGCGGTCGCCCCGGCGCCCGGGCCGCCATGCAGGAACAAGACCGGCGGCCCCGCGGGGTTGCCCGATTCTTCCCAGTACATCGTATGGCGCGGGTCGAGCCGGAGCTGGCCGGTGCGGATCGGCTCGATCGGCGGGAACAGGTCACGGCGGCTCGTCATCGCCGCCCAGTCTAAGGGCGCCGGCGCGACAGCGGTAGCAGAGAGCGTGCATGCCGCGATTGCCCTATCTTGTTCGGCAGGTCGGACGCGGCTCCAGCATCCACGAGAGCGCGATTTTGCACGACGATCGCCGCAACCAACGATCCGATCGGTTCAGGCCGGCCAATGCAAACAGGAGGCTCAATGAAATTGCGAGGGTGTATCCTGGCCGCTGTGGCGCTGACGATCGCGCCCGCTGCGCGCGGGGCCGCGGAGGGAAATGTGTGCGTCGAGAACGCGACGATCGCCGAGTTGCAGCAGGCCTTGGCCGAGAGGCGAGCGAATGCGAGCGCGCTCGTCCGCGCCTATCTGGCGCGGATCGAGGGCTATGACCGGGGCGGCCCGCGGCTCGACGCGGTACGCGAGGTCAATCCCGACGCGCTCGCGCTCGCGGCACGCCTTGACGGCGTCAAGCCGAGCCGGGCCCGGCCGCTTGCCGGCATCCCGATCCTCGTGAAGGACAACATCGCGACCGGCGACAAGCAGCACACGACGGCGGGATCGCTCGCGTTGGCCGAGGCGCATGCCAAAGGCGATGCGACGCTGGTCGCTCGCCTGCGCGCCGCCGGGGCGGTCGTCCTCGGCAAGGTCAATCTGACCGAGTTCGCCAATATCATGGCGATCGACATGCCGTCGGGCTACAGCTCATTGGGCGGCCAGGTCAAGAACCCCTACGCCCCGGCGCTCGACGACAAGGGCGTGCCGGTGGTGTCGCCCGGCGGATCGAGCTCGGGCTCGGCGGTCGCGGTCGCGGCCGGGTTCGCGGCGGCGGCGATCGGCACCGAGACCTCGGGCTCGCTGTTGTCGCCGGCCTCGCAGAACGGCCTCGTCACGGTCAAGCCGACGGTCGGGCTCGTGAGCCGTGCCGGCATCATCCCGATCGCGCACAGCCAGGATACCGCCGGACCCTTGACCCGCACCGTGCGCGACGCCGCGATCCTGTTGAATGTGCTCGCGGCGCGCGACCCGCGCGACCCGGCGACCCGTCAGCTGCGCCGTCCGGCGGACTATACCAGCGTGCTCGATCTCCAGGGCCTCAAAGGCGCGCGGATCGGCGTGCCGAGCGATCCGTCGGATCCGGGGAACGATGTCTATTACAGTAGGCTGACCCCGCGCGCGGCGCAGGCGATGAATGAGGTGATCGCGACGCTCGCAGCGCAGGGGGCGATCATCATCCGCGCCAACATCCCGACCGAGGGATGGATCGGCGGCCCGGGGACCGCGATGGGCCTCCTCAACCGCAACCCCGAGAGCCGCATCCGCAACGAGCCGGCATCCCGCTCGATCGTCTTGCTTTACGAGCTGAAGCACGATCTCAACGCCTATCTGCGCGACTGGGCGACCGGCACGAGTATCCGCACGCTCGCCGATATCATCGCCTTCAATGAGGCGCATGCGGACCGCGCCCTGCGCTTCGGCCAGGACGGGCTGCTCGCCGCCGAGGCGACCCGCGGCGATCTCTCGGAACCGGAATACCGATCGGCGCGAGCGATGGATCTGCGCTCGGCCAAGGAGCAGGGGCTCGACGCTTATATGGACGCCCACCAGCTCGATGCCGTGCTGTTTCCGGCGACGAGCGGCGCCGCGATTGCGGCGAAGGCGGGTTATCCGAGCGTCCAGGTCCCGGCCGGGTTTACCGCCGGGATCGGCAAAAAGGAAACCCCGGATTTCCCAATCGGCGCCACCTTTACCGGGCGCGCCTGGAGCGAGCCCTTATTGCTGCGCCTCGCCTACGCTTACGAGCAGGCGTCGAAGGCACGCCGCCCGCCGCCCGGCCTGCCGCCGCTCGGCCAAGGCTGTCCGGGGGATTGACTTCCTAACTTAGAAAACTTCTGATCTATCCGGTCAACCGATCGGGAAGGTGCGGATGCCGGTTTCGTTGTATGAGCCACTCGACAGCGCGTTGGACAGGCTCTCCGGCTACGGACCCGGGCTCGCCAACGGTAATTTCAATCACGCGCCGATGGTCGCCGAGGCGCTGTGTGCGATGGGGCGGCCCGAGGCGGTCATGCCGTGGATCGAGCGCTATCAGGGGCGGTTGGTGCCGCGCGGTCCGGCCGGCGAGCCGATTCGTGCCGCCGAGTGGCGCGCGGCGCTTGAGCAACGCGACCGCTTTGCAGCCTGGAGCGCGCTGTTCGCCGCGGAGTTGCGCGAGCGGGAGTGGCGCCAGGTGCTCGATTTGTGGGCCGGTCGCCTCGCCCCCGGCGTCTCCGCCGCGGCGACGCATGGCGCGATCCGCGTCGGCCATGCCGTGCGCGCCGTGGCGGTGGGCGAATCGCTGCAGCGGCTCCGCGAACTTGCCGATGCCCTCGCCAGCTGGGCGAGCAGCTATAGCGAGCTGCCGACGGCTGATGGTCCCGCCAACGGTGCGCTGGCCCCACGCGACGCGATTGCCCGGGTGGCTGTCCTATCGCCGGCGCGGCGCCGTCCCGGCAGCATCACCGTGGCGCTGGCGGGGCTGGCCGATGGTCCCGATTTTGCACCGGCGATCGGGCTCATCGATCTCGGCGGCGACATCGACCGGGTGATCGCGCAACTGACCGAGCTGTTCGCCCGAATCTATCTCGCCAATGTCAGCAATGTCCCGACCGCGATCGTCTTCATCCACGGCGTGACCAGCCTTACCGCGGTCGGTCATATCGTGCCTCATGTGAGCGATGCGACCGCGCGGCGGCTGCTGCGCTACGGCTGGCAGGCGGGCTGCGGCCTTTACGCCTGCTTTGGCAACGGCACCGGCTTTGCCGCCGAAATCGCGGCGGATGACGAGGATCTCGATTCGCTGATCGAGCGGGTGCTCGCCCACGGCGACGAGCATGTCATCAAATTCGCGGAGGCCTGCCTCGGCCTGCACGCGCTTGCGCCGTCGCCGGCTTATCCGGCGGCGGTCGCCAACGCGCTCGGAATGATCGGCCACCGCTGAGCTCCGGTCGACGGAGATGCCGGATCACATTTCGCCCGATCAACAACTTGGTGCTGCCATAAAGGTCTCATAAAAAATGAGCCACCCTCCGGTGCCGCAGAGGGTAATTCGGGGGAAGTCTGGCCGTGCACGAAATCATCGCCAAGATTGCCCGGCTAGCCGCTAGCAAAGCCGCCGCCTTCTGCTATGCCGTGGCGGTCGGCGTCGCCGGCAACATCATTTTTCATTACGTCCAGCTTCCGCAGCCGGTCGTCGCCACCGTGCCGCACGCGGCCCGGCCGAGTGGCGGAGCGGCCGCCCCGGCGCAGACGCGCGTCTCGCTGCCGGCCGCGCCGATGAGACCGGCGGCGCCCAAGCCTGCCATGACCGAACGCCCCCTGCCGGAGCCGCCCGCCGCGATCGTGCTGCCGAGCCCGGCCTCGCTGCCGGCGCCGCCGCTCAAGGCGACCGCCTTGCCGCCCGCACCCCACCCGGCCCCAGCTGCATTCCCTGATTCCGCATCGCCCGGACCGCCGTCCGCCGCCGCGCCGCCGACCAGCCATGCAATCGACGAGGCGCTCCGGCCCGCGGCGCCTGCGTCGCCGGCATCGATGGCTGCACCGCAAGCAGCCGTGCGATCGCCGATCGGTCCGGCAATCGAAACGGCAGCCCCGTCGACCCCGCCCGCATCCGCCGCGAAGCCAACCGCGCCGGTCCCGCTGCCGGCGTCGATAGAGCGGCCCGCGGCCGCGGAAGATGGTGATGCCGTCGTCCCGCCGCGCAAGCCCGCCTCTCCGGGCCCGGGCAGCGGTGGGCTGTATTGACCGGCGGTTCTCCTAGGATCGCGGCTTGGTACCGACCGCGCAGTGCAGCGGATGCGCCATCATCAAGAGGCCGTCTTCTGCTGCTTTGTCGCGGGCCGCATGCCACATCGCGAGCTCCTCTTGCGTCAGCAGCGACAGCACGTGGTCCTCGCGGTAGCGCCAGATCGGGCCTCCCGGCTGGTCGAGCGTGATGAGGAACGGGAAAGAGACCAGATCGATGAGCCCGGCTCGCCGCATCCGGCGGTAGAGGCTGGCGTCGGCAACTCCGGCGCCGGCGACCGATTGCGGCGGCGCGGCGATCTTGCGATGGAGAAGCTCGGGCAGGTCGAGGTTCCACCATTGCGGCAGATCGAGTGCCCGGACGACGATGGCGATGCGGCCACCTGGCGCCGCGACCCTGACCATCTCGGCGATCGCGTGGTCGGCGTCGCACTCCTCGAGCACGGTGACCGAAAAGACCGCGCCAAATGCGCCGTCCGGGAACGGCAATGCCTCGGCGTTTCCCGGCACAAAGCGGATCGCGCCGGCGAGTCCCTCCTCCGCCGCGAGGACCGCGGCTTCGCTCAGCCAGAACGGGTTGGCGTCGAGCGCGGTGATCGGGTTGGCGGTACCGAGCCACGTTGCGAGCAGGCGATCGAGCGAGCCGGCGCCGCAGCCGACATCGAGGATCGCCTCGCCCGGCTGCAGCGCCATTTGATCGACGAGCGTGCGGAACATCGCGCGGTAGGTCGGCATGCGCGCCCGGTCTTCGAGCGCGGCAATGCCGCCGAGATGGCGCCCACCAAGCGTCACGACCGTGAAATGCCGGGCGAGCAGCGGAATGGCCGGCGCCCATTGCGATGGCGCCAGAAAAAACGGCAGCAACAGGAGGGCCGGGCCATTGCCCTCGATGCGATAGGGAATCCCGGCATGGCTGCCTTCCGCGACCGGCGGGCGTGGCGCATCGGCTGCAAATCGCTGGAGAAAGCCGGTCATGCGATCGGCGATTTCCGCGGTGCAGTCCTTGACGACATCGGACCAGCCGAGCGCCTCGTAATTGTCGATGATGTGGCGCTCAGCGCCCGGCAGCCGGTCGGCGGCGCGCACGGTCACATCGAAGCTCGGGCCGTACTCGCCCGAGATCATCAGAAGATGGTCGCCGAACCCGGCGAACGGCGTCGGGTCGAGCCGCATCGGCGCGCACAGTACAATCCCCCCGAGCCGCTCGGGATGACGCGCCGCCAGCGCAGCGATGTCGCCCGGGATCTGCGTCGCGACATGGGCCCGGGCGAGGCCGAGATGGTCGAAGAGCGCGACGAGGCGCGCAGACGTGGATTCGCACGGCTCTTCTGAGGTTCCGCTCATCTCTCAACCACCAAAAAGATCGCATTCCCGGCAGAAGCCGGGACCCATGGATCGACCGCTCGTGCCTCTGATGAGTGGGTCCCGGCTTTCGCCGGGAATGCGGTTTGGTTATCCAATGATCCCCGCTTCGCGCAGCGCCGCGATCTCCGATTCGCTATAGCCGGCATCGCGGAGCACTTGCTCGCTGTGCTCGCCGACCTCGGGCGCGAGCCGCGGCCGGATTTTTTCCTGGCCCCTGATCTCGATCGGGCTGTTTACCGTCATGAAGGCGGCATCGGCGAACGGCACGAGGTGTCCCGCGGCAAGCACCTGCTCATCGTCCGCGACGTCCTGGGTTTCCGCTACGATGCCGAAAATGATGCCGGCCTCGTCGAGAATCCCGCGCCATTCCTTAAGGTCCTTTCGGGCAAACAGGCCGTCGAGGATTGCCACCAGCTCCCGTGCATTGGCGTCGCGCGACGGGGAGGTCGCGAAACGCGGCTCGTCGAGGATCGGCGCCCCAAGGCACGAGGCGAAACATGATTTGAAGCTTTCCCACCGCCATTCGTCGGCGGCAATCGACAGCAGCAGCCATTTGCCGTCGCGGCATTGGTAATGCACCCTGAGCGCGCTCAGCGCCTGCTCGCGCGGCGGCTGCGGCACGACCCGGTCGCCGCACAAGGCCGCCTGCACCGAGCAGCCATTGGCCCATAGGCCATTGGCCAAGAGGGAAGAACTGACATAATTGCCCTTGCCGGTGCGCTCGCGCTGGTAGAGCGCGGTGACGATCGCGCCGTAGGTTGCCATCGCCGAGGGATGGTCGCCCATGCCGGGCAGGGAGCGCGCCGGCGTCACCGCTTCGCCGGCGCGCACCAGATGCATCAGCCCGCTGCGCGCCCACCAGGCGGTCGCGTCGAAGCCGGGCTTGTTCGCCTCGGGGCCGGTTTCGCCATAGCCGGTGAACGACGCATAGATCAGCCGCGAGTTGAGCGGCGCCAGATCGTCGTAGGCGATTTTGAGGCGGTGGCGCACTGGCGGCGGGTAGTTGGTGATGAACACGTCGGCGTCGCGCACCAGCCGGTGGAGCACCGCGCGCCCGGCCTCGGCGCGCAGGTCGAGTGCGAGCGACTGCTTGTTGCGGGCGTCGAGGATGAAGCCGGGGTTGAGCGGCCGCTCTGGCAGCGGAATGGCGCGCCGGCGATAGGGGTCGCCCATGCCGGGTGGCTCGACCTTGATCACCTGGGCGCCGAAATCCGACATCACCGTCGCCGCCGCCGGCCCGGCGATGAAGCTGGCGCAGTCGATGACCTTCAATCCGTCGAAGATGCGTTCGGTCACACGCGATTTCCTTTTGTCAAAGCGCCGGATTTAACCACGGAGGCACAGAGGACGCGGAGAAGGATTTTCTCCACTCCGTCATTCCCGCGAAAGCGGGAAGCCAGGGATGCCGGCCAACGACCGGACTGGTAGCCCCTGGATGCCCGCCTGCGCGGGCATGACGATCGGGGAACGATGCACTTGCGTGAGGGTTCTGACCCTCCGCGTTCTCCGTGCCTCCGTGGTGAAAATTCACACCGCCAGCCGGTAGGTATCGCCGTCGCGGACGATGTGGCCGGCGGTGGCGCCCGCGAAGTGGGTGCCGATGACGAGCACCGGCCGGTTGCAGAGTGCGCTCAGCATGCGCTCGCGGGTGCGGCGCGCCTCGTCCGGGTCGCTATCGGCGGTGGAGGACCACCCTGGCCGCGCGATCTGGCAGGGATGATGCATGAAATCGCCGGTGATCAGCGCCTCCTCGCCGTCGGAAGCGATGTGCACGCTGACATGGCCCGGCGTGTGACCGATCGTCGGCACGAGGCTCACTTCCTCACAGATCCGGTGATCGGTCTCGACCAGATCGGCGAGGCCGGCCGCGTGGATCGGCGCCACCGAATCGGCGAAGACCGCGGCCATATCGTCGCGCTCGCGCTGCTGGCGCCAGTGGGCGAACTCGACCCGTCCGATCAGATAGCGCGCTTGCGGAAAGGTCGGGACCCAAGTTTTTGTCCCGTTGGTGCCGTCAACCAGCATCGTGTTCCAGCCGACATGATCGACATGGAGATGGGTGCACAGCACCGTATCGATCGATTGGCGCGGGAATCCGGCCGCGGCGAGGTCGGCGAGGAACGGCCCTTGGAGATTGTTCCAGCCCGGGATGCGGCGGTTCTCCTTGTCGTTGCCGAGGCAGGTATCGACGATGATGCGGCGATCGGGGGTTTCGACGACAAGCGCGTGGATGCTCATCTTCAGCCGGCCGCGCTCGTCGGCGAAATGCGGCTGCAGCCATTGGATCGGCAGGATCTCGTCATAGGTCGCCTGGGGCAGGATGAAGCGGCTGCCGCCGGTCACCTCGAGCTCGACGATCTTGGTCACGGTGACCTTGCCGACGCGCCATTTCATCATTGCCTCATTCATGGCTTGGCGTCGCTCTCGGGCGTGTCCCGATCCGCGCGGCCGCCTCCCTCCGCCGTAGCCGAGAGGGGTATTTTGCCCTGCGTGTCACCGGCCGCGTCGCGCTCCATCGCGCCAAGATACCGCGGCAGATACAGTTTGACCGTCGTTCCCCGGCCCGGTTCGCTGTCGATGATGCAGCGCCCCCCGGAACGCGTGACGAAGCCATTCACTTGCGACAGCCCGAGGCCGGTACCCTTGCCCGCTCCCTTGGTCGTGAAGAACGGGTCGAAGGCCTTTTCACGGACCTCTCGCGGCATGCCGCATCCGGTATCGCCGATGAAGATCGCGGCATACTGTCCCGCGGCGACACCCGGATCGGTCGCGCCATTGGCCTCTTCGACGTGACGATTGGCAGTTTCGATGGTCAGGCTGCCGTGGCCCGCCATCGCGTCGCGGGCATTGAGGGCGAGATTGAGGAGGGCGGTCTCAAGCTCGTTAGGATCGATAAAGACCGGCCACAAATCGCTGGAGAGCCGGAACGTGGCCGCGATCTGGTCGCCCAACGAGTGCCATGCGAAATCCGACATACGCCTTATCACCTCGTTGATATCGACCGGCTGGGGATCGACCGGTTCGCGGCGGGCAAAGCTGAGCAGACGCCCCGTCAACTCCGCGGCCCGCTCGCAACCGCTCATCGCCGAGGCGATATATTTCCGCCGCTTCGCGTCGCCGGTATCAAGACCGGCTCCCAGTAATGTGAGATTGCCCGACACGATCGTCAGCAAATTGTTGAAATCGTGGGCGATGCCCGAAGTCAGCAGCCCCACGGCCTCCATCTTCTGCGCCTGATGCAGCTGGGCTTCGACCGCGGCGCGCTCGGCAGTCGCATCGCGCGCCTCGGCCAGGGCCAATTGCTCCCGGCGGGTGCGGCGCAGCGCGAGCAGGCTCAACAGCATCAAGCCGATCGCCGCGGGAACGCCGATGGCGGCATAGCCGGCCATTGTCGCGAGCCACTCGCGCACGATGGAGGCGCGCGTCCGCTCGATCGCGACGTAGACCGGATAATTCGCGAGCCTCCTATAGGCGATAAGACTGCCGTCCGCGCTGAACGGCGAGCCGCTGGCAATGACTCCGGCCGATGCCTTCTCGGCAATCGCCTTAGCCAGCAGCTCGTCTTGTTGCCGCGGCGCAGCGGCTTGCGCGGTTTCGGGAAAGCGCGCCAGGGTGGTGCCGTCTTCGCGCAACACGCTGGCGGAATATTGCGCCGAACCGCCGAGCAGCGAGTTGTAGAACGAGGCGACATAGGCGCCCGACACGGCGACGACGACGATGCCGTTGAAGCGGCCGTCAGGCGTCTCGCGGCGCTGGCTCAGGGTGAAGTAAGTCTGGTAGTCGCCGCTGGCGAGGCTGCGGGCGCGCACCGCCCAAATGAAGGTGTGGCGGTGAGGATCCTGCAGCGCGCGAAAATCCTCGCGGCCGGAATGATCGAGATCGCGATCGACCGGGAACACCCGCGCGCTGACGAGCTCATTTCCCTTGGCATCGACGACCCAGGCGGCGGCAACCTGAGGCAGACCCGCTATCTGCTCGGCGATCCGCTCGTGCAGCGTTCTTTCCTCGGCGCGGATCTGAGGGTCGGTCAGCCCGGCGAGCAAGTCGTCGATGCGCGCCGCGACGAGGATGTGCGTGTCGAGTATCTTGGTCGTATTCTCTTCGGCGACGGCAACCGCCTCGGTGAGCGCCGCCGCGGCAGACTGGTAACTCGCCTGGTATGAAAAATATCCGCCGAACGCTGCCAACAGGAGAGGCACCATGATTGTGCCGACAAGCAGGATCCGCAGCGTCCGGAGCGCCCCAAACGCCACTTTGCTTCGCGACTCCCGCTTTGCGGATTCGGATGCTTTCGCGTCACCGAAGCTGTTGGAGGCTGCCATTTATCGCATCAAAACGACTGCTTATGCGGGAGCGGTGCTGTCGCGGCCTCGTGAGCCCCGCGCCCGGGTGCCGGCGATTGTCACCACAACCTGGGCCCTGCGGTCAATGCGGGGGAGCAGGAAAGGGACATCGTGGAGTGGTGCGATGCGATAGGTTGGACGCTTTCGAGCGGGATTACAGCCAGGAAATCCGGATGCGCAAATGGCACTACCGAGGCTTGGTCGCATTGGCCTGCGTGAGTATGGTCAGCTGCGCTGAGCGGGCGGACACCGTCAAACCGGCGGAGGCCCGGACTCTGCTGCGCGCCGGTCGGCCGCTTCTCACATGCCGCGAACCTTGTCTCTCCGCATGGCGGACCGCCCAGCCGCGGGCGGCACAGCTCGAAGCAAGCGGGCGCTGGCAGGACCTCGCTGTGCTACTGATGCGTGTCGGATACAAGGACGATCTGTCGCTGTATTATCTCGGTCGCGCGGCGGAGGGCATCGGATACCGGGGGGCGGCCGCCGGTTATTATCGGCAGAGCACGGTGCTTTCGGGCACATCTATCTCCTGCCAGCACCTGAGCCGGTTGTGCGGCGGGGTGGTGCTACCGCGGGTAGCTGCGCAGCGTCTTGCGGTCATCGAGCGGGAACTGAACCCTATAAGGTCTCGACGTACCGAGCCGGCGCTACAAGAACCCGCAACCCCCGGGGCAATCCCCGAGGAGGCCGGGGCGCCGGCGCCAAGGCCGGTCGCAAGCCCGGCCGCAAGCCCGGCCGAGTCGACGGCCTCTGAGTATATCGAGCCGCCGCCCGCCGCCCGCTGAGACGACGCAGGGGTATGGCTGAGGCCGCGTGACCTGACGGCGACGGCGCGCTAGCATGGCGGCAGCCAGCGAGGAGCCCGCCATGAAAGCCGCCGTCCTGCATGCGCCGAACCAGCCGCTGACCATCGAAGAGGTCGCGGTCGAAAAACCGAAGAGCCGGGAAGTGCTGCTGCGCACCGCCTTTGCCGGGCTATGTCACAGCGACCTGCATTTTATCGAGGGGCTGTACCCGACCCCGACCCCGGTGATCCTCGGGCATGAATCCTCGGCCGTGGTGGAGGCGGTCGGCGACGGCGTCACCTATGTCAAGCCGGGCGATCATGTCATTACCTGCCTTTCGGTGTTCTGCGGCACCTGCCCGCAATGCCTGACCGGACATCCCAACCTATGCGAGAACACCGAGGTCAAGATGATGCCGGGCGTCGCGAAGCGAATGACCTGGAAGGGTCAGCAGATGAATCAGGCCTTCAACCTGTCCTCGTTCGGCGAGCAGATGCTGGTTCACGAAAACTCGATGGTTAAGATCGACGACGACATCCCGCTCGATCGCGCGGCCCTCGTTGGCTGCGGCGTGATGACCGGGGTTGGCGCGGTGTTCAACGCCGCCAAGGTCGAGCCGGGCGCGACGGTCGCGGTGATCGGCTGCGGCGGGGTCGGGCTTTCCGCCGTCAACGGTGCGGCGCTCGCCGGCGCGGAGCGCATCATCGCGATCGATCGGGTCCCCTCGAAGCTCGAAATCGCCCGCGAGATGGGCGCCACCGACACGATCAACGCGAGCAATGTCGATGCCGTCGAGCAGGTCCGCGAGATGACCAAGGGCGGGGTGCACTACTCGTTCGAGGCGCTCGGCACCAAGGCCACCGCCGAGCAGGCCTTCCAGATGCTGCGCCCCGGCGGCACCGCGACGATCATCGGCATGGTGCCGTACGGCATGAAGATCGAGCTGCATGGCTTCGACTTCCTGCGCGATCGCAAGATCCAGGGCACCTCGATGGGTGGCAACCGCTTCCGGGTCGACATGCCGCGGCTGTTGTCGCTATGGCGGCAGGGCCGCTTGAAGCTCGATCACCTGCTGTCGGGCAGGCTCAAGCTCAGCGAGATCAACGAGGGTTTCGCGGCATTGAAATCCGCCGCGCCGGTGCGTCAGCTGATCGACTTCGGGGTGTAATTCAGCCCGGTCGGGCGATCAGCGGCCGCCGCGACGGCGCCGCCGCAAGCCGCCGCGCCAGGGATCTCGGCGATGCCAGGCGCAACAGCACGAATGCCGCCGGGGCGCACAGCGCAAGCGCAAAGGGCACCTCGCCGACCAGGTCAAAAAGGTCGAGCCCCACCCCGATCGTCAGTGGGACCAAGAAGATCACGACGACCGGGGCGAGCAAAATGGCAGAGATCGCGAGACCCCAGCCGATATAAGTACGAACGTTGCCCATCAATGGTGTCCCGATGCCTTCGTCCGAAAGCATCCTAGGTTGAGGTTGGTTAATAGATTGTTACCTGCAGTCCTTGAAGAATCATAGCATTTGGTCCAAAGCCGTAAATAGAGCATTCGAGCAAAAGGCAAATGAAGCTGACGCATGATTCGCTCAAGTCGAATCGCCTTCCTAGCCGGGAGCGGCCTACTCCGAGCGCGATCGTGCTATATCAAGCGCGTCGACAAGTTCCCTAACGTCGTCTGGCGTAGTCTCGCCGTGGGTCACGCAGGCGCGAATAACCTGGCGCCCCTCGAAATTCGCCACCGAGACCCAGGCCCGCCCCGACGCAAGTACTCGGCCGACAATCGCCCGAGCTTCGCCGGCCCCGGGCGGCGGTTCGATGCACAGCACGGCCAGCGCCGACTGGTTGGCGATCGTCCAGCCGCGCGCCAGCAGCGTCTCCTTGAGCAGCGCAGCGAGCTCGATCGCCCGTTCGACATGCCGCGCATAGCCCTCCCAGCCGGCCGCCGCCAGTGACAGGAACAGCCGCAGCCCGAGAAAGCGGCGCGACCACTGCACCGACGTCACATACGGGTCGACCCCGGCAAGATTGGACGGCATGTAGCCGGTCGACACCTGGAAAGCCGACGACAATGCGATGGCATCGCTGGTGAGAAACATGCCGCAGCCCATCGTCGTCGCGAACCATTTATGCGCGTCGATGGTGACCGAGTCGGCCTGTTCGATGCCGGCGAGCTCGGGGCACCGCGTGTCGGAAGCGATCAGCGCCCCACCCCAGGCGGCATCGACGTGGTACCAGGCGCCCGCTGCACGCGCTATCCGAGCGCAAATGGCCAGCGGATCGATCATTCCGGCATTGGTCGTGCCGGCGGTAGCGGCAATCATCACGGGAATGCAGCCCGCAATCCGATCGGCGGTCACGGCGTCGCGAAGCGCGCTCGCGTCCATCCGCCCGGCGCCGTCGGTCGCGACCAGACGCACGGCCGTGCGTCCGATGCCGGCCTGATGCGCGATCTTGAACCAGGCGAGATGGCTTTCCCGCGAGACATAGAAGACCGGAGGTCCGGAGAACGCCCTGGCGCCCGTCACGGCGAACTCAGGATTCGCCCGGGTCAGCGCGCAGATGAGCCCGGTATAGTTCGCTTCCGCGCCGCCTGTGGTGAAGTGGCCGGTGGTCTCGGGCGGCAGTCCGGCGCGCCGGGCCACCGCGCGGATGGTATGCGCCTCGATCTCGACGGCAGCCGGGGAGGTTGTCGATGTCGCCAGCTGCGGGTTGAACGCAGCCGCGATCCGGTCGGCACATTGCGCCGGGAAGGTCGGCGCCGGGTTGAACAGCCCGAAATACCGCGGATGCGTGATGTGAACGACGCCATGCTCCAATTGTGCAATGACCCACGCGCAGAGTTTGGCGAGTGGCAGCTGCACGCTGAAGTCGAACTCGGCGAGCTCGCGCCGGAACGCGGCAAGGTCGAGCACCGGCATGACCGTGCCGCTGGCGACGCGTTCATCGGCAGCGATCAGCTCCTGGGTCAGCAGATCATCCCAGGCCTCGCGCTCGTGGTGGTCGGGAAACAGCGCTGATACCGGGCGGGGTTGCGATGTGCGCCCTGCCGCGGTCGATCGATGCGCACGCGCCCTCACAATTGAAGGGGCTCAGGCCGTCTTCCCTGGCCGCTTACGGGGACGCGCACGGTACCGCGCGGTGCGGTCGATCCGGCCTGGGCGTCCCTCTGTTCGACCAGATAGGTCAGCCAGTTCGAGTAGAGGCGCGTGGCTGCTGGGCGCCAGGGATCGGCAAGGTGGCGACCGGCGGCGGCGGGGAAGCTCGGCAGCAGGGCGATATCCCGCTGCCGCAGCGCCCGGTCGCGGAACGCCAGCATCGCCTCAGCCGTATCGCGATTAAAATATCCCTGCGGGAGTTCGGGATAACAATTGCTGTCGCCGGCGAGAAACCGCCGGATGTCGCGGCGGTATTCGCCAAACAACGCCGTCGAATCGTATTCCGGGTGGCCTTGCAGAAACACGAACAGGCTTTTGCGCTCCTTGACGAACATGTCGGCACCCACCACCGGCGACCGGGTCAGGATGCGGTAGCCAGCCTGCAGCAGCGCCTGTTCCGGCAACTCATTGTACCGCGAATGGGGCACACACCACCGCGGCGGGTCGCAATCGACAAGCGGGTGACCGGTCACCCCGTCGCACTCGAATACCCCGCACAGTTTGCCGTCGAGCGGCTGGCGCTCGATGCCGTCGAGATAGTGGGCCGCGGCATGCGCCGCGAGACACGACCAGACCGTCGAGATCGTGTGCTCCTCGGCCCAGTCGACGAGCCGTGTCAGGGCCGGCCAGTAAGGTTCATCCTCGAGGGTAACCGCCTTCGGTTCGGTTCCGGTCACGATCAAAGCGTCGACCTGGGTCGTCCACAACGCCGCGATCGGCTCGTGGAATTGGCCGACGTGGAGCCGGCCGGCCTCCGAGCGCGGCAGCTCAGGGAGGGAGAATACCCGGAGCGACACAGGCAATTCGCCGGCGGCGCGAGACAACAGGTCGCGAACCTGCCGCTCCGTTATCCGCAATGCCGCATCCGGCATGTTGTTAACGAGCCCGACGACGATCGGCTCGCCGCTGCCGTTGCGCGGAGGCTGCTCTTGCCGGCGAGGGTTCGGCGACGGACATCGATCTCCCGCGCTGGCCTCTCGCGATCGGCGGTCAGTCGCCATTATGCTTTTCCGCCATTTTCCGATGCGGCGAGGGCCTGATCGAGGTCGGCGATGATGTCATCGACGTGTTCGATGCCCACGCTCATCCGGATCATCTCGGGTGTCACGCCCGCCTGCTGCTGTTCGGCGGCAGACATCTGCCGATGTGTGGTCGAGGCCGGATGGCAGGCGAGCGATTTTGCATCGCCCAGATTGACCAGCCGCTTGACCAATTTCAGCGCGTTGTAGAACCGGGTTCCGCCTTCATAGCCGCCGCGGCTCCCGAAGGTGAGCAGCGAGCAGGCTTGGCCGCCAAGATATTTTTGGGCCAAGTCATAATGCGGGCTGTCGGGAAAGCCGGCGTAATTGACCCATTCGACGCGCTTGTCCTCGCGCAGAAATTCGGCCACGCGCCGCGCGTTTTCAACGTGACGCTCGACCCGCACCGCGATCGTCTCGATGCCTTGCAGCAGCAGGAACGCGCTGAGCGCCGGCAGGACGGCGCCCGTTGTTCGCTGATAGAAGCTGCGGCAACGCGCGATATACGCCGCCGGGCCGAAATGCTCCGTGTACACCAGCCCGTGGTAGGAGGCGTCAGGCCGGTTGAACATCGGGAACCGCCCGGCGTGCTTCGTCCAGGGGAACTTGCCGCTGTCGATGATGGCCCCGCCCAGGGTCGTGCCATGCCCTCCCATGAATTTCGTCAGGGAATGGACGACGATGTCGGCCCCGTATTCGATCGGCCGGAGCAGAATGGGCGTTGCAACCGTGTTGTCGACGATCAGCGGCACGCCATGGTCGTGAGCAACCCCGGCCAACGCTTCGATATCGCAGATGTTGCCAGCCGGGTTCCCGACGCTTTCGCAGAAGACGGCCCCTCGTATCCTCGTCGATCATTGCCGCGATGTCGGCGGGATGATCGCTTTTGGCGAAGCGGACCTTGACCCCGAGGCTCGGGAGCAGATGGGCGAACAGGGTGTGGGTGGTGCCGTAGAGCTGCGGAACGGAGACGATGTTGTTGCCAAGCTCGGTGAGGTTAAGCACCGCATAATGCAAGGCGGCCTGCCCGGTGCTGACGCTGAGCGCCTGCAGCCCGCCTTCGAGCGCGGCAACGCGGCGATCGAGCACGTCGGTCGTCGGATTGCTGATGCGGCTGTAGCGATAGCCCTCGCTTTCCAGATTGAACAAGGCAGCACCGTGCTCGGCGCTGTCGAAGGCATAGGCGACAGTCTGATAGATCGGAACGGCAACAGCTCGAGTTGTCGGATCGCCATCATACCCACCGTGCACCGCGATCGTTTCTCGGCGCATCCGACGCCCTCCGGCCCGCAGTTATTGTTCAAAAATCCCGGTAGGTCCAATGATATCAAAGATGCAGGGCGTTGGCTAAATGTGAATTGCCGCGCACGACCCGGCTGTCAGAGGGGATTTCCGCAAGAACCGGAGCCGCTGTCGTCAAAAGTTCCCTAAATGCGGTCCACAGAGGCAGGAGATCGTCATCTCGCTTCAGATGACGGCTCAACGCGCCGTGCCCAGCCTCGGCGTCCAGGTCGAATTTGATATGTTCTTCGAGAAAAAATCGAAATGCTTGCTGCCCCGCGCCGTGCCACCGCGGTGCTCGCAGCATCGCCGAAAAAACGCTGCTCAGGCCTCCATCCTCATAGCTGGCTATGCTTCTTGCGCGTATCGAGTCATCGATCTGCCGAACTTGTTGCAAATACGCCGTTCCAGCCTGCTCCAGCATATATTCTTGCTCAATCGATTGAAAAGAGAGCAATCTTCTCATGAATTCATCATGATTAACCTTCTCGCCGACCGCTGTAACTCCTGGGAACGGCGATAAGTTGTCCGTATCGCACTCTTCTATGTAGAGTCTTTCGAGATTTTCATCCTCGGGACGAAGTAAGCAGGCGATCTCGAGGTTCTCGCGAAACTGTATTGAAAAGTAGTAATATACTTTCGCAATCTTTAGCACTTCGTGGTTTGATATTTTCTCCCACGGCATCCGACAGATTTGACTGATGACGCTCTCAAAGACAAATCCGCCCTGAGCGGCAGATCCATCAACGAGGTGATCCGGTTCATACATGTTTTTTAGATTGCCTTGAATTGCACATAGCATACTACGATAGTAGACGGTGATCAAGCGTTCGCTGTCAACTAACCCTTCAGGGTACTCCCGGCTTCCCGGTACAATCGGGTCGACGGTCTCAAAGCCTTTGCGCGCCGCGAGATTGTCCGGCTCGCGTTGTGTTACCACTTTGTTAAGAGCACAGTCCTCGCTAGTGGTGTGAACCAGACAGATGATTCCCGGACCGCTTCATCCGTCACCCCCGCGCAAGCGGGTCCAGGGAACCCCGCGCGGTGCTGGTTGCCCCGGATGCCCGCTTCCGCGGGCATGACGACGAAGTGGTGGGTACCAAACGGTCGAGTCTATCCACTAGTGCCGATCCTATTCGCCGAGGGTTCCACGGAACAATGAAAAATGGCTTAAAATTTCGGGCGATTTGAAGGCATCTTGGCCGATGGCCGCCCCGCCTCGATGGTCGGGATCTGCAATGCGCCACGCGCGGTCATCGAGCGGGTCGAGCGGGCGATTCGGGTTGGCCTCGCGCATAACCGGGTGCGCGCGAGCCGGCGCGCAGGTCTTACTCCTCGCGGCGGGGTCATGGCATCCTCGCCCCGCCACTCTCAGGCGAGCGGAGGCAATACCACAGCATCGGCGGCCTTGGCCATCGCCCGGCCGGTCCAATGCGTCCTCTCGCCCGGCGGCTCGGCCAGCGTCAACTCGACCACCCGTTCGATCGCCGCCGCCGTCAGCGGCGGTTTGCCCGGTGGCCTGGTAGCCTCATGCAGCAAGCCGTCAACCCCCTCGGCCATGAAGCGCGCCTGCCAGCACCAGATCGTCGGCTTGCCTTTGCCGGGCTGCCGCTGGATCGCCATCGTGCCGACCCCAGCGGCGCTCAGCACCACGATCCGCGCCCGCCACACATGCTTTTTCGGGCTGCTCCCCGATCCGATCACGGCTTCCAGCCGCTCCCGGTCGCTCGGACCAAGCCGGACCTCAATGCCCCTTCTCATCCACCCAGACTCGCATATCCGCGAGCAGACTGGAATCATTCGTCGGCGCCCATCCACTGGTTTACCTAGTGCTGTGGGATGGTCAGCAAATTCGGGGCGCCGCTAGCGTCCTGCGCCGCCGCATAGGCGACAAGCGGGCCAGCGCCCGGGTCAGGCGTTGTCGCGAACCCGGCCGCGGTGTACTGACAGAGAAGCGCGAGATCGGGGGTTTGCTGGCCTCCGCCGGTCGTCTGAGTGCTGGGAGTGCCTCCGGCGGTGTCGCCGGCCGGGGGGTCCGTTACCTTGATTGTCTGGGCCGCTGCGGTGTCGGTCTGCCCGTCGGCGGTATCAGACACGGTAATGGTAAACGTGTTCTTGGGGTGACTTGTGCCCGTATACGTCGAGGTCAATGTCAGTCCGTTGTCCCAGTCGGCGGAAGGCAGGTCGCTGAAATCGTAGGTATAGGTAGTCGATGGTTTGGTAACCGTTGGCGTAGTGCCATCGGCGGCGGATATAGATTCGAATTTGGGAACCCCGCTAATCGTCACCGAAATGGTGCCGTTGGACGGGACCGGGCTGATCACGAGACCAAGCGCGATCGACCCACCTGCTGATACTGTCAGAGACGACGGGGTGGTAAATGTCGGCGTTACCGGCCCGAGGTTACCCTGCATTGCCTCGTATTCGCCGCCGAGCCCGAAGGCCTGGAGGCCGTTGGCCCCGTTGGTGTAGTCGAACTCCGAGCCGAGCCCCGAGGTGCCGTCGGCGGCGCCGCCATTCAGATAGCTCTGGGACAGGTAGTCCTTGCCGCCGTTCGTCGTATCCACATAATCCTTGGTGTAGACGCTGCCGACCGGGTCCGTGGTCGCGCCCGCGGAGCCATAGATATAGTAGGAGCCACCGTAGGTATTGTTAGCTGCGATCGTCTCGCCGACGTAATAGCCATAGGTGCCGTTGTCGGCGACCCAACCGAAATAATAGCTCTGGTCGTTGTAGACGAAGTAGAATTCGTAGAGGTCCGTAGAAGGCGGCGGCGGTGGTGGCGGTGGCGACGCGGGAGTACCCTGCATTGCCTCGTATTCGCCGCCGAGCCCGAAGGCCTGGAGGCCGCTGACCCCGTTGGTGTAGTCGAACTCCGAACCGAGCCCCGAGGTGCCATCGGCGGCGCCCCCATTCAGATAGCTCTGGGACAGGTAGTCCTTGCCGCCGTTCGTCGTATCCACATAATCCTTGGTGTAGACGCTGCCGACCGGGTCCGTGGTCGCGCCCGCGGAGCCATAGATATAGTAGTAGCCACCATAGGTATTGTTGGTGTTGATCGTCTCGCCGACGTAATAGCCGTAGGTGCCGTTGTCGGCGACCCAACCGAAATAATAGCTCTGGTCATTGTAGACAAAGTCGAATCCGTAAAGGTCCGTGGATGATGGCGGTGATGGCGGTGGTGGCGGTGGTGGCGGTGGCGGTGGCGATGTGCCTGTGGGCGGACCCCAGCCGCCAGCAATGCCGGGAAAGTCGACCGGGGAGCCGAATACCGGGCTGCCCGATGCGATGGTGTAGGAAGAACCGTAGGAACCGCCCGTGAAATCCGGATTTTTGTAGGTCGGATTGCTGTCGCTGCCAGTGCCGCCGCTGCCGGTGCTTGCGAGTTTGCCGCCGGACCCAAAGTTCCAATAATCGTTGTTCTTGATCGTCAGCGGGTGCGGGGGCGAAAAACTCCCGACATAGCCATTACCGCCACCGGAATTGATATCGCCGACGAGAATGTTGTCTTCAAAAACATTCCCGGTCATCCCGCGATTGCCGCTGGGGTTGGCGCTCGTCTGGTAAAACAGGTAACCGTCTATAAGACCGGTCGATACGTCGACAATGTTTCCGGAAAACACGTTGTTATCGCCGCCGTGTATTTGTATCGCGCCAAATGCGGTGATAGTGGGATCGATAATATTGCCGGTGACGGTGGCATTGCTCGCCCCATCGTCGAGATAAAGCGCTACACCGTATGACTGACCAAGATAGTTGTTGGTGATTTCGGTACCGGTGCTCGCGGTAGTATTCAAATCTTGCAAATATATATCACCGGCATCAGCATACGGATTGCCACCGTCAATGACGTTGGTAGCAGCATTCATAATAAGGTTGCTACTTATAGTGGTGTTATTATCACCGTTGCCGTGCACCGAATAGACAGAAATTCCGTTAGAGCCAATGTTATAAAGGTAATTATTTGATATCGTTGTATTGCTTACCGTTGCCCCAGAATCATCCACGGCAATGCCGTATTGCGACATGTCATGAATTGTATTGTTGATTATATTTGCGTTGGATGAGCCATTTGTGACATATATGCCGGCCGCGGTGAAGTTACCGATATCCAGCCCGTTGACCGTAACTCCCGTCGCCCCGTTTATCGACATGAAGGTCGTGATATTGCCGCCGCCGCTAATCTGTGCGCTGCCGTACCCATCTGCCGGGTAATACGACCAGGTTTCACCACTGTCCGCACTGGTCAGATTGAGAACCGCATTGCCAAAGGGAGAACTCTCGGTGGCATTGGGCGAGTAGTTTCCGGCAAGGATATACGTCGTCTTTACCGAGCTATTCTGCATCGCCTTCTGCGCCTTGGCGAACGTGGCGAAGGGCGCATTAAGCGTGCCGGAATTGCTATCGCTGCCGGTCGGCGAGACGTAGTAGGCTGTTACGGTCATGGTTAGAACACCTGCTAATCTGACATTCGGGATCGGCCCCCAGGTCGGGGGCGATCGGCCCGGCCCGCTAGGTCTCTGCGAGCCAGAAACCGCAAGTTGAGGAACTGCCAAACCCGGTCGCACCGCCGACCGTTGCCTTCAGTGCCCCTGCTCGAGCAGCGAACACAACGAAACTGTTTGAGGGGAGGTTTAGCGCAGCGAAAATAAACACTTCGGTGCGTAAAAAAGGCGCACCCAGAGTCGAAAGACCCAAGGTCTCCCAGACTTTTAGAAATGAAAGCGCTGACTACCGCGTCATTCTCGAAAACGAGAATGCGGCTCGTGCGCCACATCCCTTGCATCACCTTTTCCCCCGAAGCGGGTGGTGCAAATGTTCTACCCGGACATTTCGTCGCGATTCCGGCTGATCCGACATCCCCTGGGATCACCGAATATGGTTAACATCGCTTCTTTCGGCGGCTCGGGCAACCTTAAATCGCATTGCGGTGGGACGCGGGGCTGTCGGAACCGTCGGATGGCCGCCTCGGGTCGTTGCAACCCACTGCTCTGCCTGGATCGAGGCGCACCGCTGTCGGCGGCGCTTTGTCGCACCCCCACTCGACGCTCGACGCCCTTGCATCCCCGCGGGCAATACCGGTAGCCGGGCGACCGGCGCTAGTCGCCCGCGGCGCGTCGGGGGCCATTGCCGCCACGATTTCGGAGGGGCGCAGCAGTGCAGACGCAGGCATCGCGGTTGACACCTCCGCGCTCACAAGCGGCCGTTCGCCGTGCCGGCTTCGGACCGCTCTATTCGACCCTGAGTCGCCCGGGTGCTCAAATAGTCTCGAAGGGTGTAGCTTAGCCCAGACCCGTTGGCGCGAGGCGGTTGGCCGCGGCAATGGCGGGCTGGTCACGAGGATCTGTGAGCAGAAATGTCAAATGCTTTGGAGGGAAGAGGTAATTTTTCTGCGAACGCTTGGCGACGGGCGCTGGAAATGACGGCGCCCATCGCCCGAAATACGTCGATCACTTTTCCGACAATCATCGAAACTCTCGGTGAGACGCTTGATTCGGCGATTGCTCTGCTCTCCGACCAGCAATGCTTATCCTATCGCGGGCTTGCGGAGAGAGCCAATCGGTATGCGCGTTGGGCGCTGGGGCAACGGCTCGGCGCCGGCGATGTCGTCTGCCTGTTGATGTCGAATTGTCCAGAATACATGGCGATCTGGCTGGGGATAACCCGCATCGGGGCCATCGTCTCGCTCGTCAACACTAATCTCGTCGGCGCCGCGCTCGAGTACTCGATCAATCTTGTCTCGCCCAAGCACATCATTGTCGGCGCCGATCTGTTCGATGCCTTCGCCACCGTCTTGGCGCGGCTCGACTCTGGGATCCGATGCTGGACGTACGGCGAAGGTAATCATGGCCTGTCGCGCATCGATCTTGCGATCGAGAACGGCACCGGCGAGAGGCTGCCCAGCTCGGAGTACCACGCGCCTTCGATCAGAGATCGGGCCCTCTACATCTACACCTCCGGCACGACCGGCCTGCCCAAGGCCGCGACGGTCAGCCATTTTCGGGTGATGCAGTGGACGCATTGGTTCGCCGGCCTGATCGACACGCGCCCGACTGACCGGATGTACAATTGTCTGCCGATGTACCACAGCATCGGCGGCGTGGTGGCGACCGGAGCCCTTCTGGTGAATGGCGGATCAGTCGCGATCCGGGAACGATTTTCAGCAAGCCACTTCTGGGATGACATCGCCGAGTGGAATTGCACGCTCTTTCAATATATCGGCGAGCTATGCCGCTACCTGGTCAACAGCCCACCGCATCGACGGGAAGCGGAGCATCGACTCCGGCTGTGCTGTGGTAACGGGCTCAGACAAGACGTGTGGGAGGAGTTCCAACGCCGTTTCCATATACCGCAGATCCTCGAATTCTACGCCGCGACCGAGGGCAATTTCTCGCTGTACAATTGTGACGGCAAACCCGGCGCCATCGGCCGGATCCCGGCGTTTCTGGCCCACCGCTTCCCGGTCGTGCTGATCAAACTCGACCTCGAGACAGGCGAGCCGTTGCGCGATGAGGAGGGCTTCTGCCTGCCGCTGTTCGGCAAACGAGGTCGGTGAGGCGATCGGCAGGATTTCCAATGATCGGTCAGCCCCGCTCGGCCGGTTCGAAGGTTATTCCGATAAGCAAGCGGCCGATCGCAAGATCCTGCACAACGTGTTCGCCATCGGGGATGCCTGGTATCGCAGCGGCGACTTGATGCGGCGAGATCAAGGCGGCTACTTCTACTTTGTCGACCGGATCGGCGACAGCTACCGCTGGAAAGGCGAGAACGTGTCGACAACTCAGGTCGAGCAGCTGATCGGCGCCTGTCCCGGCGTCGTCGAGGCAGCGGTTTACGGAGTGAGCGTTTCCGGGATGGAGGGCCGTGCCGGGATGGCCGCCATCGTGAGCAATGACGAATTCGATCTGCGCGATTTCCGCAAGCATATAGTCGATCGGCTCCCGGAGTACGCGCGTCCGGTATTCCTGCGTCTATGCAGCGCGATCGAGGTGACCGCCACCTTCAAGCTGCAGAAGCAGCGTCTGATGCGCGAAGGCTATGATCCGGCCGCCACCAGCGATGGCCTCTATTTCCACGACAGGGCCGGCGAGGCCTACGTCATGCTCGACCCTCCGCTGTACGAGCGTATTCGCAACGGCACTGTGCGTCCGTGAATGCGCCTAGGCGGTGCTGCCGGCATCGACGGTCAACACCGTCCCCGTGATGTTTTTCGCCTTGTCGCCGAGCAGGAATTCGACCGCATTGGCGACATCGTCGATGTTGGCCAGCCGGTGCAGAGGGCTGCGCCGCAAGATTTGCTCGCGCTGGGCGGCATCGAGATCCTTGGTCATCTCGGTATCGACAAAGCCGGGTGCCACGGCATTGACGGTGATCCCCAGCCGGCCGGCCTCGCGCGCGAGCGATCGGGTAAACCCGGCGAGCGACGCCTTGGTGGCGCCGTAGACCGAAAGCCCGCTAAACCCGGTGGTGCTGACAATCGACGCCATGTTGACGATCCGACCGCCGCCGCCATCGACCATCATCGCGCGCACGACATATTTGGTCAGAACGATCGGCGACAGTGTGTTGAGACGCACGGCGCGGTCGATTTGCCCGTCGTGCATCGTCGCCAAGATGCCGCTCGCGCCCACCGCCGCGTTGTTGACCAGGCCGTAGATCGGCCCGAATTCCTTTCTGATCGCTTTGACCAGAGCCGCAATGTCCCCAACCCTCGTGAGGTCGAACGGCCAGAAATGCAGCGAACCCTGGTCGACGCTGCCGGATTCGCGCATCGCGGCGGCGAGTTGATCGCTCTGTTGCCGGGCGATCGCAATGACGCGGTAGCCGGCGCCGCCGAGGGCATGCGCGATCCCAAGGCCCAATCCCCGGGTGCCGCCGGTAACGATGACGTTATGCATGCGGCCGGGCTAGCTTGCCGGAGGCCGAAACTTCCAGCGTCGGCACGAAGCGAATAGCCGTCGGTACTTTGTGCCGCGCCAAGATCTGCCGGCAAGTGTCGAGGATCTCGCTTTTCAATCCCTCGGTCTCGGGCGCGCCAGACGCGGCGTCGACCACGATATCGGCGACGACGATGGCCCCGGTGATCGGGTTCTTGCGCGCCTTGACCAGCGACATGCGCACGCAAGGATGGCGGTTGATCACCGCCTCAACCTCTTCGGGATGGACCTTGAGGCCGCCGATATTGATGATCCCGCCGCGTCGGCCGACGAAATGGTAGCGACCGTCGCGCAGATCGATCATGTCGCCGGTATCGACAAATCCGTCCGCATCGTGAAGCGGCTCGGCCGAGCTGCCGAGATAGCCGTGGGCGGTGCGCGCCGATTTGATTCGCAGCGAGCCGCCTACGATCCGCATCTCGACGCCGGCGCCGGGCTCATCGATCAGACGCGCGGGAAAGCCCGCAAGTCCATCGTCGACGGCGAACGCTACCCCGGCTTCGGTCGAGGCGAACGCATGCGCGATAACAGCATCGGGGTAAACCGCGCGGAGATGGTCGAGGATCGCCTGGTCGGCGATCTCCCCCGACAGGCGGACATAGCGCGGCGCCATGCTGCGCGCCGCCGGGCTCATCAGCGCGCGACGCCAATGCGACGGGGTACCCGAAATATGAGTCACCTCGCGCGTTCCGGCCCGGACCAGAAAGCTCGCGACGGGTTCGTGGGCGCTTGAGAACACCATCGATCCGCCGCCGAGCATTGCGCGCAAAAAGATCTGCAGACCACCGTAGCGGCGAATATCGTAGAACGTGCTCCAAACCGGCCGGCCTGCGAGCGTAGCGCGGCCCGTGATCGCGCCCGCGAGGCTCGATAACGAGTGGACGACCAGTTTCGGGATGCCGGTGGTCCCCGAGGTCAGCAGGATCCATTCGGTTTGTTCGCTCGCCCGACGGTCAGGCGCGCCGGGGGCGAGGCTCGGGTTACAGGCGACGAAGCGCCCGATGCTCTCGGCGCCGGGTTCGGCACCCCGCGGATCGCCGACGACGGCATCCACCGACGCGGTCGCTACAATCGATCGGAGGGATTCGGGCGGCAGATCGGGCGCGCACAAGACGATTCGGCGCGCGATGCCGTCGAGTTCGATCAGCGCCAACGATGCGGGAAGCTGATCCTTTGTCGCCACCAGCACGGAACGCCCGCGCAGTTCGTCGAGCCGGCCGCCCAAGCTGGAGCGGCGCGTGAGCGCCTCCAATGGGAGACTCGCATCAGCACCGAAGAGCCAGCGAGCGGCCAGGTCCCCCGTTGCGTCCAGCCTCTGCCAAAGCGATTCAGGCGCCGGGGGCCGCATTTTCATAGAGCTTGATGAAATCGCCCACCGTCACCGGAAGGCCGATATCTTCGGCCGAGCTGAATGGATCGATACCCAGCGCATCCTCGAGCCGCGCGATGATGATGGCAAAGCACAGCGAATCGAGGCCCGACTCTAGGAGACCCAGATCATCCGATAAAGGTGACAATTTTTTGTCTTGTTCTTTCGCCACCTGCTCGAATAGCGTTGTGATATCAGATCGTATCGGCATCAGATTAGCCCGCCTATATTAGGTGCGGATCGCTCGGAGAAGAGGTGGCCGCCAGAGCGCAACCGGTTGCAGCGTGCGGTAGGTTCGACATCTAAAGCGCCACTTGCTCAGAATGTGAGCGCCGTGGCCACATAAACGTATCGGGCATTTGACAACGATGCAAGCTCGGCTTGCTCCGTCGGCTGTGTTGCGGGGTTCTCTGCGAATTTGGGCGCGCGCTTGGTATGTCATTGAGTTGATGCGGAATTCTATGGGAGCCTCGACGACGAGGTGGGCTGGGCCTGCACCTGTGCCTGTGGACCGGCCGGAGGGGGCCGACCGCGGCATCTCGCAGTCCTCGCCGGGCGTAAGGCAGCCGGTGACGGCCGGCGCAACAGGTGCCCGCAGCGGTCGGGACCAATAATGCCGCTTTCAACCGAGCAGCGGCAGGCCCGGCTGCACCCGTTTTATAACGAGAAGATCACCATTCGCCGCGGCGATCGTTCGATCGCGACGCGATCGTAAACGGCAGACAAGGCATCGCGTTGCACCCGATTTGGGAATTTCTGACCGATTTCGGCGACAGTGCGATCACGGTGCCGGTGTCGCTTCTGACTTTCGTGTTTCTGATCATCGTCGGCCAGAGGCGGCTGGCGATCGGCTGGGGGATTGCGATCCTCGGCTGTGCCAGCGCGATCGGCGCCCTCAAAATCCTGTTTGCGCCTTGCGGCCAGCGCCTCGCATTCGCCACGCTGGCGAGCCCAAGCGGACACGGGGCAATGACCACGGTGGTGTACGGCTCCTTTACCTTGCTGCTCGGCTCGTCCTTGCCAAGACCGTTCCGCATGACTCTGGATGTAGCGGCGGCACTGCTCGTTGCGGCAATCGCCGTGTCGCGTCTCGCGCTCGGCGCTCACGATGTGGCCGAAGTGATAGTGGGTCTCGCCATCGGCCTCGCTGCGCTGGCGGGATTCCGCCGGATCCTTTTAGCGCAGGGCCCCGTCGTCTTACCGGTGGGGTGGCTCGCCGGCGCGGCGACGGTCGTGATCGCTGTGTTTCACGGCATCAGGTGGCCAACCGAACGCGTGGTGCACGCCCTTGCCGCTCTGCTCCACCTCGCCCTGCCCTGGTGCGGCTGAATTGGCGCCGGGAAGCGGCGAACCGATGCACACGGCTTTGCTCGAACCAAGCCAAGACCCCGTTCGCCCGCAGCTTTTAGTGCCGGTCGCAGAACGGCCGACACGCGGGCCTTACTTGGTAAAGCAATACCGTTAATGCATTGTTGTCGATTCCCGGGTATAAAATGGGCCCTTCGCATTTGAATTCGGGAGAGCGGGTTGGAAAAGGCCGGAAAAGTTCTCGTCACTGGAGGGGGTGGTTTCATCGGCGGGCATTTGGTGGCCGATCTCCTCGCGACAGGGTACTCGGACATCCGCGTGGTCGATCGCAAACCGCGGTCTCAGTGGTATCAGGTCTTCCCACAGGCGGAGAACGTCCGCGCCGATCTGCAGGAATTGCATGCCTGCCGAGCCGCTACGCGCGATGTGAGATACGTCTTCAATCTCGCCGCCGACATGGGCGGGATGGGCTTCATCGAAACCCACAAGGCCGAATGCATGTTGTCGGTGCTGATCAGCACGCACATGCTGATGGCGGCGCACGAGGCTTCGGTTGAACGCTTTTTCTACAGCTCATCCGCCTGCGTTTATGCGGCGGAGAAGCAGACCAGCGCCGATGTCGTTGCGTTGCGGGAAAGCGACGCCTATCCGGCGATGCCCGAGGACGGGTATGGGTGGGAGAAGCTGTTCAGCGAACGGATGTGCCGGCATTTCCGCGAGGATTACGGGCTGCTCACACGGGTGGCCCGATATCATAACGTCTACGGTCCCTGCGGCACTTACGATGGCGGACGCGAAAAAGCGCCGGCGGCCATCTGTCGCAAGGTGATCGAAGCCAAACTGTCCGGGTCGGGTCAAATCGAGATATGGGGCGACGGCAATCAAACCCGCAGCTTCATGTATATCGACGATTGCGTCACCGGCAGCCGCATCATTCTGGATAGCGACGAAACGGAGCCTCTGAACCTCGGGAGCGATCGGCTGGTTAGCATCAACCAACTGGTCGACATCGTCGAGGCGATTGGCGGGGTGAAACTGAAGCGGGTCTATAACCTTTCAGCGCCGAAAGGCGTGCGCGGGCGTAACAGCGATAACACCTTGATCAAGGAGCGCCTCCAGTGGGCCCCCTCGATTACCCTCGAGGATGGACTGGAACAAACCTATCGCTGGATCTACGACCAGATGACCGCGGGAAAAAAGGCAGCGTGATCGCGCGGCTTGATGTCCTTGGCGTCCAAGTCAGCGCAGCCGACATACCCATCGCCATCGACGAGATCGACCGGTGGGTTCGGCAAGGGCACCCCAGCTATGTGACCCTGACCGGTGTCCACGGCATCATGGAATCGGTGAGGGACGAGGAAATCCGCCGGAGCCATAACACAGCCGGCCTCGTCCTTCCGGACGGCATGCCGCTGGTCTGGCTGCTGTGGTTCGGCGGATTCAAGTTCGCCGACCGCGTCTGCGGACCAGATCTGATGCCGGCGCTCTTCGATCATTCGCAACGAGCCGGCCACCGGCATTTTCTCTACGGGGCGACGCCTCGGACGCTCGAGCTCCTGCAAGGCAAACTCAAGCAAAAGTTTCCTGCCGCCGCGATCGTCGGTGCCCATGCCCCGCCGTTCCGGCCCGCCGGCGCCGACGAGGACGAAGCGGTGATCAAAACGATCAACGCAAGCGCGGCCGAAATCATCTGGGTGGGGCTGAGCACTCCGAAGCAGGAATTGTGGATGGCGCGCCATCGGCATCGCCTTCTCGCGCCTGTCTTGATCGGGGTCGGGGCCGCATTTGATTTCCACGCCGGGCTCGTGCGCCAGGCTCCACGCTGGTTGCGGAGAACCGGCTTGGAGTGGGCCTTCAGGACGGCCATGGAACCTCGCCGGCTGGCAAAGCGCTATTTGCGAAATAATCCGGCGTTCCTGGCGCTGCTCGTGGCGGAGCGGCTCGGGCTTCCGCGGCGGCAAGGCATTAAGAACTCCCGGCGAGCTTCTTAAAAATTGACCAGGCGGACGGCCAACTGAACGCCGTTGAGCACGCGTGTCGAATCGATATTCACTAGCCTGCTTGCCCGCGCCAAACTCGCAAGCCTCGCCTCCAGGCAAAGCAGCTCCGCGTCCGTTCAAAACTGCGCGCTGACTCGGAGCATCACGATGCTCTGCGCATAGGGGGTGCCCGCCGCGGTTCCGGTCGAACTACGTTGTTGATAGGTGTAGGAGCCGCCCAAATAGAGGTTTCGGTTCAACAGGTATTTCACGCTTGCACCGGCGCTGAGGGCGTTGTCGGTTCGAGAAAGCCCCTGGAACTCGTCAATTTCGTAGCTGACATTGGCGTTGAGGAGCAGGTTGCGCAAGAGCTCGTGGTCGACGTTCGCCGCGGCCACCGAATCGAGGTAGCCGGTCCCGTTGCCGATCGAGGGATTGGTCGTATTGACCGTGCGCGAGGCGTTGAAGGTGAGCGTGGTAAGCCGAGTAACGTTCCAGACTACTCGGCCGCCGGCGTCGGGAGCAGTGATCGAGCCGAGGCTCGAAACATTAAAATCCTGGCTCAAATAACCGGCATAGATCTCGCCGTAGACGAGGCCCGTGGGCAGAATCTGCAGCCCAACATCGGCGCGGTAGCCTTGAGAGTTGAAGCTGGGGACGCCCGGCACACGGTTCGGAAAGATGCGCAAGTTTGGAGAGAATCGGATGTACCCCTGATAATCGGGGATGAATTCGTAGTTGCCGCGCAGTACTGCCTGGTAAATGTTCACGTCGCCGGAGCTCTGCGGCGATATGCCTCCGCCGATCAGCGGCACGGCGTTGTACTTCACGCTGTTCACCGCGAGCTCGGCCTGGTAGCCGAGGCGTAGCCCCGTTTGCATATAGCCGGCGTTCGCCGTGTAGCTGTCAAAGATCACCGGCTCTGCCGCGTTGCCAGGCGAATCGGGAGACGTGCGCGGGGTATGCGATTGCGCGATCTGCGCGCCGCCGTAGAAATAGCTGCCGGCGGTCACGGCGAGCCGTCCATCGACCGCACCAAAGCCGTCCGTCGTGTCCTGAGCCGAATGCCGGGCATAGTATTGCAGCGCAGCGCCGGCGTGCAGGTTGAGGGCGTCCCCCTGCGGCAAACTCGACAGCAGATCGACCCTCGGCTGGAGTACCGTGATCAAATCGCTGCTGGTCGCGCTACGGGTGGCGAAAATGTTGTCGTTGTAGGCTTCGTCGACCTCGCCGCTTGGGAACCAGAAGAAATCGCCGGTTTGTAGACCGGTCGGATTGACTTCGGGGCGCGGCCGGTCGGTCACCGACTGGCCTGGCAGGATCGGCTGCCCCGGCGCCAGCGGGGCTTGCGGGCCGGTTGGCGGTGGCGGCGCCGGCAGCAGCGGCTCGGTAACCTGCGCCACCGCGTCCAGCGGCAACAGGGCGGCCGTGAACAGGCAAAGCGCCCCGAGCCAGCGATTCGGTCGTCGCTCGATGATTGGCAGGCGGCCTTTTCCCCGGTCCGGCACGATCTTGGCCAGCCGTTTTGCGATTTTGGGTGAAGGGAGCATCGGAACCATGGGATCAGCCGGTGCTCCCACTCCACGATTGACGGACACGATCCGAGGATGCCGCTCGGTCACGGTGTTCACCGCTACCGCCGCGTCGCCGACTTCGGACCTGCCGACAAACTGATTCGCATGCGACGAAACCCGTCAGAGGGAAACGCAGCATGTCGGAGCTACCCCTGAGCGCGAACTGGATAAGCAGCTGCGGCCTTGATGGCCGCGACGTGACGACGGCACCGTAGAGTGCCCGCAGCAATATTGTCCCCATCCAATATATCGTCAATATACCCACGATATCGTTCAGCCTGACGCAAGCTTGCTCGCCCCGTTGAGGAACAGACGAATTCTACTCGAAGTTTCCTCAAAGCACGATGGTTTTCGCCTGGGCTGAGGGATTGGGGGTCCTCATTGCCTTCCAGCAACGCTGCGACGCCGCGATGGTCGGCGAGGCTCTTGGGGGCGGCAGGACCTCGATCTCCCCGAGGCACGACATCTCCCGGGGCGACTTGCGGCGGGCGCCCCGTCCCATTGTACGCTCATTGCCGGAAGGGCGGGTTGCCTCATGCACGAACCGTCAACTCCGCCGGCCAGAAAGCTCGCCTGCCAGCGCCACCCAGTCGTGCTATAATGCTATGTTAGCTTTCGAAGAGGCCTCGAACATGAAACCGTACGTTGGCATGGTCTGGGTGGCGCTGACGGCTCTCTTGCCGATGGCCGGCTGCTCGTCGCCGGGTGCCGAGCTGCCGGTGCTTTCTCCCGCGCCCGATACATCGTCCTATCACCTTGGCCCAGGAGACGCCCTCAACATCAAAGTGCTCGGCGCCGATGAGCTGGCCGGCCAATACCTGGTTCAAGACGATGGTTCGATTCGCATGCTGATGATCGGCAACGTGCCTGCGGCGGGCCTAACCACGGCACAGCTTGAGACGCAGATCGCCGGCAAGCTGAAGTCGAGCCGCAGCATTCTCCATCCCCAGGTCAGCGTGTCGGTCCAGACCTATCGACCATTCTACATCCTGGGCGAAGTCACCAAACCCGGCGGTTATCCATATGCCACTGGCATGCGCGTGCTCAGCGCGATCGCTGACGCCGAGGGCTACACTTATCGGGCCAATCAGCAATATGTGATCATCACCCGCAATGGCAAAGAAAGCCAGGCTGGGGTCTTGTCACCGATTCAGCCCGATGACATCGTCCGCGTTCCGGAGCGTTATTTCTAACACGACGCGGCGTGTGGAGGTGGTGAAGCGGACCTCGGATTTGGGACCGCCGGCGTAGGTGGAGCGTGGGCCATTCCGTCATGGCAGAGCCTCAATCGAAGCCGCTGCCCCAGGCAAGGACGACGTATCCCCGGGGCAGCATCGCGCCGAAGCGGACGATGGCGGAGCGGGTCACCCGCGCGTTGCCCGGACCAGACGCGAGCGCCGTGATGCGCACCGTGACCACATCCGGCGGCATTTGGTTCCCGGAAGACGCGGCCTGACCGGCCGATGTTAGGGCGGCGAGGGCGGCGGCGACTACCGGGCCGGAGCGGGCCGGGCTTGGCTCGGGCGGAGCGAACAGCGACAGATGGGGGCGGATCGCTGCGAGGATAGCCGGGGTCATGCCAAGCACGCGGGCAAGCTCGTCGAGGGTTTCCAACGGTGCGCCTGGAGGCCCGTAATCGAGCCCCGCTGCGCGATATTCCGCGAGGCGTGCACTTGGCGCCGCTAGAACAGGCGCGGTGCCTGCCCACTCGGTGATTGCGGCCGCCAGGCGGCGGGCGCTGTCCGGATCGCTGCCGGTGACGCGCAGCAGGGCTTCGAAGAGCGCGGGCGACGCCCAGTTCGGGTTGATCCGCCCGGCCTCGTCCTCAAGCCGCACCATGACTCGACTATCGCCGATCGCGAGCTCGTGGGCAGTCCCATCCAGCGCCCAACGCTGCTCTAATTTCGGATCCGTCCGGTCGAAGATCGTCGCGAAAATCGCCCCGTCGGCGGCCGCCCCAGCGGCCGCGTTGGCGACAAGATTGCCGGCAATCCGGATCTCGGTCCGCCCGCTGGCCGTCACATGGGTGACGATGAAGGCGACCAGCACGAGCGTCCACAGCACGATGAGGAGCGCGAAGCCGCTGCTGCGGTCGCCAATCGCAGACCCGGGCGGCCGCCGCGCCGGCTTGCGAGCCGTTCGGGCTGACCAAGCCCGGAGGATAGCGAGGTACGCCTTGATCGCGATCAACCGCTCACCTCAGCGACTCCTTCTCCCAGTTGTCGATCTGGTTCGATGAGCCGCGCTCGCCGGATCGGCCCCGGTCCGGTCGCCTCTGGTTGCGCAGCAGGGCTTTCGCTCCATCTCAGCCGAGCCCATAATCTAGCACGATCGTATTCTATCGGGGTATTGAGCACGATGCGCATTGCCATCTTCGATTATCGCATGATCGAAAACAATCCCGTTGGGCAGTGCCATCTCGCGCTCCTGCGCGGGCTCTGCGAGGAGCACGAATTTGTGGTCTTTGCCGCGGAGTTCCACAACCCACGACCGGATCGTATCGGCTTTGTCCGGATCCCGGTTCCAGTGCGTCCATTGGCGCTCCTCTTTCTCACCTTCCACCTCGTCGCGCCCGTGGTTTATTTCTGCCGGCGGATGATGGGCCTTGCACGGTTCGATCGTACTCAGTTCGTAGAGAGCAATCTCCTTTTGGGTGATATTGCTTACGTGAAGTTTTGTCATCGCGCATACCTCGCGGAACAATGGGCGGCCACGCGACCGAACGGTCTACACGGGCTGGCACGGTGGCTCGACCATTGGCTTCATGCATTGGTCGAGCCGCTTGCCCTCCGCCGGGCCGCAGCGATCGTCGTGCCCTCGGCCGGATTGGCCCGCGAATTGGTCCGGCACTACCCCTGGGCCAGCCGCAAGATCAGCATCCTCGCGAACCCAGTAGACGTTGCCCGCTTCGTACTGAAGCCGGATTTCGATCGCTCCGAATTTCGGACGCGACTCGGCCTCTTGCCCGACGATGTCGTGCTGTGTTTCGTCGCGCTCGGAGCTTTCGAGCGCAAGGGTTTGCCACAACTCGTCACGGCGATGGCGCGCCTTGACAATCCCAGGCTCAAGCTTCTCGTCGTCGGGGGAAATGAAGGGACGGTGTCCACATGGCGCCGACGCGTGAAGGAGGCGGGCGCCGCACGCGTTGTCGTGTTTACGGGATTGCAAACCGACGTCCGCCCGTTTCTGTGGGCCTCCGACGGGTTTGCCTTTCCAACTGCATATGAGGCGTTTTCGCTCGCGGGGTTAGAGGCCGCTGCCGCAGGCCTTCCGCTCATCGTGACGCCGGTTCATGGGATGGAGGAACTCTTATGCGACGGCCAGAACGGAATTTTAGTCGAGGCAACGGTGGAAAGCCTGGCCGACGCGCTGACCCGATTCGTTGACATGACGGCCCACGAACGCAAATCTATGGGAGAAGCGGCGATGCACGCGGTCACGTGTTACGGCGAGCAACTGTTCGTCGAGGGATGGCGCACCATCTATGGCCGAACGGCCGTCGCGTGACGATCTGCGGGAGCGGAACTCGTGGGATGGAAGCACCATACCCTTTTTACAAAGCCAGGCCGACAGACCGAGCGCACGGCTTTGCGCGTGAAGAGCGCCTGCACTCTCTGCCTTTCGGAACCACTCTCGGTGGCTGGCTGGCCCGGATCTTACACCACCTCTGCGCGCCCATGCTCACCGACCTTATGAAGTCCCGAAGCCAAAAGACGCGGCGAATGTCAACCCCAATTGACCGGCGGCGAGGGAGCCGCCGCCGCTCTCGAGTGTCGGATGAATCCTTCATCGTCTAATTCGAACAGACCTCTGCCATTCGCGGCTGAGCTGTCGTCGGCGGGCCCCGGCGCTTACCTGCGTGGCGATGTGGGGCTCCCATCGGCGCCGCTGGTGCGCCGCGGCAAGCAGCCCTTCCTCTGGCTGCTGTGCCTTCTGCTCCTCATCTATGCAACTTTGGGCAGGACAGGTGCTCACATCGGCATACCGATACCCGGCTCGGGCGGCGGCGGCATCTTCATCGGCGACCTAGTGCTCTTGTTCGGTCTTGCGACGCTGATGTTCCGCGGTGGCTACGAGCGGTTTTTTGCGCTGCCGGTGGCATGGTGCTGGTTGATCTTCTTCGCCTGGAACGCGGCGCAGACCCTCCCCTATTTTTCGGAATATGGTCTTGCCCCGCTAAGAGATGCCGCGGTTTGGGGATATTCGCTGTTTGCGGTCATCGTCGCCTCGCAGCTGCTCTCCCGTCCTTCCGGGTTTCAGATCCTGTTGAACCGGTTCCGGGTGCTTGCCCGCTTCTATGTCTTCTACGCCCTGATCATGATACCGATCTCCCTGGCCTATACTCCTCAAAACGAACACGTTTTCACCTTTGGACCGCCGGTGGTGGAGGGCCTGATGCCGCATCTCGCGCAGTCCATGGGATTTGTGGCTTGCCGCTTTATTTCCGTGCCGGCGGTATGGTGGTGGGCCTTAGCCTTCGGAGTTCTTACGATAGGGACACAAGGACGTGGGGCTCTTCTGTCCTTCGTCGTTGCCGCTACCGTGGTTTGGCTTCTCAAGCCATGGCGAACGCGCCCCAGCGTCCGAGTCATCGGGGTGATCGGGGGACTCGGCTTCCTGCTTGCTGCTACGCTTATGCTGGACCTCAATTTCGGTGTTTCCGCCACCGGGCGTGCCTTCGGACCAGACCAGTTGCTTGAAAATATCGAGGGGTCTTTCGCTAACACAGGAAGCGAGGCGGGGGGGCTCAACGGAACCCGCCAGTGGCGGATGGAAGTGTGGAACGGGATCATCGACTACACGATATTCGGGTCTTATTTCTGGACCGGGAAAGGCTATGGCATCAACATCATCGACGATCTTGGTTACCAACTCCCCGGAGATACGCGCAATCCGGAGAACTCGCACCTTACCTTCCTCGCCCGCTCCGGCGTCCCGGGGCTTGTGCTTTGGGTGGTGCTGCAGCTGACATGGGCCGTCAGCGTGTTGCGGGTGCTGTACTTTGCGCGGCGGACTGGGCGGCCCCGAGCCGCCGGCCTCATGACTGTTCTCTTCGCCTCCTGGCTGCAATGCATGGCGTTTGCTGCGACGGGCGTGGTCCTCGAAGGCCCGCAAGGGGGGATCTGGTTCTGGACGATCTTTGGTTTCGGCGCGGCGGCAGCGCGCATGGTCCGTCGTGACCCCGATTTCTTCGAGCGGCTGGAATACAGCGGGGCCGTTGCGGCGCCGAGGCGCGCCGCCGCATCTGCAGGACTGTTTCCGCCACCTCGCTCCACCTACCCCAAGAACCTCAATCGGATCCGCTAGGTTCTGCCATGCCGACTTGGAGAGGGTCGATTGCGCGGTCTGTGCATCCGAAAAGCGAACCAGAGACATAGCCGATGTCCGTATCCGTGGTGATGAGTGTATTTAACGGCGAGCCCTACCTGGAGGCCGCGATCGAGAGCGTCCTGCGGCAGAGCCTCGACTCGTTCGAATTCGTGATTGTGGATGACGGCTCGACCGATGGCAGCAATCGAATCATTCGCGGATTTGCCCGCAATCACCGCAACATCATTCTTGTCGAGCAAGAGAACCGCGGATTGCCCGCGGCGCTCAATCGGGGGATCGAGCAAACGCGTCACGACCTGATCGCGCGCATGGATGCTGACGACATCATGATGCCGGTACGGCTCGAGCGGCAGCTGGTGTTCCTCCAGCAGAACGCGGACGTGACAGTGGCGTGCTCCCACGCTCAGCTGATCAACAGCGATGGCCGGATCGTCGGGGAGTCTCGGCCGGAGTTTTCGCCGCCTGGTTCGCCCAACAGGTTCGTTGCCTTTACGCATTCCTCTGTGATGATGAGAAAGCAGGACGTCCTATCGGCTGGCGGTTATCGTAACGAATTCTTTTATGCTGAGGACCAGGATCTCTGGGCACGGCTCCTCATCCGAGGATGTAGATTCGCCATTCAACCGGAGTTTTTGATGATGCACCGGGTTCACTCTTCCAGCATCTCGATGCGCAACCTGGCGAGGCAACATCTTTTGTGCGAACTGGTGCGCAGCAATTTCACCCGGGCCATGGCTGGGCAGGAAGAATTGTCGATCGAGGAGTTTGTCGCGAGCAGGGCGAGGCGACCACTCCTTCAGAAGGCTGGGGATTGGACTGAGCTTCTGTGGCAATCCCAGTATAAAAAATCCAGCCGCGCATTCGCTGAAGGGAAGTGGCTCGACTTCCTTCCGAGCATCGGCGCAGCCTTTGCCTTGCACCCAATCCGGACGGCTAAGCGGGTCATCAGCCGGCGAGCCGGGGGCGAGCAGATCTAGCAGGGTCCGAGTTGTCGCGGAGCAGATCCGCGCTTAGATATACTCCGACCCGTGTAGAACGTTATCACCAGGGTGGACGTCAATCTGCTGGAAGCGCTCCTGCGCGAATGACGAAATCCCGGTAAGATGCCATTTGCCGCTATGGCCCTACGCCAGAGGCACGGAGACCAAGAATGCCACGCTATACTTCTAGAAAATATCGCTTTTATCAGGGCCTGAAGCTGGCCATCGACTATTTCAGCGCGTTCTCGATCCTGCGTGGCGCTTGGGTTATCGTCTCGATCCTCGTAGCCAAATTGCTCCGCCGGCCAGTGATCCGCCTTCCAGTGCCTGGAACCTCTCGAACTATCAGACTACGCAACAACCGGAGCGACATCCGGACGTACAATCAGATCTTCATCCACCGGGAGTACGATTTCTCTCGTTCGCCGCAGGCCGTAAATTTTTCGTCGATCTCTGCTCAAGAAGGGGCCGAAGTGATACGGACCAAAATAATAGATTGTGGCGCGAATATAGGATGTTCGGTAATTTGGTTTGCTACCCAGTTTCCGGCCGCGGATATAATCGCGATCGAACCCGACTTGGCCAATTTCCGGTTGCTCCAACAAAACGTGGGCGAACTTGACGGCGTCCGCTTGATACACGCCGCCCTATGGAGCAGCGTAACTTCTGTGGTGATCTCCAATCCGGAAGCCGATCCTTGGGCTTTTCGCACCGAGTCGGTCGTGGGCGATGTCGGCCAGAACATTTCGGCGGTCGGCACGGTGACATTGGATGATCTGCTGACAGACGACACTTCGCACACTCGAGTTATCGTTAAAATTGATATAGAAGGTGCCGAACGTGAGATATTTTCTAAAAATACATCTTGGCTTGAAGCGGTGGATCTTTTGGTGATCGAGCTACATGATTGGCTGTACCCGGGGGAGGGCAATGGCCGACAGTTTTTTTCGGCAGTGGCATCGAAACCGATGGACTATATATGGAACGGTGAAAATTTGTTTTGCTTTCAAATGAAAGAAAAGAAAATGAAAGAAGAGGGCAAAACCCGCGCGCTGTTGACCACAAGTCCTTGAGGGCGCCTCATTGTTTCGGTAGAACGCGGACGCAACAAGGCGGCGTAGATCCCGTATTCGAGCAGGTACTCGGCCGCAGTCAATACCCAATAGTGTGGCTCTCTGGTTTCGCGGCGGCCACGCACGCCATAGTGACGCCGTGCCCCCTTGGCCTCCGAACGGAGTTCTCACCAGTTGCAGGATCGCAAGCAAAGAGGAACAAGGGAAACTCCGACGCTCGGCGTTGTAAGAGCGCTCGGTCGTGTCGCTGGCCGGACCTCATGGGCGGTCATAGACCAGGGCCTGCTCTCGTGTTCGAACTTTGCGGCGAATCTGGTTCTGGCGCTTTGGCTCACCCCGGCCGAGTATGGCGGCTATGTGGCCGCCAGCGCCGTGTTTTGGATTACCTTGAGCGGTTACGACGGGTTATTCGTCCAGCCAATGATGGTGTTTGGATCCGGCCGATTCCACGATCGACCTTCCGCCTATATGGCGATCCTCGCAAGTTTTCATTGGTTCGTCGCTGCGATGGTTTCGGTCGCGCTAGCCGCCGGCGGGTTTGCCATGATGTGCTGGGGTTCGCAACTCTCCGGTTTGAGTATGCTCGGTTACGCGGTGGCGGCGCCCTTGGTGCTCCTGCAGCCGCTCGTTCGGCGGACCTTCTACGTTTGGTCGCACCCATGGCGGGCTGCCGTCACGAGCGCCATCTATATGGTTGGAACCTTCGCGATCCTCTATGCGCTGTACCGGTCGGCGACGCTGTCGCCGTTCACCGCACCGCTCGCCGCGGCGGGCGCAAGCGGCTTGGCGATCGCCAGCGTGATTGTTATGCGGCGTTTCCGGCTGTGGTCGTCTTGGCGAGGCGCGTTCCCGCGGGAGGTCTTGGCCGCCCATTGGCGTTTTGGCCGCTGGGCGGCTCTGACGGAAGTCGTGGGGTGGGCCAGAGGAAGCATTTACTACCTCGTCGTGCCGGTTATGGTCGGCCTGGAGGCGAACGCCGCCCTGAATGTGCTGTGGAACTTGATCATGCCGGCGGTTCAGCTGTATCTCGCAGCCAGCGCCATACTCGTCCCCGCCTTCAGTCGCCGCCGGCAGCACCGGCGCGTTGCATCGCTGATGTGGCTCGTGCTGTTGGTGCTGGTGGCCGGGGCAGCGGTCTACGCTCTGCTTATCGGCCTGTTCGGTGGTGCGCTCATCGACCTGGTCTATCGCGGACGTTACACGCAATACGCCGACCTTGCTTGGCTTATGGGGCTCATCCTGCTGCCGATCGCGGCCTTCACGACATTCGGTGCAATCCTGCGGGCATGTGAAAGACCGGACCGCGAGCTTACGGCCAACGTGGCCGCCACCGCGGTCGCGTGCGTCGGCATCATCGCGATTGCAGCCTGGGGCCTCCTCGGCGCGGTCCTGGGCCTGCTTGCCAGCTGCATTACGATGATGCTGGTCACGCTTTGGTGGGTGCTCCGCACCGACACCGAAAGCCGGCCGGCGCCGCAAACCCTGGCCGCTCCGCTGGTATGAGGAGCGCACAAGCTCAGCGAGCGTCTCGTCGCGTTCCACCTTTGGAAAGAACCGACCAGGATGAACCCGCGATTTTGGATGCGCCCATCGCGGGGTTGGACTAAATTAACGAAATTGCGGATTGATGATAATAGAAAACCCGCTTGGTGCGCTAAATAACGAACGCAGGTGAACCCAATGCCACTTCTCAACGACATCGGGGTAGCAACCAGAGCTCCCATAAGGGCTCTGACTAATGTCATGTGGTTTTTGCGGGGGCTGCGCCGGACGGAAACCTTGGCTAAGGCATCCTCCTCGCAGTCCCCGGAGAATGACCTCCAGCGTTACTTCGACGGCATTCAATCCGGTCCCGGGGTTTGGAAGTGGAAGCATTACTTTGAGGCTTACGATCGTCATTTCTCCAAATTCAGAAACAAACCGGTCAATATCCTTGAAATCGGCATATACAGCGGCGGTAGCCTTGAGATGTGGAAAAGCTACTTCGGCACCGGCTGTACGGTCTTCGGCGTTGACATCGAAGAGAGCTGTCGAGCTTACGAAGCACAAGGCGTTCGGGTGTTTATTGGAGACCAAGGCGACCGGAGCTTCTGGAGGCGATTCAAGCAAAACGCACCGATGATTGATATTGTGATCGATGATGGTGGTCATTCACCGTTGCAGCAACTTACCAGCTTCGAAGAGCTCTTTCCACATCTCAGCCCGGGCGGCGTCTATCTCTGCGAGGACATTCACGGCATAGCACAAAGCTTTTCGGCATACGTGAGCGGGCTTTCATCGCAGCTGCACGCGAGCCCGTTGGAGGAGGACCTTGCGAACAACGAGCGTCGCTTATCCATCAAGGCTTCCCCGTTCCAGAGCGCCGTGCACTCCATTCACGTCTATCCGTTCATCGCCATCATTGAAAAGCGGGCCGCACCGGTTACGGAGTTTGTGGCGCCCAAGCACGGGACTCAGTGGGAACCATTTCTACGCTAGTGGTGTGAACCAGACAGATGATTCCCGGAGCGCTTCATTCGTCACCCCCGCGCAAGCGGGGCATGACGACGAAGTGGTGGGTGCCAAACGGTCGTGCGCGCAAAACTCCGTCCCCGCAATGGACCGGTCTTGATTGTATGCGCCGAGTCGAGTCGATCGGCGACGCGTGTCGCCGCCAATCGCGGATCGATCTCGCTCAACTCGAAATCAAAATTCTCGGCACCCGAGCGTACCTCGTGCAGGTTCAGCACGAGTGCGGAGGCGACGGCGCTATGCCAGCCCGCGGTATCGTGAAGCCAGGCGGGCCCCAGAACCCCGCGGTGCCCCACCCCGCTGGCTGCGTCGGGAACGCCGGGGGGGATGTATAGACCGGGCTGCTGCTCGGCAGTGTATATTCCCAGCCGCACGTAAAGCTTGGATTCGCGGTGACCGGCTTGCTATCGCTGCCAAGACTGCTGCTGGTGCTCACCGATGACCCGACATAATTGAAGTAGGCATTTGGCCCGATCGTCATCTGACAGGGGCTGGTATTGCAGACGTAGCCATTGCCGACATTGCTCCCGGAGATTGCGGCCACGATGATGTTGTTGGTCCACGTGTTGCCGCTCATCGTTGTGGGGCTTTCAGACTGTGCGGCGGCCAGACCTAGAGCGCCGTTCGTGCCCAAATCGCAGATGTTTCCCGTAGCTAAGTTGTTGGTGCCGCCATGGACGTAATAGCAATCCCAGGCGGAGCCAGCCAGCACGTTGCCGGTGACCGTTATGTTGCTGGTTTGGTCATCGAGATAGATCGGCTCGCCACCGCCCGCGCCACTCATATTAGTAATGTAGTTGTATTCGACGATCTCCCCAGTCTCCGGCTCTCCGCCGTTGTTCTCGATGTAGATGCCGCCGCAATCGGCCCAAGAAGTGCATGCCTTGCTAACATAATTGTATGCGATGAGCAAATTGTTCGCGCCATTTGCTGTGTTTGGCCAACTTCCGATACCTATATCGGTGCAGTTCAATACCTCGTTGTGAAGTATCTGGCCACTGACGGCATCGACGGTGCCGATGCAATCGGTTGCAACCGCCGTGTTAGTGATGTTGTAAATTATATTGTTTTCAATCAATGGACTGCTGCCTGAGGTGGTGATGCCTGAGATCTGAAAATTTTCGAAATAAAGTCCGTTGACCACCAGATTGTTGGCGGATGAGCAGATACCGAAACCGAGCCCGTTATTGCCGCTCGCCTGGCCATTGATGATGGCGGTGTCGTAGCCGTCCGACGGATAATACGACCAGGTTTCTCCGTTGTCGGAGCTGCCCAGCACCAACGCGGCGCCGTTGGTGTACCCGCATCCGTTGCCGGCCGAGGCAGGCGTATAGGTGCCGGCACGGATATAGCAGGTCTTGACCGTGCTGCTGGCTTGCATCGCACTCTGACACTTGGTTAGCGTGGCAAACGGCGCCGCCAGCGTGCCGGCATTGCTGTCTTTGCCGTTGGTCGCGACATAGAACGCTGAGGACGGTGGTGGCGGCGGCGTTGTTCCGGTGCCGCTGAGCGCGGCCGTATAGGTGCCGCCGCCGGTCTGGGAGACCACGACCGAGGCCGTCAGGGCTCCGGTGGCCGTGGGCGCAAAGACCACATTGATGGTGCATGTGGCGTTTGGCGCCAGCGAGGTCGGGCAGTTGTTGGTCTGGGAGAAAGAGCTTGCATTGGTGCCGCTGATGGCTACCCCAGATAGCGGGAACGCGGCGGTGCCGGTGCTGGTCGCGGTAATGGTTTGCGCGCCGCTGGAGGTGCCGGTGTTTTGCGAGGCAAAGGTGAGACTGGTCGGACTGAGGCCGATCTTCTCGGTCGATTTGGTAACCGAGATCCCGAAATTGCGCGACGAACTCGCCTCCTGTGCGCTCGTTGGCGCCAGAAGCACCCCCAAAAGCGCCGGCAGAAACCAGAAAGAGCGGTTCATGTTCGTGTCCTTACTGGGTCGCGACTATGGTGACGTTTTGCACCGAGCCGCCGGCCGGGCCGACGCCTGGTCCGGAAGGATTGATGATCAGGTTGTTGCCTTTGAGCGCGTACACGCCGCCGCCGTTGTTGTTGGGCGGACCGAAGGCAAGCGTCCCGGTGAACGGCGCTCCGTTACTCCATGTGGCCGTGACGGTTGCCACCACGGCGCCTGGCGCAGTGGTGCTGGAAATCGTCGGATTGGCCGGGTTCAGGGTGATGGTGAGAAACGGCGCGCTTGAGGTAAACGCGACATCAACAAAAAAGTTGGCGTTTTCATAAGCGGTCGTGGGAAAGCAGTTGCCGCTGCAATAGACGCCATTTGCGCCGACCGACGCGGCCGCCGGTGCGTTCAACGTCCCGCTCGTCACGGTGTTCGTCAAGCCTGACGCTGTGTCGGAATATTGGCCGCTCGGCGCGTAATAGGCCGCGACGTAGGTGGCATTCGCCTTGATCGATATCGGGGCAGCAAAGACAGCCTGTTGCCATCCCGGCACGGGACCCGATTCAGTCGCCATCGTCACCGAACCCAGCACCGTACTACCATCGCCTGTGTAAAGGGTTGCCACGTAGCCATTCGGGCTCGTCACCGCCCGGTAGAACAGGATACCCGCGACCGTGCCGGGGGTTGAACTCCAGAACTTCACTCCGAGGGTTGTGGGACTGGTGCTTTTATTTACCGGAGTGGCCGGCACGAGGTCGCTGAACAGGCTGAGCGATTGCGACCGCGCCGGGCCGCCCGTCAGCGCTGCGAGCGCCACCAGGGTGATCAACAAGCGCTGTATCCGCATGCGCCAATTCGCCGACAGCGCCAGTAACGTGTCGGGGCGCCACTCTGTCGGCTTCGTGGCCGGCTGAAGCAACGGAATATGTGAGACCAGCGTGCAAGCGACGCGGCGGATCATACGTCCTCTCCTTAGGGGGTTCTTAGGTGCGCGCCCTGTCTCGGCAGCGTAGCATTATTCACGTTAACCTATTCGTCGGAGTTGTATACGTCAAGTTCCGGTAGATGGAGTTTTATCTAAAATGCCATGCAAATTGCGGCGGGACAATCATGCTGCAAATCGCTCGGCGATGGCGCAAAAGCTTGACCTTGCTCGACCAGAAGGGCAACGGGGAACGCGCTCGGCGTCCCTAGGCCTTGACGGGGCTTCTTCGCTGCGGCAGACTGTGCGAATCCCATTGTGCGGCCGCTCCCCGGCGGGCTGAGCGTCGGCGATTGGTGGCCGCGCATCTGTTGCGGATGAGGGGACCTGGGTGTGAGCGGCTCTACGATCACAAGCACTGTTACTCACGAAATCTTTCTCGGGACGGTCACCAGCTCCCCGACCTACGCCTCGCCGCTGACAATCGTCGGCACCGCCGGGGTTACCGCGAGCGGCGCCTTCGCGGCGATCTTCGGCCCGAACACGCAAGCCTGGACCGTTGCGAATTACGGCACTGTCAGCAGCTCGGGCTATGGCATCGATCTGGGAGACGGCGGCAGTATCGACAACACCGGGCTGATCCAAGGCTTCGAGGGTGTCCAGATCAGTGGCGCTGCCGGCGCGGTCACCAATAGCGGCACGATCACCGGCACGAGCAGCAACGGGGTCGCACTCAACGTCGGCGGCAGCGTCGGCAACTCAGGCACCGGGCTGATCCAAGGCTTTTACGGCGTCGACATCAGCGGCGCCGCCGGCACGGTCACCAATTCCGCCACGATCCTCGGCACGGCGGCCAAGGGTGTCTACCTCGGTCAGGGCGGCAGCGTCAGCAACACCGGCACCGGCCTCATCGAAGGCAACGCCGGCGTCTTCATCAACAATAGCGCCGGCACGGTCACCAATTCCGCCACGATCCTTGGCACGGGAGGTGGGGGTAGCGCTTACGGCGTCGGTCTCCACGACGGCGGTAGCGTCAGCAACACCGGCACCGGGCTGATCAAGGGCCTAAAGGGCGTTTCGATCTACGGCGCTGCCGGCACGATCACCAATTCCGCCACGATCATCGGCACCGGCAGCAACGCCGTCGATCTGCTGGCCGGCGGCAGCTTCACCAACATGGCCACGGGTACGGTCAACGGCTTTTACGGCGTCGAAGTCCTCCTCCTCACCGGGTCGGCCGTCAGTACGGTCACCAACTTTGGCACGATTGTCGGCACTTCGGGCATCGGGGTTGATCTCGCAGCAGGCGGCACGGTTATCGATTCGGGCACGATCAGCGGCGCGACTCTGGCGGTCCGCTTTGAAGGCAGCGTCAGCAACCGCCTCGTCCTCGATCCGGGCTATGATCTCACCGCCACGGTCGCGGGCAGCACGACCGCCGGTGCGACCAACACGCTGGAACTTGCTTCCGCAGCGAGCGCCGGCACGGTGTCGACTGTGCTTGCCACCGAGTTCACGAGCTTCGGGACGGTGACGGTCGATTCCGGCGCAAGGTGGACGCTGACCAATAACAGCTCGCTGACCGGGATCACGCTAACAGACCTCGGCACCCTGACCAATACCGGCTCGCTTGTGGGGTCCAACGCGGTTTACACGGTCTATGTCGGCAATGGCGGGTCTCTGAGCAACACCTCGACCGGATACATCGGCCAGGGCGGCGTCAAGTTCCTCGCCGGTGGCGCGCTCGGCAATGCCGGGCAGATCTTGGACAGCGGCGGCGCCGGCGTCGTTGTCGCGGGCAGCGCCGGCGCGGTCACCAATACCGGCACGATCACCGGCGAGAGCGGCGGCCAGGGCGTCGAACTTTTGGCGGGTGGCAGCGTCGGCAATACGGGCGGCACGATCCAAGGTTACATCGGCGTCGAGATCGACAGCGCCGCCGGCACGGTCACCAATTCCGCCACGATCACCGGCACCGGCGGCGGACTTGCCAGCGGCGTCAACCTTAATCACGGCGGCAGCGTCGCCAATACGGGCGGCCTGATCCAAGGTTACACCGGCGTTTTGATCGCCGGCGCCGCCGGCACGGTCACTAATACCGGCACCATCATCGGCACCACCGGCGACGGCGTCGAGCTCGAGCTTGGCGGCACCGTCATCAATTCCGGCACGATCATCGGCGGCTACGGGGTCAGGCTCGATGGCAGCGGCAGCGATCTCCTGGTCCTCGAGCAGGGCTACAAGCTCGTTGGGGGCGCCTATGGCGGCGTCAGCCCGACCAACACGCTTGAACTCTCGGGCAGCCTCGGGCCGGTGACGGCAACCTACAACACCCTGGGTCTGGTCCATTTCCAGGATGTGCTGCTCGGCGCCGGCGGCGGCGAGACGCTAAAGATCACCAACACCGCGGCGCTGCCGGGGACGATCTCGGGTTTCACGGTAAGCGGCGGCCAGACCATCGACCTCACCACCCTTGCATTCGCCGGCAACACCAGCGTCGCCTTCAACTCGGGGACGCTGACGGTGACCGAGGGCGCAAACTCGGTCTCGCTGAAGCTGGGTGCCGCAAGCTATCCCGGCATCACCTGGCTCGCGAGTTCCGACGGCGGCACCGGCACCGACATCACGCCCGCGTGCTTCTGCCGCGGCACGCTGATCCTGACCGAGCGCGGCGAGGTGGCGGTCGAGGATTTGGCGATCGGCGACCGGGTGGTCACGCTCTCCGGGGCGGTGCGGGCGATCAAATGGATCGGGCGGCGCGCCTATGACGGCCGGTTTGTCGCCGCCAACCGCAAAGTGATGCCGATCCGGGTCGCGGCCGGCGCCTTGGCCCAGGGTCTGCCGGCGCGCGATCTCTTCCTCTCGCCGGAGCACGCGCTGTACCTCGATGGCCAACTCGTGCCCGCCGGGCTGCTCGTCAATGGCGCCACGATCCGCCAGGTCGAGAGCGTCGACCGATTGGAGTATTTCCATATCGAGCTCGATCGGCACGATGTGATCCTGGCTGAGGGCGCGCCGACCGAGACCTTTGTCGATTGCGACAGCCGCGTCATGTTCCACAACGCCGGCGAGTTCGCCGAGCTTTATCCCGATGATCTACCGGCGCCGTGGGCCTTCTGCGCGCCGCGGGCGGAGGCCGGTTCGGCCGAGTTGGCGGCGATCCGCGCCGCGCTTGCAGAGCGCGCGAACGCGCTAGGCTACGGCCTGAGCGCCGCGGCCCATCCGCGTCCAATCGCCGATGGCGCGATCCCGAAGGCGCAATCGGTCGCCGAGGAGATCGACCGCGCCACGACCCCGGCCGGCGCCTGCGCCCTGGCGATCACCTCGCGCAGCGGGGTGCCGGCAGAAGTGGAACTCGCGGCGTAAGGACCGGCGCCGGCTCGGCCGTTGCGGTCGCAGCGGATCGTGCCGGGCGGCGCCCCCTTTCGGTGCGAGCAAAGCTCGCACCTGCCAGGCCGGCAAATCAACGATGCGCGCCAGGGCCTGGAGGCCCCTCCCTCGCCCCAGCGATGCGAGCGAGGGCTAATCGGAGTTTAACGCTTTTTCTCGTATCAAGCCCCCGTCCTCGCGGCCGAGAGATAGTCCGGTCATACCGAGCGCTGGCAGGAACGTCGAATCCGATCGGCACGCAAAGAAATTATAACCAAGTCCTTTTCGCCTTTTGATGCGATTGACATCGTCGACGCTGTGCATGACCGAGATCGACCCGTCGAGGCGAACATAAAACACCAGAAATCTTAACGTGTTCATAATATAATCGCTTACTCTGCTGCGCCGATCCGCGGCGTGATCCTCGTAGTAGATCAGGCAGTCTTGCATCAACGTCATCGTTCCGCCTTGCAGGGCGGAGATTTCGGCGCCCTCGATATCGAGCTTCACCAGGATACGTGGCGGTATTTTCCCGAACGTGTTCAGCAACACGTCGTCGATAGTGGTCGTCGACACGGTCCCGATCTTTTGCTCACCCTGTGCGGGCGCGCCAATGTGCGCCCCCGCATGATCCCAACTTCCCGAGACCTCGACCTGTGTTCCGGCTTCAGAAGACACGCCCGCCCTGATGATCTCAAATCGGCGGCTATTGAGCTCCCAATTCTCCGTTAAGCTTTTAAATGTTTCGGGCGATGCCTCAATGGCGACCACCTTGTGCGATCCCGCTTCCTTACCAGATGCGAAGACGCTCCAATAGCCGAAATTGGCGCCGCAATCGACAAAAGCAAAGTCCAGATCTTTTGTCCTGACGAGCACGATTGCGAGCAATTCTTCGTGGTAGAGGAAGGTCTTGGACAAGAGCATATTCCAGTAAGGATCGTTTAGAAAAAAGCGAAAAAGGGAACCGGAGCCGATTGTCATCGTGCAGTAAAATTTGTTGCGCTCCAACGTCTCTCCCAGATATTTGCAGATGCGCCAGAACAAGTGGTGACGAAACGGGGCCAACGCGAGCCCGGATGCCTTGATCGCACAGATGACGAGGTGGCCCCTCTTCGTCGCATTAGTGTCCGTCAGCGAGCGCGACTGGATGCCCGCCATCAGCGTCGCTCCCGGTTCACCAATCTGGATGAAGTCGCTGCCAATCTTGCGTTGCTCCTCACTCCGGCGATGGCGCGCTTTAGGTCACAAACTCATAAAGCCCGTCGGGGTCGCCATGGCCGCCATGCCAGATTCGGCGAAAATGCGCTGAAAATCGCCGGCTCGCTCGGGGAACGCGAGTTTATCGCCCCTCGGTAGATTGTATCGCTGGGACAATTGTGACATGCTTTTAGCCAGTTAGCCAGCTGGTTCGCTATCCCGAAATGTCGCCTGAGCCGCCAGGGGTGCGCTGCCGAGAAATCGCAGCGCCCGATTTAGACCGGATCGCCGACCTGTTGACGCGCGGTTTTCCCGACCAATCCCGCGACTTCTGGGCGCGCGCTCTGGATCAATTATCGAAACATGCGACGCCGCCGGGCTTACCGAGATACGGTCATCTATTGGAGTGCAACGGCGCGCCAGTGGGCGTTCGTCTGATGATATTTTCGACGATTGAAGTTAATGGCGAGCCTGCGATTCGATGCAACGTGTCAAGTTGGTATGTTGAACCGGCATATCGAGGCTATGCAGCGATACTCGATTTGCGCGCGTCGGGTTACAAGGATGTCACGTATTTTAACATCACGCCGGGCCGGAATACGGTGCCGATAGTGGAGGCACTGGGGTACGTCCGCTACTGCAATGGCCGCTTCCTAACAGTCCCGGCGGTGCTAAAGAATGACAGGGACTTGCGAATTCGAAAAGTCACGCGGACGACCTCCGTCGACGTAGACCTCGGAGCATTCGAGAATGAATTGCTTCTGAAACATGTCGATTACGGCTGCATAAGCGTGATCTGTACGCTAAGGGACCACAGCTATCCTTTCGTGTTTCTGCCGTTGTGGAAGGCGGGCATTATACCTTATGCGTACCTGTCCTATTGTCGCCAGTTGGAAGATTTTGTTCGTTTTGCAGGACCACTGGGGCGATTTCTGGCTCGTCACGGCTACCCTCTGGTAGCCGTCGATTCGAATGGTCCAGTTAAGGGGCTGGTCGGCAGGTATTTTGATGATTCCCCGAAATACTTCAAGGGACCGAACCAGCCGCATCTCGGCGACATTGCATATTCGGAGCGGGCCATGTTCCGGTTTTGATCGGATATGGCGGGACTTCAGCGTGGTATGGCAACGGCCATGGAAACGTCTGAGCGACATTTGTAGCCCTCTGGGCCCGCAGCGGCGCCACACCATCGCGGATGGGTGCAAGCGGCGCCAGCGTTGAGGGGGCGGCCGGGATACGCACTCGACGCCCTGATCGAGGTCGACGAAAGCGGTTACGGCGGCTGCGGCAAGTCTGCGAGCCGCGACTTTGTCTAACTCGGGCGACAAAACCAATAGCCCGAACTCAGCGGGCGACGGGTGACCCGCCGGCCATGAGTCCGCCTCGCCTTCGCGGCGCTGAATTTTGCGCGCTGGCGTCCTCGCTCCAGATCTGGTAACCCTCGGGTAATTTTAGCCCCATCTTGGGTCCGGTTTGGGGTTTTCTCTGCATACGGCGCGTTGCAATCAGGAAACGGCGACGAATCGTCGCAAGGGAAGCCCGGAGGCAGCGGCATGGCGACGATCGCCTGGACAACTTCGCCCCGCCGGTCGGGCGCGTGCCGTGGCGGTCCGAACGCGCTCTCTCCGCTGTCGCCGATCTGGTTCCGTGAGCCGTCGAGGAGGTGATGAGAGTTCTTATCGTCCACAACTGTTATCAGCAGGCCGGTGGCGAGGATACGGTGGTGGCGAACGAGTACGCTCTGCTCGGACGGAACGGCTGGGAAACCCGGCTGTTCTCCATTAGCAACGACGTGATTGCCGGCACCTGGAGCAAGATCATGGCGGCCGTGCGCACCCCGTATTCCCAGCCCGCCCGCAACGAGCTTGCTCGCGTGATCGCCGAATTCGCGCCGGCCGTCGTTCACGTTCATAACTTCTTTCCGCTGCTGTCCCCTTCGATCTACGACGCGTGTCGGGCCGCTGGCGTTGCCGTCGTACAGACATTGCACAACTATCGTACGATCTGCGCTGGAGCGCTCCTGACACGCGACGGACATCCCTGCGAGGACTGCATCGGCGCGTCTCCCTATCAGGCGGTGCTACATGGCTGCTATCGCGGCTCCCGCATCGGCTCCCTGGCAGTGGCAAGGATGGTCGATACCCACCGCCGCCGCGGTACCTGGTCGCACAAGGTCGACCGCTACATAGCGTTGTCGGCGTTTGCGAAAGGCAAGTTTGTCCAGGCCGGCTTTCCGGCAGATCGCATCGCGGTCAAGCCCAATTTTGCACCGGATCAGCCCGCTGCCAGATCCGTAGCACGGGCCGGCGGCCTTTTTGTCGGGCGTTTGAGCCCGGAGAAGGGCATCAACACGCTGATGCGCGCCTGGGACGGTCTCGATGTGCCGTTGCGGGTGGTCGGGGATGGGCCGCTGCGCAAGCTTGCCGAGAATGCGACCGGCTCGAGCGTCGTCGCGCTCGGGTGGAGGACGCCGGCCGAGGTTGCTGCGGAGATGGCGCAGGCCGCCTTCCTCGTCATGCCTTCGGGCTGGCCGGAAAACTTTCCGATGGTGATTGTCGAAGCGTTCTCTCGGGGTCTGCCCGTCATTGCTTCCCGGATCGCGGCTTTAGAGGAAATCATCGAGGACGGAGTGACTGGGGTGTTCTTCTCCCAGGGAGACCACGACGAGCTTGCGACCAAGGTCAGCTGGGCCCATCAGCATCCGGAAGCAATGCGCCTGATGGGAGCCAACGCCCGCAGGGTTTATGAGGAAAGGTACTCGCCCTCGGTCAACTTTCGCCAATTGGCAAAGATTTACGAAGCCGCTATAGAGCAGAGCCAGTCTGCTGCCACCGGCTCGGCTCCCCTCGATTGACTATCCGTCTGCTCACCCAAAGCATTGTGCAGCCAGCTTCAACCGGGCATGATTAAGAATAGACTTGACTTGTGACCGTTATTTCACGTAATGTTACCTATAGCGGCTCGCGTTTAGAGAGCCGGCTCAGCGCGTCGTGCCGATTGGCTAACGCCGCCGCTTCCCTCACGACAGCCTGGCCCGGCAAAGGGGATAGCGGCACCGCGACACCTTCGCGATTGGTCTAGGGGTTCACCGGCATGGAGAGCTTCGACAATCCGCTGCCTCGCGAAACCTCGTACCGGATCAGCGATGACGGGCACTGGAGGGGCGCGAGCGAGACGGGCAGTGTGCACGACGTATTGATGAAGTTCTGGGCTCGGAAACGGTTGATTCTAACTTCGACGTTAATCTGCGCCCTCTTGGCTTTTGCCATCGCCAAGGTGATGACGCCAACTTATAAGAGTTCGGCGTTTGTTATGATCACGCCGCAAGAGCCAAGCGCACCAGCTACCGATGCGAGCGTAAGGGCAGTGATCCAAGGCGGTCCTGAGGCGGTGCAGAGTGAGGCTTTTGTTCTGAAATCCCGCGCTTTGGCCGGCGCAACGATCGAGCGCCTCCACCTCGATCGCGATCCCGAATTCAATCCGTCATTACGCAAGCCAAATCCTTTGCTGGCACTGCTCGATCCCATGACGGTTCTGTTTGACAAAGTTCTAGGCCGGCCCCCAGTCGTCACAGGTGGGGTGTCCGGCTCGGCCGATGCGCCCGCGGCCAGCGAGGAGGTTCCGGCCGTGGCCGAAGCAGGCGAGTCCGCCACCGGCATGCCGAGTACGGCCGTCGTTGATGCGTTTATGGCACGGCTGCGTGTTGACGCGCAGGAGCACTCGAATGTCATCCAGGTATCGTTCAGCTCGTCTCGCCCGATAACCGCCGCGCGGGTGCCAAACACCTTGATTGAACTTTATCTCGCACAACGGGTTAGCGAACAAAACAAAGCCCTGACACAGGAGAGCGAACGGCTCGACCTGGTTGTCTTGCCGAAATTGCGCGAGAAGTTGCGGGCTTCGGAACTCGCGCTGGCCGACTACCGTCAGAAATCCGGGTTGGTCGGCGACGCAAATCAAACGGTATTGTGGCAGCAGTTGTCCGACACCAAGGCGCAGCTGGCCATCGCTCACGCGCATACGGCGGAAGCGGCCGTCCGGCTGAGTCAGGCCCAGCCCGGGGTTTCCGAAGAATCTCCCACCCTGCAAGTGCTGCGCGAGCAGGAGGTGGAGCTTCAGGGGCAGTTGGCCGCACTCAAGAGCTCGCTCGGCGAGAACAATCCCAAAACGCAGGCCGTGGAGGCCCAGTTGAAAGGGCTGAGGGACGGGCTGAAGCGCGAGGGTGCCGGTGTCGTTGGTCGGCTGAAGGCGGAACTGGCTGCCGCCCAGGCGACGGAGGCCGCGCTTAACAAACGAGTGGCGGAATTCACGCACGAATACGCTCAGGTGAACGGAGGCGACAGCCGCTTGCAGAACTTGATCGGCGAGGCCGACGCAGATCGCAAGACCTACGAGGAGTATTTGGCAAGATCGAACAATCTTCACAGCAACCTTGGCCATGCCCAGCCGGACGCAAGCCTCGTGTCGCGTGCCGATGTGCCGCTGAAACCATCCTTTCCCGCCATCCTAATAGTGATGATCGGTACGACGATCGGTGCTGGCGGCGGCATGGTTCTGGCCGCGATGCTCGATACGCTGCTCGGGGGCCTGCGAAACAAGGAGCAGGTCGAGGAGTCTCTGGGAATCAAGTGCCTTGGTTTGGTACCGAGGCTCGGGCGGTGGAGTCGCGGCCGACGTCCGCCACCGCTTCTAGAGCCACGGAACATCGCCTTTCAGCAGGCGATTCGCAATGTAGAGCTGAAATTGCTCAGTTTTAATGGCCGTACCAACTCGCAAGTGGTTTTGGTGACGGCTGCGCTCCCTGCCGAGGGCAAGACATGGTTCGCGGTCAGCCTTGCAGAATCCTTTGCGGTGGACGGGCTTAGCGTCGTGCTCGTCGATTGTGATTTGTACCGGCCCACCGTGCACCGGCTGTTCGACGGCAAGCGCGGGCCGGGCCTCAGCGACTATTTTGCCGGTGGCGTCGCCCTCGATGAAATCGTCCAGCATGATAACGCTTCGGGGATAGCCTACATTTCCTCCGGCACAGCTTCGTCGCAAGAGGGTCGGCGCATAACCTCCGATCGCTTGTTTCCGCTGATTGACCGGCTCCGAGAGAAATACGCGTTCATAATCCTGGACTCGGCTCCCATACTCGCGGTCCCGGAGACGATGCTGTTGTCGCAGATCGCGCAAAAGGTGATTTTGGTGGTCAAGTGGGGGAGCACGCCGCCGGCGATCGCGCGGCATGCGGCGATGCAGTTGCTTGAGGCCGGTGGGGCGGAAACCGCCGTCCTTTTGTCGATGGTGGATCCCAAACGTGCTGCGAAGTCCGGCGACGTAGTGGCCGGCGCGTATAAGCAATTGGGAAAATATTATGGCCATTGAGAGCCGTAGGCATGAACTGACCGGCACGTGAGATGGCGACCTACCTCGTCACCGGCGGCTGCGGCTTTATCGGTTCACATCTTTGCAAAGCCTTGCTATCGCGTGGCGACGCGGTTCGCGTCCTGGACGACTTATCGACGGGATCCCTTGCCAGCCTGTCCCCGGCCGCCGCCTTCATCCGAGGCGATATTGCCGACCCCCAACTCGTTCGCCAGGCTCTAGCCGGGGTCGACGGTTGCTTCCACCTGGCGGCGGTCGCTTCGGTCGAGCTCAGCAATCGCGACTGGCTTCGGACGCACCGTACCAACCTGACGGGGGCGATCACCGTATTCGATGCCGCGATAGCGGGCGGACCGACGCCGGTCGTATACGCCTCCTCGGCCGCCGTCTATGGGGAGTGTTCCAGCCTGCCGCTTCGTGAGAGTTCGGAGAAGCAACCGCTTTCGGCCTATGGAGCCGACAAATACGGGTGCGAACTCCATGCCCGGGCGGCCGGCAAGGTGCACCGCCTTCCTTCGGTCGGGCTTCGTTTCTTCAACGCCTATGGACCCGGACAGGATCCAAAATCGCCCTATTCCGGGGTGATCTCGATCTTCTGCGAGCGGATTCGGCGCGGGGAGCCGATTGAAGTCTTTGGGGACGGTCGTCAGACGCGCGATTTCATCTTTGTTGCTGATGTGGTGACGGCGCTGTTGCGAGCGATGGACGCCCGCCTATCGGGGGGGCCTGTGTTCAATATCTGCACCGGTCGCGCTACCTCGGTTCTGGAGCTGGCGCGAACCATAGCGAGCCTGTGCGGTCAACATCTGGCGATCCGCTTCCGACCGGAGCGCGAGGGCGACATTGCGCATTCCTACGGCGACCCGACCGCCGGAAGGCAGGCGCTCGGGCTTAGCAGGTCTACCGAACTCAGGATCGGCCTCGCTGCAACCCTTGGCTGGCTGGAGGGGGTACGCGAGGCGCAGTGATGCGCGAAAGGATGCTGAAGGACAGCTGCAAAGTCGTAAGCGTCCGGTCTGTGCCGTGTAGCGCCGCCTTTGGGGATGGCCGATCTTGAACCTCGCTGGAGGCTCCTTCTGTAGCTCCAGAAGGAGGCAAGCTTGGCGGATGTGGAGATCATGGCGCGGGTCGAGCGGCGTCGGAAGTGGACCGACGAGGAGAAGGCGGCGCTGCTTGCCGAGATTGAGGCCGAAGGCGGCAAGGTGGCGGTGGTTGCCCGGCGCCGCCAGGTATCGGAGAGCCTGCTCTATAACTGGCGCTCGGCGTGGAAGACGGCAGCGGCATTGGCGCGGACGCCGGAACCCGTGGAGTTCGTTCCACTCGGCGTATTTGGCCGGACGGCCGACAAAGGCTCGGCCATGCTGGCGGCTCCCCTCGATGTCCCGGCGCCGGAACGATCCCGGCCCACCGGCATGACGATGGCAGAGCGGGTCGGCATCATCGAGGTTGCGCTACCGAGCGGCGCCCGGGTCCGCGTCGACGCTTTCGTCAACGAGAAGGCGCTGCGGCGGGTGTTGCGGGCGATCAAGGGCTCGGCGTGATCAGCCTGGCTCCCGGCACCAAAGTGTTTCTCGCCTGCCATCCGGTCGATTTGCGCAATGGCTTCGACGGGCTGGCGGCCAAGGCCAAGCAGATGATCGGCGCCGATCCGTTCAGCGGTCACCTCTTTCTGTTTCGCGGCAAGCGTGGTGACTATTTGAAGGCGCTTTACTGGGATGGCACTGGCCTGTGTCTATTCGCCAAGCGGCTGGAGCGGGGCCGCTTCGTCTGGCCGCCGATCGTCGATGGCAGCGTCGTACTCAGCCCCGCGCAATTGGCCCTGTTGATCGAGGCAATGGACTGGCGCCGAACCGTAGCACCGCCGCTGCCGCGACAACCAATGCTGGTCTGACAAGGCAGCGATTCGCTTGCGATTCTGGTTCGCGGTGCGTGGTTTTGCTAGGGTCGGTCATGTCGCTGGCCACGGCTGATCTGCCCTCCGATCCGGAAGCGTTGCGCGCTTTTGCGCTGGCCTGTCAGGCCGAGCTGGCGGCGGCAACTTCGGAACTGAGGGCGGCCCAGCTCTCGGTGCAGTTGCGGACCCTGGAGATCGAGAAGCTGAAGTTCCAGATCGCCAAGCTGCGGCGGATGCAGTTCGGCCGGTCGTCGGAGCGGATCGCCCGGCGGATCGAACAACTGGAGCTGCAACTCGAGGAACTGGAGACCGGCGCGGCGCAAGAAGAGGCCGAGGTGGCGATCCAGGACCGCCCAACCTCGGGCATCGAGCGCGCGAAGCCCAAGCGCCGACCGCTGCCCGAGCATCTGCCGCGTCAAGAGGTTGTGCATGAGCCCCGGAATGACGGCGCCTGCACCTGCCCCGAGTGCGGTGCCGGCATGGCCAGGCTCGGCGAGGATATCACCGAGGTGCTGGACTATGTGCCGGGCCACTTCCTGGTGATCCGCCATGTCCGGCCGAAGTACGCCTGCAAGTCGTGCGATGCGATCATCCAGGCCCCGGCCGCCGCAATGCCGACGCCGCGCGGCCGAGCCGCTCCCGGCATGCTGGCGCATGTGCTGGTCTCGAAGTATTGCGATCACCTGCCGCTCTATCGGCAGAGCGAGATCTATGCCCGTGACGAGCTCGACCTCGATCGCTCGACCTTGTGCGATTGGGTCGGTCAGGCGGCCTGGCTGCTTCAGCCGATCGTTGCCGGCATCCAGAAGCACGTCTTTGCCGCCGAGAAGATCCACGGCGACGACACGCCGGTCCCGGTGCTGTCACCGGGGCTGGGGCGGACCAAGACCGGGCGGCTGTGGGTCTATGTGCGTGACGATCGGCCGTTCTGCGGCACAGACCCGCCGGCCGCCGCCTACTTCTACAGCCCCGATCGCGGCGGCGCGCATCCGGCAGGTCATCTGGCGGGGTTCACCGGCTTTCTCCAAGCCGACGCCTATGCCGGGTTCGAAGCGCTCTACGACGCCACCCGCACCGAGCCGGGGCCAATCACCGAAGTGGCGTGCTGGGCGCATTGCCGACGCAAGTTCTTCGACGTGTGGGAAGCCACCAAGTCGCCGGTCGCCAAGGCGGCGCTCGATCGGATCGCGGCGTTCTATGTGATCGAAGCGAAGGCGCAGTTCGCCCCGGTCGCCGAGCGCCTGGCGCACCGCGCCGCGACGGGGCCGCTGCTCGTGTCGTTCTTCGAATGGGCCGACCAGACCGTAGCCAAGCTGTCCGCGAAGTCGGCGCTGGCCGAGGCTTTCCGCTATACGACCAAGCGGCGCGCGGCGCTGTCACGCTTCCTCGCCGACGGCCGCCTCGAAGTCGACAACAACATCGCCGAGAACGCGCTGCGCGGGATCGCGCTGGGGCGCAAGAACTACCTCTTTGCAGGCGCCGATACCGGCGGCGAGCGCGCTGCCGCCCTGTACACGATCGTGCAGACGGCCAAGCTCAACGGGGTGAACCCGCAAGCCTATCTGCGCGACACGCTCGCCAAGATCGCCGCCGGGCATCCGATCAATCGGATCGACGAGCTGATGCCATGGCGATTCTGGCCGACCAACGTCCAGCCGGAGGCCGCCTGACCATCGACGGCATCCCGAACCGGCCGGACCCCGCCAAAGGGGGAATGCCATGAATGCAGCCGGTCATCCTCTGGGCTTTCTGCGGGAACTGACCTGGAGCCATGTTCTTCTCGTCTTTGTCGTTCTCGTCGGTGGCCAGTTGCTGGTCCTGGCGGTGCGCCGGATCGTGCGCCGCGCTGCCGAGAGCGCACCCTCGCACCGACGGCTGTTGATCCTGCGGGTGGCGCCGCTCGCCCGGCTGCTGATCGTGATCGCCGGCATCACGATCATTGTTCCGATCTTGGTCGAGCCCACCTTCGAGAACGTTGTCGCCCTGGTGGCGGCGGTGAGCCTGGCGCTCGCCTTCGCGCTCAAGGATTATGTGAGCTGCCTGGCCGCCGGAATCGTGACGGTCATCGAGCACACCTACCAGCCGGGCGACTGGATCGAGCTGGACGGGACCTATGGCGAGGTCAAGACAATCGGCAGCCGGGCCGTGCACATCGTGACCGCCGACGACACCGAGGTGATCATCCCGCATGCTCGGCTGTGGTCGGCCAGCGTCTTCAACGCCAGCGGCGGCAAGCCGAGCCTGCTCTGCGTTACCGACTTCTACCTCCACGCCGACCACGACGGCGCCGCCGTGCGCCACGCCCTGGCCGAGATCGGCGAAACCAGCGGCTACCGAAAGCCGGAAACAAAGGTGACAGTCGTGGCGGCAGAAACGCCCTGGGGCACCCACTACAAGATCAAGGCGTACGTGACCGAAAGCCGTGAGCAGTTCGCCATGATCACCGACCTGACGATCCGTGGCAAAGAGCGCCTCCGCACCATGGGCGTCGCCTTCGCCCAGGCACCCTATGCCCAAACCGCGAGCGGCTGAGCACCATCGCCGCTGCTCCGGCGACAAGCCTTCACGTTCCAGACCGGACGCTTACGCAAAGTCGCCGGGCGCGTGATGAGACATCGCTCGCCGCCTCTTGGCGCTGGCGGCGCAGGCCAACAGCTACAACCGTTCAGTAGGCCGCGGTGAGAAACGTATCGCCGCCCGGCCGGAAGGCTTTCCGCAGAGACCTCAGCGATCCGCCCAACAGATGCACGAGCGCCGGCAACGGATCGTCGAGGCGCCAATAGGCGTCGTAGATCCTCCTGTTCGGCTTTACGGGCGCCTGCGAGCGCCCGATGCGCGCCGACCTCCAATGCGCCCAAAAATCACGCCAGATGACCGGAACGGGATCCTGTTCTATCGCGGGCACCTCCAAGCCGATTTCGTAAAGGTAGGCAGCGAACGGGATGTTCGCACCGTGCATCGTTGCGACCTCCTCCTGCGCGTCGACGCGTCCAACGGTCGGTTCGATCATCAGAAATTGCCCGGTGCGGGCATCCTGCTTGAACTCGATGCTCCCCATCCCGACAAACGACATGCGCTCGAAGAACGCTTCCGTCAGCGGCTGCAGTATATGCCGCACCTCGGGAGCGGCGGTGCAGCTCGCGGTGACCCCCACGTCCGGTGGCCAGATGCTGAGCTTGCGACCGGTGAAGGAACACACGGTCGTACCGTCGCCCGCACGGTATTGCAGGCAAAAATAGAGGTCGCTGTCTGTGCCCTCAATCCATTCCTGAATGACGAGACCCGGCACGATGGGGAGAAGACGGCGGCATACGGCCTCCGCCTGCTCGTGCGAGGCGACTTTATAGGCCCGAGCGAATCGGCCCTTGACGTAATCGACCGTCTTGATCGCGGGTTTGACGATAACCGGAAACCGCAAGACCCCAAGGTTGCTGAGGTCGGCCAGGCACTCAACTCTGACCGAGCGCGGCACGGGAAAGCCATACGCTTCCGCCAGTCGCTGAAAGTGCATCTTGTCCGCCAGTGAGGTCAGACAGTCGTGGGTCGGCAGCCGGAATCGGTAGCTCGCTGCCAATTCAGCGCGATGTTTGGAAACGGTCGACACCGCATCATCGCTCGTCAGGAAAAGGACTGCCCGGCCGGTGATCTCGGCAGCGAGGGCCAACAGGTCCTTCACCAGCGGTACCCCGCTCGACCGGGAGATGGCCACCGTTCGGGCGTGGCGGGTATGCATGGCCGGCGCGAAGGTGGTCTGGTCGACCAATATGACCGGGATGCCGGCTTGGCTCAAGCTGCGAACCACGCCCAGCGTGCCGGCTGCGGGAGCACCGACGACGACAGCCGGTACCCGTGTTTCACCGTCCTGTCGCGGTCCAAATCGGCATTTGCCGCCGCGGCGCCTGTTGCGAGCGGCGGACGCTTTTTGCCTGGTTCCTCGCACCTGGCGACAGTTTCATCGGCGCGAGGGTGGCGTCGCAACATGCCGCGCGACGCGACGCGCGGTAAAGCGGGCACCCTGCAGGAAGCGCATCACCGGGCCAAACGTATTCGCAGCCGCTAAGCCGACGAAATAGAGGCCGGCGACAGAGGATTGGAATTCAGGGGAGAGGATCGGGGTGAAGTCGGCCGAACGAAGCTGCGAGCGCAGGTCCTTGCTCAAAAACGGCAATTTGCGCAGATCGACCCTGTAGCCGGTGGCGGCAATTACGTGGTCGGTCGGCAATGTGCGTTCCTCACCATCGGGGCCAAGTACTCGCAGTTGCACACGGTTGTCACGGAACTGGGCGTAAGAAAGCGTGTGGCCTAACAGAAGCTGTACCCGCTCCACGCGATCTTTGATCGGCGCACCTCCCCCCGGACCGTGCGTTGTACGTACGATCCAGAAACGGAACCCCTGCGGCAGACGGCGAAACAGCATCGGCGCGTGTTCATAGAATTGGTTGGGCCAGCCAAGACCCAATCCGCTTGCGGGGTACCATTCTTGCCACCACGGTCGGTGCCACGGCGGGTTAAACTTGAGCACGGAGCGGCGCGCGATCAGCCGTACCTCGGCACCGGCGTCGTGCAGCGCCGCCACCAGATCGAGCGCCGAGGCGCCGGCGCCGATCACGCTCACATCGCACCCTCGGAACCGGTCGAGCTCGTGATGAACGGAGCTATGGGAAACAGTTTCTGGCGGCAAATGGGCGAGGCCCGCGGGGACGTGCGGAAAATAGGATATCCCGACCGCGATCACGACGCGGTGTGCAGCGAGGCTCTCACCGTTCTCTAGCCGGAGCTCGAAACCTCGGGGCGACTGGTCAAGTGCAACCACCCGCTTGTCTTCGACCTCGGGCACGAACTGCTGCTGAAAGGCGAGCCCATAATCGGTGAAGGTTTGGAGAGGGATGGGAAAGCCCGTATCGCCGTAAGCGAGGCCAGTTTTCGCGCAATACCGCTCAAGGGTGAGGCGGCCGTCCGGATCGTATAGGTTCGATGCGAAGCCCTCCGATTTCAAGAACATGCCTGTCGGCATGCTCGTCCGCCAGCTGTGCATCGGGCTCCCGAAAATGCGGTACTCGATGCCGCGCCCGCGCAAATGAGCGGCGATTGATAGGCCGTAGGGGCCGGCCCCGATGATGGCAACCTCCGGCGACCCGGTCATCGGCGTTCAACTTCTTTGGGTCCGGCAGCTCTCAGCACCGCCGCAACTTTCTTATGGTACACGAAAGACACCCTTGGAGTGAGGACAAGTGCGAATATAGAGGAAGGGCACCTTCATCGCGACGACAAAAACGTTCCTCTTATGCCCGAGCTGCTCGCCTCTATCAGGATTCCCTCACCAAAAGAGAGCAAGCGGCGGTCGCGAGCGATGGAAGAATCCTTGGACTATAGCCGGACGGCGGCGAGCGCGCGACGGTGCGGTTTCTGCGCCGCCTAACCTTAACGCTAGCTTCCCCTATCAAGCGCTGAAAGAAACCGCGGCCCGTCGGGGCCAAGCTCAAGCGAAATCCCGGTCGCCTCTGTCCAATGGTCAGTTTCACCATCATCACCTCCGGGCGGCCAGCCGATCGCATCGTGGGTTTCTGCAATCACCGCGGCATTTGCGAGCAGGACATCAAAGAGCGCCAGGGCGCGGTCAAGCGGACCACTGGCTGCCACGCCGTTCTTTCACCGCCAAAGCGGTTCGTCCTCCGCTCCGTGCGCTCGCTTGCGTTTGGCTGCCAACGGGACGGCTGGGTCGAATTCCGTTGCAGCGAGCCTCGCCGACACGCAAAATAACCGTCGAACGACCGAGAAGCCGGGGAATGTCGGTTCAGATTTGTCGCGCCCTCGTAGAATAGCTCGCAGGCCCTACGTGATTGTTTCGCAGGCGAAAGCCAACATCAAAAGTCTGCTATATCGTTTCGGGTGGGAAGTCAGACGCGTGTTGATTATACCCGACCGCGAGGCTTACCAACCGGTGCTGAAACCAGAGAGGGTTGATCCGAGGTTTCAAGAGATTTATCGAGCGGTACAGCGCTACACCATAGTCTCTGAAGATCGCTGCTACGTCTTGTATACGGTGGCGCGACAAGCGGCGCATCTCGGAGGTGATTTCGTCGAATGTGGGGTCTATAAAGGCGGAACGGCGATGTTGCTGGGGAGGGTGCTTGACGACACCTTTGGTGATGCTGGACCCTTGCTCAGACTGTTCGATACATTTTCGGGCATTCCAGCCGAAGATCCGACGCGGGACCTACAGAAGAAACGATTCGATATGGGCGACTTTTCCGACACTACCGATGAGGCGGTACAGCGCCGCGTTACCCGAAGGGCCGTCAGGTTTCATAAGGGCCTTATACCGGAAACATTTAAGGGGCTGGAAGATACGCGCATCGCGTTTGCGCATGTAGACGTCGTGCTGCACCGCGCCGTCGATGACTGCTGTCGCTTTATTTACCCCCGCTTGGTGCCGGGCGGGTTCATGGTTTTTGATGACTATGGCTTCTCGGATTGCCCCGGGGCACGCGCGGCGATTGACGAGTTTTTTAAGGATACGGTTGAGATTCCTCTCGTGCTCCCGACCGGACAGGCTGTGGTATTCAAGTCACCGTCGCCGGCCTGAAAGCGTGCGCCGGTCGCCCAGTGCTTGCCGGCACGGCGGTCGGCGCGGTTGCCCGCCCGCATCGCGCACCGAGAGCGCGAGTGGATCGCCTCGCGATCTTCAATGGATATTTACCGCAGGCGGGCGAGGAACTCCGACCGGGCGACCTCGTACAGATGGGAGTGGTGCTCCGCGCGGATGAGCGGCGGGTGCTCAGCGCCTTTGCCGCGCTTGCCGCTGAGCCGACCGCCGAGCAAGGCGGCGAGGCCGCTCTCCTCGAGGGTCCAGTTCCGCACTGGCCCGACATCGAGGTGGATGAAGCCAGAATGCGGATACCAGCCGACGCCGCCCCGCAGCATTGCCCGTGCCGCTGTGACAGCGTCGCTGAGCTTGCCTCCCAAATGTATGTCAAGCGCACGCCCGTAAAGATGCTGACTGTTCTCCGCGACGCCGAAGGTGGTGCGTGCCAGCATCGCATTGGTCTCCGGGTTGCGATAGGCGGACAATACGGTGGCACGAGTTTCGCCGACAGCGGCCATGACGTCGGACAAGAAATCGATGACGCCGACATCCATCTGCGTCTTTTCGCCCGAATAATGGTCGCGAAAGAATACGCAGAGTTCTTCCATCACCCGCTCGATTGGACCGTTGTCGTCGCGGTAGGTTCCGTCGAAGGTCTCCCCCGTATGTGGGTTGACGAGGCGGAGCCGGCGCCGTGGCGGCGGACGCGGAACGGCGCGGGCGCGCGCCGGCACCGCCAACCCCGCTACCAGAGACAGGAAAAGACGACAATTCATCAGCGTCCCCGGGATACTCGGAAGCCGAGCCGATCGGAAAATCCGGTCTTACGGCCGATGTGACTCGTTTATCCAGTTCCGCTTGAGTAATGATCTGTCACGTGAATATGTCAAGTTCTAGGCGTTTGATGCGATTTGTGGATTGAGGCGGCGGGCTGGACGTCGATTTTGGTCGAACGATTGCGTGAGGGGGAGTTGGACCGAATTTCTCGGGATGACGCACCGCGTTAGTCAGCTATGCCCGCTATGTGACCTTCCAAATGGCCGCGATGGCGGTACCGCGGCAGCTGCTCTGGGAAATCCTGTCGCTGATCGCCCGCCTGCGCGCACCGCCGGCATCGGGGCGACGGATCGAATGCGACAGCCGATGACGGCGGAGGCGCGCCTACATGAAGGCAAAGCAGCGAGTTCCAGCCCCGCGAGCCGAGCGTCTCGGCATTTTGCCCGTCAACGGATCGGCTGCGATCGAATTCCGTTGCAGTGCGCATCGCCGAGACAGAAAATCGCAGGCACCAGACTGGGAATCCAGGGAATGTCAGTTGACATCGCAAATCGGGTTATCCCATTGTATTGTCATTCTTGTTTGAAGAAGATCTCACACACATGTTTGTCGACGCCAGGCGGCTCGATGACGGATCGAGCATCGAGGCTGAAGTCTGCATCGTCGGCGGGGGCGTGGCGGGGATCACCCTTGCGCTCGAATTCGGAAAAAGGGGCATTCGAACTTGCGTGCTGGAGAGCGGCGGGTTCCGCCCTGACCGAGCGACCCGAGATCTCTACCGCGGCGAAAATATCGGCCTTCCGTATCGCTTCGCCGACGGCTGCCGCAGCCGCTTCCTCGGCGGCAGCAGCCATTGCTGGGGCGGCGAGTGTCGGCCGATGGATGAGCTCGATTTTGCGCATCGCGACTGGGTACCGTACAGTGGTTGGCCTTTCTCGAAATCCGAATTGCTGCCCTATTACGATCGCAGCCGCGACCTGCTCGGGATAGGACCGAACCGGTTCGACGCTGAATTCTGGATTGAAGCGATTGGCAGACCCGACGTCCATCGCATTCCTTTCGTGACTAACGAGGTTGTCGATGCGATATCGCAATTCAGTCGACATCTGCAGCTCGGCGAATTTTATCGAAACGACTTAGCCAAATTAACGAATGTAACCGTATTCCTTCATGCGAATGCTGTAGAAATCGAAGCCGATACTGATGGACGCAACGTTAAACTGATCAAAGTGGCTACATTGACCGGGCACACCGCCCGGGTAACAGCGAGAGTGTTCGTGCTTGCTGCAGGTGGTATCGAGAATGCCCGTTTACTGCTCGTTTCGAACAAAAACCAGTCGCACGGTCTCGGTAATCAAAATGATCTCGTTGGTCGCTTCTTCATGGATCATGCTCAATTTTTTCCCGGCCAGCTCCAATTCCGTAAGAATTGGGCCAATTACAGGTTCTACGATGATAAGTACAGCTATCATAACGAAGCGATGTCAGCGCACGGGACCTGCGTCGCTGCTCAGCTTTTCCTGGCACCAAAGGTTCAAGCCCGGGAGAAGCTGCTGAATGCGCAAGTCTCGTTCAGGTCTGTTTTTCATGGAGAGCTATCGGAAGCGGCTAACGCTCTGATCCGAATAAAGCGGAGGATGAAGCAGAGGGAGCCGCCGGGCCGGAGCCTCGGCCGCGACCTGCTGGCTCTTATTGCTCACCCGGTCGATAGCGCCGGATTTATTGCAGCCCGCTACACAGGCCTCCGATCGTTCGTTCGCGGCTACCGGTTCCACGCCGTCGTCGAGCCGGCTCCCGACCCGGAAAGTCGGGTCACCTTGTCGGAGCAGCGAGACCAACTGGGGATGAGACGGGTGAGGGTGCGATGGCGTCTTGATTCCCTGGTCAAGAGAACCCTTGATCGCGCCATCGCTCTCGTTGCACGAGAACTCTCCCTTACCGGGGTGGCGGATGCGTTGCTCGATCCGCCAATCGAGGATGGCGAGTGGCCCGACACTTTTTGTGACGAAGGAACGTGGCACCACATGGGAACGACACGCATGCACGATTCACCCAAGCTCGGCGTGGTCGATCGCCACTGCCGCGTTCACGGGATCGAGAATTTATATGTGAGCGGCAGCTCGGTATTTACGACAGCTGGTGGAAATTTCCCGACGATGACCATCGTCGCATTGACCCTGCGCCTGGCTGATCACATCGTCAACGAACTTGCGTCGTCGCGCTGCCCCGCATACGAGCGAGCGTCGTTAGGATAAAGCAACGCCGTTCAAAGTAGATAAATTCATTGCGAGTGGTCGATCCGAGTTTCGATTGATGATACACTGAGGACGTATCTATGTTGCGGCGTTTTCAACGATCAGTCCGGGGAGTGCATCGCACTTTTGCTCGGCGATCCTTGCCCAGGAAGTTAGGTCTCTGCCTCCACGCGACCGCAGGCTGCGAACAACAACTCGATGAATTGCTTTCCTTCCTGAAGGAGCACGGATACGCGTTTACCGGGCCTGGCGAGTTCCTGGCGACCGCAGGTAATACCTGCTTTCTCAGCTTTGACGACAATTATCATTCGTGGCTACGGACCCTGCCGATCTTCGAAAAGCATCGAGTCAGCGCGACCTTCTATGTCAACTCCTGGCCGTTCCGCGACCGGATCAAGGCGGCGGAGGTGCACGGCTACCTTAAGAAAATGGGCCTCACGGATGGCGAGGCCGAAGCGGAAACGACGCTCACCACGGCCGAGTTGAGGGAGATCGCGGCGGTCGGCCACACGATCGGCGCGCACACCCACACCCACCCGGTTTTGACGGCGCTTCCCCAGGAGGCTGCCCAGGAGGATATTCGCATCTGCAAGGAGGAACTCGCCTCGCTTCTGGGTCGCGCCACCGAGCATTTCGCCTACCCCTTCGGCATGCGCCGCCACTTCAGCGAGTCGTTGCGCGCTTATTGCCGGTCGATCGGCTTCGCGACGATCGCCAACGCCATCCCGTGCATGCAGTACGCGCGCAGCCGACCGGACAGTCTGCACCGGTCGGTCTGGTTCCTGGAGCAGCCCCTGGCATTCAATCTGGACAATGTGTGCATCGACGGCCGCCTTTTCGCTTTCCTGACCGGCCGCAGCGCCGTCGGCGGCAGCTTCTCGTGAGGCGCATTCGGGGGGCTCGCCCGGCCTGCGTACCCGATACGTTTTACGCAAAGGCGCGGCGGATCCTGCCCCAATCCTCGATCGCGTGCTCCTGGCCGGGGACGATCTGGATCGCGATCTCGCTATAGCCGGCCGCCGCCAGCGCGGCGATGCGGCCCTTCAGCTCGTTTTCGGTTGCCGCTCAACTCGGTCAGCCGTATCAGGTCGGCGGTGACGAAGGGCCGCTCCTCGGGCTTGACGAACATCAGATGGCCGCGGTGGTTTTCGAGATAATGCGCGCCTTGCGGCCGGAAATTCCGGGCCAGCTCGACATAGCCGGCGACCGTCTCGGCCACCGCCGGCGGGATCGCCGCGATCGCCGGCCAGCCCATCAGCGCCGCGTCGGCGGCGCGGTGCAACAGCATCGCCGCGCGCGGACCGGCTTGCGCGATGGCGCGCGGCGAGTCGGCCGGCTCGTCCTCGTCGAGCACGACGCCGCCGGTCAGTAGAACCGCCTCGAACGCGTCGGCCGTCCTGCCCGGCCGCTGCCCATTGCGGCCGCATCTCCTCGAGCGTAGCGACCGCGCCCGCCACATCGGCGCCGGTCGCGATCCAGCCGGCCCCGAGCCGCGCGGTCAGCGCACGCGCCCGCGGGCCCGAGGCGGCGATGTAGAGCCCGATCGGGTCCGTTGTGTTGATCAGGCCAAGCTCGGGGTTCAGGAGGCGAATGAGGCGCCGCTTGCCCTCCAATTCGGCCTCGACCGTTTCCTCGCGCAACAGCGCCGTCACGGTATGGATGTAGGCTTCCATGTCGGCGAGCTTGACCGCGCCCAGCCCCATCGCCCGGCGCCCGGTAAAACCGGTGCCGATGCCGAAATCGATCCGTCCCGGCGCCAGCCCGTTGAGCGAGGCAAAGGCGTTGGCCGCGACCGGCGCGATCCGGTTCGACGGGATCAGAACGCCGGTGCCGAGGCGGATCTTGGTTGTCTTCATTGCCGCAGCCGCCATCGCGACAAACGGGTCTGCGCTCAGCATCTGGGTGTCGTAGAACCAGGCGCGGCTGAACCCGAGCTCCTCGGCGCGACGCACCACCCGCCATGATTGGGCGTCGGTCGGGATCGCGATCGCAAAGCGCATGGCGGTCTCCCCATAAAATTACGATTTATCGCAGAGTACACTGAGGATGCGCGAAGGACACGATGCGTCCTCTGCGTGTCCTCGGCGACCTCCGCGCTATTCCGGCATCGGATATCCGCCTGGTTCAAATTTCAACGCAAACCTTTATGCGCCTGAAAAAGCGGGGGAATCGGTCATTTCGCGAGGTCTTTAACAGCACAATAACAGCGAGATAACAGCGAGATAACAGCGGGCGAACAGCGACATGTTTGCAACAAACAGCGACATTTCTACAACATCGGCGATGATTTCCGGCATTGGCCTGGGTCTGGGCGAGCGCGTTGCGATCGGGATCACGGATATTGGTTCATGGTATGTTTCCGTCAAGAGGGCCAACCCCTCGCCTTGTCGCGGGGCACCGCCGCCAAATTGCCGCCGCGTTGCGCTGCCGCCCACGCGGATCACATCTGCCCCTCGATGCCGCCCACCATAGCCGCTATCCGTCGCGGCCGGGAACCTCTCGGACGGGGGAGACCGGACCATCCCCGTCGCCGCGCTCGCTGTCGCCTCTGCGTCGCTTCCGGACCTTCGCGGAGCCACGACTGAACGCACGGCCGCCCCCACTTTGCTTTGGGTCCCTGTTACGCCATCCGCAGGCCTCGTTCCTTCTCGCGAGTGGCGCTTGACAAACAGGTAAAGACGTTTGAGACATCCGGTTTCCTCAGGCAGCTCCAAACAACAACATGAGATCGGGGGGAGAGACGAACATGGACAGGGACATATTCTCGGTCGCCGGCAAAACGGCGATCGTGACTGGCGCATCGTCCGGCTTGGGCGCAGCGTTCGCGCAAATTCTCGCCAGCCGGGGGGCCAATGTCGTGCTGGCCGCGCGGCGGACGGACAGACTTCACGAACTGGCCGGCCAAATCACGCGCGACGGTGGCACCGCATTGCCAATCACGTGCGATGTCGCCGACGGTGCCCAGGTCAAGGGCATGGTCGCGACGGCATGGGATCGCTTCGGACGGATCGATGTCCTGGTGGCGAACGCCGGTACGGCTGCCGATTACGGTCCCGCGCCGGAGCGTCTTCCCGAAGCGTTGTTCAACCAGGTCGTTCAGGTGAATTTGACCGGTGTGTGGCTCTGCTACCAGGAGGTGGGGGCGCGCATGCTGCGGGATGGCAAGGGCGGTTCCTTGATCGGCATCGCATCGGATTACGGACGGAGCGGGCAGCAGCAGGGAGGGGCCGCCTATCATGCAACAAAGGCCGCGGTGATCAACATGACACGCACGTTGGCGCTCAGTTGGGCCGACCGTGGCGTGCGGGTCAACGTGATCGCCCCCGGATGGTTCTACAGCGAGATGACCAACCCGTTTTTCGAATCCCCTGCTTTTTTACGCTACATCCAGAACCGAACCCCGATGGGCCGGGTTGGCAATCCAGAGGAATTGGCGGGTGCGCTTTTGTTGTTGGCCTCTGACGCGTCGAGCTACATGACCGGGGAAACCTTCTCTGTGGATGGAGGATGGAACGTGGGCACGGGCGCGCCGCGTATGCCGGACGAGGTGATGGAGTTGTTCGAGACTGCCCCCCCGGACGGATTGGGTCGGCGAATCATGCCCGGCGATCCCACCTAGGGGCGGGATATCGCCAGCGACGGAAAGGCAAATAGGCCGGACAGGAACTATTCTGGGGAAATCATATGGCGCAGCTCCTGCCGCTCACTCCTGACGAATTGCTGACCACGACGCGGTCGGTGCGCAAGCGGCTCGACCTAGAGCGCCCTGTCGACCAGGAGACAATCAGGGAATGCCTGCGGATCGCTATTCAGGCACCGGCCGCCTCCAACATGCAGCACTGGAGTTTTGTGGTTGTCACCGACCCGGCGAAGCGGGCCGCCTTGGCCGGGATCTACAAGAGAGCATGGGACATTTACCTCACGCTCCCCGTTGCGGCGCCCAATCTATCCTTCCCGAATGCGGTCCACCAGGCGATGCAGAGCCGTGTCACTGACTCAGCTCAGTACCTGGCGGACCATTTGCACGAAGTCCCCGTCTTTGTAATTCCTTGCTTCATGGGGCGGATCGAGGCCGAGCCCCTAGTGATGCAGAGCGCCTCGTGGGGAACGATTTGCCCGGCGGCGTGGAGCTTCATGCTCGCTGCCCGCGCCCGCGGTCTCGGGAGCGCCTGGACCTGCCTCCATCTTTTGTTCGAGGAGGAAGCTGCACAAGTGCTGGGTATTCCCTATGCCGAGGTTACGCAGGCCTGCCTAATCCCCGTCGCCCATACGAAAGGAGCCAATTTCAAGCCGGCCTGGCGCGAACCGCTGGAGAGCGTAGTCCACTGGAACGCGTGGTAAAGGTTAACCCGCTGGCCCTCCTGGTAGACCTGACGGGATCTTCGCGGACTTAGGCACGAAAGGACCCCTTCCGAACGAACTCCGCAGTTCGTCCTTGCCGCGGCGAAGGTCTCATTTGCGCCGATGACTTGTTTTTGCGCCTTTAATTCCCCTAAATTTCGTTCGGGACACCCGAAATGCCGACAATAAGATTCCGCCCAAGCGGAGGAGGCAAGACAATGCTAGTCGATACGATCGACCCGGCGAAGACCGCCATGATCGTGGTGGACATGCAAAATGATTTTGTGGCCAGTGGGGCGCCGATAGAGGTGTCGGCTGCCCGCGCGATGGTGCCGAAGCTCGCGGAAGCCCTCAAGATATGCCGCGGTGCTGGAATTCGAGTGATCTATACGGCCCATGTGCACCGCCGCGACGGCTGCGATATGGGGCTGTTCGACGACTTGCATCCGGTGGTCGCCAATCGCGAGGCGCTGGTCGATGGCACACCGGGAGCGGACATTTACTCCGACCTCGCTCCGGCGGCTGGTGAACATGTGATCAAGAAGCACCGCTACAGCGCCTTCTTCGGCACCGACCTCGATATCATCCTGCGGGAGTGGGGTGTCGATACCGTCATTATTTCAGGAACGACAACCGAGAATTGCTGTCATGCGACGGCACGCGACGCCATGTTTCGCAACTATCGCGTCGTGTTTCTCTCGGATGCGACGGCAACATTCGACTATCCGGATTGCGGCTTCGGCTCGATGCCGAATGCAGAGGTCCATCATGCGACCCTCGTCATACTCGCGATGTCGACGGCGCACGTAATGCCGGTAGCGGATATGGCTGCCCGAGTGGCGAGTGGCCGCCCTTCAGGGGAGTTTCCCTCGCGCGCAGCCTGAGCGGCTCGCTCGGTCGCGCTGGCAAGGTCGCTTGAGGGTCCAGCCTGTGTGGAAACAAAGCGAGATTTGTGGTCCTGGCGGATTCCGCCTGGGTCGAAGCTACCCTAGAATGCTGAGGCCTGGGGCTTTGCGGGGTTGGCGATGCATCGGTTCATCGATGGCGAAGATCGGATGCAACAGGCGCTGCTGCCGCATTGCCTGGAGGATTACGTCGGCGAGGAGAACCCGGTTCGGGTGATCGAGGTGTTCATCGACGAACTGGACCTGGCCAGCCTTGGGTTTTTCAGGGATGACGCCGGCGGCGACAGGCCGGCCGGCCTACCATCCCTCGACGCTGCTGAAGATCTACCTCTACGGCTACCTCAACCGCATGCAGTCGAGCCGGCGACTGGAACGCGAAGCGCAGCGCAATATCGAGTTGATGTGGCTGACCGGGCGGCTGGCGCCTGACTTCAAGACGATCGCCGACTTCCGCAGGGACAATGGCGCGGCGATCCGGGCGGTGTGCGTCCAGTTCGTCGGGCTGTGCCGTCGGCTCAAACTCTTCACTCATGCCATTGTTGCGATCGACGGCAGCAAGTTCAAAGCGGTGAACAATCGCGACAAGAACTACACGGTGGCCAAGGTCACCGGGCGGATGGAGCAGGTCGAGGCCAGCATCGCGCGTTACCTGAGGGCGCTGGACCGAGCCGACCGCGAGGAGGGCGATGTCGCCGAGGCCAAGTCGGGCCGGCTGAAGGAGAAGATTGCCGGCCTGCGCCGGCAGATGCAGGCCCTGAAGGTGATGGAGCAGACCGTTCAGGACGCACCCGACCAGCAGGTCTCGCTGACCGATCCCGACGCCCGTTCGATGGCGACCAGCGGCAAAGGCACCGCCACCGTCGGCTACAATGTGCAGATCGCCGTCGACGCCGAGCACCATCTGATCGTGGCCCACGAGGTGATCAATCAGGGGTACGACCGCCACCAGCTTGCGCCCATGGCGCTGAAGGCGCAGCAGGCCACGGGCTGCGAGCAGGTCACCGCCCTGGCCGACCGCGGCTACTTCAACGGCGACCAGGTCCTCTCGTGCGAAGACACGGGCGTCGCGCCGATCGTGCCCAAGACCCTGACCTCTGGCAACACCAAGCGCGGCCTATTCACCGGGCAGGACTTCATCTACGACGCCGAGAAGGATCACTACATCTGCCCGGCCGGCCAGCACCTGACCAGGGGGCGGGTCCGATCCGACCGCTCGGGCGACATCGATCAATACCGTCATCTGACCGCTTGCTTCACCTGTCCTCTCAAACCGCGGTGCACCGCGGAGAAAGTGAAGCGGGTCAAGCGCTGGAAACACGAAGGCGTCCTTGACGCCATGCAGGATCGGCTCGACCGGATGCCTGACGCCATGGGCGTGCGACGACAGACCGTCGAACACCCGTTCGGGACCCTCAAAGCGTGGATGGGCGCCACCCACTTCCTGACCCGGACCCTCGACAAGGTGCGAACCGAGATGAGCCTCCTCGTCCTGGCCTACAACCTCAAGCGAATGATCGCGATCTTCGGGGTGGGACCGCTGATGGCGGCGATCAGAACCTGATTGCCCGCGATCAAGCCGCACGCGCCCGTCTGTCTCCCAGCGTCCGGCCCCCACGCCTTCGAAACACAGCGCCTCGGCCGCCTCCGCTCACACGTTTTTCCACGGCCTCGGGCATGCCCCGCCGTCGTGATCGACTTACGCGAGCGCCTGCTTTGACGTTGCGAGGCGTCAAGCCGATTGGGTTTTGACCCTGAAGCGTTCTCGTATTTTTTACCGCTTCGAGAACTGGAAGCTGCGGCGGGCCTTGGCCTTGCCGTATTTCTTGCGCTCGACGACGCGGCTGTCGCGGGTGATGAAGCCGCCAAGCTTCAAGATCGGGCGAAGCCCCGGCTCGTAGAAGATGAGCGCCCGGCTGATGCCGTGCCGCACCGCCCCGGCCTGGCCCGACAAGCCGCCGCCCTTGACCGTGCACCACACGTCGAACTGGCCGAGCCGGTCGGTGACGACAAAGGGCTGGTTGAGCAGCATGCGCAGGACAGGCCGCGCGAAATAAACCGGGCTGTCGCGCCCATTGACCTCGATCTTGCCGTTGCCCGGCTTGATCCACACCCGGGCGACCGCGTTCTTGCGCTTGCCGGTGGCGTAGGAGCGGCCGAGTTCGTCGCGCTTGGGCTGGACATCCTCGGGGACGGTGGCCATTGCGGCAGGGATTGCCGCAGTCGGCGCCGGCCGCGCCACGGCCATCGCCTGGCGCAGGCTCGCCAGGCCCTGAAAGGTCTGCGCCCCGCCGGCGCCGCGTTGCGCCGCCGGGCGACCCCGCGGCGGCTCGGCCGGCGCTTTGTCCTTTTCGTTTTCCGGCGCGTCGTCAGACATGCTCACGCCCTCGCGTTCTTGCGGTTCATCGCGGCAATATCGAGCCGTGCCGGGCTCTGTGCGGCGTGCGGGTGATCGGGCCCCTTATAGACCCGCAGATTGCGCATCACGCGGCGCCCGAGCGGCCCGCGCGGGACCATGCGCTCGACCGCTTTCTCGATCACCCGCTCGGGATGCCGGCCGGCCAGGATGGCGCCCTTGCTGCGCCCCTTGATCCCGCCGGGATAGCCGGTATGCCAATAGAAGATGCTGTCGGCGCGCTTGTTGCCGGTCAGCTGCACCTTCTCGGCATTGACGACGACGACATGATCGCCGCAATCCATATGCGGCGTGTAGGATGGCTTGTGCTTGCCGCGCAGCCGCATCGCGATCAGCGACGCGAGGCGGCCGAGCACCAGCCCGTCGGCGTCGATCAGCAGCCATTTCTTGTCGATGTCGGACGGTTTGGCGGAAAATGTTTTCATCTGGCGGCTGCCCGGTTGCGGACGCTTCGTTTAGGCAATCGCTGTAACGCCGTCAAGCAAAATACCATTATGAAACAACGCGATTCGATGTGAGGTATTATAATACCTCCATCAATTTGTCGTCCCGGCGGAAGCCGGGACCCATTTCTGCCATGGATACCGGCTTTCGCCGGTATGACAAGAATGGGATGTGGTATGAGGTGCGGAAGGCGAGGCAGTGGGGGTGGGCATGAGTGCATTACAAGCGCTGGCCGAGAATGAGCCGGTTCTCCTGGAAGCGCGCGAAGACGGGGTGTTGCGGCTGACCCTCAACCGGCCGGCGGCGCGCAACGCGCTGTCGATCGGGCTGATGGATGCGCTCGCCGAGGCCCTCGACCGCGCCGCCGCGGACAGGCAATGCCGGGTCGTCGTGATCGCCGGCGCCGGACCCGCCTTCTGCGCCGGGCACGATCTGCGCGAGCTGCGCAGCGATCCCAGCCGCGCGGCCTACGAGCGGGTCTTTGCCCAGTGCAGCCAGCTGATGCTGCAGATCGTCCATCTGCCGAAGCCGGTGATCGCCGAGGTGCACGGCATCGCCACCGCCGCGGGCTGCCAGCTCGTCGCGACCTGCGATCTGGCGGTCGCCGCCGAGGATGCGCGGTTTGCGACGCCGGGGGTCAATATCGGCCTCTTCTGCTCGACCCCGATGGTGGCGCTGACCCGCGCCGTCGGCCGCAAGCCGGCGATGGAGATGCTGTTGACCGGCGATTTCGTCGACGCCGCGACGGCGCGCGCATTGGGCCTCGTCAACCGCGTCGTGCCGGCGGCCGAGCTCGGCGCGGCGACGATGGGCCTCGCGCGGCAGATCGCGGCAAAATCGGCGCTTGACGGTGGCGATCGGCAAGGAGGCGTTCTACGCCCAGGCCGAGCTGGGCCTCGCCGAGGCCTATCGCTACGCCGCCGAGGTGATGACCCGGAACATGCTCGCCCGCGACGCCGAGGAAGGCATCGACGCCTTCCTCGCCAAACGCCCGCCGGTCTGGCAGGACGCCTAGGAGCAAGCTTGCGACAGCGGAGGGAATTTCGATGCGTTGCGGAACGATGATCGTGGTTGGTTTTTCGTCACTCTTGGCCCTGGCGCTCTCTGCCGCGCCGGCCTTTGCCGAATACGGGGCCTTCGGGCATGACGAGACCACCGGCAAATACGGCTACAGCTGGAACGAAAAGACCCAGCAGGCGGCCGACGAGGCGGCGCTGAAGGGCTGCGCTTCCGAGCAGTGCAAGATCGTCTTTCGCACCGGCCCCAAAGAATGCGGCGCGATCGCGATGAACGACGATGGCAAGATCTGGGGCGGTGCGAAGCGGCCGAAGCGCGCCGCGGCGGAGGCGGCTGCGATGAACGATTGCCAGAAGCGCACCGGCGGCCAATGCAAGGTGCGCGCGAGCGAATGTAATAAATAAAGCGCGGGCGCGCTGGGCGCTGGACTTGGTTTCCGGCGCCGAAGACCTCGCAATTCCGGCTGTCGCCGGCGGGCGGCAGCGCCGCCGGAGTTGTTGAGTTGTCATTCCGGGATGCCGCAACGCGGCAGGCCCGGAACCCATATTCCAGAGGCCTGTGGTCATGGGTTCCGGGCTCGCCGCTCCGCGGCGCCCCGGAATGACGGCTGGGTTGGGCTGTCGCCGGGACCGCGATCAAAGTGGGCAGCTCACGTTCCGATCGCGAGCGGGCTCGTCAGCTTGCGTAAGAGGGCGATGACCGAGAGCGGGGTCAGCCGGCCGGTCTTCGGGTTGTCGAGGCTCGGCACGTTTTCGATCTGCAGCGAGAGGCGGGCGGCATCGGCCTCGACCTCGATGCGGTGGATGTTGCGGTCGACGGCGGGATCGGCCCAGATCTCGATCGTCGTCCGGTCGGGGCCGATGCCGGCGAGCGCCAGCGCGGCCGCGACATTGACATTGGCCGGAAAGCCCCGCGCCGCCTCGCGCGCGGTGCCGGTGAAGACGCAGAGCGCCCGGTCGAGGCCGGCGACCCTGATCTGGTGCTCGACGAGATAGGGCGCGCCGTCGAGCCCGCCGGGCGGCTTCCGCGTGATCATGTGGATCTTCGAGATCGCGCCCTGCGCCGCGGCCTGCACCGCGTCGAGGCCCAACAGCGCGCCGGTCGGCACCAGGATGCGGCCGCCCTGACGGCGCGCGAGGTCGACCAGATCGAAATTGTCGAGGAGCGCTCCGCAGGAGAGGACGATCAGCGTGCGGCCCGCCGCCAGCGCCGGCTCGGCGATCTCGCGCAACAGCGCGGCCGGGCGCGCATTCGACGACGATGTCGGCCTCTTCCCAGAGGCGGGCGAGCGGCAACACCGGCACCGGATGGGCGAAATCGGCCATCGCCCGCTCGGCGCGCGGCGCGTCGCGCGCCGACACCGCGGCGAGCTGAAGCCCGTCGATGCCGCGGTCGAGCGCCTCGGCGACAACCTTGCCGATCGCGCCGAACCCGGCGATCGCGACGCGCTGCATCATCTTCGCCTCCCCCGGAGCGCGCCCCATAGAAATGCCAGCCGCAAGACTAGCACCCGAGCGCCGGCGGGCGAGACGCAATCTCCGCAATCAGGCGAGAGCGCGCAATTGACCACGCAAGCGATCAGGGTCGCCGTCGAGCCGCGCCTCGATCGCCGCATGCTCGCGCCGCCACACCGGCAGCGCCTCGGCGAGCAGCGTCAGACCGGCCGGAGCCAGCCTGAGCCGGCGCCCGCGCCGGTCGGCCGCGTCGATGCCGATTTCGACGAGGCCGCGCCGCACCAGCGGCTTCAGCGCCGCGGTCAACGTGGTGCGGTCCATCGCCAAGAGCGCGGCGAGCGGGCCGATCATCGCCGGCTCCGGCCGATTGAGCGCCATCAGCAGCGAGAACTGGCCATTGGTCAGCCCGAGCGGCCGGAACGCCCGGTCGAAGCGGCGCGCCGCCGCCCGCGCCGCGCGCTGCAGGTGCAGGCACAGGCAGAGGTCGCGGACCTCCAGAGTCGTATCGAGGGAAGGTGCTTTGCCGATTGACATTTCCATTATACGTTGATATCAACTTTTCGTGCCGCAGTCCAGCCCTGCGAAGCGCACAATCCCAACCCAAGGAGGTCACCATGCAGGTCCAGCCTTATCTGTTTTTCGATGGCAAATGCGAGGAAGCCGTCGCGTTCTATCGCGAGGCGCTCGGCGCCGAAGTGTTGATGTTGATGCGGTACAAGGAAAATCCCAATCCGGAGATGAACCCACCGGGCAGCGCCGACCGGGTGATGCATGCCGCCTTCAAGGTCGGCGACACGACGGTGCTGGCATCGGACGGGCGCTGCCAGGGCAAGCCGAAATTCGACGGGTTTGCCCTCTCGCTGACCGCGCCCGACGAGGCCGCGGCCGATCGCGCCTTCGCGGCGCTCGCGCGGGGCGGGCAGGTGCAGATGCCGCTCGGCAAGACGTTCTTTTCGCCAAGCTTCGGCATGGTCGCCGACCGCTTCGGGGTGTCTTGGATGGTCTATGTCGCGCAGTGAGCCAGGGGGCTGAAGGGTGCCAACCATCGCGTTCACCTCGGCGCTGCAGCGCTTTCTGCGCGTGCCCGAAGCCGAAGTCCGCGGCGGAACGGTCGGCGAGGCGCTGGCGGCGGTGTTCGCCGAGCATCCGGCACTGCGCAGCTATGTCCTTGATGACCAGGGCGGGCTGCGCCGCCACGTCAATATCTATATCAACGGCGCGCTGGTCCGCGATCGCGGGCGGCTGAGCGATGCGGTTGGGCCGGACGACGCGATCTACGTCGTGCAGGCCCTCAGCGGCGGGTGATGGAGGGGGTGATGGCCGAGAGACTGGCAGTCGGGACGCGCAAGGGTCTATTCGAAATCGCCCGGCGCCGGGGCGGCTGGGACATCGTCGACGCGCAGTTTCTCGGCGACCCGGTGACCGCGGTGCTCGCCGACGGCGAAACCGAATATGCCGCGCTCGACCTCGGCCATTTCGGCGCCAAGCTGTGGCGGCGCGAGCGCGGCAGCGCCTGGCGCGAGCTGCCGGCGCCGGTCTTTCCGCCGAAGCCGCGAGGACCCGGACGACCCGCATCCGTGGCTGCTTGGCAGGATCTGGGCGCTGGAAGAGGGCGGCGTTCCCGGCCGGCTGTGGGCCGGCACGATGCCGGGCGGGCTGTTCCGCTCGGACGATGGCGGCGAGTCCTGGCGGCTCAACGAGACGCTGTGGCACATGCCGGAACGCCGCCAGTGGCAGGGGGTTGCCGGCGGCGAGGAGCCGGCGGTCAACACGGTGCTCGTCGATCCGCGCGATCCGGCCGACATCCGCATTGGCGTCTCGACCGGCGGTCTGTGGGCGAGCCGCGATTGCGGCGCGTCCTGGCGGCTGATCAACCGCGGCATGTACGGCGAATACCTGCCGCCGGAGCTGCGCGAGGAACCGATCGCCCAGGACATCCATCGCCTCGCGCGCTGCCCGGCGGCGCCGGAGGTCATCTGGTGCCAGCATCACAACGGGGTCTTCCGCTCGACCGATTGCGGCGCCACCTGGCGCGAACTGACGGCGATCCGGCCGGCCAAATTCGGCTTCGCCGTGGCGGCGCACCCCTCGGACCCGTCGACCGCGTGGTTCGTCCCCGCGGTCAAGGACGAGCGGCGGATCCCGGTCGACGCCCGAATTGTCGTTGCCCGCACCCGCGACGGCGGCGCCAGCTTCGAGGTGCTGACCGAGGGGCTGCCGCAGCGCCACGCCTACGATCTGGTGTTGCGCCACGCGCTCTCGGTCGACGCCAGCGGCGAAGTCTCGCCTTCGGCTCGACGACCGGCGGGCTTGTGGATCTCCGAGGATGGCGGCGATACATGGACGGCGCTCGACGCCCGCCTGCCGCCGATCGCCGTTGTCCGCTTCGCCGATGCCTGAAACCTCAATACGATTTCGGCAGCCCCAGCACGCGCTCGCCGATATGCGACAGGATCAGCTGCGCCATGACCGGCGCGATGCGGGCGATCTGGGCTTCGCGGAAATAGCGCTCGACGTGGAATTCCTTGGCATAGCCCATCCCGCCATGGGTCAGCATCGCGGTCTCGCAGGCGCGGGCGCCAGCCTCGCCGGCGAAATATTTGGCGGCGTTGGCAAAGGCGCCGACCGTCCCGGCCTCCTCGCCCGCGTCATAGGCGGCGGCGGCGCGCAGCACCAATAATTCGGCGGCTTCCAATTCGATCCAGCGCTCGGCGAGCGGGTGCTGGATGCCCTGGTTCTGCCCGATCGGGCGGCCGAAGACGATGCGCTCGCCGGCATATTTGGCGGCGCGGGCGAGCGCGACGCGGCCCAGGCCCACCGCCTCGGCGGCGATCAGGATGCGCTCCGGGTTCATCCCGTGCAGGATGTACTGGAAGCCCTTGCCCTCCTCGCCGATGCGGTCCTCCAGCGGCACCTTCGAGCCCGTCGATGAACAGCATGTTCGAATCGACCGCGTGGCGGCCCATCTTGGGGATTTCGCGGACCTCGACGGCGCTGCGGTCGAGGTCGGTATAGAAGAGGGTCATGCCGAGCGAGGGCCGCGCCGCCTCCTCGAACGGCGTGGTGCGCGTCAGGATCAGCATCTTCTCGGTGACCTGCGCGGTCGAGGTCCAGATCTTGCGCCCGGTGATGACATAGCCGTTGCCGTCCTTCACCGCGCGGGTCTTGAGCCGCGTCGTGTCGAGCCCGGCATCGGGCTCGGTGACCGCGAAGCAGGCTTTTTCGTTGCCGGCGATCAAGGGCGGCAGAAAGCGCTCTTTCTGCTCGTCGGTGCCGAAGACGACGACCGGGTGCAGCCCGAAGATGTTCATGTGGACCGCCGAGGCGCCCGAAAACCCGGCGCCCGATTGCGCGACCGCCTGCATGACAACGGCCGCCTCGGTGATGCCGAGGCCGGCGCCGCCATAAGCTTCCGGCATCGCGACGCCGAGCCAGCCGCCTTCGGCCATCGCGCGGTGGAAGTCGTGCGGGAAGCCGCCCTCGGTGTCCTTCTTCAGCCAGTAATCGTCGCCGAAGCGCTCGCACAGCCGCGCCACCGCCTCGCGGATCTCCAGCTGTTCGGTGGTCAGGGCGAAACTCATCGGGTCCTCCTTGCCGTCCCGCCGTTTCGTCGCGGCGCGCGCTGCCTTATATTCTGCGATAGATCGCGCTCCGGAGCACGCGTTTGCCGCTCGACATCGCCTACAGCGTCTGCCCGCATGACTGCCCGAGCGCCTGCGCGCTGGCGGTCGAGCGCATCGACGGCAGCGCGCATCGGCCGGGTGCGCGGCGCCGAGGGGCAGTCCTACACGCAGGGCGTCGTCTGCGCCAAGGTCGCGCGCTATGCCGAGCGCCAGCACCATCCCGAGCGCCTCGCGGTGCCGTTGCGCCGGGTCGGCGAGAAGGGCGTGGGGCGCGACGGGTTTCGCCCGATCTCGTGGGACGACGCGCTCGACGAGGTCGCCGAGCGGCTGACCCGGGCGGCGCAGCGCCACGGCGCGGAGACGGTGTGGCCCTATTACTACGCCGGCACGATGGGGCTGGTGCAGCGCGACGGCATCAACCGGCTGCGCCATGCGATGGGTTATTCGCGCGAGCTGCTGACGATCTGCAACATGCTGACCGATGCCGGCTGGATGGCCGGGGTCGGCGTCAAGCGCGGCGTCGATGCGCGCGAGATCGCCAAATCCGACCTGATCGTCGTGTGGGGCGGCAATCCGGTCTCGACCCAGGTCAATGTGATGACCCATATCGCGCAGGCGAGGAAGGAGCGCGGCGCCAAGCTCGTCGTCGTCGATCCCTACCGCACCGGCACCGCCGAGGTCGCCGACCTGCATCTGGCGCCGCTGCCCGGCACCGACGGCGCGCTCGCCTGCGCGGTCATGCATGTGCTGTTCAAGGAGGGCTACGCCGACCGCGCCTATCTGGCGCGCTATGCCGACGACCCGGCCGGGCTCGAAGCGCATCTGGCGACGCGCGACCCGGCATGGGCGTCGCGCGATCACCGGGCTCGGCGAAGCCGAGATCGTCGATTTCGCGCGCCTCTATGGCCGCACCAAGCGCAGCTATATCCGGCTCGGCTACGGCTTTTCGCGCTCGCGCAACGGCGCGGTGCAGATGTTCGCGGTGACCTGCCTGCCGACGGTGACCGGCGCCTGGCAATATGAAGGCGGCGGCGCGCATTACTCGAACCACGGCATGCTGCCGCTCGACCTGACGCTGATCGAGGGGCTCGACGTCGTCGATCCCGCGACCCGCATCCTCGACCAGTCGCGCATCGGCCCGATCCTCTGCGGCGACCGGCGCGACCTCGGCGACGGCCCGCCGGTGACGGCGCTCTTCATCCAGAACACCAACCCGATGGTGGTGGCGCCCGAATTCGGGGCTGGTCCGCGAGGGCTTCCGCCGCGACGATCTGTTCGTCTGCGTGCACGAGCAGTTCCTGACCGAGACCGCCGCGATGGCCGACATCGTGCTGCCGGCGACGACCTTTCTCGAGCACGACGACATCTACACCGCCGGCGGCCACACACTTTCTGCAGATCGGCCGCGCGGTGCTGCCGCCCTATGCCGAATGCCGCTCGAACCACGAGGTGATCTGCGGCCTCGCCGAGCGCCTCGGCGCCCGCCATCCCGGCTTCGCGATGACCGCGTTCGAGCTGATCGAGCACACCTTGCGCGCGAGCGGGCTGCCCGGGCCGGCGGCGTTCGAGGAAGGGGTCTGGCTCGATTGCTGGCCGGGCTTCGAGACCGGGCATTTCCTCGACGGCTTCGGCCATCGCGACAAGAAATTCCACTTCCGCGCCGATTGGGCCGCGTTCGGCGCCGAGCACGCGCGGCTGCCCGCCTTTCCCGACCATGTCGCGGTCATCGACGATGGCGACCCCGAGCGGCCGTTCCGCCTGGTCCCGGCGCCGTCGCGCTCGTTTCTCAACACCAGCTTCAACAACCTGCCCTCGGGCATCGCCCGCGAAGGGCGGCCGACCGCGCTGGTGCATCCCGCGGCGCTCGCCGCGCTCGGCATCGCCGACGGCGAGCGCATCCGCATCGGCAACGCCAAGGGCAGCGTCGTCGTCCATGCCCGCGCCTTCGACGGGATGCAGCGGCGCGTCGTCATCGTCGAGGGGCTGTGGCCGAACCACGCCTTCGAGGAGGGGATCGGCATCAATCTGTTGACCAGCGCCGATCCCGGCCTGCCGGGCGGCGGCGCGGTGTTCCACGACACCTCGGTATGGCTGAGGCCGGCATGAGCGGGGATGCTGGACGATGAGCGAGGATAAGCGACGCCTGCCGACCGCGGCGAACCCGGCGAGGTCTCCGCCGAGGTCGACGCCTTTCTGCGCGACCTGCAGCGCGCCCCGCCGCGCCCGTCGGGCGGCCGCGGCCGGCTGATCTTTGCGCTCGACGCGACGGCGAGCCGCGAGCCGAGCTGGGACCGCGCCTGCCGCATCCAGGGCGAGATGTTCGAGGCGACCGCCGCGCTCGGCGGGCTCGACGTCAAGCTCGTCTATTACCGCGGCTTCAACGAATGCAAGGCGAGCCGCTGGATGTCGAATGCCGCCGATCTGCACCGGGTGATGCGCGCGGTCTCCTGCCTCGGCGGCGAGACCCAGATCGAGCGGGTGCTCGCCCATGCCCTCGCCGAGACCAAGCGGCAGCGGGTCAACGCCCTCGTCTTTGTCGGCGACGCGATGGAGGAGAATGTCGATCGGCTTTGCCAGCTCGCCGGCGAATTGGGCCTCAACGGCGTGCCGATCTTCCTGTTTCACGAAGGCAACAATCCGATCGCCGCGCGGGCCTTCCGGCAGATGGCGAAGCTGTCGCGCGGCGCCTATCTGCGCTTCGACCTGGCGAGCGCCGACCGCCTCAAGGACCTGCTTGGGCGCGGTCGCGGTCTATGCCGCCGGCGGGTATCGCGCGCTCAGCCGCCTATGGCGAGAAGAAAGGCGGCGACGTGCTGCGGCTGACCGCGCAATTGCAGGGCTGATGCTCCCCCTTCTCGGCGGCGTTGCGATCCTGTGCGGGCTGCTGCTGCTCGGCTATCTGTTCGTCAACGCCAATCCGGCGCGTCTCGCCCGCATCGTCAAATGGGGCGGCATCGCGCGTAGCGGGAGCTGCCGTCATCGCGCTTCTCGTGTTGACCGAGGGGCGCGTCTTCATGTTCCTGGCGCCGCTCTTCGCCCTGCTGCCGGCCTTGCGCCGGGTGCGCTCGATGATGAGCGGCTTGCACGGCCCGTCGACCGCGCGCGACTCGACCGTCGAGACCCGGTTTATCCGCATGAGCCTCGATCACGATACCGGGGCGATGACCGGCACGGTGCTTGCAAGGCCGCTTCGCCGGCATGCGGCTCGAGGAGCTGCGCCCCGCCGAGTTGCTGGCGCTGTTGCGCGAGTGCCGGGCCGAGGACGAGGAAGCCGCGCGGCTGCTCGAAGCCTATCTCGACCGGGTTCGCTCCAACTGGCGCGACGAGATGGCCGGCGAGCGGACGAGCGGCAGTCCGCCGCCGAGCGGCCCCGACGTCACGGTCGACGAGGCCTATGCCATTCTGGGCCTCGCGCCGGGCGCCGATGCCGAGGCGATCAAGGCGGCGCACCACCGGCTGATGAAGCAGCTCCACCCCGATCACGGCGGCACCGACTACCTCGCCAGCAAGATCAACCGCGCCCGCGACGTGCTGCTGCACCGGTAGGCGGGTTCGACCCGCGGTGCTGCGCGTCCGCCATGACCATCGCGGCGACATTTAGCGTAAATCATTGTTCACAGAAGGGATGCTATCATTTCGGCGGCAGCCTCGGCGAGGACGCGCCGTCATGCATGTCGGCCGCGCGCGAGCCGCGATCGAGGAGTTCCATGCAGAAGCCCGTGCGCAAGGCGGTGTTTCCGGTGGCCGGTCTCGGCACCCGCACTCTCCCGGCAACCAAGGCGATGCCGAAGGAGATGCTGACGGTCGTCGACAAGCCGCTGATCCAGTATGCGGTCGAGGAGGCCAAGGCGGCCGGTATCGAAGAGTTCTATTTCGTCACCGGGCGCGCCAAGAGCGCGATCGAGGACCATTTCGACCTCTCCTTCGAGCTCGAGGCGACGTTGCGCGAGCGCGGCCGCAGCGAGCTTCTCGACGAGCTGCGCGCCTGGCTGCCGGCCGCCGGCGACATCGCCTACACCCGCCAGCAGCGCCCGCTCGGGCTCGGCCATGCCGTCTGGTGCGCGCGCCATCTGGTCGGCGACGAGCCGTTCGCGGTCCTTCTTGTCGACGATCTGATGGTCGGCGAGCCGCCGTGCCTCAAAGAGATGATCGACGCCTATCAAGAGACCGGCGGCAACATCGTCGCGGTGATCGAGGTGCCGCGCGACCAGACCCGGCGCTATGGCGTGCTCGATGTGGTCGCCGATGACGGGACCCTGGTGCGGGCGAAGGGGGTCGTCGAAAAGCCCGATCCGGCGGTCGCGCCGTCGAGCTTGACGATCATCGGGCGCTACATCATCCAGCCCGAAATCTTCGGGCATCTGGCCGAGCTGAACCCGGGCAGCGGCAACGAGATCCAGCTGACCGACGGGCTCGACAGGCTGATCGCCGACGGCCAGCCGTTCCACGGCCTGCGCGCCGCCGCCCGGCGCTTCGATTGCGGCGACAAGCTCGGCTATCTCGAAGCCAATGTCGCGCTCGGGCTGCAACATCCCGCGCTCGGCGCCGCGTTCCGCCGCATCCTGCAACCTACCTGTGAGCCGGACTCCGCGCATGCCGCACCGTTTCGATCCGACAATCCTGCGCGAATACGACATCCGCGGCATCGTCGGCACGACCCTGTTTCCGGCCGATGCCCATGCCTTGGGCCGGGTGTTCGCCGAGGTTCTGGCCGAGGCCGGCGGCCGGCGGGCCGCGGTCGGCTATGACGGCCGGCTGACCTCGCCCGAACTCGAAGCCGCGCTCGTCGACGGGCTCGCCGAGGGCGGCGCCGATGTCGTGCGCATCGGCCGCGGGCCGACCCCGATGCTGTATTTCGCCGCGGCGACGCTGGCGGGTCGATGGCGGCATCATGGTCACCGGATCGCACAACCCGCCCGACCATAACGGGTTCAAGCTGGTGCTCGGCGGCAAGCCGTTTTTCGGCGAGGCGATCCAGCGGCTCGGGCAGATGGCGCTCGCCCTCGGCCCGCGCCGGGGCGGCGCGCGGCCGGGTCGAAGAGCACAGCGTCTTCGACGATTACGTCGCGCGCCTGGCGCAGGATTACGACGGCACGCGGCCGCTCACGGTCGCCTGGGATTGCGGCAACGGGGCCACCGGCGAGGTCGTCGCCCGCCTCGTCGCAGCGGCTGCCGGGGCGCCACATCCTGATCAACGAGACGATCGACGGCACCTTCCCGGCGCACCACCCCGACCCGACCGTGCCGGAGAACCTCGTGCAGCTGCAGCGAGGCGGTGAAGGCCGAGCGCTGCGATCTCGGCATCGCCTTCGACGGCGACGGCGACCGCATCGGCGTCGTCGATGCGAAGGGCCGCATCCTCTGGGGCGACCAGCTGCTGATCGTGCTGGCGCGCGACGTGCTGCGCCGCCATCCGGGCGCGCCGATCATCGCCGACGTCAAGGCGAGCCAGGTGCTGTTCGACGAGATCGCGCGCGCCGGCGGCAAGCCGGTGATGTCGCAGACCGGCCATTCGCTGATCAAGGCGCGGCTCGCCGAGACCGGCGCGCCGCTTGCCGGCGAGATGAGCGGCCACATCTTTTTCGCCGATCGCTATTACGGCTTTGACGACGCGGTCTATGTCGCGGTGCGGCTCTCGGCGTTCTCGCGCGCGCCGACGAGAGCCTCGTCGAGATGCTCGACAAGCTGCCGCCGGTGTTCAACACGCCCGAGCTGCGGCTGCCGTGCGACGACAGCGCGCAAATTCGCGGTGGTCGAGGAGGTCGCGCGACCGGCTGCGCGCGGCGCGGCGCCGACATGGTCGACATCGACGGGGTGCGGGTGCGCGATGCGGACGGCTGGTGGCTGTTGCGCGCCTCGAACACCCAGGCGGCCGTCGTCGTGCGCGCCGAAGTCGACGAGCCAGGCCGGGCTCGACCGCCTCAAAGCAGCAGCTTGCCGCGGAACTCGCGCCGAGCGGGCTGGCGCTGCCGGAATAGAGGGTTTCCGATAAGTTGCACCGCGCTCACCCACCTACCCGCTCGCGACCTTCAGGCCGCTGGGGCGCACGCACCGAGCAGGCGACCCCCTTGCGGTGCAGCTCGGCACAGGCCGCCTGCGCGCTCTTCGCGGTGAAATGCAGCAGGCGGGCGCGGTAGAGCCGGCTCGAATCATGCCTGGTCGGCGCGAGAATTTGGGACGGCTTCCCCTTGCCGATGGCAAGGCCAGCGACACGGCGCGTCGCCTGCTCCGCCGCCGCTTCAGCGCGAAAAGCACCGAGCTGGATCGCCCAATCGGCGCCGCCCTCTGACGCCTCGCTCGCCAGCGGCGCGGCTTCGGCCTTGGCGACCGGCGACAGATGCCGCAGCGTGGATTGGGCAACATTGCCGAGGAACCCGGGCCTCTGATGCGCACCCGCCGCATCGGCGGGCACCGACGGCGCCGCAGCGGGAACCGCCGCCGCTGGCAAGCCGCGGGAGCGGCGGCCATCACCGGTTCGGCTGCCGGCGTATGCGCGGCGCGGCAGCGCGGCGGCGGGCGGCAGCGGCGGCGGCGCGCCAGCGGCTGGCGCGCGTACTGAGGCTGCGCCGGCCGCGCGGCGGCGAGAACGGCGAAGCCCTGGTCGAGCAGCGAGGCCATCTGTTCGTCGCGGCTGCGCCACGAGCGGCCGCCCATGATCACCCCGATCTGCCGGCGCCCGTCGCGCACCGCCGAGGCCGCCAGGTTGAAGCCGGAGGCGTTGACATAGCCGGTCTTGATGCCGTCGGCCCCCTGATACCAGTCGAGCAGATGGTTGTGGCCGTGCACGATCTCGCCGCGAAAATCGAATTCGCGGATGGAGAAATAACGGTATTCGCGCGGAAACTGGTGGATCAGCGCCAGCGCCAGCCGGGCGACGTCGCGCGCGGTCGTGCGCTGATCCGGATCGGGCAGTCCGGAGGCGTTGCGATACCAGGTCTGTTGCATGCCGAGCTGGCGCGCTTTCCAATTCATGTATTGGACAAAATTGGCCTCGGTCCCGCCCAGCCCCTCGGCCAGGACCGAGGCGGCGTCATTGGCCGATTTGGTGACGATCCCGAGGATCAGATCGCGCACCGACACCGAATTGCCCGGGGTCAAGGCAAGCTTGCTTGGCGCCCGGCTTGCCGCCTGCTCGGAAACATAAAATTGCTGGTCGAGCCGGATTCTGCCCTGGTTGAGCGCCTCGAACGTCAGATAGAGCGTCATCATCTTGGTGAGCGAGGCCGGAGGGGTCGGCACGTCGGCGTTATGCTCGCTCAGCACCTGTCCGGTCTCGGCATCGAGCAGGATCCACTCGAATACCGGTGCGGATTCGGCCGCCGGCCAGTGGCGGGCCGCCGCCGGTAACGGCGCGAGCAACCCTATTGCTACAATCAGGCATAGCCCGATCCTGCCGAGAAGCCGCGCACCTGGCGCCTGGGCACGCGACGCCCCTTGCTTCGACATCACGATTCGCACGCTAAAGCTGAACCCCCACCCCCGATGAGCGCCGAGCGGCCGCGCCGCTCCGTATTCATCGCAATCAGCGTAGGAAAAAGTTGCAGAGGTGTCAAAGAGCCACCTCGGTTTTGCCTGAAGCAGCGTCCAAAACTCGAAGCGTTATCGCCGCCGGATCAGTTTTTTTGCGGGAAATGCGCCTGCCTTTGGGCGCCGGCAGCCGATTTCTTGCGCTTGATCGCACCGGGAATCGGCGCATGAGCGCCGCTGCAAATGACAAAATAGCCGGACGGCGCACGGTCGTCGTCTCTGCCGCTGGCCCGGGGGCCTTCCAGTTTTGAGATTGTGCGTTGCACAAAAGTCGCTTGATTGGCCAGCGGCTGGTCGTTATCGTCGATTTGTGCGATGCAATATTGCAGCGACTCCCGAACGAGGACGACGATGAGCGATGTGAAGCCAAAGCGCCCCGCGCGCGAATCAGGACAGCGCGAAGTTTCTTCGGGCGAAACGGCGCCGACCGCGACCGTGCCGGCGATTGTCCCGGACGGCCGCGCCTGCGGCGGCGGACGTTTTGACGCAGCCGGCCCCGATCGCAGAACCGGCGCCGGAGATCGTGTCGGCATCGGCGCGGCCACAGGCCGATTCGGTCGACGAATCCTGGGCGGCCGTCGCCGAAGCGCAGGCCGTGCTCGCCCGCGGCTTTGAGGAGATCGTCGTCGAAGTGTCGGCGAGGACCCGGTCGGGCATCGCCGCCGCGGCGGATGCCGCGATCGCCCTGCTCGGGGTCAAGACCTTTCTCCGAAGCCGTCGAAATCAATGCAGCGCTGGCCCGGCGCGGGGTCGATGCGATGATCGAAGGTTCGGCGAGGCTCTCCGAAATCGGGGTCAAGGCGTTGACCGAGGCGTCGCAGCCGGTCCTGTCGCGGTTCGCCGGGACTTGGAGCGGCTTGGCCGGCTGACGCGCGAAACCGCCTCGTCAGGGTCGCGAGAAATCGCGGAAACGCCGGACCGCGCAGCGCGCACGGCATTGTCGTTTTTCCGCTCCCTGCTTTCCCCTTGCACGGTTCCGAGCGCAATGCCAGAGTTGTCGGGTCGTCAACCGGCAGGAGGGTGTGTAGCGCGCATGACGCCACCCGGCAGTCCCCAGTTGCCGACCGCTTGGCATCGGCGACCCAGGGAAAAGTCCAAGCGATAGCTCGGCCCTTTGGCCCGAGCGCGAAGGCGATCTTCGCAAAACCGACCCCCGCCTGATGCCCAGGGCTCTATGCCACGGCGCGCGGGGGTCTTTGCTGTCATTCCTCGCGTCAGGCATCCCATGGCCACCGATCTCGACAATTCCGGCCCGACCTCGCGGGTCTATTTCTCGCAACGACTGCGGCTCCATTACGTCGATTGGGGCAACCCGAGCGCGCCGCCGCTGCTGCTGCTCCATGGCGGGCGCGACCATTGCCGCAACTGGGATTGGGTCGCGGCCGCGCTGCGCCGCGATTGGCATGTCCTCGCGCCCGATCTGCGCGGCCACGGCGACAGCCAGTGGTCGCCCGACGGCAACTACTCGACCGCGGCCTACGTTTATGACCTCGCGCAGCTGATCCATCAGCAGGGGTTGGCGCCGGTGACGATCGTCGCGCATTCGCTCGGCGGCAATATCGCGATCCGCTATACCGGGGTCTATCCGGACACGGTACGCCGGCTCGTCGCGATCGAGGGCCTCGGGCCGTCGCCCAAACGGATGGCGGCGCGCTCCGCGGTCCCGATCGCCGAGCGCATGCAGAAATGGGTCGAGGAACAGCGCGCGTTGTCCGGGCGCTTGCCGCGCCGCTATGCCTCGATCGAGGATGCGCTGAAGCGCATGCAGGAGGCGAACGGCCACCTCTCGCCCGAGCAGGCGCGCCATCTGACCCAGCACGGCGTCAACCAAAACGAAGACGGCACCTACAGCTGGAAGTTCGACAATTACGTGCGCGCCGATTCGCCCTACGGCATGACCCAGGCCGAGATCGAGCAGCTATGGGGGCGGATCAGCTGCCCGACGCTGCTCGTCTACGGCAAGGAGAGCTGGGCCGCCAACCCCGAGCGCGACGGCCGCCTGCGCCATTTCAAGAATGCCCGTGCGGTGTCGATCGAGGGGGCCGGTCATTGGGTACACCATGACCGGCTGAACGTGTTCCTGGCCTTGTTGCGCGAGTTCCTCTGAGTCTCCCGCGCGCCGCAAACCGGTCCAATTCTCGCCGTCCTCCGCGATGTTTGGGCGATCCGGCATCGGTCAGCGCGTGGCGAGGGCGCGCTGCAGCATCTGGACGACCACCGGCCGGTGGCTGTCGCCAGCCCAGCCCAGCACGTCGCGCCCGGTATAATCGGCCTTGCGGACGTTCGCCCCCTTGGCGAGCAGCGCCTGGACGATCGCGGCATTGCCGCGACTCGCCGCGATCATCAGCGGCGTCATGCCAAGCTTGTTTTCCGGGTCGACCGCGGCCCCGACATCGAGCAGCAGCTGCACCATCTCGACATGGTTGAGATCGGCGGCATAGTGCAGCGCGGTATTGCCGAGCTTGTCCTTGAGGTCGAGCTGCCCGTGGCCTTGATCAGGATCGCCGCGATCTGCAGATTGCCGTTGATTGCGGCGAGATGCAGGCCGGTGCGGCCGTTGTCGTCGACCTGGTTGGGGCTGGTTCCGCCGCCGAGCAGCTCGCGCACTTGCGCCGCGTCGTTATGGGCCGCCGCGTCCGCGACATTGTCATCGGCGCGGGCGTTCGCCGCCGACCGCAGCAGCACAAAAGCCGCGCAGCAAAGGAGCCGGAGCAGAGGTCGGGTTCCCCGAGCCATCATGACATCCGCCGTGCTTGGGCCGCGCCGTCGAGCCCGGCGAGCCAGTCGAGCGCGGACTCGACCGTCTCGACGGCGGGGCCCGGTTCGGGCGACGGGCGCCGCACCATGATGACCGGGAGATTGAGCTCGCGCGCGGCGGTCAGCTTCGCTTCGGTGGCGGCCCCGCCGCTCGCCTTGCACACCAGCACGTCGATCGCGTAGCGCTCTATGAGGCGCCGTTCCTCGGCGAGGCCGAACGGCCCCTTCCCGAGCACCACCTCGTGGAATGGCAGCGGCAACCTCTCGCGCGGCGGGTCGATCAAGCGCACGACGAAATGCACTTCGGTCGCCCGGGCGAAGGCGGCGATCGCGCTGGCGCCGACGGTCACCCAGGCGCGCCGGCCGACCTGCCCGACCAGGCGGGCGGCGGCCTCGACGCTGTCGACCTCGATCCAGCGATCGAGCGGGTGACGACGCCAGGGCGGGCGCCGCAGCATGAGCCGCGGCACCCCGGTTCGCTCGGCGGCAAGCCGGGCGGCGCGCGAGATCACCGCGGCGAAGGGATGGGTGGCGTCGATCAGGCAATCGATGTCGCGGTCGATCAAAAAGCCCGCCAGCCCCGCCGGTCCGCCGAACCCGCCGATCCGCACCTGCCCGGCGATCGCGCCGGGACGCCGGGTCCGCCCGGCCAGCGCCGTCGTCACCGCCATCCCGTCGCCAAAGCGGGCGAGCGCGCCGCGCGCCAGCTGCGCCGCCTCGCCGGTGCCGCCGAGGATCAAGAGGTGCCGGCCGGTCACGCGGCCGGCTCCGCGCCGACGAGCGCCAGGATATCGCCGGCGCGATCGACGATCGCGACCTCGACAAGGGTGCGGCCCGAGAGCGTCGCCAGCGCCACTTCGCGCGCCTGGCGCGCCACCGCCGCGGCGAGCGCGCTCCCTCGCTCGCCGGCGAGCGCGAGAATTTCCGCGGCGCTGTCATTGCTGCCGGCGGTGGCGACCGCCGCCGGGTCGGCGCCGACCCCGGCGAGGAGGCGCGCAAGCCCGGCGCCATCGACCCGGCTGCGGCTCGAATGCAGGTCGAGATGGCCGGCGGCGAGCTTGGCGAATTTGGCGAAGCCGCCGGCCAGGGTCAGCCGCGCGACCGGATGGCGGCGCAGATATTTGAGCATGCCGCCGACAAAATCGCCCATGTCGATCAGCGCGTGCTCGGGCAAATCGTAAAGAAGCTGCACCGCGCGCTCGGAGGTCGCGCCGGTCGCCGCGGCGATATGGTCGAGACCGGCGGCGCGCGCGACGTCGATGCCGCGGTGGATCGCGTGGATCCAGGACGAACAGGAATAGGGCACGACGATCCCCGTGGTGCCGAGCACCGACAGCCCGCCGACGATGCCGAGTCTTGCGTTCATCGTCCGCTCGGCGAGGCGCTCGCCGCCGGGGATCGCGATCGTGACCGTCACATCGGGTGGGGGCGCGCCGTTCGCCTCGGCGACATCGGCGAGCGCGCCCTGGATCATCGCACGCGGCGCCGGGTTGATCGCCGGCTCGCCGACCGCAAGCGGCAGGCCAGGCCGGGTCACGGTGCCGACCCCTGGGCCGGCGCGAAAGCGGACCCCCGATCCCGGCTCCGCCCAGGCCAGCTCGGCGATGATCAGCGCACCCTGCGTCACATCGGGGTCGTCCCCGGCATCCTTGACGATGCCGGCGCGGGCGGTCCCGTCACCCAATTCGGCGAGCGCGAGGGCAAAGCTATGGCCTTCGCCGCGCGGCAGGCGGATCGTGACGGGGTCGGGAAAGCGCCCGGTCACGAGCGCGGCAAAGGCGGCGCGCGCCGCCGCCGCGGCGCAGGCGCCGGTGGTCCAGCCGCGCCGCAGCGGCGCTCTCTCGGCCCGTGCCATCAGGCGATCTTAGAGGAAATTTCGTTCGGATTGGATTCCGCAAAAACCCGTCACGGCCGGGCTGAGCCCGTGACGGCGGCACCAACCTTGCCGCGGCGCTCAGACGCCGGCGACGGCTTCCCGAAGCTCGCCCTTCCAGGCCGGATCATCGAAGACGCTCGCGGGCCAGGAGAGACCGTAATGCTCGCGCAGCATCGTGCCCCGGTATTCACGGCGGAACAGCCCGCGCCGCTGCAGGAGCGGGATCACCTCGGCGCTGAACGCATCGAGCTGCACCGGCAATAAGGGCGGCATGATGTTGAACCCGTCCGCCGCGCCGTCCCTGAACCAGTCCTCGATCAGATCGGCAATCTGTTCGGGCGTCCCGGCGGTGACGAAATGGCCGCGCGCGCCGGCCAGATAGCCGAGCAACTGCCGCAACGTCGGCTTGTCGCGCCGCACCAGATTGAGGATCACCTCGGTGCGGCTGCGCGCCGCCTCGACCGTGTCGGGGTCGGGGAAATCTTGCGGCACAAGCGGGCGGTCGAGCGGCAGATGCGAAAAGTCATGCCCGCCAAAGCGGCCCGACAGCCGCTTCCTCCCGACCTCGGGATCGCTGAGGTCGTTGACCTCGCGCGCCAGGCGCTGCGCCTCGGCCTCGGTCGCGGCGATCATCGGGCTGAGCCCAGGCAGGATCAGCACCTCCTCCGGCACGCGGCCCTCGGCCGCCGCCAGGGTCTTCAGATCGGCATAAAATTCCTGCGCCGTCGCTTTCGCCATATGGGCGGTGAACACGGCATCCGCGTGCCGCGCGGCGAAGCGGCGGCCGGTGTCGGAGGAGCCGGCCTGCACCAGCACCGGCCTGCCCTGCGGGCAGCGCGGCATGTTGAGCGGCCCCGCCACCGTATAGAAATCGCCGCGATGATTGATCGACCGGATGCGCTCGCGGCGCGCGTAGATCCCGGCCGCCCGGTCGTCGATGACCGCATCCGGCCCCCAGCTGTCCCACAGCGCCTTCACCACATCCATGAACTCTTCGCCGCGGGCATAGCGGTCGGCATGGCTGACCTGCCCGGCGCTGCCGTAATTTTCCGCCGCGCTCGCCAGCCACGAGGTCACGATGTTCCAGGCCGCGCGGCCGTTGCTGATGTGGTCGATCGAGGCGAATTGCCGGGCGAGGTTGAACGGTTCGGTATAGGTCGTCGAGGCGGTCGCGATCAGCCCGACCCGGCTGGTCGCCACCGCGATCGCCGCCAATACGGTGATCGGCTCGAGCCAGGTGCGCGGCGCCTGCGCGACATCGCCGCCGAGCGCCAGCTGGTCGGCGAAAAAGATTGAATCGAACAGCGCGGCCTCGGCGCGCTGCGCCAGGTCCGTGTAATAGCGGATGTCGGTCAAGGGCAGCGCCGAGGCCGCCGGATGGCGCCAGGCTGCCTCGTGATGGCCGCGGCTGTGGATGAACAGGTTGAGGTGCAACTGCCGCTTCATCGGGCCGGTCCTCGGTGCTTGGTGCCGCCCGGTCCTCGATCGGAGGCGGAGGCTGTAGCGCAACCCTATGCCGGCGCAGTCACGTTGGGCAAGGCGACTCGCCGCGGCTACCCTCCGGCGCGCGGCTTGTGTAGGTTTGGCGCTGTGATCGACAGCGCGCGTCTCAAGCTTCCCGATTTTGCGCCGGGCAGCGTCTGGCTGGTCGGCGCCGGGCCGGGCGATCCGGGTCTGCTCTCGGCGCTGGCGCTCCATGCCCTCGATCATGCCGACAGCGTCGTCTACGATGCGCTGGTCGATCGGCGCATCCTCGAACTGGCGCGGCCGGGCGCCCTGCTCGAATATGCCGGCAAGCGCGGCGGCAGGCCGTCGCCGAGCCAGCCCGACATCTCGGCCCGCTTGATCCGGCTGGCCCGGGACGGCCGCCGGGTGTTGCGGCTCAAGGGCGGCGATCCCTGCGTCTTCGGCCGCGGCGGCGAGGAGGCGTTGGCCCTCTCTGCCGCGCATGTCCCGTTCCGCATCGTGCCCGGCATTACCGCCGGGATCGGCGGGCTCGCCTATGCCGGCATCCCGGTGACGCATCGCGACATCGCCTCCGCGGTCACCTTCCTCACCGGGCATGAGCGCGGCGGCGCCGTGCCCGCGGGCGTCGACTGGAATGCGATCGCGCACGGCTCGCCGGTCATCGTCCTCTACATGGCGCTCACGCATCTCGGCCATATCGCGGCGCGGCTGATCGCGGCGGGGCGGTCGCCCAAGGAGCCGGTCGCGATCGTCAGCAAGGCGACGACGGCCGCTCAGCGCGTGCTGGTTGCGACCCTGGAGGACGCCGCGCCTCGCGCCGCGGCGGCGCGGATCGAGGCGCCGACGATCATCGTCATCGGCGAGGTCGTGCGGCTGCGCGCCGCGCTCGACTGGCTTGGCACGGGCGAGAAGCGCGAGGCCGGCTAGTTAATGCTCCAGCGCTTCCGGAAAGCGCAGCTTGAAATCCAGCGCGACGCTCGGTCCCTGGTACCATTGCGGCAGCGGCGGAAAGCGGTGGACGGCGGCGACCATCTGCTCGATCCGCTCGTCGATCTCGGGATAGCCCGAGCCGTGCGCGACATTGATGTGCGCGATCGTGCCGTCGGCGAGCACCAAGAGCTCGATGACCGTCTCGCCGCGGCGGTCGCCGACCAGGCTCAGCGGCAGCAGATCGATATGGCGGCGCGTCAGCGTGACGAGATAGGCGAGGTATTCGTCGCGCGTCGCGGCCGGCCCCGGCACCCGCGCCTCGCGCACCGCATCCTTCGGGACGGCATCGAGGCGATGCCAGTCGGGGGTCAGCTCGGCTGGCTTGGGCGGCGGCGGGGCCGGCTTGGGCGGCGGCGGCGGTACGATGGCGGCGAGCTGCGCATGCTCCCTTTCCGCGGCGCCCGGCGAAACGGCGGCTTCCTTCGCCGTCTCGCCCATATCCTCTGAGGCGAGCGGGCCGTGCGGCGGCGGCTCCTCGACCTTGGGCGCGGGGGCGGGCGCGGACGGGGGTGGCGGCGGGGCTTCGAGGACCAGCTGGACCGGGATCGGCCTGTCAATCCCGGCCGGCACGCCGGTCCAGTGAATGAGAGCCAGCAACGGCAGCAGATGGAGGCAGAGAGAGCCGAGCATCCCAGCCGGCAGCTTGGCGCGCCGCCGCGGCAGCGCGATTGCCTCCGGCTCCGCCTGCGCCCGATCGGGATCGAGCCATTGCCGGGCTCGTCCGGCTCGTCCAGGAACGGCGCCTCTTCCAGCACCGGCTCGGCGCGATCGGTCGCGGGCAAGTCGGTCGCGGTAAGATCGATGTCAAACGCTTCGAGGATGTCGTCCCGCTCCACGCGCCGATCCTCGATCACCGCGCGGCGTCGGCTTGGCCGGCGAGGTCGAGCCAGGCGGCCTCGTCGAGGGTGGCGACCCCGAGCGAAGCGGCGCGGGTCGCCTTTGAGCCGGCATCGGCGCCGATCACGACATAATCGGTCTTCGCGGATACCGAGCTGGCGACATTGGCGCCCAATGCCTCGGCCCGCGCCTTGGCTTCCGATCGGGTCATCGCGGTGAGGCTGCCGGTAAAGACGATGGTCTTGCCGGCGAGCGGCGAGGCGGCCAGCTGAGCGCGGCGCCTCATAATCCTGCACGCGGACCTCGCCGGCGAGGTCGTCGAGAACCGCTGCGGTTATGCGGCTCGGCGAAAAACCCGATGATGTCGGCCGCCATGTCCTCGCCGATGCCGTGCACGTCGAGCAGACCCGCCTGGGCCGGGCTGTCGGCCGCCTGCGCTGCTTCCATTTCGCGCCGCCATGGGCGAGCGAGCGGTAATGGCGCGCCAGCAGCCGCGCCGTCGCCTGCCCGACCTGCGGGATGCCGAGCGCGTTGATGAAACGTTCGAGCGGGATACTGGCGGCGCTCGTCGATCGCGGCGATCAGCTTATTGGCGCTGACCTCGCCCCAGCCCTCGCGTCGGGCGATGATCTCGGCCTTGAGCCGGAAGATGTCGCCGGGCTGGCGAATGAGGCCGTCTTCCCAGAATTCGGCGATGTGCTTGGACGCCAAGCCCCTCGATGTCGAAAGCGTCGCGCGCGACAAAATGCTTCAACCGCTCGACCGCCTGCGCCGCGCAGATGAGCCCGCCGGTGCAGCGCCGCGCCACCATGCCATGCTCGCGCACCGCGATGCTGCCGCAGATCGGGCAATGCTCGGGGAATTTATAGGGCTCGGCATCGGGCGGGCGGCGTGCGAGGACGACGCCGACGATCTGCGGGATCACATCGCCGGCGCGCTGCACGATGACCGTGTCGCCGATGCGTACATCCTTGCGCGCGATCTCGTCCTCGTTGTGCAACGTGGCGCGTTGCACGACGACCCCGCCGACGGTGATCGGCTCGAGCACCGCGACCGGGGTCAGCGCGCCCTGCCGTCCGACCGAGATCAGGATGTCGCGCAGCACGGTCTGCGGCCTGCTGCGCCGGGAATTTGTGCGCCAGCGGCCCAGCGCGGCGCACGGCTGACCATGCCGAGCCGGTTTTGCAGGGCGAGGTCGTTGACCTTGTAGACGACGCCGTCGATGTCGTAGGGCAGCTCGGCGCGGTGCTCGGCGATGTCGCGATAATAGGCGAGCACCTCCTCGACGCCGCGGCACAGCTTCGAATGCTGGTTGACCGAAAACCCCCATTCGCTGAACCGCGCCAGCGCCTCGGCATGGGTGCGGGCGAAGGGGTGGCTCACCTCGCCCCAGGCATAGGCGAAGAATTTCAATGGCCGGCGCGCGGTCACCGCCGGATCGAGCTGGCGCAAGGAGCCGGCGGCGACATTGCGCGGATTGGCGAAAAGCGGCTCGCCGGCGGCTTCGCGCTCGGCGTTCACGGCAAAAAACCCGGCGCGCTCCATATAGACTTCGCCGCGAATCTCGATGATCTCGGGCCAATCCTTGCCGGTCAGCATGGCCGGGATCGTGGATAGTGTACGCATATTGGCGGTCACATCCTCCCCGGTGACGCCGTCGCCGCGGGTCGCGCCGAGGACGAGCCGGCCGCGCTCGTAGCGCAGCGCCGCGGAGAGCCCGTCGATCTTCGGCTCGGCCATCACCTCGATGCCGTCCTCGGCGACCAGCGCAACATCCTGCGGCCGGCGGAAGAAGTTGCGGATGCCGGCGAAGAAATCGCGCACATCCTCCTCGGCGAAGGCGTTCTCCAGAGACAGCATCGGCACCCGATGGGTGACCTTGGCAAAGCCGGCGGCCGGCGCGGCGCCGACCCGGCGCGACGGGCTGTCGGCGCGGATCAGCTCGGGAAAGCGCGCCTCGATCGCGGCGTTGCGCCGGCGCAGCTCGTCATAGGCGGCGTCGGAGATTTCCGGCGCGTCCTTGGCGTAATAGAGCTGGTCGTGGTGCAGGATCTCGGCGGCGAGCCGGGCCAGCTCGGCGCGCGGCCTCCTCCTCGCTCAGCGCCTCGACCGGGCGCCCGGCTAGTCCGGCATCTGACGATTGTGCTTTCACCGCAGCCATGGCCGGATCAGCGCCGTGCGTCCTTCGAGACGGCGTGCTGCGCACGCCTCCTCAGGATGACGCGTCTTTCTCAATGCCATCATAAATTCACGTCATCCTGAGGAACGCCCCGGAGGGGCGTGTCTCGAAGGACGCAAAGTGGCGACTGCATCCTCGCGTCCTTCACGGCCGCGCCCCGGCGATCAGGCTGGCGGCGGCGGCGCGCGCCTCGGCGGTCACCGTGCTGCCCGACAGCATGCGCGCGATCTCCTCCTGCCGCGTATCGGCGTCGAGCTCCTCGACCCGGGTCACGGTGGCGCGCTCGGCCTGCCGCTTGGCGACGCGCCAGTGATGCGCGCCGCGCGCCGCGACCTGCGGCGAGTGGGTCACGACCAGGATCTGCAGCCGCGTGCCCGAGCCGCTGCAGGCGCTCGCCGACCGCGGCCGCGACGGCGCCGCCGATGCCGCTGTCGACCTCGTCGAAGATCAGCGTCGGCACCGAAGAGCTGCCGGACAGCACGAGCTTCAGCGCCAGCATGAAGCGCGACAATTCGCCCCCCGAGGCGATCCGCGCCAGCGGCGCCGAACGGCGCCCCGGGGTTGGTCGCCACCTCGAAATGCACGCGCTCCGTGCCATGCTCGCCCCATTCGGCCTCGGGTAGCGCGGTCAGCACCGTGCGGAACCGCGCCTTGTCGAGCCGCAGCGGCTTCAGCTCGGCCGCGATCGCGCCATCGAGCCGGCGCGCGGCGCGCTCGCGGGCCTGCGAGACCGCGCCGGCACGCGGCGATATAGCCGGCGCGCGCCGCCGCCGCCGCCTCTTCCAGCGCCGCGACCTCTTCGGCGCCGGTCTCGATCGCGGCGAGCCGGGTCCCCAGCTCGGCGCGCAGCCGCGGCAGATCGGCGACCGTGACGCGAATGCTTGCGCGCCAGCGCGCGCAGCGCGAAGAGCCGCTCCTCGACCGCTTCGAGCGCGCGCGGATCGAGCTCGAGCGCCTGCGCCGCGCTCGCCAGCGCGGCGAGCGCCTCGCTGGTCTCGGCGGCGGCGCGCTCGGCCGCGGCCAGCGCGGCGTCGAGCAGGCCCTGCGCCCGGTCGCGGGCGCGGTCGAGCCGGCGCAGCGCGCGGGCCAGCGCCTGCTGCGCGCCGCCCTCGCCGTCGATCTCGGCGATCGCCTCGGCGACCGCCTCGCCGAGCCGCTCGGCATTCTGCAACAGGGCGCGGCGGGCGCCGAGCCGCTCCTCCTCGTCGCCCTCCGGCGCCAGCGCGTCGAGCTCGGCCTTGTGATGGCGCAAGCAGATCCTCCTCGGCCCGGCTCTCGGCGAGGCGGCGCGCCGCATCGGCGGCCCGCTCGCGCGCCGCCCGCCATTCCCGCCACGCGGCGGCGAGCGCGGCGAGCGCGTCCGCGTGCTCGGCAAAATCGTCGAGCAGCGCGCGGTGCGTCGCCGGGTCCAAGAGACCGCGCTGCTCGCCCTGGCCCTGGATCTCGACGAGGCTGTCGCCGAGCTCGCGCAACAGGCCGACGCTCGCCGGCTCGTCATTGACAAAGGCGCGGCTCTTGCCGTCGGACGCGACCACGCGGCGCAGCAGAATCGTGCCGGCGAGATCGGCCGACATCGACAGGCCGGCCGCGCGCAGGATCGCCGCGGCCGGATGGTCGGGCTCGACGACGAACTCGGCGGCGACCGCGGCCTGCTCGGCGCCGGGGCGCACCAGCGCCGCATCGGCGCGCCGCCCGAGCGCCAGCCCGAGCGCATCCAGGAGAATCGATTTGCCCGCTCCGGTCTCGCCGGTAAGCACGCACAGCCCCGGCCGGAAGGCCAGGCTGAGGCGATCGATCAGGACGACATCGCGAATGGTCAGGCCGAGCAGCATGCGAGGCGCATGATACCATAAACACGCCCGCCCCCTCCCCAACCCTCCTCCGCATGCCGGGCAGGGTCGGGGAGGGGGTGGGCGAGGGGGCCGGGCGAGTGCCTCGGCTGGGATGGCGCAAATCCCTCTAAGGGAAAGGAGGGATTTTAGAAATTCCCGTTGAAATCGGCCATCGTCTTAACGTCTTCGAAACTGGGCCGATGTAACAAAAGGGAGTACGCACCACTACAGGACAACTCTAATGTTTGCCACGTTCATGAAGCTTTGGGAAAACGAGGATGGAGCGACCGCGATCGAATACGGCCTGATCGCCGCTTTGATTGCAGTTGCGGCGATCAGCGCTATGCAGTTGGTCGGAACCAATTTGACCTCGACCTTCAACAACGTCGCGTCGAAGCTCTAACGACGCTTGGTCAAATTGGGGCAAAGCAGGACCGAGGCGGACGGAGGGTCGAACTTCGTCCGCGTCGGGTTCGCGGCGAGCCACACGCTTCCGGCGATCTACCAAATCCTCCGGGGTAAACGCCGCCTCCGGGACGGGTCGAGCCGCCCCGAGGAAATCTTGCTCAATTCGCGGCGGCGAGCTTGTCTTGCGTCTTTGTGTCGAAGTCGCTGGCGTCGTGGCGCTCGAGCAGCTGCTCGGACGGCTCGCCCGCGGTCCGGTTGACCATGCGGCCGCGCTTCACCGCCGGGCGCGCCCAGATCTGCTCGGTCCAGCGCTGCACGTTCTTGTAGCTCTGCACGTCGAGAAACTCGGCGCCGCCATAGGAATTGAACTTCGCCAGCCCGCCATACCACGGCCAGATCGCCATGTCGGCGATCGTGTAGGCCGGACCGGCGACGTATTCGCTCTCCGCCAAGCGGCGGTCGAGCACATCGAGCAGGCGCTTTGTTTCCATCGCGAAGCGGTCGATCGGATATTCGATCTTGACCGTCGCGTAGGCGTAGAAGTGGCCAAACCCGCCGCCGACGTAGGGCGTGCTGCCCATCTGCCAGAACAGCCATGACAGGCATTCGGCGCGCGCGCTTGTCTCGGTTGGTAGGAACTCGCCGAATTTCTCGGCGAGGTACATCAGGATCGCGCCCGTTTCGAAGACCCGGATCGGCTTGGGACCGCTGCGGTCGACCAGCGCCGGGATTTTGGAATTCGGGTTGATCTTGACAAAGCCGCTGCCGAATTGGTCGCCGTTGCCGATGCGGATCAGCCAGGCGTCGTATTCCGCGCCCCTATGGCCGAGCGCCAGCAGCTCTTCGAGCATCACCGTGACCTTGACGCCGTTCGGCGTGCCCTGTGAGTAGAGCTGCAGCGGATGGCGGCCGACCGGCAGCTCCTTCTCGTGCGTCGGACCCGCGATCGGGCGGTTGATATTGGCAAACCTGCCTTCGGTCGCCTTGTTCCAAACCCAGACCTTGGGGGGCGTGTATGCGGGCGTATCGGTCATTCCTGAAGCTCCGGGCGTGTTAGGCGCACGCGGACACCACGTGCGGTCGCCTCATCCTACACGCAGGTCATTCCTCGCCCCAGCGAATTTGCCAGCGCCGCGGCAGCAGCCTCAGGCGCGGATCTCCTGGCGCTGGAAGACGATATAGGCGATCACGAAAATGACGATCGTCGCCGCGACGAGGCCGGTCAGCTGCGGCCAGATCAGGATGAAGCTCTGCGAGACCGGCAACGGCGCCCCCAACAGCGCTCCCTGCAGCTGGCTGATCAGCACCGGGCCCAAGGCGCGCGTCGCCGGGTGGAGCAGCGCCAGCGCGGTCTCGGCATAGAGCGTATTGGGCGAGAGGCGGTCGATGATCTGCTGGGCTTGCAGAAATTCCAGGCGCGGCCCGAAAACCCCCTCGGGCGGCCCGGCGATCAGATTGGCGACGAGCGGGGTGATCACCGACCAGAACAGCGCGAACATAAGCCACGTGCCGAGCGCGGCGAGCGCCGCGGTCGCGGGGGCGCGGAACACCACCGAGAACAACAGCGCCACCGCCAGCCAGACCCCGCCATAGGCGATCGTGGCGACCAGAAAGCCGAGCATCCGCACCGTCTCCTCGCTGCTGGGCGGCAGCCCGAACAGCAGGAGGCCAAGGCCGAGGACGAGCAGCCAGAGCGAGACGAGGCCGATCGTCAGCGCCAGCAATCCCGCGAGGAATTTGCCGAGCAGCAGCGCGTCGCGATAGATCGGCTGGGCCAGGATGCGGCTCATCGTGCGCCGGTTGAACTCGCCATTGACCGCATCGAAGGCCAGCGCGATCGCGACCAGCGGGATGAGAAAACCCAGGAGCGCGATAAACGACGGCAGCGGTTCCTGCGAAAGGGTCAGCAGGCGCAGAAACAGGAACGGGCTTTCGCCGATCGTCGCGCGGATGTCGCGGATCGCGGCATAGGCGGCGGTGATCGCGGTCAGGAACACCAGCGCTTCGAGGATGCGCATGCGCGCGCTCGACAGATGGTCCGCGGTCTCCTTGGCGACGACGGCGCCGAGCCCGGTCCATGGCGAGCCGAGGCGGCGCCCGTCGCCGGGCCGGCGGCTACTGCGCGGCATCGCGCGCCTCCTCGAAATAGCGAGTGTAGACCTCGTTGAGGCTCGGCGCGGCAAAATGGATGCCGATCAGCTCGGTTTCGGCGGCCAGGCGGCGCGCGATCTCGGCGCGCAGGTCGCTCTGGCAATCGACCCGGTAGCGCTGGCTGCCCTGCCCGGCGCCGAGCGGCTGCACCCGCACGATGCCGGGCACCGCGGCTAGGCGCTCGCCGATATCGGTCCCGCGCGCCTCGACATCGATGACATGGCCGCCGCCGAGGACGCGCCCGGCGAGCTCGGTGACCGTGCCGGAGAGGACGATGCGGCCGCGGTTGAACAAGGCCACCCGGTCGCACACGCTCTGCACCTGATCGAGATGGTGCGAGGACAACAGGACCGCCGTCCCGTCGGATTTGAGGCGGCGGATCATATCGAGAAATTCCTGCGTCGAATGCGGGTCGAGCGCGGTTGTCGGCTCGTCGAGGATCGCCACGCTCGGGCGCTTCATCAGGATCTCGGCGAGCCCGAGGCGCTGGCGCATGCCCTGCGAGAAGGTCGCGACCCGCGCCAGCCCGACCTCGCTGAGCCCGACCCGGCCGAGCGCGGCGGCGAAGCGCTCGTCGATCTCGTGGCGCGAGAGCCCCATGAGGCGGCCGGTATAGGCGAGGTTGTCGCGCGCCGAGAGGCCGTCGTAAAAGCCGACCTGATCGGGCAGATAACCGACCCGGCGCTTGACTTCGAGCGGCTCGCGCAACGGGTCGAAGCCGGCGACTTCGGCATGGCCGCTGGTCGGCTCGGTCAGCCCCAACAGCATCAGGATCGTCGTCGTCTTGCCCGACCCGTTGGGTCCGAGAATACCGACGATCTCGCCGGCATCGACCTCGAGGTCGATGTGGTCGACCGCCAGAGTCGCGCCATAGCGCTTGGTCAAGCCCTCGGCCTTTATGACAACCTCAGCAGGCATCGGCGTTCTCATTCCTCATGCTGTCATTGCGAGGAGCGCCAGCGACGAAGCAATCTCGATCCAGGTGTTGCTCTGCCCATTGAGATTGCTTCGCTGCGCTCGCAATGACGGCTGACATGGCTACCGGCGGCCAAAGCGGGCGACGGCAAAGACCACGACCAGGAGGGCGATCGCGATGATCGCGATGGCGACCGCGCCCCACAAGGTCGAGGTCAAGACGGTGATGCGGAAATTCGCCGATTCCGAAAGCCCGCCGGCCGCGCTGGCGCGGATCGTCGCCTGGTAATCGCCGGCGATCGCGCGTTCGGACGGGGTCAGCGCCACCTTGACGTCCTGGGTTGCACCGGCGGCAAGCTGCGGCAGCTCTTTGGGATCGAAGCTCGACTTCCAGCCCTCGGGGGTGGTCGCGGAGAGTTCGATGTCGCGCGCCGCCTCGCTGCCGTCATTGCGCAAGACCACCGTGAGCTGGCTGTTCTGGCCGGCATAAGCCTCGCCGGAGAGGCGCCCGCCTTCGCCCGACACCGCCAGGCGCGGCTGGCCGACAATCGTCAGGCTGACCGGGAGGTCGGCGCTCGCCGCCTCGGTCTTGGCGTGAAGCACGAGCTTGTAGTCGCCGGCCGGGGTCTCGTGCGGGATGGTCAGCGCCGCCTCGACATCCTTCGACTTGCCGGCCTCGATCGGGATCGAGGTGATCTGCTGGCTGCCATAGGCCTCGGTAAAGCCCACCTGGAAATTCTTCGGCGCGTCGGCGCTGAAATTGATCGTCGCGTCGCGGCCGCTGTCGTTGGTCACCGACACCTTGTATTTGAACGAGGTGGTCGCGCTGCCGCGCAGCGCCGGAAAATTGGTGGTCAGCTTGAGCTTGGCCGGAACCTCCTCGCCGATCGTGACGGCGATCGGCAGCTTGTCGTCATACTGGGCGTTCTTGGCCTCGATCGTGAAATGATAGTCGCCGTGGCCGATCCCGGCCGGCGGTTCGAGCCGCAATTGCAGCCGCTCCTCGGAATCCGGCGCGACCTCGATCGGCGCCAACCGGCTGACCGCCGCCGAGGATCGTGGCCTTCCAGCCGTCGGCCGCCTGCGGCACGCTGAGGCTCAAGAGCTGCGGCGGCAATTTGAAGTTGCGCACCGACATATCGATCGTCGTGGTCTCGCCGGCCCGGATGGTCAGCGCCGGATATTTGGTCGTGAGAAACAGGCCGGTGATGCCGGCCGGCTGATCGGCGGCGTGTGCCGCCGCGGCCGAAAGCATCAGCAGGAACGAGACAATAAGCATTCGCCGCAGCATGCTCAGGACCCTCCCGGTTCCCCGCTTCACCCGCCCCGATCGCGCCATCCCGCCTTATGCACCGATCGGCGCATTCCGCAGCGCACGGCAGACGAAGGACGCGCTGACATAGATCAGCACGTAGCCAAGCTGTAATTAAGTTTTTTTAATGTGGCTCGGTTCAGAAGATGTCGCCGACGAAGCGGCTGAACCAGCCTTCGCTCGCGGTCACCGGGGCGGCGCCGCCGGTGACCAGCGCGTAGGCATCGCCGTACCAGTGGCTGCCCGGGTAATTGTAGCCAAGCACCGCCGCGTTCTCCTTGGCTTCCTTGGTCAGGCCGAGGGCGAGATCGCATTCGACGAGCCGCTCGAGCGCTTCGGGCACATGCGTCGTCGTCTGGTAGTTGTCGATGACCCGTTTGAAGCGGTTCATCGCAGCCAGGTATTCCTGGCGATGCAGGTAATACCGGCCGATTTCCATTTCCTTTCCTGCCAGATGATCACGCGTGAAGTCGAGCTTCAGCTTGGCATCGCGGGCGTATTTGCTGTCGGGAAAGCGGCGAACGACATCGTCGAGCGATTTGAGCGCCAGCTCGGTCAGCTTCTGATCGCGGCCGACATCGACGATTTGCATATAATAGCAGATCGCCTTCAGATAATAGGCATAGGCGACATCCCGGTGGCCCGGATGCAGCTGGATGAAGCGATCCGCGGCGATGATCGCATCGTCGTATTTGCCGTCTTCATACTCGGCGTAGATTTCCATCAACTGGCTTTTCGTCGCCCATACCGAATAGGGATGCTGGCTTTCCACCTGATCGAAGGTTTTGGCTGCGGTGGCGTAGCGTTCATCCGCCATGGCGTCCATCGCCTTGTTGTAGAGATCGTCGACCGGTTTTTCGATGTAGACCTCGTCCTTTGACCCGCCGCAGGAAGCGAGCGCGATCGTCAGCAATAGGGCGGCGACATGCCGCGAAGACGGCACCAGCAAACGCATCGGTCTTGCAACCCCGACCACAATTTCCCGGTACGCTTATAGCACGGGTCGCGCCGACCGGCGACAAACCGTCGGCTTTGGCAAGCCGGTTCGATCAGACGCGCGCGAGCCGGGCGGCGTCCGGCCAGGCGGCGGTGCCGATACCCGCGGCTTCGACGATCGTCGTCTCGCACCAGGCGTCGCGATCGGCAAACAGCGCTGCGACCAGCCGGCGGGTCAGGGCATGGCCCGACCGCAGCCCGCGGAAATGCCCGATGATCGGTCCGCCGGCGAGATAGAGGTCGCCCAGGGCATCGAGCAGCTTGTGGCGGACAAACTCGTCGGCAAAGCGCAGCCCGCCATCGTTCAGCACGCGGTTGCCGCTGACCACGACGGCGTTGTCGAGCGAGCCGCCGCGCGCCAACCCGGCGGCCTTGAGCCGCGGCCAATCGTCGAGCAGCCCGAAGGTGCGGGCCGGGGCAAGCTCGGCCTTGAAGGTGCCGGGCTCAAAATTGAGCGTGATGTCCTGCCGGCGGATCAGCGGATTGTCGAAATCGATCTCAAAGCTCATCGAGAAGCCGTGCTCGGGCAGCAGCGCCGCCGAGGCACCGTTGTCGCCGACCGAAACCGGCTTGAGGACCTTGAAGGCGCGCCGCGCGGCGTCTTGCGCGACGACACCGGCGCGGTCGATCAATTGCACGAACGGCGCCGCGCTGCCATCCATGATCGGCACCTCGGGCCCATCAAGTTCGACGAACGCGTTGTCGATCTGGCTCCCGGCGAGCGCCGCCATCAGATGCTCGATGGTGCCGATCTGAATCCCCTCGCCGTTGGACAGCACGGTCGACAGCGCCGATTCGGTGGTGCTGGTCCAATTCGCGCGGATTTCGGCGCCGGCATCGAGCCGGCGAAACACGATCCCGGTGTCCGGCGGTGCCGGGCGCAGAACCATCGCGACCGGCTGCCCGCAATGCAGCCCAATGCCGCGGCAGCTGCTGACTGCCCCCACCGTCCGCTGCGGCGCAATCCCCATTTCCCCCAACATGCGACAACATTCGTAAGTGAATCGCTTCCCGATGCAGACGCTAGTCGCGCCACGGGATCGGCACAAATCAAACATTGTTACCGATTATTGCATATCCAATGTTCCAGCGGGCAGAAGATCTGCCACGGTACTCGCCGGGCGCGCAGTTCAGCCCGGAGCAGCCGCGAATCGGGTCGGGTCCGGCGATCGGCCGGCGCACTGGCGAGGAGGCTCAGTTTGCCTGGCGGCGCAGAAAGGCCGGGATGTCGAGCAAATCGTCTTCCTTGCTGGTACCCGGCCGCTCCTCGGGATCGAGCGGCGCAAGCCGCGGCTGGGCCGGGCGCGCTGGCGCGGCGGCCGGCCGTGGCGCGTGATCGGGCGCCGGCGCTGGCGGGCGGGCGCGGCCGACACCGGTGACCCGCTCTATCAGGCTCGGCACCCGGCCCTTGGGCCGCGGCTGGGCATCGCCGCGCGGCGTTGACCCCGCCGGTGCGACGGCGGGCTGGGCCCCGGCGGATTGAACAAGCGGCACCGGGCGAGCGGGTCCCGCATCGACCGGCCGCGGCGCGATGAAGGCGCCGCTCTTTACCGCCGCGCTTTCCGCCGCCTCCGCCGCGGGTGGGGCGGGCTCGCCCGGGCTTTGCTTGCGCGCGTCGGCCTGCGGCGGCTCAGCCCGGCCCTCGGCGCGAGCCGTGGGCGGGTTGGCGGCGTTCTGGGTCAGCATCGGCTGGGTGTAGCCGGAGCCCGATTCGCGCAAGCCGGGATCGCTGTCCGCGCTGCGCCCGCCCAGCGCCGGACGTCCTTGCTCCTGCCCGAGCTCGACCTCGATGCCGGTAGCGACGACCGAGATCCGCATCTTGCCGGCGAGCTTGTCGTCAAAGGTCGAGCCGAAGATGATGTTGGCGTCGGGGTCGACCTCCTCGCGGATCCGGTTGGCGGCCTCGTCGACCTCGAACAGCGTCATATCGCCGCCGCCGGTAATGTTGATCAAGACGCCGCGGGCGCCCTTCATCGACACGTCTTCCAACAGCGGGTTGTTGATCGCGGCCTCGGCGGCGTCGATCGCGCGGCGCTCGCCGTCGGCTTCGCCGGTCCCCATCATCGCCTTGCCCATCTCGCTCATCACGGTGCGGATGTCGGCGAAGTCGAGATTGATGAGGCCGGGCATCACCATCAGGTCGGTAACCCCGCGCACCCCCGAATGCAGCACGTCGTCGGCCATCTTGAAGGCGTCGGCAAAGGTCGTGCGCTCGTTGGCGATGCGGAACAGGTTCTGGTTCGGGATGATGATCAGCGTGTCGACGTATTTCTGCAGCTCCTCGATCCCCGAATTCGGCGACGCGCATGCGGTGAACACCCTCGAACTGGAAGGGCTTGGTGACGACACCGACCGTCAGAATGCCCGATTCGCGAGCGATGCGGGCGATCACCGGCGCCGCGCCGGTGCCGGTGCCGCCGCCCATGCCGGCGGTGATGAACACCATGTTCGAGCCCTGCATCGATTCGAGCAGGTCGTCGACCGCCTCCTCGGCAGCGGCCCGGCCGACATCGGGCCGCGCCCCGGCACCGAGGCCATGGGTCACCCCGATGCCGAGCTGGATCTTGCGCGGGGCCGCCGACAGCTGCAGCGCCTGCGCGTCGGTGTTGCAGACAATGAACTCGCAGCCGACCAAGTTCGATCGGATCATGTTGTTGACGGCGTTCCCCCCGGCGCCGCCGACCCCGACGACGGTAATGCGGGGCTTAAGCTCCTGCTCGTCCCTCGGGATGCTGAGATTAATCATGCTATCGCCCTCCACGCCTGCGCGATTGCGGTCATGCCCGGCCAAGAGGCCGGCCCCCTTGCTCCGATCGCCGCGGACCGGGGCGAAAGTGGCCCCGGTTCGGGTTGCGCTCCCCTGATGATGCAGCCCGATACTACCTGTTTTGCCGAGTACCCGCAGCCAAAGAAAAATCCAAGCAAACTCAAAAATTCTCGCGCAGCCAATGCCCCACCCGACCGAACATGCCGGCCGGCGCGCGGCGCGCCGGCCGCGGCGATTCGGCGCGCTCGGACAGGGCAAAATGCAACAGGCCGGCAACCGTCGAAAACGCCGGACCATGCGTGGCTTCGGCCAAACCCTTGATTCGCATCGGCCGGCCGATGCGCACCTGTTTGTCGAGAATGAGCCCGGCCAGCTCGCGCACCCCATGCAACTGGCAGGCGCCGCCGGTCAACACGACCCGCTTCCCGGCGATCTTGTCGCAGCCGCTCGCTTCCAGCCTTTGGTGCACCAGCTCGAAAGTCTCCTCGATGCGCGGCGCGATGATGCTGACGAGCAGCGATTTGGGCACGTGGTTGACATGGCCGTCCTCTTCCTCGCCGATCCGCGGGACCGCGATCATCTCGCGCTCGTCGAGGGTCGAGGGGATGGCGCTGCCAAACAGTGCCTTCATCCGCTCGGCATGCGCGAGCGGGGTCGCGAGGCCGCGGGCGATGTCGTTGGTGACGTGGCTGCCGCCGACCCGCACCGCATCGGCGAAGATCAGATTGCCGCCGAAAAACACGCCGATCGTCGTCGTGCCGCCGCCCATGTCGATCACCGTGACGCCGAGATCCATCTCGTCCTCGACGAGACAAGCGAGGCCCGCGGCATAGGGGCTTACGACCAGCGCCTCGACTTCGAGATGCGAGCGGCCGATTGCGGCGGTGTGGTTGCGCACGCTCGCCGTGGCGGCGGTAACGATATGCATGTTGACGCCGAGCCGCTCGCCAACCATGCCGCGCGGGTCGAGAATGCCGCGGCTGTCGTCGATCGAGAAGCCGACCGGGATCGAATGAATCACCTGCCGATCGGGTCCCTCGCGCGTCAGGTAGCCGCGTTCGAGGACTTGGCGCAGGTCGCCATCGGTGATCTCGCGCCGCCCGATCCCGATTTCCGCCTTGACGATTCGCGAGGCGGCATAGCCGCCCGACAGGTTGACGACGGCGCGCCCGATCGTCTCGCCGGCCATTTCCTCGGCGGCGTGTACGGCATTGCGGATCGAATGGGCGGCGGCATCGAGATCGATGATCGCCGCGCCCTTCACCCCGCGCGCGATCTGATGACCGATGCCGATGATGCGGGGCTGGTCTTCGACCCGCGCGATGAAGCAGCAGATCTTCGTCGTGCCGATGTCGATCGCCGCGATCATGCTGCCGCGCGACCGCGTCGGCGCGGGGCGTTGGCTCGGGCGTGGCCGCGCGCCGTTGCCCGCGCTGTTTGCCGCGCCGTTGCCCGCGGAGGTAACTGACGGCACGGTGCTCGTCTTCATGTGCTTTTTCCCGGCGCGTGCGTCTTCTTCGCCGGCGTCGCCTCACCCGGCGGCGGCCCGGCGGCGCGCAGCACCAGCCGATCAGGCAGCCGCATATCGACGGTCCGGATATCGCGCTGCAGCAGCTTGTTCGCCCGTTCGAGCGCTGCCAGCCGCGTCCACGCCTCGCCGGGGTCCGTCTCGGGCAGCAGCACGTCGATCGCATTGTCGATGCGCAGGTTCCAGCGCCGGTCGTCGACCCGAACCGCGGCGGTCACCCGGGCAGCCAGGTCGGGCTCGCGCGCCAGCATGTCGATCAGCGCGGCGGCGTGGCTTGCGGCGTCCTCGCCGACCACCGTCGGCAACCGGGCAAAACGGCTCAGATCCTTGACCGGGATCACCGCCCCTTCGCGATCGATCAGCTCCTGCTTGCCGGCGTGCTGCCATACCGCGAGCGGGTGGCGTTCGACCAGCCGGACAACCAGCGTGCCGGGCAGGCGCCGCTCGATCGCGGCGGAGCGCACCCAAGGCAGGCTCTCCAGCTTCTGCTTCGCCCGGCGCGGGCTGACGGCGAGGATCGGCGTGCCGCGTTCGGCCGAGAGAGCGGCAAGGATCGTCGCGCTGTCGGTGGTCTCGCGGCCCTCGACTTCGATATCCTCGACAACCAGCCCGAGCGCCGCGCTCGCCGCCAGGACCCGAGCGGTCGCCGCGGCGAGGATCGGCTGGCCGATCGGCAGCCGGCTCAGCACCACCGCGCCGCAACCGCCGGCGGCGAGCACCACCGCCGCGGCCCACGGCGCAGCGCGGCGCAGCGCCGGCGCGATCCGCCGTCGGCGCCGCGACGATGGCGGCGCACCGCGTTTCGCGCCAATCCTCATTCCGCCCTCACCAGCGCGCCCAGGCCGCCATCGCGGGCCGATGCGATTTCGGGCGGCAGCCGCCCGACGCGGCGGATCTCCCATTCGAGGACGACGCCGCACCGCTCGCGCACCCGCCGCCGCACTTCTTCGCCGAGGCCTTCGATGTCGGCGGCGGTCGCATTGCCGGTGTTGATCAGGAAATTGGCATGTTTTTCGGAGACCATCGCGCCGCCGCGGGCAAGGCCGCGGCAACCGGCCGCGTCGATCAGCTGCCACGCCTGATGGCCAGGCGGGTTGGCGAAGGTCGAGCCGCCGGTGCGCGCCCGGATCGGTTGCGAGGCTTCGCGCGCCTCGTGAATGTCGGCCATGCGGCGCGCAATCGCCGCACGATCGCCTCGGATCCCGCGGAAAATCGCATTGGTGAAGATCCAATTCGGCGGCGCGCTGCAGTGCCGGTAGGAGAACCCGAGTTGCGCGGCGCTCACTCGATGGATCCCGCCGCCGCGGTCGAGCGCGTTGGCAGAAACCAGCACATCCTTGAACTCGCATCCATAGGCGCCGGCGTTCGTGCGAAATCCGCCACCGATCGTGCCGGGGATGCCGGACAGGAATTCGAGCCCGGCAATTCCGGCCTCGGCCGCGGCGAACGCGACATTGAGGTCGAGGGCGCCGGCACCGGCGCTCACTTCGTCGTCTCTGATCTCGACGCCAGCAAAGCCGCGGCCGAGCCGGATCGTCACCCCGGGGATTGCCGCCGTCGCGCACCAAGAGGTTCGAGCCGACCCCGAGCACGGTCACGGGGATGTCGGGCGGTAGCGCGGCGAGAAACTCCGCGAGGTCGCCTTCATCCGCCGGTCGGAACAGCAATTCGGCCGGGCCGCCGACGCGAAACCAGGTCAAATGGCCGATCGGGGCATTGGCAACCAGCCGGCCGCGGACGCGCGGCAGGCGCTGCCGCCAGTCATTATCTAGGATGTCGGGTTGCGTCGTCACGCCACCCGGCTCCGCACGTCCAGCTCGGCCAGGTCGTCGGGCAAGCTGTTCGCCCAGTTGGTGATCGAACCGGCGCCGAGGCATACAACGATGTCGCCGGGCCGCAGCAATGACCGCAGCAGCGGCGCCAGCCGGTCCGGCCCCGCCAGGGCCCGGGCATCGCGATGACCATGCGCGCCCAGGCCGGCGACAAGCGCGTCGCGCGAGATGCCCGCGATCGGCGCCTCTCCGGCCGCGTAGACATCGGCGACCAGCACCAGATCGGCGTCGTCAAAGCAGGCGCAGAAACTGTCGAACAGATTGGCCAGCCGCGTGTAGCGATGCGGCTGCACGACGGCGATCACCCGGCCGCTGACGATCGCCCGCGCCGCCTTCAGCACGGCCGCAATCTCGACCGGATGGTGGCCGTAATCGTCGATGATCGTGACCCCGTTCCATTCGCCGGTCTTGGTGAAGCGTCGGCGCACGCCCTTGAAATTGCGCAAGGTGTCGCGCACCACCTCGTCGCCCAGACCCATTTCCTCGGCCACCGCCAGCACGGTCAGCGAGTTCTGCACGTTGTGTTCGCCGAACATCGGCAGGAACAAGCCGGGGAGCACCCGTTCCTGCCCGGTGAGCCGGTCGGCGATCACCGCGTCGTAATGACTGCCGTCGCGACCGAGCCGGATGTTGGTGGCGCGAATATCGGCCTGCGGACTGAGGCCGTAGGTCAGGATGCGCCGCTCCGACAGGCGGGCGATCAGCCTCTCGACGACCGGATGATCGATGCACAGCACCGCAAACCCGTAGAACGGGATGTTGCCGACAAAGGTCTCGAAGGCCCGCTGCAACGCCGCGAAGTCGCCGTAGAAATCGAGGTGTTCGGGATCGATGTTGGTGACGATCGCGATCGTCGCCGGCAGCCGCGTGAAGGTGCCGTCGCTCTCATCGGCCTCGACCGCCATCCAGTCGCCGGCGCCGAGCCTGGTATTGGTACCGTAGGCGTTGATGATGCCGCCGTTGATCACGGTCGGGTCGAGGCCGGCGGTTTCCAAGAGGGCGCCGATCATCGAGGTCGTCGTCGTCTTGCCGTGCGTGCCGGCGATCGCGATCGACCATTTGAGCCGCATCAGCTCGGCCAGCATCTCGGCGCGCCGGACCACCGGCAGGCGCCGCTCCCGCGCCGCCGCCACTTCCGGGTTGTCGGGCTTGACCGCGGAGGAAATGACGATGACCTCGGCGCTGGCGAGATTTTCGGCGGCGTGGCCGATCCTCACGGCGATGCCGAGCGCGGCGAGCCGGCGCGTGTTGGCGCTCTCGGCGAGATCGCTGCCTTGCACCCGGTAGCCGAGATTGTGCAGCACCTCGGCGATGCCGCTCATCCCGATGCCGCCGATCCCGACGAAATGGATCGGGCCGATCGATTCCGGCAGGGATCTCATGCCGCATACTCCCTGGGCCGGCCCTCCGCCCTGCCGGCCATCCCCGGCACCAGGGCAAGAACGATGGCGGCAAGCCGCTCGGCGGCGTCATCGCAGGCAAAGCTGCGCGCCTGCGCGGCGGCAGCGGCCAGTCCCGCGGCATCGGCAAGCCGCTCGCTCAGGATTTCGGTCAGCATCGGCGCGCTCAGCTGCGATTGCGGAAGCAGCCAGCCGGCGCCGGCATCGGCGAAAGCGCGGGCATTGGCAGTCTGGTGGTCGTCGGTCGCGTGCGGGTAGGGCACCAGGAGCGCCGGCCGGCCGATGGCGGCGAGCTCCGCGACCGTCGACGCCCCGGCCCGGCAGATCACCAGCTGGGCCCGCGCCAGCCGCTCGGGCACGTCGGTAAAGAAGCTTCTGACCTCGGCGGCGATGCCGGCTGCCGCGAGCTGCGTCGCGACCTGCTCGCAGTCCTCGCGCCGCGCCTGCTGGCTAACGCGCAGCGCCGAGCGTAACGCCTGCGGCAATGCCGCCACGGCCGGCGGCACGATTTCGGCGAAAATGCGCGCGCCCTGACTGCCCCCGAGGATCAGGAGCTCGAACGGCGCGCCTGCGCAGGGCGGCCGGTATGCGAGCGGCGCGGCCGCGCCGATCGCCGGGCGCACCGGGTTGCCGGTATAGGCCGCGCGCGCACGGTCGGCGGGCCGCAGACCGGCAGCGTCGGGGAAACCGGTGGCGATCCGCCCGACCCGCGCCGCCAACAGGCGATTGGCGCGCCCGAGCACCGCGTTCTGCTCGTGGATCACGGTCGGGAACCCGAGCTGGCTTGCCGCGAGCATCGTCGGCACCGACGGATAGCCGCCGAAACCGACAACCGCCGCCGGATCGAGCCGGCGCAAGAGCCGGCGCGCCTGGACGAGGCCGATCGCCATCGCCGCGACCCCGCGCGCGCTTTGCAGCGGACCGCCGCCGAGCCGACCGGCGCAAATCTCTCGGATGTCGATGCCCGGCACCGGTGCGGCAAACGCATCGGCGCGGCGGTCGGTGGCGAGGCATACTGCGGCGCCGTTCCGAACCAGTCGCTCGGCGAGCGCCTGCGCCGGGAACAGATGCCCGCCGGTGCCGCCGGCGGCCAGCACGAATGTCGGCCCGCGAACCAAACCAGGGGCGGCGCTCACAGTTCGCTCCCGCCGAGGCGTCGCCGGGTCAGGGCCAGCATCATGCCCATCCCCAATGCCAGGGCCAGCATCGACGACCCGCCATAGGACAAAAACGGCAGCGTCATGCCCTTGGTCGGGATCAGATGCAGGGTCGAGGCCATGTTGATGATCGCCTGCAGGCCGAACTGGATTAAGAGCCCCGTCGCCGAGAGCAGGACAAAGAGATTGCCCTCCTGCAAGAGGCGCGAGAAGCCGCGCAGCACGATGAAGGCGAACACGCCGACGATCAGGATGCAAACGATGAGCCCGAACTCCTCGCCGGCAACCGCGAACACGAAATCGGCGTGCGCGTCGGGCAGGACGTCCTTGACCGTTCCCTCGCCGGGTCCGCGGCCCCACAGCCCGCCATTGACGAAGGCTTCGATCGAGCGGTTGACCTGATAGGAATCGCCCGCCGCCGGATCGAGGAAGCGGTTGATCCGGCTGGTCACGTGCGGCAGCCACAGATAGGCGCCGAACAACCCGCCAATCCCGGCCATCGCGCCGACGACGACCCAATAGAGCCGCAGCCCGGCCATAAAGAATTGCGCGAACCAAACGAGCGCGACGACCACCGCCATGCCGAGATCGGGCTGCTTGACCAGCATGGCGACGAGCACGAGGAACAGCGCGATCGAGATCGCGTTCCCCGGAAAATCGGGTCGCTCTTTCTGTTCGGCGAACAGCCAGGCTGCCACCACGGCGAAGGTCGGCTTGATGAATTCCGACGGCTGCAGCGAGAAGCCCGGCAGGTCGATCCAGCGCCGCGCGCCCTTGATCTCGACCCCGACAACAAAGGTCAGCGCGAGCAGCGCGATCGCGATCGCAAAACCGACGAAGGCGACCCGCCGGACCGCGCGCGGCGTGCAGCAGCGACACCCCGAACATGATCGCGAAAGCGACTGGCGCGATCACCAGCTGGCGCTCGACGAAGTGCAGCGGCGCGTAGCCGAGCCGCTCGGCGACCGCAGGGCTTGCCGCCATGCTCAACACCACGCCAAAGGCGAGCAGCAGGACGAGCGCACCGAGGCTCCAGCGGTCGATGGTCCACCACCAGCGGGCGACCGGCCTCTGGTCGATGCGGGCGAACATCATCGCGGGCTTTCCGCGGCAGACCGCGGGCCTCTGGCCCGTACCCCCTCCCTTCCCTCCCCCGCAGTCGGGTGAGGGTTAGGGTGGGGGCGGGCGCGACGCCGGCGCCCTGCATTGCGAAGTCCGGCAACGAACGCGCGAAAGGCATCGCCGCGCACCTCGAAATTGGCGAACTGGTCATAGGAGGCGCAGGCCGGCGACAACAACACGACCGCCCCCGGCACGCCGTCGCGGCGCGCCCGTTCGGCCGCCGCTGCCGTCGCGGTCGCGAGATCCCCGCATCGCGTGAAGGGAACCGAATTGCCCAGCGTCGCCGCAAACTCCTCCGTCGCGGTGCCGATCAGATAGGCGTGCCGCAGCCGTCCAAAATATGGCACGAGCGGAGTGATCCCGCCCGCCTTCGGCAGCCCGCCGGCGATCCAATAGATCGCCTCATAGCACGCGAGCGCCTTTTCGGCCGCATCGGCGTTTGTCGCCTTCGAATCGTTGATAAAGCGGACGCCGTCGATGGTATCGACCAGTTCTTGGCGATGCGCGAGACCGGGGAAGGAGCGAATCGCACCCGCGGCATCCTCGGCGGCAACCCCAAGCGAGCGCGCGGCGGCATAGGCGGCGGCGGCATTCTGCCAATTATGCGAACCGGGCAGGCGCTCGGCGAGGGCCAGGTCGAGCACCGCGATCGGTTGCCGGCGGGTCGCGTCAACGAGCCCTCCGCGATCGACATAGACGCCGCCGGGCGCACGTTCGGTCACCGAGATCGGCACGACCCGCCCGCGGCCAACATTTGGGCCGGCGCGCCGCAACTCGTCGGCGAGAGCGCGGCAGATCGGGTCGTCGATGCCGACGATCGCCGTGGAGGCGGCGCTTTGATGCGCGAAAATGCGCCGTTTTGCGGCGATGTAGCCGGCCATCCCGCCATGCCGGTCGAGATGATCCGGGGTGATGTTGAGCAGCACCGCGACATCGAAGGCGAGGCTGCCGATCAGCTCCAGCTGAAACGAGCTCAATTCGAGCACATAGGTGCCCTCGCTGCCGAGCGGCGCCAGCGCCAGCGCCGCGGTGCCGAGATTGCCGCCGATCTCGACGCGCTGCCCGGCGCTGGCGAGGATGTGGCCGATCAGCGCCGTCGTCGTCGATTTGCCGTTGGTGCCGGTAATCCCGACATAGCGGGCCTCGGGCTGGGCCCGGCCGAGCAGCTCGATGTCGCCGATGATTTCGGTCCCGGCCTCGCGGGCGCGCCGCACGGCGGGGTGCGGCTCGGGATAGCGGTGCGGAATGCCCGGCGACAACACGAGAGCCGGGATATGCCGCCAATCGGCTTGCGCCAGATCGCAGAGCGGGATCTCGGCGGCGACCGCGCCGCGCACCGCCGGATTGTCGTCCCAGGCGAGGATTTGCGCGCCACCGGCGACGAGCGCCCGGGCGGCGGCGCGGCCCGATCGCGCCAGACCGAGGATGGCAACGCGCCGACCGGCAAAGCTGTCGACGACGATATGCGGAGTGACGGGCATCGCGCGCTATCGCAATTTCAACGTCGCGAGCCCGGCGATCGCCAGGATCGAGGCGATGATCCAAAAGCGGATCACGATTGTCGGCTCCTCCCAGCCCTTCTGCTCGAAATGATGGTGTAAGGGCGCCATGCGGAACACGCGCCGTCCGGTCATCTTGAAGCTGGCGACCTGGACGATGACCGAGATCGCCTCCAGTACGAACAAGCCGCCGATGATCGCGAGCACCAGCTCGTGCTTGGTGATGATGCTGATGGTGCCGAGAGCGGCGCCGATCGATAAGGATCCGGTGTCGCCCATAAAGACGCTGGCCGGCGGCGCGTTGAACCACAGGAAACCGAGGCTCGCTCCGACCATCGCGCCGCAAAATACGGTCAGCTCGTCGGCGCGCGGGACGTGATGGAGCTGCAGGTAATTGGCGAAGACGGCATTGCCGACCACGTAGGCGATCAAGGCGAAGCAACCGGCCGCGATCATCGACGGCCCGATCGCCAGCCCGTCGAGGCCGTCGGTCAGGTTGACCGCATTCGAGGCGCCGGCGATCACCAGCACCCCGAACGGCAGAAAGAACCAGCCGAGGTTCAACAGCACGTTCTTGAAAAACGGCACCGCGACTGCGTTCGCCAGCGGCTGCGGCATGACATGCGCCAGCACGACGCAGGCGGCCGCCGCCAGAACGATCTCGATCAGCAGCTTGATCCGACCGGACACACCGCGATGGGAGCGCCGCGTCAGCTTGCGGTAATCGTCGAAGAAGCCGATCAGGCCGAAGCCGACCGTCACCGCGAGCATGATCCACACATAGGGGTTGGCGAGGTCGGCCCACAGCAGGGTCGACACGGTCAACGCCAGGAGGATCAGAAATCCGCCCATCGTCGGCGTGCCCTTTTTGCGGACGAGATGTCCTTGCGGGCCATCGGCGCGAATCGGCTGGCCGTCGCCTTGCTTCGATTTGAGCCAGGCGATGATGCGCGGGCCTGTCATGAAGCTGATCAACAGCGCCGTGACGACCGCCCCTCCGGATCGAAAGGTGATGTAGCGGAGTACGTTGAGCGCGTGGAACTGGTCCGACAGCGGATACAGAAAATACAGCATGCAATCATGGTTCGCAGAGCATCGCGGGCGGGCACAGCCGCTCGACGATGCGGCCGACGCAACCGGAGCGGCTAGGCATAGCCGCATCGAAGCAGGCGGACAACCCGCGGCGACGCATCAGGCGCGGCCCGCGGGTCCGAGCGCCTCGCGGGCCACGGCCGCATCGTCGAAGGGCAGGATGTCGCTCCCGACGATCTGTCCGGTCTCGTGGCCCTTGCCGGCGATCACCAGGACGTCGCCGCGGCGCAATTCGGCGATCGCGGCCGCGATCGCGGCGCGCCGGTCGCCGATCTCGATGGCGTGCGGCGCCGCGGCGAGGATCGCGCGGCGAATTTCCGCCGCCGGCTCGCTGCGCGGATTGTCGTCGGTGACGTAGACGAGATCGGCAAGCTCGGCGGCCACGCGGCCCATCAGCGGGCGTTTGCCGCGATCGCGGTCGCCGCCGGCCCCGAAGACGATGGCGAGCCGGCGTTCGGCGTGCGGGCGCAGCGCGGCGAGCACGCTCGCCAGCGCGTCCGGCGTGTGGGCATAGTCGACAAAGACCGGGGCGCCGGCCGCGCTCTCTCCGACCAGCTGCAAGCGCCCCGGGACGCCGCTCAGCTTTGGCAGTACCGGCAGTGCGGCATCCAACGCGACCCCGGTCGCCACGACGAGACCGAGCGCGGCCAGCACGTTCATCGCCTGGAAGTCGCCAACGAGGGGCAGATCGATCGTGTGCCGCTCGCCGAACAATTCCGCCATGAGGCGTTGCCCTAACGGGCGCGGCAGCCGATCGATGATGCGCAGCTCGGCGCCGGCGGCGCAGCCATAGGCGATGACGCGATGTCCACGCTCGCGGCACAAATTCGCCAGCCGCGCGAATTCGGGACTGTCCGCGTTGAGGATCGCGCGGCCATGCGGCATCAGGAGGGCGGTGAACAGCCGCTCCTTGGCGGCACGGTAGGATTCCATGTCGCCATGGTAGTCGAGGTGATCGCGGGTCAGATTGGTGAACGCCGCCGCGGCGAGCGCGACGCCGTCGAGGCGAAATTGCGCCAGACCGTGGCTCGATGCCTCGATCGCGACATGATCGACGCCGCTCTCCGCGAGCCCGACGAGATCGCGATGCAGCCCGACCGGATCGGGCGTCGTCAGCGCGCCCGCGCGCCGCCCGGCCGGCGATATCAGGCCAAGCGTGCCGAGGCTCGCCGCCGGATAACCGAGCGCGGCCCAGATCTCGCGCGTGAAATGGGCGACCGAGGTCTTGCCGTTGGTGCCGGTGACGGCGGCGATGATGCGCGGCTGACGGCGGTAGAAGCGGGCGGCGACGAGGGCGAGGCGGTGCTGCGGATTGGCGTCGGCGATAACCGTGACGCGGCGGCGGCTGTCCGGGTCGAGAGCGAGGGCGGCGGGATCGTCGGTCAGGATCGCCACGGCGCCGCGCGCGACGGCCTCGCCGGCAAAACTCCGTCCGTCACGCTGCGCGCCGCGCAGCGCGGCAAACAGAAAACCCGGCTTCACTTGACGCGAATCGGCAGTAATGCCGACGATCTCAGGCGTCGGCGAGCGGTGGAGCGCGATTGGCGCCCGGGACGAGGGTCGGGTCGGGGGTGTCGGCCGGGCTCGTCAGCTCAGTAAGCTTCAATCCGTTTGCCCTGCAAGCTCTCGACCGTCAACGCCTGGGTGATCGCGGGAGATGCCTCGTCCACCGGCTGCACGCCCAAAATCGGCGCGATGCGCTCGATGATGCGGCTGGTCGCCGGCACCACGGTCCAGCCGGCGGTGGCGTAGCCGTGGCTCTGCTTGGTGCCGTGCGGCTCGTCGACCAGGGTCAGGACGACGTAGCGCGGATCGTTCATCGGAAAAGCGGCAACAAAATCCGACATCAGCTTTTTTTCCTCGTAGCGACCGTGCTTGTTCTTTTCCGCCGTGCCGGTCTTGCCGCCGACCACGTAGCCCGGGGCGGCGCCGAGCCTCGCAGTGCCGTATTCGACGACGAGCCGCATCAGCTTGCGCATCTCTTCCGAGGTTTTGGCAGAGATTACCCGCTCGCCGGGCGGGGTAGCCCCGGGCGTCAGTTTGAGCAGGGTCGGGCGGTGCAGCACGCCGCCATTGACGATCGCCGACACCGCGGTGGCGACATGCAGCGGACTGACCGAGATGCCGTGGCCATAGGCGATCGTCATCACGTTGATCTCGCGCCATGGCCTGGGATAATGCGGCTTGGCCACCTCGTCCAGCTCGATCGGCTCCGGCTTCAGCAGCCCGAACCGCCCGAGATAGCTGCGCTGCCGCTCGGCGCCGGCATCGAGCGCCATGCGGGCCGGCTCCGATATTCGAGGAATACATGATGATCTCGGGAACGCTCAGCCGGCGATGCTTGCCGTGGTAATCCTCGATCGTGAAGCGGCCGATACGGATGTCATGGCTGGCATCGTATTGCTTGGTCATCGTCGCGACGCCGGAATCGAGCGCCATCGCCGTGGTGAACAGTCTTGAACACCGAGCCCATCTCGTAATCGCCGAGCGTGACCTTGTTGAACGTCTGCTCCTTGGCGTCGACCGGCGACAGGTCGGGGTCGGCGCTGCCGGGGTGGTTGGGATCGAAATCCGGCAGCGACACCATTGCGATGACTTCGCCGGTGCGCACGTCCATGACGATGCCGGCGGCGCCCTTGGCGCTGAAATCGTCGATGACCTTGTTCAGCTCTTCATGAAGGATGAATTGCACGCGGGCGTCGAGCGACAACTGGATCGGCCCGCCGTTGCTCTTCACCCTGCTGTCGAGCGCGCGTTCGATCCCCGCGAGCCCGTTGTTGTCGATCCCGCAGAACCCGACGACATGGGCGGCCAGATCGCCGAACGGGTAGACCCGGCGCTCCTGATGCTCGAATTGCAGACCCGGGATGCCGAGGCGATTGATTTCGTACTGCTGGCGCGGCGTCAAACGGCGCTTGATCCAGACAAAGCTCTTGTTCGAGGTCAGCTTGGCATGGAGCTCCGCGGGATCGAGATCCGGCAGCACCGAGGTAATGGCGCGCGTCGCCTCGCCCACATCGAGGATCTGGCGCGGATCGGCGTAGAGCGAGGGGCTGTCGAGCGTCGTCGCCAGGAGCCTGCCGTCGCGGTCGACGATGTCGGCGCGCACCGGTGACGGCGGCGCGACAGCGCGGATGCGGCCGACATGCGATTCGGCAGCGCCGCCCGACAGCAGCACGATCTCGACGAGGCGCAATGCCACGACCACGAAAACAAAGGCGAACAGCGCCGCGGTCGCGACCAGCCGGGTGCGGCAGGTTTCGAGCAACGCGGTCGCGCGCTCGTCGGCGATGACCGGGGCGCAGGGCGGCGGCGGCCGGAAATGCCGCGGCCGGCACGGGTTCTCGTCGAGGCGCTGCGCGACCGCATCACCGGGTCTCGACAATTTGCGCGATCAGCGCGTCGAGCGAGTTCGCCGTTTGGGCCGGGCCGGCTTTCGCCAGTTGCACCGGGGCCGCGACCTCGGGCGACCGTCGGACATCACCCGCCGGAATTTCCTCGCGGGGATTTCTCCGATCGGGCTGGCGGGCGCTCCGGGGTCGGCCGGCGCCGGGCTGAGCGCGGCCGTAGCAACCGGCGCCGGGGTTGCCGCCGCCTGTGGCGTCGCCGGAGACGGGGTTGCCGCGGCCTCGGGCGCGGCCGGTTCAGGGCTGGCTGCGACCAGCGAATCGGGCGGCGCAGCCGGGGGGCGCAACGGGATATCGTCGATGCTGTGCTGCAGCTGCTTGGCGGTGATCGGGAGCGAGCCCGAGGAAACGCCGGTTCAGCTCGGCGAGCCGCTCGGGCTGGTTGAGATAGGTCCATTCCGCGGTCAGGACCCGGATTTCCTGCTGCTCGGCGATCGTCTGCCGGCGCACCCGGTTGAGCTCGTCCTCGAGGTCCTGGACCGCGTATTTGACCTTGAAGGTCGTGAACCCGGCGGCCAGCACGAGCACGAGCCAGAATACCGCGCCGAGCCTGGTCATTGCGCCTCGGCTCCGGCGGCGCGAGGCGACATCTCCGCCGCCTCGGCGATCGCCGGCCAGGGCGGCGCCGCGGTGCGCTCGGCGGCCCGCAACCGGGCCGAGCGCGCCCGCGGGTTGCGCGCGATCTCAGCGGCGCTGGGCCGGACCGCGCGACGGGTCAACAGGCGGAAGCTCGGCGGCGGCGCGGCAGGCGCCGGCGGGGCGTGGCGCGAGGTCGCCGCGGCGGCGCCGCTGCGCTGCCGCAGGAAGGTCTTGACCCGGGCGTCTTCCAGCGAATGAAAGGCAATCGACGGCGAGCCGGCCGCCCGGCATCAACAGCCGCTCGGCGCCGGCCAGACCGCGATCGAGCTCGCCGAGTTCGTCGTTGACCGCGATCCGCAGCGCCTGAAAGGTGCGGGTGGCGGGGTCGAGCCCGGGCTCGCGGGTCGGGATCGCCCCGCGCACGATCTGCGCCAGCTCGCCGGTGCGGCGGATCGGGCTCTGTTGCCGAGCGGCAACGATCGCGCGGGCGATTCGCCGGGCAAAGCGCTCCTCGCCGAGCGAGCGGATCAAGTCGGCGAGTTCGTCCTCCGACAGGCGCGCGACGAGATCGGCGGCATCGATCCCGGCGCCGCCCATGCGCATGTCGAGCGGACCGTCGAGACGGAACGAGAAACCGCGTTCGGCGCTGTCGAGCTGCATCGAGGAGACCCCGAGATCGAGGGCAACGCCGGCGATCGGGCCGGGCATCGCGGCGCCGACCAGCCGCTCCATATCGCCGAATCGGCCCTCGATCACGCGCAGACGTGCCGGATGCCGGGCGCGAGCGCGGCCGCCGCCTCGCACCGCGGCGGGATCGCGGTCGATGCCGAGAACCCGGCATTGCGCCGCCGCGAGCAACGCCGCGCTGTAGCCGCCGGCGCCGAAGGTGCCGTCGACGTAAACCGCGCCATCCCTGGGCATCAGCGCCGCGAGCACCGCGTCGAGCAGCACCGGAATATGGTCGGGCGACGCGCCGGCAGCGCCCTCCGACGCCTCCGGCGGCGGCGCCGCCCTGGCCGATGGTCGGCGGCGAGCCCCGGGCGGCGTCGGCCGCGCTCGTCTCATGTTGGCCGGTGCGGCGCGCCGCCGCGCGGCGGCAAGGTCGTGCCCTGGCGGCGCGAGCGCTCGCGCACGGCGCTGCTATGCGCCGCGTAGGCCGCCGGGTCCCACAGCTGGAACATCGCGCCCAGCCCGACAAACGCGACATCGCCAGTGATGTGCGCGTGTTCCTTGAGTTTTTCCGGCAGGATGACGCGGCCTTCGCCATCGATCGTCAACGGCTGCGCTTCGGCGAAGAGGAGCGACAGGTTCTCGTATTCTTCGGAGAATTGCTCGAGAGTTTCGATGCGCTCCTGCATCTCCGCCATGCGGTCGCTGCCGGTGCATTCGAGCGCCGGCAGTCTGACCGAAGGAAACGCAATGACCAGATTGGGATGACGATGAGTCGCGAGGGTGGAGCGAAAGGTCGCCGGCACTGAAACTCGCCCCTTGCGGTCGACCTTGTTCACGTAAGTGGAAATAAACAGTTCCACTTGCTTCCCCCAACGCTCCCCCACAGACGTCCGGCAAGGGGCGGGCCCGGTAACACCATCGAGTTCCCCCCAGAACGATGGTGCTCGCCCATGGGTAGATATGGGATATCATGGGTTCTCGTGGGCCGTCAATACCTTTTTTAGTAAAAAAATTCAATTCCCAAATGTTCGACCATGACCGGACTTCGGACACACCATATAGTCTTCAACGGATACTCGCGGCAAGTCGGGCGAACTTGAGTTCTCATTTCGTTCTTGGCGGAACTTGGGCATGACAACATTGGCGAGGAGCGCACAGCCGCGCCGCGCTCCTCCCTTGTCGATGCGCGGGAAATCGCCGTGCTTCGATATTAGTAGTATCGGGTGTGACGCAAGCACAAAATGTAGGATAAAACCGGATCGCACCGCGCGCCGCGCCAGACGGTCTGTAAGCCGGGTTCTGTCCCGCCCGAAGGCGGGGATGGCCATTCATCTGGGACGTTCGTTACCGAACGCCTCGCGCGACCGACCCGAGCGGCGGCGCGGAAGGCCCGCCCGGCGGCGCCGGCGCTGCCGGTGCCGCCTGCCGCTCCTACTTGGTCTTGCTCCCGGTGGGGTTTGCCCTGCCGCCGCCGTTGCCGGCGGCGCGGTGCGCTCTTACCGCACCATTTCACCCTTGCCGCCCTCCGATTCGCTATTCGCGAGCCGGCGGGCTCGGCGGTGTGTTTCTGTGGCACTTTCCCTGGGGTCGCCCCCGCCGGGCGTTACCCGGCACCGTGCCTCCGTGGAGCCCGGACTTTCCTCTCCCTCCGCAAACGCGGAGAGCGGCCATCCGACCGTCTGGCATGGGATGATGTGGGATCGCCGTCTACTTATTCAAAGGCGCGAGGGACCAGGCGGCATCCGCCGGACCAGCGCGATGAAGCGCTGCGCCGCGGCCGAGCTCTCGCCGCGGCGGTAGGCGAGGTTGAGCGGCGCGACCAGACCGGCATCGCCGTCGAGCGCCCGGTAGAGCGACGCCGTGCACCCGCAGCCGGCGCATCGATTGCGGCACCAAAGTGACGCCGAGGCCGGCGGCGACGAGGCTCAACGTCGCCAGCATGCGCGGCGCCTCCTGGCCGATAATGGGGCTGTACCCGGCGCGCTGGCAGGCGGCGATGATCGCATCGTAAAGGCCGGGCCCGAGCGGCCGCCGGTAGAGGATGAAGGTCTCCGCCGCCAGATCGCGCCAGTTCGAGCTTCCGCGCCGCCGGGCCCGCCGCCAGCGCGTGCCCGGCGGGCAGCGCCGCCACCATCGCCTCGTCGAGCACGGAATGGACCGCGATCCCCGCCGCCGGGCCGCCCCCGCTCCCGCTAATCGGCGAGCGCACAAAGGCGGCATCGAGCCGCTCCGCGAGCAAGGCCGCGACGAGTTCGCCGGTGCCGCTCTCTTCGAGGCTCAGCGCGACCAGCGGATGGGTTTCGCGATAGTCGCGGATCGCTTGCGGCACGAACGGATGAAACGAGGCCGAGCTGGTGAAGCCGAGCCCGATCCGGCCGGCTTCGCCGCGCGCGGTGCGGCGCGCGGCGGCAACCGCGTGCGTCGACCTGCCGCAGGATCGCCTGCGCCTCGGCAAAGAGCGCCTGCCCCGCCTGGGTCAGCTCGACGCCGCGCGGCTTCCTGCGGAACAGCTGGACCTGGAGCTCGGCTTCGAGCGCCCGGATCTGCTGGCTGAGCGGCGGCTGCTGGATGCCGAGCCGCGCCGCCGCGCGGGTAACGTGACCCTCCTCGGCGACCGCGACGAAATAGCGGAGGTGGCGCAGTTCCATATCGAATGCATATGTATTTTGGGCTATCGATATATTAGACACACAGGGCCGACAGCAAATAAATTGTCATCCCGGCACAAGCCGGGACCCATGGGTCAGCTTCCGTGCTGCTTGAAGCATGGGTCCCGGCTTGCGCCGGGACGACCAGGAGATGGCGATGGCGAGCGAGGCGAGGTTCCTGACCGTGCAATTCCTGCAATGGCTCGCGGTGCGGCCGCGCAGCGATGCCGAGGTGCGCGATGCCTGGAGCAGCACCTGTCCGCTGAATTGCGCCTTCGAGGATGCGATCTGGCCGAGGATCTGGTAGAGCGCCGCGCCGACGGGCATCTCGTGTTGAGCGAACGCGGCCGGGCGCGGCTCGCCGCGGCGCACGCCGCCTTACCCTGATCGCCGGCTTGCGCGACCGGGCCGGCGGAGTATCGTACCGGCCCGCCGCCCGGCCCCTAGCCCCCGTTTCGGCCCGCATGTCGAGAGGAGAATGCCCGTGAGCGTCACCGGCCACGACAGCCTGAAGGCCCGCCGCAGCCTCGAAGTCGACGGCAAGCGCTACGATTATTTCAGCCTCGACGCCGCCGCGAAGGCGGCCGGGCTCGGCGACATCTCGCGGCTGCCGTCCTCGCTGAAGATCCTCCTGGAAAACCTGGTGCGGCTGGAAAACGGCCGCACCGTCACGGTCGACGACATCAAGGCGCTCGGGCAATCGCTCGACCGGCAAGACCACCGAGCGCGAGATCGCGTTCCGCCCGGCGCGCGTCCTGATGCAGGATCTGACCGGCGTCCCGGCCGTCGTCGATCTCGCGGCGATGCGCCAGGCGATGGTCGATCTCGGCGGCGATCCCAACAAGATCAACCCGCTGTCGCCGGTCGATCTGGTGATCGACCATTCGGTGCAGATCGACGAGTTCGGCAACCCGCGGGCCTTTGCCGACAACGTCAAGATCGAGTTCGAGCGCAACGGCGAGCGCTACCGCTTTCTGCGCTGGGGCCAGGAAGCGTTCGAGAATTTCCGGCTGGTGCCGCCGGGCACCGGGATCTGCCATCAGGTCAACCTCGAATACCTGTCGCAGGTGGTGTGGACGACCGAGGAGGACGGAAGGACGATCGCCTATCCCGACACGCTGGTCGGCACCGACAGCCACACGACGATGGTCAACGGCCTATCGGTGCTCGGCTGGGGGGTCGGCGGCATCGAGGCCGAGGCGGCGATGCTCGGCCAGCCGATGTCGATGCTGATCCCCGAGGTGATCGGGGTGCGGCTGACCGGCCGCCTGCGCGAGGGGGCGACCGCGACCGATCTGGTGTTGACGATCACCCAGATGCTGCGGCGGCGCGGCGTCGTCGGGCGGTTTGTCGAGTATTTCGGCCCGGGCATCGCCGAGCTGGCGCTCGCCGACCGCGCGACGATCGGCAACATGTCGCCGGAATACGGCGCGACCTGCGGCTTCTTCCCGATCGACGCCGAGACGATCCGCTATCTGACGCTCACCGCGCGCGATCCGGCGCGGGTCAGGCTGGTCGAGGCCTATGCCAAGGCGCAGGGCCTGTGGCACGACGCCAATACCCCCGACCCGGTCTTCACCGACACCGTCGAGCTCGATCTCGGCACGCGTCGAGCCCTCGCTCGCCGGGCCGCGCCGGCCGCAGGACCGGGTCGCGCTGGGCCAGGTCGCGGCGGCGTTCGATACCGAGCTGCCGCGCCTCGCCGGGGTCGACAAGCCGCGCAAGACCAAGGTCGAGGGCGCCAATTACGAGCTCGGCGACGGCGACGTCGTGATCGCCGCGATCACCAGCTGCACCAACACCTCGAACCCGAGCGTGATGCTGGCGGCCGGGCTCCTCGCCAAAAAGGCCAACGAGCGCGGCCTCAAGGTCAAGCCCTGGGTCAAGACCAGCCTCGCGCCGGGCAGCCAGGTGGTCAGCGACTATTACGCCGCCTCCGGGTTGCAGGACGATCTCGACAAGCTCGGCTTCAACCTCGTCGGCTATGGCTGCACGACCTGCATCGGCAATTCGGGGCCGCTGCCCGAGCCGATCGCCGAGGCGATCGACGAGGGCGATCTCGCGGTCGCCGCGGTGCTCTCGGGCAACCGCAATTTCGAGGGGCGCATCCATGCCCAGGTGCGCGCCAACTACCTCGCCTCGCCGCCGCTGGTCGTCGCCTATGCGCTGGCCGGCTCGGTGCGCCACAACCTCGCGACCGAGCCGCTCGGCGAGGGCAGCGACGACAAGCCGGTCTATCTCAAGGACATCTGGCCGAGCAATCGCGAGGTCGCCGACACCGTTGCCCATGCCGTCTCGCGCGAGGCTTTCGCGCGGCGCTACGGCAATGTCTTCGAAGGCCCGCCGGAATGGCGCGCGATCACCGGCGGTCGGGCGGCATCACCTACGATTTCCAGGACGCCTCGACCTATCTCGCGCTGCGCGCCCTATTTCGAGAACATGCCGAAGGAGCCGCCGCCGGTGAAGGACGTGACGGGCGCGCGCGAGCTGGCGATCTTCGGCGACAGCATCACCACCGACCACATCTCGCCGGCCGGCAGCATCAAGACCGACGGCCCGGCCGGCGAATACCTGATCAGCTTTCAGGTGCGCCCGTCCGAGTTCAACACCTACGGCGCCCGGCGCGGCAACCACAACGTCATGGTGCGCGGCACCTTCGCCAACATCCGCATCCGGAACGAGATGGTGCCCGGGGTCGAGGGCGGCATGACCAAGCTGATGCCGGACGGCACGGTGATGGCGATCTACGACGCGGCGATGGAATACAAAAAGCGCGGCGTGCCGCTGGTGATCTTCGGCGGCAAGGAATACGGCACCGGCTCGTCGCGCGACTGGGCGGCCAAGGGCACCCTGCTGCTCGGGCGTCAAGGCGGTGATCGTCGAGAGCTTCGAGCGCATCCACCGCTCGAACCTCGTCGGCATGGGCGTCCTGCCGCTGCAGTTCCGCGACGGCGTCAGCCGCCAGACCCTGAAGCTGACCGGCGCCGAGGTGCTCGACATCACCGGCGTCGAAGCCGGCCTCAAACCGCGCATGATGCTGACCCTGCGCATCCACGACGCGGGCGGCGGGGTGCGCGAGGAGCCGGTCGTCTGCCGCATCGACACGCTCGACGAGGTCGAATACTTCCGCCACGGCGGCATCCTGCAATACGTGCTGCGCGGCCTGTTGAAGGCGGCGTAGCGAAGGCCGATTGCCCCTCACCCTGTCCCTCTCCCCGTGGACGGGGAGAGGGAACGCGCGGCGAGGCTGGGGCTTTTCTCCCTCTCCCCGCCTGCGGGGAGAGGGCTGGGGTGAGGGGCCCTCTCGCGCGACAGCGCGTGCGTCAGGATGCCGGCGACGATCAGCGCCCCGCCGATCGCGCGCGCCGGGGTGACCGCGCTCGCCGAGCCACAACACGCCGATCGCGACGACGGTCAGCAACTCCATATTGGCGATGATCGCGTAGCTCGACGGCCCCGAGCCGCGGCACGCTGTAGGAAAACAGCGTCACCGTCAGCGCGCCGGGTCCCAACGCGATGAAAAGGATCAGGAGCCAGGCGCCTTTCGTCGCCGGGACCTCGATGCCGAGAACGCTGCCGGCGGCGAGAAACACGAGGGCCAGCCCGAGATAGAGAAACCCGGCGCCGACCACCGGCGGGTGGCGGCGCAGCAACACCGCGCTCGCCGCGAGATAGAAGGCGTAAATCACCGGCGACGGCAGCAGCCACATCAGCCCGCGCGGGTCGAGCCTGCCGTTCGTCACACCCGGCAGGGTGACAAGCCCGGCGCCGAGGAGGATCACGGCGACGCACAAGAGCGCACGCGGGACGAACCGGCCGCTTGAAGAAGAGCCGGTCGAGCCCGAGCGTGAGGGCCGGATAGGTGTAGAACAAGAGGATGGCGACGCTGGTATCGAGGGTGTGGAGGCTCTCCCAGAAGCACAGCGTCTGCCCGGCACCGAGCGTCGCGCCGACCAGCGTGATCCGCCAGGCGCCATGGCGCAGCGCTGCCCGAAGATCGTGGCGCGCCACGGCCGCCGCCGCCGCCAGCGGCCAAAGCGCAATGCCGTAGCGCCAAACCAGCATCGACGGCGCGCTGATCCCGTCGGCATAAAGGCGCAGGGTGACGAGCGGCATCAGCGCCGACCATCACGCTGCCGGAAACGGCGGCGAGCACGGCCGGCCACAAGCGGGTCGCAGCAGCAGACGATGATGCTTGGGCCACCGGGCCCCGGGTTTTAGCGATTGAAGCCGTGATACTCGTCGCCGACCAGGACGACGACCGGTCGCCTGGTACGCGCCGCTTCCTCGAAGGCGGTCGTGATGCGCGGCGCGTCGGCATCGTTCTCGACCAGGTAATAGCTGAGCCCGAACGCCATCAGGAAGCGCTCGGTATAGGTCGCCGCGGTGTCGGTGGTGACGCCGTGGCGCGTCCAGCCGCGATAGCCGACCATCATCACCACCGGCACGTTGAGGCCCAAGGAGCCAGCCGCGGATCGAATCGCCGGATTCCATCATCCCGGTGTTCTGGATCAGGATCAGCGGCTTCCGGCCGCCGGCGGCGAGCCCGGCGGCGATCGAGCAGGCGTGCCCCTCGCGGCTGACCCCGACGAGGCGCAGCGACGGCTCGGCCTGCATCAGCAGAAACAGCCAGTTGGTCTCGCTGTCCGGCAGCCAGACGACGTCGGTGACGCCGTTCTGTCTTCATCTGCGCCAGCACCGTTTCGGGGCTGAGCGCGACCGAAGCTGTGTCACTCATCATTCTCTCCGCGCGCGAGGGCGGCCATCGTACGACCCCGGCAAAGCGGTAGGCAACCGGTCCGCGATGGCGCAAGATCCGGCCATGCCGCCCGCCGGAATGACCGAGCGTCAGCGCCGCTTTCTCGACCACAGCCGGGTCGGGCATCTCGCCACGTCCGATGCCAGCGGCATGCCGCATCTGATCCCGGTCTGCTATGCCGTCGACGCGACGAACGCTCTACATCACCGTCGACGAGAAGCCGAAGCGGCAGGACATCCCGTTGAAGCGGGTGCGCAACATTCGCGAAAACCCGCAAGCCGCCTTCATCGTCGACCGCTGGGACGAGGATTGGAGCCGGCTCGGCTGGGTCATGCTGCGCGGCCCGGCCGAGATCCTCGATGCGGGCCCCGAGCACGACCGCGCGCAAACCCTGATCGTCGCGCGCTATCCGCAGCTCACGCGCGATGCACATCGCCGAGCTGCCGGTCATCGCGCTGCGCATCGCGCGGGCGACCGATTGGGGCGATATCTCGGTCGGGTGAGCCCGCGATTAGCGCTGGCTGGCGCCGATATGCGCCACGGCGTTGATTTCGACCGTCAGCGACGGGTTGGCAAGCGCTGCCACCTGAACGAGCGTCGAGCATGGAAAATTGCCCGTGAAAAACTCGCGGCGCGCCTGCCACACCTTTTCGCGTTGACTGATGTCGGTGACGAAAATGGTTACCGTAACGATGTCGGCCATCGTGCCGCCCGCCGCCTCGATCAGATGCTTTATCTTGCCGAAGATTGCTTTGGTCTGGGTGTACTCGTCTTGCAAATCGCCGCCAGTCGCGGTCATCCCGGCGACATAGGCGATACCGCCGACCACCAGGCAATTCGACCACGTGCCCGGTTGCGGCTCGTTGACCTGTGGGCTGAGGGCGCGGACGATACTGGTCATGGCGTTGCCTCCATCTCGTTCAACACTGCATCAGTTCGATGCTGACCCGATCAAGGCACAGACACAAGGCAGCAAGCCACCGTTAATCCGCGGCGCCACTGGGCGCGTCGGCGGCCCGGATCGCGACCCGGCAATGCGGCGGACCGGATTGCGGCGCCGGCCCGATCGCGGTCATTATGCGTCAGCTATCGATGGGAGGATCGCCGATGTCGCAATCACCGCAACTGCGCCCGCTGGGCGAGGCGCTCGGCACCGAGGCGCTGGGGGTGGATCTGTCGCGGCTCGACGACGCGACCTTCGCCTGGATCGAGGAGGCCTTCGCCGAGCATCCGGTGCTGGTGTTCCGCGACCAGCGGCTTGGCGCCCCGGAGCTTGCCGCGTTCGGGCGGCGCTTTGGCGCGCCGTTGAAGCACTCGCTGGTCAAATACCGTCATCCCGACCACGAGGAAGTATCGTGGCTGACCAATGTCGACGAGGAAGGCGAGATCGACTGGTACGGCGTCAAGCGCGCCACCGACTGGCACACCGACTCGACCTATGAGGAGGAGCTGCCGCTGTTGGCGATGCTGCACGCCATCGAGGTCCCGGCGGCAGAAGGGCGGGACGATGTTCGCCGATATGTGCGCCGCCTACGATGCGCTGCCCGACGCGATGAAACAGCGCCTCGCCAGCGCTCGTCGGGTTGCATGGCCGCACCGACGGCCCGGCCGGCGAGCGCCTCTACGGTGCCGACGAAGGGCAAGACCGAAAGACAATACGCCGAGCTGCCGCGCCCGGCGGTTATCGAACATCCGGTCACCGGCCGCCCGATCCTCTTCGTCAACCCGATGCATGTGCACGGTTTTGCCGGGATGGAGCGCGCAGCGGCCTGGGAATTGATCGAGGAGCTGGCGGCGCACGCGACCCAGGACCGGTTCGTCTATTACCACTCCTGGCGGGTCGGCGATCTCGCTGATCTGGGACGAGCGCGCGACGATGCATCGCGGCGCCGGCGACTACCACCCGGCCGAGCGCCGGGTCATGCTGCGCACGATCGTCTACCCGAATTAGGGCGGCGCCTCGCCCGTCCCAGTCAGCGCGGCGATGTCGCGCCGGCCATAGCCGAGTTCGCAGAGCACCGCCGCGGTGTGTTCGCCGAGTGCGGCGACCCATGGCTGGGCGGCGGCGGTGGCGGCCGAGAAGCGGAAGGGCGGGTTGAGGGCAAGGAAGGTGCCGCCCTGGTCCTGCACCTCGGCGAGCGCGCGGCGATGCGCGAGCTGCGGGTCGGCCATCGCCTCCTTGACCGTGCGATAGGGCGAGGCCGGCACGCCGTGGCGATCGAAGATCGCCTGCACCTCGGCGCTGGTGCGCTCGGTTGACCAGGTTTCCAGCTCGTCGATCAGGATGCCCCAATTGGCGCGCCGGTCGGGGTATTTGGCGAAGCGCGGGTCGCTGGTCCAGTCGGGCCGGCCGGCGGCCGCCGCCAAATTCTGGAAGCTGCGCTCGCTGGCGATCGACAGATTGACATAGCCGTCCTTTGTTTGGATCGGCCCGAACACCGGCCGGCCGGGGACATACGAGAGGGGAAACTGCGCCAGCTGGATCTCGCTCAAGGTCAGGCTCAGCATGCTTTCGAGCATTGACACGTCGATCAGCTGGCCTTCGCCCGTTGCCTGGCGCTGGTAGAGCGCGGTCACGATCGCCCCAAACGCGTAGGTGCCGGTCAGGACGTCGGCGATGTAGATGCCGCAATAATCGGGCCGACGCCCGCCGCCCTGATAGGCGATCTGCGCAAGATCGAAGCCGGAGGAGGCGTGGATCACCGGCGCGTAGGCCGGCAGCCCGGCCGAGGGCCCGCTCTGGCCGTAGCCGGAGATCGCGCAATAGACGAGGTCCGGCTTCACCGCCTTGAGCCTCGCATAATCGAGCCCGAAGCGCTGCATGACGCCGGGGCGGAAATTCTCGACCACGACATCGGCGGTGGCGACGAGGCGGCATGCGGCATCGACCGCCGCGGGCCGCTTCAAATCGAGCACGAGGCTCTTCTTCCCGGTGTTGAGCTGGCCGAATGAGGTGCTGGCGCCGTCGCGCAGCGGCGGGCGCGAGCGCATCATGTCGCCCTCGGGCGCCTCGAGCTTGATCACCTCGGCGCCGAGATCGGCCAAGAGGCGCGTGCAATGCGGCCCGGCGATCGTCGTCGTGAAATCGACCACGCGCAGCCGCCCTAAAGCACCCGTCATATCGGTTCTCCAGCCGGGAGCAATCCAGGACACAGCCTGCCATGGCGGCGCGGTTTAGACGAGCGAAGAAGACCGGCCTCAGCGTGCGGGCCGGGCCAGCCAAAAGACGCCGGCGAGGGTCGCCACCGGTACCGCGAACGCTGCCTCGCGAGCGAACCCGCCATAAACCATCGCCGCTTCGCCGGCGATCACTGCCGCGACGACGCAGCAATTTCGCAGATCGCCAAACAAGGTCGCCAAGAAAGCGCTCATCTCGCGGCTCCTCTCACGAGGCGTGGGCGCAGAGCGGAACTCAGCAGCAGACCGCCGGTGACATAGAAAACGACCAGCCCGATCAGCGACCAATCGGCCATCGGCCAGATATTCGGGCCGCCCAAGGCTTCAAGCGACCAGAAGGTGCCGAACGAAACGATCATGGCGCCGACCCCGAATTTTATGGTGTTCTCCGGAACCCGGCCGAGGGGCGACCGCAAGTAGGCGCCCGCGAGCGCCACCATGAGCAGCGCGGCTACGGCGCCGCCGACGCTGCTGACCCAGCCGGCGCTGCCGACGCTCAACGCGACGACGACCAGCCAGACTTCCAGGCCCTCCAGCAGAACCCCCTTATAGGCGATGAGCCACGCCGCTCGTCCGTCGCCGGAGGAAAGCCGCGACCGCGTCGCGGCGAACTCGTCGTCCTCATCATGCTGAGCCTTGAGGCCGGCCCGTCGGGCAATCGCCTTCGCCAGCCAGCGCACCCCGAACAACAAGAGGAAAACGCCGATCAAGAACTGCATCCAGCCCAAACCGACGCCAAGCTGAAGCACGCCGCCAGTGGCGGCAGTCAACGCCGCGAGCGTCGCCAGGGCCGCAACCGCCGCGCCAAGCGCGGCCGGCCATCCGATCGTAAGACTGACCGCAAGCACGATCGTGAAGGCTTCAACCCATTCGACAGCCGCGGTCAGGAAGCTCGGGGCAAAAATCGTCCAGCTCATCGATCGGTCCCTTTCGAGCACCTTGCCGTGCCGCACCCAATGATCGATTGGCCGGTCGCGGCGAGATTCAGGCCGAGGCGACGGGCTCGGCCACTATTGGTGCGCGACCTCAATGCGCCAGGATCTGGCTGAGGAACTGCCGGGTGCGCTCGCTTTTCGGGTTGGCGAAAAATTCCCTGGGCGGGCCGCGCTCAACGATCTCGCCGCGGTCCATGAACACCATCGTGTCGGCAACGGTGCGCGCAAACCCCATCTCGTGCGTCACGCAGATCATCGTCATGCCCTCTTGCGCCAGCTCGATCATTACGTCGAGCACTTCCTTGATCATCTCCGGATCGAGCGCCGAGGTCGGCTCGTCGAACAGCATTATCTCGGGCTTCATGCACAAGGAGCGCGCGATCGCCACGCGCTGCTGCTGCCCGCCCGAGAGCTGACCCGGATATTTGTCGGCCTGTTCGGGAATGCGCACCCGCCCCAGGTAATAACGCGCGGTCTCCTCGGCCTCCTGCTTCGGCAGCTTGCGCACCCAGATCGGCGCCAGCGTCAGGTTTTGCAGCACCGTCAGATGCGGGAACAGGTTGAACTGCTGGAACACCATGCCGACCTCGCGGCGGGTCGCCTCGATATTCTTCAAATCGGAGGTCAGCTCGATCCCGGCGACGATGATCTGGCCCTGCTGATGCTCTTCGAGGCGGTTGATGCAGCGGATCATCGTCGATTTGCCGGAGCCCGACGGGCCGCAGACGACGACGCGCTCGCCCCGCTTCACTTCGAGATTGATGTCGGTCAGCACGCGGAAGTCGCCAAACCATTTGTGGACATGCCGCATCTCGATGATCGGCGTCCCTGCGTCTGGCGCCGCGTTCTCGGTCATCGTGAAGCTCCCTGCCGCCTTCGGCTAACGCCTAGCACAGCCGCGCGGCCGCCGCGACGACGGCGGTCACCCGGCGCCGCGGATCTCGGCGATATGGCGCTCGACCGCGCGCCGCAAATCCTCCGCTCGCGGACCCGCCCGAGCGATGGCACGGGACAGGGAAGGGATGACCCGCGAAAAGTGGACCCCGAAATTGCGGCGAACATCGCCGATCGTCGCGCCCTGGGCGCCGATGCCCGGGACGAGCAGCAGCGCGTTCGGCAGGCGCGCGGCGATATCGGCGGCCTCGTCCCCCAGCGTCGCGCCGACGACCGCACCGATCAGCCCGAGCCCGCCTTCGCCATCGGCCGCGTTTCGCTCGGCGATCTGGTCGGCGAGGAATTCGGCTACCGACCGGCCATCCGGCAGCCGCGCCTGCTGCAGCCCGGTTCCTTCCGGGTTGGACGACCGCACCACGACGAACACCCCGGCGGCCTCGCGGCGCGCGCGTTCGATGATCGGGGCCAGCGAGCCAAAGCCGAGATAGGCGCTCAGCGTCATGGCATCGCCGCCAAAGGCGCTGTGCGCCCCGAGAAAGGCCTCTCCGTATGCTGCTGCCGTCGAGTCGATGTCGCCGCGCTTGACGTCGATGATGACGAGCGCCCCCTGGCTTTGCGCCGCCTCGACGGTGCGGCGCAGCACCGCCAGTCCCGCCGCTCCGTGCCGCTCGAAAAACGCGGCCTGCGGCTTGACGCACGCAACGAGCGGCGCGCAGATCTCGATCATGCGTTCGCAAAACGACGCCAGCCCCTGCGCGTCATCGGCCAGGCCCCAGCCTTTGAGCAGATCGGCCGAGGGATCGATCCCGACGCATAGCGGCGACCGCTCTGCGGCGAGCGCGACAAATCGCTTTTGGAACGGGACGGTCATCGCGCCTGTCGTATAACAGAGCGCGGAGCGAGGAGAACAGTCATGGCGAAGCAACCGATCCGGTCCGACAAATTGGCCCAGCCGAGCGGGGTGTTCTCGCAGGCCACCGCGATCGAGGCGAAGGGCCGGCTCGTCTTCATCTCCGGCATGACGGCGCGGCGCCTCGACGGATCGCTGGCCGGAATCGGCCGATGGCGGACCCTTTCGCTAGAGAGCAACCCCTTATACCTGGGTTAATTCGATCAGCCTCATAACCCGGCGCCGACATTTGTCCTAGATCTTGACGACGCCAAGCTTGCCGCGCTTATCGCGTTGTTGCCGGAGACGATCAAGCGCCGATAAAGGCGGAGCGCTCTGGCGCGCGGGGGCAGCGGGTCGATAATCGGCGGCGGACCTCCGGGTTGCTCACGATTGGGAATCGGTATTGGCGGCGGCGGGTCCGTCATGGGCAGTGGCTGATCCGGAGGCGGGACAGGTGGCGTCCCCGGCGGTGTGCTCGGTGTCGGACCCTGAGCGTTCATTCCGCAGTATGACATCGGCCTCTGCCTCGTAGTCCTCTGCCCACTGCCGTAATTGGTAGGCGACCTCTTCCTTTACCGCGTCGCGCGCCAGTTCGCGGCATTGTTGGGCCTTCTTCCGCAGATCGTTTGCCCCCATGGTGGGACCTCCCATCCAGCGAGGTGAAGCGTCGCGATCCTATTTATCGAAACGGAGATCCTGGCGATCAGTTCCGCCGATCCCTCATCCGGTTTTGGTCCCATCTGCGCCCGAATACCGACAAACACGGCCACGCTACCCTCCCGCAAAACGGGAGGACGACAATGCACATTTCACGCTATACGTTCGGCGCGGCAGCGCAGAGCGGAGCGCTGCACTAACTGCCGGTGACGATCATCGGTGGTCGTGATCGTGCTGCTTCTGCTGTAGACCCTGGCCGTACTGGTGCCAGTAGCGTTCTTCGTCTGGACGGTTATTCCGGTGTGCCTGTTCTTCGTACCGCTGGGCCTCGTGCGGATCGGTAATGGCATGCACGATTTTGCCTAGGTCGGCTGCCGGTGCTGAAGGCGCCGCGGTCGCGGCGATAACGCCGGCCAAACCAATCACTATCAGCAGCCCGCGCATGTCGCCCTCCCTGGAATCGCTGAAAGCCTGCTAACGCGGGCGAGCGCCTGAAATTCCCTTTGGTCCCATTTGCGCCCGAATACCGGGCAAATCGCTTTTGGAACCGGACCGTCACGGGCCTCGTCGTATAACAGACCGCGGAGCGAGCAGAACAGTCATGGCGAAGCAACCGATCCGGCCCGACAAATTGGCCCAGCCGAGCGGGGTGTTCTCGCAGGCCACCGCGATCGAGGCGAAAGGCCGGCTCGTCTTCATCTCCGGCATGACGGCGCGCCGCCGCGACGGATCGCTGGCCGGGATCGGCGACATCGAGGCGCAGACTCGCCAGGTCTGCGAGAACCTCAAGGCCGCGGTCGAGGCGGCCGGCGGCACGATGGACGACATCTGCCGGGTCGACGTCTATGTCCGCAACATGGAGCAGTTCGCCGGCATCCACAAAGTGCGGGCGGAGTACTTCAGGGAGCCGCTGCCGGCCTCGACGATGGTCGAGGTCTCTAAGTTCACCTCGCCCGACGCCCTCATCGAGATCAGCGCGATCGCGGTCATTCCGGATTGACGCCGATTGCAATCGCGAACGCGGCGACCCACACTCCCTTGGCCCCCTGCTGCTGAGGACACCCCGCATGGAAATGCATGGCGAGCGCCGCATCCCCGCCCCGCGCCAGCGCGTCTGGGAGCGGCTCAACGACCCCGAGACCTTGAAGCAGTGCATTCCCGGATGCGAGACCATCGCAAAGGTCTCCGACACCGAGTTCACCGCCAAGGTTGTCGCCAAGGTCGGACCGGTCAAGGCGAGCTTTTCCGGCAAGGTCACGCTGTCCGACCTCGATCCGCCGGCGGGCTACACGATCACCGGCGAGGGCACCGGCGGGGTTGCCGGCTTTGCCAAGGGCGGCGCCAAGGTTACGCTCGAGGAAGACGGCGGCGAGACCGTGCTGCGCTACGGCGCCCAGGGCCAGGTCGGCGGGAAATTGGCGCAGATCGGCTCGCGCCTCGTCGACGCCACCGCGCGCAAGATGGCCGACGAGTTCTTCAGCCGCTTCGTCACGGTGATGAGCCCGGGAAACGCGGCTCCGACGTAACCCTCCCGCCCCATGGCCGGGCTCGACCCGGCCATCCATGTCTTCATCCGCAAAACGTCACCGCAGACAAGACGTGGGTGGCCGGGTCAAGCCCGGCCACAGGGGTTTGGGAATGCCTTGACCCAAGAGCGGCGGCGCAGGAAACTCCGGCCGGCTGCGCCGTCCGCGGCCGCCAGCCTGCGCCAGATCGGCTGATTTGAGGGAGGTTTGCGATGCAGAAGACGGTCAGCCTCACCGTGAACGGCAAGCCGGCATCGGCGACGGTCGAGGGGCGCACGCTCCTGGTGCAGCTGTTGCGCGAGCATCTCGGCCTGACCGGGACCCATGTCGGCTGCGACACCAGCCAATGCGGCGCCTGCGTCGTCCATGTCGACGGCGAGGCGGTCAAAGCCTGCACGCTTCTGGCGGTACAGGCCGAAGGCCGCAACGTCTTGACGATCGAGGGCGTCGCCAATGGCGACACGCTGCACCCGATGCAGGAAGCCTTCCGCAACAACCACGCTTTGCAGTGCGGGTTCTGCACCCCTGGCATGGTGATGAGCGCGCTCGACCTGGTGAAGAACAACCCGCGACCGAGCGAGCGCGAGGTCCGCGAGTATCTCGAGGGTAATCTGTGCCGCTGTACCGGCTATCACAACATCGTGCTGGCGATCATTGAGGGCGCGGCGGTGATGCGCGGCGAGACGCCGCCGGCGCCTGCCCATGGAGTGGCGGCGGAGTAACGCCGGTGCCCGCGATCGGCACGCCAGTCCGGCGGCGCGAGGACTACCGGTTCCTCACCGGACAGGGGACCTATACCGACGACATCAACCGGCCGGGCCAGCTCCACGCCCATATCCTGCGGAGCCCGCACGCCAACGCGCGGCTGGGCGGCATCGACACGAAAGCCGCGGCGGCGGCGCCGGGCGTCGTCGCCGTCTTCACCGGCGCGGATTTGGCGGCCGACGGCATCGGCGGCCTGCCCTGCGGCTGGCTGATCAATTCGAAGGACGGCTCGCCGATGAAGGAGCCGCCGCATCCGGTGCTGGCCGTGGACCGGGTGCGCCATGTCGGCGACCCGGTCGCGGTCGTCATCGCCGAGAGCCTCGCCGAGGCGCGCGACGCCGCCGAGCAGATCGCAGTCGCCTATACCGTCGAGCCGGCGGTCGTCGACGTGGCCGCGGCGCTGAAGCCCGGCGCGCCGCAGGTTTGGGGGGACCAGGCGCCCGGCAATCTCTGTTACGACTGGCATCTGGGCGATTTGGCCGCGGTCGATGCAGCGTTCGCCAAGGCAGCCAAGACCGTCAAGCTCGACCTCGTCAACAATCGGCTCGTCCCCAATGCGATGGAGCCGCGCGCGGCGATCGGCGAATACGACCGCGCCACCGGCGAGCACACCCTTTATACGACGAGCCAGAACCCGCATGTCATCCGGCTGTTGATGGGCGCCTTTGTGCTGCACATCGCGGAGGCGAAACTGCGCGTCGTCGCCCCCGATGTCGGCGGCGGCTTCGGGTCGAAGATCTACCACTACGCCGAGGAAGCGATCGTCACCTGGGCGGCCGGCAAGGTGCGGCGGCCCATTAAATGGACCGCCGAGCGCTCGGACAGCTTCATGTCGGACGCGCATGGCCGCGACCATGTCACGCATGTCGAGCTGGCGCTCGACGCCAACGCGAAATTCCTCGCGCTCAAGGTGTCGACGCTGGCCAACATGGGCGCTTACCTCTCGACCTTCGCGACCTGCATCCCGACCTATCTCTATGGAACGCTGCTCGCCGGCACCTATACGACCCCGGCGATCTATGTCGAGACCAAGGCGGTGTTCACCAATACCGTCCCGGTCGACGCCTATCGCGGGGCGGGCCGGCCCGAGGCGACCTTCCTCGTCGAGCGCATCGTCGACCTCGCCGCCGACGAATTAGGGCTCGACCCGGCCGAATTGCGCCGGCGCAATTTCATTCCGGCCAACGCCTTCCCATACCAGACGCCGGTCGCGCTGCAATATGACAGCGGCGATTACCAATCGACGCTGGACCTGGCGACGCGCGCCGCCGGCTACCTCGGCTTCGAGGCGCGGCGCCAGGAGGCGGCCCGCCGCGGCAAGCTGCGCGGCATCGGCATCGCCACCTATATCGAGGCCTGCGGCATCGCCCCCTCGGCCGTGGCCGGCGCCTTGGGTGCCCGCGCCGGGCTCTACGAATCGGCTGCGGTGCGCTTTCACCCGACCGGCAGCGTCACGGTGCTGACCGGGTCGCACAGCCACGGCCAGGGGCACGAGACGACCTTCGCCCAGCTGGTTTCCGACAAGCTCGGGATTCCGATCGAATCGATCGAGATCGTCCACGGCGATACCGCCAAGATGCCATTCGGCATGGGCACCTACGGTTCGCGCTCGCTGGCGGTCGGCGGCAGCGCGATCGTCAAGGCGATGGACAAGGTCGTTGCCAAGGGCAGGAAGATCGCCGCCCATCTCCTCGAAGCCTCCGAGGCCGATATCGAGTTCAAGGATGGAGCGTTCACCGTCGCCGGCACCGACCGCTCGAAGAGCATCGGCGAGGTCGCATTTGCCGCCTATGTGCCGCACAATTTTCCCCATGACGAACTCGAGCCCGGGCTCGACGAGACCGCGTTCTATGACCCGAAGAACTTCACCTTCCCGTCGGGCGCGCATATCGCCGAAGTTGAGATCGACCCCGATACCGGGCATCTGACGATCGTCAACTTCACCGCGTCGGACGATTTCGGCCGGATCATCAACCCGATGATCGTGTCGGGCCAGGTCCATGGCGGCCTCGCGCAAGGGATCGGCCAGGCCGTGCTCGAAGGCTGCGTCTACGACAAGGAGACCGGGCAGCTGTTGACCGGCTCCTACAACGACTACGCGATGCCGCGCGCCGACGATCTGCCTAATTTCGCGCTGTCGACGCATGCGACGCTGTGCACGCACAACCCGCTCGGCGTCAAAGGCTGCGGCGAGGCCGGCGCGATCGGCGCGCCGGCGGCGATCGCCAATGCGATCGTCGACGCGCTGAAGGGATTGGGGGTGCGCCATGTCGAGATGCCGGCGACCCCGGAAAAACTGTGGCGGCTGATCCAGCGGCACCAGCCGCGGGCGGCTGCGGAATAGGCCCCTCACCCCAACCCTCTCCCCGCATGCGGGGAGAGGGAGGGACCCGCGAAGCGGGAGGGTGAGGGGCAAAAAGCCGAAGGCCTTCGTAGGGAATAGGATAGGGAGAGGCCCGATGTACGAATTCGATTATGTCAAAGCCGCGAGCCTCGACGATGCCGCCGGTAAGCTCAGCGACGCCGACGCCAAGCTCGTCGCCGGCGGCATGACGCTGATCCCGACCTTGAAGATGCGCCTCGCCAAGCCCTCGCAACTGATCGACCTCGGCTCGATCCCCGCGCTGAAGGGCATCAGCGAAGACGGCGATGCGATCGTGATCGGCGCGATGACCCGCCATGCCGAGGTCAACCGCTCGGCGGTCGTCAAGCGCGCGATCCCGGCGCTGGCGGCGCTGGCCGGGATGATCGGCGACCCGGCGGTGCGCAACCGCGGCACGATCGGCGGCTCGATCGCCAACAACGACCCGGCGGCCGACTATCCGGCGGCGGTCGTCGCGCTCAACGCCACGGTGCGCACCAACAAGCGCGAGATCGCGGCCGACCAATTCTTCACCGGCCTGTTCGAGACCGCGCTCGGCGACGGCGAGATCGTCACGGGGGTGCGCTTCCCGAAGGTGCAGGCGGCGAATTATCAGAAATTCAAGAACCCGGCCTCGCGCTACGCGATCGTCGGCGTCTTCGTCGCGCGTACCCCCGCTGGCGTCAGGGTCGCGGTGACCGGCGCCGGCCCTTGCGTCTTCCGCGTGCCGGCGATGGAAGCCGCGCTCGCGCGCTCCTTCACGCCGGACGCGATCAAGGACATCGCGATCCCGGATACCGACCTCAACTCCGACATCCACGCCAGCGCCGAATACCGCGCCCACCTCGTCAACGTGATGGCCCGCCGCGCCGTCGCCGCGGCCGGGTAGCCTACCTCGCGAGGAGGCGGACGCGGTCGGCTAAATCCGGCCGGGCCGCGGCGGCGGCAAACCGCCGATCGGCCGTCACAACATGCGTCTCCTGGTGCAGAGCGAGCGCCAGATAGAGGCAATCGTAGATCGGGTGACTGAGTTCGATCGCGAGGTTTAGCGCCCGATCGAGGTGGGGGCCGATCCCCACCGACGCGACTGGCGCCTTCTGCAATTCAACCAAACGCTCACCCGCTTCCGTGGCTGTAATCTCCGCCATGCGCGCTCTACGCCAGAGGGCGTGTCCCACCTCGGCGAGCCATATGGCTGGCGCAATCAAACCGTCGTCGTCGAGGAGTGCATCCGCGGCATCGCTGCCATTCTCGCGGAGCACCCATTTCACAGCTACCGACGCGTCCACGACGACCGTCACCGTTCGTCTCGATCCTGCCGGATAAGTTCCTCCGATCCGATCGAGATCCGGCCGCGCGTTGCTTCTCGCAATGCGGCAGCTCGCTCACGAAAACCGGCGCGGCCTGCGCGCAGGGACTCTTCGAGAATAATGCGATGCTCGGCTTCGGCGCTCCGGCCATGCTCGGTCGCTCGTCGCTTCAAGGCTTCGACCACGTCCTGCGGAACGTCTCGGACGAGGAGTTGGGGCATACGGCTCTCCCTATGCTTGCTATCATATGATAGCACTGCGAAAATAATCCAGCGCAATCCTGGGGTGGCGTGGCTGCGGCGGAGGGATTAGATATCTCGCATCTGGAGAGCGTGTGCCGGGCTCACTGGGTGCGCGCTTCTCACTCGCCCTCTCCCCGTGGGAGAGGGATTTTGTTGCGATCGGGATCTGATTTGGATGCACAGCCGCAAATGACCCCCCTTCCCGCTTCGGTCGGCGACACGCTCGATCTGCTCGGCAGCGCCGATTACGTCGCCGATCGTTCGCTGGCGACGGCAGTGCACCTCGCGCTGCATCTGAAGCGCCCCTTGTTCCTCGAAGGCGAGGCCGGGGTCGGCAAGACCGAGATCGCCAAGGTGCTGGCGACCGCGCTGAAGCGGCGGCTCATCCGGCTGCAATGCTATGAGGGGCTCGATGTCGCCTCGGCCGTCTACGAATGGGATTACGCCCGCCAGATGATCGAGATCCGCCTCGCCGAGGCGGGCGAGGAGGACCGCAGCGAGATCGAGAACACGATCTTTTCCGACCGGTTTCTGATCAAACGGCCGCTGTTGCAGGCGCTGGAGCCGGAGTTGGGCGGCCCGCCGGTCCTCCTGATCGACGAACTCGACCGCACCGACGAGCCGTTCGAGGCGTATCTGCTCGAACTCCTCTCCGATTTCCAGGTGACGATCCCCGAGATCGGCACGATCCACGCCGAGCACCCGCCGATCGTCGTGATCACCTCGAACCGCACGCGCGAGATCCACGACGCCCTGAAGCGCCGCTGTTTCTATTATTGGGTCGATTACCCGAATGCCGAGCGCGAGCTCGAAATCCTGAAGCGCAAGGCGCCGCGGGCCAGCGAAAAGCTGTCGCGCGAGGTCGTCGAGTTTGTCCAGAAGCTGCGCAAGATGGATCTGTTCAAATTGCCCGGCATCGCCGAGTCGATCGATTGGGCCGAAGCGTTGATGCAATTGGACGCGCTGGAACTGACGCCGGAAGCGATCAACGACACGCTGGGCGTGCTCCTCAAATACCAGGACGACATCGCCCGCATCCAGGGCAGCGAGGCGGCCAAGATCCTCGAACAGGTCAAGGCCGAGATCGCCGCCACCCCCCGCGAACAATAGATTTTCACAATGAGACAGTGAGGCAGTGAGAAAAGAGATCGAGGCACCGTGACGATTGCATTCGTTATAACTATTTCATTCGTATTTTACATTATATCAGCCGGGCTGACGTTCGCGGCGATGTACCGGTGGCCGACTGTTTTTAGCGGTTTGGTGTTGAGCCGCATCTATTCGCCGCTAGATATGATCGCGCGCCGATCGCGCATTTTTCAAAGAGCGTACACCGCGTTCTTACACTGGTGCTATTGGCAATTCTCGCCTTGGCGTAATACCGACGTGTGGGAGAATCACGTAAAGCACGGCACGCCGCTGCCAAGACGACCTCGATCGGGTGATGAGTGACCGACCTTCTCACTGCCTCACTGTCTCACTGTGAATAAATGAGCGACGTGGCCGCACTTCCTGCAACAGGGAATGACGGGCGGCTCCTTGCCAATCTGATGCATTTCGCCCGCACCTTAAGGGCGGCGGGGCTGCCGGTCGGGCCGGGCAAGGTGCTCGATGCCGTCGCCGCGGTCGAGGCGGTGGGCATCACCGACCGCCGCGACTTCTACTGGACATTGCACGCGGTCTTGGTCAACCGCGCCGACCAGCGGGTGCTGTTCGACCAGGCCTTTCACGTCTTCTGGCGCAATCCCGAGCTGTTGAAGAAGATGCTCGCCCTTGTCTTGCCCGAGATCAACATCGACATGCCGCAGGAGGAAGGGCAGGAGATGCTGCGCCGGCTCGCCGAGGCATTGCATCCGAACAAGGAGGCGCAGGACCGCGGCGAGACCGAGCTCGAATTCGACGCGGCGATGACCTTCTCCGACAAGGAGCAGCTGCGCACGATGGATTTCGAGAAGATGTCGCTGGACGAGCTGGCCCGCGCGAAAGCCGCGATCGCGCGGCTGCAATTGCCGATCATGAACGTGCCGACCCGGCGCTTTGCCCGCGACCCGCGTGGCGCCCGCGCCGATATGCGCGCGACGCTGCGCGCGGCCCTGCGCTCGGGCGGCCTCATCGAACTGAAGCGCAAGAGCCGCCGCACCCGGCCGCCGCCGCTCGTCGTCCTGTGCGACATCTCCGGCTCGATGAGCCGCTACAGCCGCGTCTTTCTGCATTTCATGCACTCGATCACCAACGACCGCGACCGGGTCTTCACCTTTGTGTTCGGGACGCGGCTGACCAATATCACCCGCTATCTGCGCTACCGCGATGTCGACCTCGCGCTCGACCGTGTCGCCGAGGCGGTCGTCGACTGGTCCGGCGGCACCCGGATCGGCCATTCGATCGCCGAGTTCAACAAGCTGTGGTCGCGCCGCGTCTTGGGGCAAGGGGCGGTCGTGCTGCTCATCACCGACGGGCTCGACCGCGACGCCGGGACCGGCCTCGCGCATGAGATGGACCGGCTGCACCGCTCGTGCCGCCGGCTGATTTGGCTGAACCCGCTGTTGCGCTACGAGGGGTTCGAACCAAGATCTCTGGGGATGAAGGCGATGCTGCCCTATGTCGACGAGTTCCGGCCGGTGCATAATCTGGAGAGCCTCGAAACCCTGGTCGAGGTGATCAGCCGGGCGGCGCAGCGGCAAAGCGCGGCGGCGATGGCGGGCGAACGATTTGGCCTACGTGAAGAAGATTGAGGGGAGAAGAATGACCGATACAGCCGAGATCCTCGAACAGGCGGCGCGCTGGCGCGAGGCCGGACAGGGCGTTGCGCTGGCCACCGTGGTCAAGACCTGGGGCTCCTCGCCGCGGCCGGCCGGCGCCAAGCTCGCGATTGCCGACGATGGCGCGTTTGTCGGCTCGGTATCGGGCGGCTGCGTCGAGGGCGCGGTCATCGGCGAGGCACAGGAGGTGATCCGCGACGGCAAGCCGCGCCTCCTCGATTTCGGCATCACCGACGACCAGGCCTGGGAGGTCGGTCTCGCCTGCGGCGGCAAGATCGAGATCTTTGTCGAGCGCGTCGAATGAAGGCGAAATACCTCGATCGGGTGATCGCCGCCGGGCGCGAGGCGCGCTCGGTCGCGCTCGCCACCGAATTGAAAAGCGGCGCGCAATTGCTGTTCGACGGCACCCGCTTCGACGGCGATCTCGCGCTCGACGAGGCGCAGCGCGCGGCCATGCGGGATGCGCTGCGCGCCGATCGCAACCTCGCGCTCGAAACCGCCGCCGGCCGCGTCTTTGTCCAGGTGTACAGCCCGCCGCGGCGCTGTTTTGTCGTCGGCGCGGTGCATATCGCTCAGCCGCTGACCCAGATGCTGGCCCTGACCGATTACCGGGCGATCGTCATCGACCCGCGCGGGTCCTTTGCCACCGAGGCGCGCTTTCCCGGTGTCGAATTGACCACCGAATGGCCCGATGAGGCGCTGGAGCGGCTGAAACCCGACCATCGCTCGGCGGTCGTAACCCTGACCCACGACCCCAAGCTCGACGATCCGGCGCTTGCCGTGGCGCTGCGCTCGGAGTGCTTTTACATCGGCGCGCTCGGCTCGAAACGCACCCATGCGCGGCGCCTGGAACGTCTTTCCCAACTGGGGTTCGGCGACGCTGACTTCGCCCGCATCCACGGCCCGATCGGATTGCCGATCGGCGCGGTGTCGCAGGCCGAGATCGCGATCTCGATCCTCGCCGAGATGACCCAAATGTTGCGCAAGGGCGACGCCGCGGCGCCGAAAGGCGAGGCGGCGTGACGGTCTTGCAGAAGGCGCCCAACCTAGTGGTCCCCGCGCAGGCGGGGACCCATGGTCCAGCCTTCCGCGTCGCCGATCGATGGGTCCCTGCCTGCGCAGGGATCCAATTCGGGCCAGCGGCATGAAATTCGGCGAGGTTCCGGTTGCCGAGGCGGCGGGCGCGATCCTGGCGCACAGCCTGCGGCTCGGCAGCGCGGCGCTGAAGAAAGGCCGCGTCCTGTCGCCGGCCGATATCGCGCTGATCGCCGCCTCGGGGCTCGACCATGTCGTCGCGGCCCGGCTCGATCCCGGCGACATCCGCGAGGACGAGGCGGCAACCCGCATCGCCGCCGCCGCCGCTGGGGATAGTATCGCGACGGCGACGGCCTTTACCGGCCGGGCGAATTTGTTCGCCGCGGCGAAGGGTCTCCTCGTTTTCGACCGCGACCGACTCGACCGGCTCAATGCGGTCGACGAGGCGGTGACCCTCGGGACCCTGCCGCCCTTTGCCGTGGTCGAGCCGCGCCAGATGGTCGCGACGGTCAAGATCATCCCGTTCGCGGTGCAAGAAGCGGCGATCGAGGCCGCCATCGCCTGCGCCACGGAAGGCGGGAGGCTGCTGCGCGTCGCCGCGTTTGTGCCGCGGCGGGTCGCGCTGATCCAGACCCGGCTGCCCGGGTTCAAGGAAAGCATTCTCGACAAGACAAAGGAGGTTACCGGACAGCGTCTGGCCGCGCTCGGCTGTACTCTCGTCTCCGAAGACCGCTGTGCGCACGAAGCCGCCGATCTGGCGCCGCGCATCGCGGCGGCGATCGGGGCGGGCGCCGAGATGGTATTGGTGCACGGCGCCTCGGCGATCGTCGACCGGCGCGACGTGATCCCGGAGGCCGTCGTCGCGGCGGGCGGCCAGATCGACCATTTCGGCATGCCGGTCGATCCCGGCAATCTGCTGCTGCTCGGCCATGTCGGGGACAAGCCGGCGCTGGGCCTGCCGGGCTGCGCCCGCTCGCCCAAGGTCAACGGCTTCGACTGGGTGCTGCAGCGGCTCGTTGCCGGGTTGCCGGTCGGCCGCCGCGAGATCATGGGCATGGGCGCCGGCGGGCTGTTGGCCGAGATCCCGTCGAGGCCGCTGCCGCGCGCCGCGGCAAGCCCGGCGCCCGCCGGCGCTGTCGCGGAGAAACCCGCCCCCGGCCCGCGCATCGCCGCACTCCTGCTTGCCGCCGGCCAGTCGCGGCGGATGGGGAGCAACAAGCTGCTGGCCGAGATCGACGGGCGGCCGATGGTCGCGCGCACGGCAACCCGGCTGTTGTCGTCGCATGCCCGCCCGATCGTCGCCGTGCTCGGCAACCAGGCCGATGCGGTCGACGCCGCGCTCGGCCGCCTGCCGGTCGAGCGGGTGCGCAATCCGGCCTTCGCCGAGGGCCTCTCGACCTCGTTGAAGCGCGGGTTGGCGGCATTGCCGCCCGACATCGACGGGGTCGTCGTCTGCCTCGGCGACATGCCGCTCGTCACCGGCCGCGACCTCGACCGGCTGATCGCCGCGTTCAACCCGTTGGAGGGGCGCGCCATCATCGTGCCGACCCGCCGCGGCAAGCGCGGCAACCCGGTCTTGTGGGCCCGCCGCTTTTTCCCGGAAATGGCGGATCTCGCCGGCGATGTCGGCGCCAAGCACCTGATCGGCGAGCATGCCGAACTGGTCTATGAGGTCGAGATGGATTCGGACGGCGTGCTCGTCGACATCGACACCCCCGACGCCCTCGCCGCGCTGCGCGACAAGACGAAGCCGAGCGCGGCGTGAGGTTCCGCTAAAATCGTCGTCATTCCGGGGCGCCGCGCAGCGGCGAACCCGGAACCCATGAATACAGGCCTCTGGAATATGGGTTCCGGGCTCACGGCTGCGCCGCGCCCCGGAATGACGCTCGTGCGCTACCGCGTCGCGTTGTGGATCAGATAGGCGGCGAAATCGGCGGGGGTCAGCTTCGCCTCGCGGCGGTCGCTGTCGCCGGCCAGCGCGCGCGAGACGATGATGTGGTTCTCGACATGCTCGGGCGAGACCCGGAACACGCCCTCCGCTCCCTTGAGCTTGGGGTAGAGGCTCGGGTCAATCATCTTCTCCTTGCGGGCGAGCCGCTCGTTCACCGCGGTCTCGGAGAGCCCCTCGACCTCTTGGGCGCGCACGATCTTCCAATCGGCTTCGCCGGCCCAGCCGGCGGCGGCCAGCGCCTTCGGGTCGTCATCGCAAACGCCGATCTTATAGGTGTGCTTGCCGAACCCGACATCGGACGCCCAGCGGGCGAGCTTGGCGCTGCGTGCGACAAAAAGTACCGGCATCCGATTCTCGCTTTCCCGGCGCGGGAATAAACCCTTCCCCGCACCCGTTACAATCCCGCTTCTCCGGTTCCGTCAACCCCCCGGATTCCCCATGGGATCGTCGCCATGCCGATGCTGATCGGATCTGCGATCGTTGTGTGCACCTTGCTCAGCATGATGCTGGGGCAAATCGCCATGGGCACCGAAGCGATCGGCGTATTGCTCGCCGCCCTGGTGCTGATGAGCGTGCAACGCGAATAATCAGCCCCAGTACCGCCCGCTGCTGCCGATGGCGACGGTGATCAGCCCGAGAACGAGGTTGATCGTGACGATCATGCGGATCTGGTTGAGCTGACCCGCCGCCGCCGGGTAATCCCGCCGCGTCACCGCCGTTCGGAAGCGCCGCCACGGGGCGAAATAAAGGTGGAAGAACAACAGCATCATGACGATGCCGATGCCCTGCATCAGGTTGATGTAGAGGCCGATCCGGTCAAACCCGCCATAGACCCCGAAGATCATCGCGTAGCCGCTCAGGCAGCAGCAGCACGATCGCGACGAAGACCCAGGCGAAGAACCGCTGCAAGCACGCGCGACCACAACTCAAGCCGCGGCCCGGGGTCGAGCGGCGCCGTCGCCGGCCGCAGCGCCGACAGCGCAAAGAACATGCCGCCGACCCAGACGACCGCAGACAGGCTGTGGAGAACCAGCGCGACGGCGGCGATCGCGTTTGTGCCGGTCACCTTCAGTCGCCGTAAGCGGGGGCGCGGCGCGCCAATCCGCCGAACAGGTCGAGCATGCGCCCGCGCCAGGCGCGCACCGGATCGTCGGCCGCCAGCACTTCGAAATCGCTGATCGCGCGCGCCCATTGGAAGGCGCCGAACACAGTGTAATCGGCATAGGCGGGAGCCTCGCCGGACACGAAATTCTGGCGCTCGACGGTGCGGCGCAGCGGGTCGAGGCTGGCGCGGAATTGCGGCAGCCGCGCGTTGCGGTCCCCGACGAATTCCTCGAGCGTCATGCCGAAGCGCTGTTCGCGGTCGCTGCGGAAATAGGCCTGATCCTGCGGCCCGATATGGCGGTGGATGTCGAGCAGGACGAAGCGGATCAGCCCCGGTTGCAGCACCGTTTCGGTCCAGTTCTGGACAAAGCGGGCGAGCGCCCGCGCGGTCTCGCCGCCGCCAAACAGTGAGGGCCGGTCGGGATAGCGCTCCTCGAGGTAATCGGCGATCGCCGTCGAGTCGTGCACGACCCGGTCGCCGTCGCGGATCACCGGGACCCGGCCCGCATTCGGCTGCGGCAGCTTGTCCTTTTCGGTGAAGCGCCAGGGCACGGTCTCGACCGCGAGCCCCTTATGCGCGAGCGCCATCTTGGCGCGCCAGCAGAACGGGCTGAAGCGGCGATCCGCCTCCACTCCGGCCAAATCGTACATGGTGATCGTCATACCCCACCGCCTCCAGCAACGGCCGCTCGAGTCCGGCCCGAGATTGCGTCGTCGCTCCGCTCCTCGCAATGACAATGAGAGGCTGTCATTGCGAGCGAAGCGAAGCAATCTCGATGGCAACGCGGTTACGACCGGCCGGTCACGGTTTGGACGGGCGGAAATCCTGGTCAGGAAAGGCCGAGACGGTCGGCACCTGGATCACGATCATCGGATGATCGGCGCTCTGATGGCAGGCGTTGCACGCGGTGGTCAGATCGGCATACGCCTTGGTGAAGGCGGCCGGGTCCTTGGCCTTGATCGCCGCGTCGAGCGCCGCCATCGCCGGGGTCACGGTCGAGGCGATCGCCGGCGGGATCGCCAGGTTGTCGTGCTTTGGCACGAGTTTGCCGACGTCGTCGAAGGTCTCGCGCAATTCACCCAGTTCATAGGCGGCATAATCCCAGTTCTCCGCCTGGCCGGCGAGGCCGAGCTTGATGTGGCGCGGCTGCACGAACGCGGTCATCAATTCGCCGAGGCCGGGGTGGTAGGGGGCGGCGGATTTGGTCTCCTGCATGTTCATGCCGGGCATGCTGCCATGCTGTTGCGCCATGCCGGGCAGCGGCGCGGCGAGCGCGACCAGGGCGAGGCTGGCAAGGATCGCGCAAGACAGCCTGGACATGGCGGGCAACTCCTATCCAAGGATGGCGGCAACCAGCGTGGCGGCTATGGCGCCCAGAATCACGACGAGCCAGGGCGGCACCGCCCACAGCGCCAACAGCAGAAAGGCCGCGATCCCCATAGCAAAATCGGCGGGGCCGAAGATCGCGCTCGTCCATACCGGCCGGTAGAGCGCGGCGAGCAGCAGCCCGACCACCGCCGCATTGACGCCGCGCAGCGCCGATTGCACCGCCGGCCGTCGCCGCAGGCTCTCCCAGAATGGCAGACGCGCCGATCAGCAAGAGGAATGACGGCAGGAAGATCGCGACGAGGCAGAGGAGGCCGCCGAGCCAGCCATTCGGCTTCGGTCCCATGACCGTGCCGAGATAGGCCGAGAAGGTGAACAGCGGTCCCGGCACCGCCTGCGCCGCACCATAGCCGGCGAGGAAGGTATCGTTCGATACCCAGCCCGGCGGCACGACCGCGGCCTGCAAGAGCGGCAATACGACATGGCCGCCGCCGAACACCAGCGCGCCGGAGCGGTAGAACGAATCGAACAGCTTCAATGGCTGGACCGGCACCGCCGCCGCGAGTAGCGGCAGACCGATCAGCAATCCGAAGAACAGGATCGCGGCGGCGACCGACCAGGCGCGCGGCAGATGCACCGCAAGCGGCGCGCCCGGTTGGGCTGCGCCGCTGTTGCCGAGCAACCCCCAGCCGATCAGCCCGCCGGCGGCGATCGCGCCGATCTGGCCGGCCGCCGCGGGCACCGCGAGCACCAGGATCGCCGCGCCGACCGCGATCGTGGCGCGCTGCGGGTCGGGGCAGAGGCTCCGTGCCATCCCCCATACCGCCTGCGCCACGACCGCGACAGCGACGATCTTCAGCCCGTGCAGCCAGGCCGCGCCCGACAGATCGCCGAACCTTGTCACCCCATAGCCGAAGAGGATCATCGCCACGGCCGACGGCATCGTGAAGCCGAGCCAGGCGGCCAGCGCCCCCGGCAGACCGGCGCGCAGGATGCCGAGCGAGATCCCGACCTGGCTCGATGCCGGGCCGGGCAGGAACTGGCAGAGCGCGACGATGTCGGCAAAGGCCGCCTCGTCGAGCCATTTGCGGCGCTCGACGAACTCGGCGCGGTAGTAGCCGAGATGGGCGACCGGCCCGCCAAAGCTGGTCAGCCCGAGGCGCAGAAAGATGCGCAGCACTTCGAGCGCCGTGCCCGGATGAGCGGTCCGCTCGGTCGCGCCAGCAGTAAGGGTCATTGCCGGTCTCCGGCTCCCCGACTGCCCAGCGGCTCCAGATCCCGCTCGACCCGCGGCCTGACCTCGTTGGCGAACAGCTCAAGCGTCCTGACGACTTCCTCTTCCGGCAGGTTCCCCAGAAAGCCCGTCACCAGCATGAAGTTGCCGAAACCGAATTCCTCATGGAGGGCGGCGATCCGCTCGGCGACCGTGTCCGGGCTGCCGACGATCGCCACCTCGCGCAGCCAGCGCTCGGTCTCCAGCTCCTCTTCCGTCGAGATCCGCCGCCGCACCTGGTCGCCGCCACGGCGGTAGCCGGCGGTCAGCTTCTCGGCGGCGGGCCACGCCGCCTGGCGGGCGGCCTCATCGCTCTCGCCGACGACGACAAAGCGGCCGATCGGCACCTGGGCCACATCGCCGCCGGCATCCTTGAACGCGGCGATGCAGCGACGGATGCTCGGCACCGATTGCTGGCTGCCCTGGAACAGCGCGAGGCCGCGCCGGCCGACCCAGGCCGCGGCCTCTTCGCGATAGGTCGCCACGTAGATCGGCGGATGCGGACGCTGAATGCATTTCGGCTCGATCGAACTCGGTGCGGGAGCCGACCTCGACGCGCGGCTCGGTCCAGTACCGCAGCAGCCTCTCGAAGCAGGCCTCGAAAGCAGCCGAGCGGTCCCCATAGTCGAGCCCCCAGGCCTCGAAATACCGGCTCGTGTTGCCGCGCGAGACGCCCAAATCGACGCGCCCCTCCGACAGCACGTCGAGGGTCGCGATCTCCTCGGCCAGCCGGATCGGCTCGAACAGCGGCAGCACCAGCACGGAAAAGCCGATCCGGATGGTGCGGGTGCGCATCGCGAGCGCGGTCGCCAGCAGGATCGGTGAGAGACAGACCCGGCTCCCCTGCCCGAAATGCTCCTCGTTGATCCACAGCCCGTCATAGCCGAGCGCCTCGGCGAGCGGGCCCAGCTCGAGCAGGCTGCGCGCGGACTCGTCCAGGCCGGCACCGCAGCCCGACAGGTCGAAACGCATCTCCTACACCCTGGTCAGGCACGCGCCAGCGCGCGGCCGTCCATGTCGTCGTGGTCCATGTGCAGGTGGCGCAGCACGGTCGGCGCGATGTCGACGAGCGAGGTCGGCGCGCGGCGCGGGCCGGGCGCGAACCCGCCGCCCTCGATCATCAGAAACGGCCGCTGCTCGTTGGGGCCGAGCCCGCCATGCTGGCCGAAGCCGATCTTGCTCTCGTTGTCGGCCGGGTCCTGCACGATCGGGCAGCAACCGCGCACCCCGTGCGGATTGAGCTTGGTCGTCGCTGGCAAGCGTCACCGCGACCCGCATCGCGGTGTTGGTCGGCAGCCCGACCGCCGCCAGCCGCTCGCCGGCAAACACCTCGCCGACCCAATCCTCGGCCGCCAGAAAGCGCGCGACGCGCGGCACGACAGCGCCGTCGGGATCGGCGAAATAGAGGGTCGCGGCGGTGCCGTTCGGCGCGACGACGACATCGCGCGACCCTGGGCCTTGCTTCAGCCCCGCGCCAATCAGCAGCGCATCGAGATCGATCGCCCGGGTGACCGTCTCCATGCCGTGGTCGGAGCCGGCGATGAACAGGATTTCGTCGCCGGCAGGGTCGAGCCGGCGCACCGTCTCGAAGACCTGCCGCGCGCATTGGTCGGCGCCGGCAATCGCGCTGTGGTGCTGGGGCGAGCCGAGCGGCGAATGATGCCCGGTATAGTCGGGCTCCGACAACCACAGGATCGCCAGCGACGGGGCGCGCTCCTCGAGGATCTCGGCGCAGAACCGCTCGGTCATCGCGCGGTCGCCGTCGCATCCTTTCTTCAGCACGGCGCTGGCGGGATCGTCGACCGGCCGGCGCCCCGGCCCATAGCTGCCGGCCGCGTGATAGACCCAGCCATGCCCGTCGGGGTCCTGGAAATAGGCCGCGCCGGGCGAGACATTGGCGCAGGAGATCGAGGTCTCGCCGTGCCAGCGCAGCCGTTCGGCCAGGGTCGGCACATGCAGCGTGCGGCCGGTCGCGCGGCGCAGCCGGTCGGGAAAATCGGGGTGGCCGGCCGAGCGGCAGATGAGGCCCTCGCCCTCGTCGAGCGCCATCGTGTTGCCGAGGAGGCCGTGCCGCGCCGGCACGCAGCCGGTGGCGATCGAGGCGGCGCTCGCCCGCGTCGTCGACGGGAAGACGCTGCGATGCGCGGCAAAAGAGGCCGCGCGCTCCGACAGCTCGACGAGAAACGGCGTCGTCTCGGGATCGATCAGGTCCCGGCGCAGGCTGTCGCAGATGACGATGACGGCCCGGGGTCCGGAAGAGCGTGCGATCATGACGCCACCCCGTTCAGCTCGCGGTTCCGTTCAGCGCAAACTCGAAGATAGCGAAATTGCGCAGCCTTTGGGACCGCGACAATCCGAGATAATCGGGCGATGAGCGGGTGCGACAAGAGGAACGGCACGGTCTGCTCGGCCGCGCCGCCATGCGAGCGCAGCCGGTGCCCGGCGAGCGCCGACAGATCATGCTCGGCGGCGCTCGCGCCGAGCGCGGTGTTGCTGTCGCCGGTCACCACCAGGTCGGCCTCGCGGTCCCAGGGCAGCTCGTAGAGCGCGCTGGCCTCCTCGCGGTCCAGCACCGCGGCGATGCCGGGCAGCGCGCGCAGCGCCTCCGTCAGCGCCGCGAGCGGAACCTCCGTCTTGCGATAGACCCGGACGAACGAGCCGAGCGCGCCGTGATGGCGCACAAACGGGTCGGTGATCGGGCAGATGACGCGCACCGCACCGGCGCCGAACCGGGTATTGAGGATGTCCTCGAGGAACAGCACATGCGGCGTCCCGTCGGGCAGCGCCTTGTCGTTCATGCCGTGATCGGCGGTCATCGCGACGAGGCAGCCGAGTTCCTCAAACCGCGCGAGCCGGTCGTCGAGGGCACGGTGAAATTCGAGCGCCTCGGGCTCGCCCGGGGCGTGGCCGTGCTGGACGTAATCGGACAGCGACAGATAGAGGAGGCGCGCCCGCCGCTGTTCGACGAGGCGGATGCCGGCATCGAGCACGAACAGCGAGAGGTCGGCGGAATACATGTCGGGCCGCGGCCGCCCGACCAAAGCCTCGACGCCCTCGATGCCGTGCTCGGCCAGCGTGCAGCGATCGGCCTGTTCCGACGAGAAGCAGATGCCGCATGCGCCGATATCGAGGCCGCGTCCGAGCATGCGGCGCAATTTGTCCTTGGCGGTGATTGCCGCGGTCGCGACGCCGGCCTGCGACATCAGCGCAAGGATCGTCTCGCCGCGCACCATCTCCGGGTCGGTCATCATGATCTCGGCGCCGCTCAAGCGATCGAGCGCGAAATTGCCGGAGATGCCGTGCACCGAAGGCGGCGCGCCGGTGACGATCGAGAGGTTGTTCGGGTTGGTGAAGGTCGGCATCACGGCATCGGCCAGCGCGTAAAACCCGGCCTCGCGCCAGCGCGCGACGGTCGGCAGCATCCCGGCCCCCAGCCCCGCTTCGAGATAGGCCGGATCGCAGCCGTCGGCGCAGATCACCACGGTCGGGCGCGTCGGCAGGCGGTACGAGCGGCCGTTGAGCTCAATCATTTCCAAATGATGATTCCAACTCATCGAATTGTCGACCCGCGCCGGATCGGCGCGGCGCGTCCTTCGAGGCACCCGCTGCGCGGGTTCCTTGTATCGCTCATTCATCCCATCGCCGGAGTAAAGTCGGTGGTGCGGTGGCGGATGGGAGCCCCTTGGCTCCTTTGGGTCGACAAGCCCGTTCCTGAGCACGGCGCCCCATCCGTTGGTTCTATCAGTCCGAACAGTCGCCGGGGCGGCTGGGTGGGTCCCGGCTTCCGCCGGGACTGCGGATTCCCTCGGTTCAGGCAACCGCCGCGCTCCGGCCGAGATAAGCGCGGATCACCTCTTCGTCGCGCCGGATTTCGGCGGGCGAGCCCTCGGCGATCTTTTCGCCATGGTCGAGCACGATCACCTTGTCGGCGAGATTGACCACGACATCGAGCTTGTGCTCGATCAGGACGATGGTGAGGCCGAGCCGGTTGAGGCTCTTGAACTGATCGGCGAGTTCCAGGGTTTCGGCGGGGTTCATCCCGGCGGTCGGCTCGTCGAGCAGGAGAAGCTTCGGCGCGGAAGCCAGCGCCCGGGCGATCTCGACCCGCCGGCGATTGGCGTAAGAGAGGCTCGCCACGACATGGTCGGCGCGCGGCAAGAGGCGGTTGCCAAAGACCGAGAGGATCTCGCGGGCGCGCTCGCGCGCCGCCGCCTCCTCGCGATCGGTCGCCGGCAGGCGCAACAGCGCGCCGAGCGCGCCGGTGCGAAGGCGCGCATGCATCCCGATGAGGACGTTTTCGAGGACCGTCAGGTTGGGGAACAGGCGGATGTTCTGAAAGGTGCGGGCGATGCCGCGTTGAAGGACGACATGCGGCGGCCGGCCCGAAATCTCGGCGCCGGCAAAGCGGATGCTGCCCTCGTCGGCCGCTGCCAGCCCGGTGACGGCGTTGAACAGCGTCGATTTACCGGAACCGTTCGGACCGATCACGGCGAGCACCGAATGCGCCGGCACCACGAGCGCCACCGAGCGCAGCGCGACAAGGCCGCCAAAGCGGACAGTCAGGTTGTCGATCTCGAGCAGCGGTCCGGCCCCGGGCTGGTCAAGGCTCGCGTCGAGCGCACCGAGCCCCTTGAGGCTGCTGAACCCACCGCGGGTGACCTGCGCGCTCTGTTCGTCGAGCGAGAGCGCGGCGACCCTTCGCGTCGCCGGGATCAAGCCCTCGCGGCGATACAGCATCATCGTGACCAGGATGAGGCCGAAGATCAGCTCGATCGAAGAGGCGAGCTCGACCCGCTGCAGCCATCCGACGCCGATGAGGCGGCCCAGCGCGTGCAGCCACTCTGAGAGGTCTTCGAGAAACCACGATTGCAGCATTTGCAGGATCAACGCGCCGAGCACGACGCCCCACACGCTGCCGATCCCGCCGAACACGATCATCACCAGGATCATCACCGAGACCGGGAAGCCGAACATGTCGGGGGTCGCGGTCTGCAATTTGGCGACAAACAGCGTGCCGGTCGCACCGGCGAAGGCCGCGCCGGTGGCAAAAGCGAGGAGCTTCAGCTTGACGCGGTTGACCCCCATCGCGGCGGCGGCGATCTCGTCCTCGCGGATCGCCATCCAGGCGCGGCCGATCCGCGAGAATTTGAGCCGCTGGCTGGTCAGGATCAGGAAGGCGACGAGCAGGAGGCCGACATAGTAGTAGGGCGTCGCATCGACCCCGAAGCTCCAGCCGAACAGCTGCGGCGCCATCACCCCGTTCAGCCCCATGGCGCCATTGGTGAGGCTCGGGGTGTTGCGCACGACGATCGGCACGATCTCGCCAAAGCCGAGCGTCACGATCGCGAGATAATCGCCCTTGAGGCGCAGGGTCGGCGCGCCGAACAGCACTCCGAAACCCGCGGTCAGCGCGGCGGCGATCGGCATCATCAGCCAGAACGACACCTGGAAATGGACGACATCGCCGCCGGTCTCGTGAAACCGCGCGACGAGGCCGAGCCACTGGAACGGCTTCCCAAAAGCTCGACCATTCCGGCGCCACCTGCCATGAGGCGGCGATCCCGTAGGCATAGGCGCCGATCGCGAAAAACGCGGCATAGCCGAGGTCGAGCAGCCCGGCGAGGCCGACCACGATGTTGAGCCCGAGCGCCAGCGCCGCGAAGGTCAGCGCGTTGGCCGCCGAATCGATGTCGGCGTCGTTCCGGTGGACGAGCGGGAACAACAGCGCCAGTGCGAAAACGATCGCAACGACGCCGCGCGAGCGCAGATAAGGCGCAATCCACACGACCGGCGAGGCCCGGAAGATCCACGCAAACAACTCGCCCATCATGCCCATGCGGGGCGCGGCGATGTCGCGCTTGGCCATGCTCAGGACCGGGTCGCCGCCGCGCGGCCGAACAGCCCGTTGGGGACAAAGACCAGCACCAGGACGAGGATCGAAAAGATGATCACGTCGGTCCAGCGCACCGCCAGGAATTGACCCCCGAGGCTCTCGATGAGGCCGATCACCACGCCGCCGACCATCGCGCCGGTGACGCTGCCGATGCCGCCCAGCACCGCCGCCGTGAACGCCCGCAGACCCGCGGTATAGCCGATGATGAAGCTGGTGAAATTGTAATAGAGGCCGAAGATCAAGGCCGCCGCGCCGGCCAGCGCCGAGCCGAGGAAGAACGCGGTCACGACGACCCGGTCGACATCGACCCCCATCATGCGCGCCGCCTCGGCATCCTGCGCGGTCGCACGCATCGCCTTGCCGAGCCGCGTCCGGTTGACAAAGAGGTGCAGCGCCAGCATCAGCACCAGCGTGACCCCCCAGATCAGCACCTCGCGCAACTCCAGCACCGCGCCGGCGATGTTCCAGCGCACGGTCGGCAGCGGGTTCGGGTAATTCTCCGAGGAGGCGCCGACGGTCAACAGGATGATGTTGAACAGGATGTAGGAGACGCCGATCGTCGTGATCATCGCCGCGGTGCCGCGCACCCCGCGCAACGGCCGCAGCGCGATGCGCTCGATCGCCACGCCGAGAATGCCGGCGGCCAGCATCGTCACGATGAAGGCAAAGGCGAGGGTCCCGACCAGCGCCATGCCGGTCAGGACCGTGCTCTGCCCGGAGAGCCCGAGCAATTGCAGCGCCCACATGCCGATGAACGAGCTGACCATGAACACGTTGAAATGGGCGAAGTTGATCAGCTCGAGGATGCCGTAGACCAGCGTGAAGCCAAGCGCCAGGAGCGCATACATCGCGCCGAGGCTGAGGCCGTTGATCACCTGCTGCAGGAGGACGGGATCAATGGTCATCAGCCTGACCGATGGCGCCGTCCCGAGATGTCAGGTAGTTCGTCATTGCGAGGAGCGCGCCAGCGCGACGAAGCAATCCAGGCGACCGAGCTCCGATCCGATCGAGATTGCTTCGCTCCGCTCGCAATGACGTTTTTGAGCCAGCCACCTCACGAGCTTTGCGGCGCGACGCCCAGGTATTTGTACTGATGGATCATGTCGTCGTCCGGGTATTTGTCGTTCTTGACGATCTGGTAGACGCTGACAATCCGGTTGGTGATGTCGCCGTTGGCGTCGAAGCTGACCTCGCCCTGCAGCGTCTTGAGATGCGAGGCCTGGATCGCGTCGCGCACATTGGCGCGATCGACCGCCTTGCCGGAGGCGGCAACGCGCTTGATCGCGTCGAGGATGACGAGAGCGGCATCATAGGCGGTGATCGAGTAGTTCTCCGGCTGCTGCCCGTATTTCTTGGCGAAAGCCTCGACAAACGGCTTGGTGTCCGGGCTTTGCACCAAATCGGGTGAGGCGGTCGTCGCGTACCAGCCCGCGGCGGCCGGGAACCCGGCGCCCTTGAGGACCTCGGCGCTGTACATGCCGTCGCCGCCGGCTTTGATCATCTTCGGCAGGATGTCGTAGGACTGCTTGACCACCTTGACCCCGGCCTGGCCGACGCCGCCGTAATACAGCGCATCCGGGTTCAGCGACTTGATCTTGGTGAGGATCGTCGTGTAGTCGGCCTCTTTCGGGTTGAGCTGGTCGCGGCCGAGGATCTTGATGCCGCGCTTCTCGGCCTGGTGCTGGAAGGCATCGGCGATGCCGACCCCGTAGGCGCCGCTGTCGTCGAGCACGTAGACCGATTTGACGTGCAGCACGTCGGCGAAGTAGTTGGCCATGTTGGGGCCCTGAAAGGCGTCGGTCGTCACCGTGCGGAAGTAGATCGCCTTGCCGCCGGGCCGGTATTGCCCGGCGAATTTCGGATCGGTGATGTCGGGGTTGGTCGAGGACGGCGTGATGATCGCCAGATTGCCCTGGGACAGGATCGGCGACATCGCCTTGCCCGAGCCGCTCATCTGCGGTCCGATCGCGGCGACGACGCTCGTCGTCGGCGACCATCTTGCGCGCGTTGGTCGCCGCCTGCGCCGGATCGTACTGGCCGGCGGTCGCGGTGCCGTCATCGAGCACCATCACATTGATCTTGTAGCCGGCAACCCCGCCTTTCGCGTTGGCCTCGTCGAGGGCCAGCATGGCGCCGTCCTTGATCAGCTCGGCGTCATGCGCGTCGGCGCCGGTCAGCGGCAGGTTGATCCCGATCGTGAGGGTCTTGTCGGCGGCGAGGGCGGGGAGGCCCGAGCCGGCGATAAGCGCGGCGGCGGGCAGCTGAAGGATCACGGCACGGCGCAACAGCATGGCACGACCTCCTGTTCCGAAATGCATTGTCGATACGCGCAAGTTTCGCGCCAAACCGCCCGGCGCGGCAAGCCCGAGGCGCAGGCGCGGGGCGGTTCGGCGGATGGTCGTTCAGCCCGGCGGCTTCATCGCCACGTCGAGCATGACGTTGGGGAGGATCTCGCGCAGCACCCCGCGCAAGGTCGCCTCATCCGATGCCGTCGCCGCGGCAAGCAAGCCGGCGCGAGCCGCGGCGCAGGACACGGGCGGTGGCGCGCCCCTCGCGGCCGGGCCGGATCGTGGCGAAGACTTCGGCCGGCTCGACCCGCCGCAACAGCCGCTTCAGCGCCTGCAACCCGTCGCCGGTTTCGACATCGAGCGCGGGCGATCGCGGGCGGCTCGGGCTCGACTTCCTCGTCGACGGCGGCATCGACCGCTTCGACCGGTCGGTGCCGCGCCAGCGACTGATAAATCGCGCGGCCCGCCTCGGTGTCGATGCGCGATTGCAGCTCCCAGCTTTCGCCGCGCGCCGACAGCTCGGTGATCAGGGCAAACAGATCGTCGCAATCGTCTTCGTGGGTGCAGGTCAGAAAGGCCAACCGGCCGTCATGCTCGATGACGCGGTCGTCATCTTCGGCGAAGCCGAGCTCGCTCAACGCGTTGTCGAGCGCCCGGCGCGAGGCGACGAGAAGCACCGTGACGTGCAGTCGGCGGGCGGCTTCTGGCGCTTCCGTTCTCGGCCATCGCTTCTCCTCGAGCCAATCGAATACAAGCACCAAGGCGTGGTGCGCAACCGGCATCATCAGCCAACCCGGCTTTCGCCGAGCCGGCTGATGCGCACGTCGCGGTGGATGCCGATATTCATCACCAGGCCAAACCCGAACATCACCGTGACCAGGGCGCTGCCGCCATAGGAAATCAGCGGCAAGGGCACCCCGACCACCGGGATCAGGCCCATCACCATCGCAATATTGATGAACGCGTAGAGGAAGAAATTGACGGCGATCCCGAGGCCGAGCAGCCGGCCGAACTGGCTGCGGCTGCGCAGCGCAATCGCGAAAGCATAGAAGATCACCAGGAAATAGAGCGCCAGCAGCGCCAGCCCGCCGACCAGCCCGAATTCCTCGGCGATCATCGTGAAGATGAAGTCGGTCTGCTTCTCCGGCAGGAAGCTGAGGTGGCTTTGCGTGCCGAGCAGAAAGCCCTTGCCGAACACGCCGCCCGAACCCAGCGCGATCTTCGATTGCAGGATGTGATAGCCGGCGCCGAGCGGGTCGCGGTCGGGGTCGAGAAAGGTGTACGAGCCGGGTTTTCTGATAGTCGCGCAACAGCGACCAGGCGAGCGGCGCCGCCGCCGCCGCGGCAAGCGTTCCCGCCGCGAATACCCACAGCCGAACGCCGCCGAGGTAGAACAGAACGGCGCCGGAGGCGCAGGAGCATCATCGCGGTGCCGAGATCGGGCTGCTTCAGCACCAGGACGGCCGGAACGACGACCATCAGGGCCGGAATGATGAGGCGGCTGAGCCGCCCGGCGTGCTCGGGCGGCAGGCTGTGAAAATATCGGGCCAGCGCCAGCACCAGCGCGATTTTCATGATTTCGGACGGCTGCAGCTGAATAACGCCAAGGTCGATCCAGCGCTGCGCGCCCAGGCCGGCGGTGCCGTGCAGATCGACGGCAATGATCAGCAACAGCGAGGCGCCATAGATCCAGTAGGCGCTGCGAAACCAGTAACGCACATCGATCAGCCCCGCCGCGATCATCGGCACCAGGGCGATCGCGAAGCGCGCCATCTGGCGCGACGCCCAGGGCTGCAGATTGCCGTTCGCGGCCGAATACAGCATGGCGATGCCGATGCCCGAGATCGCGGCGATCAGCAGCACCAATCCCCACTGGATTGCGCGGATCTTATCCGCGAGGGTGAGTTCGGGTCGGCCGATGTCCGGGGGAAAGCTCGCCATCCGCTACAACCGCGCGGCACGATCGCTGCCAACGATGGTGCCGGCGCCGGCATCTCGGGCGGCATCGCCTCAGACACCAAATCGGACTGCGGTATGCGCCGCGCCGGGTCGCGCCGCTGCACCTCGATCAGCACGTCGCGGCAGATCGGCGCCGCCACCGCCGATCCGCCGCCGCCGGTCTCGCCGCCATGCTCGATGACGACGGCGCAGACATAGCGCGGCGCGCCGACCGGTGCGAACGCCACGAACAGAGCGTGGTCGCGCTCCTTCCAGGGGATCTCGGTGCCCTTGCGTCACCCCGTGGTCGCGCTCGTATTGGGTGATGCGCCGCACCTGCGAGGTGCCCGACTTGCCCCCCATCGCCAGGGCGGGATCGGTGATGCGGGCGGCATAGGCGGTCCCGCCCTGCTCGTTCACCACCGCGTTCATCCCGTCGAGCACGAGGGCGAGGTGTCGCGGGTCGATGCCGAGCGCCGGGAAAGCGGGGAGGCGCTGATCGCCGCCCGGCGGCAGCCGCTCCTCGCGCAGCAGGTGAGGGACGACCGCCCGACCGGTGACGAGGCGTGCCGCCATCGTCGCCAGCTGCAAGGGCGTCGCCAGAACCGAGCCCTGACCGATGCCGGTGATCACGGTCTCGCCCTGCTGCCAGCTGGTCCCGGTCGTCGCCAGCTTCCAATCGCGTGTCGGCATCAATCCGCCGCGCTCGCCCGGAATGTCGAGGCCGAGAGGGGCGCCAAAGCCGAAGCGGCGCGCCATCGCGGCGATCCGGTCGATGCCGGTGCGCCGCGCCGTCTCATAAAAGAACACATCGCAGGATTTTTTGATCGCGTCGCGCAGATGAAGCGTGCCGTGGCCGCCCTTCTGCCAGCAATGGAAGGTGGCGTCCCCGAGCTCCAGATAGCCGGGGCAGGTGATCGCGCTGTCCGGGGTGATGGTGCCGGCTGTCGAGCGCGGCGAGCGCGACCACCGGCTTGAAGGTCGATCCGGGCGGATAGAGGCCGCCGATCGCCTTGTCGATGAGCGGGTTGCGCGGATCGGTCGACAGCTCCTGCCAGAGCGCCGGGGTGCAGACCGGTCGAGAACAGCGTCGGGTCGAAGCTCGGGCTCGACACCAGGGCGAGCACATCGCCGGTCACCGCATCGAGCAGCACGCAGGAGATGCTGGGCTCCGAGGCGCAGCGTCGCGTCACGAAATCCTGCATCGCCATATCGAGCGCCGAGCACCACATCCTGTCCCGGCTGCCCCGGCCGGGTGGCGATCTCGCGCACCACCCGGCCATAGGCATTGACCTCGACCTCGGCTGGTGCCGGCGATCCCGCGCAGCTGCAGGTCCTGCGATTTCTCGATGCCGCTCTTGCCGATCCGGAAATCGGGCAGTTCGAGCAGCGGATCGCCGGTCAGCTCCTTTTCCGATACCGCCGCGACATAGCCGAGCACATGCGCGGCCGTCGCCCCGTACGGGTAGTGGCGGATCATGCCCTGTTCGATGGCGACGCCGGCAAGTTCGGGGATGGCGACCTCGATCCGCGCCATCTCGTCCCAGCTCAAATTGTCGCGGACCACCAGCGGGACAAAGCTGTGCCTGCGCCGCGCCTCGCGCAGCACCCGGTGGCGCTCGGCGTCGCCGATCTCGATCAGGGTGCCGAGCGCGGTCAGCGTCGCCTCGAGATCGCCGGCCTGCTCGGGCACGACAACGACCCGGTAATTGCGCCGGTTATCGGCGAGAGCGACGCCGAAGCGGTCGAGGATGCGCCCGCGCGGCGGCGCAATAAGCCGCAGATTGATGCGGTTCTCGTCGGCGAGGACGGTGTAACGGTCCTTTTCCAGAATTTGCAGCTGGTACATGCGGGCGGCGAGCGTGGCGCCGAGCACCACCTGGCCGCCGGCGAGCAGAGCAGCCCGCCGGGTGAGCGAGCTTCTCGCGCTGGGTTTCCCGAGGCATGGGTCCGAGGCTAGCCGCGGCGCGTCATCCGGCGGCGCCGATCAGCGCGCGCTGGGTCCGCCCCAGCGCGAAGCTGGCCACCGGAAAGATCGCGATCGTCAGCACCGTGCGAAACATCGTGCTGCGCAAATCGAAGAAGGTCAGTTGGATGAGGCAATGCAGCGCCCACAGGGCGAGCATCGCGGCGGCGCCAAGCAGGGTGAAGCCGGTCCACACGAACGGGAAGGTCCGGTTGATGAAATAGCGGCGAGCCGCGCAGCACCGCGGCGCGCGCCAGCAGCAACACCAGCGCGCCGACGCCGACCGGCGCGCCGGCGAGCAGGTCCTGGGCGAGGCCGACGCCGAATACACCGATCGGCGGCAGCAGGTCGGGTCGGTAGATCGTCCAGTGATAGACCGCCATCAGGGTGAAGGCGGGGGTCAGCGCCGCATAGCCCGGCACAGGCACCGGCAGGATCGCGATGATCGCCGCGAGCAACGTGGTCGCGATCGGCAGCATCCGGGCGACGCCGCTATTGACCCGCGGCAGCGAGGGTATGCTGGAAACCTTGAGCGCCATCGGCTCAGCGCACGCCTGCCTCGTCGGCTGCCGCCGGCTTGCTGCGCCGATCGGGGCGCGTCGCCACCGGCGCCGGCTGGGGCAAGGCTCCGGACAGGCCATAATCGACGATCAGGACATACTCCAGCTGCGACAGCTCGACATAGGGCTCGACCCGCGCCTCACCCGGGTCGAGCGCCGCGACCACGCCGACCGGCAGATCCGGCGGAAACACCCCGCCTTCGCCGGAGGTGACGATGCGGTCGCCGATCTTGATCGCGTTCGGGTTCCCGACATAGAGCAGACGAGGGCGCTCGGAATTATCGCCGGCCAGCACCGCATTGACGTGCGAGCTCTCGATGACGACCGGGATGCGCGAGTTGAGGTCGGTGATCAACAGGACCCGCGCCGCGCGGCTGCCGACCTCGGTCAGTCGCCCGACGAGGCCTTCGCCGGTAATCGCAGCCTGACCGCGCGCGAGGCCCCGATCGGTTCCGCCGTTCACCATCACGGTGCGCACATAGCCGCCGCCCGAATTGGCGATCACGCGGGCGGTGACATAGGAGACCGCGGTTTCCGGCACGGATTTGAGCAACCCGCGCAACTCGCGGTTGTCGGCGGACAGCTTGAGCGCGATCTGCTGCCACTGCAAGAGCCGCTCATTCTCCCGTTCGAGCCGCAAATTGTCCTGGTACATCGTGACGATCCCGCGAACCCGGTCGACGAGCGATGCCGCCGCGCCGAGCGGGCGCGACAGCGCGTCGAGCACCGGAGCGGCATCGTCGGTCAGGGTGGTGCGCAGCGATTCGAACATCGTTTGGTCGGCCTTGCCGAGGATGATGATCGCCGCCGACAGCAGAATGAGCAGCGGCGGCGTGGTGCGCTGGATCGTCGCGCGAAGTTGCGCCGACGGCCGGATCACCGATGCCCCCTTAGGCTATGCCGTTGCCGAACGCTGCCGTTCGGCCGGCGCGGCGGCGCTGATCCTGCATGGTCCCCGATACCCCCCAGTTCGGAGCTACCCGAGATAAACTCCCTCACCACATGTTGATCAACAGGTTTTTTAGCGTCTTCATTTCCTCGAGCGCTCGCCCGGTTCCGAGCGCAACGCAGCTCAGCGGATCGTCGGCGATCGACACCGGCAATCCGGTGGCATGCCGCAGCACGAAATCGAGATTGCCCAGCAGAGCGCCGCCGCCGGTCAACACGATGCCCTTGTCGACGATGTCGGCCGCCAGTTCGGGCGCGGTGTGCTCGAGCGCAACCTTGACCGCCTCGACGATCGAGCCGACCGGCTCGGCGAGGCTCTCCGAGATCTGCCGCTCGCTCATGACGACCTCTTTCGGGACGCCGTTCATCAGATCGCGGCCTTTGATTTCCATCACCCGGCCTTCGCCGTCCTCGGGCATGCAGGCCGAGCCGATTTCCTTCTTGATCCGCTCGGCGCTGCTTTCGCCGACGAGGAGGTTATGGTTGCGCCGGATATAGGCGATGATCGCCTCATCCATCTTGTCTCCCGCCACCCGCACCGACCGGCAATAGACGATCCCGCCCAGCGACAGCACGGCGACCTCGGTCGTGCCGCCGCCGACATCGACGATCATCGATCCCGTCGGTTCGGTCACCGGCAATCCGGCGCCGATCGCCGCCGCCATCGGCTCTTCGATCAGGAACACCCGACGCGCCCCGGCGCTTTCCGCCGATTCCTGGATGGCGCGCCGTTCGACCGCGGTCGAACCCGACGGCACGCAAATGATGATCTGCGGGCTGGCAAAGCTGCGCCGGTTGTGGACCTTGCGGATGAAATGCTTGATCATTTCCTCCGCCACCTCGAAATCGGCGATGACGCCGTCGCGCAGCGGCCGGATCGCCTGAATGTTGCCCGGGGTGCGGCCGAGCATCAGCTTGGCTTCCTCGCCAACGGCGAGCACCTGCCTCCTGCCCTTGACGCTGGCGATCGCCACCACCGAGGGCTCGTTGAGCACGATCCCGCGGCCCTTGACATAGACCAGGGTATTCGCGGTGCCGAGGTCGATCGCCATATCGGCGGACAACAAGCCAAGCATTCTACCAATCATCGGAATGATGAATCCAAAGTTGCGGCCGATCCGATGCTCCAACGCGGCCGACCGTTGCGCCAAAGATCAACTAGCCGATCAATGACATTAACGACCGCATCCGGCAACGGATAGTTGCTGCCGTCGCGAACGTCACGGTGAAGGCCGGCATGGCTACCCTGTCGAGACGCGATCCTTGCGGATTGCCTGCTCTATTACAAGCTGTCGCGTGAGGCCGCAGCGCTGCAACCGGCCAAGCGCTTGAAAACCCTCCGAAGCTCGCCATCGTTAAGGCGACATGCGCAGCGCCTCGGTGAGCAAGCATTCCGTCCGGATCGCCGGGCACGCGACCAGCGTCTCGCTCGAGCCGGCATTCTGGGAGGGCTTGTGCGAGATCGCCGCGCGGCGGCATTTGTCGGTCAACGCGCTGCTGTCGCAGATCGATGCCGAGCGCGGCGGCAACCTGTCGAGCGCGATCCGGCTCTTCGTGCTGGAGAGTTGCCGTCGCGGCGAGCTTCGCGATGGCGATCCGCCGGGACCGCCGCCGCGCCGATAATGCCGGGTTGCGCGGGAGCCCCACCGGGACCATTCTCAACCCGAACAGAACGCCTGCCGGAGAGTGCGGGAGCGGGTAATGCCATCGGTCATCAATCTCAACCGGTTTCGCAAGGCGAAAAAAGCCGCCGAGGTCGAGCGCCGCGCCGCGGAAAACCGCGCCACCTTCGGACGCAGCAAGGCCGAGCGCCGGATAGCGGACGGGGAACGCGAGCGACGCGAGCGCGATCTCGACGGCAAGCGCATCGAATAGCGCCGTCGCGCAGCTCGCCAGGCGGGTCAGCCCGCTTCCGGGCCGAGCGCCCGGCGATAGGCGCCGAGCGTCGCATCGTCAAAGCACACGAAGACCACGCGCTCCATCCTCTCGTTTTCGGCGAGATGCGCACGCACGGCGGCAACCGCGATCTGCGCCGCCTCCTCGCGCGGAAACCCATAGACGCCGGTCGCGATGGCGGGGAAGGCGATCGTTCGCAACCGTCGATCCCGCGCGATCGCAAGACAGGATCGGTAGCAGCCGGCGAGGATGTCCCGCTCTCCCGAATAGCCGCCTCGCCAGACCGGACCGACGGTGTGGATCACGTGTCCGGCGGGCAGCCGATAGCCGCGCGTCAGCCGCGCCGCGCCCGGCGCGCAGCCGCCGATCAGACGGCATTCGGCGAGAAGCTCGGGTCCCGCCGCGCGGTGGATCGCCCCATCGACGCCGCCGCCACCGAGCAACGAAGCATTCGCGGCATTGACGATGGCATCGACGGCGAGCCGGGTAATGTCGCCGGTATCAAGGCGGATCCGCGAACGCGTCTGCGGGTCGATGTCCATGACGCGATGTCCGGGGAGCGGCTGCTGAGCCAACCCGGCTGCATAATAGCGGATTTGTGCGCCTTCGGGAACCGATCCGTCTGTTGACTGATGGGCGAGCCGGCGGATCGCCGGCAAGGAGGCCGTCATGCAGAGACCGGACGCTAGGCCTTCGACGCCTGGAACCGCCCCTTCCAACGGCCGCCGCAGCCGCGCCAAAACAGGATCGCCGAGGCCACTGTCGCTGCCGCGTAGAACAACGCGATTGCCGGCAGCAGCGGCGCAAACCCGGCCGGACAGCGATCGCTCCTCAGAAGTTCTGACTCGAAATGAACGTCGTGAAATCCATGGGTTACCGTCGCCCCCGCGAAAGCGGGGGTCCAGAGCGACCGCACCGTCCAATCAACGACTTGCCGCTCGCAGGGAGGCAAGCGGTTCGCCGGTTTCGGCCCGCGCGACGAGCTCGCCCAAATTTTCCGGCGCATGCACGACCTCAGCTCAGCTCGACGGTCGGGGTGAAAATATAGCCGCTACCGCGCACGGTCTTGATCAGGCTGGGGTTTTGCGAGTCGTCATCAAGCTTGCGGCGCAGCCGTCCGACTTGCACGTCGATCGTCCGGTCAAACGGACCCGCCTCCCGGTTGCGCGCCAGATCGAGCAGCAGATCGCGCGACAGCACCCTATTGGCATGGTTGACGAAAGCGGCGAGCAAATCGAACTCGGCGGTCGTGAGCCGGACTCCTTGCCCCGCCGGCGAGAGCAATTCGCGGCTCGACAAATCAAAGCTCCAGCCGGCGAACCGGGCGCGCGACCGGGTGGGCTGCGGTTCGTCGCCAGTTCGGCTCTGGACACGACGCAGGACGCTTTTCACGCGCGCCAGCAGTTCGCGCAGATTGAACGGTTTTGGCAGATAATCATCGGCCCCCATCTCGAGACCGATGATGCGGTCGACAGTCTCGCCGCGGCCGGTGAGGATGATGATCCCGATGGCGGATTGGCTGCGCAGGGAGCGCGCGAGGGTCAGCCCGTCCTCGCCGGGCAGCATCAGGTCGAGGATGACGAGATCGGCAGGGGAGCGGCTCAGCACGTCGCGCATGCCCGCCCCGTCATGCGCCGTCGACACGCGGAAGCCTTCGCCCGTCAGGTACTCTTGGACGATGTCGCGGATCTCCTGCGCATCGTCGACAATCAGGATATGGCCGTTATCGGTCATACCGGCAAACCTGCCTTCCCAGGGCCTGGGGCGAGCCATGGATCTCGGGAAAAACGCGCGAAAGCCAATGCCATGTGGGGTCCGGGACAAACCGTTACACTTTCTTACAAAAAAAAGCGAGGCGGTCATCAAGCGGTTGAGGATGCTCGCTACTCTTTGTCCGTTCCGGATCGGCCCCGTGCCGATCGTGACCGATGGGAGGAGTCCCTATGGCCGCAACGCATCGAAGTACGGACGCCGCAATTTATCGCAGCATCGAAGCCGAAATCCCTCGTTTGCGGCGTTATGCTCGTTCGCTCACGCGCGATTTTGCCGCGACCGACGATCTGGTTCAGGACTGCCTCGCCCGAGCGCTCGGGAAGCTGCATCTGTGGCAAGAGGGAACCGACCTGCGGGCATGGCTCTTCACGATCCTCCACAACCAATTTGTGAACCAAGTTCGTCGCGCGATCCGCGAAGGAGCGTCGGTCGGGCTGAGTGAAACCGAGCCGCTGCTGACCCAAGCGCCGGATCAGGGCAAACGCCTCGAACTGCGCGATCTTGACCGCGCCATCGGCAAGCTGCCGGAGGAGCAGCGCTCGGTCATCCTTCTGGTCGGCCTGGAGGGCATGCGTTACGAGGAAGTTGCCGAAATCCTCGACGTCCCGATCGGCACGGTTCGTTCGCGGCTGTCACGCGGGCGAGAAGCGCTGCGCCGACTGATGGGGATCATGCCCGATCGGCAGGCCGAGATCATTTTGGCCGGGCCGGCGGCATCGCGCGGCGCCAGCCAACATTTTCGCGCCAGAGGCGTCAACTCGGCGCGCTCCGGCCAGGTGCGCCGCCGAGTTCGCCCGCAGCGGCTTCGCAGTGCGGCAAGCCCGGCCGCGCGTTCCGCCGCGAATTGAGAGGCGAGATTGCGCCAGCCGCGAGCTGCATTACCCCCTTTCCCGGCGGGAACGCTTCGTCCGGACCTCGCGTTGACGGACCGTGATCGGATTATCAAGGAGGCAACGATCATGACCAGGATACCGCTGACGAGTCTCGCTCTGGCGACCGCATGTTTTACGGTGCTCGGGGTGTCCGCGCCGGCTCGCGCGCAACAGCCTGCCGCGCTGACCCAGCTTGTCACCAACGGCCCGCAATTCACCCCGGGCGACGATGCGGGTCGCGCGGCGGCGGAACAGAACGTCCGCGAAAGCGCGGAATACGGCGCGCTGTTGCGCACCAATCCGGCGTTTCGCGCGATCCGCGTCAAGAAGGAATGCGGCCCGATCTCCGACCCGGAACTGCGCGCCTCGTGCATTGGCAGCTTCCCTCCGGTCGAGGACGCCGCAGTGACGCCGCGGCACCGCTACTACAGCCAAACCGCGAGGAACGGCAACGACTAGGCTCGGAGGAGGCCGCCCTGAGGGGCGGCCTCCTTGTTCCTGCCGACGGCTAGAGCGTTATCCGTCCTGATCGAGTTGGCGTAGGGGGATTCCACGAGGGGCGGAATTGTGATTCAAGCTGCATGCTGGAAAGGGGGCCAGCATGCATGGCACGACCATATTCTCGGGATTTGCGGGAACGGGTTGTTCGAGCGGTTGAGAGCGGTCTGTCACGGCGCAAGGCAGCCGCGGTATTCGGGGTCGGGATCGCTACGGTGATCGAGTGGATGCGAGTTTGGCGTGATAGCGGCCGGCTTGAGGCCAAACCGATGGGTGGCGATCACAACTCACGGCTGAAGGAGGAGCGAGCCTGGCTGCTGGAGCGGATCGCCGCGGCTCCCGACCTGACGCTGGAGGAGATCCGCGCCGAACTTGCCGAGCGCGGCAAGCCTGTCGGCTATGGCACGGTGTGGCGGTTCTTCGCCGCTGAAGACATCAGCTTCAAAAAAAATCGTGCACGCCAGCGAGCAAGAGCGGCCTGACGTGGCCGCGGCGCGCGCCGCCTGGGTGGCCGCGCAACCCGGGCTCGATCCGGCGCGGCTGGTGTTCATCGACGAGACCGGCACCTCGACCAATATGGCGCGGCTGCGTGGGCGCGCCAAACGCGGCCGCCGCGTGGTCGGTCGGGTGCCGTGGGGGCATTGGAAAATCCTGACCTTCGTCGCCGGCTTGCGCCAGGACGGCATCACCGCGCCGTTTGTCATCGATCGCGCCATGACCCGCGTGATCTTCACCGCATACCTGCGGCAATGCCTCGTTCCCACCTTGGCGCCCGGCGATATCGTCGTGATGGACAATCTGCCGGCGCATAAGGGCGGCGCTGTGCGCCAGATCATCGAGGCGGCCGGCGCCGAGCTGCGATACCTGCCGGCCTATTCCCCCGACCTCAACCCGATCGAGCAGGCAATCGCCAAACTCAAAGCTCACCTGCGCAAAGCCCAGGAGCGCTCGATCGATACCCTGTGGCAGCGCATCGGCAAGCTGCTCGACCTGTTCCAGCCACACGAATGTGCCAACTTCTTTGTCAATAGCGGCTATGCTCGAACCTGACCGGATTCCGCTCTAAAAGGCTCCTTCCCACGGTCGGGAGCTGCCCGGCCAGTGGACCCCATCGCGCGCAGCTCATTGCCCGGACCGATTGCCTGCCGAGCGGCCGGCCTGCGAGATCGACGCCGGCATCGCACTCCAGAGCGTCGAGATGCCCGTCCATTCAAGCGTGGACGTCATGCGTCAAGCTGCGCCATCATTGTGCGATGCTTGGCTTGTCGCTCTTCGATCGGCATCACGAGCGCCCGGTCGAGCGCGTCGGCGACCTCGTCGACATCGAACCGGCTGACGATTAGGCCGCCTTATGCGTCAGGTGCAAACCTGCGCCGCAATCGCGGTGTGGATTTCCGTAACGCTGTTGATGGCGGCGTGCTCCAGCGCGGTTGCGCCGCCGCCAGTGATGACGGCGCCACAACCGCAGCCGGCGCCTTCTCCGCAGTTTCCGGTGTTTGCGACGCCTGCGGAGGTTGCCAACGAGATCGTTCGGTGGTTTTCGACCGCGGGATACCACCGGTTTCAGGCCGAGGCTCTGGCAGATCATGCCATGATCGAGAGCGGCTTCCGGCCGTGTGCCGCCGGTCCCGCCGATCTTCGCTATACCTACCAGTGGGGCGGCACGCGGCTGCAGCGGCTTTACGAATTTACCCACACGCGAAGCTGCCCGCCGCTCGATTGGCAATTGGCCTTTGCCGACCACGAACTTAAAACCGATCCGAAATTCTGGTGCTTCTGGCGTACGGAAACGAGATCCGCCGCACTGGCCGCATTGCGCCGCGGGTTCGGCCGTGGCAGTTGCTGAGCCCCTTTAGTTGCGTCGGCTGAGGAGGCCGCGGGCGATGACCTGCGCCTGGATCTCGGCGGCGCCCTCGAAGATGTTGAGGATGCGCGCGTCGCACAAGACGCGGCTGATCGGCGTATTCGAGCGCGTAGCCGGTGCCGCCATGGATCTGCAGCGCGTTGTCGGCGTTGGCCCAGGCGACCCGCGCGGCCAGCAGCTTGGCCATGCCGGCCTCGATGTCGACGCGGCGCCCGCCATCCTTTTCGCGGGCCGCGAAATAGGTCAGCTGGCGCGCCAGCATCGTCTCCACGACCATCATCGCGAGCTTGTGCGAGACCCGCGGGAAGGCAATCAGCTGCTTGCCGAACTGGCGGCGTTCGAGGGCATAGGCGAGACCCAACTCGAGCGCGTTCTGGGCCACTCCGACGGCGCGGGAGGCGGTCTGCACCCGGGCGCTCTCGAAGGTCGCCATCAGCTGCTTGAAGCCCTCGCCCTCGACCCCGCCCAGGAGCCCTTCGGCCGGCACGGCGAAGCCGTCGAAGGCGATCTCATATTCCTTCATGCCGCGATAGCCGAGGACCGGGATCTCGGTGCCGCTGATGCCCTCGGCCGGAAACGGGTCGCCGTCGCTGCCGCGCGGCTTGGGCGCGAGGAACATGCTGAGGCCGCGATAGCCGCTGGGGCTGTCGCCGGGTGCACCGGTGCGGGCGAGAAGCGTCATCAGATCGGAGCGCGCGCCGTGGGTGATCCAGGTCTTCGCGCCGAAAATGCGGTACTGCTCGCCGTCGCGCACCGCGCGGGTCTGCAGGCTGGCGAGGTCGGAGCCGGTGTTGGGTTCGGTGAAGACCGCGGTCGGGATTATCTTGCCGGAGGCGATGCCCGGAAGCCATTGCCGCTGCTGCTGCGCGGTGCCGCCGGTGCGGATCAATTCGCCGGCGATCTCCGAGCGGGTGCCGAGCGAGCCGACCCCGATATAGGCGCGCGACAGCTCTTCCGAGACGACGCACATCGCCATCTTGCCGAGCCCGAGCCCGCCATGCTCCTCCGGCAGCGTCATGCCGAAGACGCCGAGCGCGGCCAGCTCGTCGATGATTTCGATCGGGATCAGCCGGTCGCGGCGATGCCATTCCTGGGCATGGGGCGCCACCGCGCGCTCGGCGAAACGCCGGATCTGATCGCGGATCATCTCGAGGGTCGGGTCGCCGAGCCCGATATCGCCGTACTGCGCCGGCAAGCCGTCGGCGAGGCGGGCGGCGAGAGCCGCGCGTGCCTCGCCGAGGCCGCGCACCAGCCGTCCGGCGTCGCCGGTGCGCAGCGGCCCGAGCTCGTCTTCGGTGAGGCCGAGATCGTGCGGCCGGACGATTTCGCTTTGCGCCATCGCGATCCCGCCGGCGAGCTGCGCCAGATAGTCGCCGAACGCGACCGCCAGGATCAGCGCCTCGGTCGTGCCGAACCGCGCCGCCGGCGTCGAGGCGCAGCGCCCACCCGCGGATCTGACGCAGCGCTTCGACATAGGTCGCCATCCAGGCGAAGCCGTGAACCGCGATCTGCTCGCGATCGAGCGCCGCGGCGTCAATAGCGCCATTGCGTGCTTCGAGGGGTGCAATGCGCTCGCTGACCCGCGCCCGAGCGATGCGCAACACCGAGCCGGCGGCAGCGAGCGCGCGCTCGCTTGCGGCGATCAAGCTGCGCCGCTCGGTTGCGGTTGCCTCTGCCATCAACGGCTCGGGCCGGGACGCCTAGGGCGTATCCGAGGTCTCGATAGTTGTTCGGGATCGTCGACCGCGAATTCGGATCATGGGCATGCGCGGTGCTCGACTGCGTCATCGTGACCGCCGAGATATCGTCGCTGATCGCATTGAGGTTCTGGATGTCGCTCGACCGTTCGGGCCCGCCCGCGACACAGCCGCACGCGCCGCCCAGCACCAGGGCGAAGGCCAACCCGCAGCGCAGCAGCGGCATCGGTTTTCTCCGGTCAGATTGAGATCACATAGGCTGCCGCGACCGGAATAACAACCGGTATCGGCGAGATCACCGAGACCTAACGGACCGTCCCGGGTTCGCCGCTTGGACGCGCCAGCCGACCCGCTTCTTCGCGCCGCGACCTGCCCCTATACTGCGGCATGGCCCGCCTCTCGGTGAACCTGAACAAGATCGCCCTATTGCGCAACTCGCGGCGCACCGGGGTGCCCGATATCCGAGATTTTGCCCGGCTGGCGCACGATGCCGGCGCGGACGGGCTGACCGTGCATCCCCGGCCGGACGAGCGACACATCCGCGCCGCCGACATACCCGCCCTGGCGGAAATCATGCGCCCGTGGCGCCCAGGCTTCGAGCTCAACATCGAGGGCTATCCGGATGCCCGGCTGATCGAGATCGCGCGCACAGCTCGCCCCGAGCAATGCACGCTGGTGCCCGACAGCCCCGGGGTTCTGACCTCGGAGGAGGGCTGGCGGCTCGATAACCGCGATGTGCCGCTCATCAGCCCCGCGGTCGCCGCGCTGAAGGGGCTCGGCTGCCGGGTGATCCTGTTTGTCGACCCCGATCCGGGGGTGGTGGAGCGGGTCCCGGGCACCGGCGCCGACGGTATCGAGATCTATACCGGAACCTACGCCGCCGCTTTTCGCGCCGGCGCCGCCGCCGCCGAATTGGCGGCGTGCGCGGCGACCGCCGCCGGCGCCACTACGCTCGGGCTCGTCGTCAATGTCGGGCACGACCTCAACCTCGACAATCTGCCCGCTCTGGTCGCGGCGATGCCGTCCTTGGCCGAAGCCTCGATCGGCCATGAACTGACCGCGGATGCGCTGGTCATCGGGTTTGCCGCCGCGGTCAGCGCCTACAAGGCGGCGCTGACTGGGGTCTAAACTATTCAAGCCGCCCCGGGTCGATGGCGAAGACCAGCGGGAAAAACGGCATGACGAGCGCAGCAAAGAAATTGTCGTAGACATGCCGTGCCCCGGCCTCGGAAACGGCCCAGATCAGGCCGTCCCGATCAAAGGCGACGCCTTCGATCCCGGGCGCCGTCGCGTAGCGGCGCTCGACCGCGCCGGTCGCCGGGTCGATGCGGTCGAGTTCCCCCACCTGGCATGACTGCGCGCGACCCATAACCTGCCGGCGCGGTCGAAGGCGGCGCCCTGGGCATAGCTCGGAATGACGAGCGCGGCCGAAGCGGCGGCGACTCGCAGCGTGCCGCCGTCGGGCAATCCTGCCAACAGTTTGCTGCCGAACCGATAGAGTCGACCCGGACCGTCCTCCCGGTAGGTGCCGCTCCAGATCGTGTCCGGCGCCGAAGTCGCCAGCGCCCCGACGAGACCGGGGCCAAGCGGCAGGCGGCGAAACTGCGGCGCCCCACCGGCGAAGGCTTGGGCCAGCGGCACCGCGAACAGCGTATGCGTGTCGGCGATGTGGAGCGCGTCCCCACCCGCAACGGCGAGCCCGCCGGCATGACCGCACGGCGCCGGGACATCGACCTCGCCGGTTTCGCGGCCGCTTTCGGCGTCGAGGCGAAACACCCGGCACGGCCCGCGATTGACCTCAAATTCGGTGCTGCGGTAGGCCGAGACCAGCACTGCGCCGGCGACCACCGCAAGGCCCTGCGGCGTGTATCCAGCGTCGAGCCCCGGGACCCAGAAACGGCGGCTGATGGCGTTGTCGTTCGGCACCGCAGCGACCCTGTCCGGACCGTAGTGCGGGGCGTGCCGGCGATCGCACCGGCCGGGATTCCGGCGGGCGCGAATATGGCCCGGATAAGGGTTGCGGCGAGGGTGATGGCGATGAGCGCGGCAAGCGCCGCGATCGTGCCCCGCGTTGTCATCGTCCCGAGGGGCGGGTCGGGCTCAGCCGGCGCGGAAATGCCAGTCCCACGACCAGCGTGACCGCGGCGATCAGCGCGGCGACGAGCAGGGCGCCATGCACCGACAGCGCGACCGCGTCGGCCAGCCGGGCGAGTTCGCCGGCGCCGAGACCTTGCCGCGCGGCCGAATGGAGCAGCTGGTTGACCGCGTCGGCGGCGCCGGGCAACCGTCGGTGTACGCCGAAATTGACGATCGCTCCGAACATCGCGGCGCCGAGCGCCATCCCGATCATCCGCATGAACATCTGCGAGCCGGTCGCCACGCCGCGCTCGTGCCAGTCGACGGCCCCCTGGATCGCCACGATAAAGGTCGTGTTGCAAAAACCCATGCCGATCCCGATCAGGAACGACCCGGCCGCCGGCCACAGCGCGCCCGCCGTCGGCTCGCAGCATCAGCAGGACGGCGCAGCCCGCCACCAGGCTGACGCCGCCGATCGTGGCGGTGAGCCGGTATGAGGTGCGGATCATCAGCCGGCCGGCGGCGAACGAGGCGAACATCCAGCTGACCGAGGCGGTGCCGACGACAAACCCGGCGACGCCCGGGCTCTTCCCCATCACGCCCTGGACATAGGTCGGCAGCAGCACGCTGACGGCCATATTGGTCGCGACGGCGCCGAAACTGCCGAGATTGCTGAGCGCGACGACGCGCCGCCGCCACAGCCCGAGCGGCAGCATCGGCTCGGCGGTCCGCTGCTCGTGGAAGAGGAGCCAGACGAGGGCGCCGATGCCGAGCGCGACGAGCGCGGCGATCATCCGGCCATCGAGCGTCGTCGCCTCGACGAGCGCCAGCATCAGCGCCCCGACGCCAACGACCAGGAGGATGCCGCCGAGGTAATCGATCTGGTGCTCGCGGCGCTCGACGCGCTCGTGCAGAAACAGCGCGAACATGGCGATGCTGACGATCCCGACCGGGATGTTGACCCAGAACACCACCGACCAGTGGACATGCTCGACGAGAAAGGCGCTGAGCGCCGGCCCGACCACGGCGGCAAAGCCCCACACGGCCGAACTGGCGCCCTGGATGCGGGCGCGCTCGGCCGGCGTATAGATGTCGCCGATGATCGTCATCGCGATCAGCTGGATCGCGCCGGCGCCAACGCCCTGGAGCGCGCGAAACGAGATCAGCACGACCATCGAGCGGGCAAACCCGCACAGCGTCGTGCCGGTCAGAAATATCAGGGTCCCGACAATGAACACCCGTTTTCGGCCGTAGAGATCGGCGAGGCGGCCGTAGAGCGGGATCGTCACCGCCATCGTCAACAGCGGCACCGCGAAGACCCAGCTGAACAGCTGGAAGCCGCCGAGATCGCCGATGATCGTCGGCAGCGCGGTGGCGACGATCGAGCTTTCGACGGCCGGCATGAAGATCGCGATCAGCGCCGCCGCCAGCACCAGCCCGCGGCGCGGCACGAACCTGGCCGGCCGCGCCTGCTCAACGATCGCCTGATCCACCCGACCCGCTCCGAGTGCCTAAATCCTGGGCAACTTAGGGTGATCGGTTGCGGCCAACAATCCGCCGCGTCGCATGCCACCCACGCGAGTACGCGCCTATTTCCCCGAATACCAGCGCGGCGGGCGCTTCTCGCGGAAGCTGGCGAGGCCCTCGGCGGCCTCGGGACTGCGCCGACGCAGCGCCGCTTCCTCGACGATGCGGTCGTGGAATTGGGGCGTGAACGGCGTCTCGACGGCCTCGGCGATCAGCCGCTTGGTGATCGCGACCGCCTCTGGCGCGGCGCGCAGCAGATTGTCGACAAAGCGGGCGCCGACGGTTTCGAGCTCCGCCGACGGGCACAGCTCGTGCACCAGACCAAGGCGCCGCGCCGTCGCCGCGTCGAAGCGCTCGCCGGTCAGCGCCAGGCGCCCCGCCGCCCGCGCGCCGATGCGCTCGACCAGCAGCGGGATGATCGGCGCCGGAGTAATGCCCCAGCGCACCTCGCTCAATGCGAAGACCGCATCCTCGGCGGCGACCGCGATATCGCAGGCCGCCGCAATCCCGACGCCGCCGCCGAAGCAGCCGCCTTGCACCAGCGCGATCACCGGCCGCGGGAATAGCTGGAGGCCGCGGATCGCGGCGACGGTGCGGCGCGAGAATTCGCGATTTTCCTCGGGCGAAACAGTGCGCAGATGGTCGAGAAACGATAGATCGGCGCCGGCCTGGAAGTGCTTTCCGGCGCCGCGCAGCACGACGACGCGCAACGCCGGCTCGTCCGCAAGCCGGCCAAAGGTGGCGATCAGCGCGTCGATCAGCGCGCCGTCATAGGCGTTGTTGACCCGTGGCCGGTTGAGCGTGACCGCGGCGACGCCGCGAGCGTCGATCGCGCAGAGGACCGTATCGTTCGCCATTTCAGGAACCATCCCGTCATTCCGGGGCGCCGCAGGGCGAACCCGGAACCCATATTCCAGAGGCCTGTGTTCATGGGTTCCGGGCCTCGCCCTTCGGGCGCTCCTGGAATGACCCCGTTATTCAGATTTCGCCTCGGCCGCCCGCCACAGCCGTATTTCCGCGATCAGCGCCTCGACCGCGCCGCAGGCAAAGCCGAGCGAGGTTTCGTCGACGAGGCGGCCGCCCTGGATCTTGGCGTCCGTCCCGCTGATGATCACCTCGCGCGCCAGCGCGATGCGCGACAGGCACGAATTCGAGCGAGACCCGCAAATGTTCGAGGCAGCGCGCGCCGCCCAGCGGCCCGCGCGAGGTTGCCATGATCGCCACATGCTTGTAGGCCAAGACCGACTGAAAAGCCGGGCGCGAGGCCCAGTCGATCGCGTTTTTAAGGACCCCCGGGACGCTGTGGTTGAACTCGGGCGCGCAAAAGACCAGCCCGTCGGCATCGGCGATGTCGGCGAGCAGCTTTTTCACGACCGGCGGCCGCTTTTCGCCCTCGAAATCCTGGTTGTAGAGCGGGATCGGCGCGAGGTCGTAGAGCATGAGATCGGCGCGCCCGGCGAACTTCTCGCGCAAGGTCTCCAATACCGCGTTCGAATAGGAACCGGTGCGCAGGCTGCCGGACATGCCAATGAGGCGGAGCGGCTTTTCGTCGTCGAACATGCGGGCTCGTTCCGGTGAATGACCGCCCGTCATAGCGAACCGGGCTTATCCCTGGCAACAATCTCCCGCCCCGCGCCAAGATAATATGCAAACATGTGAACGATGCCGCTTGCCCCCTCCCGCCGCGGGCTGGTCCCGCCCTTCATCGCGATGGATGTGCTGCGCGAGGCGCTGGCGCGCGAGGCGGCCGGCCATTCGGTCATCCATCTCGAAGTCGGCCAGCCCGGCACGCCGGCGCCGCAAGCGGTGCTCGACGCGGCGCGCCAGGCGCTGGCGCAGGACCGCCTCGGCTATACCGACGCGCTCGGCATCCCGGCCCTGCGCGAGGCGATCGCCCGGCATTACCAGGAGCAGTACGGCGTCGCGGTCGACCCCGCCGACATCGTCGTCACCACCGGCTCCTCGGCCGCCTTCCAGCTCGCCTTTCTCGCCGCCTTCGAACCCGGCGAGCGGGTCGCGCTCGCGGCTCCCGGCTATCCCGCCTATCGCAACATTCTCTCGGCGCTCGGCCTCGAACCGGTGCTGATCGAGGTCGGCGAGAACGCGCATTATCAGCCCAACCCGGAATTGCTCGCCGAGGCCGGCGAGCTTGCCGGGCTGATCATCGCCAGCCCCGCCAACCCGACCGGCACGATGATCCCGAAGGACGACCTCGCGCGGCTCGCGCTCTATTGCCGCGAGCGCGGACATCCGGCTCGTCTCCGACGAGATCTACCACGGCATCACCTATGAGCGCGCGCCGCACACCGCGCGCGCCTTTGGCGATCGAGGCGATCATCGTCAACTCGTTCTCGAAATATTACAGCATGACCGGGTGGCGGCTCGGCTGGATGGTGGTGCCGGCGGACCTCGCCCGCTCGGTCGAATGCCTGGCGCAGAATTTCTATGTCTCGCCGCCGGCATTGTCGCAGCTCGCGGCGCTGGCCGCGTTCGGCTGCCGCGCCGAGCTCGACGGCCATGTCGCGCGCTACCGCGCCAACCGCGACCGGCTGATCGCCGCGCTCACGACAGGCCGGGCTGACCCGCTTCGCCCCGGCCGAGGGCGCATTCTATCTCTATGTCGACGTCTCGGCGTTGACCGCTGACAGCCAGGCCTTCTGCCGGCGTATGCTGGCCGAGACCGGGGTGGCGACGACCCCGGGTCGCGATTTCGATCCGATCAACGGCGACAGTTGGGTCCGCCTCTCGTTCGCCGGTTCGAGCGAAGACATCGCCGAGGCGGCGCACCGGCTCGCCCTGTGGCTGCCGCGCGCCGGATGAACCAATGAACCTGTGGCGCTCGCGCGCGGTTAGAACATTGTGGCGAGATGATTGATGGCGCCGCCCACTCCGAGCAGCACGCCGCCGATGATCATGACCGTCCAGAACATCTTCATCTGAACCTCCTGGCCGCTGCTGGTATGCGGCCTTTGGTTAATGAAAGCTTACTGCCGCGACGGTTCCTCCCGCCTGTGAAGCGACTCACCTCTGCGCAGAAAAATCGCACCGGCAAACCGGTCTGCTCGTCTATGGTCCGGTTTGCGCTCGGAATAGCGGAACGATCGCGACCAACCCTTCGGAGGGCCGCATGAAACTCGGCGTGGCGTTGCCGATTGTCGACATCGGCGGAGAACCGGACGCGATCCGCGATTTTGCCCAGGCGGCGGAGGCGATCGGCTATCAGGGGATCGCCGCCCCGGACCATGTGCTAGGGGTCAACGTCGCGAGCCGGCCGGAGTGGACGCAAGGCCGCGCCCGCTCGACCGATCTCTACCACGACCCGTTTGTGCTGTTCGGCTTTCTCGCCGGCTGCACGGGAATCGCGGATTTCTCGACCCAGGTGCTGATCCTGCCGCAGCGCCAGACCGTGCTGGTCGCCAAGCAGGCGGCCTGCCTCGACGTCTTATCGGACGGCCGGTTCCGCCTCGGCGTCGGGGTCGGCTGGAACGAGGTCGAGTTCACCGGGCTCAACGAGGATTTCCACAATCGTGGCCGGCGCTCGGAAGAGCAGGTCGAGGTGATGCAGGCGCTGTGGTCCGAGCCGCACGTCGCCTTCAGGGGCAAATGGCACCGGATCGACGACGCCGGCATCAACCCGCGGCCCGCGCCAAAGCCCAATGGCGGCAGGGTGCCGCTGTGGTATGGCGGCCACGCCGATGTGACGCTGCAGGCGCGTCGTCAAATGGGGCGACGGCTGGATGCCGCTCGCCTATCCGCCGGGCGAAGAGGCGAAGGCGGCGATCGCCAAATTGCGCGGCTATGCCGAGGCGGCCGGCCGCGATCCGGCGACGATCGGCATCGACACCCGGGTCTCCGCCGCCGGCGAGGAGGCCCAATGGCGCGCGGACGTCCAGTTCTGGAAATCCTGCGGGGTCACCCACCTGACCCTCGCCAATTACTATCAGAGCGGCCATCTGCGCCGCATCGCCGGCCGCTCGCTCGGCGACCACATCGCCGCGATGACGCGCTATTGGAACGCGGTCGCCGATTTGCTGTAGCGGGACAACGTGTGACTCGCAGCCACGCCTACCTTTCTTCGCTCGCCAGGTAGCCTCTTGACCGAAGAACGTTCAGCTCCACGTGTTGTCACTCAATCGTGAGCAGGTTAGAAAGCAAGCGCAGAATATTGATGGCTCTCATGGCTGCACGTTCGGAGGCCGCCTTATGACCGATAAGCTCTCCACGCTCATCGAAAAAGCACGATCCGTTCGCATGTCTCCGCGCAAATCGGAGGAGCAGCGGCGCAGCTTCGCCTACGGTAATACGAAAATTGAAAATGATCGCATCACCCGCGCGATGGTCGATGAGCAAGCGGAGGCCCTGAGACGTTCAGGTGAGTGATTCCGGGAGAACCGATACAGCGAGGCTGCATCCGCGTTCCTTGTATCGGACCCTGACGAGCGCGCTCGGCGCGAGGCCGAGAACGGCCTAAGGCAATTTGATTCAATTATAGGCTTGGTCCAACGCTATCTTGCGGAGCGTTGGCGGTTTGCCCTGCGCGTGTCCACGATTCTTGGACTTCACAGGAACGCGCTGCTTGGGGTCCATCCCTTAGCGGGCAACTTTAGGCCATCCACGGTGGAAATTAAGGGAAGCAAGCATGTTCCCAATGACGCTTGGCAGGTGCCGCAACTCGTGGAGGAGCTGTGCGATTACGTGAACGATAACTGGGAAACTGCCACACCCCTGCATTTGGCGGCATACGTGATGTGGCGCCTGAATTGGATCCATCCGTTTGCCGATGGTAATGGACGCACGGCTCGCGCTGTCTCCTACCTTGTTCTATGCATGAAGATGGGCGGCCGGATTCCGGGCACCCGAACTATTCCGGACCTGATTTCCCAGAACAAGACGCCCTACTATGACGCGTTGGAGGCAGCAGACGGCTGCTTTGCATCACAGCAGGCAATTGATTTAACCCAACTGGAAGAGGTACTCGGAAACCTTCTGGCAGAGCAGCTAATATCGGCACTTGAGGAGGCGAGCGGTCGGTCAATTGCTTGACCTTGCCGCTTACCCCTAGTCCCGCTTGGCGGCAAGGCGCAGGCGCAGCGCCTGCAGGCGGATAAAGCCCTCGGCGTCCTTCTGGTCGTAGACCTGGTCTTCCTCGAAGGTGACGTGCGCCTGGCTGTAGAGGCTGTTCGGCGATTGCCGGCCGACGACCCGTGCCAAGCCCTTGTAAAGCTTGAGCCGGACCCGGCCCGCGACCTTCTCCTGGCTCTTGTCGATCAGCGCCTGCAGCATCTCGCGCTCGGGCGAGAACCAGAAGCCGTTGTAGATCAGCTCGGCATAGCGCGGCATCAACTCGTCTTTCAGATGCATCGCGCCGCGGTCGAGCGTCAGGCTTTCGATGCCGCGATGCGCCGCCTGCAGGATCGTGCCGCCCGGCGTCTCGTAGACGCCGCGCGATTTCATGCCGACAAAGCGGTTCTCGACGAGATCGAGCCGGCCGATGCCGTGCGCGCCGCCAAGCTCGTTGAGGCGCGTCAGGAGCGCCGCCGGCGACATCGCCGCGCCATCGACCGCGACCGGATCGCCGCGCGCGAAATCGATTTCGACGTATTGCGGGACGGTCGGGCGCCTGTTCCGGCGCCACGGTGCGGCTGAAGACATATTCCTCGGGCTCGACCCACGGGTCCTCCAGCGCCTTGCCCTCGGCCGAGATGTGCAGCAGGTTGGCGTCGACCGAGAACGGCGCCTCGCCGCGCTTGTCGCGGGCGATCGGGATCTGGTGCCGGTCGGCGTAATCGAGCAGCCGGGTGCGCGAGCCGAGGTCCCATTCGCGCCACGGCGCGATCACTTTGATGTCGGGGGCCAGCGCGTAATACGAGAGCTCGAAGCGCACCTGGTCGTTGCCCTTGCCGGTCGCGCCGTGGGCGACGGCGTCGGCGCCGGTCTGGCGCGCGATCTCGATCTGCCGCTTGGCGATCAGCGGCCGCGCGATCGCGGTGCCGAGCAGATAGGCGCCCTCATAGAGCGCGTTGGCGCGAAACATCGGGAAGACGAAATCGCGGACGAACTCCTCGCGCAGATCCTCGACGAAGATCTCCTTGGCGCCGAGCATTTCGGCCTTCCTGCGCGCTGGCGCCAGCTCCTCGCCTTGCCCGAGATCGGCGGTAAAGGTGACGATTTCGCAGCGATAGGTTTCCTGCAGCCAGCGCAGGATGACCGAGGTATCGAGCCCGCCCGAATAGGCGAGCACGATTTTTTTTATCTCTCCAGGCTTACCCGTATCGGCCATTTCCCGCTTCCCGTCTTGATAAGAGCTGAAGCGTTTCTCCTTTTCGTCATCTCCGGGCCTGACCCGGGGATCCCTGGATGGCCGGGTCAAGCCCGGCCATGACGAGAAGAGAGGAGCGACGAATGGATGGCCGTAACCGAAAACGGCGCCAGCGGCAACGGTTCTATCGTCTCAGCGAACGCGCCGATCGATAAAGGCGACGACTGCGTCGAGCGCGCCGAACTCGGCGAGTTCCTCGTGTCCGGCCTCTGGGGCAAACCAGCTCTCCTTGGGCTCCGGCGCGGCGTCGAACAGCGCCTGGCTGAAGCGGCCCGGCACGACCGCGTCGCTGCCGCCGCGCAGAACCAGGATCGGCGCCTTGACCCGGCCGATGCGCGACAGCGCATCGAAGCGGTCCCAGACCAGGAGAGCGGCAGGAACAAACGGGTAATGATATTGGGCGACCGCGGCGACGCTGGTAAACGGCGATTCCAGGATCAAAGCGCCGATCTGCTGCGTTGCCGCCAGCTGGACCGCAACCCCCGAACCGAGCGACTCGCCGTAGAGCACGAGCCGGTCGGCGCTGATCCCCTCGCGCTGCAGGAAATCGAAGGCGGCTTGCGCATCCCGGTAGAAGCCTGCTTCGGTTGGCCGGCCCGGATTGCCGCCATAGCCGCGGTATTCCGGCATCAGGACGCCATAGCCTTCGCCGGCGAAGCGCTGCAGCCGCGCGGCACGATGGCCGATATTCCCGCCATTGCCGTGGAAGTAGAGGATCACCGGCCGGTCCGCGCGCGCCGGCAGATACCACGCGAGCAGCGACAACCCGTCCGCAGTGGTCAGCTGAACCTCGCGCACGCCCGAGCTCGGCCGAGGACGCCCAGCTGCGGACGCGACCGATCCGGAAAATACAGCAGCTGACGCTGAAAGACGTAGAGATAGGCCAGCACCGCCAGATAGGCGATCAGCGGAACGCCGACGAGCCACATCAGCACGCGGGCAAGACGGCGCCGGGACAAATGCCCGGCGTCAAGCGGCGGGCTGCGGCGCCACAGCGGCGCGCCGCGCCCGCACGCTCTCGGATTTGAGCTGGCCGCAGGCGGCCAGGATGTCGCGGCCGCGCGGGGTTCTGACCGGCGCCGAATAGCCGGCGGCGAAGACGATGTCCGAGAACGCCGCGATCGCCGCATCGGTCGAGCATTCGTAGGGCGCGCCGGGCCACGGGTTGAACGGGATCAGATTGACCTTGGCGGGAATGCCTTTGAGCAGCCGCACCAGCTCGCGGCGCTTCGGCCGGGCTGTCGTTGACGCCCTTCAGCATGACGTATTCGAAGGTGATGCGCCGGGCATTGCTCGACCCGGGATAGCGGCGGCAGGCGTCGAGCAGCTCGCGAAGCGGGTATTTCCGGTTGAGCGGCACCAGGCGGTCGCGCAATTCGTCGCTGACGGCATGCAGCGACACCGCGAGGTTGACCCCGAGCTCGGCGCCGACACGCGCCCAGCATCGGCACCACGCCCGCGGTCGACAGCGTGATCTTGCGGCGCGACACCGCCAGCCCCTCGGGGTCCATGACGATCTTCATCGCGGCGGCGACATTCTCGTAATTGTAGAGCGGCTCGCCCATCCCCATCAGCACGATGTTGGTGAGCTGCCGGCCCTCCGGCGGCGACGGCCATTCGCCGAGCGCATCGCGCGCCACCATGATCTGGCCGACGATCTCGGCCGCGCCGAGATTGCGCACGAGGCGCTGCGTGCCGGTATGGCAGAAGGTGCAGTTGAGCGTGCAGCCGACCTGCGAGGAGACGCACAGCGTGCCGCGACCCTCTTCTGGGATGTGGACGGTCTCGACCTCCTGCCCGTCGGCAAAGCGCAGGAGCCATTTCCGGGTGCCGTCGACCGAGGCAAGCGCGCCGCGCGACCTCCGGCCGGCCGCAGCTCGTAGCGCGCGGCGAGCCGCTCGCGAAAGCCCTTGGCCAGATTGGTCATGTCGGCGAAGTCGGTGGCGCCGCGATGATAGATCCAATGCCAGAGCTGGCGCGCGCGGAACGGCTCGGCGCCGAACCCGGCCATCTCCTCGGCCAGCCCGGCGCGGCTCGAGCCCCACGAGATCGCGGCGCGGTTCGGATCGCGAGTCGTGATCAGACATGGCGCAGATATGGACCGCGGCCGTCCCGGTCGCAATGCGTTGCTACCGCTGGACCCAGGGCCTGCGTCCTTCGAGGCACCCGCTGCGCGGGTTCCTCAGGATGACGTTCTTTCTTAATGCCATCATAAACCTACCGTCATCCTGAAGAGCGGCCCGGCAAAGCCGGTCGCGTCTCGAAGGACGCCGATCGGTTATGCAGCCACTACCGCTTGACGCCGCAAGCCTTGTCGATCAGCGCGAGCGCCTTCGAAAAACCGGTGAGCGAATAGATGTCCGTCGTCGGCGGACCCTTCTGCGGCACGCCCTTGACCACCGCCTGCCTGCCCTTGGCGAGCGCCGCGACGATCGTCCTGTCGAGCTCCGAGGTTCGCGCCCAGGCGCTGTCGTCCTTGGTGAACAGCTCGAATTTGCTGCCGCCGATATCGAGCGCGACATCGCTGCCGTCCTTCAGCGCATAGCCCTCGACAAAGCTTACGACATTGTCGATTTTTTCCGCCGGACGGTGCGTCACCATCGCCATCGGCGGCTTGCGACCGAACCCGGCCGGTTCGCTCTTCTGCGGCTCGCCGACGAGGTAGCAGACCTTGCCGGTCTTGTCCTCGGAAACATAGGCCGTCCAGGCATCAAACTGGCCGAGCGCCTCAGCCGCCGGAGCGGCGGCCGTAGCTGACGCCGCCGCTGCCTGGTGCTTTTTCGGCTCGGCGGCGTGCGCCGGCGAGAGCGTCGCCAGCGCCGCCGCGGACACCGCCATCGCCCCGACCAGACAGCATCGGATATCGATCATTGGCGCAACATAGCGGCGACTGCGCTAGCTTGCCAACCGGGCGGCGAAGGCCCTGCAACCCACTCCCCACGCGCCGCAAAACCGGGCACAATGGCGAGGCATGGACGAGATTACGATCCGCGCCGCGCGACCCGGCGATGCCCGCCGCATCGCGCGGCTTGATGTCGAGACCTGGCGGGCCGCCTATGCCGGCATCCTGGCGACGCCCTTTCTCGTGGGGTTGTCGGCGCGGCGGCGCGAGCTCGGCTGGGCGACCGTCATCGAGCGGGAGCCTCGCGATGTGCGGGTTGCCGTCGACAATGACGGCGACATTCTCGGTTTCGGCAGCTGCGGCCGCTTGCCGCGGCGGCGCGAAATTCGCCGGCGAGGTCTTTACGCTTTACGTCGCGCCCGACTGGCAGAATCAGGGGATCGGCCGCCGGCTCTTGCTCGCTTTGTTCGAGCGGCTGGTCGCCCAGGCATGCGGCTCGGCCATCATCTGGGTATTGCGCGACAATCCGGGCCGGTTCTTCTACCAGCGCCTCGGCGGCCGAGAAGTCGAGCGCAAGATGTTTGCCGTCGGCGGCAAGCGGATCGAGGCCGCCGGCTATGCCTGGCACGACCTGCCGCGCTTTCTCGAAACCGCGGCCGGGGCCGCGGACCGCCCCGAGCCTTAGTCCTCGCTGTCATTAGCGCGAGCGCGCCGGCAGGGCCACGGGCTTGCCGGCCGGCAGGCTGCCGCCCTCCTGCCAGCGCCCGGCTTTTTTCAGCGCCGCGGCGACTTCGGGCGGCATGTATTTTTCGTCGTGCTTGGCGAGGACGGTGGTCGCGACAAAGACGCCGTCCGCCGCGCAGCCGGCCCTCGGCAACGACACCCTGCCCTTCGCGGAACAGATCGGGCAGCACGCCATCATAGACGACCGCGATATCGGTCTTGCCGTCGGTGACGCGAAAATCGACGCTGTGGCCGTCTGCCTCGTGTCGGAGAGCTTTGCTTTTCGACCAGCCCGCCGATGCGGATGCGGCGCCCAGGACCAATCGCTTTCGCGGCGAGATCGCTCGGGCTGTAGAAGAACACGAGATTGTCGTTGAACGCCGCGAGCACCATCGCGGTTGCCGCGCCGAGGAGGCCGAGACCCAGCACGAGGGCGAGCAGGCGGCGCCGCTTGCGGGTCATTCGCGCGTTCCGATACGGCGCTGCAGACGAGCGAGCATGTCGCCGCTGCGCCGATGCCGCCGCCAGGAATAGAGCGCGAGCCCGCCCAGCACGACGGCCGTCACGCCATAGGCGGGCCAGACGAACCGCGCATACCCGCCCATCGCGAACCAGCTCTCGATCGCGTTCATCACAGCCCTATCGCCAGACCGGGCGAGCAGCCGGCAGCGGCGCGTCGCTGTCCTCGCCGCGCGCGGCGGGCTGGCCATAGAGGCTCAACGCCCGCGCCTTCCTCTCGTTGAGCGCGGTGCGCATGCGCAGCAGCAGGAGCCAAAGGAACAGCAGCGCAAAGCCCAGCGCCATGACGAGGAGCGGCAGCAGCAGCGATGATATCGATGGTCGGGCCGCCGAGGCGCAAGCACGCTGGCCGGCTGATGCAGCGTGTTCCACCAATCGACCGAGAATTTGATGATCGGCAGATTGACGACACCGACCAGCGCCAAGCAGCGAACCGGCGCCGCGCGCCGCGGCTCGAATCGTCAAACGCGTTCACCAGCGCGATATAGCCGAGATAGAGGAAAAACAGCACCAGCACCGAGGTCAGCCGCGCGTCCCACACCCACCAGGTGCCCCACATCGGCCGGCCCCACAGCGACCCGGTCGCGAGGCACACCAGCGTGAAGGCGGCGCCGATCGGCGCCGCGGCCTGGGCCGCGATCTCGGCCAGCGGATGGCGCCACACCAGGGCGACCGCGCTGGCGATCGCGATGAACAGGTAGACCGACAGCGCCATCCACGCCGCGGGGACATGGATGAACATGATCCGGACGCTCTCGCCCTGCTGATAGTCGGGCGGCGCGAGCACGCAGCGACCAGACGAGGCCGAGCGCGAGCGTGCCTGCCGCAGCGACGCCAACCCAGGGCAGCACCACGCCGCTCGCGCGCATGAAGCGCGCCGGGTTGGCAAAACGGGTCAGCATCGCGGCGCCTTTCTCGATCGCGGGCCGGCATTTTAGCGCAACGTCGGCGCGCCGTCAGCGCGGGCCAGGGTCGCATCTCGCTCGCACCAGTTGGCCGCCCGTTAGTCGAGGGCCTGCCGCAACGCCGCGGCTGCGGCGAGCGGCGCGAGCGGCAGGGCGGCCAAGGTCGCGGCGCCGAGCAGCAGCAGGTGCGCCCGTGCCCCCTGCGCGGCGAGAGCCGCCTCGACCGCCCCGGTACCGAAAATCAGCACCGGCAGATAGAGCGGCAGCACCAGCAATGAGACAAGGATGCCGGGCCGCCTGGCGCCCAGGCTGAGCGCGGCGGCGATCGCGCCCAGGAGGCTCAGCGCCGGGGTCCCGATCAACAGCCCGAATGTCAAGACCGGGATCGCCGCCGGGTCGAGATCGACGAAGAGCGGCGAGGACCGGGCTGATCACGCTCAGCGGCAGGCCGGTGGTGACCCAATGCGCCGCGCGCCTTGGCGAGCACGACGAGTTCGAGCGGCGCCGGCGACAGCGCCATCAGATCAAGGCCGCCATCGGCGTGATCGGCCGCGAACAGGCGGTCGAGGCTCAACACCGCCGCGAGCAGCGCCGCCACCCAGATGATCCCGGCGCCGATCCGGCCGAGCAGCTCGGGCTCCGGTCCGACGCCGAACGGGTAGCAGCAGCACGGCGAGCACAAAGAACCCGATGACGAGCCCGATATCGCCGCCCTGCCGCACGGAGAGCCGCAGCTCGCAGCAAAACAGGCCGAGAAGCGGCGTCATTGCCAGGCCGCGAGCGCGGCTTCGGCCGACGCCGCGAAATCGTCGAGCACGATGACCGCGGCATCGTCGAGCGCGATTGCCTGATGGGTCGCGATCGCGACCCTGCCGCCCGCCGCGCGGTGCTCCGCGATCAGGGTGGCGAGCCGGGCCTCGCCATCGCCGTCGAGCGCGGCATTCGGCTCATCGAGCAGCCAGATCGGCGCCGGCGCCGCGACGAGGCGGGCCAGCGCCAGCCGCCGCCGCTGTCCGGCCGACAGCCAGCGGCACGGCCGATCGGCAATCTCGCCAAGCGCGAAGGCGGCAAGCGCCGGCTCGATGGCGGGCGCCGCGTTGCCGCGCAACGCCGCCCAGAAGCGCAGCATCTCGCGCGGGCTCAGCGCCGGTTTCGTCGCGTCGAGATGGCCGACATAGTGGATCAGGGCGCGATAGCGCGCCGCATCGTGCATGACCGGCGCGCCGCCCCAGAGGAGGCGGCCCGCGGCCGGGGCAAGCAGCGTTGCGAAGAGGCGCAACAGGCTCGATTTGCCGCTGCCGTTGCTTCCGGTCAGGACCAGCGCCCCGCCCGCCGGCAGCCGGCAATCGAGCCCGGCAAACACCAGCCGCTCGCCGCGCCGGCAGGCGAGCCCCTCGGCAACAAGCTCGCCCTCGCTGGTGAAACCGCTTTCCACGCCGTCGTTCCTTTAAGCGCCCTCCCGGCGCAGGCCGGAATCCACCTTCAGGCGGCTCGGTTGCGGATTAGTAGATCCCGACCTGCGCCGGGATGGCGCCTTTATAAACCGGAAGAAGCGGCGCAGAAGCCGTAAGGCGGCAATCTGCGCCCGGCTCACGCAAAAAAGCGGCTCCGGAGGGGGAGTTCCGGAGCCGCACGCCGTCCGGCCGACAGGATCGGCCGGCTCGGAGGTTTGGGGGACAAACCTGTAAGGACGAACCCTACGCATCCGATCCTTGCCCCGAATTGGGACATTGGTTTGAAGGAAATACGGCAATTCGGTGATAATTGTTAACCGATCGGCCGGCGATCCTCGATGACCTTGCCGTCATTGGGCAGGCTGCCCTCCGGCACCCGCGTGACGGTGCCCCGCAGCTTGGTCACGGCTTGCACCGTTTCGGCGATGACCGCCGGCGCTTCGGCCGGTTCGCCCATCTCCACCAGCAGATTCATCTGGTCGGCGCTCGCCGGGCGCTCGATCACCAGCCGGGCGCGGATGATCGATTTATGGCGGCGAGCGATCTCGGCGATTTGCACCGGGTGGACGAACATGCCGCGCACCTTGGCGGTCTGATCGGCGCGGCCGAGCCAGCCGCGGATGCGATGGTTGGTCCGGCCGCACGGGCTCGGGCCGGGCAAGAGCGCCGACAGATCGCCGGTCGCAAACCGGATCAGCGGGTATTCCGGGGTCAAGGTGGTGACCACCACCTCGCCGACCTCGCCCGGGGCGACCGGGTCTCCGGTGCCGGGACGCACCAGTTCGACGATGACCCCCTCGTCGAGCACCATGCCCTCGCAGACCGAGCCGTCGGGAGCGCGGCTCTCATAGGCAATCAAGCCGAGATCGGCGGTGCCGTAGCACTGCAGCGCAGCGATGCCGCGCGATGCGAACTCGACCCGCAGCGCCGACGGGAACGCCTCGGCGCCGACCAGCGCCTTCTTGAGGGAGCCGATATCGCTGCCCTGTTCGGCCGCGCGGTCGAGCAGGATCTTGAGAAAGGACGGGGTGCCGACATAGGCGACCGGCCTCAGATCGGCGATCACGCGCAGCTGCTGCTCGGTCTGGCCGGTACCGGCCGGGATCACCGGGCAGCCGAGCGCCTGCGCCGCGCTCTCGAGCATCGCCCCGGCCGGGGTCAGATGATAGGAGAATGTGTTGTGCAGGAGGTCGCCCGGACGGATGCCGGCGGCATAAAGGGCCCGCGCCATGCGGAAGAAATCGGGCCGCCTCGCCTCCAACTCGTAGATCGGCCCGGGCGAGGCGAAGACCCGCGCAACGGCGCCGATCGGCACGGCGCAAAATCCGCCGAACGGCGGGGTCTGTCGTTGCAGCTCGATCAGATCGGATTTGCGGGTCAGCGGCAGTTCGGCCAGCGCGCGCCGGTCGGCTGATGTCGGCAGGTCGCACCGCGGCGAGGCGGTCGCGATAGGCCGGGGCGTGCTCTTTCGCCGCCGCGATGACCTGCGGCAGCGCCGCCATCAGCGCGGTCTCGCGCTCTGCCGGATCGCGCCGCTCCAGCGCATCATAGAAAGGCCCGTCCACCGGTCTCTCCTCCTGCCCGATTCGGGCTACGCGCGCGCAGCGAGATTGCTCCGGGTTTGCCACCGGCATCAAGTGTCGTCGAATGACCGCAATGTGCGTCCTCGGCGACAGCCAAGCCGGTTCTCGGAGATTGGTTGAAAGGTGGTGCCGCCTTCGTTGCCAAACAACCTCGGGTTAGATACCCTTCCGGTGCTGGCTATCGCGGCCACGCAGGGGGCGGAGTGTCGGGCTTTCTCGGGCATCTCAGCAGTGTGCCGTCCAAGGTGCGCAGCCTTCGGGACTCGCTGGTGCTGGCGCTGGTGCTGGTCGCCCTGCTTGGCGGCTCGCTATCGGCTCAGGAACTCTCCCCAGGAGAGCGCGCCCAACTGGAAGCCCAAAAGGAAACGCTGTTCCAGCAAAACTTGCGCGATCCGTCAAACCTCGACATCGCCTTCGCTTATGCCGATGTCTCGGCCAAGCTCGGCGACAATGAGGCGGCGGTCTCGGCGCTCGAGCGCATGCTGCTGTTCAACCCGAATCTGCCGCGCGTTCAGCTCGAACTCGGCGCGCTGTATTTCCGCATGGGCTCGTATGACATCGCGCGCACTTATTTCGACCGGGCCCTCGCGGCGAACCCGCCGGAGGAGGTGAAGCAACGCATCGACACCTATCTCGCCGAGATAGCCCGGCTGAGCGCGCCGCAGCGGTTTTCCGGTTTCGCGCTCTTCGGCATCCAATACCAATCGGACGGGAACATCGCGGGATCGTCGAGCATTAGTTTGCCCGGCGTGGTCGTCAATCTGCTGCCGCAGTTCACCAAACAGGCCGATTACTTCGCGTTCGCCACCGGGTCCGCTCTCTACAGCTACGATCTGGAAGACCAGGCGGGCGACACCTTCGAAGTCGGCGGCACCGCCTACCTTAATCATTATGGCACTTTCGAACGGCTCAACCTCGGGATCGTCGAAGCTACGGCCGGGCCGCGGTTCAACTTCCGCGAGCCGCTGCCGTCGGTAAGCTCGGCCTCGCTCAAGCCCTATCTGATCGTGAACGACGTGACTCTGGGGGAAAGCAGTGCGCCGGGCGCCCAATACTTCCACACGCTGGGGGTCGGCGGCGAGGCCAAGGCGCTGGCGTGGGGCGACCTGCAGCTCAAATCGGCCTTTGAATTTCGCCAGAAGTGGTTCGACAACGCTCCCACTCGACCGCTGTCAACCGGTTTCGACGGCAGCGACAAGCTTGTCTCACTGGCCCTCAGCAAGCCGATCACCGCCGTCCCCGACTCCCAGCTGAGCCTCGAATTCGACTTTCTCGACGAAGACACTCTGTTCGCCTACTACACGAATAAAACTTACGCCCTCAGCGGCGCTTACCGCATCCGCTATGCCGACCCGACCGGTATCCTGCGGCAACCGGTGGAGACGAATTTTTACCTGTACCGCAGCTGGGCCCCTTATGCCGCGCCCGACCCTTGCTGCGCCGTCACGAGCAACCGTTACGACCAGCACTGGCGTTTCGGCATCGCGCAGACACTCCCGCTCACCAACGATGTCGCGATCGTCATGTCGGTGCAGCGCGACATCGCATCCTCAAACGTGCCGCTCTATCATTATACTAGCGATAGCGTGATGGTCGGTTCGCAGATCCGCTTCTGAGGAGCGGTTGCGTTATTGCGGCGGCCCCGGCCGCCGGCGGGTGAGTTGGATGGTCTTGCTCATGACCGGAGCTTGAACTTGGTCTTCTCGATCGTTCGAACTCTGCGCACTGCCGCGGGGCGGCGCAACAGGAGACGGCTTATGCTGGGTTCCGCTCTACTTCGGCTGCGTGTTGCGATCCTCGCCGGTCTGTTGCTGACGGCCGCTGCAAGTGCCTTGCCGGCCCAGGAGCGGGTCGGGGTCAACACCGCGGTCAATCCGCAGGCGACCGGCGCATCACCTGGTCAGGCGCCGCGTCGGCTGGCGATCGGCCAGGATGTCATCTTCAACGAACACATCACCACCGCCGCCGACGGGCAGACCCAGCTGCTGTTTGTCGATGAATCCTCGATGACGGTCGGTCCCAATTCCGATCTGACAATCGATCAGTTCGTCTATGACCCAAAGAGCGGCACCGGAAAGCTGGCGATGAGCGCGACGCGCGGCCTGTTGCGCTATGTCGGCGGCAAGCTGAGCAAAGAGGACGGTGCCGTGACGCTGCGCACCGCCACGGCGACCTTGGCCGTGCGCGGCGGCGCGTTCATCGCGCAGATCGATCCCAACGGCAAGACCGAGGCCGCCTTCCTCTACGGCAACGGCCTGACCGTGAGTGCGATTTGCGCAATCCCGCCCTGCCCCGACGCAGAGACCCTGACGCGACCCGGCTTCCAGGTCACCGTCGCTGGACCGGGCGCCGCGCCGTCGCAGCCGGCGCCGGTGCCGCCAGGGCAGCTGGCGCAGTTCACCCAACTGCTCGACGGGCAAGCCGGAAAAAACGGCGGCGCCAAGACTATCCCGACCGACGCGGCCGTCGCCAGCAGCGGCGTCTCGCAGACGGTCTCGGGCAACCTCACCGCGAGCGTGGAGCAAGCGAGTGCGACCCAGGGCGCGACCCAGTCCGCTCCGCCGCTGACCGCGACACCGACGATCGTTGCCTCGACGGTGCAAACCACCTCGAGCCAAGGCGCGGCCAAGCAGATTACGTCATCAACTCAACCGGTCGTCGTCGGCATCCTGGGCGGCGGGTTCATCGACACCCCAAGCACTACGACCACCGGATTCTCCGGCTCGCTGTCGCCTTACTCAGGCGGCAACATCAGCAACGGGATTTTCAGCGTCGCCGGCCCGTTCGGCCAAGTGAGTTTCCCGCTGGCTGCGGGCGGGGCGGTTCTGCCTGCCTCGGGCGCCGGCACCACGAGTCCGCTGGGACCGGTCACCGGCACCACCTTTCTCTCCCCGGATCTGAGCTTTTTCTATGCCAATCTGACGCCGCTCAGCTCTCCCTCGCAAAGCGAGTTCATCTATGGCGGGACCCCGGTCAATCAGAATTTCTACACGGCGACGTCGAGCACGCCGACTTTCACCGCCTTCGCCGCCAACCCCGATCCGGCGCTGCAATCCCCGATCCCGTTCATCACCCAATCAACCGGCGGCTCGCTGAGCAACCCTGTGGTCTCGCCGCTGATTTTCGCGACCCCGGCCAACAGCGCGTTTACGGTCCCGGACGGCGGCATCTATACCAAAGCACTGCAGACAAGCCTGGCGATCGACGGCTCCGGCGCACAGCAAAGCTCGGCGATCGTCGTGCTGGTCGGCAATGTCTTCAATGATCCACAACCCGCTCTCACCGGCGTCATCCACAGCAGCTATCTTCCGACCGCCGCCAGCCAGCCGATCCGCGGGAATGCCTATTACACCACGCCGACCGATGGCAATGGCAACAGCTTTTATGGCACCAACGCGATTTCGGGCTTCGTGCTGGCGCCTGACGCGGGGCTCAACGCGGTTAGCGTCAATACCGCCACCCAGACTACCGCCAACTACCAATTCAACCAGCCGTTGATCGCCACAACACTGCCCGCCGTAGCGAGCGGCACGCAGACGACGCAGAATTTGACCGGCTCTTTCGGCGGCATCATGACCGCGGAGCCGACGACGCCGACCGGCCCCAGCGGCCTCGGCGCTCCAACACCCTACGTGCTGACCGGTCAGACCTCGATCTCGACCAATGCCAGCAATGGGCAGCTATCCGCTACGCTGACCGGCGGCGACCCGTTTACCTCCAGCAGCAGCGGAATCCCCGCCAACAATGGCATGGTCCTGCAGTTCGGCTCGTTGTCGACGGGCAACACCAACGCTCGCCAAGCCTTCATCAACAACAATCTGTTTGCCGCGTTTGAGAGCCCGACGACGAATTCCACGGTCAACGGCGTCACGGTTCCCTACAGCAATGCGAACTTCCCCAACCCCGAGCCAAACATCTACTTGGTGACGCAAACGGCGGCGCCGTCCACCGCATTGCTGCCGAACGGCGCGTGCACCTGCCAATTTCTGCAATGGGGCTATTGGGGCGGCGAGATCGACACGCCGGCCTCGGGCAGCAGTGCGGCGCGCACCGATGTCGGCAACATCAATTTCTGGGTCGCCGGTACGCCGACCCCGGTCGGCGATCTCAACACGCTGGCGAGCCAGGCGGCGACGGGAACCTACACCGGTGCCGCGATCGGCTCGGTGTATCAACAACGGCGCGAGTTACCTCGCCGCCGGCGGCTACACCGGCACCTATAATTTCGGCACGCAAAGCGGCTCGGTGACGATCAGCAATTTCGACGGGCATACGTTCAGCGCCGCCGGCAGCGCGCCGCTGAGCGGGGCCAATTACACCTTCGGCGTCAAACAGGCGGGCCTCGCCGGCGCGGTCAACGGCACCTTCTACGGCCCGATGGCCGCGGAAACCGGCGGCAACTTCGCCGTCCATACGACGGTCGGTCCGACCTATCTCGCCTCCGGGATCTTCGCCGGCAAGAAGTAGCGCCGGACCACCCCGCGACCGTCACGCGCGGGCGGGCACAGACAGGCGTCGACCGGGCCGCGACAGGGCGCTGGACGGATCCTTATCGGGCGATAAATCATAAGACGTTCAATCGCGGAGCGAAGATACCAGCGACGCCCACCGTTGCGGCCGGGCCCTGCGCGCGTCCCCGAGGCGGTGGGTGAGGGTGCCCGGCGGCAGTGACCCTCACCCCGCCTGTCCACGCGGTAAAATTGACCCGGCGAACCCTCTAGCGTAACGTTGGCGTGTCCTGGCTTCCAGGACACCTTTGAACTGCCTTGCCCCGCTATTGCGGGGCTTTTTTTTCGGACCTGGCCGGCGCGCAGCGGAAGAAGGCACCCAAGCAGGAGCCACGGGTCTAAGAGGCTTTTGGTTATCAACTCGTTGCCGACGGCGCGTTGGCGGACGCGACGACGGCCGCATCCGCGGCCATCCCGCGCAAAGCAACGGCCCGCCGGCGGGAGGCCGGCGGGCCGTGACGCTTGCGGCCGCGGACAGCGTCCGCGGCCGTCTCCTTATTGTCGCTAGAACTTCACCATGAAGTCGAAATCGATGACATGTGCGTCGCCGCGCTGGTTCCAGACCGTCAGGCGATGGTCGTAGGTGTATTCGAAGCCGGTGTTGATGAACGCCACCGGGCTCCAGATCAGGTTGAGGTGCGCGGTCTCCAGTTCCGTGTTGTACTGGAAGTTGGCCGCGGTGGGGCCGAATGGCGCGATCAGGGCCTTGTTCAGCTCCTGGTGGGCGATGCCGAAGGTCGCGGTCGAGCGCAGGGTCGGTGTCCACCAGTGCTGGTAGTTGACCTCGCCGCCCCACGCCGGGACCGTCTGGGCCCGGATCAGCGACGCGGCGGCAGCCGTGATTGGGCCGCCCGTCGAGCCGTAGAGACCCGGCCCGCCGAAATTGCTGACCAGTTCCTGCGTCGTGTTGGTGGAGGTGCCGGTCCAATTGCCCTCCTGGTGGCCGAGCCCATTGGCGATCCACGCCTGGGCGCCGAGATTGTCCTTGCTCCAGCCGAACCAGGCGGGATGCACACTGCCGCTCCAGCCGCCGCCGGAGCCGAGATACGACTTGCTGAGGAAACGGCCGTCCTGGATCTCGGTGTCGCGGACCGCGCCGTGCAATTGGAAATGCCCCCACGGCTGCTCCCAGTTCAGCACCAGCGCGCCGTCCGGGAGGGGGTCCTTGAGGGGATTGATGGCGAGAGCGGCGAGGTTGGCATTGGTCGAGACCACGTCGTCGCTCTCCATCCCGCCCACCGGGGTGGCCAGCTCGCCGGTCGCCTGCACCGCGTAGACGGCGACGGTGCCGTCGCCGAGCCAGGGAACCGGCGTCTTGTAGCCGACCTGCGGCACACGGGCATAGCCGAAGGTGCCGACATCGCCGAAAAAGTCGAAGATTTCGGGCGATGCCTCGAGATCGTTGCCCGGATCCCAGTTCTGCCCGGCAATGAACCCGCCCAACGTGCCGTAAGCGAGGCGGAGGCGTAACAGGGACGGGTTGGTCGACCGGTTCAGCCCGGAACAGGCGACGGCGGAGGCGGTACAGCCCCAGAAGTCGGCTTCGAGATGGGTCATTGCCTCGCCCCAGGGGGTCGGCGTCCGGGTCTCGATGAAGAAGCGCGATTCGGAGGCCTGCATGCGGAACCAGCCGTTCTGGCGCGCCGCCGGGTTGAAGGCCGGTGGCGCGAACAGCCCGACGCCCTTCAGATTGAGCGGTATGCCGGCCGCCAGCGCGCCGCCGGTGCCGGCCTGCGTCGCGTTGGTGTTCGGGCCGCCGCCAGTGATTTCATAGTTCGCCGAGAAGTCGACATAGCCGCCGACCTCGAGCGAGGTGTCGGTGCCGGGGATCAGGAACGAGCGCGGAAAGCTGCCGGCAAGAGAGGCGGTGCCCGGCGGCAGTTGCGGTTTCGCCGTGCCGACCTGGGCCAGCTGATCGAGGCGTTGCTGGAGGACTTGGTTGTTGGCCTGCAAATCCGCCAATTCGTCGGCCTTGGCCGCAGGCAGGCCCGCCAGCAGCGTGATCGCGGCGGTCATCCCACCGAGCGCCGCCAGGGTGCCGATAGTCCGCTTTTTGATCATTGCCTCCCCCACGCATCAAAAATTACCGATGTCCGCGCGACGAACACGCGTCCCTCTCGCCGCATGATATTGCGCGCGGCGCGGCGATCAAGTGCCCTTTATTCGCCCCGTGGTGTTTTCGTCGCAGCGTTGCCAGACTGCAACAGATCATTGCGCCAACTCGCGGCGGCGCCGGCGGCCAGCCCGCTTCCGTGGCGCCGGCGAGCCGCCCCTCAGGCGGGTCAGCTGCCGTCGTAGAGCGGCATGCGGGCGATTTCCGCCGCCGCGGCCTGCGGCGGAATTTGCCAAGTGTAGAACGTGTCGCGCGCCCAGCCGCCGCCGCCGCCGGAGCTGCCGCCGCCCCCGCCGCTGTCCCAGCTCTTCGAGGCCAGGATCTTGACGTAGACCTGCTGTCCCGCAGCGACCGGCACGGTCACAAATTGGTTTACGTCGGTGCCGTCGCTGTCGACCGTGACCACATAAGTGCCTGGCGCGACGTCGCGATAGAATGCGCCGCCCGGCTCCGAGATGCCCGCGGGCGCGCCGTTCAGCCGCACATAGGGCCGCGCCATACTCTCGTACGGCTCATATTCGCGGTAGATCCAGATGCGTGCCATCCCGGGCGGCTGCGCGCCTGATGCCCCGCTCGTTGCCGGCGCAAGCGCCACGGCCGGCACGGCAAGCCCGATGCTCGCGAGGGCGAACAACAGAACCACGCCGCCCAGCCGCAATCGCCGGGCAAAATTGCCTTGCTCCATCGACATCGTCGACCTCCTTTGCCGCGTCCGATATGGGGAGAGAACGATGCCGAATCCATGCCACGCCGGCGCCTCGGCTGGCTTATCGCACCCAAAAGCGGTAAAGATCGAGTGATCGACGCCCTGCTCGTGAGATCCCATGCGTGTGCTTGCTGTGATTGCGCTCCTCGCCCTGGCCGCGTGCTCCCAGGCGACCGTCAGCCGGCTCGACAATCGGACATTCCGCATTGAAGGACCGGGCGTCCCGGGCGGCTCAGACGCGCCGAACCGACGGATGGCCGCGCGACTGTGCCCGAATGGCTATCGCGTGCTCGATAGCATCGAACGCCGCAATACGCCCGACGGCTACCGCGACGACATCGGCAGCGTCTTTACCAACTGGACGATCCGCTGCATCTGAGCGGAGCTACTTCGACGCTTGGCTGCCGGATCGTCATTCGGAGGTGCCGCCTGCCGAGAGCCTGATGTTCCGAGATCCGGGCTCTGTCCTGCGGGCGGCCCGGAATGACGCTGCCGCGGCCTATCAGAATTTGAAGCCGAGCCGGGCTCCCGCGCTGGTGATCCCGGCGTTGCGCGGGGCGAGGTTGGCGTTCGAGATGTGGTCGAGCAGCGCCGAGACGCTGATCGTCGGCGTTATTTGATAGCCGAGTTCGGCGCTCTCGCGGAACAGCACTGCCGACCCCAGAAACTTGCGGCCGGGCGGCGGCTCCGTTGCTTTGGAACCGACGAAACCATCCTGGACCGCGCCGCCGAGGCTGCCATTGGCAAAGACGGCGTCATTCGGGCCGAACAGGCCCTGGAGCAGCGTGATCCCCCAAGTCAACCCGAAATAGCCGTCGCTGGTATTGCCGGCGGTGTTGATGTCGGCGCCGATATGCGGCCGCGGCGAGCCGATGACGCTCAACAAATCGGGTGCGGTGAACAGCATCTCGAGGTTGATGTCGGCCCCGCTCTCGACGTGATGCGTCAGAAAGCCGACATCGTGGGCGAGCACCCCGATCTTGACCTCGTCGACGAGGTTGGTCGGCGCGGTGCCAGCCTGTGCCGGGTTGGTCTGCGCCGCCGCACGCATCGGCGCGAGGGCAAGGAGGGCAGGGACGCCAAGCGCGGCGAGCGCGAGGACCCGCGGGGCGGGAATCAATTCCGGCTATCTCCGAACGCGCTTGTGCAGGTCAATCGAATTCGCCGGCAGGTTAGCGCGCTGCGGCGGCGTTTGCCAATGACCTTGGCGCACTCGGGGCTTGCGCCTCACCCGAACGGATTGAGCGCCTTCAACCGCGCCGACCAGCCGTGACGGCCGAGCTCGCGTCGCACAACGCCCGCATCGGTCACCCAATTGAGCTGCAGCACCCGCCGTTCGCCGCGATGTGGCTGATGGCCATGGAAGGACGCCGCGCTGCGCCGGAAGGCGACCATCGTGCCGGCGAGCGGCGCGATCTCGGCCGCGCAGTCCGCGAGATTGTCGGCGCGGCGCAACAGCCGCAGCCGGCCGCCTTCGGCCTCCCACACCGGGTTCATGTAAAGCAGCAGGGTGATCAGCTTTGTCGCCGAATCGGTGTGGATGCGGCCGTCCTTGCCGTCGCTCATTCCGCGCACCGTGATCATCGTCGGCCGGCCGGCCAGATCGATCGCGAATTTGCGCTCGATCTCCTGCCGCAGCGCGTCTCCTTCGAGCTCGGCGGCCAGCCCGGCGAACGCCGCGCCGAGCGAGAGCGCGTCGAGCGGAAAGCTGCCGTGCCGCCGGACCTCCGGAAAATCGGCGAGAAGCGCCGGCAGATCTTCCGCCTGGATGAAATTATCGACGCAGACGAAATCGAACGGATCCCGCTGCAACGGGCTCGCCCGCAGGCGCTCTAGGTCGAGGATCATTCCGTCCGCTACCGTTTTCTGCTCTACCCGACGCAGACTAGCCGGTCGAGACCCGATGCGCAAAACCCCCGGCGGGGTCGAGCCCCGCAGGGCAGGCGGTCTGCCATTATCCGCTCGCGGCGGCATCCGCTCTGGGTTAGAGGTAGCCTGCCGCCCGCAACCGGCAGCAGGGGTCATGGAACAGCGCTGGGGCCTGCCCCTCATCGCCTGGCCGTCGCGGCTACGCCCAAACGCCTGGGATCTCGTCGCGCTGCCGCTGGTGCTGGGATTGCTCGCGCTCGTCGTCTGGGGCGGCATGGCGATGGGCGCGCATTACCATGTCGGCGAGGCGTTGCCGATCAGCCTCGATCCGTGGCGGCTGCCGCAATACGCGCTGCGCACGGTGCTGCGGATGGCCGCCGCGCTCGTCGCCTCGCTCGTATTCAGCCTCGCCTACGCCGCGCTCGCCGCCAAGAGCCGGCAAGCCGAAAAGATCATGATCCCGGTGCTCGACATCCTGCAATCGGTACCGATCCTCGGTTTTCTGTCGATCACCGTGACCGGCTTCATCGCGTTGTTCCCCGGCCGGCTGCTCGGCGTCGAATGCGCCGCGATCTTCGCGATCTTCACCTCGCAGGCCTGGAACATGACGTTCAGCCTGTACCAGTCGCTGCGCACCGTGCCGATCGAACTGATCGAGGCCGCGCGGATGTATCACCTCTCGGCCTGGCAGCGCTTCTGGCGGCTCGAAGTGCCGCACGGCATCCCGGCCCTGATCTGGAACATGATGATGTCGGTCTCGGGCGGCTGGTTCTTCGTCGTCGCCTCGGAGGCGATCACCGTCTCCGGCCAGACGATCATGTTGCCCGGCATCGGGTCCTACATCGCCACCGCGATCGCCCGAGCGCAACCTCGGGGCGATCGGCTACGCCGTGCTCGTCATGCTGGTCGTGATCCTGCTCTACGACCAGCTGCTGTTCCGGCCGCTCCTGGCGTGGTCGCAGAAGTTCAGGGGCGATTCGGGCGCGGACGAGGATAACGTCCGCCCGTGGTTTTTGATCGTGATGCAGCGGGCGCAGTTTTATCGACCTGATGCAGACGGGGGTGCTGGCGGTGAGCCGCGGCGTTGATGGAGCGCTGGCCGCACTCGGCCGTGCCCTCCCGGCGCGACCCGAGCCCCGCTCGCCGTCGCCGCTCCAGGGGCGGCTTTTCGATATTGTCCTCCTCGCGCTCGCCGGCGGCTCGCTGATTTGGATTGTCGAGTTCATCCGGCAGGCCGTCGCGCCCGCCGAGATCGGCTGGGTTTTCGTGCTTGGGCTGATCACCGCCGCGCGGGTCCTGGTGCTGATCGCGATCGCCTCGGTGATCTGGGTGCCGATCGGGGTATGGATCGGGCTGCGCCCGCGCATCGCCGATCGCGCCCAGCCGATCGTGCAGTTTCTCGCGGCGTTTCCGGCCAATCTGTTCTTCCCGCTGGCGGTCGTGCTGATCCTGCGTTTCCGGCTCAACACCGAGATCTGGCTGAGCCCGTTGATGATCCTCGGCACGCAGTGGTACATCGTCTTCAATGTGATCGCCGGCGCCATCGCGCTCCCGGCCGAGTTGAGGCTGGCGGCCAGCAATCTCGGTGTGCGGCGCTGGCTGTGGTGGCGCCGGATCATGCTGCCGGCGATCTTCCCGGCCTATGTGACCGGCGCCGTCACCGCCGCCGGCGGCTCGTGGAACGCCAGCATCGTCGCCGAGGTCGTGCAATGGGGAGATACGCGTTTGCAGGCCACCGGGATCGGCGCCTATATCGCGCAATACACCGCCGACGGCGACGCGGCCCGCATCGCGCTGGGGATTTCCGTGCTGTGCCTCTACGTCCTGGCCTTCAACCGGCTGCTGTGGCGCCGGCTCTACAACCTCGCGGCCGAGCGGCTGCGGCTCGACTGAAAGGCGCGTCATGAGCGATTCGATCGTCACCGAGCGTCCCGCGGCCAAATCGGGCATCGCGCCGCTGCTGCGCGCCACCGCCGTGTGCAAGACCTACCGCACCCCAGACCGCACCGGCCGGCTGGTGCTCGATCGGCTGGATTTCGCGCTGCACGATGGCGAGATCGTCGCGATCCTCGGCAAATCGGGCTCCGGCAAATCGACCTTTCTGCGCATCCTCGCCGGGCTGATCGCGCCGAGCGAAGGCCGCGTCGAATATCGCGGAGCGCCGGTCACCGGCCCGGTGCAGGGCGTCGCGATGGTGTTTCAGACTTTCGCGCTGTTTCCCTGGCTGACCGTCCTCGGCAATGTCGAACTGGGCCTCGAAGCGCAGGGCGTCTCCGCCGCCGAGCGGCGCCGGCGCGCGGTCGACGCGATCGACGTGATCGGCCTCGACGGGTTCGAGAGCGCCTATCCGAAGGAGCTGTCGGGCGGCATGCGACAGCGCGTCGGCTTTGCCCGCGCCCTCGTCGTCAACCCCGATATCCTCCTGCTCGACGAGCCGTTCTCGCAGCTCGACGTGCTGACCGCGGAGACCTTGCGCAACGACCTCGCCGAATTATGGCTGCACCACCGGATCCCGACCAAGGGAATCCTGATGGTCTCGCACAACATCGAGGAGGCGGTCGAGATGGCCGACCGCATCCTGATCTTCAGCAGCGACCCCGGCCGGATCAGCGCCGAGGTGCCGATCGCGCTGGCGCAGCCGCGGGCACCCGACAGCGCGCCGTTTCGCCAGATTGTCGATCAGGTCTATACGCTGCTGACGACGGTCCCCGGGCGCGATGGGCGGCGCGGCGCCAAGCCCGAGCCGATCGGCCTCGGCTACCGCCTGCCCGATGCCTCGGTGCAGCAGCTCTCGGGGCTGCTCGAGCGGCTTGACCGAGGAACCCTATCGCGGGCGCGCCGATCTGCCGCATCTCGCCGATGAGGAGAATTTGGTGGTCGACGAGCTGTTCCCGCTGATCGACGCGCTGCAGCTCCTTGGGCTCGCCCATGTCAGCGCCGGCGATATCGAGCTGACCGCGGCGGGCCGCGTCTACGCCGATGCCGACATGCTGACCAGGAAGCAGATGTTCGCCGACGCGCTCTTAAAGCACGTGCCGCTGGTTGCCCATATCCGCCGCGTCCTCGACGAGCGCCCGGGGCACCGCGCACCCGCCGCGCGTTTCCTGCGGGAGCTCGAGGACCATCTGTCCGAGGAAGAGGCCGAGCGGGTGCTCGACACTGTGATCAATTGGGGCCGCCACGCCGAAATCTTTGCCTACGATTACGACGACGAAGTGCTGAGCCTGGAGAATTTCTAACGTCGGGTATCTCTGGAGCAAGACAAACCCCCTTGCCCGGGCTTGACCCGGGCATCCACGTCTTCAAAGGGGAATTGTTGGCTGCCGATAAAGACGTGGGTGGCCGGGTCAAGCCCGGCCACGGGGTTGTTGAGGCAGTCATGCGCAGGAGGCGGGTGGCGCGCCGGCCGTTGCGGCTTATGATGGCGTGAGCAAGAGGTGCGGCGTGGTTGAACGGTTGATCTCATCGATGGCCGGCGGCGAACCGGCCGGGTGCGCGCTTGATGCGGCGGTCGTGGCGCTGCGCCGTGGCGAGCCGGTGCTGCTGGACGACCACGACAACCCCGTCCTCGCCCTCGCCGCCGAATTCGTCAATGACGACAATCTGGCGCGCCTGCGCGCGGTGTCGCGCCGGCCGCTGCGCATGGTGCTGACACGGCGCCGCGCGGTGGCGCTGGGCTTGGCGCGGCGCGAATCAGTCCCGGGCGCTGTCCGGCGCGGTATCGATCGCCGTGGCGCCTGATTTGTCCGCCGCGGTGATCCGCAACCTCGCCGATCCGGCGGCCTCGCTCGGCGCCGAGCCGCCCGGGCTCGGCGCCGAGCCGGCGAGCGCCGAAGGCGGCGAGCTGGCGGCCGTCGCGCTGGCCCGGCTCGCCGCGCTGTTGCCGGCGGCGCTGGTCCTGTCGCTCGCTCCCTCAGAGGCGGCGCTGGCCCGGCGGCGCACCGATTTCGCGGTCGTCGGCACCGAGGAGGTGCTGACCCGCCGCGCCGCGATCGTCGGCCTCACCCGGGTCGCCGAGGCGCGCGTCCCGCTCGCCGAGGCCGAGGATGCCCGGCTTATCGCGTTTCGCCCGGGCGATGGCGGCACCGAGCATCTCGCGATCCTGATCGGCGCGCCGGACCCGGCCGCGCCGGTTTTGGTGCGGCTCCATTCGGAATGCTTCACCGGCGATCTCCTGGCCAGCCTGCGCTGCGATTGCGGCGACCAGCTGCGCGGCGCGATCGCCGCGATCGCCAAGACCGGCGGCGGGGTGCTGCTCTACCTCGCCCAGGAAGGCCGCGGCATCGGCCTCGTCAACAAGCTGCGCGCCTACCAGCTGCAGGATGCCGGCTTCGACACGGTCGACGCCAATGAGCAGCTCGGCTTCGATGCCGACGAGCGGGTCTATCTGCCGGCGGCGGAAATGCTGCGCCAGCTCGGCTTCGCGACGGTGCGGCTCTTGACCAACAACCCCGACAAGGTCGCCGCCCTCGAACGCTACGGCATTCGCGTCGCCGAACGCGTGCCGCATGTCTTTCCGGCGAACGGCCACAACGAGCGCTATCTGCGCACCAAAGCGACGCGCAGCGGCCATCTGCTGTAGCGCGGGCCACTACCCCGCCCCCGCCGCCGCGGCGCTCATCACCTGCCGGGCGCCGAAGATCGCGGTGCCGACCCGCACATGGGTCGCGCCGAAGCGGATCGCGGTCTCGAAATCGGCGCTCATCCCCATGCTGAGCTGAAGGAGCCCGTTGCGCCGCGCGATCTCGCGCAACAGCGCGAAATGCAAGGCCGGCTCCTCGTGCTCGGGCGGGATGCACATCAGCCCGACGATCGGCAGCCCAAGCCGGTCGCGGCAGTCGCGGATGAAAGCGTCGGCGGCGGCCGGCAATACCCCCGCTTTCTGCGGCTCTTCGCCGGTATTGACCTCGATGAAGCAGGGCAGGCGGCGGCCGCTTTTCGCCATCTCGCGGGCCAGCGCCTCGGCGAGACGCGGCCGGTCGACGGTCTCGATCACGTCGCAATGGGCGACCGCGTCCTTGACCTTGTTGGTCTGCAAGGGGCCGATCAGGTGCAGCGCGAGATCGGGAAATTCGCGGCGCAGCGCGGGAAACTTGGCGAGCGCCTCCTGCACCCGGTTCTCGCCGAAGACGCGCTGCCCCGCGTTGAGCGCGGCGCGCACGGCCTCGGCCGGATGGGTCTTGCTGACCGCGACCAGCGTCACCGCATCGGCCGGCCGGCCGGCGGCGCGCGCGGCCGCCTCGATTCGGCCGCGAACAGCGGCCAGATTGGCGCCAATGACTTCCGAAGACGGCGCCTCTTCCATGTTGGCTCCATTCCTGGCACAAGGCTGCGCTTTGGGGCGCCGTCCGAGTGCGTCGCGGCGCCAAGGGTTGTGACATGTCGGCTCGTTATTACCGCCTGCTGCTCGGGGTTGCCGCAAGCCTTTCGTTGATCGTCGCAGGATGCGGCTCCGATAAACCGGCCGAGACCGCCGCGAGCGCCGGGCACCGCCGCGACACCCGGCGCGCCCGTCGCCAAGGGCCCGGCCGACCCGATGGATACCGACGCCACGCTGTGGACGATGCTCGGACTCGCCAAACGCGAATCCGAAAAAAATCCCGGGCCGCAGACCGGCGATGAAGTCAGCCCGATCCTGTGGCAAGCCGCCCAGGACACACTGCACTTCGCCGGGTTCAGTTCGGAGGACCCGATGACCGGCCTCTTGGTGACGAATTGGTATTCGCCGCCGGCCAAGCCAAATGAGCGGTTGCGGGTCAGCGTCTTCATCCTGTCGCGCGCCTTGCGTTCGGATTCGGTCACGGTGACGGTCGAGCGCCAGGTGCGCTCGCCGGTCGGGCCGTGGACCGATACGCCGGTCGCGCGGGATGTCGTCACTGGGCTCGAAAGCGCCATCCTGCAGCGGGCGCGGCAGATCCACGCCGAGCGTTATCGCGAGACCATGTATAAATAGCGGCAGCGCCAACCACGCGAGAGACGGCGCACCACTGTGGGACCAGGCATGTCGCGTTACAATTTTCGGGAAACCGAGGCGAAATGGCAGCGCCAATGGCGCGAGCGGCGGTGTTTCGAGGCGCGCGACGATTCGGAGCGGCCGAAATACTATGTTCTTGAAATGTTCCCTTATCCCTCGGGCAAGCTCCATGTCGGGCATGTCCGCAATTATACGATGGGCGATCTCGTCGCCCGCTACCGCCGGGCGCAGGGCTTCAACGTCCTTCATCCGATGGGATGGGACGCCTTCGGGCTGCCGGCCGAGAACGCCGCCATCGACGCCAAGGTGCATCCCGCCGACTGGACCCGCGAGAACATCAATACGATGCGCACGCAGCTCCAGCGCATGGGCTTTGGCTATGACTGGGCGCGCGAGATTGCGGCCTGCCATCCCGAATATTACCGCCACGAACAGAAGATGTTTCTCGACTTCCTCGCGGCGGATCTCGCCTACCGCAAGGAATCCTGGGTCAATTGGGACCCGGTCGAAAACACCGTGCTGGCGAATGAGCAGGTGATCGACGGCCGCGGCTGGCGCTCCGACGCGGTTGTCGAGAAGCGCCTCCTCGCGCAGTGGTTCCTGCGCATCACCGCATTCACCGACGAATTGCTCGACGCGCTCAAGACGCTCGACCGCTGGCCCGAGCGGGTGCGGCTGATGCAGGAGAAATGGATCGGCCGCTCGGAAGGCGCCCGGGTGCTGTTCGCGATCGCCGGCCGCGAGGAGGTGGTCGAGGTCTTCACGACGCGGCCCGACACGCTCTACGGCGCCTCGTTCATCGCGCTGTCGCCGCACCATCCGCTGGCGCAAAGCCTGGCCGCCGCCGACCCGAAGCTCGCGCTCTTCATCGCCGAATGCGACCGCCTCGGCACCAGCGAGGCGGCGATCGAGGCCGCCGAGAAGCGCGGCTACCGCACCGCGCTCGACGCCATCCATCCGCTCGACCCGAACCGCAAGGTCCCGGTCTATGTCGCCAATTTCGTGCTGATGGAATACGGCACCGGCGCGATCTTCGGCTGCCCGGCGCATGATCAGCGCGACCTCGACTTCGCCCGCAAATACCGGCTGCCGGTCATTCCGGTGGTGTTGCCGCCGGGCGAGGATGCGGCGCATTTCACGATCGGCGACACGGCCTATGTCGAGGACGGCACGCTCTTCAACTCCGACTTCATGAACGGGCTCTCGGTCGCGGAGGCGAAGCGCGCGGTCGGCGAGCGGCTCGAGCAATTGGGCCGCGGCGAGCGCACGATCGCCTACCGGCTGCGCGACTGGGGCGTGTCGCGGCAGCGCTATTGGGGCTGCCCGATCCCGCTCATCCATTGCCCGGATTGCGGCATCGTGCCGGTGCCGGAAAAGGATCTCCCGGTCGAGCTGCCGCAGGATGTCAGCTTCGACCGGCCGGGCAACCCGCTCGACCACCATCCGACCTGGAAGCACGTCGCCTGCCCCTCTTGCGGCGGCCCGGCGCAGCGCGAGACCGACACGCTCGATACCTTCGTCGATTCGTCCTGGTATTTCCTGCGCTTCTGCTCGGCGCGGGCGCCCGTCGCCTTCGAGCGCGCCGCGGCGGAATATTGGATGCCGGTCGACCAGTATATCGGCGGTGTCGAGCACGCCGTGCTGCACCTGCTCTATTCGCGCTTCTTCATGCCGCGCGCTGAAGCGCTGCGGCTATCTCGATCTCGACGAGCCGTTCGCCGGGCTGTTCACCCAGGGCATGGTGCTGCACCAGACCTACCAGAACGATGCCGGCGAGTGGCTGTTCCCCGAAGAGGTTTCGAGTCGACGAGCGCGGCCGGCTCACCGATCCGGCCGGCCGGCCGGTGACCGCCGGCCGAACCGAAAAGATGAGCAAGTCGAAAAAGAACGTGGTCGGGCTCGACGCCATCGTCGACACCTACGGCGCCGACACCGCGCGGCTCTATCTGATGTCCGACAGCCCGCCCGAGCGCGACCTCGAATGGACCGAGACCGGCATCGAGGGGATCTGGCGCTATGTCAACCGGTTGTGGCGGCTGGTCTCGGAACCGGCCGCCGCGCTGCCGCCGCCGGGGAGCGCGCCGCCGGGCGGTCTCGGCGCCGGCGCTCGTCACGCTGCGCCGCCAGATCCACAAGACGATCGCTGCGGTGACCGACGATCTCGACAAGTTCCGCTTCAACCGCGCCGTCGCCCGGATCCGCGAGCTGACCAACGCGCTCGAAGATTTGCCGGCGGGCGAGCCCGGCGCCGGCGCAGTGCTGCGCGAGGGTCTCGAGACGGCGACCCGGCTGCTCGGTCCGATGATGCCGCATCTGGCCGAGGAGATGTGGCAGACCCTCGGCCATCAGGGACTGATCGCCGACGCGCCGTGGCCCATCGCCCGATCCTGAGCTTGCGCGCGACGAGGCGGTCACGATCGCGGTGCAGGTCAATGGCAAGCTGCGCGGCACGATCGAGCTGCCGCGCGACGCCGCGCCGGCCGCGGTCGAAGAGGCCGCGCTCGCCTTGCCGCAGGTTGTGCGCTTCCTCGACGGAAGGGCGCCGAAGAAAGTGGTGGTCGTGCCCAACCGCATCGTCAGCGTCGTCGCCTAGATGCCGTCGCGGCGCGCGCTGTTCGCCTCGGGAGCTCGGCATGGTGCTGGGGCTCGGTTTATTGCTCCTGGGGGTTGCGGCTGGGCGCCGCTCTATGCCGATCCCGAAACCGGACCGGCCGATGCGGAGCTTCGCGCAATCCGCGTCGCGCCGATCCCAGAGCGGGTCGGCCAGCAGCTCGAGCTGGCATTGCGCCAATCGCTGAACCCGACCGGCGAGCCGATCCCGCAGCGTTATCTCCTGAAGACGACGCTGCGAACCGTGCGGCAGGATCTCGGCGTGCAGACGCAGGGTCTCGGTACCCGCGGCAGGCTCGACGCCTTCGCCAATTTCGCGCTCAACGACATCAAGACCAACACCAAGCTGCTTGTCCGCACGGCACCCACGTCGCCGAATCGTTCGACATCCTCGCCAATCAGTACGCCAACGTCGTCGCGCGAAAACGATGCCCGCACCCGCGCCGTCGAGGAAATGCGCCGCGACATCATGATCCGGCTGACCGTGTTCCTGCAGCGCCGCGCGGCCGAACCTGCCGCCAAACCCGTGACCCCGTGACGTCGCCGTGAAGCTTGCCGCGGCACGGGTCGAGGGCTTCCTGCGTCGCCCCGACCCAGAGATCCGCGCCGTTCTGATCTACGGCCCGGATGCCGGCCTGGCGCGCGAGCGGGCCGATACGCTTGCGCGATCAATCTGCGCCGACCTGCGCGACCCGTTTCGCGTCGCCGATCTCGCCGCGGCCGCCTTGGCCGGCGATCCGGCGCGGCTCGCCGACGAGGCGGCCCAGATCGGCCTGATGGGCGGGCGGCGCGTGATCCGGGTGCGCGAGGCCGGCGACGCGCTGGCGCCGCTCTTCGCCCGCTTTCTCGCCGACGAGGTCCGCGCCTTGGGCGACGACAGCCTCGTCGTCGCCGAGGCCGGCGATCTGCCCGGCCGCTCCGCGCTGCGCCGCGTGTTCGACGATTCGCCGCGCGCCGCCGCGATCGGCTGTTATCCCGACAGCGCGCGCGACCTCGCCCTGGTGATCCGCGAAGCTTTCGCCGCGCACCGCATCAGGGCCAGCCGCGACGCAACAGATTTTCTCGTCCAACATCTCGGCGAGGATCGGCTCGTGACCCGGGCCGAGCTCGAAAAGCTGACGCTCTATGCCGGCGATGGCGGGCACATCGACATCGATGACGCGCGCGCCGTGATCGCCGACAGCGCCGCGCTGTCGCTCGACGACGCACTGCTCGCCGCCGCCGAGGGCGACGCCGCGGCGCTCGACCGCGCCTTGGCCCGCGTCTTTCAGGAGGGCGAGTCGCCGGTCACGGTAATTCGCGCGCTGTTGCGCCACCTCCAGCGGCTGCATCTGCTCGCGACGCGCATCGCCGATGGCGGCTCGGTCGAGGAGGCGATCCGGGGCGCGCGCCCGCCGATCTTCTTCAAGGAGCAGGACAGCTATCGCCGCCAGCTCGGGCGCTGGAGCCCGGCGCGGCTGCGCCGCGCGCTCGACGCGCGTCGCCGAGGCCGAATTCCGCATGAAGCTGACCGGCCTGCCGGCCGAGACGCTCTGCCGCGAGGCGCTGTTCGCGCTCGCCCAGGAGGCGCGCACCGACCGCGGCTGAGCGCCCTCTATCCCCGGCGCAACAGCGCCACCACCCGGTCGAGCTGATCGAGGCTCGTATAATGCACGGTCAAGCTGCCGCCGCGCCGCTTTGGCGCCACGGTGACGCGCAGGCCGAGCGCGCCCGCAAGCTCGCCTTCGAGCGCCACCGTGTCGGCATCACGTTCGCGCGGCGGCCGCGGCGTCGGCTGCGCGGCGGCGCACCAGTTCTTCGGTGGCGCGGACATTGAGCCCGCGGCGCACCACTTCCTGTGCCAGCGCCGCCGGATCAGGCGCGCCCAACAGCGCGCGGGCGTGCCCGGCCGACAGCGCGCCCTCTTCGAGACTGCGCCGCACCGGCGCCGGCAACGATAGGAGCCGCAACGTGTTGGCGACGTGGCTGCGGCTCTTGCCGACGGCTTCGGCGATGCCCGCCTGGCCGTGGCCGAATTCGCGGGTAAGGCGGCTGTAGGCCTCGGCCTCTTCGAGCGGCGAAAGGTCTTCGCGCTGCAGGTTTTCGACAAGCGCGATCTCGATTGCTTCCGCATCGGCAAGCTGCCGGATAATGACCGGAACCTCGTGCAACCCGACCCGCTGCGCCGCGCGCCAACGGCGCTCGCCGGCGACCAGTTCGAAATCCGCGGCGCCATCGCCGATCGGCCGCACCAGCAGCGGCTGGACGATGCCCTTCTCGCGGATCGACTGTGCGAGGCCGTCCAGTTCGGCCTCTCCGAAATGCCGGCGCGGCTGAAACGGCGAGGGCCGGATCGCCTCGATCGGCAGGATCTGCGAGCCGCCTGGCCGCGCGCCGCCCGCCTGGCCTGAAAGGGGCGCGCCCGCCTCACCGAACAGCGCGGCGAGACCGCGCCCGAGCGGCGGCCGCTTCGCCCGCGGGCCCGCCGCGTCGCTCACGCCCCGGCGCTCATGCCGCCGCGCCCTGCCGCAACACCTCGGCGGCGAGCCGGATATAGGCCTGCGACCCCGGGCAGCGACGGTCGTAGATCAGCACCGGCATGACCGTGCGACGGCGCCTCCGAGACGCGGACATTGCGCGGGATCACCGTGTCGTAGACCTTGTCGCCGAAATGGCCACGGACATCGGCGGCGACGAGATCGCACAGCGATTGTTGCGGCGGTCGTACATCGTCAGCAGCACGCCCTGCAGCGCGAGCCGCGGGTTGAGCGCCCGCTGCACCCGCTCGATCGTGCGCATCAGCTGCGCCAAGCCTTCGAGCGCGTAGAACTCGCACTGCAACGGCACCAGCACCCGATCGGCGGCGACCAGGGCGTTGATCGTCAGCAGGTTCAAGGATGGCGGGCAGTCGATCAGCACCTCGTCATATTGGGCGAGGCGATTGCGGAACGCGCGCGACAGCAGAACCTCGCGGTGCTGTACCTGGCTCAATTCGAGCTCGGCGCCGGCGAGGTCCGGCGAGGCCGGAACCAGCTTGAGGCGCGGCACCGCGGTGGCGACCGCCGCCGCCTCCAGCGCGCATTCGCCAAGCAGCACATCATAGCTGCTGACGCCGCGCGCCTCGCACGCGATCCCGAGCCCGGTGCTGGCATTGCCTTGCGGATCGAGGTCGATGACGAGGATCCGATGCTCGGCGGCGGCGAGCGCGGTGGCGAGATTGACCGCGGTCGTCGTCTTGCCGACCCCGCCCTTCTGGTTGGCGACGGCAATGATACGCGCGCGCCGGGAGGCGAGCTGCGCGGTCGATTTAGCGACTGCCGCATCGCTCACGGGGACCCACTCGCCTCAAGCACAGAATGATCCCCCGCCGGTCGGTGCAGCTGTCATGGAACGTCGCGTCCATTGTCCAGGCTTGCTGTGCCGCGGTCAATTCCTGCATCGCCTGCTCGCCCTTTGGGAAGAGACACACGGTGTCGGGTCCGATAAACGGCCGCGCCAAACCAAGGAGCCGGTCGAGCGGGGCGCAGCCGCGCGCGGTTACGACATCGACGACATGCGGCGGCACGGTTTCGATCCGCGCATTGCGGATGACGATCGGCGCGGCGGCGCAGCGCGCCGCCTCGCGCAGGAAGACGCATTTGCGGGCATCGGCTTCGATCAGCTCGACCCCCGGCACACCTGATATTGCCAGCACCAGACCAGGAAAGCCAGCGCCGCTGCCAAGGTCTATCAGACTTTGCGTCCCCTCCGGGACATGCGCCAAGAGCTGGGCCGAATCGAGGAAATGACGGCGCCAGAGATCGTCGAGCGTCTTGGCGCCGACCAGGTTGATGCGCGCCGACCAGCGAACGAGCAGCTCGGCATAGGCTTCGAGCCGCGCCAATGTTTCACGTGAAACACCGCTCAGTGCGGCGAAGCCCTGCGGGTCGAGCGGCGCCATCAACTCACGATTACGCGGCGCAAGATCCGGCCGCGGGGGTGATGGGTCTGTTTCAATGCTTCAGCGCCGAGAAAATGGCTCCGCATCTCGGATCGGCGACCGCGGCAAGCGGCGGCTGCGATCGGAGCGCCGCGCAAGCAGTCCTATTTTGCCTGCCTCCCGCGTCCGGCCCCGTTGCTGCGACGCTGCGGCTGGGGCCGCTCGCTTTGCCTGATCCGATAACTTTCGCCCTGCAGCTGGAGGATGTGGGCGTGATGGGTCAAGCGGTCCAGCACCGCGTCGGTCAATCGCGCGGTGCCGAAGACGTTGATCCACTCCTCGAACGGAAGGTCGCTGGTAATGATCGTGGAGCCGCGCTCGTAGCGTTCGCTTACGACCTCGAACAGCAGCTCGGCGCCGGCGGCCGAGAGCGGCACGTAGGCGAGGTCGTCGATGATCAAGAGCTTGTAGCCGGCCAACCGCCGCTGCAGGCGAAGCAGGCGCTGCTCGTCGCGGGCCTCGAGCAGCTCATGCATCAGCGAGGTAGCGGTGGTGAAGCCAACCGACAACCCCTTTTGACAAACGGCCAGTCCGAGCGCGATCGCAATATGGGTTTTGCCGGTGCCATTGGCGCCGATGGCGATGACGTTCTCCTGGCGCGTGACGAACTCGCTCCGCGCCAGCTCCAGCACGAGGTTCTTGTCAAGCGAGGGGACCGCCGCGAAATCGAAGCTCTCCAGGCTTTTCACCGCCGGGAACCGCGCCTGTTTGACGCGGCGCTCGATCAGCTGCCGTTCGCGCTCCATCAGTTCGAGCTCAGCCAGCCGCAGCAGATAACCCGATGGGTCGAGACCTTCGGTGGCGTATTGACGGGCCAGCCTCTCGTACTGCGCCAGGAACGTCGGCAGCTTGAGCGATTTGAGGTGACGGGCGAGCAGCCCATCCCCCTCGCGGATCGACGGGGCCGGGGCGACACTTGGCACCGACACCGTCTCGGCTATCGGCGCGTCCTTGCGCACCAGCAACGCGCCGGAGAGTTTTGCGTATGCCATTGTCGTCTACGCCGCTACACGCATGCCGATTTGCGCATATACGCACTCCCACAATTCGGCAATCTCCTGCGCCGAGCGGCCGGCCGCGGCCGTTTCCGTGACGGTGCGGCCATCGATCATCGAGGCGGCGTATTCGGTCCGCTGGTAGAGAATGACCGGCGCCACCCGTCCGTGCTCGGAGAGCGCCGCGACCGCTTGCGCGGTGATGCTGGCGCGCGGCGATGCGCTGTTGACGATGAACATAAATGGCTTTCCTGCCCGTCGTGCCAGCTCGACGGTCCCGCCGGCAGCGCGCAGATCGTGCGGGCTCGGCCGCACCGGAATGAGGATCAAGTCGGCCATTGCGATTACCTGCTCGATCGATCCCGTCAGCGCCGGCGGCGTGTCGATCACCGCAAGGGCGGTTCCGTAACTGCGCAGCTCGGCAAGGTTGATGGCAAGCGCTTCCGGTTTTACCGACGCCAGCTGCGGCGTATCCTCGGCGCGCGCGTGCCACCACTCGGCGAGCGAACCTTGCGGATCGGTGTCGATCAGAACGACGGGGCCGTGGCCGACGGCATCGGCCCGGACGGCGAGATGTGCGGCGATCGTCGTCTTGCCGGAGCCGCCCTTCTGGCTGGCAACTGCGATGACCCGCATTTGCGAAAATCCGCCCACCGTCGCGCCGGCCCCCTTCCTGCGCGTCGGCGGCGGAGTGATTTCCTGCGACGCTTCCGCCGCAGGCTCGCGGGCTGTTCTTTTGCGGGTCCTCGCTGGCGGAGCGGCGTCGTCCAACGCCGCCGCAGGCTCGCTGGTATTCGGCGCCGCAGCGCTGTCCTTCAAAGCATCCGCCGCGGGTTCGCCGGCCGCCGCGCTGTCGGCGCTCGGCAGCGGCGTGATCTCAATGGGTGCCTCCGCCGCAGGCTCATCGGCCGTTCTTCTCCGGGTCCTCGGCGGCGGGGCGACCGCGCTCGGCCCTTCTGCCGCGGGCTCGCCGGCCGTGCGGCTGTCGGCGCTCGGCAGCGGAAACGCGACATCCGTCAGGTTACCCTCGGCGTCGAAGATCACCATCTTGCCGTCGGGGCCGGTCGCGAAGGAGTAACCCTTGGCCAGCAGCTCGGCCGCGGAAGGGCCGGGCTCGCGGTCGCTTGTCATGCGGCCCCCGCGGCGCAGAATGAGGCCGTGATCCGCTCTATCGGGGGCACTCCCTGGCGAAGCGACCTCGCTCGCCGCCGCGGGTTCCGCGGCCGTCACGCTGTCGGTCTCCCGCGACCGATCGGGCTCGCTGGGCGCTTCGTTGCCGGCGCTCGGCGGCGGCTCGATCGTATCCGATGCCTCCGCCACAGACTCTCTGGACACCCTGCCGTCGGACCCGAGCCGGCCCAACATCCGCTCGAGACGCTCGTCTGTTAAGGGCCTCTGGCCCTCATTCTCGAGCGGCTGCTCGCCGGGGGCAGCGGCCGGTTTTCGTTTGAGCCAATCGAGCATGCGCCTAATACCGGAGTTGATGGCCAGACAGCCAAAACACCCTATTTTATGACTTATACGGATGAATTAACGGTAAACAACCCTTTTTTTGAGCCGTCGAGCCATTGCTCGGCGGGCGACATTCAAAACTAGGCCCCTACCGCCGCGGGCTGTCGCCGGATATATTGCAGCAGCGCGACGAGGGCCGCCGGGGTGACCCCGGAGATTCGCGCCGCGGCCCCCAATGTCGCCGGCCGCGCCGCGGCGAGCTTGCCGCGAATCTCCGCCGACAGGCTGCCGACCCCGGCATAGTCGAGGCCGTCGGGCAGCAGCAGCGCCTCGTCGCGGCGGAACGCGGCGATGTCGCGCGCCTGGCGTTCGAGATAGCCGGCATAGCGCGCATCGATTTCGAGCTGCTCGGCGATATCGGGGGCCAGCGCGCCGAGTGCAGGCCAGATCGCGGCGAGCCGCGCCACATCGATGCCGGGATGGGCCAGCAGCTCGGCGGCGGAGCGCGCCACCCCGTCGGCATTGACCGAAATCCCGTGCCGGCGCAGCGCGGTTGGGCTGAGGCGCAGCTCGGCAGCCAGCTGGCGCGCAGCATCGAGCGCCGCCCGCTTCGCGGCGAAGGCGCGGGCGCGCCCGCCGCCGATCGCGCCGATCCCGAGCCCCAGCGGGGTCAGCCGCTGGTCGGCGTTGTCGGCGCGCAGCGTCAGCCGGTATTCGGCGCGCGAGGTGAACATGCGATAGGGCTCCGCTGTCCCGCGCGTCACCAGATCGTCGATCAGGACGCCGATATAGGCGTCGGCGCGGTCGAGCACGAGCGGTGCCGCGCCGGAGGCCGACAGCGCCGCGTTGAGCCCGGCGATCAGCCCTTGCGCGGCGGCTTCCTCGTAGCCGGTCGTGCCGTTGATCTGGCCGGCGAGATAGAGGCCGGGCACGCGCCTCGTTTCCAGCGTCGGATAGAGTTCGCGAGGGTCGACGTAATCGTATTCGATCGCGTAGCCCGGGCGCCGCATGACGGCGCGTTCGAGGCCCGGGATCGTCGCGATGAACGCGGCCTGCACCTCGCGCGGCAGCGAGGTCGAGACCCCGTTCGGATAGATCGTGTCGTCGTCGAGCCCCTCCGGCTCGAGGAAGATCTGGTGATGCCCGCGCTCGGCGAAGCGCACCACCTTGTCCTCGATCGACGGGCAATAGCGCGGCCCCACCCCGGTGATGTCGCCGGCGTAGAGCGGCGAGCGGTCGAGATTGGCGCGGATGACTGCATGCGTCTCTGGCGTGGTTTCGGTGATGTGGCAGACCACCTGCGGCGTCGTAATCCGCTCGGTGAGGAACGAGAACGGCAGCGGCGGGTCGTCGCCCCGTTGGATGTCGAGCCCCTACCAGTCGATCGTCGCGCCGTCGAGCCGCGGCGGCGTCCCGGTCTTCAGCCGCCCGAGCGCAAAACCGCAGCGCCGCAAGGTCTGCGACAAGCCGAGCGCCGGCGCTTCGCCGACCCGGCCGGCCGGGATCTTCTCCTGCCCGATATGAATGAGCCCGCCCAAGAAGGTGCCGGTGGTCAGCACGACGCGGCCGGCCGCGATCCGCCGGCCGTCGCCGAGGACGAGCCCGCCGACCCGCCCGGTCGCATCGAAGCAGCAGATCCTCGGCCGCGCCTTCGAGGATATCGAGGCCGGGGGTCTCGGCGAGCAGCGCGCTCATCGCCGCGCGATAGAGCTTCCTGTCGGCCTGCGCCCGCGGCCCGCGCACCGCCGGCCCCTTGCTGCGGTTGAGCATGCGGAACTGGATGCCGGCGCGATCGATCGCGCGGCCCATCACGCCGTCGAGCGCATCGATCTCGCGCACCAGATGGCCCTTGGCGAGCCCGCCGATCGCCGGGTTGCACGACATCTCGCCGATCGTCGCCCGGCGGTGCGTCAAGAGCGCCGTCCGGGCGCCGACCCGCGCCGCCGCCGCCGCCGCCTCGCAGCCGGCATGCCCGCCGCCGATCACGACGACATCGTAGCTCGCGCTCGCCTCATCCATGGCGGCGGAATGTAGGGAGGGCGCCCGGGGCTGTCGAGGTTTCACGTGAAACGTGCATTTTGGTGAGACACCTACTTAATTCCGGTCACTTCCCCAGGCAGAAATCGGCGAAGATCACATCGAGCAGGTCCTCGACATCGACATGGCCGGTGATGCGGCCGAGGCTGCGCCAGGCGAGGCGCAGATCCTCGGCGCGCAATTCGGGCAGATCGGCGGCGAGCGAGCGCTCGAGCGCCTCCGCCGCGCTCTCCAGCGCCTCGCGATGGCGGGCGCGCGTCAGGAGCGGTGCGGCGATGTCGTAGGTCTCGGCGATCCGCGCGGCGAGCGCCGCGATCAGCTCGGGGATGCCCTCTCCGGTCAGCGCCGACAGCGCGAAGCGCGCCGGGCGGCAAACGCCTCGCGATCGGCGGCGAGATCGATCTTGTTGGCGACGAGCAGCGTGTCGGGGCCCGGCCATTGCCGCGGCGCCTGCGCGCATCCTCGGGCCGCGCGGCATCGAACACGAAGAGGCGCAGCTCGGCCGCTTCGGCGCGCGCCACGGCGCGGCGCAGCCCCTCCTGTTCGACCGGATCGGCGCTGTCGCGCAAGCCCGCGGTGTCGGCCAGCACGACCGGATAGCCGGCGAGGTCGATCGCCACCTCGATCACGTCGCGCGTCGTTCCGGCGATCGGGCGAGGTGATCGCCGCCTCGCGCCGGGCGAGCTGGTTCAGAAGGCTCGATTTGCCGGCATTGGGCGGCCCGACGATCGCCACCGCGATCCCGTCGCGCAGCCGCTCGCCGCGGTGGCCGTCGGCGAGATGCCGCGCGATCTCGGCGGCGAGATCGGCGGTCTCGGCGGCGACGCGCGCCTCGATCTCGGGCGGCAGATCCTCGTCGGGAAAATCGATGGCCGCTTCGAGATGCGCCAGAAGGCGCAACAGCCGGTCGCCCCAGCCGCGATAGAGCGCGCCGAGATGACCGTCGAGCTGGCGCAGCGCCTGGCGGCGCTGCGCCTCGGTTTCGGCGGCGGCGAGATCGGCCACCGCCTCGGCCTGGGTGAGGTCGAGCTTGCCGTTGAGAAAGGCGCGGCGGGTGAATTCGCCGGGCTCGGCGAGGCGCAAGCCGCGGCCGGCCGAGCACCGCCATGACCGCGGCGATGACGGCGCGGCTGCCGTGCAGGTGCAATTCGGCGACATCCTCGCCGGTCAGGCTGCGCGGCGCCGGAAACCACAGCGCCAGAGCGTCGTCGAGTTCCTCGCCGCTGGCGGGATCGCGCAGCCGAACATGGCGCGCGACCCGCGGCGGCGGGAGCTTCCCGGCGAGCGCCGCCAGGGCCGGCCCGGAGGCCGGGCCGGACAGGCGGATGATCGCGATGGCCGCGCGCCCGGCGGCGGTCGCCGGGGCGAAGATCGTGTCGGAGGTTGGTTCGCCGGTTCTCAGTGCTTCGGCGGCAGCTGCTCGGGCTGCAGCATCAGCCGGGCAACGCGTCCGCCGCCCTTCAGGTGGGTCTCGAGGATCTCGTCGATGTCCGCCTGCGACTCGAAGCGGTACCACACGCCTTCCGGATAGATCACCATGTTGGGGCCGAACTCGCAGCGGTCGAGGCAGCCGGCCGCGTTGAAGCGGACATTTTGGATGCCGAGCTGGCGCGCCTTCTCGCGCGCATAGCCGCGCAATTTGTCGAAGCCGCCCGCTGCCTCCGCGCGCGCCATGCAGCAGCCGCGCGGATGGCCCTCCGGCCGCACGTTGTTGCACATAAAGATGTGGCGATCATAGAACAGCCGCGGGTCGGCGGGCGCATCAGCCATTCGGGTTCTCCGCTGTTGTCGGGCGGAGCGGGTGACGCAATCCGCCGTTCTGTGTGTAGGATGGCGCGCGAACCCTACCCTGTCGCGCCGATCGCGGCAACCGATCCGGGCGCAACCCGCCCCCAAGGATAGAACATGGACCAGAACCGTCTCGGCGAGGAGACCAGCCCCTACCTCTTGCAGCACAAGGACAACCCGGTGCATTGGCAGGCCTGGGGCGCCGACGCGCTCGCCGCCGCCAAGGCCGCCGACAAGCCGATCCTGTTGTCGATCGGCTATGCCGCCTGCCATTGGTGCCACGTGATGGCCCATGAAAGCTTCGAGAACCCGGCGATCGCGGCGCAGATGAACGACAATTTCGTCACCATCAAGGTCGATCGCGAGGAGCGCCCCGATCTCGACGCGATCTACCAGAACGCGCTGGCGCTGATGGGCGAGCATGGCGGCTGGCCGCTGACGATGTTTCTGACGCCGGACGGCGAGCCGTTCTGGGGCGGCACCTATTTCCCGCCCGAGCCGCGCTGGGGCCGGCCCGGCTTCCCGCAGGTACTGGCCGCGATCGGCGATGCCTATCGCAGCAAGCGCGACGACGTGCTGAAAAACGTCGCCGCGCTGCGCGAGGGGTTGGCGCGGCTCGGGCAGCCCGAGCGTGGCGAGGCGACCGCGCCGGAAATCTCTCCGGCGCTGTTCGACCGCATCGCCGAGCGGCTGTTGCGCGAGGTCGACCCGCTCAACGGCGGCATCGGCACCGCGCCCAAATTCCCGCAATGCGGGATCTTCGAGCTGTTGTGGCGCGCCTGGAAGCGCACCGGCCGCGAGCCCTATCGCGAGGCCGTGCTGCGCACGCTGACGACGATCAGCCAGGGCGGCATCTACGACCATCTCGGCGGCGGCTATGCGCGCTATGCCACCGATGCGCGCTGGCTGGTGCCGCATTTCGAGAAGATGCTCTACGACAACGCCGAGCTGATCGGCCTCCTGACGCTGGTCTGGGAGGAGACCCGCGACCCGCTCTACGCCGCAGCGCATCGCCGAGACGATCGGCTGGCTCGAGCGCGAGATGGTCAACGAAGAGCGGCGGCTTCGCCAGCAGCCTCGATGCCGACAGCGAGCACGAGGAGGGCAAGTTCTACGTCTGGTCCGAGGCCGAGATCGATGCGGTGCTCGGCGCCGAGGCCGCTTTGTTCAAGCGCTTCTACGATGTGACGCGCGGAGGGCAATTGGGAGGGCCACAACGATCCTCAACCGCCTCGCCCACCCGGCCCTCGCCGATGCCGCGACCGAGGCGGCGCTGGCGCGCTGCCGCGAGCTGTTGCTGACGGCGCGCGCGCCCGGGTGCGGCCCGGGCTCGACGACAAGGTGCTGGCGGATTGGAACGGGCTGATGATCGCGGCGCTCGCCCAGGCCGGGCTCAGCTTCGAGCGCCCCGACTGGGTGGCGCTGGCCGCGCGCGCCTTCGCCTTCATCGGCGAGCATATGACCGCTCCCGACGGCCGGCTGCGCCACAGCTGGCGCGAGGGCCAGGCGCGCCATCCGGCGAGCGTCGACGATTACGCCAATCTCTGCCGCGCCGCGCTGGCGCTCTACGAAGCCACCTCCGACGCCGCCTATCTGGCGCAGGCGCGACACTGGGTGGCGGTGCTCGACCGGCATCACTGGGACGGCGCGGAAGGCGGCTATTTCTTTGCCGCCGACGACACGCGAGGACCTGATCGCGCGGGTCAAGACCGCGAACGACGCCGCCGTCCCGTCCGGCAACGGCACGATGGTCGGGGTCTTGACCCGGCTCGCGCTCCTGACCGGCGATGATCACTATCGCCGGCGCGCCGAAGCGATCATCGCGCGTCTTTGCCGGCGAGCTCGGGCGCAATTTCTTCCCGCTCGCGACCCTCATCAACAATGCCGAGCTGGCGATGAAACCGGTGCAGATCGTCCTCGTCGGCGATCCCGCGGACCCCGGCGCTCGCGGCCCTGCGGCGGGCGGTCTACCAGGTCTCGCTGCCGAACCGCGTGGTGCTCGCGATCGCGCCCGGGGAGGCGTTGCCGGAGGGTCATCCCGGCGCATGGCAAGGGCCTCGTCGGCGGTCAGGCGGCGGCCTATGTCTGCGACGGTCCGGTCTGCTCGTTGCCGCTCACCGAGCCGCAAGCGCTTGTCGACACCCTCGCCGCGCTGCGCTAATGTTCGTCAAACGTTCCGAGCGAGGTGCCGATGCCCTCCCTTTCGATCCCGAGCCCCGTCGGGCAGCTGACGATCGACGAGCAGGACGATGCGATCGTCGCGATCCGCTGGGCCGACGCGCCGTCCGGCAACGGCAGCCCGCTGCTCGCCGAGGCGGCGCGCCAGCTCGCCGCCTATTTCGACGGCCGGCTTAGCCATTTCGATCTGCCGCTCGCGCCTGCCGGCTCGCCGTTCGACCAGCGGGTCTGGTCGGCGATGCGCGCGATCCCTTATGGCCAGACGCGCTCCTACGGCGAGCTTGCCCATGACACCAGCTCGGCGCCGCGCGCGGTCGGCCGCGCCTGCGGCCGCAATCCGATCCCGATCGTCATCCCGTGCCATCGCGTGCTGCCGCCCGCGGCGGGCTCGGCGGCTACAGCGGCGGTGCTGGCCTCGCGACCAAGCAGCTCTTGCTGGCCCTGGAGGGCGCTTTGCCCAAAGCCGCTTAACGCAAGCCCCCACTGCCGCTATCGTCGGGTCATCGAACCCTAAGGGAGGCGACAATGGTGCAGGCGATCCGTTTTGCGAAGACCGGCGGACCCGAGGTGCTGGAATGGCAGGCGGTCGAGGTCGGCAAGCCCGGGCCGGGCCAGGTGCGGCTCAAGCACAGCGCGGTCGGGCTCAACTACATCGACACCTACCAGCGCAGCGGGCTTTACCCGATGCCGCTGCCGAGCGGGCTCGGCTCCGAGGCCGCCGGGATCATCGAGGAGGTCGGGTCCGGGGTCAGCGGATTGAAACCCGGCGACCGCGTCGCCTATGCCGGCGGGCCGCTCGGCGCCTACAGCGAGGCGCGGGTCATGCCGGCCGACCGGCTCGTGCCGGTGCCGGCCGGCATCACCGACCAGCAGGCGGCGGCGATGATGCTGAAGGGCATGACCGCCTGGTACCTGATCCGCCGCACCCATGCGGTCAAACGCGGCGAGACGATCCTGATCCACGCCGCGGCCGGCGGGGTCGGCCTCATCGTCTGCCAATGGGCGAAGCATCTCGGCGCCACCGTGATCGGCACGGTCGGCGACGACGAGAAGGCGGCGCTCGCCAAGCAGCACGGCTGCGACCACCCGATCAATTACCGCAAGGAGGATTTTGTCGCCCGCGTCTCCGATATCACGGCGGACAAGAAATTGCCGGTCGTCTATGATTCGGTCGGCAAGGACACCTTCTACAAATCGTTGGATTGCCTGGCGCCGTTGGGCCTGATGGTGTCGTTCGGGCAATCCTCGGGCGCGATCGGCCCCGTGGATATCGGCATCCTCTCGGGCAAGGGCTCGTTGTTCCTGACCCGCCCGACCCTCAACACCTACACGGCGACCCGCGCGGATCTCTTGACCGCGGCGAAGGAGCTGTTCGAGGTGGTAGAGAAGGGCATCGTCAAGCTGGCGATCAACCAGACCTATCCGCTGCGCAACGCCGCGCAGGCCCACCGCGACCTGCAGGACCGCAAGACCACCGGCTCGACCGTGTTTACGGTGTAAACGCAAACCCGCAGTCCCGGCGAAAGCCGGGACCCACGGTTCGCGGTTCTCAGCAGGCGGATGAATGGGGCCCCGGCCTTCGCCGGGGCCGCGGTTGAAATTACGTGTTCATCGCGTCGAAGAACTCGGAGTTGTTCTTCGATTCCTTGAGCTTGTTGATGAGGAATTCGAGCCCGTCATTGGTGCCCATCGGCATCAGGACGCGGCGCAGCACCCACATCTTTGCCAGGACGCCGCGATCGACCAGCAATTCCTCCTTGCGGGTGCCCGATTTGGTGATGTCGAGCGCCGGGAAGGTGCGCTTGTCGGCGACCTTGCGGTCGAGCACGATTTCCGAATTGCCGGTGCCCTTGAACTCCTCGAAGATCACCTCGTCCATGCGCGAGCCGGTATCGATGAGGGCGGTGGCGATGATCGTCAACGAGCCGCCTTCCTCGATGTTGCGCGCCGCGCCGAAAAACCGCTTCGGCCGCTGCAGCGCGTTGGCGTCGACGCCGCCGGTCAACACCTTGCCCGAGGACGGCACGACGGTGTTGTAGGCGCGCGCGAGGCGGGTGATCGAATCGAGGAGGATCACGACGTCGCGCTTGTGCTCGACGAGGCGCTTGGCCTTCTCGATCACCATCTCGGCGATCTGCACATGGCGCTGCGCCGGCTCGTCGAAGGTCGAGCTGATGACCTCGCCCTTGACCGAGCGGGCCATGTCGGTGACCTCCTCCGGCCGCTCGTCGATCAGCAGCACGATCAGGTAGACTTCGGGGTGGTTGGCCGCGAGCGCGTGCGCGATGTTCTGCAGCATCACGGTCTTGCCGGTGCGCGGCGGCGAGACGATCAGCGCGCGCTGGCCCTTGCCGAGCGGCGTGATCAGGTCGAGCACGCGGGTCGTCAGGTCGCGCTTCGTCGGGTCGTCGAGTTCGAGCTCGATCTTCTCCTCGGGATAGAGCGGCGTCAGATTGTCGAAATTGATCCGGTGGCGCAGCCGGTCGGGTTCCTCGAAATTGATGCGGTTGACCTTGAGCGCGGCGAAATAGCGCTCGCCATCGCGCGGCGAGCGGATCTGGCCCTCGACGGTGTCGCCGGTGCGCAGCCCAAAGCGGCGCACCTGGTTCGGGCTGACATAGATGTCGTCCGGCCCGGCGAGGTAATTCGCTTCCGGCGAGCGCAGAAAGCCGAACCCGTCCGGCAGCACTTCGAGCACGCCGTCGCCGGAGATCGGCACGTCGTTCTCGGCGAGCTGCTTCAGGACAGCGAACATCATGTCCTGCTTGCGCAGCGAGGAGGCGTTTTCGATTTCTAACTCTTCGGCAAACGCCAGCAGCTCTGCCGGGGTTTTGCGCTTTAATTCCTGGAGATTCATGGATGTTTGCGTCGCGATAGGAGAGGGTTGGCCCGTTTGCGGGAGGACTGCCCGGACGAAGTCCGGCAGCCTGGCAGGGATTTCTGGTTTGTCGGGAAGATCAGACAGAAAACCGGCTGGCGCTGTGGCGGTTCCCTACCGGAATGGAGATATGCAAGTCAAACACGATTACAAGGGGTTTGGTGCAGCCGGCGCCGCGGGTTTCGGCTCAAAACGGCTTGACCACGACGAGCACCACGATCGCGATCATCGCAACTGTCGGCAACTCATTCATAATTCGATAGAATTTTGGCGTGTGGGAAAACCTGCCCCTGGCTAGGTCACGGCGCCAATGCGCCAGCAGGATATGGAAGACGGTCAGCAGCACGACCAGCCCCAGCTTTGCCCAGATCCAGCCGCGCCGCCAATCGACAACGCCCGGGAGTCGCCGCCAGCACGAGTCCGAACCCATAGGCCATCACCGCCGCCGGCAGCATGATGCCGTGCAACAGCCGCCGCTCCATGACTCCCAGCATCGCTGCGCGGTGCGACCCGCTCGGCACATCGGCGTGATAGACAAAGAGCCGCGGCAGGTAGAGAAGCCCCGCCATCCACGCGATCACCGCGATGATGTGCAACGACTTCACCCAGGGATAGGCGGCCGCGAGAAAGTTGCTCACATTCTCGCTCCGGCGCGTGCGGCAGCGGTGTCGGCAGGTCGTGCCGTTTGCTCGGCTTCCGCGAACGAGTTCGGCCAGGGCCGCGATAAAGCGCGGGTCGGTGCCGACCGTCGGTACCCGGTGATATGCCGGCACGCCGCACGCCGCGGCCAGGCGGCGATAGTCGCGGTCGAGTTCGACCAGCGTTTCCGAATGCTCCGAGACAAACGAGATCGGCGCGATGACAACGGCGACGCCGTCGCGGCCGGCGCGCCGCAGCTCCTCGTCGACCGATGGCCCGAGCCAGGCGAGCGGTCCGACCCGGCTCTGATAACACACCCGCCAGTCGAGCCCCGGCCTCGCGAGCGCCCGTACCACCGCAGCGGCCGTGCACTCGACCTCGCTCGGGTAGGGATCGCCCGCGGCCACGATCTTGAGCGGCAGCCCATGCGCGCTGAACAGCAGGCGCACCGGCTGCGCCGGTTGCCTCGACGGCCTTCAAGGTGCCGGCAACCAACGCGGCCACGGCCGCGACGAACCCTTCCGCCGCCGGGTAGGATCGGATCGCGCGCGTCTTGCCGTCAAGACCTCTGCCGCCGCGCCTCCTCCCGCCACGCATCGAGCGAGGAGGCCGTCGTCGTTGTCGAAAATTGCGGATAGAGCGGCAGGAGGACGATCTCGTCCGGCCGCCACGCCTTGACCGCGCTGACCGTCGCCGCCGTCAGCGGATGCCAGTAGCGCATCGCAATAAAGCAGCGGTATTCGGCGCCGAGCTCCGCCTCCAGTGCCTGTGCCTGCGCCTCGGTATTGGCGAGCAGCGGCGAAGAGACCGCCGAGCTGGGCATAAATCCCGCGTGCGACGACGCCGCGCCGCGCCGCGATCAGCCACGCCAGCGGCAGCCGCAGCCATGCCGGCAGGCCGATGATCGCCGGATCGCTGAACAGATTGTAGAGAAACGGCCGCACCGACCTCAGCGAATCGGGCCCGCCCAAATTCATCAGCACGACCGCCCGGCGCGCCATGTCAGGCGGGGTCGAGAGGCTCGGCGAGCAGCCGAGCAAGCGCCGCGACATTTTCCGGCGGCGTCTGTGGCAGCACGCCATGCCCGAGATTGAAGATGAACGGCCCACCGGCGAGCGCGCTACGAAGCTCGCGCACCTCTCGCTCCATCACCGATCCGCCGACGAGCAGCGCAACCGGGTCGAGATTGCCCTGCACCGCTACCTTCCTTTGCAGGCGTTCACGGGCAAAACTGACCGGGACTCCGCTGTCGATGCCGACCGCATCGACACCGCTTTCCGCCGCATAACGCTGATAGAAAAGCCCGGCGCCACGCGGAAAACCGATTATCGGGACCATCGGGAACCTTTGCTTCAGCCGACCTGTGATGTGTCGCGTCGGCTCGATGACCCAGCGCTCGAAACCGGCCTCGGACAAAACCCCCGCCCAGCTGTCGAACAACTGCACGGCTTCGGCTCCCGCCGCGATCTGGCCCGAAAGATAAGCGATGGTCGCCTCGACAATCAGCTCGATCAACGCCGCAAAACCCTGCGGATCGCGATAAGCCCATGCCTTGACGCGCCGAAAATCACGGCTGGCCCCGCCCTCGACCATATAGGTCGCAACCGTCCACGGCGATCCGGCAAACCCGATCAGCGCTGCTTCCGGAGGCAGCGCCGCGCGGCTGCGGCGCACCGTCTCGTAGACCGGCTCTAGCGCTGGATAATCCTCCCAGACCCAGCCCGCCAATCCCGGAGCCTTCCGTTATCGGCTCGAGCAGCGGCCCCTCCTCGCCGAATTCCACCTTTTGTCCAAGGCCATGTGGCACCAGCAGAATGTCGGCAAAGACGATCGCCGCATCCATGCCAAAGCGCCGGACCGGCTGCAGTGTCGCCTCGCTCGCCAGCTCGGGAGTCAGGCAGAATTCGACAAAACCGCGCGCGCGCGCCCGCAACGCGCGATATTCCGGCAGGTACCGGCCGGCCTGACGCATCAGCCACCATGGCGGTCTGTTCAGCGTTTCACCGGCAAGCGCGCGCAACAGCGGTTTTTGTTGTCCACCGAAGGTCGCTGCCATTTCATCTTCCATCAGAGTTTGATTCAAATGATGTTGTTGATGAGGATGGGCTGTAGATATCGGGGATTAACTGGTATCCCCATAAATATCCCGGATTGGCGGTGATTGTGTATGGTTTGCGGCAGCGTGTTTATAAGGCTACAATTGATAGGGCGGTCGGCTGGTTAGCATAGCTGCTGATTGCGGATAAAACCGGGAAAACAGGTCGGGTAGGCAAATCCTTCCCGAGCGACCGAAAATTGGGATATCAGTGCGAGTGCGGTTGATAACGGCCGGACCAATATGTCCGGATCGGGGACGAAAATCATGGACAGGAAAAATGCCGGAGCTTTGGCCCATTTGGCGGCGATCGGTCCACAGGGTTGAACGAGCCAGGCTCGGAGCGAGGCAACGGTGGCGCTGACCCGGTTTCATCTTCACCTCGTTTCCGATTCGACCGGGGATACGGTCCATTCGGTTGCCCGCGCCTGCCTCGTTCAGTTCGATGAGGCCCAGGCGATCGAGCATGTCTGGAGCATGGTGCGAACGCGCAGTCAGATCGATCGCGTCCTCGCCGGTATCGAGGCCAATCACGGTCTTGTTCTCTTCACGATGGTCGACAATACGCTGCGCCAGGTGTTGCAGGACGGTTGCCGGCGGTTGCAGGTACCGGCGATTCCCGTGCTCGATCCGGTCATCGGCGCCCTGGCCTCTTATCTGGGCCGCGAGAGCCGCGGGCTGCCCGGGCAAGCAGCATTTGCTCGACAACGAGTATTTCGCCCGCATCGATGCGATGACATTTGCCATCAACCATGATGATGGGCAATCGAGCTGGGGCATCAACGATGCCGATGTCTGTCTGGTCGGGGTATCGCGGACATCGAAGACGCCGACCTCTCTTTATCTCGCCAATCGCGCATCAAGGCCGCCAATGTGCCGTTCGTGCCGGGCGTTCCGCTGCCCGCCGGAACTGCTGCGTGCCGACAAAACCGCTGATCGTCGGTCTGACCAACGATCCCGAGCGGCTGATCCATCTGCGCCGCAACCGGCTCAGCATGCTCGACCACAACGAGGCCACCGATTACACCGACCTCGAGGCGGTCCGTGCCGAGGTCCGCGAGGCGCGCCGGGTCTTTGCCGAGCATCATTGGCCGGTCATCGATGTCACCCGGCGCTCGATCGAGGAGACCGCATCGTCGATCTACAAGCTGCTGATGCGCCGCCATGGCGGCGACGGTTGAGCGGGTAATTCTCGCCTCGGCGAGCGTCGGCGCGGGCGCGGTTGCTTCGATCGGCGGGCATCGACTTCACTGTCGAGCCGGCCGCGATCGACGAAGCCGCTCTGAAGCGCGAGGCGCCGCCGACGCGGCGATTCGGCGATCGGTTGCGCGAGTGCCCTCGCAACCGAAAAGGCCTGCGTTGTCTCGCACCGGCATCCCGAAGCGCTCGTCATCGGCGCCGACCAGATTCTGGCCGCGGGAAGGCAATGGTTCGACAAGCCTGCCGATCTGGCCGAAGCGGGCGCGCAGCTGCGGGTGTTGCGCGGCCGGACCCACCGGCTCGCGACGGCGGTGTGCGTCGTACAGGGCGGGAAGTCGCTGTGGCACGCGGACGAGCACGCCGGAGTTGCGCATGCGCGAGTTCAGCGATGCCTTTCTCGAATGGTATATTGCCGCCGAGGGCGAAGCGCTGCTCGGCTCGGTCGGTGCCTATCGCCTCGAGGGGAGAGGCGTGCAGCTGTTCTCGCGGATTAACGGCGACCACTTTGCCGTTCTCGGCTTGCCGCTGATCGAGCTGCTCGGCTTTTTGCGCGAGCGTGGCGTCGTGGCGACGTGAGGAACGCGGGATGAGGATCACGGGGACGACGCGCCTCGCCGGCATCATGGGCTGGCCGGTCGCCCACTCGCGCTCCCCGGCATTGCACAATTTCTGGCTCGATGAACACGGGATCGACGGCGCCTATGTCCCGCTGCCGGTCCGACCCGAGCAGCTCGCGCAGGCGCTGTCGGCGCTGCCGGTGCTGGGTTTCCGCGGCTGCAACCTGACGATCCCGCACAAGCAGGCGGCGCTGTCGATCGTCGATCGGGTCGAGCCGCTGGCGCGGCGGATCGGCGCGATGAACACGGTCATCGTCGCGGCGGACGGCAGTCTTGAAGGACGCAATACCGATGTCTACGGGTTTCGCGAAAATCTGCGCGACAGCGCGCCGGATTGGCAGCCGACATGCAGGCCCCGCGGTCGTGCTCGGCGCCGGCGGCGCGGCCCGCGCCGTGGTGGCGGCGCTGATCGAGATGGGGGTCTGCCGAGATCCGCCTGGTGAACCGGACGCTCGCCCGGGCCGAACGCATGGCCGAGGATCTCGCGGCCCCGGCGGGGCGGATTTCGGTCCAGCCGTGGCAGGCGCGCGATGCCGCGCTGAAGGACGCCGGGCTGCTGGTCAATGCCACCAGCCTCGGCATGACCGGCGAGCCGGAGCTGACAATCGATCTGTCACGATTGCCGCAGCATGCGGTTGTCGTCGATCTCGTCTATGTGCCGCTGGAGACAGCGCTGTTGGCGGCGGCGCGGCGGCGCGGTCATCGCTGTGTCGATGGGCTCGGCATGCTGCTGCATCAGGGCCGGCCGGGGTTCGCGGCATGGTTCGGGACGCCGGTGCAGGTGACCCGCGAATTGCGCGCGGCCGTTCTTGCCACGCTTGCGGCGCCGCCGTGATCGTCCTCGGCCTCACCGGCTCGATCGGGATGGGAAAAAGCACCGCGGCGGCGGCGCTGCGGCGGCTCGGCGTGCCGCTGTTCGACGCCGACGCTGTACGTCCATCGGCTGCTCGGGCCGGGAGGGGCGGCGGTCGAGCCGGTCGAAGCGGCGTTTCCGGGGGTGCGCGACGAGGCCGGCGGGATCGATCGGCAGCGTCTGGGGCCAGCGGGTGTTCCGCGATCCGCCGGCGCTGCGCCGCCTCGAGGGGATCATCCATCCGATGGTTCGTCGGGCCGAAAGGCGGTTTGTCGCCCGCGAGCCCGCGCTCGCCGCTCGCCGCTGGTTGTCCTCGACATACCGCTGCTCTTTGAAAGCGGCGGCGTCGAGCGCTGCGACTTCGTGCTGGTCGTGTCGGCGCCGCTGCGCCTGCAGCGCGAGCGGGTGATGCGCCGGCCGGGAATGAGCGAAAGCCGGTTTGCCGACATCCTGCGCGCCCAGATCCCGGATCGCGAAAAGCGGCGGCGCGCCGATTTTGTCGTCCCGACCGCGCTCGGGCGCAGCGTGGCGTTCCGCCGGCTGAAGGCGATCGTCAGAACGCTGCGGCGGGGGGATTTGCCGCGGCCTCATCGGGGGAACAGAGCATGCGCGAGGTCGTGATCGACACCGAAACCACCGGTCTTGACCCGCAGGAGGGACATCGGATCGTCGAGATCGCCTGTCTCGAACTGATCCACCATGTGCCGACCGGCCGCAAGTTCCACCGCTACGTCAACCCCGAGCGCGATGTCCCGGCGGACGCACTGGCGGTGCATGGGCTGGACGCCGAGTTCCTCGCCGGCCATCCGCCGTTTGCCGCGATCGCCGACGAGTTGACCGCGTTCATCGCCGGCGATCGTCTGGTCATCCACAACGCCGAGTTCGATCTCGCCTTCATCAATGCCGAGCTGGCGCGGCTCGGCCGCGGTCCGCTCGCCGGTCCGTTCGTCGACACGCTCGCGGTGGCGCGCCGCCGGTTCCCAGGCGCGCCTGCCAGCCTCGACGCGCTGTGCCGGCGCTTTGCGATCGATCTGTCGGCGCGCGACACGCATGGCGCCGAGATCGATTGCAGCCTCTTGGCCGCGGTTTACATCGAGCTGCTCGGCGGCAGGCAGCCGGGGCTCGATTTCGCCGCGGGCAACACCGCCGCCGATGTGATTGGCGCTCCGCAGGGTCGCTCGCCGCGACCGGCGCGACCGCATGCGCCGTCGATCGAAGAGCTGGCGGCGCACCAGGCGATGCTGGCCGTCATCAAGGCGCCGCTGTGGCTCAGCGCGGGCTGAGCGCGACAGGGCTCAGGCGGTCGGCTGGCCGCCGGCCGGGGAGGCGGCGGCGTTGCGCCGCAGCAGCTCGGCAAAGTCGATCGGATTGATCATCAGCGGCGGAAATCCGCCGTCGCGCGTCGTCTCGGCAATGATGTTGCGGGCAAACGGGAAGATCAGCCGCGGGGTCTCGACCAGCACGATCGAGCTCACCATTTCCTGCGGCACGTTGCGCACGGTGACGATCGCGCCATAGGCGAGCTCGATGATGAACATCGTCTCGTCTTGAGCCTTGGCGCTGGCCTTGATCGTCAGCACGACCTCGTAATTGTCCAGACCCCAGGCCCTGCGCCTTGACATCGACATTGATTTCGACCGCAGGCTGGCTCGTCTGCTGCCGCAGGCTGGCCGGCGCGCGCGGGTTCTCGAATGACAGATCCTTGATGTATTGCGCGTTGATGATCAGCTGCTGCTGCGGCAGGGGCGCTCCGGGGCCGCTCGGCTGCGGAGCGGACGAACCGTTGCCTGTCGCCTCTTGTGCCATGATCTTCTCCTGAGCCGCCCGACGGCCGCGGTTCGAGCGAAGCTTTCAGTCGTCTTGGCGCCGTTTTGCGCGATGCGCCGGGACGGGGCCGCCATCGCGTTCCCGCTAGCACGGATCGCATCGCCGTATCAATCGCACGCTCTGCCGCGACCCGGCGCAACCGCGTCTGCGATGCTGCCGGTCTTGCCGCTAAGCCGGCGACCGCCTATCTACCCTAGCACCGCCGCAAACCCGGGCCGTTCCGGGATAATCGCAAGGTCCGGCAAAACGATGGGCGATCTCCCGCATTACTTCGACATCATCCTGTTCGCGATGGTCGCGGCATTCCTGGTGCTGCGGCTGCGCAGCGTCCTCGGACGGCGCACCGGGAACGAGCGCCGGCACGATCCGGTGTTGCGGCGCGCCGAGGCCCCGGCGGATAAGGTGGTCGCCCTCGCGCAGCCGCAAGCCCCGCAGCACCGCCGCCTGTGGCCACGGCGCCGCCGCCGGATGCCGTCGCGGCGGGTCTGGAGCAGCATCCGCGCCGCCGATCCGGGCTTTGACCCCGCGCAGTTCCTCGAGGGGGCGCGGGCCGCCTTCGAGATGATCGTCGGCGCCTTCGCTGCCGGCGACAAGGCCCGCTTGCGGCCGCTCTTGAGCGATGACGTGTACACGCCCTTCGCCGCCGCGATCGACGAGCGCGCCGCCGCGGGGGAGACGCTCGAAACCCGGATCATCGCGCTCAAGCGGCTGGACATCACCGAGGCCGGCCTCGCCGGCCGCATCGCGCGCGTCACGGTCAAGTTCGTCTCGGACCAGATCAATGTGTTGCGCGCCCATGACGGCAGCGTCGTCGATGGCGATCCCGACCATGCGGTCGAAAAGACCGATTTCTGGAGCTTTACCCGCGATACCAGGGCGAGCGACCCGAACTGGGTGCTGGAGGCGACCGCCAGCGGCTGATCGGTAGCAAGGTTGCGACGATGGCCGAGCCGGTGCGCGTCGCGCTGTTGGTGACCTGTCTGGTCGATCTGTTCCGGCCGAGCGTCGGCTTTGCCGCGGTCGCCTTGCTGGAAGCGGCCGGCTGCACGGTCGAGGTGCCGCGCGCCCAGACCTGCTGCGGCCAGCCGGCCTATAATTCGGGCGACCGCGCCGACGCCAAGAGGATCGCCCGGCAGGTGATCGCGGCCTTTGCCGGCTATGATTACGTCGTCGCGCCGTCGGGATCGTGCGCCGGCATGGTGCGGGTGCATTATCCGCGAATTGTTCGCCGACGAGCCGGAGATGCTGGCGGCGGCCGAAGAGCTGGCGGCGCGGACCTACGAGCTGGTCTCGTTTCTCGTCGATGTCCGCGGCATGAGCAGCGTGGCGGCGCGCTGGGAGAAGAGCGCGACCTATCACGATGCCTGTTCCGGGCTGCGCGAGCTCGGGGTCAAGGCGCAACCGCGGCGGCTGCTTGCCTCGGTCGCGGGGCTGCGCCTGCATCGAGCTGGCCGACGCGGAGGTGTGCTGCGGCTTTGGCGGCACGTTCTGCGTCAAATACCCGGAAATCTCCGACAAGATGGTCACCGACAAGGCGGCCGAGATCGCCGCGACCGGCGCGGAGGCGGTGCTCGCCGGCGACCTCGGCTGCCTGTTGAACATCGCCGGCAAGCTGCTGCGGCTCGGCAGCCCGGTCGAGGTGCGCCACATCGCCGAGGTCTTGGCCGGAATGGCCGAGGCGAGGTGCCGGCGATCGGCATGTCCCGCGGAACGACATAGCGCGATCATGCAGCCCACCAGCCACAGCTTTCCCGCAAATGCCCGCGCCGGGCTCGGCGACCCGGTCTTGCAGCGGGCGCTCGGGCTGGCGCGCACCGGGTTTCCGCTGCGCCGCCAGCAGGCGATCGAGCGGCTGCCGGAATTCGAGGAGCTGCGCGAGGAGGGCCGCGCGATCAAGGACCACACGCTCGCCCATCTCGATTTCTATCTCGAGCTGTACGAGAAGAACGTCACCGCTTCGGGCGGCCAGGTGCATTGGGCGCGCGATGCGGCGGAGGCGCGCGCCGCGGTGCTCGAGATCTGCCGCTCGGTCGGCGCCAAGATCGTCACCAAGGGCAAGTCGATGGTCGCCGAGGAGATCGCGCTCAACGAGCATCTCGAACAGAACGGCATCACCCCGGTCGAGACCGATCTCGGCGAATACATCATCCAGCTGCGCCACGAGCCGCCGAGCCACATCATCGCGCCGGCGATCCACCTGATGAAGGAGCAGGTCGCCGACGCCTTCCGCGCGGCGCATACCGAGCTCGACCCCGAGCGGGCGCTGACCGAACCGCGCGAGCTGTGCGAGGAGGCGCGCACCGTGTTGCGCCCGCAATTTCTCGCCGCCGATGTCGGCATCACCGGGGCCAATTTCCTCGTCGCCGAGACCGGCTCCAGCATCATCGTCACCAATGAGGGCAATGGCGATCTGACGCAGACCTTGCCGCGGGTCCATATCGTCGTGGCCAGCCTCGAAAAGATCGTGCCGACCCTCGAAGACGCGGCGACGCTCTTGCGCCTCCTGGCGCGCTCGGCGACGGGCCAGGAATTCTCGTCCTATACGACGATCTCGACCGGGCCGCGCCGGCCGGGCGATCTCGACGGGCCGGAGCAATACCATGTCGTGCTGCTCGACAACGGCCGCACCGAGCTGCTCGGCGGCGAATTCCAGGACATGCTGCGCTGCCTGCGCTGCGCCGCCTGCCTCAACCATTGCCCGGTCTATGCCGCGGTCGGCGGGCACGCCTATGGCTGGGTCTATCCCGGGCCGATGGGCGCGGTGCTGACCCCGGCGCTGGTCGGCTTCGGCGAAGCCGGCCACCTGCCGAACGCCTCGACCTTTTGCGGGCGCTGCGAGAGCGTCTGTCCGGTCAAGATCCCGCTGCCCAGGATGATGCGGCACTGGCGCGAGCGCGAATTCGCGCAGCGGCTGAGCCCGCCGGCCTACCGCTCGGGACTGCGGCTGTGGGCGATGCTGGCGACGCGGCCGGCGCTCTATCATGCCCTCGCCGAGATCACGGCGCGGCTGCTCGGCTGGCTCGGCCGCGAGCGCGGCCGGTTCCGCAGCCTGCCGCTTGGCCGCCGGCTGGACCCTGGGGCGCGACATGCCGGCGCCCGGAGGGCCGCAGCTTTCACAGCCTGTGGGCCGAGCGGCAGCGCCGAAGCCAGGGCCGAACGCGATGAGCACGGCGCGCGACGATATCCTCGCCGGCATCCGCCGCGCCTTGCGGCGCGGGCCGCTGCCGGCAGCGGCGGCGGCCGCGCTCGCCGAGCGGGTCGCCGCGCATCGCCGCAACCTGATCCCGGCGCGCGCCGCCGCGCTCGATCGCGCGGCGCGCATCGATCTCTTTGTCGCGATGGCCGAGGAGGTGCAGACGACGGTCGCGCGGGTCGCCTCCGGCGATGCGGTGCCGGCCGAGGTGGCGCGCTATCTCGCGGCCGAGAACCTGCCGGCCGAGCTGGTCATGGCGCCCGACCCGGGCCTCGATGCGATCCCGTGGGATGCGCGGCCGCTGCTGACGATCCGCCGCGGCCGGGCCGAGCCGGGCGATGCCGTGTCGCTGACCCCGTGCCTCGCCGCGATCGCCGAAACCGGCACGCTGATGCTGGTGTCCGGCGCCGACACGCCGACGACGCTCAATTTCCTGCCCGACACGCACATCGTCGTGCTGCGCGCCGGGCAGGTCGTGGCGAGCTATGAGGATGGCTGGGACCTGGTCCGCGCCCGCGCGGCTCCGGCCCGAGGGGTGGCCGCGCACGGTCAACCTGATCACCGGTCCGTCGCGCACCGGCGATATCGAGCAGACGGATCCAGCTCGGCGCGCACGGGCCGCGCCGGCTCCATATCGTGCTCGTCGACGAGCCGGAGGCTGCGGCCGATGCGCCGCCTCAGGGCTGACGATCGCGGGCTGTGGCGGCGGGCGGTGCGCGACGTCGCGCCGCTGCGCGGCCGGCCGCAATATAACCCTCCCGCTCGCGGGCGTGACCCGGGACACGGGTGGAGGCAGCGGCGGTCGGCGAGCGCACAGCGATCCAGCCCACGCCGGCGCGCCCGCGCGTCGCGTCCGGCCGCCGAACCGCTGCCGCCGCTCGACCGCTTCGCCGGGGTCGATCGCGCCACCGCCGAGCGGCTGAAGCGCGGCCGCTACTCCGGTCGAGGCGCGCCTCGACCTGCACGGCATGACCCAGGCCGAGGCGCATCGGGCATTGGCGGGCTTTGTCGCCGGCTCGCGCGCCGCCGGACGGCGCTGCCTGCTGGTCATCACCGGCCATGGCCGGATCAGCGGCGGCATTCTGAAGGCAGCGGTGCCGCGCTGGCTCGGCGAGCCCGAATTGCGCCGCCATGTGCTGGCGATCGCCCCGGCCCAGCCGCAGGACGGCGGCAGCGGCGCGCTCTATGTGCTGCTGCGCCGCCTGCCGCAGGCGGGCGCTTAAGCGCGGTCTACGTGCGTCACAGGCCGCCATCGGGCCGCCCCGCCTCCGGATCGAGCTGGCGGCGCAGCCGGCTCGCCGCGGCGAGCGCGAAGCGCAGGGTCAGGGCGCGGCGCCGCGCCGGGGCGAGCGGGGTCAGGGCGCCGTGGCGCAGCACCGCCGCGCCAAACGCCGTCCGCCACTATGAGGCCACATTCTTCGGGGATGAGGAGCACAGGAAACTCGTTCGGAACAGCGAAGTAGAGCCGATCCGCGAACTCCCGATAGAAGGCCCATTTGCGATCCGCGCGGAAATCGGCCACCGAGCTTTTGATCTCGATTATCATCAGATCGCCGGTCTTGCCGAGCGCGAGGATGTCGGCGCGGCGTCGGTTGGCGAGCGGGAATTCGAGGAGGCTCGCATAGCCGAGCTGCTCGAGCGCGCGGCAGATGCCCCTTGCCAGCACAACGGCCGTGGCGGGTTGCGTCGCGCTCATGGCGCGGTTTGCCGGCCGGCCGGGTACGCAAGGATCATCGCGCGCCGGAAGCCGAAGAGGCTGCGAGGAGGGTGAGCATGGCGTCGTCACGGCGCGGATTCCTGCGGGAGGCGTGGAGCCTCGCCTGGCCGTACTGGACATCGGATGAGAGATGGGCGGCCCGCGGGCTGCTCGCCGCGGTGGTCGCGCTGAACCTGATCTCGGTGTGGATCAACGTGCGCCTCAATCTGTGGAACCGCGATTTCTACGATGCACTGCAACAGTACAATTGGCCGCAATTCTGGTGGCAATTCGCCGTCTTTTGCATGATCGCCGCGGGCTGGATCACGGTCGCGGTCTACCAGCTTTATCTGCGGCAGATCCTTCATATCCGCTGGCGGCGTTGGATGACCGAGCGCTTCCTCAAGCGCTGGCTCAATGCTCAGGCCTATTACCGCATCCAGATCGACCAGTCGAGCACCGACAACCCCGACCAGCGCATCGCCGACGATCTCGACCGTTTTGCCTCGATCACGCTGGGTCTGTCGCTTGGCTTGATGAACTCGGCGGTTACCTTGGCATCGTTCCTGTTTATCCTGTGGACTCTGTCGGGATCGCTGACGATCCCGCTATGGGGCGGCTCGCATATCGAGATCCCGGCCTATCTGGTGTTCGCGGCCTTCCTCTATGCGGTCGTCGGCAGCTGGCTGACGCACTGGATCGGCCGCCCGCTCGCCGGCTTGCTGTTCAATCAGCAGCGCTACGAGGCCGATTTCCGTTTCAGCCTGGTGCGGCTGCGCGAGCATGCCGAAAGCGTCGCCTTCTATGGCGGCGAGGATCGCGAATACGGGATTTTCGACGGCCGCTTTTCGCGCGTCGTGGCGAATTGGTGGGATATCATCCTGCGACGCAAGAAGCTGACCTGGTTTACCACCGGCTATGCGCAGGTGGCGGTGATCTTTCCGTTCCTGGTTGCCTCACCTCGCTATTTCGCAAAGCAGATCCAACTGGGCGGGCTGATGCAGGTGACCTCGGCGTTCGGGTCGGTGCAGGAGTCGATGTCGTTCATCGTCTCCAGCTACACCGAGATCGCCGAGTATCAGTCGGTGGTCAGCCGGCTGGGCGGCTTCCGCGACCGGGTCGAGGGGATCGCTGCCGAGCAGCAGGGGCCGCAGCCGATCGCGATCGAGAAAAGCGGCGCCGGCGTCGATGTCGCCGGGCTCGATCTTCGCCTGCCGGGCGGCGACCTGCTGCGCGAGGATATCGCGCTGGCGGCGCGGCCCGGCGAACCGGTGCTGGTCACCGGGCCGTCCGGTTCGGGCAAGAGCACGCTGCTGCGCGCCATCGCGGGTCTGTGGCCGTTCGGCCGCGGCCGCATCCGGGTCGGCGACGGGCGCGCGCTGTTTCTGCCGCAGCGGCCGTATCTGCCGCTCGGAACGCTCGCTGACGCGATCGCCTACCCGGGCCTCGCCAAGGCGCATGACCGGGCGGAGCTGGAGACGGCGTTGCGGGCGGTCGGGCTGCCCTATCTGATCGATCAGCTCGATGTCGATGGCAATTGGGGGCAGCGCCTGTCGGGCGGCGAGCAGCAGCGCCTCGGCTTTGCCCGGGTGCTGCTGGCGCGCCCCGAGATCGTGTTTCTCGACGAGGCGACCTCGGCGCTCGACGAGGCGGCGGAAGCGGCGTTGTACCGGTTGTTGCGCGAGGCCGAGTGGCGGCCGACTATCGTCAGCGTCGGCCATCACGGGACGCTGAAGCGCTTCCACGAGGCGGTCGTCGATCTCGCCCGCTACGATGTGAGCGAGGCGGTGGCGGGCGGCTGATGCCGCCGTTGCCGGGACGCGATTTTGCTAGTGGAGCGCGCTAATGAGCGGCGATGACGACGACCCGCTGCGCCGGGTTCGCCTGGACAAGCTCGAAACGCTGCGCGGCATGGGGATCGATCCCTATCCGGTCGGCTTTTCGCGCACCGATCAGGCGGCCGCGCTCGACGAACGCTATGCCGCGTTGCCCGCCGGCACCGAGACCAACGAACCGGTGCGGGTCGCCGGGCGGATCCGCGCGGCGCGCAACAGCGGCATGTTCATCGACCTGCATGACGCCTCGGGCAAGATCCAGATCTTCAGCCACAAGGATTCTCTGCCGCCCGAGGACCTGGCGCTGCTGCGCCTCCTCGATATCGGCGATCTGATCGGGGTCGAGGGCCGCGTCCGCCGCACGCCGCGCGGCGAGCTGACGGTCAATGCGACGGCGCTGACGCTGCTCGCCAAGGCGCTGCGCCCGCTGCCGGAAAAGTACCACGGCCTCGCCGATATCGAGCTGCGCTACCGGCAGCGCTACCTCGATCTGATCATGAACCCGCAGAGCCGCGAGACGCTGCGCCGGCGCAGCCTGATCATCGCGGAGATGCGCGCCTGGTTGCTGGCCCGCGGCTATCTCGAAGTCGAGACGCCGATGCTGCATACGATCCCCGGCGGGGCGGCGGCGCGGCCCTTTGTCACCCATCACAACGCGCTCGACATCGAACTCTATCTGCGCATCGCGCCCGAGCTGCATCTGAAGCGGCTGGTGGTCGGCGGGCTCAGCGACAAGGTGTTCGAGATCAACCGCTGCTTCCGCAACGAGGGCCTGTCGCCGCGCCACAATCCCGAATTCACCACGCTCGAACTTTACGAGGCCTATGCCGACTACACCGACATGATGACCCTGACCGAGCAGATCGTCGCGCAGGCCGCCGAAACCGCAGCGGGCGGCCTGCGCATCAGCTATGGCGGGACGGCGATCGATCTGACCCCGCCCTGGCCGCGCCGCAGCATGGCCGAGCTGGTGCTGCGAGGCGACCGGGGTCGATTTTCTCGCGATCGCCGACGCGGCGGCCGCGCGGGAAGCGGCGCGGCACATCGGCTGCGCGCTCAGCGGAACCGAGAGCTGGGGCCAGGCGCTCGAAGCGGCGTTCGCCGCGCGCGTCGAGGACCGGCTGCTGCAGCCGGTTCACGTGACCGGCTTTCCGCGCGACATCTCGCCGCTCGCCAAGGCCGACCGCAGCGATCCGCGCCTCGTCGAGCGGTTCGAGACCTATGTCTACGGCTGGGAGATCGCCAACGCCTTCTCCGAGCTCAACGACCCGCTCGATCAGCGCGCCCGCTTCGAGGCGCAGATGCTGGCGCGGGCGGCCGGCGACGAGGAGGCGCAGCCGCTCGACGAGGATTACGTGCGTGGCGCTCGAATACGGGCTGCCGCCCTGCGGCGGGCTCGGCATCGGCATCGACCGGCTCGTCATGCTGCTGACCGACAGCCCGTCGATCCGCGACGTGATCGCCTTCCCGACGCTGCGGCCGCGCTGATCCACAATCCGCCGGTCAAATTTGCGTGAACGGCGTCACGGCTGAGCGGTCGGCCGTCGACGGCTGCGGGTTGGCAACCCATATGCAGCGCAAAGGGAGAGGCAAGATGAAAATCCACCCCCTGTTCCGATCGCTGGCGTCGGCCTGGGTAGGGAGCGCGCTGTTTGCCGCCGCGAGCTTTGCCGCAACGCCGCCGGCCGCGCCTGTTGCGATGCCGCCGATCCCGCCGGGCGAAGCGCGCATCTGGTTTTATCGCGACTTCGCTCCCTATGAGAACCTGGCAGAAACCTTCATCCGCCTAAATGGCGCGGCCGTCGGCGTGTCGCAGGCAGGAAGCGCGTTCTATATCGATGTCCCACCCGGACATTTTCAACATCAGCGCCGACAGCTATCTCGCCGCTCCCGAGCAGACCCGCGACGTCGATCTCGCTGCCGGAGAGGAGATCTATGCCAAGGTGCTGCCATTGGATTCCTGGGTCGAGGGCGGCGGCGGCGAGCGGGGGCGGCGGCTATCGCCGCAATACATTCTATGTCTGGCTGTACCCTCCCGAGGTCGCGCGGCCCGCGATCGCGCAAAGCTCGTTTTACGGGGGCGGCACGCTTACAGCGGCATCGCGGCCGCGCTGATCGGTGGTCAGAACCTGATCGGGCGGCTTTGCCGCTCCCGGCTCGTCAGTTGTAGATCCACTCCTTCATAAAGCGGGCGTAGCAGTCGCGCTCGCCCGGCATCTTGGTCCAGCCGGCCAGCTGCCGCGCGGTGGCGAGCAGCAGCCGATCGCGCAGATGCGTCGAGTTGTGGGCGTATTCCTCGAAGCTCGAGACGCAGATCTTCTGGTTATGCGGGTCGTCCTGGAAGCGGCAGGCCGCGAGCGCGACAGTGGCCATATAGGCTTTGCGGTCGGCGCCCGATTTCAGATAAGCGTTGGCGAGCGCGGTGGTACGCGGGAATGTCGAGCGCCATGATGCGTGTCGTCGAGCTCGCGCAGCAGCGGTTCCGGGCTGCGGCCGGATGCATCGAACCCGGCGCCTTCCTTCTCGATCACCGATTCGTAGAGCTTGTTCTCGTGGGCCGAGTCGTTGACGAAGCTCGCCATCAGATAAAGGATGCGCGCCTGATACGGGCTGTCGCTTCTGCGGATCCAGTTGTTGGCGACGTTGCAATAATCGAACGGATGCTGGCCGTTGGTGAACTGCCGCGGCACCGTCGTGCGCAGGATCAGCTCGGCGGCGCCGATCTGGATCGTGTCGCCGAGGCTCTTGATCGACTTGCCGTTCTTGAGGTGCGCGGTGATCAGGCTCGACGACGGTCTGCCGCGTCGGCCGCCATCAGCTGCTCGATCATCTCCTCGACCTCGCCCGGCGGAGAGCGGTGTCTGGTTGGTCTGAGGCAGCGATTTCCCGGCGTCCTCGGGAACGCGGCGGTGAGCCGGACGCACACCGAAGTCGTAAAGCGAGTAGTAAAGCGGGCCGACCGCCATGTCGGGCACGCCCATGTAGAAGACGCCGTGCGCGCTCTCCCAACCGATGAAATCGGCGAGGTCGGTTACCGCGCGCGCGCGGATCGCCTTGTGGCCGGTGTTGCGCGCCTTGCGCCCGATGACCGTGTCCTGCAGGTCGATGAGGCCGAGAAATTCGAGCTGGTCCTGCAACAACGGGCGATTCTCCGGATCCTCCGCCAGCCCGAGGAAGAGGCCGTAGGAGCGGCGCGCATCGCCGGTGACCGTGGCGATCATATGCGAATGCAGCCGCTCCTCGACGGAGCCCGCTTCGCGGATCGGCGCCTCGTCCTGCTGCCAGACGACCGGGCCGTAATCCGGCGGCGGGACGTTGACGCCCTTCATCGTCGGCGTAGCGGCCGGGATATTTGGCGAGCAGCTGGTTCCAGATGTCGAGCCCGGCACCGATGTACCAGACGCTCTGCAGCAGCGGCAGCAGCCGGTATTTCTCCGGCAGGTAGGGCATCAGATAGGCCGACGCCCGGAGGCCGAGCAGCGTGTGGTCGTTGTTGATCAGGGTGATCTGCCCGTCGCGGACGTTGATGTGGCTCGGCACCTGGACGAACGGCGCCTCGGCCGCGGTCACCACGCTCAAGCGCCTCGCCGATCGAGCGGCCGTCACGCGCCACCATCCGGTAAAACAGATCCGCGGTGCGCGGCTGGTCGCGCTCCAGGATGGCGTCGGTGAACAGACCGAAGGTCTTGTTTTCGCGGATCTCGTCTCGGTTGCGGAGCATCGGACGCTTTTCCCTACAGCGGGTGCGGATTTAAACAAGCCTAACGCCTGCCCGGCTCCGTCGTAAATAAAGCCAACGCTGTGGGCTGCCATGCACCGTCTAGCGGGCGCCATCTCCCCGCGCGCGATGAAACCGGGCGAGGAAGTTGCGGGTCCGCGGGTTTTCCGGGTTCGCCAGCACCGCATCGGGCGGGCCGATCTCGGCGATGACGCCGTCGCTCATGAAGGCAACCGCGTCCGCGACCTCCTGGGCGAAGCCGATCTCGTGCGTGACGATCACCATCGTCATGCCTTCCTCGGCGAGTTGCTCGATGACGCCGAGCACCTCGCCGACCAGCTCGGGGTCGAGCGCCGAGGTAACCTCGTCGCACAACATCACCGCCGGCCCCATCGCCAGCGCGCGGGCGATCGCGACCCGCTGGCGCTGCCCGCCCGAGAGGTGCGACGGGTAGGTTTCGGCCTTGTCGGCGAGCCCGACCTTGGCCAATAACGCGCGGCCCTCGGACTTCCGCTGCACGCCGGTCGATGCCTTTGACGATGAGCGGGCCGGCCGTGACGTTCTGCAGCGCGGTCATGTGCGGAAACAGGTTGAAATGCTGGAACACCATGCCGGTCGCGGCGCGGAAGGCGGCGAGCTCGCGGTCGGCGCCGTGGCGCCGCCTCGGTGCCGAAGCGCATTTCACGCTCGCCGACGCGGATCTGCCCGCGATCGGGATCTTCGAGCAGGTTGATGCAGCGCAAGAGGGTCGATTTGCCGGCGCCGGAAGGCCCGATGATGGCGATGACGGCGCCGCGCTCGACCCTGAGCGAGACCCCCTTCAGCACCTCGACCGCGCCGAAGGATTTCCACAGATCGTTGATCTCGATCATCGGCCGGAGGTCGGCGGCGCCGGGCATGCCTGCGCCAGCCTAGTCGGCGCGGGCGAGCCGGCGTTCCACCCCCTGCGCGGCCAGCGTCAGCGGAAACAGCACGATGAAATAGAGCACCGCGACCATGGTATAGACTTCGAGCGGGCGATAGGTCGCCCCGGTGATCATCTGGCCTTCATAGAGCAGGTCGGCGACCGCGATCGTCGACACCAGCGAAGTGTTTTTGAGCTGGATGATCGACTGGTTCATAAAGGGCGGGATCATCCGCTTGACCGCTTGCGGCAGGATCACGTAGCGCATGACCTGGGCGCGGCGCATGCCGATCGCGCGCGCCGCGTCCCACTGGCCGCGCTCGATCGAATTGACCCCGCCGCGCACGATCTCGGCATAAAAGGCGCCGGTGTAGAGCGACAGCACGAGCGTCGCCGCGACAGTGGCCGGGATGTTGATCCCGATCACGACCGGCAGCGCATAGTAGAACCAGATGATCTGCACCAGAAGCGGGGTGCAGCGGAAGATTTCGACATAGGCGACGAGCGGCGCGGTCAGGAGCTTGTTGCGCGACAGCCGCAGCAGCCCGGTCAGGAGGCCGATCGCCAGGCCGATGAGGATCGTGCCGATCGTATAGGCGATCGTGACCCCGAGCCCGAACAGGATCAGCTCGCGGTAGCCCCACAGAAACGAGAAATCCCAGTCATAGGTCGGGACGGTCATGGCTGTCGGGAAATTACAGCTCGACATCGGGCGGGATGTCCTCGGGCTTGACGCCGTTGATCGCCAGACCCGGCATAGAGCCATTCGCGGATCTGCTGGATGCCGCGGTTGTAATCGACCCAGGCGTTGAGGAAATCGCGCCAATCCTTGTTGGTTTCCTTGCGCACGCCCATGCAGGTCGGCAGCTGGATGCGCGGCTGGTGCAGCATCTGGAACTTGCCCAGCGCCGGGTTCTTCTTGACCGCGGTGAGACCGAGATTGACCGCCATGATCACGCAATCGGCGCGGCCCGACTGCACCGCGAGGACGCAATCGTCGCGCGTCTTCAATGCGATCAGCGTCGCATGCGGGGCGAACCGGCGCGCCGCGATCTCGTGCACCGAGCCGATGTCGAAGGCGATCTTGACCTCGGGCTTGTCGAGGTCGGCCCAGTTCGTCGCGGTGAACCCCTTGCGGCCGACCATGCCAAAGCCATGCAGGTAGAACGGGTGGGTGAAGTCGATGACGAGCGCGCGCAGCGGCGTCGGGTTCAACGAAAACGCCAGATCGATCTTGCCCGATTGCAGATCGAGCACCGAGTTGCCGTAGGTCGATTCGACGTATTCGATCTTGGCGTCGAAAATCTCGGCGATGTCCTTGGTCATGTCGATGCACATGCCGGTCCATTCGCCGGTGGCGAGGTCCTTGTTGAAATAGGGCGCCTCGCCGGGCAGCGCGGCGATGCGCAACAGCTTGTGGCCCTTGATCCGCTGCCAGCGTCAACTCCTCGGGCTGGGCCTCGGCGCGCGCCTCCTCGGCAAGCAGGGCGCGGAGGCGCCCGCGGTCGCCGCGGCGCTGGCGGCAAAGAGACGACGTGACAGCATGGAACCCTCCCCGTTCGCGCTCGTCTCTCGCGGTTCTTCGGCAAGAACCGCGCCAAACCCTAGCAAGCCGGCCGACGGCTCGAAACCGGAAAAGTCGGGTGTTGCCGAAACGCCTGCGCGCGGGTTAGAGGCTGAGCGGCAAGAGGAGGCGCCACATGCCCGTCAACAAGCCCCATCTCGAATTCCATGCGGTCGATATGAGCGACCGGCTGGAGCACCCCGCCCGGCTATCCCGCCGGGATCGAGCAGAAGATCCTCGCCGGCGCGCTCGACGAGGAGCGCAAGAGCGGCAGCCGCACGCGCCTGTTGCGCTTCGCGCCCGGGGTGTTCACCACCGCGCCCTTTGTTCACGATTACTGGGAAGAGGTCTACCTGATCGACGGCGATCTGACGGTCGGCAACGATGCCGAGGGCAAGGGCGGCGAAAGCTTCGCCCCCGGCACCTATGCCTGCCGCCCGCCCGGCGCCGTGCACGGCCCGTTCAAGTCGAACCGCGGCTGCCTGCTCCTGGAAAGCCATTATTACGCGGAATGACACAGCGCTCCGCGATTGCTGCGGGGAAAGCTCACCTCGGCTGCCGTTGCGCAACAAGGCCGGCTCTGAAATTCCCGCGGCACGCAAAGTTGGCTCGGGTATAAGCTGAATTCCGCCAGGCCGGCGTGCCCTGCCGCCCGGCCTTCGACAGATGCGGGAGCCCGAAGATGCCGTTTGGCCAGCACCTCGACCGCGCCGCGCCGCGGGGCTCGTTGCGAGCGATGTCGATCGGCGGCGTTACGGCGCTGTCGCTGCTGCTCGCGCCTGCCCTTGCCGGCGCGCAGAGCAGCGGCGCTGAAAAGGATCTCACCGCGCAGGTGCAGAAGGAAACGCCGGTCGCGCTGCCGAGCCTTGCGCCGCTGGTCGAGCGGGTCTTGCCGGCCGTCGTCAACATCTCGGCGCAGCTAAGCGAGGAAGCGGCGACGAAAACCGACCAGCCCGGCGATGAGGGCGATCAGTCGTCAACGCCGTTTGACGAGCTGCTGCGCCGCTTTTTTGAAAATCGCGGCCAGCCGCAAGTCCATCGGAAAGTGATGGCGCTCGGTTCGGGTTTCATCATCGATCCCGACGGATACGTCGTCACCAACAATCATGTGGTCGGCAATTCCGAGAAGATCACCGTGATCCTGCAGGACAACAGCCAGCATCCGGCCAAGATCATCGGCCGCGACGAAAAGACCGACCTTGCCCTGCTCAAGATCGACACCAAGGAGAAGCTGCCCTTCGTCAGCTGGGGCGACAGCGACCAGGCCAAGGTCGGCGACTGGGTGGTGGCGGTCGGCAACCCGTTCGGTCTCGGCGGCACGGTGACCGCGGGGATTATCTCGGCGCTCGGGCGCGACATCAATGCAGGCCCCTACGACGATTTCATCCAACTCGACGCGCCGATCAACCGCGGCAACTCCGGCGGGCCGACCTTCAACCTGAACGGCGAGGTGATCGGCATCAACACCGCGATCTATTCGCCCTCGGGCGGATCGGTCGGCATCGGTTTCGCCATTCCTTCGGATACCGCGAAAAACGTCGTCGCGCAGCTAAGGGAGACGGGGCACGTCACCCGCGGCTGGCTTGGCGTCGCTGTTCAGGGCATCACCCCGACCATCGCCAAGAGCCTCGGGCTGAACCCGGAGCAACCGACCGGCGCACTGGTCGCTTCGGTGACTCCGAACAGTCCGGCGGCCAAGGCGGGGATCGAGCAGGGGGATGTAATCCTCAGCGCTGCAGGGCACCCGATCAAAGAGCTGCACGACCTGCCGCGGCTCGTCGCGGCTGCGCCGATCGGCCAGAAACTCGATCTGACGAATCGCCGCAACGGCAAGGACATGACTGTAGCTGCGACGATCGCGGAAATGCCGGAAGACACCAGGACGGAAGCAGGCGACATGAAAGCCCTCGTCACCGGGTTCGAGCCGTTTGGCGGCGACAGCGTCAACCCCGCGCTCGAAGCGCTGGGCCGGCTGCCGCCGCGGCTCGGCGCGCTGGCGCTCGCGACCCGGGTGCTGCCGGCGGTGTTCGGGCGGGCGCTCGACGCGCTGGAAGCCGCGGTCGCGGCGACCGCCCCGGACATCGTCCTCTGCGTCGGCCTGGCGGGCGGGCGCGCCGCGCTGTCGCTCGAACGGGTCGCGATCAACATCGACGATGCGCGCATCCCGGACAATAGCGGCCATCAGCCGATCGATCTGCCGGTCGTCGCCGGCGGTCCTCCCGCCTATTTCACGACATTGCCGATCAAGGCCGCGGTCGCGGCGTTGCGCGAGGCGGGGTTGCCGGCGATCGTCTCCAACACCGCCGGCACCTTTGTGTGCAACCACGTGTTCTACGGTCTCTTGCATCTCGCCGCGACCCGGCGGCCGGGTTTGCGCGGCGGGTTTCTGCATGTCCCCTATCTGCCGAGCCAGGCGGCGCGGCAGAACGGCGCGCCGTCGATGGCGCTCGACGACATCGTGCGGGGCATCGAGATCGTGCTCAAGGTCGCCGCGGCGCGGCGCGAGGACATTGCCGCCGCCGAGGGGACGATCAGCTGATGGAGCGCCCGCGCGGAGCGTGCTATCACCTGATGCCGGCGCCGCGGGGCGGCTTCATAGAGCGGAGGTGAGGCGATGGTCGCGTTTCACGGCTCGCATGTCGTCGTCACCGGCGGCACCGGCGCTTTGGGGTCCGCCGTGGTTGCGGCGCTGCGCGCGGCGGGCGCGGTCTGCCATGTGACCAACATGGTCGCCGCCGAGTTGGAGCATTACCCGCATAAGAACGACCCCGGGGTGCATGTCACGACCGGCCTCGACCTCTCCGACGAGGCGGCGGTGCGGCGGTTTTATGGCGGGCTGCCGCCGCTCTGGGCCTCCATTCATCTCGCCGGCGGTTTCGCGATGTCGCCGGTCGGCGAGACCTCGGCCGTCGATTTTGCCGATCAGTTCCAGATGAACGCGCTGTCGGCGTTTCTGTGCTCGGCGGCCGCGATCCGCGCGATCCGCACGCGCATCGAGCCGGGTCCGGGCGGCGCCAAGGGCGGCCGCGTCGTCAATGTCGCGGCCCGCCCGGCGCTCGAGCCTCGGCTCGGCTCGGGAATGGTCGCCTACACCACCGCGAAGGCGGCGGTCGCGGCGCTGACCCAGGCGATCGCCCAGGAAACCGCGGGCGAGGAGATCTGGGTCAATGCGGTGGCGCCCTCGATCCTCGACACCCCGGCCAACCGCGCCGCCATGCCGGATGCCGATTTCAGCAGTTGGGTCGCGCCGAGCGCGGTCGCGGAGGTGATCACCTTTCTCGCCTCGCCCGACAATCGGGTGACGCGCGGCGCGGTCATCCCGGTCTATGGCGGGGCGTGAGGGCTTTGCCGACGCACATAGCAGCCGGGCGCAGTGGAAAGCCTCTTCTCGTTCGGCTTTCTCGCGCCGCCGACGATCTTCATCGTGCTGAGCCTCGTCGGCGCGCTGATGGCGCTGGTGTGGCGGCGTGCCGGCATTGCGCTGGCTCTCGCCTCCAGCCTCTGCCTCTATGCCGCGGCGACCCCGGCGCTGTCGTCGTATCTGTTGCAGCGGGTCGAGTCTGGCGCTGCCGCAGAATGTCGATCTCGGCGCAGCCCAGGCGATCGTCGTGCTCGGCGGCGATGTCCGCTCCGGCAACGGCGCCGATATTCCCGACCGGCTCGGCCCGCTGTCGCTCGAACGGGTGGTTTTCGGCGCCGAGGCCTATCGCCGGCTGCATCTGCCGGTGGCGGTCAGCGGTGGCAGGGTGGCGGGCACGCATGCTAGCCGGGGCACGCTGATGAAGGCCGCGCTCGAAGAGGATTTCGCGGTTCCGGTCGCCTGGAACGAGGACCGCTCGCGCACGACCTGGGAAAACGCGCTCTATACCGCGCGGCTGCTGCAGCCGGAGAAGCTGACCACGGTCGTCCTCGTGACCCAGGCCTGGCATTTGCCGCGCGCGCTGTGGGCGTTCGAGCGGGCCGGCCTGCAAGGCGCTGCCCTGGCCGGCGCCGCGGACCGTGCTCCGGTCTGACGAGGTCGGCGATTTCCTGCCGAGCCTCACCGCGCTGCACGACACCTTCTACGCGCTGCATGAGATGATCGGCGGGGTTTATTACCGGCTGCGCTATTGAGCGCCTGTCCCGCCACGGGGTGCGCTGAACGGCGGGGCGCCATGCGCCGTTTTGGTGCAGCATCGCTCGCATGGATCTTTCGGTCGTCATCCCGGTCAAGAACGAGGCCGGCAACATCGCACCGCTGGTCGCCGAGATCGCCGCCGCGCTCGATGGGCGCGTCGCGTACGAGATCATCTATGTCGACGACGGCAGCACCGATTCGACCGCCGCCGAGATTCGCCGGCTGCAAGCGAGCGTGCCGCAGCTTCGCCTCGTGCGCCATGCCCAGAGCTGCGGCCAGAGCGCGGCGATCCGCAGCGCGGTCAAGGCGGCGCGCGGCCGATGGATCGCGACGCTCGACGGCGACGGCCAGAACGATCCGGCCGATATTCCCGCCCTGTGGCGGATCGCCCAGGGCAGCCCGGCGATGCCGCCACTGCTGATCGCCGGGCATCGCGCGCGCCGCCAGGACAGCTGGTCGAAGCGGCAGGCCTCGCGCATCGCCAATGCGGTGCGCCGCCGGCTGCTGCGCGACGACACCCCGGATACCGGCTGCGGGCTCAAGCTGTTCCCGCGCGCCCTCTTTCTCGACCTGCCCTATTTCGACCACATGCACCGCTTTCTGCCGGCGCTGGTGCTGCGCGAGGGCGGGATCGTGCGCTCGGTGCCGGTCAACCATCGCCCGCGCCAGCGCGGCATCTCGAAATACGGCGTCTTCGACCGGCTCGGGGTCGGCATCGTCGATCTCTTCGGCGTCCTCTGGCTGCGCCGGCGCCTCGCCCGGCCGCTGCTGGTCGAGGATGCGGCGCCGCCCGAGGAAAGCGCGGCGGATCGCCCGCCCGGCCGAGGTCCCGGCGCGCCAGACCAGCGCCGAACCGGTGCGGTGATGATCGGCAGGACCCATGCCGGGCGCCTCGTCGTCGTTGCGCTGCTCGCCGCCGGCATCGTCGCGGCGTGGCGCTGGCGCGGCCTGTTCGACCCGCTCGCCTTGACCGGGCTGATCGGCGGCAACCCGATGGCGCCGCTGGCCTTTCTTGCCGTGCACATCGCCGGAAGCCTGTTTTTCGTGCCGCGGACGCTGCTGGCGCTCGGCGCCGGGCTCGTCTTCGGCATGTGGTGGGGCATCCTCTGGGCGGCGCTCGGCAGCCTCGCCGGGGCGGTCGCCGGGTTTCTCACCGCGCGCTACATCCGTTCCGGGTTCGTCGATCGCGCCGATCCGGCGCCGGCTGGCGGCGCTCCTCAAGCGCGCCGAGCACGGCGGCTGGCGCATGGTCGCCGTGGTGCGGCTGGTGCCGGTCATCCCGCACAGCCTGACCAATTATGCCCTGGGGCTGACCAGAGTGCGGCTCGGCGCCTACGCCGTCGGCTCGCTCCTCGGCCAATTGCCGCTGACGATCGCCTATGCCGATCTCGGCGCGGCCGGCGGACAGGCCTTGCTCGGCGGCGCGGATTGGCGCCACGAGGTGCTGTGGCCGAGCCTCATCGGGCTCGCCGCGCTGGCCCTGTCGCTGCTGATCCCGGTGGTGGCGCGCCGGCGGCTGCGGCAGGCGCGTCGATTCCCGGGGCAATCCCCGGGGCATAGGCCCGCCGGTCGCCCAGTCGAGCAGCACGGCGGTATGCACGACCGGCAGCGGCGCATCGCCCGCGAGCTGGGTGATGCAGCCGATATTGCCGGCGGCGACGAGGTCGGCGCGGGTCAGCGCGATATTGGCGAGCTTGCGCTCGCGCAACGCCGCGGCCAGTTCCGGCTGCAACAGATTGTAGGTCCCGGCCGAGCCGCAGCACAGATGCCCTTCCGGCACCTCGACCACCGCGAAGCCCGGCGGCGGCGAGCAAGGCCCGCGGCGCGCGATCGACCCCCTGGCCGTGCTGCAGCGAGCAGGCCGAATGATAGGCGACCCGCAGTCCGCGGGACGGCCTCGCGACCGGCGCTGCAGCCCGAGCTCGGCGACGATCTCGGTGATGTCGCGCGCCAGCGCGGCGATCCGCGCCGCCTTCTCGGCATAGGCCGGGTCGGTGCGGAGGAGGAAGCCGTAATCCTTGACCATCGTGCCGCAGCCCGAGGCGTTGACGACGATCGCGTCGAGCCCGCCCGACGCGCGAACGCTCTCCCAGGCGTCGATATTGGCGCGGGCAAAGGCGAGCGCCGGCGCCTCGTCGCCCAGATGGTGGACGAGCGCGCCGCAGCAGCCGCTGCCCGGCGCGACGACGACCTCGCAGCCATGCCGGGTCAACAGCCGGATCGTCGCCTCGTTGATCTCGGGCGCCAGCACCTGCTGGGCGCAGCCGGGCAACAGCGCGACCCGCATCCGCCGCTCGCCCTCGGCCGGGAAGACCTGCGGCCGGTCCATCGCGGAGGCGGCCGGAACCGTCCGCGGCGCCAGCGCCAGCAGCGGGCGCAGCCGCTTCGGCATCAGCCCGGCGAAGGGCTTGGCCAGGCGCGGCGCCGTGCAAGGCCGCGCGGAACAGCGCCGGCCGCGTCAGCACCAGGCCGAGCAGGCGGCGCAGCAGCCGCTCGGCCACGGGGCGGCGGTAATGCTCCTCGATATGGCGCCGGCCGTGATCGACCAGGTGCATGTAATTGACGCCCGACGGGCAGGTCGTCATGCAGGCGAGGCAGGAGAGACAGCGGTCGATGTGCTTGACGGTCTCGGGGCCGACCGGGCCCTCCCTGTTCGAGCATGTTCTTGATCAGGTAGATGCGGCCGCGCGGGCTGTCGAGCTCGTCGCCCAGCAGCACATAGGTCGGGCAGGTCGCGGTGCAGAAGCCGCAATGGACGCAGGCCCGCAGGATCTTTTCCGATGCCGCGGTGTCCGGGTCGGCGAGCTGGGCCAGCGAGAAATCGGTCTGCATCCGGCTCAGCTGCCCTCGACCATGCGGCCGGGGTTGAGGATATGGGCGGGGTCGAAGGCGTCCTTGACCCGGCGCGACAGCGCGGCGAGCGGCGCCGGCTGCGGCTCGAACACGGCGACCGCGCGGCGCAGGCCGGGCGAGGCCCTGACCAGCGTCGCATGGCCGGTGCCATGCCCGTCCGGCCCGCGGATCGCCCGGCGGATCGCGCGCGCCGGCATCGCCCTGCTTCGGCGACCGCTGCCCAGACGAGGCCGCCGCCCCAATCGAGCAGCCACACCGCATCGAGCGCGCGCGCGATCGCCTCGGCCAGCTCGGCGCCGCGCGCCGGCGCGACCGAGATGCGCCACACCGCGCGCTCGCGCAAGCCCGGCCAGCGGCGCGACCTCGCCGATCGCGCGCCACAACGCGATCGACTCGGCATCGGCGAGGATTTCCGCCGTCCCGGCCGCGCCATGCTCGCGCGACGAGGCTGTCGCGGCGAAAGGCGACCGACGGCGCCGGCCCCTCGACGCGCAACGCGACCACGCCGGGGCGCGGTCGGCAAGGCGAGCGGCATCGCGGTCCCGGGCGGCAGATAGGCGGCGCCCGAGACCTCATGCGGCGAGCCCAGCGCCGCCGCCATCAGCCGCGTCGCGGCGGCGGGCTCGACCCCGGCGAACAGCACGGTCGCGACCGTTTCGGGGCGCGGCAATACCTTGACCGTGACCTCTTCGAGCGCGGCCAGCGTGCCGTAGGAGCCGGCCATCAGCTTCGACAGATCGTAGCCGGTGACGTTCTTGACGACCTTGCCGCCGGACTTGAAGATCTCGCCGCGGCCGCTGACCGCGCGGAAGCCGAGGAAATGGTCGCGCGCCGCGCCGGCCTTGATGCGGCGCGGCCCCGACAGATTGCAGGCGAGGATGCCGCCCAGGGTCGGCTGCGCCCCTCGCCGCCAAGCAGTCCGCGCCAGTCGGGCGGCTCGAACGCCAGCATCTGGCCGGCTTCGGCGAGCGCGCGCTCGATCTCGGCGAGCGGGGTCGCGGCGCCGGCGGTCAGCACCAGCTCGCTCGGCGCGTAGTCGCGGATGCCCGAGAGGCGCGACAGATCGAGCGTATGCGCGGTCTGCAGCGGCCGGCCGAGCCCGCGCTTCGACCCGCCGCCGACGAGCTCGACCGGCTCCTCGGCGGCGAGCGCCGGCGACCGCATCGCGCAATTCGTCGATCGAGCGTCGGGACAAACCGGGTCATTCGCGCAACGTGTCATTGCGAGCGCAGCGAAGCAATCTCGGGCGGCCTGTGTGTATCACTCCGATCGAGATTGCAGCGTCGCCTATCGGCGCCTCGCAATGACGACATGGGTCCGTCAGAACCGCGGCAGATCGGGGTGCGGCAGACGGCCGGCGTGGACGTGCAGCCGGCCCAGTTCGGCGCAGCGGTGCAGCTTCGGGAACACCTTGCCGGGATTGAGCAGGCCGTCGGGGTCGAAGGCGCATTTGAGGCGCTCCTGATGGGCGAGGTCGGTTTCGTCGAACATCGTGCCCATCAGGTCGCGCTTTTCGACCCCGACCCCGTGCTCGCCGGTCAGGACGCCGCCGACCTCGACGCAGAGCCTGCAGGATGTCGGCGCCGAATGCCTCGGCCCGCTCGATCTCGCCGGGCTGGTTGGCGTCGTAGAGAATGAGCGGGTGCAGATTGCCGTCGCCGGCGTGGAACACGTTGGCGACCCGCAGCCCGTATTGCGTCGACAGCTCGCCGATGCGCGCCAGCACCTCGGCGAGGCGGGCGCGCGGGATCGTGCCGTCCATGCAGTAATAGTCGGGCGAGATCCGCCCGACCGCCGGAAAGGCCGCCTTGCGCCCGGACCAGAAGGCGAGCCGCTCGGCCTCGTCCCGGCTCACCCGGACCGAGCGCGCGCGGTTGGCGCGGGCGATCGCCTCGACCTTCTCGATCAGGTGATCGACTTCGGCCGGCGGCCCGTCGAGCTCGACGATCAGCAGCGCCTCGACATCGAGCGGATAGCCGACCTTGACGAAGGCCTCGGCGGCGTGGATCGCCGGGCGGTCCATCATCTCCATGCCGCCCGGGATGATGCCGGCGCCGATGATCGCGGCGACGCAATTGCCGGCGTCCTCGCGTCTCGGCAAAGCCGATCAGCAGGGCCCGCGCGGTCGGCGGCTTCCGGAGGATGCGCACGGTGACCTCGGTGACGACCCCGAGCAGACCCTCGGAGCCGGTCATCACGCCCATCAGATCGTAGCCCTCGGAATCGAAATGCTTGCCGCCGAGGCGGACGATCTCGCCGTCGATCAGCACGATTTCGAGGCCGAGCAGGTTGTTGGTGGTGAGGCCGTATTTGAGGCAGTGCACGCCGCCCGAATTCTCGGCGACATTGCCGCCGATCGTGCAGGCGATCTGGCTCGACGGGTCGGGCGCGTAATAGAAGCCGGCGCCCTCGACCGCCTCGGTGATCGCGAGATTGGTCACCCCGGGCTGGGCGACGACGCAGCGGTTGTCGTAATCGATGTCGAGGATGCGGTTGAATTTCGCCATGCCGAGCAGGACGCCGTCGGCCAGCGGCAGGGCGCCGCCCGACAGCGAGGTGCCGGCGCCGCGCGGCACGACCTTGATCCCCTCGGCCTGGCAATAGCGCAGCACCGCGGCGACCTGGCCGACGGTCGAGGGCAGCACGACGACGAGCGGCGGCTGGCGATAGGCGGTCAGCCCGTCCGATTCATAGGCGCGGCGCAGCGGCTCGGAGACGATGACGCCGTCGCCGGGAACGATGGCGCGCAGCGCCGCCGCGATCTCGTCGCGCCGCGCGATGACCGCGGCATCGGGGAGCGGCATTTCCATGGGCAAATACTGTCATTGCGAGCGCAGCGACGCAATCGCGTGTTGGGCGCACCGATGTTCCCGGCGGAAGCCGGTCATCGGAGGACTGCCGGGCGATGGCATGGTCCCGGCCTTCGCCGGGAAGCCGTAAGAAGGCGCGCGCGGCGTCAGCCCTGGCGCGCCTTGAAGCGCGGGTTGACCTTGTTGATCACGTAGACCCGCCCCTTGCGCCGCACGACGCGGCAGTTCTTGTCGCGCTTCTTCAATGTCTTCAACGAATTGGCGATTTTCATGACCCGGATCCTCGCGAGCGCCGGAACATAGGGAGCCGGCCGCGCGAAGTCAATGCGAGCCGTCGCATTCTTGTCCTTGTCATGCCGGCGAAAGCCGGTATCCATGGTAGAAATGGGTCCCGGCTTTCGCCGGGAAGACGACGGAAGGGCTGAGGGCCATAGAATGAAAGAAGTTGATGTTTCCGAAGCGAAAAGCTCATTCGATGCGCTGCTCGATCTGGTCGAACAGGGCGAGGAGATCGCAATCACCCGGCACGGCAAGGCAGTGGCCCGTCTCATTCCTCCACCTGCACCGAGGAAAGGTCGTCGATCCGGAAGAAGCGAGAGCCGCGATGGAACGCATCCGCGCACGCGCCAAGGCGGCTGGGCATGGCCAGTTCGATTGGGAAGAGTGGAAAGCGTACCGCGACGAGGGTCGTCGATAGGAGCGTCTACGTCGTCGCCGCCGCGGCGCGCTCGGCGCGGCGCAGTTCCGGGAGATCGTTGCGGCCGGCGAGGAAGGTCTTGATGTTGCGCGTCGCCTGGCGCAGGCGCTGGCGGTTCTCGACCAGCGCGATGCGCACAAAGCCCTCGCCGTGCTCGCCGAAACCGACCCCCGGCGCGACCGCGACATTGGCGCGTTCGAGCAGGAGCTTGGAGAAGGCGAGCGTGCCGATGCCGCGGAATTCCGCCGGGATCGGCGCCCAGGCGAACATCGAGGCGGCCGGCGGCGGCACCTCCCAGCCGGCCTGCCGCAGCCCGTCGACCAGCACGTCGCGGCGCGCGTGGTAGCGCTCGCGGATCTCGGCGACGCATTCCTGCGGGCCGTTGAGCGCCGCGGTCGCGGCCACCTGGATCGGGGTGAAGGCGCCGTAGTCGAGATAGGATTTGACCCGGGCCAGCGCCGCGATCAGCCGCTGGTTGCCGACCGCGAAGCCGATCCGCCAGCCGGCCATCGAATAGGTCTTGCTGAGCGAGGTGAACTCGACCGCGATGTCGCGCGCGCCCGGCACTTCGAGGATCGAGGGCGGCGGCTTGCCGTCGAAATAGATCTCGGCATAGGCCAGGTCGGACAGGACGATGATGTCGTGATGGCGGCAGAAATCGACGATCTCGCCGTAGAAATCGAGGTCGACCGTCTGCGCCGTCGGGTTGGCCGGGAAATTGAGCACGATCGCCAGCGGCGCCGGGATGCTGTGCTGCACCGCCTTTTTCAGCTCGCCGAGGAAATCGAACTCGGGACCGATCGGGACATGGCGCACCGCGGCGCCGGCCATGATGAAGCCGAAGGCATGGATCGGATAGCACGGGTTCGGCACGAGCACCGTGTCGCCCGGCGCGGTGATCGCCTGGGCGAGGTTGGCGAGCCCCTCCTTCGAGCCGAGCGTGACGATGATCTCGCGCTCGGGATCGAGCTCGACATTGAAGCGGCGGGCGTAATAGGCGGCACAGGCGCGGCGCAGCCCGGCGATGCCGCGCGAGGTCGAATAGCCGTGGGTCTTCGGGTTCTGCACCGCCTCGATCAGCTTGGCGACGATATGCGGCGGGGTCGGCCCGTCGGGGTTGCCCATGCCGAGGTCGATGACGTCGCGCCCCTCGGCGCGCGCCTCGGCCTTCAGCGCGTTGACTTCGGCGAAGACGTAGGGCGGCAGGCGCTTGATGCGGTAGAACTCTTCGGGCATGGCGGCGCAACAGGCTCCTGGCAATGGCGATCAATGCGACCCGCCTTAGGAGAGGCGTCATTGCGCGAGGCGAGAGCCCATCGTTTTCGGTTGCGGCGCGGCGGCCGGCCTCAGCCGCCGTTTTCGGCTCGATGACCCGACTGCTAAAGGCGCCAAACGCGAAACAGGTCAGCGAATGCGGCTTCACCCCGACCGGGATGAAGATGGCGCGATATTGCTCGATCCGGCCATCCGCCCGTTCAAGCTCGCCCTCCAGACGCACCGGGGCCATCTTTTCGGTGCCTCGGCGCAGGCGCGCAGGAACAAATCGACATAGCGCCGGGGCAATTGACGCATCATCGGCAGATCGGTCCTGGGCTGCTCCGGCAGGCCGAGCAGCTGCGGCGAATTTTGGGCCGTAGAGAACGAGCGAGGATCGTTCGATCACCGGGTCGACGGAGATCAGAAACCGGTTCGACCACTCTCGGCTGTCGGTCGCGGCGAGATCGAGCCCGGCGATCGTGACGACGCCGCCGAGTTCGGCCAGCTTGCTCTTCCCAATAGGCCATCAGGCGCTCGCCTTCCCGGCGGTCGCGGCCGGCTGGGCGCGCTTGCGCTCCACCCCTCGGTCCAGGCGATGTCGGAGGGGTCGGCGTCTGGCCATTGCTCGCGCTATCCAGTGCTCCGCTATCGCGTCGATCGATCTAGGCAGGGGCGACCACCGGTTCAACTACGCCCGGGCGCCGAGCGCGGCGAGGCGGCGCTGGGCGTCCATGACCGTCGAGTGCGCCGTCGCGCGGGCGTCAGGCGGAAGTCGAATTCGGCGGTGTAGTAGGGCGGCGCGATGCCGAGCCGGCTTGCCTCCGACCCGGGCGTCTCGTGGCGGACGAAATCGCAGATCAGCGAATCCTTGACCGCGAACACCGCATCGCTCGCGAGATAGGGATCGGTGCGGTCGAAGATGTGGGTCGTCACCGGCTCGTAGCCCTCGGCCGAGACGACAAAATGGATATGCGCCGGCCGCCAGGGGTGGCGCCCGGTGGCTTTCAGCATGGCGCCGACCGGCCCGTCCGACGGGATCGGGTAGTTGACCGGCTGGACCGTGCGGATCAGGTAGCGGCCGGCGGCGTCGCTCGTGAACTTGCCGCGCATGTGCAGCGCGTCGGGGTTCTCGTCCTGCAAATCGTAAAGCCCGTTGGTCTGCGCCTGCCACACATCGAGCACCGCGCCGGCGATCGGCCGGCCGTCGAGATCGAGCACCCGGCCGCTGACCAGGGTCGGGACGCCGCTCTTGTCGCGATGGGCGATGTTGCCGCCCGCCGGCATCTCCGGCGCGCCGAGCCGATGGAACGGGCCGAAGACGGTCGAATTCGGTGGCGCCCTCGGGTTTGCGGTGATCGATCAGATCGACCACCATCGAGACGCCGAGCGTGTCGGAAAACAGGATGAACTCCTGGCGCTTGTCGCTGCACATCTTGCCCGCTTCGGTCAGGATCTCGATCGCCTGAAACCATTCCGCCTCGGTCAGCTCGACCTCCTTGACGAAGGCGTGGAGATGGCCGATCAGGCTCAGCATGATCCGCCGCAGCCGCGGGTCCGGGGTCGCGGCAAACCGCGCCAGCACCTCGGCGGTGATGTCGTCCTCGTTCTTGTTGCGGCGCATTTCGGTTTGTCGCGTTGGCCGTCGGTCGGGCATCGGCGATCTCCCTGCGTGGCGCGGCGCGCGGCCGGCCGGTTCGATCGCCGCAACTATAGCCGATGCGGCGCTCGCCTCGGCACGGTCCGCGCCATGGCTGCCCGCGGCATCTTGCTAAGCTAGCGCCGGCAGTTCGAGGAGGGAGCGATGGCGATCGCCAGCCTGTCGCCGGCCGATGTGCGCGCGATGCTGCGCGACGGCGCCGAGATGGCGCTCATCGATGTCCGCGAAGAGGGCGTCTTTGCCGAGGAGGGCCATCCGTTTTTCGCCAATTCGGTGCCGTTGTCGCGGCTCGAATTGATGATCGGCGAGCTGGTGCCGCGCAAATCGCGCGGATCGTCGTCCATGACGGCGGCCCGGGGGCTTGGATGGGGAGGATCTCGCCGAGACGCGCCGCCGCCAAACTCGCCGCGATGGGCTATCGCAACCTCGCGATCATGGCGGGCGGGGCGCGGGGCTGGGCGGCGGCCGGGTTCGAGCTGTTCACCGGGATCAATGTGCCGAGCAAGGCGTTTGGCGAACTGGTCGAGCATCGCTGCAAGACGCCGCATATCGCCGCCGCCGAGCTGAAGCGGCGGCTCGATGCCGGCGAGGAGGTGCTGATCGTCGACAGCCGGCCGATCGGCGAATTCCGCAACATGAGCATCCCCGGCGCGTTCGATTGCCCGGGCGCCGAGCTGGTGTATCGCGTGCCCGATCGGCTGCGCTCGCCGGAGAGCCTCGTCGTCGTCAACTGCGCCGGGCGCACGCGCAGCATCATCGGCGCCCAATCGCTGCGCAATGCCGGGCTGCGCGAACCCGGTCATGGCGCTCGAAAACGGCACGATGGGCTGGGAATTGGCCGGGTTCGATCTGGCGCGCGGCCGCGAGGATGCGTTGCCGCCGCCGTCGCCCGCGGGCCTCGCGCGGGCTCGCGCGCTCGCCGATCAGGTCGCCCAGCGCTTCGGCGTTCGGCGGATCGACGATGCCGCGCTCGCCCGCTTTGAGGGCGAGGCCGAAGAGCGCACGCTCTATGTGTTCGACGTGCGCAGCCCCGAGGAATATGCGCAAGGCCATCTCGCCGCGGCGCGCTCGGCGCCGGGCGGCCAGCTGGTGCAGGCGACCGATGTCTATATGGCGACCCGCAACGCCCGCATCGTCCTCGTCGATGATGACGGCGTGCGCGCGGCGATGACCGGCTCGTGGCTGGCGCAGATGGGCTGGCCCGAGGTTTATGTGCTCGATGGCGGGATGACGGGGCGGAAGCTGGTGCAGGGCACTGCCGCCCCGGTCATTCCGGAGCTGGAACGCGGCGACGGCTGCGACGATCGCGCCGGCCGAGCTGAAGACGCTGCTCGACAACGGCGAGGCGGCAGTCATCGATCTGGCGCCGAGCATCGCCTACGAGGCCGGGCACATCCCCGGCGCCTGGTTCGCGGTGCGCGCGCGGCTCGCCCGGAGCCTCGACCGGGTGCCGCGGCGGCGGGTTCTGGTGCTGACCTCGCCCGATGGGCGGCTCGCCCGGCTCGCCGCCGCCGAGCTGGCGACCAGCGGCGTCGCCGAGATCCGCGTGCTCGCGGGCGGCACCGACTGCCTGGCGCGCCGCCGGGCTGCCGCTCGCCACCGGCCGCGAGGCGATGGCCGACACGCCCGAACGATTGCTGGCGCCGGCCCTATGACCCCTACGCCGGCGCGGGCGCGCGCGAGCGCTATCTGCGCTGGGAGATCGAGCTGGTGCACCAGATCGAGCGCGAGGGCGATGTCGGGTTCCGCATTCCGGGGTAGCGGCGGCGGGTGGTAGGCCCGGCAGGACTTCGAACCTGCGACAACGCCGTTATGAGCGGCGCGTTCTAACCAGCTGAACTACGGGCCCCCTGCTTTGTCCTCGTCCGGAGGCCGGGAGCATTTCCCGGCGAAAGCCGGGACCCACCCTTCTACCGCTTCGCGAGCGATCCAATGGGTCCCTGTTTCGCCGGGACGACGGAATTTCAGCGACGCGTCTGCCGCCAGTTACGGCTGAGACCGGACCCATTCACGACTATTGCCAGGCTGTCGCGGATCACCGCCTTCGCAGTGAACCCGCGATTAGCGGAGGAGGCCGCTCACGTATCGAGAAAGCTGCGCAATTTGCGCGAGCGGCTCGGGTGTTTCAGTTTGCGCAGCGCCTTCGCCTCGATCTGGCGGATGCGCTCGCGGGTCACCGAGAATTGCTGGCCGACCTCTTCCAAGGTGTGGTCGGTGTTCATGCCGATGCCGAAGCGCATGCGCAAAACGCGTTCCTCGCGCGCGGTCAAGGACGCAAGGACGCGCGTCGTCGTCTCGCGCAGATTGGCCTGGATCGCCGCGTCCAATGGCAACACCGCGTTCTTGTCCTCGATGAAATCGCCGAGGTGGCTGTCCTCCTCGTCGCCGATCGGGGTTTCGAGGCTGATCGGCTCCTTGGCGATCTTCAGGACCTTGCGCACCTTTTCCAACGGCATCGCCAGCTTGTCGGCGAGCTCCTCGGGCGTCGGCTCGCGGCCGATCTCGTGCAGCATCTGGCGCGAGGTGCGCACCAGCTTGTTGATCGTCTCGATCATGTGCACCGGGATGCGGATCGTGCGCGCCTGGTCGGCGATCGAGCGGGTGATCGCCTGGCGGATCCACCAGGTGGCATAAGTCGAGAACTTGTAGCCGCGGCGGTATTCGAATTTGTCGACCGCCTTCATCAAGCCGATATTGCCTTCCTGGATCAGGTCGAGGAACTGCAGGCCGCGGTTGGTGTATTTTTTGGCGATCGAGATGACGAGCCGCAGATTGGCTTCGACCATTTCCTTCTTGGCGCGGCTCGCCTCGCGCTCGCCGCGTTGCACGGTCTGCACAACGCGGCGGAACTCCGCGATCGGCAATTTGGCTTCGCCGGCGATGCGCACGACCGCGGCGCGGTGCCTGGCGACATCCTCGGCATGGAACTCGACCAGCCGCGCCCAGCCGCGGCCGGGCAGCGCGGTGGCCCGCTCCAGCCAGTCCGCTGCGAGCTCGTCGCCGATATAGTGCGGCAAAAACTCGCTGCGCTTGATCCCGGTGGCCTCGGCAAGCCGCAACAGCCGACCCTCCTCGGTGACGAGGCGACGGTTGAGGTCATAGAGCTGCTCGACGAGGTGCTCGATCCGGATGTTGCTGAAGCGCACCCGCTTCAGCAACTCGTTGATTTCGCCTTTGAGCTTGTCGTAGCGGCGCTCGGTAACCCGCGGCAACGCCATGCCCTTGACCAGCGCGGTAATCCGCTGGTCCTGAACCTTGTGGATTTTTTTGTGCGCCGCGGCGGAATCGCCTCGAAGACCGCCATCATGCCCGGCGTCAGCTGCGCTTCCATCGCGGCCAGCGAAATCGAGCTTTCCTCGCCCTCGCCGTCCTCGCCTTCGGTCTCGCCTTCGGCCTCCGCTTCGATG
>CAWJFM010000022.1:0-107799 GCA_963842175.1 uncultured Alphaproteobacteria bacterium
CGTAGGTGGCCTGGATATCGGCCTTGATCGCCGCCTTTTCAGCCTCGGGCAACGTCTCGATCCGGGTCAGCATGTCGCCCACGCCGTTGTCGGGATCAACACCCAGGCGCGTCAGTGTGGCGCCATGCTTCTCGAACACATCGGCGAAGAACACGGAAACACAATGACCGAAGATGATGGGATCAGAGATCTTCATCATGGTCGTCTTGACGTGCAGCGAGAATAGGATGCCGTCCTTCTTCGCGACGTCGATCTGCGCGGCGAAGAAGGCGCGCAACGCGTTGCGGTTCATCACCGCCGCGTCGATGATCTCGCCGGTCTGAAGCGGCGTCTTCGCCTTCAGCACCGTGACCGCGCCATCGCTGCCGACCAACTCGATACGGGCATTGGTCGGCGCCGCAATGGTCGTCGCAACCTCCGAACCGTAGAAATCGCCGCCCGACATGTGCGCCACGCGCGTTTTCGAGTCCTTGGTCCAGGCGCCCATCCTATGCGGATGGTTGCGCGCGTACTGCTTCACGGCGGCGGCGGCGCGGCGGTCGGAATTGCCCTCGCGCAGCACCGGATTGACGGCGCTGCCGAGCACCTTGCCGTAGCGGGCGCGGATTTCTTTATCCGCTGGGGTCGCGTCGCTGTCCGGATAGTCCGGGACGTCGTAACCCTTGCTCTGCAACTCCTTGATCGCGGCCTTCAGCTGCGGGATCGAGGCGGAGATGTTGGGCAGCTTGATGATGTTGGCCTCGGGGCGCATCGCAAGTTGGCCAAGTTCGGCGAGCTCGTCGTTAATTTTTTGCGCTGGCGTCAGTTTGTCGGGGAAGTTGGCGATGATGCGGCCAGTCAGCGAAATGTCCTTCAGCTTCATCTTCACGCCGGCCGTCCCGACGAAGGCTTGGACGATCGGCAGAAGGGAAAACGTAGCAAGCGCAGGTGCTTCATCAACCTTCGTCCAAACGATTTCGAGATCTGACATGCTTGCACCTCCGCGCGCCGCTTTCGTTTTCGCTGAGCTGATCTATTGACAATTATGGTCTATCTTGTCGCACTGACGTGAGGGCGTCGCAGCTCTCCGTTCCGAGGTCGTAGTATTTCAGATCGATATCGAGATAGGGCAGGAACAGCTGGTTCTTGATGAAGCTCACATGATCGGCGCCATCTCGTCGCCGTCGAGTTCGACGATCGGGTTCGCCACCTTGATCTTCGCCATTCTTGTCACCCTCGCATGCACCGGCCGGCTGTTGCAGCGGCGCGACCATAAAGGCCGCTGTGCGCAGAGGCAAGCCGACCAGGGCATTCCCCGCAGGGCCGCGCGCTGGTCTCCGTGCTCGTTCGCAGGCCACGGAAACGCCCCGGTTATTAACAGCACCGTCGCGGTGAGCTGACCAGGCCAAGCCAGCCGGGAAATGACTGTTTTATGACCGAGTATTTACTTGCCGGTTACAAAAAGAAGTCCGAGAGGTGATTGAGTGCATTAAGATTTCAATGGGTTGAATGAAGTGCCTAATAACTAGGCAAAGCCTATTTTGCCACCGAAGATGGCGCTTGGCATGGCTCGAAATGGGGGCTTCCCCACAAACTTATCCACCGTCTCCGGGGATAGCAACGGTTGCGCTGCGGATTATCGAGCAACCTCAAGGTCTTGCATAACAGGCTGGCGATCATAGCAACTCGGAACGGGCTACCCCATCCGGTTGGGTGTATACAAGCGTATTCATCAATTCAGCCACGTCAGGCACGATCTGCAGTAATCGCGGCACCAGCGGCGCGGTAAAGCCTTGCGCGGCGAGGTGGTCGAGCAACTCGCGCAAGGGCCGCCAATAGCCGGCGACATCGACCAGAAAGATCGGCTTGCCGTGCAGCCCAAGCTGGCGCCAGGTGAGGATCTCGAAGGTCTCGTCGAGCGTGCCGATACCGCCCGGGAGGATCGCGAACGCATCCGCCCGTTCGGCCATCAGCCGCTTGCGGTCGTGCATACTGCCGGTGATGACGAGTTCGCTGACTCCATGATGCGCCAGCTCGGCATCGCGCAGCCTGTCCGGGATGATGCCGACGACCCGGCCGCCCGCGGCCAGGACCGCATCGGCGAGCACCCCCATCAGCCCGATCCGCCCGCCGCCGAAGATCAGCTCGATTCCGGCCTTCGCCAGAGACTCGCCAAGCTCGCGCGCGGCGGCTCGGTAACGCTCGTCGAGCCCGACGGCAGAGCCGCAATAAACGCAAAGCCGGGTTATGTGCCGCATCGCACCGCGCCGATCTCCCGCTACGCGAGCCCGTCTTCCTCCGATCCTGGGGCGATTGCAAGCGCGCCCGGCCCGGCCTAGAGTCGCCTGCGAACCACCCCAGGCGGCAGGCATCGGTGCGACGTGTTGTTTGGCTGGGATCGGCCAGCGCGGCATTGCTGATCGTGATCGCCGTCGTCGCTATCGGCTGGCGCAGCACGGCACCGCCGAGCAGATCGGGGCCGCCGCCCGCTTCGCCCGAATCGCCACCGCCGCCAGCCGCCGCGGCGATCCCGGCGCCCGCACCGGTCGCGCCCGCAACCCCGCCGAGTTTCGATATCGTACGGGTCGACCCGCAGGGCCACGCCGTGATCGCCGGCCGCGCCATGCCCGGCGACCGGGTCCGTGTGCTCGATGGCGGCACGCCGATCGGCGAGGTCACCGCCGATTCGCGCGGCGATTGGGTGCTGGTGCCGGACGCCCCGCTGGCACCGGGGAGCCGCCAGCTAAGCCTCGAGGCCACCGGCCGCGCGGGCGGGCCGGTCCGCCGCTCGGAGGATGTCGTGGCGCTGTCGGTGACGCCCTCGACCTCGGCCGGGCGCGGCCCGTCGACTCTCGCCGTCCTGCTGCCGGGCGATGCCGACAAGCCCGCGCGCGTCCTGCAGCAACCGACCGCCCCGTCTGCCGGCCAATCGCTGTCGCTTGACACCGCGGAATATGGCGCGGGCAGCCAACTGATGCTGTCCGGACACGCCGCCGCCGGGGCGCGGCTCAATGTCTACGCCGGCGACCAGCTGCTCGGCACGGTCACGGCCGATTCCGCCGGGGAATGGTCGCTCACGGCGCCGCATCCGGAAGAAGCGGGCGGCGTCGAGCTGCGCCTCGACGAACTCGCCGCCGACGGCAGCGTCGCGCGCCGGGTCGCTGTGCCGCTCGAGGCGAGCGGCGCGAACGCCCTGGCGCCGAACGACAGCTATGTCGTTCAGCGCGGCAACAGCCTGTGGCTGATCGCCCGCCGCCTCTATGGCCGGGGCACCCGATACACGGTAATTTACTCTGCCAATCGCGACCAGATCCGCGACCCGAACCGGATCTATCCGGGCCAGCTCTTCAAGCTGCCGAAATCCTAGTCCTCGGCGGCATAAAGCTCCGCCGCCAGCTGCGGGGCGGCGCGGCCGCGCGCGTGCAGATAGGATTGCCAGAACAGACACGCCGCCACCGAGCGCCACGGCTGCCACGCCTCGCCGATTTCCCGCAACGCCGGCTCGCCGGGGCGTTCGGCGAGCCCCAGGCACTCCTTGACCGCGAGCTGCAGCCCGAGATCGGCGGCCGGCCAGATATCGCAGCGGCCGAGCGCAAGGATCAGATAGATCTCGGCGCTCCATCGCCCGATGCCCTTGAGGCCGATCAGGGCCGCCAGGGCGGCGGCATCGTCGGAGGCAGCGAGGCGGGCGAAATCGAACTCGCCGCCGGCGACCGCCGCGGCCAGCCGTCGGGCGTAATCCATCTTCTGCCGGCTGAAGCCGCAGCGGCGCAACGTGGCGTCGTCGAGCGCGAGAAACGGCCCGGGCGCGAGCGGCCGGCACAATTCGGCGAGCCGGCGGTGCATCGCCGCGGCGGCGTCGATCGAGACCTGCTGTTCGAGGATGATGTGCAAGAGCGTCGGAAAGCCGTTGCGCCGGCGGCGAAAGCGCGGCATGCCGGCGCGCTCGATAATCGCGCCAAACACCGGCTCTCCGCGCAGCGCCTCGACCCCTTCGGCGAGACGCTGCGGCGCGTAGATCAGCCCCATAGGGCCGGCTCGGGCGGGTAGAGCGTGCTGCCCTCGTAGCGCAGCCCATGCGCCCGGTCGCTCGCCAAGAGCAGCGGCCCGTCGAGATCGACGATGCTGGCGTGCTGCGCGACCAGCATGGCCGGAGCCATGCTCAGCGAGGTGCCGATCATGCAGCCGACCATGACCCGGAAGCCGCGCTGGCGCGCAGCGGCCGCCAGCAGCAATGCCTCGGTCAGCCCGCCCGATTTGTCGAGCTTGATATTGACCGCATCGTATTTGCCGATGAGCCCATCGAGGTCGGCCCTGGTATGGCAGGCCTCGTCGGCGCAGACCGGGATCGGGTGGGGCAGCTCGGCGAGCGCGCCGTCGGCGCCGGCCGGCAGCGGCTGCTCGATCAGCTCGACCCCGAGCGCCGCCAGGGCCGGCGCCAGCTCGGCGAAATGCCGCGCGGTCCAGCCCTCATTGGCGTCGACGATCAGCCGCGCCGCCGGCGCGTTGCGCCGCACCGCGCCGACCCGTTCGAGATCGCCGTCGCCGGTCACCTTGAGTTTGAGCAGCGGGCGCGCCCGATGCGCCGCTGCCGCCGCACCCATCTTCTCCGGCGTATCGAGGCTCAGCGTATAAGCGGTCACGACCGGATTCAGCTTCCCGACCCCGGCGAGGTCGGCGACGCGGCGATTGTTGCGCTTGGCGTCGAGGTCCCAGAACGCGGCGTCGAGAGCGTTGCGCGCCGCGCCGGGCGGCATCGCGGTCTGCAACTCCGCCCGGTCGAGCCCGGAAAAGACTGCTCCCGCCATGCCTTCGAGCGCCTGTACCACGCCGTCGACGCTTTCGCCGTAGTGCGGATAGGGGACGCACTCGCCGCGCCCGCGGGCGTCGCCGTCGGAGATCTCGGCGACCACCACCTCGGCGGTCGTCCGGCTGCCGCGCGAAATCGCGAAGCTCTCGGCGAGCCGCCAGGATTGGCGCGCCACCCGGAGGCGCTGCGGTTGCGGCGCCATGCCGCTCAGCCGGACAGGCGATCGACGATCTGGCCGACCCCGGTGCGCACCGGATCGATGCACGGCAGCCCGACCGTGTCCTCGGTGCGGCGCAGATAGTCGCGCGCCGCCGCGCCGTCGAGCGCCGCGGTATTGACGCTGACCCCAACGCAACGCGCCGCCGGGTTGGTCAGCTGCGCCGCCTCGACATTGCGCTCGATGCACAGCCCGAGATCGGGCAGCTTGTACCCCGGCAGGCCGCGCATATGGGGGCGGGTCGGCTCATGGCACATCACCAGCGCGTCGGGCTGAGCGCCGTGAATGAGGCTGAGCGTCACGCCGGCATAGGAGGCATGGAACAGCGAACCCTGGCCTTCGATCACATCCCAGTGATCGGGGTCGCCCGCCGGGCAGAGCCATTCGACCGCGCCCGAGACGAAATCGGAGACGACCGCGTCGATCGACACGCCGTCGCCGGCGATGAAGATGCCGGTCTGGCCGGTGGCGCGGAAATCGGCGTTGAAGCCGCGCGCCCGCATCTCCCTTTCGAGCGCGAGGGCGGCGAACATCTTGCCGATCGAGCAATCGGTGCCGACCGTCAGCAGCCGTTTGCCGGATCGCTTGATACCGTTGCCGACCGCAAACTCCCGCGTCGGGTGACGCACGTCGGCGATCTGGCGGCCGAGCCGAGAAGCGGTCTCGCGCAGCGCCGGGATGTCCGTCAGCCGGTGGTGCAGGCCGCTCGCCAGATCCATGCCGAGATCGAGCGCCCGCACCAAGAGCCCCTCCCAGCCTTCGCCGAGGACGCCGCCGCGATTGGTGGTGCCGACGATCACGGTCTTGACCCCCGCAGCGGCGGCCTCCTCGATCGTCATGTCGGGGAGGCCCAGATCGGCGTTGCAACCGGGCAGCCGGAGTTGGCCGCGCGCGATTTCCGGCCGCCAGAAGGCGATGCCGGCTGCGGTCTTGGCGGCGAGCTGGTCCGCGGCGTCGCCGATAAACAGCAGATACGGAGTGCGCAACGTCACTGTTCCAACCCCTCTCGCGCGGCGGATCTTAGGCAAGAGCGCCCAACGGCGAAAGAGCCGCGAAAGCCCATCGCCGTCTGCACCTGAGTTGGGCCATCTCCGGGAAGGCTGCCATTCGGGTTTCGAATGCCTGCCATTCCGCGACCGGTCGGATAGATGCCGCGCGTACGGCGTATTCTTCAAGCGCAACAGCATCCGAGGGAGATCGCGATGGGCCCGGGTGCCTCCGTATATGATCGGCGCGATCCTGGCGGCATCGGCTGGGCCACGGTGATCGCCGTCCTCTTTGCGGCGATCGCCGCGATCAGCTTTGCCGTCGATCAGAACGTGACGCTGTCCGGCCTTCCCCCGCTTCCCCCGGTCGACAGCGTGGGGCGCTAGCGGTAGCACCGGAAGTCGTGCGCCGCGCTGCCGCCCGGTGATCGACAGGCGCCGCGAAAAACGGCACAGTGCCGGCCGGCTGGAACGTGATGGCCGGGCCGATGACCAGATCGATCGCCGCCGTTGTGCTCGCGACAAGCGCCGCCGGCGCGGCCCTGTGCGGCTGCAACGGGCCGCACCCATTCGTCCGCAAGGGCGACGCCAACTCGGTGGAAATCTCCTATGGCGGCGATCCCGCGAGCGCGTTGCCCCTCGCGCGCCAGCACTGCGCCCAATACGAGCGGGTCCCCCGGCTCGTCGATGCCGGCGTCGGCCTCGCGATCTTCGATTGCGTCCGCCCCTGAACCTGGAACGCTGCCTCCTATCGCGGCAAGTTTACGCACGCGGGACGCCGATGAACTGCTCTATATCCGAGGGGCGAGCGGAGGGAGAGGATGCAGCGCTGGTGGCGGAGGGCGGCGGCGGCATGCGGCGCCGCGCTATTCATCCTGTGCTGCCCCTCTATGCCGTCGGCCGCGCCCTGCGACCAATTCAACCCTGCCGGTCCCGCCCGCAGCGCCCAAATCACGCTCAATTCCGGCGACTTCGTCGATGAAAGCGGTGACGAGATGCGCAGCTTCGTCGCGACCGGAAGCCTCGGTAAGGTCGATGCCGCTGTGGTCTCATCGACCCCGGGCGGCATCGTGCGCCGCATTACAGCGGTCCCCGAGGTGAGCCGGTTCTCCCCGCTTTACGGCGAGCAGCTGAAAGGCATCGCGATCAGCGTATCGCTCAAGAGCGGCGCGGGGCCGGCGACCGTGGTGCTCAACCTGCGCCAAGTTTGCGCCGAGTATTTCCGCCGCACGATCCTCTATTATTGAGCGCGGTTCGGCTTAAAACTGCACGCGCTGCGTCAGCGCGCCATCGATGATCAGATTGGCGCCGGTGATGAAGCTCGCCCGCGGGCTCGCCAGAAAGACGATCGCGTTGGCGACTTCCTCGGGGGTGCCCATGCGGCCGGTCGGGTTCTTCGCCAGCATCGAAGCGAACATCTCCGGGTTGCGCTCCTCGACGATGTTCCACACCCCGCCCTTGAAATAGACATTGCCGGGCGAGACCATGTTGGCGCGGACGTTCTTGGCCGCGAGGTTGCGGGCGAGCCCCTTGACATAGGGGACCAGCGTCGCCTTGACCGCCGCGTAGGAGCGGGTCGGGCCATAGACCTCGGCCATCGCGGTGCTGCCGACCACCACGATCGAGCCGGCATCCGAGCGCTCGATGATCGGCAGCGCGGCCTCGATGCCGAACACTGTGCCCATCACGTCGATCTCGAACCCGCGGCGCCACGCCGCCTCGTCCATGCCCTGGGCGAGCGCGCTGACATTGGCGACAAAGATGTCGAGACCGCCGAGCGCCTCGGCCGCCTCGGCGATCCAGCCGCGCAGCGCCGCGAGATCGGCGACATCGACCGTGCCGCCGGTCGCCTTGACGCCGGCGCGCGCCAGCGCCGCGACCGCCTCGTCAACGGGGCCGCGATGACGCGCGCAGATCGCGATGTCGCAGCCTTCGGCGGCCAGCAATGACGCGGTCGCGCGGCCGATGCCGCGGGTACCGCCGGTAACGATCGCCTTTTTGCCCCTCAATCCGAGATCCATTGGTTCCGCCATCCCTATCATGCGGCAAAGGACCGGCCCCTCCGGTCCGCCATTTGGGAGAGTACGCCGGGCCGCCTGCAGCCAACAACATGTTGCCTCCCGGCTCGCCGGGAACATGGTGCCGTCCGCGCTGTTGGCGTAGGTGAGCCAAAATGCGGAGGCGGCGATGGAAGATCCCCGGAAGCTGCGGGAGCTGGCCGCGTGGTATCGCGAATTTGCCGAGAAGGCGGCCAACCCGTCGATTTGGGAGGCTCGGCTGCTGATGGCCGAGGATCTCGAGCGGGAGGCAGCCCGGGCCGAGCAACGCCAGGCGGCGGCATTCAGCCCCAACTGATCGGCGACGCGATCGCGCTGGTGATCGCGGTCGCTCCGGTCAACCGGCTGGGGCCCTGCCTCTATCCGGCACAGCCGCGGCTCGAGCCGGAGCTGGCGGTGCGGCCCGCCATGTCATGAGGGATTGAGGTAGGCCGGCGCGGAACGAATTGGTGGAGCCGAGGGGGATCGAACCCCTGACCTTCGCATTGCGAACGCGACGCTCTCCCAGCTGAGCTACGGCCCCAACGAGTCTCGATCAATGCGTCGCGTCTTGTCGGCTGTTATCTATGAGGATCGCCCCATTTGCTGTCAAGCCGGGGCCGGGCGCTTGCGGCCGGACCAGGGTGCGGTTACGGTCGCGCCCGCAATGGTTGGCGACGGGCCGTCGAATGCACGCTGTCTTGAACCTGATCCTGCTGGTGATCCGCATCTACATCTGGCTGCTGATCGCACAGGCGATCCTCAGCTGGCTGCTCGCCTTTGGCGTCGTCAACCGGTACAACCGCGCCGTCGCGTTGATCGGCGACTTCCTCTATCGGATTACCGAGCCGGCGCTGCGTCCGATTCGCGCTTTCCTGCCGAATTTCGGCGGGATCGACATCTCGCCAATCATTCTGATCCTGATCTTGTATTTCCTCAGCGATCTGATCGTTGAGGACCTTGCCCCGGCCCTCCTCTCCTGAGGTGCCGCTGTCCGCCGCCGCGGACGGGGTGCGGATCGCGGTCCGCCTCTCGCCGCGCGCCCGCGCCGACCGCCTCGACGGCATCGCCCACCTGGCCGACGGCGCCGCGGTGCTCAAGGTCTCGGTCACCGCACCACCGGCCGAAGACCGCGCCAACGACGCGCTTTTGCAGCTATTGGCCAAGAAATTGGATTTGCCGCGGCGCGGTCTCGCGATTGTGGGCGGCAAGAAAAGCCGCAGCAAGATTGTGCATATCGCCGGGGAGCCCGCTTCCTTGCTCGCGCGCCTTGGCGCCGCGCTCGCGGGGCTGCCGAAATCGTGACAGCGCCGCGCTCCTTCCCGTAAGCTTCCCGGCAATCGCCACCCGGCCCGGACCAGGACAGGAGGAATTGCCATGCTGTTGCCGCTTCAGGGACGCCGGATCGCCTACGACCTCATCGGTCCGGAGGACGCCCCGACCGTCTGCATCACCCATTCGCTCGCCTCCGACGGCGGCAGCTGGGCCGAGCAGGTCCCGGCGCTGTTGGCGGGCGGGTTCCGCGTGCTGCGGCTCGACATGCGCGGTCATGGCGGCAGCGACGCGGTCAGCGGCGACTACACGATGGCTGCGCTCGCCGACGATGTCGAAGCGGCGCTGGCGGCGCTGGCGATCGCACGGGTGCACTATATCGGCCTGTCGATCGGCGGGATGATCGGCCAGGCCTTCGCGCTCGCCCATGGCGAGCGCCTCATTTCGGCGATGTGGTGCGACACGCTGCCGGCGAGCCCGCAGGGCGCCGAGGCGCTGTGGGCCGAGCGCATCACCACCGTGCTGGCGGCGAATTCGCTGGCACCGCTCGCCGACGCGACCGTCGAGCGCTGGCTGACCGATGCGTTCAAGGTCCGGCGGCCCGGCCGCTGGCGGCAGATACGCGACACCGTGACCGGCACGAGCCCGGCCGGCTATCTCGGTTGCTGCGCGGCGATCCTCGACTTCGATTTCGTGCCGCGCCTGCCGGCGGTGCGGGTGCCGACCCTGGTCGTATGCGGCGCCGAGGACGCCGGCACGCCGGCGAGCGAAAACCGCAAGCTCGCCGGCCTGGTGCCCGGCGCGCGCTATGAGGAGATCGCCGCGGCCCGGCATTTTCCCAATGTCGAACGCCCGGACGAATTCAACCGCATCATGCTGGGCTGGCTGGAGGCGCACAAACGGGAGCGGTGACAGGACGCTCACGGGGCGATGTAGCGGCGCTCGCCGGTTGCGGGGTGGAAATAGACCGTGACCAGCCTGCCGGTCTCGGGATCGACAAAGCGCTCGTTGGTCTGTTGCCAGTCCGGGCCGGGCGGCGCCGCTCCGAGCCTTTTGTAACGCCAGCGTTCGACCAAGAGCCCGACCAGGAAGATCGCCGCCCAGACCGCGAGCATGATGGCGGCGGGGAAAACGCACAGGAGTGCCATCGCCAGCGCGCCTGCGGCGAAGAGGCCGCCGATGATCGCGACGATCGCGCGCAAGGGCGAGCGCCTCATCCCGACACGGGCTCGACGATAGCCGCGGTGCCGTAGGCGACGATCTCGCTCATCGTCTGGCCGATCTCGGCCGAATCGAAGCGCATCATCAGGACCGCGTTGGCTCCCATCGCCGTCGCGTTCTGGACCAGCCGGTCGACCGCGTGACGCCGCGCCTCTTCGAGCAGCTGGGTGTACTCGCTGATCTCGCCGCCGACGATCGAGCGCAGCCCGGCCATGATGTTGCCGCCGAGCCCGCGGCTGCGCACGACGACGCCAAAGCACTGGCCCCTGACCTCGACGACCCGGTGGCCGGCAATATTCTCGGTGGTGACCACCATCATCGTTCTTTCCAAACCCAGCATCGCGCTCTCTCCTTGCTCCAAAGCGGAGTGCAGTCTAGCGGCTTTATGCTTAACATTCGGTCAACCGGGCGCGCTCGCGCCAATATCGTTGGTGTCATTGCGAGGAGCGAAGCGACGAAGCAATCTCGTTGGGTGGAGCGATCACGGCCCGAGATTGCTTCGCTTCGCTCGCAATGACACGGTGCGGGCATGAATTAAGAGGCGCTGCCGGGCGGGGGAGATCGGGTGGCCGTTCCGATGGCTGAGGGGCGTCGTTCGCCGCTCGAAGGACTGTTGCCGTGGGCATTGCCGGGAGGCGAGGTGGCGCTCGCCGAGCTGCGTTTCGCCGAGCAGATCGGGGTGCGCGTCCGGCCGCCGGTCGCGGCCTACCTTGCCGGCGTGCCGTTGCCGCTGCAGCCGAACCGGGTGGCCAGCATGCGCTCGGTGCGCACGCTGTGGCTCGGGCCCGACGAATGGCTGGTGACGGCGCCCGAAGGCGCGGCGCCCGACCTGATGGGCCGGATCACGCGGGCGCTGGCCAACCGGCAGGCGGCAATCAGCGACCTGTCGGCGAGCCGCGCGATCATCGAGATTACCGGCCCGCGGGCGCGCGCGCTCCTCGAAAAGGGCTGCGGCCTCGACCTCCATCCGCGCGCCTTCGGGCCGGGCTCATGCGCGCAGACGCTGTTCGCCGGGCTCCCGGTCATCATCGACCAGCTCAGCGCGGCGCCGGCCTACCGGCTCTTTGTGCGCCGCTCCGCGGCGCGCTGGCTCGCGGAATGGCTGATCGACGCCGCGGGGGAGTTTGGCGTCGCACCGTAAACGGAGGACCGATGCCCTTCCTGCTGATGACCCCGGCGTTTCCGCCCGGCGGCGAGATCCCCAGCCAATATACCTGCGACGGCAGCGACATCTCGCCGCCCTTGAGCTGGTCGGGCGTCCCGGCCGGCACGGCGAGCCTCGTTCTCGTCGTCGAGGATCCCGATGCGCCGGGCGGCACCTTCCGCCACTGGGCCGCCTATGACATCACGCCGGGCTCGCCGGGGCTGGCCGCCGGCTACCGCGCCGGCCGGCCCGCTCCGCGGTTGCCCGAAGCGCGCAATGATTTCGGCACGATCGGCTATCGCGGCCCCTGTCCACCGCCCGGCGGCGGCGTGCACCACTACCATTTCGCGCTGATGGCGTTGAACCGGCCGACCCTTGACGTCTCGCAAGCGGCGAGCGCCGCCGACGTCCTGAGAGCCGCCGCGCCCTATTTGATCGGCCGTGCCGAGTTGGTCGGGACCTACCGCCGCTGATCGCGCCCGGCAGGCGTTGGTAACAGGCATTGGTAAGCTGGCTTATCGTTTTCTTCCCTTACGATCCGCAAAGCTGCGATGCTCGATCGCTGCTTGCCGCCCGGCGAGCCGAGGGGCTAGGCTGAACGGCGTTCACGAAACGGGGTGAGGGCGATGCCGGGGTGGAGCGAACAGAACATCGAGCTCGGCGAGGTCAAGCTCCATCTTCGGCGCGGCGGCCGCGGCCGTCCGGTGCTGGTCCTCCATCACGATATCGGCACCCCCGACCGCCTGCCGTTCTATGACGCGCTCGCCGACAAATTCGATGTCATCGTGCCGAGCCATCCCGGCTTCGGCGTCCCCGAACGGCCGCAATGGATGCGCCACCCGCGCGATATTGCCGCGCTCTATCAATGGCTGCTCGCCGATCTCGGGATCGAGCGCGCCAGCCTCGTCGGGCTCGGCTTCGGCGGCTGGGTGGCGGCCGAGATGGCGGCGCTCGCGCCGCGCGATTTCCACCGGCTGGTGCTGGTCGGCGCGATGGGCGTGAAGCCGCCCGAGGGCGATATCCTCGACCAGGCGATCATCAGCTATATCGACTACGCCCGCGCCGGGTTTCACGACCAGGCGGCGTTTGCCCGCATCTTTGGCGATGTCTCGACCGACCAGCTGGTCGCCTGGGATCTGTGCCGCGAGATGTGCTTCCGCATCGCCTGGAAGCCCTACATGTACAGCCAGACCCTGCCGCATCTGCTGGGCGGGGTGCGCGCCCCGGCCTTGGTGGTCTGGGGCGATGACGACAAGGTCGTGCCGCGGAGCGCCGGCGAGCGCTACACAAGCGCGCTGCGCGAGGCGCGCTTCGAGATCGTCGGCGCGGCCGGGCACTGCGTCGACATGGAGCAGCCCGAGGCGTTGGCCCGTCTCGTCACCCCGTTTATCGAGCAGAATTAACGGGGAGCGCGGGCGTCCCGCCCCCTCCGTGGGTTCAGGTCCGGTAGCTTAGATCCAGTCGCCGCTCGTTCCGGCTAGGAGGCACTCGCCATGCATCTGATGTATTTCACCGAGCAGCCGATGTCGGCCTACCCTTCGGATATCGGGCTCGCCACCGGCCACACCGCGCTGATGTTCTCGAACAAGTATTTCGATCCGGTCGCCGGCAGCCGGCTCTACAACGAATACCTTGAGCATTACATCATGGTCGACGAGCTCGGCTTCGACGGCATCATGCTGAACGAGCACCACAACGCGCCGTTCTGCATGCAGGCGAAGGCCAACATCTTCGCCGCGATCCTCGCCGCGGTGACGAAGAACGTGAAGATCGTCATGCTCGGCAATCCGCTGCCGTTGGCCGAGAATCCGGTGCGGCTGGCCGAAGAATTGTCGATGATCGACATGATCTCGAAAGGGCGCCTCGTCTCCGGCTTTGTTCGCGGCGGCGGCCAGGAGCAGCTCGCCACCGGCGTCAACCCGGCCTTCAACCGCGACCGTTTCGAGGAGGCGCACGATCTGATCGTCGCGGCCTGGACGCGCCAGGGGCCGTTCCGCTGGGAGGGGACGCATTACCAGCACCGCGTCGTCAACCCCTGGGCGGTGCCGTTGCAGAAGCCCTATCCGCGGGTGTGGATCCCCGGCGTCATCAGCCCCGAGACGATCGTCTGGGCGGCTCAGCACGGCTATCCGTACATCGCGCTCAATACGCCGGTCGAGCGGACCAGGCAGATCTGGCAGATCTACGACGACACGGCGGCCGAGGCCGGGTTCCGGGGCGGTCCGGATTATCACGGCCTCTTGAAGCAGATCCACGTCGCCGAGACCGAGGAAAAGGCGATCGAGAACGCCGCCCAATTCCGCTGGATGCAGGGCGAGTTCACCGGCCTCGCGCACCCGGTGTGGAGCACGCCCATCGGGTTATGGCAGCCCGGTCAACCGGCGTGCGTTCGTCGAGTTCGCCTCGGGCCGCGCCACCAACCCGCGCGGCCGGCCGTCGCTCGAAAAGCAGATGGAAGAGCTGATGATCATCGCCGGCACTCCGAAGCAGGTGATCGCCAAATTGCGCATCCTGTTGGAGGAGACGCGGCCCGGCATTCTCGGCCTATGGGGTAACGACGGCAGCGTGTCGCACCAGGATGCCAAGACCTGCATTCGGCTCATGGGCCAGGAGGTGTTGCCGGCGGTGCGCGAGATGGCGAAGGAATTCGATCTCAAGAGCCCGTTCGAGACGGACCAGCCGGTCAGCGTCGATTACATGAAGGGTCTGCGGCCGCAGCCGGTCAAGGCGGCGGCCGAGTAACTGCCCCAGCTTCACAGGAGTAAGCCATGCATGTGATGTATTTCACCGAGCAGCCGATGTCGGCCTATCCGGCCGATATCGGCTCGAGATCGGCCATACCGCGCTGATGTTCTCGAACAAGTATTTCGACCCGGTCGCCGGCAGCCGGCTCTACAACGAATATCTGGAGCAATACATCTACGCCGAGGAGCAGGGCGTCGAAGGCTTCATGCTGAACGAGCACCACAACGCGCCGTTCTGCATGCAGGCCAAGTGCAACATCTTCGCCTCGATCCTCGCCGCGGTGACCAAGAAGGCGAAGATCGTGCTGCTCGGCAACCCGCTGCCCTTGGCCGAGAACCCGGTGCGGCTCGCCGAAGAGCTGGCGATGATCGACATGATCTCGAAGGGGCGCCTCGTCTCCGGCTTTGTCCGCGGCGGCGGCCAGGAGCAGCTCGCCAACGGCGTCAACCCGGCCTTCAACCGCGAGCGCTTCGAGGAGGCGCACGATCTGGTCGTCGCGGCGTGGTCGCGCACGGGCCCGTTCCGCTGGGAGGGCACGCATTACCAGCACCGCGTCGTCAACCCGTGGGCGGTGCCGTTGCAGAAGCCCTATCCGCGGGTGTGGATCCCCGGCGTCTTGAGCCAGGAGACGATCATCTGGGCGGCCAAGCAACGCTATCCCTACATCGCGCTCAACACCTCGATCGAGGCGACCAAGAAGATCTGGGAGCTGTACGACAAGGTCGCGCTCGAGACCGGCTACGAGGCCGGCCCCGAGAACCGCGGCTACCTGCAGCAGGTCCACGTCTCCGACAGCGAGGAGAAGGCCGAGAAGAACGCCCGCCAGTTCCTGTGGATGCAGGGCGAGTTCACCGGCCTGGCGCATCCGGTGTGGGCGAACCCGTCGGGCTATTTCTCGCCGACGCTGCGCCGCAACTTTGTCGAGTTCGCGGTCGGCCGGGCGGAGAACCCGCGCGGCCGGCCGACCTTCGAGCAGCAGGTCGCCGACGGGCGCGTCTTCTTCGGCACGCCGAAGACGGTCATCCCCAAATTGCGCCGCGTCCTCGAAGAGACCCGGCCGAGCATCTACGGCATCTGGGGCAATGACGGCACGGTCAGCAACGAGGATGCGCGGACCTGCATCCGGCTCCTCGGCCAGGAGGTCATGCCGGCGATGCGCGAGATCGGCAAGGAACTGGGCCTCAAAGACCCGTTCGAGCTGAATGCGCCGGTGCATCTCAAATACTCGACCGACCTGAAGCAGATGCCGCAGGCCGCGGAGTAGCTCCTTCCGGAAGAAGAAGTTGGGTCCCTGCGCAAGCAGGGACCCATTCTGCCGCCTGGTCGATGCCTTTGCGTTTATCGCTGAACCCTATGGCACTCGGCCGTCGCAGGCCGCGAGATGGGTCCCTGCCTTCGCAGGGACCTTGTTGGAGACGGTGCGCGCCGGGCCGCTTTCACCGCGGCAAAGGCCTGTGTAGGCTCGCTCCGATAGGAGCGGGGCGGGCGATGCTGGATCTGATCCTCAAGGGCGGCCGGATCATCGATCCGGCAAACGGGCGCGACGAGACTCGCCGATATCGGGTTTGGCGACGGCAGGGTCGCGGCTGTCGGGTCCGATCTGCCGTTGCGCGGGTCGCAGGTCGTCGATGCGCGCGGCCGCATTGTCGTGCCCGGCCTCATCGACCTGCACACCCATGTCTATTGGGGCGGGACCGCGCTCGGGGTCGATGCCGCCGTTATCGCGCAGCGCAGCGGCACGACGACCTTTGTCGATGCCGGCAGCGCCGGCCCGGGCAATTTCCCCGGCTTCCGCCGCCATGTCATCGAGCCGTCGCGATTTGCGCATCCTGCCCTACCTCAACGTGTCGTTTCCCGGGATCTTCGCGTTCGCCGCCACGGTCATGGTCGGCGAGGCCGCCGATCTGCGCCTGATCGATCCGCGCGAATGCGTGCGCGTCATCGAGGCCAACCGCGACCTGATCGTCGGGGTCAAGGTACGGGTCGGCCGCGGCGCCGGCGGCGCTTCCGGGATCGCCCCGCTCGACATCGCGATCGAGGTTGCCGAGGAGGTCGGGCTGCCGGTGATGGCGCATCTCGATCATCCGCCGCCGTCGCGGCTCGAGGTGTTGTCGCGGCTGCGCCGGGGCGATGTGATCACCCATTGCTTCCGGCCGTTTCCCAACGCGCCGGTGATGGCCGACGGGCGGATCCGCGAGGAGGTGCTGGAGGCGCGCCGGCGCGGGATCATTTTCGATATCGGGCATGGCGGCGGGTCCTTCGGTTTCCGCACCGCCGAGCGCATGCTCGATGCCGGGTTCCTGCCCGACGTCATCAGCAGCGATGTGCACACCCTCAGCGTCAACGGGCCGGCCTTCGACCAGCTCGTGACGATGTCGAAATTCCTCGCCCTCGGGGTCGATCTCGGCGCCGTTATCCGGGCCGGCACCGCCGCGCCGGCCGCCGCGCTCGGGCGCACCGATCTCGGTCACCTCGCGGTTGGCGCGGTCGGCGATGCCAGCATCCTCGAACTCGTCGCCGGCGAGTTCGAATTTCGCGACGTGCTGGGCGAGACCCGGCAGGCCGGACAGCGTCTAGCGGTAAGCAGCCTCGTCGTCGCGGGGCGGCCGTGGCAAGCGCCGCAATAACGGGCGCCCCATTCGCGATTTGTCTGCTTAGAATGTCGCCAGATCAGGCTAGCCCCCGGAGGAGAGCCATGGCGCCGCGCGTCGATCCGGTCGCATCCGACGAGACCCTTCCGGCCCGCGCCGACATCGTCATCATCGGCGGCGGCATCATCGGCACCAGCGCGGCGCTGTTCCTCGCCGAGCGCGGCGTCTCGGTGGCGCTCGTCGAAAAGGGGCACATCGCCGGCGAGCAGTCGAGCCGCAACTGGGGCTGGTGCCGCAAGATGGTCCGCGACCCGCGCGAGATCCCGCTGATCATCGAAAGCCTGCGGCTGTGGCAGGGGATGAACCAGATGGTCGAGGCCGAGACCGGGTTCCGCACCTGCGGGATCATGTATCTCGCCGAGAGCCCCGCGGATCTGGCGCGGCTCGAAGGCTGGCTCGACTACGCCCGCGAGTACCAGCTCGACACCCGCGTCGATCGATGGCGCCGAGGTGGCGCGCCTGTTGCCCGGCTCGGCCGGGTCCTGGGCCGGCGCGCTCTATACGCCGAGCGACGGCAAGGCCGAGCCGCAGATGGCGGCGCCGGCGATCGCTGCCGCGGCGCGCCGCCATGGCGCGAGGGTCCTCACCGGGTGCGCCGCGCGCGGCATCGAGACCGCGGGCGGCCGGGTCGCGGCCGTGGTCACCGAAAAGGGCCGCATCGCCTGCGGCTCGGCGGTCTCGCCGGCGGCGCCTGGTCGCGGCTCTTCTGCGGCAATCTCGGGATCGACCTGCCGCAGTTGAAGGTGCTGGGCTCGGTCATGCGCACCGAGCCGCTCGAGGGCGGCCCGGAAATCTCGGCCTCCGGCGGGCTCTTCGGCTATCGCAAGCGGATGGACGGCGGCTACACCGTGGCGACCCTCGGGGTGCGGACGATCGATCTTGTGCCGGACAGCTTTCGCCTCTTGCCGCAATACCTGCCGAGCGTCAGGCTGCATTGGCAGAAGCTGCGCTTCCGGGTCGGCCGGCGCTTCGCCGAGGAATGGCAGAGGCCGCGGCGCTGGGCGCTCGACGAGCCCTCGCCGTTCGAGGCGGTGCGGGTGCTCGATCCCGAGGCCGACCCCTATGTGCTGGAGCGCGCCCGCGCCAGCATCGCCGCCGCGTTCCCGGCGTTCCGCAATGTCGCGGTGGCGGAAAGCTGGGGCGGCATGATCGATGTGATGCCCGACGCGATCCCGGTCATCTCGGCGGTCGACAGCCTGCCCGGGTTCTTTATCGCCACCGGCTTTTCCGGCCACGGCTTCGGGATCGGGCCGGGGGCGGGAAGGCTGATCGCCGACATGGCGACCGGAGCCCCGGCGATCGTCGACCCGGCGCCGTTCCGCCTGGGGCGCTTCACCGACGGCTCGAACCCGCGCCCGCACCCGCTGGCGAGCTGACCCGACCGATCGCGGGGACACCCAGCAGGATCAACCGGCGCCGGCGATTTTCTGGCGCAGTTGCGTCAAGAGCGCGGCGACTTGTCCGCCATTGCGCTGGATCACCGAGGCGAACTCGTCGCGCTGCGTCACCTTCATGCTGATGCCGGCGACATAGGCATCGGTGATCTTATAGCTCGCGCCGGAGCGGATCAGATACCAGTCGACCGCGATCCTATTGCCGTTCGGGCGGATGATCTCGCTGGTGACGACTATCTGGTCGCCCTCCGGGCGGCTGCCGGTGACGCGGAACGGCTCGCCGGCGTATACGCTGAGCCGGGCGCTATAAGCGCGCACGAGGTATTCCTGAAACAGCCCCAAAAAATCCTGCTGCTGCTGCGGCGTGGCGGTGCGCCAATAGCGGCCGAGCACGAACTGGCCGATGCCGGGGATATCGAAATCGTCACGGAACAATTCGCGGAAGCGCGCCAGACGCTGCGCCGGCGAGGCGTTCGGACCCAACACCTGGATGGCCTGCTCGCCAAGCGTGGCGACAAAGGCGCGCGCGTCTTGCGCATTTGCCTCGCACGGCACTGCCAGCAACAGGACGCTCGCGAGTAGGACGCCAACCGCGGCGCGAACCCGCATCATCTGACCGAAAGCTCGGCGGAGTGGGATCATTTGGCGATCGAGTATGAGAGGGTGGCGTTGGGCGCGCTGTCGCCACCCTCGACCGGGCTCGGGTTCGGCAGGTTCTGCTGCTCGTGGCGGATCTGCGCCTCGCGGCGCTGACGGTACAGTGAGCGAATTGTCGCATAATAATCGAGCGCGGTGCGCTCGATCTCGGCCAGGCTTTCGATGTTGCGCGCGCGCTCGTCGATGCCGGCAGTCGCATGGCGCGCCACCACCGCCACGATAAAATGGTGCCCCCAGGCGACATAATCGCCGGGATCCGCAAAACCATCGCCGACCTCCCCGGCCAGATCGCGTGGGTTCGAGGGGCCGAGCACCGGAACGATGATGTAGGGACCTTCCTCAATGCCCCAGGTCGCCAGCGTGACCCCCATATCGTTGGAATGGTAGGGCACCCCGATCTGGGTCGCGACGTCGATGAACCCGGCGATGCCGATTGTCGTATTCAGCGCGAGCCGCACGATCGTGTTGCCGGCGAGACCGACCTGACCTTGCAGCAAATCGTTGGCGAAAATCACCGGCCCATCCAGGTTTTGCAGAAAATTGTGCACCGCCTGGCGCACCGGATCCGGCAGCACGGTGCGGTAGGTTTTCGCCACCGGGACCAGAACATTTTCGTCGAGTTTCTGGTTGAAGCTGAAAATCCCGCGATTGGTGTCCTCGAACGGGTCGTTGAACTCGTCTGTGGCCGTCCCGGCCGCGGCACCCCCGGCCTGGGCGGTGCTGGGCGTACCCGGCGCGGCGCAGCCGGTAACGGCGAGCCCGGCGGCGACGAGGCTGGAGAGGAGCGACGGCAAGCGGCGAACACGCATCAACGAGCCCCGAATGTGATAGCCGGCCGGGCGATGGCACGGCGCGATAATGACTAAGAACGCGCGACCACGGCAAGTGATCCGTCGCGCGACCTGCATTGGTTTGTACGCATGAACCTCCCTGCTCGACCCCGTCAGCGGAGACGCGCGCTTCACTTTCGAATTATTCTCTATTGACGATATAAAGATATGTTTATATGTTTAGCTATGGCTGGCGATCCAGAAACCGGTGCGGCGATGGGCGAGGTGCTCGCCGCCTTGCGCGCGGTGGCCGAGACGACGCGGCTGCGCCTCTTGGTGCTGTGCGCCCGCGGCGAGCTGACGGTCAGCGAATTGGCGCAGATCCTCGGGCAAAGCCAGCCGCGCGTTTCCCGCCATTTGAAGCTGCTCTGCGAGGCCGGTCTGCTCGACCGGTTTCGCGAAGGCAGCTGGGTCTTCTATCGCCTGAGTTCGGGCAGCGCGGCGAGCGCGCTCTCCCGGCATCTGGTCGCCGCCTGCGGCCAGGCCGACGAGACGATCGCGCTTGATCTGCAGCGGCTGGCCGCGATCAAGCGCCAGCGCGCCGAACTCGCCGCCGCCTATTTCCGCGACAATGCCGCGCAATGGCACAAGATCCGCTCGCTCTACGTCGACGAGCGCGAGGTCGAGACGGCGCTGACCGAGATCATCGCGGCCGCCGCGCCGCAGGATCTGCTCGATATCGGCACCGGGACCGGCCGCATGATCGAGATTCTCGGCCCGCGCGTCACTCATGCGCTGGGGATCGACCAGTCGCGCGAGATGCTCGCCATGGCCCGCGTCAATCTCGAACGGGCCGGGCTTGACAACAGCATCGTTCGGCTCGGCGACATGTATCAGCTGCCGCTTGCCGACGCCTCGTTCGATGCGGTCGTCATCCATCAGGTCCTGCATTATGCCGACCGGCCCGCCGCGGCGATCGCCGAAGCCGCGCGGGTGTTGCGGCCGAACGGCATCCTCGTCGTCATCGACTTCGCCCCGCATGCTCTCGAATTCCTGCGCGAAGAACACGCCCATCGCCGCCTCGGCTTTGCCGATGCGGATGTCGAGGATTGGTGCCGCAGCGCCGGTCTCGACCCGGACGCGGCGCGCCGCCTGCCGGGCGATCCGCTGACCGTGGTGATCTGGACGGCGCAGCGCAGACCCGTTGCCGATCGATCGTTAGCAACGCGGCCCGCCGCGACCCCTGCTGCGCCGCGCCTCGAGCGAGTATTCGAGGGATGAACCACCTGCCCTCCAATGCTCCCGGGCCGCGGCGCGCGGCCTCCTGGGCGCCGATCCGGTCAGCGATTTCGACGCCGGGCCGCCGCGCATCTCGTTCGAGTTTTTCCCGCCGAAGACGCCGGAGATGGAAGAGCGGTTGTGGGTCGCGATCAAGCGGCTGGAGCCGCTGCGGCCGCGCTTTGTCTCGGTGACCTACGGCGCCGGCGGCTCGACCCGCGAGCGCACCCATGCGACGGTGCGGCGGATCCGCCACGAGACGCCGCTCGAACCGGCCGCCCACCTGACCTGCGTCGGGGCGACGCGCGAGGAGATCGACGCCGTCGCGCGCGACTATTGGGAGGCCGGCATTCGCCATATCGTCGCCTTGCGCGGCGATCCACCAAATGGACCAATGCCGGCGGCCCCGCCGCCCCCGGCGGCTATGCGCCCCATCCGGGCGGCTATCCCTACGCCGCCGATCTCGTCGCCGGGCTGAAGCGGGTCGCCGATTTCGAGATCAGCGTCGCCGCCTATCCCGAAACCCATCCCGCCGCGCGCAGCCCCGGTCACGACCTCGACAATCTGAAAGCCAAGCTCGACGCCGGCGCCAGCCGCGCGATCACCCAGTTCTTTTTCGACGCCGACGTGTTCCTGCGCTTTCGCGACCGCGTCGCCGCCGCCGGGATCGACGTGCCGATCGTCCCCGGCATCCTGCCGGTCACCAATTTCGCCCAGCTGAAGCGGATGGCCGGTGCCTGCGGCGCCTCGATCCCGGCCTGGATGGGGGCGCATTTCGACGGGCTCGACGACGACCCCGACACCCGCCGGCTCGTCGCCGCCTCGCTCGCCGCCGAGCAATGCCGCCGGCTGCACGCCAACGGCGTCCATGAATTCCATTTCTACACGCTGAACCGCGCCGATTTGATCGTCGCGATCTGCCATCTCTTGGGCGTGCGCGCGCCGAAACCCGCCGCCGCGTCGGCGTGATCCTGCGATGACCCATCTGCTCGATTACCTCGCCGACCGCGTCCTGCTCTGCGATGGCGCGATGGGGACCCAGGTGCAGGCGCGCAACCTGGATATCGAGCGCGATTTCCACGGCCACGAGAACTGCACCGAGATCCTCAACGAGAGCCGGCCCGACCTGATCCGTGAGATCCACCGGAGTTATCTCGCCGCCGGCTGCGACGCGCTGCAGACCAACAGTTTCGGCGGCTCGCCGATCACCCTCGGCGAGTTCGGCATCGCCGACAAGGCGTTCGATTTGAACCGCCGCGCCGCCGAACTGGCGCATGAGGCGATCGCCGAGTTTGCCAGTGACGGCAGGACGCGATTTGTCCTCGGCTCGCTCGGGCCGGGAACCCGGCTGCCGTCGCTGGGTCATATCTCCTACCAGGAAGTCGAAGACGCACTGGCGATCCAATGCGCCGGGCTGCTCGCCGGCGGCTGCGACGCGATTGCGATCGAAACCTGCCAGGATCCGCTGCAGATCAAGGCGGCGGTCAACGGCGCCAAACGCGCCTGCGAAGAGGCCGGCAGGGACATCCCGATCCTGGTCAGCGTGACGGTCGAGACGACCGGCACCCTCCTGGTCGGAGCCGACATCGCCGCGGCGGCGACGGTCATTCGGGCGCTCGACGTGCCGGTCATCGGGCTCAACTGCGCCACCGGGCCGCGCGAGATGGCCGAGCACGTCAAATGGCTCGGCGACAACTGGCCGGGGCACATCTCGGTGCAACCGAATGCCGGTCTGCCCGAACTGATCAGCGGCCGCACGCATTATCCGCTGACCCCGAAGGAGCTGGCGCAATGGCTCGAGCGCTTTGTCCTCGAGGACGGGGTCAACTTCATCGGCGGTTGCTGCGGCACCGAGGCGGCGCATATCGCGGCGCTTGACCAGATGCTGCGCCGCATCGGTCGCGACCGTCCGCGGCCGTTGACGAAACAGCGCGGCGTCGTGTGGACACCGTCTGTCGCCTCGCTCTACAGCCAGGTGCCGTTGCGCCAGGAGAACGCCTATCTGTCGATCGGCGAGCGCTGCAACGCCAACGGCTCGCGCGCCTTCCGCCGCTGCAGGAAGCCGGCGACTGGGACGGCTGCGTCGAGATCGGGCGCGAGCAGGTCAAGGAAGGCTCGCACACGCTCGATCTGTGCACCGCCTTTGTCGGGCGCGACGAGATCGCCGAGATGAGCGAGATCGTCGCCGCATGCGCGGCGCGATCAACGCGCCCTTGGTCATCGATTCGACCGAATACCCGGTGCTCGAAGCCGCGATGAAGCTCTATGGCGGCAAGCCGATCATCAACTCGATCAATTTCGAGGATGGCGAGGAGGCCGCCGACAAGCGCCTCAGGCTGGCGCGGCGTTTCGGCGCCGCGGTCATCGCGCTGACGATCGACGAAAGCGGCATGGCGAAGGAGGCCGACCACAAGCTGCGCCTCGCCGAGCGGCTCTACGATTTCGCCTGCAACAAGCACGGGCTGCCGCCGAGCGATCTCTTGTTCGACCCGTTGACCTTCACGATCTGCACCGGCAACGCCGACGACCGCAAGCTCGGCCTCAACACCTTGGACGCGATCGCCCAGATCGCCGAGCGGATGCCCGAGTGCCAGATCATCCTCGGCCTCTCCAACATCTCCTTCGGCCTCAACCCGCCGGCGCGGCAGGTGCTGAACTCGGTGTTTCTCGACCACGCGCTGCGCCGCGGCCTCACCGGCGCGATCGTGCATTTCTCGAAGATCCTGCCGTTGCACCGCATCGCCGACGAGGAGGTGCGGGTCGCCGAGGATCTGATCTTCGACCGCCGCCGTGACGGCTACGACCCGCTGCAGGCCTTCATGGCGCTGTTCCAGGACCGCACGATCGAGAAGGAGGAGAAGAAGGGCCGGCCGGAAAAGCTCGAAGACCGCCTCGCGCAACGCATCGTCGATGGCGACCGGCTCGATCTCGAAGCCGATCTCAGCCTCGCGATGCAGAGCTACAAGCCGCTCGACATCATCAACGACATCCTGCTCTCCGGGATGAAGACGGTCGGCGACCTGTTCGGCGCCGGCAAGATGCAGCTGCCCTTCGTCCTGCAATCGGCCGAGACGATGAAGGCCGCGGTGGGCTATCTCGAACCGTTCATGGAGCGGGTCGAGGGCCAGGAGAAGGGCACGATCGTGCTCGCCACGGTGCGCGGCGACGTCCACGACATCGGCAAGAACCTCGTCGACATCATCCTGACCAACAACGGCTACCGCGTCGTCAATCTCGGCATCAAGCAGCCGATCGGCGCGATCCTCGACGCCGCCGCGACGCACCGCGCGCATGCGATCGGCATGTCGGGGCTCCTGGTCAAATCGACCGTCGTCATGCGCGAGAACCTCGAAGAGATGAGCCGCCAGGGGCTCGATCTGCCGGTGATGCTCGGCGGCGCCGCGCTGACCCGGCGCTATGTCGAGGAGGATTGCGTCAAATCCTATGCCTGCGGCCGGGTCGCCTATGCCCGCGACGCGTTCGACGGCCTGGCGCTGATGGACCGCATTGTCGGCAACGATTTCGACGGCCACCTCGCCGAGTTGCGCAAGAAGAATGCCGGCCGGCCGCCGGGCAACCCGAGCCGCAAGCTCGGCCGCGCCGCCGACCCGCGGCCGCATGCGGCCGGTTGATTTCGACGAGATCCGCCTGCGCCGCGCCGAATTGACCCGCGGCGTGCCGGTGCCGGTGCCGCCGTTCTGGGGCGCGCGGATCATCGCCCGGGTGCCGGCGAAGGCGATCGTGCCCTACCTCAACGAGCGCATGCTCTATCAATTCCAGTGGGGCTACCGGAAGGACGGCCGCTCGCTCGCCGAATACAAGGCGTGGGCCAAGACCGAGCTGCGCCCGGTGCTTGCACCGCATCCTCGAGATCGCGATCCGCGAGGAGATCCTCGTGCCGCAGGCCGCCTACGGCTATTGGCGCTGCGCCGCCGCAGGGCAACGATGTGATCCTGTTCGACGAAACGGCCAAGGAAGCCGAGAGCGCGAGGTCGCGCGCTTCTCGTTCCCGCGCCAGAACAAGGACGGCGGCCTCTGCATCGCCGATTTCCTGCGCGACATCGACGATCCGCGAGCGCGACGTCATCGGCCTCCAGGTCGTGACGATGGGGCGCGCGCGCCTCGGAGGCGGCGCGCGAATGGTTCGCCGACAACCGCTACCAGGATTACCTCTATCTGCACGGGCTCTCGGTCGAGATGGCCGAGGCCTTCGCCGAATACGTCCACAAGCGCATCCGCGGCGAATTGGGCTTTGCCGCCGAGGAGGCGCGCGACCACGACGAGATGCTGAACCAGGGCTACCGCGGCAGCCGCTATTCGTTCGGCTACCCGGCCTGCCCCAACCTCGCCGACCAGCGCCAGCTGCTCGATCTGCTGGGCGCCGCCGAGATCGGCCTCGCGCTCAGCGAGGAAGACCAGCTCGACCCCGAGCAATCGACCTCGGCCATCGTCGTCCACCACCCGCAGGCGAAGTATTTTTCGGTGTGACGCAGCATCGCCCGGTCACGCAGCGCGCAGCACGAAATCGACGTGGATTTCGTCGTATGGAAATATGACCCGGCCGTCCTCGGTACGCTCAATCACCCCGGCCTTGAGCAGCGCTGATACGTCGCCGTGAACTGATTTCACGTCTCGGCCAACCCGGCGGGAGATTTCGCGGATCGCGAGGGGACCGGCGCCCGTCACCGCTCGCAGCAGCGCCCACCGCTTTGGCGTGACCACTTTCCACAGAAGTTCGACGCTCGCAAAACTGATGAAGGCGCCTTGCCCCCGCCCTTCGAATGCGCGCAGCATTCGCGATTTCGTGTCGTCCAAATCGGTAATTCCGATCGTCACCGCCGCCATCGCTCAACCTCGTCCCAGAAATCCGTTACCAACTGCGCTAAGCTTGTAAAGGCATAGGGGACCTCGTTCGCCCCGATATGCTTGTGATCGCCCTTGCCGGTCTCGTTGTCGAAGCGCAAAACGCAGACCTCGTCCACGACAAACGCGAGCCGGTATTTGAACGAATGCCGGCTGCCCGCGGTCGATCTCGGCAACCGCCATATGACAATCTCGGCAAACCTATCCTCGCCGACGATCCATCGTTCGCGAAGCAGCAGCCGTGATGCCATGCTGTTGGTATATAGGCCAACAACATCGCGGTCGTCAAACGCAGCCGAGTGTTTGCTTCGCCTCCACCGCCCGCAGGCGGAATATTTTTCGGTGTAAGTGCCCCTCACCTTCCCTCTCCCCCACTGGGGGAGAGGGTTGCGCAGGGTTGGCGAGGCGCACCCCCGGACGGCCGCCCGCCGAGGGCGGGCGTTCCGGGGGCCTACCCGAAGCTGGGTGAGGGGGAAGCTCTCGCGAGGCGGCTTTTGGGTTTTCTTCGACGAATGGTACAAGTGCTCAACCAGCTGGCGAGAGACAGCGGATTGATGCCCGATAAGGACGTTTTCGATCGCTACCTTCTTGCCCTCCGGGTAACGCCCGTTGACCAGAAGACGGAGCACACGGATCGCGCGGCACTCCAGTCCCTGCTACAGGCGTTCGCTGATGCGGCCCCAAATCCGGCGACCGTCCAGCATGAACCAAAGCGGGTAGTCGATAAGGGCGCCCCGGATTTCAAGATCACCAAGACCGGCCTCATTCTGGGATACGTCGAGAACAAGCGTATCGGCGAAAATCTCGACAACGTTCTGAAATCCGATCAGATCACTCGCTACAAGAGCCTGTCGCAGAACATCGTCGTTACCGATTACCTGCATTTCGTCTGGATCAGCAGGAACGGCATCCAGCGCGAGACGCTTTGCCATGAAACGGACCTCGAAAGTCCCAGGTTTCGGCTCCGCGATGATCGCGTTGTCGCTGTCTCGAAGCTGCTGCAAGGCTTCTTTTCGACGGCGCCAGAAGGGATCGGGCGCGCAGAACAGCTTGCCCTGGCTCTCGCCGCGCGCAGCAAGCTCTTGCGCGACTACCTGGGCGAGGAATTGGTGCGGCAGGAGCGAGAACACCAGGAGGGACGGCTTTACGGCCTTTTTCAGATCTTCCGCGACCAGGTCTTCCACGAACTGACCCTCAAGGAATTCGCCGACGCCTTCGCACAGATGCTGGCCTACGGCCTGTTCTTGGCACGGCTGAACTCCAATTCCGAGCCGGTGACCCTGCAAAACGCGCGGGAATACGTGCCGGGGTCATTTCGGCTGATTCGCGAGCTCGTAGACTTCCTCGCAGAACTGGAGAAAGACGAATACCGCGATGTGCGTTGGGTCGTCGAGGAGGTGCTGTCGATCGTCAACGACCTGGATTTGGCTGCGATCCATGAGGATTTGTCGTTCCGGCAGCGCAAGGCAATCAGCCGCAAGGTGCGGGCGTCCGACGAGGAAGAGCACCGGCTGTTCGAGCGGGACCCCTTCATCTATTTCTATGAGGACTACTTGAAGGCCTATGACCCGGCGATGCGCAAGGGTCGCGGCGTCTATTACACACCGCCGCCGATCGTGAATTTCATCGTGCGCGCGGTCGACGACATCCTGAAAGACAGCTTCGGCATCACCGAGGGCCTCGCCGACCATCACCGCGTCACGGTGCTCGATTTTGCTTGCGGCACCGGCACGTTCCTGCTGGAGGTCTTTCAGCGCGTCTTCGAAAACATCGGCGGGTCGGATGCCGGGCGGGCCGGTCTGATCGTGCGCGAGCACTTATTGAAGAACGTGTTCGGCTTCGAGTACCTGATCGCACCATATACGATCGCACACCTGAAGCTGTCCCAGTATCTGCGCGACCAGGGGCATCCGCTGCACGACGACGAGAGGTTGCAGGTATTCCTGACCAACACCCTGGAGCCTGTAGAACCGCAACCAAATTTCTTGCTGCCTGCGGTGAGCGCGGAGGTAGAAGCGGCGCAGCGAGTTAAGGATAGACCGATACTAGTCATAACCGGAAACCCGCCCTATGCAGCCCGATCCAAGAACCGCGGCAGATGGATACGCGCGCAAATTAGAGCTTATGAGTTTGTTGATGGCATCCATTTCAATGAACGAAAGCATTGGCTTAATGATGACTATGTTAAGTTTCTACCTTTTGCACAGCTCAAAATGGATGATCGTGAAAGCGGGGTCGTGGGCGTAATTACCAATCGGTCGTGGCTCGAAAATGTGACGTTTCGCGGCATGCGTCAATCTCTGCTTAATACGTTTGATCAAATTCATATATTCGACTTGCAAGGCGAAGCAGACGGCCAACGCGGCGATAAGAACGTTTTTGACATAAAGAAAGGTGTCGCGATCGCGCTCTTTGTCAAAAATCCAACCGTCGAGAGCCGGATTAGATATTCAGATATTCATGGAAGCAGGCTTCATAAATATGAGACATGTGCTACCTCAAGCCTGAACAGTCGTGATTGGGCAGAACTTACGCCCAATTCCCCAAATTATTTCTTAGTGCCAAGAACCGAGGAAGGGCGTCAAATCTATGAAGCGTTTTGGTCTATTCGCATGATTTTCGTTGAGGGATCGACGGGCATCCTTACCGGTCGGGACCGGCTGGCGGTTGCAGAAACAGAAATGCTGTTAACAGAACAGTTGGATACGCTCAGGGGTGGACTCGTCGATAAGGATGTCGAAGTTCGCTTCAGATTGAAAAAAGTCGAACAATGGTCGCTAAGCGACGCACGAAAAATCTTCCGAGAGGAAGGTGTGCGCCCCGAGTTAATACGCCCATTTGCGTATCGACCATTTGATCGCCAGGTCTATTACGACCACAGCGGTCTGGTCTTCCGACGCAGACATCAGGTCATGCAGGAAATGAGAGACGGCAACATCGGTCTTGCTCTTTGCCGGCTTACAAGAGGTGGCGCGTGGAGTCATTGCATGATCGCTGACGCGCCCTCCGACGACTCGTATGTGTCGGACAAAAGTAAAGAGCGTGCATATCTATTTCCTCTCGTCCGAATACAATCCCGAGACGCCGAAGACGAGGTATCGACAGAAAATTTTGCGCCAGATTTTCGTCCTTATATCGATGCTCGCTACGAGCACCATTATACGCCCGAGGAAATCCTCGGCTATATCTACGGGATTCTTCACGCGCCGACATATCGAACGCGCTACGCCGAGTTCCTTCGGATCGACTTTCCTTGTGTGCCGTTCCCCGAAGAGGCCGACGATTTTGAGACATTATCGGGTCTCGGCTGGGCGCTGATCCAAGCGCATTTACTACGCGAACTGCCGCGGCGCGGGTTGGCGGCTTATCACGGCCGGGGCGACCACACAGTCGAGGCGGTGCGCTATTCGCCCGCGGAGCAGGCAATAGCGATCAACAAGACGCAGAATTTCAAGCCGGTGCCGCAGGCCGTGTGGGATTTCCGCATCGGCGGGTATCAGGTGCTCGACAAATACCTGAAGTCGCGCAAGGGTCGCGTGCTGTCGCTCGACGAAATCGAGCATGTCGGGGCCATCGCCGACAGCCTGGCCTTCACGATCGAACAGATGGCCAAAATCGACGAGGCGTACAAGGCAGCCTTTTCCGATCAGGGGTAAACACAATATCTGGTGGCGAGTGGCGCCCAGGTGCATAATAGCTGTGTCGGAGCCCTTTCGAGCACGGGAAACGCATGGCACGCGGTGAGCAATTCAACCTGTTCGGGGCAGAGGAGCAGCCTGACCTGTTCGGCGATTCGCGCCCTCCAGCGTATCGACCCGATCCCGACAAGGTGCGCGCGCGGCTGCACAAGATTCTTGCCGAGGCTCGGGCGGCACAGCGGCCGCCGTGGGAGCCGACGCGCGTTTCCCTCTACCGCACGATCTTTCCGCAGATGACGCTGTGGCTGCCCGAGGACGAGGGCGCGCAATTGCGCTTCGAGTTCGAAACCGAACTAGCGCGCTTGCAGGCGGCGTAAAAGCCTGGCCGGCGGGCATTTCCGAGGAAGACGCGCTGGCGCGCCTTTTGGCGCTCAACCTCGAACGCGCCGCCGCCGGAAGGTGACACCGGCGGCTTGCGCGATGCTCATCTGATTGCCATATCAGATTGATAATTGCTATTATGGTACGTGCAAACCATGCCGCCAAATTCCCTGCCAATTCCTGCCAATTCCCTGCGCGGGCGAAAAAATTCACTGCGCCGGCTCGAATAATTCCCTGCGCTGTATCGGCAGAATCGAACAATCGCAGCGGGTTGGCTGCCCTCGTGGAAAAAATTCCCTGCGCGCAGGGAATCTGCCGCTGGCGAGGGGCCTTGGGCGGCGGCAGGCCGAGGCGGATGTGCAGTTCCCGGAGGCGCTCGGGCGGCGGCCGCCGTCAACCCTGTGCTAGGATCGCCGGGTTGAATTGGAGGAGACCCACGATGGCGTTCTACGAACTGCGGCACTCGACGGCGCAGTAACTCCGCGTTTTCAGCGCGGGTCCGGCGCGGTCCAGCGGGCGAGGGCGGCGAGGGCGCGCTCCCTGCCGCCATTGTCATAGCCCTGGAGGTGGCCGGCGCCCGCGATCTCGATCATCGTCTTGGGCTCATGGGCGGCGGCATAGAGGCGCCGCGCCTCGGCGATCGGGATGTTCGGGTCGGCGGTGCCGTGGAGGATCATCAGCGGCGCGTTGATCGCGCCGATCTGCGCCTCGGAATCGAACTGGTCCCGCATCAGCCAGCGATAGGGCAGGAACGGCCGGCGCAGCTCGAAGAGGCGCCGCACCGAGGCATAGGGCGAATTGAGCAGGACGCCCGCGACCGGCCGGTCGCAGGCGAGATCGACGGCGGGGCCGGTGCCGAGGCTCTCGCCGAACACCGCGATCTTCGACCCCGGCGCCGCGGCGCGGACCCAATCGAAGACGGCGCGCCCATCGGCGCGAAACCCGGCCTCGCTCGGGGTCCCGGTCGAGGCGCCGTAGCCGCGGTAATCGAACGCCATGACGCCGAACCCGCTCTGCTGCAGATCGGGCAGCCGCCACACCGTGTCGGCCAGCGTCGAGGGCGTGCCGTGCAGAAACAACACGACGCCGCGTCCCGGCTCGGGCGGCGGCGCCCACCAGGCATCGAGCACTTGGCCGTCCGCGGTCCTGATCTCGACCGCGGCAAAGCCAGTGAGCCCGACCGATTGCGGGCTCACCCGCGGCGCGCGATTGTCGCCGAACTGAAACTCGCGCTGATGCGCGACAAACCACAGGCACAGCGCGCCATAGGCGCCCGCCGCGAGCAGCACCGGGACCAGCGCCCAGAGCCAGAACCGGGTCTTCCGCGGTGCGGGCGGCAATTCGGCCAGGTCAGGGCCGCTCAATATCGTGCACGTCGACGATGCCGGGCAACGACTTGACCGCGGCGCGGATCCGGGGGTCGACGCGGAAGCCGCCGGGCAGTGCGACCTCGACCTCGCGGCTGGGCAGGTCGAGCACCACCGTCACCCGGCCGCGGCCGCCGGCCTCGCGCCCGATCAGGCTTTTGAGCCGCGGCAGGGCCTCGGCTTCGCCGACAAAGACGCGCAGCCCCGCGGCGGCATGGGCGACGACGCTGTCCATCGGCTCGATCTTCTGCGCGGTCAGCCGCAGGCTCTCCTCCTCGCGGCGGACATCCATGGTGACGATCAGCGGCTGGCCGCTGTCGAGCAACGCGCGGGCCTGAGCCAGCACCTCGGAAAACACCGTCACCTCGAAGACCCCGGAGGTGTCCGACAGCTGGACAAAGGCAAACCGGCTGCCGCGCGCCGAGGTGCGCTCCTTCTTGCCGATGACGATGCCGGCGAGGCGGAAGCGGGTCGCGCCGCCGGCGGCCAGCGCCGCCGGCAAATCGGTCCAGCGCAGGATGCCGGCGCGTTCGAGGCTCTTGCCATAGGGATCGAGCGGGTGGCTCGACAGGTAGAAGCCGATCGCCTCGAACTCGTTCTGCAGGCGCTCGACCGCGGGCCAATCCGGCACGACCGGCAGCGCCGGGCGCGCGGACGGCGATCGCCCCGAACAGGCTCTCCTGCCCGTCCTCGCGCTCCTCGGCGGCGCGGCTCGCCTGGCGCAGCAGCAATTCGGCCGCGGCGAAGCTCTGCGCCCGGTTCGGGTCGATGGTTTCGAAGGCGCCGGCCTTGACGAGGTTCTCGAACTGGCGGCGGTTGAAGGTTTTGGGGTCGAGGCGCAGCGCGAAATCGAACAGATCCTTGAACGGGCCGCAGGCCGTGCGCTCGGCGACCAGCTCGCGCATCGCCTGCTCGCCGACCCCCTTGACCGCGGCCAGCGCGTAGCGGATCGCCGGCTTGCCGCTCTTTGGGTCTGTCTCCACCGCGAAGGCTACGCCGGAGCGGTTGATGTCGGGCGGCAGGAGCGCGATGCCGAGCCGGTCCAGCTCCTGGCGGAAATGGTTGAGCTTGTCGGTGTTGCCGAGATCCAGCGTCATCGACGCGGCCATGAACTCGACCGGGTAATTCGCCTTCAGATAGGCGGTCTGGTAGGCGACCAGCGCATAGGCGGCGGCATGCGATTTGTTGAAGCCGTAGCCGGCGAACTTCGCCATCTGGTCGAAGATCAGCTCGGCGCGGCCGCGCTCGACCCCACGCGCCGCGGCGCCCTCGACGAATTGCTGGCGCTGCGCGTCCATCTCGGCCTGGATCTTCTTGCCCATCGCGCGGCGCAACAGATCGGCGCCGCCCAGCGTATAGCCGGCCAGCACCTGGGCGATCTGCATGACCTGCTCCTGGTAGATCATGATGCCGTGGGTTTCCTTGAGGATCTCCTCGAGCGCCGGGTGCAGGTAGTCGGGCGCCTCCTCGCCGTGCTTGACCGCGATGTAGCGCGGGATGTTCTCCATCGGCCCGGGGCGGTAGAGCGAGACGACCGCGATGATGTCCTCGAAGCGGTCGGGGCGCAGCTTTTTCAGCATGTCGCGCACGCCCTGGCCTTCGACCTGGAACACCCCGACCGTGTCGCCGCGGCTCAGGAGCTCGAAGGTCGGCCGGTCGTCGAGCGGCAGGGTCGCGAGATCGAGCGCGATGCCGCGCGCGGCCAGCAGCTCCAGGCAGCGCGCCAGCACGGTCAGCGTCTTCGAGCCCGAGAAAGTCGAATTTGACGAGGCCGGCCAGTTCGACCCATTTCATGTTGAACTGGGTCGCCGGCATGTCCGAGCGCGGGTCGCGATAGAGCGGCACCAGCTCGGCCAGCGGCCGGTCGCCGATCACGACGCCGGCGGCATGGGTCGAGGCGTGGCGGTAGAGGCCTTCGAGCTTCAAGGCGATCGTCATCAGCCGCGCGACGGTCTCGTCGCCGTCGCGCGCCTGCTGCAATTGCGGCTCGCCGGCGATCGCCTTGGCGAGGCTGACCGGGTGCGCCGGGTTGTTCGGCACCAGCTTGCACAGCCGGTCGACCTGGCCATAGGGCATGCCGAGCACCCGGCCGACATCGCGCAACACCGCGCGCGCCTGCAATTTGCCGAAGGTGATGATCTGCGCGACCCGGTCGCGGCCGTATTTCTGCTGGACGTAGCGGATCACCTCGTCGCGCCGGTCCTGGCAGAAATCGATGTCGAAATCGGGCATCGACACCCGCTCGGGGTTGAGAAAGCGCTCGAACAGGAGGCCGAAGCGCAGCGGGTCGAGATCGGTGATCGTCAGGCCCAGGCGACGACCGAGCCGGCCCCCGAGCCGCGCCCCGGGCCGACCGGGATGCCCTGGCGCTTCGCCCATTGGATGAAATCGGCGACGATCAGGAAATAGCCGGCAAAGCCGGTCTCGACGATCATGTCGAGCTCGAATTCGAGGCGCTCGCGATAGGGCTGGGCGGCGGCTTCGTCGATCGCCCGGCGCCGTCAGCCGGGCATCGAGCCCGGCGCGCGCCGCCGCGCGCAGCGCGCTCGCCTCGTCCTGCCCATCCGGGCGTCGGGAAGGCCGGCAGGATCGGCCGCTGCGGCTGCGGGATGAAGGCGCAGCGCCGGGCGATGACCAGCGTGTTGTCGCAGGCTTCCGGCAGATCGGCGAAGAGGGCGCGCATCTCCGCCGCCGGGCGGAAGAAATGCTCGGGCGTCAGCCGCCGGCGGTCGTCATCGGCGACGGCGCGGCCCTGCGCGATGCACATCAGCGCGTCATGCGCCTCGTAGAACTCGCGGTCGGGGAAATAGGCGTTGTTGGTGGCGACGAGCGGCAGATCGTGGGCATAGGCGAGATCGACGAGGCCCGGCTTCGCTGCGCGCCTCTTCCGGGCAGGCCATGGCGCATCAGCTCGATGTAAAGCCGGCCCGGGAAAAGGTCCTTGAGCGCGGCGAGCAGCGCTTCGGCCGCCTCGGCCTGGCCCTCGGCGATCAGACGCCCGAGCGGGCCGCCCGCGCCGCCGGCGAGGCAGATCAGCCCCTCATTCGCGCGCGGCGAGGTCGGCCGAGCGTCAGCGCCGGCTCGGCGCCGGCCTCGCCATCGAGAAAGGCATGGCTGGTGAGGCGCATCAGATTGCGGTAGCCCACCTCGCTCTGCACCAGGAGCACGATGCGGTCGGGCTCGGCGCCGTTGCCGTTGCCATTGGCCAGGCGCTGGCTGCGCTCGCCATTGCCGTTTTTGGCTCCGTTCTTCGCCTCCGGGGCGAGCGCGATCTCGACGCCGATGATCGGCTGGATGCCGGCTTCGGCGCAGGCGGTGGCGAATTCCAGGGCGCCGAACAGATTGCCGCTGTCGGTGATCGCCACCGCCGGCATCGCCTCGGCGCGGCACAGCTGGACCAGCTCGTCGATCTTGATCGCCCCGGCCGACAGCGAATAGGCGGTGTGGGTGCGCAGATGGACGAAATCGGCGAGCGGCATGGGGCTCACAAACCTTTAATCATGTGCCAGCATGGCATGAGAAACCGCCGGAAACAGCAATCTGTGCAAAGCCGCGGAATGGCCGGGCCGCACGCGGTCATATTTTGCGGTTGCACAGCGCAACAAGCATCGAATTCGGTATCCAGCCACCGCTCCCGCAGCTGTCATTGCGAGCGGAGCGACGCAATCTCGGGCCGGCTCCGCTCACTTGGCCGAGATTGCTTCGTCGCTGCGCTCCTCGCAATGGCGGTGCCCCCCTACGCGCCCGCCCGCAGCCGTCCGTCCTCCAGCGCGACGATGCGGTCGAGGCGGTGCGCGAGCTCGAGATTGTGGGTGGCGATCAGCGCGGCGAGGCCGCTGGCGCGGACGATCTCGATCAGCAAGTCCATGACGCTCGTTCGCCGTCGTGTGGTCGAGGTTGCCGGTCGGCTCGTCGGCGAGGAGGATCTTCGGGTCGTTGGCCAGCGCGCGGACCAGCGCGACGCGCTGCTGCTCGCCGCCCGAGAGCCGCGCCGGGCGGTGGCTGAGGCGCTCGCCGAGCCCGACCCGCTCCAATAATGCCGCCGCCTTGTCGCGCGCCGGGCGCCGCCCGATCCCGGCGATCATCTGCGGCAGCATCACGTTTTCGAGCGCCGAGAATTCCGGCAAGAGATGGTGGAACTGATAGACAAAGCCGAGCGCGCGGCGCCGCAGCAAGGTGCGGTGCTCGTCGGAGAGGCCGCCGCAATCGCGCCCCTCGATCAGAACCGCGCCGCCATCCGGCCGCTCCAACAGGCCGGCGACATGCAGCATCGTCGATTTGCCGGCGCCCGAGGGGCCGACCAGCGCGACGATCTCGCCGGGAGCGAGCGCCAGGTCGATGCCGTTCAGCACCCGGAGCTCGACCCCGCCCTGGCGAAACACCTTGCGCACCTCACGCAGCGCCAGCACCGCCCCGGCGCCCACATCGCTCATTCGTAGCGCAGCCCCTCGACCGGATCGAGCCGCGCGGCGCGCCACGACGGGTAGAGCGTCGCGAGGAAGGAGAGCGCCAGCGCCATCACCACGACCGTCGCGACCTCGCGCGGTTCGAGCCGCGCCGGGATCCGCGTGAAGAAATAGAACTCCGCCGAGAACAGCTCGACATGCAGGATGTTCTGCAGGAATTCGCGGATCGCCTCGAGGTTGCGGGTGATGACGATCCCGAGCACAAAGCCCGCCAGCGTGCCGACCACGCCGATGCAGGCGCCCGACAGCATGAAGATGCGCAGCACCATGCCGCGCGAGGCGCCCATCGTGCGCAGGATGGCGATGTCGCGGCCCTTGTCCTTCACCATCATGATCATGCCGGAGATGATGTTGAAGGCGGCGACGAGGATGATCAGCGTCAGGATCAGGAACATCACGTTGCGCTCGATCTCGACGACGTTGACGATGCCCGAATTGGCGTGCTGCCAGTCGAGGATGCGGACATGGCCGCCGAGCGCGGCGGCGATCAGCCGCGCCGTCGCGGGTCGACTGGTCGGCGTCGGCGACGAAGACTTCGAGATAGCTGACCGCCTCGGGCATGCGGAAGAACAGCTGCGCCGCATCGAGCGGCACGTAGATGAAGCTGTTGTCGTATTCGTAGTAGCCGACATCGAACAGCGCGACGACATGGTAGGTCTTGAGCCGCGGCATCGTGCCGAAGGCGGTGTCGGTGCCTTCGGGCGCGATCAGCGTGATCCGGCCGCCGACCCCGAGCCCGAGGCGGCGCGCCAGGCGGTCGCCGATCGCGATCCCGTCGTCGCCGAACTCGGCGAGCGAGCCGCCGACGATATGGTCGGCGATCAGCTTGCGGGCGCGGATGTCGTCGGGGCGGATGCCGCGGACCAGCGCCCCGACGGCGCCGGCTGCGCTCGTCGCCATGACCTGGCCCTCGACGAGCGGGGTCGCGCTGACGACCCCGGGGACCTGCCGCACCTTCGCCGCGACGGCGTCGAAATCGGTGAGCGAGGCGGTCTCGCCATAGACCGCGAGATGGCCGTTGAGGCCGAGGATGCGGTCGATCAGATCGGTGCGGAACCCGTTCATCACCGCCATCACGATGATCAGCGTCGCCACCCCGAGCGCGATGCCGAGGAGCGAGAAGATCGCGATGACCGAAACAAACCCCTCCTGCCGGCGCGCCCGCAGATAGCGGAACGCGACCATCCGCTCGACGGCGCCGAAGATCATCCGAACCGGGCGCGAAGCCCCTCTCCCGCACTGCGGGAGAGGGGCTGTTGGGCGCGGCGCCATCCTGCTACCCGCCCGCGAACCGGGCGAGCGCGGCGTCGAGCGGCAGATCCTGCCGCGCGCCGGAGCGGCGCTGCTTTCCATTCGATCGTGCCGGCGGCGAGCCCGCGCGGCCCGAGGATCAGCTGATCGGGCAGGCCGATCAGATCCATCGCGGCGAATTTGGCGCCCGGGGATTCCTCGCGGTCGTCGTACAGCACCGTCGACCCCGGCGCCGCGCAACTTGCCGTAGAGCTCGTCGGCGGCGTCCCGGCACTTCGCATCGGCCGGGCGCAGATTGATGAGGCCGAGGCGGAACGGGGCGACGCTCTCCGGCCAGATGATCCCGTCATCGTCATGGTTGGCTTCGATCAGCGCGCCGACCAGGCGCGACACGCCGATGCCGTAGGAGCCCATTTCGAGCGGCACCATCTCGCCGTCGGGCCCGGCGACCAGCGCACCCATCGGCACCGAATATTTGGTGCCGAAATAAAAGATCTGGCCGACCTCGATGCCGCGCGCGGTGACCAGCTGTTCCGGCGGGACCGGGCAGCTCGCCGGGTCGTGCACGTCCTCGGTCGCGGCGTAGAGGCTCGTCCACTGCCGGAAGAACGGTTCGAGGTCGCCGGCGTAATCGACCTCCTCGACGGGGATCTCGGTCTCCAGCCAGCGGCGGTCGCAAAACACCTCCGACTCGCCGGTCTCGGCGAGGATGTGGAATTCGTGGCTGAGATCGCCGCCGATCGGCCCCGTATCGGCGCGCATCGGGATCGCCTTCAGCCCCATCCGCGCAAAGGTGCGCAGATAGGCGAGGAACATCTTGTTGTAGGAATGCTTGGCGCCCTTCGCGTCGAGGTCGAAGCTGTAATTGTCCTTCATCAGGAATTCGCGCCCGCGCATGACGCCAAAGCGCGGCCGCACCTCGTCGCGGAATTTCCACTGGATGTGGTAGAGGTTTTTCGGCAGGTCGCGATAGCTCTTGATCGCGGCGCGGACGATGTCGGTGACCTGCTCCTCGTTGGTCGGCCCGTACAGCATCTCGCGCTCGTGGCGGTCCTTGATGCGCAGCATCTCCTTGCCGTAATCCTCGTAGCGCCCGCTCTCGCGCCACAGTTCGGCCGGCTGGATCGTCGGCATCAATATCTCCTGCGCGCCGGAGCGGTCCTGCTCCTCGCGCACGATCTGTTCGACCCGCTTCAGGACGCGCAGCCCCAAGGGCAGCCAGGAATAGATCCCGGCCGATGACTGGCGGATCATCCCGGCGCGCAGCATCAGCCGGTGCGAGACGATCTGCGCCTCGCTCGGGTTCTCGCGCAACAGCGGCAGGAAATACTGGGACAGGCGCATGGCACCTCGCCGGTTCGGGATCGCCGCACTCTAGTACCGAGGCGAGGGCGAAAATACCAGGGACGCGCAAAAAACCGCGTGACCCGGTGCGACGATTTTGCATATCGTCGCGCCATAAGCAAATGCGCAGGCAGCTGCGCGGCCCGAGTTTAGGGAGGTTTTCGCGATTACCGGCCGGGAACTCACGGTTCCCGGCCCAGAAAAATCCGCAAGAGAGACGCTGGCAGGGCGAACGCCCTGCCTTCTTTTTGTGCGCACAATCACCCCTCCCGCACGCGGGAGAGGGCGACGCGGCTCAGATCTTCTCGAAAAAGCTGTGGTGGCGCTCGGTGGTGTGCGGGCGGATCTTCGATGCCCAGTCGCCCCAGGCGCCGGCGACCTCCCATTCCTTGCTGTCGACGACCGCCGGCGAGTCGATCTCGTAGATCGCCAGGTATTTCTGCATTTTCGGGTCGTTGGTCTTGGTGAGCCGGTAGCGGGTGACCTTGTGCACCCCCGGCACCTTCGACAGCATCGGCACGTGCTCGGTCGTCGTAGATGCGGTTGAACTCGGCCTCGTGCGCGGCCGGGATGTTCATCTGCACGACATAGATGTACGACATGGGCGATCCTTTCTGCGTGAAGCTCAACTCAGGTGATAGGCGACGAAGAGCCCGATCAGCACGAGGACGGAGATCACCGCGAACGGCCGCTCATAGCGCGCGATCAGCGCCAGGACCTTGCCGCCGTACAGCACCAGGAGAGTGCCGAACATCGCAAAATGCAACCCCCGCGCGAGGATCACGGCCACCATGAAACGATACCGGCGGCATCGCGGCAACCCCGGCCGCGATCGTCGCTATCATGAACGGGATCGGGGTGAACGCCTTGGCGATGATGAACCAGAACCCCCAATCATGGACCAGCCGCTGATAGGCCGCGAAAGCGTCGACATAGCCGTAGAACTGGACCAGCGGCGCCCCGATGACGCTCCACAATCCATAGCCGATCAGGTAGCCGGCGGCCGCGCCGAGCGAGGAGGCGAGGGTGCAGATGACGAGCAGCAGCCGGGGCTCGCTCCGGCCGGAGTCAGGATCATCGGGACGAGCAGCAGGTCGGGCGGTACCGGGAGAAACGAGCTGTCGCACGAACGCGATCGCGGCCAGCACCCATGTGCTGTAGCGGTGGTCCGACAAGGCCGAGACATGGCGCAGCCAGCCGCCACGCGCTGCCGACGCGCTCATCTCAGCCGGGTGCCGCGGAGATCGCCGAGCGGACGGCTCGCGAAAGCGGGGGTGCGATCATGCCCGATCGTAGCCGGCCCGGCGCTGCGGGGCCAGCCCCGCGGCCGCGGCCGATGCGGCGCTTGAGATCCGCGGCAACGGCCGGGTCTATACTTCGGACCGGAGGGCAACTCCTCGACGCGACGGGAGGAAACGATGCGCGGGTTGATGTCGGAGCGGCCGCTGTTGATCTCGGGGATCATCGCACACGCCGCGCTCTATCACGCCGACACCGAGATCGTGACGCGGACCGTCGAAGGTCCGATCCATCGCTACACCTACGCCGATGCCGAACGCCGCGCCAAGCAGCTGGCGCGCGCCTTGTTGCGCCTCGGCATCCAGCCGGGCGACCGGGTCGGCACGCTGGCCTGGAACACCCATCGCCATTTCGAGCTCTATTACGGCATCTCCGGCATCGGCGCGGTGTGCCACACGATCAACCCGCGCCTGTTCGACGAGCAGATCGTCTACATCGTCAATCATGCCGCGGACCGGCTGCTGTTCGTCGAGACGTCGTTCATCCCGCTGATCGAGCGCCTCGTGCCGTCATTGCCCAAGGATTGCCGGATCGTCCTCCTCGGCGAGGCGGAGACGGCGCTGCCGGTGCTGGCGACCTACGACAACCTGATCGCCGCCGAGAGCGAGGAGTTCGAGTGGCCCGAGTTCGACGAGCGGGATGCCGCGGCGCTGTGCTACACCTCGGGCACGACCGGCCACCCGAAAGGCGCGCTCTACAGCCACCGCTCGACGGTGATCCACGCGCTCGCCGCGTCGTTGCCGCACGCGATCCCGATGACGGCGAGCGACGTCGTCTGCCCGATCGTGCCGCTGTTCCATGCCTGCGGCTGGGCCACCGCCTATACCGCGCCGATCAACGGCGCCAAGCTGGTGTGGCCGGGGGCGCGGCTCGACGGCGCGAGCCTGTGCGAGCTGTTCAACGCCGAAGGCGTGACGCTGAGCCTCGGCGTGCCGACGGTATGGCTCGGCATGGAGGCTTATATGCGCGAGACCGGCGCCAAATGTCCGACATTGCGCGGCGTGCTGTCGGGCGGCTCGGCGGTGCCGCCCTCGCTGATGGCGGCCTTCGAGGCGCACGGCATCGACATGGTGCAGGGCTGGGGCATGACCGAGATGAGCCCGCTCGGCACCGTCTCGGCGCTGAAGGCAAAGCATGCCGGGCTCGATGCGGAGGGCAAGCGGCGGGTCAAGGCCAAGGCCGGGCGTCCGGTCTTTGGCGTCGAGATGAAGATCGTCGACGATGACGGGCACGCCCTTGCCGCATGACGGCAAATCGGTCGGCGAACTCCTGGTGCGCGGGCCGTGGATCGTCAGCGGCTATTTCGAGAACCCGGAAGCGAGCGCCGCCGCGGTCGAGCCCGACGGCTGGTTCCATACCGGCGATGTCGCCGCGATCGATCCCGACGGCTACATGCAGATCAGCGACCGGCGCAAGGACGTGATCAAATCGGGCGGCGAGTGGATCAGCTCGATCGATCTCGAAGTCGCCGCGATGGCGCATGGCGATGTCGGCGAGGCGGCGGCGATCGCGGTGCCGCATCCGCGCTGGGGCGAGCGGCCGCTGCTTGATCGTCACGCCGCGCCCGGGAACGCCGGCCGGGCGGCGGCCGCAGCGCGAGGCGCTGATCGCCTTTCTCGGCGAGCGCTTTCCGCGCTGGATGCTGCCCGACGATGTGGTGATCGTCGACGAATTGCCGCATACCGCGACCGGCAAGGTCATGAAGACCCGCCTGCGCGAGCTGTACGCGGCGCATACGCCACCCAATCAGTGAGGCTTGCGATGTCGAATGTCGGCTCCGAACCCGGCGCGCGCGAGCGCGCGGCCGCGTTTTGCCGCCGCTTTGGGCTGCGCGTCCCGATCCTGATGGCGCCGATGGCCGGCGCCTGCCCGGCCGGCCTCGCCGCGGCGGTCGGCAATGCCGGCGGGATGGGCGGGCTCGGCGCGCTTGATGACCGCGCCCGACGGCATCGCCGCCTGGGTCCGAGCAGTTCCGCGGGCAAAGCAACGGCACCTTCCAGATCAATCTGTGGGTGCCCGATCCGCCGCCGCTGCGCGATGCCGAGCACGAGCGGCTGGTGCGCGAGTTTCTCGGAGAGTGGGGTCCGCCGGTGCCGCCCGAGGCGGGCGATGCGGTGCCGCTCGATTTCGCCGCGCAATGCGCCGCGCTGCTCGCCGCGGCGCCGCGCGTCGTGTCGTCGATCATGGGGCTGTTTCCCGACGACTTTCGTCGCCGAGCTGAAGGCGCGCGGCATCGCCTGGTTCGCCTGCGCGACGACCCTCGCCGAGGCGCGCGCCGCCGAGGCGGCCGGCGCCGACGCGGTGGTGGCGCAGGGTTTCGAAGCCGGCGGCCATCGCGGCGCCTTCGATGCGGCCGCCGCCGAGCGCCAGATGGTCGGGCCTCTTCGCGCTGGTGCCGCGGCTCGCCGACAAATTGTCGGTGCCGATCATCGCGACCGGCGGCATCGGCGACGGGCGCGGCGGTCGCCGCGGCGCTGACCCTGGGGGCGAGCGCGGTGCAGATCGGCACCGCGTTGCTGCGCTGCCCGGAGGCCGCGACCAACCCGGCCTGGGCCGACGCGCTGGCCGAGCTGGAGCCGGAGGCGACGATGGCGACCCGCGCCTTTTCCGGCCGTCTCGGCCGCGCCATCGCCACCGATTACGTCCGCGCCGCGGCCGCGCCCGATGCGCCCGCGCCGGCGCCCTACCCGGTGCAGCGCGGCCTGACCGCGGCGATGCGCGAGGCGGCGGGGCGCGCCGGCGATGTGCAGCGGATGCAGGCCTGGGCCGGCCAGGCGGCGGCGCTGGCGCGGCCCGAGCCGGCCGGCGAGGTGGTGCGGCGCCTGTGGGAGGAGGCGGAGGCGCTGTTGCCCGGTGGATGATTGCGTCGATCAACCCTATTCGCAACAAAATCGCTGTCCCGGCGAAAGCCGGGACCCATCCTTCAAAGGCACCATCGCCAGACAGATGGGTCCCGGCTTTCGCCGGGACGGCGATCTTCTTTTGACTTTGCATTAGCTCAAACGCTGCAAAGTTCCGGTTCCGCGATTTTCGGTGTATAGCGCCCGCAATGACGACCTTGATTACCGACAGCGACGCGCTCGCCCAATTCTGCGCGCGCCAGAAGGGCGCCCAATTCGTCGCGGTCGATACCGAGTTCATGCGCGAGCGCACCTATTGGCCGGTGCTGTGCGTCGTGCAGGTGGCCGGTCCCGAAGAGGCTGTGGCGATCGATGCCCTGGCGCCCGGAATCGCGCTGGCGCCCTTGCTGGCGCTGATGGCCGACTCCGACATCCTCAAGGTGTTCCACGCGGCGCGGCAGGACCTCGAAATCTTCTTTCAGCTGTCGGGGCAGGTGCCGCACCCGATCTTCGACACCCAGATCGCCGCGATGGTGTGCGGGTTTGGCGATTCGGCAAGCTACGAGACCCTGGTGAAGCGCCTGGCCCGGACGAACCTCGACAAGGCCTCGCGCTTCACCGACTGGGCGCACCGGCCGTTGACCGCCCGGCAGATCGAATACGCGCTGGCCGATGTCGTCCATCTGCGCACCGTCTACGAGCGGCTGCAGGAGCTGCTCGCGAAAAACGGCCGCGCCGGCTGGTTCGCGGAAGAGATGGCGGACATTGTCGATCCGGCGCTCTACCGCGCCGAGCCCTCCGAGGCGTGGCGCCGGTTTCGCCTGCGCGGCCGCGCCGACCGGCGCATGCTCGGCGTGCTGCGGGCGGTGGCGGCATGGCGCGAGGCGGCGGCGCAGCAGCGCGATCTGCCGCGCGGCCGGATCATGCGCGACGAAGCCGTGCTCGAAGTTGCCGCGCATGCTCCCAAATCGATCGAGAGCCTCGCCCGCACCCGCAGCCTCGGCAAGGGCGTCGCCGAGGGCAAGCTCGGCCACGAGATCCTCGATGCGGTCGCGCAGGGGCTGGCCGACCCGAACCCGCCGCCGGCGATTCCCGGCCAAGGCCGAGGCGCCGCCCGGCGTCGGGCCGCTGATCGAGCTGCTGCGGGTCTTGCTGAAGCAGCGGTGCGAGGATTTTCAGGTCGCGCAGAAGCTGGTCGCCTCGGCCGAGGATCTCGAAGCGATCGCCGCCGACGACAGCGCGCCGGTGCGGGCCTTGTCAGGCTGGCGGCGCGAGGTTTTCGGCAAGGATGCGGTGGCGCTGAAGCATGGCGAGCTGGCGCTGACCGCCGGCAAGAACCGCATCGAGCTGGTGCCTCTGCCCGAGCGCGGCGAGGCTTGACCGCCTGGCTGGCCGCACCGCCCCGGCGGTGGGAATTGGCTGCCCGTCATTGAGTTAGCGCAATGACAGCGGGGCGATTTCGACGCCTTGTCGGCCGGGTTGCGCGGCCTCGCCGCCACCCCATATTTGGCTCCAGAAGGGCCGCGGAGGCTGCCTGATAGGGGCGCTGCGGCCGGTTCATTGGGAGGGCTCCACGATGGAACTCGAAAAGTATACCGAGCGCTCGAAAGGCTTTGTCCAATCGGCGCAGAACTTGGCGTTGCGCAGCGGCCATCAGCGCCTCATGCCCGAGCACCTCTTGAAGGTGCTGCTCGAAGACAAGGAAGGGCTCTGCGCCAACCTGATCCGCGCCGCCGGCGGCGACCCAGCGGGTCGTGCTGGCGGCGGTCGACGCCGAGCTCGACCAAGCAGCCCAAGGTCGAGGGCAGCGGCGCCGGGCAGGTCTATCTCGGCCCCGAGCTGGCGCGCGTCTTCGACCAGGCGGAAAAGATCGCCGAGAAGGCCGGCGACAGCTATGTCACGGTCGAGCGGCTGCTCCTGGCGCTGGCGATGGCCAGCGACACGCCGTCGGGCAAGGCGCTCGCCGCCGGCCATGTCACGCCGCAAACCCTCAACGCCGCGATCGAGAATTTGCGCAAGGGGCGCAAGGCCGAGAGCGCCTCGGCCGAGGAAGGCTACGACGCCCTGAAGAAATACGCGCGCGACCTGACCGAGGCGGCGCGCGAGGGCAAGCTCGACCCGGTCATCGGCCGCGACGAGGAGATCCGCCGCACGATCCAGGTGCTGTCGCGCCGCACCAAGAACAATCCCGTGCTGATCGGCGAGCCGGGCGTCGGCAAGACCGCGATCGTCGAGGGGCTCGCCTTGCGCATCGTCAACGGCGACGTGCCGGAAAGCCTCAAGAACAAGCGCCTCCTGGCGCTCGACCTCGGCGCGATGGTCGCCGGCGCCAAATACCGCGGCGAGTTCGAGGAGCGGCTGAAGGCGGTGTTGTCCGAGATCACCGCGGCTGTCGGGCGAGATCATCGTCTTCATCGACGAATTGCACACCCTCGTCGGCGCCGGCAAGGCGGAGGGGGCGATGGACGCCTCCAACATGCTGAAGCCGGCCCTGGCGCGCGGCGAATTGCATTGCGTCGGCGCGACGACGCTCGACGAATACCGGAAGCACATCGAGAAGGACGCGGCGCTGGCGCGGCGCTTTCAGCCGGTCTTCGTCACCGAGCCGTCGGTCGAGGACACGATCTCGATCCTGCGCGGCATCAAGGAAAAATACGAACTGCACCACGGGGTGCGCATCACCGACGGCGCGATCGTCGCGGCGGCGACCTTGTCGCACCGCTACATCACCGACCGCTTCCTGCCCGACAAGGCGATCGACCTGATCGACGAGGCGGCGGCGCGGCTGCGCATGGAGGTCGATTCGAAGCCGGAGGAGGTCGACGAACTCGACCGCCGCATCATCCAGTTGAAGATCGAGCGCGAGGCCTTGAAGAAGGAGCACGACCCGGCCTCGCAGGACCGCCTGCAAAAGCTGGTCAAGGAGCTGGAAGAGCTGGAGCAGGAATCGGCCGAGCTGACCGCCGAATGGGAGGCCGAGAAGGGCAAGCTGGCCGGCGCCCAGAAGCTGAAGGAGCAGCTCGACCAGGCCCGCGCCGAACTCGACCAGGTGCAGCGCCGCGGCGATTGGAGCCGCGCCGGCGAATTGACCTACGGCGTCATCCCCGAGCTCGAACGCAAGCTCAAAGAGGCCGAGGGCGCCGAGAAGGGGCGGATGCTCGAAGAGGCGGTGACGCCCGAGCACATCGCCGGGATCGTGTCGCGCTGGACCGGCATCCCGGTCGACAAGATGCTGTCGGGCGAGCGCGAGAAGCTGCTCAGCATGGAGGACAATCTGCGCCGCCGGGTGATCGGCCAGGACGAGGCCGTCATCGCGGTGTCGAACGCGATCCGCCGCGCCCGCGCCGGCCTGCAGGACCCGAACCGGCCGATCGGCTCGTTCCTGTTCTTGGGGCCGACCGGCGTCGGCAAGACCGAGCTGACCAAGGCGCTCGCCGAGTTCCTGTTCGACTACGAGAGCGCGATGGTGCGCATCGACATGTCGGAATACATGGAGAAGCACTCGGTCTCGCGGCTGATCGGGGCGCCGCCGGGCTATGTCGGCTATGACGAGGGCGGCGCGTTGACCGAGGCGGTGCGGCGCCGGCCCTATCAGGTGATCCTGTTCGACGAGGTCGAGAAGGCGCACCCCGACGTGTTCAACGTGCTGTTGCAGGTGCTCGACGACGGCCGGCTGACCGACGGCCAGGGGCGCACGGTCGATTTCCGCAACACCCTGATCGTGCTGACCTCGAACCTCGGCAGCGAGGCGCTGGCGAGCCTGCCGGACGGCGCCGATATCGAGCAGGCGCGCCCGGCGGTGATGGAGGCGGTGCGCGCCGCGTTCCGGCCGGAGTTCCTGAACCGGCTCGACGAGATCCTGTTGTTCCGCCGCCTGTCGCGCGACGACATGAAGGGCATCGTCGCGATCCAGCTGGAGCAGCTGAAGGCGCTGTTGGCCGACCGCAAGATCGCGCTCGAGATCGACGGCGCCGCCGCTGCCTGGCTCGCCAACGCCGGCTACGACCCGGTCTACGGCGCGCGGCCGTTGAAGCGGGTGATCCAGCGCGAGTTGCAGAACCCGCTGGCGCAGCAGATCCTCGAAGGCCGCATCCCCGACGGCGCGACGGTGCACGTCACCGCCAGCCCGCTCGGGCTCGTCATCGGCGAGGTGGTGCAGGCTGAGGCGGCGCAGTAGCGGCGATCCTCGCACCCGCAGGCGAAAGGCGCGGGCCCTGGCGGCCCGCGTTGTTTCGCCGCATCGGCCGAGGAACCGCGGCGTCAGCTCGACACGCCGCCGACCGACCGCCATGTCGGGATCGACAGGCGAGCGCCCCACCCGCTCGGCCAGGAAACGAGAGCCGAACCGTCGTCCCGACACCGGGAACGCTGATTAGGCTCAACCGCCCGCCATGGCGCTCGACCAGCGCCCTGGTCAGCGTCAGTCCGAGGCCCGTCCCTGTGACGCGAATATTCCGAGTCGACTTGTCCGAACGGGGTCATGATGCGGGCGATGTCTTCGGGCTTGATGCCGACGCCGCTGTCCTTGACGATCAGCTGCAGCCCATCCTTTAGTTCCGCGGCGATCTCGACCGAACCGCCGGGCCCGGTGAACTTCACGGCGTTCGACAGAATGTTGAGCAGCATCTGCCGCAGCCGCACCCGGTCGCAAAATAACGGCGGCAGGGCCGACGGCGGTGCCCGCCATGTCAGTTCCACCTCGCCCTGCAGCGCCTGCGGCGCAACGAGGCGGCGCGCCTCGTCGATCACCTCCTCGACATCGACGACTTCTTCTTTCAGTTCCATTTTCCCGGATTCGTGGCGCACAACGTCGAGAATGTCGTTGATGATTTCGAGGAGGTGCGTGCCGCTGAAATTGATGTCGGCCGCGTAGTCGACATAGGTCCGGTTGCCCATCGGCCCCAGGGTCTGCGATTTCATCAGATCGGAAAATCCGATGATCGCATTGAGCGGGGTGCGCAATTCGTGGCTCATATTGGCGAGGAAATCGGATTTCGCCTTGCTCGCGGCCTCGGCTTGCAGCTTGGCGACTTGCAGCTCCGCGATCGTCTCTCTGAGCCGCTCGTTGCTGGTTGACAGCGCAGCAATCCGCTCCTTCGCCTTCCGTTCCAAGGCGGCGCCGAGCAGCAGCTCCGCCAGCCCAAATCCGGCCAGACCTGAGGCGAGGGCAGCAAAAATCACCACCAATACAAAGACATGCTGTTCCGGCATGGACGCATTATGCGCCTTATAGAAAATCCAGGCCGCCGACAGGATCAGCAGCGACAGCGCTGCGGTCGCCGCCGCGATCGCCAGCAGCCTGTGCCGGATCGACAATTTCGCAGTCACGGCGCGGTCAGCCCCAACCCGCCGCGCAGATCGGCGAGCACCTGGTCGCGGGTGCGGATCTGCCAGCGCCGGCGCCGGCCGATCGGGTCATTCTCGATCTCGGGATAGACCTTGAGCGCAACCAGGACCGGGCCGGGGCGGCCGAGCACCGCCGGCAAGTCGCGCGCGAAATCGGCCAGCTCATCAAAGGCATGGGCGCGCGGGTAGCCGGCGGCGAGCGCCAGCTTGTCATAGGCGATGTTCTTGGCGTTCGGCACCGGTTGCCCGCCGGTTGTCGCATAGACCTCGTTGTCCAAGAGGAAGTGATAGAAATTTGAGGGCGCCTGCTCGGCGATCGTGGCCAGCATGCCGAGGCTCATCAGGATGTCGCCCTCGGAATCGAACAGCACGGTTTTGCGCTCGGGGCGGGCGAGGGCGAGCCCCAGGGCAAAGCCGGCATGGCCGCCCATCGCCGGGTCGCCGAGCGGCACGTCGAGTTCGGGGCGGGCGGTCTTCTCGACCCAGTAGCGGCCGCCCCGCCCAGGCACCACGATCGCGTCGCCGCGATGAGGGCGGAAGGCTTCGAGCGCTTCGGCGATGCGCATCATTTGTGTGGCTCCCTCGTCCTTGGCTTCATCGGATGATCTCGCTCGGTTACGGCGCTACTCGCCCTGCCGCTCGTACCAGACGCGGCCGTCCTCGACGATCTTGCCGCCGCTGATCGCGGCATCGAGCCGGCCCTTCAGCCCGCCGCCCGGGTCGATCACCTCGCCGTGCTGGATCAAGAGGTCGTATTTCATGGGTATTTCTCCGCCTCCAGACGCCCGGTGCGATAAGCTGGGCGGCCTACGCCACCGTTACCCAGTAGCCCACGATGGCGCTGAAGTTCTTGCGCATGTTGTTGTAGCGCGGCTCGCGCGACTGCACCCGGCCGACCTCGTCGGTTGCGCGGGACATCAGATGGTACCTGCCCTTCCGGCGGGCGTCCCAGCGGTAGGACCAGCGCACCCACATGAAGCGGTCGCGGGGCTGTTCTATGTGGGCGGAGTGCCAGGTTTCCCCGCCGTCGATGCTCGCCTCGACCTGGTCGATGGCACCGGCCCCGCTCCAGGCATACCCCCGGATCATGTGGATGCCGGGAGACATCGTCTCGGTGTCATCGTTGGGTTGTGTGATGATCGATTTGACCCCGATCGTGGTGATCAGCTCCTTGTCGGGATCGTCGGGCGAGGTGCCGTAGTAGTAAAATTGGTAGTGGTACCAGCAGTCCGGCTCCCTCTCCATGACCTCCAGCTTGGTGAGCCATTTGACCGACCAGTTGCCCGACCAGCCGGGCACCAAGAGGCGCACCGGGGCGCCGTGCAGGTGTTCCAGCAGCTGGCCGTTCTGCGCCCAGGCCAGAATGGTGTCGGGATGGAGCGCCTTTTCGATGGGCACACCCTTGTCGTAATAAAACGGCTTGGTGCCCGGGGCGGCGGTGTTTGGCACACCGAGGTCGTTGCCCTCGGCCCGCACGTAGAGCGATTTGGCGGTGAGGCCGGCCTCGTGCAGCACGGCGGCTAGCGGCACGCCAGTCCACTCGCTGGCGCTGAGGATCATGGCTTCTTGCGTACGCGAGGGTTTGGGTCCCTCACCCTTGAAGTACTCGAAATACGTGGCGTCGCTGCCGGAACACTCCATTACGGTGCGCACGCCGCGGGCCGGGAAACGCCGCAACTGGTCGAGGTTGAGGGTCAGCGGCGCCCTGACCTCACCAAAAATCTTCAGCTCCCACGCATTGCTCTCCACCACCGGCGGCACGGCGAAATGCTGGACGGTGTAGTGCAGATCGGTGGGCGTGATGAGCCCCTCCAAATCCATGACCGGCGTCCTGATCCGTACCGTCCGACCTTCATTGTCGGTCAGCGTGACCGGGGTGATGTCCTTGGTCGGCCAGCCGTGCCAGTCGCCGGTCTTCTTGGCATTGGCCGGGTCGGAGCTGACCGGTTGGTCCATGCGCAGAAAATCAGGGACTGCACCTTCCTCCTTCGCTACGGCCATTTCGCGTTCCCTCAGGCGATGGTGTTTGGGCCCGGTAGCCATCCCAGCGGCTGCGTCAGCCCCGTAACCTCGGGCAGAGGCGCAGGGCGTTGTCTCCCAGCAGCTTCTTCTTGGCGCTTTCGGTGAGGCGCGGACGCTCGACGGTCTGCGGCACCGCCTCCGGCCAGGCGCTGTCGCCGTGCGGCCAGTCGGAGGCAAACAGCCACATGTCTTCGCCCAGCTCCTCGACGCAGAATTCGAGCGAGCGCTCCCAGCTGTCGATGCCGTGAAAATACCGACCTTCAGCCAGGACCTCGCGCGGCATGCGCTTCAGGTTCGGCACGTGCCCGGGCGACATCAGGTAATGCGTGTCCATCCGGTCGAGCGCCGCCGGGACCCAGCCGCCGGCAGTCTCGATGATCGCCGCCCGAATGCGCGGGAACAGGTCGAAGATGCCGCCGCCGATCAAGGCGCCCATCGCCGCCATCCCGGCCCACGGGTTCGAAAAGCCGTGCAGCAGGAACCACGCGCCGTCGAGGTCGCGGGTGCCGGGTCCGTAAGGCGGCCGCGCTGTCCCGCCATGCGCCAACAGCGGCAGGTCGAGCGATTGCGCCGCGTCGTAGAGCGGATGGAGGTCGGGGTTGTCGAGCAGCTTGCCGCCCGGCGCCTGCGGCGAGATGTAGACGCCGACAAGATTGGGGTCGCGCTCGGCCCAGTATTTGATCTCGGCGATGCCCGAAGGCACATCGCGCATATTGGCGACGAGGGTCCATTTGAGCCGCTTCGGTGCCTGCGCGCAGAAATCGACGACCCAGCGGTGGTAGGCACGGTAGAGCGCGTTCTCGAAGCCGATGTCGCGCAGCGCGCAATAGCTCGACACATGGGTCGGAAACAGCACGTTCACGTCGACCGAGGCGCGGTCCATGTCCTCGAGGCGCGCCTTGACGTCCCAGTTGACCTCCTGGCGGATCGGCGGCAGCGGGTCCTTGCGGCCCGGCGGAAAGGCGATCCGGCCGTGCTCCATCTCCGAGCGGCCGCTGAGCCCGAACGTGTCGCGCACGCCCAATGCCCGACCGGTCTCGATCGGCTCGACGACCGCGGTGCGGCTGCCGAACAGCGCGTAGCGATCGCCCTTCTGCTCCTGCTTGGCGATCGCCTCGCACAATCGGTTGAACGGCGCGCGGTATTCGGGATCGATGTAGTCCTTGAAGAACCGGTCCGCCCGCTCGCGGATATGAGCGTCCATGTCGATGACAGTGTGCCCATTCCAGCTCATCGCATTGTTCTCCTGTCGGCCCGACGCCCTCCCGATACGGCGCCGGGCCGAATCTAGCAGATTGTGTGAGGCGAATTCAGGGATCCCACCTCAAGCCAGCTCGGGAACCAACTCGGTGACCGCCTCCAGCTGGCCGACGGTCTCCTTGCCGAAGAGCAGCGGAATGAAGGCGCCGAGCGACACGATGACGACGATCGTGCCGAAGAAGGCGAACGGCGAGCCGGTGTGCGGCTCGACCAGGAACGGCGCCAGCACGCCGGCGAAAATGCGGCCGAACGCTTCGCCAAAGATGTTGCCGCGCCCGCGCAACGAGGTCGGAAACTGCTCCGACAGATAGACCCGCACCGCAGGGAACGACGACAGCGCGGTAAAGCCCAATACCATCGCGCCGGCGCTCATCATGACCGAGGCATAGGGGCCGGTCAGATGCGCCGTCGCCATCAAAACGAGGCCGGGGAACGCGCCGCAGAGCGCAAAGGCGATGGTCCAGCGTCGTCCGATCAGCTCCATCAGATAGGCGTTGAACGCCTTGCCGGGGATCGTCGCCATGAACACGATCGTGGTGATGCCGAAGCTCGTCGTCACCGCGGAACCCTGGTCGATCAGGGCTTTCGGCAGCAGGATCGCGCTCAGGTAGTAGGCGCTGCCGGCGCAGATGCTGGTCACGATCCCGACCGCGGTCCAGCGGAACTGGCCGCTGGCAAACAGGGCGCTGAACGGCGGCAGATCCTCGCGCGCCTCGTGCAGGTTCGGGCCGAGATCGGCCACCGTCAACGGCGGCACGCGGTTGCCGCAGCGCCGGATGAACTGGTTCACGGTGTCGAGCGCCATCTGCGTCTGGCCGCGCCGCAATAGCCAGCGCGGGCTGTTCGGGATCACGAAATGCACCATGACCGGCACGACGAACAAGGCGAGCCCGCCGGGTAGCGCGATCAGCCGGAAGCCGTTCGGGTCGCCGGCCAGCATGGCGCCGACGAGCGGCAAGAGCGCGAAGGCGCTCGCCAGGCAGATCTCGTAGATCGCGCCGTAGGTGCGCCGGTGCTGCGCCGGCATCAGTTCGGCGGCGACCGGGAACGGCGCGGTGATCGCAAAGCCGAGCCCGATGCCGGTCAACAGGCGCACGACGATCAGTTGCTCGGCGGTCTGCACGAGCGGGATCATCAGCGTGAAGAAGGTCATGCCGACGACGCCGATCTGGATGATCAGCTTGCGGCTGACGTGGTCGGAGATCGCAGAGGCGATAAAGCCGCCGACGACGACGAACAGCGTCGCGGCGATGGTCAGCCAGCGGATCTGGTCCGGCGTGATGTGCAGCGGGCCTTTGGCCAAGACAAGCAGCGAGCCGGTCAGCGCCAGATCATACCCGTCGACAAAGCCGACGAGCCCGAGCACCAGGATCACCGCCACGTGGAAGGCGCTGAACGGAATGCTGTCGAGCTTGCGGCCCAGGATGGCGCTGGCGGAATTGGCCGATGCGGCGGCGGACGAATTTACGGTCACGGGGTTCTCCTCACCTATCGTTTTTGGTGGGCGGCGGCCTTGGCCACCGCTTTTTCTCCCCGTTCCCACTCTTCATTGTTGTCTGCGAGAGTGCATCCGAACCGGCGGCCGCGGCAATCGCGAAATGCCGCCGGGATCGACAACCTCGCCATGCTGATCGGCAGGTCCTATCTCATGGGCTCGGGTCCTCCTCGCTATCAAATGCCCGCCATCGCCGCCGGTTAGGCCCGACCGGCGATGTTGTCGTGGCGCTTCGCCGCCGCGGCCGCCTTGGCGAAATCATCCTCGGCGAAGCCGTAGAGGCGGGCGCCGCCCGACAGGATCTTGCCGGCGATCTCCGGGGTGATGCTCGGGTTGGTCAGCACCCGGTTCGAGACCTCGGGGAAGCTCGAATCGAAATGCGGGAAGTCGCTCGACACGCAGATGTTGTCGGCGCCGCCCAACAATTCGACGACCGAGCCGACCTCGCGCTCGCCGCTCTCGATCGCCGAGAAGCAGTTGCGCTGCCAGTATTCGAGCGGCGACAGCTTGAGATAGGGCGCGTCGGAATCATGGTGCTGGCGCAGATCCCATTCGATGCGGCCCAAGAGGCCCGGCACCCACCAGCTCTGCGCCTCGAGAAAGGCGACCCTGAGCCGCGGATAGAACTCGAAGATGCCGCCGAGCATCAGCGCGATCAGGGCCAGCTGCATCTCGGTCGAGTGGCTCGCGACATGGCGCATAAAGCGGTTTTCGCCAAAGCGCGGCTCGATCGTCGAGTAATACGAGCCGGTGCCCTCATGGAAGCACAGCGGCACGTTGAGGTCCTGCAGCATGCCGTAGAGCGGGTCCCAATAGGTGGAATGCCAGTAGCGGCCGTTGACGTAATTGGGCCGCACAAAGGCGCCGACCGCGCCGTACTCCGTTGACGCAGCGCTGCAGCTCCTGGCAGGCGAGGTTGACGTCGTGGACCGGCAGCATCGCCGCCATCTTCAGCTGGTCGGGGCTGTGCTGGACGAAGTCGTGCAGCCAGTCGTTGTAGGCGCGGCAGATCGCGGCGGAGAATTGCGGGTCCATGTCGTCGCGCGCCATGAACGACAGACCGATGGTCGGGAACAGGACGGCGATGTCGATCCCCTCCATCGCCATGCCGATGACCTGCGCCTCGGCGTCGTAGCCGCGCTCGACCGCGAACATTCACCGTGGTGTTGGCGCGCTTGCGACGACGAGCGGCCCGCGGGTCCGGTTGTATTGCGAGATGTTGCCGTCATTGCTGGTCGGCTGGCCGTCGAAGAACCATAAGGGCCGCCCGCGCATGCCCGGTCGAGCCGCCATCCTGCCGCCGCACCGAGGAGGTGACGCGCGGCTTGAACGCGGGATCGAGATATTTGTCGAACAGATCCATCGGCTCCATGATGTGCATGTCGCAATCGACAAACCGGTAGCCCTCTTTCATTTCGCCCGCTCCTCTCCGATGGACTGCTGGTGACGCGTTGCTGCAACGGTGCCCCCAAGCGCCGTGAGGTGCAAGGGAGATGGGCCAGAAAAACCGCATTCCCGGCAAAAGCCGGGACCCACCCTCCCGCTTCTCGACAACTGAAGAATGGGTCCCGGCTTTCGCCGGGAATGCGGTTACTTTAATTCATCCCCCCGCCCAGTGGCCGAGGACCGCCAGCAGCAAGAGCGCCACGATGTTGGTGATCTTGATCATCGGGTTGATCGCCGGCCCGGCGGTGTCCTTGTAGGGGTCGCCGACCGTGTCGCCGGTCACGGCCGCCTTGTGCGCCTCCGAGCCCTTGCCGCCGTAATGCCCGGCCTCGATGTATTTCTTGGCGTTGTCCCAGGCGCCGCCGCCCGAGGTCATCGAGATCGCGACAAAGAGGCCGGTGACGATCGTGCCGAGCAGCATCGCGCCCAGCGCGCTGAACGCCGCCGCCTGCCCGGCGATCAGCGCGATCACGATATAGAGCACGATCGGCGCCAGGACCGGCAGCAGCGACGGCACGATCATCTCGTGGATCGCCGCCCGGGTCAGCATGTCGACGGCGCGGCTGTAATCGGGCTTGGCCGTCCCTTCCATGATGCCGGGGATCTCGCGGAACTGGCGGCGCACCTCGACGACGATCGCGCCGGCCGAGCGCCCGACCGCCTGCATGCCGAGCGAGCCGAACAGATAGGGCAGGAGGCCGCCGAGAAAGAGCCCGATCACGACATAGGGGTCCTGCAGCGCGAAGTGGACGTCGAGCTTGGGGAAATAGTGCTTCAGATCCTCGGTATAGGCGGCGAACAGGACGAGCGAGGCGAGCCCGGCCGAGCCGATCGCATAGCCCTTGGTCACCGCCTTTGTCGTGTTGCCGACGGCGTCGAGCTCGTCGGTCGTGCGCCGCACCTCGGGCGGCAGATCGGCCATCTCGGCGATGCCGCCGGCGTTGTCGGTCACCGGGCCATAGGCATCGAGCGCGACGATCATGCCGGCCAGCGCCAGCATCGTCGTCGCCGCGATCGCGATGCCGAAGAGGCCCGCCAGCATATAGGACAGGATGATGCCGACGCAGATGACGATGACCGGGAGCGCGGTTGCCTCCATCGATACCGCCAGGCCCTGGATCACATTGGTGCCGTGGCCGGTCGTCGGAGCTGAGCGCGATGCTGCGCACCGGCCGGTATTCGGTCGCGGTGTAGAATTCGGTGATCCAGACGATGAACCCGGTGACCGCCAACCCGACGACCGCGCATACCAGCAGGCTCGAGACCGGTGACCGAGGCGCCGTTCGTCATCGCCAGCTTGTAGGTGAAACCGACGAGCCCATGGATGATGATGGCGATCGCCACGACCGACAGGATGCCGGTCGCGATCAGCCCCTTATAGAGCGCCCGCATGATCCCGTTATCGGCGCCGAGCCGGACAAAAAAGGTGCCGATGACCGAGGTGATGATGCACACCCCGCCGATCGCCAGCGGCAGCAGCAGCATCCGGTCGAGCAGCGGCTGAGTGAAGAAGACCGCGGCCAAAAGCATCGTCGCGACGATCGTCACGACATAGGTTTCGAACAGATCGGCAGCCATGCCGGCGCAGTCGCCGACATTGTCGCCGACATTGTCGGCGATGACCGCCGGGTTGCGCGGATCGTCCTCGGGGATGCCGGCCTCGACCTTGCCGACGAGGTCGGCCCCGACATCGGCGCCCTTGGTAAAGATGCCGCCGCCGAGCCGCGCGAAGATCGAGATCAGCGAGGCGCCGAAGCCGAGCGCGACCATCGCTTCCAAGACCGAGCGCAGATCCTCTGCCGGGGTGATCGCGCGCAGGATGAAATAATAGCCGCCGGTGCCGAGAAGCCCGAGCCCGACCACCAGCATGCCGGTGACCGCACCGGCCTTGAAGGCGATGTCGAGCCCCGCGGCCAGCCCGCTGCGCGCGGCCTGCGCGGTGCGCACATTGGCGCGCACCGACACGTTCATGCCGAGATACCCGGCCGCTCCGGACAGCACCGACCCGATGAAATAGCCGACCGCGACGCGCGGACCGAGGGTAATCCCGAGGATGACCAGGATCACCACCCCGACGATCGCGATCGTCCGGTATTGCCGGTTCAGATAGGCGCTGGCGCCGAGCTGGACCGCGCTCGAGATCTCCTGCATGCGCGCGTTCCCGGCGTTCGCCGCCAACACGCCGCGACTCGTCACGAGACCGTAGGCCAGCGCCAGCAAACCGCAGGCAATGACGAAAATGTCCGCCGACACCATCTGTGAGATCCCTTCGGTGAACCGCGCGAAAAACCAACCCGCAATAGCGGCGGCAACCTGCCAGATGCCGCCTTTTCAGGCAACTATCCGATCGGCCGGAACACCCTACGGTCGGGCATAGCGCGGCTCGGCCGCCGCGGCGCGCTGGCGCCACCACAGCACGGCCCCCGCCGCGATCGCGACAGGTGGCATGACGGCGATCTGCACCATTCCCCAGCCGACACCCGACAGCAGCGCGCCCGAGGCAAAGGACGACATCGCCACCGTGCCGAAGATCAGGAAATCGTTGAGCGCCTGCACCTTGCCCCTTTCCTCGGCGGCATAGGTCCGGGTCAAGCAGCGTGGTCGCGCCGATAAAGAGGAAATTCCAGCCGATCCCGAGCGCGACATTGGCCGCCCAGAAATTGGCGACGGCAAGCCCCTCGAGATTGATCGCGCAGCACAGAAGCAGCAGCGCCGCGCCGGTCAGCATGATCCGCGATCAGGCCGAAGCGCAGCGATCAGATGCCCGGTGACAAAGCTCGGCGCGAACATGCCGAGCGCATGCCACTGGATGACAAACGCGGCATCGCCGAACACATGGCCGCAATCGAGCATCGCGATCGGCGTCGCCGTCATCACCAGCGACATGACGCCATAGCCGACCATGCCGGCGATCGCCGCGGCGATAAAGGTCGGCTGCGCCGCGATCTCGGCGAGCGGCCTCCCGGCGCGCCGCAGCTGCGGCGGCGCCGGCTTCGGCAAGATCGATAAAGCAGAGCAGCACCGCGGCGGCAAGGCACAGCGCGATGATCACGACATAGCAGCCGGCGAACAGCACCGGGGCGAACAGCTCGCTCGACCATTTCGCCGTCTGCGGCCCGAATATCGCCGAGACGACGCCGCCCGCCAGCACCAGCGAGATCGCTTTCGAGCGGAACCCCTCGTCGGCGATCTCTGCGGCGGCAAAGCGGTATTGCTGGCCCACCCCGTTATAGCTGCCGAGCAGAAAGGTCCCGACGCAGAACCAGCGCGAATGCCGCGTGAAACAGGGCGACCGCCGCAATCGCCGCGCCGCTAGCGCCGAGCGCCGCGCCGAGCCAGAAGCCGGGGCGCCGGCCGATCCGCGCCATCAACAGCGCGGCCGGGATCGTCGCCGTCATCATGCCGGTCATCTGCACCGCGATCGGCAAGGTCGACAGCGCCCGGTCGGGAGCGAGCATGCTGCCGACGATCGAGGCGGTGGTCGAAACGATGCTCATGCTGGTCATCCCCAGCGCCTGGCACAGCGCCAGCATCAGGACGGTGCGGCGGGCGGCCGGAACGGACGATGTTTGCGGCGCGGCTAAGGCGGGCGCGGCCATGCTCAGAAATGGCGATATCCGGCGGTCGCGACCGCGATCGGGTTGCCGCCGGCATCGACCAGCCGCACGCCCGCGCCCTCCTCGATCGTCCCGATCGCGGTGATCGGGAGCCCGAGCTCCGCCGCGAGGCGGCCGATCGCCTCGCCGACTTCAGGTGGCGCGGCAAACAGCAGCTCATAATCATCGCCTGCGCCGGCGAGGCGCGCGGGCAGATCGGGATCGCCCGCGGCCGCCTGCCGCGCAGCCGAGGAGAGCGGCAGCGATCCGAGCGCGACCGTGGCGCCGGTGCGCGAGGCATCGCAGATATGACCAAGATCGGCCAGGAGCCCGTCGGAGATGTCGAGCATCGCATGCGCGATACCGACGAGACGCGGAGCCCAGCTCGATGCGCGGTTCGGGCAACTGGAAGCGCTGGATCAGCGCTGCCCGGTCGGCGGGTGCGAGGGCCGGGTATCGGCCGCGCAGCACCTGGAGCCCGAGAAAGGCGTCGCCGATCGTGCCGCTGACCCAGATCCGGTCGCCCGGCTTGGCGCCGCTGCGGCGGATCTCGGCGCCGACAGCGACCTCGCCGATCGCGGTCAGCGACAGCACCGCCGGCCCCGAGGTCGCGACCGAATCGCCGCCGAGAAGATCGACGCCGAAGCGACGCCTGATCCTCGGCGAGGCCCGCGGCGAATTGCGCCACCCAATCGTCGCCGAGAGTTGCCGGCAAGGCCGTCGCCAAGAGGTAATGGAGCGGGCGCGCGCCCATCGCGGCGAGATCGGACAGGTTGACGCGCAACAGCTTGCGGGCGACCAGGTCGGGCGGATCCTCGGGCAGATAATGCACGCCCTCGACGATCGCATCGACGGTGACGACGAGCCGATGCCCGGGCGGCGCAATCAATGAGCGCCGCATCGTCCTCGAGGCCAAGCCCGCCCGGTCCGGCGAGCGGGGCAAAGAAGGCCGGATGCGGCCGAACTCGCCGAGCCCATCGCCGGTCATGATCAGGTCTACAGATCCGCGTCGCGCAAGGTGCGGGCGAGGCGGTCGAGAACCCCGTTCGCCAGCCCCGGTTCCTTGCCGGTGAAGAAGGCGTAGGCGATCGCGACATATTCGCTCATCGTCACCCGCGGCGGCATGTCGGGCCGATGCACCAGCTCGTAGGCGCCGGCCTCGAGGATCAGCCGCAACAGCGTTTCCAGCCGCGGCAGCGGCCATTCCTCGCTGAGCGCCGCCGAGATCGTCTCGTCGAGCCGCTCGCGGTCGGCGGCGACGCCGCGGACGATGTCGGCAAACAACGCCTCGTCCGCCTCGCCGTAGAGATCGCCGTCGATCTCGCGGCCGAGGCGGTCGCGGACGAATTCGCGGATCGCCGCCTCGGTGCCGAGGCCGGGGTTCAGCTCGAGCTGATAGAGCGCCTGCACCGCGCCGAGCCGGGCGATGCTGCGGCGCCGGGCGCCGCCGCTCTGGCGCGGCGCGCCCTCGGCCGTGCTCGCCGCGCTCACCCCTGGTTTCCCCGGAAGCGGCGCTTCAGTTCGACCAGCGCCAGACAGGCGCGCACCGCCTCGCCGCCCTTGTCGCGCCCGATCGCCGGGGCGGCGCGCACCAGCGCCTGCGCCTCGTTCTCGACGGTCAGGATGCCGTAGCCGACGGCGAGGCCGTCGCGCACCGCCAGATCCTGCAGCGAGCGCGCGGTCTCGGCGCAGATATGGTCGTAATGGGTGGTCTCGCCGCGGATCACGCAGCCGAGCGCGACAAACCCGTCGAACCGTCCCCCGCCGCCTTGGCCGCCAGCGCGATCGCCGGCGGGATCTCGAAGGCGCCGGGCACCGAGACGATCTCGCAGGTCGCGCCGGCAGCGGCGACGGCGCGCTCGGCGCCTTCGCGCAGCAGCGCGGCAAGGTGCGCGTAATAGGGCGCCTCGACGAGCAGCAGATGCGGGGCTCGTTCCATGGTCAGCTCTGCTCCGGATTATCCGAGCGCGCCCGCGAGCAGCCGGGCGACATAGCGCGCGAGCGGATCGATTTCGAGGTTCATGCGCTGGCCGGGCCGGGCCTCGCCAAAGCTGGTATGCGCCAGCGTATAGGGAATGATGTTGACGCCGAAACGGCCGTCCGCGACCTCGTTGACCGTGAGGCTGACGCCGTCGAGCGCGACCGACCCCTTGCTGGCGATATAGGGCATCAGCGCCGCCGGCGCCTCGATGACGAAGCGCACCGACTCGCCCTCCGGCCGGCGCTCGATCAGCCGCGCGACGCCGTCGACATGCCCGGACACGATATGGCCGCCGAGTTCGTCGCCGAGGCGCAGCGCGCGTTCGAGGTTGACCGGCGTGCCCTCCGCCCAATCGCCCAGGGTCGAGCACGCCAGCGTCTCGGCCGAGGCCTCGACCGAAAACGCCCCCTCCTCGACCGCGACGACGGTCAGGCACGGCCCCGAACAGGCGATCGAGGCGCCGAGCGGGATGTCGGCGCTGTCGTAGGCGGTCGCGATCGTCAGCGCGAGGCCGCCCTCGGCCCCCGGCCGCGGCGCAGCCGGCGCACCCGGCCGACATCGGTGATGATCCCGGTAAACATGGCCCTAACCTAGGAGTTCCGTCCGGCGATTAGCCAGCCCGTTTCGCGCATCCGCGTTGCGCGCTACTCCGGGCCCGGCACATCCTCGGCAGCGCGGCGCCGGCCCGGAAAATCGTCAGCACATCCTCGCCGACCGTTTCGCTCGACAGGCGTTCGAAGCCCGGCGCATCGGCCAACCGGTCGAGGCCGAGCGCGGCGACGGCGGGCACCGCGTCGCCGCCGAGCAGCAGCGGCGCGTGCAGCCAGACGAGGCGATCGACCAGCCCGGCGCGCAGCAGCGCCGCCGCGAGCCGACCGCCGCCCTCGACGAGCAGCCGGGTCAGGCCGCGCTCGCCGAGGAGGCCCAGCGCCGCGCGCCAGATCGATATGCCCGGCCGCGTCGGGCTCGGCGGGGATGACGACGACCCCGGCATCGCGAGCGCCTGCTGGCGCGCCTGATCGGCCGAGGCCAGCGTCACGACCCAGGTCGGGATCTGCCGCGCCTCGGCGATCAGATGCGCGCTCGAGCGGAATGCGCAGCTGCCGGTCGAGCACGACCCGCACCGGCGAATGATCGGCGAGGCCCGGCAGGCGGCAGGTCAATTGCGGGTCGTCGGCAATCACCGTATCGGTGCCGACCAGGATCGCGTCATGCGTCGCGCGCAGCAGATGCGCGCGCTCGCGCGCCGCCGCGCCGGTGATCCAGCGGCTCTCGCCTGACGGCGTCGCGATGCGGCCGTCGAGCGAGGTCGCCAGCTTCAGCGTCACCAGCGGGCGGCCGAGGCGCACCCGCTGAAGAAGCCGGCATTGATCTCGGCCGCTTCCGCCGCGCACAGCCCGGTCTCGACGGCGATCCCGGCTTCGCGCAGGCGCGCGAGCCCGCCTCCGGCGACCCGCGGATCGGGGTCTTCGAGCGCGACGACGACGCGGGAGAGGCCCGGCGGCGATCAGCGCATCGGCGCAGGGCGGCGTCCGGCCCCAATGGCAGCACGGTTCGAGCGTGACATAGGCGGTGGCGCCCTGCGCCGCGGCGCCGGCGCGGGCCAGCGCCTCGGTCTCGGCATGCGGCCGCCCGCCGGGCTGGGTCCAGCCGCGACCGACGACCCGGCCGTCCTTGACGATGACGCAGCCGACCGCCGGGTTGGGCCAGACCGTTGCCGAGGCCGCGCCGCGCCAGCGCCAGCGCCGCCCGCATCGCTTGAAGGTCTGCTCGTTCCGAGGATGGGGCCAGTCATTGCGAGCGAAGCGAAGCAATCTCGACGGGTCGAAGCGAGAGCGGACCGAGATTGCTTCGTCGCTCCGCTCCTCGCAATGACGATCAACACACGGGCGTCGCCCTCTCAATCGCCATCGGCGGCGATGCGCCCGACAAACTCGCCGAAATCCTTGGCCTCGCGGAAATTGCGGTAGACCGAGGCGAAGCGGATATAGGCGACCTGATCGAGGCTCGCCAGCGCCTCCATCACCAATTCGCCGATCATGTCGCTGGGGATTTCGGTCTCGCCCGAGCTTTCGAGCTGGCGCACCAGCGAATTGATCATGCGCTCGACCCGCTCGGGCTCGACCGGCCGCTTGCGCAGCGCGACATAGATCGAGCGGGCGAGCTTGTCGCGGTCGAAGGGCTCGCGCTGGCCGTTCTTTTTGAGCACGGTCAATTCGCGCAGCTGGACCCGCTCGAAGGTCGTGAAGCGCGCCGCGCAATTGGCGCAAAACCGCCGCCGCCGGATCGCGCCGCGATCGTCGGTCGGGCGCGAATCCTTGACCTGGGTGTCATCGGCGCCGCAGAACGGGCAACGCATGTGCTCCTCCGTCTCCTCGCGCCCGCAGGCCCGCGGGCCGTCACATCAGGGTCGACCGATATCGGGATAGATCGGGAAGCGGGCGCACAGCGCGGCGACCGCCTGGCGCACCCGCGCCTCGACCGGCGGCATTGCCGCCGGGATGCCGCGCCAGCCCGCGCAGCACTTCGGCGATCCACTCGCCGACCTGGCGGAATTCGGCGACGCCAAAGCCGCGCGTCGTCGCCGCCGGCGAGCCCAGGCGGATCCCCGAGGTGACGGTCGGCTTTTGCGGGTCGAACGGGATGCCGTTCTTGTTGCAGGTGATGCCGGCGCGTTCGAGCGCCTGCTCGGCATCGCGGCCGGTCAGTCCGAGGGGGCGCAGATCGACCAGCAGCAGATGCGTGTCGGTGCCGCCCGAGACGATCGCCAGCCCGGCTGCCTCGAGCGTCGCGGCGAGGGTCTGCGCGTTCTCGACGACGGCGCGCGCGTAGGCCGCGAAGCTCGGCTGCAACGCCTCGCCGAGCGCGACCGCCTTGGCGGCGATCACATGCATCAAGGGGCCGCCCTGCAGGCCCGGAAAGACCGCCGAGTCGATCCGCCGCGCGATCGTCGGGATCGTTGCGTGAGGATCATCCCGCCGCGCGGGCCGCGCAGCGTCTTGTGCGTGGTGGTGGTGACGACATGGGCATGGGGCAGCGGGCTCGGATGGGCGCCGCCGGCGACCAGACCGGCGAAATGCGCCATGTCGACCATCAGATAGGCGCCGACCCGGTCGGCGATGGCGCGAAACCGCGCGAAGTCGATGACCCGCGGATAGGCGCTGCCGCCGGCGATGATGAGGCGCGGCCGATGCGTCTCGGCCTGGCGCTCGACCTCGGCGAAATCGATCCGCGCGTCCTCGGCGCGCACGCCATAGGTGACGGCGCGGAACCATTTGCCCGACAGATTCGGCGGCGCGCCGTGCGTCAGGTGGCCGCCGGCGGCGAGCGACATGCCGAGAATGGTGTCGCCGGGCGCGATCAGGGCGAGGAACACCGCCTGGTTGGCCTGCGCCCCGGCATGCGGCTGCACATTGGCAAAGCCGCAGCCGAACAGGCGCTTGGCACGGTCGATCGCGAGCCGCTCGGCGATGTCGACAAAGGCGCAGCCGCCGTAATAGCGGCGCCCGGGATAGCCCTCGGCATATTTGTTGGTCAGCACCGAGCCTTGCGCTTCGAGCACCGCGCGCGAGACGATGTTCTCGCTGGCGATCAGCTCGATCTGCGATTGCTGGCGCGTGCGCTCGCCCGCGATCGCCGCGGCCAGTTCCGGATCGGCGGCGGCGAGCGCATCCGCAAAAAAGCCGGCATCGCGCGCGACCGGCAACGGGAGAGCCGAGGAGATTGCCAGGACAGCACCTCTCGGAGACAGAGGGAGCAACGGGCGGCAGCGAGATCGAAATCTACCATATCTCGGGCAGCGATGTCAGCCGCCTACTAAATCGCGTCGGGACCGGCACAAAACCGCGTCGCGCGCGCCTTACTCCGCGCGATACCAAAAATCATCGAATGAAAAATCACATCCATTGATCAGAATCGGCCCCGGCCCGACGATCGCAAGGGCACCGCTCCGATTCTCTAGCGCCGCGCAAGTCGTAACCGAGCCTGCTTGTTGACCATTACTATCTTCGCTCGGGAGTTTCGGTTGACATGAACAAATCGCTCTGCGATTATGCCGGGTCGGCAAACTCAGCAACGGGATCGAGGGAGAACATGGCGGAACCGGCAGCGCCCAAGACGGCGGAAGATGAATTGCTGCGAATGACCGCTGAGGTCGTATCGGCCTATGTCAGCAACAATACCTTGGCGACTGGGCAGCTCGGCGATGTCATCCAGTCCGTCTACAATTCATTGCGCCTCTTGGAAGGACAGGCGGCCGAGCCGCCATCCGAACCGCTGAAGCCCGCCGTGCCGATCCGCAAATCGGTCACGCCGGAATTTCTGATCTGTCTGGAAGACGGCAAGAAGCTCAAGATGCTGAAGCGGCATCTGCGCTCGACCTATAATTTGACCCCGGATGAATACCGGGCGAAATGGGGGCTGGCGCAGGATTACCCGATGGTCGCGCCCAAATATGCCGCGCAGCGTTCCGAGTTTGCCAAAAAGATCGGCCTCGGGCGCGGCACCGGGCGCAATTCGGCGCGGGCAGCGGCAAAGAAATAGCCCGGCCAGCCGACCGACAAGCCGAAAAAGGGCGCCTTCGGCGCCCTTTTTTTGTTGCGGCCGGGGACAGGCGTCAGCTCAGCCCGTAGAGCCGGGTCACGTTGTCGTAGACGATCTTCTTCTGCACGCTCTCCGAGAAGCCGGCGAGGTTCTGCTTCAGCGTCTCGTGCGAGTTCGGCCAGATGCAGTCCGGGTGCGGGTAGTCGGCGCCCCAGATGATGTTGTCCTCGCCGACCAGCGGCACGATCGGCTCCAGGTACTTGTCCTGCTGATAGGTGACAAAGCCCTGACGGCGGAAATAGTCGGAGGGCTTCATCTTGAAGCCGAGGCTGCGCGCTCGGTCGTGATACTCGGTGTCGCAGCGGTCGAACACATAGGGCAGCCAGGTCACCCCGGATTCGCCGAGGACGAAGTTGAACTCGGGGTATTTCTCGCAGGCGCCGGAGGCGAGGATCGAGGCCAACACCTCCATCGTGTCGAGCTGGAACAGCGTCGAGCGCACCAGCCGCCACTGGGTGAAGACCTCCTTCTCCATCTCCGGCGTGTCGGGCGCGCGCACCGCCTTGAACCCGGTCGAATGAAACGAGATCGGGAATTTGCACTCGGCCGAGGCTTCCCACAGCGCGAACCAGTCCGGGTGGTAGAGCGGCGGGCTCATCCGCTTGAAGGCGAGGTCGCCGCCCTTCAGCCCCATCCTGGCGCAGCGCCGCACTTCCGCCGCCGCCACCTTCGGATCGGTGTTCGGGATGATCGCGAGCGGGAAGACGCGGTTCGGGTCGGAGCGCTTGGCGAAATCGGCCACCCAGTCGTTGTAGCGGGCGTTGACCCAGACGCGCAGATCGGCATAATCGATCAGGTCGTTGACCATCAGGCAGCCGTAGATGATCTCCTTTTCGAGCCCGTCGCGGTCGAGATCGGCCAGGCGCAGTTCCGGGGTGGTCGGCCGCGGCTGCGCGCCGGGATAGCAGTTCCACTCGAAGCCGAGATCCTTCATCTCGTCGATATGGTCGAAAGCGCCCTTGGTGTAGGGCAGGAAGCCCGGGCCGACGCCGTTCCACATGCCGCGGTCGGTGTCGTCGACAAACCAGTGCCGGCCGTCGTTGCGCTCCTCGACGCGCGGCGCCAGCTTCTTCCACTTCGCCGGCGCCTGCGACGACCACAGATCGGCCGGGCAATAGGTCAGGTCGATGTGGTTGTCGCCGGAAATGAGCTTTTGTTGCATCGCGCGTCTCGCTCCTTCTCGATCAGCCGCCGGTTGCAGCCGCAAAGCGACAGGATAGCGGCGGGCGGCGGTCGGTTTCAACACCACTTCGTCGCATGGCCGCTCGGCGCCGAGGGGTAGACGCGCCGCGGAGCCGGTCTCGGCAGTCGTTCGGTCGACAGGGAGGGCGGCTGGCGTCTCGTCCCTACGCTTACCTGGCGGGCTCGGGGTTGACCCAATCGCTGCCGCTTTGCGGCGTCGCCGAGCGAGGCTGGGCGGCGATCGCCGATTGCCGCGGCGCGTACGAGTAGGCCGGGCGCGGGTAATAGGCCGGATGGGGCGAGTAATAGCCGGGGGCGCAGCCGGCTAAGGCGGCGAGGAGCCCCATGGCCACTCCGCCTCCCGCAATTCTCCGAATCGTCATCGTCTGACCTCTCACCGATCGCATGGGAAGCGCGCGTGGCCGGGCCCGTTCCCGCCGCGACGATCGGGCGATCGTCGCGGCGGGAACAACCGGCGGCGCAGTTTTGTTCCCAGGAGGCCGGCGGTGTCGACCGTCATTGCACTTGGGGAGCACAGCGGGAATGACGGTCTTAGGGGCGTTTCGGCGGGTGATGTTTGGCCTCTTGGCGGTCGTCGCGCTGGGCATCGCCGGTGGGGCGCTGTTCAGCGTATATTGCGCCTTCACACTGCCGCTGTCGCGGCCGCTCGCCGAGGACCGGCCGCCGGCGGCGATCGCCTATGCCGCGAGTGCCGGGCAGCCTATGGCCGTCCGCGGGGTGTACCGCGGCGAGAAGCTGACCGCCGATCACCTGCCGCCCGATCTTGTCAACGCCGTCGTCGCGATCGAAGACCGGCGCTTTTTCAGCCACGGCGCGATCGACTCGCGCGGCCTCTTGCGGGCGGGCTGGCATGACCTGTTTGACGGCGGGACGCTCGAGGGCGGCAGCACGATCACCCAGCAACTGGCTCGGCTGACCTATCTCTCGCCCGGGCGCACGGTGCGGCGCAAAGTGCAGGAGACGATGATCGCCATGTGGCTCGAAGCCCGGCTCTCCAAGAACGAGATCCTCGCGAGGTATCTGAACAACGTCTATTTCGGCGCCGGCGCGTTCGGAGCGGACGCGGCGGCGAAGCGCTATTTCGGCAAGAACGCGGGCGCGATCGATCTCGCGCAGGCGGCGATGCTCGCCGGCCTCATCCGCTCCCCCTCGCAGCTCGCACCGAGCCGCAACCTCGAGGCGGCGCGCCGGCGTTCCGAGCTGGTGCTTCAGGCGATGGTGCAGACCGGCGCCATCAACGAGGCACGCGCGGCAGCGGCTCGCGCGGAAAAGGTGGGGCTCGCGGTCCGGCCCGACGCCGAGCCATCCGACAATTATTTCATCGATGCGGCCGCCAGCGAGGTGAAGCGGCTGGTCGGCAATCCGCCGCTCGATCTCTCGGTAACGACGACCTTGGACCCGCAGCTGCAGGATGCCGCCGAGCGTGTCGTTAAGCTCTGGCTAGCAGGGGAGGGCGCCCGCCGCCATGTCGGCCAAGCGGCGCTCGTCGCAATGGCCCCCGACGGCGCGATCCTGGCGATGGTCGGCGGGCGCGACTACACCGAAAGCCAGTTCAACCGCGCCACCCAGGCGCGCCGCCAGCCCGGCTCGCTGTTCAAGATCTTCGTTTACCTCACAGCGCTCAGCAACGGCTACAGCCCGGACAGCGTGATGGTCGACCAGCCGATCGAGATCGGCAACTGGCAGCCGACCAATTACGACGGGCATTATCGCGGCCCCGTGTCGCTCAAGACCGCCTTCGCCCAATCGCTGAATTCGGTGTCGGCGCAGCTCGTCCAGGCGCTCGGTGTGAAGCGCGTGATCGAGATGGCGAAAAGCCTCGGGGTGCATTCCGACCTGCCGGCGGTGCCGAGCCTTGCGCTCGGTTCGGCAGAGGTGACGCTGTCGGAGATGACCGGCGCGATGGATGCGATCGCAGCCGATCGCAAATCGATCGAGCCATATGCCGTCCGCGCCATCCGCAGCCAGGCAGCGCCGCTCTTCACGCGCCCCGAAACGGTGGCCGACCGGCCCGACTGGAACTGGGCGGGGATGATGCGCCTCTTGGAAGCCGTCGTCACCGATGGCACCGGGCGGGCGGCGCGGGTGGACCGCCGTTCGGCCGGCAAGACCGGCACGACCGACGATTACCGCGACGCCTGGTTTGTCGGGTTCACCAGCGACATCGTGGTCGGGGTCTGGGTCGGCAATGACGACAACAGTCCGATGGACAGGGTCACCGGCGGCGACATGCCGGCCAAGATTTGGCACGATTTCGTTACCGAGGCGGAGCCCATCCTGGTAGAGCCGAATGGGTCCGCCAAGAGGCCAGCGACCGCCGCGCTGAGCGGCACCAGCGCGCCGCTGTCGGCCTCGACGCCCCTCCCACTGGGCAGTGTGGTGCAACCGCCGCCGCCGAGCGAGCCGGCGCAACCGCAAATCCCGCCGGCCGGTGCGGTGCAGCCGGCGGCGCTGTCGCAGCCGACGACACAGCAATTGCGCGGGGTCCCGATCGTCATCGATACCGCGACGCTGTTGCTGAACGGCGAGATCATCCATCTCGACGGGATCGCGGGCGAGCGCGGCGCGCCAGGAAACCAACTGGCCCGCTACATCGGCGGCCGCGAGGTCGCCTGCGAGCCGGTCGATCCCGGCGTGCCGAAATTCCGCTGCAAAATCGGCGATTACGATCTGGGCGAGGCGATCCTCTTGAACGGCGCCGGCCGCGCCGCCGACAACGCATCCGAGCGCCTGCGCAGCGCCGAAGAAAAAGCCCGCCTCGCCGGCCGCGGGGTCTGGGGGCGGTAATTCGCGACGTCGGGATGCGTTGAGCGCCGACCGCCTTGATCGTTATCTAAAAATCGCAGTCCCGGCGAAAGCCGGGACCCATTTTGCCGACAACTCGTATGTTTGAAGGATGGGTTCGGCCTTCGCCGGGAATGCGCTCCTGTGGGATTGGGCTATACTCGGCGCCGGGAGGAGCCGTACGTGCCCGATCGACCGGTCGAACGCAAGCTCGCCGCGATTTTCGCCGCCGACATCGCCGGCTACAGCCGGCTGATGGCGCGCGATGAGGTCGGCACGCTCGCCCGGCTGAAGGCCTGCCGCGCCATCGTGGACGGGCTGATCCGCGCGCATCGCGGCCGCATCTTCAACACGGCCGGCGACAGCGTCGTCGCCGATTTCGCCAGCGCGGTCGATGCCGTGCAATGCGCCGTCGCGGTGCAAGCGGCAATTGCGGCAGAGAACGTGGGCGGTGACGGCGACGAACCGATGCTGTTCCGCATCGGCGTTCATGTCGGCGATGTCATGGTCGACGGTGCCAATCTGCTCGGCGACGGGGTCAATATCGCGGCCCGGCTGGAGGCGCTGGCCGAGCCCGGCGCAATCTGCGTTTCGGCCGCCGCGCGCGATCACATCGGCAACAAGCTGCCGCTGGCCTTCGACGATCTGGGCGAGCAGCAGGTCAAGAACATCCCCGAGGCGATCCGGGTATACCGCGTTGCACCGACAAGCCCCCACCATAACCCTCCCCCGCAAGCGGGGGAGGGAAGCGCGCGCAGCGCGCGGGTGGGGGCTTTGGAGCCGCCGGCACTCGCATTGCCCGACAAGCCCTCGATCGCGGTCTTGCCGTTCGCCAACATGAGCGGCGACCCGGAGCAGGAATATTTCGCCGACGGCATGGTCGAGGAGATCATCACCGCGCTCTCGCGCATCGGCTGGCTGTTTGTGATCGCCCGCAATTCGAGCTTCACCTACAAAGGTCAGGCCGTCGATGTGAAGCAGGTCGGCCGCGAGCTGGGGGTGCGCTATGTCCTCGAAGGCTCGGTGCGCAAGGCGGGAACGCGGGTACGCATCACCGCGCAGTTGATCGACGCGCTGACCGGCACGCACCTGTGGGCCGACCGCTTTGACGGGTCGCTCGAAGACGTGTTCGAGCTTCAGGACAAGGTAGCCATAAGTGCTGTCGGCGTCATCGAACCGACCTTGCAAGCCGCCGAGATCCACCGCTCGGCCACCCGGCCGACCCATGATCTGACTGCCTACGACCTCTATCTACGCGCCCTCCCGCTCTGGGGCTCTATCTATAAGGACCATATCCTTCAGGCTCTCGATCTGCTCGGCCAAGCGATCGAACGCGATCCGCATTACGGCCCCGCCCTCGCCTTGGCTGCCCATAGTCATCAGCATCTCGCGGCGAACGGCTGGGCGGACGACCCGGAGGCCAACCGCCGCGAGGGTATCGATCTGGCTCGCCGGGCCCTCCGGTTCGCCCCTGACGACCCCGAACGTCCTCGCGTTTGCCGGGTTCGCGCTTGGATACCTCGGCGAGGACATCAATTTCGCTTTAGGGCTGATCGAGCGTTCTCTCGCCCTCAATCCGAGCTCTGCTCGCGGTTGGCTGTGGAGTGGCGTGCTGAGGGTTGTGGCTGGTCAACCCGATCTCGCGATCGAGCATCTCAAGACATCGTTCCGGCTAAGTCCGCGTGGTCGCATAGAAAACAGCGTAGGCACCGCTATGGGCGCTGCTCATTTCTTCGGTCGGCGGTTCGACGATGCAGCGGCAATCCTGCTCGCGGCGCTGGAGCAGGCTCCTAATTTTGCCGTGACCTACCGCTATCTCGCGTCCTGCTATGTGCATATGGGAAGGCTCGACGAAGCGCGGGAGATCGTCGAGCGACTGCGCGCGATCACCCCTGTCGTGATACCGAGCGTCATTCCTTATCGAAACCCGGAGCACCGCGAGCTTTTCCTGTCGGGCCTGCGACTGGCCGCGGGCGAGACCGAATGAATGCGATCCGCCTGCTCGCCGATGTGGCCGGCTACAGCCGCGTCGACAGCCAGATCGCCAGGCGCGAGCCGGTCTTGATCATGGCCGAGATCAGCTCATAGCCGGGGGCCTCGGTCGCGCCGTGCTCGATGGCGGTGGCGCGATGCGCCAGCTCTTCGGCGCGGAAGGTCTCAATCGTCTCGCTGAGCGTCGGATCGGCTTCGCCGAGCCGCTCGGCTTGGCCCTGGTAATGCTCGTCGATGACCTCCTCGACCGCGACGGTGCAGGCCATCGCCGCGCGCTCGCCCAAGAGCGCCGACGCCGCGCCGAGCGCGTAGCCTGCGATATGCCACAGCGGATGGAGCAATGTCGGCCGCACCCGCCGCGCGCGCACCAGCGCGTCGAAGGCGGCGAGGTGGCGCTTTTCGTGCTCGGCCATCTGGCGGATCGCGTCGCGCGCATGGCCGCGGCCGATAACCGCGAGCTGGCCGTCATAGATCCGCACCGCGCCGTATTCGCCGGCATGATCGACGCGGATCATGCTCTCGATCTCGGCCTCGGGCACCGGATCGCCGGGCAGGTAGGGCGGGCGCTCGGGGTTCATGCCGCCGCTCTGCGATGCCGGCCCGTGGCTGCGCACCGCCACCACGAGGCAGATCGCCGCCATGACGAGCGAGGCCAGGAGGTTCCAGCCGGCCAGCGATACCCCGAACAGCGACCACTGCACCCGGTCGCACAACACCGGCGCGGTGCCGAGGATCTGCCGCTTCATCTCCTCGAGCGTCGTCGCGCCGCCGCCGCTCGCGGCGCAGGCGCTCGGGCCGGCAAACCAATGCTGCTCGACCCCGACATGGTAGAACGCGAACAGCGCGCCAACCCCGAATACGATGGCGAGGAGCAGCGCAACCCAGGGCAGCGCCGCGGCGGCTCGCCGACGATCAGCGCGACGAGCGCGACCACGATGGCCGCGGCCCACGGCCAGCGCTGCAGGATGCACAGCTCGCAGGGAGCCAGCCCGCCCCAATACTGCGACAACAGCGCCGCCCCGAGCACGACCGCGCTCGCCGTCAGCACGAAGCCGGCAAAAGGCCTCGCAATCGGGGGATCAGAAGCATTCGCTATAGATAGCGCAGCGCCACGAAGCCGCCAACCAGCGCCACCGCAAACAGCGTGGTGACGATCATCAGGCGGCGCTCGATAAAATTGCGGGCGGCGTCGCCGAACCGCCACAACAGCGCGGCGACCAGAAAAAACCGCAGGCTGCGCGAGATGATCGAGGCGCCGATGAACGAGACGAAGTCGAAATGCACGACGCCGCTGGCGATCGTGACCAGCTTGTAGGGGAGCGGCGTCATCCCCTTGATGATGATGATCCACACGCCCCATTTGGCAAAGCCGGCCTTGAGCGCCTCATAGCCGCTCATCGCGTGGTTGTATTCGAGGATCGGCCGGCCGATCGCGTCGAACAGGAAATAGCCGATCGCGTAGCCGACCACTCCGCCGGCGACCGAGGCCAGCGTGCACAGCGCAGCAAGGCGAAAGGCCTGATGCGGCCGCGCCATGATCATCGGGATCAAGAGGATGTCGGGCGGGATCGGAAAAAACGAGCTCTCGACAAACGCAACCGCCAACAGCGCGGTCAGCGCATTGGGGCCGGCGGCGATCGCGAGGGTACGCGCATAAAGGCGGCTAAGCATGATCGGGCGGGGCTACTCAGGGATCCGGATCGTCGGAGAAAGTGGGCCCGTCATACAGCCCGTTCATTGACATTTCGGTACCGGCTGACACGGAGAACCTGTGCCCTTTTTTGATCAGCCCGGCGCTCCCTGTCTGGCGCGCGGCTCAGGGAGCGGAATTCCTTCGTACAGCTCGGCCATCGGGATGCTCAGCGGCACCGAACCGAGCGTCAAGGTCGCGGCCGGCCCCTGGACGATCTCGGTGATCCAGCGATCGCCATCGCGACGCAGGACTTCGGCGAACACGGTTTCGGAATCGAGCAGCAGAATTTCCTGCACGCTCGCGATCCGGCGATAATCGGCGACCTTGGTCTGGCGATCGAAGGCGGCGGTGCTCGGCGAGAGAACCTCGACAATCAAGATAGGCTCCCGGATGAGCCGGTCATCGGCCCGCAGCGGCTCGCACGTCACCGCGAGGTCGGCAATGTAGCAGGTGTCGTCCCGGTCCGGCCGGACAATGCCGGCCTCGCTCTGCACTGCGCATGGCGGTCGAGAGCGAAGTGCCGCATCGATTTCGGCGCCGAGCGCACGGCCAGATGACCGTGCGCGCGGCATAGGCGGCGCCATCGCGAACGACGAACGCCGCCGACCAGCTCGTACCGCGTGTCGGTGCCGTCCTCCCAGTGGAGGAATTCATCGACCGTCATGCCCTTGAGCGCCGTTTCGGCCATCGGCCCCTCTGTCTCAGCCTTCCATAATATAGCGCTCCCAGCCCAAGGGCGCATCACCAGAGGACGCCAAAGGCTACGCCCGTCCCCACCCGCCGCCGCCGGGGGTCTCGACGATGACGATCTCATCCGGGCCAAGCGACAGGCTCGCCTTGCCCGGCGCCTCCTCGACCGTGCCGTCGGCATGGATGACGGCGTTGCGGCCGGGCTTGCCGTCGCCGCCGCCATGCAGGCCGTAGGGCGCGAAGCGGCGGCGCTCCGATTGCAGCGACACCCGCGCGGTGTGGCCGAGAACGCGGATCGCGCGAATGAGGCCCTCGCCGCCGCGATGCTTGCCCGGCCCGGCCGAGCCCGCGCGCAACTCGTAGCGCTCGACCCGCAGCGGATAGGTGATCTCCAACGCTTCGATCGGCGTGTTCATCGTGTTGGTCATGTTGCACTGGATGCCGTCGTCGCCCGGCCCCATCGGGCGGCCGCCCTGGCCGCCGCCGATCGTCTCGATATAGGTGTAGGGATGACCGTCGCGCGGGTCGTGCCCGCCGATGCCGATCAGGTTCATCGTGCCCTGGCTCGCCGCCGGCACCCGGTCGGGCGCGAATTGGGCGGCGACCTTGAGCACGGTATCGGCGACGCGCTGGGTCGTCTCGGTATTGCCGGCGCACACCGCGGCGGGCGGCTGCGCCGCCAGAAAAGAGCCTTCCGGGATCTTCAGCTCGACGCTGCGAAAGGTGCCGGCATTCACCGGGATTTCCGGGTCGGCCAGGATCTTGACCGCGAAGAACACCGCCGAATAGGTCATCGGCGCGACCGCGTTGATGTTGCCGGGGCGCTGCGCCGAGGAGCCGGCGAAATCGAGGACGAGCCGCTCGGGCGACACCGTGATCGCCAGAGCGACCCGCACCGGCTCGTCGCTGCTGCCGTCGTCGTCGAGAAAATCCTCGCCGCGATAGGTCCCGGGCGGCAGTTCGGCGAGGCGGCGGCGCATGCGGCGCTCGGCATAATCGAGGATCGCCGCGAAGCCGGCGGTGACGAGGTCGGCGCCGTAGCGCAGGGCCAGCTCGCCGAGGCGCTGTTCGCCGACCCGGAGCGCGGCGAGCTGCGCGTTCAGATCGCCGCGCCGCTCAATGGGGGTGCGCACATTGGCGAGGATGAGGCGCAGCACATCCTCCTGCAACTCGCCGCGCCGGTAGAGCTTGACCGCCGGGATCACCAGACCCTCCTGGTAGATCTCGCGGCTGTTGCCCGGCATCGAGCCCGGCTCCATGCCGCCGACATCGGCGTGGTGCGCCCGCGTCGCGACATAGCCGATGTGCCGGTGCTGTCGTCGACATAGACCGGCGCGACGAGCGTGATGTCGGGCAGGTGCGAGCCGCCGGTGAACGGGTCGTTGACGATGACGACGTCGCCCTCCTCGACCGCGCCGATCGCGGCGATCGTGGCCTCGACCGAGCGCAGCATCGAGCCCAGATGCACCGGCACGTGCTCGGCCTGCGCGACGAGCTGCGCCGCGGTGTCGAAGATCGCGCAGGAGGCGTCCATCCGCTCCTTGATGTTGGGCGAGAAGGCGGTCCGCTTCAAGACCGCGCCCATCTCGTCGGCGATCGATTCCAATGCGTTGCGCAGCACTTCGAGCGTGACCGGATCGATCAGCGGATCCGGCGCGTTGCGCGGCGGCACGTCATTCATGCGCCGAACTCATCGCCAGCGGGCCGCTGCGCGTGATCTGGCCGCCGGTGATGCCGCCGTCGATGACGAGCTCGGCGCCGGTGATGTAATTCGCCGCGTCGGAGGCAAGAAACAAGACGCCATTGGCGATGTCCTGCGGCTTGCCGACCCGGCCCAAGGGCGCGCCGAGGCGCCCATATTCCTCGATGTCGATCGGCGCATTGCGCCCGCCGGCAGCGGGGCGGATCTTGTCCCAGATCGGCGTGTCGATGATGCCGGGATGCACCGAGTTGACGCGGATGCCGTCCCCCCGGGAGGCGCACTCCATCGCGATCGCCTTGGCGAAAAGGCGCACCCCGCCCTTGGTCGCGCAATAGCCGGCGAGCGTCGCCGAGCCGCGCAGCCCGGCGATCGACGAGGTCATGATGATCGAGCCGCCGCCCGGACTTCCATCAGACGGGCGACGCATCAGCGGGATGCAGTATTTGACCGACAGGAACACACCATCGAGGTTGACCGCGGTCTGCCGCCGCCAATCGGCGAGGCTCATCTCGACGATCGAGGTCGTCATGATGCCGATCCCGGCATTGGCCACCATTATGTCGAGCCGGCCGTAGCGCCGCTCGATCTCGCCGACGACCTCCTGCCAGCGCGCTTCGTCGGTCACGTCATGCGACAGGTAGATCGCCTCCTGACCGGAAGCGGTGATCTGCGCCGCCAGCGCCGCGCCGCGCTGATCGTCGATGTCGCTGATGACGACTCGGGCGCCTTCGCGCGCCAGCGTCTCGACGCAGGCCGCGCCAATCCCCGACGCCCCGCCGGTGACGATCGCGATTTTTCCCTCGACTTGACCCATAACCGTCCTCCTGTGTCGCCGGTTTTGGTCCCGAAATAAATTAGGGGTCTTCCCGGCGAAAGCCGGGACCCATTTTGCAGCAACCCAGACGCGGCCCGATGGGTGCCGGCTTTCGCCGGGATGACATTGTGGGGAGCGACGGGCACCCGCTCACCCGCCAACCTCCACAACCAGGCTGCCGATGGCATCGACCCGGGCGACATCGCCCGGATATAGCACCGTCGTCGCCGACACCTCCTCGACGATCGCCGGCCCGGCCATAATGTTGCCGGCGAGAAGAGCTTCGCGCTGCCACACCGGGCACTCGACCCAGCCGCTCCGATCGCCCTCGAAAAAGGCGCGGCGCGTGCCGCGACGGGCCTCGGCCGGCGGCTCGCGCCCGCCCTCTTTCGGGCGCGGCAATTCCGGGGTGTCGATGAGGCCGGTCGCGGTCACCGCAAAGCTGACGACTTCAACGGGCGCCGCCGGGTCGCTGTGGCCGAAGCGGCGCAGATGCTCGGCATGGAACGCCGGCGCCAGCCCGGCCCACTCCGCTGCGGTCGGCTCGGCGAGCGGGATCGGCAGCTCATAGGATTGGCCGATATAACGCATGCTCGACCCGCAGCTCGATCCGCTGCCGCTCCGCCGGCACCCGGTCGGCGACCAAGAGCCGGCGCGCCTCGTCGACCATCGGCGCGAGGATCGCCTGCGCGTCGGCGGGCGAGAAGTCGCGATGGGCAGCGAGCCGGGTCTGCACCAGATCGTGCCGCAGATCGGCGATCAGCATGCCGAGGGCGCAGAGAATCCCGGGAGTCGGCGGCACCAGGAGGCGCGGGACCCTAAGCTCGTGCGCCAGGGGCGAACCGTGCATCGGCCCGGCGCCGCCGAACGGCACCAGCGTCAGACGCCGCGGATCGTGGCCGCGCTCGACCGAGACGACGCGGATGCCGCGCGCCATCGTCGCGTTGGCGACGCGCAAGATGCCGATTGCGGCGGCGACGAGGTCGAGGCCGAGCGGGGCGGCGATCCGCTCGGCAATGGCGCGCGCCGCGGCCTCGCGATCGAGGGCAAGCTCGCCGCCGAGCCTGGTGTCGGGCCCAAGCCGGCCGAGCACGAGGTTAGCGTCGGTGACGGTCGGCTCGGCGCCGCCGCGGCCGTAGCAGGCCGGGCCCGGCACCGCCTCGGCGCTCATCGGGCCGACGCGCAGCGCGCCGCCCTCGTCGATCCAGGCGATCGAGCCGCCGCCGGCGCCGATCGCGTTGATGTCGATGACCGGAATGCGGATCGGTGCGCCGGCGAGGCTGGCTTCGCGGGTGACCTGCGGCCGCCCGTCGAGGACCAGGCTGATGTCGGTCGAGGTGCCGCCCATATCGATCGCGATGATGTCGGCAAAACCGGACAGCCGGGCGATGTGGGCGCTGGCGACGACCCCGCCGGCCGGCCCCGACAGCACGGTGTGCACCGGCTTCGCGCGGGCGCTCGCCACCGTCATCAGCCCGCCCGAGGCTTCCATCACCATCACCGGCACATCGGGGGAGAGCCCGAGCCCCTCTGCCGGATCGGCGAGCAATTCCGTCAGGCTGGCGAGATAGCGCTCCATCACCGGCAACAGATAAGCGTTAAGCACGACGGTGCTGGCTCGCTCGTATTCGCGAAACTCGGCGAGGATGTCGGTCGAGGCGCAGACTGGGATGCCGGGCAGCTCGGCGGCGAGGACCCTCTTGGCCCGCCGCTCGTGGTCGGGATTGGCGTAGGCGTGCAACAGGCAGATCGCCACCGCCTCGATCCGGTCGGCGCGTAGCTCTTCGGCGACACCGCGCAGGCCGGCCTCGTCGAGCGGCGTCACCTCGCTTCCGTCGCGATCGAGCCGGCCGCGCACGGTATGGCAATCCTCGCGGCAGACCAACGGCAAGAGGCGGGTCTTGCGTATGTCGTACAGGCTCGGCCGGTTCTGCCGGCCGATCAGCAGCAGGTCGCGGAAGCCCTCATTGGTGACAAACGCGATATGTCCGCCGGTGCGCTGGATCAGCGCGTTGGTCGCGGTTGTCATGCCGTGGCCGACATAGCCGATGTCGGCCCCGTTCTTGCCTTGCAGCGCAAGCGCCCGCAGGAGGCCGCGCACGGTGCCGAGAGCACGGTTTTCCGGGGTTGTCGGCACCTTGGCGACGGTGACCCGCTTCGCCGCCTCGTCATAGGCGAGATTGTCGGTAAAGGTCCCGCCGACATCCGAGGCGACGCGCAGGCGGGAACCAGTCATTGCCGTGAGCCGCCCAACAGCCTGGACAGCAACGGGTGAATTGTCGATGAGAACGGATCGGTCACCCTCACGCCGCCCCAGGTGAACCCTTCCTGCAAATCCTGCGAGAGCAGCAGCTGACAGCCGCTCTCGGCCGCGGCGGAGAGGATCACGGCATCCCAGATGACAAGCCGATGATCGGCTGCCAAATCCACCGCGGAGAGCAAAACGCTCGCCGAGGTGTCGAGCAGGGCAAATGTGTCGCGCCATGAAAGGATGATTTCGCGCGCCGTGTCTCTTGGGCGGGAAGCCTTGCGCGTGAGAACGTTGAACAGCTCCCCCAGGACTTGCACCGGGAGCCCGACCTCGTGCCGCGGCAGACGCCCGACCAGATCGAGCGCCCTCTGCTGCATCGCGACGCCGTTCACCCCTTCCGCGTAAGCCAGGATGTTGGTATCGATGGCGATCCTCACGTGTAGTCCTCGTATAACTCCTCGCGGGTCCAGGGACCGATATCGATTGCCGGTTGCGAGCGAAGACGGGCAAGCAGAACCTCCCGCGCCTTGTCTCTGACCGCTTCGTCGCCGCGGATCGGGATGATCTTCGCGACCGGTTTCCCGTGCGCCGTCACGACATAGCTGTCCCCCTCGCGCACCGATCGGAGCAGTTGCGAAAAACGGCGGTTCGCTTCGGCAGCGGAGACGATCTTGTCCATTTGGTTGTCGGCTCTTTCAAGAATGTAGTGATATTACGTAAACTAGATCGGCACCACGACCGAATGCAATAGAATCGGTCCCCGCTTAGAATGTCTGCGCTAGCCGCTCTCCCGGAGGGAACCATGGCACAGCCCACCTCGATCGATGTCGCCGCCGCGCGGCGCTGGCTCGGTGACGGCGAGGAAATCGCCTTCATCGATGTGCGCGAAGACGGTCAGCACGCGGCCGGCCACCCGCTGCTCGCGGTCAGCCTGCCCTATAGCCGGCTCGAGGTGGGGATCGGCCAGCTGGTGCCGCGGCGCTCGTGCCGGGTGGTGCTGGTCGATGATGGCGACGGCGTCGCCGACCGGGCGGCGCGCCGGCTCGCCGCGCTCGGCTATGGGGCGGTCCATGTCCTAGAGGGCGGCGTTGCGGTGTGGTCGGCGCAATATCCGCTGTTCCCGAGCAGCAACGTGCCGAGCAAGGCGTTCGCCGAGATCGTCGAGCATGATTACGGGACGCCGGCGATCACCGCCGCCGAGCTAGACCGGCGGCGCCGCGCCGGCGAGAAGATCGTCGTGCTCGACAGTCGTCCGCTCGACGAATACGCGCGCTTTCACGTGCCGGGCGCGATCACCTGCCCGGGCGCCGAATTGGTGCTGCGCTTCGCCGATCTGGTGCCCGAGCCCGATGCGCTGGTCGTCGTCTCCTGCGCCGGGCGCACCCGCGGCATCATCGGCGCGCAGTCGCTGTTGACCGCCGGTGTCCCGAACCCGGTCATGTCATTGGAGGGCGGGACGCAGGGCTGGCGGCTCGCCGGGCTCGACCTCGAAACCGGCATGACGACCGCGCTCAAATCGGCCAGCCCGGCAGCGATCGCCGCGGCGCAACGGCGCGCCGCCGCGGTCGCCGCCCGCTTTGGCGTGCGCTCGATCGATGCGGCGACCTTGGCGGCATGGCAGAGCGAGGCCGATCGCCGCACGACCTATCTGTTCGACGTGCGGACCCCGGACGAATTCGCCGCCGGCCATCTGGCGGGCTCGATCTCGGCGCCGGGCGGCCAGCTGGTGCAGGCGATCGACCGCTGGATCGGCACACGCGGCGCACGGCTCGTGCTTGATCGACGATGTCGGCGTGCGCGCGGTGATGACCGCGCAATGGCTGATCCAGATGGGTTGGGACGCCTGCGTGCTCGACCGGCCGTTCGACGGGCAGGTACTACACAGCGGCGGTTCCGGCGCGCCGTCGCCGGCCCTCCCCGATGTTATGACAATCACCGTCACCGAGGCCGCTCATTGGTTGAATGACGGGGCGGCCGCGATCGTCATCGGGGCCAGCGCCAATTACCGCGAGGCCCACCCCGAGGATGCGGTATGGGCGATCCGGCCGCGTCTCGATCGCCTGCCGGTCTCTGTGTTGCAAGCGACCCGCATCGCCGTCTTTGCCGAGGATGACGCCCTGGGGGCGCTTGCGGCGGCCGATCTGGCGGAGCTCGCAGCGGGGCCGGTGGTGGTCGTGCAGGGCGGGATCACGGCGTGGCGCGCGGCCGGGCGCCCGTTCGCCGCCTCGTCCGACGCGCCGGCCGACGCCGAGCGCATCGACTATGTGTTCTGGAACCACGACCGCCATGCCGGCAACGAGGCAGCGATGCGCGCCTATCTGCGCTGGGAGACCGAATTGCGCGACGAGATCGCCAAGGACGGCCTCGCCGGCTTCCGGCTCGGCCCGCCCCGAGCGGCGATCAGCTGAGGAACTGCTCCTTCAGCACGCGTTCCTCGAGGTTGGCGTCGCGGTCGAACAGCACGGTCATCGCGATGTCGCGGTTCTCGTGGATCTCGACCGAGACGACGTCGCGCACTTCGGTGTAGTCGGCGACCGCGCTGACCGGCCGCTTGTCGGTTTCGAGCGCGTCGATCTTGACCCGCGCGCCATGCGGCAGAATGGCGCCGCGCCAGCGCCGCGGGCGGAACGCGCTGATCGGGGTCAGCGCCAGAATGCCGGCGCCGAGCGGGATGATCGGGCCGTGCGCCGAGAGATTGTAGGCGGTGCTGCCGACCGGGGTCGACAAGCAGGATGCCGTCGGCCATCAGCTCTTCCAGCCGCACGACCCCGTCGACGCTGATCCTGAGCTTGGCGGCCTGGCGGCTCTCGCGCAGCAGCGACACCTCGTTGAAGGCGATCGCGCGGTGGGACGCGCCCATCCTCTTGCGATGCGATCATTTCGAGCGGGTGCAGCTCAACCGGCTGCGCCGCGGCGAGACGCTCCTCGAGCCCGTCGAGGCGATAGGAATTCATCAGGAACCCGACGCTGCCGCGATGCATGCCGAAAATCGGCAGCCCGCTCGCGACAAAGCGGTGCACGGTTTCGAGCATGAAGCCGTCGCCGCCGAGCGGCACGATGATGTCGGCATCCTGCGGCTCGACCGTGCCGTAGCGGCGGCGCAGCTCGTGGAGCGCCTGTTGCGCCGCCTCGCCGTCGGAGGCGACGAATGCGACCCGCTGGAGCACCCGGGGATTTCCCCCGGGGTGTCGCCGCGGCGGTCACCCGCCGGTCACGCTCATATGGCGGGCGACGGCGGGCCGGTTGTGGCGGCGATCGATGATGAAATCGTGGCCTTTCGGCTTGCGGCCGATCGCCTCGCGGATCGCCGCGTCGAGCGGCTCGTCGCTTTCCGATTGCCGCAGCGGCGTGCGCAGATCGGCCGCATCCTCTTGCCCCAGGCACATATAGAGCGTGCCGGTGCAGGTCAGGCGGACCCGGTTGCAGCTCTCGCAGAAATTATGGGTGAGCGGCGTGATGAAGCCGAGCCGCCTGCCGGTCTCGCGCACCGTCGCGTAACGCGCCGGGCCGCCGGTGCGGTAGTCGCTCTCGTCGAGCGTCCAGCGCCGCTGCAGGCGGGCGCGCACCAGGGACAGCGGCAGGTATTGATCGAGCCGGTTCTCGCCGCCGATATCGCCCATCGGCATGACTTCGATGATGACGAGGTCGAAGCCTTCATCGCCGCACCAGGCGACGAGATCGTCGAGCTCCTCTTCGTTGACCCCGCGCAATGCCACCGTGTTGATCTTGACCGCGAGCCCGGCGCGCTTGGCGGCGGCGAGCCCTTCCTGCACCTGGTCGAGCCGCCCGCGCCGGGTGATCTCGGTGAATTTGGCGGGATCGAGCGTGTCGACCGAGACATTGACCCGCTCGACGCCGCAATCGCGCAATTCCTCGGCATAGCGGGCGAGCTGGCTGCCATTGGTGGTCAGCGTCAATTCGTCGAGCGCGCCCGATTTGATGTGGCGCCCCAAGGCGCGGAACAGGGTCATGATGTCGCGGCGCACCAGCGGTTCGCCGCCGGTCAGGCGCAATTTCCTGACGCCGTGGCGGATGAAGGCGCTGCACACCCGATCGAGCTCTTCGAGCGTCAAGAGCTCGGCTTTCGGCAGGAAATTCATCTCTTCCGCCATGCAATAGACACAGCGGAAGTCGCAGCGGTCGGTGACCGATACGCGCAGATAGGTGATGGCGCGTCCGAACGGGTCAATCATGATGCGGATTATATAAGACGGAGCGGGCCCGCTGTCGCCCCCCGATGTGATCATGGCTATTCGGCGCTTGGCTCTGGCGGAAACCAGTCGCCGAGGATCTGGTCCGGGGTGTACCGCTCTCGTCGCAGCAAGGGCAATTCCAGGCGGCCAAGCTCGTCGTATTCTTCCAGATCTTTGATGGCAAGCTCGATTGAGCGCGCCGTTTGCATCCTTGACCAGCCCGGCAACCTCTCGTCTTAGGCTGGGGCTGTCTTCTAAAATTCGCTCGATTTCTGCCCTCGCCTGACGGATTGTTCGGCGCCAGCCTCGCCGCTGGATCACCGGCTGGCGAGTGCGCCAGCTTTACCAGGTGCTGGATGATGCGAGAGATTTGGCTGCCAAGCGCCAATTCTGAGCGATTTGCCCAAATCCTCGATCTCCTCGGCGAGGTTCTCCCAGTCGAGCGCCTGATTGGAACCGCCGCGCGCCGCCGCGCGGAGCGCCTCAGCCTGGTGTTCCGCCCAGGCGACGAAATCTTCGTCGTAGAGCGTCTTCAGATCCGTCATCGCTGCACCGATTGACCGCGACGTATCGTCAATATAGGGAACCCGGCTACTGACTCAAACATGGCACCTCCCGCCTTGCAGGAAAAGCAGCGCGTGCCCATCATCGCGGCATGAAGGAATTCGCGGTGCGGCCCGATCCCGATGACCCGCGCCTCACCCGCCGGGTCGCGGGGATCGACCAGGAAGGTAAGCCGATCGAGACCGCGGTCGTCACCGAGCGGCCGCTGACGCTGTTTCTGAACGGGCGCGAGATCGTCACGATGATGACGATCGGCGACCACCCCGACTATCTCGCGGTCGGCTATCTGCTCAATCAGAACATGCTCGGGCCCGGCGACCATATCGTCGCGGTCGATTACGACGAGGAGATCGAGACCGTCGTCGTGCGCACCGACCGCGAGACCGATTTCGAGGACAAGCTCAAGAAGAAGACGCTGACCTCGGGCTGCGCGCAGGGAACGGTGTTCGGCGATTTGATGGAGAAATTCGACGAGGTGCGGCTCGATCCGCACGCGGTGCTGCGCACCTCCTGGCTCTATGCCTTGACCCGCAAGATCAACACCGCGCCGAGCCTCTATCTCGCCGCCGGCGCGATCCATGGCTGCGTCCTGTGCGAGGAGGACCGGGTGCTCCTCTACATGGAGGATGTCGGCCGCCACAACGCGGTCGACAAGATCGCCGGCTATATGCACCTCAACGGGATCTCGCCCGCGGGCAAAATCTTCTACACCACCGGGCGGCTGACCTCGGAGATGGTGATCAAGACCGTGCAGATGGCGATCCCGATCCTGATTTCGCGCTCCGGCTTCACCGCCTGGGGCGTCGAGCTGGCGCGCCAGGCCGGGCTGACCCTGATCGGACGCGCCAAGGGGCGGCGCTTTGTCGCGCTCGCCGGGGCCGAGCGGATCGTCTTCGACGGCGATCCGCGGCTGGTCGGCGACGAGCCGGCGCGGCTCGCCCGCAAGGCGAGCCTCGCGGAAGACGCGACGCCTGGGGACGAATCGTGAAGATCGTCGGGGTGCTGCTCGCCGGCGGCCAGTCGCGCCGCATGGGCGGCGGCGACAAGGCGCTGCGGCTGCTCGGCCGGGCAAACCCTTCTCGATCATGTCATCGCTCGCATCCGCCCGCAGGTCGCTGCGCTGGTGCTCAACGCCAATGGCGAGCCCTCGCGTTTCGCCCGGTTTGGCTTGCCGGTCGTCGCCGACAGCATCGCCGATTTCGCCGGCCCGCTCGCCGGAATTCTCGCCGGGCTCGATTGGGCCGCCGCCAACCGGCCGCGATTGCCCGCTCGTCGTCAGCGTCGCCACCGACGCGCCGTTTCTGCCGACCGACCTTGTGGCCCGACTGGTCGAGGGCATGAACAGCGCAGGGGGCCGAACTCGCCTGCGCCGCCTCGGGCGGCCAGCCGCACCCGGTCATCGGGTTGTGGCCGGTACGGCTGCGCGAGGAATTGCGGCAGGCCGTTGTCGATGAAGGGGTCCGCAAGGTCGACGTCTGGACCGCGCGCTACCGGCTGGCGACGGTGCGATTTCCCGATCGACCCCGATCGACCCGTTCTTCAACGCCAACCGGCCGGAGGATCTCGACCGCGCCGCGGCGCTGCTTGCAGAGACTGCATGCCAGCATGTCGCCATGACGCGACCGGTTGATCTGCGCGTCGTCGAGCTGCTCGCCGCGCGGCTGTGCCATGATCTGATCGGCCCGATCTCGGCGATCAGCAACGGCGTCGAGCTCTTGGCCGACGAGGAGCCCGACTTTGTCCGCGATGCCGTCGCGCTGGTCGGCGACAGCGCGCGCAAGGCCAGCCGGAACCTGCAATTCTATCGGTTCGCCTATGCCTTCGGCGGCGGCGGGCTGGCCGGCCCGGCGCCCCATCTGCTCGCGGCCGAATTCTTCGCGCAGACCCCGATCGAATGCGATTATCGCGCCGAGGCGCGGGCCTTGCCGCTCGACCAGCAGAAGCTGGCCTGCGCGATGCTGGCGCTCGCCGGCGAGGGCCTGCCGCGCGGCGGGCGGCTGGTTCTGAGCGCCGGCGCGGTCGGACCGGAGATCGAGGCAACCGGCGCGGGCTCCGGCCCATCGCCGGAGATCCGCGCCGCGCTCGCCCTCGCCGTGCCGACCGCAGAGCTGACCTCGCGCACGGTTGGCGCGATATTTCGCGGGATTGCTCGCCGAAGCGCTCGGTTGGCGCCTCGTCGTCGCCGATCAGCCCGGCGGGTTTCGGCTCAGTACCGTCGCTCTATAGCCTGTCGCCGAGCCGCTGCGAGCGTGACCGAATTTGTGACTAACGCTCAGGCCCGGCGCAGCTCGGGCGCTGGCTTCGACCGGGTCGCGCAGCACATAGCCGCGGCCCCATACCGTCTCGATGTAGTGCTCGCCGCCGGTCGCCTGGGCGAGCTTTTTGCGCAGCTTGCAGACGAAGACGTCGATGATCTTGAGCTCCGGCTCGTCCATCCCGCCGTAGAGGTGATTGAGGAACATCTCCTTGGTCAGCGTCGTCCCCTTGCGCAGGCTCAACAGTTCGAGGATGCCGTATTCCTTGGCGGTCAGGTGCAGCGGATGGTCGTCGACCGTGACGAGGCGGCTGTCGATGATTGACCACCAGCTTGCCGGTGCGGATCGTCGATTCGGCGTGACCTTTCGAGCGGCGAACGATCGCCTGGATCCGCGCGATCAGCTCGCGCCGATCGAACGGCTTGGTCAGGAAGTCGTCGGCGCCAAAGCCGAGGCCCTTGATCTTGTGATCGAGCTCGGCCAGACCCGACAGGATCAGGATCGGGGTGCGCACCCGGGCCGCGCGCAGCCGGCGCAGCACTTCGTAGCCGTCGATGTCGGGCAGCATCAGATCGAGAATGATGATGTCGTAATCGTAGAGCTTGCCGATCTCCAGACCATCCTCGCCGAGATCGGTGGTATCGCAGATGAAGCTTTCCCGCTTCAGCATCAACTCGATGCTCGCAGCCGTCGCGGCATCGTCCTCAACCAGCAAAACGCGCATCAGAAAACCTCCCCGAGGGGTGCCGGCGGTGTCGCGCCGTCGTCGTTAACAAGTATTAGCAGGATCGGTTAAAAAATGCTTAGCCGGCGCGGGCAAGCCGCGACGCGGCCGGCCGGGATCGCGCCGCATGTTAACCGGATCTTAGTGCAATTGCGATACTTCGGAGGCTCGCCGCCGCCGATCCGCAACCAGCGGCGGGCCTCGACCCAGCGCCGCCCCGGAGCTGCCGAATGAGTACCCTTGACAACCCCCTCAGCTTGCATCGCCAACAATGCGAGGAACGGCAGCGTTATGTCGCCAGGCTTGAGGCCGTGGCGGAACGATTGCGCGCGGATGAACGGCGGCTGCGGGCCGAGATCCAGCGGGTTTTCGCCGACTGGCTGGCGCCGGAAGCCGCGGGCGGCAAACCGGTGTGCGCCCGGCCGCTGATCGAGCGCCACGGCAAGCTCGCGCGCACGCTCGCCGCGGTCGAAGGCCGAATCGCCGCGGCCAGCGAAGCGCTGACCGCGGCCGCACGCGAACTGAAGCAGCACGAACTCGCCGCTCTTCAGCGCGCCGACAGCGCCGGGTTGTCGGGGCAGCCCACCGCCGGCCTCGACCGCGGCGACTGAGCCCCGGCGCCTCGGCGATCTTGAGCTTCAGCACCTGCATCGACGCCGCAGAAAATCAGACCGCCGTTCGCGGCAACGCTGCGATCGGAAAAATCGGGAGCGCTCTACGAGCACGATCATGCCGCTATCGTCCAGGCTCGCTGCGGAGCCGGACGCCGCCTCGGGAATGGGGCCGCGATGCAGGCTCAGTGCCGTGCCGTGTTCGGCGTCGCGTGCTGCTCGCCAATCGCGTGCTTGATCCACAGCCACGTGAACGCGGTCACGGCAAAGACACTCACACCGCCGATGATCAGGACAGCCAGCAGGATCGTAACGAGGCGTTCGGCGAGCGCCTCCAACCCAGATGCGCTCACGTTACCGATGGCGCCAACGACCAGGGGGATTGTCGTCAACCAGTCCATGCCGGCAATCATCGACCGATTGTGTTAAGAATTGCTTGTTCGCCAGAAAAACGAAGGCGCGGCTTGTCGCCGGAAACGCGGCTCGCCGGCGCCTCGTCAGTAGACCGGGATCATCTCGTCCGAGACGCGCGCCACCCCGGGCGCGCTCTCGGCGAGGGCGAGCAGCGCCTTGTGCTCGGCCTCCGTGCCGACGCCCCCACAGGTGCCGCGGGCAGGCCGCACTTTGCCGATGACACATCGACATCGCGGTGTTAGGCAGGGACCGATGCAGAGTCGGATAAACCGACCTCGCAGGTGAACAGGCGCAACGCGTCAGCCCGCGGGCAGCAAGCGGCGGCCCCAGCCTCGCTCGTTCGGGTCATCGCATGGTGTCCGGGTTGCCGCAACCCGGGGAGGCATCATGACCGCGCAATCGGCGATGGAGATGTCGGGCTCTTCGGCCAGCCGGGTGCTCGGCCGCAAGATGGACAGCATTCCGTTCAGCCCCTACCAGGTCTTGATCATCTTCGTCCTCGCCCTCGTCGGTTTCATCGAGGGCTACGATCTGTTTATGACCGGCTCGCTGATCGTGCTGGCCAAGGCGCCGCTGCATCTGACCGAGACCGACATCCAGTGGCTGCTCCTCGGCCCGGCCATCATGGGGACCATCGGCGGCTTCGGCTTCTCGGCGGTCGGCGACCGGTTGAGCCGCAAGGCCATGCTGGTGATCGGCGTGATTGCGACGACGTTCTTCACGCTGCTGATCCCGCTGGTGCAGAATGCCGAGCAGCTGCTCATCCTGCGGTCGTTGACCGGGCTCGGCGCCGGCGGCGTGTGGTCGGCGGTGTTCCCGATCGCCGCCGAATTGATGCCGGCGCAGCACCGCCGCACCTACGGCGCCGTCTACGAGATGGCGCTGGCCTCCTCGTTCACCGTCTTGCCGTTCGTCGGCAGCCTGCTTGGCCGGCAATCCCGATGCGTTCCGGCTGATGGCCTTGCCGGGCGGGCTGGCGGTGCTGGTCGTGCCGGCGATCGTCTATCTCCTGCTGCCGGAGAGCCCGCGCTGGCATTTGCGGCGCGGCGAGGCGCAGATCGCGGTCGACATCGTCAACCGGATCATCGCGCGCAGCGGCAACCGCGTGCCGCCGCTGACCGTGGCGGAGCTCGGCGACGTTCGCGAAGACGCCGGCGAGACGCTGCCGTCCTACTGGGCGCTTGTTCGCGAAGGGCCAGTTGCGCTGGACCGTGGTCGGCGTCGTGGCCGGCACCTGCGCCGCCTGCGCCGCCTTTATGACGGCGGCATTGTTGCCGAAGGCGCTGACCAACCAGGGTTACGCCGTCAGTGTGAGCCTGGGGATTACCTCGATCATCTACTTGACGAGCTTTTTCGGGAAAGCGTTCACCGGCTTTCTGATGGAGATCATCGGCCGGCGCTGGACGATCTTCTATGTGATGGCCGGCTCGGTGCCCGGGTTTTGCCTGATGCTGCTGTCGCATACGGCGGGATCATCCGCCCGCGTGTTGATGATCGCCGGCGGCCTCATCATCGGCTTCACCGTGGTGTCGGCCTTCAGCGCGACCCGCGTCTACCTGTCCGAGCAGTTCCCGACGGCGCTGCGCGGCCGCGGCCACCTCTTCGGCGAATCGTGCGGCAGGATTTTCGCCGGCGGCCTGGTGCCGTTTTTCATGGCGCCGCATACCGGCTCGCCGACGATCTTCTTCGGCACGATGCTGCTCTTTGCCGCGATCGGCGCTTTTGTTCCGATCGTCTGGGGCAAGGAAACGATCGGCCAGCTCGAGGTGATCGCAGCCGAGCCCGCCGTGCAACTCGCCTGAAGAGCGGCTCGGCCGCCTCCGCATTTTGCCGATCACACACCGGCAGCGATACGCTGGGGTTAGCTAAGACGAACCGCGCGGCTCGATGGGAGTCGCGCGAACGGCCGGAAGCAGCGCAGAGGCGTCGACGGCTGCGCCGATCGGCGACCAACGCTGACCTTTCGCATCGGTACTGCGCGAGGGCCGACACGCGCGGTCTGGCCGGGTTCGTGCCATCGCTATTTTCGGCTTGACAATTGCAACCGGCGCGCGAATCCGACCTGCGTTTTTTAGCAGAAACAGGATGCCGGAGCCGCCGCATGAACGCCTGGGTTGTGTCGGCCCGGCCGGCGGCGCTTCCCGCTCCGCGCGGCTCAGTTGAAGCGCGGCATCACGTTCTGGCAGAGCAGCTGCAGTGACTTCATCACCTGCGCATGCGGGATCTTGGTGCCGCAATTCATCTCGCACAGGATGCCGTCGAGCCCGAGCGTGTCCTGCAGTTCGAGGAGGCGGTCGGTCACCCGTTCGGGCGAGCCGACGATCAGCTTTTCGACCAAGGCTTCATCATAGCTGATGGTCTGCAATCGCTGCCCGCGCGCCGCCCGCAGCTCCGATTGCTGCACCCCGGCGCGGCTCGCCGAATCCTCGAGCCGCTCGCCGAGATAGCGGTAGAAATACATGATGCTCTCTTCCGGCTCGTCGCGCGCCGCCTGGTCGGTGTCGGCGAGATAGACCGGGGCGCGCAGAAAGACCTTGCCCTGGCCCGGGTGACCGGCCGCCTTCCATGCCTCGCGATAGGCGCGGATGTTCGGCTGCAACTCCTCGAGGCTGCCCTGTCGCACCGCGACCAGGACGGCATGGCCGAGCCTGGCGATTTGCGGGAAGGTATCGGCGCTGTTGGCGGCGACGCGGATCTCGGGCCACGGCTTTTGATAGGGCTTCGGGGTCAGCTTGACATTGTCAAAGCTGTAATATTTGCCCTGATACGAGAACGACGGCTCGGTCCACGCCCGCTTCAGGATTTCGAGCGTCTCGGCAAAGCGCTCGCGGCTTTCGCCATAGGGCACGCCATAGGCCTCGTAGGTCCGCGGAAACCCGCTGCGGCCGATCCCGAAGATCAGCCGGCCATGGCTGATCTGGTCGACCGTCGCGGCCTCCTCGGCGAGCCGCAGCGGATGGCACAGCGGCAGGACCTGGACGCCGGTGCCGATCTTCATCCTTTTGGTGCGCGCGGCAATGGCGCTCGCCAGGGTCAGCGGCGCCGAGCATACCGAGCGCTCCGGGTTGACATGGATCTCGGCCAGCCACATCGCATCGAGGCCCCAGCGCTCGGCGGCATCGATCTCTTCGAAGGAGATCCTGAACGCGTCCTCCTCGGTCATCTCGGCGGTGCGCTGAAACTCGTGGAACATGCCGAACTCGAACGCCATCACCTTCCTCCGTCTTCGCCGCGCGCCACCCTGGCCGGTCCAGGCGGGCGCGTTGCCCCTCATATCGCAAAGCTTAGGGAGGAAACCGCAGCAAGGCGAGTCAAGAAAGGCGCCGCCAGGGCGATCGTCAACATGGCAGCGTTGCCGCAGCGCGGCGAGGCACGGCGCCGGGCGCGCGCCGGCCGCGAGAACAGCCTCGCCTGGTCGCCACGCCTTCGCATAAAACTGCAAGCGTACAACAGTCTTGGGACAGGCCGGGGATGCGCGTTATCGGTCATCCTGAGACTTGTCCAGGCACGCATTAATCGAGTTCCGATCGACGACCGCCGGGCCGCGGTCACCAGCTGATCGATCCTCTTCAGTGCGCGATCAAGGCTCATGAACAGCTCCCATCCCTGCCGTGGCCTGTTGGTGACGGAAATGAACACGCGGACCGGTTGCAGGTCGGCCATTGCGTAAAACGCGGCGGTCATGGTTTTGGGGTATACGAGGTCTGGCCGAAACGAGACGACGATCGATGACTCGTCAATCGGCCAAATGTTGATGAAGCCGAGCTTTGACACCGCGTAGTCGATAATGTTGCCATCCGGCCGTCGTGGCTGCACCCAAAAAAAGGGAGAGGTGACCGGCCATATCTGTCCTTCGGCATCGATCAGAACCGGCAGCATTCGCTGCTCTGCGGTTGTTTTCCGGTGTGCCCGGCTCATGTCTCGCTACTCCATCAAGACCCCCCAAGGTTGCACTCCTCATCGCTTGCCCCCGACGTCGGCATCGAGTGATCATTAGAAACAGCGAGGCCGCCTCGCTGGGCAACTTTCGCCGATGTGACGGGGCGCTCGGCGGGAAATATCCGGGAAAAAATCCGGAAAAACGTTGCCGACATACAAAAATATGCAAAGGATGAGGATGATTCCCGCTACGCTACGTAGCGACGCAAATTTGTTCGGTGTCACGGAGCCGTGTCTCAATCTGTTGCCCGCGCATCGAGTAACGTCACATCTCTCGCAAGAAAGCGGGGACATTCTGCTCGAGCACAGCCCTTAGAACAAAGAATATCGCGAATACATCTCCTTGGAGAGATGCGGGTGTTGGGTCCAACCGGCGAGGATATCCTACCAAAGGCAAAAAAGACGCAGGCGTTGCTAGCTTACCTTTGCCTCTCGCATGGTGAGCGCCTGTCGCGAAGCCGTATCTCCGGAGTGATTTGGGATCGATCGGGCGAGGTCCAGGCGCGGGATAGCCTGCGACATGCCTTGTACGAGTTGGAGCGTGCCGGTGGCAGCTGGCAGCTTGAGATGGAGCGCCAGACGGTTCGCCTCGATACGACGGCGTGCTGGATCGACGCCATTGAAAGCCCGGAGCGCGCCGATCTCCTTCTTGACAGCCTTCACGGGATATCCCCCGCCTTTGATCAATGGCTGGTGGGCGAGCGCGTCCGTTTCGAAATCCGCTGGCAAGCCATCCTGGAGCGGCGGCTCGACGATCTCGTTGAACAGAACGCAGCCCCGGCGCTGCGGGCGGCGGCGGCGCGAAATCTTCTAAACGTTGTTCCGACCTATGAACGCGCGATCCGCGCCTTGATGACCGCCTTCGTGGACTTGGGGGAAGGCGCGGAAGCGATCCGCGAGTACGAACGGTTTCGCCTGATGGCCGACGCCAACGGCCTGCCGCTCTCGCAAAAAACGATGGCTATATACGAGGCGATCCGGCCGGGATCGCGGACCAATGCCGCACGCCCATTGGACGGGACCGGGAAGGCCGCAGGCTCCGGGAACGCGCCGGCACAGAAAACGTTTGATCAAGCTGGGGCAGAGGCGGGCGCTGCGGCGGCGGCCGGCGATTTTGAGCCGTCGATCGCGGTGCTCCCGTTTCGCAATTTATCGGTCGAAAAGGGTCACGATTTGGTGGCCGAAGGGTTGGCCGAGGATTTGGTCGAGGCGCTGTCCCGCGCTCCGGGCTTGTTCGTGATTTCGCGCCTCTCGGCGGCGGCCTTCAAAAAACAAGACAGGCTACCGCGGGAGATTGGCAAGGCGCTTGGGGTTCGCTATGCGCTCTCGGGCAGTCTGCGGATGATCGGCGAGCGGCTGCGTCTCATCGTCGAGCTGACTGATACCGGCAGCGGCAGGGCCTTATGGATCTCAAAGTTTGACGAGAAATTTTCCGACCTTCTCGACGTACAGAACCGATTGGCGGTGACCGTAGTTCAGTCCGTTGCTCCGCACCTGCGGTCTGCCGAAGTTAGGCGGGTGCGGATCAAGCGGCCCGAACACCAGGATGCTTACGATCTCTTATTGCGCGCTCAGGAAAATATGAACAATCCGTCCCGAGCGGTCTTCGAAACCGCCGAACCGTTGTTCGGGGCGGCGATCGACCGTGAACCGCATTATGCCACGGCGCTTGCCTGGCGCGCCTATTGGCACGTCATGCGGATCGGGCAGGGCTGGTCACCCGACCGGGCGGTCGACACGGAACAGGCAGATGACCTCGCCCGACGCGCGATCGACTGCGATGCCCTGGAACCCATGGCATTTGCGGTTCGAGGCCATGTTGCTGCCTATCTTCACAAGGATTTTGACCTGGCCTACTCGAGTTTTGAGACCGCCTTGCAAATCAACCCAAACAGCGCTCGGGCTTGGCTCTGGAATGCGAGCGCGCATGGCTGGAACGGCGAGGGTGCCCGCGCCGTCGAGAAAATCAATCGGGCGATGGCGCTGTCACCCTACGATCCGCTGATATGCGCCTATAGCGGCGGTGCAAGCATCGCCTATCTGGCTGATGGCCAATACGCGCGGGCGATCGAGTTCGCGTTGCGCTGCATTCGAGAAAACAGGAGCTACAGCGCCGTGTACAAGGTGTTGATTGCGGCATTGGTTCTGTCGGGGCGCGAAGCCGAGGCGCGCTCCCAAGCCCATCAGCTTCTTCTGCTGGAGCCGCGGTTCACGGTGCAGGAGCACCGGCGCCGATTTCCCGGGAGCGGCGGTCCGCTCATCGAGCCGTATTGCGATGCCTTGGCAAGAGCGGGGGTTCCGCTTTCGGATTAAAAGCACCGGCAGAATTTTCCCGAAATTTTTCCGGATCTCGCCCCGGATTCGTCCACGGATGCCAGTCAGCTGAATTTGCCATCCTCTCCGCACCCCAGGGCAATTCGCCCCGGTGTGGAGGAGGAAAAAGATGGCATCGACAAAGCAGAACGATCGGTTCCCACCGCTGCGCGCTCCGGACCCGAAGGTCGCCGATCCCGGCAAGGTCCGGCTCGGCGACTGCTCCATCACCGCGCAGTTCCCGCCGCTGACCAACCCCGACCCGAAGACCGCCGATCCCGGCAGGGTCCGGCTCGGCGACTGCTCCATCACCGCACAGTTCCCGCTGAAGAAATAACCTCTCGGCATCGCCGCGGCATCTGGAGCGCCAAACATGACTGAATGCGCGGAACCGGTGATTTGCCAGTTTTATCGGCTCATCCCTGACGCTCCAGACCCGCGGCGGGCCGACCGGTCGGCCGACGGGACGCTGCCGGTCATCGCTTATCGCTATTGCGAGGCGATCGCCAGCGCCTCGGCCTTCGGGTGGTATCTCTACCCGCCGCTGAGCTTCAGCCTGATCTGGGATGGCACCGAAATCGCCTGGACCTATGAAGGCGCCGAAGGCTGGTATCCGTTGCGCGGAGCCCAGTATCCCGGCTTTCTCGAGAGCTTCGAGAAAATGGCGCCGGCTGGGATCGAGACGCTTGCGCCGACGTTCCTGGCGCAGGGCAAATTGCCGGGTGTCGTGCAGATCTGGAGCGGATATTTGGCACGGACGGCGCCGCGCTGGGCGTTGCTGTCGCGGGGGACCGCCAATATCCCGAAGACGCAGGGGTATGAGAACTTTGAAGGGATTGTCGAAACCGATACTTGGTTTGGTCCGCTCTTCACCAATGTGCGACTGACGCGGATCAACTCGCCCGTCGAATTTCACAGGCGATACCCGCTCTTCCAGGTGCAGCCGCTGCTGCGCCAATGCTATGGCGAGCCGAGCTTCGAGGTGCGCAGCCGCCGTGTCCGGGTGTCGTTCCCGCTCGGCTTTGGCGGCACCTTCCACGATGCCTTGTGCCGGAATTATGTAGCTGTCTCACCTAGTTGACGAATCGACGCAGCACCGCAGCACCTCATAATTTCAACTCGACAAACTCGCGAGCCTTGAATTTCCAGGGTTTGCCGGCAACCACTTGACCGGCTTAGGGCTCTCGCCGTCTTCTCATCATGGCGATTCGCTCTCTAGCGATCCGTCTCCATCCGAAGAGCCTCCGGCCCCGCGTGTCTAAGCGCCAGGGGCACAAGAGGTGTCCCGAGGGCGCGGTACCCAATACCGCATCTCGACGATGGAGGCGCCTCTGAGCGTCGTTGCCATCGGCGTAGGGATGCTCGTCTTTGTGCGAGAGTACCTGCGCCACCGTCGCGGGAAATGGGAGCGCGTGCGCTCCCACTACCGCAACTGGCCGCAGTCGTAAGACCTAGGCCGGTTCACCGCTGGCACCAGTCGCCCAACGACTAGAGCCAGCATTCTTCGGCACAACAAGCCCGCCGTCCTGGCAAACTGGCGCCCCTTTGGGGGCGCTTTTTTATCGAAGCACGACACGCGGCGATTCGCGAGTCGCTTTCCTATGGGCATCGTATAACAATGGAATTCCATTGCAATTCCATTGTTTCAGCCATGCCGCCCAAAGGCGACCCCGATACCGATCAATTCTCGATCACCCTGCCGCTCGACGCGATTGAGATGATCGAGAACGGATTGATCCCGTTTGGCCTTTACGGCAAAAAACGCGCGACAGTCTCCGCCGCCCTGATCCTCGATATGCTCAAAATGCCGGCCGTTCGGGATCAGATACGCGAGGGTCGCGAGAAAGCGGCGCAGGCGACCTGACGCGAATCGGCTTGGATCAGAGCAGCCCGCGATCCAATTCGGCGGCGAGTTTCCACCGCACGCCGCTGCCGGCGCCTATACGCTCGATCGTGCCCTTCTCGGCCATTTGATCGAGCCGGACCAGGAACCGGGAGAGGAATGTGGCCCGCAGCCGCCTGTCGTCGGCAGGAAGGCCCTTGTCCTTCATGGCATCTTCGGCCAACTCGGCAGCCGACACGCTATCAGCGCCGGCCCGCAGCGCTTCATAGATGCGCCGGGAAAGCTCGCCATGGGTAAAGTACCCGGTATTGCGAACGCGCGGCTTTTTCGCCCGGATACGGGTCGTGTAGGCATAGACCTTGAGGCAGCCGCACTCGGGGCAATACGGTTGCCCGGCATTGTCGCTCCATCGGATCGCCACGAACCTTGCATGAGCTTCCTCATCCGACATGCGCGCGACGGACGCTAGCGAGAGCGTCCTTGCGGCTGCGGAAAGGAGGAAGTGCTGAGACACGCCAGGAACCGCGAATGATGTTCAACAACATCAAATATGCGGATCGTGACGCGCCTTGTCAACGCTTATTTCCTCATATATGATGTTTTTAGACACCAACAGCGCAAACTCAGATGCGAAATAACCGCGACTGGCAGGCGATGGCGAAAGGCGTGATCCGTGCCGAGTTGGCGCGCCGCGAATTAGGCTATAAGGAACTGGCCGAAAAGCTCGCCGAGATCGGGATCAAGGAAACCGAACGCAACCTGTCCAACAAGATCAATCGCGGCACCTTTACAGCCGTTTTTCTGATGCAGGTCATGCACGCGATCGGCGTCAAAAATTTGCCGCTAGATACCGGCGATTGAATATGAGCGTGGTCGAACCAGATCCGATCACGGCGCGTCCGGCGCGCAAGACGAACCGACAGGTGCGGATCGGCAAGCCCTCTAATGCGCTTGTATTCTCAGCCATGCAAGGAACCAATGACGGTCTGTTTCCCGATATCCTTGCCCTCTATGTGGCACCGGGTAGCACCGTAGCTGATATCACTTACGGTAAGGGCGTATTTTGGAAAGGGATCGATCTTGGGCTTTATGATCTGCGCGCGACTGACCTCGCGACCGGGACGGACTGTCGGCACCTTCCCTATTCAGATGCTTTAATCGATGCCGTCGTCTTCGATCCGCCCTATATGCATACGCCGGGGGGAACGGCTCACGTTGGACACCAAAATTTTGAGCAATATTACGGCAACAATGGCGCCGCTGCCGCAACGGATCGCAAATACCATGAGGCCGTGCTAGACCTCTATTTCGATGCAGGGCGGGAGGCTTTCCGTGTACTCCGTCCTGGCGGTATCTTTATCGTCAAATGTCAGGATGAGGTGTGCGCCAATCAGCAACGGCTTACCCATGTCGAAATCATCAACCATTACGCCGCGCTCGGGTTCGTCGCTGAAGACTTGTTTGTTCTAATGCGGCGCAATAAGCCGGGAATGAGCCGGGTCGCAAAGCAGGTACACGCGCGCAAGAACCACTCATATTTTATTGTGTTTTGGAAGCAAGTCGGAAGAGGGCGATGGAAGGGGTCGCAATAAACCCTATTGATCTCCTAGTCGAGATCATCAAAGAGCACTCACCGAAGGACATTTGGCAAGGCTCGCCTCTGCTGGGCTATAGAATCCTCGGTAATACGAACAGGGGAGAGATCGGCGAAGAATTTGTCCGGCGTTACCTAAAGGTCGCGCGCATCGATGTCAGCGTTAAGGGCAAGAGGACAGCATTAACAGATATGTTAATCGGAGGCCATCATTTTGAGGTAAAAACTGCATCGCTTGGCGCAAATTCAACGTTTCAGTTTAACCATATTCGGATGGACCGACGATATGAATGCCTCCTTTGTGTTGGAATCTGTCCCCAGGAGATCGTATTCAACGCGTGGCGGAAGGGTGAGGTAGCTGAGGAGAAAGCTGGGCGATTAGTACGAATGGCGGATGGCGGACCCGATGAGATCAACACCAATGCCGCCGAGAGTTTCTTTAGCCGTATGCGGCGGGCCGAAATCGGCCATCACCATCATGTCGCCGGCCCCTACCTGATCCGCTTTGCACAAGAGGCGGCTTTCCGCGAGAACCATCGGCGCGACCGCAACGGCGATCAGGTTGACCGGATCGTGACGCTCAGCATGAAGCACAGGCCGAGCGTCGATTTCGCCGGGTATTGGCAGCGCCACGCGAGGGCGGCATGAGGATCAACCAAACCCTCGGCGAGTTATTCGACAAGCGCGCCGAGCTTGCCGGCCAGATCGTCCAAGCCGAGAAGCTGGCGCGGCTACTTCGCGCCGATCTGGCGCACGTCGAGGCGGCAATCCGAATCTTGCGGCCCGGCACCGAGTTACCGAAGATCGTTCCGAAGCGGATCGAGTTCCGCCCGCGCTATTTCAAGCGCGGCCAGCTTACCCGGCTGATCCGCGACCACCTGCGCGAACATGCGGGCGAAGCTGTCGCGGTCGCGGACATCATGCCTGCCGCTGTCGGCGACAGGACCCTCAACAGCGCCGAATATCGCCGGGTTGAGATCGTCGTGTACGAAGCGCTCAAAAAGCTCGCCAAACGCGGCACGGTGCGACAGGCCGGCCAAGGCGCGAAAACCGCAAGTTTTATCCTTCGCTAAAGGAAAACGGCGCGCTCCGACGCGCGCCGTGTTATATTTTCGATTGATCGGCGGGTGCCAGCCCGACCGATCGGAGAGGATATACCGCTACCTGCTCGCCTTATGGGTAACATAGGCGAGGGCGGTTGTCCAGATGAATCCGAGGCATATCTGCGATGACCGACCCCTTGGGATTAGCTGGAATCGGCTTCACATTTATATTTGGAGTTATCTTGATTGCGTTTCCTAAAGTAGATCGTCGTATCGGTTTTGCCGGCTTAGTGATCGGCGTGCTAATACTAGGCGCCGCCGCTGGGTTTGCCATTTTCCCAGACGGCAAAGCGCAGTCTCCACCTGTGGTCTACCAAGGGCCAGGAAGCGCCTATTCCTCCAGACAGCAAGGAGGTGTTACTGCCGGTACGGTAATTGTCGGACCGAAAAAGCGCGATTTATCACACGAAGACATTCTCAAAACGCAAATACTCACCGAAATTAATCACGATAAGACCATAGCATTAATGGCGGCCGTTGGTGACAGTGAAGCATATGCATTTGCCATTCAGATATTTACATTTATGAAAGACAACGGATTTACTATAAAAGAGAATAGGGTGATATCGGCTATATTTATGCCGCCGATCGATGGCGTTCAGAAATTTGTAGAGCCAGATGGCACCATTGATCTTAGAGTAGGACGCTCGACCGAGTAGGTGCATTTTGATCCCTTGCGCCATAATACCGGGTAATCCCGAGGGTGCGGGTTCGAGTCCCGTTGGGGGCGCCACCAATTCGATCCTATCGCTCAGAGGCTGGATGAGTCCCGCCTCTTTGCATGCCAGCGACGCTTTGCCTGATGTTGTGGGCCGATGCCGCCCCGCACGCGAGATGTAGTGTCCCGCAATCGGACTCGCCATTCAAGGGATTTCTCGGCATTCTTTGAACATTCTTTCTGGAAAGAATCCCTTGAAATGGCCCGTAGTGAGAACCTCCTCCCTTCGATCGAGATCAAGTTTATGGTCAATACGCAGACTGGCTGGTATCTCGACCGGCTCATTGAGAAAGGCATATACGGGAACACGCGCCATGAGGCGGCGCGCGTCGCCTTGTTTGATTACTGCAAGCTACTCATCGGCCAAGGTAAGCTCGCGGAGGCACCCGCCGTACCAATCGGCACTGCCGCTGTAGTTGTGGAGCCAGATGCCCCTTGATCTAGATCCCGCCGCCCGCGCGGCGCTCGTTGCGCTGCGAGCGGCGTACCCGGTGAGCTATGCGGGGATAATGCCGGAAACGAAACGGACGGAGCTTTGGAGCCCCGCCCGATCCGTCAACCACGTTTGCCAGTCACCCTAGAAGGTGACAGAGCAAACTTAGCGGATCTTGGTTATCAACCCGTTAACTATGACAGATCGTCGGGGTCTTAGAGATCCGACGCGACCGTGTTGAACACGCTGGTCAGATTGGTTCCGACCAATTGCATCGCGGCAATGGCCGCAACTGCGATTAGAGCGGCGATCAAGCCATATTCGATCGCGGTCGCCCCGTCTTCGTTCTTCCATAACTTTGCAAACATCAGAATCATCCCGGATGGTGGTGGTAGCCGCTTTTACTATTGGTCGTTGAACTTTACCGAGACGTTAAAACGATGCCAATTGCCGTGGCGTTTCGTCTAAAATACGGTCTTTCTGTTTACAAGACTTTGCGTCATAATACCGGAAAAGCCTCGGTGCCGCTGCGCGGAACTCCCGGCTGTTCCATAAGAAGATGTAATTCATTGAAAAGCGCCAAAAACTCGCCAAAACCGCTTGCCGGCTTGTCGATAATCGCATTGTCATTGGACATAGCATGCCGCCCCGGCTAGACTGCGCAAGGCGCGAGCCGAGGTCAAGGGCCGAGCGGCCAGAAGCGGACGGGCAGCAGCTTGCCGGCGATGCCCGTCGCCTCGACGCATTATCGCTGATCTTTGACCATTACGCTAGCGCGCGTTAGCCTTTGGCGCTATGAGGCTCCCCCTGCTCTTTGTCGTATTAGGTAGCCTTGGTTTGCTCGGCGGCCTTTTCGCATACACCAATAGAGCACCCGAGCGTCTAACGATCGAACAATGCCGCGATTCGGCAAAATCTTCCACTGCGCTGGGAAAATATATTTCCGCGTATTCGGCAAATGATCCAGAAAAAAGCGGATATTATAGAAGCGTCGGCCATTCGATGTGTTGTAGATCATGACCCCGAAACCTATTCGTGGCCAGAAGACCAGAAAATCCAATTAATTGCTCACCGTTTCTGTTCGGGAAAAGCGGAGAAAGAAATTCCAGAGATCGGCAATTTCTGGGAAACGCATCGGCAGTCGTTCATGGTCACTTGTGAGGCATCATTCATCGACAGTGCCTGGAACGCGAAGCGGTAATCGGCATCGGCGCCGCTTTCTGTTTCCAAGTCTTTGCGACATAATACCGAGTATTTCGACATGCCGGTCAACACCTATTCGGCCGGGATGCGCGCGCGGCTCGCCTTCGGCACCTGTCTGGCGATCGACTTCGACGTCTACCTGATCGACGAGGTCACCGAGATCGGCGACGAGCGGTTTCGCCGCCGCTGTGCGGCGGCCTTTCGCGAGCGCCTGCGCCGCTCGGACATCATCATCGCGACGCACAACAGTCATACGATCCGTCAATATTGCGACCGCGGCGCCATCCTCGCCGGCGGCCGGCTCGAGCTGTTCGACGATATCGCCAGCGCCTTCGAACGCTACCGGCGTATGATTGCGGAGCCCTCCTCGTGAGACTGACCGGGTTGACCCGCGCGCTGACGATTGCCCGGCCGTTCGCGCCCACGACCGGGCACCCCGTTGCGCCACCGGCCGAGGGTGCGCGGCCGGCGCCGGCGGATAGTCGACGCGCGTTGACCGGGCTCGCGCGGCTGGCTCTGATCCCCGCCGCGACGCCGGCCATAAAGCATGCCCGGCCGTCGCTGCGCAGCTTATCCTTCGCGGTGCTGGTGGTGCTGCCGATCGCCGTCACGGCCGTGTACTATTTCGCGGTCGCGGCCGACCAATACGTCGCCGAGTTCCGCTTCACGCTCAACACCGTCGACCCGCCGCGCTTCGACCCGCTGTCGCTCCTCGCCGGCAACGCGACCCATTCGCCGGCGGCGATTGGATTCGCAGATCCTCGTGCAATACATGACCAGCCGGGCGATCGTCGACGAGATCGATGGCTCGCTCGACCTTCGCCGATTGTTCTCGCCGCCCCAGGCCGATTGGTGGGGACGGCTGCCGCAGCCGGCCTCGATCGAAGAGCTGGTGCATTATTGGAAGGGCCAGGTGGATCCGTCCTACGATCCGACCGACGGGACCGTCACGGTCCGGGTTCGCGGTTTTGCGCCGACGGACGCGCTGCGCTTGTCGCAGGCAATCGTCGCCGCTTGCGAAAAGCTGGTCAACGATCTGTCGCTGCGGGCGCGGCGCGACGCGCTGCAGCATGCCGAGGCAGACCTGGCGCAAGCGGAAAGCCGGCTCAAATCCGTGCTTGGCGATATCCGCGCATTCCGCGACCGCGAGGGGCTTATCGATCCCGCGAAAACCGCCGACGCCACCGGGGCCCTCACGACCCAGCTGCGCGACGAGCTGGTCAGGGCGAACGCCGAATTGTCGACGCTCAAGGCATATATGCGCGACGACGCTCCCTCGGTCAAAGTATTGAAGGCGCGCATCCGCTCGCTCGAAATCCAGCAGCGCTCGCTCGCGCATGAAATGACCGATCCGGGCGATTCGGGTTCGCGTTCCGATGCGCTGTCGCGCGTCCTCGGCTCGTACGAGGAACTGGAGAGCGAGCACAAATTCGCCGAGGCCGCCTATCAACACGCATTGCAGAGCCTCGACCAGGCGCGCGCCAATGCCGATCGGCAGCACGTCTTCATCGCCAGCTTCGTTCCCCCGAGCCTGCCGGAAGAGGCGCTCTATCCGCGCCGCTGGCGCTCGCTCGGAACCGTTGCCCTGATGGCGTTTGCGCTCTGGGGCATCGGGGGTCTGACCGTGCAGTCCATCCGCGATCACCTGTCATAACCGCCGCTGCGTCCGGCCCCGCATCTTCATGGAGAGCACGATGACGATGCCCGCGTTCCGCTCCCCCACCTCGCTGCGTCCGGAGGGCTTTGGTCAACGCGCGACCCCGCCGTCGCGCAAGGAAAGCCTCGCGATCGTCTCGACCAGCAGCAAGCTGTGCGGAATCGCCGCCTACACCGCTGCGCTGCGGCGACAGCTGGGCGATGCCTTCGAGATCACCGTCTTCGATCTCGACCAATACCTGCTGCGCAGCCGGCATCGCCGCGTCCGCAAGCTTGCGGACCGGCACATCAAGGAAATCTGCCGCGCGCTCCGGCGGTTCGACGTCGTCAACTTGCAGCTCGAACATGGCACGTTGGGTCGCCACGGCCGGGACATCTACCGACGGTTCTGCTGGCTCACTGCGGCGGCGCCGCGCCTGTCGGTCACCTTCCACACGCTCTTGCCGCCGCCGAGCTTTGACGCGATGGCGTTTATGAAAGCGCTGGCGACCGGCAGGTTAAAAACGGCGATGCGCCTGCAAGCGGATTTTCATCGGACGCGTCTCTTGTCCGTCGGAATAGCCCGCCAGCTGCGTCGCACACAGCGCAAGAAGCAGGTCAGCGCGATCGTTCACAACCGTCGGGACCTCTACGACGCAAACTGCCTCTATGGCATCAGGCATGTCTTCGACCACCCGCTGTCCTTTCTCGGGGCGGCCGAGATCGATGCCATCCGCAGCGGCGCCTCGCGCCAGCGATTTGCGATGCTCGACGATTTGCCGCCCGACGCCGTGCTGGTCGGGGTTTTTGGCTTTCTCAACGAATACAAGGGGATCGGGACGGCCATTCAGGCGCTGCACTACCTGCCGGACAACCATCATCTGCTGATCTTTGGCGGCGTTCACCCACACGAGATCGTGCCCCGCCAGCCGCGATACCCCTACATCTCGTCGCTGTTCGACCGATGCCTTCATGGATACAACGCTTTACGACCGGATGACCGCGATCGGAGCACAGAACGATGCTCCGCCGCTCGTCGTTGCCGCCGACCAGGGTCTGCGCGAGCTGTTGGGCGCGCATCCGCGCGACCTGTCGGCGCGCATCCACTTCATGGGTGCGCTTGCCGAGCCGGATTTTCTTGGCGGCATGGCGATCTGCGATGCGGTCGTGTTCCCCTATCTCGAAGTCGGGCAATCATCATCTGGACCGATTAGCCAAGCCCTGGAACTGGGCTGCCGGATCATCGCCTCGCGGACCCATACGTTTCTCGAATTTGCCGAATACCACGAGAACGCGGTCGAGTTCTTCGACATCGGCAACCATCTCGAATTGGCCGAACGCTTGCTCGCCCGCCGGCAATTCACCCCGCGCCGCGGGCTTCCCGAGATCAACATCGAGACCAACAAGGCGATCTATCTGCTCGCCAACAGCAAGATCACCGGCTCCTCGCTTGAGCACGATGGGTCGGGCCGCTTGCTTGAGGCGAGCCGAACAGAGCGCGTCGGGACCTAACGGCGCGGTCGGTCACCGCGATCCCGGCTGTCACCGGGCGATTGGGGCGCGGCGAGCGATAACCGTCGTCGGCGGAGTCTATATGCCCCCCAAGTGAAGCGACAACCTGGACGAAGAAGCTGCCTGAAGCTTTTTCAGACCGGGCGAATTTGATGTTAAATCGAAATAAATTCTTGAATTACTTCTTTCTTTAATGTATTGACACGCCAACTACTAAGTCGATTAATCGTTCTGATGTGTTCTGAGCTACCATGAGCATCTGTCCGAACCGGATATTCGACATCATCGCCGCCATCCGTAGCGGCGCGCGGGCGCGCCGGCATCAACCTCGACGATCGGTAGGGGAGTTCCAATGTGGGATCTGCTGAAGAAAACCGATATCGAGCAGGCAAAAGACGAAATCGAGCACCGTCGCGCTGCAATTCTCAGGAGACATGCAGAAGAAACTCAAACCTTGGATTCCGATCGGGTCGAGCTGGAAATATTGAACCATTTGATCGATATCTTTACACTGAAATTCAAGAAGCCGCAGATATTATCGCCTCAGCCGGCTCCCGCACCGGTCGTCCGTGAGAAAGTTCCGGCACCCGCAGCGGTCAATCACGAGAAGGTTCCGGCGCCCGCACCGATCGTCCATGAACCGATCGTCCATGAGAAGGCTCCGGCGCCCGCAGCGGTCGTCCACGAGAAGGTCAGTGCCAAACCCGTTGACGTTGGCCACGCTCGCAGCCCGCGACCGGCAAATCTGATCCCTGGACCTACGGTGAAGGCTGCGGATCACGTCCGCGGGGTGAAGGCCCATGGGTCGATCCCGGTCATGACGCATAAAGAGGCGCGATTCAGCGCGAAGGACTCCGGCGCCGGCGCTGCTCGCGAAGCAAGACATCACGGTCGGCACAAATATCCGCGGACCAATTTCGAGGCCTTCGCGCGCGCGGTGGCGCGCGAGTTGGCTCTGGACTAGCTGGCCCCCTGAGGCGGCCGCACTCGGCGGGGCGCCGTGGGCCATCAGCCCACGGGCTTGTCCCGTGGCGGCGACCAGGCTTCGGGAGCGCGCGGCTCGAGATCGGTGACGACGTCGATCAGGGTCGGCTGGTCGGCGGCGAGCGCCGCTTCCAGCGCCGGCGCGATCTCCTGCGGCTGTTCGACCCGGATGCCGCGCACGCCGAAGCTCCGCGCGACAGCGGTAAAATCGGTCGGCCCGAAGCGGATCAGCTCCTCGCCGCGGCTCGGCCGGTTGCCCGAGACGCGGCGGACCCCGGTGAGGTTCTGGCCAAAGCCGGAATTGTTGTTGACGATGACGGCGAGCGGGATGTTGCAGCGGCGCGCCGTCTCCAGTTCGGCGAGATGATAGTAGAACCCGCCATCGCCGGTGAAGCACACCACCCGGCGCTGCCCGGCCGCGCATTGCGCCCCGAGCGAAGCCGGGAAGGCCCAGCCGAGCGAGCCCGCGGCGCGCTGATAGCTCTGTCCGGTGCCGTTGAGATCGATCATCGTGCCGGTCCAGATCCCGGAATAGCCGGTATCGGCGACGAGGATGCCGTCCGGCGGGAGCGCACGGGTGATTTCGGCGCAGAGCCGCTCGACACTGATCGGCGCGGTATGCTTTTCGACCAGAGTGGCCATGCTCGCGCGCCAATCCGCAACGATCCTCGCCGCCTCCTCGGCAAAGCTCTGATCGCGCGCCGGGCGGCCGACGAGCCGGTTGAGAGCGGCCAGGGTCGCCTTCGGGTCGCCGAGGAGACCGGTGGTGTGCGGGTAGCTGCGCCCGATTTCTAAGGGATCGGCGTCGATCTGCACGATCTGGGTGTCGATCGCCGGGACCTGCCAGTTCAACGTCACCTGGTCGCCGGTATCGCAGCCGACAAACAGCACCAGATCGGCGCCGCAGACGATGCGGTTGGCGGGCGGCGCCGAATAGCTGCCGGCGACGCCGGCCGAGAGGCGATGCCGGGTCGGGATGATGCCGCGCGCCCCGAGCGTCGTGGCAACCGGCGCCGCGAGAGCCTCGGCAAGCGCGAGCAGCTCGGGGCCGGCGCCCGATGCGGCCGCGCCGTCGCCGGCGACGATCGCGACCCGCCGCGCGCCGGTCAAGAGCGCCGCGGCGCGTTCGATGTCGCGCTCGTCGGCGACCGGCCGGTGCACCGGGATGCCTCGCGCCTCCAATTCGATGACCGGCGGCTCGGCGGTCTGGCCAAGCTCGATCGTATCGCCCTGGTGGCCGTCGAAATCGAGATGGGTCGGGCGCGGCGGGTCGGCCAGGGCGGCGCGCCAGGCGTGGCGCAACAGGCGCGGCAGTTCGCTCGTCGCATCGACCGGCGTCGAGAACTTGGTCACCGCCGCGAACAGCGGCGCGTGCGCGATCTCCTGATAGGAATTGCGGTGCTGGAACGAGGCCGGCTTGTGTCCGGTCAGCGCGATCACCGGGCTGCGGCCAAGCCAGGGATCCTGCAAGCCGGAGGCGAGGTTGGCGGCGCCGACCGCCTGCGCCATGCACACCCCGGGCCGGCCGCTGACCCGGGCGTAGCCGTCGGCCATGTAGGCGGCCGCTTTCTCCGAATGCGCGAGGATCGGCTTCACCCCGAGATCGCCCAGATGGAGGAGCGTGCGGCGCAGCACCGAACTCGACGAAGAAGACATGGCTCATGCCGGTCCCCGCCAACGCCCGCGCCAGCCATTCCGCGCCGTTCATCGTGCCCTGGTCGCTCATGCCGATTCCTCCGCTCAGGCCCGCCGCGCATCCGTTCGATGATCAAAGCGCCGTAGTGGTCAGACTGCCACCAATGGGGCGCGGCCGCGTAGGGAAAATGCGACGCGCCGACATCGGGACAACCAAAAATTGAGCCAACGCCGACGATCGACCTGTTGTTGCTGGAAAAAAGCAGGCGGGATTCGCCTTCTGGTTGCGGTTCGAGCGGCGTCGCTGCCGCCGCGCTCGGCTGCATTCCCTCGGCATCCCGCCACCATCCGATTTCTCCCGGTGCAATTTGCGTTTTTAATATCATAATATAGATATTTTGTCAAGGTTCAACCGGGGCATCGGCGCGGTCCACTAACGGTTTCGGCGGCCTGCTACAGACGCGGCGCCCGACCCCTGCCCCTTGCCCAACACGCCCAAAAGAACGAGTGTGGCTCACGACCGCCGGGAACCCGGAGAATGTCAATGAAGTCCTTTCCTCTTCTGTATGGTGTTGGACTTGGGATCGTTTTGGCGGTGAGCCCCGCTATCGCCGGTAATCGTGACTTCACGCTAATCAACGATACCAGGAGTGTTATCGATGGGGTGTGGGTCTCTACGTCTGACGATAATGTATGGCATGTAACTAACGGCTTTAAACCGCTTGATCCTGAGGTTACTTAACGTCAATAGTATTTGTTGTTAATGATGCCCCGCAGTCCATGTATCCTTCAACTTAAAGTACATTTGCAGAATAGTGGCGCCTCCGTTGAATGGGATAAAGGATTCAACTTTTGTAAGTTACACAAGATTAAGGTGTGGTACAATTACGACAATGATGCATACCGCGTTACTTACTACTGATTCATATGCCCCATTTGCGTCATTCGCGAACCCCGGCGGGGTGCGTCTGGGTGGCGTCCGGGCCTTTGCCCGCTTCCTCGCTTCGCGCGCCGCGATCGCCGCTTCGCGTTCGAGCAGCAGCCGGGCGCGCTCGACGACCGGGACGTCGATCATCCTGCCGTCGACGGTGACCGCGCCCACCCCTTCGGCCAAGGCCTTGTCATAGGCGGCGACGACCCGGCCGGCGTGGTCGACCTCTTGCGCGCTCGGGCGGAACTCCTCGTTGAGGATCGCGATCTGGCTTGGATGAATGACGCTGGCGCCGATAAAGCCGAAGCGGCGCGAGCGGCGGATCGTTTCGCGGAAGGCGTCGAGATCGTGGAACTCGGCGATCGAGCCGATAAAGCCGAGCGGCATGATGCCGGCGGCGCGGGCGGCGAACACCGCCATCTGCTTTGGCATCGAGAGGGCCTCGGCCTCGGGCAATATCCCCGCCGAGGTGGCAAAATCCTCGGCCCCGAGGGTGAGCGCGACGAGCCGCGGGTGGGCGCGGGCGATCTCGGCGATGCGGAAGAACGCCGAGGCGGTCTCGACCATCGCGATGAGCGCGTCGCGCCCGGCGCCATGCCGCGCTCGGCTTCGACCTCGCCCACGATCTCGGCGAGGAGCTGGACATGCTCGGCGCTCTCGGTCTTGGGCAAGGCCAGCGCCAAGACGCCCGGCCCGACCGCCGCCTCGATGTCGCGCACCGCCATGCGCAGCGGGCGGTTGATGCGGACGACGACATCGGCGCCGCCCGCCGACACGATCTTCGCCGCCTCGGGCACCAGCGTGCGCGCGCGCTCCTTCTCGGAAGGCGGCGACGCTGTCCTCGAGATCGAGGATGATCGCGTCGGCGCCGCGCCGCGCCGCGCCTTCGACAAAGCGCCGCTGCGTCACCGGCACGAACAGCACGAACGCCAGACCGGCAGGTCCTTGGTCATTGTCTGGGTCCCGACGAATTCAGCGGGCGAGATCGCTCGCCGGCGGAACACGCGGCTGCGCTTTCGCCGCCTGGCCGCGATAAATCTTCGCCGGGTTTCCAGCACTCGCTGGACATAAAGGCGGGTTTCGCTGAACGGGATCATCTCGATCCGGTCCAGAGCCATGCACGATGTCGGTGCCGCGCGGATCGCCGAAATCACTGAGCCATTGGCGCACCCGGCCCGGCCCGGCGTTATAGGCGGCGATCGCCAGCACGTAGGAGCCGCCGAAATCATCGAGCAGCTTTTCGAGATCGAGGCGCCCCAGGACGAGATTGTAGATCCCGTCGCTGGTCAGCCGATCGAGCGAGTACTGCACGTCTATCTTGCGGGCGATGTTGGCGGCGGTCGCCGGCATCAGCTGCATCAGGCCGCGTGCTTGGGCCGGTTTCATCGCGTCCGGAGCAAAGGCGCTTTCCTGGCGCACGATGGCCAAGAGCAGCGCCCGCTCGGCGCTGCCGCCGCTGGGCAGCGCGGTAACGGGGTAGCCGTGCACCATCAGCGGCACGCCGGCATCGATCGCGCGCCGGCGCGACGGCGATCGCCAGATCGACCCGGCCATAGCTCTCGGCGAGCGAGGCAGGCGGCGGAATCGAGCGGCCGCTTTAGCCCGGTCCGCCATCTGCAACAGAAAGGCCCTGGGCGTGCTCGCGGTCGCCGGCGGCCAGGAACAGCTGCGCCGCGCGGACCAGCTCCGCAGCGTTGAACCGGGCCTGC
>CAWJFM010000023.1:0-1496270 GCA_963842175.1 uncultured Alphaproteobacteria bacterium
CAATATCCTCCCGGGATAAGAACAAATAGAGAACTACTTATCTGAGCCGGTCGCCCGTGGATTCAAGGTGCACAGACGCTTTGCCGCCTTCAAGCCGCCGCACGGGACCCGCGCGCGCCAATCGCGGCGACCTTGCCGCTCGCGACGCCGATATCAGCTATTTCTGTGGTGGTCGGCATTTGGTGCCGCCGGAGACGATCAGATCGAAGATGGTGCGTGATGCAAGGCTTCAAATCGCGGGCATCTCTTCCAACAACCGCCCCAGGCCGGGGAGCTTCTCGTCGACCCGCATGATTTGAACCATCGCCCAGAGCGCCGCCTGGTTGGTGGTGATGACGGGTTTGCCAACTGCGCGCTCCCAGCGAGGGATGAACGACAGGGTTGGAAGATTGCCGGCCGGAACGACGAAGACCTCAATCTCCGGCCGATCGGTCCGCGCGATGGCATCGCGCGCCTGATCCGGTCCGAGCGTGGGGTAGATGATCGAGTCGGCGCCGGAAAAGCTTTCGAGTGCGACAACCTCCAGCCCGTATTTGTCGTTGTAATGGCGTGTCGCCAGTTCGAGCACAGGGATCGGATAGGGTGACACCAGGGCGATCCGCCGCGCGCCCAGCGCCCGCACCGCCAAACCGATCGCCCTGGCCGAGGTGATGGCCGGAACACCGGCTGCCTCGCTCATGTGTTTGGTGATTTGCTCGTCATAGTCGTCGGCCGCCAGGCTTACGCCGGTCTGCGCCAGCGCCACCACTTCAACCTTGGCACTGCCAAGCAGACGCGCCTGATAGCCGACATCGATGGGGATCTCCGCGCCCCTGCTGAGCAGCGGTATTCGGGCGACATGGACCTGCAAATTCGGCGGTAGCAGTCGGCCATACTCGATTTCGACAATGGTGTTGGTCGACGGCACGAGAACGCCAAAATGATGAATCATGGTGGGCCTTTGTGCTGCCAGGTCGAATTCATCCGATGCTCTGGTCAACTCTTGAGCAAGGCCGCCATCACGCCCTCGCGGGTCAATGGAAGATCACGGAGGCGGGCGCCGAGGGCGTGCGCGACGGCGTTGCCGATCGCCGCGACGGTCGGGCCGCCGGCGGCTTCGCCGACGCCGAGCGGCGGGTTGTCGGAGATTGCGTCGATCAGCTCGACTTCAATCTCGGGCACCTCGCTGAATTTGATGACCGGGTAGGTCTCCCAGTCGCGCGAGCTGATCCCGGCCTGATCGAGCCGCACCCCTTCCTTCAACGCCCAGCTGACCGCCTGGACGATGCCGCCTTCGAGCTGGTTTTTGGCGCCGTCCGGGTTGATGACGAGCCCGGCATCGGCGGCGCACCACACGCGGGTGACGCGGACCTCGTCGTCGACTTCGACCTCGGTGACGACGGCGCAATAGGCGGCGATGTTCTTGTAGCGCGCGAAGGCGATGCCGCGGCCGTGCCCGGCGCCGCCGGGCGGGCTGGCTTGCCAGGCGCTCATCTGCGCGACTTTCTCGACGACGGCGCGGGCGCGCGGATCGGCGAGCAGCGAGAGGCGGTAGGCGACCGGGTCCACGCCGGCCTCTGCGGCCAATTCGTCGATGAACGATTCGATCGCGAACACATTGAGGGTCGCGCCGAGCCCGCGCAGCGACGAGGTGCGCACCGGGGTTTCGGGGATCAGGTGATGGTGCGATCCGCTTCGCCGGGAAGGCGTAGAGCGGCTCGCCGTTGCGGGTGCCGGCGCCCGGCGGGTCCGACGATTCGGTCGCGGGCGGCGCCGGCGGCGGGTCGGGCAGCGCCTCGGCGGCCAGCAGATTGCCGCCGCCGCCCGGGCGGCTGCCGTGGCGGCCGCTCCAGATCTCGGTGGTCCAGTCGGCGGGGCGGCCGGCGCTGTCGAGCACGGCATGCGCGGTCACCACCATCGCCGGGCTGACCGGCTCGAAGCCGAATTCCTCCTCGCGCCGCCAGCGCACCCGGACCGGCATGCCCGGCTTGCGCAACGGCGAGGACCGCGGCGTCGGCCGCCGCGTCGTCGGCGCCGTTATGGCCGTAGCAGCCCGGCCCCTGAACGTGGTGCACCGAGATCGCCGCGGGATCGAGCTTCAGCATGCGGGCGAGCGCGGCCTTCAGCGGATAGACCCCCTGGGTGTGCGACCACACCTGCGAGACGCCCATCGCGGTAGCAGCGCCATCGCGCAGGACGGCGCGATCGAGGCATGCGCGATGTGCATCCGCGAGAAGGTCGCCGAGCGCCGGGTCGCCGCGGGCGCCGGGTCGGCCGGCGGGGCGCCGACGACGCGGTCGATCGAGGGCTGCTGCAACAGCCAGCGCGCCTCTTCCTGGACCGGGTTGATCGGATCGACGCCGTCCCAGAGAACATGGCCGGGCGCGACGGCGGCGACCGCCTCGACCACCGTTTCGTCGGCGCCCAGGATCGCCAGGAAATTGCCGTCGCGCAGGATCTCGATCGGCGCCCCCTGTCCGTCCTTTTGGGCGGCGCGGCGGATCGCCGCCTCGTCGACGCCGCTTGATCGTCGCGCCGCGGCGCGGCTGGCGCACCACGCGGGCGTGGACCATGCCGTCCATCGCCATGTCGTGAACAAAGACCGGTTCGCCGAACACCTTGGCGGCGAGATCGACCCGCGGCGCGCTGCGGCCGACGACCCAATGCTCGCTGGCTTGCTTGATCGGCGTCCGGCCGCTGGCATGGCGCGTGAGATCGACCGCCGAGGCGAGCGACCAGTAATCCTGGCCGGTCGCTGCGCCGCGGTGGAATATCGCGCCGTCGCGCACCGCCAGGTCGGCGCGCGCATAGCCGAACGCCGCAGCGGCGTGGTCGAGAAACAGGCCGCGCACCTCGGCGCAAGCGAGGCGCAGCGCGACGCCGCCGAATTGGATCGACTGGCTGCCGGCGGTGTAGCCTTCGTTCGGGCGTCAGATCGGTGTCGCCGGTCTGCAGCAGGATGCGCTCGGGCGAGACATCGAGCTCCTCGGCGGCGATCTGCCGCATCGCGGTCAGGACGCCCTGGCCGATCTCGACCCGGCCGGTCGCAACCCTGACCCGGCCGGGCTCGGGGAAGCCGACCCATTGGTCGAGCCGCGGATTGGCGGCGAGCAGCGGCGGCAATGGCCGCGCCGCGAGATCGCTCATTGGCGGCCCTCCTCGCGCATTTGCCGCGGCGGCGCGTTCGATCGCGCGCAGGATGCGCGGATGGCTGCCGCAGCGGCAGATGTTGTCGTCGAGCGCCAGCGGCGATCTCGCGGCGCGACGGCGACGGGTTCTGGTCGAGCAGCGCCTTCGCCGTGATCAGGATGCCGGCGAGGCAATAGCCGCACTGCCCGGCCTGCTCGTCGATAAAGGCCTGCTGCAACGGGTGCGGATGCTCCGGGGTGCCCAGCCCCTCGATCGTGACGACCGCCTTGCCGGCGACGGTCGACAGGGCCGTGCCGCAGGATTTCTCCGGCTTGCCGTCGATCAGCACCATGCACGAGCCGCATTGCTCCGCGCCGCAGCCGAATTTGGTGCCGATGAGGCCGAGATGGTTGCGCAGCACGTCGAGCAGCGGGGTATCCGGGTCGGCGCCGACGCTGACGGCGCTGCCATTCACGATCAGAGGGATTGCGGGCATCACAGCGTCAGCCCGCCGTCGACGATGACGGTCTGGCCGGTGATCATCGCCGCGCCGGCGCACAGGAAGAAGATGACTTCGGCGATGTCCTCGGGTTTGCAGGCGCGCTTCAGCGGCGTTCGCTCGATCGACTCGACCTTGCGGTCGGCCGGCCAGTCCTTGTTCCACGGGCTGTCGACAAAGCCCGGCGCGACCGCGTTGACCCGGATCTCCGGCGCCAGCGTGCGCGCGAGGCTGCGCGTCAGGTTGATGACCCCGGCCTTGCTCGTCGCATAGGGGATGCTGCTGCCGCTGCCCTGCACGCCGGCGATCGAGGCGGTGCTGCAGATGGCGCCCCGCGCCGCCTTCAGCGCGCCGACCGCGGCATGGGTGCAGCGGAACGGGCCGATCAGATTGGTGTTGAGGATCGTCTGCCAGAAATCTTCGCCGAGCCGGTCGAGCTCGGCAAACGGGATCGGCGTCGGGGTCGCCGGGGTGCCGGCGTTGTTGACGAGGAAGTCGAGGCGGCCCAGCGCGTCGATCGCCCGGCGCACCATCGTCTCGGCTTCGCCCGGCGTCGCCACATTGCCCGGCGCGGCGATGATGCGATGGCCCTCGCCGTTCAGCCGCTCGACCTGCTGCGCCCCGCGCGGATCGTCGGCCAGGTGATTGAGCGCGACGGTCGCGCCGCAGCGCGCGAAGGCCTCGACCGTGGCGAGCCCGATGCCCGAGGCGCCGCCGGTGACGAGCGCGGTCTTTCCGGTGAGGTCGGCGGTGATCATGGCGAGCGCCTCCTACTTGGAACGTATCGGCCCGAGATTGCGTCGCTTCGCTCCGCAATGACAATCAAAAGCCGTCATTCCGAGGAGCGCCGCCTAGCGCCAAACGCCGGAATCCATATTCCAGCATGGCCCGTGTTCATGGATTCCGGGTCTCGCCTTCCGGGCGATCCCGGAATGACAAAATGACCTAAAGGTGCAGCGCGTGGCCGAGCCCGAGGAGCGCCGCTTCGCCGAAGGCTTCGCCGAGGGTCGGGTGGACGTGGATCGTGTGCGCGACATCGTCGAGCACCGCGCCCATCGCCAGCGCATGGGCGAATTCGCCGGCCAGCTCGGCGATCTGCCGGCCCGACCGCCTGGATGCCGAGGATGCGCTGGTCGTCGCGGCGCGAGACGATGCGGACAAAGCCGCCGGCCGCGCCGGCTTCGAGGGTCGAGCGCGCGCCCGTTGGCGGCGAACGGGAAGACCGAGGTCGCGGCGTCGATGCCGGCGGCAGCCGCCTCGTCCGGCAGCATCCCGGCGACGACGATCTCGGGCTCGCTGAAGACGATCGCGGCGACCGAGGCCGGGTCGAAATGGCGGCGCTGCCCGGCGATGATCTCGGCGACCATGGCGCCCTGCGCCATCGCCTTGTGCGCCAGCATCGGCTCGCCGACGAGATCGCCGATCGCCCAGACGCCGCGCATCGCGGTGCGGCACTGGTCGTCGACCTTGACGAACGGCCCGGCGCGGTCGAGCGCCATTTCCTCGAGGCCCCAGCCCTCGACGAGCGGGCCGGCGGCCGACCGTGACGAGGATCTTGTCGGCGGCGAGCGCGAGCGGCCCGGCGGCGGTTTCGACCGCGAGGCGGCCCTCGCCGTCGAGCCCCGCGACCTTCGCGCCGAGATGCAGCTCGACCCCGGCGCGGGCGAGCCAGCGCCGCACCGGCCGGGTCAGCGCAGCGTCGTAGCGCGGCAGGATGCGGTCGGCCATCTCGACGACGGTGACCGCGGCGCCGAGCTTCCTGAAGGCGATGCCGAGCTCGAGCCCGATATAGCCGGCGCCGACCACGACGAGCCGCTGCGGCAGCTCGGGCAGGGACAGCGCCTCGGTCGAGGAGATGACCTTGCCGCCGAACGGCAGCCCGGGCAGCGCCACCGGCTCGGAGCCGGCGGCGAGGATCACATGCTCGGCGGTGATGGCGAGCGGCCCGGCCGCGGTCTCGACCGTGCAGCTCTTGGCGTCGCTGAAGGTCGCCCAGCCCTCGACGACCCGCACCTTGGCGCGCGCGAGGAGGCCGGCGACACCGCTGACGAGCCGGTCGACGACGCCGTCCTTCCAGGCGATCGTGCGCGCGAGATCGAGGCGCGGCGCCTCAGCGATGGCGATGCCGAGCGCGTCGCCGCCGACCGCGCCGGTGATCTCGGCGAACCGGTCGGCGGCGTGGATCAGCGCCTTCGACGGGATGCAGCCGCGCAGGAGGCAGGTGCCGCCGAGCCTTTCCGCGTCGACCAGAACGGTGTCGAGGCCGAGCTGGCCGGCGCGGATCGCGGCGACATAGCCGCCCGGGCCGCCGCCGATGACGAGCACGCGGGGTCGCAGGGTTTCCGGCATGGCAGCTCCTATCACTTGCACGCAGTCATTCCGGGCTCGCCCCGAGGGTCGACGGCCTTCGGAGCGCCATGAACACGGGCCTCTGGAGACATGGGTGCCGGGCTCAAGCCGCGGCGCGCCGCGCCGGAGATGACGGATCTGCGGCAGTCTCAGGCGATGAACAGCAGCGCCGGCTGTTCGAGCAGCTCCTTGATGCGCTGGATGAACGAGGCCGCCGCCCAGCCGTCGACGATGCGGTGGTCGAACGAGGAGGACAGGTTCATCATCTGGCGGATCGCGATCTGCCCGCCCTGCACGACCGGGCGCTCGGCGATGCGGTTGACCCCGACGATCGCGACCTCCGGATAGTTGATGACCGGCGTCGCGGCGATGCCGCCGAGCCGGCCGAGGCTGGTCACCGTGATCGTCGAGCCGGTCAGCTCGTCGCGCGAGGCCTTGCCGGCGCGCGCCGCCTCGGCGAGGCGGCGCAATTCGGCCGCGGCCTGCCACAAATCGAGCGCCTCGGCATGATGCACGACCGGCACCAGGAGCCCGCCTTCGGTCTGGGTCGCGACGCCGATATTGACGGCGCGGTGGCGATGCAGCATCCCGGCCTCGTCGTCGTAGCGGGCGTTGACCTGCGGATGCTCGGCCGACCGCGTTGACGATCGCGCGCATCAGAAACGGCAACAGGGTCAGGTGCTCGCGGTCGGGATAGGCGGCATTGAGCTGCCCGCGAAGTTCTTCGAGCGCGGTGACGTCGATCTCCTCGACATAGGAGAAATGCGGGATGTGCCGCTTCGACAGCTGCAGATGCTCGGCGATCGCGCGGCGCAGCCCGATGATCGGCACGTCCTCGACCCCGTCGCGGCGTTGCAGCGAGCGGCGCGGCGGCGGGCGCGGCGGCATGGGGGCGCGGCGATGTAGGCGTCGAGATCCTGCCTGGTGATGCGGCCGCCGGGCCCGGTGCCGGGCACGAATTGCAGCGCGATCCCGAGATCCCAGGCGCGCCGCCGCACCGCCGGCGAGGCGAGCGGCTTCTCGCCGGCGCGGCGGGGGATTGGCGCGGCATGACCACCCTCACCCGCCACGCTAGACGCGGGTCCTGTCGCTGCTTGCCCCTCACCCTGTCCCTCTCCCCGTGCACGGGGAGAGGGAACGCGCTTCAACGCCTGTTCAGCTCTCCCTCTCCCCGCTTGCGGGGAGAGGTTGGGGTGAGGGGCTGGTCGGGCTGGCGCTTGTCGCTGCCGAGCGGGGCTCGAGCGCGCGCCGCGACATTGCCCGCGCCCGCCACCTCCAGCACCACCAGCTCCGAGCCGACCGGCCGCTTCTCGCCGACCTCGCCGTTGAGCGCGACGACGGTGCCGGCGACCGGCGCCGGCAGCTCGACCGTCGCCTTGTCGGTCATGATGTCGACGAGCGGGTCGTCCTCGCGGATCGCCTGGCCGGGCTTGACGTGCCAGGCGACGATCTCGGCCTCGGTCGTGCCCTCGCCGATATCGGGCAGTTTGACGACGTAGCGGCCCATCTCAGCCCGTGCCTCATCCCTCCAGGGCGCGGCGCAGCCCGTCGGCGACGCGCGCCGGCCCCGGAAAATAGGCCCATTCGAGCGCATGCGGATAGGGCGTGTCCCAGCCGGTGACGCGCACGATCGGCGCTTCGAGATGATAGAAGCAATGCTCCTGGACGAGCGCGGCCAGCTCGGCGCCGAACCCGCAGGTGCGGGTCGCCTCGTGCGCGATGACGCAGCGGCCGGTCTTTTTCACCGACGCGACGATCGCGTCGATGTCGAGCGGCAGCAGCGTGCGCAGGTCGATGATCTCGGCGTCGATCCCGGCCTCCTCGGCCGCCGCCAGCGCGACATGCACCATCGTGCCGTAGACCAGCACGGTGACCGCCGCGCCCTCGCGCACCACCGCGGCCTTGCCGAGCGGCACGGTGTAATGGCCCGCGGGCACCTCGCTCTGCGGGTGCGCCGTCCAGGGCCGGGCCGGCCGGTCGGGATGGCCGTCGAACGGGCCGTTGTAGAGCCGCTTCGGCTCGAAGAACACGACCGGGTCGTCATCCTCGATCGCGCTGATCAAGAGGCCCTTGGCGTCGTAGGGATTGGACGGGATGACCGTCTTCAGCCCGCAGACATGGGTGAAGATCGCCTCGACGCTCTGGCTGTGCGTCTGGCCGCCGAAAATGCCGCCGCCGCACGGCGCGCGCACCGTGATCGGCGCCCAGAACTCGCCGCCCGAGCGGTAGCGCAGCCGCGCCGCCGCCGAGATCAGCTGGTCGGTCGCCGGGTAGATGTAGTCGGCGAACTGGATCTCGACGATCGGCCTGAGACCATAGGCGCCCATTCCGACCGCGACCGCGAGCATGCCGCCCTCGGCGATCGGCGTGTCGAAGACGCGCTCCTCGCCATGCTTTTTCTGCAGGCCGTCGGTCACCCGGAAGACGCCGCCGTAGAAGCCGACATCCTCGCCGAAGATCACCACGTCGGGGTCGCGCCCCAGCATCACGTCCATCGCCGAGTTGAGCGCCTGCACCATCGTCATCGCCGGCATGGCTCAGCCTTAGGGTAGGACGGCTTCCCGGCGAAGGCCGGGACCCATTCGTCCGCTGTTCGTGCGGTGGCAATCATGGACCCCGGCCTTCGCCGGGGACCGCGGTTTGTCGAAGCGGTGAGAAAGCGAGCGAGCATCCGCTCACACTCCCAATTCCTGGCGCTGCGCCCGCAGATGCCAGGGCATCTCCTTGAAGACGTCCTCGAACATCGTTTTGGCGCTGAAATGCGGACCCTGGTCGAGCGTGCCGTAGCGCTCGGCCTCGCGCGCCGCGCTCGCGCACCTCGTCGGCCAGCTCGCTTTCGAGCTGGGCCTGGCGTTCCGTCGACCATTCGCCAAGCCGCATCGAGGTGGCGCGACAGCCGCTCGATCGGGTCGCCGAGCGGCCATTCCTTCCACTCATCGGCCGGGCGGTAGCGGCTCGGGTCGTCGCTCGTCGAATGCGGACCGGCGCGATAGGTGAACAGCTCGATCAGCGTCGCGCCGTGATTGGTCCGCGCCCGCTCGGCCGCCCAGCATGTCGCGGCATGGACAGCGAGGAAATCGTTGCCGTCGACCCGCAGGCAGGCGAGGCCAAAGCCGATCGCGCGCGCGGCAAAGGTCGCCTCCTCGCCGCCGGCGATTTCCTGATGCGAGGAGATCGCCCATTGGTTGTTGACGACGTTGAGCACCACCGGGGCGCGATAGACCGAGGCGAAGGTCAGCGCGTGGTGAAAATCGGGCTCGGCGGTCGCCCCCTCCCCGGTCCAGGCGGCGGCGATGCGATGGTCGCCCTTGTAGGCCGAGGCCATCGCCCAGCCGACGGCCTGCGGGAACTGGTTGCCGAGATTGCCGGCGAGCGAGAAGAACGAAGCCTCGCGCGCCGAATAGAGCACCGGCAGCTGGCGGCCTTTGAGGCGGTCCTTCGCGTTCGAATAGCATTGACACATCATGTCGAGGAGCGGCCAGCCGCGGGCGATCAGGATGCCCTGCTGGCGATAGGTCGGAAACGCCATGTCGTCGGGTGCGAGGGCAAAGGCCTGGGCGACGCCGACCGCTTCCTCGCCGGTGCATTTCATATAGAACGAGGTCTTTCCCTGGCGCTGCGCCAACATCATGCGGTCGTCAAAGGCGCGGGTCAGCATCATCGCCCTGAGGCCGCGCCGCAGCGTCTCCGGGTCGAGCTTGGGGTCCCACGCCCCGACCGCGGCGCCGTCATCGTCGAGCACGCGGATCAGGTGATAGGCAAGCTCATGCGTCGCGTGCGCCGGCACGTCGACAGCCGGACGCTCGGTGACGCCGGCCTCGTAGCGCCGCACATAGGCGAAATCGGGACGCTCGCCCGGCGCCGGATGATGCGGCGGGATGTGCAGCGTGAGGCGGGATGCGGCGTCGGAGGAAGCCGCAATTGCTGTATCCATGACCGGTACCGGCAGATGGGCTGTTGGGGCGACGGCACAGGTTACACGCGATTGGCCAAAGATGGTTCCGCCAATCTGCGCCGCGAGCCGGTCTCGGCCATGATTACAGGAGTCGCGGCAGGCTCGACGCGACAAGAATGGCGCCCGACGCCGTCAGCAGCAGCAGGATCAGCCGGCGGAACCCGGCGTCGCTGAAGCGGCGGTAGAGCCGCGCGCCGATCAGCGTCGGGACCAGCATGGCCGGGGCGACGATCGCGAACAGCCAAACCTCTGCGACGCCGATCGTCCCGGTCGCGATGTAGGCCGCCATGATCACAGCCTGCATGACGAGGTTGAAGCTTTGGAACACGGCGCGCTGCGTATCGCGGTCCCACCCGCGCAGCGCGCACCACAAGGTGGGCGCGGGTCCGGTCAGCCCGCCCAGCCCGCCCATCACGCCGCCCACCCATCCGGCGCCGGCGTCGGCCCACCGGCCGCCGCGGCTGATGCGCGGCAGGGAGCGCGCCAGCAGCATCGTCGGGCACCAGATCAAGAGAATGATGCCGACCGCGAGCTTGAACCCCTGCGGATCGATTTGGTGCAAGAGCGCGACACCGACCGGGACGCCGAAGAGGCCCCCGAGGATGAAGGGCACGATCCGCGTCGCCTCGAGCCGGCGGCGAACCGTGTGCAGCGAGAGCAGCTGTCCCAGGAGCGAACCGAACACCACCAACGAGCCCGCCAGCGCGGGATCGATCGTCCACGCCCAGATCCCGAGGGCAACCAGACCAAAGGCGAAACCGGACAGGCCCTGGATAAACCCGCCGGCGGCCGCGCCGATCGCCACGACAGCGGCGAGCGGCATCACTACCCTAGCCCGCCGGCTATCCGATGCCGCTCAGATGCCGAACGCATCGCGAAAGCCGCGCTCGCCGGCCGGGGTCACGGCAACGGCGCGCGAAGCCTCGCTGCGCCGAAGCCAGCCGAGCGCGAAGCAGCGCTCCGCCAGCGCCGCGCCGAGCGTGCCGCCGACATGCAGCCGCCGCTCGCTCCAATCGAGGCACGGGCGGCAGAACGCGCGCCCGCCCGAACGCGGCACCGCGGCGAGATCGACCCCGAAATCGCGCAGAAAGGCGAGCCCGGGTTCGGTCATCGCGCCGCCCTCGGGCGACAGTTCGATATGGCCGTGCGCGAGGAGGCTGTCGGCGAGCCGCACGCCGAGCTGCCCGGCGAGATGGTCGTAGCAGGTCCGCGCCCTGCGCATCGCCTTGTCGCGCGGCCCGGTGACGACGGCGCGCCGCGGCGGTGCGCCGTTCGCCGCCGCCACCTCCATGATGCTTTCGAGCATGTGCGCGACCGCCGGCGAGGCGAGCCGGTGGTAATGGTGCCGGCCCTGGCGCTGGGCTGTGAGCAGCCCGGCCGCGCTCAGCCGCGCGAGGTGACCGCTCGCGGTCTGCGGCGTGATTCCGGCGACGCGCGCCAATTCGCCGGCGGTCAACGCGCGCCCGTCCATCAGCGCCATCAGCATCCCGGCGCGCGCCGGGTCGCCGACCAGCGCCGCGGTCTCGGCAAGCACGGATGTGGTGAGCATCGGAGCGGCTCCCGCTGTTTCTTACCCTCGCGCAGGATAGCAAAGCCGGCCCGCCGATGTTTCGGCCACCGCCAAAGCGTCGCGGGACGCTACCCCTTGCTGCGCCAGCCGCGCTGGCCGCGGCCGCCGACGAGGCCGGCGCGCACCCGCTGCTTCAACAGGGCGGGCGGGCGGAAGCGCTCGCCATAGGCCTCGTGGAGGATTTCCGCCGTCTGCAATGCGAGCTTGGAGCTGACCGCGTCCATCAGCTCGAACGGTCCCATCGGATGGCCGAGACCGAGCTTGCAGGCGGTGTCGATGTCCTCCGGGCGTCGCCACCCCGTCCTCGACCAGCCGCACCGCCTCCATCAGGAAGACCAGGAACATGCGGTTGACGGCAAAGCCGGCGACGTCCTTGACCGCGATCGGCATCTTGTCGGCCTCGCGGCAGAGGCGCAGCGCGGTTTCGATCGTCTCGGGCGCGGTGTCGAAGGCGGGAATGATTTCGACCAGCTTCATGCGCGAGGCCGGCGAGAAATAATGCGTGCCGATGAACAGCGGGCGGCGCGCCTCGCCGACATAGGAGGCCAGGGTCGAGATCGGGATCGTCGAAGTATTGCTGGCGAAGATGCAGCGGGGCTGGCAGATCGGGTCGAGGCGTCGGTAGGTCTCGGCCTTGACCCTTTCGTCCTCGAACACCGCCTCGGTGACGAAATCGCATGTCGCAAACGGGTCGAGCGCGACCGTCGTGGTGATGCGCGCCAGCGCCAGCGGCTTGTCCTCCGGCTTGAAAAAGCCGCGCGGGATGCCGCGGTCGAGGACGCGGCGCGAGCCGGTCGAGCGCCGCCGTCGAGCCGGTCCTCGCCGGTGTCCGACAGCAGCACCTCGTGCCCGGCGAGGGCGAAGACCAGCGCGATCTCCGCCCCCATCAGCCCGGCGCCGACAACCCCGATCTTCTCCGTCGCCATGCTCTCGGTCCCGTCCTCAGCTAGTCAGTGTCATTCCGGGGCCGCCCTAGGGCGGAACCCGGAATCCAGGAACACCGCAACTCGCCCGCCTGCAGCAGACCGGTGTTCATGGATTCCGGGTTCGCCGCTGCGCAGCGCCCCGGAATGACGATGAATTTAATCCGCGCAGGCTCACCGCGCCGCTGAACTGCGTCTCGCCGAACGTGATCTCGCGCTCGGCATCGGTGATCGGCGCCTGGGTGCGGCCGTCGGCGAGCACCGCAAGACCGCGCTGCACCGCCGGCCGGGCCGTCATCTCGTCATACCAGCGCTGCATCGCCGGATATTGGTGGAGATCGAGGTAGCCGCGCTCGGCAAACCGCGGCGACGTCTCGGCGGCTGTGCGGATCCACGGGAAGGTGATGATGTCGGCCATCGAATATTCGTCGCCGGCCAGCCAGTGCGCCTCTTCCAGGCGGTGGTTCAGCACCCGGCTGAGCCGCTTCACCTCGTTGGTGTAGCGCTCGATCGCGTAGGGGATCTTGTCCTTGGCATAGGCGCCGAAATGGTTCCACTGGCCGAACATCGGGCCGACCCCGCCCATCTGGAACATCATCCATTCGAGGCACTTGTAGCGGCCGATCGGGTCTTTCGGGATCAGCTTCCCGCCCGATTTTTCCGACAGGTAGATCATGATCGCCGCCGATTCGAACAGCGTGAACGGCTTGCCGCCCGGGCCGTCGGGATCGACGATCGCCGGGATGCGGTGATTGGGCGTGATCTTGAGGAACTCCGGCTTGAACTGGTCGCCGGCGCCGATATCGATCGGGATCACCTTGTAGGGAAGCCCGAGTTCTTCGAGCGCGATATGCACCTTGTGGCCGTTGGGGGTCGCCCACGTACTAGACTCTCGAGCATCGCCATCGCCTCCGTGTCTAACCGTCGAGTCCTCTTCCGCGCCAGCCGCTTCAGCGCGCCCTCGTCGGCGCCGTAGCGCAGCCAGCCGTCGACATGGCCCATGCCGAGCCGGTGGTAGAATCGGCGCGCCGGGTTCCACTCGAGCACGTGAAAGTCGATCCGCCCCCATTGACGCTCGACCGCGATCGCGGCGAGCCGCGCCATCAGCCGGCGCCCGACGCCACGGCCGCGCGCCTGCTCGGTGACGTAGAGGTCTTCGAGATAGAGCCCCGGCCGGCCGAGCCAGGTCGAAAAGCGCGAATGAAACAGCGCGGCGCCGGCCGGCTCGCCGTCGAGGAAGGCGAGGATCGCCTCGAATTGCGGGTTCGGGCCGAAACCGTGCCGGCGCAGATCCTCCTCGGTCGCGACGACAGCGTCGGGCGCCCGTTCATAGGCGGCGAGCTCGCGGATCAGCCGCAACAGCAGCGGGCAATCCTCGGCGGTCGCAAAGCGGACCGGGATCTCGCCCTTCACCGCTCGCGCCATTCGCGCGGGCCGCTGCCGGGCGGGCCGAAATCGCGCGGCGCGAGCCCGGCCTGGAACCAGGTGACAAAGCTGTAGATGCTGAACACCGGCAGGCGCAGATGGTCGCTGAGCGCGCGGGCAAAGGCCGTCATGTTGGTGCATTCGAGCACGATCGCGCCGATATCGGGGTGCTGCGCGAGGAGCGCATCGCCGGCGTCGAGAATGTCCGCTTCGGCCGCCGCGGCGTCGAGCGTGTGCTTTTCGTCGAGCATGACGCGGCTGAACTCGCGCCCCTGATCGGTGCCGACGACCGGGATCTCGGGGTCGACGCCGGCGGCGATAAGGTGCTCTCGCGTCAGGCTCGCGGCGCTGACGGTCAAGACGCCGACCCGCTTCCCCGGCGGCAGCAGGCGCTCGACGAGCGGGACCTGCATCAGGCTCGACGCCGCCACCGGCACGCCGACATGGGCCGCCAGATCGCGCTGGTAGAGCGAGAGAAACCCGCAGGTCGTGGTGATGCCGTCGGCGCCCAGCTGCACCAGCTCGGCCGCCGCATCGAGAAAGGCGTTGGCGAGCCCCTGCGATTTGTGGCGCACGACGCGGTCGGGCGTGGCGCCGGGGACGACCTTGTAGAGCACCGGAAACGGCCAGGTCAGCCCGTTGCCCATGTCGCCCGGGATGCGCGGAAACCGGGTCTCGAGCATCAGGATGCCGACCCGGGCGCCGTAGAGCGTCTTGCCGCCATGGGCGATGCGCGAGGGCTCTGTCATCGGCGGCTCCCGGGCTGGACCCCGATTGCGGGGCCGGAGTAGCTTATCCGGCCGGCAGCGGACCGGCAACGCGCGGGGCACGAACTCGGGAGGAGCGCGATGGTCCGTCTCGATCACCTGTCGCTGCCGGTCGGCGACTGGCAGAAATCGCGCGACTGGTACCGGCGCCATCTCGGTTTCGAGGTCGAATTCGAGATCCCCGACCGCCAGACCGCCGCGATGCGCGACGATGCCGACCTGACGGTCTTTCTCTATCAAAGCGAGGTCGTCCCCTGCCCCGGGATCTCCTTCACGATCCAGGTCGATGATGTCGACGCGAAATATCGTGAGCTCGCCGCGGCCGGGGTCGCCTTCGTGCATCCGCCGATGAAGGTGTTTTGGGGCTATGGCGCGCGAGCTGTGCGATCCCGACGGTTACGTGCTCCGGCTGTGGGACCAGACGTCGATGAGAGAAAAAGCTTAGTTTCCCGGCGAAGGCCGGGATCTACCCGACAACAAACTCCAAGCTGCCCGGTGGGTCCGGCCTTCGCCGGGATGCCGATGAAAGGGGCGCGGCATCGTTTTTTTCGTTGTTCCCGGCGAAGGCCCGGATCATCCCGCTTAATCTCGCAAGCGACCGAGTGGTCCCGGCCTTCGCCGGGATCAACAGAAAAGAAGGGCGCGGCAGGTGCCGCGCCCCGGAATGGACCCCGGCTTTCGCCGGGTGACATAGGGCCGGCTGAAACCGGCCCTGAGTCAATTGATCAGGCCGTAGAACTTGCCGGCGTTCTCGCAGGTCATCTTGTAGGTGGTTTCGGCCGGCAGGTGCGCGAACTGCTCGTCGATGTATTTCTTCGATTCCGGCCACACCCCGTCGGGATGCGGGAAGTCCGAACCCCACATCAGCGTCTCGACCCCCATCTCCTCGATCAGCTTGGTGCCGACGCGGTCGTACTGGAAGGTCGCCCGGCACTGGGCGCGCCAGTATTCGCTCGGCAGCTTCTTCAGCTTGATGTCCTGGTACTGGTCCTGGTACTCGAAATCCATGCGGTCGAGCACGTAGGGGATCCAGCCGATGCCGCTTTCGCCCAATACCATGCGGATGTTGGGGAAGCGCTCGAACACCGCCGCGCCCATCAGGTCGGTGAGGATCGTCGCCAGCGTCATCTGGAAGCGGCACAGCCCGCTATAGGTCATCCGCCGGGCGATCGCCGGGTCGAGCGATTTGCGCAGCTCCGGATCGGTCGCCGGGAAGGTATGGAAATGCAGCGGCAGCTGCGTCTCGTTGACCGCCTCCCAGAGCGGATCCCACATCGGGTGCCACATCGGCGTCATGTGCCAGGAGCACGACAGTTCGACGCCCTTCATGCCCAGCTTGGCGACGCGGCGGACTTCGCGGGCGGCACCTTCGATGTTGCTGTAGGGCAGGCAGGCCAGCCCGATCATCCGGTCCGGGTATTGGCTGGTGAAATCGTGCATGAAGTCGTTGTAGATGCGCAGCATCTCGTCGGCCGCTTCGGGGTCTTTCATCTTCGCGCAGGCGGCGAGGATGCCGTAGATGACCTCGGCGTCGACGCCGTCGCGGTCCATGTCCTTGACCCGCAGGTGCGGATCGCCGGGGCGGCGCAGGCCCTTCTCGAAATAGTCCTTATAGAGGCCGGCCTCGGCCATCTTGTCGGCCCGCAATTGCTTGCCCGGAACCCACGGCGAGCCGGTGGCGCCGACGCCGCCGCACAGGCCGTACTCGGCGCCGCTGTTGTCGGTCCAGCGCTTCACCCCGTCCGAATTCTCGGCGACGTAGGGCATCAGGTCGCGCATCTTGCTCGACGCGTTCGACGTGAACAGCTCTGGCGGGAGCCAAAGCATGTCGAGATGACAGTCTGCCGAGATACGCCGATACTGCCGAGCCATTCGCCAATCCTCCCAAAACTGACAGACCCTCAGTCTATCGCAGGTTTTGCCGGCGTTCCGCGCAGAAATCGCCGGGCTGGCATGCGGCATGATGAACGCCGTTCAGCATCAATGACAAGCCATCCTGACAAAGGCCATCAGGGTCATTCCCGGGATCGATTGTCCTCGCGGGTCGCTCTGCCCGCGCAGCCATCCTTGGTTGTAGGTCAACTGGACCCTGGCCCCTTGCGAATCGACATATCGCACCTCTTTGCCGGTGACGCTCAGATCGCGCACCTCGCCGAGATCGTCATACCAGCTCGCGTCGATCCGCTGTCCCGGTTGGGTGAGCGCGTAGGCCGCCTGGTCGTAGGCGGCCTGACCGAGCAGCCGCCACAAATGAGCGCTCAGAACATCCCCGGTGACCGCGAATTTGAGTTGCAGCGCGCCGACGCTGGCGGCGCGCTGTTTACCGGTATTGAAGTATCCCTGGCAGGTCTTGCCGGCCAGCAGCGTCGGGTCGAAGCCGGTGACGTTGCGCAGCGTCGTCGCGGCGGGGGCGGCATTCGCCGTCGCCAGGCCGACAACGAGCGCGATTGATGGCAAGAGGCGTCGCATCGCCGATCCCTCCCTTTGTCCGCCGTTCAGCGACGGCCCGCCGGTAAAGACCGGCGGGCGCTTTTCGAGAAAGGCGCGGACCCCTTCGGCGTGATCGGGGCTGGCGCTGGCCTCTGCCTGCAGATCGCGTTCGAGATCGAGCTGCCGGTCGAGGCTCGTTGGCCTCGGCGGCGTCGAACGCGCGTTTGGTCAACGCCAGCCCGAATGTCGCCTCGCCCGCCAGGCGCGCCGCCAGCGCATGCGCCTCAATCATCAGCCGCTCGTCCGCGACGGCCTGCCAGATCATCCCCCATTCGGCCGCAGTCGCGGCCGGCACGGGCTCCGCCAGCATGGCCAGCGCGCGGGCGCGGGCCATGCCGACGAGGCGCGGCAGAAACCAGGTGCCGCCGCAATCAGGGATGAGGCCGATCCGGGCGAAGGCCTGCACAAAGCTGGCGCCCCGCGCCGCCAGCACGATATCGCAGGCCAGCGCGAGATTGGCGCCGGCGCCGGCGGCGACCCCGTTGACCGCGCAGATGACCGGCATAGACAGGGCGCGCAGCTTCCTGACGAGCGGGTGGTAATGGTCGATCAGGCGCGCGATCTCGGCCGGCGCCATCCCGACGATCGCGGTCAAATCCTGCCCGGCGCAAAAGGCGCGCCCGGCGCCGGTGATGAGGAGGGCGCGGCAGCTCTGGTCGGCCTCGGCCGCGGCGAGCGCGCCGAGAGCGCCTCGGCCATCTCCAGCGTCAAGGCGTTGAGCCGCTCCGGACGATTGAGCGTGATCACATGATAGCCGGGACGGGTTTCTACGAGGATCGTCATCGCTTTGCCCCAGGGATCTGTTGGCGGGTCAGTCTTTGCGCCGATGATGGCTTCGTCCTATCTTCCCGCAATGAGCCTCGATGCGACATCAGCCGAGCCGCCGGGCAGCCTCTATTTCGAGCGCGTGCTGCTGCCGCACCGCAGCTTGCCGCCGCGCGGCTTTCACCTGCTGATGGGGCTGTTGGGGCTGATCAGCCTCGCTGTCGGCATCGGCTTCGTGTCGATCGGCGCCTGGCCGATCTGCGGCTTTTTCGGGCTCGATGTCGCGGCCCTCTATCTCGCGTTCCGCCTCAGCTATAGGAGCGCCCGGCAGCGCGAGGTGCTGCGCCTCAACGGCGACGATTTCACGGTCGAGCGGGTCGACATCTATGGCGAGCGCAGGCGATGTGGCGGTTTCAGCCGTTCTGGCTGCGCATCGTCCTTGAAGAGCGCCCCGATGAATCGAACCGGCTCCTCGTTGCCTCGCACGGCAAGAGCCTCGTGATCGGCGACTTTCTGGGGCCCCCGGTGCGGCGCGAGCTGGCCCACAGCCTGCGCGCGGCGCTGGCGCGCTGGCGCGCCGCCCTCAACCCGGCCAGCCGCACGCCGTAAGCTCACCCGCCGGTCGCCGGGACGGTGTACTCGGCGTCGCTGACGTGCTTGCCCCAGGATGTGCCCTGGCCCTGTTCGCCGGCTTCCGACAGCGCCAGATGCGCGAACAGGCGATCGGGCGAGGCGCCGTGCCAGTGCATCGTATGCGGGCGGGATATTGACGATGTCGCCGGGGTTGAGCACCTGCGGCTTCTCGCCCTCGAAGCAGATGCGGCCGACGCCTGACAGGCAATAGAGCGTCTGCCCGACCGGGTGGGAATGCCACGCGGTGCGCGCGCCGGGCGTGAAGGTGACGACCGACCCGCCCATCCGCGACGGCGCCTCGGCGACGAGCACCGGGTCCTGGAACACGACTCCGGTAAAGGTCTCGGCGGCGCCCCGTCTGGTCTGTCGCGTCCCGACGCGAACCACTCCGGCTTTGACTGGCATGGCTTTCTCCCTTGCGTGATGGCGGATCGCCGCCGTATATCGCGCCGCCAGCATAGGCTCGCCTGGTGCGGCGGCGCAATCTGCCGGTGGACATGTGGCCAACATGTGCTCATCATATGAGCATGAGCACGATGATCCAGATCCGCAATGTACCGGACGCCATACACCGCGAGCTCAAGGTTCGCGCGGCACGCGAGGGCATGTCATTGTCGGACTATTTGCTGCGCGAGATCCGCCAGGTCGCCGAACGCCCGACACTGGAGGAGATGCGGGCGCGGCTGCACAGCCGGCCGCGCACAAACCTGACCCTGGATACCGCGGAGGCCGTACGTGCCGAGCGTGACAGCCGATGATCGTCGTCGATGCCTCGGCTTTGCTTGAGGCTTTGCTTGGCACCCCCTTGGAAGCGGCAATTAGCAACATGCTTTTCGACCAGCGCCAAACGCTGCACGCTCCCCACTTGCTCGACATTGAGGTCGCCCAGGTAATCCGCCGCTATGTCCTGAATGGTCAAATAACTGCCCAGCGGGCTGTCGCGGCGTTGGCGGATTTTCTGGACTTGCCCCTCCATCGTCACCCGCACGATTTTCTGTTGCCGCGAGTTTGGGAACTGCGGAACAACCTGACGGCATATGATGCGGTATACGTTGCGCTCGCCGAGGGGCTCGGTGCGCCGCTGCTCACGCGCGATCGTCGTCTGGCGGCAGCCAGCGGGCACCGGGCGCGCATCGAGCTGGTCTGATGGCGATAAGAAATACCGGCACTGTACGCATCGGGATCGGCGGCTGGGTCTTTCCGCCGTGGCGCGGTGCGTTCTACCCGGCGGGGCGGCGCCAGGCGGAAGAGCTGGGCTATGCCAGCCGGCAGGTCACGGCGATCGAGATCAACGGCACCTTCTACCGCATCCAGACCCCTGCGAGCTTTAAGAAATGGCGTGACGAGACGCCCGAGGATTTCGTCTTTTCGCTGAAAGGGCCGCGCTTCCTGACCCATCGCGGCGAGCTGGCGAGCGCGGCGCCGTATATGGAGCGGTTCTTCGCCAGCGGCCTTCTCGAACTCGGCGACAAACTCGGGCCGATCCTCTGGCAATTCGCGCCCACAAAGGCGTTCGATGACGCCGATTTGGCGGCGTTCCTCGATCTCCTGCCGCGCGAGTTGGGCGGCCGCCCGCTCCGCCACGTCATCGAGGCTCGGCATCAGAGCTTCGCCGCGACGGCCTGCATCGACCTGTTGCGCGAGCACGGCGTCGCGCTGGCGCGGGTCGACGATGCGCATTACCCGGAATTCGCCGAAGCGACCGCCGATTTTCTGTATTTGCGGTTGCGCCGCTGCGCCGAGGACGAGCCGGCCGGCTACACGCCGGACGCGCTCGACCGCTGGGCCGAGCGCCTCAAGGGCTGGGCCGCCGAGGGCCGCGACGTGTTTCTCTATTTCATCAACGGCGCCAAGGTGCGCGCCCCCGCCGCCGCGCAAGCGCTGATCCAGCGGCTTGGGTGATGGATGTGCGGATCCGCTTGATCAAACGCCGCAAGCGCTGCTTTGCCGATCTTAAGCAATGGCGCTCACAATGGATTGGCAGGGCACCATTTTGGTCAACGCCGGGGAGACGATTGAAGGCTCGTGCTCTACGAGTCTGGATCTCTCGCCGCTATTCCTACGCCGGCAGGAAGTAATCTCCGACCGTCATTCCGGGGCCGCCCGAAGGGTGGAACCCGGAATCCAGGAACAAAGGCCGATGCAATATGGATTCCGGGTTCGCCGCTAAATGCGGCGCCCCGGAATGACGATGGGGATGATGCGTGAGCCCGACGCGCGGCATGCCGTCCGAGCCCTATTCCGCCGCTTGCGCCGCCGGCCGGCGCTTCGCCGGTTTCGGCCAGCGCGACGCGACCAGCGGCAGGACCTCGGCGATCAGGCGGCGGGTCTGCGCCATGATCTCCTCGTCGCCGCGGGCGGCCGGGCGCAGGATGAATTTGGAGACGCCGGCGTCGACGTAATCGGCGATGCGGGCGACGATCGCCTCGCCGTCGCCGATCGCGAAATAATCCCTGGGCTCGCGGCCGGTGCGCTTCCGGTAGGCCTCGAACAGCGGGACGAGGGCCGGGTCGTCGGCCTCGCCGAAGCGGAACGGGATGCCGGCGCCATAATGATCGTCGTCGATCGCGCGGCCCGCTTCGGCCGCGGCGGCGCGGATCGCCGCGACGACGACCCGGCCTGCTCAGGCGTTTCGGGGCCGGCCTGCCAGCCGGTGCCGAGGCGCGCGGTGCGCCTGATCGCCGCCTCGGACGAGCCGCCGATCCACATCGGCAGATCGGGCTGCACCGGCTTCGGGCTGAGCGAGGCGCCCGACAGGTGATAATGCACGCCGTCGAAATCGACCTTGTCCTCGCTCCACAGCCGCCGGATCACTTCGAGCCCCTCATCGGTCTTGCGGCCGCGCGTCTTGGTGTCGAGGTTGAGGGTCTTCCATTCCGGCCCCAAGGGGCTGCCGATGCCGAAGGCCGGCAACAGGCGCCCATTCGACAGATAGTCGATCGTCGCGCATTGCCGCGCCACCAGCACCGCATCGCGCATCGCGAGGGATAAAACATTGACCCCAAACTTGATGCGCCGCGTGCGGCCCGCCAGCGCCGCCATCACGCTCATGCATTCGAGGAACGGCGTCGGGCTGACCAGGCGATCGGTCTGCCAGATCGAATCGACGCCGCCCGCCTCGCACAGATCGACCCAGCGCCAATACGCATCCGCCCCGGAAAACGGGAACTCCATGATCCCCGTCCCAACCGCCACTTTTGGGGCCATTGCGCGCCTCCGTGTATTGCCGCGGCGCAGTATGGCCGGATCGGACCCCGGCCACTAGCCCCGGCCGCTCGCGGTCGGCGAGCAGCTAATGCGCGATCGCCTCCAATTCCAGCCGGTTGGTACGCGGCCCCAGCGCGGCGACCGAGATGATCACGACGACCATGCACGCGGCGACAAAGACGAACACGCCGACGACGCCGAAATTGCGCAGGAAGAACGCCACCATGAAGCCGACCAGTATGCCGGAGAGCCGGCTCCACGAATAGACGAAGCCGATGGCGCGCGCGCGGATGCGGGTCGGGTATAATTCGGCCTGGTAATTGTGCAGCGAATAGGCGAGCCAGCCGGTCGACATCGACAGGAAGGTGCCGAGCACGATCAGCGCGAACGGCGTTGATTGGGCGCCGAACCAGATGCCGAACACGCCGATCGCGAGGCACGAGCCGCAGACCTGCCATTTGCGCTCCATGCGGTCGGCAAACAGCATGTTGATGAACGGCCACCCGAACCCAGCGACCTTGATGATGAAGCCGTATTCGAGGCTCTGCGTGACGTGGATGCCCTTCGCGATCAGCAAGGTCGGCACCCACGCGAAGAACCCGTAAAACCCGACCGTCTGGAAGAAGTTGAACAGCATCAGCATGATCGTTCGGGTGCGGTACTCCGCGTTGAAAATCTCGGCCAATGAGCCCTTGCGCGTGTCGTGGGGGTACGGTCGCTCGGGCGGCGGCAGCGGCCGGCCGTAATCGGCCGCGACCCGCGTCTCGATGCGCGACATCACCTGCTCGGCCTCGTCGACGCGGCCTTGCTGAGCCAGCCAGCGCGGGCTCTTCCGGAAGACCGAGCCGCACGATCCAGACGACAATCGCGGCGAGCGAGCTCACCCCAGACCACCCAGCGCCAGCCGGCGATACCCATCGGCTCGATCGGCACCAGCTGCCAGGCGAGAAAATAGGCGAAAGGCCCGGAAGCGGCGCTGACCGCGAGCAGCACGGCGAAGGCCTTGCCGCGCACCATTTTGGGAATGAGCTCGGACAGATACGCGTCGACCGTCACCAGCTCGACGCCGAGACCGATCGTCGCGACGAAACGCCAGAGGTTCAGCCCGAAGGCATCGGACTGGAACGCCATGATGAAGCTGGCGACGCCGTACCAGAGCAGCGCGAAGGCGAAGATGCTCCGCCGGCCGAAGCGGTCGGCGACATACGAGAACAGGATCGCTCCGACAAACATGCCGGCAAAGAGGGCGGCGATGAAACCGGCCAGCCCGCTTGTCCCAAACAACCCCGGTGTCGTCGGCGTGATGATCTTGTCGTGAAAGAGGCCCGGCGCCACGGTCGCCGTCAGCTCCAGCGCCAGCGCGTCGAAAAACCCGCCCAGCGATACGAGCACCGTCATAACCCACATCGCCCGCGTCATCGGCAAGCGATCGAGCCGCGCGGTCAGGAGCTCCGCAGGTGTCGGACTCCACTCGGCCGTTATCGTCATCGTCGGGCTTCCTCCGGTGCGCCCCTTTGCTCCTGGCTTGGTTCGATCGGGGCTTCTTGGTAAGCATGCCTTCATCCGACGGCATGGTCGAGCGCCACGAGCGCAACGCTCCGCCGCGTAACCGCAGGATCAAGAGGGCCCCATGCGCGTGTTCACGACCGTGCCGCAGGAGGATCTGCGCCGGGTCGGCGCCGCGGCCGCGCGCCGCCGAGGCCGAGGGCTATGACGGCATCGTCGCGCCGGAGAACCAGCACGACCCGTTTCTCGCGCTGGCCGTGGCCGGCGCGGCGACCAGTCGCATCGAGCTGCACACCGGCGTCGCGATCGCCTTTGCGCGCACCCCGATGGCGGTGGCCGAGGTCGGCTGGGACATGGCCGGCTCGACCGGCGGGCGCTTTGTCGTCGGCCTCGGATCGCAGGTGCGCGCGCACAACGAGCGGCGCTTCTCGGTGGCGTGGACGCCGCCGGCGCCGCGCATGCGCGAATATGTCCAGGTGCTGCGCGCGATCTGGCGCTGCTGGAAGGACGGCGAGAAGCCCGCCTATGAAGGCCAGCACTACCGCTTCACGCTGATGACCCCGAACTTTACGCCGCCCGAGCCGATCGACGGCGCCGCCGCCGGCGGTGATGATCGCCGCGGTCGGCCCGGCGATGCTGCAGGGTCGCCGCCGAGGAATGCGACGGGGTCAAGCTGCACGGCTTCTGCACCCGGAAATACCTGACCGACGAGATCATGCCGCGGATCGAGGCGGGCCTCGCCAAGGCCGGCCGCCAGCGCGCGCAGTACGAGATCTCGGGCGGCGGGTTTCTCGCGACCGGCCCCGACGATGCGAGCGTCGCCAAGCGCTTCGAATGGGTGCGGACGCGCGTCGCGTTTTACGGCTCGACCCCGGCCTATTACCCGGTCTTCGCGACGCACGGCCTCGAAGACCTCGGCCTCAAGCTCAACGCGCTGGTCCGCCAGGGCAAATGGAACGAGCTGGCCAGCGAGGTGCCCGACGATGTCGCGCATCTGTTCGCCGCGGTCGGCCGCCACGACCAGATCGTCGGCGCGATCGAGCAGCGCTTTGGCGGCCTCGTCGATGCGCTGACACTGCGCGGCGACGGGGTCGGCGAGGTGCCGCCCGACCTCGTCCAGGACATCCGCCGCGTGCCGCACCAATTCCGCGGATTGCCGCGGTAGCGCCGGCCTGCGCTATTTTGCTGCGGCGCGGGCGCGGGCCTTGTCGAGATCGGGCATGTTGCTGGCCGAGACGGCGCCGAGCCGCGACCCCCTGGTCACCGCGAGCGCGGCGACCGCGGCCTCGTTTTCGGTGATCTTCGCCATGATCGCTTCCTTGGCGCGGTCGAAGACGCCGCGATTGGTGGCGACGAAATCCTGCGACTCGCGCAGCCCGGCGAGATAGCCGTTGATCTCCGGCACGACGTAGCGGGCCACCATGTCCCAGCTGCGCATCGTGTTTTCCGGGTTGGCCCAGTCGTGGACAAAGCCGACCAACGTGCCGAAGCCGCCGCTGACCTCGAGCACCGATTTGATCCGCGCCACCAGATCGTCCGGCGTGCCGATCGTCGCCGCGGCGCCGTCGCCGAAGGCGGTCTTGTCGACCGCCTCGTCGGGGTCGTTGAACGGCGGTCGCGCCCGGCCGCTGCAATGTGCCGACGATGTATTCGTTGTGATGGCGCAACAGGCCGTCGCGGGCTTCGGCGCGCGCCTTCTCGCGGGTCTCGGCGATGTGCCAGCTCAAGCAGGACGCGCCAGTCCTTGCGATCGACCGTCGTGCCGTGCTTCTTGGCGGCGGCCTCGGCGAAGCCCCATTGCGTCGGCAGCGCGTTGAGCCCTTCGCTCCGACATCGAGCCGATCGAGATGACGCCGATCCCGTGCTTGCCGGCGAGCGTCATGCCCGACGGGCTGATCTGCGAGGCGACGGCGAACGGCATCTCCTCCTGCAGCGGCAACAGCTGCAGTGCGGCGTCCTGCAGCGTGAACCAGTCGCTTTTCGCGGTGACCCGCTCGCCGTGGAACAGCCGGCGGATGACGCCGATCGCCTCGTCCTGGCGGTCGCGCTGCACCATCGGGTCGATCCCGAGCGTGTGGGCGTCGGAGGCGAGCGCGCCGGGGCCGGAGCCGAAGATCGCCCGCCCGCCGGTCATGTAGTCGAGCTGCACCATGCGCTGCGCGACATTGAACGGGTGGTGATAGGGCAGCGAGACGACCCCGGTGGCGAGCTTGATGCGCTTCGAGCGCTCGCCCGCCGCGGCGAGGAACATCTCCGGCGAGCCGATCATCTCCCAGCCGCTCGAATGGTGCTCGCCGCACCAGAATTCGTCGTAGCCGAGCGCGTCGAGCTGCTCGACGAGGTCGAGGTCGCGGCGGAACTGCAACATCGGATGCTCGCCGACCGGATGATGCGGGGCGAGAAAGGCGCCGAAATTCAGACGCGGCATGACAGGTCTCCTGGTGGTGGTCCGGCGCGCGCTCGGGACTTCATGATCTTTGAGATCGTCGAGTCTCTCGCCGTGCTGTCACGGGACTGTGTGCGCGCGATCCAATCTCTTGGCCGATCGTTCAGGCTCCGGCTCGGGCGCGTCTTCCGGGTGCGCCTCGAACCATAACGCATCGGCGCAGAAGTCGAGTTCGCCGGGCCATTCGAGACTGCGCCCGCCTTCGCCGACACGCGCTTGCGCAAAGAATGCCGGATCGGAGAATGCGGCGAAAATGCCCTTGCCTGCCAGGTGGCGAAAGCTGCTGACGGTGGTCTCGCCGTTTGCCCAAGTCAGGGCGACGGTATGGCTGGCCGGGTCCGGTGCGGCGGTGGTGATGATGTTGTCCAGTACCTTCGGCATCGCTAAATCCTCTGCGGCGGCTCAGCGCCCTGACACCTGATCCAGTTCAATGCCAGTTCGCCTTGATGCTGCCGCGCCCACGCCAATACACGACGCTGCGTGGCAGGTGGCAACGATCCTCGGATCACGTCAAGGGTTTGGATCGCAATCAGCACTTCCTGGCCGCCGATCACGCCGTGAAAATGCGGTGGGGTATGATCGTCGTAAAACATCTGGATCTTCACGCCGTCAATGATGGCGATCGTTGGCATCGCAGGCCCGTGGAACAGGTCTAGGCGACGCCCCAGGCGATCGCGTTGCGCAGCAAGGTGGTGAACCCCGCGGTTTCCCATGGCGCGCGAAAGGTGGGCGGCGTCGTGTCCGCGGGGTCGGGGGTTCGGGCGGCGCGGATCGCCGGGTTGTGGCAATGGCCGAGAGCAAAATAGGTGACGCCGCCGTTGCCGACCCGTTTTGTGTAGCCGATGACGCGGGTCCTGCCGTCAGGTTGCACCGAGGTATCCGAACCGTACAAGGCGCCGACGGTGGGCCAGACGCCGCCCGCGCCGTAATCCGCGGTCAAGAGGATTTGCGTCGCGCCGGGGTCTTGCAGCTCGATGAAATAGGGCTCGTCCTCGACGACGAAAGACCGGCCGAGACCCCGGGTCAGCGGGGAATCGGCGGCAGTCACCTCGACGCGGAACTCGCAGATCGGCGGATGGGTCAAAAAGCGGCTCCCGAGGAGGGCATGGTGCTCGGTCTTGACGGTGCGGCGATTGCGCATGCCCTCGACCCGCTCGGCGCGGCCGCCGCTGGTCCCGTGCAGGCCGAGCCAATGGCCGCCGGCCTCCAGCCATTGCCGGATCGCGCGGGACTGCGCGGCGTCGGGGTAAGGGCCGGCCACATAGCTGATCAGCAAGCGGCTGACCGGCAGCCACTTCTCGACATCGGCGAAATCGTTGGCGACCGAGGCCGGGACGTCCTGCTCGGCCAAGAGCCCCAACAGCCGCAAGCGGGCATAGTCGTGGTCGTGCCCGCTCATCGAACCCGGCGGAAAACCGCCGGCGATCACATGCGCGCGGCCGGGGTTTGTCTCTGTCATCCGATCACCTCGCTCGTTTCTCGCTCGGCAGGTTACGCCATCGGCGCCGACTCTCGAAACCTCGAACTTGACCGAGCGAAAGGCCCGATCCGACGGTCGGCCGGCGGATTGTGCAGCGGCCACGGTCAGACGCTTTGCGGACCGCCTTCGATAACGCGGAGAGCCGGTTGGCTGGTTGCGAGCGGCACGTTGTAGGCCACGACGGGCTGGGTCAGACCCCGCAAAGCGAGCGGGCCGATCTGTTCGGTTGCGACGCTTCCTCTCAGTGCGACGTTGACGCGCTGGCTGAGCAGAATTTGCCCGTCCTTGGCTTCGGCGCAAAGGCGGGCGGCGACATTGCACACCGTGCCGATCGCGGTGTAGCCCGAGCGCTCGGAAAACCCGATCTGGCCCAAGGTCGCGTAGCCCTGGGCGATGCCGGCGCCGAAGCCGAGATCGCGGCCGCGCTCGCGCCACACGGCGATCAGCGACGCGGCCGCCTCGCGCATCGCTACCGCCATCCGGACGGCGCGTTCGGCCGGGTCGGGGATCGGTACGGGATCGTTGAAGAACACCATGATCCCGTCGCCGGAGAACTGGTCGAGCGTCCCCTCGAACTGGGCGACGAGCGGTCCCAGCGCGCCGTGATACTCGCGCAGGAAATCCAAGACCTCCTCGGGCTCGGCGGTCTCGGTAAAGGCGGTGTAGCCGCGCAGATCGCAGAACACGACGACGATCTCGCGGCGATGGCTTTCAAGGATTTTCTCGTCGCCCTGCGAGACGATGAGCTCGGCCAGCTGCGGAGCGAGGAACCGCTTCAAGCGCCCGACCCGGCCCAGTTCATCGACCTGCTCGGCGACCCGGGCTTCGAGACCGCGGTTGAGTTCGGCGACCTCCTCGGTGCGCTGGCGCAGTTCCCCAAGCAGCCGCGCGTTCTCCATCGCGATCACCGCCTGCGCCGCGAAATTCTGGAGAAGCGCAATCTGCTTATCGGTGAACGGCCGGACTTCCTGGCGTTGCGCGGTCATATATCCGAGCAGCACGCCTTCCTTGCGCAACGGCACCAGCAACATGGTGCGGATTTCCGCGATTTCCACGGCGGCGCCTACGATGGGACTTGGGTTCGGGATTTCCGCCAGGTCAGCGACCTGGAGGAAGCGGTTCCCGCAGGCGATCGGAGAACTGGCTTATCGGCCAACCCCCGCGCGCCAGCGCATCGTAAGCCTGCGGATAGCCTCGGGTCGCGACAGCTTGCGCCTTTTCGCCGTCGATCAGGACCAATGACCCGAGTGCCGCGCCACAAAGGGCGTGCGCCTTGTCCAAGATCGCGTCGAACACCGGGGCGAGATCGCCGGGCGAGGAATTGATGACCTGCAGGACCTCGGCGGTCGCGGTCTGCTGTTCCAGGGCCTCGCGCGTCTCGGTCAGGAGCCGCGCGTTCTCCATCGCGATCACCGCCTGCGCCGCGAAATTCTGCAACAGCGCGATCTGTTTGTCGGTGAACGGCCGCACCTCGCGACGGTAGATGACGATCGCGCCGAGTACCGCATCGTCCTTGCGAAGCGCGACCGCGAGCTGGTTCGCGTATCGCTGGCCTCGATGAGATCGCGGACCGCGGATGCCCGGTCGGTACGCCTCGTCCTCGGTCGCAGTCCTCGATCTGCACGAAACGCTCACCCCGCATAATCCGGTCGAGCGGCGAGCCTGGAACGACCGAGGAAGAGCCGCGCTGAAAAAGCCACTCGCCGAAGCGCGGATCGCCGCGCGCCGCGCCCGGCCGGAAGCCTTCGCCATCGCGGTGTAAAGATGCCCGAAGCGCCGCGTCGCACAGACGCATGGCCTTGTCGAGCATCGCGTCGAACACCGGGGCGAGGTCGCCGGGCGAGGAGTTGATGACGCCCAGCACCTCGGCGGTCGCGGTCTGCTGCTCCAAGGCCTCGCGCGTCTCGGTGATCAGGCGTGCGTTCTCCATCGCGATCACCGCCTGCTGCGCGAAATTCTGCAACAGCGCGATCTGCTTGTCGGTAAACGGGCTTTCCTCAAGGCGGGCTGCGACAATCAGGCCGATCAGCGCGCCGCTTTGGCTCAGAGGAACCGATAGTACAGTGCGAACGCCGCCGGCGAGCGCGGCCCGGGCCAGCGGGTGGTCAAAACCTGTCAGGTCTGTGATGTGTACAAAAGGTTCGCCCCGGAGCAGCGGCCCGCTCGGCGGCGCGTCCAAGCCCAATCCTCCTTGCCGCAAGCGCGCGGCGAGCGCCTCCGGCACGCCGCGCGTCGCAGCCGGCTGGAAATGATCGCCGTCGCGCAAAAATAGCGATCCATGGGCGCTGCCGCATAGAATGTGCGCCTTTTCTAAGATCGCGTCGAAGATTGGAGCAAGGTCGCCGGGCGACGAATTGATGACCTGGAGGACTTCGGCGGTTGCGGTCTGCTGCTCCAACGCCTCGCGCGTTTCGGTGACCAGCCGCGCGTTCTCCATCGCGATCACCGCCTGCGCCGCGAAGTTCTGCAACAGCGCGATCTGCTTGTCGGAGAACGGCCGTGCTTCGCGCCGGGCGACCGCAATGGCGCCGACCGGGAGATCGTCCTTGACCAGCGCGACCCAGACCAGACTGCGCACACCTGCCGCCCGAACCGCTGCCGTCGCAACCGGATCGCCGGACCGGTAAACCTCCTGCTCCATTGTATCGACAAAGTGGATCAACTGTTCGCCGCGCATCGTTCGTTGAAGCAACGAATTGCTTCCGTCTTCGCCGCTCTCGCGCAGCCGCTCCACGAACTCTGGCGGCACACCTCGGGATGCGGCTGGGCGGCCGCGGCCATTGTCGATCGTCCAAAGGACACCCTGAACCGCATCGCATAGACCGATGGCCCGTTCGAGCATCGCGTCGAACACCAGCTGAAGGTCGCCTGGAGAGGAATTAATGACCTGGAGGACTTCGGCGGTCGCGGTCTGCTGCGAGAACGCCTCGTCGCGTTCGGCGGTGCGCTCGTTCAGCGTCCGCTGGAGTTCGACGTTGGCGCGCCGTAAGTCGGCTATGATTTGTTGGAGATCAGCCGATGCGCTGTCAGACCTGGGGCTCACTGCGGGCCTCGTCGGACCGTCTTTGCCGGCTCGATCATAGCGTGATCGCTATCCCCGTGTCGCGCAAGCGAATGACTGTCTTCGCCTGGACCCGCCGGCCGCATCCTTCGCGCGGAGTTTGGTGGTGCCTCAATCGGCGCGGCATGAGGGTCGTGCGTCCTTCGAGACGCGCCCCCGGACTGAAGTCCACGGGCGCTCCTCAGATGACGTAAGCTTTTGCTAACATTAAGAAATAACCGTCATCTTGAGAGTCTGACTCGAAATGAACGTCGTGAAATCCATGGGTTACCGTCACCCCCGCGAAAGCGGGGGTCCAGAGCGACCGCACCGGCGGCGCCGTGCGGTCCGCGTTGGTCACCCGCTCAGACGAGCGGCGACGGCGCCTGCGGCACGGTCTGCCAGAATTCGGCGTCGTGGCCGAAAAAGATCCGCGCTCCGCCCTTTTCGAGCGCGGCGAGGCGGTCGAGCGAGGCATGCATCGCCTCGCGGTCGTAGACAAAGCGCGGCAGGCGGCGCTCGCGCAAGGTGCGGCAGAAATAGCAGGAATCGGCGGCCAGCACGATGTCGCCCCCACGGGACAAGCCCGTGGGCTGAAGGCCCACGCCGAGGCGCAGCTTCAGCGACTGGTGCCCCGGCGTGTGGCCGTGGGTCGGGAGACACACGACCGAGCCGTCGCCGAACACATCGTGCTCGCCATCGAGGAGGCGCAGCTTGTGGCCGAGATCGAAGTCGCGCGGATTGAAGCCGCGCCGGGCGGCCATGTCGGAATCCATTCCGGCCTCCCATTCGCGGCGCTGCACGAGCAGCGTCGCATTCGGGATCTGCGCGTTGCCGCCGCAATGGTCAAAATGGAAATGCGAGTTGATGATCAGGTCGATCCCCGCCGGATCGCGGCCGAGCGCGGTGAGGCGGGCGCTGATCTCCTCGCCCGGGCGGTAATTGAACGCGAAGAGGCCGGCGATGCGGGCCCCGACCCGCGCCGCCGGGTCGTGCTGGCAGTCCGGGTGCATGCCGGTGTCGAACAGCGCGGTGCCCTTCGGGTGCTCGATCAGATAGGCCGGGATCGGCAGCCTGATGCGGCCCTCGCCGCCTTCCATCAGATGGCCGAAATCGCCCTCCAGCCAGCCGCAGGTCAGCGCGAAAACCTTGAGGCTCACGCGTTGGCTTCCGCGAACATGCGGCGGTGCAGTTCGAAATCGTATGGCCGTTCGAAGAGGGTCTCCGGGTCCCATTCGGTGCGCTCGATACCGTAGAAATCGCCGCCGTAGACGTGGATCGCGCGGTCAGGCGCCCCAATGGGTTGGTCACCGAATGGATGACATCGCGCCCCAACGGCTCGGCGCAGCGCTCACCGAGCGACTTCGCGCCGGCGGCCTCGATCAGGCCGCCCGCGTCGCCCGGCAGGCGGCGCCAGAAGATGTTGTCTTCGCGGCCGGTATAGACGCCGATCACCGCCCACATCCGATGGTCGTGCGGCATGATCGTCATGCGCCTGCCCCAGACGACGTTGAGGATCGTCAGCTCCGCCGATTTGTAGAGCGGGTTGACGCCCGGCCCTTGCCGGCTCGCCGAGCGCCGCCACGATCGCGGCGGGGTCGGAATTGGCGCGGGCCAGCACCTCGCGCGCCGCCTTGTGCGTCGCATCCTCGCGCACCGCGGCGCGGCAATCGTCGATGAACTGGTCGAGGTCGAACATCGCTCTTCTCCTATGCGCCCGCGCCGGCCAGCGCGGCTGCCTCGGACCGATGGCCTTTCTGGTGGAAATAATTGGCCCGATAGAAATCGAGCACCAGATCGCGATAGACCGCCCTAGGATAGCGCGCCGGGTTGTCGGCGCCGACGCAGCTCGGCAGGCATTCGATCGCGCTGTCGACGTTCGGGCTGTGGAAATAGGCGATCGAATAGCGGTCGGCGCCGCTGTCGTTGAGCACGCCGTGCGGGGTCGACAGGAAGCGGTCGTTCGACCAGCGCCGCATGATGTTGCCGAGATTGATCAGAAAGGTGCCGGGGATGATCGGCGGCGCAAACCATTCGCCCGAGGGCAGACGTACCGCGAGCCCCGGCACATCGGTGCGCGCCAGCGCGGTCATAAAGCTGTTGTCGGTGTGCGGCGCCTGGCCGAACAGATTGTCTTCGTCGGCATCCTGCGGCGGGTAATGCAGGAAGCGCAGATTGGCGTGCGCCTCATTGGCGAAGAACGGCGCGAAGAAATCGGCCGGCATGTCGAGCGCCACGGCAAAGACCGGCAGCATCCGGTCGCACATCGCGCCCAGCGCGTCGAAATACGCCATCATGTCCCGGCGCATTTCAGGCATGCCTTGCCGGCCATTGGTTGCGGCCGCGCAGCGGCGTCCCGGCGATCACGTCGGGGTGGTCGGGGCCGCGATCGTGACTAACGAAAAAGCTCTCGTTCTGGTTCGGACGGGTCGCCTTGTGCACGGTCGAGGCGCCCTGCACCGAGGCGTTGATCGGCAGATAGCCGATATTGTTCTCATTGAGGCGCAGCTTCAGCTTGTCGGCGAGCGGCAGGGCATGGAACCGCCGCGAAGCGGCAAAGGCGCGATCGATCAGCGCCTCGGGCACGCCGTGGTTCAGCGCATAGAAGAACCCGACATTCTCGCAGGCGTGGCGCGCCGCGGCGGCGACGCGCTGGAGCGCGCCCGGCTCGCCGGCAAAAACCGCGCCGAAATCGATGATCGGGATCTGCGCGGCCGCAGCCGCGTAGTCGCGGACCGCATGTTCCTTGAACAGGTTCATTCTCTGCTCCGATTCGCCTGAGCCGGACTATAGACCCGCGCGGCGGCGCGGTTCCAGCCGATGACGGCCAAGCGCGCCAAAGCTCGGAATGGCAAACCGGAATGTTGCTAACGAAGCGCGATCGGCTGGTGCCGGCCATGGCCGCCGAGGCATCGGCCGGCCCCGGGGCTGATGGCGATCCGCCGGTCGCGGCCGATGCCGGCGACGAGCTCGCCGAGCCGGTATCGTGCCGACGCCGCGCGGGCTCCGCGCTCAAGCAGCGGTGCGAGTCGCGCTAGGCGGCCCGCAGGCCGGCGCCGCTATGACGCCAGAATCTGCTGATAGATCGCGCAACTTAGCCTGTCGCGCGGCTTCGCGCGCCGCGTCGTAGTCGCGCAAGGCGGCGCAGTCCGCCTCGGTGACGCTCGCGTGTGTCGGCACGACGCACGCGGTCGGGCAGCGGGTGACGCTGCGCTTGCGCAGAAACTCGGCGACGGCGCTGGCATATTCGGTCTCGGAAATCATCGGGGGTCTCCCATCGGCTGAGCGCTGGGTCTCGTCATAACGCCGATGTGGTTAACAACGCGGTTATGGTAAACACAGACCGCCATCGATCCCGGATGGCTCGGCCGCCGACCCGCTTTTACCGATTGTTCTTCGTAATTATCTTATCTAAGGAGAGCGGGTAGCGCGCAGCGCGAGGGAGCTGGTCTTTGGTCAACCCGGATATGACGGTTCGGTTCTGGGGTGTGCGCGGCAGCATCGCCTGCCCCGGGCCCGGAACGATGCGCTACGGCGGCAACACCGCCTGCATCGAGATTCGCTGCGGCGGGAAGCTATTCGTCTTCGACAGCGGCTCGGGCATACGGCTGCTTGGCGATGCGCTGATGAAAGGGGCTCACCCGCGCGACTTCGATCTGTTCTTCACCCACACCCATCTCGACCATTGTCACGGCCTGCCGTTTTTCGCGCCGTGCTACGATGCACGCAACCGCATCCGCGTCTGGGCCGGCCATCTGAAGCCCGAGGCCGGGATCGAGGCGGTGCTCGGCAAGATGATGTCGCCGCCGCTGTTCCCGATCCCGATGGACATCTTCAACGCCAAGCTGGAATTTCACGACTTCTCGGCCGGCGAGGTGCTGAGACCGCACCCCGGCATGACGCTGCGCACCGGGCCGCTCAATCACCCCAACCGCGCGACCGGCTATCGGCTGGAGTACAACGGCAAGGCTGTCGCCTACATCACCGATACCGAGCACGAGCTCGGACGGCTCGACCGCAATGTCCTGCAGCTCGTCGAGCGCGCCGATGTCATGATCTACGACTGCACCTATACCGACGACGAATACCCGGCGCACAAGAACTGGGGGCACTCGACCTGGCAGGAGGGCGTGCGCCTGGCGAACGCCGCGCAGGTCAAGACGCTGGTCCTGTTCCACCACGATCCCGACCATGACGACATCTTCATGGATCGGGTCGCCGCCGAAGCCGCCAAGGCCCGCCCCGGGACGATCGTCGCGCAGGAGGGCTTGATCCTGGAGGCCTGACGGGGCCGTTTCGTGCGGTTCAGTGATACGGGTCGGCCGCGTCGCGCAGCCCGTCGCCGAGGAAATTGAAGGCAAGCACGGTCAGGATCACCGGAATGACCGGCAACATCAGCCATGGGTACAGCGCGACGACGCTGATGTTCTGAGCCTCGTTCAGCAGCACCCCCCAGCTGGTGATCGGCGGGCGCAGCCCGAGCCCGAGGAAAGACAGCGCCGTCTCGCCGAGGATCATGCCGGGGATGATGAGGGTCGCCGTTGCGATCAGGTGGCTCATAAAGCTCGGCAGTAGGTGCCGCCCGATGATCCGCGCCGGGCTCGCCCCCATCAGCACGGCGGCGGTGCAGAAATCCTCCTCGCGCAACGACAAGAGCTTTGAGCGGACGGCGCGGGCGAGGTGCGTCCATTCGATCATTCCGAGGATGATCGTGATGCCGAAATAGACCAGGATCGGGCTCCAGGTCACCGGCAGCACCGCCGACAACGCCATCCACAACGGCAGATGCGGGAAGGATTGGATGACCTCGATGCCGCGCTGGATCAACATGTCGGTCCAGCCGCCGTAATACCCGGCGATACCGCCGATCACGATGCCGAGGGTGAAGGCTGATGGTCACGCCGATCAGGCCGACAGTGAGCGAGATCCGCGCGCCATAAATGATGCGCGACAGCATATCGCGGCCGAGCCGGTCGGTGCCGAACAAAAACAGCTGGCCGCCCTGCGCCGGGCAGACCAGGTGGAAATCGCCCGGGATGAGGCCCCAGTGATTGTACTTGTCGCCGTGGCAAAAGAACCGGATCGGCTGGTGCTTGGCTGGGTCCGGCGTGTAGACCCGCCGGAGATTGGTCATGTCGAGATGGTAGCGGTAGCCGTTGACGAACGGCCAGGCGGGGCGGCCGTTATCGAACACATGCAGGCGCTGCGGCGGCGCGTAGATGAAGTCGGTATGGCGGCTGTCGAGCGCATAGGGCGCGAGCACCTCGCTGAACACGATGATCACGTAAAAAGCGATCAGCAGCGCTCCTGAGACGACGGCGACCCGGTGCCGCCGAAAGCGCCACCACATCAACAGCAACGGCGAGGCGCGGTAGAAGCGCTCCTGCGCCGGGGTCATGCTGTCGACCGCATAGGGATCGAACGGCGCCAGCGATACGTAATGCGCCATCGGCCCGCCCGAGTCTGCCATCGGATCGCGCGCCTTCTCGGGCGGCGCCGAACCTGCGGTGAGGCCGATTTCGCTCACTGCGAGCGCCCCGCTTGCAGACGAATCCGCGGATCGAGCACCGCCAGCGCCAAATCCGACACGAAGACCCCGATCACCGTCAGGAACGCCATGAACATCAGGAACGAGCCGGCGAGAAACATGTCCTGGCTGCGCAGCGCGTCGAGCAGCATGGGGCCGGTGGTCGGCAGCGACATCACGATCGAGACGACCGCCGCCCCCGATATGACATGCGGCAACAGCGAGCCGATATCCGAGATGAACGGATTGAGCGCCAGGCGCAGCGGATATTTGAACAGGATTTTCAGCGGGTGCAGGCCCTTGGCGCGCGCCGTGACGACGTATTGCTTCTGAAGTTCGTCCAGCAGGTTGGCGCGCAGGCGCCGGATCATGCCGGCGGTCCCCGCCGTGCCGATCACGATGACCGGGATCCAGAGATGAGCGAAGACCGACAAGACCTTCGGCCAGGACCACGGCTTATCGAGGTAGACCGGGTCCATCAGGCCGCCGACCGAAATTCCGAGATAGACGTGCGCCAGATAAATGAGCACCAGCGCGAACAGGAAACTCGGCGTGGCGAGCCCGAGAAACCCCAGAAATGTCAACAGATAGTCGGCCATGCTGTATTGGTGCGTCGCGGAGTAGACCCCGATCGGGAAGGCGACGACGTAGGTGAAGAGAATCGTCGTGAACGAGACCACAAACGTCAGCATCAGGCGATCGCCGACGACCTTGTTGACCGGCAGGTCATAGAGGAAGGAAAAACCCATGTCGCCGTGCAGCAGCCCGCCGGCCCAGAACAGGTACTGCTCCCATAATGGCCGGTCGAAGCCGTATTGCGCCTTGAGGAAGGCGATCTTGGCGAGGTTGGCCTTCTCGCCCTGGCTTTGCAGCTCGGCGATATAGGTTGAGAAATAGTCCCCCGGCGGCAGATTGATGATGATGAAAATCACGATGCTGATAGCGATCAATGTCGGGATCATGATGAGGATCCGACGGACGAGATAGCCGAGCATCGAAAACCGCTCTCCCTATCGCGGCCGGCGCCGGGCCGGCCGGGAACTGCCGCAACGCATTATCGGAAAAATGTGGGGTCGGAGGCGATAGCAAATTAAGGGTGGACGCATCAGCGCGTCGGCTCGGTCAGCGCGGCCGAAGCCGCCGGCGGGGCGGCGCGTTCAAACCAGAACCCGTCGGGCTTGTAGATGCCGAAATGCGCGCCGGGGTCCCAGTTGAACATTCCATCGGTCGGCACATTGCGCAGCCGCGCATTGACGACGACCGGCTGCTGGACGCCGGCGACAGTTCCGATCGAATAGACCTCGTCGGCCCAAATCCGCAGCATCTGGTGCCAAATCCGCGCATGCTCGTCGCTGTTCGGCGCGGCAAGCCAGGAATTGTAGAGCTCTTTGAGCTGGACCGCGCCGGGCAGGTCCGGGGGCTCCCCGGCGGTTCCGTTCGTTTCCGCGTATTGCCCCCATTTGGGCCATTCGAGCTGCTGCTGGCTGGTCGGAGCCAATTCCCACGGCGACATATCCGCGGTGGCAAGCCCGTTCTCGATGCCTTTGTCGAGCGACATCAGCGTTTGACCGGAAAACACCCGACGCCGAAACAGGGTCAGCTGGGCCGGCTTGGCAAACAGCCTGATGCCGACCGTTCGCCACGAATCGCGGATCAGCTCAAGGACGTCGGATTTCTCCTGCGATTCCCCCGAATCCTCGACGACGATGTCCGCAGAGCGCCCGTCGGGCAGCTGACGCAGGCCGTCGCCGCCGCGCTTGAGACCGATCTGGTCGAGCAGGCGATTGGCTTCGTCGATGTCAAAGGCAGCCCAATCGGAGCGATATTCCGGGCGATAGAGCGGGCTTTCCGGCAACACCGTGTTCTGCCCTTCGTTTGCCAACCCAAAGTAGATCACCTGGTTGATCTCGTGGCGATTGATAGCGAGCGACAGGGCACGGCGAAACCGGACATCGCGGACCAGCTTACGCCATACATCGTCATCGACGTTGAGATTGGGATAAAGCGCGAGTTGGCTGCCAGGGCCGGTTCGCCACAACAGCACCTTGTAGCCATTGGCCACCTCGCCGGCCTTCAAGAAGGTGTAATCGTCAAAGCTCAGATAGCGCGCCTGAAGATCGCTCTCGCCGGCTCCGGTTTTGGCCGCGATGATTTGGCTGTTGGCAATGTTGAATACGACCCGATCGATATACGGCAGCTGGTGGCCGGCCCCATCGACGCGATAATAATAGGGATTCCGTTCAAACACGATACGATCCGCCGGCAGGCTGGTTTTCAATATCCAGGGATCAAGCGACGGCAGATCGGGGTTGTCGTTGTGATACATCGCGTCCCTTTTTGTGTGCAATGCCGCCCAGTTCCGCACACCAGCTTTTTTCACCAGGGCATCGAGGGCCGCTTTATCGGCGTATTTGATATGGAACTGTTTCAGGTAATGCGCCGGACAGTAAATAAACAGCGGGTCCGCCCCGGCCAGCGCCGGCAGGAATAACGGGTTGGGAATTGGCCAGCTATAGCGGACCGTGTGCTCGTCCAACACCTCGAATTGCGGCGGCTGTTGGTTGGGCAACAGCGCCTCCGGCAATCCGGCAACCGACAGCTGCTTATTTTCCGCGACATCCTCGAACCAGTATCGGAAATCCTCAGCCGTGAACGGTTGGCCGTCGGACCATTTATGCCCGGGCCGCAGGTGCAGGGTGAAAATCCGCCCACCCTCGACATCGACGCTTTCGAGCATGTCGGGGACTATCGCCAAGGCCGGCGTGTAGGCCACCAGACGGGCGTAGCCGTACACGACCATCATCCGCGTATCCTTTGGGCTCGCCATCAGCATGCGCAACTCGCCGCCGGGATGGCCGATCGTCTCCAGTTCGGCGAGGGCAGGCTCCTTCGGCACCCGGCTGGCGACCGGCGGCAGCGCCCCGCTCGCCACCTCGGCCGCCAATGAGGGCGTCTCCTGCAACGCGGCCCGGGCGCTACCCCACAAAGTGGTCAGCAGAACGGCGGCCAGGACGAGTGTAAAGACCGCGGACAAGGCAAAAGACGGTTTGCCGCGGCGCCCGCGCTCGATCGCGGTTGCCGTCAACCCGGCCATCAGGATCCTCCGGCGAGACTGGCCGCGCGCACACGCGCCGTGTCGGGCATCGCGGTGGCTTCCACGCAGTGACCCGGCGCGACGTCGATCAGCTGGGCGGGTCGTCCCGGCACGCGCCGGAAGGGCTCCGGCCAGGCCGTGGGATCGGAGGCCCGCCCCTCCATCAGGCGATCGAAATCCAGGTGATGCTCCAGCTCGGCCACCGGTATCGCGGCGAGCAGCGCTTGGGTATAGGGGTGAACGGGATTGCGGAACAGTTCGCCGCGGGGGGCAATCTCGACGATGCGCCCGGCGCACATCACCGCGATCCGGTCGGCGATGTAGTCGACGACCGCGAGGTTATGCGAGATGAACAGGTAAGTTAGGCTGAGCTTCTTCTGCAGATCGATCAACAGGTTCAAGACCTGCGCCTGGATCGACACGTCGAGCGCCGAGACCGGCTCGTCGCAAATGACCAGCTCCGGTCGCAGCGCGAGCGCGCGGGCGATGCCGATGCGCTGCCGCTGTCCGCCGGAAAAGCTGTGCGGATAGCGTCGTAGATCGCGCACATCGAGGCCGACGAGAGTGACTAGTTCGGCAACCATATCCGTGCGTGAGCGCGCGTCGCCGATGCCATGGATGACCAGCGGCTCGGCAATGATGTCGTAGACGCTCATCCGCGGGTTTAGCGAGCCGAACGGGTCCTGGAAAATGAACTGAACCCGGCGGCGAAAGCGCTTCATCGCATCGCCTTCAAGCGCCAGGACATCGGTCGCGACACCCTGGTCGCTGAACATCACGGTGCCCGAATCCGGCGGCAGCGCTCGCAGCAAGATCTTGCTCAAGGTCGTCTTGCCACACCCGCTTTCGCCGACCAGACCGAGGCACTCGCCGCGCGCGATCCGCAGGCTGACGCCGTCGACCGCCACAACCTCAATACCCGATCCGGCGCGGAACAGCCGGCCGCGACGCAACCCGAAGCTCTTGCGGATATTGGTACATTCGAGCAGCGGCCCGGTGGCGTCCGCCGGCCAGGACGGCATCTGCGCCATCAGGTGCGGCGCGTCCCCCGGCGGAATTTCGCGGATCGGCGTCAGGCGCTCGCCCGGTTGCATGTCGAAGCGCGGGACCGCGTGCAACAGCGCGCGCAGATAGGGGTGCCGCGCCCGGCAAAAGATATCGTCGAGCGTGCCGCTTTCCATGATCTCGCCGCGGTACATGACGACGATTTCCTCGGCGATATTGGCGACGACCCCAAGATCATGAGTGATCAGCAGCACCGCCATGCCGAGCTCCTGCTGCAACTCGATGAGCAGCTTCAGGATCTGCGCCTGGATCGTGACGTCGAGTGCGGTCGTCGGCTCGTCTGCGATCAACAGCGCCGGCCGACAGACCAGCGCCATGGCGATCATCGCGCGCTGCCGCAACCCGCCCGACAGCTCGAACGGGTAGCTGCGCCAGCCCCGCCGCGGATCGGGAAACCCGACGAGGCGCAACATGTCGAAGGTCAATTCCTTCGTCTCCGCTGCTGTCCCGCCGCGGTGCAGCCGCAGCGCCTCGCCAACCTGATCGCCGATCGTATGCAGCGGCGACAATGAACTCATCGGCTCCTGGAAGACGATCGAGATCTGACCCCCGCGGATCGCCCGCAGGGCCGGCCCATCAGCCGGCAATCGGACAAGATCGACCGGTTCGTCCGTGCCGCGAGGATCGGCGAACAGGATCGCCCCCCGGGTAATCTCGCCGTTGCGCGGCAGGATGCGCAGAATGCTCTGGCTTACGACCGATTTGCCCGAGCCCGATTCACCGACGAGCGCGATCGTCGAGGCCGGCCGGATGCGGAACGTGACGCCTCTGACGGCCTGGATGAAACGGCCCGGGGCCGCGAACTGAACATGCAGATCCTCGACCCGGAGCACATCCCTCATTGCTGCGCTCCAGGTTCGGGCAGCCTGATCCCCAGCGCCGTTAGGTTGGAGAGCGTCGCCTCGTTCAGCGCGATGCCGCGCGACACGGCGACCTCGGCAGCGCGCAGCACCAGCCGATCGAAACCGGCTATCCGGCTGTCGAGCTTGAGCCTGGCGCCGCCCGCGCTGAGGTCGAGCTGCATCCAGCCGCTGCGCCGGTCGCGGCGCGTCGAGTAATAGGTGAGCTTCATGCGGTCGAGCTCGGCCCAGCTGATCGTGCACGGCCAGGCTCCGAGCGCGCGCAGCTCGGTGTCGCTCATTTCGAGGCGCGTCCCGTGCCGCAACACCGTCCGCAGGCCAAAAATGCCGAAGACCGCAGCAAAGCTGCCGAGCACGGTTGCCGCCACGGTGCCGACCGGTTCCGTCGCAAACACCACGCCGGTCGGCACCAGCCCGGCGGCGGCACGCAGATAATCGCCGACCATGGCCGCTGTCGGATAGACATGCCGGGTCGTCCCGGTCAGCTCTTCGGCAACCATCATTGCAGCAGTTCTGCGGCTGTCGCCCAGCGGGCCGCGGCATGGTCGCGCGTCAGCACGATCAGCCGGTCGAGAAACGCCGCGGTCGGATCATCCGTAACCAGGTGATGTGTCAAAATGCCGATCGGTCCGATCGAATCGACAGTGCCGACCCGGTTCGCCCGCAGATGGCTGACCAAGCCGCCCAACGCGGCGCTCTCGCCGATGAAACCGCGATCGCCATGCCACGCGACGAGATCGACATGCACATCGATCGCAACCAGGCCCGGCGGCAGGGCCGCACTTTGCGGCGATGCCATCGTCGAAATCCCGGCGATCCCATTGCCGCAAAGCAGCGGCAGAAATTCGCCGGCGAAGCGGTTCCACGGCGGTACCAGCGCGGCCAGGGCGCGCTCCCCGAACAAGGCTTTGAGACGCGCCCGCCCGGCGCCGATTTCCGCCGCAACCGCCGATGCCGATCGCCCTTTCGGGTATTCGCTTTTCTTCCCGTGCCGAGCCCGGTTCGACATGCTGCCAGCCATGCTGCAGCACCGCGACAAGCGGCCTGCCGTGCAAGGCCGCCGCCAGCTCGGGCCGGGCCAGGGCCGGGATGACGGCAAGCGCGAGGGGCACCCCCTCGGCAAGCCGCAGCAGCTCGCCAAGCTGCGGCGTCGCCGTAACCGCGTCATCGTCGCGCCACCACAAAGCCGCAACGCGCCCGGCCCGTTCCCATCGATCGAGTTCGTCGACGAGATCGGGCCAATCGGCGGTCGTCGCCGCATCGACGCACGGCAGATAGCTCATCGAGCGATCATACCCTTGCTCCCGCCCGCCACAAATCCCCGGCGCGGCGTTCGCCAGGGCCGATCATCGCGGCGAGCAGCCGGGCCGTGCGCACCGCCCCGCCGGTATCGATCGCGATCGTCGCCGGCTCGCGCGCCGCGGCACGCTCGATCGCTAAGGCAAGGCTTCGCGGCGACAGCTCATTCTCGCGCACCAGCTCGACCGCGCCCAGCGCGGCCAGCCGTTCGGCGCGAATCGGCTGCTCGGTTTCGCGCTCGGCCGCGAACGGCACGAGGACGGCCCGCGCACGCGCGGCCAGGATGTCGAGCACCGTGTTGTACCCCGCCTGGCTGACCGAGACGCAACAGCCTCGCAACAGCCCAACGAGATTATAACAAAATCGTTCAATGGCCACCCCTGCGGGAACATCCGCCTTGAGCGCCGCAAAATCGGCCTCGGGCAGGTTGGTGCCGGTGATGAGACGCCACGGCAGGTCCGCCAGACACCCGGACCGGCGCGCCGCGAGCGCCGCCTCGAGCAAGGCACGGCCGGCCGCTCCGCCGCCAGCGGAGACGACAACCTCGCCGCCACCGGTCACCACCGCTTCGCTCGTCGACCCAGGCGGCGGGCAGACATAGCCGGTATAGATCAGCCAGTCGGCGATCTCCGGCGCCGCCGGGAAACTCGCGTCGAACGGGATCAGGGCGGGATCGCCATGCACCAGCACGGCGTCGAAATCGCGGCGCACGCGCTCGACGATGTCGCGGAGCCGTTGCGGGTCGTCGCGCATCACCACGATGTCGCGCACCGAGCATATGAGGCGCGGCCGCGGCCTCGCCGCGCGCACCGCCGCGATCAGCGGCTCCAGCTCGAAGCGAAAGGCGCGGCGCGCAAACGGATACCCCTCGATGACCACGGCATCCGGCCGAGCCTTGGCAAAGGCGGCGAGCAACGCCGCGCGCCGTCCGTCGCGCAGCGCGTCATCGATCGGCTTGCCGGCGCCATCGACGAGCGCGAAGCGCGCATCGCGCGCATGCACCGGCGTCAGCTGCACGACGTCAATCGACCGATCCTTCGGCAGCGCGACCGGCTCGCCGCCGCAGACCAGCGTCACCGCGATGCCGTCCTGCGCAAGCGCCTCGGCGATGCGCAGCGCGCGCTGCAGGTGCCCGATACCGAGCAGATGCTGAACGTGAAACAACACGGAAGGGGTCACGCCGCGCGCGCCCGGCCGAGCCGTTCGATCACCGCGGCGAGCCGCGTGGCGGCGCCGCGCAAATCATGCTCGCGCTCCATCTTGATGCGCGCCGCCACCCCCATCGCGGCGCGCGCCTCGCCGTCGAGGAGCAAGCGGCGCACCGCCGCCGCGAAACTCGCGACATCGCCGGGCGGCACGAGCAGCCCGGTTTTCCCAGGGACGACGATGCCGCCGACGCCGCCGCTCGCCCCGGCCACGACCGCCAAACCGCTCGCCTGCGCCTCGAGCAGCGCCATGCCGAAGGCTTCGTTGACCGCCGGCCAGACGAACAGGTCGGCCTCGGCCAGAGCCGCCGCGATCGCGGCTTCATCGAGCGCGCCGCGGTAGCGAATTCGCGCGCCGAGCGGGGCCAGCGCGCATTCGACTTCGGCGCGGGCCGCGCCGTCGCCGACAATGTCGAGCGACCAGGGCAGGTCGAGCAGACTCAGCCAATGCCGCGCCGAGCACCCGGTAGGAGGCGAGCTTGTCGCCGTGCCGCATCATCGCCACCGCGATCAGGCGGGGCGGCGATGTTGGCTGCCGGGTCCGCCGCCCGCCATAGCGCCGCGTGTCGAGAAACGGGGACAGCGCGATCCAGCGTCGCGGATCGCGCAACAGCGGCAGCACGCATGCGCGGTCGGCCGGGTTGAGCCCGAGCACCGCATCGGCCCGGCGCAACGCCTGCTCTACCGCGCGGTGGCCGACCTGCCAGCTCCCGCCGGCTCGTTTCGGCGCATCGGACGCTTCGGCGATGAGGTAAGGAATGCCGAGCGCCGTGCTGACCGCGGGACCGAGCCAATCCGGCGCCTTGTAGTAGAGGTGATAGGTGAACCACAGCCCGGGAGCGGCACAGGGTTCGCGCTGCCATTGGTGCACCAGCCGCTCGGCGGCGCGGCTGGCGATCCGGCCGAGGCGGGCTTGGCGCAGCGGGTCGCCGGCGCCGTCATAGCTGCGCAGTCGCGAGGCCAGGAACACCTCGTGCCCGGCGCTGCGCAACGCCTCGCAAAACAGCTGCGCGATGCGACGGTCGCCCGACGGAATTGGATCATCGGGCGGCTTCAGCGGCGCATAAAACGCTATCCGCATTGGGACCAGTCTGCTAGGCGATCATTCTGCTGCAGCGAGCGGCGCTGTCCGGACGGGCGCAGGCCGCTGCTCGGGCAAGCCGAACAACGCCGCCAGTACGGCAATGCCGCTCGTCATGTCGAAGTCCCGCCGGACCCGCGCCTCGCCCGCGGCGCCGAGCCGGCTGCGCTGCGCCGGATCGCGGATCAGGGCTTCGAGGGCCGCCGCCAGCGCCCGCGGATTGCCGGGCGGCACCAGCACGCCGGTGCGCCCGTCCTCGACCAATTCGGCAATTCCCGGCAGCTGCGTCGCGACGCAGGCGAGGCGCTGGCTCTGCGCCTCCATCAGCACATTGGGCAGGCCGTCACGGTCGGAATCCCTGCCGATCTTGGCGGCGAGCACGAAGAGATCGGCCTCGCGATACGCCGCGAGGACATCCGGCTGCGGCCGTGCGCCGCGCCATTCGATGCGCTCTTCGAGGCCGAGGCGACGCGATCGCCGTCTCAGTCGCTTCGCCAGGGCGCCGCCGCCGATATGGATAAAGCGCCAGGCGAGATCGCCCGGCAGCAGAGCCAGGGCTGCGACAAGATCGTCATAGCCCTTTTTTTCAACCGCCCGGCCGACCGACAGCACAGTGACCGGACGGGTCGGATCGCTGCCGTCGCCGGCGGCGGATCGCGGCGGTGGCGGCGCAAAGCGCTCGAGATCGAGCCCGTGATAGGACAGCGCAACCCTATCGGGGGACGGCGTCAGTTCGGCCAGGTGGCGTTGCCCGGCCTTGGTGCAGGTGACCGCCCATTGCGCCGACGCGAGCTTGCCGCGCTTTTCCCAGGCCGGGATCGTCCAGATGTCCTTGGCGTGGGCCGATACCGACCAGGGCAGCGCCGCGCATCACCGCCGCGTAGCGCGCCACCGAGGCCGGCGTGTGCAGAAAATGCGCGTGCAGGCGATCAATATCCGGCGGCAACTCGGCCGCTACCACCAAGGCCTGACCGAAGCGACGGATGCGGTTCGGCGTCGGATCGCGCGCCAGATCGGCCAGCCAGGCTCGCCGCGCCGCAGCGTAGCCCTGCAGCCGCCGCGCCCGGCGCCACGCCGCCAACACCCGCCGCGGCTCGTCCCTCAGGTATTCCGGAAGATAGAGCACCGGCGCACGGATCTGGCCATGCACGGGATGGCGCGCGCGGTCGGTCGGGTGGCGCAGCGAGACGATCTGGATGTCGAGCCCGCGCTGTTCCAGAGCCCAAATCTCCTGCGCGATAAAGGTCTCCGAGAGACGCGGATAGCCTTTGAGGACAAAGGCAACGCGCCCCGCGGTCGGCGGCGGTGACCCGGAAACGCTCATGCGTTGCGCCGGGCGCGCACGCGCATGCGCTCCGCCCGACCCTGACCGAGCCATTTCCGCGCGAGCCGATTGACGCTCGCCATGCCGTCGAGCAGGCCGGGAATGACCACCGCCGAAGGCCGCGGCTGCTGCATCAGCTGCAGCAGCGCCGCCGCCATCGTGCGGGGGTCGCGTTCGTTCGAGTCGGGCAAGATGGCGACGAGCCCGAGTTCCGCGGCACGCTGGGCGCGGATGTATTGTTCGAGCCGCGGCGCCGTGCGCGGCACGATCAAGGCCGGCTTGTCGAAGGAGAGGATCTCGCAGAAGGTGTTGTAGCCGCCCATCGCGACGACCCCAGCGGCGCGCGCCAGCAGGTTTTCGATGCCGGGCATCGAAGGTGATCGCCCGCACCTTGGGCAACCGCTCGGCGCGTGCGGCGAAGGCGGCTTGCTGATCGGGCAGCATGAACGGGCCGAAGACCACCAGCACCGGCGGCAGGCCGCCCGGGTCGCACTCATAGGCGGCGAGCACCCAATCGACCAGGCCCTCGCCATCGCCCCCGCCGCCGGCCGTCACCAGCAGAAACTCGCCATCCGGCAGATCGGCCAGCTGCGGCGCCGCCACCGGAACTGGCGCGTTGCGCCGCAGATATCCGGTATAAACCATTCGCCGCCGCACGCTCGCGGGCAGCTCGATGCCGGCGAGCGGGTCGCAGATCTGCGGGAGTCCATAGACCCAGATCTCGTTGTAGTATTCGCTTACGGCCGGGATGGCGTTCTTGCGCTCCCACTCGGTTTCGAGGGCGCTGGGATCGTCCATCACATCGCGCAGGCCGAGGATGAGCGGCGTGCCGCGCGCCCGCAGCAGGTCAAGCGTCGGGCGCACCTCGCCGTGCAGTCCGAGCGGTTCCTTGTCGACCAGGAAGATGTCGGGATCGAAAATGTCGGCGGTATGGCGGATGATCGAGGAGCGCATGGCCAGCGTCTCCTCGATATCGATATGCAGGTTGAGCGAGACATACTCGCCGTTACGCAGCTTGATTACGCCGGGAATGCGCACAAAATCAACACGTGAACGGAAATCGAAGCTGCCGATGATCGGCGATCCCGATAAGATCAGCACCGACAATGAGGAGTCGGCATCCACCAATGAATGCGCGATCGCCCGGCACCGGCGCAGATGGCCGAGACCAAAGGTGTCGTGGCTGTAGATCAGGATACGCTTATGATCGCGACGGCCGCCCACGCGATGCCCCCTCCTTGCCGGCCGGTCGTACTATGACATGGGGTGGTAGGACGCGCGCAATGGTCTTTTCCCCGAGGCGCCGGCGATGAAGGCGATGACGGCGCTGGCCAGCTCGGCCGAACAGGTGCTGCGACCCGGTTTCTTTCCGGGCGCCGCGCCGCGTTCCGCCACCGCGCCCGCGGCAAAGCCGCCGCCACCGGACAGCGGCGATGCTGGAGCCATCGGTCTATCGCTTCATCCTGAAACACAGCCTGCGCCAGCAGATCTTGCTGCTGTTGCTCACCCTCGCCTCGTTCCCGTTCCTTTATTATTCGCTGAAACTGCCGAAAGAGATCATCAACCACGCCATCGGCGGCAAGCATTTTCCGCAGGAATTCCTCGGAATCGAATTCAACCAGGTCCCGTACCTGATGTTTCTGTGCGGGATATTCCTTGCGCTTGTTTTGATCAACGGCGCATTCAAATACAATATCAACACGCTTAAGGGCCAGCTCGGCGAGCGGATGCTGCGGCGTTTCCGCTATTCGCTGTACCAGCGGCTGCTGCGGTTCCCGGCGTCCTATTTCCAGAAGACCTCATCGGCGCAGATCATCCCGATGATCACCGTCGAATGCGAGCAGTTGGGCGGCTTTATCGGCGATGCCTTTGTCCAGCCGGTGTTCCAGGGCGGGCAGCTGCTGACGATCATCTTCTTCATGTTCATGCAGGACCCGCTCCTCGGCATCGCCGCGATCGCGCTGTATCCGGTGCAGGGCTATGTCATCCCCAAGCTGCAAGCCAAGGTGAACCAGCTCAACAAGCGCCGCGTGCGCACCGTGCGTCAGGTTGCCGATCGGGTGCAGGAATCGGCGGCCGGCATCGTCGAGATCCATGCCAATGATACGGTCAAGCTGCAGCTGACCGATTTCGCCCATGTCCTGGGTCGTCATCTACGATATCCGGTTTGAAATCTATCAAGCGAAAATTCTTTGTCAAATTTCTCAACAATTTCCTCGGTCAGCTGACCCCGTTTTTCTTCTTCTCGTTCGGCGGCTATCTGGTCATCCAGGGCAGTCTGTCGTTCGGCTCGCTGGTCGCGATCCTCGCCGCCTACAAAGACGTGGCCTCGCCGTGGAAGGAGCTGCTCGACTTCTACCAGATCAGGGAAAATTCGCGGATCACCTACGAGCAGATCGTCGAGCAGTTCCAGCCGTCGGGCATGGTCGATGCCCAGCTCCTGCTCGAGGAGCCCGATACCGTGGCGCCGCTGACCGGCGATGTCGCCGTCGCCAATGTGTCGCTCGTCGAAGATGACAAGAGCCGGGTTGTCGATGCGGTGAGCTTCACGGTCGGACCCGCCGAGCACGTCGCGATCATCGGCCAGAGCGGCAGCGGCAAGAGCGAGCTTGCCATGCTGCTGGCGCGGCTGGTCCAGCCGAGCGGCGGCCGGATCACGATCGGCGGCAGGGATATCGCGGATCTGCCGGTCGCCGTCATCGGCCGGCGCATCGGCTATGTCGGCAACACGCCCTATGTCTTTACCGGAACCTTGCGCGACAATCTGCTGCTCGGGTTGCGCCACCGCCCGGTGCGGCCGGCCGAGTATGACGAGGCGACCGCACGCCGTCGGGCGCGCCAACTCTTCGAAGCGCAGCGTTCCGGCAACATCGAGTTCGATCTGCATGCCGATTGGATCGATTACGAAAGCGCCGAGGTAGCCGACCCGAAGGAGCTGACGCAGCGCATCGCCGAGGTGCTGGCGCGCCTCGACTTCGAGGAAGACGTCTACACCCTCGGACTGCGCGGCCGGCTCGATCCGGCGGAGCACCCCGAGGTCGCGGCGCGGCTGCTCGAAGCCCGCCACGCGCTGGCCCAGCGATTGGTGGCGGACGGCATCACCAAGCTGGTCGAGACCTACGACCTCGGGCGGTTCAACCTGAACGCGACGGTCGCCGAAAACGTGCTGTTCGGCACCCCGATCGGGCCGGTCTTCGATTTCGATTCGCTCGCCGAGAATGTCTATCTGCTGAAGGTACTCGATCAGGTCGGGTTGACCGACGATCTGATCGAGATCGGCCGGCAGGTCGCCGCGACGATGACCGAGATGTTCGCCGGCCTGCCCCCCGAGCACGAGTTTTTCGAGCAGTTCAGCTTCATCGGCGCCAACGATCTGCCGGAATTCGCCGCCATTCTGAGCGCGGCGGAGAGCGGCGGCACTGCGGGCGTTGTCGCGCGAACAGCGCCACAAGCTGTTGTCGCTGCCGTTCAAGCTGATCGCAGCGCGGCATCGCCTCGACGTCCTCGACGAACCGATGCAGCAGCGGCTGCTCGAAGCGCGCCGGGTGTTCCGCGCCGAGCTGCCGGCCGAAGCGCAGGGCCAGATCGAGTTCTTCGACACCGACCGCTACAACGCCGCCGCCTCGCTGCAGGACAACATTCTGTTCGGCAAGATCGCTTATGGCGAAGCCGAAGCGGCGGCGCGCGTCCCGCAGGTCCTCTCCGAGGTGCTCGACGCGCTGTCGTTGCGGCCGGCGGTCATCGATGTCGGGCTCGAATACCATGTCGGCACCGCCGGTTCGCGCCTGTCGCGGCACAGCGTCAGCGCACGGCGATCGCCCGCGCGTTGCTGAAGCGACCGGATCTGCTGATCCTCAACGAGGCGACAACGGCGCTCGACGGGCCGGCGCAGGCCAAGGTGAGCGAGGGTTTGCACCAGGAGATGGCCGGGCGCGGCCTGTTCTGGGTGCTGCATCGCGCCAGCCTGGCGCGCAATTTCGATCGGGTGCTGGTGATGAGCGGCGGCAAGTTGCAGGAACAGGGCCGCTTTGCCGATCTCGACCCCAAGAATTCGCTGACCGCCCTGCTGATTGCGGCGGAATGACAGAGCGCAGCGCGCCCGGAAGGATAGGAGGGCACAGTGAGTTTGCAGCAGGAATTCGAATTTCTTCGGCGGGTGCCGGCGTTCTCGGAGATCGAGCCGGCCAAGCTCAAGCTGCTTGCCTTCATGAGCGAGCGGGTCGGCTTTGATAACGGCAAATTCCTCTGCCATCAGGGCGATCAGGCCGACGCGGCCTATCTGATCATCGAAGGCGAGGCCGACATCATCCTCGAAGGACCGGCGGGACCGATCACCGTCGCCACGCTCGGCGCCAACGACATCGTCGGCGAGATGGCGATCCTGGGCGACGTGCCGCGCAACGCGTCGGTGCGCGCCAAGGGCCGGCTGGTGGCGCTGCGCATCGCCAAGGACCCGTTCATGCGCATGGTGCGCGAATTCCCCAGCATGGCGGTGTCGATCATGCAGGAGCTGGCACATCGCCTCGACACGACCAACAAGCAGCTGCTCACGGCGACCTCCGAGGTGCGGCGGCTGCGCGAAGGCGCTCCGGCGGCGTGAGCCGGCTCGACAGCTTTATCCGTCGGCTCGAGGCACAGCGCGCCTGCCTCAATCGCGCCGCCGAATTGATCGGCGACCTCGACGGGTTCGTGCTCGAGCTGGGGCTCGGCAACGGCCGGACCTACGACCATCTGCGCGCGCTGTTCCCCGAGCGAGCGATCTATGTCTGCGAGCGCCGGGTCGCGGCGCACCCCGATTGCGTGCCGCCGCCTGAACGGCTGATCCTCGGCGACATGCGCGAGACCCTGAGGGCGGCGCATGACCGGCTTGGCGGGCGGGTCGCCCTCGCTCATCTCGATGTCGGAACCGGCGATGCGGCGGCGAACCGGACCCTGGCCGGCGAATTGCTGCCGCTGATCCTGCCGCTTTTGCGACCCGGCGCCGTGCTGGCGAGCGATCCCGTCTTCGACTGCGTCGAACTCGACGCGTTGCCGCTGCCCGACGGCATCGCCCCCGGCCGCTATCACCTCTATCGTCGGGTCAAAGCCTGAGGTCGACCATGACCGGAACGTGGTCGGAGGCCTGGTCCCAGCCGCGGCTGTCGCGATGGACCCGCGCCGCGGCGAGCGCGCCGACCAGGGGCGGCGTGACCCAGATGTGATCGAGGCGGCGGCCGCGATCGCTCGCCGCCCAGTCGCGGCGCGATAGCTCCACCAGGTATAGAGCCGCTGTTCCGCCGGCACGAAATGCCGGACCGCGTCGACAAACCCGCCGGCCTGTTGCAGCGCGGCGAGGCGGTCGACCTCGATCGGGGTGTGGCTGACCACGCTCAGCAACTGCTTGTGCGACCACACATCGCTCTCGAGCGGCGCGATGTTGAGATCGCCGACCGCGATCATCGGGCCGCGCGGCACCGCGCTCGGCCGCGAACCACGCCGTCAACTCGTCGAGAAATTGCAGCTTGTGGGCAAATTTCGGGTTGGCGTCCGGATCGGGAATGTCGCCTCCCGCCGGCACATAGATGTTGTGCAGTTCGGTGCCGCCGGGCAGCTCGACCACGGCATGGCGGCAGTCGGTGCGCGCGCACCACGACCGCGTCGTCGCCGCGGCGAACGGCAGGCGCGACAGGATGGCGACGCCGTTATAGCCCTTCATGCCGTGCACCAGCATGTGGCGATAGCCCAGCGTCTCGAACTCCGCGCGCGGAAACAGCTCGTCCGGGGTCTTGGTCTCCTGGAGGCACAGGATGTCGGGCTGCTGCTCCTCGAGCAGGCGGCGGACGAGCCCGATGCGCAGCCGGACCGAGTTGATGTTCCAGGTGATCAGCCGCACGGGTCACACCCGCCAGAATTGTTTAATACTCCCGGAATTCGTCGAGAACCTGACCGCGCCAACCGCGCGACAACAAAACGGCGCCCGGTCGGGGGGATGACCGGGCGCCTGCTTGCCAGAAGCGTTGGGCAAGTGTCCGGACCGCAGGGGAGACGGGCCGGTCACCAGAGGGCTTTGCGCCCTCTCTGCTTCTGGAACCCAGAAATGGGTATCGCGCGGCCCGCCCGACAATGCGATTCATGCATGCGATATCGGCAAAAAACGCATACGCGGACCGGGAACTTTGTCGACCTCGCCTAAGCGGCGCGGCGGTTTGCCGCGGTTCCCGCGGTGATTGCCCGGCAGGCCTGCGCGAAGGCGGCAAACAGCGCGCGCGAGAACGGGTTTTCCAGCGGCTTGTATTCGGGGTGCCATTGCACGCCGACGACGAACCGCGCGCCGGGCAGGCTGACCGCCTCGATCTGCCCATCCGGCGCCACCGCCTCGACGATCAGGTCGGGGGCCGGCTGGTCGATCCCCTGCCCGTGCAGCGAATTGACCATGATCTCGGCGGCGCCGGCCAACCCGCGCCAGCAGCCCCTCCGGAGCCAGGGAAACGCTGTGCGCCGGGCCGTAGCGCTGGTCCATCGTCATCGGCCCGCGCCGGCGCCGGTGGTTGAACCGCTCCGGCATCTCGAAGATCCGCTGGTGCAGCGTGCCGCCGAGCGCGACGTTCAGCTCCTGAATGCCGCGGCAGATCGCCAGGACCGGCAGGTCGCGGCGCACCGCCTCGCGGATCAGCGGCAGCGTGGTCGCGTCGCGATCGGGGTCGTGCAGCGTGCCTTCCATGCTCGGCGGGCCGCCATACTGGTGCGGCTCGACATTGGACGGGCTGCCGGTGATCAACAGCCCGTCGAGGCGGTCGAGCGCAGCGCTACAATCCATCTTTGGCCCGACCGCCGGGATCAGCACCGGCACGCCGCCTACCGCGTCGATGACGGCCTGCGGATAGCGATCGTTGACGGTGTGGAACGGGCGCTCCCAGATCGCGCGCACGCAGCAGGGAATGCCAATGAACGGGAGGTTGCGACCGGACATAAGTCTTGCTCTTGTTGATGCTGTCAGCGGTTCGATCCGGAAAAGAGATACTGATATTGGAACAGCCTGGGGTCGAGCGCCATACCGAATTGCAGGTCGGAAAGGGTGACGGTCGTCGTCTTTCCCTGCTGATCGACGACGATCCATTGCCTTAGAGTCAGTGGATTTTCGGTAAACATCAAGGTCAGCGAGCCGGCATCGGGCTGCGCGCTCTCGACGACGGTGACCTCAACCGCAGCCCCGACATGCTCGAACCCGGTGACGATCACGTCAGGACCAAAGCTGATCGGGTCGCGAAGCAGAAACCATGCCGGTGTTGATCTGAGCTCATACTTCGAGATTTGGTTCAGCTCCTTGTCCCAGTAATACACATTAGTGCTGTCGGCAAGCAGCGTAATCGGGTTGGGCGGATCATATTCAAAGCGCATCCGCCCCGGGCGCGCCACCCACAACTTGCCGGTACTGACCGCGCCATTATTGGCAACCTGACGGAAATCCGCGGTCATCGTGCGGATGCCATTGAGATAAGCGGCAATCCGCTGCAGTTCGAGCGTGTCCTCTTGCGTCAGCTGGGCCGGCACCGGTGCGGCGACCGCGGCGATTGCCGGCACCAGCAGCACCAGCGCTGCGCCGAGCGCTCGGCAGCGTTGCAAAAATGGCGTCACAGCCGGCTTTCTTCTAGTCACCGGCAATAAACCGGTGCCGCAGCAAATAATCCTGCTCTCGCGCCAGTCAATGCGACTCAGTCGCCCCGGCGGTCGCCGAACACTCCCTCTCCCCGATCGGGTGAGAGGGTTGGGGTGAACCCGTGACGAGCTACGCCCGGATTCCTCTCCGGGCGTAGCCGCGGATCGACCGTGCCTTTGATCTTGCGGTCACGGGTCAGCGCCCCGGCGTGGCCAGGACCTCGCGCTTGCCGACGTGGTTGGCGGTGCTGACGACGCCGTCGGCCTCCATCCGCTCGATGAGGCGCGCGGCGCGGTTGTAGCCGATCTGCAGGTGGCGCTGGACAAAGCTGGTCGAGGCCTTCTTTTCGCGGCAGACCAGCGCGACGGCCTGGTGATAGAGGGCATCGCCCGCGCCGCCCTCGTCATCGCCGGCGAACGGGTCGAGCGCAGCCTCGTCGTCCTCGGTGATCTCGTCGATGTAGTCGGGCTCGGCCCGCGATTTCAGGTAGGAGACGACGCGCTCGACTTCTTCGTCCGAGACAAACGGGCCGTGCACGCGCGTCACGCGGCCGCCGCCGGCCATGTACAGCATGTCGCCGCGGCCGAGGAGTTGTTCCGCGCCGCCTTCTCCCAGGATCGTGCGGCTGTCGATCTTCGAGGTCACCTGAAAGCTGATCCGCGTCGGGAAATTGGCCTTGATCGTGCCGGTGATCACATCGACCGAGGGACGCTGGGTCGCCATGATGATGTGGATGCCGGCGGCCCGCGCCATCTGCGCCAGGCGCTGGATCGCCGCCTCGATCTCCTTGCCGGCGACCATCATCAAATCGGCCATCTCGTCGACGACGACGACGATCAGCGGCAATTCGCTGGCGTCGAAGGGCTGCTCCTCGAACACCGGTTCGCCGGTTTCGGGGTCGAACCCGGTCTGCACCTTGCGAATGAGGCTTTCGCCCTTGGCCGCCGCCTCGCGCAGCCGGGTGTTGAAGCCCTCGATGTTGCGCACGCCGAGCTTCGACATCTTCTGATAGCGGCTCTCCATTTCGCGCACGGTCCATTTCAGCGCGAGCACCGCCTTTTTCGGGTCGGTGACGACCGGCGCGAGGAGATGCGGGATGCCGTCGTAGACCGACAATTCCAGCATCTTCGGATCGACCATGATGAATTTGCAGCGCTCGGGCGGCATCCGGTAGAGGATCGAGAGGATCATCGTGTTGATGCCGACCGACTTGCCCGAGCCGGTGGTGCCGGCGATCAACAGATGCGGCATGCGCGCGAGGTCGGCGATCACCGGCTCGCCGCCGATATCCTTGCCGAGGCTGAGCACGAGCCGCCCGGCGTGCTTTTCGTAGGCCGGCGAATCGAGGAGCTCGCGCAGGTATACGGTCTCGGCCTTGAGGTTGGGCAATTCGATGCCGATGACGGTGCGGCCGGGCACGACCGCGACCCGGACCGAGATCGCGCTCATCGAGCGGGCGATGTCGTCGGCGAGGCCGATGACCCGCGAGGCCTTGATCCCGGGCGCCGGTTCGAGCTCGTAGAGCGTGACGACCGGGCCCGGCCGCACCTGGACGATCTGGCCGCGCACGCCGTAATCCTCGAGCACCGCTTCGAGCATCCGGGCGTTCTTGGCGAGCGCCTCCTCGTCGACCGCCGCGGGCCGTGCCGCCGGCGGCTTGGTCAGCGGGCTGAGCGGCGGCAGCAGCGGCTCGTCGTCGGGCGCGAGGTCGAGGCCGGGCTGCAGCTCCTGCTCGGCGCGCCGGCCCGGCATCGCCGGCTTCGCCCGCGGCATGACCAGGCGGACGAGCCGGGCGGTTACCGCCCCGGGCGCCGTCGCAGCATCGCCGGCATCGACCGGCGCACGGCCGAGATGCGGCTCGCGCCGGTCGGGCAGCGGGGTCACCACGGAGCCCGCGCGCGGTTCGCGGCTGGCCGCGGCCCGCGCGTGCTGTGCGGAAGCCGCCGCGCGCCGCGCCAGCCGGGCCTGCCGCCATCGCCGAAACAGCCGCCGGCCGAGCGCCGCGGTCGCCGCCGTGCCGCGCCCCGAGGCGCGGGCAAAGCGCGTCGCGCCGCGGCCGGCACCGCTGCCCAGATCGCGCCAATCGCCCGGCGACAGCCCGATGATCGACACCAGCAGCAATGCGACCAGCGCGGCGGCCGCCATCGCCAGCGGCAGCGCGAAGTGCGCAAGCCCGGCGCGCTCGGCGAGGCCAAGCAGCGCCCATCCGACCACCCCGCCGGCACCGGCCGGCAGCGCCGGGCCCGCACGCAGGATCGAGCAGGCCGCGGCGCCGAGCACGAGCGCCAGCAGCAGCAGCACAATCCCGCGTCCCGGCCGGCGGATCGGGCGCGCCAGCATCAGGCGGAACGCCCAGCCGAACAGCACGGCCGGCACCAGATAGGCGGCAAGCCCGACGCTCTGCACCAGGAGATCGGCGACGAGCGCGCCGTCATGGCCGAGAAAATTGCGCGGCGGCGCATCGGCCGCGGTGTCGAGCGACACATCGCTCGGGCTGTAGGTCAGCAGGGCGAGCAGCAACAACAGGCTCACCACCACCAGCGCGACGCCGAGCCCTTCGAAAATCCGCTGGCCCGAGCCGCCGAGCATTTCGCTCCAGCCGCGCCAGCGCTGGCCGAAGCCGCGAACCGACAGCTGCGCCGCTCTGGGCATCCCTCTTGTCCCCCCATCCCCAACGCCGTGGCCGGATCGGCAGGATCTGCCCGCAAAGTCCCCCTTTCTTGTCGTTCCCGGCGAGGGCCGGGACCCACTTCTGCCGTGGATACCGGCGTTCTCCGGTATGACGCGATTAGGGGTATGGCAGGGAAAATTCCGATCGGACCACCGCCCCGGACCGTTGGCCCTCCAGCCAGCGGTTCGGCACGCTAGGCTACAACACGCGGCGGATCCGCGCGAAAGCGGTTTCGAGCGTCGCCTCGTCATGGACGATCGCCAGGCGAATATAAGGGCTGCCCGGATTGTCGCGTCCCTCGGAAGCCCGCGCGGTATAGCCGCCCGGCAAGACCCGGATCGCCGCATCGCGCCACAGCCGCAATGCTGCCGCCTCGCCGTCGCCGACCTCGAGCCACAGAAAGAACCCGCCCTGCGGCCGGTAAAACCCGAATCGGCCGCCGATCGCGGCTTCGGCGATGTCGAATTTGCGGCGATAGCGCGCGCGGTTCTCCTCGACATGCGCTTCGTCCTGCCACAGCGCCGTCGCCGCGGCCTGGATCGGCAGCGGCACCTGGCAGCCGCCATAATCGCGCAGATGCCGGAAATGCCCGATGAGGCGCGGATCGCCGGCGACAAAGCCCGAGCGCAGCCCCGCCGCGCTCGACCGCTTCGACAGCGAATGAAAGACGACGACCCGGTCGAAGCCGTGCACCGAGCGCGGCGCAGGCTTCGAGCGCGCCGGGCGGCGGCGCGCGGTCGTAGATCTCGGCGTAGCATTCGTCGACCGCGAGCACGAAATCATAGCGACGCGCCAGGAGGATCGCCTGTTTCAGATAGTCGAGGCTGGCGATCGTGCCCTGCGGGTTGGCCGGCGAGCACAGATAGAACAGCGCGGTGCGTTCGAGCACCTCGCGCGGGATCGCGGCGAGATCGGGCATAAAGCCGTTCTCGCGCGTCGCGTCGAGAAACACCGCCTCGGCCCCGGCCATCGTCGCCGCGCCGTTATAGACGAGGTAATACGGGTTGGGCACCAGCACGACCGGGCGCTGGCCGGCCTTGCGGCGCGGCACGACGAGGCTCGACAGCAGATAGAGCCCCTCCTTGGTGCCGGCGAGCGACGAGGACATGGCGGTCGGGCGACAGCGCGCCGTCGGCGAGGTGGTAGCGCCGCGTCAGCCAGGCGACGATCGCGGCGCGCAATTCCGGCGTCCCCTGCATCGGCGGATATTTGTTCCACTCGTGCGCGTGGGCCGCGAGCGTCTCGGCCAGCAGCGGCGGCGGCTGATGCTGCGGCTCGCCCAACGACATCAGGATCGGCGCGTCGTTGACGACCGGGCGTCACCGGGTTGAGCAAGGTGCGCAACGCCTCGAACGGATAGTCCGAGAGGGTATCGAGCTGCGGGTTGAGCGGCATGGCGCCGCCGAGCTTACGCGAATGGCGCGAGCCCGCGGAAGCTCGCCCCGCGCCGGCGATCTGGTCGGGCTGGACTCCGAAATAGCCGACCGCCATCCTTTGGTCATGGCCGATGATGCCGAGCTGGTGATCGCGGGCGCCGGATTGACCGGGATGCTGCTCGGCATCGCCTGCGCCGGCGCCGGGCTCGCAGGTCGCGGTGGTCGACCCACAGGACCCGGCGGCGATGCTCGATGCGGGCTTCGACGGCCGCACCTCGGCGATCGCCTACGGCTCGCGCCTGGTGTTCGACGGCATCGGGCTGTGGCCGGAGATCGCGGCCGAGGCCGAGCCGATCCTCGAAATCCGCGTCGCCGACGACGATTCGCCGCTGTTCCTGCACTACGATTCGCGCGAGCTCGCTCAGGGACTGAAAACCGCGCCCCGCTCGGTTACATCGTCGAGAACCGGGTGCTGCGCCGCGCCCTCTACGAGCGCGCCCGCGCCCTGCCGAGTTTGCGGCTGCTCGCGCCGCGCCGGGTCGCGGCGCTGGAAGCGAGCGCGACCGCCGCGGTCGCGGTGCTCGACGATGGCGAGCGGCTGCGGGCGCGGCTCGTCGCCGCCGCCGACGGCAAGGAATCGCCGCTGCGCCGCGCCGCCGGGATCCGCGCGACCGAATGGCGCTACCGCCAGACCGGCATCGTCACGACGGTGGCGCATGCACGGCCGCATGCCGGCATCGCGGTCGAGCATTTCCTGCCGTCCGGGCCGTTCGCGATCCTGCCGATGACCGGGAACCGCAGCTCGATCGTGTGGACCGAGCACGCCGACCTGGCGCCGCGCCTCCTGGCGCTGCCCGAGGCCGAATTCGCCGCCGAGCTGCGTGCCCGTTTCGGCGATTTTCTCGGGGCGATCGAGCCGATCGGGCCGCGCTGGGCCTATCCGCTTGGCGCTCTTGCAGGCCGAGCGCTATGTCGCGCCGCCGCCTCGCGCTGGTCGGCGAGGCCGCGCATGTCATCCACCCGATCGCCGGCCAGGGGCTCAACATCGCGATCCGCGACGTCGCCGCGCTCGCCGAGCTGATCGTCGATCAGCGCCGGCTCGGCCTCGACATCGGCGACGACAGCGGTGCTGGAACGCTATCAGCGCTGGCGCCGCGCCGACGCGGTGCTGCTGGCGGCGGTGACCGACGGGCTCAACCGCCTGTTCTCCAACACGATCCCGCCGCTGCGCCTCGCCCGCGATCTCGGCCTCGCGATGGTCAACCGCCTGCCGCCCCTGAAGCGCCTCCTGATGCGCCACGCGATGGGCACGCTCGGCGACCGTCCCCGCCTCGCGAAGGGCCAGCCGCTATAGAAGGCGCGGCGGGTATTTGCGCGCTAACCGCGCCGCCGGGATGCGTTACAGGACAAAGTCGGATAACCGGCTACACAGAAAATCGCCGAACGTATCGGTCGCGTCTCATTTTGAACGCGCCCGCACTCGCCCACCCAGACAGTGGTGTCAAGAATTCTCGTGCATTAACATGGATGATCTAGATCAGCTTTCCCGGGCAGGCCGCAAACGTCAAAGCTATAACCGAATTTATTGATATCGCGTTCGTATTTTTTCGAAAGATAGGCACTCTCTGCCAAATTACACCACCGTCGGAGGGGTGCTATCCAGTGATCTCTGCCCCTCCAAAAGCGATAGTCGCCCTTCCGCCACTGGGCGAAGTAGAGATCATTGAGTCCCGCTTCTAGAGGCCCGGCAACCATCTCACCACTAGCCCCGATAAAATTGCCAATGGTAGAAATGGTCTCCTTCGGATGTTCGCACAGCCGCTCGTATCGTATAACTAATTGCCGACGGAGGTACGCTAGATCATTTAACATTATATTATGACAGATAATCCAGCTCTTAATCATTTCCCTCACTGACGCCCTATTCTGCAATTTGAGGGTCGCCATGACGCTAGCGACAGGGTGCCGTATCATAAATATGAAGGCAGAATTGGGGAAAACCTCCTGGAGAAAACGCGCTCGTATAAGATTTGAGGGAGTCTTCTCGACTAAAAAAGGCTTCGTCAGATCCCAGTATGGCATCCATGCGCGGAATAACCCAGCCTTCGCGGCGGCAATGAGCGGCGACGTTTCTGTCATGTGACCATCGGGGCGCAACCCTAATATCCCCGCCCCTCCTGAGGGAAAAACCGGATAAATATCCTGCAGAAATTGCCCCTCATCTCCGGGCACGCCAGTGTCGTGGAACCCGCTGATGAGCGGATGCGTCGCAATTATTCGCTGTAGGGGTGTCGTCCCGCTGCGATGCAATCCCCCAATGAAAATAAAGTGATGTCCGAGGTCAGTACAGCCAGGCTGCATCGTCCTTCTCGCGCTGGTATCAAAAGCTTTCCGGAAAGATTCTACGGCAGGGCGCATCGGCTATCCCCAGCAAGAAAGCCGACGGCAAGGAATCGCTGCTGCGCCGGGCTGCCCGGATCCGCGCGATGGAGTGGCGCTACCGCCAGACCGGCATCGTCACGACCGTGGCGCACGCCCGGCCGCATCGCGGCGTCGGGTCGAGCATTTCCTGTCGTCCGGGCCGTTCGCGATCCTGCCGATGATCGCGAATCGCAGATCGATCGTATGGACCGAGCACGCCGATCTCGCGCCGCGAATCCTCGCCTTGCCGGAGCAGGAATTCGCCGCCGAGCTGCGCGCCCGCTTTGGCGAACGTGGGGCTTAACTCGCCAAGAGCTCTGCGATTCATTGAATGAACCGTTCGGCGGTTTGAATTGCTCCGCTCGCCCGCTCATCGGAGACGTTCTGCATGCGGGTCGGCCAGCGATTTCATGTCGTAGGATTTGGGCAAGAACTGACGGAGCTCCCTATTTGCCTGGGGCTCGCCCCTGGTCAGTCTTGCGAATTTCAGTATGCTCACCCTTATCGGTCTTCGCCTCCCGGCCCGTTCGCTCTACGACCATCGTCCGGGCGGCGTGAAACGCGGCGAGATACGCCTCGCGGACGGCTACGTCGGCAACGTCTGCTTCAAGAATGACACGTGCACGGTCCAGGCAAATCCGTGCTTTCCGAAGATGGTCGGCCGCTTCCGGCGTCAAAGATCGACGCCTTCGCGGCGGATCTCTCGCATTAATGGCGTGCGCTCCCGATACGCCCCGGCAGCGTGAGGCATAGCGTGGATAAATGCCTCGTCCTCATACAGAATATCGGTCACTTTTGGGACGATTCGGTCCATCTCTCGCCAGCGATCCGAAAAATCTCGCAGAAATATCGCCACATCGTAATTGGACTCGGGTTCGCGTCGCCGCGCGCGCGGGAGCCGTACAGCACGACGCTTTCGATCCGGCCACCGTACAGTTGGTCCAGCGCGGCACGGAGGCGCTTGAGGACCGGATCATCGGTGGGGCGGTGGTCCAGTGCGTCAGCCCCGCTTTGGCTCGCGGCTGAGGCCCTTTGCGGCGAGGGCGGCGAGGTATTGGGCCCAGCGCTTATCGTATTCGACCCCGAGCTGGTAGAAATAATCCCAGGAATAGATCCCGGTGTCGTGCAGATCGTCGAACTTGATCCGGACCGCGTAATTGCCGACCGGTTCGAGATCGATGATCCCGACATGGGCGCGTTCGGCGATGATGATCTTGTCGCCCGGCCCGTGCCCCTGCACCTCTGCCGAGGGGCTCTCGACCCGCAGATATTCGGCCGGCAGGCTGAAATGCCTGCCGTCGTCGAATTCGATGTCGAGCCGCTTTTCGGCGCGTTTCAACCGCAGCTCGACCGGCCACGGCCCGCTCTGGCTCATGGCGGCGCCAGCCGTTTCCGGACCGTCTCGTCATCACGCAACGGGCGGGCCTCGTCGACCAGCATGATCGGGATGCCGTCGCGGATCGGATAGGCCAGCCCCGCTTCCTCGCTGATCAGCTCCTGCGCCGCGCGGTCATAGCGCAGCGGCGCCTTGGTCAGCGGGCAGACCAGGATCTCGAGGAGCTTCGGGTCGATCTCGGAGGATTCGTCCATCGCCCTTTCCTTTGGAAGACCCTCACCCGCCTCCGGACTTTGTCCGGAGGCACCCTCTCCCCCATTGCGGGAGAGGGGCTTATTGCGTCAATGGCGGGTGCCGCCGCTGTCCTCTGTCGTCGGCTCGATCGCGGCCATTTCCACTAGCGTCGTCAACAGCCGCGCCCGCTCATCGGGATCGGCGGCTTCGAGCAATGCCTGCTTCTCGCTCGGCGCGAACGGACAGGCCATCGCCAGCGAGGTGACCAGATACTCGCCCGGCGCCTTCTCGATCGCCTCGAAATCGGCCGAGATCTGGCGCTGCGCGAAATAGCCTTTGAGGCCGCGGATCAGGCGCGCGCGGTCGAAGCCGGGCTCGCCCGGCGCCTGGCGGTCCCCCGCAAAGGGCTGCCAGTCGGGGACCACCCGGCGGTAGCCGGAGAGCAGCGGCAGTTCCTCTCGGATGCGGAACCGCGACACGCCGGTCAGGGTGATCAGGAAGCGCCCGTCATCGGTCTCGCTGAACTGGGTCAGGCGGCCGGCGCAGCCGATCGGATAGAGCGGCGGATTGAGCGTCCCCTCGCCGATATTGTCGCGCTGCGGCTCGTTCGGCTGGATCATGCCGATCAGGCGCTCGCCGCCGAGCGCATCGCGGATCATCGCCAGATAGCGCGGCTCGAAAACGTTGAGCGGCAGCCGCCCGCGCGGCAGCAGCAAGACGCCGGTCAACGGAAAGATCGCCAATATGTCCGGCAGCGCGACCGGCTCCCGCGTGCTCGGCCGGTCGCTCATGGCGCGCCGATCTCCATCATCGCCCCCTCACGAGAACATCAGCGACGACAGGCGGCGTCGGGCGCTCAAGGTCAACGGGTCGGTCGGCCCCATGACCTCGAAGAATTTCAACAGCTGGCGTCGCGCCGCCTGGTCGTCCCAGTTGCGGTCGCGCTTGAACAGCGTCAACAGCTCGTCGATCGCGCTCTCGCGTTCGCCCGCGCCAAAGAGGGCCGTGGCCAGCTCCAGGCGAGCCGCGTGATCGTCGGGATTGCGCTCGATCCGGGCGCGCAACTCGCCGAGCGAGCCCTTCGCCTTCTGCGCCTGCTCGGCGAGTTCGAGCGCCGAGCGCGCCGCCGCGATCTCGGCATGCTTGGCGATCTCCTTCGGCGCGCCGTCGAGCAGCTGCTGGGCCTTGGCGAGCTCGCCGCGCGCGATCAGCGCGCGCGCCAGACCGGCGAGCGCCTCCGGATTTTCCTTCTCGCGTTGCAGGATCTGCGAATAGAGCGCCGCGGCGCTGGCATGATCGCCTCCTTGCGCGGCTTCCTTGGCCATCGTCATCGCCTGTTCGACCGGCGACGGGCCGGCCGTGCCGCCGAGGCGCTGCACGAACTGGCGGACCTGGCTTTCCGGCTGGGCGCCGACAAAGCCGTCGACCGGCCGCCCCTCCTTGAAGGCATAGACCGCCGGGATCGACTGGATCCGCATCTGCTGCGCGATCTCGGGGTTCTCGTCGATATTCAGCTTGACCATTCGCACCGCGCCACCCGCCGCGCGCACGACCTTTTCGAGGATCGGCCCCAACTGCTTGCACGGCCCGCACCACGGCGCCCAGAAATCGACGATGACCGGCTGCTCGAATGACGCGTCGACGACTTCGGCCATGAAGTTGGCCGTGGTCACGTCGGCGATCGGCGCCGCACCGGCCCCACTGCCGATCAAAGGTTCATTCGCCATGCGGCATTCTCCCCGGGGATGCAATGGCAAACATGGCGGCAGGGCGATGCGATGGCAAGCGCCACCGCGGCGTTCCCAGCGCGGTCTTCATCGCGGGGCGACAGCGGGCGTGGCCGCGGCGAGATCGAGCAGGCGCGGCCGGTGCCCGCACCAGGCGATAAAGCGCAATAGATCCGCGGACGCAATCGCGGTGGTGCGGTGGTTGTCGAGCGGATGGTAGTTGAGCGGGTCGTGCGCGAGCATCGCCCGGTCGAGCACGACCTCCACCCGATGCGCGGCGTCGTTGGCGAGGGCAAACGGGGTGACGCTGCCCGGCCGCACACCGAGCACCTCATAGAGCAGCTCGGCGGAGCCAAACGAAAAACGCGGTGCGCCGAGCGCCTCGGCGAGCCGCTTCAGGTCGATCTTTCGCTCCTCGAGCGCGACGACGAGCCACAGCCCGCCGCGTTTGTCCTTGAGAAAGAGGCTCTTGCAATGGCCGCCCGGAAGCCGACCGCGCAAGACTACCGCCTCGGCGACGGTGAAGACCGGCGGATGGCTGTAGGTGCGGTGCGCGATGCCGAGCGCGTCGAGGCGGGCGAAGAGCTGATCGGGGGTGAAGGGCGCGGAAGGCATGGCGGCAACGATGCGGCGCCGCGCCGATCCTGGCAAGACACGCGGCCGGCAGGCCCTTGCAGACCCCCTCCCCCCCTATGATATGGATCAGCCGGATGCGGGCGTAGCTCAGGGGTAGAGCACAACCTTGCCAAGGTTGGGGTCGTGGGTTCGAATCCCATCGCCCGCTCCAGTTAAATCAATAGGATGGAAGAGGCTATGGCCGGCGAGCTGCGGCCAAATTTCGCTGGTCGGATTGGCGCGACCGGCGCAAGGGGGGACACCGTCATTACCAGCGATCCACAGGGGTATCCGGGCTTTCCCGGCAAGATCGGACGCACGCGCGCGGAGTCAGAGCCGCATTGGGATTTGCCGCTGCGTCCACCGCCGGGATCGCCAAACATCGTCATCGTCTTCATGGACGACATGGGGTGGTCGGATATCGGCTGCTACGGCTCCGAGATCGCCACCCCGAATATCGATGCGCTGGCAGGGCGGGGGATCCGCTTCAACCACTACACGACGCATCCGATCTGCTCGCCGGCCCGCGCCGCGCTATTGACCGGGAGGAATGCACACTCGGTGGCAACCGGCTGGCTGGCCAATAATAATCCGGGCTTTCCGGGCTATTTCGGCGACATTCCGCTCGACGCGCCGACCATCGCCGAGACCTTTCGCGCGGCCGGCTATGCGACCGCGGCAGTCGGCAAATGGCACAATTCGACAAACGGCGCCGCGCCCAACCCGACCTGGCCGACCTATCGCGGGTTCGACCGCTTCTATGGGTTTCTCGAGGGCGAAACCAGCTACTTCTTCCCGGCGCGCATCGTCTACAACAACATCGTCGCGCCGATCGACGCCTATCCCGAGGGCTATTACGCGACCGACGACTGGATGGACAAGGCGATCGGCTTTGTCACCGAGATCCGCAACCAGGACCCGACCCGACCGTTTCTTCTCTACGTCGCCAACAATGCGGTGCACGGGCCGCTGCAAGCCAAGGAAGCGGATCTGGCGAAGTATCGCGGCCGCTACGATGCCGGCTGGGACGCGGTCCGCGCCGCCCGGTTGGAGCGTCAGATCGCGCAGGGCATCGTACCGCCCGGCACCCGCCTGTCGGAGCGCGATCCGGCGGTGCCCGCTTGGGATGAGGTGCCGCCGGAGCAGCAAAAACTCTTCGCCCGCCACATGGAAACCTATGCCGCGATGCTCGACTGCGCCGACCAGAATGTCGGCCGGCTCGTCGCGCTGCTGGAGCAGCTGGGCGAACTCGACAACACGATCTTCGTGTTCTCCTCCGACAATGGCGGCACCAACTCGGCCGGTCCCGGCGGCAACATCCATTTCAACCGCCGCTTTGCCGGACTGCCGGCCCTGCCAACCGCAGTCGATGTCGAGCGGCAGGCGTGGATCGGCACCGGGCGCGCCTCGGCGGTCTACCCGATGGGCTGGGCGCAAGTGTCGAACGCGCCGTTCCCCTCGTACAAGACCTACACCGGCGGCGGCGGGCGGCGGGTCAGCCTGATCTTCTCATGGCCGGACAGGCTCAAGGATCGCGGGGCAATCCGCGGCCAGTTCGCCCATGTGATCGACCTGATGCCGACCCTCCTCGATCTCGCCGGGGTGCCGCCGCTGGCGACCTCGCACGGCAAGCCCGCCAAGGCGATGCAGGGCGCGAGCCTGGCGCCGGTGCTGCGCGATGCCACGAGCCCGGCGCCGCGCGGCGAACAGTATTACGAGTGCTGGGCCAACCGAGCCTATTATCGGGACGGCTGGGTCGCGGTCTCATTGCAAAAACGGGGCGAGGCGGTCAACTTCGACAATTGGACCTTGCATGCCCATGCCGAGGATTTCTCCGAGAGCATGGATCTGCGCCGCCAGCACCCTGAAGTGCTCAAGGAGCTGGTCGAGGCGTTCGACGCAGCGGCCTGGGCGAACATGGTCTATCCGCTCGACAACCGCACGCCGACGCAAAAATTCAACGAGCTGCCGCCGCATCAGCGGCCGCCGGCGAGCGGCAGGCGGCGCTTTCTGCCGAACGCGCAGACCGTCCACCGCAGCGTCATCACCCCGCTGGTCGCCGATCGGAATTTCAAGATCATCACGCGCTTCCGCCACGGGGCCGCCAACGAGGGCGTGCTGGTCGCGATCGGCGACATCACCGGAGGGCTGGTGCTCTACATCGAGAATGGCGCGCTTCGCCTCACCTATAACGGGTTTGGCGAATTCCACACGCTGGATGGTCCCGCGGTGCCCGAAGGCGAGCGCCTCGCGACGCTCGAATTCGAGGCGCTCGGCCGGCGCCGCGGCCGCGGCCGGCTGGTGCTTGACACAGCGAATTCCGGCGCCTGGGGCGATCTCACCCCGACGCTGATGAACGGTTTTCACGAGGGGCTCGATATCGGCCTCGACCGTCGCGCTCCGGTCGATTGGGACCTCCGTCAGCGGCACGGCCTCTTTCGCTACGACGGCACGATCCACGATGTGGTCATCGAGACCGGCGCGTTCGCCCCCGATTCCGCCTTCGGCAAGGGATAGCGGCTCATCACTCTGCGACGCGGGCCGGGCCGAGGCTCGCGCGCGGATGCTGGCGCCAGACGAGGGCGCCGATCACCGCCAGATTGGCCAAATTGAAAGCGATCCCGGTGGCGAAGGCGATCGCGTAGAACCCGGCGTAATCGTAGATCGCGCCGGCAAGCCAGCCGCCAAACGCCATGCCCGAGCCGCTGAACAGCAGCACGCTCGGCACCCGCCATGACGCTTCCGAGGCCGGGAAGAGCTCGCGCACCGCCAGCACATAAGCGGGAATGATGCCGCTGAAGCCGAGGCCGAACACGGCGGAGACGGCGAAAAGCCCGGCCTCGTTCTGCGTCGCGAGAAAGCCGACCATAGCGACGATCTGGCAGACGGAGCCCGCCAGGATGGTGCGCAGGCCACCCATGCGGTCGGCGACGAGGCCCCAAATCTGCCGGCTGACAAAGGCACAGCCGAGCAGCACCGAGAGCATCGTCGCGCCCTGCGCTGCCGGGATTCCGACATCGCTGCAGAAGGCGACGAGATGGCCCTGCGGCATCGCCATCGGCACGCAGCAGCAGAAGCCGGCGGCGGCCAGCATCGACAGCGCCGTCCGCGGGCGCAGCCCAAGCACCAGCGCCCCCGGGCGCGGCCCGCCAGCGTGGCCGTCGTCGCCCAGGGTTTCGGGCGCGGGCCCCAGCATGAGCGCGGCGGCGGGCAGGATCAGCGCGACTTCGATCGCTGCGAAGCAGAGCATCGTGTGGCGCCAGCCGATCTGCGCCTCCGCCACGGCGAAGATCGGTGCCCAGATCGCCGCGGAGACCGACGAGCCGCTGCCGAGCAGGGCCAGGGCGGTGCCGCGGCGGCGATCGAACCAGCGCGAGACATAGATGTAGAGCGGAGCGTTCATCCCCGCATTGCCAAGGAGGCCGACAAACACCCCGTAACCGACGAGCAGTCTGAGGGCGCCGCCGCTTTGCGCCAGCACCAGTCCCACGCCGATCATCACCGAGCCGAACATCACCGTCGTGCGCACGCCGAAGCGCTCAGCGGCGCGGCCCATCGCTATTCCACCAACGGACGCGCCGAGCCAGGCGAGCGAATAGGCCAACGCCGGCACCGAGCGCGCGCCTCCGAGATCGGCGGCAATCGACTTGAGCCCGACGACCGTGATCGCCGGTGCGGCGAACGACACGGCGGCAATGCCGAGCGAGGTCAGGCACACGACCCAGGAGGCTCGCGTCTCGAGCGTCGCCCCTCGGGGTGACCCACGCGCGGCTACAGTGAAGATCGTCATGGCCAGGAATGCTATCGCGATCTGGCTGGCCTGTCGCGATCGTCAACCCGCGCCTCTCGATATCGCCAAAGACGGCAGACCGCCCAACCATTCCATCGCCCGCTCCAGGGTCAGGTGAATTTCGCGGCGAGCGGCGCCGGACCGAGCGAGGATGGGTCGAGCCGACGCGCCAGCGTTGTCAGCGTGCCGCAGAGGGCAGCGAGATCCTGGCGGGCGGGTTGCGAAGTCAGCTGGCCGTCGCGGAAATCGCCGCCGGTGAGATAGACGCTGGTCGGCGCGACGAGGGCGCCGAACCAGGCCAGCACCTGCCGCAACTGCCCATCGACGGCAAGATAGTGATGCGGCGAACCGCCCATCGCGACGATCCCGACCGGCTTATTTTGCAACGCCTCGACCGGGGCGATGTCGAGCAGGTTTTTCAAGACGCCCGGGAAGCTCGCCCGGTAGACCGGCGCGCCGATCAGCACCGCCGACGCCGCGGCGATCCGCGCGACCGCCTGGCGCGTTGCCGTCGCCATAGGCCTCGAGCGGGCGGCCGTCGCAAGTCTCGATCGGCACCTCGGCGAGATTGAGGATGTCGACCGCAACATCGCCGCCGGTGCGGGCCGCCTCTGCCGCCGCGGCGATCGCGGCGGCGAGCCGGCCGGGCGGCGTCGCCGCGCCGACCAGCATCAAGAGCTTCGGAGCATCAGCCATTTAGAGACCTTTATGATCGCGAACGCGGTGCCCGCCCCTCACCCTCCCACGCTTCGCGCGGGTCCCTCCCTCTCCCCGCGGCCGCGGGGAGAGGGTTGGGGTGAGGGGCCGGCACCAGCGGCTCAACCTGCGCGAAATTAACCGGCCCCGACCGCCTCGCTGCTTCTGGCCGGTGCCGGCACGCGGGCGAGCCCGAAATGGTCGCGCAGGGTGGTCCCCTCGTACTCGCGGCGGTAGAGGCCGCGGCGCTGCAATTCGGGCACGACGAGATCGACAAAATCGGCAAAGCCGCCGGGGAAATAGGGCGGCAGGATGTTGAACCCGTCGGCCGCGCCCTCGACAAACCATTCTTCGAGGGTGTCGGCGATCCGCAGTCGGCGTGCCGCAGATGACCCAGTGGCCGCGCGCCGCCGCGGTCAGGTTGTAGAGGTCGCGCAATGTCATGTTCTGCCGCCGCGCCATCTCGTAGAGCACCCGGTGGAAGGTTTGGCCGCCCTCGCTCGGCGGCGGCGGCGGCACCGGCCCGTCGAGCGGGTGGCCGGAGACGTCGTAGCCGATGCGGCCGGTCACCAGGGTCAGGGCATTGGTCGGGGTCAGCCAGCTCTGCAGCAGCGACAGCTTGTCCTTCGCCTCGGCATCGGTACGCGCCGATGATCGGCATGACCCCGGGCAACACCGCGAGCTGGTCGGGCGTAGCGGCCGTATTTGGCGATGCGCCCCTTCAGATCGGCGTAGGCCTTCTTGGCGCTGTCCAATTCCTGCACGACCGAGAAGACGACATCGGCGGTGCGCGCCGCCAGTTCGAGGCCCGAGGGCGAGCCGCCGGCCTGGATGATGACCGGATGGCCCTGCGGGCAGCGCGCGGTGTTGATCGGCCCCTTGACCTGAAAGAACCGGCCCTTGTGGTCGAGCGGGCGGACCTTGCTGTCGTCGATGTAGAGCCCGGTCGCCTTGTCGGCGACGAGCGCGCCGTCCTCCCAGCAATCCCACAGCCCGCGCACGACATCGACAAACTCCTCGGCGCGCTCGTAGCGCAATTCGTGGTCCATCTGGCGGTCGAGGCTGAAATTGAGCGCCGCCTTCGGCCGCGAGCTGGTGACGACGTTCCAGGCGGCGCGGCCCTGGCTGATATGGTCGATCGAGGCGAACAGGCGGGCGACGTTGTAGGGCTCGGTGAAGCTGGTCGAGACCGTGGCGCCGAGGCCGATATGGCTGGTGCAGGCGCTCAACACCGAGATCAGGCTCGTCGGCTCGAAGCGGCACAGGAAGGACGGCAGGTCGCCCGGCTCGTAGTCGAGCCCGTCGGAGATGAACAACAGGTCGAACTTGCCGCGCTCGGCGATGCGGGCGATCTCCTGGATGACCGCGAGGTCGTTGTTGCTGACCGCCGCGCCCTCGTAGCGCCAGCCGGCCGAATGGTTGCCGGCGCCGAGGACAAAGACGCCGAGATGCATCTGACGCTTTGCCGCAGACATCGCGCTCGTCCTCCCGATCGCCGCGGCAAATTCTAGCATGCCCGCATTTCGCGCGCGCGCGGCTAATATGCCGGTAACAGCGACCGGGGAGCAGCAGGAATGACGGTATCGCGGCAAATGCGGCTGGGCGCGTTTATGCGCCCCGTGGGCATCCATACGGCGTGGTGGCGCTATCCCGGCGCCTGGCCCGACGCCAACTTCAATCTCAAGCACCTGATCCGTTTTGCGCAGAAGCTCGAAGAGGGCCGCTTCGACGCGTGGTTCATGGCCGACCATCTCGGTGTGCTCAACATGCCGATGGCGGCGTTGAAGCGCAGCGCGACGGTGACCTCGTTCGACCCGCTGACCCTGTTGCCGGTGCTGGCGATGATGACCGAGCATCTCGGGCTGATCGCGACGGCCTCCACCACCTTCGAGCCGGCCTATACGATCGCCCGCCGCTTTGCCTCGCTCGACCACATCAGCGGCGGGCGCGCGGCGTGGAATTTGGTCACCACCTCCAACCCCGATACCGCGCTCAATTTCGGTCTGACCGAGCACATGGAGCACGGCGAGCGCTATCGCCGCGCCCGCGAGTTCTTCGATGTCGTCACCGGGCTGTGGGACAGCTGGGCCGACGACGCCTTTGTCCGCGATGTCGAGGAGGGCATCTATTTCGACCCCGAGCGGATGCACGTGCTCGACCACAAGGGCGAATTCCTGTCGGTGCGCGGCCCCTTGAACATCGCGCGGCCGATCCAGGGCTGGCCGGTCATCGTCCAGGCCGGCGCGTCGGACGCCGGCCGCCAGCTCGCCGCCGAGACCGCCGAGATGGTGTTTGCCAGCGGCGGCCGCCTCGCCGACGCGCAGGCGTATTACGCCGACATCAAGGGCGCGCGCGGAGCGCTTCGGGCGCGACCCCGACCACATCAAGATCCTGCCCGGCTGCCTGGTCGTCGTCGGCGACACCGACGACGGAGGCGAAGCAGAAGCGCGCGCTGCTCGACAGCCTGGTGCACCCCGACAGCGGCATCGCCTCCTTGTCGATCGCGCTCGGGCACGATGCCTCGCGCTTCGACCTCGACGGGCCGCTGCCCGACATCCCGGAAACCAACGCCTCGAAAAGCGGCCGCGAGCGCGTCATCGCGCGCGCGCGGCGCGACAATCTGACGGTTCGCCAGCTGGCGCAGATCGCCGGCAGCTATGGCGGGCTGGCGATGGTCGGCACGCCGAAGACGATCGTCGACCAGATGGAGGAGTTCTTCTTCGGCAATGCCTGCGACGGGTTCAACATCATGTTCCCGTAGGTGCCGGGCGGCCTCGACGATTTTGTCGACCAGGTCGTGCCGGAATTGCAGCGCCGCGGCCTCTTCCGCCGCGAATACGAGGGCAAGACGCTGCGCGAAAATCTCGGCCTGCCGCGCCCGGACAACCGGTTCTTCCGCAAGCTCGACTAGGTCCCTGCGAAGGCAGGGACCCACAGCGCCCAACTGAGCGCGGCTGGATCAACGCCACAGCACGCCGACAGCGCGCCAGCGGACGCTCGGCGAAATGGATCCCTGCCTCCGCAGGGATCCGACCTGCGGCGACGGTGGTCGGCTAACCCGCGGCGGGCGCGCAGGCCCTGATCACCGCCTCGAAGCGGGCCTTGGCGCCGGGGCCGCGCGCATAGGGGCTGAGGATCGGCAAATCGATGCCCGATTGCCGGTAAGCCTCGATCCGTTCGCGGCATTCGTCGGCCGTACCGGCGATGCTGGTGGCATCGATCAGCTCGTCGCTGACCGCCCGCTCGGCCGCATCGCGGTCGCCGCGCGACCATGCCCCTGCGATAGAGGCCGCCGCGTCGGCAAAGCCGTGCTCGGCCATCATGCGGTTGTAGCGGGGAAAGAAGCCGGCATAAAACGCCAGCCCCGGACGCAGGATGTCGAGCGCTTCACGGCGGGTCTGCCCGACCGCGGTCGGCAACAGGGTGGTGACGGTAACCCGGCCCGGGTCGCGGCCGGCGCGCTCTGCCCCTTCGGCCAGCTGCTTCCTGACGACCGCGGCGGTAGCGAGGGTGCTGCGGGTCAGGATCACACCGTCGGCGATCTCGCCGCACAGCGCGATCATCTTCGGGAACACCGCCGATAGATAGATCGGGATCGCCGGGCGGAGCGGCGTGAACCACAGATCGAAGCCGTCGATGCGCACGCTGTCCCCGGCGTAGTGCACTCGGCCGTCGCGCAACAATTGGCGGATGATCGCGACGCTTTCGCGGACCCGCGTCAGCGGCTTGCCGTAAGGCACGCCATGCTCGCCTTCGACCTGCACCTTGTGGCTCGACCCGACCCCGAGGATAAAACGGCCGGCCGAGAGGTGATCGAGCGTGGCGGCGGCCATCGCGATGGTCGGGACCGTGCGCACGAAGACGCTGGTGATACTGGTGCCCAAGAGGATGCGCGAGGTCTGGGTGGCGCAGGCGGCCAACACCGCGAACTGGTCGCCGCCATGCCCTTCGGCGACCCAGGCCGACCCGTATCCCAGCGCCTCGGCGAGCCTCACGCATTCGACGATCTCGGCGGGGTTGGCTCCGCCGGAGAACGCGATCCCGAGCCTCTTCATCCGCTGCCTCCCGCTTGCGGTCAGAGCGAAAGCTTATAGCCCTCATGGGTCGCCCGGAAGCCGAGTGCCGCATAAAAACCGTGCGCGGCGGTGCGGCTCTTATCGGAGGTGAGCTGGACCATCCCGCAGCCGCGTTTGCGGCATTCCCCGATCGCCCATTCGAGCATCGCCCGGCCGATGCCGCCGCCACGCTCGCCCGCGGCGACGCGCACGCCCTCGATCTGGCCGCGCCACATGCCGAGCCTGGCGAGCCCGGGGATGAAGCTGAGTTGGAGCACGCCGATCACCCGCCCGTCGCGCTCGGCAACCGCGAGGAGCTGGTTGGGGTCGCGGCCGATAGCGGCAAAGGCTTCGATGTAACGTGGGTCCAACGGCGTTCCGGCGCTCTCGCGCCCGCTGCCGATCGGGTCGTCGGCGAGCAAGGCGACGAGCGCTGTCACATCCTCCAACACCGCGCGGCGAAAAGTGAGAGAACCCATCGCTCGGTTCCTCGATCGAAGATGCCTTGCAGGATTATCATCTTACCCGATCAGCGCCGGGATGCTGGCGCCCCGCGATTCATTTGAGAAACTGGTCCATTATCTTCAGGAAAGCCGGCCCGCCGATGATCAGGAAGATGCTGGGCAGGATGAACGCGATCATCGGAATGGTCAGCAGCACCGGCAGCCGGTTGGCCTGTTCCTCAAGCTTGAGCAGGTCGTCATTGCGCAATTCCGTTGCGACGACGCGCAGCGCCTGGGCCAGCGGGGTGCCATATTTCAGAGTTTGCGACAGGGTGATGACCACAGACTGGACACTCGGCAGATTGACCCGTGCGGCCAATCTGCGAAGTGCCTCATCGCGGCTCGGCAGGATCCTCAGATCCGCACCGGTTAACGCAAGCTCATCCGCCATCGCCGGCTGCGAGCGCCGAAGCTCGCCGACGATGCGGTTGATCGCGTCCTCCAGCGACAATCCCGCTTCCACCGAGATCACGAGAAGCTCGATTGCATCGGCGAGGCCCTGTGCAACGGAGCGCCGGCGGTGCAGAGCGAGCCGGTCCACGACAAGGTGCGGCAGGGACCAGCCGAATACCGCGCCCAGCGATCCCAGCCCGACCAGGTTCGGCGTCGCGCGCAAATTGGCATAGCGATAGAAGAACAGCACCAGGACAATCGGCAGCATGAGGCCAGCGACCACCCGCAGCGCCAAAAACAGCCGCGGCACGAGGGCTGCCGGAATGTGCAGCCACTCGAGCCGCCGGGCGAGTTCGAGTTCGTCGCCGCGCAACGTCGTGATCGTAAGCCGGCCGGCCGCGCCGGTGTTGCGCCCGCCGCTCGCCCGGGCCGACAGATGGCGCGCGCGAGGCAGCAGGTCGACGCGATGTCCCAGCCGCTTTCTGGTCGCGACGGCCTCGTAGGCAAAGACGCACAGTCCGGCGGCGGCGAGGGTTGTCGCGGCGAGGCCGATCAGGAGTGCCGCGGATGAGTCCCACATGATCGATCCCCGTGAAGATCAGATACGCAGGGCGCTGCGCATCAGCGCGCGGATCGTGATCGCGGCGAGCAACAGACTGAGGAGCGCTAAGCCGAGAATGACCTGACCGCGCGGGTCGTCGAACAGCGGGGCCAGATACCCCGGCGCCACCATCAGAAGAGCCCCCATCACGACGAACGGGATCGAGCCCAGTACGATCGCCGAGATCCGGACTTCAGCGGTTGCCGCCCCGGCTTTCAGTCGTACCACCCGGCGTCGACGGACGATGTCGACAAGCGTTTCCAGGGTCCCCGTCAAATTGCCGCCAGTCGACTGCTGCAACGCTACGGCGACGGCAAAAAACCGGAAATCGGGGTTGCCGACCATCTCACTGGTCTTCGCCATGGCCTCACCGAGCGGCACGCCGATGTCGATCTGGTCGGCGATCTTGGCAAACATTGTATTGAGGGGCGGATTGGCCTCTTGACCGACGGTTCGCATCGCGGCGCCAACCGGCATACCCGCACGCACGATGCGCACCACCATGTCGATCGCATCGGGCAGCAACTCGGCGAACCGGGCGTCCGAGCGGTGCTGCTGCCACAAGAGTACGCTCCGAGGCAGCAGAAAAAAGCCGGCGGCCGCAGCGATCGCCAGGACGTAGCCTGGCAGGTAATTAGCTACGACGCGGCCAAGCGACCAGACCGCGGCAGCCGCGAAAACCCCCGCGACCAGAAGGGAGAATGGGTTGGCAGACACGCCCCAGCTGCGTCGCATGCGAAACGCGAACAGCGCGCGCGGTCCGTTAAGGGCACGCCCCAGCCGGGTCGAACCCAGCCCGCTCTCGCCCGACGACCCCTTCCGCGAGGATGCACGCGTGATTACGTTGATACGCCGCCCGATGGCGCGCTCGCGTGCGCGCTCGGCCAGAACGAGCCCCAAGAGGCCGGCGCCGCCGGCAAGCAGGAGCAGGATGCCGAGGAGGGAGACGATATCAGCCCTCCGCTTCTTTGGCGCCAATCGCCTTCATGAAGGCCGCTGCGAGCCCGTAATTTTCGAGCCGCGGCAGGAACCGTGGCCGGACGCCGGAGGCTTCAAACGTGCCGCTCAGCTTCCCGCCGCGGTTCTCGCCCGCGTATTTGAACGTGAACAAATTGCTCAGAATGACGACCTCACCTTCCATCCCGACCACCTCGCTCAACTCGGTGACGCGGCGCGTTCCGTCGCGCATCCGTTCGATCTGCACGACCAGGTCGAGGGCGCTGACCATCTGACCGCGGATCGCCCGGCTCGGCAGATTGACATTGGCCATCAGCACCATGTTCTCGACGCGCGCCAGGGCATCGCGGGCAGAGTTGGCGTGGACCGTCGACATCGAGCCGTTATGGCCGGTGTTCATCGCCTGCATCATGTCGAAGGCCTCGCCGCCGCGGACCTCTCCGACGATGATCCGGTCGGGCCGCATCCGCAGCGCATTGCGCACCAGATCGCGCTGTGTGACCTCGCCTTTGCCCTCGACATTGGGCGGCCGCGTTTCGAGCGGGATAACGTGGGGCTGCTGGAGTTGCAGTTCGGCGATATCCTCGATCGTGACGACGCGCTCTCCCAGGTCGATCAGGCTCGACATCGCATTGAGCAGCGTCGTCTTGCCCGACCCGGTACCGCCGGAGATCAAGATGTTGAGCCGGCACTGCGCGGCTATCTCCAATGCCTGCGCCAGCTCCGGCGACACGCTTTTCAACGAGACGAGCTTGGAAAAATCGAGAAAGCTGCGCGTGAACTTGCGGATCGAGATACACGGCCCCTTTAGGCTGAGGGGCGGGATGACGACATTGACCCGGCTGCCGTCCGCCAAGCGCGCATCGAGCATCGGGCTCGATTCGTCGACCCGGCGCCCGATCGAAGAGGCAATCCGCTGCGCGATGTGGAAAACGTGCAGCCCGTTGCGGAATTGAACCTTGGTCAGGACAAGCTTGCCGCGCTGTTCGACATAGATCTGGTGGGGACCGTTCACCAGGATGTCGGAGACGGTATCGTCGCGCAGCAGCGATTCGAGCGGACCGAGCGCGATCATATCGTCGACCATCGCCGCGGCGAGCGTTTGTTGCTCCTGGTGGTTCAGCAGCAGCCGACGCTGATCGGCAATCTCGGCGACCAGTTCCTCGACCCGGGTGGTCAGCTCCGCGCGGGTCATCCGTACCGCCAAGGCTGGCTCGACCCGGGCGAGAATCTGATCGTAGATGAATTCCGCCGATCTCAGCTGAGATCGCGGCGCGGCGGCCGCCGTCCGACCGGCCACAGGCGGGGGCTCCGCGCCGAACCCGGACGGGGCGGTGCCGGCAGACGGGGCGGTCCGCAGACCCATCAGCCGAAGATCCGTTTCCAGAAGGGCCGGTCTTCCTTTTCGGCGGCGCTGCTACCTGACAATTGCCGTGACAGCGCCGCCATGCCATGGCGAAGCGCGCTGCACTTCTGCACCGCCTTCGTACCGAGGGAAGCCGCAGCCATGATCTCGCGATCCCAGCGGATCGAGGCGTCGGGGGCGGGGATGATTTTCAGCATCTCTGGCGTTGGCAGCGCGCCATCGGCATTCCGTTTGTTCAGCACGTGCAGCAGCGTGCGCTCCGGCGTGTTGGAACCGATCAACTCCCGCCATCGTCCGACCTCGCGGATCGCGGCAATGCTGCCGTCGCTGACCAGCAGCAAGGTCGAGGGCATGTGCAGCAGGCTGGGAAGCGACAGCGCGATTTCCCGCGTCAGGTCGACCAGCACATAGCGAAAGTGAGCGAGGACCTTTTGCAGCAGCTGCAGGATCGCCTCGTCGTTGGCCACGACGCGGTCGGTCAGCGGCTCCAGCCCGGCGAGCAGACCGAGGCGGCTGGTGACCGATACCACCCCGCGTTCGAGAAAAAGCTCGTCGATCCGCTTGGGATCGTCGAGCGCCTCGCGCAAGCCGCGGCCCGGCTGGGCGTCGAGCTGCAAGGCGGCATCGCCGGTGTGCAGATCAAGATCGAGCAGCAGCACCCTGCGCTGCCGCACCTCGGCGAAATGCCAGGCGAGGCTGGTCGCTATCGTGGTCGCGCCGACACCACCGCGCACGCCGAGGACGAACACCAGCCTGCCGCTGCGCGATGGCCGCGCAGTCCCGGTGCCGCTGCTGATCCCGACCAGCGCGCGGTTGAGCAAACTGCCGATGAGCGGCTTGTAGAAATACTCGGCGACGCCGGCCGCCTTGAGGTCCCGGTACAAGACGATATCGTTGCGCTCGCCGACGACGATGACCTCGGTTTCGGGATCGGAGATTTCGGCGAGCCGGTTGATGCGCGGCAGCGGATCGTCGATCCCGCTGATGTCGACGATCAGGAAGCGCGGCCAGCCGCGGCGCGCAAGCTCCTCGATCGCGATATCGATGCCGCCCTGCCTGACGTGCATCTCGATAAATCCGACATCGGCAAAGGAGTGGCGGGCGACACCCCGGGAGTCGGCATCGACCAGATAGGCCATCGCCGCCGGCGGCGCCTCCCCGGTTGGCGCGGCGCTTCGGGTCGGGCTGTCGAGGTCGCTGACGGCGAGATCAACCATTGTGGTTTGAATGTCCATGGGGCGATCCATCCGGCCACAGGGCGTCCGCCGAGCGGCAGCGCTCTCTGATTCGGATAAAATATCCTCTATGACGGGTGAGATATATAAATATTCTCTTTATGAGTGTCTATGACTGGGTCAAGTGGGGAAGCACGCGCTTGCGCTCAGCGTCGGCGAATAGGGTAAGAGCGCAGGAACGAGAAAGGCGTAGGGCAGGCTCGCGGTAACCCGGACGCCGCAAGTCTGCGTCGTAACGGTGAAGTCGGAGGTCGGCAAGGACAGCCCCGGGGCCTGGCTGACCGCGTATTGCTGGGTCTGAGCGGCGGTCTCGCAGACCAGCAGATCGACCGCGCCGCAGCGGGCCGCCGCCTGCACGGCGTAATTCAGGCTCGCCAGTGTCCAGATCGCCCGCGCGAACTCCATGAGGCCGAGCACGCACAGCAGCAGGATGGGCAGGACGATGGCGAATTCGACGGCTGCGGCACCGCGCTCACATGAACGTCTGCAAAAGGCGCTCCGAGGCATCGCCCGCTTCATTTGATCCGCCGGTAGGCTTGGCCGGTCAGCGTCAGCGGGCTGGGCAGCCCCGGATAGGGCAGCACGCTCGCATATTGCAGCTGGGCGCTGACCGAGGCGTAGAGTCCTGGCGGGCTCCCGCTCGGACACCTGACGGTACTCGCGACGATCGTGAGGGTACCGCCGTCCGGGCAGCCGTAAATCTCGCTGGGTGCCGGGGTCGCGGAGATGCCGCTGGCGCCGGTGGCGCTCGTCACCGCGGTCGTGATCGCGGTGAGGTTCCAGCCATTAAGGGCGGCGTATTGCGCGCCGGCTTCGGCCGCAGCCTGAACCTCGATCGACTCGTAAACGGCAAATCCCAGATCGCACAGCCCGACCACCAACAAGGCGAGGAACGGCATGACCAGCGCGAACTCGAGGATCGCCGCGCCGCGCGGCGCAGCGTGAAAAATTGCGCGCGCGGCCGTGGTTCGAGGTCGGAGCATGACGGCTCGTCACTCGACCAGGACCGGCTGCCCGCCGGCAATCGACCCGACGCCGGTGTTGGCGCAGTTGCTGTTGAACGATGCGTCGCCCTGGAACTGGATTTGCCAGGCAATCAGTTGGGTGCAGGGCGAGCTGGCGGATGTGCCGCTCGAGTAGATCACCGTCTGTGACGGAAAATACAGCGCGCCGGTCAGCGTCACGACCGACCCGCCCTCGATGTCGTTGGTGCCGCTAATGGGAGCGCCGGGGTCCTGGAAGAACACGAGTCCAGCCGTTGCGCCGGTGGTTGGCGCGCTCAGAGTCACGGTAGCGCCGTTGCTGATCGCAGCCGTCGCATAGTTGCTGCCGCTGCCGGTCAGCACGATCGTTACGTTGGTTCCGTTCAACGTGACGTCGCCGCCGACGCTGAAGCTGCCGCCGTTGATTATGTAGACGCCCGAGTTCATCTGGACCTGGGCGTCGCTGGTCATCGACAGGCCGCCGCAATAAACGCCGTCGGCATTGAGTGTCTGTAATCCGGTGTTGCTGTGCTTCAGCGTCAACGGCTTGCCGGGCGAGCCGTACTTGCATCCGGAACTCGTCGGGACCGCCGTGTTGGCATACGGGTCGGCAACCGCCGGTTGATTGGTCTTGATCTGGTTCGTGCCGACGATCGAGGTGCCGCCGGGGCCATTGATCTCGCCGCCACGGGTGACGCTCACCAAACCGCCGACCGAGACCGATGCTGTGGTGAGAATGGCGGCGCCGGTGACCAGCAACGCCGAAGACCCGGTGGCGTTCGCCGCGAGACCGCATTGGTTCAGGTTGACCACCGCGCCGTTGGTGACCGAGACACCGGTCGTGCTGCTGTTGTCCAACTCCAGGAGGCAGTCGGGCGCGCTATTGGGCTCGGCGACCGCGCGCGCCCGCACCGTGACCGTGCCCGAATACACGACATCCGCCAGCACCAGGGTCTGCGGCTGGGCGATCACTACTTCGACGGCGTCGGTTGCGTTGGTGTAGTTGCCCATCGTCGGCGGGCTGTTGACCGCGACGGTGGTGCCGTTCTGGCCGTTGACAAAGCCTGCGGCGGCGGTCAGCGCTTTGGCGTCCTGGGTATAGTCGGGTGGGTATCCGCTGAGGCGCGCGGTCATCGCGGCGAGCGCCCCGGCATCGGCGGCCGCCTGCATCTGCCGCGCGGTCAGGAGCAGCATCACGACCTCGGTGCCGAGCGAGACAAAGCCGATGATCCCGACCAGGATCAGCGCGACCAGCACAGCAACCGCGCCCCGCCGCCCGTCGTCGCCCGACCAGATGCCGGCTGCGCTGCGTCGCGAAGGCATGTGTCCGCCCCTTATTCGAAACAGAACTCACTATACATCCTGAAATTGCAAATATAACATAAATACCTCTTTAACGAGATTTTGGCCCGTTTGCCGCATGCGGCGCGGCGGCCTCGCCCCGGCCCTCCTGCCGACGGGATAGGCCGCGGTCGGCAATGCGCGTAAAACTGACCCCGATTTCGCCGAAACTGGTGGCGGCTCATGCGGGGAGGGGGCGCCATGGCGCAAGAGGGCGAAGCGATCGGCCGAGCGAGCGTCGCCGGGAGCATGCCGGTGCTCGGCCTCTCGGCATTGGGCGTCGTGTTCGGCGATATCGGCACGAGCCCGCTCTATACGCTGAAGACGGTCCTCGGCCTCACCTCCGCCACGCCGGATGCGGCGGTCGCGCTCGGCGTGCTCTCGCTGATTATCTGGACGCTGATCGTCGTGACGACGATCAAATACGTCTGCGTCGCGATGAGCGTGGACAATGACGGGGAGGGCGGTATCCTGGCGCTGTTATCGCTGCTCGGCGCAAAAGCCCGGCACCGCCCGGTGATCATCGCGGTCGGCCTGTTCGGCGCCGCGCTGATCTATGGCGACGGGGCGATCACGCCGGCGATCTCGGTGCTGTCGGCGCTGGAAGGGTTGGACATCGCCATACCGGCGTTCGCGCCCTACGTCCTTCCCGTTGCGGTCCTGATCCTGATTGCGCTGTTTGCGATCCAACCCCGCGGCACCGCCTGGATCGGCCGGGCATTCGGCCCGATCATGGCGCTGTGGTTCGGCACAATCGCGGTGCTCGGCCTCTGGGGCATCGCCCACCACCCATCGGTGCTGGCGGCGGTCGATCCACGCTACGGGCTCGATTATCTGTTCTCCGGGGGCCTCGCCGGTTTCCTCGTGCTCGGCGCGGTGTTCCTGTGCGTCACCGGCGCCGAAGCGCTCTACGCCGATATGGGTCATTTTGGCGCCGGACCGATCCGCCTGGCGTGGTCGGCGGTTGTGTTCCCGAGCCTCGTCCTGAATTATGCCGGGCAGGCGGCCCTGCTCCTCGGCGGCGCGCCATCGACGGGCAACATTTTCTACCTGCTGTGCCCGTCCGTTCTCCTGGTGCCGCTGGTTGTCCTCGCCACGGTGGCGACGATCATTGCCAGTCAGTCGATCATCACCGGGGCCTTTTCGATGACGCGGCAGGCCATCCAGCTGGGCTGGCTGCCCCCGGTTCGCATCAAGCAGACCTCGGCCGAGGGCTACGGCCAGATCTACATCGGGGCGGTCAACTGGTTGCTGATGCTGGTGACGCTGGGGCTGACGATCGGGTTCGGCAAATCCGACAATCTCGCCGCCGCCTACGGGATCGCCGTGTCGGCGACGATGCTGATGACCTCGGCGCTGTTGTTCATCGCGATGCGCGAGGTCTGGCGCTGGAACCTCGTTGCGGCGGGCGCCGTCGCCGGCGCGTTCGTCGTGGTGGATGCCAGCTTCTTCACGGCCAACCTCGCCAAGGTCGCGGAGGGCGGCTACGTCCCGCTCCTCCTCGCAGCCCTCGTCTACGGCGTCATGCTCGTTTGGCATATCGGGGCCGCCGCGGTCGCCGGGCGGGTGCAGGGGCAAGCGATTCCGGTTGACACCTTCATGGCGCAGCTCGCTGAGGAACAAATCCCGCGCGTCCCCGGCACCGCCGTTTTTCTGACGCGGACCCGGCGCGACGTGCCGCACGTCATGGTCTGGCACCTCAAGCACAACCGCGCGCTGCACCAGCGCGTGTTCGTCCTGACGATCACCACGGAGTCGGTGCCGTGGGTCAGCGACGCGCAGCGGCTGGCGGTCGAGGAGCTTGCTCCACGCTTCTGGCGCGCCTCGGCCCATTACGGCTTCATGGAGCGCCCGGACATCCCGGCGCTGCTGCGGCAGGCCCACGACGAGCACGGATGTTCCATCGACCTCTCGGACGTCACCTATTATATCGGGCATGAGACCGTCATGCATGGCGACGACGCCACTTCGCTGCCGGGCTGGGTGGAGGCGCTGTTCGCGCTGATGCAGCGCAATGCCGCCCATCTCACGGATTATTTCAAACTGCCGCCCGACTCGGTCGTCGAGATCGGCCGGCAGGTCTCGATCTAACGGCTCGCGTTCGCGGGCCGCGGCCTGGCAAAACTGCCGCTGGAATTTGCCGGCGATCGGTGCAAATCTTGACGCTCCGTACTGGAAACTGGGAGAGATGACAGTGCGCAACCTGACGATCGCTTTCGCCATTACCGCAGCCATCGCATTGGTCACCCCGTTCGCCTCGCCGGTTCAGGCCACGGTAGGCAGCAGCGTGGGAAAGCTGGCTCCGCGGGCCCCGAGCCTGCCGGTCGAACCCGCGGCGTGCGGCGGGCCGGGGCCCCATTGCCCTCCCCATTTCCACTGGGTGTGCGGCCCCTACGGACACCGCTGCTGGTGCACTCCGTGCTGATGCGAGCTTGAACGGGAAAGCCTGCCTGTGGCCGACCTGCCCGCGCTCAACCTGATCGCCGAACCCGGCCAACGGCGCGCCACGCTCGACCTCGCCCGCGAGATCGAGCGGCGCGGTTTTGCCGGGATCTCGGTGTCGAGCTCGTACGCCAACATGGCGCAATGCACGGCGCTGGCGCTCGCCACCGAGCGCATACGCTTCGCGACCGCGATCGCGCCGATCTATGCCCAGACCGTCGAGGAATTCGCGAATTCGGCGGCCTATATCCATGAGGTGTCCGGCGGCCGCTTCCAGTTCGGGATCGGCGTCGCGCACGGCCCGAGCCATGTCCGCATGGGCGTGACCGTGGGTAAGCCGCTCGGCGATATCCGCGCCTTTGTCGCGAAATACCGGTCTTACGACAATATCGGCGGATTGCCGCCGGTCATCCTCGCGACGCTGCGCCGGCGGATGATCGCGCTCGCCGGCGAGATCGCCGACGGCATGATCTTCTCCGGCGGCAGCCGGTCGCATATGGCCGCCTCGCTCGCGGCCTTGCCGCCGGGGAAGCGCGGCGACCCCGATTTCTTCATCGGCAACCGGATCCGCACCTGCATCAGCGAGGATGTCGCCGAGGCGAAGGCGGTGTTGCGCCGCACGATGATCGGCTACGCGCATCTGCCCTATTACCGCGCCTACTGGAAGGAAGCCGGATACGGCGAGGAGATGAGCGCGATCGAGAACGCGCTCGCCGAAGGCCGCAACGACGACATTCCGCGCTACCTGACCGACCGCTGGCTTGCCGACGTTACGCTGTTCGGGCCAGCCGCGAAAATCCGCGACGGGGTCGCGGCGTGGCGCGACGCCGGGATTCGCACCCCGGTCCTCGTCCCCTTATCGGCCGACGGCGATCAGCGCACCGCGCTGCGCCAGGCCTTCGCCGCCTTCGAATAAGCAACATTACTCGTAACTACGTATCAAATTAGTATATATTTGGTTTTATCGAAGAGGGATTTGTAATTTCTCGCGGCGCATTTGCCGATACCCTCGCCATGACCGTTGCAATTGTCGGCCGGAGGGCAGGATGGCGGACGGGCTGGATCGGTTGCGGCGTTTTCTGTGCGAGGTGACGCGGCTGTGCGACGCTGGCGCGGATGAGGCCGCGATCCGCGAGCACGCCGGCGCTTCGTTGCGCGCGTTGGTCGCGCAGGATGACTGGCTTCCGCCGGAATTCGCCGAGCCCGATCCGGCGCAGTACCGCCAGTACCTGCTCTATTGCGACCCGCTGGAGCGGTTTTCGGTGGTCAGCTTTGTCTGGGGCCCGGGACAGCGCACCCCGGTGCACGACCATACCGTCTGGGGGCTCATCGGCATGCTGCGCGGCGCCGAAGTTTCGCGCAACTACGCCGCCGACCCCGCCGGCCACCTGATCGCCACCGGCGACGAGCGCCTTGTACCGGGCGCGGTCGCCGCGGTCTCGCCGCAGATCGGCGACATCCACCTTGTCGAGAACGCCCTGCCCGACCGCCCGTCGATCAGCATCCACGCCTACGGCGCCAATATCGGCGCCGTCGCGCGGCATGTCTTTGCGCCGGAGAGCGGCGAAGTAAAGCCGTTTGTCTCGGGCTACGCCAACCGGATGCTGCCCAATCTGTGGGACCGCTCGGCGGCGATCCGCGCCCAACTCGGGATCTGAGCGCGCTCACACCGCGGGGCGGGCGCGGATCGCATCGGGGATCTTGCGCGGCAGAAACCGCCCGTCGCTCGGCGCGGCGAGGAGGTGGCCGTTATCGACCGCGACCTTGCCGCGCAGGATCGTCATCGAAGGCCAGGCCGCGACCTCATGGCCTTCCCACGGCGTGTAGTCGGTTTCGTGCAAATCTTCCTTGCGGATGACCCGCGCCTTTTTCGGATCGAGCAGCACGATATCGGCGTCCGAGCCGACGGCCAGCGCGCCCTTCTGCGGATAGAGCCCCATGATCTTGGCCGCGTTCGATGAGACGAGGCCGACAAAATCGGCGAGGCTGAAGCCCTGTTTCGCCACCATGTGCGTGTACATCAGCGCGACGCGCGGCTCGACCCCGGAATTGCCGCCTGTCGTGGAGCGCGACATCGGTTTCGGCCAAATGGCCGACAAAGGCGCGGTCGACCCGGACGAGGCCGTCGCGCTCGTAGAGATCGGCGAAGGACAACCCGTGCTTCAGGAGGAGCGGTCTAGGATTGGCGGCGCGCGGCAACCCGCACCCGATCATGGTGCTGTGCGACCCGGGATCGAGAGAACTATGACAAATCGCCGCTATGGTTTGTCCTCTCCGAGCGCATCGGCACCCCAGAGATGGAGGCGAAAGGGCCGCAGAAAAAGGCAACCCAGCGCCGCGACCGCGTCAGCCCTCGGTGTTGGGTGGCCTGCGGCCGCGCGCGAGGCAGGCATCGAGCCTGCCGAGGATCGCCGGCCAGCCGTAGCGCTGCTCGATGACGCGACGTCCATTGCCGCCGAGCTCGGGGTATCGGCCCTCGATCACCTCGGCGATCGCGCGCGTCATCTGCTCGGCATCCTCGGCCACCAAAAGGTCGCGCCCGGCGGTGGCGCGGATGCCTTCGAAGGCCTGCGGCGAGGCGATCACCGGGCGGGCGAGCGCCATCGCCTCGAGAACCTTGTTCTGCACGCCGCGCGCCATGCGCAGCGGGCTGACCGAGACATCCGCGTGCGCGATGTAGGGCCGCGTATCGGGCACGCGCCCGGTGACCTCGACGCCGGCGTGCCGGGCGAGCCGCTTCACCTCGGGGCCGGGATTGTTGCCGACGATGTGGAATTGCACGTCCGCCAGGCGGGCCCGCAGCTGCGGCAGAACCTGATTGACGAACCAGATCACGGCATCGGCATTCGGCCAATAATCCATGTTCCCGGTGAAGACGAGGTGCGGCCCGGCACCGGAATAGGGAGACCCAAAGGCGATCGCCGGCGAAAACCGATCCATGTCAACACCCATCTCGATCCAGGTGAGGCGGTCGGCCGTCTCGGGCGCCAGCTCGGCGAAACGCCGCGTCTCCTCTTCGGTGACAAAGAAGGTGATATCGCACGCCATCGCGGCGTGCCGCTCATAGGCAAAGAGCGTGCGGGCCTCGCGGGCCCATACGCGGCGCATCGCCCCGCGGGCCTTTTGCGCATAGGCGGCCCATTTCTGCGAATCGATGTCCTGCATATCGAGAATCTTGCCGCCCCGCTCGAAATGCAGCGCATAGGGCGCCATCGCCGCGGAGAAGATGTAGATGATCTCCGCATGCCCGCGCGCCACCGTCCGATCGACCCAGCGTCGCAGACCCGAATGGAAATAATAGTCGAGCATCAGCGGACGGCCGGGCCGCAGCCGGGCCAACGACTTCAGCTTCTGCACCCGCCGGTCGATGCCGAACGCCGCCACCTCGGCGCAGATCGTCCGCAAATGCGCGACGTGCTCCCAATCGGCCGCATCGTCGATCAGGCATCCGAGATGCACGCGGTAGGATTTTGCCAGATGGGTGATCAGATTGTAGCCGCGGATCTTCTCCCCCCTGTTGAGAGGGTAGGGAATGCGATGGCTGATGAAGATCAGGTCGGGACGATCATCCCCCCCGGACCGGAATTCGGTCGCCGGCATCGGATCGCCGCTGCTCGTCAACGGCGTTGCGGAAGTGTCCAGGCTTCGCTTCCGCGCTCGGTCAGCTTGACCGGAAAGGCCTGCGCGCCGCCCTCGTTCAGCGCGGCGATCAGGCGGTAGCGGCGCTCGGTGGCCACGACGAGCATCAGGAAGCCGCCGCCGCCGGCGCCCGATACCTTTGCAGCGAGCGCGCCGTTGCGCCGCGCCAGCACCTCGATCTCATCGATATGTTCGTTCGAAATCGCCGCCGCCGTGCGCTTCTTGGCCATCCAGGAACGTTCGAGAATGGTTGCGAAGCCGGCCATGTCGCCGAGCAGCACCGCGTTCTTCATGTCGAGGGCGTCCCGTTTGAGCTGGTGCATCGCCTCCAGCGCTTCGCGATTGCCGGTATCGAGCAGTTGGGACTGCTGGCGGATGATCTGATCGGACATTCGCGACTGGCCGGAAAAGCAAACGACCAGCGAAGATTCCAGCTCGTTTATGACCGCCTGATGAAAGCGCAGCGGATTGACGATCACCCGGCCGCCTTCCAGGAACTCGATATAATTGATGCCGCCGAAGGCGGCGGCGTACTGGTCCTGCCGGCCGCCGGCAAGGCCGAGTTCGATCCGCTCGATGTGATGGGCGAGCTGGGCGACTTCGTAGCGGCCGAGCGGGACGTTGAGATAGGTGCTGTAGGCTTCGATCAGCGCCACCATCAGCGCCGAGGAGGACCCGAGGCCGGAGCCGAGCGGCGCATCCACCACTGTGGTGACGGTGATCGCCAGCGGTTGGCCGGCGTTGTAGTCGCGGACCATGTGCTCATAGACGCCCTTGTGCAGCAGCAGCCGGGAGGCCGGAACCGTCGAAGCCGCCGGATGTGTCTCCTCCCGGTCAAGATCGCAAGCGTCGAAAACCAGCCGGCCATCTGTCCGTGGCTGGATTGACGCGAAGGCGTAGCGGTCGATCGTGGCGTTCAGCACGGCGCCGCCGAATGTGTCGGCGTAGCTTGACAGGTCGGTGCCGCCGCCCGCCAGGCCGAGACGCAGTGGCGCACGGGCGCGCACCGCCTTGTCACGGCGCTCGCTGTCGCCCCGTGCGGCCGTGAGTGCGGGCGGATTTACAGATTTGACCACTGCCATCATTGTATCTGAAGGAAAGAATTGTTACAACCGCCCCTTGGTAAACTCGAAAATGATCTCTCGACTTCTCGATTTCATCTGCCCCTCTTCATGTGCGCATTGATCTCCGCCCGACTGCCGACCTCGTGAGACGCACCTGAGCATGCCTGCTGCGACAATCCGGCAATGCGCGATCCTGGCCGGCGGGATCGCGACCCGGCTGGGGGCGATTGCCGCTACCACCCCGAAACCGGCGCTGGAGGTTGGCGGTCGGCCGTTCCTGGCTTGGCTGATGCGCGAGCTGCTGCGCTTCGGGATCGAGGAATTCCTGTTGTTGACTGGCCATCTGTCGGCCGCGGTCGAGCATGCGGTGCGGGCAGCCGCCGCGACGTTGCCGCGCGAGGTGGGGCTGCGTTTTTCGGTCGAGCCGGCGCCGGCGGGGACCGGCGGGGCGCTCTATCATGCCCGCGCCGCCTTGGACGAACGTTTTGTGCTGTGCAACGGCGACAGCCTGTTCGATTGCAATTTCGGCCTGCTGTTGCGCGACGCGGCGCGCGACGGACCCCAGGTCGCCGGGCGCATGCTGCTGCGGCGGATCGCGGACGCCTCCCGCTATGGTGTCGTGTCCCTGGAGGGAGATCGGGTGGCGGCCTTTCACGAGCGCCCGCCATCCGCTCGGGCCGGGATCATCAATGCCGGCGTCTATGTGCTGGACCGCGGCGTTCTGCACTATTCGGCGCCGGCATGCTCGCTGGAAGCGCAGGTACTGCCGGCGCTGGCCGCGGCGGGTCGGCTGCGTGGCACGCTTGCCGAGGGCTGGTTCGTCGATATCGGCATCCCCGGCGACCTGGCGCGCGCCCGCGAGGAACTGCCGCGCCGTCTGCGCCGGCCAGGGCTATTTCTGAGCCGTCACGGCGTGCCCAGCGGAGATGGCGATCCTCTCGCAATACGGGATCGTTCGGACTGGAGCCAGAGCGCGGTGGATGCGATACGGCTGGGGACTGCGGCTGGCCGGCATGTTTTCATCCTCGCCGATCGGGCGGACGCGAATCGCGGCTCCTGCGAGAAGGCCGCGATCCGGGGGCCGCGGCGCTGCGCGGAAGAGGCCCGGCTGATCGGCGGCACGGTGGATGATTGGCGATGCCTGTCGCGCCACACCGGCGGCCGGGGCAACCCAAGGCTGCACGCTCTGCAAGATCTGGTCCGAACCTGGGAGCTGGATCCGCGGCGTTGCCTCCTGGTCGGGGATCAGGCAAGCGACCTGGCGGCAGCCGCCAAGGCAGGAATGCGGGGGGAGCTTTTCGCGCGGGGCGATCTGGCGGCCTTCGTGGCGCCGCTTCTGACCGGCTGATGGCGAGGCGATCCTCATGGGTCCTCTGCATTCGTGGTTTCGAGCACCGTGTTGAGCAGCACGTTGCAGCCGGCGGTCAGATCCTCGGGCTTGGCGTCCTCGATCTCGTTGTGGCTGATGCCGCCGACGCAGGGGACGAAGATCATCGCCGACGGCGCGATGCGGGCCATGTAGACGGCGTCGTGCCCGGCGCCGCTGATGATGTCCTGGTGCGGGTAGCCCTGGGCCGCCGCGGCCTCGCGCACCCGCGCCGACGAGCGCGGGGTCGAACGGGGTCGGCGGGAAATACCAGAACTCCTCGACCGCGACATCGAGGCTCTGCGTGGCCGCCGCCGCGGCGCAGGCTTCGCGCAATTCCTTATCCATCGCGCTCAGCACATCATCTTGCGGATGGCGGAAATCGACCGTGAAAAACACCTGGCCGGGGATCGTGTTGCGCGAATTGGGGCTGACCTGGACAAAGCCGACCGTGGCGCAGGCATGGGGCGCGTGGGCGTGGCCGATCCTGTTGACCGCGTCGATCATCCGCGCCGCGCCGACGAGGGCGTCGCGCCGCCGCGGCATCGGGGTCGGCCCGGCATGCGCCTCCTGGCCGGTGACGGTCACTTCGTACCAGCGCTGCCCCTGCGCCCCGGTGACGATGCCGACCGGGCAGGCCGGCGGCTTCGAGGATCGGCCCCTGCTCGATATGCGCCTCGAAATAGGCCGCTGACCTGGGCGCCCGCCGACCGGCGCCGGCCCGGCAAAGCCGATGCGCTCCAGTTCGGCGCCGAGCGCGACGCCGCTGACATTGTCCGGCCGCGCCAGCGCCGTAGGCGAGGTCGAACACGCCGGCGAAGACGCCCGAGCCGACCATCGCCGGGGAGAACCGCGAACCCTCCTCATTGGTCCAGGCGACGATCTCGATGGGCGCCTCGGTCTCGTAGCCGAGGTCGTTCAGGGTGCGGACGACCTCGAGCCCGGCCATCACGCCATAGGCGCCGTCGAACTTGCCGCCGGTCGGCTGGGTGTCGAGATGGCTGCCGGCCATGACCGGCGGCAGATCGGGGTTGCGGCCGGGCCGGCGGGCGAAGATGTTGCCGATCCGGTCGACCGTGACGCTGCAGCCGGCCTCCTCGCACCAGCGGATGAAGAGCCGCCGCGCCGCGCCGTCGAGATCGCTGGCGGCGAGCCGGCACACCCCGCCCTTCTGGGTCGCGCCGATCTCTGCCAGCTCCATCAGGCTCGCCCACAGCCGCTCGCCGTTTACCGTGAGATTGCGCATGCCGCTCGCTGTACTCAGCGCTCGCTTACCCCAAGCTCAGGAACCGTGCCAGGGCCGAATCAATAGCGCGCATCGTTGTAGGCCGCAAACGTCCGATCCGCTGCCGATCTTGGCACGCGGCACTGTGGCCGCCTTGTCAATCATGATCTGCGAGCGCGTCACGAGGCCGTTCTCAACCGTCGGGTCCACTGTGATCCGGATCAGAGGCAGATCGCTGCGGTTCACTTCCATTCTTTGCTGAATTCTTCGAGATCCGCTTCAAGCTCCCGCATCACCGCGGCTTCATCGCTGTTCGGGTCACTGGCAGCAGCGTTGATTTCGAGACATTCCCGCCGTGCCTCGGCCTCGAACTCGCGCCGTTCCTTTTGCGCGACGCGTTCGCGAATCAGCTCGCGCAACAACTCGCCAACCGGCCTCGCCTCCTCTTCGGCGATTTTGGCAAAGGCCGCCTTCAATGCCGGCGGAATCCGGAAGGTAATGATGTCGGCCTTGGGTTCCGCGCTGGTTCGCGCCATGCGAGCCACCGCCACGCATACGTATTGCAATATGTATTTCGCTTTGAGGAGAATCACAAGCTCGCGATCCGTATCGCTCGTCTGTGATCCTCGCTAATATGCGCCGAACGGCAACAGGAGAAATGCCATGAACGACGCCGCGCCCTGGGTCGATCCGGAGCTGATTGCCGCCGGGAAATTGCTGCAGGAGAAGGGCCTCGTCGCGCCCGACCGCACCAAGGCCTCGCTCGCCGAGGTGCGCGCCGCGACCGACCGCATCGGCGCCTTTCTCGGCGAAGGCTCGGTGCCGTTGCAGCAGGAGCGCGACCTGTCGCTGCCCGGCCCGCATGGCCAGGTGCCGATGCCGGCTTTACCTGCCGGACGATGCGGAGCGCCCGCCGCTGATGGTCTATGCCCATGGCGGCGGCTTCGTGCAGGGCAGCATCGCGAGCTGGGACCATTTCCTGCGCGAGCTGGTACGCCAGAGCGGGGTCGCCGCGCTGTCGGTCGATTACAAGCTCTCGCCCGAAGTACAAGTTTCCCGGTCGCCTTCGACGAGATGGTGGCGATGACGCACGCTGGCGGCGCGCGAGGGCGCCGGCTTTGGCATCGACCCCGCCCGGCTCGCACTCGGCGGCGATTCCGCCGGCGCCAATCTGGCGCTCGCCGCGGCGCTGGCGATGCGCGATGCCGGCGAGGCGGCGCTGCGCTTTCAGCTGCTTGATCTACGGCTGCTTCTCGACCGATTGCGACAGCCCCAGCTGGCAGCGCTTCGGCCAGGGCGCCGGGCTGTCGCAGGCGAGCATGAAGCTGGATCTGGCAGACCTATCTCGAGCGGCCGGAGCAGTACCACGACTGGCGCGCCGCGCCGCTCGACGGCGACCTTAAGGGGGTGGCGCCGGCGCATCTGATCGTCGGCAGCCTCGACCCGCTGCATCGACGACAGCAACGAGCTGGCCGCCAAGTTGAAATCGGCGGGCGTGCCCTGTGACCTGACGATCTATCAGGGCATCAATCACGGCTTTATCCGCTACGGCCGGCTGATCGGCACGGCGCGCCGCGCCATCGCCGACTGCGCCGCCGCGCTCAAGGCCGGCTTGGCCGCGGCATAGCCAGGCACAAACGAAAACGGCCGGGCGCGAGGCCCGGCCGTTGCGAAGGTCGATTCGCCGGGGCGCGATCAGTCGCGCCGGGTGCCGAGCAGCTGCATCAGCATCATGAACAGGTTGATGAAGTCGAGATAGAGGCGCAGCGCGCCCATGACCGCCTTCTTGCCGGCGATCTCCCCGTCATCGTACGCGACATACATCTCCTTGATCGACTGCGTGTCGTAGGCGGTCAGGCCGGTGAAGACGATGACCCCGATGACCGAGATCGCAAATTGCAGCGCCGAGGAGACGAGGAAGATGTTGACGACCATCGCGATGATGATGCCGATCAGGCCCATGAACAGGAACGAGCCCCACTGCGTCAGGTCGCGCTGGGTCGTGTAGCCGTACAGGCTCATCGCGGCGAAGGTGCCGGCGGTGATGAAGAACACGCGGGCGACGCTCTCGCCGGTGAAGACGAGAAACACCGATGCCATCGATAGCGCCCATCAGCGCCGCATAGACCCAGAACAAGGCCTGCGCGGTGCTCGCCTGCATTCGGTTGATGCCGTAGCTCAGCCACATCACGAGGCCGAGCGGCGCCAGCATGACGAGCCAGATCAGCGGCGTGTGCGCAATCGCGATATACATCCCGGATTGGGCGAAGACATAGGCGACGATGCCGGTCAGCGCGAGGCCCGAGGCCATGTAGTTGTAGATGCGGAGCATATAGTCCCGCAGGCCGACATCGATTTCGACCTGGGCACCGACCGCCGGTCGCACCGTCCAGCGGGGCTGCGAACCCAAAGCCATAATACCCCCTCCAACGAGAGCAGCGAGGCTGATTCCTCGGCTGTCGATATTGGCACAACCGTCTGGCTTTTCAATGACGGGCCGGGCGCGGTGCCCTACCTACACGTTGCGCCCCCACCCCAACCCTTCCCCCTTGCGGGGGAGGGAGTTCGCCGCGCCAGCGGCGGGCGTGTGGGGGCCGGAGCGACCAGCGTTACTCGTTGCGCAGATAGGCGGCGGGCTTGGCGCCGAGCGCGCGCCAGGTGCCGGCAAAGCCGAGCACCAGCGTCAGGAGCACGGCGATCCCCGCGATCGCCAGCAGCGGAAGCGGGCAGGAACACCCACTCGCTCTTCAGCGGCCCGGTGACGAGAGCATAGGCGGCCAGCGTGCCGAGACCGGCGGCAACCAGCGCGGTCAACAGGCCGACGAGGCCGTGCTCGATCAGGAACGCCGCGGCGAGCGCGCCGCGCGTCGCGCCCAGCACCTTGAGCACAACCGCATCGTAGACCCGCCGGCGATGACCGGCGGCGACCGCGCCGCCCAGCACCAGCACCCCGGCGACGAGCGTCACCAGCGCGACGAGGCGGATCGCCGCGCCGATCGTCGCGACCACCCGCGCCAGGGCGGCGAGCGCCTCGCGCACCGGGATCGCCGAGACGTTGGGAAACCGCTCGGTCACCCGCCGCACCAGCGCCTCCTCCTCGGCCGGCGTCACATAGACCGCGGCGAGATGGGTCTGTGGCGCGGCTTCGAGGGTGCCCGGCGCGAAGACGATCGCAAAGCTGATGCCGAGCCGAGCCCAGTCGATCTGCCGCAGGCTGGCGATCCGCGCGGTGATGTCGCGGCCGAGCAGGTTGACGGTCAGCGTGTCGCCGACGCGCAGCCCCATGCCGCGCGCCAGCCCGGCATCGAACGAGACGAGCGGCGGGCCGCGATAGTCGGCGGGCCACCATTGGCCGGCGACGAGGCGCGAGCCCTCCGGCAGCGCGGCCGCATAGGTCAGCCCGCGATCGCTGCGCAACGCCCATTGCGCCTCCGGCGCGACCGGCGCCTGGTCGACCGGTATGCCGTTGAGCCGGGCGATGCGGCCGCGCAGCATCGGCACCTGGTCAAAACTGGCGCCCGGCACGGTGCGCACGGTCGCCTCGAACCCGGCGAGCTGATCGGGCTGGATGTCGATGAAAAAATCGGCTGGCGCGTGCTCGGCCAGCCGGTCCTCGATCTCGATCGCGAGGTTGCCCTCCACCAGGGCCAGCGCGCTCATCACGCTGAGGCCGATGCCGAGCGAGAGTACGATGCGCGCGGTCGGCGCCCCCGGCCGGTGCAGATTGCCGAGCGCCAGACGCAACAGCGGCCGGGCCGGGCGCGGCAATAGCCGCGCCGCCGCAACCACCAGCGCTCCGGCGAGGCGGAACAACAGGAAGGCGGCGAGCACGCCCGCGACATACCAGAGCGCGACCTTGCGATCCGCTGCGGTCAGCACGATCAGCGCTGCCAGGGCGAGCGCCGCCGCCGCGCTTGCCGCCGCCGCCAGCGGCGCCAGACGGCGCGGTGACGGCGCGACCCGGTCGCGGAACAGCGCGCCGGCCATCACCTGGCCGATCGCGGCGAGCGGCCACAGCGCGAAGACCAGCACCGTCAGCACGCCGCACAGCGCGGCAATCGCCGAGCGGCGCGAGGTAGAGGCCGAGCCGCAGCGACACCGGCAGGAGCCCGTTGACGAGCGGCGCGATCAGCGCCGGCGCGAGGCCGCCGACGAGCAGGCCGCCGGCGATGCCGAGCAGCGCGAGCGCCAGGATCTGCGCGAAATACGCCGCGAAGACGAGGCGGGTCGAGGCGCCGAGGCATTTCAGCGTGGCGATCGCCGCGGTCTTGCTCGCGACATAGCCGGCGACCGCATTGCCGATGCCGACCCCGCCAACCAAGAGCGCGGTGATGCCGGCGAGGTTCAGAAAAAACCCGATCCGGTCGATGAACCGCTGCAACGCGGGCGACGCATCGGCGCCGGTGCGCAGCTGCCAGCCGGCTTCCGGAAAGGCGGCGCGCGCCGCGCGCATCCAGCCGGCAGCATCGCTCCACCCATCGCCCTTGGGAGCGAGACGCAGCCGGTAATCATAGTTCACCAGCGCACCGGGCCGGATCAGCTCCGTCGCCGCCAGCGCAGCCTTTGCAATGGTGACCCGCGGACCAAAGACAAGCCCGCCGAACGCCCGGTCGGGCTCGCTCTCGATGATCGCGGAGAGCCGCAGCACCGCCTCGCCGATGCGGAATTCGTCGCCGCGCTTGAGGCCGAGCCGGCTGGCGACCGGCGCCTCGGCCACCGCACCGAACACACCGTCCTTGGGCGCCAGCGCGGCGGCGAGCGGCTGGGGTGGCGCGAGCGCGACCCTCCCGTACAGCGGATAGCGATCATCGACCGCGCGAAGCTCGATAAGGCTGTGCCGCTCGCCGTCGAGCGAGCGCGCCATGGCGCGCAGATCAGCGGTCTCCGACACTATGCCGCTCGCCAGGAGGAACCGCCGCTCGGGCTCGCTCGCCGGGCGATAGGCGAGGCGCGCGCTGACATCGCCGCCCAACAGGGTGCGCGCATCGCCGCGGATGCCGGCCTCGACCGCGGCGCCGAGCGAGCCGATCGCCGCGATAGCGCCGACCCCGAGGACGAGACAGGCGAGAAAGATGCGGAAGCCGGCGATCCCGCCGCGCAGCTCGCGGCGCGCGAGAAGCAGCGCATAGCCGAACCGAGCGCGCGGCCGTTCCGTCCACACCGCCACCCTCGTGCTCACACCGCGCGCCGTCCGCTGCCGAGGCGGTGTGCCGCGCTGCGGCTCTCGCCGACGATGCGGCCGTCTTCGAGGTGCAGCTGGCGGTCGCAGCGTTCGGCGAGAGCGGCCTCATGCGTGATCAGCAGCAGGCCGGCGCCGAGCCGGGCGTGTTCCTCGAACAGGCAGTCGATGACGACGCGGCCGGTCACGCCGTCGAGATTGCCGGTCGGCTCGTCGGCGAGCAGCAGCACCGGGCCGGCGACAAACGCGCGCGCGATCGCGACGCGCTGCTGCTCGCCGCCGGATAGCTGCCCGGGATAATGGCCGAGGCGATGGCCGAGTCCGACCCGCGCCAGCGCCGCCGCGGCCGTCGTCAGCGCGTCGCGCGCGCCGGCCAGCTCCAAGGGGATCGCCACATTCTCCAGCGCGGTCATCGTCGGCAGCAGATGAAACGACTGAAAGACGATGCCGACATGGCGGCGCCGCAGCCGCGCCAGGGCGTTCTCGTCGAGCGCGCCCAGATCGTGCCCCGCCAGCACGACCCGGCCGCGGCTCGGGCGTTCGAGGCCGGCGAGCACCATCAGGAGGCTCGACTTGCCCGAGCCCGACGGCCCGAGCAGCGCGACCGTCTCGCCCGGCTCGATGGCGAGCGAGACGCCGCGCAGGATGTCGACCGGCCCGGCGGCGCTCGCCAGGGTCAGCGCCACATCTTCCAAGAGGACCAGCGGGGCGCCGGGCGGAACCGGGCGGTCATCTCGATCATAGGGGCCGGGTTCGGCAGGGGCCACGATATCGGTACGCTGTCATTGCGAGGAGCGAAGCGACGAAGCAATCTCGATCGTCCGGGCGAGAAGCCGCGCGAGATTGCTTCGCTTCGCTCGCAATGACAATCGTGGCTGGCGGCGGTGCGGCATTGTTGACGGCTCGCTGGGGGCACTCCAGTGTAACGATCTGGCTTTTGACGCATCGAACCGATCCTTGCATGAGCCGCCGTCGCACAGTTTGCAAGCGGATTGGGCCGCTCCTCGGGGCGGCCGGAGTGCTGCTGCTGGTCGGCATCGGCGGACGTCGCGCCGGCCGCGGCGCGTGTGCCCGAAATCCTCGCCTTTGGCGACAGCCTGACCGCCGGCCTCGGACTGCCGGCCGAGGCGGCCTTCCCGTCGCGGCTCGAAGCGCGGCTGCGCGCCGAGGGGATCAACGTGCACGTCGTCAATGCCGGGGTCTCGGGCGACACCACCACCGATGGCCTCGCGCGGCTCGACTGGGCGCTCGCCGACAAGCCCGATATCGTGATCCTCGAATTGGGCGCCAACGATGCGCTGCGCGGCATCGATCCCGAAGATCGTGCGCGCCAATCTCGATGCGATGATCGGCAAGATCCAGGCCAGCGGCGCCAAATTGCTGCTGATGGGCATGCGCGCTCCGCCGAATTGGGGCGAGGATTATCAGCACGAGTTCGACCGGCTCTATCCCGAGCTTGCGCGGGCTCGCGCGGTGACGCTTTATCCGTTCTTTCTCGAAGGTGTGGCGATGGACCCCAAGCTCAACCAGCCGGACGGCCTGCACCCCAACGAGCGCGGCGTCGCCGTGCTGGTCGACCGCATCGCGCCCTATGTCGCCCGGCTGATCGGAGGCCGGTCATGAGCGCGCCGTTTGCCGCCGCCTTCGCCGAAGGCGACCCCGCGACCCTCGCGGCGCGCCTGCTCGCCCAGTTGCCGTCGCGCCAGAGGCGCAACCTCGGCATCCTCTATGTCAGCGAACCCGCAGCCGTCGTGCTGCCGCTGCTGGCCCGCGAGCTGGCCGACGGCAGCGGGATCGCTTCCTGGGTCGGCGGGGTCGGGCTTGGGGTGTGCGCCCAGGGGCAGGAGGTTTACGAAACCCCGGCGGCGGCGGTGATGACGGCAGCGTTGCCGCCCGATCGCTTCCGCCTGTTCGGCGCGACCGATGATCCCGCCGCCGATCTGCCGCGCCGGCACGCAGCTTGGATCGAGGCGGTCGCGCCGAGCCTCGCCTTGGTCCATGGCGATCCGCGCTGCGACAACCTGATGCGCGCCACCGTCGACACCGCCGCGGCGAGCGGGGCGTTTCTGGTCGGCGGCCTGGTATCGCATCGCTGTGCCGAGCCGCTCCTCGCCGGCGACATAACCGCGACCCAGCGCGCCGCCAGCGCCCTCGGCAAGGCCGGCATCGCCGGGCTCCTGCTCGCGCCCGAGATCGCCGTCGCGACCGGGCTGACGCAAGGCTGCATGCCGATCGGCCCGGTGCACCGGATCGACGAGGCGCGCGACAATGTCGTCATCGCGATCGACGGCCGCCCGGCCCTGACGGTGTTCTACGAGGATATCGGCCCTGCCCTGGCGCAGGACCCGCGCCGTCTCGGCGGGGTGATCTTCGCCGGCCTCCCGGTGGCGGGCTCCGATACCGGCGATTATCTCGTGCGCAACCTGATGGCGATCGATCCGGGGCACGGCTGGGTCGTGCTCGGCGCCGAGGTCGCGCCGGGCGACCAGATCGTGTTCTGCCGGCGCGATCCCGACAGCGCGCGGGCCGATATGGGCCGCATGCTGCGCCAGCTCAAGGGACGGCTCCCAGGGCCGCCGAAAGGCGGGGTTTACGTCAGCTGCATTGCCCGCGGCGCGGCGTTGTTCGGCGAGCCGGGGGTCGAGACGGCGCTGATCCGCGATGCCTTCGGCGACTTTCCGCTGATCGGGTTTTTCGCCAATGGCGAGATTTCGCGCGATCGCCTCTATGGCCATACCGGCGTCTTGACGCTGTTCACCTGAGGGCGGCGGCAGCCGTGGCGGTCAGAGGCAGGACGCTATGCTGCGCCTCTTTGTCGGGATCGAATTTCCGCCCGAGCTGAAGCTGCGCCTGTCGCTGCTGTGCACTGGCGTGCCCGGCGCCCGGTGGATCGATCCCGGCAATCTCCACCTGACCTTGCGCTTCATCGGCGAGATTACCGAGGACCTTGCCGCCGATGTCGACGCGGCCCTGGCGCGGTTGAAGGCGCGCCGTTTTACGTTGCAGCTCGCCGGCATCGGCGTTTTCGGCGGCAACCGGCCGCACAGCCTGTGGGTCGGGGTCGAGCGCCATCCCGATCTGGTGGGGCTGCGCGACAAGATCGAGCAGGCGCTGATCCGCACTGGGCTCGCGCCCGAGCCGCGCCGCTTTGCGCCGCATGTCACGCTGGCGCGGCTGCGCGATCCGGCGCCCGATGGGCTCGTCCATTTCCTTGCTGCGCACGCGCAATTCCGCGCCGACCCGCTGCCGGTCGCGCATTTCAGCCTGATCGCCAGCTTTCCGACCAAGGCGGGCTCGGTCTACGAGGACCAGGCCGACTATCCGCTGACCGGGTGAACATGCGCCGAGATCGCAGACTGGCAGGTCGGACGAGGTGCAGCAACGCGGGTCACCGATCATGCCGAAAAAATCGAAATGGTCAGACATTCTGTTAGAATATCGTCATGACCAAGCTGCTTGACCGAGCGATTAAGAAAATCCGCGAGCTGCCGGAGGCTGCTCAAGACGAGTTCGCAGCGGTTTTGCTGGTCCTGGCGGCAAGGGCGAACGGACCGATACCCCTCGATGACGACGCGCGTTCGGCCATTAGAGAAGGTGTCTCGCAAGCGCGACGGGGCGAGTTCGCCAGCGATGAGGAGATCGCCGCGGTCTTTAAGCCCCATCGCGAATGAGGATCCGTTATACGCTTCGCGCTCATGCCGATCTCGAAGCCATCACGGCGTATCACCGCAAGCGGAATCCGACCGTCAGAGGCGCAATTCTGGCCACCATCGAGCGTCGGATCGCGTGGCTTAGCGAATTTCCCTTGATAGCGCCCGAGACCGACGAGCCCGGCGTCCGCGAGTTGCCGATCGTACGGTACCCGTACAAAGTTTATTACGAGGTGGTGGGGGAAGAAGTGCGCATTCTCCACATCCGCCACGCCCGGCGCAGACCGTGGCGGTGCGCCGTATGAGCGCGGTCAGCTATCGCGGCAACAGGCTCGACCCCATCAGGAATTGGTCGATCGCGCGGGCGCATTGCCGGCCCTCGCGGATCGCCCAGACGACAAGCGACTGGCCGCGCCGCATGTCGCCGGCGGCGAAGATTTTCGGCACCGAACTCTGGTAGTCGAGCGTCGTCGCGGCGACATTGCCGCGCGGGTCGAGCTTGACCCCGGCCTGTTCGAGCAGGCCGGCGCGGCGCGGCCCCAGAAACCCCATCGCCAGCAACACCAGATCGGCTTTCAGCTCGAAGGCGCTGTCCGGCATCTCCCGCATCGCCCAGCGCCCGTCGGGTCCCTGTGCCCATTCGACCCGGACGCATTGCAGCGCCTCGACATGGCCGTCGCTCCCGCGCGCCTCTTTGGTCAAGACCGCCCAGTCGCGCTCGCAGCCCTCCTCTTGCGAGGAGGAGGTGCGCAATTTCAACGGCCAGTCCGGCCACACCAGCGCCTTGTTTTCCTTCTCGGGCGGCATCGGCAGGATTTCGAGCTGGGTGATCGACAAGGCGCCCTGCCGGGTCGAGGTGCCGATGCAATCGCTGCCGGTGTCGCCGCCGCCGATCACGATGACGTGCTTGCCGGCGGCGCTGATCGTGCCGCCCGGCGCCGCCCTCGCCTCGTCGTCGCCGGCGTCGCGCTTGTTCTGCTGCGGCAGGAAATCCATCGCGAAGTGGATGCCGTCGAGCGCGCGGCCCGGCACTTCGAGATCGCGCGGCAATTCGGCCCCGCCGGTCAGCGCCAGCGCGTCGTATTCGGCGAGCAGCGTATCGACGCCGATCGTCACCCCGACCTCAACCGAAGTGCGGAACTCCACCCCTTCCGCCGTCATCTGCTCGACGCGGCGGTCGATCAGGTATTTCTCCATCTTGAAATCGGGGATGCCGTAGCGCAGCAGCCCGCCGATCCGGTCGTTCTTCTCGAACAGCGTCACGTCATGGCCGGCGCGCGCCAATTGCTGGGCGCAGGCGAGCCCCGACGGCCCCGACCCGACGACCGCGACCCGCTTCCCGGTGCGGCGCGCCGGGAGTTGCGGCACGATCCAGCCTTCGTCCCAGCCGCGGTCGACGATCGCGCATTCGATCGTCTTGATCGTCACCGGGTTGTCGTCGATGTTGAGCGTGCACGCCGCCTCGCACGGCGCCGGACAGATCCGGCCGGTGAATTCCGGGAAGTTGTTGGTCGAGTGCAGCGTCACCAGCGCCTGGCGCCACTGGTCGCGATAGATGAGATTGTTCCAGTCCGGGATCAGGTTGTTGACCGGGCAGCCCTCGTGGCAGAACGGGATGCCGCAATCCATGCAGCGCGAGGCCTGGGCGCGCAGCACCGGCTGCGGCAGGGGCTTGACGAACTCCCTCCAGCTTTTCTTGCGCGCCGCGGGCTTCTCATAGCCGCGGTCGACGCGCTCGACCTCCAAGAACCCGGTCGGCTTGCCCATCCCCTCCGCCCCTGCCACCGACCCGCCGAGGCCGGTCAATAGTGCTGACTTATCTCGATGATGCCTGAGTTAGAGGCTATCATCAATCCTCGCGCGGTAAACACCTCGGCCTTTACGCGCGCATCCCGGCGCCGCGGCAGCGGGCGAGTGAATTCCCTGGCAGCAGGGAAAATTTTTCGTCGATCCGACGGCGAACCCTGTCAACACACTAGAATCCCGCAATTTCTTGGCCATTTCCCGGATCACGGGCAGGGAATTTTTGGACAAGGGGCAGGGAATTTCTGCACAAGGCACAGGGAATTTTTTGCGCCGAGCAGGGAATTTTATGTGACATCGGGAATTCGGCCTGGGTTAGCGTCAATCGCAATATTGCTGAATATTAATGGGGACGCGGAGCGCCGGCGACAACCCTTCCCGCCTCGCTTCACCTGATCCAGGCTTGGCCTCATTCGATGACCTCGTCGGCGCGCAGCAGGAACTCATGCGGGATCGTCAGCCCGAGCGCCTTGGCGGTCTTCAGGTTGATCACCAGCTCGAACCTGGTCGGCTGCTCGACCGGGATATCGGCGGGTTTTGCACCCTTGAGGATCTTGTCGACGAGAACCGCGGTCCGGCGGTAGGTGTCGGCCTCCGCGAACCAGTAGGCCAGCAACCCGCCTTCCTCGACAAACGGGCGAAACGGCGAGGCGGCCGGCATTCGGTATTTCAGCGTCAACTCGGCGACCCGTTTGATCGGCAGACTGGGCTGAACGATCATGGCGTCGGCCTGGTCCTTCAGCGATGCCGAAAAGTCGGCGTCGAGTTCGTCGGGGCTGTGGATCATGATCGAATCGATCGCCGTCCCGGTGGCGGTGCCGGCAAGGCGGATCTTTTCGAGGAAGGGCTTGGAGAATGGGTCGGGCGCGTTGACCAGCACCGCCACCCGAAGCGCCGAGGGCAGCATCTCCCGGATCAGCTCGACGCACTTCCCGGCCAGGTCCGCCGCCATGCCGGAGGTTCCGGTGATGTTTCCGCCCGGCCGGGCGAGGCTCTCGACCAGTCCGGTTGCGACCGGATCGCCCGCGACTGCCATGACGATCGGGATATCGCGCGTCACCTGCTTGGCGGCGGTTGCCGCCGGCGTGAACCAGATCACGATGACATCGACCTTGAGCCGCACCAGCTCTGCCGCCAGTTCGGGGAGGCGATTTGCCTGTCCCTGGTCCGATCGGAACTCATATCGAACGGTTTGCCCCTCGACGTAACCGAGTTCGCGCATCGCGTCCTGAAACAGCCGCCAGAATTTGTCCGAACCAGGAGACCCGACGACGAGAACGCCTATGGTCGGCATCTTGGCCTGCTGCGCGGCCGCAGCGATCGACGATAGCGCCGCGCCGCCAGCGAGAAGGGCGATGAGGTCGCGGCGCTTCATTCGATGACCTCGTCGGCGCCGGCGAGGATGAATTGCGGCACGCTGAGGCCGAGCGCCTTGGCGGTTTTCAGGTTGACGACCAGCTCGAACCTAGTCGGCTGCTGCACCGGCAGATCGGCGGGCTTGGCGCCCTGCAACACCTTGCCGGTATAGATCCCGAGCTGCCGGTAGGCCTCGGCGACGCTAGGACCGTAGCTCATCAGCCCACCCGCCGCGGCAAAGGCCGGCGTGTCGTAGATCGCCGGGACGGCATAGCGCGACGCCAGCGCGATGATCTGCGCGCGCCGGTCGTTGAAGAAAGCATCGCTGCCGCCGAGCAGCGCCTGCGCGTGCAGTTGCGCCAGGCTGGCGAAGGCCGCATCGATCTCGCTCTCGGTGCTGGCTTTCAGGATGTGCAGCTGCAACCCCCTGGTCGCGGCCGCCTGCGGCAGGTCTTTGACGAGGGCGCCGGAATTCGAGTTTTTCGGATTGATCAGCACGGCGATCGACCGTGCCGCGGGGACCAGCTCGGACAGCAGCTCGAGCCGCTTCGCCATCAGCTCGGTGACCATCAGCGTGAAGCCGGTAACGTTGCCGCCCGGCCGCGCCAGACTGGCAACCAGGCCCGCCGCGACCGGATCGATCCCGGTGACGAAGACGATCGGGATGGTCAATGTTGCGGCCTTCGCGGCCGGCGCCGAACGCGGTCCACCGCTGGCCGCGATCACATCGACCTTGCGGGCCACGAGGTCGGCCGCCAGGCCGGGCAGCCTGTCATACTGCCCTTCCGCCCAGCAGTATTCGATCCGCACGTTACGGCCCTCGGCGTATCCGGTATCGCCGAGGCCGCGCCGGAAGGCGGCGAGCAGCGGCGCATACGGGCCGGGCGATACGCCGCTGAGGTAGCCGATCACCGGCATCCTCTTCTGCTGCGCGCGGGCGGCGCGCGGGCGGCGAGCGGCCGTAGGGCGGCCGCACTGGCGGCAAGCGCGATGAGATCGCGCCGCCTCACATCACTCGGCGGCCGCCATGCGGGCGGCTTCGGCCTCGCGCTCGGCGCTGCAATTCCAGGAGGGCGCGGCGGTAGTCCTGCGGCGTCACCTTGACAAAGGCGGCGAGCGTCTGATCCCAGTCTTCGAGCAGCATCCGGGCGCGGGCGCTGCCGGTAAAGAGGTGGTGGCGCTCAATCAGGATGCGCAGCCGCGCCGCGTCGAAGCGCAAGCGGGTCGCCCATGCCGCTGTCGACGACATCGGGCGCACGCTGCCGCGGCCGCTCGTCGGCATCGGCATCGGCATCGTCGTCCCTGTCGGCGACCGCTTCGAGATCGACCCCGGCATGGTTGCACAGGCTGGCGAAACGGCCTTGCGGGTCATAGACATAGGCGATCCCGCCCGACATGCCGGCGGCGAAGTTGCGCCCGGTCTCGCCGAGCACGACGACGACCCCGCCGGTCATGTATTCGCAGCCATGGTCGCCGGTGCCCTCGACGACCGCGACCGCGCCCGAATTGCGCACCGCAAAGCGCTCGCCGGCGACCCCCTCGAAATAGGCTTCGCCGGCGATCGCGCCATAGAGCACGGTGTTGCCGATGATGATGTTCTCGGTCGGCTCGCGGGTGGCCTCCGGCGGCTGGCGCACGATCAGGCGCCCGCCCGAGAGGCCCTTGCCGACGTAATCATTGGCGTCGCCGTAGAGTTCGAGCGTCACGCCATGCGCCAGAAAGGCGCCGAAACTGCCGCCGGCGGTGCCCGTCAAAGCGCGCCCAGATCGTGTCTTCGGGGAGGCCGGCATGGCCGTAGCGCCGCGCCACCTGACCCGACAGCATCGCGCCGACGGTGCGGTGGATGTTGCGGATCGGCCGCTCGATCCTGACCGGCTCGCGCCGCTCCAAGCGCCGGCTCGGACGAGCGCGATCAGCTCGTTGTCGAGCGCCTTGTCGAGGCCGTGGTTCTGGGTTTCGCAATGATAGATCGCGACGCCGGGCGCGGCCGGCTCCTGGTACAGGAGGCGCGAGAGGTCGATGCCCTTGGCCTTCCAGTGGTCGATCGCCGGGACCATGTCGAGCTGGTCGACCCGGCCGATCATCTCGTCGAATGTGCGGAAGCCCAATTGCGCCATCAATTCGCGCACTTCCTCGGCGACGAAGAAGAAGAAGTTGATGACGTGCTCGGGCTGGCCGGTGAAGCGCTTGCGCAAGACCGGGTCCTGCGTCGCGATGCCGACCGGGCAGGTGTTGAGATGGCATTTGCGCATCATGATGCAGCCGGCGGCGATCAGCGGCGCCGTCGCAAAGCCGAACTCGTCGGCGCCGAGCATCGCGCCGACGACGACGTCGCGGCCGGTCCGGAGGCCGCCATCGACCTGCACCGCGATGCGGCCGCGCAACCCGTTGCGCACCAGCGTCTGCTGGGTTTCGGCGAGGCCGATCTCCCAGGGCGAGCCGGCATGGGTCAGCGAGGTCAAGCGGGCTGGCGCCGGTGCCGCCCTCATAGCCGGCGATCGTGACATGGTCGGCGCGCGCCTTCGAGACCCCCGCCGCGACGGTGCCGACCCCGACCTCGGAGACCAGCTTCACCGAAATCGCCGCCTCGGGGTTGGCGTTCTTCAGATCGTGGATCAGCTGCGCCAGATCCTCGATCGAATAGATGTCGTGGTGCGGCGGCGGCGAAATGAGCCCGACCCCGGGCGTCGAATAGCGCACCCGGGCGATCGTCTTGTCGACCTTGCGGCCGGGCAACTGGCCGCCCTCGCCGGGCTTGGCGCCCTGCGCCATCTTGATCTGCAGAACGTCGGAATTGACGAGGTATTCGGTGGTGACGCCGAACCGGCCGGAGGCGACCTGCTTGATCGCCGAGCGCATCGAATCGCCGTTCGGCAGCGGCTTGAAGCGCGCGGCTTCCTCGCCGCCCTCGCCGGTGTTCGACTTGCCGCCGATGCGGTTCATCGCGATCGCCAGCGTGGTGTGCGCCTCGCGGCTGATCGAGCCGAAGCTCATCGCCCCGGTGGCAAAGCGCCGGACGATCGAGGCGGCCGGCTCGACCTCGTCGAGCGGCACGGGCTCGTCGGCCAGGCGCAGGCGCATCAGCCCGCGGATCGTCAGGAGCCGCTCGCTCTGGTCGTTGATCGAGGCGGCGAAGGCCTTGTAGTCGGCCAAGCGAATTGCCGCGCACCGCATGCTGCAGCCGGGCGACCGATTGCGGCGTCCAGGCATGCGCCTCGCCGCGCAGGCGGAAGCCGTAATCGCCGCCGAGATCGAGCATCTCGCGATAGAGCGGGTCGTCGCCATAGGCGCGGGCGTGGCGGACCAGCGCCTCCTCGGCGATGGCCTTGAGATCGGCGCCTTCGATCGTCGTCGCCGTGCCGGTGAAATATTCCTCGACGAACTCGCTCTGCAGCCCGACCGCGTCGAAGATCTGGGCGCCGCAATAGGACTGGTAGGTCGAGATCCCCATCTTCGAGATGACCTTGAGGATGCCCTTGCCGAGCGCCTTCAGATAGTTCTTCTGCACCTCTTCGGCCGAGAGCGGCAGCCCGTTCTCGGTGCGGATCTGTTCGATCGTGGCGAAGGCGAGATAGGGGTTGATCGCCTCGGCGCCATAGCCGGCGAGCACGCAGAAATGATGCACCTCGCGCGCCTCGCCGGTCTCGACGACGATGCCGGTCTTGGTGCGCAGCCCCTGGCGGATCAGGTGATGGTGCACCGCCGAGGTCGCGAGCAGGGCCGGGATCGGCACCCGCTCCGGCGAGACCGCGCGGTCGCTGAGGATCAGGATGTTGTGCCCGGCCTCGACCGCCACGGTCGCCTCATGGCAGATGCGGTCGAGCGCCGGCTCGATGCCGTCCGCGCCCTCCGCCGCCGGCCAGGTGATGTCGAGCGTGTCGGTCTTGAAGCGGCCGTCGATCAGGTGCTCGATGTTGCGGATCTTGGCGAGGTCGCCGTCGGTCAGGATCGGCTGCGCGACTTCGAGCCGGTGGTGCGAGCCGACCTCGTGCCCCAACAGGTTCGGCCGCGGCCCGATCATCGAAATCAGCGACATCACCAGTTCTTCGCGGATCGGGTCGATCGGCGGGTTGGTGACCTGCGCGAAGTTCTGCTTGAAGTAGTTGTAGAGGAGCTTCGGCCGGTCCGAGAACGCGGCGATCGGCGTGTCGGTGCCCATCGAGCCGACGGGATCGTCGGCCTCGCGCGCCATCGGCTCGAGGAAGAACTGGATATCCTCCTGGGTGTAGCCGAAGGCCTGCTGCTGGTCGAGCCGGCTCTGCGGATCGTTGGAGACCGCCGGAATGGCCGCCTCGGGCGCCTCGGGCAGGTCCTCCAGCTTGTATTGCGTCTCCTTCAGCCACGCCTCGTAGGGATGCTCGGCGGCGAGCTTCGCCTTGATCTCGGCATCGTCGATGATGCGGCCTTCTTCGAGGTCGATCAGCAGCATCTTGCCGGGCTGCAGCCGCCATTTGCGGGTGATCTTCTCTTCCGGCACCGGCAGGACGCCGGCTTCGGAGGCCATGATCACATGGTCGTCGTCGGTGATGATGTAGCGCGCCGGCCGCAGCCCGTTGCGATCGAGCGTCGCGCCGATCTGGCGGCCGTCGGTGAAGGCGATCGCCGCCGGCCCGTCCCACGGCTCCATCAGCGCCGCATGGTACTCGTAAAAGGCGCGGCGCTCCGGGTCCATCAGCGGGTCGGACCAGGCCTCCGGGATCAGCATCATCATCGCGTGCGCCAGCGAGTAGCCGCCGCCGATGACGAGGAGTTCGAGGGCGTTGTCGATGCACGCCGTATCGGATTGGCCGGGCAGGATCAGCGGCACCATCTTGTCGAGATCGGCGCCCAACAGCTCGGACGACATCGCCTGGCGGCGCGCATGGATCCAGTTGACGTTGCCGCGCACCGTGTTGATCTCGCCATTGTGGCAGATGAACCGGTAGGGGTGGGCCAGACGCCAGCTCGGAAAGGTGTTGGTCGAAAAGCGCTGATGGACGAGCGCCAGCGCCGACACGGTCAGCGGGTTGCGCAGATCCTCGTAGAAGCTTTCGACCTGCGGCGCCAGGAGCAGCCCCTTGTAGACCACCGTGCGGGTCGAGAACGACGGCATGTAGAGATCGCGGATCGCCGGCAGGCGCTGCGCCGAGATCGCCGACGGTGTTGAGGATCTGCTTCCTGGCGGTCAGGATCTTGCGCTCGAAGGCATCCTGGTCGGGGATGTCTGGGCTCGCCGCGACGATCGCCTGGGCGATCCACGGCATCGTCTCGATCACCCGGGCGCCGAGCCCCGTGCGTGTCGGTCGGGACATCGCGCCAGGCGAGCAATGTTTGCCCCTCGGCGCGCAGGAACGCCTCGACATGCTCCATCGCGACGGCGCGCGCCGTCTTCTCCATCGGCAGAAAGCACATCGCGACGGCATAGCGGCCGGGCACCGGCAATTCGATGCCGCGACCCCCAGCCCAATGGCGCAGCAACTGGTCGGGCATCTGGATCATGCAGCCGGCGCCGTCGCCCATCAGCGGGTCGGCGCCGACCGCGCCGCGATGGTCGAGATTGACGAGGATCTGCAAGCCGCGCCGGATGATATCGTGCGATTTCCGGCCCTTGATGTTCGCGACAAAGCCGACGCCGCACGCATCGTGCTCGTTCCTCGGATCGTAGAGCCCTTTGTCGCGTTGCAAGGCCATCCCAAGTCGCTCTGTCACCGGCCGCAAGGCCGCACCTTCACCACGGCGAACGCGGGGCGCGATCCGCCATCTCGACAGTATGCATAAGTTAACAGGAGAACGCGAATCGAGCTTGCAACAAATCCGCTTATTTTCTGCCGCGAAATAAGGCAGTTTGTAACCTGGAGCGCGGCCGGCCATCCGTCATTCCGGGGCGCCGCGCAGCGGCGAGCCCGGAACCCATATTCCAGAGGCCTGTGTTCATGGGTTCCGGGCCCGCCCCTTCGGGACGTCCCGGAATGACGAGCATCGTGCTATTGCGTGCCGCTCCCGGCGATCGTCGCGGCGATTGGCGGGGGGTTGCGCAAGGTCTGCAACACGACGCAGTAGCGCTCGGTGAGCTTCAATAACGTGTCGATCCGCTCCGGCGGCTCGTCGGTGTCGAGGTTGAAGGCGAGGCGGATCGCGGCGAAGCCGACCGGCGCGGTCCGCTCGACGCCAAGCGTGCCGCGGAAATCGAGATCGCCCTCGGCCCGCACCTGCCCGCCGTTGAGGCGGAATTCGAGCGCCGTCGCGACCGCCTTCAGCGTGACCCCGGCACAGGCGACGAGCGCCTCCAAGAGCATGTCGCCGGAGCATGCTTCGAGGCCGCTGCCGCCGGTCGCCGGGTGCAATCCGGCCTCAACGAGCGCACGCCCGGTCTCGACCTTGCAGGCGATGCCGATTTCGGCCAGATCGCCCCGGGCCTTCAGCGTGACCAGCGCAGCCTGCGGCCGCTCGCGGTATGCCGCCTTCAAGGGCGCCTGCAATTCGCGCAATGCCGTCGCATCCATTTTTGCTCACCTCGCCCGTCAAGCAGTCAAATCGCCATCCCGGCGAAGGCCGGGACCCATTTCGACCATGGATACCGGCTTTCGCCGGTATGACAAGGTAGAATAGGCCTTGCCTGCTATTCTGGACGCGGGCAAGCCAGCGAGGATCGTCAATGGGACCGCTTGAGGGGGTCAAGGTCGTCGAGCTGGCCGGGATCGGCCCGGCGCCGTTTTGCGCGATGCTGCTGTCGGACATGGGCGCCGAAGTAATCCGGGTCGACCGCGCCAGCAATGTCGGGCATGACGACAGCCGGGTCGGCGGCCCCGTGGGCGAGGAATACCGCTTCAACCTGTTGGCGCGCGGCCGGCGCAACATCGCGGTCGATTTGAAGAACCCGGCCGGGGTCGCGGCGGTGCTGCGCCTCGCCGACCGGGCCGACGCCCTGATCGAAGGGTTCCGCCCCGGGGTCATGGAGCGGCTCGGCCTCGGCCCCGAGGTCTGCCTCGCGCGCAACCCCAAGCTCGTCTACGGACGGATGACCGGCTGGGGCCAGGACGGGCCGATCGCCCATACCGCCGGACACGACATCAACTACATCGCCCTCTCGGGCGTGCTCTATTCGATCGGCGAGGCCGGCGGGCCGCCGGTGCCGCCCTTGAACCTGGTCGGCGATTTCGGCGGCGGCGCGCTTTATCTGGCGATGGGCGTCCTCGCCGGCATCATCAGCGCGCGGGTCAGCGGCAAGGGGCAGGTCGTCGATTGCTCGATGGTCGAGGGCTCGGCTTCGCTGATGACGATGATGTATGCCGCGCTCGCCTCCGGCGCCTGGACCGAGGAGCGCGGCCGTAACCGCACCGATGGCGGCGCGCATTACTACCATGTCTACGAGACCAAGGACGGCGAGTATGTCGCGGTCGGCGCGATCGAGCCGCAATTCTATGCGCTGTTGTTGAAGCACACCGGGCTCGACGGCGAGAGCCTGCCCGAGCAGACCGACCGCGCCACCTGGCCGGCGATGCAAGAGCGCCTCGCGCGCATCTTCAAAGAGAAGACGCGCGCCGAATGGACCGCGATCATGGAGCAGACCGACATCTGCTTCGCACCGGTCCTGCGCATGTCGGAGGCGCTCCAGCACCCGCACAACCGCCACCGCCAGAGCTTTGTCGAGATCGACGGGATCGCCCAGCCGGCCCCGGCGCCGCGCTTCCTCGGCACGCCCTCGCATGTCCAGCGCCCGCCGGCGCGGATCGGCGAGCACACCGGCGCGGTGCTCCAGGATTGGGGTTTCTCCGCCGACGAAATCTCCGCATTGCACCGCAGCGGCGCGGTCGCGAGCGCGAAGTGAGGCGCGCGGGATGAGGCGGCGCGATGTCATAGCCCTGTTCGCCGCGGCGCTCGCCCGGCCGCTGGCGACCCGCGCGCAGCAGAAGGCGATGCCGGTGATCGGCTTCCTCAACGGAACCTCGGCCGGCTCCGACGATAAGTTCCTTACTGCGTTCCTCGATGGACTGGGTGAGAGCGGCTACGTCGAGGAGAAAAATCTGGTGATTGAGTACCGCTGGGCCGAGGGAAATTATGACCGGCTGCCGGCATTGGCGGCCGACCTCGTCGCCCGCAACGTCGACGCGATCGCGGCAATAGGCACTCCTTCGGCGCTGGCCGCGAAGGGTGCGACTTCGACGATCCCGATCGTCTTCAATGCCGGCGACCCGATCGGGGACGGGCTGGTCGCCAGTCTCGCCCGGCCGACCGACAACCTCACGGGCATCAGTCTGTTGGCCGTCGAGCTGATGCCCAAGCGGCTCGAACTGCTGTCCGAGCTGGTTCCCCAGGCCAGCTTGATCGCTTTGCTGGTGAACCCCGACAATGCCAATGCCGAGCGCATCATCAGAGGTGTCGAAGAAGCGGCGCGCGCGAAGGGGGTGCAGCTCTCCATCCTGAAAGCCAGCAGCGCAAGCGAGATCGATGCCGCGTTCGCAACCCTGGTCCAACGGCGGGACGGCGCGCTCGTCGTCGGCTCCGATATTTTCTTTGACGGCCGGCGCGACCAGCTCGTCGCGCTCGCATCACGCCACGCCGTTCCGGCGATCATTGAGCTGCGCGAGTTCGCAACGGCCGGTGGGCTGATCAGCTATGGATCGAGCCTCACGGCTACTCTTCGCCAAGTTGGTGCTTACGTCGGAAAGATCCTCAGGGGCGCCAAGCCGGCCGATCTGCCGGTCCAGCAGCCGACCACCTTCGAGCTGGTGATCAACCTCAAGACCGCCAAGGCGCTCAGCCTCGCGGTGCCGCAATCGATCCTGGCGCGCGCGGATGAGGTCATCGAATGAGAGGCCGTTGCGGCTTCAGGGCAGAATGCTGGTCAGCGCCGGCCGGACATCGGTGTGGACGAAATCGTCTCCCTTGAACAGCAGCGGCTGGTCCGTCGCCTTGGCCAGGGCGTAGGAAAAACAATCGCCGATGTTGAGCCCGGCGCGATGCCGCCCGCGGCCAAAGCGGCGAAACGCCTCGATCGCGATCTCGGCCTGCTGCGGCGTCACCGCGGCAATGTCGATGCGGGCTTCGCGCAGCAAGCGCACAATGTCTGCGGGTCCTGTAAGCCTTTTTCGGCTCTCTACAACGAAGGATAGCTCGACCCGCGTCACGGCCGACATCAGTCTTATTGCAGCGTCGGCAATGGCTTGGGAGAACCAATCGGCGTCTGGCTCGCGTAGTAGAATGGCAACCAGCGCCGAGGTATCGACGACCATTCAGCGCCACATGCCGGTTTCGTCGTAGCCGACGATCTCGTCGGGCGAGCGCGTATCGAAATCGGGCGAATTAGCGCAATGTTCCCCAATTTCCCGGAGACGCGCGACAAGGTCAAAGACTTCGCCGCGTTTGAGCCGCTCGCGCTCCAGCCGCTCGGCCAAGGCCTTGCGCACCGCCGCGGTCAGCGTCTCGCCGGTGAGCGCCGCCACCGCGCGCGCCAGCCGGTCGGTTTCGGGATCTTTCAGGCTGATTGCCATTGACGGTGCCCAGTTTCTCGATTTACGCGCTGAATATAGAAACTGGCTGCCTCTCTGTCGAGCCGCGCGGCATATAGCGGCGGACCGATGATCCTGTCGCCGATGCGCGCCGGCCCGAGATGTGCTATGCTCGGCCTCAAGCCGGAGACCGGTCGACCGCCGAACGCAGGAGGAATCGCCATGGATACCATCGAGAGAACCGCCCCGAGCCAGGCGACAGCTGTTGGAGGAATTGCCGCTGCGCCTCCACCACAACGCCTATGTCGTGAAGGACCACGAGGCCAACCGCCGCTTTCTCGAGGATCTGCTCGGCATCCCCTTGGTCGCGACCTGGTGCGAGCAGACCTACCGCGCCGATCTCGGCCGCGAGGTCGATTTCTGCCACACCTTCTTCGGCCTCGCCGACGGCGGCGCGCTGGCGTTCTTCCAGTTCGCCGATCCCGAGATGTACGAGCTGACCCAGGCGAAAGAGCCGCCCAAGGTCGGCAGCCATTATCACATCGCGCTGAAGGCGAGCGATCAGACCTATGACGAGCTGAAGGCCCGGCTCAACAAGGCCGGCGAGAAATTCCGCGAGACCGATCACGGCTATTGCAAGTCGATCTACACCACCTCGCCCGACGGCATGATCCTCGAATTCACCTGCGATCCGCCCGATGTCGCCGAGATCGACGCGCTGCGCCGGGCCGACGCGCACAGCGAGCTCCAGCGCTGGCTGGCCGGCGACCGCCGGGTCAACAACCAGCTGCGGCACCGCGAGGCTTAACAAGCCGTAAATCATGTAAAGTTTTAACAAGTAGCTAATTAAAGACAGGATGCATTTGGCATCTGAATCGATAGGAATGGACAAATAATATGACCTGCGCTACTGCATGATTGTTGCCTATGCGGGAGTGCGAGATGACGAAGCGCATTGGCGGGGAGCGCCCCGCCGGAAGCGTCATGGACAGCGATTCACTGGATTGGGCGGAACTTGAGCAATTGAGCGCCCATATCAGCGATCTGCACCGCCGCTATAGAGTGGAACGCGCCATGAAGCGTGTAAACGCCACCAAGGCGATTGAACGAGAAATCGTCGAAACCACGGCGCAGCGGCAGCAGCTGCTCAGTCGCCTTAGCGATCGTCTTGCCAATCAGATCGCCGCCGCGTCGGCGACGCCGGCCGAGGCACGTTTATAGCATCGATCGCGGACGACCCCGCCCGAGGCCGGCTGAGCGTCGAATAAAGCACGTGACACGCGCCGGCGAGGCTTGCGCTCGACCGGTTCGCCCGGCAACACTTCCCTTTCATCCGGAGTGGTCGCAAACGGTGGAGGGTCGAGATGCGCGTCGGTTTCATCGGGCTCGGCATGATGGGCAAGGGCATGGCGGCCAATCTGCAAAAGGCCGGCCACCAGCTCACCGTCCACGATCTCAACCGCGCCGCGGCCGAGCCCGTTTCTGGCGAAAGGCGCGGTCTGGGCGAATTCGCCGCGGCAGGTCGCCGAGGCGAGCGAGGTGGTGTTCACCTCCCTCCCCGTCCCCGCCGATGTCGAAGGGGTGGCGCTCGGTCCCAATGGCCTGATCGAGGGCATGAAGCCCGACACCGCGTTTTTCGACATGTCGACCAATTCGGTCGCGGTCGTGCGCAAGATCAACGCCGCCTTCGCCGAGAAGAACCTCTACATGCTCAATTCGCCGGTCAGCGGCGGCCCCGGCGGCGCGGCCAGCGGCAAGATGGCGATCTGGGTCGGCGGCGACGAGCAGCAATTCAACCGCCACAAGAGCGTCCTCGACGCGATGGGCGACCAGGCGCGCTATATCGGGCCGATCGGCGCCGGCACGATCGCCAAGCTCGTGCACAACTGCACCAGCGCGGTCGTCGGCGTCGCGCTCGCCGAGGTGATGACGATGGGCATCAAGGCCGGGGTCGAGCCGCTCGAATTGTGGGAGGCGGTGCGGCAGGGCGCGACCGGACGCCAGCGCACCTTCGACCGGCTCGGCAAATTTTTGAGCAGCGCCTACGATCCGGCGGATTTCGCGCTGCGCCTGTTGCACAAGGATGTCTCGCTCGCGGTCGGGCTCGGACGCGAGGTCGGGGTGCCGATGCGGCTCGCCAACCTCGCGCTCGAAGAACTGACCGAGGCGATGAACCGCGGCTGGCAGCAGCGCGACAGCCGGGTCGGCGGGCTGTTGCAGGTCGAGCGCGCCAAGATCCCGCCCCTCAATGTCGACCCGGCAAAGATCCAGGCCGTGCTCGACCGCGACCAGCAGAAGTAGCCGCGACGCTTCAATCGTCATTGCGAGGAGCCAAGCGACGAAGCAATCTCGCTGGCCCGAATGAAAATCGGCACGAGATTGCTTCGCTAGGCTCGCAATGACAATCAAGACCGACCATAGCTTCCCTGCCGGACGGCTGGCGGTTTGCACCCTCGCTGAGCGGCCCGAGCTGCGCGCGCAGCTGTTTTCGGCCGATTTCGCCGCCGCGTGGCCAGAGTTCATGCGGCACGACCCGGCCGCGGCGCTCTACTATGGGGATAGCGCGCTCGATCGATATCTCGACTTCGCCCTCGCGGCGGTCGACCGCGACGAGCCGGATCGGGTCATCGCCCGCGGCTTCAGCGTGCCGTTCGCGTTCCGCGACGGCACGGCCGGACGCAACGAGCTCCCCGTCGGCGGGTGGGATGCGGCGATCCGTTGGGCCGATGCGGATTGGCGCGCCTTGCGCCGTCCCACCGCGGTCAGTGCTCTGGAGATAACCCTGCTGCCGCCCTATCGCGGACGCGGCATCTCGCACCTGATGCTGGAGGCGATGATCGCGAATGTCTGGACGCGCGGCTTTGGCGATCTCTACGCACCGCTGCGCCCGAGCGACAAGCACCGGGAGCCGTGCGTCCCCTTTGCCGATTACGTGGCGCGCACCCGCCGCGACGGGTTGCCCTGGGACCCATGGGTACGGGTACACGTCCGGGCCGGCGCGAGGATCGTCAAGATCGCGCCGGTCAGCGTGGTCGTTGTCGGAACGATCGCCGAATGGTCGGAGTGGACCGGCATGGATTTCGCGCGCAGCGGCGATATCGTCGTGCCCGGCGCGCTGGCGCCGGTCCATGTGTCCCGCGAACAGGACCATGCCGTTTATGTCGAGCCCAATTTGTGGGTGCATCACCGCGTTTGACCCGAGGCAGCAATGACCAATGACTTTCTCGGCCCCTATCGGGTCTCGGCCTACAACACGGCGCACGATTCGGACAATAAGATCCACGACAGCGCCTTCGCCCGCAGCCTTGGGTTTGGCGGCGGGATGGTGCCCGGGGTGGCCGTTTATGGCTACATGACGCATCTGCCGGTGCTGCGCTGGGGCCGCGCCTGGCTCGATCGCGGCACCGCCGAGTGCCGCTTCTTCAAGCCGGTCTATGACGGCGACACCGCGACGGTCACCGCGAGCTTGAGCGACGGCGCGCTCGACATGTCGGTCGAAAGCCGCGGCGAAGTCTGCGCCACCGGACGGGCCGCGATGCCGGACGCGCCGCCGATCGCGCCCTTCCTCGATCTGTTTCCCCGGGTGCCGCAGCGCGCCGAGCGACCGCCGGCCGACGAGGCCTCGCTCGCCGCGGAAACCTGGCTCGGCCTCGATCCGTATCCGATCACACCGGAGGCGAGCGCGCGCTACCTCGCCGATTTGCGCGAAGCGGCGCCGATCTATGCCGAAGAAAAGCTGATCCATCCCGCCCTGATCCTGCAGAGCTGCAATCTCGTCTTGAACCGCAATGTCGTCTTCGGCCCCTGGGTCCATACCGGCAGCCGGGTGCGGAATTTGGCGACGGCCTCGGTCGGCGACAGTCTATCGGTGCGCGCCCGCATCACCGGCAATTACGAGCACAAGGGCCACCGCTTTGTCGAACTCGACGCCCTGGTCCTCGCCGGCGAGACGATCCCGATCGCTCAGGTCGCGCACACCGCGATCTATCGGCTGCGCCAGGCCGCTGCGGCCTAACCGCGATCGCGGGCCGTCTTACCCGATGCCGCCCGCCGCGTCCATCAGCAGAGCCCAGGCGGCGGGCTCGAAGCGGCCCATCCAGCGCTCGTAGAATTCACTGAGCGCGGCTTGGATGCTCGCGGTGTCGGCCTCGTTTACGATCATGCCCCGACGCGCCAGCGTTTCGGCACCGGCGGCGTTGATCGCTTCGATATCGGCGCGCTGCAACAATGCATATTTCTCGGCATTGCGCTCAACGACGGTCTGGATCTCCGCCGGCAGTGCCTGCCACGCGGCGGCGTTGGCGAGCAGGGTGAACCCGGTCCACCAATGCGCGGTCAGGCTGAGATAGCTCTGCACCTCGTAAAGCCGCAGCGATTGCACGATCGCGAGCGGGTCGCTCTGGCCGTCGAAGGTTTTTGCCTTCAGCGCGTCGTACATCCCGCTAAACGGCACCATGCCCGGTTCGGCGCCGAGGGTGCGGAAAAAATCCGCGGCGAATTCGCCGCCCGGGGTGCGGATCTTGAGCCCGGCGAAATCGTCGGCGCTGTGGATCGGCCGCGTGCTGGTGGTGATGTGGTGAAAGCCGTTCTGCCAGGCGCGCCGGAAGGCGTGGAGGCCGGCCGCCGCGAGCTCGCCGCGGATCATATCGCCGAGCGCGCCGTCGAGCGCGGCGAAGACGCTGTCGCTATCGCGAAAGGCGAACGGCAGCAGCGGCAGGGCGCTGGTCGGCGCGAGCCCGCCCAGGAGCGCGCCCGACAGATAGAATTCGAGCCTGCCACCGCGCAAATCGGCGAACATTTGCGGGTCGGGACCAAGCCGGCTTTCGGGAAAGACCTCGATCCGGAACACACCGTCGGTCTCGCGCAGGGTCGCCTTTGCCATCTCGGCGAGGCGGCGCGCGGTCGGGCTCGCGGCGGGCTGGTTGGCGCCGAGGCGATAGCGAAAGCGGGCGGGTCTCGTCGTGTTCATGATCGTGGCGCTGCCTCCTCATTCCGGCGCCGCACGATGGCGCGCCGCGGTCATCAGCGCGGCGATCCGCGCCATCTCGGGGCCGGCGAGCAGCTCTTCCAGAGGCAAGGAGAGGCGCCGGCGCCAATTAGGATGCGCCTCGGTCGTGCCCGGCAGATTGGCCTGTTCGGCCTCGCCGGCGACGTCCTCGATCTGCACCAGCGCGAGGCGCGAGCGCGAGCGCCCCAGATAGGCGAGGATCGCCTCGCCGAGTTCCGGGCGGTATCTCGGCTTCCCATCGGGTGACAGGAACCCGCCGAACCGCTCGGGCATCAGCAACCCTTCACGGGCGAGGGCTTCGAGCAGCCGGTACCGACTGCGGTGGCGGTCCTCCGCTTCGCTCGCCTCGGCCGCCGCGTCGGGATAGAGCGCGAGGCGGCGCCGCCACGCGATGTCGCGGCCGAGCCAGAACCCCTTCAGCGTCGCTAGATCATGCGTTGCGGCGGTGGCGGCGGCCAGGGGCGGGTAGTCGCCGGGCGGAATAAAGCTGCCGTCGCCCCGGCGCTCGAACATGAAGACCCGATATGACAGGACATTGGCCTGCTGCATTGTCTCGCGAAACCCTTCGGGCACGGTGCCGAGATCCTCGCCGATGACAGCGCAGCGCTGCCGGCGGCTTTCGAGCGCGACGAGGCGCAACAGGTCGCGGAACGGGTAATTGACATAGGCCCCGGCATGGGCCAGGGCGCCGCTCGGGATCCAGTAGAGCCGCTGCAGGCTCATCACGTGGTCGATCCGGATGACCCCGGCGTGCCGCATATTGGCGCGCAACGCGGCGATCAGCGGAGCATACCCGCGCCGGCGCAAGGCGAGCGGGTTGATCGGCGCCAAACCCCAATTCTGTCCGGCGCGGTTCAAGAGATCGGGCGGCGCGCCGATCGCCATTCCGGGGATGACGAGCTCCTGGTCGGCCCAGGCCTCGGCGCCGTTCGGGTCGACCCCGACCGCGAGGTCGCGATAGAGCCCGATCCCGAGCCCGCCGGCGCGCCCGGCCGCGGCGGCAGCGGCGCCGAGCTGGCGGTCGGCCTGCCATTGCAGAAACTGAAAAAACTCCACCCGTTCGGCATGGGCGCGGGCGAATTCTCCGACCGCCGCCGATTTGGGATCGCGCATCGCTGCCGGCCAGGCATGCCACGAGAACGGCCCGCCGGCCCCGGTGAAATGCTCGTGCAAGGCCTCGAAGGTGGCAAACCCCGCGAGGGCGTCCCCGCCCTCCCGCTGGAACGCGCGGAAGGCGGCGCCGAGCGCGCTGGGGCCGGCGCGCTCGTGCGTGCGAAAGTTCTGGTAGAGCGCCTCGAGCACGGGACGTTTCAGCGCCGCGACCGCGGCGTAATCGACCAGCCCGGCATCGCGCGCGGCGCGCACCGCAGCGGCCGGCGCCAGGTTTTGCACCGCGAGGTTCTCGACAAAGCCCGGGACCCGGGTCACGTCGATGTAGAGATAATCGAGCCAAACCCGGCTCGACGGCGAGTACGGGCTGAAATGGCGCGGCTCGGCGGCAAACAAGGCGTGCAGCGGGTTGATGCCGACCGCCGCGACGCCGAGCTTGCCGCCCTCCCGGCACAGCGTTGCCAGATCGCTGAAATCGCCGATCCCCCAATCGCGCGCACTGCGCAGCCCGTAAAGCTGGGCGGTGAGGCCCCAGCTGCGGGCACCCCCTTGCAGCCCCTCGCCGAGATGGCACGAAGCGGGCGCGACGACGAGGCTGATTTCCGCGGTCGCGCCGGCGCCGGCGATGGCGAGGCGGTGATAGCCGAGCGGCATTTGGCCGGGCAACACCAGCTCGGCCCCGTCGCTCTTGCCGGCGCTTTGCGTGCCGTCTTCGAACCGGCAGTGCCATTCGACGCCGCCGGCTCCTGCCGGGAGGCGCAACCGCAGCGCCGGGGCGGGGTCTTCCTGCGCCACGATATGGACCGCGGCGAGACCGAATGGCGCCGCTCCACTCTCTTCGGCGAGCGCGTCCTCGGCCTGTTTCGGGTCGGAGGGCAGGCCGAACGCGGTAATCAGCCGGGACAGCGTCTCTTCATCGGGCTCATGCACGACCCCAAGCGCATCGACGTGGCGGGTCGCGATCCCGACCAGATCGGCGATATGGCGCAGTTCGTCGAGCCGGCTCATCGCGCATCGCTGTCGTTAGCGGGGCCAGAAGCGGGCGCGCGATTGATGAACAGCGCAAAGGAATGCGCGCGCAACGGATAGGCCTCGCCCGCGCGCCATAGCCGCCCACCTGCGCTCCCACGCTTCCCTCCCCCGCCTGCGGGGGCGGGAAGGGTGGGGGCAAGCCCGGTCGGCTCGGCGGTGTCGACCAGCGCTTCCCAGACGAGCTCGGTCGGCAAATGCGGGAAATGGAACGGCAGATCGTCGTAGTAGGCGCTCATCATGACGAGAAAGCTCTCGTCGATGTCGCGCTGGCCGCCCGGGGCGTAGAATTCGCCGGCGGCGCCGCACAGCACATAGCCGAGCGTCAGGGCAAAAGTATTGCCCCAATCCTCGGCGGTCGCCTCGACCCCGGCCTGGGTCACCCAGGTGATGTCCTTGAGTCCGGCCTCGGAGACGACCTCGCCGCGAAAAAAGCGCGGTCGCGAGAACACCCGGTGGGTGCGGCGCAGCGCGATCAGATCGCGCACGAAAGCGCGCAATGCCTCGTCCTCGGGCCGGATCTTCTGCCAGTCGAGCCACGAGATCTCGTTGTCCTGGCAGTAGGCGTTGCTGTTTCCCTGTTGGCTGCGCCCGAACTCGTCACCGGCGAGCAGCATCGGCACGCCGAGCGACAACAACAGGGTGGCCATGAGGTTACGCTTCTGCCGGTCGCGCAGTGCAACGATGGCGGGATCGTCGCTCTTACCTTCGACGCCGCAATTCCAGCTGAAATTGGCGTCGTGGCCGTCCTGGTTGCTTTCGCCGTTCGCCTCGTTGTGCTTCTTCTCGTAACTGACCAAATCGTGCAGCGTAAAGCCGTCATGGGCGGTGACGAAGTTGATGCTCGCCCACGGCCGGCGGCCGCGATAGCCGAAGACGTCGGAGGAGCCGACCACGCGCGACGCCATTTCGGCAACCAGTCCCTTGTCGCCCTTCCAGAAGCGGCGCACCGAGTCGCGGTATTGCCCGTTCCATTCCGCCCAGCCCGGCGGAAAATTGCCGAGCTGATAGCCGTTGGGACCGACATCCCACGGCTCGGCGATCAGCTTCACCCGGGCCAGCGCCGGGATCCTGGCGGACGGCGTCGAAAAACGCTGCGCCCTGGGCGTAGTCGCCGTTCTCGCGCGCCAGCGCCGGGCACAAATCAAAGCGGAACCCGTCGACATGCATCTCGAGCGCCCAATAGCGCAGCGAGTCCATGACCAGCTGCAAGACGCGCGGATGGTCGGTATTGAGCGTGTTGCCGCAGCCGGTGACGTCGAGGCAGTAGCGGCGATCGTTCTGCAGCCGGTAATAGGACAAATTGTCGATGCCGCGGAACGACAGCGTCGGCCCGAGATGGTTGCCCTCGGCGGTGTGGTTGTAGACGACATCGAGGATGATTTCGATGCCGGCCTCGTGCAGCCGTTTGACCGCGGTCTTGAACTCGTCGACCGCGCCCGCCGGCAGAAAGCGCGGGTCGGGGGCGAAAAACCCGATCGTGTTGTAGCCCCAGTAGTTGGTCAAGCCGCGCTGGGTGAGACGCCGCTCGGCGATTGCGGCCTGGATCGGCAACAGCTCGATCGCGGTGACGCCAAGCTCGACCAGATAGTCTATCACCGCGGGCGTGGCGAGCGCCGCGAAGGTGCCGCGTTGGCGTTCGGGGACCTCCGGATGCTTGATCGTGAAGCCGCGCACATGCATCTCGAGGATGATCGTCTCTTCCCACGAATTGCGCGGGTGGCGATCGTCGTTCCAGGTAAAGGCGCTCTCGATCACCCGGCATTTCGGCATGTAGCGGGCGCTGTCGCGGCGATCGACCGCGAGGTCCTCACGCGGACCGCCGACGCGATAGCCGAACACCGCATCGCTCCAGCGCAACGGGCCCACAATCGCCCGTGCATAGGGGTCGAGCAAGAGCTTGTTGGGGTTGAACCGGTGGCCGGCTTCGGGGTCGTAGGGGCCGTGCACCCGGTAGCCGTAAAGCTGGCCGGGGCGCGCCTCGGGCAGATAACAGTGCCACACCTCGTCGGTATATTCGGGCAGCGCGATGCGGGCCTCTTCATGCGTTCCCGAGCGGTCGAACAGGCACAACTCGACCTTGTCGGCATGCGCCGAGAACAGCGCGAAATTGACCCCCTTGCCGTCCCACGTCGCGCCGAGCGGATAGGGGCTGCCCGGCCAAATTTTTGATGACGGCATCAAGGGCTTCTAAGCCGGATTCCCGGCGCAAGCCGGGATCCACTTGTCAACCGTCTCGGGCGCGGAAGAATGGGTCCCGGCTTTCGCCGGGAATGCGAAGTTGTGCAGCGTCTTGCTGCGAGGGTTGCTGGAGCGCTGTGCGTCCTTCGAGACGCGCCCCTGCGGGACGCTCCTCAGGATGAGGCTGATCGTGGGCGGCATTAAAGACTTACCTCATCCTGAGGGGACCGCGGAGCGGTCGTCTCGAAGGACGCGCCGCCGCCGGTCCGAGATGAAATTCCCGCAGCGGGCCGGCGTCACCGCGGCGGGTCGCGGTCATGCCGTCTCGCCCATCGCCAGCCGCAGGCCGTCCAGCAGGTGCTCCATGTCCTCCGGCCGGGTGAACACCCGGTTTTCGCCGCGGAACAGGCTCGGAATGAAATCCGGGGCGAAGCCGTCGAGCACCGCCCGCTCCTGCGCCGCGCGCGGCACATCCCCGGCCCGTGCGCAGCAGGCGATCATGATGGAGCGCCGGATCGGCGCGGCCGGCTGCGATTGGATCGCGAGCCCGGCCCAGCGCACGGCTTCATCGTATTCGCGTGCGCGAAAGCTCGCCATCGCCAACGCGAGCTGAGCAGGGCCGACCCACGTGTCGCGGCGCGGGCTCAAGCGGAGGGCCAGCAGGCCGTGCTCTTTGGCGTCCTCGCCGAAACCCGCGGTCGCCTCGGCATAGGCCAGCGTCGCCAGCGAACTGGCGGAATTGGGATTGATCTCGATGGCGCGGCGCAGATCGGCGATACCGCGCGCGTGATCGCCGCGCATGACCCGGATGATGCCGCATTGAGCCAGCGTCCGGTCGTCCAGCGGATCGATGTTCAGCATGCACTCGGCGACAGACCACGCCGCATCGAGCCCCTTCTCCGGTTCCGGCCCCCAGCGGTACAGATGGCACATGCTGTATGCCCAGCCCAAGGTCGAGTAGGCCGAGAGCGAGGCGGGATCGATGATGATCGCCTGAGTTGCCGTGGTGATGGCTTCCAGGATCAGTGGCGCCGGGCCCTTGCTCAACGCATCGTACAACAGGCCTTGCGCCCGCCAGGCGAGCTGGACGGCGTCGGCGTTCGGGATGGCGCGGCGCGCGTGGGCCACCTCCGCCAACTCCACCGAAGGCGCCACCGCCGCCACGATATTGCGCGTGACCTCTTCCTGGACGGCGAACACATCCTCCAGGGTGCGGTCGTAGCGCTCGGCCCACAGGTGATTGCCGGTCGCCGCATCGATCAGCTGCGCGGTTACCCTAACCCGCTCACCGGCCTTGCGGATGCTCCCCTCGACGACATAGCGAACGCCCAGCTCGCGCGCCACCTGGCGCACATCCACCGCCTTGCCCTTGTAGGTGAACGTGCTGTTGCGCGCGATCACGAACAGCGCGCGGAACCGCGACAATTCGGTGATGATGTCCTCGACCATGCCGTCGGCGAAATACTCCTGCTCCGGGTCGCCCGACATGTTCTGGAACGGCAGGACCGCGATCGACGGCTTGTCGGGAGCGCGAGCGACGGCGGCTCGACAGCCCCCGCCCGATCGCCGCTACGCGGCATCGTGCCTCCCCGTATGCGGGGAGGGTGGAGGCGGCGATGCGGACGGTAAGACGCGCACCGGCCGGGCGATGTTCTTGACCTGCTGCTCGCCCATGTCCTCGAAGGCGAAGGCGAGCTTGTCGCGCACCTGGTCGCGCACCACCCGGCTGACGCAGATGCCGCCCGGCTCCGCCAAGGTTTCGAGGCGGGCGGCGACGTTGACGCCGTCGCCGAAGATGTCGTCGCCGTCGATGATGATGTCGCCGAGATTGATCCCGACGCGGAACTCGATGCGCGTTTCGGCCGGCACACCGGTATTGCGCTCGGCCATCTCGCGCTGCACGTCGACCGCGCAGCGCACGGCGTCGACGACGCTGGCAAACTCGACAAGCAGCCCATCGCCGGTCGTTTTGACGATGCGGCCGCGATGTTCGACGATCCGCGGATCGACCAGTTCGCGCCGGATCGCTTTCAGCGCCGCAAGCGTCCCCTCCTCGTCCTCCCCCATCAACCGCGAATAGCCGACGACATCGGCCGCCAGGATCGCCGTCAACCGCCGCTCGACCCGCTCTGGTTCCGGGGTGTTCATCGCTCTTATCCCTGCGGGTGTCGAACCCACAACCTGGCGCCAGCATACGCGGGCGCAGCGGCGTTGCGGAAGGGATGCCTTAATTCTCCGGAGTAAAGATGAGGACGCCGAGCGGCGGCAGTTCGAGCCGCAACGAATAGGCATGCCCGTGCATCGGATGCGGCTCGGCGCGAACTTCGCCGGCATTGCCGACTCCGCTGCCGCCATAATCCTGCGCGTCGGTGTTGATGCGCTCCGCATAGCGGCCGGGGCGCGGCACGCCGATCCGGTAGTCATGGCGCGGCACCGGCGTGAAATTGCCGACGATGACGGCCAGCTCACCCGGCTCGCGGCCGCGCCGCAGATAGGAGATGACGCTCTCCTCGCCATTGCTGGCGTCGATCCACGCGAACCCGCCGGGCTCGCAATCGAGCCGGTACAAGGCCGGCGTCGCGCGATAGAGCCGATTGAGGTCGCGCACAAGCGTCTGCACGCCCTCGTGGAGCGGATGCGCCAAGGCCTGCCAGTCGAGGCCCTGATCGTGGTTCCACTCCCAATCCTGGGCGAATTCGCCGCCCATGAACAACAGCTTCTTGCCGGGATGCGTCCACATGAATGCGAAATAGGCCCGCAGATTGGCAAAACGCTGCCAGGTGTCCCCCGGCATCCGGCCGATCAAGGAGCCCTTGCCGTGGACGACCTCGTCATGGGAGAGCGGCAGGATGAAGTTCTCGTGGAAGGCATAAAGGAGGCCGAAAGTCAGATCGTTGTGGTAGTATTTGCGGTGGACCGGGTCGTGCGCCATGTAGCCGAGCGTGTCGTGCATCCAGCCCATGTTCCATTTGAAGCCGAAGCCGAGGCCGCCGACATAAGTCGGGCGCGACACCATCGGCCAGGCGGTCGATTCCTCGGCCGCGGTCGTCGCGCCCGAGGCTTCGCCAAACACCAGCTCGTTCATCCGCCGCAGAAAGGCGATCGCGTCAAGGTTCTCGCGCCCGCCATATTGGTTGGGGATCCACTCCCCCGCCTCGCGGCTGTAGTCGAGATAGAGCATCGAGGCCACCGCATCGACCCTGAGCCCGTCGATATGGTACTCGCGCAGCCAATAAAGCGCGCTCGACCACAGAAAATTCGCCACCTCGCGGCGGCCGAAATTGTAGACCAGCGTGTTCCAGTCGCGGTGCACGCCCTGGCGCGGATCGGCGTGCTCGTAGAGCGCGGTGCCGTCGAAATGCCCGAGGCCATGCGCGTCGCTCGGGAAATGGCCGGGCACCCAGTCGAGCCACAGCGCGAGACCGGCGCGGTGGCAGGCATCGACAAAGGCGCGGAAATCATCGGGCGCGCCATAGCGCGCGGTCGGCGCGAACAGCGAGACCGGCTGATAGCCCCACGACCCGTCGAATGGATATTCGGTGACCGGCATCGCCTCGATATGGGTGAAGCCGAGATCGGCGACGTAGGGCACCAGCTGTTCGGCCAGCTCGCGATAGCTCAGATAGCGCCCGCCCTCGGCCCAGTTGCGACGCCACGAGCCGAGATGGACCTCGTAGATCGAGATCGGCGCTTCGCGGTCGTTGCGCCGGCCGCGCTCGGCCATCCAGGCATCGTCCTGCCACACATGGGCGGATGGCGCCGCGACGACCGAGGCGGTACCGGGCGGCCGTTCGGTCCGCTCCGCATGCGGGTCGGCCTTCAGCGGCAGGAGCCCGCCGTCCGGGCCGAGCAGTTCGTATTTGTAGAGCTCACCGGCCGCCAGACTCGGCACGAAGATCTCCCAGAACCCGCTCTCCCCGCGGTGGCGCATCGCCATGCGCCGGCCGTCCCAGTTGTTGAAATTGCCGACCACGCTGACCCGGCGGGCGTTGGGCGCCCAGACCGCAAAGCCGACGCCCGCGACCCCATCATGGACAAGCGGGTGGGCGCCGAGCTTCCGGTCGCTGGCGAGGTGGTTGCCCTCGACCAGCAGATGCAGGTCGAGCTCGCCGAGCACCGGGGGAAACCGGTAGATGTCGTCGAACTCATGCCAGTCCTTGCCCCAGCGCGCGCGCAGGCGGTAGCGGAACGGCTGATGCCGCTCGGGCATGACGGCGACGAACAGGCCGGCCGTATGAACCCGCTTGCCGCGGGCAACGACCGCGCCGCTCGCGCCGTCGACGACCGCCATCGCCGCGGCGTCGGGCAGAAAAGCCCGCACGCACAGCCCTTTGCCTTCCTCGTGCATGCCGAGAAAGGCAAAGGGATCGCCGTGGCATGCCGCGACAATCGCCGCGACATCCGGATCAGTCCTCTGCGGCACGCTCGCTCCTGCCAAGTCAACAAGCCCCTGTAGCGGATCGCTACCCGGTCAGACCGATCGGCGAGGCGAAGAACTGCTGCAGGCCACTGAGAATGCCGGGGCGCTGACGCGACTGCGCGAGCGCCGACAGGAACTGCTCGGCCCAGCGGTCGACATCGTTTGTCATCAGGTGGGCGAACATTCGCGCGTGCCTCTCCTTGCGCTCCGCAAGGGGCATTTCGAGCGCGGTTCCGATCGCCTCCGCCACGGCCTCGACTTCGTGCGGGTTGACGATCAGCGCGCCGTCAAGCTCGGCCGCCGCGCCGGCAAACCGGGACAGCACGAGGACACCGGGATCTTCCGCATCCTGAGCGGCGACATACTCCTTGGCGACAAGGTTCATGCCATCGCGCAGCGGCGTTACAAGGCCGATATCGGCCGATCGGAACAGCCCCGCCAGCGAGGCCCGCGAATAGGAGCGGTTCACATAGCGGATCGGCGTCCAGGCCGCTTCGCCGTGCCGCCCGTTGATCTGACCCACGATCGTACTCACCGTGCGGTCTATCTCGGCGTATTCCGGCACCTCGGCCCGGCTTTTCGGGGTGATCTGCAGAAACGTCACCCGGCCCCGCCACTTGGGCTGGGTGTCGAGAAAGTGGCCGAAGGCCTCGACGCGATCGGGGATGCCCTTCGAGTAGTCGAGACGATCGACCCCGAGGATCAGACGCCTATCCCCAAGACTGTCGCGCAGCCCTGCAACGAGGCGCGATTTCACGGCATTGCGCGCGACCCGTGCATAGGCCGCGGTATCGATGCCCACCGGAAACGCGCGAACGCGCACATAGCTGCCGCCGAATTCGAAGGCTTCGCGGGTAGGTCCTGCGATGCCGTGCCGGATCTCGAAATAGCGGCGCAGATTGTCGGCATCGGCCTCGGTCTGCAGCCCGACGAGGTCGTAATGGGTAAGCGCGCCGACCGTCTCTGCGTGCTGCGGCAAGACCATCAGGATGTCCGGCGGCGGACACGGGATATGGAGGAAGAAGCCGATCGGATTATCGTGCCCCAACGCACGAAGTTCCTTGGCGAGCGACAGCAGGTGATAGTCGTGGACCCAGATCACGTCGTCGGGCTGGATGAACGGAGACAACGCGTTGGCGAACAGCGCGTTGACCCTCAGATATCCGGCGAGCTCGACCGCGGTGAATTCGGCCAGATCGACCCGATAGTGCAGGATCGGCCACAGCACGCGGTTGGCGAAGCCGTTGTAATAATCCTGGAAATCGACGTTCGACAGATCGAGCGTAATGAACGTCCGCCGCTGCCGTCTGACCACCGTCGGCTGCGGGACGCCGCCATCCTCGGCCACCCTCCCGCTCCAGCCGAACCAGATCCCCTCGCGCTGTTTGAGCGCCGCGTTGACCGCGACGGCGAGGCCGCCGGCCTGCGGCGCCTCGGTGCCGGGGACCGCGACCCGGTTCGAGACTATGATGAGACGCGGCACCACACATCCTCCCATCTGATCGACAGACGCATCGCCGAATTGATGATGCCCGCCATCGAGTAGGTCTGCGGGATGTTGCCCCACAGCGCACCGGTTGCCGGATGGATGTCCTCGGAGAGAAGTCCGAAAGCGTTCCGGCGCTCGAGCAGATCGATGAACATGGCCCGCGCCTCGTCGCGCCGGCCGATCGCCGCGAGCGCATCGATGTACCAGAAGTTGCACACGAGAAACGCGGTTTCCGGCGCGCCGAAATCGTCTTCGCTGGTGTAGCGCATGATCCGGCCGTTGCGGCGCAGCTCGCGCCCGATCGCGTCGCAGGTGCTGATGAACCGCGGATCCGTCGGCGGCAACCAGCCCCAGTTCCGCCAAGCAGCAACACGCTGGCATCGAGTTCATCGCCGTCGAGGACGCCGGTGAGAGCACCCTTGGCCTGGTTCCACGCACGGGCCAGGATCGGCTTTCGCAACGCCTGCCGCCTGTCCTCGCCAGAACGCCGCACGGTCGTCGATCCCGAGGCGTTCCGCGATCCGCGAGAGGCGGTGGCAGGCCGCCCAGCACAGCGCGGCGGAGTAGGTGTAGCACGCGCCGCGCCCGCGATATTCCCAGATCCCGGCATCCGGGGTCAGCGCCAGCTTCGCCGCCCGCTCGCCGAGCCGCTCCAGGCGCCGGAACAGCGCCTCGTCCCCCATCCGCGGCAGGCGCTCGTCGACAAACATCTGCGTCGTCGCGAGGACGACGCTGCCATAGACGTCGTGCTGGTTCTGCAGCGCGGCGGCATTGCCGATGCGCACCGGCCCCTGGCCGAGAAATCCGGCGAGGTCCGGCGCGGTCCTTTCATCCAGATCCTCGCCGGGGACGATCGAATGAACCGGCCGCAGCGGCGCGTCCAAATGCGCGGCCACCGTCGTGATATAGTTGATGTAGGCTTCCATCGTCTCGGTGGTGCCGAGGCGGTTTAGCGCCTCGACGACAAAATAGGCGTCGCGCAGCCAGCAATAGCGGTAGTCCCAGTTTCGGCCGCTCCCGGGCGCCTCGGGGATCGAGGTCGTGTGCGCCGCAACGATGCCGCCGGTTTCCTCGAAGCTGCACAGCATCAGCGTGATCGCGGCCCGCGTCACCGCGCTCTGCCATTCGAACGGGACTGCCAGCGAGCGCACCCAGCCGTGCCAATAATCGCGGGTGTGCTCCTCGAACTCCAGGCCGGTCAGATCGACCGCGCTTTGGAACGGCTCGTCCGGGCCCAGGATCAGGGTGAGCGTCCGGGTGAGCGGGAATGTCGTCTCCTGCGCGATGTAGGAGAGCGGCGCGTCGGTCGTCAGCCGCAGCACCGTGCCCGAGGCTTGGTAACGGATGTGGTTCGAGCCCAGGGAAAGGTCGGTGACCGGCTGTCCATAGAGGTGGGTGGGGCGAACCCTGATGGTCACCCGGGGTAGCCCCGCGAGAGGTGTGATCCGGCGCACCAGCTGCGGTGGCCGGAATATCCGTTCGAAACGAGAAAAGCGGGGTGCGAAATCGGTGACCCGAACCCGACCTCCATGCCGATCCTCGAGTTCGGTCTCGACGATCGCCGTGTTGCGGACGTAGGCGGCTTTGGCAATGGCGAGATCGGCGAGAACGACGTCGCAGAACCCCTTCTCCTCCTCGCCGGAGAGCAGACGACAGAAAGCCGGATTGGAATCGAACCGCGGGAAACACCACCAGACGATCCGGCCGACGGTGTTGACCAGCGCGGCAACGCGGCAATTGCCGATCAGCGCAAGATCGAGCGGTTGCCCGCCCGGCAGCCCGCCGACCAGTTCCGCCGCCGCGCTCATCGGCCGAGCGTCGCCAGCCATGCGCGCACTCTCTCGGGTGCGGAGAACCAGCCCGACAGCCCCGGCAACGCGTCCCCCACCGAAAACGCCATGCCGCCGAGCGCGAGTGCCGTGTCGAAGCCGGCCCGGTCCATCCGGTCATCGGCGATGAAGACGGGATACCGGCCGGCAAAGGGTTCTTGCGTCATGAAACGCGCGATCGCCTTGCCCTTGTCAAACTCGCAACCTTTGATCTCGAAGACCAAATGACCCGTGGTCAATTCCAGCTCCAGCCCTCCGAACTGCTCGATGAAGCGGCGAAGTGCGGCAGCGAGCTCGTCGGCGGATGCGCCCGCCGTCCGATGGTGAACGGCAAAACTCACGCCCTTGTTCTCGGCGAAGGTCCCGGGGAATTTCCCCAGCAGGCGCATCAGATCGAACCACGCTTTTTCCGGCAATCGACCATGGGTCAGCGATTGGATGGCGCCACTGGGCGAATACCGGATCTCGGCGCCATGGATGCCGCTCGCGCGCAATCTCAACGGAGCAAAGAGGCGATCCAGATCGTCGATCGGCCGACCGCTTACCAGGGCGAGAGCGCCATCCAGACGACGCTCCGCCAAGGAAAGCGCGTCGAGCAGGACCGCGGAGACCTCGACGGCATCGGGCCGGGGCGCCAGGTCGAGCAAGGTTCCGTCGACATCGAGGAACAGGCCGATCGCCTCTGGCTTGAGCGCCGCCGCGAGCGACAGCCTCACAGCACGACCTCGACGAGAAACGGCCCGGGCGCGGCGATCCCCTCGGCGAAGCGCCGGTTGAAGGCGTCCATGTCGGTGACCCGAGCGCCGGGGACGCCGAGGCTCTTCGCCAGGCCCACCCAGTCGATATCGGGGCGGCCCAGATCGAGCATGTCGAGCGCCTTCCGGCCCGGGTCGCCGGCCCCGACGTTGGCCAGTTCGCCCTTCAGGATCTGGTAGGTGCGGTTGGAGAACAGGACCGTCGTGATGTCGAGCCCCTCGCGCGCCTGGGTCCACAGCGCCTGCACCGTGTACATCGCGCTGCCGTCGGCCTGCAGCGCGACGACCTTGCGGTCGGGGCAGGCGACCGCCGCGCCGGTGGCGAGCGGCGGGCCGAGGCCGATCGAGCCGCCCATGTTGGAGAGCCAGTCATGCGGCGCCGCCATCCGGGTCGGGGCAAAAAAGCCGCGGCCCGTCGTCACCGCCTCGTCGGCGACGATCGCATTCTCCGGCAACAGCGCGGCGATCGATTGCCCGAGCGCCTCCGAGGTGATGGCGCCCGAGGCCGGCCCCGCCGGCTTTTCGTTGACGACCGGCGCCGGGACCGCGCGCGCGCCGACCTCCTCGCACAGTGCTTCGAGCGCCGCAATCGCATCCTCCTCCGGCCGGGTCAGCACATGGCCCGCGCAATCCTCGGGGTAAAGCCGGCTCGGCTTGTCGGGATAGGCGAAAAACGCGACCGGCATTTTCGCGCCGACCAGGATGATGTGCTTGAGGCCGGCGAGCACCTTCAACGCCTGGTCGACGACATAGGGGATGCGCTCGACCGAGACCCGGCCGCGGCCGCGTTGGGTGCGCGCATTCGAGCCCTGCGCGATCAGCCGCGCCCCGGTCTTGGCGGCGATCTTGCCGGCCAGCTCCAGCCCGTCGGCGCGCACCGCGCGGCCGGTGAGCAGGATGAGCGCCGGCTCGCCCGAGCGTAAGACCCGCGCCGCCTCGAGGACCGCCTCGCGCGACGGCGGCGCGGGCGCGACCGGCGGCGGCACATTGGCCGGCCCCGAGCCTTCGTTCCACGCCGTGTCGGCCGGCAGGATCAGGGTCGCGATATGGCCCGGCGGCATCCGCGCCGCCTCGATCGCGAGCGCGCCGTCGGCCGCGATCGATTTCGCGTCGGGCGAAGTCTTGACCCAATGCGAATTGGGCCGCGCCAGCCCCTCGATGTCGGAGGTCAGGGGCGCATCGTATTGCCGGTGATAGGTCGCGTGGTCGCCGACGATGTTGACCATTCCCGAGCCCGCCTTGTTGGCGTTGTGGATGTTGGCGAGCCCGTTGCTGAGGCCGGGTCCCAGATGCAACAGCGTCGCCGCCGGCCCGCCGGTCATCCGGTAATAGCCGTCGGCCGCGCCGGTGACGACGCCCTCGAAGAGGCCGAGCACGCAGCGCATCCCGTCCACCCGGTCGAGCGCGGCGACAAAATGCATCTCCGAGGTGCCGGGATTGGCAAAGCACACATTGACCCCGCCCCCGACCAGCGTGCGCACCAGGCTCTCCGCACCGTTCATCGCAATGTCTCCGCCACCTGCAAGCCGCTCACCCGCATCCTGCCCGCGGGGCTTGGCGGGGGCAAGGTTGCGGCGCGTTGGCGTCGCGCCCGATCGAATCGTCGTCGCGCCCTGGCCAGGGCCGGACCTCGATCGCTATCGTATCGATCTCGATACAATAGCGGACCGGAGGGTGCGGCATCGTGGGGTTACTCAGCCGCTGCGTGCCGTGTGCTGCTGTAACGCGGCTCCGGGATCGGCAGGCCATCCTCGCGGGCGACCGCAAGCCACGCCTCCATCGCCTTCTCGACTTCGGCGAGCGCCTCGGCCGGAGTATCGCCAAAGGCCGAACACGATCGCAGATCCGGCACATCGGCAACCCAGGCGCCATCTGCCTCCGACCAGAAGACGTTGATGTGGTACTTGGGCGTCATTTTTCGGGCTCCATCTTCAGCTCGAATTCCTCGACGATCTCGACGAATTGCGCGATTTGATACGGTTTTGCTTCCCCTTGTCGCGGTTGCAGGCTGAGCGGCCGCGGCACTTGGGGATGGATATATATGTAATGACTGCCGCTGACCCTGCGCAACGTGAACCCGAACGCCTCGATTAGCCGACAGAACTCGGTAAAGCTGACGTTTCGGGTGTCGCCAGCCGAAACTCGATCCAAGAGCCTTTGTCGGCGCGAGCGGGCCATACCCTTGCCGCGGAGTTGCTCGAGAACGAATAATACGCCCTTGTGTGAGCCGTTGGGAAACCGGCTGCGCCGCGCCATATTGGCGAGACAATTCCGCGGCGTGACCGCGGCGCGCTGAATTGCGGAGGGTCGTCATGGCATTGGCCGCGCAGCGTAATTCGCCCGATCTCGCGGGCGAGATGCGCCATTCGATCGGGCGTCACACCGACAAGAGCTTCGACTGGGACGCGTTTCCGGGGAACCGCGGCTTCCCAGAACTGGCGCGGGCGCAGATGCGTTACATCGGCGCCGGCGGCTCGCCGAAAGTGGACGACCCGCATACGCTCAAGCCCGGCGCCTTCACGCTCTCGCTCATCCACCAGCCGGTCGGCAACTACGCCGCCTGCCATTCGCACGAAATCGTCGAGCATTTTCTCGTGCTCGACGGCGTGCTGACTGTGGGATGGGCGTGGGGCCAGGATGTCATCGAGGCAAAGCTCGGGCCCCTCGACATGGTGCTGAACCAGATTGGCCGGCCGCACGGGTTTCGCAATGACGGGGTGGGGCCCGTCTTGATGTCGATCAGCGTCGGCAGCGGCTCGCCGAAGCCGCCGGTCTATGTCTGTCATCCAAAGGACGGCGATCCCGCCCTCGCCCGCCGCTTCGGCGCCGCGCCGGGCCGCACCATCGCCTTCGACCCCGACAGCGGCGACCCGCGCCAGCAGGAATTCGCCCGCCATATCGTGCGCCACGCCGAGCGGCGGCCGGTCTTTGAGGCCGGGCTCGCGCGCCTCGACTATATCGGCGAAGAGGGCGCGCCGCCCGGCGGCTACCGGATGCAGATGATCCATCTGCCGAAGGGCGTCGCGGTGCGCGGCTACGAGCGGGCGGTCGAGGATGCGTATTTCGTGCTCGACGGTGCGCTGACGGTCGGCTGGGAAGAGGGCGAAACCGCCGAGCAGCGCCTCGGCCGGCTCGATGCGATCCTCAACCCGCCCGGCCGCTCCCGTTATTTCCGCAACGACGGGGTCACCGACGCGATCTTTATGCTGCTCTGCGGCAACGCAGCCGGGCAGAAGGTGCGCTTCGAGCCGGCATGACCCGCGTCCTCGATCGGCGTAGGCTTCTGAATAGCAACACAAGGAGGCCGGAATGGCTCTGGAACCGTTGGCGACAAAGGGCAACTATTTCCACGTCTACGATTTTCGCGTGAAGCCGGGCCGCGGCGACGATTTCATCGAGCTGTTCAACAAGTTCGATTATGGCGACAACAACCCGTTCCACCGCTCCGCGGCGCAGGTCAAGGACGGCGTCTTGTGCCGCGACGCCGCCGACCCCGACCATTTCTACCTGATCGGCGAGTGGCGCGACATCGAGGAGCATCGCCGCATCCGCGAACTGGTGGCGCGCGAGATCCGGCCGGAATTCGTCAGTTTGATCGAGGGCGGGCATTTCGTGCCGAATTATGCCGAGATCGTGTCGATGACGCCGCAGGAGGTGCTCGACATGGCGCAGCGCTCGTAACAGGCTGCCTTCTGCGCCCGAACATCTCCTGTTTTGCGGCGCCCATTGCCGCGGCCGGCCTGCCACCCGACATCAAGGGGCCGCCAGCGCAGTGTGGTGGATTTGAAGTTCGCATGATTTTGATGGAGGCCGCGATTGCGAACTTCAAATCCGAAAACCACACTGGACTCATATGGTTGCCAGTGTGCTCTCGAATCCGAAATTCGCGTTGAGCCCCACCCCAAGGTAAGGCGAATTTCGGATTCGGCACACTAGAACCGGGAGTTTGGGGATGGTTCACGGCGAGGGGGCGTTGCGCGCCGAGGCGGCCCGAAACCTGGCCGACTGGCTCGTCCGGGAAGGGCCGTTTTCTTCCCGATAACAGCCTGCTGTTCACGGAATTCTGCGAGCGGGTCGCGGCCGCCGGCATTCCGCTCGATCGCGCGACCTTGCATCTGCGCGCGCTGCACCCGGAATACCGCGGCGTGGCGCGCATCTGGCGGCGCGGGCACCCGCTCGCGGTGCGCTTCATGGATCACGGCATCGAGAAGACCGCGACCTATACTCGAAAGCCCGGTGCGCGCGGTGACCGAAGCCGGCGAGCGGCTCGATTGGCGGCTCGACGGCAACGCGCCGCTGCCGTTCCCGTTGCTCGATGAATTGCGCGAGGAGGGCTATACCCATTACGTCATCGCGCCGTTCGTCTACGCCGAGGGTCTGGTCAACGCGATCTCCTGGGCGACCGCGCGGCCCGGCGGGTTCGGCGCGGACGAGCTGCGCTTTCCTCGACGATGTGCTGCCGGCCCTGTCGATCATCGTCGAGCAGAAGGCGATGCGCCGCTTTGTCACCCATATGCTGACGACCTATGTCGGCGCCGAGGCCGGGCGCCTCATTCTCGAAGGCCAGGTGCGGCGCGGCGATGTCCGCACGATCACCGCCGCGTTGATGCTGGTCGATCTGCGCGACTTCAGCCTGTTGTCCGACCGGATGAGCCCGCGCGCGGTGATCGGCATGCTCAACGAGTATTTCGATTGCGTCATCCCGCCGGTCCACGAGCAGGGCGGCGAGGTCGTCGAGATCATGGGCGACGGCGTGCTCGCGATCTTTCGCCAGCGCGCCGACGGCAGCGCGACGGAGGCCTGCCGCGCCGCGCTCGCCGCAGCGACGCAAGGCCTGGCCGCGCTCGCCGAGCGCAACCGCCGCAAGAGCCCGGCGCGCCGAGCTGCTGCAGGCCGGCGTCGCGCTGCATTACGGCACCGTGTCCTACGGCAATATCGGGTCGGCGACCGGCTCGATTTCACCGTGATCGGCCCCGATGTGAACCTGACCAGCCGGATCGAGCATTTCTGCCGCGAGCTCGACCGCTCGTTGATCATGTCGCAGGCGTTTGCCGAGCGGCTCGACCGGCCGGTGTGGGAGCTCGGGCAGTTTCGAATTGCGCGGCTTTTGCCAAGATGCAGCGCCTGTTCGAGCTGCCGCCGGAGGAGGGTGAGCCCGCTCACCGCCGCGCCTGGAAAAATCGGCGCAGCAGCTCGCCGGCGGCGCGCTTCGGCGATGCCGCCGTAGACCTCCGGGCGGTGGTGGCAGGTCGGCTGGTCGAAGATGCGCGGGCCGTGCTCGACCCCGCCGCCCTTCGCGTCGTAGGCGGCGAAATAGAGCCGGCGGATCCGCGCCAGGCCGATCGCCGCGGCGCACATCGGGCAGGGCTCCAAGCGTCACGTAGAGATCGCAGCCGGCGAGCCGCTTCGCGCCGAGCCGCGCCGCGCCCTCGCGCAGCACCAGCATCTCGGCATGCGCGGTCGGGTCATGGTCGCGCTCGACCCGGTTGCCGGCAGCGGCGATGATGTTCCCGGCGCCGTCGACCAGCACCGCGCCGACCGGCACCTCGCCCGCGGCGCCGGCCGCCGCCGCCTCGGCGAGGGCGCGCGCCATCACGTCATTGCCGCGCGATGCGGCCCGCCCTATCTCGTCGTTGCGCACGGCATTCCCGCTCTGCGCCAATCCGGTCCGCACCATGGCACAACCGACGATCGGCCAGCCAGAACGCATCGCCAAGATCATGGCGCGCGCCGGGCTGTGCTCGCGGCGCGACGCCGAGCGCTGGATCGCCGCGGGGCGGGTCGCGGTCGACGGCGCGGTCCTGACCAGCCCGGCGGTCACGGTGACGGCGCGAGAACGAGGTCCGGGTCGACGGCAGGCCGCTGCCCGAAGCGGAGCGGGCCAGGCTGTGGCGCTATCACAAGCCCGCGGGGCTCGTCACCACCCATCGCGACGAGAAGGGCCGGCCGACGGTGTTCGGCGCGCTCCCCGCCGACCTGCCGCGCCTCGTCTCGATCGGCCGCCTCGACCTCAATTCCGAGGGCCTCCTGCTCCTGACCAATGACGGCGCGCTCGCCCGCCGCCTCGAATTGCCGGCGACCCTTTGGGTGCGGCGCTACAAGGTGCGGGTGCACGGGTTTGTCGACCCGGCGCGGCTCGCCGCGCTCGCCCGCGGCACCACGATCGACGGCGTCGCCTATGGGCCGATCCGCGCCCAGCTCGACCGCCAGCAGGGGTCGAACGCCTGGATCACGCTGTCGTTGCAGGAGGGCAAGAACCGCGAGGTGCGGCGGGTCCTCGAACATCTCGGCTACCCGGTCACGCGGCTGATCCGCCTCGCCTATGGGCCGTTCCAGCTCGGCCATCTCGCCAAGGGCGCGATCGAGGAGGTGCCGAAGAAGGTGCTCGCCGAGCAGCTCGGCAAGGGCGATGGCGCGGGCGAGGTCAGTGCGCATCGTCGGCGGTAGCCATCGCGGGCGGCGGCTGGTCGCGCCGCCCGGCGAAGTGGTGCGGCCGACCAGCGACCGCGCCCGCGAGGCCTTGTTCAACATCCTGTCGCACGGCGAGTTTGCCGCCGCTGGGTCGCCATTCGCCGACGCGCCCGGTGCTCGACGCCTTTGCCGGCACCGGCGCCTTCGGCCTCGAAGCCCTGTCGCGCGGCGCCGGCGCCGCCGTCTTCATCGAGAGCGAGCGCGAGGCGCTCGCCGCGCTGCGCCGCAATGTCGCCGCGCTCGGCGAGGAGGACCGCGCCCATATCGTCGCCGGCGATGCGACGCGCCCGCCGCGCGCCGCCTTCGCCTGCGCGGTCGCGTTTCTCGACCCGCCCTACCGCAGCGGGCTGGCCGCGCCGGCCGTTGCAGCGCGCTTGCCGCCGCCGGCTGGCTGACCCCCGACGCGCTGATCGTGATCGAGGTCGCGGCGCGCGAGGACTTGCCGCCGCCCGCCGGCTTCACCCTGATCGACGAGCGCGTCTACGGCGCCGCGCGGCTCGTCTTTCTGCGCCGCGAGCGCGCCCCTTAGGAGACCAGCGATGAGCGAGATCCTGCCCATCCGTGACCCTGCCCGACGGCGAAAGCGTGCCGGCCTTCGGCCAGGGCACCTGGCATATGGGCGAGGACCGCCGCCGCGCCGCCGACGAGGAGGCCGCCGTGAAGCTCGGCATCGAGCTCGGCATGACGCTGATCGACACCGCCGAGATGTACGGCAGCGGCGCCGCCGAGGAGATCGTCGGCGCGAGGCCACCGCCGGGCTGCGCGACAAGCTCTTCATCGTCAGCAAGGTGTTGCCCTACAACGCCTCGCAGAAGGGGGTGGTCGAGGCCTGCGAGCGCAGCCTCAAGCGGCTCAAGACCGACCGGATCGATCTCTATCTGTTGCATTGGCGCGGCTCGGTGCCGCTCGCCGAGACCATCGCGGGGTTCGCGCGGCTCCAGCGCGACGGCAAGATCCGCCATCACGGCGTCAGCAATTTCAACACCGAGGACATGCAGGAATGGGTCGGCCTCGCCGGCGGGGCGACCGTCGCGGCCAACCAGATCCTCTACAATCTCAGCCGCCGCGGCCCGGAATGGGAGCTGATCCCGTGGTGCCGCGAGCGCCAGATCGCGATCATGGCCTATACCCCGCTCGAACAGGGCCGCATCCTCGGCAACCGGGCACTGGGCGAGGTCGCCGCCCGGCATGGCGCGAGCGCGGCGCAGGTCGCGCTCGCCTGGCTGCTGCGCCAGGACGGCATGATCGTCATTCCGAAGGCGACAAAGCCGGAGCATGTCCGCGACAACCGCGGCGCCGTGGACCTCGCACTCGACGCCGATGATCTCGCCGCGCTCGACCGCGCCTTTCCGCCGCCCAAGGGCCGCGCCTCGCTCGGCATGCTGTAGCGGGACTGGACCTACGTTTTTGCGCCGATTTGTCGAGGCCGACCGCCATGTCGGCAAGGTGGTCATTCAGGTTTAGCGAGGCCCCTACAGCAAATCCGCGACCGCGCTGCGGTAGCGGGTGATCGCCGCCAGATGATCGGAAGCACCGCGGCCGGTGATCCGTTTGTGATGGTCGCTGACATAGGTGGTATGCGCCGTGACGTGGGTGACGCCGGCCGCTTTCCAGAAGGCGATCTCGCGCCGCCAATCTTCCTCGCCGCCGGCGCCGGGCGAGACCCAGACTTCCAGCCCAACCTCCGCCGGGTCGCGCCCTGCTTCCCGCGTCAGCCTGCGCAACTTCTCGAACGCCGCGAGCGCCTCCTCGCCCGGCGGATAGCGCAGCGGCATGAAGCCGTCGCCGTATTTGGCGGCGCGGCGGAAGGTCGCCTCGGCATGGCCGCCGAACCAGATCGGCACGCGGCCCGATGAGGGTCGCGGGTTGATGCCGGCATCCTCGATATGGTGGAACTCGCCGGCGAAGCTGATATGCGGCGCGGCCCACAGCGCCTGCATGACGCGCACCTGTTCCGCGGAGCGGCGGCCGCGGTTGTGGAAATTCTCGTTGAGCCCCTTAAACTCGACCTCGTTCCAGCCAACCCCGATCCCGAGCCGGAACCGGCCGCCGCACAAGATGTCGAGCGAGGCCGCCTGCTTGGCGACCAGCACCGCCTGGCGCTGTGCCAGGATCAATACGCCGGTGGCAAAGCCGATCTGCCTGGTGCAGCCGGCGAGGAAGCCGAACAGCACAAACGGGTCGTGGTAGGCGTTCGCCGTGGTGCCGACACGCCGCCCGCCATGATCGGCGGCGGGATTGGCGCCGAGCACGTGATCGGGCGCCAGAAGGTGCGCGAAGCCGAGCCCTTCGGCGGCCTGGGCATAGTCGCGCAATACCACAGGACCGGTGCCGATATCGGCCACCGGTAGCGAGGCGCCGAGCTGCATGGTGAGACCCCTTTCGCATCACACCCGGCCCGGATAAGAAAGATGCCGGGCGCGCAGACTTAGCAAGAAACCCGGTGCCGCGCCAAACCCGGCGATAGAATTGAGCGACCATGAGCACCTTTACGACCGATAAACAAACTGGCCGCGTGCTCGGCCGCTCGGTGGCGCGGCTGGAGGACCCGCCGCTGGTCACCGGACGCGGCCGCTTTGTCGGCGACATCTCGTTCCCGCATCAGCTGCACATGCGGGTCGTGCGCTCGCCCTATGCGCATGCCGAGTTGCGCGCGGTCGATATCGCGGCGGCGCTGAAAGCACCCGGCGTCGCCGCGGTGTGGACCGGGGCCGACATCGCCGATCTGCCGCCGATCGATTTTCGCGACCCGGCCGGCGAGGCGTTGCGCCCCTACCGCCAGCCGCTGTTGGCGAAAGATCGGCTGCGCTATGTCGGCGAGCCGGTCGCTGTGGTATTCGCGACCGATCCGTATCTGGCCGAGGACGCCGCCGACCTCGTCACGGTCGAGGCCGAAGAGCTGCCGCCGATCCTGGATGCCGCTGCAGCGCCGGGCAGCTTTGCCGCCGGCCTTTCGACCGAGGCACTGGTGCTGCGCGCCGGTTATGGCGAGGTCGATGCCGCCTTCGCCGCGGCCCATGCCGTGATCGCGCTCGACCTCGAGATCGGCCGTCACAGCGGCGTGCCGCTGGAGACGCGCGGCGCGCTCGCGCATTACGACGCCATGCGCGATGTGATCGAGCTTTACGGCGCCGCCAAGGTGCCGCACCGCAACCGCGACGCGCTCTCGCGCATGTTCGGCCGCAGCGCCGCCGCGGTGGTGCTGAAGGAAGGCAGCACCGGCGGCGGGTTCGGCATCCGCGGCGAGCTTTACCCCGAGGATTTCCTCGTCTGCCTCGCGGCGCTGCGCCTCGGCGCGGCCGGTCAAATGGATCGAGGACCGCCGCGAGCATCTGATGGCCGCCAACCATTCGCGCCAGCAGCGCCACCAGGCCCGCGTCGCGGTCGATGCCGACGGCGTCGTGCTGGCGCTGGAAGACGAATTCTTTCTCGACCAGGGCGCCTATGTGCGCACCCACGGCGCGCGCGTCCCCGAGATGACGATGGCGATGCTGCCCGGCCCCTACCGCATCCCGGCCTATCGCGTGACCGGCCATTTCCGCCTGACCAACAAGACCCCGGCGGCGACCTACCGCGCGCCCGGCCGCTACGAGGGCAGCTTTGTCCGCGAGCGGCTGATCGACGCGGTCGCCGACCGGCTCGGCCTCGACCGGATCACCGTGCGCCGGCGCAATCTGATCGCCGCCGACGGAGATGCCGTTTGCCCGGCCGCTCAGCGCGTTGGGCACCGAAATCGTCTACGATTCCGGCGACTATGCGCTGTTGCTCGACAAGGCATTGGCGCGGATCGGCTGGGAGACATTGCAGGCCGAGCTGAAGAGAACGCCGCGCCGCGGGCGAGCTGGTCGGGACCGGGATCGGCATCTTTGTCGACAAGGGCGGGCTGGGTCCCCTCGACGGCACCAGGATCAGCGTCGACACCTCGGGCGCGGTCGAGCTGGTGACCGGCGGCTCCAATGTCGGCCAGGGCTTCGCGACCGCGATGGCGCAGATCTGCGCCGACACGCTGGGCGTCGATTACCGCCGCGTGCGCGTCGTCTACGGCCAGACCGACCGCATCCAATACGGCATCGGCGCGCATGCCTCGCGCGCCTCGGTGATGACCGGCGGCGCGACCCATGCGGCGGCGCTGAAAGTGCGCGCCAAGGCGCTGGAGATGGCCGGCGCGCTGTTGCAGGCGCGGCCCGAGGAGCTCGACATCGTCGATGGCGTGGTGATCCGGCGCGACGGACCCGAGGGTCCGTCGATCGCGCTCGGCGAGATCGCGCGGCACCTCGCGCCCGATTCGCCGCTGCTCGGCGAGCGCGACCCCGGGCTCGGCGCCGAGGGCTGGTTCCGCGCCGACCACATGACCTATCCCTATGGCGTGCAGATCGCGGTCGTGCGGGTCGATCGCGACACCGGCGAGGTCACGGTCGAGCGCTACCTCTGCGCCTACGACATCGGGCGCTCGATCAACCCGATGATGGTCGAGGGGCAGCTGGTCGGCGGGGTCGTGCAGGGGCTGGGCGGCGCGCTCTCCGAGGAGTTCCGCTACGACGAGCGCGGCGAGCCGCTCAGCGTCACCTTCGCCGACTACCTGATGCCGACCGCGCGCGAGGTCCCGCCGATCGAGGTGCTGATCACCGAGGACGCGCCGAGCCCGCTCAACCCGCTCGGCATCAAGAGCGCCGGCGAGGGCGGCATCACCCCGGTCGGCGCGGTCATCGCATCGGCGATCGACGAGGCGATCGGCATCCCCGGCGGCGTGACCCGGCTGCCGGCGACCCCGCAGCGCGTCAAGGCACTGCTGCGCGCAAAGGCGATGCGAACTGATTGAGTTTCATAGGCGCTTGGCGCAGCCGCCTGAAACCGAGTTCCCGGCGAAGGCCGGGACCCATCCCGCGGCCGCGAGTTGCTGAAGAAGGGGTCCCGGCCTGCGCCGGGACCGCGGATTTTTGTGTTGTAATGAGTAACCCGTGCCGTGGAGCCTAACGCCATGACCGATCTCACCCCCATCATTCAGGATCTCGTCATCGCCAACCGCGTCCTCGCAAGGGAGGAGGTGGTCGACGCCTACGGCCATGTCAGCATCCGTCACCCCGACAATCCGAACCATTTCCTGATCGCGCGCTCGCTTGCGCCCGGATCTGGTCGGCCCCGAGGACATCGTCGAGCTCGACCTCGACGGCGAGCCGGTGCGCGGCGACGGCCCTCAGCTCTACCTCGAGCGCTTCATCCACGCGGCGATCTTCGAGGCGCGGCCGGATGTCATGGCCGTCGTCCATGCCCATGCCGAGGACACCCTGCCGTTCAGCATCGCCGCCGCGACAAAGCTGCGGCCGGTGATCCATGCCGGCAGCTTTATCGGGACCGAGGTGCCGGTCTGGGACATCGCCGACGCGTTCGGCGACACCAACCTCCTCGTCACCAACATCGCGCAGGGCCGCGATCTCGCGAAATGCCTCGGCACCAACAGCGTCGCGCTGATGCGCGGCCACGGGTTTGCCTCGGCCGCGCGCTCGCTGATCGAGGTCGTGCGTCTCTCGGTCTACCTGCCGCGCAACGCGCGCGCGCTGATGCGCGCCAAGCAGCTCGGCGGCGAGATCAAATATTTGTCGCAGGGCGAGATCGACGCGCGCAACCGCGGCTACCGCCCCTATTCGCCCGAGACCTGGCGCACCTGGGAATATTGGGCGAACAAGGCCGGCTGCGCCCACCTCTTGACCCGACCCGATGGCGGGCACGCGCACCCGCCGAAGGGGTGACGCGGGGGCGCCGTCATTGCGAGGAGCGTAGCGACGAAGCAATCTCGACGGGATCGAGAACGCGCGTTGCGAGATTGCTTCGCTTCGCTCGCAATGACAGTCTTTTGTTCGCTGTGACCGGCCCGCTGCTGACATTGCTCAACGCGCCCGATCTGGCCGCCTATCGCGCGGCCGGATACTGGGGCGACGAGACGCTCTACGCCGTCGCCGCGCGGCACGCGCGGACGACGCCCGACGCCTTCGCGGTGCGCGACCGTCACCGCCGCCTGATCCTATCGGGCGCTGGTCGAGGCCGCCGACCGGCTGGCCGCACACCTCGCCGGCCGCGGCCTGCGCCCGGGCGAGCGCGTCGCGGTATGGCTGCCGAGCCGGGTCGAGACCGCGATCGCGCTGATCGCGTGCTCGCGCAACGGCTATGTCTGCTGCCCGTCGCTGCACCGCGGCCATAGCGTCGGCGAGGTCGTCGCGCTCATCGACCGCATGCGCGCCGCGGCGCTGATCGCCCAACCGGGCTACGGCGCCGATGCCGACCGCCACGACATCTTCGCCGCGCTCGCCGACCGCGATTTTCTGCGCGTCGCCTGGCCGATCGGCCCGGCCGACGGCGCGCCGTTCGCCGAGCTGCCCGGGCCCGCTAGTCGCGATGCCGCCGAGCCGCGACCCAAACCAGATCATGTATCTGCCGTTCACCTCGGGCACGACCGGAACCCCGAAAGGGCGTGCTGCACAGCGACAACACCCTCTTGGCGACGGCGCGGATGATGGCGCGCGACTGGCATCTGGAGCGCGCGGTGCTCTACACGCTGAGCCCCTTGAGCCACAATCTCGGGCTCGGCGCGCTGGTGACGGCGCTGGCCGCGGGTGGCGAGCTGGTGGTGCACGATCTGCCGCGCGGGGACAGCCTGATCGAGTGGCTGACGGAAACGGGCGCGGTTTTTCTGTTTGGCGTGCCGACCCACGCGATCGATCTGCTCGGCGAGATGCGTGCCCGCGGCATCGAACGCCTCGGACGGGTGCGCGGCTTCCGCATCTCGGGCGCCGCGGCCCCAGCCGCGGTCGTCGCTGAGCTGATGCGGTATGGCGTCGTGCCGCAGAGCGGCTATGGCATGACCGAGACCTGCTCGCACCAGTACACGCTGCCCGATGACCCGCCCGAGCGCATCATCGAGACTAGCGGGCGCGCCTGCGCCGGCTACGAGGTCGGCATCTGGCGCGAAGACAACCCCGATATCGCGGCCGCGCCGGACGAGATTGGCGAGATCGGCGGCCGCGGCGCCAGCCTGATGCTCGGCTATTTCGACGATCAGATGGCGACCGAGACCGCGTTCAACGCCCAGGGCTGGTTCATGACCGGCGATCTCGGCCGGCTCGACGATGAGGGCTATCTGCGCATCACCGGCCGCAAGAAGGACGTCATCATTCGCGGTGGCCGCAATATTCATCCCGCCGCGATCGAGACCCTGGCGCTGCGCTGCGAGGGAGTCGAGAGGGCGGCGGCCTTCCCGGTCCCCGATCCGCGGCTCGGCGAGCGGATTTGCCTCGCCGTGGTGATGCGCGCCAGCACGCCGCCCGATGTGGAAGCAATCCGCGCTCATCTCGAAGCGGCCGGCCTGGCGAAACAGGACATGCCCGAATTCATCCTGCCGCTCGCCGAGATGCCGTTGACCGCCAGCGGCAAGATCGTCAAGCGCGAGCTGATGCGCTGGGTTGAAGAGGGACGAGCGCAGCTGCAGCCGGTGCGTTTGCGGATCAGCGGGTGATGCGCGCGATCGTCGTCGGCGAGTTCGGCCCGCCGGAAGGCTTGCGGGTCGCCAAGGTGCCGACGCCGGTGCCCGGTCCCGGCGAGGTGCTGGTCACGGTGCATGCCGCGCCGGTCAACTACGTCGACATGCTGGTGGTCGGCGGCACCTACCAGTTCCTGCCGCCCTTCCCGTTCATCCCGGGCAAGGGGCCGGCCGGCGTGGTGACGGCGCTGGGGCCAGGCGTGACCACATTGCGGGTCGGCGACCGGGTGCTGGCGATGGCCGAAGTGGGCGGCTATGCCGAGGCGGTCGCAGTTGCCGCCGACCAGTGCCACCGCCTGCCGGCGCACATGTCGTTTGCCGAGGCCGCTTCGGCCGCGGTCGTCTACGACACATCCTGGGTGGCGCTGCGGGGGCGCGCGCGGCTCTCCCCCGGCGAGAGCGTCCTGGTGCTCGGCGCCTCGGGCGGGGTCGGCCACGCCGCGGTGCAGCTGGCCCGCGCGCTGGGCGCCGGATGCGTCCTCGCCGGCATCTCTCGCCCGGAGCGGGAGGCGGCGGTGCGCGCCAACGGCGCCGACGCCGTGATCGACCTGTCGCGGCCTGATCTGCGCGACAGTCTGCGCGAGCAGGTCTACGCCGAGACCGACGGGCGTGGCGCCGACATCATCATCGACCCGCTCGGCGGCACCGTGTTCGAGGCGGCGATCCGTGCGCTAGCCTGGTGCGGCCGGCTGGTGGTGATCGGTTTTGCGGCCGGCGGCATCCCGACGCTGCAGGACCAACTACCTGCTGTTGAAGAACATCGAAATCAGCGGCTTGCAGATCACCGATTACCGGAAGCGCCGCCCGGCCGAATTGGCGACCGCCTATTCCGAGATATTCGGGTTTTACGAGCTTGGTCTGGTCAAGCCTGCCGCGGCAACGCTGTTTCCGCTGGAGCGGGCGGGCGACGCATTGGCCGCGGTGCGCGACCGCCGGATCGACGGCCGCGCCGTGTTGCGTCTGCGCGACGACTGAACCGCGAAGCGAAGCCTCACGCCGGCAGGTTGTAGCCGATCGCGGCCTCGGCCTCCAAGGTGCGCTGCACCGCCGGGCGCGCCATCATGCGGTCGTAATGGGCCGTGAGGTTGGGGTAGGTCCCGGGATCCGGATGCAGCGAGTCGACAAACCGCCAATAGAGCCGGAACAGGTGGATGTCGGCGATGGAGTATTGTCCGACCGTCCAGTCACGCGGCCCCAACCGCTGCTCGGCGAGCGCGAACACCTCGCGCCAGCGCCCCTCCCCGGCTGCGGCGGGCCGGATGGATCGTCGAGGCGATGAACGACATCCACGAGATGACCCGGGCCTCGGCCTCGATGTCGCCCTGCTGCGGCAACAGCCCGGCCTCGGGATAGCGGCGCGCCAGATACCACAGCGTCGCCGCCACCTCGGTCAAGGGGCCGCCCGTCGATCATCAGGGTCGGCACCTTGCCTTCCGGGTTGATCGCCAGGTATCCCGGCGCGCGGTGCGCATTCTGGTGCAGCGCGGTCAGCTTCAATTCGAACGGCGCGCCGATTTCGTTGAGCGCGATGTGGGTCGCCATCGCGCTGGAGCCCGGCGAGTAGTACAGCGTCAGTGACATTCGGACAGCCCCTGCAATGAACTCGTCATGCCCGCGAAAGGGGTATCCAAAACCGGGACGATGCGCCTCCCTGGACCTCCGCTTCCGCGGGCGACGAAGCGGGTCCGCCGCGGAGTGACTCGCGCCGGCAATCAAAGTGGGTCCCCGCGAAGGCGGGGACCCATTCCTCAAGCGTCGGGCTACACGGAAGCCTGGGTCCCTGCCTGCGCGGGGACCTTTTAGCGTTGGGCTCCGCTACTCCGTTCCGGGCAAAATCCATGTCAGGCGCGCAATTGCCGGATGTGGCCGGCCCAGCGGTCGAGCACCGGCAGGATCTCGTCGCGCTTATCGGACATCAGCGTGACATTGACCGCGTCGACGCCCATGTCGCGAAACCGCTTCAGTCTGTCGGCATCGTCAGGCGCGCCGCCGAGCCGCAGCGACAGCGATTTCGGGTCGCGGCCGGCCTCCTCCGCCATCTTGCGGAAGGCCGGGACGTAGTCCTCGGGGTTGCCGCTCGCCGCATTCGGGTACCAGCCGTCGCCGTAGCGCACCGCGCGCCGCGCCGCCCACGGAAAGGCGCCGCCGAGGATGACCGGCGGGTGCGGCTTCTGCACCGGCTTGGGCCAGGTCATCATCGGTGTCGAAGGCGACGATGTCGCCGTGGTATTCCGGCTTCGATTGGGTCCAGATCGCCTTCATCGCCTCGATCTGCTCGCGCATCTTCTGCATGCGGGTGGCAAAGACGGTGCCGTGGTTCTCGATCTCCTCGGCGTTCCAGCCGCCGCCGATGCCGAACAGAAAGCGCCCGCCCGAAATCTGGTCGATCGAGGCGACCAGCTTGGCGGTCTGGATCGTGTCGCGCTGGATCACCAGCGCGATGCCGGTCGCGACCTTCAGCTTTTTCGTCGCGCAGGCCGCCGCGGTCAGCGTGACGAACGGGTCCATCACGTCGTAATAGCGCTTGGCGAGCTCGCCGCCGCCCGGCGCCGGCGTCCGCCGCGGCACCGGGATGTGCGAGTGCTCGGCGGCCCACACCGAATCGAAGCCGCGTTCCTCCAGCGCGACCGCCAGCTCCGCCGGGGTGATCGAATAGTCGGTGAAAAAGATCGAAGCGCCGAATTCCATCTGTACTCTCCCGATCGCGCGTATCGCTGATCCGCGATGCTGTCATTGCGAGCGCAGCGAAGCAATCTCGATGGTAAGGTATCCCGCAATCAACCGGAGGAGTTCAGGCTTTGCGATCGATCGTCGGCACCTGGAAACTGGTCGCGGCCGCCGCGCGCGACCGCGACGGCAACAAGCTGCCAGTCCCATATGGCGGCAAAGGCATGGGGCGCGTCGTCTTCAACGCCGAGGGCCGGATGATGGCCGTCAACTGCGACGGCCGGCCACACCTGCCGCCCGGCACAGAGCGGGCCTACAGTTCCTATTGCGGCAATTACACATTCGACGGTTCGCGGCTCGTCACCCGGGTCGATGCGGCATCGGACCCGACCCGCATCGGCACCGACCAGGTGCGCGAGGTCAGCTTCGACGGGGACCGCATGATCCTGCGCCCGCCGCCGCGGCAGACCGAGGCAGGCGAGGAACACCGCGAGCTGACCTGGGAGCGCATCGCCGCCGAATAAGACTGCCGGCGGCGCCACCGTCAGGCATCGCCGATCCGGTAGGCCCGCACGGCCGTATCGTGGAACAGGGCGGCGCGCTCCTTGGCCGAATAGCCCTTGGAAAACCGCTTGAAGGCGTTGAACAGCACGTGGTGCGAGAACGACACCTTATCGACCGGGAAGTTGCTTTCGAACATGCAGCGGCCCGGACCGAATTGCTCGATGCAATAGCTCATCAGCGGAGCCATCGACGCGGCCAGCTCTTCCGACCCGATCGGCTTCTCGCGGGCATGCCAGTCGAAACCGAGGCGCGGCATGCCGATGCCGCCGAGCTTGAGGTTGACGTTGGGGCATGCGGCCACGGCGGCGAGGCCGCGGCGCCAGGCGGGCAGCACCTCGTCGTCCTTGTTGCCGTAGGGGCCGACCCGGTTCAACCCGCCGAGATGATTGAGGATGATCGTCAGATCGGGCACCGCCTTGGCAAAAGCGGCCAGCTCGGGCAATTGCGGGAAGCATACCCCGGTGTCGAGCGAGAAACCCATCCGCGCCAGCACCCGCGCGCCGGCGCGATATTCCGCGCTGGCCAGCACCCCCTCCGTCTCCCGGTTTCCGACCTCCGGGTGCCGGTCCCAGGTCACCGTGTGTCGGATGCCGCGAAACCGGTTGGGGCTGGCGGCTTTGAGGGCGTCCAACACCGGCTCGACCCGGTCTCCCAGCTTCAGATCGGCATGGCCGATGATCGCCGCCGCCGCCCGGCACGGGCCATAGAGCCCGGTTGCGGCGGCCGCGGCCTGGCCCTGGACAAACTCGACCTCGCCGACCGGGCGCAGCTCCACCGGGCCAGCCGGCCGGTACATCGATCTGGCCTCGATAAACACGGTGGACCGCACGGCGTGGCCGCAATTGACGTCGGCGGCCAGCTCGTGCAGCAGATAGCGCTGATAGGGGATGCGCTCGAGGCGCTTGTCCCAGAAGTGATGATGCGGATCGCAGATCGCGATCTCCGGCTCCACTGTCGGTTCCTGGGTCAGCGCCAGCCAGTCATTTCCTCCGTACGGCATGATGGCACCTCATTGTGCGGGCCTCAGATGATCTTTCTCTCCCGGAAATCCTCAATCTGCGCCGGGCTGTAGCCCAGCTCCGCCAGCGCCTCGTCGTTGTCCGCGCCGAGTTCCGGGGCGATGCCGATATGCGCCGGAGTTTCCGAGAAATGCCAGGGCGAGCCGTGAACCTTGAGCCGCTTGCCGTGCTTCGGGTAATCGATCTCGGTGACATAGCCGTTCGCCAGCACGTCGGGATCGTCGGCGGCTTCGAGCAAAGTGTTGATCGGCGCGGCGACGATGTCGGCGGCGCGCAGCCGCGCCACCCAATCATCGCGCGATCCCGTCGCGAACAATTCGTCGAGCATGCGCAGCAGGGTTGCGCGCTTGTCGTCTGCTCCGATGATCACGCCGAGATCGCCGAAGCCGGCCTCTTCGAGAACCTCGTAAAAGCCGAGCGCGGTCATCGCCTCGCGCCATTTGCGGGCGCCGCCGAGCTGAAACACCAAGGGCTTCCCGTCGCGGTCGTTGAAGCTGGCGCTGAGGCCGGGGCGCGCGGCCGTGCCGGTGATCCGGGCCTGGCCGGTGACCGGATCGCGGCCCCGCCACATCGTCGTCGTCAGGGTCCAGCCCATCAGGCGGATCTGGCCGCCGAGCAGCGAGCAATCGACCTTCTGGCCGATGCCGGTGGCGCGCGCGTAGGTCAGCGCGGCCAGCGCGCCGCCAAAGGCGAGGATCGCGCAGGTTTCGTCGGCGACCGAGACGATGCCGGTGCGCAACGGCTGGCCCGGGGTCGAATAGGCCTGCGCGATGCCGCCCAATGCCTGGGCCATCGAATCGGTGCCCGGCAGCGCGGCGTTGGGGCCCTTGGGCCCATAGCCCGAGACCGACATGTAGACGAGCCGCGGGTTGACCTTGCGCAGTTCCTCGTAGCCAAAGCCGTTTTTCTCCGCCGCGCCGGGCCGGAAATTCTGGCCGAAGATGTCGGCCCGCGCGACGAGCTTCTTGAGGATTTCACGGCCCTCCGCGGTCTTCAGGTTCAGCGTGACGCTTTTGACGCCGCGATTGTTGGTCTCGAAATAGGTGCTGGGGAAACCGGGCATCACGGTCGAGCCGCGCGAATTGTCGCCCTTCTCCGGCACCTCGATCTTGATCACCTCGGCGCCAAGATCGGCCATCAGCATGTAGGGCACGGTGCCGGCCTGCGCGGTCGAGCAGGCGACCACCTTGACGCCGTGCAGCGGACCATGCGGCTTGGTCATGGCGAGCGCCCTCCCCCCTTTAGGCTCAGCACTGCATCAGCTCGATGCTGACGCCATCGGGCGCGGCGACATAGCACAACAAATTGCCTCCGACCCCTTTCTTCAACTCGACCGGAAAGCTAACGCCTTTGCCGCGCAGCTCCTCGACGAACGCCGCGAGATCGCCCCGGTATATAAATCCGAAATGGTCGGTCCCCCAGGCATCATGGCTGGAAAAACCGGCAAACGGCCGAATGGACCTGGCCGCGACCGGGGCTTCGCCCGGCCGTCGGCCGCGGATCAGGATCGTCATGCCGCCGAGCTCGACAAAGATCTGCGGGGCGCCGCGCGCCACGGTGTCGGCGGCGATCGTGGCGCCGAACATCTCGACGTACCAATCGGCCGACACCCGCGGGTTTTCGCTGATGATGTGGACGTGATCGAATTTGAAGGCCGGGTTGCTCATCCTCTGCCTCTCATCCTCCGCAACTTCGCGATATCACCGATCTCGTCGTCCCGGCGCAAGCCGGGACCCATTTCTGCCGTGGATACCGGCTTTCGGTCGCGATTTGATCAGCCGATATTGGCGAGCATCTCGGTATTGAGAAACCGCTCGATCAGCAGCATGAACGCGATCGACGGGACGAGCAGGATCAATGCCGTGATCGCCGCGATCTGATAGTTCCCGGCGATGCTCGCGGTAAACATCATCAGCGGCAGTGTGATCACATCGGGCACCCCGACAAAAAAGGTACCGGTGAACTCGTCGAGCGATTCGAGAAAGACGAAGATCGCCGCCGCCATCAGGCCGGGCGCAGCGAGCGGCAAGGTCACGGTCAGCGCGGTGCGCAGCGCCGACGCCCCCAAATTGCGGGCGGCGAGTTCAAGCTCGCCATCGACCGCGGCAAAGGCCGCCGCCGCGATCCACACCGCGATCACCAGGCCATGCACCGCGTGCACCAGGACGACGCCGGTGATCGTGCCGTTGAGTCCGACCCGATAGAACACCCGGGCGATGTTGAAATAAACCGCGACGCTCGGAAATGCTTGCGGCAACAGCAGGATCAACAGGATCACGCCGCGACCCGGCAACAGCCGGCGGCCCAGCGCATAGCCGGCCGGAACGGCGAGCACGAGACAGACGAGCACGGTCAAGGGGGCGATGACGAGGCTGGTGCCGAGCGAGGCCAAGGCGTCGCTCGTCGGCTTGAACACCTCGCCCCAATAGCGGAAGCCGTAGGTCAGCGGCAGTTTGTAGGGGAAATACCACCGGATCGCCACCGCCCACAGCGCGAGGTTGGCGAGCGGACCGAAGATCGCGAAAGCGAGGATGCCGAGCGCGCTGCCGCGCAACAGCCAGCCAAAGCTCGCTCTCATGGCGCGGCGTCGCCGGTGACGCTGCGCCTGAGGTAAACCCAGGCCGCCAGCCCGGCGATCAGGTAGGAGACGAGGCCGAGCGCGTTGGCGACCCCGTAATCGCTGTAGGAGTTGACGCGGAACGCCATATCGACGGTGATCATCGTCGGCGAGCCGCCGCTGATCATGATCGGCACCGACAGGACCGACAGCATCGTGACGAAGGCGAGAACGAGCCCGACCGTCATGACGCCGGCGATCTGCGGCAACAGGATCTCGACGAGGATGCGCAGACCGCCGGCGCCGAGATTGCGCGCCGCCTCGATGCTCGCCCGGTCGAGCGCCGCCAGCGCCCCCGAGACCAGGAGCGCGACAAACGGCGTCTCCTTCCAGACAAAGGTGACGATGATGCCGCGCCAATCGAGCAGCCCGGACAACGTGCCGACATCGACGAGGCCGAGCGCGTCGAGCGAATTGTTCAGCATGCCGTTCTTGGCGAGAAAGGTGCGCATGCATTGCGCCGCGACGATGAATGGAATGAACAGCGGCCAACGATAGAGCCACCGCAGAAGCGCCACCGCGGCGGGGTGGGCGCCGAGCACGAGATAGCCGCCGATCGCCGCCGCCAGCAGGCCAACCAGCACCGTCGAGGCGACGACGATGACCAAGGTGAAGACGATGTCGCTGCCATAAAGCTCGAATGTTTTGACAAAATTGGCGAGGCTCGCGTGCCCGTCGCGGTCGGTGAAGGCGGAGAGGAGCGAATAGCCGAGCGGATAGACGAACAGCACCAGCACCAGCGTCAATGCCGGCGCCACCAGCAGCAGAAGGGCAGGTCGTCTATTCGGCATCGCCGGCCAACCCCCGGATCGGCGCCGAGCGTCCTTCGAGACACCCGCGGAGCCTGTCCTCGGGCCGGCCGTAGGCCGGACCCGGGGGCGGGCTCCTCGGGACGACGTTCTTTCTTAATGCCATCATCGACTTATCGTCATCCTGAGAGGCGCGAGGCGCCGTCTCGAAGCGCAGGCTGCTGCTGCGGCCAGCTCTCCGCAGCGTCCGCTCAGAGCGCCTCGGCGATGATCAGGCTGGCCGGCCCCGCCAACGCTCTGCGTTCAAGCTGGCGCCAGCCGGTCTGTTGCAGCCAGCGGTCCGCCTCGTCTTCGCCATAAGCCTGGCCCTCGCCGGCGATGATCAGGAACTCGCCCGACATCAAAGCCGCAGCGAGTGGCTGCGTGTGGGTTGGGTCGGTCCATAGATCGGCCAGCAGCAGCCGCGCGCCGGGCTCCACGCAAGCGCGCACCTTGCCGAACAGTTCGACATTGTGCGCCGCGGAGAGGACATGGACGGTGTTGGCCACGATCACGGCGTCGTGGCCGCCGGGCAGCTTGTCCTTGAACAAATCCCCCTCGACAATGTCGATCCGGATCCCTTCGGGTTCGCTCGCGAGGCGTTGGCGCGCGACGGCGCAGGCGCCGGGCAGTTCGAAGAGAGTGCCCTTCAGCCCGGCATGGCGGCGCAGCGCCGCGACGAGGAACGAACCGGTGCCGCCGGCGACATCAAGAACGCGGCGATGCCGGCTGAAATCGTAGGAGGCGGCGAGGGCCGCCGCCGCGGGCGCCGAAAAGGCTTCGACCCCGGCCGAGAAAATCTGCTGCTCCTCATCGCTGAAGCGGCCGAAATGCGCCTGGCCCTGGCCGGAGCGCACGGCATCGCCGAGCCTCAGCCAGCCCGGGTAGCTGATCCGGTCCCAAAAGCGCAGCATCGGACGCAGGTCGGGAGCGCCGCTCCCGCCGCTAAGAAACGCCGCTGCTGCGGCGCCGTTGCCGTATCGGTCGTCCTGTCGCTCGATCAGGCCGAGGCTCGCCATCGCATTGGCGCTGATCGCGAGGGTGCGGCGCGGCAGGCCGGATTTCCCGGCGAGTTCGTCGAGCGTCGCCGGGCCGCTCGCCAGCATCTCGAAAAGGCCGATCTCGCTCGCGATGAAGAGATGCTTCGCAGCCATGAAACCCATGGCGATTTTCATGATCGGGTCGGGCGTGATGTCTGCCATGGCCGTGCCTCCCTCCTGTCGCTCCGAATGTCGATTACTGCACCTCGCGCTCGTAGCTCTCCAACATGTCGTTGAAATAGGGCGCGATCGGGAAGGGCTGGCTCTTCGCGGCGAGGTCCTGAGGCGTCACATCGACAAACAGCTTTTGCCAGGTCGCCGGGTCGAGCTGCGATTTGACCGCCGCGGCGTCGATGCCGGGGTACCAGTTGAAGCGCTTGACGATCCCGTCGGCCTGCACCTTCGGGCTCGTCGCCAGCGCGACGAACTGTTCGGCGAGCTTGGCGTTCGCCGCCTTCGCCGGCACCACGTAATACATCGGCTGCCCCGGCATCCCCGGCCCGATCAGCTTCAGCTTGACGGTTGGCGGGATCTTGCCGTCGGCCTGCCAGGTATAGAACATATCGACCCAGACCGGCCCCATCGCGATCTCGCCGCGATTGAGCATGTCGAGGGTTCCGGCATTGCCCGGCGTCAGCACCACGTTCTTGTTGAAAGCCGCCAGCTCGGCGAACGCCTTGTCCCAGCTCTTTTCGGTCTCGGGATCATAGGGACCGTTCATCAGCCGCTCGGCATCGGGCGCCATCGCATAGATCCAGCCGACGACAAAGGCGACCCCGGACATGCCGCCCTTGATGCCGTTGTAGCCGAACTTCTTGGGGTTGGCCTTGACCCATTTGATCAGCTCCGCATAGCTGGCCGGCGGGTCCTTGACCATCGCGGTGTTGTAGGCGATCACGGTCTGGCTGTTGAACATCGGCATCACATAGCCGTCGACATTGGCGCCGAGCGCCAGCTTGGCCGCCGGCGTGGTGACCAGCTTGTCGGTCGGCACGTCGGGCGCGTAGCGCGCAAGGAGCCCCTTGGGCACCATATCGCCGGCCGCCTTCTGATGGATGACGGCGACGTCGATATCCCAGCGCGGCGTTGTCTTTCTCGGCTTCGAGCTTTTCGTAGATCTTCTGCGAGCCGGCATCGCCCGGCCCGGTGCTGACCGCCCTGACGGTGACGCCCGGGTGCTCCTTCTCGAACATCGGGCCGAGATAGTCCGTGACGTAATCGAGCATGTTCTGGTCGCCCGCGGTGACGACGCTAAGCGTCACCGGTTGCTGTGCGGCGGCCGGCCGGGCGATGGCGAGCGCCGCCGCCAATACCGCGATGATGCTGCTGACCCGATGCATTGCCTTCCCCCTCATTGGTTCTCTGGCGACAGTGCGGCCGGCGTTGCCGCATAGAGATGCAATGCCATCGCCGGCAGCGCGATCCCGATCGCCTCGCCGACCGCGATGCGGCGCGCATCGTCCACCAGATATTGGTGCGGCCCTACCCGCACCGCGTAGCGGTAAAACCCGCCGGGATAGGAGCACTGGACGATCTCGCCCCGTATTACCAGGAGGCCGTCGCCAGTCTGGTCGGGCGGGCACAGCCGCGCATCCTCACTGCGGAAATGGGCGTCGACCGGAATGTCCGCGGCGCACCGATCGAGACCGTTGGCGGCGAGCAGCGCGGCGTCGATCTCGATGCGCGTCGCTGAACGGTCCTGCGGCGATCGCAACGCGCCCGCCCGCGGTCTGCAGCCGCAGCGGCACGACATTGCCGGCGCCCATGAAGCTGGCGACAAACGGCGAGTTCGGGCGATTGTAGATCTCCTCGGGGGTGCCGATCTGCGCGGCACGCCCGGTATCGAGAATGACGATGCGGTCGGCCATCACCATGGCCTCCTGCCGGTCGTGGGTGACGTGCACGGTGGTGATGCCGAGACTTTGCTGGAGCGTCTTGATCTCGTGGCGCACCTCCTCGCGGATCCTCGCGTCGAGATTGGACAAGGGCTCGTCGAGCAGCAGGATCTGCGGGTTGATCGCGAGGGCGCGGCCGAGCGCGACGCGCTGGCGCTGTCCGCCGGAAAGCGCGGTCACCTTGCGCTCGCCGAGCCCTTCGAGGCGCAACATCTGCGAGGAGCGCGGCGATGCGCTCGGCGATCTGTGCCCGGCCGACGCGGCGCAGCTTGAGGCCATAACCCATATTCTGAGCCACCGTCATGTGCGGCCACAGCGCGTACGATTGGAATACCATCGCAATGTTACGTTTATCGGGCGGTAGGTGGGTGATGTCGCGCCCGCCGAGCGCGATCGATCCGCCGGTCAACGCGACAAAGCCGCAGATTGCGCGCAGCAATGTGGTCTTGCCGCACCCCGAGGCGCCCAACAGCGCGATGAATTCGCCGCCGGCCGCGCTCAGCGACACTCGGTCGAGCACCGGATGCGTGCCGTAGCTGACGCTGGCCTCGCGCACGTCGAGCGCGGTGGCGGCTGAGGTCATCGGCGCGATGTCAGGCCGCGCACGGGCTACAGAAACCCGAGCGCGACGAGCTCGTCCCGCAACGCGGCCGGGCTCGTGAAATGGATCGCGTGGAAGCCGAATGGCCGGGCGGCCGCTGCGTTGACCTCGGACATCGTCGATAAAAACCGCGCTCCGCGGTTCGATCGCAAAGCGCTCGATCAGCGCCTGATAGATGCGCGGCTGCGGCTTGATCGCGCCGACCTCGCCCGAGATCACGATGCCGCGGAACCAGCCGAGGAAATCGAAGCGCTCGCGCGCCAGCGGGAAGCCTTCGGCCGGCCAGTTGCTGAGCGCGTAAAGCGGCGTGCCGCGATCGCGCAGCGCCTCGAGGATCTCGACCGTGCCGGCGATCGGCCCGGCCATCATCTCGTCCTGCCGGGCGCCAAAGGCGTCGATCAGCGCCGCCTTGTCGGGATGCCGCGCTTTCAGGATGCGGGCGCCCTCGGCAAAGCTGCGGCCGGCATCGTGGTGGCGGTGCCATTCCCGAGTGCACACCGTTGCGAGAAAATCCTCCATCGCCGCCTCATCGTCGGCGAACAGCTTGCGATAGAGGTGCCGCGGGTCCCAATCGATCAGTACGCCGCCGAGGTCGAACACCACGATGCTGCGGCCCTGGTTTGCCATCGCCGTATCTCACACTCTTTTGCGAAACACGACAACCAGAGCGCTTCCCGCTCGCCAGCCCGCATGTCGCCAGGTAAGCTCGCCAGCCGACGGAACAGTGCGAGCCCCGACCGATGCCCGTGCGCCTCGGCATACGCCAATGACCTCGATTTGGCTTCTGCCGCAGGGCCGCCAGGAACGGGCGCTGCAGAGCCTGATCAACCGCCTGGCCGACGAGCACGGGACCGTGTCGTTTCGCCCGCATCTGACGGTCTGCAGCGTACCCGGCGACCTCGCCGTGCTCGATGCTGCGGCGGCTTACATCAAGGAATGCGGCCTGTTACCGCTGACGGTGGCGAAAACAGGCGTGACCGGCGCCGTGATCACTCCATTCCGCGCCGTCTTCATCGAGGTCGACAACGGCCCCGAGCTGCGCGAATTTCGCGAGCGGCTGCGCGACATCGTCGGCGCGCCGGCGCTCATTCCGCCGCATATCAGCCTGCTCTATACGCTCGACCGGGTCAGCCAGCGTCATCGGCCCGACTTGAACGCGGATGTGCTGGAGGCGATCGCCGCGCGTTGCGCCGAAGCGATCAAGGACGCGGAAATGACCCTCGCTCGACCGGTGGTGAATAGCGCCGGCGGGCCGCAGCCGGATGTCCGCAACTGGCGAGTGATGCGCACCCTATAGAACCCTCTGAGGAGGACCCGCCAAGGAATACGCGGCTGCTGTTGCGCCGGACTGCGATTGGACCAATATCGGGAGTTGGATGGTTGCGTAGGCTCTCAGGGAGGACGCGATGATAGCGACCAGCGGGATCGACCACGTCGTGCTGCACGTCAAAGATCCGCAAGAATCCAAAAAATTTTACACCGATATTCTGGGGATGACGGTGTACCGGGATACCGACAGGCAGGTGTTCATGCATGCCGGCCATCAAGGGGTCGCCCTTTTCAAGAGGGATGGCGCGGCCGCGCCGGCGGGCGGCGACATGAACCATCTGGCGCTAAATGTTGCCGGCGGCACCTACGAGTCGCTCAAGACCGAGCTCGAAGGACACGGCATCGCGGTCAGCGGTCGCCCGGGCGACGACCATTGCATCTATTTCAACGATCCGGACGGCCACCGCTTGCAGCTGATCTTCAGCCGGTGAGCTGACCGGGGAAACACCTCAGAGAGAGGAATCGGTGGCGCTCGCGATTGAAATGACAATGATATGAGCGCGAGGACCACCACCCAATCGAGCAATCGCGGTGCGGCCGTGCCGCCGACCGCACCGATGATCGTCATCGACGGGTTTCTGCCGGCGGACCTCGCGCTGGAGATGCGCCGAGACATTGACAGTCATTTCGCCAGCCCGGAAGGGCACCGCGCCGAGACCCACCAGGTGTGGAACTATTGGTTCGTCCCGGACTCGTATACCTATTTGCGGACCGCCCCCGAGAAAGTGATCGAACGCGTTCGGATCGAGACCTTCCACAAGACATTGCGCGACTGGTCGGTCGCGAGGTTGGGCATGGCGAATGTCACGTGGCCCTATCTCAGCCTTTACGTCAGCGGCTGCCGCCAGAACTGGCACAACGATTCGGTAAATGGCCGCTTCGGATTTGTCTACTCGCTGACGCGGGACGATCGGCGCACGATCGGCGGCGACACCCTGGTCCGGCACGAGATCGATCCGTTTCGCGCGCATCTGGCGCGCGCGGGCGCCGGCCGCGAATTCTATCGGACGATCGAGCCGCGCTTCAATCGCCTCATCGTCTTCGACGACCGGTTGCCGCACAGCGTCGAGCGCGTCGACGGTTCGATGGATCCGGTCGAAGGCCGGTTTGTCCTGCACGGGCATTTGCGCGAAGCCGGCACGATAATCGCGGGCGCGCTGTCGGAAGACATGATTATGGGGCCGTTATTGGAGCTGCTGCGCCAGATCCGGGAGGATTCGTCGGCCGCGGCGGCGCTCTACAACGGACCCTTGATCTTGCGCTTGACGATCGCGGCGGCTGGCTCGGTGGCGGCATGCTCGGTGATGGTCGATCGGGTCCTTCATGCGGACCCCGGGCATGTCGATTGGGAGCCGTTGCGGGCGAAGCTGGTGGAGCGGTTCGAGCGCTTGCGGTTTCCGCCCGCCGCCGGCGAGACGGTGCTGATCCAACCGCTGCTGTTCGGCGGCCCGCTCGGCCAACCGTGAGGATTCGTTCACGGCTTGGGCACGAACTCCTTTGGTCTCAGCCTTGTGCGGTGATCGGGCGGGCTCTCGCCAAACCGCGAGCCGCCCCGAAAATAATCCTTCTGCCATTTTTCGGCTTGCGCCTCGGATCCCGGTATTTTGAGGCTCTCGTTGAACCGTCGCCTGCTTTCGGCCCAAACCCTATAGGCCTCACTTACCTCCGGGTCCGTATCCATTGCGCGAATTTCCGGCTCGACCTGTTCAATGAGGCCTCGTTTAACCGGAAAAATCATGCAGAACGGCTCGTCCTTGGCAAAGGCTATCGGCGTGTTCTTGCGCGTGAACTTCCAATTCATCGTGAAGGTGAATGGCGCCCAGTCGGTCTCGACGATCCCGGTGAGCGGCTGAATCGCGTCCTTGAGCCGATTGAACGGCCCGGTCGCTGCCAGATCGTAGCCCGGTTCGGTCCGGAACAGCGCGTTGACGTGGAAGGTCAAGACGCCAAAGCCGAAATGGCTGCTCGCGGCAAGCGCGGCTCCGGCGGCTGTCGCCCGCACCTCGACCGCATCGATGCCCGCCTCGCCGTTCCACCGCGCGACGAACGGCGCCGGGTTCAAGATCAGCCAGCCATGGGCATTGGCGATGTTGAGCGGCAGGCAGCGGTAGGCGAAGCCATCGCGCGTGCGGTCCATCCATTCGCGCTCCATCGGCGCGGGGATCAGCTTCGGCGGTTCGCCCGAGGTGGGGTAACAGATCAGTCGCATCTTCGCTCTCACCGAAGGCCGTCTCTCGCCAATTCTGCCCGAGCATCGTTGTGGGCTCGCCGTGTTCGACGGATCAGGCTGCGGAGCTTGCCGCCCCCGGCCATATTGGGGTTGAGCTCGAGAGCCCGGCGATAGCAGGGGACCGCCTCGTCGAGCCTGTTCTGTTGTTGCAGCAACCGGCCCAGATTGGCGTGGGCATCGGCGAGGCTCGGATCGAGCGCGACCGCGCGCCGGAAGCTTTCGATCGCCTCATTCCGGCTTGCCGAGCGAGGACAGGGCGATGCCGAGATTGTTGTGGGTCCGCGCGCTGTCCGGGGCGCTGGCGATCGAGCGCTGCAGCAACGCCGCCGCGGCCTGATGATTGCCGCGGCTGATCTCGCCGATGCCAGCCAGATGCAATGCGCCGGCATGATCGGGGTGGCGATCGAGGATCGCCTTCGCGGCTGCCTCGGCCTGATCGAGCCGCCCCGCGGTATAATGCGCCATCGCCGCGTTGAATTCCGCCGCGGCGTCGATGACCGGGTGCGCCGCGGCCTCTGCCCGGACCGAAGCCGACCGGATCGCCAGGGCGTCGCGCACGCGCGCGATGACGCTATCCCAATCGCCCGCCCGTGGTTGACGGAACAGCCGCAGGCTCGGATACCACGGGCTGTCCTCGCGGCCGAGCAGCCATCGCCAGTCGGGTGCGAAGGCAAGCATCGCCCAGACCGGGCGGCCGAGCGCGCCCGCGAGATGCACCACCGCGGTGTCGACCGCGACGACGAGGTCGAGATTGGCAATCGCGGCGGCGGTCTCGGCGAAATCGCTCAGATCGCGGGAGAGGTCGTCGATCGTGCCGGCGGGACGCTGCGCGACATCCCCGGCGTGATCGCCGACTTGCAGGCTGAACCAGCGGATGCCGGGCAATTCGAGCAGCGGCGCCAGTCGCTCGATCCCGAGCGAGCGGTCGCGTTCGTTGTGGTGTTTTGCGTTGCCGGCCCAGGCGAGGCCGACCTTGAGCGCCGGCCCGTCGCCGATCTCGCTGCGCCAGCGCGCGACCGCTTCCGCCTCGGGCGTCAGATAGGGCACGTTGTCCGGGATCGTCGCGAGATCGGTGGCGAAGCGCTCGGGCAGACTCAACAAATGACAATGGAAATCAAAGGGCGGCAGCGTCTCGCCCGCGGCCACCACTTGCGCCGGGCCCTTGAGCGTGCGGGCGAGCCGCATCAGCGGCGGCTGTACCTCAAGCACCACGCGAGCGCCGCGTGCCGCGACCAGCGGCGCATAGCGCATGAACTGGAGCGTGTCGCCAAATCCCTGCTCGTAATGCAGCAAAATCGTCTTGCCGGCGAGATCTTCTCCGGTCCACAGCGGCTGCGGCAGCTTTCGCGGCATCCGCGCTTTGGATCGGTAGCGCCACTCATATTCCCGCCACCCGTTCGCGAAATCGCCCGCAACCAGGTATGCCAAGGCCATGTTGAGATGCAGATCGGCGTGGTCGGGCCGGAGTAGCTCGCAACGGCGATAGCTCTGCAACGCGCCGGCGATGCGGTTCTGCTTTTGCAGCGCGACACCGAGGTCGTTGTGCGCGTCGACATAGTCGGGCTTCAGCGCCAGGGCGCGGCGGAAGCTCTCAATCGCCTCTTCATCATGCCCCTGGGCGGCCAGCGCATTGCCGAGGCTATTGTAGGCGTCGGCCCAATCCGGCCTCAGCTCGAGCGCGCGGCGATAGCTCGCCACCGCCTCGTCGAGCCGTTGCAGTGCTTTCAACGCCGACCCGATGCCAAAATGCGGCAGCGGCGAATCGGGCCTCACCTCGACTGCGTTGCGGTAGCTCTCGATCGCCGCCTCGAACTGTTTTTGTTGATAGAGGACATTGCCGAGATGCAGGTGAGCATCGAAATAATCCGGCTTGGCGTCGATCGCTCGACGCAGGCTCTCTGCCGCCTCTTCCACCCGGTTCGCCCGCTGTCGCACCGACCCGAGATTGAAATGCGCCACGGCAAAACCGGGATTGATCTCGGTGGCGCGTACCAGGCTCGCGATCGCCTCGTCCAGCCGTCCGAGGCCGGCAAGGGCAATCCCGAGGTTGTTGTGCGCCTGCTCGGCATGGGGATCGAGGCCGATCGATCGATGCAGCAGCGCGACCGCCTTCCGGTGATCGCCACGCTGGATCGCGATGATCGCGAGCAGCTGATGCGCGCCGGCATGCGAGGGATGATGGGCGATTGCCTCCCTTGCAGCCGCCTCGGCGGCGTCGAGCCGCCTGGCGCCATGATGGGCCAGCGCCGCCTCGAAGACGAGTTGCGGGTCGACGGCGACAATCGGCGGGTCCGCCGCTGTGGTCGATGCCGCCGGGTCCGGCCGCCATTCGGGCAATGTCTGCTTGAGGCGCTCCCCGAGCGCCTGCCGGATCCTGACCAGCACGCTGTCCCAATCGCCCGGCCGAGCCTGGCGGAACAGCCGCAGGCTCGGGTACCAGGGACTATCCTCGCGGTCCAGCAGCCATCGCCAATCGGGGGCGAAGGGCAACATCGCCCAGACCGGTCGGCCGAGCGCGCCGGCGAGATGCACCACCGCGGTGTCGACCGCAATGACGAGGTCTAGATTGGCGATCACCGCAGCGGTGTCGCAGAAATCGCCGAGGTGGTCGGCAAGATCCGCCACCAGGCCGACCGGCAGCTGCGCGAGATCGCCGGCGCGCGCGCCGACCTGGATGCTGATCCAGCGGATTCCGGGGATTTCCAGTATCGGCAACAGCCGCTCGATCGCGACCGAACGGTTGCGATCGTTCTTGTGCGACGGGTTGCCGGCCCAGGCGATGCCGACCTTGAGGCCGGGCCCGCCAAGCTTCGACCGCCAATGCTCGACCGCTGCCGGATCAGGCGCCAGATAGGGCACCTCCGCCGGAATCGTCGGCAAGATTGGTGGCGAAACGCTCGGGCAGGCTCGGCAGCGGACAGTGGAGATCGAAATGCGGCAGCTTCGCTCCGGCCGCGACAATTGCGCTGACGCCGTCGAGCGTGGCGGCGAGGCGCGCCAGCGGCGGCTGGACTTCGAGGACGACGCGCCCGCCGCGGGCGGCCACCAGCGGTGCATACCGCATGAACTGGATCGTATCGCCGAGGCCTTGCTCCTGATGCAGCAGAATGGTCTTGCCGGCGAGCGGCTCACCGTCCCAAAGCGGCTGTTCGAAGCCTCTGGGTGAATGACGCTTGGTCTTGAGGCGCCATTCGTAGCCGCGCCAGCCATTCGCGAATTCGCCCTGGACCAGCTGCGCCAGCGACAGGTTCCAGTGCGCGTCGGCAAAGTCGGGACGTTCCGCAATGGCACGCCGATAGCACTCGATCGCGTCCTCGATTTCGTTGCGCGCCATCAGCGCCACGCCCATGTTGCAATGCGCCGCGACATGGTCTGGGTGGTTGGCCAACACCCGGCGGTAGTTCTCGGCCGCCTCCTCGGGTCTGTCGAACCCGTTGAGCAGGGCGCCGAGATTGCACAAGGCGTCGGCATCATCGGGCCTCATTTCGAGCGCCCGACGATAGCTCTCCGCCGCCTCGCCGAGCCGCCCGCGCTGTTGCAAGGCGAAGGCAAGGCCGGTGTGGGCATCGACCAGCCCGGGTTCTGCGCGCGATTGCCTGACGATAGCTAATCGATCGCGGCGTCGAGATCGCCCTGCTCGCGCAGCAGATTGCCGAGATTGACATAGGCCGCGGCATAGCTCGGCCGCACCGCGATGGCGCGCCGCAGGCTCTCCGCCGCTTCCCCGCTGCGGCCGAGCTTCTTCAGGGCCAAGGCGAGATTGTTGTACGCCTCGACATAGTCGGGCTTGACGGCGACGGCGCGGCGATGGCTCTCCACCGCCTCGTCGAGGTTGCCTTGCGCCTGCAGCGCCAGTGCCGAGATTGTTGCACGCTTCGGCGTGATCGGGTTTCAGCGCGATCGCGCGGCGATAGCACGCGATCGCTTCGTCCAGGCGATTTTGCCTGGCCAGCACGACGCCCAGATGATTGTGAGCGTCGGGATGATCGGGCTTCGCCTCGGCGGCGCGGCGGTGGCTCGCCTCGGCCTCGGCGAGGTCCCCGCGGCTGCGCAGCATAAGGCCGAGATTGTCATGCGCCACCGCGAGGCCGGGATTGACGGCGATCGCCTGGCGGACCAGGGCGATCCCGGCTTCGTGATCGCGTTTCTGATAGCGCAGGCACCCCGCCAGATGCAGGGCATCGCCATGGGTCGGATCGAGGGCCAGGATCTGCTCGTAACCCAGCGCCGCGGCGTCGAGCTGGCCCGCCTGGTGATGCTCGACCGCGCTCTTCAGGATCTGTTCAAGATCGTTCGGCACCGAGGTATTCTGCGCAAGCTTTTCATGTACCTGAACTGGCGGCCTTTTTTGATACGAGGCGCCGCCTGCGGCGCACGCCGGAGTCTCTTTAGACTTTAGACCGCGCCGCGCCGCGGCGCATTGCTTACGGCTAGTGGTTCGGATTGGTCAACGATGCCGCCTCGGTCGCGCTCGTCTGCGGCGAATAGGTGATCAGGGTGCCGCCGCCCGGGTCGCTGTGCGCCTGGAAGCCAGCCGCCGCATATTGGCCCAGCAGCGCCAGATCGACGACCTGCGTACCGTTGTCGACCGTGAGCGTGCCGCCGCCGGAGCCATTGTCGGCATAGCTGAGCGACATATTGCTGCCGAAGGCGAGATCCGCCAGATCGATCGCAAAGCCGCTGTTATCGGCCGACGCGGCGCCGACGGCCGACGGGTCGGTCCCCCCAGTCGCCGACACCGTGAGAGTCTCCGCGACGCTCAACGTGTCGCCGCTCTCGCTCGAACTCACCGTCAGGGTCAGCTCCACGCTCCCGCCAGTGCCCGGCGGCGTCACCACCAGCGAACCAAGATCGCCCACCGGGATAATCCCCGACGCCCCGACGCTCGTCCCGGTGATCGTCGTCATGCCCGGATCGGCTACCGTCCACCCCGACGGCACCCCCGAAAGCGTCGCGCTCAGCGTGTCATCGCTATCGTCCGGCGTCACGGAGAGACCGCTCAGCGTGATCTCGGACGTGCTGCCGCTCCACGTCGTCGTAGGCCCGAAGGTCGGCGCTTCGGCCGCCCCGGTCGCCGATATCGTCAGGATCTCCGAACCGGTTGCCGTGACGCCGTGCTCGCTCGAATTCGCCGTCAGGGTCAGCGTATCGCTCTCGCCGCCATTGTCCGGCGACAGGATCGCCAACGAACCCAGATCGGCGGTCGGCAGGGTCACCACCCCGCCCGTCGCGGCGAGCGCCGTCGTCCCGTCAAAAAGCGTCCAGCCCGAAGACAGACCTGAGAGCGTCGCCATCGCCCCCAACGTGTCGTCGCTGTCGACGGCCGTTACCGCGATCCCGGTCAGCGGGATCGTTAGCGCCTCTTGGATGCTGAAGCTCGTCGGCCCGCTGAAGATCGGCGGCTCGGTCACCGCCGCCACAAAGCTGGTCGTCGCGGTAGCCGTCAGGATACCGGTCGGGCCGGCCGCGCTCTCGCTCGCCGTCACCCCGAACGTGAAGATCTCGGCGCGGGCGACGGCGCCACCAGCACGAGGCCGGCCAGGCCGCTCGCATCTGCCGTCCACGTGCCGTCCGCGATGCTCGCCGCGTCGTCGCCGCTTAATGACCAGTCCGACGGCACCCCGCTGATCGTCACGCTGCCAAGCGTATACTCGGTGTCAAAAGCCGCATCGGTGATCGCCAGCGCCACCGAAGCCTCATCCTCGCCCAGTGAAACGTTGGCCGCCGTCAGCAGCGGCGGCTCGACGATCGTCAACTCGTTGCCGCTCGTCCCAACATCGCTGAATGCCGTAAATGTCTGGCCGGTATTGTCGACGTACGTGCCCTCTACCCGGATCGCCAGGACGTCTTCGTCCTCCGCGCGCACGACATAGGTTGGTGAGGTTTCGTAGGTTAAGATCTCGCCGGAAGTGTAGGAAGGACCCAGTTCGACGGGGATGTCCCACCAGCCGCCCGAATAATAGCGCTGCCAGTTGAACGTCGGCGACCCGGTAAAGTCTTCGCTGGTCACCAGTCCGGATACGGTCAGCGTCGCGCCGACGGCCAGCGAACCGGCGACCGGCGACAGCGACAGGGTCGCGGGGGCGGCGAGGATCGGGCCGATCGAAGAGCTGTCGACGACCGCATCGGTGGTCCCGGAATTGTCGACGAAGGTCGCCTCTACCCGGATCCCCGAGACATCCTCGTCCTCTTCCCGGACGACGTAGGTCGGCGTCGTCACAAAGCTAAGGACTTCGCCGGAACTATAGGGGCTCAGCTCGACGGGGATGTTCCACCAACTACCCGCATAAAAGCGCTGCCATTCAAGATCGATCGTTCCGGTAAATCCGCTGGTGATGACCGACGCGGTCAGGGTCGTACCCTCGATCGGCGACCCTATGATGTTGACCGTTGGATCGATGGCGCCGGCCTCGGACATGATCGCCCCGGTGCCCGACCCAACCGTTGGGCTGGGAATATCATTGCTTGGTGCGACCAGCACCAGCGAGCCGATGCCGGTTTCCGCGAGCAGCAACGGCGCGAGCGATCCTCCGGCGCTGCCGGTCCCGCTCGTCGTCGCTGGCCCGCCACCGGTCAGTGAGGCCGCAACGGTGGAAGTTTCGCCGTCGTCGCCGCTCATGTCGATCCCCAACGGCGCGATCGGCACCTCTTCGCTGCGGCTGACAGCGGTGCCGCGGAAGCGATGAGCAAGAGACCGCGGTGGTCGCGGTACGGATCGCGCCGCTGAGATCGGGGGCTTCGACGCGCCTGATCGGCGCCCCTCAAAGCCGCAATGTTGACAGCAGGGGACGCCACCCTCAACGATCCGAAATCGCCGCCTCCTATATCCCGGACCAACTCAGCGGGTCGGCTCGGATTCGACCTCTCCGGCGCGCGGCAAGAGGGCGCGACGAACCCGGCCGACGCGCGCGTGACATAGGCAGAAATCACAGACCGAACTTTGTCAAAACCAGAAACCATCGCTTCGCCGCCCAAGCCCGCCGCATCCGGCTCAATACGGCCGTGCAGGAAAGCATAACCTAGGTCCCTCAAACAAGGCAGTTTTTAGGTTAATCCGCTCTTCAGAATCAAAGTGGCCGAATTTCGCGACGTGCACGAACCCGAACGTATGTCCCAAATCCGCTTAATCAACTCGGCCCTGCCAATCCCGCCATCGCGGCTATCCGCGCCGTCGCGGCCAGCCGCGTCAATGCAGTGGAGATGCATCGGGCGGTCGAACCGGCCGCTCCCACCGATCGGCTACTTGCTGCGCCCGCTACGGTTGCTCGTGGACCGGTTGCCGGCCTGAATGGCATGCCGTCCGTCGCCCCGGTGACCAGCCCATCGCGCATTCCCCGACTTCCACCAGCTGTGAACACTCGACGTGAATCGGTTGAGCGAACCTAGGAAGTGCGAACGGTCGGTGCCCATTCCGGCGGGTTGAACACCCGTTCCTCCGGAATTTCGGCTTGCTGCCGTTCCCGGCGTCTGACTGTGAACACTCGACGTGAATCGGTTGAGCGAACCTAGGAAGTGCGAACGGTCGGTGCCCATTCCGGCGGGTTGAACACCCGTTCCTCCGGAATTTCCGCTTGCTGCTGTTCCCGGCGTCTGACTGTGAACACTCGACGTGAATCGGTTGAGCGACCCTACGATGTGCGAACGGTCGGTCCCCATTCCGGCGGGTTGAACACTCGTTCCTCCAGAATTTCGGGTTGCTGCTGTTCCCGGCGTCTGACGCTGCCACTGCCACCCGCCGTCGATCGTCCCCGAAATCACGTAACGGTCGTAGCCGTGACCGGCGCTCCCGCCGGTAGCGACCTCGCCGCTCGATGGCGGCGGCTGCGGCAACGGTGACACCGGGCCGCTCCAATTCGATTGCCTCTGCTGATGCCAAGTCCCTCCGCTTGTCGCATTGCCGGAAACAGCCAGATGGGCCCTGCCGCGTGAGCCTGATGATGACAGTGGCGGTGGGGGTGGCGGCAGCGGCGGTGGCGGCAGCGGTGGTGGCGGCAGCGGTGGTGGCGGCAGCGGTGGTGGCGGCGGCGGTGGCGGCGGCAGCGGTGGCGGCGGTGGCGGCAGCGGTGGCGGTGGCGGTGGTGGCGGCGGTGGCGGCGGTGGCGGTGGCGGTGGCGGTGGCGGCGGAGGTGGTGGCGGCGGCGGTGGTGGCGGGGGCGGCGGGGGTGGTGGCGGTGGCGGTGGCGGGGGTGGTGGCGGTGGTGGCGGTGGCGGGGGTGGTGGCGGTGGTGGCGGTGGCGGTGGTGGCGGTGGCGGCGGCGGCGGTGGCGGCGGTGGCGGTGGCGGCGATGGTGGCGGCGGTGGCGGCGGTGGCGGTGGTGGCGGCGGTGGCGGTGGTGGCGGCGGCGGTGGCGGTGGTGGCGGCGGTGGCGGTGGTGGCGGCGGTGGCGGTGGCGGTGGCGGCGGTGGCGGTGACACCGTTCGAACGAAGTTCTGCGGGGTCGTTGAGACCACAGGCGTGATGCCGGTATTGGGCAGCGATACGACGGTTGGCGGCGTTTGCGAGCCTTCTGGAGTGCTCAGCGCCGTCGGGTTGCTGCCCTGAAGCCCGCTTATCAAACCTTGGATCGTCGCGGTGGTGACCGGGGCCGGGGCCGACGGCGGCTGACCCCGTTGGCCGATGATGGCGGTATTGAAATTGTTCGTGCACTGCGACTCGCTTCCCGTCTTGACGCACATCCGGTCGCCAAAGAGAAAGACCGCTTCGGTCTCGGTTTCGCCTCCGGTGTTTCTCGATTCCTTGCCGCCCGTTGCGGTGTGATCGACCTTCTGCGCCGCCGCGAAGCCCGGGAAGGCAAGGCTGGCGGCTCCCACGGTCGCAAGCAGTATCCGGTAGGATGACTTGGCCAAACCCCCTCCCGAAGCGCGCTGTGGCGAGCGCCGCGCCGAAGTGCTCGCCCCCGTGTCCGGCGACACCGGGTCAGGCCCCCCTTAATGATATCGGTCCGCCCGCGTGTCAACGGCGGCCGCTCTCCCGCGGCTTATTCAACCGTCAATGGGACGAGAACCGGACAGAGACGGACGCGGCTCGGCTGGTCGACTGGGCAGGCGCGTCGGTCGGTACGCCCTGCTTTACCGCCTGCAAGTTGCTGAAAAGCGTCTCGATCATCTCCGTCGTGACCGGTGCCGGTGCAGACGGCGGTTCACCTCGCTCACTGGTGATGGCAGTGGCGAATTTCGTTGTGCATCGCGTTTGCCCACTTCCGGTTACGCACATGCGATCGCCAGACAGGAAAAGCGCCTCGGTCCTTGTGCCGCCCCCCGGGTCGAGGCGGGCGTCGCGCCCGGCGTTGATCAAGATGATGCCGCCGCGCACCGTGACCACTGCGGTCGGCGTATAAAACGTCACGTCCCGCGTCTTGCCGATCTGGCCGCCGACATAGCGAAGCACGCCGGTCGTCACCGTTGCGGACAAATTGCCGGTTTGCGTTTGCGGGTCGTAGAGGAATTCGTTGATCACAACATCGGAGTCAGGCGCCACCGAGAGCGACGACTGATCGGCGAAGAGAAGTTGAACCTGGCCCCTGTCGATCGTGTCGATACGCTCGTTCCGCATCGCGTCATGGGCGACCAGAAGTTCGCGGCTCGATCGATCGGCTGGCGGGCCAATCCCTTGCGGATTGGCGCTCGCGACAAAATTCGCCGAGCCGATGCCCGCCGCGGCCCCGATGGCCGCGAGCAAGAGCCGGTACAAGAACCCGGCCGTTCCGCTGCATGCCCAGTGTTTCAATGGCCCCGGAACCGTGATTTCCGCGCTCGGCTCCGCCCAACGGCCGGCATCCTCGACCATCCTAACGCAAGACCGGTTGCTTGCACAGCCGGGCGCCCATCCGTCCGGCGCGGCAAGCGGGCCGGCTCAATAAGACACGTGCATCCCGATGATCACCTGCAGATCGTGCGAGCGGTCGGCCGCGAGGTTCGAACCGGTGGCTTCCCGGATCACAAAGGCGGTCGCCGCAAGGTTGTTGGTGAGGCCGAGTTCGCCTTTTACTCCGTAGCGCCACTCCTGAGTGGTCGGGATCAGCGTCGGGTTCACGGCTGGGTTGGCCGTGGCGTCCCAGCTGTAAATGCGATACAGGATCGGGGTGAGGATCAGCGGGCCCACCCCGGATTCGGGAGGCAATTCGAAGCTGTGCGTGTAGCTGGCCCGCAGCACGAGCGCGTCGTTCGAGTCAAAGGACCTCCGGGCATTGTCGATCGCATAGCTGGCCTGGAGGCCGAGCATGTCGTTGTCGGAGATCTGATAGGAAAGGTTCCCGCCGAAGCTGTGGAGGCCGGCGTTCATGTCCGTGGCAGTCGGCACCAGCGCGACGCTGGAGAAATGCTCGGAGCGGAATTCGTAAAACCCGCTGGCGCTGATCTGCTCCGTGATGGCGCGATCGGCCTCGAGCCCGGCGCCGACGGTCCAGAGAAATTGGCTGTTGCCCAAAGCCACTTCGTTGGCGAGCGCGTAGGGGCGCAGCGAAAAGAGCTGGTCCGCTCCGCTGCCTCCGATATCGAAGCGCGGGCCGGAATTGACCTCCAACGCCGCCGAATCGAGCGAGCTGAACTCGAACTGCTTGGAGTAATAGACAAGCGCGTTGCTCTCGAGCGTGGCGTCGCCGAAATCGTAGGTGTGTCGCACGCTCCCGCCGAGAAACGCGTCCCAGCCGGGCTTATGGACAGAGATGGTGCTCAACGTCAGCGGAACGCCGCCGGCGATGATGTCCGAGCCGGCCGGCTCGGCGCTGTCGTTGCTTTGATGACGTATCCCCGCGAGCAGGCTGTAGGTGAATTGCGACGGTGAGGCCGCGCGCTCAATCTGGTCGCGCAGCGCCTGCACGCGAGCCCGCGTTTCAGGGGTTGTGTCGGGCGCGCTATCGACCTGATCGAGATAAGCGCGGGCCGCAGTATACGACTTGAGCCGAATATAAAGCTCGGCTAGCTGAAGTTTGACTCCCGGATAATTTGGATTATAGAGCAGCAGGCGCTCGAGCGCCGAGATTGCTCCCTCGTAATTACCGAGTTTGACAGCCGCTTCCGCATAGCGAAAATTGGCATCGACATTGGTCGGGTCTTTGAGCACCTCCTGGAACAGCGCGGTGACCTCCTCGTCCAGCGGGGTGTGGGCCGGGGTCGGCTGGGCGAGCGCCGCACCGTTGCCGAGCCACAGGAGTGCGGCCGCCAGGAGGATTGCGAGCCGGCCGCGGCCGCTCGCCTGCGGCGCTCGACCTGCCGGCAGGCCGGCGCGGGCGCGGCGATTGTTTGCGATCCAATGGCGCCCGTGTTGCTTCGTCAATCCCGGCATACCCCTTCGGCGATCATTTTCGGTGGGTCGGCCGCCCGCCCGGTCGGTTGAACAGAACATCCCAAAATCGCCCGGCTGGAAAGGCTTGTTATCGCGGCAGCGCCAGCCTGCCCCTGATGGAGGGTTCGTTAGCTGCCCCTCTCTGACCAGGTTCCAACTGAAATACCGGAAAAATCACAGGTGTTCGATGGTGGTTTTCCGGCATCGGCGTGGCGCCGTCAAAAAGCGCGCCAAAATACTAAACCGCAATCTTCACTGCTCGGGGGTTGCTCCGTAGGGCCGGGTGATCAGCTCCATGAGATGACCGTTCGGGTCATCGAAATAAACCCCGCGACCGCCATAGAAGTGATTGATTTCGCCAGGCTGCTCGCGGCGGAAATTCGCGTAGTGCCGGATGCCGGCGGCACGGATGCGCGCGAGCGCCGCGTCGAACTCGGCTTCGCCAACCAGGAAGGCGTAGTGCTGTGGGCGAAATTCCGCGGCATCGGCAAAATCGAGCGTGACGCCGTTGCTCGTCCGAACCGGCACGAAGTGGCCCCATTGCGGCCCCGCTTCCAGGTTCAAAATGTCGGCGAGGAACTTGGCGGACGCCCACTTGTCCTGCGCCGGAATGATCGTGTGATTGAGCGCGACGCTCATCGTTGCCCTCCTTGTCAGTAAGCCTCATCTGATCTCGTCGGCGAGCCGCGACAAATGATGCGCGGTGTCGCCGAAACTGTGTTCGATGACCATGCAGCGCCGGAAATAGTGGCCCACCGCATATTCCTCGGTCATCCCGATCCCGCCATGCAGCTGCACCGCGTTCTGCGAGACAAAGCGCGCCGCCTGGCCGACCCCGACCTTGACTGTCGAGAGATCGTGTGCGCGCTGCTCGGCGTCGGCGTCGTCGACCATGATCGCCGCCAGCAACGCGAGGCTGCGCCCCTGTTCCAACGACACGAACATCTCGGTGGCGCGGTGCTGCAGCGCCTGGTTCTGGCCGATCGGCTTGCCGAATTGGACACGGGTCTTCATGTACTCGATCGTCATCGCCAGCATCGCTCCCATGGCTCCGACGGCCTCGGCGCTGGTAGCCATAATGCCGGCCTGGTTGACGCGTTCGATCGTCTGGATCCCCTGCCCCGGCTCGCCCAGCACATCGCTTGCAGAAACGTCGACGCCGCTCAAAGAGATGTCGGCGGCTCCGGTGCCGTCGCGCATCTTGTAGCTGCGTCGCGCCACCCCGCCGGCCTTCGGATCGACGAGGAACAATCCGATGCCGTCCGGATCGCACCGATCGCCGGAGACGCGGGCGCTGACGATGAGCTTGTTGGCGCTGTCGCCGTGCACGACGACACTTTTCGCGCCATCGAGCCGCCAGCCGGAGCCGGTTGGCTTCGCCGTCGTCATCACGTCCGTGAGGTCGTAGCGGGCCTGGCGCTCGCCGTGCGCCACCGCGAGGCGCAACGAGCCGTCGGCGATCTGCGGCACTATCGTCGCGTTTTGCGCGGCACTGCCGGCATGCCCGATTGCCGTGCCGGCCAGCACCACGCTCGCCAAATACGGCTCGAGCGCAAGCACCCGGCCGAATGCCTCCATCACGATCATGACGTCGACGGCGTTGCCGCCGAACCCGCCATATTCCTCGGCGAACGGCAGGCCGAGCAGCCCCAGCTCGGCATAGTGCGCCCACAAGGCCGGGCTCCAACCCTCCGGCTCGGCGAGATAGGTCTTGCGCTTGTCGAAGCCGTAATGATCCGCCAAGAGGCGGTCGATGCTGTCGCGCAACAGGCGCTGTTCCTCGGTAAAGTCGAAATCCATAACCTTTTTCCTAGCCCTCACCGTCACCTAGGGACTTGACTGCCTGCGATGCACGTATACCCCGACGGCTGCACGGCGCTGTTGCGTCCTTCGAGACGCGCCCCTACGAGGCGCTCCTCAGGATGAGGGGTATTTGTGTGTGGCATCAAATAATTACCTCATCCTGAGGAGACCGCGAAGCGGTCGTCTCGAAGGACCCACCACGCGATGGCCCGAGGCGCCAGTCCGTTGCGATTACAGTCCCAGCACGGCCTTGCTGACGATGTTCTTCATGATCTCGTTGGTGCCACCGTAGATCGAGGCGGCGCGCAGCATCAGATAACTGCGCGTCGCCTCGGTCGCCCAGACCGGACCCAGCTCGGGCTCGTTGCTGAGCGCCGCCAATTCCTGCGCCCAATCCGGCATCGACAGCGGCCCGCCGGTATCCATCACCAATTCGCTCGTCGCCTGCAACAGCTCGGTTCCCTTGAGTTTCAGCACCGCCGACAGCGGGTCTTGCTGGCCGGCGCCGGCCTTCGAGGCAGAGAGAACGCGCAGCTGGGTGATCTCCAGCGACTTTAGCTCGGTCTCCAGCTGCGCGATGCGCCGGCGGAACTCGTGGTCCTCGATCAACGGCCGGCCACCCGCGCGCATCTCGCGCGCCGCCTCCTTGGCGAACCTGACCCGCTCCTTCGACTTGCCGAGCCGGGCGATCCCGGTGCGCTCGTTGCCGAGGAGGAATTTGGCGTAATCCCAGCCCTTGTTCTCCTCGCCGACCCGCATCGCGACCGGCACCCGCACATCGTCGAAAAACACCTCGTTCAGATGATGCGTCCCGTCGATCGAGATGATCGGGCGCACCGTGATGCCCGGCGTCTTCATGTCGATCAAGAGGAACGAGATCCCCTCCTGCCGCTTCGGGGCCTGCGGGTCGGTGCGCACCAGGCAGAAGCACCAATCGGCCATGTGCGCCGTCGAGGTCCAGATCTTCTGGCCGTTGACGACGTATTCGTCGCCCTCGCGCCGTGGCGGCGGTCTTGAGGGCGGCAAGGTCGGATCCCGCGCCGGGCTCGGAGAAGCCCTGGCACCACCAATCATCGACGTCACGGGCGCGCGGCAGAAAGCGGCGTTTCTGCTCCTCGGTGCCGAACTGGATCAGCACCGGGCCGATCATCGTGACGTTGAACACCTGCATGTCCGGCGCCGGCGCGAGCTGGTTTTCCTCGAGAAACATCATCCGCTGCACCGGCGTCCAGCCCGGCCCGCCATATTCCTTGGGCCAGCTATAGGCGGCCCAGCCCTTCGCATTGAGGATGCGCTGCCAGCGGATCGTATCCTCTTTTTCCGCCGGATGGCCGAGCCGCATCTTCTCGCTGATATCTCCCGGCAGGTTGTCCGCGATGAAGGCGCGCACCTCGTCGCGAAAGGCCAGTTCATCGGCCGTGAAGCGCAAATCCATGTGCGGTCTCCCGTGTCCCGGTCGCCCTTCCTTTAACATGAGAGGGGCGCGCCCGCCCATATCAAAGCCACCTTTAGGGTGACGCGCGTTTTCGCTTGTCTCCGGCGCGGTAGCGGCGCGATGCTTCGCCGATAGGGGCGCAGGCTGAGAGCTGAGGAAACGCGATGGCCGAGCTGCCGGGAAGGGTCCTTGCGCGGGAGCTGATCGACGAGAGCGAGGCCGAGAGCCGCGCCACGCCGATGGAAGACCTGATCGCGGCGGTGCGCGAGCGCGGCATGGACAAGGATACCGCCAACCGGCTCATTGGCCGGCTGTGGACGCTCGAACGGATGTTCTATTACATCTACGGCGGCTGGGGGCAGGGTCTCGAGATGAACGACTACCCGCCCTCCATCAAATACCTGTTTGCGCGCCAGATCGTCGACGAGTTGACGCATGAGATGCTGTATATGGACGCGCTGCTCAGGCAGGGCTGCGTCAAGACGCAGAAGGAAGCGTTCCAACATCCCTACGGCAAATTCGCGGTCAATTCCGCGACCGCCTATTACGTCTTTTCGCTGCGCAACCTGGCGACCTATTCGCACCCCGTTCGCATCGCGGCGCTCAATCTCGGCCCCAAGATCATCGAGCTGGCGTGGATGGAGGGATTGGCCGAGGCGATCGCCGACCCCGACACCAAGCGCGCCTTCACCAGCCAGACCGTCGAGAACAGGAGCCACATCGCGATGGGACGGCGGATCGTCGAGGAATTCGTCGCGACGCCGGTCGAAGCTGAGCTGTGCCGCTGGGCCTGCCGCAGCGCCCGCCAGGATTATCGCCGCTTCCTGCACGAGACGAGCGACTTTGCGCTGCAGCGCCAGACCCCGCCGCCGCCGGTCGCGCGGGTGCGGGTGACCGATTGAGGGGGCTGCTATGTCGCTGAAGATCGATCACGAGCGCTGCACCGAATGCCGGATGTGCTACATCGTCTGCCGCGAGCTCGACATCAACGCGGTCTATGTCGCGCTGGAGCCGTTGCACAGGATCGAGATCGACCTCGATGCATGCACCTATCCCGGCTGCACCGCGTGTTTGATGTATTGCCCGGCCGAAGGCTCGATCGTCGAGGCCGCGACCGGCCGCTCGATGGTCCCGCCGCCGCCCGAGGCGTGGCAGGAGGGGACATGATTACCCTGAACGGTCATTCCGGGATCGCCCGGAGGGCGAGGCCCGGAACCCATGAACACCGGCCTCTGGAATACGGGTTCCGGGATCTCGGCTGCGCCGAGCCCCGGAATGACGATTGAGGTGGAGGAAAGCGCATGCATCCGATCCTCGAAGAATTCTGCGACAAATGGGTGTGGCCGACGATGCCCGGCGCACCCGGCGCCGAGTTCCGCCTGAAGCTCACCCGCGAGCAATGCCTCAAGGGCTGGGAGATCCTCCTCGAACGCAATCTGCGCGACATCGAGGAGGAGCTGGCCAGCAACGACGAGGAGTGGAAACGCCAGCACGCGCTGCGCGGCTATGCCGCCGAAGGCGTGCAGATGTCGATCAAGCAGATGTCGGCGCAGCTCCTGTCGGTCGATATCGGCGACCAGGAAAACTACATCGATCTGCAGCGCATGCGCGCCCGCCAGATCTGGGACGAATGCAAGCATTCCAAGCTCCACGCCGACGTCCTGCATCGGCAAGGGCTGGGTCAAGAACGAGCGCGAGCTGATGGACATCGCCCAGGCCAATGTCCAGCCGCTGCCGGCCTATTTCGGGCTGTCGATGATGTTTCCGCACATCCATCCGTTGGCCCGCGCCGCGCAGAACTATTACACCGAAGCCAATGCCTGCCTCGGCATCATGGCCTACCTCAAGATGGTGCGACGATCCGCTGGTCGTGCACGAGCATCTCTCGCAGCGCGACGAAGAGCTGATGCATTTCATGGAGGGCAAGTTCCAGCTCGATTTCTATTGCACGACGCCGGAATCGCAGCATCACGTCGAGGATGCGCTCGGCTATCTGTTGCACCAGATCGGCGGGTTCGGCCCCTCACCCCAGCCCTCGGCGCGCTAGCCGATGAAAGTCCGGATCGATTACGCGATCTGCAATTCGTGCGGGCTGTGCCGCGAGGTCTGCCCGGAATCGGCAATCCGGCCGAAACTCCTGGAGCCGCGCCACCTCTACGAGGTCCAGCCGGAAAAATGCACCGGCTGCGGCGAGTGCCTCGACTATTGCCCGGCGCCGGGAGCGCTGGTGCAGTATGCCGCCTGATGATCCAATGACCTGCGCAATCGACGGAGATAACAATGCCTAGGCAATACAGGCTGATGTCGGCGGATGGGCATCTCGAGGTGCCGCCCGAGCGGTGGACGCACCGGGTGCCGCAGAAATATCGCGACCGGGCGCCGCATACGATCCATCTGCCGGATGGCGGCGACGCCTTGATGATCGAGGGTCAGCCGCTCTTGGAAGCCAATTTCCTCGACCTGCGCGCCGGGCGCTCGGAGGGGACCTGGCAGCCCTTCGGCCTCAAGGTCGCCGATGCCGCCGGCACCGGCGGGCCCGAGCAGCGCGTCCGCGAGCAGGACCAGGACGGCATGGACGCCGAGGTTCTGTTCGCGGCGATGGTCGCCGGGCCGGTGTTCTGGCGCAACATCGCGCATGACGAGGTCTACAAGGCCGTGATCCGCGGCTACAACGACTGGCTGGGCGAAGAATATTGCGCCGTCGCGCCCGACCGTCTCATCGGCATGGGCGTCATCCCGATCACCAATGTCGATGACGCCATCGCCGAGATGAAGCACTGCAAGAAGCTCGGGCTGAAGGGCGTCCTGCTCGGCGCGCTGCCCAACGCCAAGGGCTATCCGACCCCCGAGGACGACAAATTCTGGGCCGCCGCGCTCGACATGGACATGCCGGTCACCGCGCATGTCCAGCTTTACCGCACCGGCGCGCGCGCCAACCAGCCGACGATGATCTATCCGAAGGAAGACCCGGTGGTGATGGCGCGGCTGCGCCGCCCGTTCCTCGAATGGCTGGTCAATTTCGGGCTGCCGCCGTCGGTCGGCATGGCGCAACTGGTGCTGTCCGGGCGTGTTCGAGCGCTTCCCGAAGCTCAAGGTGTTCTTCGCCGAGACGCGGCTCGGCTGGGTCCCGTTCTGGCTCGAACACATGGATCTCTGGTACAAGCGCCACCTCGGCTGGGCCGAGGAATATGCTCGGCTTCAAGCCGCTGAAGGAGCTGCCGGCGACCTATGTCCGCGAAAACATCTATTTCACCGTGCAGTACGAGCGCGTCGCGGTCGAGATGCGCCACCATGTCGGGGTCGACCACATCATGTTCGCCACCGACTTCCCGCATATCGAGAACGAGTGGCCGAACTCGCGGCCGCTGATCGACGAGATCTACGCCGACGTGCCGCCCGCCGAAAAAGCCAAGATGTGGGCCGGCAACGCGGTCAAGTACTTCAAGCTCGACGCCTGATCGTCATTCCGGGCGCTGCCGAAGGCGGAACCCGGAATCCAGGAACACCGGCCTCTGGAGTATGGATTCCGGGTCTGCCGCTGTCGCGGCATCCCGGAATGACATTGGAGTGAAGGAGAAACGCATGGAACCGATCGTCGGCAGCGGCAAATACACCTACCGGGTCAACGAGGAATGGCAGCAGCCGCCGGAGTGGCTCGAGGTCAAGGCGTGCGCGGTGTCGGTCAATTCGCAGGACCGGGTCTATTGCTTCAACCGCAATGACGCGCACCCGATCGTGATCTTCGACCGCGACGGCAAGTTCCTCGTCGTCATGGGGCGCCGGGCTGTTCAAGTTCCCGCACGCGATCCGCATCGTGCAGGAGAATGGCCGCGACGTCGTCTGGCTGTGCGACGAGCATCACAACCAGTTCTACAAATTCACCACCGACGGCAAGCTGTTGCAGACCATCGGCGAGAAGGGCAAGCGCTCCGACACCGGCGTCCCGGAAGAGGAATGGAGCTCGCAGGCGTTTCGCAAGGTGACGCATGGCGGCGGCCCGTTCAACCTGCCGACCGACATCGCCTTCGCGCCCGACGGCTCGATGTTCATCACCGACGGCTACGGCAATGCCCGGGTGCACAAATTCTCGGCCGACGCGAAATACCTGTTCTCGTGGGGCGAGCCGGGCACCGCGCCGGGCCAGTTCAACCTGCCGCACGGCGTCTGGATCGACCGCCGCGGCCGCGTGCTGGTCGCCGACCGCGAAAACGACCGGGTCCAGGTGTTCGACCAGAACGGCAAATTCTTGACAGGTGTGGCCGACCAAGCTGATCGGGGTGGCGTTCTTCTATGTCGATGATGACGACACCGTCTACGTCCCCGAGCACAACGCCGGCATGATCAGCATCCTGACACTTGGACGGCGAGCGGCTGGCGACCTGGGGCGGCATGATCCATCGCTCGTGTCACGGCATCTGGTGCGACTCGCACCACGACCTCTATGTCGTGCAGCCCGGCGAATGGGAGCCGCGCGCCCGCCGCGTCGTCAAATACACTCGGCAGTAGGCGCCCGCGGCGAGCGGGTCAATGCATCATCGCCCGGCGCGCCGCCTCCAGCGTCGCGTCGGGAGCGCCGCCGGCATCGATGCGAGCCCAGTCGATGCGCGCCGGGATCGCGCGACAGCTGCTGCGCGAGCACTTCCTGCGAGGCGTCGGAGGCATCGCCGCGGCGCACGCCGAGGCGCGCCCGCATCGTCTCCGCCGGCGCCTCGAGCCACAGCCCGGTGAACGGCACGCCCGCCGCCGCGGCGACCGCGGCGAACGCGCGGCGCTCCTCCTCGCGCAGCGCGACCGCGTCGATCACGGCCGAGTAGCCGGCGCGCAGCGCCACCGCCGCCCTGGCGCAGAGATCGCGATAGACCAGCGCGTTGACCTCGGCGGTGTACGCTTCGGGAGGCAGCGGGCTCTCCGGCTCGGTGCCGAAGCGCAGCTTGCGCAAGACATCGCTGCGCAGGACGCGCGCGCCGGGCTGCCGTCCGAGTTCGGGCGCGAGCGCGGCGGCGAGGGCCGATTTGCCGCTGCCGCTGAGGCCGCCGACCGCGACCAGCCGCGCCGGCCGCGGCAGCAGCGCCGCCTCGGCCTCGTCGAGATAGCGCCGCGCCTCGGCGAAGGCGGCCGCGGGATCGCCCGAGCCCCAGCCATGCTCGGCCATGGTCGCCGTCACATGGGCGCGGATCACCGCCCGCAACGACTAGAAACAGCGGCATCAGGGCGAGGCCGTCATCCTCCTCGGTCAGATCGAGGTAGCGGTTGAGGACCAGATTGGCGAGACCCTGATGCCCGCGATGGTCGAGATCCATCAGCAGGAAAGCCAGGTCGTACAGCACATCGATGCTGGCCAGCTCTTCGGAGAACTCGACGCAATCGAACAGCAGCGGCCGTCCGTCGACGAGACAGATATTGCGCAGATGCAGGTCGCCGTGACAGCGGCGCACCTTGCCCGCCTGCCGGCGCTCGTCGAGCAGCCTGCCATGGCGAGCCAGTTCGCCGTAGAGGCCGCTCTCGAGGCGATCGATCTGCGCCGCGGCAAAGCCGGCAGAGCGGCAATCGCGCAGAACGCGGATGTTGGTCTCGGCCACCTCGGTCATCGCGGCGCGCGCCGCCGCGGTCAAGACGGTGCTCGGCCTTCTCGTGAAACGCGGCGATATGGGCGGTCAGCGCATACATCAGCGACGCTGACAGCCCGCCGGCCCGCGCCAAATTCTCCAGCAGATCGTGCTGATCGAAGCGCCGCATCACCACGACGAAATCGAGCGGCTCGCCCGCGCTCCGGATCGCCATCGGCGCGGCCCCACCGGATGCTGCCGTCGGGCCCGCGGCTGATCGCTCGTACTTCGAGATAGAGCTGCGGCGCGGTGCGGCGGTTGAGCTTGAGCTCCGCCGTGCAGGCGGCGCGCCGCAGCTCCGGCGTCGAGAAATCGAGATAGGGGTATTTGACGGCACGCTTCAGCTTGTAGGCGCGCTCGCCGGCGAGAAACACCAGCGAGGCATGCGTCTCGATGATTTCGATCGGTCCGGCGCCAGGCGGATGGGAAGCAGGGTCGCGCAGAAACGCGATGACGTCCCGCTGTGCATCATCCATTGGCAACCCCGCGCGACAATCGCGCTCCGCTCGGCGCTCAGACCGTGAGGTAGGCGCGCGCCGCCGCCTCGTCCATGTCGCTCTGGCGGCCGCCCAAGACGACCTCGCCGCGTTGCATCACGACATAGGCGGCGGCGAGATCGCGGGCAAACTCGAAATACTGCTCGACCAGGAGGATCGCCATGTCGCCGCGCTCGGCCAGCCGTTCGATGACGCGCCCGATCTCCTTGATGATCGAGGGCTGAATGCCCTCGGTCGGCTCGTCGAGGATCAAGAGGCGGGGCCGCACGATCAGGGCGCGGGCGATCGCCAGCTGCTGCTGCTGGCCGCCCGACAAATCGCCGCCGCGCCGGCCGAGCATGTCCTTGAGGACCGGGAACAGGGCGAAGATCTCGTCCGGGATGTGGCGCAGGCTGCGCGGCAACACCGCGAAGCCGGTCTCAAGGTTTTCCCGCACCGTGAGGCGCGGGAAGATCTCGCGCCCTTGCGGGACGAGCGCCAGGCCGGCGCGGGCGCGCTGATAAGGCGGCAGCGTGCCAAGATCGCGGTCCTCCCAGCGAATCCGGCCGGAGCGGATCGGGTTGAGGCCGAAGATCGCGCGCAACAGGCTCGTTTTGCCGACCCCGTTGCGGCCGAGGATGCAGGTGACCTCGCCCTTCTTCGCCGAGAGGCTGACCCGGCGCAAGGCTTGGCTGGCGCCGTAATAAAGATCGACGGCTTCGACCGACAGCATGTCTTACCGCCCCAGATACACTTCGACGACTCGCGGATTGTCCTGGATGGTGTCGATCGAGCCCTCTGCCAGCACCGATCCTTCGTGCAGCACCGTCACCTTCACCCCGAGCGCGCGCACAAATGCCATGTCGTGCTCGACCACCACCACGCTGTGGGTGCGGTTGATCTCGGCGCAGCAGTTCCACAGTTTCCAGAGTTTCCGCATCGGTCATGCCGGCGACCGGCTCGTCGACCAATAGCAGCCGCGGCTCTTGGGCGAGCAGCATCCCGATCTCCAGCCATTGCTTCTGGCCGTGCGAGAGATCGGCGGCACGCTGGTCGCGCTCGGCGTCAAGGCGGATCGTCGCCAACAGCTCATCGAGCCGCGCCCGCTCATCGGCGGTCTCCCGCGCCCACAGCGCGAAACGGGGGCTGCGGTCGCCGGTCAGCGACAGCAGCAGATTGTCGCGCACCGACAGCGGCTCGAATACCGTGGGCCGCTGAAATTTGCGGCCGATGCCGAGCCGCGCGATCGCCGGCTCGTCGAGCCGGGTCAGGTCGATGTCGTCACCGAAAATGACGCGCCCGGAATCCGGCCTTGTCTTGCCGGTGATCACATCCATCATCGTCGTCTTGCCGGCGCCATTGGGGCCGATCACCGCCCGCATCTCGCCCGGTTCGAGCACCAGGGAGAGCTCGTTGAGCGCCTTGAAGCCGTCGAAGGAGACGGTGACGCCGTCGAGGTAGAGGAGCGAGCCGTCGCTCATCCCGCGGCCTCGCGCGCCGCCGCCTCGGCGGCAGCCGATTCGCGCGCGGGACCGACGGCGGGTCGGCGGCCCACGAACAGGCCGATGATCCCGCGCGGCAGGAACAAGGTGACGAAGATGAATAATCCGCCCATTGCAAACAGCCAGACCTCCGGCAGGGCGCTGGTCAGCCAGGTCTTGCCGAGATTGACCAGAACGGCGCCGAGGATCGCGCCGGACAGCGTGCCGCGGCCGCCGACGGCGACCCAGATCACCGCCTCGATCGAATTGCCGGGCGCGAATTCCGAGGGGTTGATGATGCCGACCTGCGGCACGTAGAGCGCGCCGCCGATCCCGGCGATCACCGCCGAGACGACCCAGACCACAAGCTTGTAGGATTCCGGGCGGTACCCGAGAAAGCGGGTGCGCGACTCGGCGTCGCGGACCGCCACCAGTACCTTGCCGAAGCGCGAGCGGGTCATCGCGCGCGCCAACAGGAAGGCTGCCGACAGCACGCCGGCGCTGATCAGCATGAGCCCGACCGAGGTGCTCTCCCGATTGAGCGGAACCCCGAGGATGTCCTTGAAATCGGTCATCCCGTTATTGCCGCCAAAGCCCATGTCGTTGCGGAAAAAGGCCAGCATCAGCGCATAGGTCAGCGCCTGGGTGATGATCGAGAGATAGACGCCGGAGACGCGCGAGCGGAAGGCGAACCAGCCGAAGACACCGGCCAGCACCCCGGGCACCAGCACGACCATCAGGAGGGCGAACCAGAAATGGTCGGACCCGTACCAGTACCAGGGCAGCTTGTTCCAGCCGATGAAGATCATGAAATCGGGCAGGGTCGGGTTGGCATAGACGCCGCGCGCGCCGATCTCGCGCATCAGATACATGCCCATCGCGTAGCCGCCCAGCGCAAAGAACGCGGCATGGCCGAGCGTCAGGATGCCGACATAGCCCCATACCAGATCGACCGCGAGCGCGAGGATCGCGTAACAGAGATACTTGCCGACCAGCGAGATCGCGAAGTCCGGGACGTGCAGCGCGCTCGCCGACGGGGCAAACAGGTTGAGAGCGGCGAGCAGGACGGCCCCGCCCAGCACACAGCCGAGGGTTACGATGGCGGTGCGGTCGATCGGCATCACGCCTCGGCCGCCCGCCCCTTGAGCGGGAACAGCCCCTGCGGGCGGCGCTGGATGAACAGGATCAGGAACACCAGCACCAGGATCTTGGCCAGCACGGCGCCCTCGAAGGGTTCGACAAACTTGTCGACGACGCCGAGCGTCATCGCGCCGAACAGGGTTCCCCACAGATTGCCGACGCCGCCGAGCACGACCACGAGAAAACTGTCGATGATGTAGTTCTGACCGAGATTGGGGCTGACATTGTCGATCTGGCTCAGCGCCACGCCGGCCATGCCGGCGATGCCGGAGCCGAGGCCGAAGGTCAGCGCGTCGATCCACGGCGTGCGGATGCCCATCACCGCCGCCATGCGCCGGTTCTGCATCACGGCGCGAATGCTGCGGCCGAGCCCGCCCCAGCGCAGCAGCCGCCATCAGGGCGCCGAGCACCAGCACCGCAGAACAGGATGATCCACAGCCGGTTGACGGTCAGCACGAGCCCGCCCAACGACACCGCGCCGCTCATCCAGGCGGGCGAGCTTACGTCCTGGTTGGTCGGGCCGAAGATGCTGCGTACCGCCTGCTGCAGGATGAGGCTGAGGCCCCAGGTGGCGAGCAGCGTCTCCAGCGGCCGGCCATAGAGGAAGCGGATCAGGGTCCGCTCGATCAGCGACGCCGAGCGCACCCGCGACCAGAAACGCCGCCGGCACGGCGAACAGCAGACCGAACTCGGTCGAGGACCGGTGCGGACGCCGCGATCAGCTGCTGCACGACAAGGGTGGTGTAGGCGCCGATCATCACCATCTCGCCATGCGCCATGTTGATGACGCCCATGACCCCGAAGGTGATGGCCAGCCCGGTCGCGGCCAGCAGCAGCACCGCACCGAGGCTGATGCCGTAATAGACGTTCTCGAGCAGACCCCAGAGCTGCAGCTCGCTGGTCGATGTCGTGGATCGCCGTCTGCGATCGCCGCGGCGACGGCGGCGGCTGCCCCTGCAGCGAGGCGAGCAGGCTGCGCGCCGACAGGTCCGCGCGCTCCGCCAGATCGCGCACCGCCGCGAGCCGCGCCGGGATCGCGCCGGTATCGGATTTCAAGAGCGCGGCGGCGTCCGCCTGTGCAGCACGCGGGCGATCGACGGATCGCGCTCCGTTGCCCAGCGCCCGTTCGATCAGCGGCAGCGCACCGGGATCGGCCGATTGGTAAAGCGCCTCGGCCGCCTTGCGCCGTGCCGCCGGCTCTTCGGAGAAAAGGTCGAGCGCGCTCTCGGCGGTCTCGATCGCCGCGCGCACCGAGTCGTTCGACGATGACCCGCCGCAGATTGACCGGCGCCGGCGCGCTTACCGCGTCGCCGGTGCGGGCATCGACGAAGCCGTTGTCGGTCTGGATGTAGAGCGGCGGGTCCGGCCGCGGCCATTTCCAGGCGAACAGCTTGCCGTCGCGCAACGCGTCGAGGACCGCGGCGGCGCGCGGATTGCCGGAGACGGCGAGCGCCTGCACCCCCTGCGCCTCGACGTCGAAATTGGTCGCCGCGATCGGCGCGAACGGGTCATGCCGCGGCGCGCGCCGCGCCGCGCAATTGCCAAAGGCAGGAGAAGACAGAAGCGCCGCGAGGCGCACCGTGCGCGGCGAGACGGGCGCCGGCGGCGCCCGTCCATGCCGCTCAGGTCTTGCTTTTGGTCCCGAGGCACTTGCCGGCGACCACGTCGTAGCTGCCGCAGGACATCGGCGGCAGCCAGTCGCCGATCAGGTTCTTGCTTTCCGGCAGGTAGGGCGACCACGGCTGAGCGACGACCAGGCCCGGGGTCTGCCACACGATGTTGAACATGCCCGTCGCCCTGCACCTCGCCGATCAGCACCGGCTTGGTCAGGTGGTGGTTCGGCATCATCGTCGCGTAATCGCCCGACAGGTTGGGATAGGCGACGCCGACCATCGCGTCGATCACCGCGTCATGATCGGTGGTGCCGGCCTTCTCGACCGCCTTCACCCACATGTTGAACCCGATGTAGTGCGCCTCCATCGGATCGTTGAACACCCGCTTGTCGTCCTTCGCGAACGTCTTGAATGCGGCGACGACCTCCTTGTTCAGCGGGGTGTCGACGCTCTGGAAATAGTTCCACGCCGCGAGATGGCCGACCAGCGGCTTGGTGTCGATGCCGGCGAGTTCCTGTTCGCCGACGCTGAACGCCACGACCGGGATGTCGGTCGCCTTGATGCCCTGATTGCCGAGTTCCTTGTAGAACGGCACGTTGGCGTCGCCGTTGATCGTCGAAACGACGGCGGTCTTTTTGCCGGCCGAGCCGAAGGCCTTGATCTTGGCGACCTCCGCCTGCCAGTCGGAATAGCCGAACGGCGTATAGTTGATCAGCAGATCGGCGGGGGCGACGCCCTTCGACTTCAGATAGGCTTCGAGGATCTTGTTGGTCGTGCGCGGATAGACGTAGTCGGTGCCTTCCAAGACCCAGCGCTTCACCCCGACTCTGCTGCATCAGGTAATCGACCGCCGGGATCGCCTGCTGGTTCGGCGCCGCGCCGGTGTAGAACACGTTGCGGCTGCACTCCTGTCCCTCGTACTGCACGGGGTAAAGCAGGATGCCGTTCAGCTGCTCGAACACCGGCAAGACCGACTTGCGCGACACCGATGTCCAGCAGCCGAACACCGCCGCCACCTTGTCGACCGACAGCAATTGCTTTGCCTTCTCGGCGAACAGCGGCCAGTTTGAGGCGGGATCGACGACCACCGGCTCGAGTTGCCGCCCCATGATGCCGCCCTTCTTGTTCTGCTCGGCGATCAGCATCAGCATGACGTCTTTGAGCGGTGCCTCGCTGATCGCCATGGTGCCGGACAGCGAGTGCAATATGCCGACCTTGATCGGTCCGGTCTCGGGCGCGGCGGGCGCCGCTTTCGCTTGCGCCACGAAGCTGGGGGCGGTCCCCAACCCGGACGCGGCGGCGACGATCCCGGCCCCGAGGAGGCCGAGTTGACGGCGATCGATGCTGAAGCCTTCGGATGGCATGCGAATCTCCCCCTAATGTGCGGCCCCAGCGGCCTGGCCCCCTCAGGGGAGCAAGATCGAGGCCAAGCTCGCCGGTGAAATAATAGCCGATCAAAATGCCGGCCTCATGATTGATGCCTGATTTTTAGGCAAATGGTTGCCTTATCATGCGGCATTTATGGGCCGCTGGTTTAGCGATGCCGCTCCGTCTTATCCTGCCTGGGCTCGAAACGGAGGCAGCCATGACCGACGGCGATGCCGTGCTCGCGGCCAATCTCGAATTCTACCGCGCCTTCACGGTGCGCGACTTTGCCGCGATGGAGGCTCTTTGGGCGCGCCGCGCGCCGGTCGCCTGCATCCATCCGGGCTGGCCGGCACTGTGCGACCGCGACGCGGTGATGGAAAGCTGGCATGGCATCCTAAGCAATCCCGAGGCGCCGCGGATCGCCTGCTATGACGAGCAGGTGCTGCTGTTTGGCGACACCGCGCTGGTCATCTGCGAGGAGGAACTCGACGGCGGCACCCTTATCGCCAGCAATCTGTTTGTCCGCGAGGACGCGGCCTGGCGCATCGCCCATCACCAGGCCGGTCAGCTGGTCGCGCGCCGATCGCGGGACCGGCCCGAGCGGCCGCCGGGTGCGCGTCTCAATTGAACCGGGAACGGCGCTGCGTCGCCGCCGCCTGCGCCGCCTCGACCGCCATGCGCAGTTCGGCGAGCCGGGCGCAGGTCTCGCCGTCGAGCAGCCCGTCCCAGCGCTCCGGGCGGAAGCGGCGCTGGAACGCGGCGAGGACGATCTGCTCGGTGGCGGCAGAGACGCAATAGCCGATCCGGGCGAGATCGGCGAGCGCGGCGGCTCGCTGGACCACCCCGACACCGCGGCCGCGGCGGCGCGCCAGACCCGGGGAGGGCGATGGCCACAGGCCGATACCGGCGCGGGCGAGGCGCGGCCAATCGAACAGCTCGCCGGGATCGGCCTTGCGGTCCGGCGCGATATCGGAATGGCCGACCACCCGGTAGGGCGGGATCCGGTGCCGCGACACGATGTCCCGGCATAGTTCTTCGACGGCCGCCATCTGGGGTTCGGGAAACGGCCGATAACCCCATTCATGGCCGGGATTGACGATCTCGACGCCGATCGAGACAAAATTGAGGTCGCGCTCGCCCTGCCAGCACGACACCCCGGCATGAAAGGCGCGCCGCGCTTCGGGGACGAGCCGCCAGAGCGTGCCGTCTTCCTCGACGAGGTAATGGGCGCTGACCCGGGCCGCCGGGTCGCACAGCCGGTCGAGCGCCGCCGCAGCGCTCGGCATGCCGGTATAGTGCAGCACCAGCATGTTGATCGGCCGCATATCGGGCGGCTCGCCGCGGCTGTCATGATTGGGCGATGGCCGCTCGCGGATGTCGAGGGGCGTCAGGCCGGCTGTCTCCCACCGGGCAAGCGCGGGGGCCGAGGGCGCAGGGCGCGCCGCCTTCGAGGGCGGGCATTCCCGGGATCGCGCGCGCCGGCGATGATGCGACCGATGGCGATCATGTTTCCCGCGATTAAAACAAAAGGGTCTCTTCCACGGCAAGCTGTGTCGTGGCAAATTTGCGGCGGTAACGGCATTTTAAATTTGCCGTGGCTACCGGAAAAGCGTTGTGGCAATCCGCCGCCAGCCGGAATTTCATTCGAATTTTCCGGATCGCGGGCTGACTGCCGCCAGCAAACCTCGGCCTCCAGCGCGCAAGAGCGGCAGCAGCAAATACCGGCGGTCCCGTCACAGCAGTTGGGTTGCGGAGAATCGTCCATGTACGGATCGAGCATATCATTACGCCAGGTTCTGCGGCGCAGCCGGCTGTTCGCGCGGCTCGGCGACAGCGAGAGCGATGCGATCCTTGCTCATGCGACGGTCGCGCGCCACGCCGAGGGTGATCAGATTTTCGCCAAGGGCGATCCGGGCAACAGCATGATGGCGGTGCTGAAGGGTCGCGTGACGATCAGCGCACCATCGCCCGACGGCCGCCAGGTCGTGCTGACCGTCATGCGTGAGGGCGACGTGTTCGGCGAAATCGCGCTGCTCGACGGCCATGAGCGGACCGCGGACGCGACCGCGATGACCGATTGCGAGTTGTTGGTCGTGCCGCGTCGCTCGCTGCTGGCCTTGCTCGAGCGCCGGCCGGATCTCTGCCTCGACCTGTTGCTCGTGTTGTGCGAGCGGCTGCGGCAGACCGATGAGCAGGTCGAGGATCTGGCCTTCCTCGACCTCGAAGCGCGGATCGCAAAAGTCTTGGTCCGGCTCGCAGAACAGGACGAAGGCCAACCGCCGACCAGGCCGGTCGGCGTTAAGATATCGCAACGCGCGCTCGGCGAGCGGGTCGGCGGTTCGCGGGAGAGCGTCAACAAGCACCTGCAGGAATTGAAGCGTTCCGGGATCATCGCGATCGAGAAAGGCTCGATCGTGATCCGCGACCTCGAGGCGCTCGCCGCGCTCGCCTGAGGCGCCCTGGCGCCGGAACCACATTCCCGAGGCGCCTCGAGAAGTCAGCAAAAAAATTTCGCAGGGTGTGACGGAACTCACATGCTGCCGCGACCGTCCCGAGGATAATACCGTCGGATAGACGGGCGAACCCGCCCGAAATCCGCGCCGATCCGGCGCCTAGAATTGGGGGTAGGTCGTGGTTCCTCTTCCTATGGAGCAGTTCGGCACCGCTGACGGCTTCCTCGCGCGGCAGTTCGCCACCGCGATGTCGTTGCGGTCCGGCGCGCAAAAGACCGCGGCGTCGCGCCGCGCGCCCCCTCGGTTCTGAGCCTCACCGGCACACGAGAGAACGCGGAGGCATGAAAATGACCCGCAACACCTCGCTGACCTGCGACCTCAAGACCCGCCGAGAGACGCTTGGCTGGTCCCTCAAGGAATTGGGCGGACGCTGCGGTATCGACGAGACATTTCTGAGCGATTGGGAACACGGCCTCGGCTCGCCGCGGTTTGACGAGATCCAGGATTGGGCGGCGGCACTCGGCCTCGCATTGGAGTTGGTTCCGGCCGAGAACAAATCCCGGCACGGGCTGCAGGTCGATTGGGACAAGCGCTGCATCAGGGTCGACGGCACGCCGATCCGCCTCACGCCAATGGAGTGGAAGGCCCTGGAACGCCTGGCCCGGACGCCGGGTGAGCTGGTCACCCATCAAGCGCTGTTCCGTCATCTCTATGGCGATGACTGCCAGCATCGTGCGCAGTCGACCGCCGTCCGCGTGCTGATCACCAAGCTGCGCCGGCTGCTCCCGGTTCGGATCGAAGCGCAGTGGGGCCAAGGCTATGTGATCAGCGGTCTCGCACCGTCGCCGGCAAACGCACGCGACAGCGATGTTGCAGGTAATGGCGGCGCCGCGCCGCAGCCCGGCGTCGCGGAGGCGCCGCGCGAGCGCGTTGCCATCCCGGCGATGACGCCGCCGCGAGACCCGCCGCTGATCCGGCAGGAGCTTGTCGAGCTCGGCGCATCCGGGATGCGGCGCGTTGTCGCTGCGCCAATCCACGTCGGCCCGCGCCGGGCGGAAGAACTCGGGGTCATCGAGCGGTTTCTCGCCGAGCGCGGCGTGACGCGCTGCCCCGACGTCGCGACGATCCAGCGGTCGCCGCTGCCGACGCTGATCTGGGACAAGGTCAAGCGCAAATGGGTGCGGCCGTCGATTGCCGCACGCGAGGCGAGCTGACGGCCGTAGCCACTGTCGGTTTGCTGCGCGCCCCTTTGGTCGCGGTTCCCGGCTCCGGCGCCATTTGTCAATCCCGATGCAGTTGCGGGCGGGCGTGGGGATTCCCACCGCCCAACGCGCTGTGCGGCGTGGGTCTTGGCGCCGCCGATTTCGCCCCTTCTGATCGAAGCGGCGCGGTTCTATGATTGCGCCCGACTGGGCGGCCGGACGGGGACCATGCGGCGCTGCGATGCGATCGTGATCGGCGGCGGGCTGGTCGGCACCGCGATCGGCTATGGTCTCGCCCGCGCCGGGCTCGCAGTCGTCCTTCTCGACGAGGGCGATGTTGCTTATCGCGCCTCGCGCGGCAATTTCGGGCTCGTCTGGGTGCAGACAAAGGGCCTCGGCGCGCCGCATTACCAGCGCTGGACGCGGCGTTCGGCCGAAGAATGGCCGCTGCTTAGCGCCGAGCTGCAGGAGCGCACCGGCATCGACGTCGGGCACGAGCGCAACGGCGGGGTTCAGCTTTGCCTGAGCGAGGCCGAGCTGGCGAAGCGCCGCGCCATGATGGAGCAGATGCACCGGGAAGCCGGCAATTTCGGTTTCGAGTACCGCATGCTCGATCACGACGAACTGGCCGCCATGCTGCCCGGTCTTGGCCCCTCGGTGGTTGGCGGCTCGTGGACGCCCTATGACGGACACGCCAATTCGCTCGCGCTGTTTCACGCGCTGCACAAGGGGTTTGCCGCGGCGGGCGGGAGCTACCTGCCCAACTGCACCGTGACGCACGTGGCGGCGGCACCCGGAGACTTCCGCATCGCGGCCGGCGGCGAGACGCTCGCCGCGCCGCGGATCGTGCTCGCCGCGGGGCTCGGCAATGCCGAGCTGGCTCCGCTCCTCGGGCTCAACGCGCCGGTGCGGCCGCAACGCGGCCAGATCCTGGTGACCGAACGCACGGCCCGGGCCTGGCCGATCCCGCTCGGCAGCCTCCGGCAGACTCCCGAAGGCAGCATCCTCATGGGCAGCAGCGAGGAAGATGTCGGCTTCGATACCAGCCAGAAGCCGGAAATCATGCAGACGATCGCGCGCCGCGCCGTGCGGTCCTTCCCGTGGCTCGCCGAGCTTCAGATCGTGCGCGCCTGGGCGGCGCTGCGGGTCATGCCGCCCGATGGCCTGCCGATTTATGACGAGTTCGAGCGCTTCCCCGGCGCGTTCACCGCCAATTGCCACAGCGGCGTCACCTTGGCGGGGGCGCATGCCAACCTCTTCGCGCCGATGGTCGCGGCCGGCGCACTCGACCCGGTGCTGGCGCCCTTTTCGGCCAAGCGCTTCGATGTTCCGGCCGCGGCCTGACAGCGCCGCGCCAACGATCGCGGTCGAGGTCGAGGGTCGCACCGTCCTGGTGCCGGCGGGGGCTTCCGCCGCTGCGGCGGTGCTGCTGGCCGGGCTGCCCAGCATCCGCGACACGCCGGTCCCCACGGGACAAGCCCGTGGGCTGAAGGGCCACGGCAGCGGGCGCTCGCCCTATTGCATGATGGGCATCTGCTTCGATTGCCTGGCTGAGATCGACGGCGTGCCCAACCGACAAAGCTGCATGGTCGCCGCGCGGCCCGGCATGCGCATCCGCCGCCAGCGCGGCGCCCGCACCATCGCGATCGAATGACCGTCGATCTCGCGATCATCGGCGCCGGACCGGCCGGAATGGCGGCAGCCGCGCTGGCCGCCGAGCTGGGCCTCGATACCCTGCTGGTCGACGAGCAGGACGCTCCCGGCGGGCAGATTTACCGCGGCGTCGAGCGCGTCCCGGAAAGCTCGCCAAAAACCTCGCCGCTCGGCGCCGATTATCTGGCGGGTCGCAAGCTGGCTGCGGGTTTACGCGGCAGCGCGGCGCAGTACCGGCCGGGGATGACGGTTTGGCACATCGATCCCGGTGCTTCAGGCGGCGGCACGCTGTCGCTGGCCGCCGATGAACGGAGCGAGACAATCGCGGCGCGCCATATCCTGCTCGCGACCGGCGCGATCGAACGTCCGGTGCCGATCCCGGGCTGGACCCTGCCCGGCGTGATGACGGCCGGCGCCGCGCAAATCCTCTTGAAGACCGCCGACCTCGTGCCCGAAGGGCGGGCGGTGCTGGCCGGGCAAGGACCGCTCCTCGCCCTCGTCGCGCTGCAGCTGGCCCGCGCCGGCGCGCCGCCAATCGCAGTCCTCGAAACCGCTCCTCACGCCAATTACCATGCGGCCGCCCGCCAGCTGCCGCGCGTGCTGTGGCCGGGCCGGCGGGACCTCGTCAACGGTTTGGCGATGATGCTCGGTCTCTCCCGCGCCGGCATCCCGATCCGGCGCGAGGTGCGCGGGCTGCGCGCGCTCGGCCGCGGGCGGCTGGAGGCCGTCGCCTTCGAGGGCGGCGAGATCGCCGCCGACCATCTGTTCCTGCATGAAGGGGTGATCCCCAACACCCAGATCAGCCTTGCGCTGCAGCTGGCGCATCGCTGGGACGACAGCCAGTTGTGCTGGCGCCCGCTCGTCGACGATTGGGGCCGCACCAGCCTCAACGGGATCGCGATTGCCGGCGATGGCGCCGGGATCGCCGGAGCCGCGGCGGCGGCGCTGTCGGGTCGGCTCGCCGCGCTCGATGCGGCCGCCGCGCTCGGGCGGATCGACGAGGCCGAGCGCGATCGCCGCGCCATGCCGATCCGCGCCGTCCTCGCCCGAGAAGGCGCGATCCGGCCGTTTCTCGACGCGCTTTACCGGCCCGCCGACGGCGTGCTGAACCCGGCCGATGAGGTCATCGCCTGCCGCTGCGAGGAAGTCTCCGCCCGAGAGATCCGCCGGGCGGTACGCCTGGGCGCGAGCGGACCCAACCAGGTCAAGGCCTTTCTGCGCTGCGGCATGGGACCCTGCCAGGGACGGGTATGCGGGCCGATCGTCGGCGCCGTCATCGCGGCAGCGCGCGGCGTGCCGATCGCCGAAATCGGGAATTATCGCCCGCGGGCGCCCTACAAGCCGATCACCGTCGGAGCCCTTGCCGGGGTGGTAGTCCTCCCAAACCCAATCGCCGACAACGCGGAAGACTCTTTTGCATAGCTGTCCTACTATTGCCGCAAGGCTCATTTAACCGAGCCCCTGGGAGAGGAGGCGGTAATGGCGAGGGGGACGCTGACGCGGCGGAGTTTGTTGCGGAGCGCGGCCTTGGCGGGCGCGGCGTTGCCGATGCCGTTCGTCCGCGCCCGAGCGGCCGAAACCCTCGTTCCCAAGGGCAAGATGACGCTCGCCTGGCACACCAACATCGCGTCGCGCTGGCTCGACCCGCAGCAGCATGACGGGACCGCGACCCCGGACAATTTCATCAACGCGCTTGCAAGACGGCCTGACCAAGAACTTCCGCGAGCAGAAATACGATCACCTGGCGCTCGCCGACAAATTCGACTTTGCCGAGGACGCCAAATCCGCGACCTTCCGATTGCGCCAGGGGATCAAGTTCCACGACGGCTCGCCGGTCACGCCCGCCGACGTGAAATGGAGCTACGAGCATTATCGTGGTGCCTGGGCAGCAGTGCTCAAGGAAAAGACCGACGGCATAGAGCTGGTCGACGACCGTACGGTCAAATTTAATTTCAAGACCTCGTTCCTCGATTTTCCAATCTTGATGGGAACGTCGAACATTTGTGGTGCAGGCTGGGTCGTTCCGGCAAAATATTATGAAAAGGTCGGAGCGGACGGATATTTGCAGAAGCCGATCGGCGCGGGGCCGTACAAGCTGGTATCGCAACAGCCGGGGATTGAACTCGATTTCGAGGCGTTTGACGGACTACTACCGTCCGGTACACGTCAAAGAGTTTACGATAAAGGCCGTTCCCGAAGCGGCGACGCGCGTGGCGATGCTCGAGCGCGGCGAAGCCGACATCATGTATTTCGTGCCCGGCGAGTTGATCGCCCGCGTCAAGAGCAACCCCAAGCTGACCTTGGCACCGGTTGTCTCGGCCAATTGGTGGCTCGAATTTCCCGGCTTCCAGGATCCGAAAAGCCCGTTCCACGACAAGCGGGTGCGCGAGGCGATCTCTCTCGCGATCGACCGCGACGCGATGAACCAGACCGAATGCGACGGGATGGGGGTCGTCGACGGCAACTGGATCAACGACGATGTCGAATACGGCATGCCCTGGCCGAAATGGCCGCACGACATCGCCAAGGCGAAGCAGTTGATGGCCGAGGCCGGCCATCCCGACGGCTTCGCCGTCGACTGGGTGACCCCGGTGCCCGATTACTATTCGCGCGGCGAGCGCATCGTCTCGCAGATCGAGGCGATCGGCATCCACGCGAAAAACCAGACCATGGAGCGCGGCGTGTTCCTCAAGAAAATGGAAACCGGGCTGTCGGCATGGCCGGGGGTTCAGATCATCTTGAACGCAGCCCGCATCGGCGGCACCTGGTCGAACTGGTACGACGGGATGTTCAAGTGCGGTGGCTTCCAGTCGAAGGATTTCTTCTGCGTCAAGGAGCTCGACGACAAGTTCGCCACCTACCTGGCTTCCTCCGACCCCAAGGAACGAAAGAACCTGGCCGAGGCAATCCAGCGCGACATCCTGGAGAATTACTATTTCGTCCCGGTGTTCCGCCACGCCTTCGTCAACGCCTACGGGCCGCGGATCGCCGCCAAGAAATGGCAGGACGTGTTTCCGACGATCACCTCGGGCTACGCCTACCCGTGGGAAGACATCGAGCTGAAGGCCTAGCCGAGCGCGGATCGGGAAAGGGAGCAGCGATGGGCCAGTTCGTCATCCGGCGAAGCCTCTACGCAATCGTCACCCTGTTCATCCTCAGCCTGACCATCTTCACCGTGATCAGGCTGACCGGCGACCCGGTGACCTTGTTGGCGGAGCCGGGCGCGCGACCCGAGGATCTCGCGCGCATCCGCACCGAATGGGGGCTCGACCGCCCGTGGCCGGTGCAGTACCTCGCCTTCGCCGAGAACGTGATCACCGGGCAATCTCGGCAAATCGTTCAATTACGAGATGCCGGTCAGCACCCTCTATTTCCAGCGCCTGCCCAACTCGCTCGAACTGGCGCTGGCCGCGACGCTGATCTCGTTCCTGATCGGCATCCCGGCCGGGATCATCTCGGCCGTGCGGGTCAACACCTGGTGGGACAGCTTCGGCAAGATCGTCGCACTGTTGGGCTTGTCGATTCCCGGCTTCTGGCTCGGCCTCGTGATGATCCTGGTGTTCTCGGTGTGGCTCGAATGGCTGCCGACGAGCGGTCAGGGCGGCTGGCGCAACCTGATCATGCCGGCGGTGGCGCTCGGCTGGTATTTCGCCGCCTCGCTGTTGCGCCTGACCCGCTCCAGCATGCTCGAGGTGATGCGCAGCGAATACATCAAGCTGGCGCGGCTGAAGGGCCTGCCCGGCTATGCGGTGATCGCGATCCACGCCTTCAAGAACGCGCTGATCCCGGTGCTGACCCTGGCCGGCGTCAACCTCGTCATCATGCTCAACGCCGCGGTCATCATCGAGGTCATCTTTGCCTGGCCGGGCATTGGTCGGCTGTTGTTCGAAGGGATCTTCCAGCGCGACTTTCCGCTGGTGCAGGGCGTCGTCATGGAAGCCGGCATCATGGTCGTGGTGGTCAACCTGATCATCGACATCCTCTACGCCTATATCGATCCCCGCATTCGCCTGACCAGATAGGTGGATCATGGCCTTTGTCACCGAACAGACGAGCGCGGTTCTCGTCGGCACCTCGCCGCCGGGCGCAGCGGGCGAACGGCGGCGCTGGCTTCGGCTCGCACGCGAATTGCCGATCTTGCCGATGGCGATCCTCGTTCCGTTCGTTCTGATCGCGGTGTTCGCCAACGCGATCGCGCCCTACGACCCGACCGAGCCGATCCCGGGTGCCAAGATCTTCGAGCCGCCGTTCTGGATGCAGGGCGGCAGCGTGCACTGGCTGCTCGGCACCGACTTCCAGAGCCGTGACGTCCTCAGCCGGCTGATCTTCGGCGCCCGGGTGTCGCTGCTCGTCGGGGTCACCGGGACCATCGTCGCCGGCAGCATCGGCACCGCGCTCGGCATCCTCGCCGGGTATCTCGGCGGCTGGGTCGACCAGGTGATCATGCGCGTGACCGACGCCTGGCTCGCCTTGCCGGCGCTGGTCTTCGCGATCTTCCTCGCGACGATGGTCGGCCCCAGCATGTGGAACATCGTCATCATCCTCGGCGCGGTGTTCTGGACCCGCTATGCCCGCGTCATCCGCGGCGAGGTCTTGAGCCTGCGCGAGCGCGAATTCGTCAAGCTCGCCGAGATCGCCGGCGCCTCGAGCTGTGCGCGTGATCTTCACGCCACATTCTGCCCAATGTGATGAACACGACGATGGTGCTGGCGAGCCTGACGATCGGCGTCGTCATCATCGCGGAGGCCTCGCTGTCGCTTTCTCGGGGTCGGGGTGCCGCCGCCGGAGCCCGCCTGGGGGTCGATGCTGTCCGACGGCCGCTCGATGCTGATGGTCGGCGATTGGTGGCTGACCATCTTTCCCGGTCTCGGCATCATGATGGTGGTGCTGGCGACGCAGCTGCTCGGCGACTGGCTGCGGGTGCGGCTCGACCCGCAACTGCGCAATCTGTGAGCCGAGCGGGCCGCCGCATGGCTTCGCTGCTGCGGGTTCGCGAGTTACAAACGCACTACGTCTCGTTCGGCGGCGAGCGCGTCATCAAGGCGGTCGACCGTGTCAGCTTTACCTTGGAGGAAGGCCAGACCCTCGGCATCGTCGGCGAATCCGGCTGCGGCAAGACCACCACCTGTCTGTCGATCGTCGGCCTCTTGCCGCCGGCGGCGCGGATCGTCGGCGGCAGCATCGAATTCGCCGGCCAGGATCTGGCGCGTCTGAGCCAGCGACGAACTGCGCCGCATCCGCGGGCGCCGAGATCGCGATGATCCTGCAGGACCCGATGGCCTCGCTGAACCCGCTGTTCAGCATCTACTGGCAGGTCGCCGAGCCGGCCTATTACCATCGCGCGCTGCGCGGCCGCTCGCTGCGCCAGCGCGTGCGCGAGCTGTTGAACGCGGTGCGCATTCCCTCGCCGCACGCAGCGCATGCGCGAGTTTCCGCACCAGATGAGCGGCGGGATGCGCCAGCGCATCGTCGGCGCGATCGCGCTGGCCGGCGGCCCCAAGCTGATCATCGCCGACGAGCCGACGACCAATCTCGACGTGACGATCCAGGCGCAGTACCTCGACCTGTTGAAGGAATTGCAGGAAAAGACCGGGGTCGCGATCATTTTCGTGACGCACAATCTCGGGATCGTCGCCCGCATGTGCGACAAGCTGGCGGTCATGTACGCCGGCAAGATCGTCGAGGCCGGCAGCGTGCGCGACCTGTTCAACGCCGCCGAAGCACCCCTACACCAAGGCGCTGCTCGGCTCGATGCCGAAGCTTGGCAGCAAGGAGAAGCTGCTGCGCCATCCCGGGCCAGCCGCCCGATCTGGCCACCCTGCCGCCGGGCTGCGCCTTTCATCCGCGCTGCCCCGAGGCGCTGCCGCTGTGCGCCGGCGAAGCGCCGCCCGAGGTGCAGGTTCGCGGCTCACTGGACGGCGCGATGCTGGCGCGCGGAGTCGCTGACCACCGAGCCGGCAAAGGACCTCCATGTCGCCGCCGCTGCTGGAAGTTGAAGGCCTCACCAAGCATTTCCCGGTCACCACCGCGGTGTTTCCACGCCGCAGGATCGCCTGGGTCAAGGCGGTCGACGGCATCGATTTCGCGGTTGCACCGGGCGAGACCCTCGGGGTGATCGGCGAATCCGGCTGCGGCAAGACCACCACCTCAAAGCTGATTCTGCTGCAGGAGACGCCCGACCGCCGGCACGATCCGCTTTGACGGGCGAGGACATCGCCGGGCTGGCCGGGCCTGATCTGATGCGCTATCGGCGCGAGGTGCAGGTCGTCTTCCAGGACCCGTATTCCTCGCTCAGCCCGCGCATGCGGGTCGGCGAGATCATCGCCGAGCCGTTGCAGATCCACACCGACATTGTCGCGCGAGGCAGCGGCACGACCGGGTCGCGGAGGTGCTCGACCTCGTCGGGTTGCGCCCGAAGTGGCGCGGCTGTTCCCGCACGAGTTCTCCGGCGGCCAGCGCCAGCGCATCGCGATCGCGCGCGCGCTCGTCACCAACACGCGCCTCATCGTGCTCGACGAGCCGGTCTCGGCGCTCGACGTGTCGATCCGCGCGCAGATCATGAACCAGCTCGAGGAACTGCAGCAGCGACTCGGGGTCAGCTATCTGTTCATCGGACACGACCTCGCCACGGTGGCGCATATCAGCCACCGCATCGCGGTCATGTATCTCGGCCAGATCGTCGAGCTCGCCGATGCGCTCGAACTGTGCACGAAAGCCGCTCCACCCCTACACCCAGGCGCTGTTCACCGCGGCCTTGCCGGCGCATCCCGACGAGAAGCGCGAAAGGCTGACGATTGCCGGCGAGGTGCCGAGCGCGCTGACGCCGCCTTCGGGCTGCCGCTTCCATCCGCGCTGCCCGCAAGCGATGGCGCGCTGCGCGGTCGAAGCGCCGACGCGCAAGGAGGTCGCGCCGGGGCACAGCGTCGCCTGCCATCTGTATTGAGCGCAGCTGCATCTTTTTTAGGCATTGGCATGGCCCTGGCATAACATCGGCGCCGGCGGGTCGACGACGACGCCGCTGGTGCAGGGGAGGACGGGCATGAACGAGCGGCAATTGCGAGACCTGATCGCCGCGGTGAAGGCCGGACGGATGTCCCGGCGCGGCTTTGTGCGCAGGATGGTCGGCCTCGGGTTGACGGCGCCGTTCGCCAACCTGATGCTGGCGCATGCAGGGCGTGGCGGCCGAGCCTGCCCGGTTCGACTACAAGCCGCAGAAGGCGGGCGGCGGCGGCACGCTCAAATTGCTGTGGTGGCAGGGCGCCGACCCTGCTCAACCCGCATTTCGCGGTCGGCACCAAGGATCAGGACGGCTCGCGCATCTTTTACGAGCCGCTCGCCGGATGGGACCACGACGGCAATCTGGTGCCGATGCTCGCCGCCGAAATCCCCGACGCCGAGAATGGCGACGATCTCGACGCGACGGCAAGATCGGTCACCTGGAAACTCAAACAGGGCATCAAATGGCACGACGGCAAGCCGTTCACCGCCGATGACTGCGTCTTCAACTGGGAATACGCCTCCGATCCGGCCACCGCGGCGACGACGATCGGCATCTACAAGGACGTCAAGGTCGAGAAAATCGACGATTACACGATCAAGGTGCTGTTCCAAAAGCCGACGCCGTTCTGGGCCGACGCCTTTGTCGGCGACGCGCGGACATGATCATCCCGAAGCATCTGTTCGAGGACTATAAGGGCGGCAAATCGCGCGATGCGCCGACCAATCTCGACGCCGGTCGGCACCGGGCCCTACATGTTCGTCGATTTCAAGCCGGGCGATCTCGTCCGCGGCAAGCGCAACCCGAACTACCACGAGCCCAACCGGCCCTATTTCGACGCGATCGAGATGAAGGGCGGCGGCGATGCCGTGTCGGCGGCGCGCGCCGTTTTGCAGACCGGCGAATACGATTTCGCCTGGAACCTGCAGGTGGAGGACGAAATCCTGAAGCGGCTCGAGGCCGGCGGCAAGGGCCAGGTCGTCATCACCCCCAGCTGGTGCCGTCGAGCACATCCAGCTCAACAACACCGATCCGTGGACCACCGTCGACGGCGAGCGGTCGAGCATCAAGACGAAGCACCCGTTCCTTACCGATCCCGCAGTGCGGCAGGCGCTCAACCTGCTGGTCGACCGGTTGTCGGTGCAGCAATACATCTACGGCCGGACTGGTGTCGCTACCGCCAACTTCATCAACAATCCAAAGCGGTTCTGCTCGACCCGATACGCATTACGAATTCAATGTCGCAGCAAGGCGATCGATATCCTCGACAAGGCCGGCTGGAAGCCCGGCTCCGACGGCATCCGGGAAAAGAACGGCATCAAGCTCAAGATCGTCTATCAGACCTCGGTCAACGCAGCCGCGTCAGAAAAACCAGGAGATCGTCAAGCAGGCCTGCCAGAAGGCCGGCATCGCCGTCGAGCTGAAAGCGATCCTCGCGTCGGTCTTCTTCTCGTCGGATGTCGGTAATCCCGATACCTACTCGAAGTTCTACACCGACATCCAGATGTACACGATCAATATGAATCAGCCGGACCCGCAGCAGTTCATGCGTCGAATTCGTCTCCTGGGAGGTCGCGCAGAAGGCCAACAAATGGCAGGGCCGCAACATCCCGCGCTGGCAAAATGCCGAATACGATGCGCTTTACCGTGCCGCCGAGCAGCGAGCTCGATCCGGTCAAGCGGGCGGCGTTGTTCATCAAGATGAACGATCTCGTGATCAAGGACGTCGTCGTGATCCCGGTTGTCTACCGGCCGCGGTAGCTCGGCGGTGGCGAAGAAGACTGCATGCGCCGCTGAGCGGGTGGGACAGCAACCTCTGGAACGTCAGGACTGGTACCGCGACGTGTGATGCGGCGCGACTGCCTGTGGCTGCCGCTGCCACCGCCGCGACGGGCGGCGCCGCGCCGTAGCCGGTTCCGCCCGCAGCGCCGGTCCAGCGGCAGCCAATCTGCGAAGGCGTGGCGGAGTGACCCAGTATCTCGTCAGGCGCTTGTTGATCGCGGTGCCGAGCCTCCTCGGGATCAGTGTTGTCCTGTTCACGATCCTGGCGCTGGCGCCCGGCGATCCGTTCGGCGAGCTGGCCAGCGACCCGTCGATCCCGCCCGCGGTGGCGGCGGCGCTGCGCCATAAATTCGGTCTCGATGACCCGATCTACCTGCGCTACTTCCACTGGCTGATCGCGATGCTGCACGGCGATTGGGGGTTTTCGTTCGCCAGCCGGATCGATGTCGCGATGCTGATCCTGCAGCGCCTACCAACGACGCTGTACGTGATCGGCGCCTCGCAGATCCTGGCCCTCCTGATTGCGCTGCCGGTCGGCGTCTATGCCGGCGTGCGGCCCTATTCGGTCGTCGATCAGATCGCCACGACCGCCGCGCTGATCGGCTTCTCCGTGCCGACCTTCTTTACCGGCCTCGTCTTTATCCTGGTTTTCAGCATCACGCTGAATTGGCTGCCATTCGTCTATCGCACCGACATCGGCGCCACCGGTCTGGCCTGGTATTGGGAATATCGCCAAGAGGCCGCGATGCCGGTCGCGGTGCTCGGCCTCTTCCAGGGCGCGGCTTGGACGCGCTTCGTGCGCGCCTCGGTGCTCGACGTGGTCCGCCTCGATTACGTCACGACGGCGCGCGCCAAGGGCCTCGCCGAGCGCACGGTCGTGCGGAAGCACATCGTGCGCAACGCGATGATCCCGGTCGTGACGCTGATCGCGCTGCAGATGCCGATCGTCTTCGGCGGCGCGATCGTCACCGAACAGATCTTCCGCGTCCCCGGCATCGGTTCGCTCTTGATCAGCGCGATCCTGTCCAACGATACGCCGGTCATCATGGCGGTGACGTTCGTCTTCTCATGCCTCGTCATTCTGTTCAACCTGTCCGCGGACCTCTTGTATGGCTGGCTCGACCCGCGCATCTCCTATCGTTGACGCGGCGGGCGTCGGCGCGGCTGCGGCTGCGGTCGGCGCGCCCACCCGCAGCCGGGCGCGGACGCGCTACCGGACACCCTGGGGCGAGACGTGGCGCCGCTTTCGCCGCCATCACCTCGCAGTCGTGAGCAGCGTCATCCTGCTTGCGATGATCCTCGCGGTCCTCCTCGGACCGCTTGTTTGGCCGGTGCCGATCAATGACATCGACTTCGCCGCGCACCTGCAAGGGCCGAGTCCTGACGCACCCGCTCGGCACCGACGATCTCGGCCAGGATCTGTTGGCGCGCATGCTCTACGGCGGGCGCATCTCGCTGTCGGTCGGCATCGCGGCAATGCTCGTGGCGGTGATCGTCGGCACCGTGGTCGGGGCAGTGGCCGGCACTTGCCGCGGCAGCTTCGAATGCCGCGCTGATGTGGCTGTGCGACCTGTTTCTGTCACTGCCCCAACTGCCGCTTCTGCTGCTGATCATCTATCTGTTCCGCACCTCGCTGACGGCTCTGGTCGGACAGCAGGTCGGCACCTTCGCGCTGATCGTGGCGATCATCGGCGGGTTCCGCTGGATGCCGGTGGCGCGGCTGGTGCGCGCCCAATTCCTATCGCTGCGCGAGAAGGAGTTCGTCGAGGCGGCGCGCGCGCTCGGCGCGACCAAATGGCGCCAGGTGGTGCGCCACATCTTGCCCAATTCGCTCGGCCCGGTCATCGTCGCCGCTACGATCGAGGTGGCAAACGCGATCATCGCCGAATCGACGCTGTCGTTCCTCGGACTCGGCTTCCCTCCCGACATCCCGAGCTGGGGCCGGATCCTGTACGATGCGCAGCAGTATCTCGACATTGCGCCGCATTGGGCATTGTTCGCCGGCGGAGCGATCTTCCTGAGCGTACTTGCGATCAGCTTCGTCGGCGACGGGTTGCGCGACGCCATCGACCCCCGCAAGGTGATGTGAGTGGAGCACCTGCTCGAGATCCGCGGGCTGCAGACCGATTTCGCGACCGATGACGGCACGGTGCGCGCGCTCGACGGCGTCGATTTGACGATCGACCGCGGCGAGACGCTGGGGATCGTCGGCGAGTCGGGGTGCGGCAAGACGGTGACCGCGCTCTCGGCGCTGAAGCTGATCGCGATGCCGCCGGGGCGGATCGCCGGCGGCCAGATCTTGTGGCTGGGGCGCGACCTCGTGCCGCTCGGGCCGGCCGCGATGCGGCGGATCCGCGGCAAGGAGATCGGCATCGTCTTCCAGGAGCCGATGACCTCGCTCAACCCGGTCTACAGCGTCGGCGAGCAGATCGCCGAAGCCGTCAGGGCGCACGAGGGGCTCGGGCGGCGCGGGGCGTTCGACCGGGCGGTCGAGATGCTCGCCCTGGTGCACATCCCGAACCCCGGGCGCCGGGCGCGCGATTATCCGCACCAGTTCTCGGGCGGGATGCGCCAGCGCGTGATGATCGCGATGGCGCTGTCGTGCAACCCGCAGCTGCTCATCGCCGACGAGCCGACGACCGCGCTCGATGTGACGATCCAGGCGCAGATCCTCGATCTTCTCGACGAGATGAAATCGCGCTTCGGCACCGCGATCATGCTGATCACCCATGCGATGGGCGTCGTCGCCGAGACGGCGCAGCGCGTCGCGGTGATGTATGCCGGCAAGGTTGTCGAGGAGGCGCCGGTCGAAGAGCTGTTCGCCCGGCCGCGCCACCCCTATACGCAAGGGCTGATCCGCTCGATCCCCCGCCTCGACAAGGCCGGCATCAAGACCCGCCTCGCGGCGATCCCAGGGACCGTGCCGAACCTCGCCGAGCTGCCGCCGGGGTGCCGGTTCGCGCCGCGCTGCGGCTTTGCGATGCCGGTCTGCACCCGGGCGGTGCCGCCGCTGCGCGAGGTCGCGCCGGGCCACAAGGTCGCGTGCGTCTTGTGAGCGACGGTCCGCTGCTGCGCGTCACGGACCTGGTCAAGAACTTCCCGGTCAAGCGCGGCCTCCTGTCGCGCGACGCGGTCGAAGAGGTGCATGCCGTCGACCGGGTCAGCTTCGAGATCGCCGCCGGCGAGACGCTCGGCCTCGTCGGCGAGTCGGGCTGCGGCAAATCGACGACCGGGCGGTGCATCCTGCGCCTGACCGAGCCGACCGCGGGCGAGATCTGGTTCGACGGCAAGGACGTGACTGCGCTCTCGGGCGCGGCGCTGCGCGCCCTCGCCCGCGACATGCAGATCATCTTCCAGGACCCCTACGCCTCGCTCGACCCGCGGATGACGGTCGGCGCGATCGTCGGCGAAGCGCTGATCATCCACCGGCTGGCGACGAGCCGGCGCGAGTTCGAGGAACGGATCGTCGAGCTCCTGGAAACCGTCGGCCTCGGCGCCGACCATATGCGGCGCTATCCGCACGAATTCTCGGGCGGCCAGCGGCAGCGGATCGGCATCGCCCGCGCGCTCGCGGTATCGCCGAAGCTGATCGTCTGCGACGAGCCGGTCTCGGCGCTCGACGTCTCGATCCAGGCCCAGGTCATCAACCTCCTCGAAGACCTGCAGCAGCAATTCGGCCTGACCTATCTGTTCATCGCGCATGATCTGTCGGTCGTCGAGCACATCAGCACGCGGGTCGCGGTGATGTATCTCGGCCGGATCGTCGAGACCGCGGCGGCCGATGCCCTCTACGCCCAGCCCAAGCACCCCTATACGCAGGCGCTCCTGTCGGCGGTGCCGATCCCCGATCCCACGGCGAAGCGCCAGCGCATCCACCTCGACGGCGAGGTGCCGAACCCGATCCACCCGCCTTCGGGCTGCCATTTCCATACCCGCTGCCCCAAGGCGATGCCGCGCTGCACCATCGAAGCGCCGCTGCACCAGGAGATCGCGCCGGGCCACAGCGTCGCCTGCCATTTGTATTGAGCGGGTACCATTATGCGAAAAAGCGGCGGATCTCGGCGATGACGCGGTCGGCGGCTTCGGCGGCGAGCTGCGGATAGATCGGCAGGCTGAGGATCTCGGGCATCGCGCGCGTCGTTTCGGGGAGGCCCGCGGGAAACTCGCCGAGCCGGCCGCGATAGGCCGGCTGCAGATGCACCGGCACCGGGTAGTGGATGCCGGTGCCGATCTGCGCCTTGCGCAGATGCTCGCGCAAGAGGTCGCGCCGGGCGGTGCGGACGACATACTGGTGATAGACATGAGTGCGCTCGGCATGGCGCCGCGGCAATGCGAGCGGCAGGCCGGCGAGCCCCTCGTCGTAGCGGGCGGCGATGCTCTGCCGGCGCCGGTTGTCCTCGCCCAGATGCGGCAGCCGGGCGCCAAGGATCGCCGCCTGCAGCGGGTCGAGCCGGGTGTTGATGCCGCTGCGGGCGCTGACATAGCGCTCGCGCCAGCCATATTCGCGCAATTCGTGCAGCGCGGTGGCGAGCGCGGGATCAGCGGTCGCGGTCATCCCGGCGTCGCCGAGCGCGGCCAGGTTCTTGGTCGGATAAAAGCTGAAGCAGGCGATGTCGCCAAAGCTGCCGGCGGGGCGGCCGCGATAGGCCGCGCCGTGGCTCTGCGCGCAATCCTCGATGAGGCGCAGCCCGTGCCGGCGGGCGAGATCCTGGAGCGGCGCCAGATCGGCCGGCTCGCCATAGAGATGCACCGGGAGGATCGCGGCGGGCCGGCCGGGCGGCGGGTCGCGCAGCGCCGCCGCCAGCGCGGCGGGGTCCATCGTGAAGCCGCCGGGCTCGATGTCGACCAGCACCGGGATGGCGCCGGCCCGCTCGATCGCGGCGACGGTCGCGACCGCGGTATGCGACACCGTGAAGACGAGGTCGCCGGCAGCGATGCCGCAGGCGCGCAGCGCCAGCTCTAAGGCGTCGGTGCCGCTGCCGGTGCCGACCGCATGGCCGATTCCGAGCCAGACGGCGAACGCCGCCTCGAACGCCGCGACCTCGGGCCCGAGGATGTACTGGCCGCTTTCCAGCACGCGGGCGATCGCGGCGTCGATCGCGGGTTTCCGCTCGAGGTAGCCGGCGCGCGGGTCGGTCTGCGGGATCGGGCCGAGGATCATCGCGGTCCCAAATGATTTTGAGGTCCCGGCGCAGGCCGGGACCCATTCGTCAACCGTCTCGGGCGCGGAAGAATGGGTCCCGGCTTTCGCCGGGACGACAATCTAATGAGGTTGCTTGGCGTTGAGGGCATACGACGTTCTGCTCAGACATAGCTCGCCAGATGGCGGCGGTAATAGTCGAGCGAGCGCTTAAGGCCGTCATCGAGGGTGATCGTCGGCGCCCAGCCGGTCAGCGCGCGGAAGCGGCGGTCGTCGGTGACGAAATCGCCGATATCGATGCGCTTCCTGTCGGCCGGGAATTCGCGGCGTTCGAACGCGCCGCCGTTATTGGCGCGGATCAGCGCCTCGGCGAGCGCCAAGAGCGTATAGGGCTCGCCGCCGCCGACATTGAGCGCGAGACCCGCGGTGTCGCGGCAGAGCGCGGCGCACAAAAACGCCTCGACCGCATCCTCGACATAGAGGAGTTCGCGGCGCTGCTCGCCGCCCCATAGCTCGAAGGCGGCGCCTTCGAGCGCGCGGCGCAGCCAGATCCCGAGGAAATTCTGCCGCGCATCCTTGATCCGCATGCCCGGCCCGTAAACATTGGTCAGCCGCAGCGAGCGGGTGTTTATGCCATAGACGTCGTGAAACAAGCAGGTGATAGGCCTCGCCCGCCATCTTGTTGACGCCGTTGACATCGGCCGGCCGCAGCGGGTGCTTCTCATCGACCGGGAGATACTCCGGGCGGCCGTAGATCTGGCGCGTGCCGGCATGGACGATCGTGAGCGCCGGGACCACGGTCCGGCACAATTCGAGGAGCTGCAATTGCGCCGTGCAATTGACCGCGAGGTCGTGCTCGGGCGCGGTCATCGAATCGAGGTGGCTGGTCTGGCCGGCGAGGTCGAACAGGAAATCCTGGCCGGGGAGCAGCTGGCGCAGCGCCGCCCCATCGCGGATATCGGCAATGTTGACCCGCACCCGCTCCTTTATGTCGGCGATGTTGGCAAGATTCCCGCCGGCTTCGGGGACCATGCTGTCGAGGAGCAGCACCTCGGCGCCGAGCGCCAGCAGACGCCGCGCCAGCGCCGAGCCGATGAGGCCGACGCCGCCGGTGATCATCACATGCGCGCCGCGGAAGGCGGCAAAACGCCGGTCCGAATTCAGCCTCACGAGCCCTCGCGATTGTGCCGGACCCGGTCCGGAATGCCCGCTGCCTACCGGTCGAATGCGGCGATTTCCGGGGCCGTGCGATGCGCAAAACCGGCCGGTGCCGGCGACGATTGCCGCGCCGTCAGAACGGGCGGCGGGCGGTGATATTCCGGCATCAGGACACTCGTCGCGTCGCCCGGCGCCGGCGCCAACGCCCCCGGCATCCTGGCAGGAGCGGCGATCAGCTCGACCGTGATCGACGACACGGTCAACGCCACCGCGCCGCTGGTCCACACCCGGATCTCGATCGGCGGGGCCGGCGGCCGGCCGTTGATGCGAAAGATCAGCTCGTGCTCCGGGCGAAGAGCGTCCTCGAGCGGCAATTGGCGCTGGGCCAAATAGGTCTTGCCATAACGCGACACGGCCTCGATCGTCGCCACCGGCTGGCTGCGCGGGACGCTTCCGGTCGGCGCCCCGGCGTCCCAGCGAACGCGCACCCGATAACCGCCGGCGCCGAGCCTGAGGTAAGGGCCATAAACCAGATGCCCGCCCTGCCCCGGCTTGGCGCGGATGCCGCCGGGGCAGCGGTCGCCGGCGCGGCCCACCGTCATTGCCGGCAGCCACTCGATCGCCACCCCGCGGCTCTGCGGCCATAGCGCCGCGAACTCGGCGACGCCAAGCCTGCCGCTGCGCCGCGGCGGCGACAAATGCGTCGAAGGCAGCTTGGCCGCGACCCGTTCGGCCAATTCACGCAGCGGCGGGCCGAGGAGCTGCGGGTGGGGATTGCTCCTCCGGTGCGGCGACGCCGAGCGCGGCCCCGGATCGGGTGTCGGTGCCGGCGAAGGCAGCGCCACGGCGCGGCGCTGCGCGAATTGGCCGCGAATGATCTTGTCGATGCGGGCCGCCTGCGCCGCCCAGCTGTTGCGGCTGATCCAATCCTGCTGGCGCCGCCGGATCGCCGCCGACAAATCGCGGTCGCCGAGCAGTGCGAGGATGCCCTCGGCGATGGCGGCGGCGGTGCGTCCGGCGAATTGATGAACGACCCCGGCCAGATTGGCGAAGATCGGAAGCGGGGTGGTCGCCACCGGACGGCCCGCAGCCAGGCCCAAACGCACCGCGCCGCTGTCGGATTCGCCGGAGTGCTGATAGGCGAAGACCGTCACGTCGCAGGCATTGAGCAGCAAGAGGACCTCCTCGGTTGCGAGGAAGTCGTCGATCAGCCTGACGCGATCTTCGAGGCCAAGACCGCGGATCAGCGCCCGGCAGCGCTCGCGCTCCTCCACCGACTCGACGGAGCCGGGGTATTCGGCGCTCAGCATCAACAGCAGCGCCTCGGGGAAGCGGCGTTGGACCAGCGCGAAGGCATGGATCAGCTGCGGCAGCCCCTTGGGCGGCAGCATAAAGCCGAAGGTTCCGACGATCGGATGGAATTGCTGCAAGCCGAGCAGGCGGCGTACGGTTGCCGCGTCGAGCGCCGGCCGATCGATCGCTCCCGGCGGGATCATGACGACGTTGTCGGCGACGGCGAACCTCTTGAGCCGGGCGATGTCGGCCTCGGTATGGACGATCAGCCGGGTGCAGCCGCGCAGCGCCTCGGCGATCTCGCCGAGCGAGGCCAGCCGCCCGTCGATCACGGTGTCGAGCGTCTTGTGCAGGGCGATGTAGGTGTCGATGCCGGCAAGCTGCGCCGCCTGCAACATCTCCGCCAGATCATGCAGCCGCATCAAGGAGAAATGAAAATTGACGAAGACCGCGTCAAACTCGCCGATAAATTCTCGCACCGCGGCAAGCGAGCCGCAACGATCGGGCCACAGGCGAACCACATCGGCCGGATCAGGCTGCACCGGCTCGGCGTGGTCGGCGATGATGGTGATGTCATAAACCCGGCGATCGAAATGTTCGAGCAGGTGCTCGCTGTAGGTGGCCAGGCCGCATCGCGAATTATAGGTCGAAACCCAGGCAAGGCTAATCTTAGGGTTCATACCAGCCCTTTGTCCAAAGAACCGACGGCGTCGTCCAGCTTTTCGGCGACGCTGCGCCGGCGCCGGCGTGCCGAACACTTGCGTGGTTCCGGGTCACGACAATCGCGCTCTGTTCCCCCCGCGCGTTGCCGAACCCAATCAGGAAGGTGGAGCGGGTGAAGGGAATCGAACCCTCGTCGTAAGCTTGGGAAGCTTCTGCTCTGCCATTGAGCTACACCCGCGCGCGAAGGGTAGGATAGGCGAACGCCCCGCCGATGCAAAGGGGGCGGTGCACGATAAGGCTGGCTTGCGCCGGCCGCGCCGTGCGATAGCGGTAACGCGCATTTGAGGGCGGAGACAAGCGATGAAAAACGGCTTTCGCGTCTACGATGTCGACACCCACATCAACCCCGGCGCCGAGGTGCTCGACCGCTATGTCGATCCGGGCTTCCGACCGCGCCTCCCTGAGCTGGCCCGCTACAAGGTCGCGATCCGCTCGCGCGAGGAGGGCGGCGGCGAGCGCTCGATCTACCGCTTCGACGAAAAGATCTATGAGCGCACGCTGGGCGAAGCGGAGCCGCAGCCCGGCTCGCGCGACGGCAGGGTGTGGCGCGGCCGGCTGCGCCCCAGCCCCGGCGTCCAGGACGACAACGCCAAGAACCGCCTGCACGACATGGATGTCGAGGGCGCCGACCGGCATTTCCTCATCCCCTCGGCCTGGACCGCGGCGGTCGGCCACCCCGACACCTCGATCGAGGTGGCGCTGATCCGCGCCTATCACCGCCACATGGCCGATTTCTGCGCCGCCGCGCCGGACCGCCTCAAGGGCCCGATCGTCGCCTCGACCCGCGAGGTCGCGGAAGCGGTGCGCGAGATCCGCGAATGGGGCAATTCCAAATGGGCGGTCGCGGTGCAGCCCTTGCTCGACAACGAGCGGCCGGTCGACCACCCCGACCTCGAACCGATCTGGCAGGCCGCCGAGGAGCACGATCTGGCGATCGCGCATCACAGCTTTGCCTGGAACCCGCCCTATTTCCCCGGCTACCGCGACATGTGGGACAATGTGTACCTCGCGCGCCTCTGCTCGCACCCGTGGGGCGCGATGCGCTTTATGGCCGGGTTTCTTGGCCGGCGGCGTCCTCGACCGCCATCCCGGCTTGCGCCTCGCGGTCCTCGAATGCGGCTTTGGCTGGCTGCCGTTCTGGGTGCGCCGGATGGACGAGCAGGTCAGTTACGTCGGCCGCACGGCGCCCTTAAAGATGCTGCCGAGCGAGCAGTTCGCGGCGGGGCGCGTCTTCTGCAACATCGAGGCGCACGAGCACGAGCCGATGTTCCAGATGGTGACCGAAGCATTGGGCGACGGCGTCCTGATGTACGCCTCCGACTACCCGCACTACGAAAGCTGGTTCCCCAACTCGGTCGACAAGATCATGGACTGGTCGAGCATCACGCCGGAGCGGCGGCAAAAACTCTTCTGGGACAACGCCAACCGCTGCTTCAAGCAGAATTGAGCGGGGCCAGCCTCCGTTCAAAAGGGCTAGATTCCAAAAATGCCGGTTCCAGATTATCAGTCCCTAATGCTGCCGGTTCTTTCGGCAGCGTCAGACGGCGAAATCCGTATAGGGGCTGCTGTCGATCGTCTCGCCGAAAAAATCGGCCTCACGCCGGAGGAGCGAGCAGAACTGCTTCCGTCCGGTAAGCAGTCACTTTTTAGCAATCGAGTGCATTGGGCTAAGACTTACCTTAACAAGGCCGGCCTTGTCGAAAGCACACGGCGCGGGCATTTCAAAATCACAGCGCGCGGTCAACAGGTACTTGAATCGGATCCTCGGCATATCGACAACGCCTTTCTCAGCCAGTTCGATGAATTCCGGCAATTCACAAAGAAATCATCCCAAACAGCAGTAGAGGATGAGCCGCCGCCCCGCGCAGCTGCATTTCTGAGCCGGGCGGAGACACCGGACTTTGTGACCCGGACGGAGACGCCGGACGAAATCATGCGGGTAGCACACCGACAGATTGAAGCGTCTCTCGCGCAGGAGCTCCTGGACCGCATCCGAGTGGCCCCGCCCGATTTTTTTGAGCGCCTCATCGTCAATCTGCTTCTAAGTATGGGGTATGGCGGTTCCGCCGACGATGCTGGCCGCGCGCTTGGCCGAAGCGGCGACGAGGGAGTTGACGGCGTGATCGACCAAGACGCACTCGGGCTGGATCGGGTTTACATTCAGGCTAAACGCTATGCGGTCGGCAACAACATTGGCTCCGGCGCGATACGAGACTTTTTCGGAAGCCTCGACCGTCACAAGGCTACAAAGGGCCTTTTCGTGACGACTTCAGTTTTTTCTCCTTCCGCGCGAGAGACAGCAGAATTTCTTAGTAAGAGGATCGTTCTCATTGACGGCGAGCAGCTAACCAAGTTGATGATCCGTCACAATGTTGGGTGCAGAATTGAAGACACTCTGCATATCAAGAAAATTGACGAGGATTTCTTCGAGTAATGATCGGAAAGAATGGGTCTTCTAAGTAATTGAAAATAATGGATATAGCGTCACTGTTAAAGGACATTAACGGCATACGTCTACCCGCGCAAGTGCCTTCGAATACTGCCCTTGAATCACTCGGCGTTGGAACGACCGGTCGTCGAACACGAGCGATCTCACGTGTGAAATTGCTCAGCGTTCGGGCGCGGGACAGCCGCACCGGCTTCCAAACGTCCGTCAGCTTCAGCGTCAGCTGCCACCCGATTTTCAGCTTCATCGACATCTTCCGCCTGTTAAAGGACATTAACGGTTGTCGCCATGAAAGCGGCTGAGCACGGTCATCATCGAGTGGCGGGGCGCTTTCAGTGCCTCACCCTATTCCAGTTCATCGCCCGGGCGCGGCGGGTCGTCGCCGCCGAGGCGGTCGAGGAGGGACAACGCGGCCGGCAGGTTGGCGCGCCGTGCCCGCTCGCGGAAAAAATCGGCGGTGCGCAGCGCGGCGATCTTCTCGGCGGCCGCGACGTTGATGAACTGGTTGAGGGTCGTGCCCTCTTCCTTGGCCAGCGGCTCGGCCTTCGCCTTCAGCGAGGCCTGCAGCCGCAGCGCATCCTTCGCTTGCATCATCCTCTCCCCCTCTTTTTGATGGTTCATTCTTGACGAAATGGGATTGCGTCCCTATTTTGTGAAGCTCGCAACAACGGTAAAATCAGGCGCATTGGCGCCGCCTGCCATGTCGATAAAGCAATTTCCCTGATGAATCTGCAAAAATTCCCTGTTCTGAGGGAATTCCCGCTCGGGGTCGGCGTCAGGGTTATCAAGCGGCGCCCCGGCCTTCCCGGCCAGGATGCACGCTTCGCTGCTTGTTGCAGAAATATCGCTGTTTGTTGCATAAATGTCGCGTTCGCCCGCTGTTATTTCGCTGTTATTCCGCTGTTAAATACCCCGCGAAATGGCCGATTTCCCCGCTTTTTCAAGTGTATAGAGGTTTGCGTGAAAATTTGAACAGGATATGCGATGCCGGATCAGGCCGTGCCGGACCCCGGCATGCCTTATTCGGCCGCGACCTGGCCTTGAGAGAGACGGGCGAGTTCGCTGCCGAGGAAGCGGGCGAGCGCGGTCATCGCCGAGCGGCCGGCGCGCGCCTCGGCCTCGGGGTTGTAGTTGGTGTTGGTGTTGACATCGTAGGTGTAGAGCGTGCCGGCTTCGTCGCGGATGAACTCGATCCCGGCGACCTCGATGTCGTTGGCGGCGAGAAACGCCTCGTAGCGCTGTTTCAGCCCCGGATCGATGTCGTCGATGATCGTGAACTTGGCGCGCGGGTCTTCACCGGCCGGGCAGAACGCATCCTCGACCGCGCATTGATCGGCCGGGCACAGCTCGAACCCCTCGGAGGTGTCGACCTCGACGGCATAGAAAAACCGGCCGCCGATGAATTCGGCGCGGGTGATCAGCGGCACCGGTGCGCGAATGTATTGCTGCAACAGATGGATGCCGTCGACCGGCGGTTCGTAATCGGCGCTGTCGAGATAGTCGGCCAGCACGTCGACGGAATGAAAGAGTTGCACCCCGAGCCCCTTGCCGCCGCGGTTCGGCTTGAGGATGACGGGGCCGCCGGCAAAGTGCTGCCGCGCCGCGGCGACGAGCTGGTCCCTGCCGGCGACCAGCACGGTACGCGGCGTCGCGATGCCGGCCGCCTCGAGCGCGGCGTATTGGCGGGTCTTGCTGATCTCGAGATCGAGCGCGCGCGGGCCGTTGACGATCCGCCGCCCGTGCGCGGCGAGCCAGGCCAGCACCGATGCGGTCAGTTCGGCGGCATAGCGGTGGTCGCGGGTGTGCGAGGAGGCGCTCATCCGGTTGTAGAAGATGCCGTCGGGCGGCGGCGCCGACAGGTCGAAGACGCCGCGATCGAGAAACCACTCCCGCCACGGCAAATGCTCGGCATCGAGCGCGCGCGCCAGCGGCTCCAGCCAGGCCGCGTTCTCGTGGATGACATGGATGTGCATCGCCGGTCCCCGGTCGATCGGTCTATTATACATATCATACTGCTTTATTAGCTTTACAATACTGATTAATACTGTAAATGTATCTCGACGTCCGTTGCGACCCGACGTGTCACTCCCTCTCCGGCCCATCGAAAGGTCCTTTCAGATCCCCGGGTCGAGCCCGGGGATGACGATGGGGGCGGTCGGAACTCGACCGGCGGCCGGATGCGTAGAGGTCAGCGGGCGAGCGCGAAGCGGATCGCCACCGAGACCTCGACCTCGGACGCCGCCATGTCCGCCGGAAAGGGCGGCAGGCTGGCGCCCTGCATCATCTGATCGATCGCCGCGTCGAGATCGGGATGGCCGGTGCTCTGGACCGATCGCGTAGTCGAGCACCCGGCCGGAGCGGTCGACGCGAAACCGCAGCACCGCCCGCCCCTCTTCGCCGCGCTCGCGCGCATCCTCCGGGATAGCGCTTGTGGCTCTCGAGCCAGGCGCTGAGCGCGGCGCGATAGGCGGCGCTGACGACCGGCGCGGCGGGCGCTGGCGCCGGCGGCTATCTGCGGGATGGCTGCGGTTTGCGCCGGCGCCGGCGTCGGCGCGACCGCCGGCGGCGCGGCGGCGCGCGACGCGGCCGCGGTTTCACGACCGGCTTCGGCGGCGGCGGTGGCGGCGGCGGCGGCGGCTCGGCCTCGACGACGGCGGCGGCGGCTCGGGCGGCGGCGGCGGCGGTTCCGGCGGCGGCGGTTCGGGCGGGTCGGGGGCGGCTCGGCGACCGGCGGCGGCGGCGCGAGCATGATTTCGATCCCGGCCGTGGGCGGCCGGCAGCGGCAGCGCGACCGGCGGCAGCCGCTCCACCACCAGGATCAGCAGGGCCACGACGCAGCCATGCCCGGCGACCGAGGCGACAAGCGGCAACCCGAACGAGCGGCTCACTTCGGCGGAGCCCCCTCGGCGAGCAGCGACACCTTGGTGAACCCGGCGCTGCTGACGAGCCCCAGCGCATCCATCAGCTGCGCATAGCGGATGGTGCGGTCGCCCCGCACATAGACGATGCGGTCGGGATCGTCCGCTGCGAGCTGGGCGAGACGATCCTTGAGATCGCCGGGTTCGACCCGCTCGTTGCCGATAAAGGTGCCGCCCTCGCGGTCGAGGCTCAGGACGATCGGCTCCTTCGGCTGGGTGAGCTGGGCCGCGCTCGTCTTCGGCAGATCGACCGGCACGCCGACCGTCAAGCAGCGGCGCGGTCACCATGAAGATGATCAGCAGGACCAGCATCACATCGACCATCGGCGTCACGTTGATCTCGGCGAGCGGCTGGTAGCGGTCCGTCGCCGACCTCGCCGGTCGGCGGCAACGAGAAGGCCATCGCTCACCTCCCCGCGGCCGTGCGCGACAAGAGCCCGCCGGAGCGGCCGATCAGCCCCTGCATGCGGCCGGCGAAGCGCCCGAGTTCGACGGTGAACTTGTTGTAGGCGACGACCGCCGGGATCGCGGCGGCGAGCCCCATCGCCGTCGCGAACAGCGCTTCCGCGATGCCGGGCGCCACCACCGCGAGGCTGGTGTTGTTGGCGGCGGCGATCCCGGCAAAGCTGCGCATGATCCCCCACACGGTGCCGAACAGCCCGATGAACGGCGCCGCCGAGCCGAGCGTGGCGAGGAACGGCAGGTGGGTTTCCAGGCGCCGCAATTCGCCGTTGAGGGCGAGCCGCATCGCGCGCTCGACGCGCTCGCGCCGCTCGCCGACGGTTTCCAGCATCGGCCGCGATCTCGACCCGGCTTTCCTGCGAACCCGGCGCTCAGCATCTGTCCCGCCGGGTCGTGCGCCTCGGCCACTCCGCTCGCCAGCTCGCCGGCCGAGCGGGCCGCGGCGGCCCGCGCCTCATGCGCGCGCGCGGACCGGCTTACCGCGCCGAGCCGCCAGAGCTTGTCGAGGATGACCGCCCAGCTCCACACCGAAGCGACGAGCAGCAGCAAGAGGACCCCTTTGACGACGATGTCGGCATTGAGGAACAGCGTCACGATCGAAATGGTTGGTGCCGGTTGCATCATCGCCGCCCCTCAGCTGTCTCTGATCGGTGCTGTCCTAGAACCGTTACGTCGCCCGGCAAGGACCGTGCGGCGGGCGCCGAATTGCGGCGCCCCGGGTGCGTTGCGATGACCCGCGAGAGCTCAGAATTCCTTGGTGAACGCCGAGGAAGGCCGAACGCCGCGGTCCATATTGGTTGGCGAAGACGCCGATCCCGGTCTGGCTGCGCAGCAGGTATTTCTCGTCGAGCAGGTTGATGACGGCAAGCCGCACGGTGATCGGACCGCCGGGCGCCGCTTCGAAGCGGTGCGATATGCCCAGATTGACCTGCTCGTAAGACGGGACGGTTCCGTGGTTGATGGTGTCGCCGGGCGGCGTGGTGCGCACCCCGGTCCCGGCGATGATGTCGATGCTGAACCGCGTGCCTTGCCACAGATACGCCACACCGGCGGAAGCGGTCATGAACTGGCTGTGATCGGTATTGATGAACATGCTGTTCGCGGCTGCGAGATCGTCGGGCATGAAGTTGAATTGCGCCGAGTTGATGCCCCGCGCCAGCTGTCGGGCGAGCGCCAGATTGCCGTAATAGGTAAAATTCCCGACGTTATAGTTGGTCGTCATCTCGACGCCGCGATTGATCGCCGACATGGTAGTTGAACGGCGTCAGGATGACCGGCGCGCCGAACTGCCCTTCGTCGAGCAGGTTGCGCGCCTTTTTGTAATAAAGATCGAGGCCGATTTTGAGGCCGGTGATGACTTCCTGGGTCACCCCGGCGTCAAAATACTGCGCGCTCTCGTTCTTGATCGGCGAATTCATCGTGCTGAGGGGCGCGCCGCTGGTGTTCGCAGTGAGCGACAAGGTTCTGCGTCGAGACCAGCTCCTGCGGCGGCGGCGTGAAATAGCTGGCATAGCCGACGTGAAGCGTCGTCGACGGCGTCGGCGTCCACACCGTGTTGAAGCGCGGGCTCAGCTGATTGCCGATGGTAAAGCCATTGACGACATCGAAGCGGCCGCCATAGTTGACCGTGACGGTCGGCAGCACCTTCCATTCGTCCTGCAGATAGGCGCTGTAGGTAAAGCTGGTCTTCTGGTCGCTCGCAGCAATGTTTGTCGTTGTCGTGGCGAAGATCGGATTTCCGAACGCATCGGTGCCGGTCTGGGCGAGCACGTCGGAGTTGGTCTTTGCCGTTACATGTTCGCCGGTGACGAGAATGCCGCCGCGCAGCGTGTGGTCGCTGGTCAGCCGGTAGGTGCCCTCGGCCTGAAGGTTATTGGCCCAGCTGGTCCGCGCCGCGTCCTGGCCGATGCCGTTGAAGGCAAGATCGCCGAACAGATCCGGAAAATAATGCGAGCGAGCTGTACTTCGTGATCGCCGAGACCTGGAAATCGAAATCCGCCTCCGGTATGCAGATACGAGACCGCCCCGAACTGGGCGCCCTCGGTCTGGTTCTCATTGAGTTGCGCCGAGTTGAAGGCCGAAATCGGTATCCCGTTGATCGCGCTGATGCCGCCGAGCGTCGGCTGGCCCGGGATTGTTCGGGATCTGAAAATGCGCGTTGAACTCGCCGAACATCGCGCTGATCTTGTTGTTCGCGTCGATGATCTTTTCGAGATAGGCGAAGCCGTGGCCCTGCTCCGTGCCGTCATGGATCTGGTTGTATTTCGCCGTGACGCCGTTGATGCCATGGTCGCTTTGCAGGTAGTCGCTCGAGACAAAATAGTTGTAGCCGTCGATCGAGCCGCCGTATTCCGCGCTCGGATTGAGGGTGGAGTAGCTGCCGCCATACATTCCGATGGAGCCGCCCGGCGCGAACAGGCCGCTCTTGGTCTGGATATCGACGATGCCGGCGGTCCGCAGACCGTACTCCGCGGGCAAGGCGCCGGTGATCAGCTGCATCGACTCGACGAAGCGGGTACTCAAATTCTCCCCGAAGAAAGCTGGCCCCGTCCGGAATGATGACGCCATCGATGCGATACTGCACGTTGAGGTGTTCGTTGCGGATATGGAGCCCGCCATTGGCCAAATTGTCCTGGTCGACGCCGGGCATTTGCAGGATGGCGTCGTCGATCGGCGCGTTGGTGCCGCCGGGCAAGTCCTGGATCGCGTCTTTGTTCAGCGTGTAGGTCGAGGCGCCGATCCGCGGCTCGATACCGAGGCGAGCCTCCGTCAGGCGCTTGGCGACGACCGTCACCTCCTCGATCCCGATTTGCGGCATTGCGGCAGCGGCCGGCGGCGATGCCGGCGCCGGCGCAGCGGCGGGGCCGGGCGCCGCGGCGGCGAGAGTGAGCGCGGCGGAGGCGGTTTGTCCGGGCGTGACGGTGACCCCGGCGGTGCCCGCGCGGAACCCTGCCTTGCCCCCCTCGATCGTGTAATCGCCGGGGCCGATCCGGGTAAGGCGGTAGGTGCCGTTGGCCCGGCTCGTCGCGTGCGCAACGATCCGGCCGGTCGCGGCGCGCAGCGTCAACCGCACCCCCGCCAGAGGGGCGCCGTGTGCATCCCTGGCAATGCCTTCGATCGTCCCGGCGGGCGCCGCCGACGGCGTCGAGGCGGCCGTCGGGGGGATTTGCGCCGAGGCTGGCGCGATCAGCACGGTACATAGGACCAGTGCGGCCGCGCCGCGCCGGCCCCCGAGGAGAGGGAGGGACATGGGATACCTCGGAAACCGCGGGAGCCGCTGCAATGCCGCAGCGATCGGATCCTCCGGGACGGCCTATTGCCGCGATCACCGCGCGCTGTCCGCCGCCGCGGCCGCGCGGCAGTTGCGGCAGAGGCCGCTCAACACCAGGTGATGGTCGAGGATGGCGATCCCGGTCGCCCGTTCCAGCGCCGCGAAATCCTCGCGCGCGATGACGCAAGGCACCGGCACGAGCCCATGGCAGCGCGTGCAATAGAGGTGATCGTGATGGGCGCCGACCAGTTCGAAGCGGGCGCGGCCGTCCTCGAGCAGCAGCTTGCGGAGGGTGCCGGCGGAGGCGAGCTTCTCGGCGGCGCGGAACACCGAGGAAAAGTCGGTCACCCGGCCGTGTCGGGCGAGCCCCTCATGCAGCTCCTCGAGCGTCCAGGCATGGCGCTCCCCGCCGACCATCAACCCGACCATCGCGGCGGAGATTTGTGCTTTGCGCGGCATCGCGCGAAGTTTAAGCGGACGGGATTAACGAACGCAAGCCACTTGCGCAAGCTATTTGCGCAAGTGGCTTGCACCAGTTCACGCCGACGGCGCCACGACCAGCGGCTGCTCAAGCACCCGATCGCTGTCACTTTCCTGGCGCGCCAAGGGTTTGCGCCATGCAAAGGCTCGCTTCGGGAGCGGCTCTTGCCTCACAAGATATTGCGTTTATTAGATTTTGAGACACTTGCCGCAGCCCCGTCCCAGCGCCGCCGCGGGATCTCACAAGACGACAACACCCCCCGGGTTGAGGCCATTGTCCCGCCAGAAGCTCGCACCGGTGTATTGCTTGAAAAACTCCGGCGGTAGGATGCTTTCGCGTTGCTCAAACGCCACCCGCTCCCGAACCCGGTGGAGGCCGGGCATCCCCAGCCCTGCATCGTATTCCGGCTCGTCATGAGCGAGCCTGTCGAAGTGGTGAGCGAATGGCGCTTCACCGAGTTCGGCATAAAGCGCGTTTAGAACCGGCCCCGGGTTCTGCGCGAGGCTGTCGTAACGAATGATCAGCAGCTTGCGCGCGAACGGGCCGAACCAGGCTTCGCGCAGCCCGCTCCACGGACCGCCGATGAAGCCCTTGCTTTGCTCCATCAGTGAGGCCGCCCGCGTCCCGATCGAAACGCCGGCCGTGTGATCCAGTATCGCTGATGTCTGCAATGGATTTTGCTGCAGCATCCGCTCGGTGCTGTCGATGATCCAGGGAATGTCGCGCACGCAGCAGATGACCCGTGCCGATGGGTAGAGGCTGGCGATCAGGGCCATATGCCGGGTCCACAACCGCGCCGTGTCGAACACCACCTGCCCCGGCTCCGGCGCATGATAGGCGTGTAGCAAACCCTTGAGGATGCGGGCCCGCCGCTCGTCGGTATAAAACCGGACGAATTCGCTGGTCGCACCCATTTCGCGCAACAGCAGCGTGAAGAGCTCGAGCACGGGGCTGGTGACCCCCGTCACAAAACGCGGGTTCTGGCGCAGCAGCGCGCAAAGCAGCGTCGAGCCCGAGCGCGGCAGGCCGGAGATGAAATGCACGCTCACCGGTTTGGTCATGCGGTTTACCCGGCCGAGCCGGCCGTGAACACTGTTGCAGGCTCGGGGATGATACAGGCTCGTCGCGCTCGGGTCACGGCTTCCGCGGCTCCTTGCGCGTCCTCCAGGCGGCGACATTCCCGGCGGCGACAATAGCGCCGCAGCGTTTTTGCGATATGCTGGCGAAGGAGAGCTGTGGCGGATGCAAAGGAGTCGTCTGGTGGAGGCCAAAGAGCGCGGGGTTGGAGCGGAGTACCCCGTGGAATGGTGTGCCCGGGGGAACTTCGCGGCGATCCTCGACCGCCTGCGCCTCTCGCTGGTGCTGAGTGCCGGACCGAACCGGATCGTCTTTCTGGGCGCTGTCGATGGCGAATTGACCGCAACCGCAACCTCGATGGCCCACAATATCGGGCTTGTCGCGCAAATCGGGCGAATCGCCGTCGCCTCCGCGCGAACGATCGTCATTTTCGCCAATGTCTCGCGGCTCGCCCCGCACTATCCCCGCAGGCGTGACTACTATGACGCGTTCTTCGTACCGCGCATGGTCTTCTTTACCGGCGGCTGCCAGATGCACGACATGGTGTTCCGGGAAGAGGCGATAATTGGCGTCAATACGAATTTCTCCTGTGTCTGTCGGGTGGATGGCAAATTCAGCTTTACGCCGCTCTGGACACCCCCTTTCATCACCCAGCTGCGCGCGGAAGACCGTTGTCATTTGAATGGCTTGGCCACAGAGGCGGGCGAACCCCGCTATCTGACCGCGTTGGCCGCCACGGATACCGCGAGCGGCTGGCGAGAGCTGCACGATGGGGTGGGCATCCTGATCGACGCCCAAACGAACGTGATCCTGCGATCCGATTTGTGTCTGCCGCATTCGCCCCGCATCATCCATGATCGGCTCTACGTCCTCAATGGCGGCGAAGGCGAAGTTTTGTGCGTCGATCGCGAGAACGGTCACGCCACGGTCGTGGCGCGTCTCCCCGGCTTCACCCACGGTCTCTGTGAGCATGCCGGCGTTCTCTTCGTCGGCCTGTCGCGCAGTCGGGCCTCACGCAGGGACAGGCCGCCGCCGATCGCCCAGCGGCTTCAGTCGCTCACTGCTGGGGTGGCGGCGATCGACGAGCGGAGCGGCGAAATCCTCGGCATGTTGGAATTCACCTCCGGCGTGAGCGAGATTTACGATGTTCAGGTTTTGCCGGGCATCCGCAGGGCCGGCATGCAGGAACTTGCCGCGACGGACGGCTTTATCGGGATCGAAACCCCGCAACTGGTTCTGTGGACCAAGCGGTCAGATGATGAGCCCCCACGATTGTCGGAGGCTGGCGGTGCCTGAGGTCGTCTGTCCGGCACGGACCAGCGCCTCGTTGATCGGCGTACCGGCGAAGTCGAAGTCGTCGAGGTCCTTGGCCAGCGGCAGCTTGGCGATAGTCGGCTGATACCTGATCGACGGACCTTCTTCTCAGCGATCTCGGCCGTGTGCAGGTCGCCGACAATGCGCGGCGGTTCGTGGCGGCGCTTGATGCCGCTCGCCATCACCTCGTCGTAGACAGCCCGCATCCCGTAAAGCTTGAGTGCCGATATCAGCTCGAGAATGTCGGTGCGCTCCATCACCGCAGCCGCAGCGCATCGGGGGTCACGAGTGTCGCTGGCGGTCCGGGCTGACGCTGCCGGGACAGGATGTTGAGGGCGGACCCGATCCGGATCGAGCTGCCGCCAGCGCCGCACCGGCCGCTCGCGCCGGCGTAAGCTGCGCGAGGATCATGGCGCAGACGATCGTGGCGCAGACGATCGTCGGCAGGTTGGGAGAACGCTCGGCGGTCCTGCTGCCCGAAGAGGTCGCGAAGGCGGCCGGGATAGCCGCTCGCGACCGCGTTTCAGCCGCTCTCCGCCGCAGCCGGGAGCCTCTTGGACGGGTGGAGACCGGAGCATCCTCGTCGCCGTGCTCGCCGTTGCCTCTGCGCCCGTGAACGGCCGTTCGTGGATCGTCGGTTAACGGGTCGGGCAAAACCCGTGCTGTCGATACCCTCTCGCGCCGTTTCTTCGCGGCCTTAATGCTGAGGGATGGTCAGCAAGGTCGGGGCGGTCGTATCCATCTGCGCTGTTTGGATGACCAGCGTGGCGTTTCCCTGGCCCTGGCCGGGCGCCGTCGCGAACCCGGCTGCGGCATACTGGCCGAGGAGCGCGAGGTTGGCGGTATGCGTTCCGTCGCTGGCCGCCGGCACGCCGCCGGCGGTCTGCGCGCTGGAGGCGCCGGTGATGGCGGTCTGGAACAGGCTGCCCGTGGTGATGGTCTCTGTCAGCGCATTGATGGTCAGCAGGCGCGCGACCGCGGGGTTGGCGTCGGCCTGAAATTCCGGCGAATTCGAGAAGCCGATCAGGATTTGCGCCGTGCTGTCGCCGGTCGCCAGCCAGGCATCGACCTCGGCCGTCGACCCGGTGCGCCCCAGCACGTTGTGGTACAGCGCCTGGATAAATGTCGTCATCCCCGAGGGGTCGCTGGCGGTCGTCTGGCTCACCAGGTTTCCGTAGTCGTTGATGAATTCCTGCGAGGCCGTGTAGTCTGCCGCCAGTTGCAGCAACGAAATCGTGCCGCCCGCGGGGGGATCGACGGCGTCGACATTCGCCGCAAAGCCCGCTTGCGAATCGGGGACCCGGTCGAACGCCGCCTGGTACAAGCGGACGACGAGCCAGGCATAATCCTGGGCCTCGGGCGAGTTGACGATATCGGCGATGACCTGCGCGGCGCTGAGCGGTCCCGAGGTCTCGGCCGCGACCCATGCCGCCTGCTCGCCGGCGGAGGCGGGGCGACCCAATACGTCGGAGTAGACGGTGTTGATTTGGGCAGCGGTCAATGCAGGCGGCGGTGGTGGTGGGGGCGGCAGTGGCGGCGGCGGAGGCGGCGGAGGCCCGCCGCTGGTAGAATAAGTGTCGCCCGTCGTCGTGGGCGGGGGACCCGAGCCTCCCGCAACCTGTCCTGATGTCACGCCATAGAACTGGTCATTGGTGACCGACGCGCTGACGCTGGTATCATTGACGACGGCGGTCGGAGCATGGGTGGTCTGGTCGTTGATGATCGTGTCGCCGGTGATGAGGATGCTGGTAGTGGTGTTGGACGCCCCCTCTTCGCCGATCGTAATGATCGCGGGGTTTTGCGAAAATGGCCCCTGCTCGATAATGTCGTTTTCAATCGTCGCGTTGCCGCCGTTCGGGAGGTCGATCTCATAGCTCGACGTGCCCGCTCCGTCGACGATTCGGGAGTTCTCGATAATGACATTGTCGGCACGGCTTTTTATCTCGTTGCCGATATTCGCAGAGTAGAAGTAGCTGTTGTCGATAGTGACCGTCGCGACGCCCGAGCCGACGTAGAGATTGTGCGTATAGCCATAGCCGCCATCGCCAACCACCGGTCCGAGCGGGCCAACGCCGTTGTTGGCGAACTCGGAATTGTTGATGGTTATAGCGCCGCCGGAGGAAGCCCCTAGCAGACCGTCCTGATTGTCAAAGAAATAGTCGTCGTTGAGGACGAGGTTGCCGTTCTGCCAGCGGATCCCGGCCGCGTTGGCGCCGGTGGAGGTACCCACCTCTGCCCCGGTGAACGAGAAATTGTTGATCGTGGTCGTGCCGCTGCCGTTGGCGACGAGGATGCCCTTGCCGTTGGGAATCTGCTCGGTGGCGACCATGTTGACCATGCCGCCGATGCCTTCGAGCGTGATGTTGGTGTTGATCGTGGCGAAGTCGTTGGTATAGGTGCCGGCCTTAACCTCGATCGTGTCACCGTTTTTTGAGGCCGCGATGGCGTCCGCGATCGTCGAGTACTCATTGCCCGCACCGCCCGGACCAACAAAACCGACCGTCAGAATGGTGCTGCTCGCGCCGGTCGGCGCAATATTCAGCGTCGCGGTGCCGAGGCTGCTCCCGCCGGAATCGGTCACCGAATAGGTGAATTGCGAACTGAATGCGGTGTCGCCGGCCGTCGGGGTGAACTCGAGCCCGGTCAGCTGCGCCACCGTCAGCGTCTCACCGACAGTGACGGGAGTGACCCCGTCCGCCAACGTTACCGTCCCGATCGGGGTATCCACCCCGATGCCCGAGGACGGCCCATACTCAGGCAGTCCGAGCACCACCACCGTGTCGCCGGTGCCGGTCGGCGCGGTGATGCCGATCGGCGTCGCCCCGGCGGCGCCGGCGACCGTCAGCGTCGCCGAGTTCGTCACCGGCGCACTGGTGTTGGCGACGACCGACACCGTCGCGACGCCGGCGACCCCGGCGGTGTACGGGGAGCCCGGCAGGTCCGGGGGGCCCGGCGGACCCGGATCGTTTGGGGAGCCCGCGGGGGCCGTGACGCCCGCCCCGGTCGGATCGGTCACGACATAGGTGAAATTCGAGACCTGCCCGGCGGCGCCCGGATTGGCCGCGAATGTGAGACCCGTCAGTTGCTCCGCCGAGAGAACCTCGTCCACGAGCACCGGCGTCGAACCGTTGGCAAGATACACCGTGCCGTTGGTCGGCAACCCGGTCACCACGACGCTGAGGTCTGATCCGGGGTAGTTCAGGTCGACCGGTGCGGAGATGTTGATCGCCGCCGGCGCGTTGCCCGCGGTAAAGGTTCCGGCCGCCGGCGTCGTCGTCAGCAACCCGTCACCGACGGTAAATGTCAGCGTTCCGAAGTAGCCGAGAGCATTCCCCCCCGAGCCGGGGGTGCCGCCGTTTAACTGGCCCTCCCCCGAGAGATAAACGGTGCCGTCAAGGTCGATCGTGTTGACATAAAGGTAATTACCGTTGGTGCTCTCTATCTCGACGCTCTTCGCCCCGCTGAAATCTCCGGTCAGGGTGACGTTCTGCACCGTGCCGTTGTCGGTAATGGTCTGGCTTCCGCCGACCTGCGTGCCATTAATCAACACCACGAACGTGGAATTTGCGTAAGGCGCAAAGCCATTCACCACCAGTGTATCGGTGGCAGGGGCGTTGATCTCCAGCCTCGCATAGCCCGCCGCGACCAGCCCGGTGGTGTCTTCGACGCTATAGGTGAATTGCGAAGTTTGCGACGCCACGCCGGAAGTCGGGGTAAATTTGAGCCCGGTCAGCTGGGCGACCGTCAACGTCTCGCCATTGGTCACCGGGGTCACCCCGTCGGCGAGATACACCGTCCCGTCGGTGGGCAGCCCGGTCACCACGACGCTCAACGTGCCGCTTCCACCGGTCGGCGCGGCGATGCCGATGGATGTCGCTGTGGCGTCCTCGTCTACCGCCAGCAGGGCCGGGGTTGTCTGGGGGCCTGCCATCCTGATACCTCTTCCCTTTGGAACCGGCGACCAACCATCGACAGTGAAAACCCCCGGATTGGTCGGTGAATGGCTCCTACAGGCGCCCACGATCGGTCAAATGGGTCCCGGTTACAAGGGAATTTGCTCCGATTCGATGTGGGTGACAGTAAGAAGGAGGAGACCGCCATGGTGTCTGCGGCAGCCTCCCCCGGCAAGCTGAGGCGCCTCTTGCCGCCGTGCGAGGGTATGATATCACTTGGCTATCCAAGACGACGTCGACGATGGCAGATGATCGGACTGTCCTTGCGCAAGATTGACGCTATCTTGGCATCGCTTATAGTTTTTTTCTATGCCTCGGGAGCGGTGGCCGCCAAACGACTCTGCGGCGCTGGCGAGCCTTCCACCACACGCGAGAGCATCGGACCGCCCGGCTCGGGAGCACGGTCATTGGATCGGGGCTGGCCGGATTATCAGATCATCATCTGGCAGCAGCAAACCGCTGCGCGGCTCGCCGGCCTCATCCGCCTCGGCGTCAGCGCCGGCATGATCTTGGGCGACCGTGAAGAAAAGTTTAGCCGCCCCCAGATCCCGCCGGAAATGGTGCCCTTTCTGAGACGCGGTTTTCGCCCTTATATCGAAAATATCGCGACCGATTTCTATTCGCCCTATCATCGGTGGCATGCCGACCGCCCGGTGAACTGGGAGTTCCAAGAGGCCAAACGTCTGCACCATCAAATGCCAGGGAGCCGCGCTGCTTTCGTGCGCGCGCCGAGTCTTTCCGATCCGCTATGGTTGCGCCGCGTTAGGCTGCGGCTGCAGAAGCATGTGAGGGCCTATAAACCCTGTCGTCCGCTATACTATAACTTGGCCGACGAGGCAGGGATCGCCGATCTCAGCGCCGCTTGGGATTTCGACTTCGCGCCGGAGTCGCTCGCCGGCATGCGCGTCTGGCTGAGGCAACAGTATCACTCACTTGCCGCATTGAATCGCGAGTGGGAGACCCACTTCCCGAATTGGGATGCGGTCACGCCGATGACCACAGATGCGGCGTTGCGCCAGCCGGCCGAGAATTTCGCAGCGTGGGCGGATTTCAAAGCCTGGATGGATGTCGCTTTCGCGCGCGCCATACGGGTTGGGACCACTGCCGTGCACGCCGCCGACCGGCACGCCCGCACGGCGATCGAAGGCGCTCAGTCTCCTGGCTGGGGGGGCTATAATTATGGCCAACTCGCGGCAGCCGTCGATGTTATGGAGATGTACGACGGCGGGAACAACATAGAGATTGCGCGCTCGCTCGCGCCGAACCTGGTTACCCTCACAACCTCCTCCTTGGCGGACCAGCAGCAGGTTCATGATGTCTGGCATCAATTCCTGTTGGGCGGGCGGGGCCTCATCCTGTGGGACCCGGACGGCGCGTTGGTTACGGATGATGGCACGCCCACCCCCCGCGGCCGGACCCTGGAGAAGCTCGCGACGGAACTGCGTTCCGGGCTTGCCGCGCAACTCATCGCGAGCGCGCCGGCAACCGATCCGGTGGCGATCCTCTATTCGCCGGAAAGCCAACGGACCCAATGGTTGCTTGACCGCAAGTCCGACGAAAAGCCCTGGGCTGAGCGCGGATCCGAGACCGAATACGCCGATGACAATCCAGTGCGCGCCGTGACGCGCAGGATGGCGGAGATGCTGACGCACCTGGGCGTGCAGCCGCGCTGGCTGACCTGCGCGATGATCGAGCAAGGCGAACTGCGGACAAACCACATTCGTGCGTTGTTGCTGCCGCATGCAATCGCACTGTCGCCGGAAGCGGCGCGGCAGATACGCGATTTCGCGACGCGCGGCGGCTACATAGTGACCGACTCGCAACCAGGTCTGTTCGACGTCCACAGCCGCCGCCTGGCAAAGCCGCTCCTAGCCGATCTGACCGGGACTTTCGGCCCGATCGCGCTGGCGCCGGAGTTGCAGCAAGACGCCACGTCCGACGACCCAACTTCCCTGGCGCTGCTGCGGCAGGCCTTGGAGGGGGTCGGTCTCATGCCGCACTTCACCCTCTCGGCACCCGACGAGACGATGGCAACGAATATCGACGTGCGCATCTTCCGCAACGGAAGCGTTCTCATCATTGGACTTCAACGCGACGGGACCGTCGAAGACACCATCGCCGATCAGGACGTGGTGCTTCGGTTCGCGAATCCGGTTTATGTGTACGATCTTGGGCTAATGGCTCCCCCGCGGCACACGACCCGGGTCCGGCTCACCCTGGGCCCCGTTGCGCCGGCGGTAATCGCGGTCAGCCCGGACCCTCTGCGCGCGCTGGCAGTTGAGGGACCCGGGCAAGCCCGGCTCGGCACGGTTGCTGACTTTGTCATTACACCCACAGGGACCAGAGCGGCGGCCACTCGCATCATCCACCTCGAGGCAACCGCCCCCGATCGAACGCTCGTCCGTGCGTCGGCGACCAACCTTTCGACACACGGGAAGCAAGTTGTGTGGCGGTTGCCGCTAGCGCTGAATAACCCGGTCGGAAACTGGACCATCCGAATGGTTGATGTGCTTGCCGGCCGAACGACCGAGCGTAGAATGGTGGTGCTTCCTGCCAAGCGGCTAACAGCGCCGCCATCTTATCGGAGATATCGGAGTTGTTGCGTGCATCCACGATGAGCGGCACGCGGCGTGGCAAGGAGTTGACGTTCGCTTGCGCACGGCGATCACCGGCTGTCCCGCCGCCTGCCCGATGTCGCGGATGAGGGTCAGCCGTGATCCCCAGCGGATGGTGGGGGTCCGGCTGGAAGGGGGACATTCGCGCTCGATCTCCGCCCATGCCACGCGGCTTTTCCTCCGGGAGTGACTCCGCGGGTAAAACGCTGACTTCGACAGCGCGACCCTCGTCCATTTCACGGGCCATGCGGAGTGGCAGCGAGGGGTACTATTCTGATTTGCGGTCGTGATAAGCTTCGATGAGGGATTACGAGAGCGCTATAAATCGCAAGCTTGTTCCGCACCATTCGCATTGGGGTGCCTTCAACGCCGTCGTTGAGGACCGCAGGATGATCGGTGCCGTTCTGTTCGACTTTGATCCCGACCCCTCGCCGCTGATCGACGGCATTGCGGATGCGGTGCACTCACCAACCCGCGTCTCCTCTCCAATAGTCCATGCGGGATGGCTGGTAGACGGCAAGGCGAGCGGCAAGGGCCGCGGCCGCGAGCCCTTCGTACCAGTCGGTTGGGAGCGGGCGCTTGACCTCGTTGCCGGCGAATTGGCGCGGGTGCGGCTCGAGGGGAACAAGAGGAGCGCATGATTCCGCGGTTGTGGGCTATCGGCTTTATCCTGATCTTGGCGGCAGGTGTCGTGGCGATATTCGTGGCGAGCGGTATCGTCCGCCGCCCGGTTACCAGCCCTGAGAAGCCGATCCAGTCGGCATCGGCGCCAAAACGGGGCGGCGTGCTGCGCATCTTCGAATATGACAGCCCGGCGAGCATGTCGATCCTCGAGGAGGCGTTCAATTCGGCCCAGAACCCGATGATGGCCGTGTTCAACAATCTGGTTCTTTTTGACCAGCACGTGCCGCAGAACCGAATGGACACGATCGTGCCCGATCTGGCGACCCAGTGGTCGTGGAATGCCGATATGACCGCGCTGACCTTTCAGCTCCGGCATGGGGTGAGCTGGCACGACGGCAAACCCTTCACCGCCGCGGATGTCAAATGCACCTGGGATCTGATCCTGGGCACGGGTCCCGACAAGCTGCGCACGAACCCGCGCAAATCCTGGTACCGCAACCTGGATAGTATCACCACCGAAAACGACACGGTGACGTTCCACCTGAAGCGGCCGCAGCCGGCCTTTATCGCCCTGCTTGCCTCGGGCTATTCGCCAGTTTATCCGTGCCACGTCTCGGCCCAGGAGATGCGACAGCATCCGATCGGCACCGGGCCCTTTAAATTCGTCGAGTACAAGCCGAACGAGCACATCAAGCTGGTGCGGAATGAACAGTACTGGAAGCCGGGACGCCCCTACCTTGACGGGATCGAATGGACGATAATCCCCAACCGCTCGACGGCGATTCTCGCCTTCGTCGCCGGCAAGTTCGATATGACGTTCCCGTTCGGCGTCTCCGTTCCGCTGTTGAAGGATATCGAGAAGGAGGCACCGCAGGCGCATTGCGAGTTGGCGCCGGCAAATCAAAGCACCAATTTGATCGTGAACCGCGACGCACCGCCGTTCGATGATCCGGAGATACGCCGGGCGATGGCCCTGACGCTCGACCGCAAGAGCTTCATCGATATCCTCGCCGAGGGCCACGGCGATATCGGCGCCGCCATGCAGCCGGGGCCGGAAGGCGTCTGGGGGATGCCGGCCGACATGTTGCAGACATTGCCGGGCTACGGTCCCGATATCGGCAAGAACCGCGAAGAAGCCCGCAAGATAATGGAGAAGGCCGGCTATGGGCCAGACAAGCGGCTCGCCGTCAAGGTGTCGGTTCGCAACACTCCGCCGTTTCGCGATCCCGCGGTCATTCTGATCGATCAGCTCCGCAAGATTTACTTTGACGCTGAACTCGAAGTGGTCGAAAGCGCCACCTGGTTTCCCAAGGTTTACCGCAAGGACTACAAGATCGGCCTAAACCTGACCGGCGTCGGGGTCGACGACCCCGATGCGCAGTTCTATGAAAATTACGCCTGCGGCTCGGACCGTAATTACACCGGCTACTGCAATCCCGAGATCGACAAGCTGTTCGACCAGCAGTCGATGGAGCAGGATCAGGAGAAGCGCCGCCACATGGTCTGGGAAATCGACAAGAGATTGCAGGAGGATGGTGCTCGGCCGATCCTGTTCCACAACCGCTTCGCAACCTGTTGGCAGCCGCAATTGAAGGGACTGACGATCATGGTCAACAGCCTGTTCAACGGCTGGCGCATGGAGGATGTCTGGCTCGATAATTAGAGCGGTATCCAGGCTGAAGGAATCGGAATCGGGGATTCCGTTGCGCTGCGAGTTCTACCGTCTCACGCCGCGTCGTGGAAGATGATGCCGAGCGTAAAACGCCGGCCGGAATAAAGCCGGCTGACGCCGTGGCGCATCGTCGCCCGGTGAAAGCCGCGCGCGCCGGCGACCGGACGATGGTTGACCGCAAAGAGGACCGCGTCGCCCTCACCAAGCGGCACCACCTCGCCCTGCGACTGCATGCGCGGGCGCCCTTCGACGAGCAGGAACTCGCCGCCCGCGAAGTCCTGCCCCGGCCGGCTCAGCAACACCGTCGCCTGCACCGGGAAGACGTGTTCGCCATAGAGGTCCTGGTGCAGGCGGTTGTAGTCGCCCTTCTCGTATTTGAGGATCAGCGGCGTCGGGCGCTGCTGCCCGGCGGCATGGCAGCGAGCCAAGTACTCTGCGAGGCCCGCCGGGAAGCGCGGCTCCAGGCGCAGCCGCTCGTGCCACTGGTTGGCGAGCGGGACGAGGCTCGGATAGAGCGCCTCGCGCAGCGCCGCCACGGTCGGCGGCAGCGGGTAGCGCAGGTATTTGTATTCGCCCGATCCGAAATTATGCCGCGCCATGACGACCCGCGAGCGGAACGCCGCATCGTCTTCGTAAAGCGCCGCCAGGTCGCGGCATTCCACAGGATCGATCAGGCCGGGCACCACCGCATAGCCGCGCGCGTCGAGCGCGGCGAGCAGCTCCGGCCATAGGGCCTCGCTCGGCAGCTTCACTCGGCGGCCGTACCGACCGCGGCCGCCGCGGCGCGTTCGCGGGCGAGCAGCGCGCGCTTACGCTCGACCCCCCAGCGATAGCCGGCCAGCTCGCCGTCGCCGCGCACGACCCGGTGACACGGCACCAGGAGCGCAAGCTTATTGCCGGCGCAGGCTTGCGCGACGGCGCGCACCGCACTTGGCCGGCCGAGCGCGGCGGCGATCTCGCCGTAGGTCGCGGTCCGCCCCGGCGGGATCTTCTGCAACGCGCGCCAGACCAAGGCCTGGAAGGCGGTGCCGCGGATGTCGAGCGGCAGATCGGGCTGCGCGCCGGGCCGCGTGATGAACTGGACGATGCGCTCAGCCCAACCGGTCAATGCGGCATCGGCCGGCCAAATGAGAGCAGCGGGGAAGCGCCGGCGCAGCTCGGCTTCAAGCGCGGCGCGCTCGTCGCCGAGCGCGGTCATGCAGATGCCGCGCTCGGTCGCCGCCACCAAGGCCCAGCCGAGCGCGGTTTCTACAATCGTGAAGCGGATGGTCTCGCCGCGCCCGCCGTGGCGCCGCGCTCCCGGCGTCATGCCGAGGCCGTTCGGGGCCGCCTCGTAGGCGCGCGAGCTGGCACCGAAGCCCGCGGCATAGGTAGCATCGGCGACGCTGTCGCCGGCATCGAGCCGCGCCGCGAACCGGCCGAGCCGATACGCCTTGCCCCATTCGCGCGGTGTCGCGCCGGTGATCTCTTTGAAGACGCGATGAAAATGAAAGCGGCTGATGCCGGCGGCAGCGGCCAGCTCGGCAAGGCTCGGCAGCGTGTCGCGGGCGCGGATCAGCGCGCAGGCCCGCTCGATCGCCGCGACATGGCGCTCGCCGGGTGCTTCGCTCGGCCGGCAGCGCTTGCACGGGCGGAAGCCGGCGGCCTCGGCCGCGGCCGGGGTTTCGTAAAACGCCACATTCTCGCGCTGTGGCAGGCGCGAGGCGCAGCCCGGCCGGCAATAGACCCCGGTCGTGCGCACGGCATAAACAAAACCGCCGTCGGCCTGCGCCTCGCGGTTCGCCAGCGCCGCCCAGCATTGCTCGCTATCCAACATGACACTCTCTCCGCACCAGACATGGTGACAATCTGGCGCCGAAGCGAGCAGCGCTCTACCCGGCGATTGCTTTTTCATTCGTCTGATCTGCAAACCGGTCGAGACCGGCGAGCGCTGCTTAGCAATTCGGACGCGAAAACGGCGCGACGGATGCCCGGGACTGCGTCCGTGCGCCGGCAATGACAAGTTGAGCGCGGGCCTGACGTGGGGAATCGCCCGTGAAGATCGGCAGCTGGCTGCGCGGCCTCGGTTTGGAGCGGTATGAGGCGGCCCTTCGCGACAACGCGATCGACGCCGAGGTGCTGCCCGAGCTGACCGAGGCCGACCTCGAAAAGCTCGGCGTGCTGCCCCGGCGCCGTGCAACGACGGCATGACCGCTGACGCCGAAGCATGGACAAGAGGCGGAAGAGGCAGGAGTCGAACCTACCGAAGACGCCTGCGCGCCCTCCAACGGGTTTGAAGCCCGCGCGCCCCACCGGGAGCGGTACTCTTCCGCATTGATATTACGCAGATTTCGGCTCGGCTCACAGCGCCGTTTTAACAAACTTGGAAATTCTTGCCGAAATCGTCCATCGGCCGTTCACTTCCGAGGCCGCTTTTGAAGAAGTTCGACGGCGGCCGACGCCGCCCGCCGACGATCCGCCCCGGCGCTGTAGTGAAGCGAGGCGGCCATGCTCCGGTGGCCGAGAACGGCTTGGATCGTCCCGGGGTGGCACCGAGGTTTGCAAGTTCGTCGCCAAGGGTGTGGCGGCGGCCATATGGGGTTACACCCCATCTGGCGGTTCGCCCCGTCCGCCCGAACGCCGCGTTTGACGCCGCTTGCCACCAACGGCGATGGAATCGCTGTAAGCGGCAGTTTGACCTAATTCGAACTTGGCGGTCACTTCGCAAGCCAATCAGTATTACTGATTTGTGTCAAATTATATCTTTGAGTTATTTAGCAAAAATGCTGCATTTCGTCCGAGGTGTCAATATTTTTTAAACTCCACTGACCTAAGGTGCCTGTTGACTACGCAGCAGGACGCTTTTGATGACCAATTCTCGCACTTGCACAGCCTTGGGTCGGGCGGTCTCCGCCGCTATGCTCAGCCGGCGAGGGACCGTTTGCGCTCGTCCTGTGCGTCCCGCTCGCATTCGTCCTTTTGCGCCCGTTCTCGGCTCCGGCCCTGGCGTGGCACCTCGCGGTGCTCTTGCGGCTGCGACTGCCCTCCATCGGTCGGGCAAGCTGAATGACGCGGTGAGGTCAATTAGCTGACACACCGCGGCGATTTTAATGGCGGCGCATCCCTCGTTGATCCACATGTCCGGAAAGCCAGTTCCATGACGCGCCTGATCGTCTGCCTCGGCCTGCCCGCCGCTCTCATCGTCTTCATGTCCCTCCTCTACTAGGGGGAGAACCTTCATCGGCCGAAAGCGGGACGACGAGCCGTCGCGTGGTCCGGTTCAAAGCCTTCGATTTTTTCGATGCGGTATTACAAGACGCTGGCGCGGGCGCTCGGCCAGGCCGCGCTGCCGAGGGAAACCCCAGCCGACCTCAGCTGACCCTCGTGGGGCGTCACTTACGTGAATTTTCGCAAGTATTGCGTGAATTTTCGCAAGTATTGATTGTGTGTCTATCGAAACGTATCAATGTCAAATTTCAACCTGAGATATTTCTGGTAGACCATATCGCGGGTATAACGACCAAGGATAAAGCCGACGATTCCGTTCCGCCAGCCGCCCGCGTTGCAGCTTGGTGTGCGCGAAGCGTTCAAGATCGCGCCCCGGGGTGCTACATAAGGGACAGCATGAGGAGGTGAAGATGGACGACAAGACCCGCACCGAGCTCGAAGCCGCCACGTTCCGCGCGCTGGTCGCGCATCTGCGCGAGCGCACCGACGTGCAGAACATCGATCTGATGAACCTCGCCGGCTTCTGCCGCAACTGCCTGTCGAAATGGTACCGCGCCGCCGCCGAGGAAAAGGGCGTCGCGCTCAGCGATCCCGAGGCGCGCGAGATCGTCTACGGCATGCCCTATGACGAATGGCGCAAGAAGCACCAGAAGGAGGCGAGCCCCGAGCAGAAGGCGGCCTTCGCCGCCGCTCAGCCGAAACATTGATTGAGTCGCGCCCCTTGAGCCGTCATGGCCGGGCTTGACCCGTGGGCCTTCTGCCCACGGACTTAACTCGTGGGCCTTCTGCCCACGGACTTAACTCGTGGGCCTTCAGCCCACGGACTTGATCCGTGGGCCTTCTGCCCACGGACTTAACTCGTGGGCCTTCAGCCCACGGACTTGATCCGTGGGCATCTGCGAGAGATCCCGGGGTCAAGCCGGGGATGACGATTTGGGGTGATCGAGTTTTGACCGGATCTTGGCTTTAGTGGGGGGACGGATGCCCGACATCGCGGGGATTGCCGGCGAGCGGCTGCGCTCGTTTATCGAGCGGATCGAGCGGCTCGAGGAGGAAAGGCGCGCGCTCGCGGGCGACATCAAGGAAGTCTATGCCGAGGCCAAGGGCGCCGGGTTCGACGCCCGGATCATGCGCCAGCTCATTCGCCTGCGGCGCATGGACAAGGACGATCTCGACGAGCAGGAAACCCTGCTCGACATCTACAAACGCGCGCTCGGCATGCTGCCCGACGCCCCCAGCGCCGCGGCGGAGTAGGGTCCGTAGCCTCGCGGCTTGAATGTCCGTGGTGGGGTGGCGAACCGACCTTCCCGATCTTTGTCGCCGTTAACGGCTCTCGCCCAAATCGGATCTTCACCCATCGGCGGGGGAGGATCGCAGCAAGACGACGGGTCGCGTTCATCCGCCGGTCTGGCCAGGCCCGGACCGGCGACCCAGCGCTCGGCGAGTTCGGGCGCCGTAATAGGGGGCGATCCGCGCCTCCGCCGCAGGTCTCATACCCCAATTCGCGGTTACCCACCTGCGGGAGCGAATGCCGGCCGGTGCAAGCTGGGGATTGAAGCCTTGAGCGACCGCAGACCACCAAAACTTTGCGCTATATTTATAGAATAGAATTGGGGATTGTTTGGGGATAACTATAAGATTGCATAGTCAGCTAATTCGAACCAGTTTGCAGTCATGGTCGCGCGGCAGATTTGCCGCGACAGAGCGGCGTCTTTTATCGGATGCATCAATGAAGAGCGCAGAGACCGGACATCCTCTCAGCCATTTAGGGCGAGAGGCCGAGCAAGGGACAAATCCTGATGCCGGGCCCGCGCGCACTGCCAGTCAGGGCGGAACGGCGAACCGGCACTTCGGGTACGGCGACGCTCAGCTCTTTGCGGCGAAAGGTCTCGATGTTGCGGGATTTGGCGCGAGCGCCAGATCGTCGGACTGCGCTCGCAGGGAGGGCGGCGTTCGACCGCCCGAGACGAGCTCCGTACCGGTCGGACGGTTGGGGCGAATGGCCGTCCTGATCTTCTCCATGACGATCGTATTTCTATCCGGATTATTCGTTGGCGCATCGCTAATGGTCAACCTGCCGCCCCGGTCCGCCCCGGCCGACATCGCCATGTCGACAGCGCTTCCCAAAAATTTGGAGCCGCCAACACCGGCCCCGGCAACGACCGATCGTGGGCCCTCTCCGGAAGCGACACCCCAGCTCGGTCCAGCGGCGGCGATCCCGCCGGGGCCGCCGCCGCAACCGGTCTCTGCCGATGCCCGCTCCCCCGGTCCGGCAGAGCCGGTTACGGTGCCCAAGGAGGGTCCGCCGCCGGCAATCGCCACGACTAGCGCGGGCACACCCGAGCCCAAGCCCAAGCCGCAATCGCCGAACACGGCTTCGGCGCCTCCTCCGGCGCCGCCGACTGACGCGGCGATGCCGATCGTCGCGGCTGCACCCGGCGCGACCGCGCCGGCCGCGCCAATCACCGCCACGCCCGCACCGACCGTCGAGATGCCCGCTCCATCACCGCGGCCGCCTGAGCCAAGCGCTGCCACTGGAGAGAGTCTGACGCTCATGGCCCGCGGCGATGAGCTGTTTGCGGTCGGCGATGTCGCTTCCGCTCGGCTTTTTTACCAGCGTGCGGGCGAGGCAGGAAACGCCAAGGCGGCGCTGAGGCTGGGCGAAACCTATGACCCCTTCTTCCTTGCGCAGGCCCGTTTGAACGGTGGGCTCGGCGATCCTGCCCTCGCGATCCATTGGTATCGACGCGCTCGCGACCTTGGCGCGAGTGAGGCAGAAATCCTCCTGAAGAACGCAGAGAACAGATAGGGCGATCATCGAAATGCTCGGTCAAGACCATTCGCCGTAATGGCCGTTACGGCATTCATCACGGCGATCCTCTGGCTGCCGATGGCGCGCGCCCAGCTATCGGCGGTGTCCCTGGATTCCGGGTTCGGCCCTTCGGGCCGCCCCGGAATGGCGGTGAAAAGGCGGCATCACCCCACCTTAACCAGCTTTTGCAGGCTCCTGAGCCCCGGCGGGATCGGCTCGCCCCTGGCGCGGACGCGGCGGCCCCAATTGGTGAACGAGACCTCGCCGACATAGATGTCGCCGCGCGAATCGACGGCGAGCCCGTGCGGCGAGATGAATTGCCCGGTTTCGAGCCCGGCATGCGCGTGCCCGAGCCGGCACAGCAACTCGCCCCTATGCGTGTAGATGCTGACCCGCGGCCCGCAATTCGGCAGATCGATATTGACGGCCATGTCGGGGCCGATCTCGCCGATATAAAAGCGGCCGTCCCTGCCCGGCTCCATGTAGAGGCCCGAGGGGCGGTGCATGTTGACCCACTGCGTCTCGTATTTGCCGTTGCCGTCGAACACCTGGACCCGGTGGTTCTCACGGTCGGCGACATAGACCCAGCCGTCGGCGTCGCAGCAGATGTTGTGCGGAATGTTGAACTGGCCCTCATCGGTGCCGGGTTCGCCCCACGCGCTCAGCCATTTCCCGTCGATGGTGAATTTGTGGACGCGGGCGTTGCCGTAGCCGTCCGAGATGTAGAGGTGGTCGCATTGCGGCGACAGCGCGGTATGGGTGCAGCGATGAAACGGCTCGCCGCTCATATAGGGCGCGGGCTTGCCGGGGATGCCGATCGTCAGCAGCACCTTGCCGTCGAGCGTGCAGCGGCGGACCGTGTGGTCGGCGTCGTCGGTCAGCCAGATCGTGTCGTCCGGCGCCATGAAGACGCCGTGCGCGCGCGGGTAGATCCCCTCGCCCCAGGTGCGCAGCAGATTACCCTCGCGGTCGAAGACGCACATCGGGTGCTGGCCGCGGTTGAAGGCATAGACGTTGTCGTGCCGGTCGACCCCGACCGCGGCGACATCGGCGTTGAATTCATAGCCGGGCGGCAGCTTCGCCCAGCCGTCGGCGACCTCGTAGCGGTAGCCGTCGGTGCCCAATACGACCGCCATGGCCTAACCTCTCCTTCAGGGTTTTGCGCGATTATAGAGACCGCGCCGGCGGACTCAACGCGGGCGGCTCGGCTTGACGGCGGCCGCGGGAAGGCTACATTCAGGCTATGACCAAGGTGACGCACCGCGCCGGCGATCGGCGAATTACCGCCCCGGGCCCCGGAAGGGCCCGGGCCGTGCTGATTCGCCGCCAACCCGCCGAGGATTTCTGCGATGTCGTCTTCCCTGCCTCTTGCCGCCGCCGCCAACGCTGACGGCGGCTATTCTCCGCTCTGCGTCTGTTTTTCCGTCCAGGCCCGCGCGGAACCCGGGGTGATGCCGCGCGTCATCGAGTTGTTTGCCAAGCGCGGGCTGGTCCCGCAGAAATGGCATAGCGCGGCGTTGGGAGAGGCGCTGGCGATCGAGGTGCAGATCGACGGCCTCGGCCGCGACCTCTGCGACTACATTGCGCAATGCATGCGCCAGATCACCGGCGTCGAGACCGTGCTGACCAGCGAAGCCCGCCGCTCCGGCTGAATCAATCGCGATGTCGTTCGCCGACCATATCCGCGCCTGCAACAATTACGACCGCGCGCGCGTCGTCCCCCTCTTTGCCGGCGAGCGGCGGATCGGCTGGCTGCGCCGCGACAATGCCGCGGCGCTTTCCCGCTTTCCCGCGGTGTTTGCGGTCGAGCCGGATCGGGTGCAGCTGGTGGCGGAGGGCGATGTCGATGCGGTCAGCGCCGCGGTCGACGAGGTGGTCGAGGCGCTCGTCGTCGAGAAGCGGCTCCCCAAATGGCGCAACGAGACCTTCGATGTGATGCCGCGCTGGGGCGACGCGCCGCTGTTTCGGGTCGACCGCGGCGCGGTTGCGTTTTTCGGGGTGCGCGCCTATGGCGTCGACCTCAACGGCTACCGCCGCAACCGCGGCGGGCTCGATCTGTGGATCGGACGGCGGGCGCCGAACAAGCGGTTGGCGCCCGACAAGCTCGACAACATGGTCGCCGGCGGGATCGGCAACGGCTACGGCGTCGCCTCCACCCTCGTCAAGGAAGCCGAAGAGGAGGCCGGAATCCCGCAAAGCCTGATCGACCGCGCGGTGCCGGTCGGCGCGATCACCTATTTAATGGAAAACGACATCGGCATCCGCGACAGCGTGCTGTTCGTCTACGATCTCGAACTGCCGGCGGAATTCGTGCCGCAGAATCGCGATGGCGAGGTCGTCCATTTCGAACTGATGCCGGCGCAGAGCGTCATCGAGCGCATCCGCGCGACCGACGACTTCAAGTTCGACGTGAATTTGGTGTTTCTCCATTTTGCCTTGCGGCATGGGCTGCTGCGGATCGACGATCCCGAATATCTCGATGTCGCGAGCGGGCTTCATCGCCCGCTCGATTGAGCCGCTTCGAGGATTTCCGCCGGGGTCATCCCGGCCTGGCGCATCGCCCGGATCGTCAGCGGCGCGGTCGCGTTTGGCAAGGCGCCTGCCCGCGGCGTCGGTCAGCAGCGGATGATGGCGGTAGCGCGGCGTCGGCAGGCCGAGCAGCGCCTGCAGCAGGCGGTGGATGTGGGTCGCGGCGAACAGATCGGCGCCGCGCGTCACCAGCGTGACGCCTTGCAGCGCGTCATCGACGGTGACCGCGAGGTGATAGCTCGTCGGCATCTCCTTGCGGGCCAGCACGACGTCGCCCAGCGCCGCCGGATCGGCCTCGACCCGCCTGCCATCCTCGCTCCAGGCGAGCGGCCCGGTGCGCGCGACGGCCGCCGCGACGTCGAGGCGCAGCGCGTAATCGGGCGCGGCTGCGCGCTTCGCGGCGCGCTCGGCCGCGCCGAGACGGCGGCAAGTGCCGGGATAGGGCGCTCCCGATCTCGCCTTGCGGCGCGCCGCCGGCACGGTCGATCTCGGCCTGGATCGCGCGCCTGGTGCAGAAGCAGGGATAGAGCAGCCCCGCCTCCTCCAGCCGCGCGAGCGCGGCGCGGTAGTCGGCGAAATGCTCCGATTGCCGGCGGATCGGCCCGTCCCAATCGAGGCCGAGCCAGGCCAGATCCTCGACGATCGCCGCGGCGTACTCGGCGCGGCAGCGGGTGTGGTCGATGTCCTCGAGCCGCAGCAGAAACCGGCCGCCCGCTTGCCGCGCCGCCCGCCAGCCTTCGAGCGCCGAGCGGACATGGCCCAGATGCAGATACCCGGTCGGGCTCGGCGCAAACCGGGTGACGACGGGATCGGCGGTTTCGATCAACCGAGTGTCAGTCTCATCCTTCCGCCGCGGCGGAAGACGCTTCCCGCGTGGCGCGAACGCCCAGCTCCCGCAGCTCGGCTTCAAACACGGCGGCGTGTTCCAGCATCGGCAGGTCGATCGCGATGTCGCGCTCCGCCACCAAACGCTCGATCGACGCCTTAGCTTCGATGATCGGCACATGCCGCCTTCGCAAGGCGATAACGGCGGACACGGTTTTGGTAAATGTCGGATCAGCGCTCAGGTGGTAACGGGCGGGTGAACCGGAGCGGACCAGGGAGCCTTCCCGGTACTGCACCCGTGGTCCGAGTCGCTCCTTTAACCACAATGGTATCGACATTCGCTATCTCCGCCACCGCCAGCGCGATCTGGCGCAATCGCGCCCATCCCAACTGGTTGGGCCGCAAGTTCTCGCCCTGAATATGGAGCCCTGCAAGCACAAGTTCACGGTCGTAGCGCTCGATTTCCGTTATCAGCCGCAAACTGCCTTCCGGCGTCCTGATATCCGCGGTCACCACCGAGCCGGCACTCAGCTCGTTGTCGAGCACGATCTCGATGTCTGCGGCCGTCCACACACCGGCATCATAGCATCATGACAGCGGCCCGCCGGATCGGCTATGCCTGCTCGCGCAGATGCGCCTGTTCCGCAGTAAAAGGGTGTCCCGCCGATGCTGATGGCCCTGTCCGGCCCGTCCCGCCCGCCGCTTGCCGGCGGCGAGCCCCGCCGCCTCGTGATCCTGCTGCACGGCCTCGGCGCCGACGGCAACGATCTGATCGGGCTCCAGCAATATTGGGGGCGGCTGGTGCCCGAGGCGGAATTCGTCTCGCCGAACGCACCCTTTCCATGCGACATGGCGCCCTTACGGTTATCAATGGTTCAGCGTCCAGGACCGCAGCCCGGCGGCGGTGCTGGCCGGGGTGCGCGCCGCCGCGCCATCTGCTCGACGCGTTCATCGATGACGAGCTGCAGAAAGCGCGGGCTCGACGAGAGCGCCGCGGCGCTGGTCGGCTTTTCGCAGGGCACGATGATGGCGCTCTTTGTCGGGCTGCGCCGCGCCGCGCCGCTGGCCGGCATTCTCGGCTATTCCGGCCGGCTGATCGCGCCCGATCTGCTGCCGGGCGAATTGCGCTCGCGCCCGCCGGTGCTGCTGGTCCACGGCACCGAGGACCCGCTGGTGCCGTTCGCATCGCTCGCCACGGCGGAAGCCGCGCTCAAGGGCGCCGGCGTCCCGGTCGAGACCCTCGCCTGCGTCGGGACCGAGCATTCGATCGATCCGGAGGGGCTGCGAACGGGGCGGTCGCTTTCTGCGCGAGGTGCTCAGCGCGCCACACCCTTGATCGCGCCGTGTACGACATCCGGGCCGCTCTCCAGCAACGGCTTGAGCACGGCCATCATCGTCGCGGAGTCCCAATCGGCGGCGCCTTCGACCCGCCCGACCACCCGGCCCTGTGCATCGATGACGATGCTCGTCGGCAGCCCGCGCACGTTGAAGGCGTGGACGAGATCGGATTTCGGGTCGAGATAGATCTTGAGTTCCTTCAGACCCATGCCCGCGATAAACGGATCGACCCGCTTGGCTCCGGCGCGGTCCTCTGAGACCGCCGCGACGGCGAGCTTGCCGTCGAGCTCGGATTGCAGGCGGTCGAGCGAGGGCATCTCCTTGAGGCAGGGCTGGCACCAGGTCGCCCACAAATTGACGACCACCGGCTTGCCCTTGAAATCGGCAAGGCTGGCCGGCTTGCCGTCGGCATCGGTGAAGCTCGGTCTCTGGCGCTGGCTGCGGCGGGCTCGCCGGGATAAACTGGCCGAGGCTCATCTCTTCATCCTCGGCCGCCGCCGCCGCCGAGACCGCGAGCAGGAGCGCAACCGCGACCGTGGCGAACAAGGCTGACCACGAGCGTAACCCGAATTGGGGTGGCCGCTTCGACGGCGGCCCCGCCGCGATCATGCGCCGCATCAATGCCTCGATCGATGTCGACAAGCGCCTTTACGCCGAGGATATCGCCGGCTCGCTGGCGCATTGCGCGATGCTGGTCGCACAACGCATCCTGACGTCGCAGGATGGCGCCGCGATCGCCAAGGGTCTAGAGCAAATCCGCGGCGAGATCGAGAGTGGTGCCTTTGTGTTCAGCGAGGCGAACGAAGACATCCACCTCAACATCGAGGCGCGGCTTGCCGAGCTGATCGGCCCCATTGCCGGGCGCCTGCACACCGCGCGCTCGCGCAACGACCAGGTCGCGACCGATTTCCGCCTCTGGGTACGCGGCGCGATCGAGCGCATCGATGCGGCGATGCGGGATTTGCAGGCGGCGCTGATCGATCAGGCCGCGGCGTATGCCGATTGGGTGATGCCCGGCTTCACCCATCTCCAAATCGCCCAGCCGGTAACGCTGGGGCACCATCTCCTGGCCTATGTCGAGATGGTCGGGCGCGACCGCGGCCGGCTCGCCGACTGCCGGCGCCGCCTCAACCAATGCCCGCTCGGCGCCGCCGCGCTCGCCGGCACCGCCTTTCCGATCGACCGCGACGCGACCGCCGCCGCGCTCGGCTTCGACGGCCCCGCGGCAAATTCAATGGATGCCGTCTCCGACCGCGACTTCGCGATCGAATTTCTCGCCGCCGCCGCGCTCGCCGGCAGCCATCTGTCGCGCTCTTGCCGAGGAGATCGTGCTGTGGTCGAGCGAGCCGTTCGGCTTCATCCGGCTCAGCGATGCCTTCACCACCGGCAGCTCGATCATGCCGCAAAAGCGCAACCCGGACGCCGCCGAGCTGGTCCGCGCCAAGACCGGGCGGCTCAACGGCTCGCTTCTTGCGTTGCTGACGGTGATGAAGGGGCTGCCGCTCGCCTATCAAAAGGACATGCAGGAAGACAAGGTCCCGGTGTTCGAGGCGGCCGATGCGCTCGAATTGTGCCTGGCCGCAACCGCCGGAATGGTCCGCGACCTGCGCCCCGACCGCGCGCGGCTGCGCGAAGCGGCGGCCCGCGGCTTCAGCACCGCGACCGATCTGGCCGACTGGCTGGTGCGCACGCTGGGGATGCCGTTCCGCCGCGCCCATCACATCACCGGCGAGATCGTCAAGCGCGCCGAGGCCAAGGGCTGCACCCTCGCCGAATTGCCGCTCGCTGAGCTGCAGGCGGTCGAGCCGGCGATCACGAAGGCGGTTTACGAGGCGCTCGAGGTCGACCGCTCGGTCGCCAGCCGCACCAGCTTCGGCGGCACCGCACCGGAGCGGGTGCGCGAGGCCGCCGCCGCCGCCCGCAAGAGATTTCTCGAATGAGCGGCAAGATCGCTCGGGTGCTCGTCCTGCTGCTCGTCGCGCTCGCGCTCGCCGGTTGCGGCAAGAAGGGCAATCCGCAGCCCCCGCCCGGCGAGCCCGACACCTATCCCAGGACCTATCCGAGTGCCTGATTTCTTTCCCTATCGCGACGGCGAGCTCTATGCCGAGGCGGTGCCGGTCGCGCGCATCGCCGCGGCGGTCGGGACGCCGTTCTACCTCTATTCCGCCGCCGCGCTGACCGCCTGCTACCGCGCCTTTGCCGAGGCCTTCGCGCCGGCGCGCCCGCTGATCTGCTATGCCGTGAAGGCCAACTCCAACCTCGCCGTGCTGCGGGTCTTCGCCCGGCTCGGGGCCGGCGCCGACGTCGTCTCGGAAGGCGAGTTGCGGCGCGCGCTCGCCGCCGGCATCCCGCCGCAACGCATCATCTTCTCCGGTGTCGGCAAGACCCGCGGCGAACTCGAGTGCCGCGCTCGGCGCCGACATCCACCAGATCAACGTCGAGTCGGTGCCCGAACTGCGCCGGCTCAGCGAGATCGCGGCGGCGAGCGGCAAGACCGCCCGGGTCGCGATCCGCGTCAATCCCGATGTCGACGCCCGCACCCACACCAAGATCTCGACCGGCCGCAAGGAAGACAAATTCGGCATCGCCTATCGGCGACGCGGTCGCCGGCCTATCGCCTCGCCGCCGATCTGCCCGGCATCGAGCCGGTCGGGCTGGCGGTGCATATCGGCTCGCAAATCGTCGACCTCGCGCCCGAGCCGCGAGGCCTTCGCGCGGCTTGCCGAGCTGGTCGTCGAGTTGCGCGGCCGTCGGGCTGGCGGTGCGGCAGCTCGATCTCGGCGGCGGGCTGACGATCCCCTACCACGACGAGGCAGCCGGCGAGCCCGGCCGCCTATGCCGGCGCTGGTGCGCGACGTGTTCGGCCCGCTCGACGTGGCCATCGCCTTCGAGCCCGGCCGCTTCCTGGTCGGCCCGGCCGGATTGCTGGTCGCCAGCGTCATTTACGTCAAGGACGGCGAGCAACCGGATCGTCGTCGTCGACGCGGCGATGAACGATCTGATCCGCCCGGCGCTATACGAGGCCTGGCACGACATCGTGCCGGTGCGACGCGCCGGCCACGGACGCGTCGACGATGCCCGGCCGATGTCGTCGGCCCGGTCTGCGAGACCGACCGACACCTTCGCGCGCAGTCGCGACCTCCCGCCGCTCGCCGAGGGCGATCTGGTCGCCTTCACGACCGCCGGGGCCTATGGCGCGGTGATGAGCTCGACCTACAACAGCCGGCTGCTGGTGCCCGAGGTGCTCGTGGCAGGCAGCCGGTTTGCCGTGATCCGGGCGCGGCCGAGCTATGATGCGATGCTCGGGCTCGACACCGTCCCCGATTGGCTTGCCGATCCGCAGATGGCGCGAGCGAGCCGATGCGAGCCGGCCGCCCCGATCGTCGCCGCCCGGGCCAAACGGACGCCGGCTCGCCTTGCGATTGCGGCTGGCGCGCGCCGCGCTCTTGTGGGAACGGGTGTGGCCGGCGGCCTGGCCGGCGTTGTGCGTTCTCGGCATGTTTGCCGTATTGGCGCTTTTCGATGTGCTGCCGCGGCTGCCGGGGCCGGCGCATGCCGGCGTGCTGGCGCTCTTCGCCATCGCGTTCGCCGGTGCGGTGGTGTGGGGATCGCGCTCGGCCAGGATCGGCACTTGGCCCGATCCGATCATGGCCCGGCGCCGCATCGAAGAGGCGAGCGGATTGCCGCATCGCCCGTTAGAGGCGCTTGCCGATCGTCCCAGCGCGCCGCTCGACGGCCAAGCCGCTGCATTGTGGGCCGCGCATCAGCGCCGGATGGCGGAAGCGATGCGTCGGTTGCGGGTCGGCTGGCCGGTAGCGGGGCTGGCCCGCCGCGACCCTTGGGGAGTGCGCTCGGTGCTCGCGATCCTGTTGCTGCTGGGCGCGATCGACGCCGGCAGCGATTGGCGCGACCGGGTGATCCGCGCCTTTACGCCAGGTTTCGACGGCGGCTCGGCGGGAATTACGACGAGCTTCGATCTGTGGCTGACGCCGCCCGAATACACCGGGCTGGCACCGCAATTCCTGCGGACCGGCGACAGCAAGACGGTGAAGGTTGCGACCGGCAGCACCCTGCTGGCCCAGGTGCATGGCGGCAATGCCGTGCCGCGCCTGGCGATCGACGATGAGGCCCGCGATTTCGCTGCGGTCGACAAGCAGAACTTCCGCTTCGAAACCACCCTGACCAGCGGCAAGCTGCTTACCCTGAGCCAGGATGGGACCGTGCTTGGCCGCTGGCCGATCGAGATCATTCCCGACAACCCGCCGACGATCGATTTTGCCAAGCCGCCCAGCGGCCACGGCGCGCGCCGCGCTGCGCCTCGATTATCAGGCGAGCGATGATTACGGGGTCGAGAGCGCGAAGGCGGTGATCCGCCGTCAGGGCGGCGGCCCCGAGGATTTGATCGAACTCGACTTGCCGTTGCCGGGCCTGCACCTCAAGGAAGCCGCGGCGACGAGCTATCACGATTTGTCGCCGCATCCCTGGGCCGGTCTGCCGGTCGAGATCCGGCTCGTCGCGACCGATGCGCTCGGCCAGACCGGCGAGAGCGAGCCGCTGCACATGGTCCTGCCCGAGCGCGTCTTTCACCACCCGGTGGCGCGCGCGATCATCGACCAGCGCAAGGAACTGGCGAAGGACCCGGGTTCGGCCGAAGCGGTCGCCGAGATCCTCGGCGATTTGAACAAGCGGCCGGCGCTCTATCGCGACGATACGGTCGTGTATCTCGCGCTGCGACTGGCCGCGCAACAGCTGCGCCGCGACCAAGGCAAGGACACGATCGCCGCGGTCGAGCAGCTGTTGTGGGACACCGCGCTGCGCATCGAGGACGGTCAGCATGTCGATGGCCGAGCGCGAGCTGCGCCGGCTCCAGCAGGCGTTGCAGGATGCTCTCGCCAAGGGCGCGCCCGACGCCGAGGTCGAGCAGCTGATGCAACAGCTGCGCGAGGCGCTCGACCGCTATTTGCAGGCGCTGGCGCAAGAGCTGCAACGCCATCCGAACGAGGCGACGACGCCGATCGACCCCTCGCAGGTTCTCACCCGCACGCGATCTGCAGCGCATGCTCGACCGCGCCGGCGAACTGGCGCGCAGCGGCGCGCGCGAAGAGGCGCGCGAACTGTTGTCGCAGCTGCAGAACATGCTGGAGAACCTGCGCGCCGCCCGCCCCGGCCAGATGCAGCAGCGCGGCGCAAACCAGGCACAGCAGATGATGCGCGGCTTGCAGGAATTGATGCAACGCCAGCAGCAATTGCTCGATCGCAGCTTCCGCGCCCAGCGCCAGCAGGGTCAACAGGGTCAGCAGGGCCGCAATGGGCAAACGGGCCAGCCGCCGGGGCAGCAACAGGGACAGCAGCCGGGTGGCGACCAGGCCGATAGCGGGCAAACCGGCGACATGGGCGATGCCGCCGGCCAGCAGGAAGAGGTGCGCCGCGCGCTCGGCGAGATCATGCGGCAGCTCGGCGACGGGATGGGCGATATCCCCGAACCGTTCGGCCGGGCCGAGCGGGCGATGCGCGACGCCACCGGCGCTTTGCAGCGCAGTCGGCCGAGTGAGGCGATCGGGCCGCAAACCGAAGCGCTCGACCAGCTGCAGCAGGCGGCGCGCGATTTTGCCCAGCAGCTCCAGCAGCGTCTGGGTCTTGGCAACATGTGGGGGACCCAATGGCGACGAGATCGGCGCGACCGACCGCGATGCCGGCGACCGGATCGAGCGCGACCCGTTCGGTCGGCCGCTATCCAATAATGGCACGTTCGATCAGGGCGACGTTAAAATCCCCGACGAGAACATCCTGCAAAAATCGCGACAGATTCTCGATGAACTGCGCCGCCGCGCCGGCGAGCGTACCCGCCCGCAGATCGAACTCGATTACATCGACCGGCTGTTGAAGCGCTTTTGACCGTAACGATCAGGCGCGTGCCGCCTCCGCGGGATCCGCGCCGGATTTCGTGTCGATCGCCTCGACAACGAGCCGCGTTCCGTGCACGGCCTTGACGACGACCGGCATGCCCTCGGCGAGGTCGGGGCCGTCGGCAAGCCAGACGCCATCGCCCAACCGCACCTTGCCGCGCCCGTTGAAAAACGGCTCGCAGACCGTGCCGCGCGCCCCGACCATCGCCAGGCCTCGCTGGTTGAGGAGGGCCTCGCCCGGACGCGCCCGACGCACCCGGCGGTAGACGAAATAACCGACAATGCAGCTGAGCGCGGACGCCAGCGGCAAAGCTGCCGATCTGCCCCTCGATGGATACGCCGAACGCGGCGGCGACGACGCTCGTCAGCGCCGCGCCAAGCGCGATCCACACCAGATAGCTGCCCGGCACGTGCAGCTCCGCCAGCGCGAGAATTCCCGCGACGATCACCCAGGCCCACCAGGGAATGCCCATCGCGCGCCTTCCTATTCCGCCGGGCGCGCGCTTTTGGCGAGTTCGGCGATGCCGGCGATCGTCCCGACGAGCCCGCCAACTTCCATCGGCATCAGCACGAGCCGTGCATTCGGCGATTGGCCGATCTGGGTCATCGCCTCGACGTATTTCTGGGCGATGAAGTAATTCAGCGCCTGCACATTGCCTTCCGTCACCGCCTTCGATACCGCCGCGGTGGCTACCGCTTCGGCGTCGGCGAGCCTTTCGCGCGCCTCGGCATCCTTCTGCGCCGCGGCGAGGCGGCCTTCGGCGGCGAGAATCTGCGCCTGCTTGGTGCCTTCGGCTTCAAGGATCGCGGCCTGTTTGATGCCGTCGGCGCGCAGTACCGCGGCGCGCCTCTCGCGATCGGCGGTGAGCTGCTTCGACATCGCCTGCTGGACATCCTCGGGCGGGCGAACGTCCTTGAGCTCGACGCGGGTGATCTTTGTCCCCCACGGCTCGGTGGCGGCGTCAAGCACGCGCAGCAGCCGCTCGTTGATCTCGTCGCGCTTCGACAGGGTCTCGTCGAGATCGAGCGCGCCGATCGCCGTGCGAATGTTGGTCATCGTGATGTTCGTCACCGCCAATTCGAGGTTCTGCACCTCATAGGAAGCGCGGGCGGCATCGACGACCTGATAGAACACGATGCCGTCGACGATGACCGAGGCGTTGTCCTTGGTGATGACGTTCTGCGGCGGGATCTCCAGCACGGTTTCCTGGACGTTGACCTTGCGGCCGATCCCCTCGATGAACGGGTTGATCAGCCGCAGCCCCGGCATCAGCGTTATCCGATAACGGCCGAACCGCTCGACGGTCCATTGATAGCCCTGCGGCACCGTGCGCACCCCTCGCGCGATTACCGCCAGCACGATGATCGCCAGGACAATCAGGAAGATAAGTATTCCGTTCATGTGCACCTCCGCCCGGTCTGCACTGCCATCTGTTGTCGCTGCCGACCGGCGTCGTCCATGTCAACCGCGGTAGCGGCGTTGCTCGGATGCGTCGACCGGAAGGCGGCGCTCGCATTTTGGGCAGACCAAAATCATCGCGACCTCATGCGGCGCTCGGGTTGGCGGCCGGCCGAATAGGCAGTTGGATAATCCCGGATTTGGTTTGGCTTGTCGATCAGCGGCTGGACGCAAACCTGGACCGGAGGCGATACCGCCTTGACTCGACAACTCGCCGCCGGCAGGTTCGCAGCGGATTCAGCGCGACGGGCAAATGGGGAGGACGGCGCGTATGCACGGCCCGGACGTGTTGCGGCAATTGGCGGCGGGCCGTGGCTAGTGCTGGCGTCACCGCGACGACCGAGGCCGACCGGCGCGGCCGTCCGCGCGCGCGCCGCTGCTCGAAATCCGCGACGTCGCTCTGCGCTTTGGCGGTATCGTCGCGCTCGACGGCGTCTCGTTCGCCATCGAGGAAGGCGAGATTCTTGGCCTCATCGGCCCGAACGGCGCCGGCAAGACCACGCTGTTCAACTGCGTCAGCCGGCTCTACACCCCCAACCGCGGCGACATCCTGTTCGAGGGCCGGTCGATGCTGGGGCTGGCCGCCGCACCGCATCGCCGGGATCGGCATCGGGCGGACCTTCCAGAACCTCGCGCTGTTCGCGCCGCAATCGGTGCTCGACAATGTCCGCATCGGCGGCCATGCCCAGAGCCGCAGCGATTTCGTCAGCGACACGTTGCGGCTGCCCTGGGTTCGCCAGCAACGAGGCGGCGCTCAGCGAGGTCGCCTGGTCGCTGCTCCGCATGCTCGACCTCGAAGAGGTGGCGCTGCGTCCGGCCGCCGGGCTGCCGCTCGGCACGCGGAAGCGGGTCGAATTGGCGCGGGCCTTGGCCGGCAACCCGAAGCTCTTGTTGCTCGACGAGCCGGCGGGCGGGCTCAATCACGGCGAGGTCGGCGAGCTTGCGCGCTCATTCGCCGGGTCCGCGACGAGCGGCAGGTCACCGTGCTGCTCGTCGAGCATCACATGAACCTGGTGATGGCGGTGTCCGACAAGGTCGTCGCGCTCGATTTCGGCCGCAAGATCGCCGACGGCACGCCCGCCGAGGTGCAGCAGGACGAGGCGGTGATCGAGGCCTATCTCGGCACCGGCGCGAAGCGGCAGACGCAAAGGGCCAGCGGGGGTCCGGCGCGATGATGCTCGAAGTCGACGGTCTCGACGCGTTCTACGGCGAGATCCAGGCGCTGTTCGGGGTCGGCTTCGCACCTCGAAGAGGGGCGGGTGTGCACCCTTCTCGGCGCCAACGGCGCCGGCAAGACGACGGTGCTGCGCGCGCTCTGCGGCATGGTGCGAACAAGCGGCGATATCCGCTTCGAGGGCCGGCCGCATCTCCGGCTGGGCGACCGAGGACATCGTGCGCCTCGGCATCGCGCATGTCCCCGAGGGCCGTGGCACGTTTCTGCGCGTCACGGTCGAGGAGAACCTGCAGCTCGGCGCGATGATCCGCCGCGACCGGGCCGGCATCGCGGCGGATCTCGATCGGGTCTACGAGCATTTTCCGCGCCTCAAGGAACGGCGCGCAGCAGCAGGCCGGGACGCTGTCGGGCGGCGAGCAGCAGATGCTGGCGGTCGGCCGCGGCGCTGATGCTGCGGCCGCGCCTGATGCTGCTCGACGAACCTTCCTTCGGCCTCGCGCCGCTGATCGTCGAGGAGCTGTTCGAGATCCTGCGCCGGGTCAACCGCGAGATGGGGGTCGCGATGCTGGTCGTCGAGCAGAATGCGGCCCTGGCGCTCGACCTGGCCGAGCACGCCTATCTGCTCGAAACCGGGCATGTCGTGCTGGACGCGCCCGCCGCGGTGATCGGCGCCGACGAAGTCGATCCGCCGCTCCTATCTCGGGTATTGAGCGATGGAATTATTGCTGCAGCAGGTGATGGCCGGCCTCGCCAACGGGGCGATCTACGCCAGCATGGCGCTGTCGGTGGTGATGATCTTTCTGGCGATCGACCACCTCAATTTCGCGCAGGGCGAGATGGCCACGTTCTCGGCCTATGTCGCCTGGCAGCTGATCGACTGGGGCAGCCCCTACTGGGTGGCCTTTGTGGCGGTGGTGATCCTGTCATTCATCGGCGGGGTCGCGATCGAGCGGATCCTGTTCAAGCCGCTGCATAACGCGCCGATCCTCAGCCAGCTCGTCGCGTTCATCGCGCTGTTCAGCATCCTGAACAGCGCTGACGGCTATATCTGGGATTACACGATCAAGACCTTCCCGACCCCGTTCGGCACCAAGCCGCTGTTCGGCAGCGACCTGATCGACGCCCATGAGGCCGGGATGATCGGCGTGACCGCGGTGCTGCTCGGGTTGCTTTATCTGTTCTTCCGCGGCACGCGGCTCGGGCTGGCGATGCGCGCCGCCGCTCACAACCCGGAATCGGCCCGCCTCGTCGGCATTCGGGTCGGCTGGATGACGGCGCTCGGCTGGGGCATCGCGGCGGCGATCGGCGGGATGGCCGGCATGCTGATCGCACCGGTGGTGTTTCTCGACCCGAACATGATGTTCGGCGTCTTGCTGTACGGTTTTGCCGGCGCGGTGATGGGCGGGCTGACCAGCCCGGGCGGCGCCGTGCTCGGCGGCTTTGCGGTCGGAATCATCGAAAATCTGGCGGGCACCTACATCCCCTATATCGGCCGCGACCTGAAGCTGACGATCGCGCTCTTGGTGATTGTCGCGGTGCTGATGGTACGGCCCGCCGGCCTCTTCGGCCGCAGTGTAGTGAGCCGGGTATGACGACGCCCCAAGAGGATACCGCGACCTTCGCCGCCGCCGTCCCGGCGGCCGCCGGCCCGGCGGCCGCCGCGCCGGCGGTGACACGCTCGGCGATCCGTCATTGGGTGATGGCCGGCGCTTTGCTGATCGCGGTCGCGCTGCCCTTCCTGTTTCAGGGCTTTGTCGTCTTCCAGTTGACCCAGGTGCTGATCTACGCGCTGGCGATCCTCGGCCTCAATCTGCTGACCGGTTTCAATGGCCAGTTCTCGGTGGGTCACGGTGCCTTCTACGGCCTCGGCGCCTATGTGACGGCGATCCTGATGCAGCGCTACGGCATCGCCTACTACTGGACGCTGCCTTGTTCTGGCGCGGTATGCTTTATCGTTGGGTTCTTGTTCGGACTGCCGGCGTTACGCCTGCAAGGCCTTTATCTCGCGCTGGCTACCTTTGCGGCGGCGGTGGCATTGCCGCAGCTCCTGAAATTCCAGGGTTTCGAAGGCTGGACCGGCGGGGTGCAGGGCATCATCGTCGATCAGCCGAATGCTCCCGCCTTCTTGCATATCGACGACGATCAATGGCTTTATTATTTCACCCTGGCGGTCGTGCTGGTCATGTTCGCGGGCGCCGCCAATTTGGTGAAGAGCCGCACCGGCCGCGCCATGATGGCGATCCGCGACCATCAGATCGCCGCCGCCGCGATGGGCATCAACGCGCCCTTATACAAGACGCTCACCTTTGGCGTCAGCGCGCTCTACACCGGCGTCGCGGGCTCTTTGGGCGCGCTCGCGGTGCAATTCGTCGCCCCGGACAGCTTCAGCCTGTTTCTGTCGATCTCGTTTCTCGTCGGTCTGATCCTCGGCGGCATTGGTTCGCTGCCGGGCTGCCTGTTCGGCGGCCTGTTCGTGCTTTACGTGCCGAACATCGCCGAGGCGGTGTCGCGGGGCTTGGCCGGCGCCATTTATGGCGGCATCATGCTGCTGGTGATTTTTATCATGCCGTCGGGGGCTGCCGGGTTTACCCGGCTTGCCTTCGCGTATCTGGCCAGATGGCGCAACCGTTAACCATCGGCCAAAAGGCCGAATTCTGCAGGGGAGGTCATCATGAAGCTCACGCGTCGCACCATTCTCGCCGCGGCTCCGGCCGCGCTGGCCTTTGGCGGGCCGCTGCTCGCCCCGTGGCCGGCCCGCGCTGCTAAGAATTACGGACCCGGGGTCACCGACAGCGAGATCAAGATCGGCAACACCGGCCCCTATAGCGGCCCGCTGTCGAACGCCAGCCCGATTCCGATTTCGGAGGGCGCCTATTTCAAGATGATCAACGACCAGGGCGGCGTGAACGGACGCAAGATCACCTTCATCTCGGACGACGACGGCTATTCGCCGCCCAAGACGGTCGAGATGACGCGCAAGCTGGTCGAGAGCGACAACGTTCTCTTCACTGTCGGGTTCGGTCGGCACCCCGACCTACAGCGCGGTCTGGCACTACATGAACGAGAAGAAGGTGCCGCAATTGTTCGTCAGCACCGGCGCCACCAAGTGGGACGACCCGAAGGGCCATCCGTGGACCATGGGCTTCTTCGTCAGCTACCAGGCGGAGGGGCGCATCTACGCGGCCTACATCCTGAAGAACAAGCCCGACGGCAAGATCGGCGTGCTCTATCAGAACGACGATTTCGGCAAGGACTATCTGAAGGGGGTGGTCGACGGGCTCGGCGCCAAGGCGGCGTCGATGATCAAGATGAAGGACGTCCTACGAGACCACCGACGCGACCGTCAACTCGCAAATCCTGGAGATGAAGGCGGCCGGCTGCGACGTCCTCATCACCGTCGCGATCCCCAAATTCGGCGCCCAGGCGATCAGAAAGGTGGGCGAAATCGGATGGAAGCCGCTGCACATCCTGAACGGCATCGCCTCGTCCGTCGGCGTGACGTTGAAGCCGGCCGGCCTCGAAAACGCCAAGGGCATCATCAGCGACAATTCCTTCAAGGACCCGACCGATCCCGAATGGCAGAACGATGCGGGCTACAAATCGTGGGTTGCGTTCATGGACAAGTATTACCCGAGCGGCGACAAGACCGATCAGCAGAACGTCTACGGCCAGTCGATTGCCGCGACGACCGTCCAGATGCTGAAGCAATGCGGCGACGAGCTGACCCGCGAGAACGTGATGAAGCAGGCGGCAAATCTGCAGGATCTCGCCTTGCCGATGCTGTTGCCCGGCATCGTGGTCAATACCAGCCCGACCAATTTCGCGCCGATCAAGCAGGCCCAGATGAGGCGCTTCGACGGCGAGCGCTACGTTCCCTTCGGTCCGGTCCTGAGCGGCGCGGTCGGCTGAGCGCAGCCGGCGCGGCAGGCGCGCCTTGCGCGGCAAGCCGGTGCGCGCACCGCAAAGAGCCGTTGAACGGGTTTCACAACGGGAGGTCACCATGAAACGTCTGACGCGTCGCACGATCCTCGCCGCCGCCCCGGCGGCGCTGGCCTTTGGCGCACCGATGCTGGCCGCGCGGCCGGCTCGCGCCGCCAAGCAATACGGCCCCGGCGTCACCGACACCGAGATCAAGATCGGCAATACCGGCCCCTACAGCGGACCGGCCTCCTCGTACGGCACGATCCCCAAATGCGAGACCGCCTATTACAACATGATCAACGAACAGGGCGGGATCAACGGGCGCAAGATCAACTTCATCTCCTACGACGACGGCTATACGCCGCCCAAGACCGTCGAGATGACGCGCAAGCTGGTCGAGCAGGACCAGGTTTTCATCATCGCCAACTCGCTCGGCACGCCGACCAACACCGCGGTGTGGCGCTACCTGAACGACCACAAGGTGCCGCAGCTGTTCTGCGGCACCGGCGCCACCAAATGGGACGATCCGAAGGGCCATCCCTGGACGATCGGCTGGCAGCCCAATTACCAGAGCGAGGGGCGCATCTATGCCGCCTACATTCTGAAGAACAAGCCCGACGGCAAGGTCGGGTGCTCTATCAGGACGACGATTTCGGCAAGGACTATCTGAAGGGCGTCAGGGACGGGCTCGGCGACAAGGCGAAGGCGATGCTCGTCGTCGAAGCGAGCTACGAGACCACCGACCCCACCGTCGACTCGCAGATCGTCAGCATGAAGGCGGCGGGCTGCGACGTCATCGTCAATACCGCGATCCAGAAATTCGCGGCGCAGGCGATCCGCAAGGCCGCCGAAATCGAATGGAAGCCGCTGCACATCTTGAGCGGCATCGGCAGTTCGGTCGCCGGGACGCTGAAGCCGGCAGGCTTCGAGAATTGCAAGGACATCGTCTCCGATTTCTTCCTGAAGGACCCGACCGACCCGGCATGGAAGGATGATCCGGGTTACAAGTGGTGGGTCGGGTTCATGGACAAATACTATCCCGCAGGCGACAAACTCGACGGCTCCAACGCCTATGCGCCGTCGGTCGCCGCGACGGTCGTGCAGGTGCTGAAGCAGTGCGGCGATGAGCTGACCCGCGAGAATGTGATGAAACAGGCGGCCAGCCTGCACGACTTTACGGTGCCGATGCTGCTGCCGGGTATGAAGATCAACACCAGCCCGACCGATTTCGCGCCGGTCAAGCAGGTTCAGATGGGGCGCTTCGACGGCGCAGAAATGGGTGCTGTTCGGCCCGCTGATCACCGGCGCGGTCACCTGAGGCCGACGCGCCCGTCGCCGGCTACCCGCATTTGGAATAGCCGCAGCTGGTGCACTGGTCGCAATCCTCGATGCGGATCAGCGCCGCCTCGCCGCATTTGGGACATTGCCGCAGGCGCGGCCCGGCAAGCCCAAGAGCGGTCCCGGGCGGTCGTTCCGCATCGAGGTTGACCACCTGAGCGTGGCGCTCGTCATGCCCGGGCCGGGCCGGCAGGAAACCGATCTCGATCATGTGGCGCTCGATGACCTCGCCGATCGCGGCCAAGAGCGAGGGGACGTATTTGCCCTCCATCCAGGCGCCGCCGCGCGGGTCGAACACCGCCTTCATCTCCTCGACGACAAAGGACACATCGCCGCCGCGCCGGAAGACGGCGCTGATCATGCGGGTCAGCGCCACGGTCCAGGCGTAGTGCTCCATGTTCTTCGAGTTGATGAAGATCTCGAACGGACGCCGCCTGCCGTCCTGGATGATGTCGTTCAAAGTGATGTAAAGCGCGTGCTCGCTGTCCGGCCAGCGCACCTTGTAGGTCTGCCCGGGCAGCGCTTCGGGACGCGACAGCGGCTGGGTCATGTAGACGACCCCGCCGGCCTCGTAGACATCGGCCGGCCTGGCCGTTGTGGGAGCCGGCAACGGCAGCTCGGCCTGGCGCGGCGCGAGGCGGGGCGGCTGAGCTTCGGCCGGGCCCTCCGGCCGCGCTTCCAAGACGGCGCCGGTCACCTCATTGGGCCGATAGGTCGTGCAGCTCTTGCACCCCTGCGCATAGGCCTGGGCATAGACATCCTTGAAACGCTCGAACGGGATGTCGGCCGGCAGGTTGATCGTCTTCGAGATCGAGCTGTCGATATGGCGCTGCGCCGCCGCCTGCATGACGACGTGGTCTTCGGGCGCGAGGGTCTGGGCGTCGACGAAATAATCCGGCAGCGGCGCCGTATCGCCGTTGAGCCGGCGGAAGAGACGATAGGCGTAATCGCTCACCTCCTCTTCGCGCCTTGTGCCGTCCGGCATCAGCACGTTGCGGGTGTAGCGGAAGCTGAACACCGGCTCAAGCCCAGACGACACGTTGTCGGCAAACAGCGAGATCGTGCCGGTCGGCGCGATCGCGGAGAGGTGCGAGTTGCGGATGCCGTGCTCGGCGATCGCCGCGCGGACATCGGCGTCGAGCCCGGCGACCGTCTCGCCGGCCAGGTATTTGTCGCGGTCGAACAGCGGGAAGGCGCCCTTTTCGGCGGCGAGCGCGGTCGAGGCGAGATAGGCCGCGCGCTCGATCGTGCCGAGCCATGCCTCGGTCGCCGCGACGGCCTCGGACGAGCCGTAGCGCAGGCCGCACATGATCAGCGCGTCGGCGAGCCCGGTGACCCCGAGGCCGATGCGGCGCTTCTTCTTGGCCTCTTCCTGCTGCTGCGGCAGCGGAAAGCCCGAGATGTCGATGACGTTGTCCATCATCCGCACGGCATCGGGCACGAGCGCGGCGAGGCGATCGGTGTCGAGCCGCGCCTCCGGCGTAAACGGCGCGTCGACAAACCGCGCCAGGTTCAGCGAGCCCAGGAGGCAGGCGCCGTAGGGCGGCAGCGGCTCCTCGCCGCACGGGTTGGTTGCGCTTGATCTGCTCGCAATACCATAGGTTGTTTCGGCGATTGATGCGGTCGATAAAGATGACGCCCGGCTCGGCATAGGCGTAGGTCGCGCGCATGATCTTGTCCCACAATTCGCGCGCGGGAATGACCTTGGCCACGGTGCCGCCAAAGGACAGTTGCCACGGGGCATTCTCGGCGACCGCCTGCATAAAGGCGTCGGTCGCCAGCACCGAGAGGTTGAACATTCTGAGCCGCCCGGGCTCGCTCTTGGCCTCGATGAAGGCCTCGATGTCGGGGTGATCGCAGGACAATGTCGCCATCATCGCGCCGCGGCGATAGCCGGCGCTCATGATCGTGCGGCACATCGAATCCCACACATCCATGAACGACAGCGGCCCGGAGGCGTCGGCGCCGACGCCTTTGACGAGCGTCCCCTTGGGCCGCAGCGTCGAGAAATCATAGCCGATGCCGCCGCCCTGCTGCATCGTCAGCGCGGCCTCGCGCAGATGGGCGAAGATGCCGCCCATGTCGTCAGGGATCGTCCCCATGACAAAGCAGTTGAACAGCGTCACCTGGCGCCCGGCACCGGCGCCGGCGATGACCCGCCCGGCCGGCAGAAAGCGAAAGTCGCTCATCGCCGCGTAGAACCGCTCGGCCCAGCGCTCGGGATCTTTTTCCGGCACTGCAAGCGCCCGCGCGACGCGCCGCCAGGTGTCCTCGATCGTCTTGTCGATCGGCTCGCCGGCGATCGGCCCATTGGCCGGCCCCCGGAGCCGGTATTTCATGTCCCAGATCTGCTGCGAGATCGAGGCGACGGTAGCCATGTCTGCGCCTTCACGAATGTCCGGCGGAGATTATGCCAGCAGCCGAGGCAAAGCGCGAGTTCCGCCTTCGTTCGGGGGCCTTTCGGGTCCGCCGATGTTCCAGGGAAGATTACCCGGCCCGTGGCGTCGCCGTCGTGCCCGGCCCAAGGCAAGCAAAATCCGGCCGGCCAAGTATTCCGGCTGCGCCGCCTCCACGCTGAAGCCAGGTCAAAACGGCAAACTGGAGCCCGGAAGAAAGGGGGTTAGTAACTGACGCGCCGCTTGCTACTTCGATTTAAGAACCTTGATTGGGCACGCCGCCTTTATGAATACCATACAAATACTTCCGTCATCGTCAGAAATTAGTCCCGATTGGATAGCAATGGTTATTCTATCCTTCCGCAGATCCTCATTCCTACTTGGAACATAACTTGGTTCATTTTCTTGCAATATTGGTAATAATATCGAGGCTTGTAGCTTCTTCATATCCGTTTTGCTTTGGTATGAGGCCGTAATTGTATTAGTAATGAGGTTAGCGATTGCACCAAAAACGGCAGAGCCGCCAATAACGAAAGCAGCAAGGACTGCTGCGTTGGTCCAATCACTATCCCGCAGTTTCCCTCTTAGAGCCCGTCCTGAAAGAAGTTGCATCGGACGGGTCGGTTGTGATTCGATATGTGGTGCCGAAGATTGAGAGGGGCACCAGATGTGGACCAAGGAGAGCCGGACACGCTACGACCGATCGGCTTTGCGCTATCCCAGCGACTTGACGGACAGGGAATGGTTGGTACTGGCACCCTTGATCCCGCCGGCCAAGCACGGCGGGCGTCCGCGCGAGGTCGATATCCGTGCGGTGATTGGCGGGCTGCTTTACGTGCTGGAGACCGGCTGTCCGTGGCGCCACCTGCCCAAGGACTTTCCGCCCAAGAGCACGGTGCACAGCTATTTCGAGCTGTGGGCCTGGGATGGCACGCTGGAGCGCATTCACGATGCCCTCGATGTCGCGTTGCGCGAGCACGAGGGCCGCGAGGCCAGCCCTTCGGCCGCCATTCTCGACAGCCAGAGCGCCAAGTCGGCGCAAAAAGGGGGCCTTCGATCGACCCGGTCGGGTTCGACGCGGGCAAGAAGGTCAAAGGGATCAAGCGCCACATCCTCACCGATCACCAGGGCCTTCTCTTGGCCGCGGTCATTCACGCGGCGAGCGTCCAGGACCGCGACGGCGCGGCGCTCGTTCTGACCAAACGGGTGCGCCGCCGCTTCGCCTTCATCACCACAATCTTCGCCGATGCCGGCTACCAAGGGCCGCGGGTCGCCGAGGCGGCCCGCCGCTCCGGCCGGTGGCGCATCGCGATCGTCAAGCGCTCCAATACCGCCACGGGCTTTGTTGTCCAGGCCAAGCGCTGGATCGTCGAGCGCACCCTGGCCTCGATCAGCCGCAACCGACGCCTCGCCCGCGATTTCGAAAACCTCGCCAGAACCGCCCGAGCCCTCATCTACCTCGCCATGATCAAGCTCATGCTGCGACGCCTGGCAAGGTCATAACCTTTTCGGACAGACTCTTACACGGAACCAGGCGAACCTCCTACGAGTGCACTGAGTGAGAGGAAGACGATCATCATCAACAAGGCAGGCCCTCCCCTTCGAGTGTTCCAATAACATAATATGTACCGGAAAGGCGTGAATTTTCCAGAAGCCGGTTATGCGCCTCGGGCCGGGAGACGGTAGCCGGCCACTACGATCCGGCGTGAGCCGGTCTCGAACCAGGCGGTTCGCTCCCCTTTGTGGCTGGATCTTGGCGCCGTGGCTACGCTCGGGATTACCCCCGCCCGCTTGCGCGCGAGTATCGGGTGACTCCTGCCGAAATATGATAAACTTACGCCCATGGCTGCGGCCGACGGCTCGCTCTATGACGACGATTTCTACGCCTGGACTCAGGAGCAGGCGGAATTGCTGCGCCGCTTGCCGGTGATCAGCAACCGCCTGGAGAGCCTGCTGATCGCGGAGGAGATCGAGGATTTGGGGAAAAGCGAACTCCGCACCGCGCAATCACTTTGTGAGCATATTATCGAGCACCTGCTCAAACTCGAATTCTCGGGCCTTGAGGAACCCTCTGGTCATTGGCGCGACGAAATCGTCGAATGGCGTCTTCAGCTCGAAAAAACCCTGACGCGCAGCATCGAGGCGAAGCTCGATTTACCGAGCCGCTACCAATCGGCGCTGCGGCTCCTCCGCCGTCTGGGACGCGACCAGCCGGGGCTGATGCGCCGCATTCCGACGAATTGCCCTTACAGCCTCGATCAGATTATCGGGGTCGGCGACGAGGATTGGTTTCCCTCGCCACATTCCCCAGCACCCTGAAAGTTTGCGGCTTCCTGCTCCAGTGCGGCGGTCGCGGCTTCGATGCGCGCCTCCAGCTCGCTCATCAGCTGCGCGCGCGGCAGGCCCGGCGCGATCGGTTCGAGAAAGGCGAGGATGATCCGCCCGGGCTTCTTCACAAAGCTGCGGCGGCCCCAATAGAGCCCGGAATTGACCGCGGCCGGCACCACCGGCAAGCGCAGAGCCTGGTACAGCGCCGCGACACCGGGCTGGTAGGCAAGGCGCTGGCCCGGCGCGGTGCGCGTCCCCTCGGGAAAGATCACCACTGGCCGCCCTGCCGCCACTGCTCGCCGCGCCGCTCTCACCATGCGGCGCAGCGCGCGGGCGCCGCCGCGTCGGTCGATCGCGATCGAGCCGGCCCGCGCGGCGTACCAGCCGTAGAATGGAACAAACAGCAGTTCGCGTTTGATCACGACCGCGAAATCGTCGAGCACAACGGGCAGGATCAACGTGTCCCAGGCGGATTGATGTTTCATCGCGATGATGCACGGACCGGCGGGCAGGTGCTCCCGGCCGCGGATCTCGCCGTCGAGCCCGACGATTGCTTTGAGGAGGGCGAGCACGCAGCCCGCCCAGAACCGCCCGAAGCTCATCACCCAGCCGCGCGGCGCCAGCAACAGCGGCAGACCCACCACGCCGAGCAACGCGGTCACGCCAAAAAAGGCGACGTAGAAGGCGAGCGCGCGCAATCGGCTCATCGCGGCGGAGGTTGCCCAGTGCTTGGGGTCGCCGAAATCGGCATCTCCGGCGCTGGGTCGAGCGGGTTCATCGCGTTGAGCGCCGGCCGGAGCCAGGCCGCCAGGTATTTGTCGTACTCGCCGATGATCAGCAACGGAGCACCATGCCAGCTCCACCAGCGCTCCGGGTCGAGGTGATGCGCGAATACGGGGTGCGCGACGATCGTGACCTGCGGCATCGCCCGGCCGAATTCCAAGAGGCCGCGCGGCATATGGTACCAGCTGGTAACAAGGCGCAGGCTCTTATAGCCCTCCTCATGCATCCAGTTCGCGGTCTCTCGCGCATTGCCGAAGGTGTTGTCGGCCTCGTGGCCCAGCACGATGCAGCACGCCGCCCGTGCCGCCGCCGGGCCGAGCGCGCGCAGCAGTTCGTCGCGGTCGACCCGTTGATTGACGCCCGAAATGAACAGCTTCTTCGCCGAGCCGGTGGCGAACAGCTCAAGCCCGGTTTCGAGCCGCAGCCGCCCGCCGGTCAGCACGACGATCGCATCGGTCGGGGTCGACGGGTCGACCCGGATCGACAGGCTGCTCGCGACAAAAAGGGCGAGACCGGCAAGCCACAGCACGACCGTCGCCAGCGCGAGCAAGCCCAGGCGGCGAAGCAGACGCGGCAACGGGCGCACCGCCGCTCACGGCATGAGGGCGAGCCGGCGCATCACGGCGACCCAGGCGCTCGCCATCGCGACGAGCCCCGCGGCGGCCACGACTGCGATCAGGATCCCCGCAACCCGCCAGTCGGCAAGCCCGTCCGCGGCGGGCGGCGCCGGCAGTTGCACGACGGAGCCGGCGCCGCTCAGAGCAAGGATCGTCACGAGGGCAGCAACGGCGCCGATGACGCCGCCCAGCAGCCCCAGCCGCAACGACCGGATCGCGAAGCCGCGGGCGATCGCGGAATCGGCGGCGCCGAGCACATGCAAGAGCTCGATCACCGATCGATCGGCCATCAACGTCGTGCGGACCGCGAACACCGCAGATACCGCAATCAGCAGCAACGCGACAGTAATCCCGGCCGCGAGGACGCCCTCGATCCGGCGCGCGGCCGCACGCATCCCCTGCGGCCATTGCCGATAATCATCGAGCCGGGCATCCGGCACCACCGAGGCGAGCTGCTGCCGCAGCGCGGCAACATCCGTCCCGCCGTCGGGATCGATGCGCAGATCGATCAGCCGCGGCACCGGCAATTCGTCGAGCGACACCGACGGTCCGAGCCAGGGTTCGAGCAGCCGGGCGGTTTCCGCCGGCGCGAGCAAATGCACCGACAGGATCCCATGGGTTTGCCGGAGCAGGGCCAAGACCGTCTCCAGCCGTGCATTCGAGGCGTCTGGCGGAACCTGCAGCGTCAAAGTCGTGGCAACCAGATGCTTGAAGGCCCGCAAACTATCGTCAAACACGATCAGCCCGACGCCGCCCAGCGCGGCGACATAAACGAGGAGCGCCAAGATCCAGGGCAGGAAGCGCGCGGATTGGTCCCGCCCCAGCGGAAGCGCGCGGCGCGCGACGGCGCGCCGATGTCCGATCATTGCGCCAACGCGGCGCCAGCATCCGAGCAGCATGCCCTCATTCAGGTGGAAACGCTGATGCTCGAACTGGCGGGCAAAGGCAAGATCATCGGTGGCAATCAGTACTGTCGTACCGAGACGGTTGATCCGCTCGAAGATGTCGGACCAGCAGCAGGCCGATTTCCTCGCCGCCTTTGCCGGTCGGTTCGTCGGCGATCAACAACTCAGGCCGCCGCACGACGGCGCGCGCGATGGCGACCCGCTGGCGCTCGCCGCCGCGACAGCGTCGCGGCGCGCGCATCCCCCCGCCCTGCCAGCCCGACCCAGGCTAAGAGCTCGGCGACATTGTCGCTGATCCGGCGCTCCGGGGCGCCGGCGATGCGCAGCGGCAGGGCGACGTTGTCGCCGGCGCTCAGCTCGTCGATCAGCCATGCATCCTGGAAGACAATGCCGATCCGGCGCCGCAGCGCGGCTCGGCCTTACGGTCGAGCGCCGCGGTATCGGCTCCGAACAATGTCAGCCTGCCGCTCGACGGCCGCTCGGCGAGGGTGATGAGCCGCAGCAGCGTCGTTTTGCCGGCACCGCTGGCGCCGGTCAGGAAATAGAAGGTGCCGGCCTCCAGCGTCAGCGAAATATCGGAAATGATCTGCGCGCCGGTGTCGGTGCGTTTCCCGACATGTTCGAGCTCGACCACCGTCATCTCCGCAGCCTCTGCCGCTCGCCGCCGCGCTTTGGCGGCGCGACCTTGGCATAGACGGCGCGGGCCCGTCCAGGGCAGCGAGGCTATGGTTCACGCCGCGCTGGCGACGGCAGCACGGGGTCAGGACCGGCGAACGACCCGCGCGGCGATCCGATGCAGCGATCCATCGCGAATGCCGAGCTCTTCCAGATGGCGCACCGTGTTGGCGAGATAATCGCGGCCCGAGCCGCGTCCGCCGACCGCGTTGGCCAGCACCTGCGCGACCTCGTCGAGCGTCAGGCGGCCGGCATAATCCGGCGATTCGCGGCGTACGATGCAGGCATGCGCCGCTACATCGCCCTGCGGCGTCCGCACTGCGACCCGGCGCATCCGATAGACCTGCCCGGTCATCTCGCGGGCCCAGATCCGGTCGAGCGTCTCGCCGACCCGGTCGGGGGGCAGGCGATAGACGATGCCGCGGCACGACCCGCCGCGGTCGAGCCCGAGCACCAGCCCCGGACGCTCGCGGCGTGCCGCGATAGTCGCGCAAATAGAGGCAGAAGCTGCGGTGGTAGCCGCGGAGAAAGCCCGGCCGCGCCTCGGCGAACGCGATCTCCGGGTTCCACATCAAGGAGCCGTAGGCGAACACCCAGACCGGCTCGCGACCGGAGCGCAACGCCGCGATCGCGGCCGGCATCGGATCGACCGGATAGATCGAGACGTACCCGTTGGCGTTTTTTTGGAGGACCGTCATTGCGAGAAACGAAAGCGACGAGGCAATCTGGATGAGCGTGGTGCTCAATCGGCACGAGATTGCGTCGCGACGCTCGCAATGACAAGAGCGGCGCAAAAGCCGCAGCCTCAGTCGTCCCAGACTTGCTCCGGTATCGGCAGATCGGCGAAATCCTGGTCGCCGAGCGGCCGCTCGAAGGCAATCCCGGCCCTATCGAGCAGCATCACCTGCCTCCGCACCGTCAACCTGCGCGGCGCACCACGCGCTAGCCGATTTGACAGCCGGTCGCTATAACCCCGGCATGCGACGTCCGACACGTCTCGGCCTTGCGATTGCCGCCCTCGTCATCGCCGGGTTCGGCGCCTATGTCGCCTATTGGTTTGTCGCCGCTGGCCAAATCGAGGACGGTGTCGGCCAGTGGGCAGGGTCGCTGCGCGCGCAGAACCTCGATCTCTCATGGCGCGCGATCCGGGTCGGCGGGTTTCCGTTCGCCTTCCGCGTCGAGCTGAACGACGCGCGGCTGCGCGACCGCGCGGGCATCGCAACCGGCGAGCTTCAGGTGCCGCGGTTGTCGGGCAGCGCGTGGCCCTGGAACCTGCGGCTGTGGCGTGTGACGGCGTCAGGCGGGCTGAGCGCGACGGCGAACCTCGCCGCGGGCCCCGTCGCAACACTGACCGCGCGCGCGGCGAGCGGCACCGTCGCGGTCCTGGCCGAAGGCGGCGCCACGCTGTGGCTCGGCCTCACCGAGCCCGCCGTCGATGCCGGCGGGCACCTCGCCGCGCGGGACGCCGATCTGTGGCTGGTCCTGCCGTCGCACATGCCGCAGACGCATAGCGAACCCGCGGTCGGGATCGCGCTCGATGCGCGGGCGGTGACGCTGCCGGCGGTGCCGGCGGCGTTCGCTAACCCGGTCGACGAGATTGCTGTCGGCGTCACTGTGATGGGGGCGGTCCCCGCCGCCCCGCCGCGCCAGGCGGCCGCTTCGTGGCGCGATTCGGGCGGCACCCTCGAGCTCGACCATTTCGCGCTGCGCTGGGGCACGCTCAGCGTCACCGGCTCCGGCACCCTGGCGCTCGACCCCGATCTCCAGCCGATCGGCAGTTTTTCCGGGGCGATCGAGGGCTATGACGAGCTGATGAAAGCGCTCGTCGCCGCCGGGCGGCTGCGCCCCGGCGACGCGCGGCTCGCCGGGTTCGCGCTTGGCATGCTGGCCAAACCCGGGCCGGACGGCAGGCCGGAGATCGCAACCTCGTTCACGATCCAGAATGGCGAGATGTATCTCGGCCCCGCCAAGCTCGGGAAAGGCGCCGCGGATTGATTGGGAGTGAACCCTAAGCCACGCTCTCGGGCGGGGGCTGCGGCGCCTCGGCGCGCTCGTCCATGCCATAGTCGCGCACCACCGCGGCGACGCGCAGGCGGTAGGTGCGGAAAATGCCGGTGCGGCCGGCGCGCTGCGCGGCGCGGTGTTCCTCCTGGCGGCGCCAGCGCACGACCGCCGCCTCGTCGCGCCAGAACGACAGCGAGAGGATCTTGTCCGGCGTCGTCAGGCTCTGGAAGCGCTCGATCGAGATGAAGCCGTCGATCCGTTCGAGCTCGGGGCGCAGCCGCGCCGCGATGTCGAGATAGTCCTGGCGGCGCGCGGGTTCCGGCTCGACCTCGAAAATCACCGCATACATCGGCCCCTCCCGTTCGATGTCCGTCACCCCCGCGGAAGCGGGGGTCCAGGGCGGCCAGAAAAACCTTGGAGCCCCTGGATTCCCGCTTTCGCGGGAATGACGGAAGAAATTATCGCTCAGGCCTGCTTGGCTTCGATGATCGAGCGGCGGATCGCGCGGGTGCGGGTGAAGCCATCTTCGAGCAGCGGTTTCGCCGTCGCCGCGGCGGATCGCGCGCTGCAGCGCGGTCAAATCCTCGCTGAAGCGCTGCAGCATCTCGAGCACCGCCTCGCGGTTGTCGAGGAAGATGTCGCGCCACATCACCGGGTCCGACGCCGCGATGCGGGTGAAATCGCGAAACCCGCCGGCGGAAAACGCGATGACCTCGGATTTGAGGTCTGTCTTCGAGATCGGTCGCGGTGCCGACGATCGTATAGGCGATCAGGTGCGGCAGGTGCGAGGTCATCGCCAGCACCTTGTCGTGGTGCTCGGCCTCCATCGTCACGACCCGCATGCCGGCCAGCTCCCACAGCGCGGTGATCCGGGCCACCGCCTCGGGCGCGGTCTCGGGCAGCGGCGTCAGAATGCACCAGCGGTCGCGGAACAGCTCGGCAAACCCGGCTTCCGGCCCGGAATGCTCGGTGCCGGCGACCGGATGGCCCGGGACGAAATGCGACCCCGGTCGGCAATAGCCGGCGCCAGATCGCGGATCGCCGCCCCCTTCACCGAGCCGACATCGGTGACGATCGCGCCCGCGCGCAACGCCGGCGCGATCCGCCGGCCGATCTCGGCATAGGCCGACAGCGGCGTCGCGATCACCACGAGGTCGGCGCCCGCCACCGCTGCGGCGGGGTCGTCGGTTGTCTCGTCGGCGAGGTCGAGCCGCCGCACCGCCTCCAAGGTCTCGGCGCGGCGGGCGCACGCGACGATCGCGGTCGCCGGGCTGTCGCGCCGCAGCACCCGAGCCAGCGAGGATCCGATCAGCCCGATCCCGATCAGGGCGACCCGCTCGAACAGGCCAGTCTTCGTGTTTTGAGCGCTCATGCCCCAGCCATGAATTCGGCCAATGCCGCGGCCACGGTCTCCATCTCTTCGCCGGTGCCGATCGTGATCCGCAGATGCTGCGGCAGACCGTAGGCGCCCATCTGGCGGGTCAGGATGCCGCGCGCCTGCAGAAAGGCGAAAGCGGCATCGGCGTTGTGGCGCGGGTCATCCGGAAAGCGCGGCAGTACGAAATTGCCGACGCTCGGCGTCAGCCGGCAGCCCGAGCGCGGCCAGGCGCTCGGAGAACCATGGCAGCCAGCCGTTGATTGTGCGCGCGAGCGCGGGCGAGCGCGGCGACGTCCTCGACCGCGGCAACCCCGGCCGCCAGAGCCGGCGCGTGACACGTTGAACGGGCCGCGGATCCGGTTCAGCACATCGGCGATCGCCGGCGGGCAATAGGCCCAGCCGAGGCGCAACCCGGCGAGCGCATAAACCTTCGAGAAGGTCCGCAGCATCACGACGTTCTCTGCCCGGTTGACCAGTGCGATCCCGGGCTCGTAGTCGTTGCGGTTGACGAATTCGGCATAGGCGGCATCGATCGCCAGCACGACGTGGGGCGGCAGCCCGGCATGCAGCCGCGCCATCTCGCCGGCCGACAGATAGGTCCCGGTCGGGTTGTTCGGGTTGGCGATGAAGACGATCCGGGTGCGGTCGGTCAGCCGCGCCAGGAACCCGTCGACATCGGCGGTCAGCTCGCGCTCGGGGACCGCGATCGGGGTCGCGCCGACCGCCTGGGCGCCGATCGGATACATCAGGAAGCCGTGCCGGCTGTAGAGCACCTCGCTGCCCGGCCCGGCATAGGCGCGCAGCAACAGGCCGATCAACTCATCCGAACCGGCGCCGCACACGATGCGCTCCGGATCGAGCTCGTGAGGCGGCCGAGCGCGGCGCGCAATTCCGCCGCGCTGCCGTCGGGATAGCGGTGGATCTCCTGCGCCAGCGCCCGGTAGGCGGCGACGGCCTTGGGGCTCGGGCCGAGCGCGCTTTCGTTCGACGCCAGGCGGATCGGTCGCTCGATTCCGGGAGCCTTCGCTTCGCCGCCGACATAGGGGGCGATGTCGAGGATGCCCGGCCCGGGAACCGGGGCGGTCGCGGTCGTCATCGGCTCAACCTTTTGCTGCGGCGGCGAGGCCACCGGCCGCGTCGGAACCTGCGCGATCCGCGGCGGCGACAGCTCGGCCGCGGAGAGCGGCACGGCGTACCCGCCGAACCCCAAAAGCCGGTAGAGGGCCGGCCCGAGCTGCTCGCGCAGGCGGTCGAGGCGCGGATCGGACATCGGCACGAAGCCGTCGATCTCGATCAAGGTGTTCACCCCCTCCGCATGCTCGCAGGACGCCATGAAGGTGCAGGCGAGACCGAGCGCTGACAGGGTCGCGAACATGCGGCCGCGGCTGATGTCCGGTGCGTTTTCGGTGGCGATCAGGGTGCGGTCCCGCCCGGTCTCCTGTTGGCCGCCATGGCCGATCGCCAGCGCGTCGGCGCTGTCGGAGCGGGCGTTGCCGCGGGCGCCGAACGGCAGCCGGGCAATGACGTGCGGCGCATTTTCGTCGGTCGACAAGAGATGGCGCCACCACGGATCGGGATCCTCCTCCGCCGGCATCGGCAGCACGCCGATTGCGGCGTGGCCCTCGGTGAGCGCGCGGATGACCTGTGCGGTCGAGCGGTAGGTCAGCATCGGGGTGTGGCTGCCGTAATGGTCGCGCGCGATGTCCCAGAAACCCTGGCGCTTCGGGCGGCGCATAGACCGCGATCGAGAAAGGCGCCCTGCAACCGGGTGGTCGCGGCCAACAGCTCGCGCCACATCCGCACCAGCGTCGCCGGCGGGAACGCGCCGTGATTGCGCGCGACGAGCCGGCGGACGATTTCCGCCTCGCGCGCCGGCTGGTGCGCGGCCACGCTGCCGTCATCGCGCTTGTGCGCGGCGATGCGCGAGACAATGTCTATGCGTTCAATCAGCAGGTCCTGCAGCCTGTCGTCAATCTCGTCGATGCGTCGGCGCAACTGTTCGAGATCGGACGGGATATCTGACATGGTTTCGATCACTGCCGAAGACGGCGATAGTAGTAGAGTTCCAGATTGCCAAAATCAAAGAAAACGTTGACATGTCTGATCCCCGATCCATAGCTAGGGGCTTCCCGCTCGGTGCCGTCGCACGCGCGGCGCGCGCCGCCGCCGGCCGCGAGATTTTGGCGAAGGGCGCGCCATGTCCATCTTGACCGCACCGCGGGTAGGGCCCCGCAGCGAATGGCCCGGGCACAGCCTCGTCGTCGACAAGAGGCTGCGGCTCGATTGCGGGGTCGAGCTCGGCCCGTTCACGATCGCCTATCAGACCTACGGGACGCTCAACCCCGAGCGCAGCAACGCGATCCTGATCTGCCATGCCCTGACCGGCGACCAGTTTGTCGCCGACCCGCATCCGATCACCGGCGCCCCGGGATGGTGGACGACGATGGTCGGCCCCGGTGAAGTGCTCGACAGCGAGCGGTATTTTCTGATCTGCGCCAACGTCATCGGCGGCTGCATGGGCACCACCGGCCCCAAGGAGATCAACCCGGCGACCGGCGAACCGTGGGCACTCGACTTTCCGGTGATCACCGTCCGCGACATGGTGCGGGCGCAGAAGCGCCTCATTGATCATCTCGGCATCGACCAGCTGTTTTGCGTGATCGGCGGCTCGATGGGCGCCATGCAGGCGCTGCAATGGGCCTCGACCTATCCCCAATCGGTGTTCGCTTCGGTGCCGATCGCCGGCGCGGCGCGGCATTCGGCGCAGAATATCGCATTTCATGAGGTCGGCCGGCAGGCGATCATGGCCGATCCCGACTGGTGCGGCGGGCGTTATCTGAGCCTTGGCCGCAACCCGTCGCGCGGGCTCGCCGTCGCGCGTATGGCGGCGCACATCACCTATTTGTCGGAAGCTGCGCTGCACCGCAAATTCGGCCGCAACCTGCAGGACCGCAATACGGTGACCTATGGGTTCGATGCCGATTTCCAGGTCGAAAGCTATCTGCGCCATCAAGGCAGCACGTTTGTCGACCGGTTCGACGCCAACTCCTACCTCTACATCACGCGGGCGATGGATTATTTCGACCTCGCCGCCGAGCATGACGGGTCGCTGCCGGCCGCCTTTGCCGGCAGCCAGCCGCGGTTCTGCATCATCTCGTTCACCAGCGACTGGCTGTTCCCGACCTCGGAGAGCCGCGCCCTGGTCCACGCCCTCAACGCGGTCGCCGCCAATGTCAGCTTTGTCGAGATCGAGACCGACAAGGGCCATGATGCGTTTCTGCTGCATGAGCCCGAGCTGTTCGCGACGTTGCGCGGGTTCCTCACCGGCTGCGCCGAGCATCGCGGCGTGACGCGGTTCTGGAGAGACAGGGCGTGAGCCGCAGCGCCACCTTGCCGATCGAGGCCGCCGTCCCGCAGCCAGCACCAGCCGCCGCCGCTCGCGACGAGCTGCGCCGCGATCTGCGGCTGATCGCCGACATGATCGAGCCCCACTCGCGGGTCCTCGACATCGGCTGCGGCGACGGCGCGCTGCTCGCCTATCTCGCGCGCGCGAAGGCGGTCGATTCCCGCGGGATCGAGCTGAGCCAGTCCGGCGTCAACGCCTGCGTGCGCCATGGCCTGTCGGTCATCCAGGGCGATGCCGACCGCGACCTCGAAGCCTTTCCCAATGCGGCCTTCGATGTCGTCGTGCTGAGCCAGACCTTGCAGGCGACGCGCCAGCCGCGCCTTGTGCTCGAAGAGCTGTTGCGCATCGGCAAGCGGGCGATCGTGTCGTTTCCGAATTTCGGGTTCTGGCGGGTTCGCCTCAGCCTGTTGTTTCGCGGACGGATGCCGGTGACCGAACTGCTCAACAATTCCTGGTACGACACGCCGAACATCCATCTCTGTACGATCCGCGACTTTGTCGCGCTGTGCGACGAGCTTGGCGCTCGCATCGAGCGCAGCCTGACGCTAGACCGGCACGGCCGTCCCTTCACTCTCGACCATCGCGGCAGCCTGGCCAATCTGTTGGCCGAGCAAGGCGTGTTCGTGCTGTCCGGAGCCCGCTGATGCTGGTCGCCCAGATCTCCGATACCCACATTCTGGGACCCGGCAAACTCTACAAGGCGCGGATTGCCACGTCGGCGCCGGGCGCGCAGAGCACCCACGCCGACATCGACACCGCCGCCTGCCTGGCGCGCGATCGATCGCCGCTTTGCCGGCACCATCGCCGGCACGGCGCCGAGCACGGCGCACCAGATCCAGCTCGACCTGCGCCCTGGCGCGCGGCTGCATTTCCGCTTCGAGCCGCCGGGCTATCAGCTGCATCTTTGGGAGGCCGAGAGCGGCCTCGTTACCCACACCGCCATTTTCGGCGACTGGTTGGCCTGAGGGGATCAGCTACAGCCCGTGTGGCGCCGGCGTGTAGACGAGCCGGCGGCGCGGTGCCCGCGCCGCGGCCGGCTTGGCGTAGATTTGCTTGGTCGCCTCGACCATCAGCACCCCGGCGAAGGTCGGAAACCAGCGGTTGCCGATCCGCTCCCAAGCGGCCGCCGAGCGCAGCATCACGCGGCTCGTCGCCGGCGGGATGAACAGCGCGGTGTCGGCGCCGACCGGAGTGAACTGCTCGTCGCGCAGCAATTGCGAGAGTTGCGACATCGTGTAGGGGCGGCCGGAGCCGAACGGGGTGCGGTCGAGCCGCGCCCAGATCCCGCGCCGGTTCGGCGCCACGACCAATACCCGGCCGCCGCCGGCCAGCACGCGCCAGACCTCCTTGAGCATCGCGCGCACCTCGTCGCTGGTTTCGAGCGCATGCACCAGCAGCACCCGGTCGATCGAGTAATCGGCGAAGGGCAATTCGCCTTCGTCGGCGAGCGTCACCAGGTTGAGACCGTCTTCGGGCCAGCGCAGCACCCCCAGATTGGCCGGCATAACCGCGATCGTGCGCTCGGTTGCGCCCGATACCGCCGACAGGAACGGGGTCGCGTAACCGATGCCGAGCAGCCGCATGCCGCGCAGATCGGGCCACACCCGGCGGATCGCGCGGCGGATCATGCGGCGGGCGACCTGGCCCAGCACGCTGCGGTAGAAATCCCTCAGATCGACGACATCGGAGGCCATCGCGTGATCTTATCATGCCCTGAGCCATCGCGCCGAACCCGGCGACCTGACCGGCACGGGATTGCTTCGCTTTGCTCGCAATGACAGTTTGTGGCTGTCATTATGATGAGCGCAGCATCGGCGGAGGCGAGCATGGATATCGGCGCGGCGATGTTTTTCACCGACTATTCGATGGGCGCCGGCGAGCTGGCGCGGGAGCTGGAGGCGCGCGGGTTCGAGTCGGTCTGGGCGCCCGAGCATTCGCACATCCCGACCGTCGCGCAAATCGCCGTTCCCGTCGGGTGGCGAGCTGCCAAAGCAGTATTCCAACGCGATGGACCCGTTCGTGACGCTGAGCGCGGCGGCGGCCGTGACCCGGACGATCAAGCTCGGCACCGGGGTCTGCCTCGTCGTGCAGCGCGACCCGATCCAGACCGCGAAATCAGTCGCCTCGCTCGACCAGGTGTCGGGCGGGCGATTTTTGTTCGGGGTCGGCGGCGGCTGGAACGCCGAGGAAATGGCCGATCACGGCACCGAGTTCAAAACCCGCTTTAAGTTGATGCGCGAACGCATTGAGGCGATGAAGGAAATCTGGACCGAGACCAAGCCCGAATATCACGGCGAGATGGTCGATTTTCCGCCGATGATGACCTGGCCCAAACCCGTACAGAAACCGTATCCGCCGGTCATCGTCGGCGGGATGTTCCCGCACGCCGCGCGTCGAGCGCTGCGCTATGGCGACGGCTGGATCCCGCATTCGCGCCGGCCGCAATACGAGGACGTCACCGACTTCCTGCCGCAATTCCGGCAGATGGCGGCGGAAGCCGGGCGCGACCTCGCGAGCGTGCCGGTCACCGTATGGGGAATTCCTCCCGACCTCGACCGTCTGCGGCGCTACACCGACCAGGGCGTGGCGCGCGGCGTCGTGCAGCTGGCGGCCGAGAAGGCCGACACGATTTTGCCGATCCTCGACCGCTGGGCCGAGCTGATCGTGGCATTGAATGGGTGAGCGGAAGGCGTTTCATGCCCGGGGTCGGCCCGGATATCCATTGGAGGCAATCCATGCAATTCGGCGCGGCGATGTTCTTCACCGATTATTCGATGAGCGCCGGCGAGCTCGCGCAGGCGCTCGAGGCGCGCGGGTTCGAGTCGGTCTGGGCGCCCGAGCACTCGCACATCCCAACCTCACGGCGCTCGCCGTTTCAGGGCGGCGGCGAGCTGCCAAAGCAGTATTACGACGTGATGGACCCATTCGTGACGCTGAGCGCGGCGGCCGCCGTCACCCGGACGATCAAGCTCGGCACCGGCGTCTGCCTGATCATCCAGCGTGATACGATCCAGACCGCGAAGCTGGTCGCCTCGCTCGACCAGGTCTCGGGCGGCCGTTTCCTGTTCGGCATCGGCGGCGGGTGGAACGCCGAGGAGATGGAAGATCACGGCACCGAGTTCAAAACTCGCTTTAAGTTGATGCGGGAACGCGTTGAAGCGATGAAAGAGATCTGGACCAAGGACGCCGCCGAATACCACGGCGAGCTGGTCGATTTTGCGCCGATGGCGGCGCGGCCCAAACCGGTGCAGAAGCCGCACCCGCCGGTCATCGTCGGCGGCGCCTTCCCGCATGCCGCGCGGCGCGCGCTGCGCTACGGCGACGGCTGGATCCCCAATGCGAGCCGGGCGCAATACGCCGACGTCACCGATTACCTGCCGCAGTTCCGGCAGATGGCGGCGGAGATGGGCCGCGACCTCGCGCAGGTGCCGGTCACGGTGTGGGGCGTCGGCGAGGATTACGACCGGCTGCGCCGCTATCAGGACCAGGGCGTGGCCCGGCTCGTCGTCAGCCTGCCGCCGGAAAATGCCGCGAAGACGCTGCCGGCGCTCGACCGCTGGGCCGATCTGATCCACCGCATCGGGCGCTGACCGCAAATCGCCGGTCAGCGCTGCACCGGCGGTCGCATGGCCGATTCGTTCGCCGGCTGCGCATTCCAGGCCGGCGCATAGCGGCTGATTACGTTGGCCGCGACGAGGCTGCGCCCCACATTCGGCCGTTTTCACCAATCTATTCCGCCGACGCGATGGGCGCCCGCGCGTCGCCGAACCGCCGCCACAGTTTCGCGCCATAATCGCCGGCGCGGCGGCGGGTGGCGCCGCTGCGAGCTGGGGGACCCGGCCAGATGCGCGCGATGATCGGCGCGGGCGAAAGCTTGGGAGCGGCCGATGGCTGAGCCGCCGTCGTTGCGCGTCGATCCGGACGAGCGGCTGCGCACTGCGGCGCCGCGCGGCCGACCGCGCCCGCCGCCGCGGCGCGCCCAGCGCGACAAGCGGCCGAGGCGCCACCCGCGGCGGCGCCGCTTCGGCGGACTGGCCAAGCTCGGCGTGCTGCTGCTGCTGTGGGCCGTCATCATCGGCGGCATCGCGCTCGCCTATTTCGCGTTTACGCTGCCCGACACCAGCCAGCTGACCGTCGCCGAGCGCCGGCCGAGCGTCACGATCCTCGCCGATGACGGCAGCCTGATCGCCAGCTTCGGCGATCTGTTCGGCCGGCCGCTGACCCTGAAGGAGATGTCGCCGTTTCTGCCGAAAGCGGTGATCGCGACCGAGGACCGCCGCTTCTACCACCATTTCGGCATCGATCCGGTCGGGATGGTGCGCGCCGCGGTGACCGATCTGCGCGCCGGGCAGATCGTCCAGGGCGGCAGCACGATCACCCAGCAGCTCGCCAAAATCCTGTTCCTGACGCCCGAGCGCAGCCTCGCCCGCAAGATCCGCGAGACGCTACTGGCGCTATGGCTCGAGCACCGCTTCTCCAAGGACCAGATCCTCGAAATCTACCTCAACCGGGTCTATCTCGGCGCCGGGACCTATGGCGTCGATGCCGCGGCGCATCGCTATTTCGGCAAATCGGCCGCCCAGCTCAACCTGTTCGAAAGCGCAGTCGTCGCCGGCCTCTTGAAGGCGCCGACCCGGTTCAGCCCGGCGCGCGACCGCGACAAGGCGGCGGCCCGCGCCGGCCAGGTGCTCGCCACCATGGTCGAGGCCGGCTTTATTACCGCTCCCGACGCGGCCGCAGCCGAGAAGGAAGGCGCCGCGCTCGCCGGTCATCGGCCGGCCGGGGTCGCGTTATTTCGCCGATTGGGTCGCCGACCAGATCCGCGACTTTGCCGGCACCGCCGACCGCGACCTGACGGTCCGCACGACCCTCGATCCCGCGGCTGCAAGCCGCGGCGGAGGCAGCCATCGACGATATCCTGGCGCGCTACGGGGCCAAGGATGCGGTGAGCCAGGGCGCGCTCGTCGCGCTGGCGCCCGACGGGGCGGTGCGCGCGATGGTCGGCGGCCGCGATTACGGCCACAGCCAGTTCAACCGCGCGACCCAGGCGCAGCGTCAGCCCGGCTCGGCGTTCAAGCCGTTCGTCTATCTCGCCGGGCTTGAAGCGGGGTTGCGTCCGACCGACCGCTTTGTCGATGCGCCGATCCGGGTCGGCAACTGGCAGCCGCGCAATTACCTCAACCGCTACCAGGGCGAAATGAGCCTCGCCGAGGGGCTGGCGCAATCGATCAACACGATCGCCGTCCAAGTCGCCGAGCGGGCCGGCATCCCCAGGGTGATCGCGACGGCCAACCGGCTCGGCATCACCTCGGAGCTGGCGCCGCGACGCGTCGATCGCGCTCGGCACCAACGAGGTGAATCTGCTGGAGCTGGTGTCGGCCTACGCCCCCTTCGCCAATGGCGGGATGCGGCGTCCTCGCTTACGGCATCAGCGAGATCCGCGACAGCGACGGCAAGATCGTCTATCGCCGCACCGGCTCCGGCCCCGGGCCGGTCGTCGCCCCCGAACTGGCCGGCATGATGAACGACATGCTCGCCGGCGTCATCGCCCACGGCACCGGCAAGGCCGCGTCGTTGCCCCGCCCCGCCGCCGGCAAGACCGGCACGACGCAGGATTATCGCGACGCCTGGTTCATCGGCTACACAGCAGATCTTCTCGCCGGCGTGTGGCTCGGCAATGACGACGACACGGCGATGAACAAGGTGACCGGCGGCTCATTGCCGGCCGCCGCCTGGCGCGCCTTCATGCTCGCGGCCACCAAGGATATGCCGGTCAAGCCGCTGCCGGCGGCCGGGTCCGGCCTGGGGGTGCCGGCGGACGGGCTTCGCCGGCCGCCGACGGCAGCACCGGCCGAAGAGTCGCCATTCGACCGGCTGCTCGGCTGGCTCGCGCCAGCAGCGGCGCATAATTGAGGCGGGGCACGGTGCGGACGGGTGAGCCCCCAACCCTCCCCCGCAAGCGGGGAGGGCGTCCGCCGCGTGAGCGGCGGGCGGGTGGGGGCTGATCGACGCAACGGCCTAACGCAGCGGCGAGAACTCCGCCGGCACGACGAACATGTTCTCCTGCCGGACGAACTGGCCGCGGGTCGCCGGCGGCCAGGCGCCGGCTTCGCGGGCCTTGTCGCGGATGCTGAAGCGCTCGGCGGCGTCCTTGTAGGCCCAGACATGGATCCACTGGTTGAGCGGGCCGAGCTCGGTATGGCCGCAGAAGGCGAGCGGCGAGTATTTCTGCCGTCCCTCGATCCGCTCGGCCCATTTCTCGATCGACCGTCGGGGTGGCGCCCGGCAGCATCGTGTAGGTGCGGATCTCGTAGAGATTGCCGAGCTTGCGCGGTTCCATCTTGGGCGAGAACGGCGCCGCGACGATGATCTTGCTTTCCATCTCCTCGATGAATTCCTGGATCTTCGGCGGCCAGCCCGGGATCTTTTCGGCGCGGACCTTGGCGCGGTGCGCGAGATCCTCATAGGGCCAGCAATGGATGATCCGATTGAGCGGACCGACCTCGGTGTGGAAGAAGGCGCCGAGCGGCGACACCCTGACGCGTTCCTTGAGCCCCTCGGCAAAGCGCTTCTCGGCTTCGGCGACCGAGCCGGGCTTCAGGCGGTAGGTGCGCATCTCGATGATCATGGCATTCCTCCAGGGAAGGGTGACCGGCCCATACTAGCGAGAGAAACCCCGCTCGCGCACCAGCCCGCTCTACGGCCCCTCACGGCAGCCGCGCCAGGCGCTCGGCCAAGAGCCGGTAAACCCCGTCGGCATCGACCGCTTCGATGACCCGCGCATTGGGCTTCCGCCCGCTGATCCCGCGCCAGTCGATGAGGGTCATGCCCATCGCGAGCGGGCTCTGCGGTCTCGATCGCGACATTGACCTCGCGCCAGCGGAACAGCTCCGGCGCGAGCAGATAGGCGATGACGCAGGGATCGTGCATCGCCATCGGCGGTTTGCCGAGGGCGCGCCGCGGACCGAGCAGCTCGGCGGCTGCCGCGCCGACAGCGCGTGCCGAGCGCGCGGATCGGGGCGATGCGCTCCGGCGTGCTGCGCACGCCCTTCGGTGACGTCGAGCGGCACCATCGTGATCGGCAGGCCGCTGTCGAACACCAGCGCCGCGGCGTGCGGATCGGCGTAGATGTTGAACTCGGCGGCCGCGGTGATATTGCCGTGCGAACCGCCGCCCATGATCACCAGCTCGGCGATGCCCGCCGCGATCTCGGGCGCCGCGACGAGGGCCATCGCGATATTGGTCAAGGGCCCGAGCGCGCAGAGCGTGATGCTCTTGGGCTCGGCGCTGCGCAAGGCGTCGATCAGGTAGAAGACGCCGTGCTCCGGGCGCAGCGGCAGCGCGGGCGGCGGCAGGACGAGATCGCCGAGACCGCCCGCGCCATGGGCATCCTCGGCAGCGATCGCGGACCCGGCCGAGCGGCCGCGGGCAGCCGGCATAGACCGGCAGCTCGGGGCATCCGGCCAGCTCGACGATGCTGCGCGCGTTGCGTCGCGGTCGCCGCCAGCGGCAGATTGCCGGCGACCGCGACGAGGCCCCGCACCGCGAGCTCGGGCGATGCCAGCGCCAGCAGGATCGCGACCGCGTCGTCGATCCCGGGATCGGTGTCGATGATGATCGGGCGCGGCATGGCTCGCCGCCGGCTCCTGTCATGAGATGATGGGCGAACGCTAGCAAAATTGTCGGAGCGCTGCCGAGCAAGGCTTGACGCTGCGCGCGAACCAAAGTAGAACAGCACCTATTGTTTAGGGTTTGTTCCGCTCGAGCGGGAGAATTCGCGATGCTGACGAAAAAGCAGCACGAGCTGCTGATGTTCATCAACCAAAGGCTGGCCGCGACCGGTGTCGCCCCGTCTTTCGACGAAATGAAGGACGCCCTCAACCTGCGTTCGAAATCGGGCATTCACCGCCTGATCAGCGGGCTCGAGGAGCGCGGCTTTATTCGCCGCCTGCCGCACCGCGCCCGCGCCCTCGAAGTGATCAAGCTGCCGGAGGACAGCGCCGCCCCCTCGAACGGCGCCGGCGCGGCCGAACGCGGGCGATTTTCGCCGACCGTCATCCGCGGCGATTTTGCCGGCGCGCTGCCCGGCACGCCGGTCGCCCCCGATACCGCGGCGGTCGACCTGCCGCTCTATGGCCGCATCGCCGCCGGCACCCCGATCGAGGCGTTGCGCGACCAGAACAACTCGGTTGCCGTGCCCGGGAGCCTGTTGGGCCGCGGCGAGCATTACGCGCTCGAAGTCGCCGGCGACAGCATGATCGAGGCCGGGATTCTCGATGGCGACAGCGTCATCATCCAGCGCTGCGACACCGCCGAGAACGGCGCCATCGTCGTGGCGCTGGTCGACAATATCGAGGTCACCCTGAAGCGGCTGCGCCGCCGCGGCGCGTCGATCGCCCTCGAACCCGCCAACAAGGCCTACGAAACCCGCATCTTCGGACCCGACCGGGTCAAGGTCCAGGGCCGCCTCGTCGGGCTGCTTGCGGCGCTATTGAACAACACCGCGGCGGACCGTCTTGCCGGGCGGCGTAACGCCAAAAGCTGCTTTTTCAGGGAATAGACGGCGGCAACTGCGACCCGCTCGCCAATCGGGTAACGATTTGCTAACGCGGCCGTGTTAGAGAAGCGTGAGACCGCCGATCGACGCAGGCGCGCGCGTGGTGCTGAAATCCCGATCCACAAGCGCGTCCCTGCGCATCCAGAGCCATGCGCTTGAACAGCGCTGCGGCGATCACGTAATCGGCGACCCATCTGCCGTCTATCACAACCATCCAGATCTAACGGGTATTCAGCATGAAATGCTCGACCACAGCCGCGAGAGCGGGGCTTGAAATTCGCCGGGTATGGCGCTTTGCCTTGCCCTTGCGGCACTGTCGCAGCCGGCTGCCGCGATCGGAACCGGCGGCACCGACACGGTGAAGAGCCTCTACGCGACGTTGCTCCAGACGATGCAGAACGGCCCGGCGCTGGGGCCGCGCGGGCGCTACGCCCAGATCGAGCCGGTCGTCCGCCGGGTCTTCGACATCCCGTTCATGACGCGGCTCGCGGTCGGGCCGGAATGGGCCGGCGTCACCGAAGCGCAACGCCAAGAGGTCAGCCAGGCCTTCGCGCGCTATATCGCGGCGATCTATGCCGAGCGCTTCGACAGCTATTCGGGCGAGAAGCTCCAGGTCACCGGCGAGCAGCCATCCGCCGGCGGCCCGTTGATCACCAGCCAGATCGTCAAGTCGAACGGCAAGCCGGTCAACATCAACTATCTGATGCGCGACAATGGCGGCGTCTGGCAGATCGCCGATGTCTATCTCGACGGGACGATCAGCGAGCTGGCGACGCGGCGCTCCGAATTCGCCGCGATCCTGCGCGCCCAGGGCATCACCGGATTGATCGCGACGCTCAACGCCAAGGCCGACACGCTGAGCGCGGCGCGGACTTCCTAGACGACGCCGTCCTCGCGCAGGCGCTTCACCTCGGTCCGGATCGACGCCGCACAGCGCGCCGAGCAATTCCTCCGTGTGCTCGCCGAGCAAGGGCGGGCGCGTCACGACGGCCGGCGAATCCGACAGTTTGACCGGGCAGCCGATGGTCTGATAGGTGCCGCGGGTCGGAAAATCGATGTCGAGGATCATCTCGCGCGCTTTGAGATGCGGGTCGGCGAGCACTTCGCCGGTGTCCTGCACCGCGCCGCACGGCACCCCCGCCTCGGCCAAGAGGCGCATCGCCTCGTGCTTGGAGCGTGCCCCGGTCCATTCCTCGACGATCGCGTTGAGCGCATCGCGGTTTTCCCAGCGCGAGGCCGGCTCGGCGAAGCGCGGATCCTCGGCCAGTTCGGGCCGGCCGATGACGCCGAGCATCGCCAGCCACATCGGCTGCTCCCAGGCGTTGATGAAGACGTAGTCGTTGGGTCCGCCTGGCGCGCACGGGTAGATCGTGCTCGGGACGGTCTGGCTTGCCTGGTTGCCGCGGCGCGGCATCGCATGGCCGAACCGCTGGTGGTCGCGCAGGCTGACGCGGATGATGTTGACGACCGCGTCCTGCATCGAGACTTCGACATGCTGGCCTTGGCCGGTCGTGTGGCGCTGCTGCAAGGCGGCGAGGATGCCGATCGCCATGTGCATCCCCGTGCCGCTGTCGCCGATCGCCGGCACGACATAGGTCGGCGGGCTGTCGGGATAGCCGGTGATGCTCATCGCCCCGCCCATCGCCTGGGCGATCGGCTCGTAGCTCTTGTAGTCGCGATAGGGGCCGTAGGTGCCAAACCCCTTGATCGTCGCGTAGATCAGGCGCGGGTTGATCTTCGCCAACGCCTCGTAGCCAAAGCCGAGCCGGTCGAGCGCGCCGGGCCCGAAATTCTCCAACAGCACATCGGACTTGGCGATCAGCGTTCGGAACAATTCCTTGCCGCGCGCGGTCTTCAAGTTGAGCGTCAGGCTGCGCTTGTTGGCGTTGAACAGGAGGAAAAAGAGGCTGTCCGAATCGGGCCTGTCGCGCATGTTGCGCCGCGCGACATCGCCGCCTTTCGGCTCTTCCAATTTGATCACCTCGGCGCCCAAGAAAGGCGAGGATCTGGGCACAGGCCGGCCCCGCCTGGTTGTGCGTCATGTCGATGATGCGGATGCCGGAAAGGGCCTGGCTCATCGTTGGTCTCCCGATTACGATTGGAATTACGCGAGCATTCCGCCGGTCACGCGGATTTGCCCATGGGCACGGCCGCGCGGTGTCGGCCTGACCCGAATTTCAACGTCTTGGCCAAGCGCCGTCAGCAGTCGCATCAACCGATCGCCGGAAAAGTTGGCAAGCCTCCCGTTGAGGATCGCGGAGACTTTTGGCTGATCGATACCCATGCGCGATGCCGCCGCGACCTGCGTCAGGCGCCGGCGCTTGATGACCTGCCGGATACAGCTGGCGAGCTGGGCCTTGGCCAATTCCTCCTCGGGTTCGGGCAATCCGATATCTGCGAAGACATTGCCGCTGCCCGCGTTCACCGCGATTGCCGGTTCTCGCTTTCTCGCCATCGCTCGTAATCCTCTGCCGCTCTGCGGAACCGCGCGCCAATCAACTCGATCTCGGAACGCGCCGTTGCGACGCCTCGTTTCGACTTCTTCTGGAAAGCGTGGAGCACATAAACCGCCACGGCGAACCGCACCGTGTACACCGCACGAAATGTGTCGCCGTCAAAATCGTCAACCACCTCCAGCACGCCAGCGCCGCCATATCCTCTTAACGGCTTTGCGTAGCTGGCCTTACGACCCATTTGCGCCTCGAACAAAGCAAAGCCCATCCGCCGCTTAACGTCGTCGGGGAACGCGCTCAGATCCTCTTTGCTGCTGCCAACCCAGCGTATCCGCTTCGGGTGCGCCTCGCTGGTCATTCAGCGCAATGTATGCCTGTTAAGGCATAGGCGCAAGTGCCGTCCACCGGTGCAGCGGTTGAGCGACCCCGAGCCGCGAGGCTAAAATCTGCACAGGCCGGCGCCGCCTGGTTGTGCGTCATGTCGATGATGCGGATGCCGGAAAGGGCCTGGCTCATGTCACTCTCCCGAATGTGGGGAAATTCCCTGCGAGCAGGCAAATTTTTTCCATCGCCCGGCTGAAAGCCGCACAAACACTCGACAAATGCGCAAACCCGATGACGCGAGCAGTGAATTTTTGTAGCGGGTTGCAGGGAATTTCGCGGCGGGTTGCAGGGAATTATTTTCGACCCGCAGGGAAATTTCTCTGTCCTCTGAAATTCGCCAAACCTTGCGCTGCTTCCCTCGATCGTTGGAAGCCTACGACAGGTTTATGGCGATTTTAGCGTCGATGTTTGCGCCCGAATTCATTCACTCTCGCCCATCGCCAGGCGCAGGCCTGACATTACCAAGCTGCGGAATTCGGCGTCATACACCTCAGGCGCGGCCGAGGTGGCCAGGCGGCTGAGCTCGCGTTTTCGATCCAGAATCTGGCGCGCTTCGTCGAGGCGCCCGGTATGGGCATAGCATGCGGCGAGCAGAGTGTGGGCCAATATGGACATCGGGCGTTCCTGCACTGCGGTAAGCAGCCACGGGAGGGCCTTGTCAAACTGGCGCTTGCGGAGATAGGCCGCTCCGAGAAGAGGAGCCGGCGTGCCGACTGCGGCGCGGGGATTGAGCCGCAAAGACGTCTGAACCCGCTCGATTGCCGCATCTGCGTCACCCGCGCGGATCTTGAGGCGAGCGCTAAGATACCAGCCGCGCGCGAAGCTCGGGTTGAGCGCAAGCGCCCTGTCGAGGAGACCGATCATCGTATCGATATCCTCCCCAACAACGCGAGAGCGATCGCGGCATGCGCGATCGTACCGGCATCGTCCCCCGCGACCGCCAAAGCACGACGGGCGTATTCGATCCCGATCCGCCGGGCGGCCCCCTCGTCGGTCGCGCGCTCGTCGTTCAGTTGAACGTGACAATATGCGGCGGCGGCCAGTGCTGGCCCGTAATTCGGGTCGCGCGCGACCGCCTGCTCAAGCTGAGCCAGGGCGGTGGCAACCTCCTCGATACTGTCCGAAAAGACAGCAGGGAGTGCGCGCAAGTACAGATCGTAGGCCGTGGTGTCATTGGTTGGCCGACTGCGCGATCGGCGAATTTCGGCGGCCTGCAACGTCGGTTCGATGACGCCGGCGACGCTGGAGGCCACCAGGTCCTGCAACTCGAAGACACCTTCCATCGAACCGTCGAAGCGGTCGGCCCAGAGGTGGGTGCCGGTCTCGGCATCGATCAATTGCGCGGTAATGCGCACCCGGTTGCCGCCCTTGCGCACCGAGCCTTCGAGGACGTAGCGGACCCCGAGCTCGCGCCCGACCTGTTTCACATCGACGGCTTGGCCCTTGTAAGTGAAGGTCGAATTGCGGGCGATGACGAAGAGCCAGCGGATGCGGGAGAGCGCGGTGATGATCTCCTCGACCATGCCGTCGGCGAAATATTCCTGCTCCGGATCGCCGCTCATGTTGGCAAACGGCAATACCGCGATCGACGGCTTGTCGGGAAGGGCGAGGGCCGGCGAATCACCCTCACCCACCCCGTCGCTCGCGCGCCGGGGTCCCCCCTCTCCCGCAGTGCGGGAGAGGGTGCCGAGCGCCGGCATCGCCGGTGCGAGGCGGGTGAGGGTCGGTCGGACGCGATAGACGCGAACCGGGCGGGCGATGTTCTTCGAGACTCTGCTCGCCGAGATCGTCGAAAACGAGATCAAGGCGGCCGGCGGCATCCTCCTGGACGCGGGCCGAGACGCAGATCCCGCCGGGCTCGGCGAGCGCTTCGAGGCGGGCGGCGACATTGACGCCGTCGCCGAAGATGTCGCCGTCCTCGACGACGACATCGCCGACGTTGATGCCGATGCGGAATTCGATGCGCTCGGCGGGCGGGTCGCCTGCATTCCGCTCGGCCATGCTCTGCTGCCACTCGCTCGCGCAGCGCAGCGCGTCGACAACGCTGGCGAACTCGACGAGGAGCCCGTCGCCGGTGGTCTTGACAATGCGGCCGCGATGCTCGGCGATGCGCGGATCGAGCAGCTCGGCCCGCATCGATTTCAGCCGATCGAGCGTACCCGCCTCGTCCGCCCCGATCAGCCGCGAATAGCCCGCGACATCGGCCGCCAGGATGGCTGCGAGGCGGCGTTCGGCGCGGTTTCGGTCCCCCGTGTTCATGACCTTCCAGCTTATACCAGGAAACCGAATTATCGCCGGTTTTCTACCCCTTGGTTGGGCTCGACCCGGCTGGAGTCAAAAATCAGGGCCGGGCACGAGGCGACTTCGTAAGCCATGGAACGATTGGGCGGGCGGAGCGTTGATCTGCGTCGAAGTCATCCAACCGGTGGGAGAAACACATGTCGCGAGCCGGTAGCTTTATGGTGCTTGCGGTTGCATCGCTGGCGCTTGCCGGCTGTGGCGTGACCCCGGGATGCCGGGCCGTGAGCACCGGGGCGTTGGGGGCGGGCACCGGCGCCGCGATTGCCGCGATCGCCGGCGGGCCGATCGGGCTGGGCGCCGCGATCGGCGGCGCAACGGGAGCGATCGGCGGCGCGGCGACCCCAGCGCAAGGAGCCTATCTCGGCCCCTCGCCATTTTGCTATTAAGTCGCCAAGTGATTGCTGGTGCGGGCGAGAGGCCTCAGGCAAAGGCGGCGAAGATTTCTTCGACCGCCTTCAGCTGGTTGCCGGTGGCCGAGGATGGGACGAGGATCGGCGTCGTGATCCCGGCTTCGCGCCACGCCGCGACCCCATCGCGCACCGCGGCCGCGGGCCCGTAGAGCGTCGCATCGGCCAGCCAGCGCTCGCTCATCAAGCCCGGCACATCATCCTGCCGCCCGGCCGCGAGCGCGCTCTCGATCGCGCTCATCTCCTCGATATAGCCGGCTTCCTTCCAGTAATTGCGGTAGTTCGGCAGCATCGCATAGCGGGTGAGCGTGCGCCGGCAGACCGCCCTGGCGGCCTCGACATCATCAGAAATGCAGGTCGGGATCATGTTGGCGATGAGGAAAGCCGGGTCGGCGCGCTTTGCCGCCGGGATGACCGCGAGCGAGTTTCCCATATGCGAGCGGCTGGCGTTGGCGAAGACGAGGCCTTGGGCGATCTCGCCGGCGAGCGCAACCATGCGGCGGCGCAGCGCGGCAAGGATGATCGGCGGCAAGGCGCCGATGTTGTCATAGGAGCGGAACTTGGCGACAAAATCGCGGATGTCGGCGAGCGGGCGGCCCACGCTCACCCCCATGCGCAGATGGCTCGGGGCATGCGCGACGCCGATCCCGAAGTGGAACCGCCCGCCCGAGACCTCGTGGATATAGGCGGCGCTGTGGGCGAAATCCTCGACCGTGCGGGCATAGATCGGCGCGATCGCGGTGCCGAAGAGGATGCGTTCGGTCGCAAGCGCGAGCGCGGTCGATTGCGCCATGTTGCCGAAGATGCTCGGCACGTAGAGCCCGGCAAACCCGCGCCGCTCGGCTTCGCGCGCAACCTCGAGGGTGAGACGCCGGCGTCCCGGCACCGCGACAAGGCTCAACGCTGGCAGGATTTCGCGCATGGGACGGCGTTCCTTCTAGTGTGGTGGATTTGAAGTTCGCATGGTCTTGGTGGAAGCCGGGTTTGCGAACTTCAAATCCGAGAACCACACTAGATTCATAAAGTTGCGAGTGTGCTCTCGAATCGAAATTCGCGTTGAGCTTCACCCCCGAGATACGGCGAATTTCGGATTCGGCACACTCGGCTGAACCGGCAACCGGGTTAGGATCATAACCGGTCGGGGCGGTTTCGTCGGGCTGGGCAGGCCTCAGAGTAGGGTAATATCCCGGTTTGGTTTGGCACGGACGCCGCGCGCCCCAGCCCAAATTGAGAGCATAGCCGGCCGCAAGGAGGAAGAGATGCCGTTCATCGCGTCGAATGGCCTGACCGAGGCGGGCACCAGTAAGACCATCGCGGCCGGGGGCATCACCGTGCATTACCACGAGGTCGGCGCAGGCGAGCCGGTCATCTTCCTCCACTCCTACGGTCCCGGCACCACCGCGTGGATCACGTTTCACAAGGCGGTCGCCGCGCTGTCAGCGCACTTCCGTTGCATCCTCGTCGACCTGCCGAATTTTTCGAAGACGGGGCCGATCGTCTACCGCGAGGGGGTGCACGCGGTCCAGGCGAGGACGGCGGTCGCCTTGCTCGACGCGCTCGACATCGCGCAAGGCGCACTGGGTCGGCAACTCGCAGGGCGGGCAGTCGGCAATGGTGGCGGCGATCAGCTATCCCGAGCGGGTCGCGAAGTTCGTCATGGGCGGCTCGCATATCGGCACCGGCGGCGACCGCTACCTCCTGGCCAATCGCCCCTCGGAGGGCAGCCGCGCGACGCAGCAGGCGATCGCCGACCCGAGCCCTGACAACATCCGGCGCTATCTCGCCGTGCACATCGACGATGCGAGCCTGGTGACCGACGAGCTGGTGGATTACATCCACCATGCCCACACCTGGTCGCCCGAGTTCATCGAGGCGCGGGCGCAATCGGTGAGCCTGCCGCACGACTACACCCCCGACCTCGCCGGGATCAAGGCGCCGGTCCTCCTGATCCACGGGCGCTACGACCGGATGGTGCCGTTCGAGGTCTCGATCGCGATTCTCAACCACATCGCCAATTCGCGCCTCGTCCTCCTCAATAATTGCGGCCACTGGCCGCCGTTCGAGAAGCCGGCCGAGTGGACCGCGCAGGTCCTCGCGTTCCTGCGGGGGTATTGAGCGGGAGGGCTAGACTAAAAAAACACGCTGAGGTTCTTGTCGAGGAGGACGTTGGCGTCGAGGACGATCGTGCGCCGGGCGATCTTCCACGCGCCGTCCACCTTGCGCAGCACATCCTCGCGGCAGCCGGAGAGCAGCTGGTGATCGGTCTCCAGGTGCGAGCGGTACACCAGAAACGCGGTCCTGGCCTCGACCTCGCCGTTCTCCAAGGGCGCCGCTTCGAGATTGCCGATCAGGTGGCGGGTGCGCGAGGGGGGATCCTCGGCCCAGGCCATGCCCGTCTCGAGCCGGGCCACCCGCATCTCGAGGTAGCGCTTGTCCTCCTCGAGGATCGCCAGGTCGCCCAGCGGCGTCAGCTCGCGGTGCAATTCCCGGCGCAGGCACGTTCTTGCGGCGCGGCATGAAGTAGAGGACATCGTCGGTGAAGAGCTCGAGCCACTCCTTGAGCTTGCGCTCGTCGAGCAGCCAGGCCTCGCGGATGTAGAATTGCATCAGCTCGAACCACAGCGCCTGCTGCGGCGTCAGCGCCACCGGGGAAGCCGCGGCCTCGTGCGCGCGCTTTGTCTTCACCGGATCGGCTCCGTCCCCTTGGCGCGCATCAACGCTCCCAAGGAGGGAGTGCAAGGGTCAAGCCCTCCCCCTTGATGGGGGAGGGTTTGGGTGGGGGTGATCGATGCAGCGCGTCGGCGACCGTCTGATGGATGCCGTCGAGATTTGCCAGGACTTCGTTGTTCCAAAACCGCAGAACGCGATAACCTTCGTCTTGCAGGAAGCCGCTTCGCGCGGCTTCCTGCGGCGACGAGTGATCGTGTTGGCCGCCGTCGATTTCCACGATCAACCGAGCCTCATGGCACACAAAGTCGGCGATGTAGCGGCCGATCGGCACTTGGCGGCGGAACTTATAGCCCTCAATCTGATGCGAGCGCAGTATCTGCCAGATCCGCCTTTCCGCCTCAGTCATGTTCTGCCGTAGCCTGCGAGCACGCGTGAGCGCGCCGTCGGCGGGATGCTTCTTCATTTCTCGATTTGCACGGTGGGACGCATCACCCCCTCCCAACCCTCCCCCATCAAGGGGGAGGGTTCCACGGAGGCGCGGCATGGTCGAGCAAAGCTCATAGCAACGACCGCTAGCCCCGCATGCTCGCGGTGCCGTCGAAGCGGGCCCGGATCGGGTCAAGCGGGATGTCGGCCCAGCTCTCGGCGTTCATGAACTCTTCCCAGCGCCGATAGAAGAGGCGCTGGTTGTTCTCCGAGATGTAGCGCTCGGAGAGGAGCCCGGGATAATCCGGATGCGGCCCGGCGTGCCCGAGGCCCATCGACAGATCCTGCGGGTGCCGGCGCCCGAGGCGGCTGGTGCTCGCGAGGGTCACCTGGCGCCAGTTGTCGACGTCGTCCTGCTCGAACATCCCGGCGGCGCCGTTGTTGCTTTGGCTGCCGATGCGGATCACGCGCTTCAACTCCTCGGGCGCGTCGCGCTCCAACAATACGAAGTGCCAGAACTCGGTCTTGAGCGGGCCGCGCGGCAGGGCGAGCCGGAGCCCCAAGATCCCGTTCGGGAAGATCGAATGGTTGGCGAGCTGCACCCGGCGCGCGCGCAGCGTGCCGAGCCGCCGCTCGACCTCGGGCATCGTGGCGGCGTGGTAGTCCTGGAACAGCCGCATCGTCTCGCTCGACACGCCGTGCACGTAGCGCGGCGCGTTGTCGTCGGCGTCGCGGAAGGTGACCGCGTGGCCGTTGACAAAGGCGTGCCGGTTGGGGCTTTGGAACTGGTCCTCGTGCGACAAGGGCGGGCGGCCGAGGAAGCGGGTCTGCACCCGGGCGCTGGAGAGATGGCTGGTCGGGACGTGGTAATTGTCCGAGCAGTTGTCGACGAGCGTCTTCCAGTTGACGGGCTCCAGCCATTTCATCGGGCCCAGCGCCTGCATGCCGCAATCCCGCCGGTTGAACACCGTGTCGAGATACCAGCGCGCATCGCCCAGATAGGCGTCGAGGCTCGGGGCGTCCTTGGCCCAGGTCGCAAAGACGATCCCCGCATAGGTCTCGACGCGGGCCTCGACGAGGCCGAGCGAGGCTCGGTCGAGCGCATCGTAATAGGCCTCGCTCTCGCCGGGGACGTGCTCGAGGGCGCCGTCGTTGCTTGTAGGTCCAGCCGTGATAGGTGCACATGAAGCGCTTGGCGTTGCCGTCGTCAACGCGGCACACGCGGTTGCCGCGATGGCGGCACATGTTCAGAAGCGCGTGCAGCCGGCCCTCCCCGTCGCGGGTCAGGATGACCGGGTCTTCGCCCATATAGGTGTGGAAGAAATCGTCCTTTGCGGGCACCAGGCTCTCATGCCCGATCATCAGCCAGGCGCGCCCGAAGATCTTCTCCATCTCGTCGTCGTAGATCGCCTGGTCGCTGAAGATGCGGCGGTCGAGTTTGCCGCTGGCGGGGTCGATGACGGCGTAGTTCCGAGCGGCGCCCATACCCGGATCCTCCTTCTCGCCTTCATGATAGCAGGAGCGGCGGATCGCGAGCCAGCATTCGCCCGCTTTGCCGATCCGATTGATTTTGCCCGCCGAATGGTTACGCTCAGCTGCGCCCGACGCACCGCCAGCGAGGAGGCTCTGATGCCCGAACCCGAACGCATCGACCGGCGCCGGGCGGCGCTGATCGCTTACGATGTGTGCCGGCGCGCGCTGGCTCCGTCCGATCCCGCGCGCAGGGCGGCGATGCGCCCCGTGCTCGACGCCTGGGTGCAGATGATCGCGGCCGCGCGGGCGGCGGGCGTGCCGGTGATCTACACGACGCCGGTCAGCCGCGCCGATGGCGCCGACGTCGTCATGCTGCCGACCGACCTTTCGGCGGAGACCGGCGTGCCGCCGCTCACCAACGCTGTCGAGGGCACGGCAGAGGCCGGCTTCCCCGACGAGATCGCGCCGCGGCCCGAGGATTACGTCTTCCTCAAGCGCCGGCCGAGCGCCTTCTACGGGACGGGCGTCGCCGAACTGCTGCACATGCTGCGGCGCGACACCATCATCATCGGCGGCGGCGCCACCAATCGCGGCGTCGAGACGAGCGTGCGCGAGGCCTTCAACCTCGACCTCGCCTCTGTCGTGGTGCGCGAATGCTGCTGGAGCGGCGATGCGGCCGCCCACGCCTACAGCCTCGACAAGGCGATGAAAATGTACGCGCGCATCCGAAGCCTCGACCAGGTCGCGGCGATGCTGCGGGAATCGGGACCGGGGAGGATTTGATGTCACGGCCCCGAGCAGCCGACGATTTCGAAACAATCCGTATCCGGATGGAGGAGCTGCGGCGGGAGAAGTCGCCCGAGCAACCCGCCCCGACGAGCAAGACAGGCCCCTGGGGTCATCGTGGCCCGTGTGCCTGCGGCATGAGCCTGTTTCCCGACGAGTGCGACGGATCGTGCAAGGCGCTTTGAAAGCGCCGCTCCTTTGGCGGCACCAGACATCGGATTTGCCCGCGATTGAAGTCGATCAATCGACATCGACCATTAGCGGGCAAGCGTGCGGAATCATCACCCGGGTGGCGCGATGGGGAGGCCTGATGAGGGTTTTCATCGTCCCGTGGTGTCTTGGTCTTCTCGCCGCGTTGATCGTGTTCGGCCGGCCGGCCGCGGCCAACGTCGCCGTCGAGATCGGTCGAACGGTATTTGTCGTCAGCGATGTCGAAGGCCAGCTTGGCGATGCGCCGCCGAAGCGGATCGCGATCAACGACGACATTGTCTTCAACGAAGATATCACCACCAGTGCGGAGGCGAAGACGGCTATCGAGTTCCGCGATGGCTCAACCTTCGAGGTCGGGCCCGGCTCCGTCGTGCGGATCGATTCGTTTGTGTTCAATCCCGAGGAAGGCGTCAGCCGGAAGGCGCTGCAGGTCGGGAGCGGGGTGTTCCGCTACGTCTCGGCGTTCGCCACGGCCGACCAGAGCGCCCAAATTTCGACCCCCGGCGGGACCCTTGCCATTCGCGGCTCGGTGATCTCCGGGATCGTCGATCCCGCGACGCCAACTTTTGTCTATGTCGGGGAGGGGAATGCCAGCTTCACCAACGACGCCGGCAGCACCGATTTGCAGCCGGGCAACGCCATCGCGGTGCCGACGCGCACGACGTCCCCGATGCGACCGGATGCGATGCCGCCGGCCATCGCCGCCCAAGCCCTAGAGGCGATCGAGCGGCGCTTGCCGCCGCCGGCGAGCCTGCGCGCGCGACCGCACGCCGACGAGGCTTGGTTGCAACATGCCGCGGCCGCCAATCTGCTGCCGGTCTCCGAGCAGGCCCGACGCGGGGGCGCGTTGGCGCTGGGGCGACCCCTACGCGCAGCCACCGGAGCCTCGCCGATTGCGCGCGAGCTCGGGCTTTTGACGGAAGGAAGCCGGCGCAGCCTGTTCGACGGCTCGCAAACCACCCGAACCCCCGAACAGCAGGCCTTTGTTGCCGAGACAAGACGGGCGGTGCCCAACGCCGACGCGCTGCTCGCCCGTTCTACGCTGGAAGCACGCGCTTTGCACAGTTCTGCCAGCGCAGCTGGAACAGCGATGGTGATCCGCGGCATCGCTAAGGCGGCGCCGTCGGCCGAAGTCGTGACCCGTGTTGCGGTTGCGGCGATCCACGCCAACCCGGCCGCCGCCAAGCAAATCACCCGAGAGGTGGCCGAAGCTTATCGAGGACCCGACCGAGCCCGGGCTGTCGCCGGGATCAAGCAAGCCGCCGCCGGCACGAGCCGACCGGCATCACCACGAACCACGCCGTCGCGAGCGACCCCGGCGGCCTTGCCTCGACCATCCGCAAACCCGGCACGGCCATCGCACGAGCGTCCGGTAGGTCCGGGTTCCGTGCCCCGGCCGGAGCAGGGGCGTCCGGGTGCGGCTCGACCGGGGGAGCCGCGCGCGACCGCGGTCCCACCGGCTGCGCGAGAACCAGCCGCTGCGCGCGCGAGGCAAGCCGCAAGACCGACATCGCAACGAGCGCTGCCGAAGCTGCCGCGTTCTCGGCAACCGGCGAAAGCCGACACAAAAAAGAAGCGCGGCCCCAACGGCGCGGCGGGGCAGCAACGATAGCGGTCGACGGCTTTGGAGCGTCTTCTGCTGGATTGCTGGCTATGCGGCGCGCCGCCATGCGGTTAAACTGCCGCACGACCGATGAAGGAACCAGCCATGACAGCCATGATCGACATGCACGCCCATTGGCGCCCGCCGAAGTCGCCGACGCCCTGCGCGCCCGCACCCGGGAACCGCGCATCCTGCGCAACCCGGACGGCGTCGAGGTGCTGAAGTGCCGGACGGATGGGCGAAGCGCCGCTCGCCGAGGCCTTCGACGACGTCGATTTCCATCTCGCTCGGATGGACCGCCAGGGGGTCGAGGTGAGCGTCCTGTCGCTGCTCGGCTCGTTCAACTGGATCGAGGCCCAGCCGCTGGACGTGGCCGGGCCGCTGTGCCGGCGCGTCAACGACGGGCTTTCGGCGATCTGCCAGAAGCATCCCGGCCGCTTTGCCGCCTTCGCCGCGCTGCCCTTGACGGACATGTCCGCCGCCGCTGCCGAGCTCGAGCGGGCGCTCGGGCTGCCGGGCATGATCGGCGCGCAGATTCCCGGCAACTACTTCCTGACGCGCAAGGACGCCGAGGCGATGCGGCCGCTGCTCGAGGTCGCCGAACCGCCACCGCGCGGTGCTCTTCATCCACCACGGCCCGCGGCCGGGCGACGCCTTCCCCAAGGTCGCGGCCGACACCGACAATGCGCGCCGCCGCAACGGCACGCTCGACATGCAGGCGAGCCTGTCCTCGGTGATGGTGACGCTGTGCCTCACCGACATGCCTCGCGCCCTATCCCGAGGCGACGGTCGTCGTCCACAATCTGGGCGGCAACATTCCCTACGAGGTCGAGCGCATGGACCACCGCTGCCTGCTCGACACGCCGGACGAGGAGCTGCCGTCCTCGCGCTTGCGCAAGGCCAAGGTCTACGTCGATTGCAACTCGTTCGGCCCGCGCGCGATCGAGGCGGCCGTGAGCCTCTACGGCGCCGACCGGATCGTGTGCGGCACCGACGGCACCGAGTTCGGCTGCGACTGGACCCGGAAGGCGCTCGCGGAAGCGCAGATCGGCGAGGACGCGCGCGAGCAGATCCTGCACCGCAACGCCGCCGCGCTGCTCGCCCGCACGACGCGCAGCACCAACAAGCCGCCGCCGAATAGCCCCGGCGCCACGACGCCAGGTCGTCGGAGGCGCGGCCGAAACGCCCCGGCTTTACCCTATGGTTCAGCCGGAACCACCTTGCCGTCGGCGATCCGAAGCGGGTGTTGCGGGTAATCCCGTCCTCGCCGGGATAGGCGACGATCCAGCGGAAGCGCGACGCCGCAGCGTCCCAGTGCTTGAAGATCAGCGCACCGTCTTCGCCGGCCGGCAGGGAGAAAGATCATGACGACGCAAAGTGCCTTCGCCGTGCCCGAAGGCGGGTTCAAGCTCGCCAAGGCAGTCGGCGTGCTCGCGATTACCGCTTCCGCGGTTTCCGCGGAATATGGCGCCGGCATCAACTTCGTGTCGGTGCAGAGCCTGTCCGTCTACCCCGCCGTGCACGGCCTGGTGCCGCTGGCGATGTTCGTGTGCGGCATCGCGATGTTGCCGAAGGCCTATCTCTTTGTCGTGTTCTCGAAGGTCATGCCGCGCGCCGGCTCGAAGCACGTATGGATTGCCCGGAGCCTCGGTATGCCGGCTGGGTTCCTGATCACCTTCGTCTACTGGGCGACGGGCCCTGCCGGGATGGGGGTGCTCGCTTATGCCTTCGGCAATTTTCTCGGGGAGGCGATGCTGCCGTTGAACGCGGCCTTTGGTCATGCCCTGCTGTCGCCGACGGGTCACCTGGCGACGGGGCTTTCGGCGATCTGGATCACCTTTGCAATCAACGCCGCCGGGGTGCGCCATTACGGCAAGTTCGTCACGGTCCTGCTGTTCGTGATCGTGGCCGTGGCGTTGACGATCATCGCCTACGGGCTGGCGACGCCGGCCGACACTTTCGTGGCCGCGGCAAGCAAGGTGGCGAAGGTGACGCTCGCTGCCCCAGCGGTCGCGCCGCCCGACAGTTTCGGCGATTTCGTCTCGGTCTGCGCGCTGTTCGTCTTCGCCTATGCCGGGCTCGGCGCCGGGCCGGCGCTCGGCGGCGAAGTCCAGGACGCGCACAAGCGGGTGCCGCTCGGCATCTACTGGGGATGGATCGTGGCGCTGGTCCTGTTCACCGGCGTTGCCGCCGCCCTGTTTCACGCCGCCCCATGGTGGGCGATCACCGGGCTGATCCAGGCCCACAAAGGCAGCTACGCGACCGCCCCCGGGCTGATCGGGCTGGTCGCGCCGAAATGGCTGACGGTGACGTTGAACCTCGCCGTCGCGCTGATCGTCGGCAAGACGCTGGCGCCCGCCCAGATGGTGGCGTCGCGGTTCTGCTTCGCCCAGGCGCAGGACAAATTGCTGCCCCGCGTCTTCGCCCAGACATCGAGCCGCAAGGTGCCGTTCGCGGCGCTGCTGCTGATTGCCGGTCTCGGCTCGCTGTTCCTTGTGCAGGCCGTCTATGCCGGCTGGGCGATGGGAGTCGCAGTGCGCTCGCTCGCCGTGCTGGGGGTGTGGCTCGCGCTCGCGATCGGCGCCCTGAACCTGAGATGGCACAAGGATTTTCGCGATGTCGAATGGGCCAAGGCGGTGCACGGCCAGCCGCTGGTGCTGCCGACCGCGATCCTGTCGATCGTGCTCGCGGTGCCGTTGATCGCGTCGCTGGCGGTAGTGCCAAACACACCGTTTTGGCTCCAGCCGCTGTTCCAGGGGGCAGTGGTGACCGCCCTCGGGGTGATCATTCTGTGGGTGGCAGGAGCCCAAGCGAAGCGGCGCGGCGACAGCTTCCGCGCGATCCAGGCGACATTGCCGGTAGAGTGAGGAAAGGGCCGGCACGCTGGCGATCCAGGCCCGCAAGGCCATTGGCACCTTGAACGGACGCGATGTCGTGACGCGGGAGATTATTGTGGGTAACGACGAGTTCGCGCCGGCGGAGGCGCTTGAAGCATGACGAACACTGAGCGTCCGCTGGACTCGGCTGTCGCTGCCGCCGATCGCACCGCAGGCTCAGCGGCCATTGACCTCGATAACGCGTGGCAATATGCCAGCGATCGGCCGCTTGATCTGGATGGACCGACGGACATTCCCTTCGAGCCGTTTGACGACGGCGCGATCGAAGGGTCCATCGTCTCTCGCTTTCAGGAGATTGCCCGGCGGTATCCGACGCGGACCGCGATCGATGATGGCGTAACGCGACTGACCTACGCGGAGGTTTGGCGCATCGTCTGCCATTTGGCCCGGCAGGTCGAGAGCGTCGCGCCGGCGGGCCGGCCGGTTGCGGTCATCCTGCCGAACGCAGCGTTGTTTCCCGTCGCGGCGCTGGCGTGTCTAGCCGTTGCCCGGCCCTATGTACCCATTGACCTCGATTACCCGGCAGCACGAAACGCCGAGATCTTGCGCGAGGCAGGCGCAGCGGCGGCGATCACTCAAGCAGGCCTCCCATCCGCCGAGGAACTTATCCCGACATCGCTGCCGCTGATTTATGCCAATTTCGGGGAAGCCCTTGCCGCAGCCGATGAGCCACCGCTCGAATCCGTGGAGTTTGAAGGCCCCGCGGTCATCTTGTTTACCTCGGGGAGTACCGGTCGACCAAAGGGGATTTGCAACGACCAGACCCTTCTACAGCTGCGAATAGCTCGGTACACAAACGCTTGCCATCTTAATGCCGAGGATCGCCTCATCCTGCTCCACTCTCCGAGCACGATTGCTGGCGTCTCGCAGACATTCGCGGCCTTGCTCAACGGAGCAACCCTGCGCATTGCCGAACTGCGCCGGCTCGGGATTAGCGGCGTGCAGCAGGTGATACGGGACGAGCGGATCAGCGTCTACTACTCGGTTCCCGCGGTCTTGCGCTCCTTGCTCGGCGGTGCCGATGCGAAGGCGGCGCTGGCGAGCCTGCGCATCGTCCGGCTCAGCGGCGATACGACGTTCGAGTCCGACCTGACGCTGTTCCAGGCCGTACTTCCGCCGACATGCCACATACTAATCACCTTCGGGTCGACTGAAGCACTCGCGGTCTTTCAATGGTTCGCGCGGCCAGGGATGGGCGATGGATTGCGCCTCCCCAGTGGCTTTCCGCTGCCCGGCTTCGCTTTCGCGCTGGTCGGGCCGGATGGTCTACCAGTGCTGCCGGGTGAGGTCGGCGAACTGGTCGTTCGAGGCCGACACCTCGCGTTAGGCCTTTGGCAGGACGGCCGCCTGGTGCCCGGCCCTTTCGAGAGCGACCGGACGGATCCCAAATTTCGCATCCTGCGCACCGGCGATCTTTTTTGCATTCGCCCGGATGGGATGGCCGAACCTCACGGCCGAATTGATCGGCAAATCAAGAATTCGCGGGCTGCGAGTGGATCCTGGCGAGGTCGAAGCGGCTTTGCGCCGCTGCGACGGCGTTGCCAATTCTGCGGTAATCGTTCGCCACCAAAACGACATGGAGAGCACGCTGGTCGGGTTCGTGGTGCCGCAGCCCGGGGCGCCCCAATTGGGCAGCACGGATCTGAAAGAGGCGGTGTCAACCTGGCTGCCGGCGGCAAAATGCCCGGCTGTCATCCACGTCATCGAGGAGATCCCGCGACTGACGAGCTTCAAACCCGACCTGGCCGCGCTCGCAGGCTTGGATCTGGCATGGCACAGCAGCAAAGAAATGGAGGAGCCCGGTGGAATTTCGCCGGCAGCCCCGACCGATGCCTCGCGCGTCCGGGATGCGGTCAAGCGCGCTTGGACGGCTGCGTGCGGCGCCCGATCCCTGGCACGCGATCTGACCTGGGAGGATGCGGGCGGGGATTCGTTGAGGGCGCTTCAAATGCTGCTGCAAATTGAGGACAGCCTTGGCCTGCGCTTATCGACAGACGTGCTTTCGACGGGGATGACGCCGAGCGTCCTGTGTCGCGCGATAGAGCGGCTGATCGGCGATGTCTCGGAAGGTGCGCAAAATACCGCTGACGATAAGCGCATCACGGTCTTTCTGATGCGCGGCATCGTCTATGACGAGCCCGGCCTCGCGCAATTTCGACAATTGCTGCGCGATCGGATCCGGTTCGTGTTGATCGGTTACCCCAATTGGCGCGAGATGCTTGCGGCCAGGGCCGATTTCGAGTCCCTGGTGACGGCTGCGCTCACCCAGATATTACGTCAGTATGATGGCCGCCCCATTTACCTCGTCGGCCGCTCCTACGGCGGGAATGTCGCCTGTGCGACGGCACACCGGCTCGTTGAATCCGGTTACCCTGTTGCCTTTCTCGGATTGCTCGATACACAACGGTCGCTGTTCGGGGCATTGCCCTTGATCACTGCTATCAAGCAGACGAGGCCAATTCATAAGATACGATATCACCTTCAGACCCGGGATTTCGGGCTCCTATTTCGCCTGATCTTGCGAATCCTCTTCGAACTTCGCGCCTTCGCGCTGCTGACCGCCTTTGCCAAGCTCTGCATGAAGATAGACGGCCGCCACACGGCGCCACACCTGCTCTTCGTATTGCGCTCTTACGCCTTGCGGGGATGGCGGCCGAAAGCCGTCGCCGTTCCGACGTTCTTCTTCCGCGCCGAGGACGATCCGCGGCACCAGCGGTATCAATTGGATTGGAGCGCGTTCTGCTCGCCCTTCACCGTCGTGCCGGTCGCGGGCGATCACGAGTCGATGCTGGCAGCGACGAATACCGAGCGCCTTTGTGCGCAGTTCCTGGAGACCGTGCGTGCCGCCAACGCGAATGTCGGGCCTCTTTCGCCAGTGCCGCCGACCGAACGTGCCGGTGATGAACAGGTGCAGAAATCCCCTGCGAATGTCCGGTTCCAGCCGACTTGACTATCCGCCAGCCCGCTCATGAAGTTCGGTTCAGGGTCGATCCGACCCCTTGCCCGCTGCCGCAGCGAACGGCCGGGATAGGCGCCTCTCGCCCGTTTCGGGCCCGGTCTCGGAGATGCGGCCGGAATAGTGGCGGACCCGACACGATTCGAACGTGCGACCTCTGCCTTCGGAGGGCAGCGCTCTATCCAGCTGAGCTACGGGTCCGGCGCCGAGCGCTGGTGATTACCGCCTCGCGCCAGCCGGCGCAAGCGGCAATCCCCGGCGTTCAGCCGTTGCCGCCGGGCGGCCACGGCTCGGCGGTGTCGGCGGCGTCGGCGCGGGACGGCAACGGCGCGCCGCGGTCGAGGATCCAGCTCGCCACATCGTCCGCGACCTTGGCGCCGTCGAGGTCGCGCAGCAGCAGGTGATAGCCTTCGGGGTAATAAGCGAGGCGCCTGAGGTGGTCGGGGTCGGGCGGCAGATGCGCGACGAATTTCTCGATCGGCGGGCGCGGCACGATCTCGTCATGCGCGCCGTACATCAAGAGCGTCGGCGCCGTCAGGCGCGGCGCCGCGGCGAGCGCGGCGTCCATCAGATCGACCAGCCCGTAGATCGTGTCGACGCGCGCTCCCTTGAGCACCATCGGGTCCTTCGCCAGCGCCTGCAGCATCGGCACATTGTCGGAGGCCATGATGCGCAGCCCGCGGCCGGTCAGGAGCATGTCCGGAAACAGCCGGACCGCGACAAACAGCGCGACCCGCGGCAGCAGATCCATCGTCGCGCGGCCCCAGACCGCGGGCGCGCTGAGGATGACCCCGTCGGGAGCGGCGGCCGGCATTGCAGTCGGGCCGGCGTTCGCCCCTCCGGTCGCCGCCAGCACCGCGACCGCGCCGCCCATGCTTTCGCCAAGCAGATAGAGCGGCCGGCCAGGATAGGTCCGGCGCAAGATCCGGGTCGCGGCGACGGCGTCGGCGGCGAGCCACGCCTTGCCCGCCCACAAGCCGCGGCCGGGGGCGCCGCCAAAGCCGCGCTGGTCGAAGGCATAGGTGGCGATGCCGCGTTCCGCCCAAATCTGCGCCGGCATCGCGAACGCGTTGCTGTAGTCGCCGAACCCGTGCAGCGCCAGGATGACCGCCTTGACACCGTCGCGCGGCAGCCATTTGCGCAGCGGCAACCGGGCTCCGTCATCGGCGATGAATTCGCGGTCGGTGAAGCGCGCCGGGACACGCACCGCGGCCACCGGGTTCGGCGGCGCCAGGCTCGCGAAGCGAATCTCGGTGTCGACAGCCGGCCCGCAGCAAGCAAGCAGCAGCAGCAGCGCCACGAGCGCGGCCCGCCGCGGGCGGCGGCGCCGCGGCGGCGGGTTGCGACCGACAGCAACAGGCGAGCGCATCATTGATTGTCCCGCGGCAACGCGTATCATCCGGCCGTTAGACGGTCAATCGGCAGGCGGTCAAGTCGCCGAGCCCGCGTTAAAAGATACCCCTTGGCCGGCCTTGACCCGGCCATCCAGGTCTTCGAGCATCGCGACGGTTGCAAAAAAGACGTGGGTGGCCCCGGCCGAGGGGGACTGCCATCAGCCAGGTCGGTGCAAACTTGCCAGACAGCATCCCTCCGATGACCCCGTTCGAGACCATCGAGACCGACGAGATGGTGGCGGCCTGCGCCGGTGGCCCTGGGAGCGGCGGCGGGCCGCTCGGCCACCCGAAGGTCTATCTGAACCTGGCGCCTTCGGGCCGCGTCGAGTGCCCCTATTGCTCGCGCCTGTTCGTCAACCGCGCCATCGCCCGCGCGGGCGGAACCAAGGAAGGAGCCGCGCATGGATGAGGCTGCCATGGCCGTCGCCGAGCGGCCCGCCGCCGCCGCAGCGCCCCTCGGCGGCGCCGCACCACGTCTTTCTGATCGACGGCTCGGGCTTCATCTTTCGCGCCTATCACGCGCTGCCGCCCTTGACCCGCTCGGACGGGACGCCGGTCGCGGCCGTGCTCGGCTTCAGCAACATGCTCGCCAAGCTGTTGTCGGAGACCGATGCCGACCACATCGCGGTGGTGTTCGACGCCGCCGGCACGACGTTCCGCAACCGCATCTACGATGCTTACAAGGCCAATCGCGGCGCGCCGCCCGACGATCTGGTGCCGCAATTCGCGCTGGTGCGCGAGGCGACCGATGCGTTCGGCGTGTGCCGCATCGAGATGCAGGATTTCGAGGCCGACGATCTGATCGCGACCTATGCCCGCCACGCCGTCGAATCCGGCGCCGAGGTGACGATCGTCTCGTCCGACAAGGATTTGATGCAGCTCGTCAACGACAAGGTGACGATGCTCGACCCGATCAAGAACCGGCCGATCGGCGAAGCCGAGGTGCGCGAGAAGTTCGGGGTCGGTCCGGACAAGGTCGTCGATGTCCAGGCGCTGTGCGGCGACAGCGTCGACAACGTGCCCGGGCGTCCCGGGCATCGGGGTCAAGACCGCGGCCGAGCTGATCAACGCCTATGGCGATCTCGATACCCTCCTGGCCCATGCCGACGAAATCAAGCAGCCGAAGCGGCGGCAAGTCGCTGATCGAGAACGAAGCCAAGGCAAGGCTGTCGAAGGAGCTGGTCAAGCTCGACGACGAGGTGCCGCTGCCCTGCCCGCTCGGCGATCTGCGGGTGACGCCGCTCGATCTCGACCGGCTGTTGCCGTTCCTGCGCAAGATGGAGTTCCGCGCGCTGGCAACGCGGCTGTCGCAGCGTCTCAGCGGCCCGGCCGCGCTCGCCGCGGCCGCGGCCACAGCCGGGCCGAGCGAGCCGGTGATCCCCGAGATCCTGCCGTTCTCGGCGCCGCGCAGCTATGCGATCGTCGACACGGATCGAAGGCCTCGAGCATTGGATCGAGGCGGCCGAGCAGGCCGGAGCGGTCGCGATCTGGCCGGCGCCGAGCGTCGTCGGCGGGACGCGGCCCGCAGCTGTGCGGCCTGGCGCTGGCGATTGCGCCGGGAATGGCCGCCTATCTGCCGCTTGGGGCATCGCCCGGCCGGGCTGCTCGACGCCGCCGGGAGCACCGGCAAGCTGTCGCTCGACGCAGGCGATCGCGCGGTTGAAGCCGCTGTTCGAAGACCCCGGGGTCTTGAAGATCGGCCACGACATGAAGGGCGCGGCGCATCTGTTGCGGCGCTACGGCATCAGCGCCGGCGCCGTATGACTGCACGATGCTGATGTCCTATGTGCTCGACGGCGGCCAGGTCGAGCACACCATCGAGGAGCTGACCCGCCGCGCCTTTGCCCATGAACTGGCGCCGTTGAAGGGGCTGATCGGCACCGGCAAGAGCCTCATCTCCTTCGCCGAGGTCGAGACCGTGGCGGCGCGCGACTTCGTCGCCGAGCGGGCCGATGCGGCATTGCGCCTGCACATGCTGCTGAAGGCGCGGCTGGTGCGCCGAGCATATGAGCGCATTCTACGAGACGATCGAGCGCCCGCTGGTGCCGGTCGTGGCGGCGATGGAGGATGAGGGCGTCAAGGTCGACCGCGCCGCGCTCGCCGAATTGTCGCGCGATTTCGCCCGCCGCATCGCCGAGCTCGAAAGCGCGATCTGGCGCGATGTCGGGAGCGAATTCAACATCGGCTCAACGAAGCAATTGGGCGACGTGCTGTTCGAGAAGCTGCAAATGCCGGGCGGCAAGAGGGGCAAGACCGGCGCCTACGGCACCGATGCGTCGATCCTCGAGACGCTGGTGCCGCTGCATCCGGTGCCGGCGCAAGTGCTCGAATGGCGCCAGCTGACGAAGCTCAAATCGACCTATGCCGATGCGCTCGGCGAGGAGATCGACAGCAAAACGGGCCGCGTCCACACCTCCTTTGCCTTGGCCGCGACGGCGACCGGGCGGCTTTCGTCGTCAGAGCCCAACATCCAGAACATCCCGGTGCGCACCGAAGAGGGGCGCAAGATCCGCCATGCCTTTGTCGCCGAGCCGGGGCACCTGTTGCTCTCGGCCGATTACAGCCAGATCGAATTGCGCCTGGCCGCCCACGTCGCCGATATCGCGGAATTAAAGCGCGCCTTCCAGGCCGGGCACGACATCCACGCGCTGACCGCGAGCGAAGTGTTCGGGGTGCCGCTCGACCGGATGGACCCCTTGACCCGCAGGCGCGCCAAGGCGATCAATTTCGGCATCATCTACGGCATCAGCGCCTTTGGCCTCGGCAACCAGATCGGCGTGCCGCAGCAGGAGGCGGCAGCCTATATCCGCGCCTATTTCGAACGCTTCCCGGGCATCCGCGTCTATATGGAAAAGATCAAGGCGGAGGCCCGCGGCGCCGGCTATGTCGAGACGATCTTCGGCCGCAAATGCTTTATCCCCGGCATCCGCGACGCCAACCCGATGCGCCGCGCCGGGGCCGAGCGGCAGGCGATCAACGCGCCGCTGCAGGGCTCGGCCGCCGACATCATCAAGCGGGCGATGGGGCGGTTGCCGGCGGCGCTGGAGATGGCCGGGCTCAAGGCGCGGATGCTGCTCCAGGTGCATGACGAGTTGCTGTTCGAGCCCCCGGAGGACGAGATCGAGGCGACCGCCAAGCTCGTCAAGGAGGTCATGGAAGGCGCCTGCGCGCCGCGCCTCGAACTGTCCGTCCCGCTCGTCGTCGAAACCGGCTGGGCGCGCAGCTGGGACGAGGCGCATTAAGCCGGAGCGCGACGCCGGGTCTATGGCACGGGCGACGGATTTGGCCGCTGCGCAGGCAGAGGCGACCCGGCACCGTCGAGCGCGTTGAGCACCTGATGGTAGACCATCACGGCGTACCCGCCGGGGTCTGAGTGCGGCCCGCTGTCTCGTCGGCTCAGCAACGCGGCCGCCAGGGTGGCCGCGATCATCTCGCGATCAGCCATCGTGCGTCTCCTATCAGCGAGGTTAGCCTCGCCAGCATGGAGAAGGTCGGGTGCGCGCGCAATCTGCGCGAACTTCGGCGACCGGTGCGCCGTCTGCACCTCGCGGATTTGTCGATGCGATATCGCGAGCCGCCTCGCTGAGCGCGCCGATGCCATGCTCACCATCAGGGGCGCCATGCAAAAAAGGTACGCATAGCTGACTTGTCTCAGCGGCGATGGTGCATTGCAACATTAGACCCTATCTAAAAACCGGGTTTCGGGCCGCTATGGGGAACGGGTACGCATGATCAAGCGACTGTCACCGCAAAATCGCCTGTCGATCAGGGAATTGCTGCGCCGCGTCGACCGCGTCGCGGGCGATCTCAATGTGTTGCTGGTTGTCGTCGCGATCGGCCTGGCGACGCTCGACATGACCTGTCTCCTGACCCAGACCTTTGTCGATAATCTGCCGCCGATCACCCGCATCAGCTACGATCAGGCACCGCCCGCGGCCAAGTGAGGCCGCGGAGATTGCCCAGACATCCTTCGGTTTGAGCGGCCGCTTCCGCCCGGCGAGACGGCCCTTGTTCCAAGGGACATTCTGCCTGATCGCCTCCATCGAGCCGACCGCGCCCTCCCCAGCTCCCGCCGACCAGCGGGTGAGGCAAGTCTATCCGAACGACGGGTCATGGCATCCCTCCTGACGCTCGTTCCCGGCATGCTGCCTCCCGAGCCGTTCGTAGCCGATGGCCAACTATGCGAGTTGGTCCAGCAGCGCCGTCGCCTGGTGCTGTCCTAATTCACTTGCTGACGGAGCGGAAACGCATTGGCGACGAGGTCACCGTGCTATGGTTTGGCCAACGCGCCGCGGAGTGAGGCAGGTGATATGGCGGCAGATGGGGACGGCGGCTTCGGGATTGGCGAGCCGGTTCGACGGAAGGAGGATCTGCGGCTGCTGACGGGCCGCGGCCGCTATGTCGACGACGTTGCGCCGGCGGGTCTCGCCCACATCGTGTTTGTCCGCTCGCCGCACGCGCACGCGCGCATCGTCGCGATCGACACGGCTGCGGCACTGAGCGCGCGTGGCGTTATCGCGGTCTTGACCGGCGCTGATTACCTCGCTGAAGGGCTCGGGCCTATTCGGCACAATCCGGGGCTCAGCCGCGCCCCGGATGTGACGCCGCGGGTGCGCGACGTCGGGCCGATCGCGACGCCGCATTACCCGATGCCGGCTGACCGCGTCCGCTTTGTCGGCGAGCCGGTCGCGCTCGTCGTCGCGTCGTCGATTGCCGCCGCGAAGGACGCCGCCGAGCTTGTCGGGGTCAGTTACGATCCGTTGCCCGCGGTGGCGCATGCCGCTGACGCGATCGAGCCCGGCGCGCCCCAACTCTGGGACGTCGCGCCCGGCAATTTGTGCCTCGATGTGGAGGTCGGCGACGAAGCGGCGACGGCGGCCGCGTTTGCCCGCAGCACGCATGTCGTACGGCTCGACACCTGGATCCAGCGGGTTACCGGCGTGCCGATGGAGCCTCGCACGAACATCGCCGAGCATGACGCCGCGAGCGGCCGCTACACCTTGCACACCGGCACCGGCCGCGGCGTCGCCGGCTTGCGCGATGATCTGGCACAGCTCTTCGGCGTGCCGTCGGAGCGGGTGCGGGTCGTTTGCGGCGACATGGGCGGCAATTTCGGTACGCGCAATTTCTTCTACCCCGAATATGCGCTGCTCCCGTGGGCGGCGCGGCGCGCCGGTCGCCCGGTCAAGTGGACCTGCGAGCGCGGCGAAGATTTTCTGAGCGACTATCAGGGCCGCGACCTGATGGTGAGCGCCGAGCTGGCGCTCGACGCGGAGGGGAAGTTTCTCGGCGTGCGCGCGAGCAACCTCAGCAATCTGGGCGCCCACGCTGCCGCCTTTGTGTCGTTGCAGAAGGGCATGGGGCTGATGTCGGGGGTCTACGACATCCCGGCCGCCTATGTCCGCGGCCGCGGCGCCGTGACCAACACGGTGTCGACGACCCCCTATCGCAGCGCGGGCCGGCCGGAGATCATGTTCGTGATCGAGCGGCTGATCGATCTCGCGGCCGATCGGCTCGGCCTTGATCCCATAGCATTACGCCGCGTCAACCTGGTTCCCGCCCGGGCGCAGCCCTACACGAACCCGCTCGGCCTTACCTATGACAGCGGCGATTATGCCGGCGCGATGCAGATGGCGCTGACGCTCGCCGATTGGTCCGGATTTCCGGCACGACGCGAGAAAGCCAGGCAGCGCGGCCGGCGGCGCGGGATCGGCCTCGCCAACTACGTCGAAATCACCACCGGGGCGCCGCGCGAGCGCGCCGAGGTCACGGTAGCGCCCGGAGGCCGGGTCGAGCTGGTGATGGGCACGATGTCTTCCGGCCAGGGCCACGAGACGAGCTTTTCGCAGCTCGTCGCCGAATGGCTCGGCGTGCCGTTCGACGCGATCGATTATGTCGCGCACGACACGGCCCGCGTTGTGGCCGGCGGCGGTTCGCATTCCGGCCGCTCGATGAAGCTTGCAGTCTCGGTCATCGGTCAGGCAACCGACGACATCATCGCCAAAGGCCGGCAGATCGCCGCGCAGCTATTCGAAACCAGCGTTGCCGACATCGAGTTCGCCGCCGGGCGCTTTCGCGTCGTCGGGACCGACCGCGAGATCGGCATCTTCGAGGTTGCCGCCGCGGCGGCAAGCCATGGCGACCTCCCGAACGCGCTGCGGGGGCCGCTCGCGGCCATTTCCGACCAGACTTTGCCGGTCGCCAGCTTCCCTTACGGCACGCAAATCTGCGAGGTCGAAGTCGATCCCGAGACCGGCGCGGTTGAAATCGTCCGTTACGCCGCGGTCGACGATGTCGGTCGCGCGGTCAACCCGCTGATCCTGCACGGACAGACGCATGGGGGTATCGCCCAGGGCGTCGGCCAGGCGCTGTTTGAGGATTGCCATTACGATCGGCACACCGGCCAACTCCTGGCGGCGAGCTTTATGGATTATGCGATACCGCGGGCCGACGCCCTGCCGGCGCTGGCCACCCTGTTGAGCGAGGTGCCGTCGCCGACCAACCGGCTCGGCGTCCGCTCGGGCGGCGAGGGCGGCACGACGCCGGCGCTCGCCGTCGTGATCAACGCGATCGTCGATGCCCTTGCCGAGTTTGGCGTCGAGCACATCGAGATGCCGGCGACGCCGGAACGGGTGTGGCGCGCTATCCGCGCCGCGCGCGGCGAGGGCGCCGCCGTATCCTGAGACAGCCCGGGATGATCAGGCGCCCTCATTGGGGTCGGGGTAGAGCGCGCCGACGATGCCGGTGACACCCCGACGCGACACCCCCAGCGAGTAGCGGCCGTCGCGGTCGCGCGCGAGGCGGCCTTCCTCGCGCAGCCGGTCGAGCGCGGCGGCAACCTCGCGCCCGTCGTCGCTGCCGATCCCCTCGACGATATCGGCGTAGAACATCGGCCCGGCGGCGAGCGCCGCCTCGACCGACTGGAACCGCGCCGGGCCGGCGAAGACCTTCGCGCCGGCGCGGGTCAGCGGAATGTCGCCGCCGCGCCCCAGTGGCTTGGTGCAATCGAACCCGGCCTTGGCGCCGGTGCGCCGCCCGCCGAGCGAGGGGTCCATCGTCATGCCGAGCATGCCTTCTAATACGAGGAGGTCCTGATCGGCCTGGAAGCGCGTGCCCAGCGCCCACGCGACCTGGCCCTCGTCACGGATGTCGATGTCGTCGTCGAACACAAAGATGTGCTTCACCGGCCGCAGCGCCCCAAACAGCGTGGCGATCGCCTGCCGCGCCTCGCCCGGCGTGCGCTGGCGCAGCGCGACGCGCAGATTGTTGGCGCCGCCCGAGCGCATGCACAGCTGCGCCGCGACCGGATCGCGCCCGCTCGCCTTCAGGATGCGCAGCGCCTCCGCCTCGGTGCGCAGCGCGCTGATATTGGCGCTGTCGGTCTGGTCGAGCACGTCGGCCGAGCCGTGCAGCAAACTCAGATGCAAGACGTCGCGGCGCATCGCGATCGCTGTGCAATGAAACACCGGGTCCATGTGGATCGCGCCGTAATAGCCCATGTATTCGCCGTAGGGGCCTTCGGGCTCGACATAGCCGCGCTCGTCGAGATAGCCCTCCAGCACCATCTCGGCATCGGCCGGCACGAGGATGTCGTTGGTCAGGCTCTTGACGATTGCGGTCGGTTCGCCCCGCATCTGCGCGATCAGCGCGAGCTCGTCGTCGCCCTGCCGCATCGTTGCGGCGACGAAGTCGAGCGGGTGGGCGCCGACCGTAAACGTGACCGGCAATTTCTCGCCGCGCGCGACGCAGGCATGGTAGATCCGCTTTAGGTCGGACGGAGCGGTGATGTTGGTGCCGCATTCGTAGCGGTTGCGCAGGCTCAATCGCCGACAGCCGACATTGCGCCGGCCACTCGTCGGGTCGACCGTGAAGTCCATCGCCGCGCTGATGTAACAGCTGCCATCGTAGGCGTGCTGTGGGTGGAACGGCAGGCGGGTCAGATCGACATCGCGGCCGGTCACCACGATCGCGTGGACTGGCGCGTCGTTCGATGGGATTTCAACCACCGGCTGCGGCTCGGCGACCCGCCGGTAATAGGCGTCGTAGAGCCTGTCCTCGGTCGTTCCGAACGCGGCGGCGAGACGGCGGCGGCTGCCCGCCGTCTTGGCCACGATTTCGGCGCGCTCGGGGCCGGCCTCTTTGAACAGCACCGCCTTTGTCGCAGCCTCGATGATCGGGCTCAAATTGACCAGCGGCACCGGCTCCTCGTGCACCTCGACCTCATCCAATTGGATCAGCTGCTCGACAAACCGGCGCAGCCGGTATCGCTCGGTGTCAATGGCGGAATTGCCCTGCGTCATGGCGTTGCCTGCCCTTCCCGTTTCGCGACAGGATATCGCGGGCCTCGCGAATGACCAAAGGTCAAAGCCGGACAGGCGTCAACCGGGCGGGACGCCGACAGCAGGCTGACCACATGTCAGCCTGAATGCTGGTGCGAGCCCGCGAGGGGCCGCTGTCGGCGGATTTTGTTGAAAAAGTCGGCGAACGATTGGCCCTTCGGCGAAGAGCCCACTTGGCCAATGAGCGAGGTCTGGCAGACAGAGATCGCCCGGCGGCGAGCCGCGCAACGCGTGTCAGCGCAACACGCGGCGGACCGCGCCGATCGCCGCCCGGATCGCCCGGGTTTGGCGACAGGGCGATAACGTGCGTTGGAAGGGGCGCGCGGGTGTGTCCCAGCACAACGTGGGCCACGGCGAGCACTCGGAAATCGCCTGGGCACGCGGGTTTATCGCGTGAGTATGTTGCAACGTTTGCGACATGAGAAAGGTCACAGCAGAACCGGCCTCGGGCCATCAAGCCGTTGTTTTAATTTATCTTAGAGGCTGGCTGGGGGACTAGGATTCGAACCTAGACTGGCGGAGTCAGAGTTCGCTGTCCTACCGTTAGACGATCCCCCACCGGCATCGCGGCGGGTACCCATCCGGGCGCCGCGGTTGACTAGCACACCGAGCCCGGATTGGGTAGGCCCCGATCGGCGGGCGCTGCCCCTAATTTGTGACTTCAGTCCAATCGCCGAGGAACCAGCCCTGTGCCTCCGACAGGCTGAGGCGCCCGGCACAAACCTCGCGGCAGGCGCGCGCCTCAAGCCGATCTTTCTTGCGGTAGGTGGCCTGGTTCTGCGGCCACAAATTGGCCGCTTCATCGGCGCCGCCGAGGCAAAGCGGAACGAGGTGGTCGATTTCCCATTCGCCGCGCGCGGCGGGCCCGTGCGGCGGCTCGATCCCGTATTCGCGGAAGACCCACGATTTCAACGCATGGGTCGCCGTACGATGGCGCCGGCTGTAGCTCAGATTGCCCTCGATCGCGCAGACCTGCCGAACATCGGTCGTCGCCGCCTTGCCGGGCGTCAGCGCGGGGTTGGGGCGGGTCGCCCCTGTCGAGTCCGCCGCTGCGGCGATGATGCTGAGCAGGCAGATCGCCAGGAATACGCTCGCCGCGACAATGAAACGCCTCGGCCAATCCCGCGTCGGCGGGGCCTCCCAATCCTCTCGGGCGCCGTCGAACGCGCTCATCGCCGATCGGCCAGCCCGGTGGGGGGCGCCAGGCTGGTTGCGGCAGCGGCGATAGGACCGAGCACGACTACTTCGCCGAGCGCTCCTGGTTGGTGTCGCGATAGATCTGCAACCGCGTCACCCGCAGCCCCGGGATGCCGTGCCGTTCGATCGCGCGCTGCCAGGCGAGAAATTCTTCGACCGACAGCCGATAGCGGCGGCACGCCTCCTGAAGCGTGATGGTGCCTGTGCGCACGGCCTGCACAACGACCGCCTTGCGGCGTACCACCCACCGTTTGGTGTCGGGCGACGGCAGGTCGCAGAACGGGGAGGTGCAATCGGCGGGGTCGCCGGCATCGGCAACCGGATCGGGTGTCGTCATCGGGGTTGGGGAAAGGTTATCGTCCATCGCACCCGAGCGTAGCGCTCACTGTTTAATGAACCGCTAAACCCCGGCCCGACGTTTATTCCAATTTGAGAGTTGACCGTTTCGCGGCGCGCCGCGATCGGGCAGCCACTGGGCCTGCTCTCTCGCGATCCTCGCCCAGCGCTGCCCAGGCCGTCGTCGAAGCTTCACAAAACCCCTGCCAAATCAACGTGGTGAATTGCCGTTCTGATGGTTGAAATGGGCCGACCCGATTCATATACTCCGCGCCCGTCGTAGACGGGGTTTTGAGGAAAGTGATGCATCCGGTATTGCCGCCAGATTATCGTCCCTCCGACGACGAAGAGTTCATGAACCCCTTACAGGCGGAGTATTTCCGGCAAAAGCTGCTGCGTTGGCGCGCCGAACTCCTTGCCAATTCGTCAGGCACCTTGCGGCATCTCAAGGAAGAGAGCCTGTTGAAGCCCGATTTGACCGACCGGGCATCGCTGGAGACCGAACGGGCGATCGAGCTGCGCACGCGCGACCGCGAGCGCAAGCTGATCTCGAAGATCGACGCCGCGCTTTCCCGGCTCGACAGCGGCACCTTCGGGTATTGCGAGGAAACCGATCAGCCGATCGGCATCCGCCGGCTCGAGGCGCGCCCGATCGCCACGCTGTCGATCGAAGCGCAGGAGCGGCATGAGCGCATGGAGCGCACCTATCGCGACGAGTAGGCGGCCCCGCCGCGACCCCGGACCGCGCCGTTGACGGTGGCGGCGCCGGGCTGTTGTCGGAGCTAAGTTTAAGACTTCGTTAACGCCCGCCCCTGAACAATCCGCTGGCTGGTACCGCCCCGATCGCGGCTGTTCGCGGTGTGCGCCGTGCGCCCCGATCGGCGCGAGACCAGCGGCACCCGATCATGATATTTGTGAGCGGATTGGAACCAGGCGGGGCAGAGATCATGGTGGCCGAAACCGATGGCGCCCGCCGCTGGGCGCGTTGGGCCGCCGAGCGCCATCAGCCCGGCTTGCGGGGGCTGCTGGGCAACACCGCCGTGATCCTCGCGGCGGCCGGGCTCGCTGTCGGCGTGCTCTATGTGGCGGATGTGATCTCCGCTCGCTCATGTCGCGCCGGCGGCGATCACGATCGTCGCCATGGCTGCCGTAATCGGGGTTGCCGCCGGCAGTGCGGCGCGCTGGGTGCATGCCGCGCTGGCCGGCCGGGTCGACATTTTGAGCCAGGCGCTCGATGCCTCGCCCGACGCCCAGCTGATCCTCGGCCCCGGACGGCCGGATCGCGTACGCCAATACCGCTTTCCACGATCTCTTCCCGCAATCGGGCGAACCGGCGCTGGCGCGCATCGCCGCCGCGCTCGCCGACGCCGAAGTCGATCGCGGATTTCGAGCGGCTGCGCAGCCGGGCGGCGGCCGGGGCGCGCGCGATCGCGGCGCTGCCGCTGCGCGATTCGCGCGGCCGGGCGGCGGGCTGGTTCAACATCGCGGTCAACCCGATCGCCGGCCGGCCGGGATACAGCTTCTGGAACCTGCAGGACATCACCGCGCGCCATGAAATGGAGGCGGTGATCCGCGACGAGCGCAACAAGCTCGTCGATTTCATCGACGACGCACCGATCGGCTTCTACTCGGTCGACGGCGCCGGCCGTTTTCTGTTCGTCAACCGCACCCTCGCCAAGCTGCTCGGCGGCACGCCGGCCGGAGATCGTCGGCAGCGAGGCGCGACTGCACGATTTCCTCGCCCCGCCGCCGCCGGCCGAGACCCTCGCCCTGCGACCCGTTCGGCGGCCGCAGCGACGGCGGGCAGCGCGGCGAGGTCGTTCTGAAGAGCCGCGACGGGCGCATCGATCCACGCCTGGATCGGGCAAAGCGTCGTCGGCGACGGGGATGAGCTGCGCACCCGCTCGGTGGTGCGCGACCTCACCCCCGAGCGCGAATGGGAGGCCGCGCTCCGGCTGTCGCGCGAGCGGTTCCAGCGCTTCTTTGCCAACGCGCCGGTCGGCATCGCGCTGATCGACCGGTTCGGCCGCCTGGAGGAGGCGAACCGGGCGCTCGGCGAATTGTTCGGCGCCCGGCCGCAGGATTTGATCGGCGAGCCGCTGATCGGTTTCATCAACGAGGATGACCGCCGCGAGATCGCGGTCAAGCTGGCCGCCGCCGCCGACGGGCCGGCCCATCCCGGGCCGGTCGAGGTGCGACTCAAGGGCGCGCGCGACAAGACCAGCGTCGTGTTCCTCTCCCGGCTCGACGGGCTGGAGGGCGGCGATGGCGATTTGATGCTGCATTTCATCGACGTCACCGAGCAGAAGAATTTGGAGGTGCAGTTCGCGCAGTCGCAGAAGATGCAGGCGGTCGGCCAGCTCGCCGGCGGCGTCGCGCACGATTTCAACAATCTGCTGACCGCGATGATCGGGTTCTGCGATCTCCTGCTTGATGCGGTTCCGGCCCGGCGACCCGTCCTTCGCCGACATCATGCAGGTCAAGCAGAACGCCAACCGCGCCGCCAACCTGGTGCGCCAGCTCCTGGCCTTCTCGCGCCAGCAGACGTTGCAGCCGCGCATCATCGACATCACCGATGTGCTGGTCGAGCTGTCGCATCTGTTGCGCCGGCTGATCGGCGAGAGCATCGAATTGAAGGTCGTCCACGGGCGCGACCTCGGCCTCGCCAAGGTCGATCAGGGCCAGCTCGAGCAGGTCATCATCAACCTGGCGGTCAATGCGCGCGACGCGATGCCGGGCGGCGGCACCCTGACGATCCGCACCGCCAACGCGACGCAGACCGCGCGCGCTCCGGCGCGGGCACGAGATCATGCCGGCCGGCAATTATGTGCTGATCGAGGTCGCCGACACCGGGGTCGGCATTCCCAAGGAGAACCTGGCGCGCATCTTCGAGCCGTTCTTCTCGACCAAGGAGGTCGGGTCGGGGACCGGGCTCGGTCTCTCGACGGTCTATGGCATCGTCAAGCAGACCGGCGGCTTCATCTTTGTCGACAGCGCGCCCGGTCGCGGCGCGGTGTTCCAGATCTATCTGCCGCGCCACCAGGCGGCCGAGGGTGCGCTCGCCGCGCGCCCCGAGGCGGCCGAGCCGCCGGCCATCAGGGACCTGACCGGGGTCGGCACGGTGATGCTGGTCGAGGACGAGGACCCGGTGCGGATCTTCGGGGCGCGCGCCTTGCGCAACAAGGGCTACACGGTGATCGAGGCGAAAAGCGGCGAGAGCGCGCTCGAGGCGATCCGCGGCGCCGAGGAGAAGATCGACCTGCTGATCACCGATGTGGTGATGCCGCACATGGACGGACCGGACCTGGTCCGCCACGTGCGCGAGAGCCATCCCGAGATGAAGGTCATCTTTATCTCCGGCTACACCGAAGATTCCTTCCGCCAGCGCCTCGACAGCGACAGCCAGATCCATTTCCTGCCCAAGCCGTTCAGCCTGAAGCAGCTCGCCAGCAAGGTCAAAGAGGTGATCAGCGGCGAGCCGGCGTCATAGCGTCGTCCTGGGAGGCGGATCAGCCGCAGCCTCCTCGGGATGAGGGTCTTTATGCAATCCAATCAATATATTAGCGACATCCTGAGAAGCGCTTCGCAGAAGCGCGTCTCGAAGGACGCTGGTCGATCATGCGGCCCTCTAGACGCCGGCACCCCTTTCCCGTTCGGCCCCCACCCTACCCTTCCCTCCCCCGCACGCGGGGGGGGGGGGAATGAGGGGTGCGGCGCGCTGAAACTCAGGTTTCGTAATTCGAGAACCGCACGGTGGTGGCGCGGGCGCGGTAGTCGGTCTTGACGTTGACCAGCGCCACCATGCCCTCATCGACCTTCCTCTGCGCGCGTTCCAGGGCCGGGCGGATGTCCTCCGGCTTCTCGACGTATTCGCCGTGGGCGCCGAGCCCCTGGGCCATGATGTCGTAGCGCGTGTAGCCGAGGTCGCGGCCCGGTTTGTTGTGCTCAGGGTCGGCGGTCCAGCCGCCGTTGAGGCTGATGACGCAGAGGAGCGGCAATTTGTGCCGCACCGCGGTGTCGAGCTCCATCGCGTTCTGGCCGAACGAGCCGTCGCCGTGCAGGCAGATCACCTGCTTGTCGGGCTTGGCCGCCTTGGCGCCGACGGCAAATGGCAGGCCGACGCCCATCGTGCCGAACGGCCCGGAATTCAGGCGATGGCCGGGGCTGAAGGTCGGGATCGACTGGCGGCCGTAATTGAGGATCTCCTGCCCGTCGACGCAGAGGATCGCGTCGCGCTTCTGGAAGTTGCGGATTTCCTCGCAGAGGCGCAGCGGGTGGATGTCGCCGTCGGTCGGATAGTTGCCGCCGGGGCCGGTGCGCTTGGCGGCTTCGCCGTCGGCCAATTTCTGGCGCCACGGCGGCAAAGCGCTCGGCGGTCTTGCCGTCGATCGCGTCGATCAGCTGCTGCAAGACCGATTTGCAGTCGCCGACCACCGGGATGTCGACATTGCGCGCCGACATGCCGAGCTCCTCGGCGTCGATCTCGATGCGCGCGATCCTGGCGTCCTTGTTGAAGCGCGGCGGCGCGGCATGGGCGATGACGTAGTTCATCCGGGTGCCGAGCACGATGATCAGATCGGCGTCGCGGAACGCCGATGAGCGCATCGTCAGATAGGAATAGGGGTGGTCGTCCGGCACGACGCCGCGGCCCTGCGGGGTCGTGTAGAACGGGATACCGGCCTTCTCGACAAAGGCGCGCATCTCGTCCCAGGCGTGCGACCAGAGGACGCCGCTGCCCGAGCAGATGATCGGCTGCTTGGCCGTGCGGATCGCGTCGACGAGGGCGTTGATCGCGGCCGGCTCGGCATAGGGGCGCGGCTTCAGCACCGGCCGCCCCATATAGCTCCAGTCGACCTCACTCTCGGGCACCTTGGCGTAGAGCACGTCGCCGGGAAAATCGAGGTAGACCGGGCCGGGCTTGCCGTTCAGCGCTTTCTGGAAGGCGAAATTGATCTGCTGCGGCATGCGCTTCACATTGTGCACGCGGTCGGCGTATTTGACCCAGCCATCGAGCGCCTTGACCTGGTCGATCTCCTGGAAGACCTGGCGGCCGAACTGGCTGATCGGGGAGGAGCCGCCGAGCGCGACGACCGGGCAGCAATCAATGAGGGCATTGGCGAGGCCGGTGCCGAAATTCAATGTCGCCGGCCCCGACGCCGCCATGCACACGCCCGGCCCCTGCGTCACCCGCGAATAGGCCTGCGCCATGTAGGCCGCGCCCTGCTCGTGGCGGGTGTCGATGAGGCGGATGCCTTCCTTGATGCAGCACATCTCGGCGTCGAGCATCGGCCCGCCCATGATGAAGAACGCATCCTTGACGCCCTGCGCCTTCAGGCACCGCGCGAGGATTTCGTTGCCGGTGACGTCTGCCATCTGGTGTCTCCTCCTGATGTCCCCGTCATTGCGAGCGCAGCGAAGCAATCTCGTGCAGCGTGGGTCTTGTCCCACCGAGATTGTTTCGTCGCTTCGCTCCTCGCAATGACAACAGGGGCGCTTCGGGGGTTCGCCGCCCCAAACGCGAAGCGGCGGGCCCTGGCCCGCCGCTGGTTTGCCTTAGTGGCCGAGGACGTTCTCGGCGCGCAGCTTCTCGATATCGCCGGGGCTGAGGCCAAGCCAGCTGACAAACACCTCCTCGGTGTGCTGGCCGAGCTTTGGCGACGGCTTCAGTTCCGGCGGCCTGCCGTCGAAGCGGACCGGCCAAGCTTCGCACACCCAGTCGCCGTCGGGATGGTGCATCGTCTGCATGATGCCGCGCTCCTGGAAGCTCCGGTCGTTCTGCAGCTCAAGCGTGTCATGGATGGCCCCGGCGGGCACCCCAGCGGCGCCGATGATCTTCATCGCCTCTTCCTTGGTGTGCTCCTTCGTCCACTCGGCGATGATCTGGTTGATGAAATCCTCGTTCTTGTTGCGCTCTTCGTTGGTGGCGAAGCGCGGGTCGTCGATCAATTCCTCGCGGCCGATCACCTTGAGCAGGCGAGTCCAGTGCTCGGGATTGGCGCGGCTGCAGAAGACGTAGACATAGTCGTTGTAGCCGCCGGGCTTGGTCGGATAGATGCCGCACGGCGCGGGCGCGCCTGAGGTCGACTGCGCGCCCATGCGCGGCGCCGCCTTTTTGTTGCCCTGCTGGTTCATCACCGCAAACGAGGTGCGGATGTAGTGCATGCACGCATCCTGCATCGCCAGTTGCAGGCGGCGGCCCTTGCCGGTCTCCCGCTTCTCGTAGAGCGCGCCGAGGACGCTGATCGCCATCAGCATGCCGGTGCCGGTGTCGCCGATTGTTGCGCCCGGCTTGCACGGCTGGCGGCCGGGTTCGCCGGTGACGCTCATCGTGCCGCCCGAGGCCTGCGCGATCATGTCGAAGGCGAGCGATTTCTCGTACGGGCTGCCTTCGCCGAAGCCCTTGACCTGGCAATAGATGATGCCGGGGTTGATCGCCTTCAGCACATCATAGCCGAGGCCCAGGCGCTCGATCGTGCCGGGCGCGAGGTTCTCGGCGAAGACGTCGGCCTTTTTCACCAGGTCCTTGACGAGATTGACACCCTTTTCGGTCTTGAGGTCGACCGTCGCAGATTTTTTGTTGGCGTTGAGAATCTTGAAATAGAACGAATCGTGCGCCTTCGCGTCGGTGCTGGCGATGCGCCGCCCCGGGTCGCCGCTTCTCGGGTTTTCGATCTTGACGACCTCCGCGCCGAGCCAGGCGAGGGCCTCGGTGCAGGTCGGCCCGGCCTCGAACTGGGTCAGATCGACAACCCGAACACCCTTGAGGCAATTCAGAGGCGCAAAGTTTCCACTCATCGTCTGGTCTCCTCCGGCGCAGCGCACTGCTGTGGTCGTTGCGGCTACGATACCGCAGAACTTAACCCGGCGGAAATCGCTGATTTGCGCGAACAGCCCTGCGTTGCAGCAGGCGAATTACGCGCGATTGCTGGCGGCTGTCCCGACGGCGGTATATCGTCGGCGGCGGGAGAATCTCGCCGGCGGCTCTGGGTGTTGGGAGCGCGGCACGGGGGAATGCAGATGACCGCGAAGCGCGACGGGGCGCTGGCCGATCTTCGCCGGGCCAACGCCGAACTCCAGCGCCAGCTCGAGGCGTGCCGCGCCGAACTGGCCCGGCGCAACAGCGAATACGGCGAGCGGATCGAGCATCAGGCCGCCGCCAACGATGTGCTGAAGGCGATGTCGGCCTCGCCGGGCGATCCGCAGCCGGTGTTCGACCTGATCACCGCCCGCGCGCAGATCATTTGCAATGCCGGTGGCGCGGTATTGCACGAATTTGACGGCCGGCTCGCGCATCTGCGGTCGATGTGCTGGGATGAGGCGATCTCCGCGCCAGGTGCGATTGATTCGTACAAGGGCCTGTTCCCGGCTGTGCCGTCACGCACTTCTGTCTCCATGCGCGCGATCCTCGACGGCGAGGTCGTCCACATCCTGAATCTGACCGACGACGCCGAATTGTCGCAGGCCTCGCAGGGCATCGCGCGCAAAGGGGCGGTGGCGGTCCCGCTCTTGCGGGACGGTGTGGTGATCGGCTCGATCGGGCTCGGCGCTAAGGAAGTCGGGAGCTTCTCCGACACCCAGATCGAGCTGCTGCAAACCTTCGCCGAGCAGGCGGTGATCGCGATCACCAGCGCCGAGACCTATCGGGAATTGCAGCAGCGCACCGGCGATCTTCAGGAATCGCTCGAATACCAGACCGCGACCAGCGACGTGCTCAAGGTCATCAGCGGGTCCACCTTTGATATCCGGCCGGTGTTCGAGACGATCGCCGCGACCGCCGCGCGGCTGTGCGATGCGGATATCGCGGGGATCACCAACCGCGAGGGCGACAATTATCGGATGGTCGCCACCTTCGCCGCTTCGCCCGAATACGATGCGCTTATGCGAGGTCGGATTTTTCCGGCGAACCGAGAGACCACCACCGGACGCGCTGCGCTGGAGGGGCGGGTCGTCCACATCGCCGACATCGTCGCCGAGCCCGAATACACCCTGCCCGAATCGGTTACGGTCGCAAAAATCCGGACCAACCTGGGCGTGCCTTTATTGCGTGATGGGGTTGTGGTCGGGGTGATTAGCCTTGGGCGAACGCGGGTGCAGCCCTTTAGCGAGCGGCAGATCGAACTGGTCCGGACCTTTGCCGACCAGGCGGTGATCGCGATCGAGAACGCCCGGCTCATCACCGAAACGCGCGAGGCTTTGGAGCAGCAGCAGGCGATCGCGGAAGTCCTGCAAGTGATCAACGCCTCTGCCGGCGAGCTGGAGCCGGTGTTTGCGGCGATGCTCGACAAGGCGATGCAGCTCTGCGGCGTCGCCTTTGGCCATATCGCAACCTTCGACGGCCAGTTGTTCACTGCCGCCGCGGTGCGCGGCGAACCCGCTTTCGCCGAATGGGTCGGTCGGCTCGGGTCGATCGCCCCGTCTTTCGCGCTGACTTTTGAGCGCTTGGTCGAAGGCGTGCGCATGGTCGAGGCGGCGGATGTGCGTGAAACCGAGGGCTATCGCTCCGGCAACGCGATAGCGCGCGGCCTTGTCGACATTGGCGGCTGCCGCTCGCTGCTGACTATGGCGCTGCGCAAGGAGGATGCGCTGCTCGGCGCGCTGACGGTTTATCGCCAGGAGGTTCGCCCGTTTACCGAGCGGGACGTCGCGCTGTTGCAGAACTTCGCCGACCAGGCGGTGATTGCGATGGAGAACGCGCGGCTCCTCGTCGAAACGCGCGAAGCCTTGGAGCAGCAAACCGCGACTGCCGAGGTGTTGCAGGTCATCAACGCTTCGCCCGGCGACCTGGCGCCGGTGTTCGACGCGATGCTCGAAAAGGCGATGCGGCTGTGCGAAGCGGCGTATGGGGTGATCCGTACCTATGACGGCCAGCTTTTCCACGAGGTCGCAAGGCGCGACGAAGCAGATGTCGTCGATCGTTTGCGTGACTTTAGTGGACAAGGGAGAGGGTCGGGGCCGATCCAGCCTGGGCCAAATACCCCGTTCGGGCGGCTCGTTCAGGGCGAGCGCGTGGTCCACATCGCCGATCTCGCGACCGAGGCCCGTCACCACGATGCGGTCAACCGCGAGCGCATCGCTGTGACTGGAGCGCGAACCTGGCTCGCGATTGCGCTCCAGAAGGAAGGCCTGCTCCTCGGAGCAATAATCGTTCACCGCCGGGAAGTGTTGCCGTTCACCGACAAGCAGATCGCGCTGTTGCAGAATTTCGCCGCCCAGGCGGTGATCGCGATGGAGAATGCGCGGCTCCTGACCGAGACGCGCGAGGCGCTCGAACAGCAGACCGCGACCGCCGAGGTCTTGCAGGTCATCAACGCCTCCCCCGGCGATCTCGCGCCGGTGTTCCGGGCGATGGTCGAGCGGGCGGTGCGGCTATGCGAGGCCGACGAGGCGTTGGTGCGCACCTTCGACGGCGAGTCGCTCCACCTCGTCGCCGCGCATGGCGAGCCGGATGCGGTTGCGAAGGTGCGACAGCTGGGCCCAAGCAGCCCGGAAGGGCTCTATGCCTTTCTCGCGCGGGGCGAATCGGTGTCCACATCGTCGATGTCCGGGAGACCGCCACTTACCGCGAACATCCACGGGGTCGTGCCAGGCTCGATGCGCGCAATGTTCGTGCCTGGCTCGCCGTGGCGTTGCGCCGGGAGGGCGCGCTTCTCGGGGTCATCAACGTCCATCGCCACGAAGTCCGCCCCTTCACGGACAAGCAGATCGCGCTCTTAGAAAACTTCGCCGCGCAGGCGGTGATCGCGATGGAGAACGCGCGGCTCTTGGGCGAATTGCAGCAGCGCACCGGCGATCTTCAGGAATTGCTCGAATACCAGACCGCGACCAGCGACGTGCTCAAGGTCATCAGCGGGTCGACTTTCGATATCCAGCCGGTGTTCGAGACCATCGTCGCGACCGCCGCGCGGCTCTGCGCCGCCGATAACGCGGCTATCCGCAGCCGTGAGGGTGAAGCCTATCGGGTGGTGGCTACCTTCGCCCAGACGCCGGAGTTCGACGCGTTTCTGCGAGGTCGGCCGTTGCCGGCGGACCGCGGGTCCGTTGCCGGAAGGGCCGCGCTCGAGGGGCGAGTCGTCCAGATTACCGACGCCTCCATCGACCCGGAATACACCCTGACCGATGCGGTTACACTCGGGAGACTCCGGACCATGCTCGGCGTGCCGCTGCTGCGGGAGGGGGTCGTGGTTGGCGTGATCGCTCTCAACCGGCAACGGGTCGAGCCGTTCAGCGAGCGGCAGATCGAACTCGTCCGCACCTTTGCCGACCAGGCGGTGATCGCGATCGAAAACGCGCGGCTGATCAACGAAACCCGCGAGGCGTTGGAACAGCAGACCGCGACCGCAGAGGTGTTGCAGGTTATCAACCGCTCGCCGGGGAACCTTCAGCCGGTCTTCGACGCTATCCTGGAGAAAGCGCACAGCCTGTGCGGGATTGCCTCCGGCAGCCTTGAGCTTTATGACGGCGAAGCGTTCCGCTCGGTCGCCGAGCATGGATTGCCCGGCGACTTTGCTCGTCACCTGCGCCAGGGATATCCGGCCGGCGACTCCCCGGGAACGCGGCCGCTGATTGACGGCGGGCGGTTTAACCACATTGTCGATTGCGCCCAGGTCGATCATCCGATCTTTCGCAGCGCGGCAGAGCGCGGCTTCAGGACGGTGCTGTTCGTTCCGCTGCGCAGGGAAGGCGCGCTGCTCGGCATGATCGCCTGCGCCCGCCGCGAGGTGCGCCCGTTCTCGGAAAAGGAGATCGCGCTGCTCGAAAGCTTCGCGGCGCAGGCGGTCATCGCGATGGACAATGCCCGGCTGCTCGATGAAATCCGCCAACGCCAAGCCGAGTTGCGCGTCACCTTCGACAACATGGGCGACGGCGTCGCGATGTTCGACGCCGACCTGCGGTTGGCGGCGTGGAACCGCAATTTCCAGGAGATTCTCGATCTCTCCGACGAGTTCGTCGCGGCGCGCCCGAGTTATGCCGATTATCTGCGGCTGCTTGCCCGGCGCGGCGAACTCGGTGGCGAGGACGTCGAGGCCGAACTCAGCCGCCGTCTCGAAGAAACCGACCAGGAATTGCGCTTCGAGCGCACCCGGCCCGATGGCCGCGTCATCGAGGTGCGCCGCAACCCGGTGCCGGGCGGCGGCTGCGTCTTGATCTATGGCGATGTCACCGAGCGCAAACGCGCAGAAGAGCAGATCCGCGCGGCGCGCGACGCCGCAGAGAAGGCGCTGCGTGACCTAAAGACGGCGCAGGCCAATCTGGTGCAGGCCGAGAAGATGGCCTCGCTCGGGCAACTGACCGCCGGGATCGCCCACGAGATCAAGAACCCGCTCAACTTTGTCAACAATTTCGCCGGGCTCTCGGTCGAGCTGTTGGGCGAGCTGAAGGCGGCGGCGGGGCCGGCGATCGCCGGGCTCGACGAGGACGCCCGCGCCGAGATCGACGAAACGGTCGAAATGCTGACCGGCAACCTCGTAAAGATCGCCGAGCACGGCCGCCGCGCTGACGGCATCGTGAAGAGCATGCTGGAACATTCGCGCGGCGCCAGCGGCGAGCGCCGCGCGGTCGACCTCAACGCGCTCGTTGAGGAAGCGCTCAACCTCGCCTATCACGGCGCCCGCGCCCAGGACCAGAACTTCAACATCACGCTGGAGCGTGAATTCGCCGGAGCGATCGCACCGATAGAGCTGGTGCCGCAGGATGTGACGCGCGTGTTCTTGAACCTGATCGGCAACGGCTTCTACGCCGCCACCAAGCGACAGCGGGGCGAGGCGAGGCCCGGCTTCAAGCCGGTCCTCACGGTGACGACGCGCGACCTCGGCGATGCGGTCGAGGTGCGGGTGCGCGACAACGGCACCGGCATCCCGGCCGAGATCAAGGACAAGCTGTTCCAGCCCTTTTTCACGACCAAGCCGACCGGCGAGGGCACCGGGCTGGGCCTCTCGATCAGCTATGACATCGTGACGCAACAGCATGGCGGCACTATCGCGGTCGAGAGCGCGGTCGGCGAGTTCACCGAGTTCACGATCCGCCTGCCGCGGACTGCAATCGGAGCGCCTGCACTTTCGGCAGCGGCGAGATAATTCGAGACTGTTGGCAAAGCATCGAACCGCCCTGGGGCGCAGGGCAACCTTGGGTCACCCCCTGTCCGTCATGGCCGGGCTTGACCCGGCCATCCCCCTGCGAGCCCAGCGAGATCCCCGGGTCAAGCCCGGGGATGACGATTGGGGGTGATCGAACGTGAGCGGACGCCGTTCTGAGATCGAACCCGCTCACTCTTCGGCCCGCAGCTTGACGTAGGAGCCGGGGGCGTCCTCGATCGGGGTTAATTTGCCGTCGCCGGGCTGGCGGGCCGGCACGTCGCCGCCGGCGTAGTGCCCTACCCAGCGCTCCCAAAGGGGCCACCACGAATCCGGGTGTTGCGTCGCGCCGGCGAGCCATTCGTCGGCGGTCGGCGGGTTCGCGTCGTTTTCGTAGTGGCCGTATTTGCTGCCCGGCGGGTTCACCACCCCGGCGATATGGCCGGACGCTGACAGCACGAATTTGACCGGGCCCCGATAGATCTGCGTCGCCCGATAGGTCGAGCGCCACGGCGCGATATGATCCTCGCGGGTCGACAGCAGAAACGCCGGGGTCTTGACCTTGCGCAGATCGATCGGCACCCCGGCCAAGGTGATGCCGCCCGGCTTTACCAGGAGGTTCTGCTGATACATCTTGCGCAGGTAAAAGCTGTGCATCGCCGCCGGCATGCGCGTCGAATCGGCGTTCCAGTACAATAGATCGAACGGCAGCGGCGATTTGCCGAGCAGGTAGTTGTTGACGACGAACGACCAGATCAAATCGTTGGCGCGCAGCATGTTGAACGTCGTGTGCATGTCGCGGGCGTCGAGATAGCCCTTTTTCTTCATGCGCTGTTCGAGCGCATTGCAGCTGCTCTTCATCGATAAAGACGCTGAGCTCGCCGGCTTCGGCGAAATCGACCATCGTCACGAAATAGGTCGCGCTCTTGACCCGGGTGTCGCGCTTCGTGGCCATATAGGCGAGCGTGGCGGCGAGCAGCGTGCCGCCGAGGCAATAGCCGATGACATTGGCCGTGCGCTCGCCGGTCGCCTCCTCCATCGCATCGAGCGCGGCGAGCGGCCCCTCGCGCATGTAATCCTCGAAGGTCTTCTTGGCGAGCTTCTCGTCGGGGTTGACCCAGGAGATCACAAAAACCGTGTGGCCCTGGCCGACCGCCCAGCGGATGAACGAATTTTGCGGGCGCAGGTCGAGGATGTAGAATTTGTTGATCCAGGGCGGGATGATCAGGAGCGGCCGCCGCTTGACGGTCTCTGTCGTCGGCGCGTACTGGATCAATTGCATCAGATCGTTCTGGTAGACGACCTTGCCCGGGCTCGTGGCGACGTTCTCGCCGATCCTGAACGCCGCCGGATCGGTCATGCTGATCTGCGAGGCGGCCCTTGCCGCGCTCCAGATCGTCGAGCAGGTTCTCGAGGCCGTTCGCCAGGTTCTCGCCGCGGCTTTCGATCGTCGCGCGCAGCACTTCGGGGTTGGTCAACACGAAATTCGACGGCGCCATCGCGTCGACGAATTGCCGCGTATAGAAATCGACCTTGCGGGCGGTGTGCTCGTCGAGCCCCTCGACATGCTTGACCGCGCCCTGCAGCCAGCGGGCGGTCAACAGGTAGCTCTGCTTGATGAAGTCGAACAGCGCGTTGTCGCTCCACGCCTTGTCGCGGAAGCGGCGGTCTTCGGCCGGGGTCTCGATGACCGGCTCGGCGTCGCCGCCGAGAAAGCGCTCTGCGGTTGTCTGCCACAGCCGCATATAGTCGCTCCACAGCGCGGCCTGCGCCTCTGCCAGCCGCGCCGGGTCCGACATCATATGCGCGGTCATCTCAAGAAAAGCGGCGCCGATCGCCATCGGGTTCGCCAGGCCGACGCCCTCCTCCGCGCCCTGGCGGGACAGGAAATCGGCGACCAGCCGCTGGCTCTTTTCGGCGATCGCGGCCATGTGATCCGCCATCTGCCGCGACAGCTCGGCCGGGTCGGGCGCGGCTTCCGGGTGCCGGGCCGGCCCGGTGTCGGAAGCATTCGCCCGGCCTTTGCCGCCGGCGGCGCGCGTGCCGCTCTCCCTCTGGCTCATCGCGATGTCCTCTCCCCTGGCGGGCGGATCAAATGTAGTGACGCGCGGGCGCGGATCTAATACACAGCGGGTCCAATTGTGCCGCCGCTTCCTGTCGCCACGGCCTAGCGCTGCCGCTGTGGACCGGGCAGCGGCAAGCGGCGAGGGTGGCGGGATCTGGGGCATGGCGTTGCGCACAGCCCGGCTTCGGCCTGATGGCCGGCCCGAGCGGCGGCGTGCTCGGCAAACCGGGGGGGTCGCCGGCCTCCTGGCGCCGATCGCGCTCGGCATCGCTCTCGGCGGCTGCGGCGCCGTCGACGCTTATCGTTCGCTGGCCGGGGTCGATAAAAACGACCCCGACCCGCAGACCGCGCCGTTCAGCGGCAATCTCGCCGCAGCCGACGCCCAACCCTATCCCAATCTCGGCAGCTTCCCGCCGATGCCGGTTCTCGCCACGAGCACGGCCGAGCGGCAGAAGCTGACGCAAAGCCTGATCACCGATCGCGCCGCGACCGCCGCGGATGCCGGGCCGGCTGCGCCTCAGCCGGCAGCCGAAGCGACAGCGGCGCCGGTTGCGCCGACAGCGACCCTCGCATCGGCGGCGGTCGCGAATGTCCCGGCGGCAAGCCCTGGCGCCGCCGCGCCGCCGCCTGCCAAAACGGCGTTAAATTCATCGCAATCGGGGCGCCGCCCGGCGGGCGAGCCGCCCGAGCCCCAGCCTCTCGATTCGAGCCTGCAGATGCCCGACGTGCGCTCGGTCCCCGAGCCCGAGGCGACGCGGCCGCCGCCACCCACCCCGGTCTTGGCGGCCGTCCCGGAGCCGGCAAAGCTGCCCGAGCCGCCGCCTGCCGCGGTCGCCAGCGCGATGCCGCAACCGGCCCCGCCGGTGCCGGTATTGGCCCCGGTGGCACCGCCGCCGGCTCCCGTCAAAGCCGCGCCGCGCAGCCCGCCGGCCACCACCACGGTCGCGACGCTCGGCATCGCCGGCGCCGCGGCCGAGCCGGCCGACCCGGATCGGACGCAGATCGAACGGGTAGCCGCGCTCTACAAGGACAAGCCGGGCACGGTGCGGGTGCTCGCCTATGCCGCGGCACCGACCGGCGGCGGCGACCCGCTCGACAGCTACCACGCCGCCCTCGACCGCGCGGAGGCGGTCGCCAAGGCCCTGGCCGCTTCCGGCATCCCCGCAGAGCAAGATCCAGACCGAGGCGGCGCCCGCCGCCGGCGCACGCGCCGCGGGTCGGGTCGAGATACAATTCACCCAATGACTCGCGCTCTGACCGCCGGACTCCGGCGATGAAACCAGCCCTCAAAATCGCCATCGCCGGGCTCGGCACGGTCGGCGCCGGGACCTTGCAGCTGTTGGAGCGCCAGGCCGAGCTGGTCGCGCTGCGCGCCGGCCGCCGCATCGTCGTCGCGGCGGTGTCGGCGCGCGACCGCCGCCGCGACCGCGGCGTCGATCTGTCGGCGGTGCGCTGGTACGACGATGCGGTCGCGATGGCCGCCGATCCGGAAATCGACGTCGTCGTCGAGCTGATCGGCGGCGCCGGCGGGATCGCGCTCGCAGTCATCGAGACCGCGCTCGCCCACAAGAAGCATGTCGTCACCGCCAACAAGGCGCTGATGGCCGAGCATGGCACCCGCCTCGCCGCGCAGGCCGAGGCGGCGGGGGTCGCGCTCGCCTTCGAGGCGGCGGTCGCCGGCGGCATCCCGGTGATCAAGACCCTGCGCGAGAGCCTCGCCGGCAATCGCCTCTCCCGCGTCTACGGCATCCTCAACGGCACCTCGAACTACATCCTGACGACGATGCGCGAGAGCGGGCGCGAGTTCGCCGAGGTGCTCGCCGAAGCGCAGAAGCTCGGCTACGCCGAGGCCGATCCGAGCTTCGACATCGACGGCGTCGATGCCGCGCACAAGCTGGCGATCCTGGCGAGCGTGGCGTTCGGCCGCCCGGTCGATCTCGCCGGCGTCTACACCGAGGGCATCCGCCACATCTCGCGGCTCGACATCGATTTTGCCGAAGAGCTCGGCTATCGCATCAAGCTCCTCGGCATCGCGCGGCTGACCGAGGACGGGCTCGAACAGCGCGTCCACCCCTGCATGGTGCCGCGGGCGACGCCGATCGCCGCGGTCGAGGGGGTGTTCAACGCGGTCGTCGCCGAAGGCGATTTCGTCGGACGGGTGGTGCTGGAAGGGCGCGGCGCCGGGGCCTTCCCGACCGCCTCCGCGGTCGCCGCCGATCTCGTCGACATCGCCGCCGGGCGCCAGGTCGCGCCGTTCGGGGTGCCGGCCGCGGCGCTCGCCGCGCTGCCCGGCGCGCCGATGGAGCGCCACCAGGGCGCCTATTACATCCGACTGATGGTCGTCGATCAGCCCGGGGTCATCGCCGATGTCGCGGCGGCGTTGCGCGACGAGCACGTCTCGATGGAATCGATGATCCAGCGCGGCCGCGCGCCGGGCGAGGCGGTGCCGGTGGTGCTGACGACGCATGTCACCGTCGAGGCGGCGATGCGCCGCTCGCTCGACCGGATCGCCGCGCTCGACACCGTGCTCGAACCGCCGCGCATGATCCGCATCGAGGATTTCTAGCCGTTCATAACCATCTAATCTGGCGACAGCGAGGGAGGAGACCATGGCCGAAGCATCGAACTCGAAGATGGATCGCAATCTCGCGCTTGAAGCGGTCCGCGTGACCGAAGCGGCGGCGCTCTCCGCCTCGCGGCTGATGGGCCGCGGCGACGAGAAGGCAGCCGATCAGGCCGCGGTCGACGCGATGCGCCAGGCGCTCAACAGCCTCAATATCGACGGCACGGTGGTGATCGGCGAAGGCGAGCGCGACGAGGCGCCGATGCTCTTTATCGGCGAGAAGGTCGGGACCCTGCAGGGCCCGCAGATCGACATCGCGCTCGACCCGCTCGAAGGCACGACGATCACCGCCAAGGGCGGGGCCAATGCGCTCGCGGTGCTGGCGATGGCCGACCATGGCGGGTTCTTGAACGCGCCCGACGTCTACATGGACAAGATCGCGGTCGGCGGCAACCTGCCCGACGATATCGTCGATCTCGACGAGACGCCGGCGATCAACCTGAAAAACCTGGCGCGCGCCAAGAATGCCGACATCGCCGATCTTGTCGTCTGCATCCTCGACCGGCCGCGTCACGCCGAGCTGATCGCCAAGGTGCGCGAGGCCGGCGCGCGCATCATGCTGATCGGCGACGGCGACGTCAGCGGCGTCATGGCCACCTCGGACCCCGAGACCGGCATCGACATCTACATGGGCTCGGGCGGCGCGCCCGAGGGCGTTCTGGCGGCCGCCGCGTTGCGCTGCATCGGCGGGCAGATGCAGGGCAGGCTGCTGTTCCGCAACGACGACGAGCGCGGCCGCGCGCACCGGCTCGGCATCACCGATCTCAACCGCAAATACGGCCTCCTCGACCTCGCGCACGGCGATGTCATGTTCGCCGCCACCGGCGTCACCAACGGCAGCATGCTGAAGGGCGTGCGCCGTTTCCCGGGCGGCGCGCACACCCATTCGGTGGTGATGCGCTCGAAGACCGGCACGGTGCGCTACGTCGAGGCGACGCACGACTTCACCCGCAAGCAGCAATTCGCACCGCTCGGGCTTGCGTGTGCACTGGCGGTCCCGGCGAAAGCCGGGACCCACTCGTCAACCAACTCGCGAGCGGGAACTGGGTCCCGGCCTTCGCCGGGACCGCGATTATCGGAAACTGATTCGGCCGATTCGAGACGGTGGAATCGATCATTGCCCCGCGGTGGTGAACCCACTGCCGGCAACGCTCACCGCGTTCGCCCTGGACCCCCGCTTGCGCGGGGGTGACGATGCCGACCGTGAGTGATCCTCACCCCCCCGCCTTCCTCGGCGTCGAGCGCTCGGTCTGCGGCCGGCGCTGGCGGGTGCGCGCCGCCGATGACGGCGCCGCGGCGGCGATCGCCGAGCGACTGGGGTTGCCCGAGATCGTCGCCCGGCTGTTGGCGCAGCGCGGCATCGGCGCTCGCCGAGGCGCCCGGCTTTCTCGCGCCGCGCCTGCGCGATCAGCTGCCCGACCCGGCGCATCTGCGCGACATGGCGCCGGCGGTCGAGCGCCTCGTGCGCGCGATCCGCGAGCGGCGAGAGGGTCGTCGTGTTCGGCGATTACGATGTCGACGGCGCGACCTCGGCGGCCTTGCTGCTGCGCTTTTTTGCGGCGGTCGGCGGCGATGCCTCGGTCTATGTCCCCGACCGGCTGCGCGAAGGCTATGGGCCGAACGCGCCGGCGCTGCTGCGCCTCAAGGCCGAGGGGGCGGCGGTCGTCGTGACGGTGGATTGCGGCGCGACCGCGCATGACGCGCTGGCGGCCGCGGCCGAGGCCGGGCTCGACGTGATCGTCGTCGATCATCACGTCACGGAGCCGCTGTTGCCGCGCGCGCTCGCCGTGATCAATCCGAACCGGCTCGACGAGACGAGCCCGCACGGCGCGCTCGCCGCGGTCGGGGTCGCCTTTCTGCTGGTCGTCGCGCTCAACCGCGCGCTGCGCGAGGCCGGCTGGTATCGCGGCCGGGCCGAGCCCGATCTCTTGCAATGGCTCGATCTCGTCGCGCTCGGCACGGTGTGCGATGTCGTGCCGCTGACCGGGATCAACCGGGCATTGGTCGCGCAAGGGCATCAAGGTGGCGCGCCGCGGCGCCAATCCGGGCCTCAGGGCGCTTGCCGCGGTGGGCCGGGTGACCTCGCCGATCGACGCCTACCATCTCGGCTTCGTCCTGGGTCCGCGGGTCAATGCCGGCGGCCGGGTCGGCGCCGCCGATCTCGGCGCGCGGCTGCTCGCCACCGACGACCCGGCGCTGGCGGCCGAGCTGGCAACCCGGCTCGACGGCTACAACCGCGAGCGCCGCGAGATCGAGGCGCAGACCCTGGCGGCGGCGATCGAGGCGGTCGAGGCGGCGCCGCAATCGCCGGCGCTGGTGTTCGTCGCGGCCGAAGGCTGGCATCCCGGGGTCATCGGCATCGTCGCGGCGCGGCTCAAGGAGCGCTACGAGCGGCCGGCCTGCGTCGTCGCGCTCGATGGACGGGGGGATCGGCAAGGGCTCCGGCCGCTCGGTGCCCGGCGTGGCGCTCGGCCCGGCGGTCATCGCGGCGCGCCAGGCCGGGCTGCTCGATCAATGGCGGCGGGCATGCGATGGCCGCCGGCTTCACCGTCGCCGCCGACCGGCTCGACGCGTTGCGCGAGTTCCTGACCGAGCGGCTGGGCGACGGGCGCGAGCGGCGAGCGCCTCGTGCCCGAACTGGCGATCGACGGCGCGCTGTCGGCGGCGGGCGCGGTCGCCGGGCTGATCGACCATCTCGACGCGCTGGCACCGTTCGGCGCCGCCAATCCCGAGCCGCGCTTCGCCTTTCCCGGGCTCGTCCTCGCTCATGTCGAGCCGGTCGGCACCGGACATCTGCGCTGCACGCTGGCCGACCCGCTCGGATCAGGCCAGGGCGGCCCGGCCCGGCTCAACGCGATCGCCTTTCGCGTCGCCGAGACGCCGCTCGGCGCAGTTTCTCGCCGCCGCGCGCGGCCGCGCTGTCCATCTCGCCGGCCATTTGCGCCGCGACGACTACCGCGGCGGCGATGCGGTCCAGCTGGTGATCGACGACGCCGCCCCGGTCGAGGGTTGACGGCGCTACAGAAAACCGCGGATGCGCTCGGCGATTTCGGCGATATGGGCCATGTCGCCGGGCTTGAGCGGCCAGTTGACCAGCAGCCCGTCGCCGAGCCGGCGCGGCAGGACGTGGATATGGAAATGGCCGACCGACTGCGCCGCCCCCTTCCCGTTCGACTGAATGAGGTTGAGGCCGTCCGGCGTGACGGCCCGGTTGACGGCGCCGGCCAGCTTGACGGCGGTGCGCGCCGCGGCGGCAAAGGCCTCGGGCGCGATATCGAAGATCGTCGGGTAATGCGCCTTCGGGATCACCAGGCAATGCCCGTCATGGACCGGATTGATGTCCATGAAGGCGAGCGTGTCCCTGTCCTCGAACAGCTTGAAGCACGGCACGGCGCCGGCAACGATCTTGCAGAAGATGCAATCCGGGTCTGCGGCCATGAACAATGGGCTCCGAGAGCTGGCTTCACGCGGTCGTTTTATCGCCGCGACCTCTGGCCCGCTACAGGATTGAATCCGATATCTACACCGCATTACCGGCGAAAGCCGGTATCCACGGCTGGAATGGGTCCCGGCTTTCGCCGGGACTGCGGGGTAGGGGTCGGATGGATGCAATGAATAGCTCCTTCGACGACCGCGATGTCTTGATCGTCGTCGATCCGCAGCTCGATTTCTGCCCGGGCGGCGCGCTCGCCGTGCCGCGGGGCGATGAGATCGTGCCGGCGGTCAACCGCCTGGCGCGGCATTTCGCCCATGTGATCCTGACCCAGGACTGGCATCCCGCGGGGCATGCCTCCTTCGCCAGCGCGCATCCCGGCAGGACGCCGTTCGAGACCATCGAGGTCGGCTACGGCCCGCAGACGCTGTGGCCCGACCACTGCGTGCAAGGGACGCGAGGCGCGGCGTTCCATCCCGGGCTCGACATCCCGCAGATCGAGCTGATCATCCGCAAGGGCTACCGCGCGACGATCGATTCCTATTCGGCGTTTCGCGAAAACGACCGGACGACGCCGACCGGGCTCGCCGGCTATCTGCGCGAACGCAGCTTCGAACGGGTGACCCTGTGCGGCCTCGCGACCGATTTCTGCGTGTTCTTTTCGGCGATCGACGCGCGCGCGGCCGGTTTCGCGACCACGGTCGCGCTCGACGCCAGCCGCGCGATCGACCTCGACGGCTCGCTGGCGCGGGCGCTCGCGGCGATGCGCGAGGCCGGGGTCGTGCTGCTCGAGTAAGGTTACACCCGGCGCGGCAGCGGGCGGCGCTCGACCTGGAAACTCGGCGTTCCGCGCCGAATCGGGCGACGCACGACCTCGAAATCGCGGCGCGGCGGCGGCTCGATCTCGGGCAACCCCTCGCGCGCCAGCTGGCTCTGCGCCGACTGGCTTTGCGACGGACGCGACGGCGATCGACGGCAGGTCGGGCGCCGGCATGCGGCGTGGCGGCGCGGCGGCAGTGTGCGACACCCCGTTCGGCGCAGCGGCACGCGGCGCCGCTCGGCGCGGCCGCGTCGCGGCCGCCTTGCCGGCGGCGGCGCGAGTGTCCCGGGGCTTCACATTGAGCTTGCAGCCGTCGATCTCGCTGCCGTCGAGCGCGGCGATCGCCTGGGTGGCGGCGCGTTCGGTGGCGATATCGACAAAACCGTAGCGCAACCGCGCCCCGGTCGACGGATCGCGAGCGACCGCGGCGGTCAGCACGATGCCGAACGGGTCGAACGCCTCGGCCAGCCGCTCATCGCTAAAATCGGGCGGCAGATTGCCGACGAAAACATTGCCCTTATTGTTGCGTACCCACATGCCATCCGCCTGTCGCGGCACCCCCACCGGTTTTTCGGCAAAGTGCGACGCCGGTCTCCGTCGCGTCAACTCGCCGCCCCGATATGGCACCGCATTGCTGCAATGCAATGACAACGCGCGGGCATTGCGTTCGGCCCGGCTCGCGAGTCAGCATCACCCCAGTAAACACCGGGAGAGAGAAATGATCCCGCGCGAACGCGCACCGTTTTCCGCGATCGTCGATCGGCCGCCGCTCAAATTGCCGGACGATGCCCGGCTCGTCGTGTGGACCATCGTCAATCTCGAATTCTGGGACATTGCGCGGCCGATGGCGCGCCAGGTGCTGCCGGCGCCGACCGGCCAGGTGCTGCTTGCCCGACGTGCCGAACTGGTCGTGGCACGAATACGGCATGCGGGTCGGGGTGTGGCGCTTCTTCGAGCTGTTCCGCCGCCTCGCCATTCGCCCGACGCTGTCGATCAACGCGCGGGTTTGCGAGGATTACGAGCGGGTCGCGCGGGAAGCGCGCGAGGCCGGCTGGGAGTTCATGGGCCACGCCTGGGAGCAGATGCCGATCCACCGGGTCGACGACCAGAAGGCGATGATCGAGCGCTCGCTCGGGGTTATCGAGCGCTTCACCGGCGAGAAGCCGGTCGGCTGGCTCGGCCCGGGGCTGACCCAGACCGAGGACACCCCGGAGCTCTTCGCCGCCGCCGGCGATCAAATACATCGGCGACTGGGTCTATGACGACGAGCCGACCGAGATCCAGACCGCCAACGGGCCGCTCGTCACATTGCCCTATACGGTCGAATTGAACGACATCCCGATGATGCTCGTGCAGCACCACGAATTGGCCTATTTCACGACGCGCGTGCATCGATACCTTCGACCGGCTCTACCGCGAGGGCGAAGGAGCGCGCCAAGATCATGGCGATCGCGATCCACCCCTATATCTCCGGCCAGCCGCACCGCATCAAATACCTCGAAGCCGTCTACGACCACATCGCCCGCCATGCCGGGGTCATGCACTGGCAGGGCCGTGAGATCCTCGATTGGTATCTGGCGACGCGGTCGACCGTTTGATGAGCGGCGGAAAACTCCCGACGCACGCCTATAAGCGCCAACTCCGTTGTCATTCCGGGGCGCGGACAAAGTCCGCGAGCCCGGAATCCATGAACACGGGCCTCTGGAATATGGATTCCGGGCCTGCCGCTTCGCGGCATCCCGGAATGACAACTGAGCAAACTCCGCTAAGGTTAGCGCCCGTGGGCGCAAGCCGGGACTGCGATGCAAATGTTTCCAGGGGAATACCCATATGCTGCCGACCGAACGCCTCGATTATTCCGCGATCCCCGAACGGCAAGCCGCTCGCCCTGCCCGGCGGGGCGCGCCTCGCGGTCTGGGTCATCGTCAATGTCGAGGAATGGGACATCAACGAGACGATGCCGCGCACGGTCCTGACCCCGCCGGCCGGCGGCGCGCCGATGCCCGACATCCCGAACTGGGCGTGGCACGAATACGGCAACCGGGTCGGCTTCTGGCGCATGGTCGAGGTGTTCGACGATCTGCGCATCCCCGCCGTGCTGGCGATCAACGGCTCGGCGATCGCGCGCTACGGCACGATCGTCCGCGCCGCCAGCGAGCGCCATTGGGAATTCATCGGCCACGGCTTCAGCCAGAAGAACATGCAGAAGGTCGCCGACGAGCGCGACGACATCCGCAAGACTTCGGCCGCGATCCGCGACGGCGACCGGCAAGAACCCGCGCGGCTGGCTCGGACCGGGCCTCACCGAGACCTGGGAGACCCCCGACCTCCTCGCCGAGGAGGGCTACGATTATGTCTGCGACTGGGTGCTCGACGACGAGCCGGTGGTGTTGAAGACGCGCGGCAAGCCGATCGTCAACCTGCCCTATACGCAGGAATGCAACGATGTCGCGATGATGCTGATCCAGCATCACAAGGCGAGCGAGTATCAGGACCGCGCGGTCGACCAGTTCGCGCAGCTCTATGCCGATGCGCGGCATTCGGCGCGGGTGATGGCGCTGGTCGTCCACCCCTACATCATGGGGGCGCCGCACCGGCTCAAATACGTCCGCAACGCGCTCGCCCACATCAGCGCGCCATCGCGATGTGCTGTTCTGGACCGGCGAGCAGATCCTCGATTGGTACTTGGCGCAGCGCGAAGCGTGACGCGCCGGTTGCGGCCGGCGGGCTCAGTCGTTGGCCGGCGGCTCCGATCCCACGGCCGGGATGACCAGGCCCGACACCGGCTCGACCCAGATCAGGTGGTCGAGCACCGCTTTGACGCCGGGCGAGTTTTCGGCGAGGACCCGGAGCGCGGTGCGCTCGCGCTCGTCGGTGACGGTGCCGTGAAGCTCGGCGATCCCGCCCTCCACCCGGACATCGACGCTGGCGCGCGGGCCCCAAGGCTGCTTGGCGATCTCGGCCAGGATACGCTCGCGGATCTCGGCATCGCCGGGCATCTCGTCGCCGGGCGGCTTCGACAAACGATCCAGCAGCGCCCGCACCAGATTGGCGCGGCTGACGATGCCGACGAGCCGCCCCGCCTCGATCACCGGCACGCGTTTGATATGGCGGCGCTCCATCAGCCGAACGACGTCCTCCAGCGGATCTTCCGGCGTCACTGCGATGACATCCGCGCTCATCACCTCGCCGACCTTGCGCGCATTGGCGTTAGAGTATTCTTGGGCAAGGCGGCCCGGTGCGATCAGAAATTGGAGCCAGTGCCCATGGTGGCGCTCGGTGCCGGTCTCGATTCGGCGCAGCAGGTCGCCTTCGGTGATCATGCCGACGACCGTCCCGGCCGGGTCGACGACAGGCAACCCGCTGATGCGGTGCTGCAGCAAGAGGCGCGCCGCCTCGGCGATCGTCGTTTCCGGGGTCACGCTGATCACCGGCTGGGTCATGACATCGGCCGCATTCATCGCCACTCTCCCGCGCCTCGGGCTGTGTCCTAGCACACTACTAGCCAGATAAGATGGGAGCGGGCTTGATCCCGATCAATTTTCAGCGCTCGCCAAAGCGCCATCCTGCGCAGCGGTGCCGAATGGACAAGCTAGGTCTCAGCGAACAGGAGGCGGCGAACCGCCTGCGCGAGGAGGGATTCAACGAGCTGCCGGCGCGGTACCGCCGTACGCTGATCCGGATCGTGATGGAAATTCTGCGCGAGCCGATGTTCGCGCTGCTGCTTGCGGCCGGAGGCGTCTACCTCGCCCTTGGCGACCTCAAGGAAGCGATCGTCCTCTGCGCGTTTGCGGCCACCTCGGTGTCGATCGCGCTGATCCAAGAGCTGCGCACCGAGCGAGTGCTCGAAAGTCTGCGCGAGCTGACCAGCCCCCGCGCCCTCGTCATCCGTGGCGGGGTCGAGCGGCGGATTCCCGGGCGCGAGGTGGTGCGCGGCGATGTCGTCGTCCTTGCCGAGGGCGACCGCGTGCCCGCCGACGCGGTCCTCCTGTCGGCGCATGATCTGCGCGCCGACGAGTCGCTGCTGACCGGCGAATCCGTGCCGGTCCAGAAGGTGGCGAGCGAACCGCCGGTGGGATTGGTCGCTCCGGCTGCGCGACCCGGCGGCGAAGATCTCCCCTATGTCTTTTCGGGCAGCCTTGTCGCGCGCGGGCATGGGCAGGCGCGGGTGACCGCGACCGGCAGCCGCAGCGAAATCGGCAAGATCGGCCTGGCCCTTGCCCGGATCGAGACCGAACCGCCACGACTGCGGCTGCAGACCCGGCGACTGGTGACCCGTTTCGCAGCAGTGAGCCTTACGGTCAGTGTGCTCGCAACGCTCCTCTATGGGGTGTGGCGCGGCTCCTGGCTCGATGCACTGCTCTCAGGCATCGCCCTTGGCATGTCGATGCTGCCCGAGGAATTCCCGTTGGTCCTCACCGTGTTCATGGTGATGGGCGCGTGGCGCATCGTGCTGACCCGCCGCATCGCGGCGATCGAGACGCTGGGCGCGGCGACCGTGCTGTGCACCGACAAGACCGGCACGCTGACGCAAAACCGCATGACGATCGCGGAGCTGTGGACCGGGGCGGAGCGCTGGCGGCCAGGTGGCTCCAGCGCGATGCCCGAGGGATGCCGCGCTGTGCTCGAGTACGGGATCCTCGCCAGCGCGCCAACGCCGTTTGACCCGATGGAAAAGGCCTTTCACGCGCTCGGCGCTGAGCAGCTGCACCCCGGGCCAAGGGAGACCCGCGCCCTCAAATGGGAGTATGGGCTGCTCCCCGATTTGCTGGCGGTGACCCAAGTATGGGAGGCAGTCGGATCGGACGGGTTGATCGTCGCTGCCAAGGGCGCACCCGAGGCGATCGCGGAGCTGTAGCCGGCTCGGTGACACCGAGCGCGCCGCGATGGTTTCCGTGCTCGACGAGATGGGCGGCAGGGGCATGCGGGTGCTTGGGGTGGCGCGCGGGGTCCTGGCGCGCGGCGTGGCGCGGCCGGGATCGCCGCGCGAGTTCGCCCTCGACTTTCTCGGGCTGGTCGGGCTGGCTGACCCGCTGCGCCCAAGCGTTCCCGATGCGGTGCGCGAATGCCGCAACGCCGGCATCCGGGTCGTCATGATCACCGGCGACTACCCGCAAACCGCCGCTGCGATCGCGGCCGAGGCCGGCCTGGGGCCCGGCCGCTCGATGACCGGCGCGGAACTCGAACAAACCGAGCGACAGCCGAGTTGCGGCGGCAGATCGGCGAGATCACGTTGTTCGCCCGCATCATGCCTGAGCAGAAATTGCGCATCGTCGAGGCGCTTGAAGGCGAACGGTGAGATCGTCGCGATGACCGGCGACGGGGTCAACGACGCACCCTCGCTGAAGGCCGCGCATATCGGGATCGCGATGGGCGGACGTGGCACCGATGTCGCCCGCGAGGCCGCGGCGCTGGTGCTGCTCGACGACGATTTCGGCTCGATTGTCAAGGCCGTGCGCCTCGGCCGCCGTATCTACGACAATCTGCGCAAATCGATGGCCTATATCCTGGCGATTCATGTGCCGATCGCCGGTCTGGCGGTGCTGCCGTTGATGTTCGGCCTGCCGCTGATATTTGGGCCGCTCCATATCGCCTTTCTCGAAATGGTCATCGACCCGGTGTGCTCGATCGTGTTCGAAGCCGAGCCGGCCGAGCCCGACGCGATGCGCCGGTCGCCGCGTGACCCGGCCGCGCCATTGCTGACGACGCGGTTCGTGATCTGGAGCCTGCTGCAAGGGGTGCTGGTGCTCGCGCTGGTCGCCGGACTGTTCATCGCCGCTTTGTACCAAGGTCTGCCGGACGCCGATGCCCGCGCGCTCGCCTTTGCCGCGCTGGTGGCGACCAATGTCGGGCTGGTTCTGGTCGACCGGGCGGGGAATGCCTCGCTCTTCGGCGCGTTTCGCCAACGCAACTCGGCGCTCTGGTGGATACTGGGAACCACCTCGGCAATCCTCGCCGCGATTTTCTCGATCGTCCCCGCCCGCGACCTGTTCAGCTTCGGGCCGCTGCATGCCGACGATGTTGCGGTCGCGCTCCTCGCCGGCCTATCCGCCCTCTGTTTACTCGATTGGATGAAGCGGGCCCTCGGCCCGGGCCGGCTTGTGTGAGTATTTGACCCCGATCAATGCGCGAGACTGCGGAAAAACCATGCTTGGCCGCCGCAAGGGGATGCCGCGCCGATGTCCATTCGCAATTTCGCCAAGCTCTTCCGGCCTCAGAGCGTCGCGCTGATCGGGGCGAGCGAGCGGCCCGGCGCGGTCGGCACGGTCGTCGCCCGCAACCTGCGCCGCGCGGGGTTCAACGGCGAGCTGCTGCTCGTCAACCCGCATCTCGCCACGCTCGACGGGATGCCGGTCTACCGCGACATCGCCAGCCTGCCGCGCCCGGCCGACCTCGCGGTCATCGCGACCCCGCCCGACACGGTCCCAGGCCTGATCGCCGAGCTCGGTGCACGCGGCACGCGTGCCGCGGTCATCATCACCGCCGGCTTCGGCGAGCTGGGCGAGCGCGGACGCGCCTTGCAGCGGGCCGCGCTCGATGCCGCGCGGCCGTACCTGCTGCGCCTTATCGGCCCCAACTGCGTCGGGATCATGGTGCCCGGGATCGGGCTCGACGCCAGCTTCTCGCATCTCGCGCCGCCGCCAGGCGAGATCGCCTTCGTCAGCCAATCGGGCGCGATCATCACCGCGATGCTCGACTGGGCGGCGCCGCGCGCGCTCGGGTTTTCGCATGTCGTCTCACTGGGCGACATGGCTGATGTCGATTTCGGCGACATGCTCGATTACCTCGCCGCCGATCAGCACACCCGCGCGATCCTCCTCTATGTCGAGGGCATCACCTACGGCCGCAAATTCATGTCGGCCGCCCGCGCCGCGGCGCGGCTGAAGCCGGTGCTGGTGCTTAAGGCCGGGCGCTCGAGCGGCGGGGCGCGCGCCGCCGCCTCGCATACCGGCATGCTGGCCGGCAGCGACCGGGTCTACCACGCCGCCTTCAGCCGCGCCGGCATGCTGCGCGCCGACACCATGGAAGAACTGTTCGATGCGACGGAAACGCTGGCCCTGACCGGCGAGCAGAATGGCGAGCGGCTCGCCATCCTGACCAATGGCGGCGGCGCCGGGGTCCTGGCGAGCGACGCGCTCGAAGCGGCCGGCGGCCGGCTCGCCACGCTGTCCGCGGCGACGCTCGCGCGGCTCGATCGCGAGCTGCCGCCGACCTGGAGCCACGGCAACCCGGTCGACATCATCGGCGACGCGCCGGGATCGCGCTATGGCGCCGCGCTCGAGGCGCTGTTCGCCGATGACGGAATCGACGCGATCCTCGTACTCAACTGCCCGACCGCGCTCGCCCCGCCGGAAGACGCGGCGCGCGCCGTGATCGAGAAGTTCGCGGCGGTCCCGGCCACGGCACGGCACGGCCGCAACATCTTCACCGCCTGGCTCGGCGGGCAATCGGCGGGTACGGCGCGCCGGCTGTTCAACGCGGCGCGCATCGCGACCTACGACACGCCCGAGGAGGCGGTGACCGGGTTCCTGCACCGGGTGAATTATCAGCGCAACCAGACCTTGCTGATGGAGACCCCGCCGGCGCGTCCCGAGACTCACGAGCCGGATGTCGCAACGGCCCGCGCCGCGATCGCCGCCGCGCTCGCTTCCGGCCGCGCATGGCTCGACGCGGCGGAGGTCGAGGCCGTGCTGGCCGCCTACCGGATCCCGCTGCCCGCCTCGCGGCAGACCGCCAATCCGGAGGAAGCCGCCGCCGCGGCCGATGCGATCGGCTTTCCGGTGGCGCTCAAGATCCGCTCGCCGGACATCACCCACAAATCGGATGTCGGCGGCATTGCTCTCGATCTTCGCGATGGGAGGGCGGTGCGCGATGCGGCGGCGCTGATGCTCGAGCGGGTGCAGCAGGCGCACCCGGGAGCGCGGCTCGACGGGTTTCTGGTGCAGCAGATGGTGCGCCGTCCGGGGGCGATCGAGCTGCTCGCCGGGCTGGCCGAGGACCCGGTTTTCGGGCCGGTCGTCGTGTTCGGCCAGGGTGGCACCGCGGTCGAAGTGATCGACGACAGCGCGGTCGGGTTGCCGCCGCTCAACCGGCTCCTCGCGCAGGTCCAGATGATGCAGACCCGGGTGTGGCGGCTGCTGCAACCCTATCGCGGCAACCCTGCGGCGGCGATCGACGCGATCGCCGAGGTGCTGATCGGCATCGGTCAGCTCGCCGCCGAGCACCCCGAAATTTGCGAGCTCGACATCAACCCGCTGCTCGCCGACGCCGCCGGCGTGATCGCGATCGACGCGCGCGTCCGGGTCGCGCCGGCACGCCTCGCGGGCGCGGCGCGGCTCGCGATTGCGCCCTATCCGAAGGAGCTGGCAAGCACCGAGCGGCTGCGCGACGGCGCCGAAGTGGCGCTGCGCCCGGCGCGGCCGGAAGACGAGCCGCTGCTGCATGACCTCGCCGCACATATGAGCCCCGGGGATCTGCGGTTGCGCTTCTTCACCCCGGTGCGCGGGATCTCGCATGTCGTCGCGGCGCGGCTGACCCAGATCGACTATGACCGCGAGATGGCGCTGATCGCCGAGCACGACGGCACCGCGCTCGGGATCGCGCATTTCTTTGCCGATCCCGACCGGCTCTCGGCCGAATATGCGATCGCCGTGCGCAGCGACTGGCAAGGCCGCGGCGTCGGCTACGTGCTGATGAACCGGCTGATCGCGATCGCCCGGCAATGGGGCATCGGCGAGCTGGTCGGCGAGGTGCTGCGCGAGAACCGGTCGATGCTGGCGATGTGCCGCGAACTCGGCTTTGCCGTGGCGGCCGATCCCACCGATCCGGGCGTCATGCGCGTCAAGAAGGCGCTCGGACGCTGCTGACACACTCTTCCCTCTCCTGCACCGCGGGAGAGGGTGGCGAGCGTAGCGAGCCGGGTGAGGGTGCCGGTCGCTTGAAAACCCTCACCCTCCCAGCGCTCCGCGCTGGGCCCCTCCCTCTCCCGCGATGCGGGAGAGGGGTTTTGCGCGACTACCGCACCAGCGCGCCGGTCAGGTTGGCGTCGAAAGCGGCGAGGTCTTCCGGCGCGAAATAGTTGATGTCGCCCGGCGTCGCCAAGCCGACCGCCGCGGCATAGGCGGCGAGCCGGATCGCCAGGTCGAGATCGCCGTCGATGAGGCCGTGGATGAGCCCGGCGACAAACGAGTCGCCGGCGCCGATGCGGTCGACGATCTCGACCTTGTAGCGCGGCGCGTAGCGAATCGCGCCGCGCGCCAGCAGCATGTCGCCCGGCTCCTTCCCAGGCGGCCTGGTCAGCGCGACCAGCGGCACGCCGTAGCGTGCCGCGATCGCCTCGGCGAGGCGCTCGGCCTCCTCCGCGAAGCCCAGGACGTCGCGCGCGTCGCGCTCGGCGACGACGAGCAGCTCGAGGTGCGGCGCGACCGCGTCGAGCATCGCGCGCGCTTCGGCGGCGCTCCACAGCGTCGCGCGGTAGTTGAGATCGTAGGACACCGGCTTGCCGGCGGCGGCGCCGAGCGCGGCGACATGGGCGACGAGCGCCCGGCAGCTCGGCCCCAGCGCCGGGGTGATGCCCGACAGATGGATCCGCGCGCTGGCCGCGATCAGCGCCTCCCACGGCGCGTCCTCGAAACCCATCTCGGCTGCCGCGGAATGCTTGCGGTCGTAGATCACCCTGGTGTTGCGCGGCGCCGGGCCGGGCTCGAAGAACATCAGCCCGAGCCGCGCCTCGGGGATCCAGCGCACAAAGCGCGTGTCGACGCCGTGGCGCCGCGCCTCGCCGTCGACGATGCGCCCGAGCGGCCCCTCCGGCAGCCGCGACACCCAGGCAGCGCGGCGCCCGAGCCGAGCCAGCAGGCAGGCGACGTTGAGCTCGCTGCCGCCGATCCCGATCTCGAACACCCTGGCCTGGTCGAGCCGCTGCATCCCGGGCGGCGACAGCCGCAGCAAGGTCTCGCCCAGCGTCGCCAGGTCGTAGTCCGGGATGGCGGCGGTGCTATCCGTCATTTGTCGGCGCCGGACGGCCGGGGCCCTCACCCGCGCGGACCGCCGGCGACATAGATCACCTGGCCGGAGATGAAGGATGCTTCGTCGCTGCACAGGAAGGCGATCAGGTTGGCGATGTCGCGCGGCACGCCGGCGCGCCGCACCGGGATCTGCCGGGCGGCCTCTTCCTTCCACTCCTCGGGGTCGCGGCCGAGGCGGATCGCGACGGCGCGCGTCATCTCGGTGTCGATAAAGCCGGGCGCCACCGCGTTGACGGTAACGCCATAGCGGCCGAGCTCGATCGCCAGCGTCTTCGCCATGCCCTGCAGCCCGGCCTTCGCGGTCGAATAATTGGTCTGGCCGCGATTGCCGAGCGCGGAGGACGACGACAGATTGACGATGCGGCCCCAATTGCCCTTGACCATCTCGCGCTGCGCCGCGCGCGAACACAGAAAGGCACCCTTCAGATGCACCGCCATGACCGCGTCCCAATCCTCGTCGGTCATCTTGTGGATCAGATTGTCGCGCGTGATCCCGGCATTGTTGATGAGGATGTCGAGCCCGCCGAGCCGCTCGACGATCTCGCCGACCATCGCCTCGACCTCGGCGGCGACGGCGACATTGGCCTTGAGGCCGATCGCCCGGACTCCGTGCTGCGCGGCGATGCGCGCAGCGGTCGCCGCGGCGCCCTCGCCGTCGAGATCGCCGATCGCGATCAGGGCGCCGTCCTCGGCGAGGCGCTCAGCGGTCGCCTCGCCGATGCCGCGGGCGCCGCCGGTCACCAGCGCGACGCGTCCCTCCGACCGCTTGGCCATGTGCTTTTCCTCCCGCTGTCAGGGGCGCCAGCCTGTCGCAGCCGCGCACCGGGCGCAACCCGGATTCCATTGATCTACGGGTTCCACAGTTTGAGGGGACAATGGCCGGCCATGTTGCGAAAGTCCCGGTCGGTTGCGAGCATTGTAAGATCGTGACGGATACAGAGTTGCGCCAATAGGGCGTCGATCGTTCCGATCTGCACACCGCGGCGCCGACATCGATTTCTCAGCTCCGCGGCATCGATATGGTCCGCCCGGTTGGGAACCAGCAGCGGTAGTGCGGCAAACCGATCCACTATTTGCTGGCGGTCGCGCGGTCCGGAAAAGCCTTGCAGAAGCTCTTGCAGCACCAAGCCGGTGGTGAGGATCGTCTCGCCGGCTTCGAGAGCACGGACCAGCGTGCCGACCTCGGGCGCTGGGGAGGATGCATCGCGGCGCAGCGCCAGGGACCACACGCTGGTGTCGACAAATAGGCTCAATTCCGGCTGCGCTCCGCCTTGTAATCGAAGCCTTCCTCCCACTCGAGCTTGCCGATGAGTTCGAGCAGCCGCTTCTGCTGCCGTCGTGCGATGAACTCCTCGAGCGCCTTGGTAACCGCAGCCTTCTTCGTGCGCTCGCCGCTCACCTCCAGGGCACGATCCAGCAGCTCAGGGTCAATCGATAGGTTTGTCGCCATGTGTAAAGCTCTACACACTATGATACACACAACATATACCTTACACCGCCATCCAGCCGCCATCGACATTATAGGCGGCGCCGGTCACGTAGCTGGCCCGCTCCGACAGGAGCCACACCACCATCTCGGCGATCTCGCCCGGCTGGCCCATCCGGCCGAACGGGATCTGCGTCAGGATCGCCGCGCCGCGTGCCGACGAGCGGGCGGGCGCGGTCATGCGGGTCTCGATGAAGCCGGGGCAGACCGCGTTGACCCGGATCTTCGCGTCGGCATATTCGAGCGCGGCGGTCTTGGTGAGACCGATCACGCCGTGTTTGGCCGCGACATAGGCCGATGCCGTCTGCAGGCCGATGAGACCGGCGATCGAGGCGGTATTGACGATCGCGCCGCCGCCCTCTTTCAGCATCAAGGGGATTTCCTCCTTCATGCACAGCCACACGCCCTTCAGATTGACCGCGATCATCCGGTCAAACGACTTCTCCGACCATTCCGCCGTCTTCTTGCCCGCCGCATCGACCTGATGGCCGGCGATCCCGGCATTGTTGAAGGCGCAGTCGAGCCGGCCAAAGGCGGTCACGGTGTCCTCGACCATCGCGCGCACGTCGCGCGCGCGGGTCACATCGCCGGTCAGCGTGATCGCCTGGCCGCCCTCGGCGTTGATCTCCGCCACCGTGTCGCGCGCCGAAGCGGCGTCGAAATCGGCGACCGCGACGCGCGCGCCCTCGCGGACCATGGCCAGCGCGGTGGCGCGGCCGATGCCGCCGCCGCCGCCAGTCACCAGCGCGACCTTGCCGTCGAGGATTCCGGCCATGCATTCCTCCGCTCAAAGATGTTGCAGGGGCAGGATAGCGCGGCGCGGAGTTTGACGACACAATGGCCGCATGCCCTGTCAGCCCGAGAGATGATCCGATGACCGAGGACTGGACGAAAATCAGCGGCGATCTCGAGCGCCTCCTCAAGCTGCGCTCGTTCGTGTTCGGCATGAAGCTCTATGAGGACCGCGCGGAGATGGAGGCGATCCCGCGCATCCGCCGTCCGAAATCGGTCCACACGCTCGACCAGGTCGTCGGGCAGGCATCGCGGCTCGGCTGGACGATCGGCATCACCGCCGAGGATCTGGTCGGCGCGCAATGCCGCGCCGTCGTCGGCCTCGGCAACGCCAAGGACGCGGCGTGGCGCTCGGGCCAGCACATGGTCGGCGTGTGGTACAGCACCGAAGAGGATGCGAGCGCCCACCAGGCGGCGATGGAATGCGTGCCGGACGGCCGCTTCGCGGCGCTGGCGCTGTCGCCGTTGGCGAGCGGCCGGCTCGACCCGCCCGACATCGCGCTGTTCTACGCGACCCCGGGGGCGATGATCTATTTCATCAACGGGCTGCAATGGTCGGGCTACAAGCGCTTCGACTGGAGCATCGTCGGCGAGTCGGCCTGCGCCAATTCCTGGGGCCGCGCCTTGAAGACGCGCGACCCCGAGCCTCTCGATCCCGTGCTTTGCCGAGCGCCGCTATGGCGGGGTGCTCGACGACGAGATGCTGATGGCGCTGCCGCCCGATTACCTGCCGAAGGCGATCGCCGGGATGGAGGCGCTCGCCAAGAACGGGCTGCGCTACCCGTTCCCGCAATACGGCATCCAGCAGGACGTGCGCGCCGGGATGGCCGTCAGCTACCCCGGCCGCGGCGGGTGATCACCGCGGCGCGGCGGCGATGTTGCCGCCATCGACGGTGAGGAACGAGCCAGTGGTGTTGCGCGCCAGCGCGAGGTCGAGAAACGCCTGCGCGACATCCTCGGCTGTCACCTCGCGGCCGAGCAGATTGCCGCCCATGTATTCCGCCTCGCTGACGCCGCGCGCCCGGGCACGCGTTGCGATCATCTCCGGGGTCAACAGGCCGCCGCGGATGCGGTCGGCGTTGACCGCGTTGGCGCGGATGCCGGCGGCGCCGTAATCGAGCGCATATTGCCGCATCAGCGCCAGCGTGGCGGCTTTCGGCACGCCATAGGGCCCGAATGCGGCGCCCGGGTTCAGCGCCTGCTTCGAGACGTTGAACAGCAGAACGCCGGCGGTGCCCTGCGCCCGCATGATCCGCACGGCGTGTTGCGCGACCGATTGATGGGCGAAGAAATTCAGTTCGAAACTCTGCCGCAGCACCGCATCCTCGACTTCGCCGATCTTGCCCTGCCAGACGGCGCCGGCGTTGGAGACGACGATGTCGACCCCGCCGAAGCGTTCGGCGATGCGGTCGAAGGCGGCATGCACCGCCGCCGGGTCGGTTACGTCGCAGACAAGGCCGAGCCCGCCGAGCTTTTTTGCCGCGTCCTCAACCCCGGCGCCGGCGCGGTCGATCAGCGCGATCTCGGCGCCGGCATTCCTCAGCGCGCGCGCCGTGGCGAGCCCGATCGTCCCGGCGCCGCCGGTGACGATCGCGACCTGCCCGGCAAGCGGCTTTTCAATGGCGCTGCCGAGCTTGGCCTGTTCCAACGACCAGTATTCCATCTCGAACAGCTCGGCCTCGGAGAGCGATTGGAAGGTGCCGACCGCCTCGGCGTCGGTCACCGTCTCGACCCAGCTTTCGGCCAGATCGGCGGCGACCGCCGCGTCTTTCGCGCTGCGCCCGAGCCCGTAAAGGCCGAGCCCCGGCACCAGGATCACCCGCGGGACCGGGTCGAGTTCGCGCCGCTTCACCGTCGCCGCGGCATTGTGGCGCGCGAAATAGGCGTGGTAATCGGCGACGAAATGCCCGACGGCTTCGCGCGCCGCGGCCGCGAACTCGTCGAGACGGCCGCGCTCGGGCGCCGGCACGATCAGCGGATAATTCTTGGTGCGGATCGTGTGGTCGGGGGTGGCGACCCCGGCCATCGCATAACGCGGCAACTCGGCGCCGGTGACGAAATTGAGCACCTCGGGCCCGCCGCGGAAATCCAGCACGAAGCGCTTGTAGGTGCCCGGCACCGCCGGGTCGGGAAGCGCGCAGATGCCGCGCAGAATGGGCGCGACCTCGGCCGCGCCTGCGAGCGCGGCGGGCAGCGCCGCCGGAACGAAAACGCTCTTGCGGCCGCGCCCCAGGCGCTCCTCGGCGAGGCTGACGATCGCGATCATCCGCTCATAGGCTTGGCGGGCGTCGTCGCCAAAGCTGAAGACGCCATGCTTCACGAGCACGAGGCCCTCGACCGCCGGATCGGCCTCGAAAACCTCGGCCGCCTTCTTGGCGAGCAGGAAGCCCGGCATGATGTACGGCACGATCCCGACCCGGGGCCCGTAGAGATCGGCGAGGCGCTCGGCGGCATCGGGCTGGTCGGCGAGGCTCAACACCGCGCTCGCATGGGTGTGGTCGACGAATTTGTGCGGCAGAAAGGCGTGCAGCAGCGTCTCGACCGACGGGTTGGGGGCGCCCGGATCGAGCAGATTGGCGCGCTGGATCTTCACCATGTCCTCGTCGGACAGCGCATTGCGCGCGCGCAATTTCTGGATCGGCGCGAGACGCACGGCGGGAAGGCCGGGCGGCTCGATCTGCGCCATGTCCCAGCCGCTGCCCTTGACGCACAGGACCTCGATCGGATCACCGAGCAGATCGGGCAGCACGGTCTTGACCGAGGTGTTGCCGCCGCCATGCAGCACGAGGCGCGGATCGCCGCCCAGGAGACGCGAGGTATAGACGCGCAGCGCCAGATCGCGCCCTACCCCTGCCTCAGCATAACGCGCGACCATCGCTTCGGCATCGCCGTCCGACCACAGGCTGCGCATGGCAGGTCTCCTTCGCGGCGCCTCGAACCGCGGCTCAGCTCAATAGACGCCCTTGAGCGGGGTGGTTTCGCGGCTGTCCAGTGCGGCGCCCGATGCATTGTCATTGGCGCTCAGCAGCTTGCTGGCGAGGCTCTGATCGCCGACCTGCTGGCTGGAATCGGGCTGCGGACCGCCGCGAAGCCCGCCTTTCGGGGTCAGCAAGCCGCCGACCTCCTGCTTGCCCGGCTCGCCGGGCCCGGCCGTGTCGATGACCTTCTTCGCCTGATCGGCCGAAGAAGCCTCCTGGGGCCGCGGCGCTCCGGGCTGTGGCGGCCGCAGGTCGAACTCGGGCGGGACCGTCAAGGGCGCCCGCGACTCGACCGCGAATTCGTCGGGTGAGACCTTTTCCATGCCGACGGCCCGCTCGAGACCGGTACAGCCCGGTAGCAGCAGGCTCGCCGAAAGACAAGCAACCGCAAGTAGAGGGATGCGAACCCATCCAACAGCGGCCCGATCATGACCGATCATGGTGAAAGATCTTCCCCCCTTTTCTTTGCGACGCCGCGCGCCGCGACAGCATGCCGTCTAAGCAACATTGCCGCCACCCCGAGGCAAATGGCGCTGTCGGCAAGATTGAATGCCGGCCAATACCATGCGCCGGCGTGAAAATAAAGGAAGTCGATGACCGCGCCGAAACGCAGCCGGTCGACGACATTGCCGATCGCGCCGCCGATGATGAGGCCGATCGCGACCGCGAGAATGGTGGCGCGAACTCGGCTGAGCCAGAGGACCAGGACAATGATGATGAAGAGGGCGGCCAACGAGAAGACCAGCGAATTGACGCCGCTGCGGTGCAACATGCCAAAACTGACCCCGGGGTTGCAGGTCAGGACGAGGTCGAGAAACACGTTGACCACGACGCGATGGGCGGCGCAGCCGGGCTCGCCGAAAAACCCCAGCACCATTGCCTTGCTGATCTGATCGAGCACGGCGACGACCGCCGCCACGGCAAGCCCACGCCCGAGCATCAGCCCGAGAGCGCCGGAATGGCGCCGCGGTCGAGCACCTCGGCGCAGCGCCGGCAGAGATCGTCATGACCGGGGACTTCGCCGACTTCGGGCAGCACCCGCCAGCACCGCTCGCAGCGCGCGCCCGCCGCCGGCACCACCACAGCCCCGATCTCGGCGACATCGGGCAGGGTGAAGGCCGCGACCGGCGGCGCCCCGGCCCTGACCGTCCCGGCTGAGGTGATGCAGAGCTCGGCGAGGTCGATATCGCGCAGCGCCGGCACGAGCCGCTCCGGCACAAACAATTCGACCGCCGCCTGCAGGCTGGAGCCGATGCGCTTGGCCGCGCGCTCCAGTTCGAGGGCGCCGGTCACGACCCGGCGCAAATCGCGCAGTTCGGCCCAGCGCTCGCCGAGCGCCGGATCATGCCAGGCGCTCGGCACCTCGGCGAACAATTCGAGATGGATGCTATGCTCGGGCCGGTCGCCATGGCGGGCGAGCCAGGCTTCCTCCGCGGTGAAGCACAGGATCGGCGCGAGCCAGCGCACCAGGCAATCGAAGGTCCGGTCCATCACCGTGCGGGTCGCGCGGCGCCTCGTATCATCGACGCCGTCGCAATACAGCCGGTCCTTGCGGATATCGAAATAAAACGCCGACAGATCGACCGCGCAGAAATTATGCAGCGCGGTGAACATCGCGTGAAAGTCGTAGGCCTCGATCGCGCTGCGCACGACCTGGTCGAGTTCCGCGAGACGGTGCAGCACCCAGCGTTCGAGCTCGGGCATCGCTTCGGGCGCGACCGCTTCCTCCGGCGCGAAGCCGGCGAGCGCGCCCAAGAGATAGCGCAGCGTGTTGCGCAGCCGGCGATAGCTGTCGCCGAGGTGCTTCAGGATCTCCGGGCCGAGGCTCAGATCCTCGGTATAGTCCGAAGCGACGACCCACAGCCGCAGGATATCGGCGCCGCTCTGTTTGATCACGTCCTGCGGGGCGACGACGTTGCCCAACGATTTCGACTGCTTGCGCCCCTCTTCGTCGAGGATGAAACCGTGCGTCAGCACCGCTTCGTAGGGCGCACGTCCACGCGTGCCGCAGCTTTCGAGCAGCGAGGAATGAAACCAGCCGCGATGCTGGTCGGAGCCTTCGAGATAGAGCGAGGCCGGCCACTTCAGCTCGGGCCGCTTTTCCAGAACAAAAGCGTGGGTCGAGCCCGAATCGAACCACACCTCGATGATGTCGGTGACCTGGTCCCACTCGGCTGGATCGTAGGCATTGCCGAGAAAGACCGAGGGATCGGTGGTGTACCAGGCGTCGGCGCCCGCCTGCTCGACCGCCGCGGCGACCCGCTCGACGACCGCGCCGTCGCGCAACGGCTCGCCGGTCTTCTTATTGACGAAGACCGGGATCGGCACGCCCCAGGCGCGCTGGCGGGAGACGCACCAATCGGGCCGGCTCTCGATCATCGCATGGATGCGGTTCTTGCCCTGCGGCGGGATCCAGCGCGTGTCCTCGATCGCGGCCAGCGCCTTCTCGCGCAGCCCGTTCGCCGTCATGCTGATGAACCATTGCGGCGTGTTGCGGAAAATGAGCGGCGCTTTCGATCGCCAGGAATGCGGGTAGGAATGAACGAGCGTGCCGCGCGCCAACAGGCCGCCCGCGGCTTCGAGCGCCGCGATCACCGCGCTATCCGCATCGCCCGGCTTGCCGTCCGGGCGATAGACCGCGCGCCCGGCGAAGAGCGGCACTTGCGGCAGATAGACCCCGTCAGGCCCGACGGTGTCGGGTACCGGCAAACCGTTCGCCTGGCCGAGCTCCCAGTCGTCGGCGCCGTGGCCGGGCGCGATGTGGACGAGGCCGGTGCCCTGGTCGGCCTCGACAAAATCCGCCGCGAGCAGCGGCACGGCGAAATCATAGCCCTCTTCGGCCAGCGGGTGCCGCGCCACGGTGCCGGAGAGCGCCGTCCCGGGCAACACATCCAAGACGGTATGGCGTTCGATCAATGCCTTCCGGCAAAGCTCGTCGATCAGCGGCAGCGCCACCAGCAGCTTTTCGCCGAGCGCATGCGCCCCCCGATACGGGATCGCGCGGCTCCTCTCGGCGACCGCATCGACCTGGATCACGGCATATTCGAGTTCGGGGCTGAACGCGATCGCGCGGTTGCCGGGCAGTGTCCACGGCGTCGTCGTCCAGATCACCGCGACCGCGCCGGCAAGCGCAGGCAGGCTCGGCTCGATTATCGGAAAGCGCACCCAGACCGTGTTCGAGCGGTGGTCGTGATACTCGACTTCGGCCTCGGCAAGCGCGGTCTGCTCGACGATCGACCACAACACCGGCTTGGCGCCCTTGTAGAGCCCGCCATTGACGAGGAACTTGCCGATCTCGCGCACGATCTGCGCCTCGGCATCGAAGCTCATCGTCAGATACGGGTGGTCCCAGTCGCCGATGACGCCGAGGCGCTCGAACTGCGCTTTCTGCTGCTCGACCCAATAGGCCGCGAAATCGCGGCATTCCTGGCGGAACTGCGCGATCGGCACGCTGTCCTTCGACTGGTTCTTGGCGCGGTATTTCTCCTCGACGATCCATTCGATCGGCAGGCCGTGGCAATCCCAGCCCGGCACATAGGGCGCGTCCTTGCCGAGCATCTGCTGGGCGCGGTTGACGACGTCCTTGAGGATCTTGTTCAGCGCATGGCCGAGATGAATGTCGCCATTGGCGTAGGGCGGCCCGTCATGCAAGACGAACTTTTCGCGGCCCCGAGAGGCCTCGCGCAGCTTTTGGTAGAGCCCCATCGCCTGCCAGCGCGCGACGAGCGTGCGGCTCGAGCGCCGGCAGGCCGCCGCGCATCGGAAACTCGGTCTTGGGCAGGAAAATGGTCGGACGATAATCCGTCGGCATGGCAGGCCCCGGAATGAATGCAGCAGAAGACGAAGACGCCCCGATCCTCAGCCGAGGACCGGGCCGGTAATTCGCAGCATCCATCCGCTTCTCGCCAGCATAGGCGCAGATATAGCAGCCATGAGGGGCGAATTCGAGAGGGTTAAGCGCGGCGGCCGGGCCGAGACCCTACAACCGATCCGGCCGGCGCTGGCGTTCCGCCGCGAAGCCCGTAGGGGACCAGATATGGTGTGGGGGAGATAACGAGCTCACGGGTTCCGACAACTCGCCGGGCCGCCCGATTTGTGGACGCCGTAACAAGGTGGCGACAGCGGCCAGAATCACCTGGATTTGCCGGTTCGCCGTGCGAGGGTTGTTGGCGGCGATGAATTCGCGAATGGCGGCGAGGTCCCGGAGCGCGGCAGCGGTCCAAATTATTCGCGTTGAGGCATCGGGCGTTCCTCGGGGAGTCCCCACGACTCGACCCAGGCGACGACATCCTCATGCGCCACCGCGCGCCCCGCATCGGCATCTCGCAGGCCCTCTTCAATCGCCGCAAACTGCCTTGGCGGCGGTCGAGCCGGCGATCGTGATGTCGGCCTTGTGCGATTGCAGCATCGCGACCCGCCCGGAGCAAGCCTTCCGAAACCGCAGCAAGCAGCGTGCCCTCGCGATCGGGGCCGCGTCGGAACGCGCTTCAGGCAAAGCGCGGCCGGCGCTTCGCCGGCAGCGGCACCAGGGCGCGCAGCGCCCCGGCCGCGGTGACCGCGAGAGCGAGCCCAAGCACGATCGCCGCCGGCCGAACCCCGGTAACCAGGGACCAATTGGCGGCGACGACGCGCAGCGGAGCGACCCCATAGGCGAGCCGGAAATAGGTCGCTTCGCCCAGCGCCGTCGCAACCGCCGCCGCAACTCCGAGCGCGCCGACCCAAACAAGCGGCAACCGCCCGCGTACCGCAAGAAAGCGGGCCAAGAGGCGGTAGCCCATCAGCCAGAAATAGATCCCGGCCATGACCGTCGGCTCCCACAGATCAAGCTTTGACTGCATGCAGTAATGCACGACCGCGAGCAGCGCGATCAGGTAGACGAGCCGATGCAGAAGCTGCCAGTTGCGGGCGCCGAGCCGGCGGATCGTGCCGTCGGTCGAGGTCGCGGCGAGCGCTGCGAGACCGAGCACCGCGGTAAAGCCGATCGTCAGATAGATCCGGTGCACGATCTCGCTCGCCACCTTGGCGAGATCGAACATCTGGTCGGCGGTGTAGAGGCTGAGATGGGTGACGGCATAGGCGAAGGCGGCGACGCCGATCATCCGCCGCACCAGGATGAGCCGCGGCCATTGCAGGATCTGGCGCAGCGGGGTGACCGCCAGCGCGAGGAAAATCAGCCGGATCGTCCACAGCCCGAACTGGTGGATCGCCTCGTTGAATGGGCGCGGTTCGAGCCAGCCCAGGGCGAACGACATCGCCGTCCATAGCGCCGGAGCGAACAGCGCGAGAAAGACCGCCAGCTTCAACGGCGAGGTGCGGCCGCTATAATCCTGCCACGGGTACAATCCTCGCTCCGAACAGGGCGGCGTTACATCGGCGGCTTGATGCCGTCCTTTTCGACGTACATAAAGGCCGCCGTCACGGTGCCATCGGGCCCCTTGGGCCCGGCGAGAAACACCGCGGCGCCCGGCTTCAGCAGGCTCTTATCGCCTGGGACCGGGGCAAGAATCGGCACATCCGGACCGATGCTGTATTCCGACTCACCGTCCTTGAACTTGACGTGCACGACTTTGCCCTGCGGAGCCTCGCTCACCGTGCCAACCGTCGCGTCGGTCATCACGCTGTCAGAGCCCAGATCCCAGGCGAATTGTCGGCCGCCGCCGGACGTGGCCTGCGGGAAGATACGGACCTCGATCGCATGGATCTTGCCGTCGGTGCCCTTAATTCCGGTCGAGGCGAGGAAGTCGCCGACCTTGACATCGGCTAAGCTTTTCTTGACCAGGCTCTGGATCCTGGTGGTCGGCGTCACGGCGACCTTGACCTCCGTCCCGTCGCGCGCCTTGATCGCCAGGTTGTCGGCGTCGACTTTCTCGATCGTCCCGCGCACCCGGACCGGGGGGTTGGCGGGTGGAGTCTGGGCCAGTGCCGGCACGATGAAGAGGCCAATCACGGCGGCGGCAAGCGCGATCTTTCGCATCGTTCGGGTCCTCCCGGTTCAGGTTTCGCGAATGGTTCCGCAGAAGTGGCGCGGCGCCCTCGCCTTGTCCGCTCACATTTCGGTGAGCGGCCGGCGGGCGCGACATCGCACATCGCTCGCGGCGGCGGTACGGTGCGCCGCGGCACTATAGCATCGACGAGACCCAGTCCGTCATGCCCGCGAAAGCGGGCATCCAGGGGCAAGCGACGGAGATGCGCCCCTGGATTCCGGCTCTTCGCTGCGCTCCGGCCGGAATGACGTTGTCATAACTACGGTATAATAGCGTATAACAAGGTCAATTAGTCATCGTTCTCTGTTGATATAACCTGCCCCGCCCCATATTGCGCCTGAAGCCACGGAATTCGGGACGGACAAGATGAGCGAACACCACGACACCGGCGCGATCGACTGGAAGACACACGGCGTCAAGGTCATCCCGGGCGACCAGCTCGACACCAACACGCCGCAGACCCCCGGCATGAACCGCGCCGCGGCGATCAATTTCGCCCGCGTCGGGGCGCAGAAGATCTGGGCCGGCACGGTCCATATCCACGCCAACGCCAAGACCGGCGCGCACCACCACGGCGCGCTCGAAAGCGTCATCTATGTGTTGAAGGGCCGGGCGCGGATGCGCTGGGGCGAGCATCTCGAATATGTCGCCGAGGCCAATCCCGGCGATTTCATCTTCATCCCGCCCTACGTGCCGCACCAGGAGATCAACGCGTCCTCCGACGAGACCCTGGAATGCGTGCTGGTGCGCAGCGACAACGAGGCGGTCGTCGTCAACCTCGACATCGAGCCGGTCGAGAAGCCGGAAGAGGTGCGCTGGATCGACCCGATCCACAAACACGGTTGAGCCACCGCCGAGGTCCCTGCGCAGGCAGGGACCCATCCTGCAAATATTCCGCGCTGGCCTGATCTCCACGCAAATCTCAGAGCGATCGGACGGCCGGACCATGGGTCCCTGCCTGCGCAGGGACCCGCTTTTATTTGCGGCTGTCGCGCAACGTTGCGGCGAGGCTCAGCCCGCTTCGCCCATCGCCAGGCGCAGGCCCGACAGCAACAGCTCGCGGTGCTCGGGGTTGCGCCACGGCAGATCGCTCGGCACGACCTGAGGGGTCATCGCGCGCAGCCGGGCGACGATCGCACGCGCTTCGTCGAGCCGCCCCATATGGGCATAGCACGCGGCGAGAAAGCGGTATGAGACTGGATAACCGGGATCGTCTTGAATAGCCAGGAGCAGCGTTGACTGCCGCTTCGTCAAACCGACGTTTGAAGAAATAGGCCATGCCCATCGCGGCCAGCGGCAGACCGACACGCTCGCGCGGGCTCAGGCGCAGCGCGGTCTCGATATGCTCGATCGCGAGATCGGGTTGGCCGGCATATGTCCTGAGAGCGCCGCTCAGATACCAGCCACGGGCGAAGCTCGGGTTGAGCGCCAGCGCGCGGTCGACCAGCCCGATCATGGCACCGATATCCTCGCCGAAATATCGCCAGCACGAAGGCGGCGTTGGCGAGGATGCCCGGGTCGTTCTGCGTCGCCTGGAGCGCCTGCCGGGCAAGATCGATGGCCTTGCGGCGATTTGCCTCCGGCGCTTCGTCCCAGCCGTTCAGGACGAGCCGCATGTGGCAGATCGCCGCCCAGGAAAGTGCCGGCCCGTAATGCCGATCGATCGCGATCGCCTGCTCGAGCAATCCCAGGGCCTCGAAAATCCGCTCTTTCGTTATTGGAAAGAAGGCCGCAAGCGCGCGCAGGTAGAGATCGTAGGCGCTGAGGTCGGTCGTCGGCCGCGCGGCGGAGCGGCGCATTTCGGCGGCCTGCAAGGCCGGCTCGATGACGCCGGCGACGCTGAGCGCGATCTTGTCCTGAAGCTCGAACACATCTTCGAGCGAGCCGTCGAAGCGGTCGGCCCAGAGATGCGTGCCGGTCAGGGCATCGATCAGCTGCGCGGTGATGCGCACCCGGTTGCCGCCCTTGCGCACCGAGCCTTCGAGCACATAGCGCACGCCCAAGTTCGCGCCCGACCTGCTTCACGTCGACGGTCTGGCCCTTGTAGGTAAAGCTCGAATTGCGGGCGATGACGAACAGCCAGCGGATGCGGGAGAGCGCGGTGATGATCTCCTCGACCATGCCGTCGGCGAAATATTCCTGCTCGGGGTCGCCGCTGCATGTTCTGGAACGGCAACACCGCGATCGACGGCTTGTCGGGCAGAGGCAGCGCGGCAGGTTCGGGCACGGGCTTCTCCTCCGCCAGCACGCGAAAGACATGCATCGGCTGGGCGATGTTCTTGAGCGCCTGGTCGCCGAGATCCTCGACCGGGAAATCGAGCTTTCCTCGCGTCTGGGTCAGCACCGCGTGCGAGATGCAGATGCCGCCGGGCTCGGCCATGGCTTCGAGCCGCGCGGCGATGTTGACCCCGTCGCCGTGGATGTCGCCCTCGTCGATGATGATGTCGCCGAGATTGACCCCGATGCGCCATTCGATGCCGGTCGTCGGCGCGCGTCGGCCATCGCCGCCTGCCACTCGGTCGCGCAGCGCATCGCATCGACGACGCTGGCGAATTCGACCAAGAGCCCGTCGCCGGTGGTCTTGACGATGCGGCCGTTATGCGCGGCGATCGTCGGGTCGATCAGCTCGGCGCGCAACGCCTTCAGCCGCGCCAGCGTCCCTTCCTCGTCCGCGCCCATCAGCCGCGAATAGCCGGCGACATCGGCGGCGAGGATCGCGGCGAGCCGGCGCTGGGTGGGCGGATTGTCGGCCATGCAAGAGCCCTCCGGCCGCATTATAGGCGCGGATCACGCTCAGAAGCGGGCAAATCCCGCGAGGGGCTATTTGAGGCTGTCGCGCAGCACGCGGGCGAGGCGCAGCCCGGCCTTGGCGAGCTGCGTTTTGACCGCAGCGAGCGCCTTGGTCTCGTAGTCGGGGCCGGCCGCGTAGAGATCGATCGACGGGCAGGTCTCCTCTTCCCCCTTCAGGGGCGGGAAGGTGTGCTTCCCGGTCGGCTTCTCCGTCGCAAAGCTGTACGTGACCGTTTTGGCGACCTCATAGGTCTCCCGAGCCCAGTCTTCCGGGGTGCCCGCGGCCCATTTCTGGGCCTCCGCCGCGGGGACCGATGCGACGACGCGGACCGCGCCGGCGGCCGGGTTCGAACCGACCACCTCTTCGACCAGCGTGTCCTGCCAATAGGTCGACAGCCGGACCGGCGGCTTCGATCCGATCTGCAGCGCGATGCACCGGCCGCCCTGGTCGCCGCGATCGATCGCATGCAGCGGGTCGTTGATATCGCCGACCAGGTTCAACAGGAACTGCAGCGCGGCCAGCCGCTCGAAGGACGAGGTCTGCGGTTCCTTCAGCTCGGTCGCGAACTGCTCGATCTTGTCGACGCTGCAATTGTCTTGCGGGCCATGGCTTGCCGGGTAGCCGGCGGGCAGCGGCTTCCTGTCAAAGCAGGCGCGCGCGAGGTCGGGGTTGTCCGCCTTGAGGCGCGCCGAATGCCACGCCGCGGTGGCAGTGCGCGCCTCCTCGCTCTTCTCGCGCAGCACATCGGCCCAATTCGCTTCGCTGGCAATGTCGTTTTTGGTCAGGCGATCGCCCTTGTCGGTCGCGAGAATGGCGATGACCTTGGCGCGCACGCCCGGATCGCTTTGCTGCAGCACATGATCGGCAATGAGGGCGATGGCGCGATGGCCTTCGGGCCCCCAGGCGAGGCTCGCGCGCATCGGCAGCAGCAGCGCCGCACATGCCGCGCCGATCACCGCAACCAGCCCGATCACGCGCTCCATTCTCGCCCCCTGCCCGTTCGTGTTGCCGCGATTGCCCACCCGACGGCATCTCATGCTAGCATTGGCGCAAGCAGAATGTCAGCCGCCCCCACCCTAACCCTCCCCCGCTCGCGGGAGAGGGTTAGGGTGGGGCTGCAACTGAGATGGAGCCGAGGGGAGGACGCGATGCGCGGGGTGGTCTTTACCGGCGAACGCCAGCTCGAGCTGATGGAGTTCCCCGACCCGACGCCGGGCGAGGGCGAGGTCGTCATCGAGATGAAAGCTTCGGGGATGTGCGGCAGCGATCTGCACCAATACCGCCGGCCCAAGGCCGGCGGGGCGACCGGCGGTCTCGCCGCGCCGAGCGAGCCGACGATCGCCGGCCACGAGCCGTGCGGCGTCGTCGCCGCGATCGGGCCCGGCGTCGCCGCCGCGCGCGCGCATGTCGGCCAGCGCGTCATGGTGCATCACTACAAGGGGTGCGAGGTGTGCAACCACTGCCGCTCGGGCTGGTCGCAGCTGTGCCAGGAGCAGCCGGTCCTGGTCTACGGCAACAACGCGCATGGCGGCCACGCCCAGTATCTGAAGGTGCCGGCCTTTACGCTGGTGCCGCTGCCCGACGAATTGTCCTTTGTGACCGGCGCGGCGGTCTCGTGCGGCACCGGCACGGCCTATGGCGCGCTGCGCCGCATCCGGATTTCCGGCAACGACACGATCGCGATCTTCGGCCAGGGGCCGGTCGGGCTGTCCGCGACCCAGCTGGCGAGCGCAATGGGGGCGCGCGTCATCGCCCTCGACGTCAGCCCCGAGCGGCTCAGCCGCGCCAAGGAGTTCGGCGCCGCCGAGACCGTCAACCCGCGCTCGAACGATCCCGTCGGCGCGATCAAGGATCTGACGCATGGCTACGGCGCCGAGTTCACGCTCGATACTTCGAGCCAGCCCGAAGGGCGCATCGCCGCGGTGCGCGGAACCCGGGTGTGGGGCACAACCTGCTTTGTCGGCGAGCGCAACCAGGTGACGATCGACGTCAGCCCCGACATGCTGAGGAAGCAGCTGACGATCGTCGCGTCCTGGACCTTCTCGCAGATGGGCCAGGCCGAATGCGCGCAATTCGTCGCCGACCGCAAGATCGATGTCGAAAAGCTCTTCACCCACCGCTGGCGGCTCGACCAGGCCGAGGAAGCCTACAAGCTGTTCGACACCCAGACCACCGGCAAGGGTGTGTTCTTGATGTAGCGCCAGGCGTCGTCATTCCCGGGCAGCCCGCAGGGCTGAGCCCGGAACCCATGAACACAGGCCTCTGGAATATGGCTTCCGGGTTCGCCGCTGCGCCGCGCCCCGGAATGACAACAGGAGGGGAGCCAGAATGACTGCCACCACCCCGTTTCTCAGCAACGAAGACATGCTCGGGCCGCTGGCCTCGCGCTATGTGAAGGTCGACGGGCTGCCGTGGAAACCGACGCCGTGCCCCGGCATCGACATGAAGATTTTGCTCGAAGACAAGGACACCGGGCTCTTGACCGCTCTGTTCCGCTGGCAACCCGGCTCGGAACTCACCCTCCACGAGCATGTCGAGGTCGAGCAGACTTTTGTCCTCGAAGGCAGCCTCGTCGACGACGAGGGCGAGGTCACCGCCGGCAATTACGTCTGGCGCCCCAAGGGCAACCGCCACATCGCAAAATCGCCCAATGGCGCGTTGGTGTTGTCGGTGTTCTTGAAGCCCAACATCTTCCTGAGCGGGGAGAATGGGGGAACGCAGCTGCGATAAAGCACTGACGGCCGCAGCGAAACAGAACGCTTGCGGCTAAAAGCATCTATGCATATTTTATACATATGAAGGCGCGCGAGGTTATCCGGGCGCTTGAGGCGGATGGCTGGCGTGAGGTCCGATCGAAAGGCTCCCATCGGCAATTCCGTCATCCGACGAAGGCCGGGCTCGTCACGATTGCCGTACATGGCGGCCGCGACATCAAAGCGCAGGAGCTCGCCTCGATCGAGCGGCAAAGCGGGCTGAAATTACGGAGCTGATCCAGTGGAAACCCAGTTTTACCGGGCCCTGATTGTCCAGGACGAGGGCGACGGCCCGCAGCAGGGCTATGGTGTTGTTTTCCCAGACTTGCCGGGATGCACGAGTTCGGGCGATACGGTTGAGCAGGCCTACGAGCATGCGTTCGAGGCGCTCGCTCTCCACATCGAAGGCATGGTCGAAGAGGGTGTTACCTTGCCTCCGCCCTCGCCTTTCAATGCACCTTTGCCGCATTGGCTGGCGGGTGCGCCGGGCAAAATCGAGCGGACGGTTCTTGTCCCCGTCAAGCTGCCCGGACGCGCAATGCGTATCAGCGTAACGATGGACAAGGGCTTGCTTGCTCGACTGGATGCGGTAGCGGCCGCGAGCGGAGAATCCCGTTCGGGCTACATCGCGCGGGCAGTTCGAGAGCGGATCGAGCAAGAGTATCGCCGGCCCATCGTAGACGTTGCGGTATCAAATCAAGCGCGGAGCGGTTGACCAACGGTCTATCGGGTTGAGGGAGAAACCATGCCGAAATCCAAGGTTTTCACGAGCTTCGCCGACGCGGTGCACGACATTCCCGACGGCTCGGTCGTGGGCTTTGGCGGGTTCGCCGTCGTCGGCATGCCGATCAACCTCTATGGCGCGCTGACGAAGCAGGGCGCCAAGGGTCTGACCTGCGTCTCGAACGGCACGCGCGGCGGCGCCACGATGCCCGAGGATGCACCGACGATGGAATGGCTGATCCGCAACGACCAGGTGAAGAAGGCGATCTGCTCTTTCACCGCGCCGACCCGCGCGTCGCAGCGGCTGGCCCTGACCGAATATGTCGACAACGGCCTCATCGACGCCGAGCTGGTGCCGCAAGGCACGCTCGCCGAGCGGATGCGCGCCGCCGGCGCCGGCATCCCGGCCTTCTATACCCCGGCCGCGGTCGGCACCGAGCTCGCCGAGGGCCGCGAGACGCGCATCTTCCAGGGCCGCGAATACCTGCTCGAATACGCGCTGCCGCTCGATTACGCCTTCATCCGCGCCTATCAGGCGGACGAGGCCGGCAACCTCCGCTTCCGCCGCGCGCAGCGCAATTTCAACCCGCTGATGGCGATGGCGGCGAAGGTCACGATCGTCGAGGTCGAGGAGCCGATCCTGCCGCGTGGCGCGATCGACCCGGACGATGTGCACCTGCCCGGGATCTATGTGCACCGCATCGTCAAGATCCCGCCGGCGCCCGAGGGCTGGTGGCCGATGCGCCCGGCCGAGGTGGCGAGACAGGAAGCCGAGAGGGCTGCACGATGAGCGACGCGAAAGGGCTTACCCGCCAGCAGATGTGCGACCGGCTGGCGATGGAATTTCAGGATGGCTGGATCGTCAATCTCGGCATCGGCATCCCGACCTTGTGCTCGAATTTCGATTTCGGCGACAAGGAGATCATCTTTCATGCCGAGAACGGGGTGATCGGCTATGGCCCCTTGACCGGACCCGGCAAGGAGGATCTGCACCTCGTCAACGCCGGCGGCCAGCATGTGACGCTGAAGCCCGGCGCGGCGATCGTCCATCACGCCAACTCGTTCGGCCTCATTCGCAGCGGCCGCATCGACGTCACCGTGCTCGGCGCCTATGAGGTCGCCGAGAACGGCGATTTCGCCAACTGGAAGATAGCCGGACAAAAAGGCGGCGGGATCGGCGGGGCGATGGATCTGGCGGCCTGCGCCAGGCATGTCTTTGTCGCGATGGAGCAGGTGACGCGGAGCGGCCGGCCGCGGCTCGTCGAGCGCTGCGCGATCCCGGTGACGGCGCCCGGCGTCGTCAACCTCGTCGTCACCAATTACGGGCTGTTCGAGATCACCCCCGAGGGCATGGCGCTAAAGGAGATCGCGCCGGGCGTAACGGTCGACGAGGTCAAGGCGACGACCGGATGCCATCTCTTCGTTCCGCGTGAGGTCCCGCCAGTGCGCCTGCGCGCCTGAACGAGAGCACTGTTGCCGCGGCTGAACGCCCGCCGGCTCAGCCCGGCTCGGCGGGCAGCGCGACAAACCGCGTGCTGCCTTCCCGCTCGATCCGCACCAGCACCTTCTTCTGGCCCGGCTTTTTCGCCTCCGCGGCGAGTTGCGACACCGCCTCGGGGCTGGTCACCGCGGCATGCCCTACGGCGATCACCAGATCGCCGGGGTGCAGGCCCTGCGCCGCGCCCGGCGCTGTTCGGCGGCACCTCGGTGATGACCACACCCTTGGCGGCGTCGGGCAGCGAGAACTGCTTGCGCAGCTCGGGGTTGAGCTTGGCGAGTTTGAGGCCGAACACATCGACGCTGACAACCGGCTTGGGTTTTTCCGGGGCGCGGCGGGGCCGGCGGCGGTCGGTCGGGGTCGAGCGCCGCCGCTTTCAGCTCGACCTCGTGTTCCTTGCCGTCGCGCCAGATCGTCACCTTGACCTGCTTGTCGGGCGGCGTATCGGCGACCAGCCGCGGCAGCTGACGGCTGCGCTCGATCGGCTTGCCGTCATAGCTGAGGATCACATCGCCCGGCTGCAGCTTGGCTTGCACCGCCGGGCTCCCGGGATCGATCGCGGCGATCATCGCGCCGCGGCTCTTGTCGAGCCCGACGCTCTCGGCGATGTCGTCGGTAACCGGCTGGATGCGCGCCCCGATCCAGCCGCGCTCGACCTTTCCGGTCGCCTTCAGCTGGTCGATGATCGGCCGGGCGAGGGCCGAGGGGATCGCAAAACCGATGCCGATCGAGCCGCCCGACGGCGAATAGATGACGGTGTTGATGCCGATCACCTCGCCCGCCAGATCGAACATCGGCCCACCGGAATTGCCGCGGTTGATCGAGGCGTCGGTCTGCAGATAGTCGTCATAGGGGCTGGAATGGATGTCGCGCGCGGTTGCCGAGATGATCCCGGCGGTGACCGTGCCGCCGAGGCCGAACGGGTTGCCGATCGCCAGCACCCAGTCGCCGACCCGGGCCTTGCTCGAATCGCCCCAGCTGGCGGCAGGCAGCGGGCTCTTGGGTTCGACCTTGAGCAGGGCGAGGTCGGTCACCGCATCGCGCCCGATGACCTGCGCCTGCAGCGCGGTATCGTCGGACAGCGTCACCGTGATCTGCTCGGCATTGGCGATCACGTGGTTGTTGGTGACGATCAACCCGGACGGGTCGATGACGAAGCCCGAGCCGAGCGAGGCGATCTGCGGGCCGGGCGCTCCCGGTGCGCCCTTGTCGCCGAAGAAGTCGCGAAAAACTTCGTCGAGCGTGCCGCCGGGGGAATTTTGCGGCGCCTCTTGCGCGGTCTTGCCGGTTGGCGGCGCGGCCCGGGTCGAGATGTTGACGACCACGCCGGTGAGCCGTCCCGCCAGCTGGGCGAACAAATCGGCAAACGGCGTTTCCGGCAGCTGGGCCCGGCTCGGCGCTGCCGCGGTCTCAGCCGGCTGAGCCTGGCTCGGCGCAGCCGGCGGCTGAGCCTGGCTCGGCGCGGCCGGCGGCTGAGCCTGGCTCGGCGCGGCCGGCGGCTGAGCCTGGCTCGGCGCGGCCGGCGGCTGAGCCTGGCTCGGCGCGGCGGCGGCCTCTGGCCGTTGGGCCGGGGCCGGCGCTGCCGGCGCTGGGATCTGGCTTGGCGCCGCTGGCGGGTTGGGCGGCTGGGCCCGACCCGGCGCTCCGACCATCGCGAACAATGCCAACGAGGCCGCGACCACGGCGCTGCGTCGGCGCAAAGCCCTCACCCCGGTTCTCCCTCGCGGCGAATGTCGGCGAAGAGGAAAGGCCCGCCTCCGGTCGCCAGCTCGGTATCTAGCGCTGGCCTTTCCGGCACGGTCGATATGAAATGGCGTCGCAAATGGCAAGGGCCAATCGAGTGGCGCGAATTGAGCGAAAGCAATGCGACTGTGAACAGGCGCGAGTCTAGCAAGATTCGCGAATGCCTGCGCGCGCTGTTTGACGCGGCCCTCGCCGCGGCCGACCCGGCCAAGCTGATCACAGGCCAGGCGATTGCCGCGCATCTGCCGCAACCGGTCGCCGGCCGCACCATCGTCGTCGGCGCCGGCAAGGCGTCGGCCGCGATGGCATGCGCGTTCGAAAAAGCCTGGCCCGGCCCGCTCGAGGGCATGGTGTCACCCGCCACGGCCATGCCGTCGCCTGTCGCTGCATCGAGATTGTCGAGGCGGGACACCCGGTTCCCGACCCGGCCGGGGAGGCGGCGGCGCGGCGCATCCTCGACCTCGCTCGCGGGCTCGGCCCTCAGGATCAGCTGGTGTGCCTCCTCTCGGGCGGCGGATCGGCTCTGCTGACATTGCCGGCATCGGGGCTCACCCTCGCCGACAAGCAGGCGGTGACGCGGGCGCTGTTGCGCTCCGGCGCGACGATCGGCGAGATCAACACCGTGCGCAAGCACCTGTCCGGCGATCAAGGGCGGCCGCCTCGCCGCAGCCGCGGCGCCGGCGCAGATCGTCACCCTGGCGATTTCCGACGTGCCGGGGGACGATCCCGCGGTGATCGCCTCCGGCCCGACTGTCCCCGACCCGACCACCTTTGCCGATGCGCGCGCCGTCCTCGCGAAATACCGCATCGCACCGCCGGCTGCCGTCGCGGCCCATCTCGCCGCCGCGGCCGAGGAGACGCCGAAGCCCGGCGACCCGATCTTCGCCCGCGCCCGCTTCGAGCTGATCGCCAGCCCGCAGCAGGCGCTCGCCGCCGCCGCCGAGGCCGCGCTCGCCCGCGGCCTCACCCCGATCGTGCTGAGCGACCGGATCGAGGGCGAGGCGCGCGACGTGGCCGCGGTCCATGCGGCGATCGCGTTGCAGGTCGCCGCCGGGCATTTTCGCGTCGGCGCCGGTATCGTGTCGCCGCCTGCGGTGCTGCTGTCCGGCGGCGAAACCACGGTCACGGTGCGCGGCACCGGCCGCGGCGGGCGCAACACCGAATTCCTGCTGGCGCTTGCCGCAGCCCTCGCCAAGGCCCCCGAGGGTGCGCCGCGGATCGCCGCGCTCGCCTGCGACACCGACGGCATCGACGGAATGGAAGACAATGCCGGGGCGATCGTCTACCCGGACACGCTCGAGCGTGCCAACTGCACAAGGCATCGCCATCGCGGACAAGCTGGCGCAAAATGACGGCTATGGTTTCTTCGCCGCCCTTGGCGACCTTGTCGTAACCGGGCCGACCCTGACCAATGTCAACGATTTCCGCGCCATCCTCGTCCTCGCGAATCCCCGCCCCGGCTGACCGGGCGCGCGGCAGGAACCGGGCGATGCGGCGGCGGCGCAGCGCCAAGATCGTGGCGACGCTGGGGCCCGCGAGCGCGGGAGGAGAGCGCATCCGCGCCTTGTTCGACGCCGGGGTCGACGTGTTCCGCCTCAATTTCAGCCACGGCACGCACGACGAGCACCGCGCGCGCTTCGCCGAGATCCGCCAGGTCGAGGCCGACACCGGGCGACCGATCGGCATCCTCGCCGATATGCAGGGCCCCAAAGCTGCGCGTCGGCAATTTCGCCAATGGCCAGGTCGAGCTTGTGGCGGGCAGGCGGTTTCGCTTCGACCTCGACCCAAGCCCGGGCAATGCGGCCCGCGCGCCGCTGCCCCATCCCGAGGTATTCGCGGCTCTGCTGCCGGGGACCGAGCTGCTGCTCGACGACGGCAAGCTGCGGGTCAAGGTCACCGATTGCGGCCCCGACTTCGCCGACACCGAGATCCTGGTCGGCGGAACGCTGTCGGACCACAAGGGCGTCAACGTGCCCAACGTGGTGCTGCCGATTTCGGCGATCACCGAAAAGGACCGCGCCGATCTCTCCTTCGCGCTGAAGCACGGCGCCGACTGGATCGCGCTCTCCTTCGTGCAGCGCCCCGAGGATGTCGCCGAAGCGCGCAAGCTGATCGGCACCGCCGCCGGGATCATGGTCAAGCTCGAAAAGCCGGCGGCGATCCGCCGCCTCGACGAGATCATCGATCTCTCGGACGCGCTGATGGTGGCGCGCGGCGATCTCGGCGTCGAGATGCCGCCCGAGGATGTGCCGAGCGTCCAGAAGCAGGTGATCCATGCCTGCCGGGTCGCCGGCAAGCCGGTCATCGTCGCGACGCAAATGCTCGAATCGATGATCAGCGCGCCGACCCCGACCCGGGCGGAAGCCTCCGATGTTGCGACCGCGGTCTATGAGGGCGCCGACGCGGTGATGCTGTCGGCCGAAACCGCGGCCGGCCAATACCCGGTCGAGGCGGTCGCGATGATGGACCGCATCGCGCGCCGGGTGCAGGAAGACCCGCTCTATTTCGCGACGCTCGACGCCAGCCGCATGCCGCCCGAGCACACCAATTCCGATGCGATCAGCGCGGCCGCCTGTCAGGTGGCGGCAACGGTCGGCGCCGCCGCGATCGTCTCGTACACCAGCTCGGGCGCGACTGCGCTGCGCGCGGCGCGCGAGCGTCCCTCGGTGCCGATCCTCGCGTTGACCCCGAACCTGGCGACGGCGCGGCGCCTCGCCCTGTTGTGGGGCGCCCATTGCGTCCACCTCGCCGACATCAGGAGCTTCAACGACATGGTGCAAAAGGCGGTGCGCACCGCCTATCGCGAGGAGATCGCCGGGTCGGGCCAGCGCCTCGTCATCACCGCCGGCGTGCCGTTCGGCACCCCAGGCTCGACCAACGTCCTGCGCATCGCCTGGATCGACCGGTGAACCCGCCGGCTCTTGTAGGGTGCCCCCTCCCTGCTATAGTTCGCGCACCCGGCTAGAGCGAGACAAACGAGACAACCGCGATGATGACGATCTCCACTCCCCTCCATATTGAGGTGCCCAAGCGACCGGTAGAGGACGATCTTGCGAAGGTCTTGAAGGAAATCTCCGAGCTGATCGGGTTGGAGAAGATCAAGGGAGAGCTGAACAAGCTGATCGCCTTCGGGAGCCTGGTCGCATTGCGCCGCCAGCGGGACATTCCGATGGAGCGCGTGAGCCTGCATATGGTGTTCACCGGGCCGCCGGGGACCGGCAAGACCATCATGGCGCGGAAGATCGGGCGCCTCTTCAAGGCGATCGGGCTCTTGCGCAAGGGTCACTGCATCGAGGTCGATCGTTCGAAATTGGTCGCCGGCTATATTGGCCAGACCGGAAAGCTGGTCATGGAGGCGGTCAAGGACGCGCAAGACGGTGTTTTGTTTATCGACGAGGCCTACGCCCTTGCCGGCGGCACCGGGGAGATTGCGAGCAGTGACAGCTTTGGCGACGAGGCGGTGCAAACGCTGCTCAAGATGATGGAGGACTATCGCGACCGGCTTGTCGTCATCGTTGCCGGCTACACCTCGCCGATGCGGCGGTTTCTGGAAAACAACCCTGGATTGAAATCGCGGTTTACCAGAGAGCTGGTATTCGAATCGTACTCTTCCGATCAATTATTTGAAATATTTAAGTATATGTCCCAAGAAGGCAATTATGTACTCGAGCCGGACGCCGAATATGAAGCAGCAAAGTACATAAAAGACCTGGACACGGCGCGAGAGGATTTTGGCAACGCGCGCGCGGTCAGAACCTTCTTCGAACGGATCCTGCCGGCTCAGGCCGAGCGGATTGCCCAGACACCGGGCTTCGAGTCGCTGTCCAACCAGGCGTTGCTGACCATCACCGGCGACGACGTTCGGGCCATCACATCGGTTTGAGAAAGAACGCGGGACCGAAAGCCCTATATCAGCGTTCCGGTCCCGGTTTGGGGCTCGTTGTCACCCGCCGTGTTCGGTCGTCGGATCGATCATCTTGCGGACTTCGGTGATCTTGGTCGCCGGAAAGCCGCTGATCTCGGCATGCTTTTTGATGATGGCCTCGTCCTTGGCGAGATAGACGCAGAACGTCTTGTCGGCGGCGACATAGCTTTCGACCCATTGGATATCGGGGCCGAGCTGGCGCAGGACGCCGTTCGATTTCGCCGCCGCGCCCTTCAATTGCTCGCGTTCGAGGCTGCCGGCGCCGGGAATGTCGCGCTCGATGATGAATTTGCGCAGTGCCATACTCTTCCTCCCACCGATGCGGCACGCGATGTGCAGCGGACCCATGTTAAGGACTGCCGCCAGAGTTGTCATTCGCGAGGTGCGGGAATGGATTACACGACGCTCGGGCGCACCGGGCTCAGGGTCAGCGTCGCCGGGCTCGGCTGCGGCGGGTTCAGCCAATTGGGGCTCGGCACCGGCAAGAGCGAAGCGGACGCGATCGGCATCATCCGCGCGGCCCTCGATCTCGGCGTCAATCTGTTCGACACCGCGGCGTCCTACGGCACCGAGCCGGTGCTCGGCCGGGCGCTGCGCGGGGTGCCGCGCGACGCAGGTCGTGATCTGCACCAAGGCGCCGTTCGGCGTCAGCAACCCGAATTCGACACCGGAGAGCGCGGTCGCGAGCCTCGACCGCTCATTGCAGGCAGCTCGGCACCGATTACATCGATGTCTACCAGCTGCACGGCATCGCCCCGCGCGCTTACGACCATGCGCTCCATGTGCTCGCGCCGGCGCTGTTGCGCGAGAAGGAGAAGGGCAAGTTCCGCCATCTCGGCATCACCGAGACCGCGCCCGGCGACCCCGAGCACGCGATGGCGCAGCGCGCCTGCCGCGACGGCGTGTGGGATGTCGCGATGATCGCCTTTCACATGCTGCACCAGAACGCGCGCGAAGCGGTGTTTCCGCTGACCCGGCAATATCGCGTCGGCACGCTCCTGATGTTCGCGGTGCGCAACATTTTCTCGCGCGAGGGGCGCCTCGCCGCGACGCTGCGCGAGCTGGCCGCCGACGGGCGAAGTACCGCAGGCGCTTGCCGACAACCCCGACCCGCTCGGGTTTCTCGTCCACGAAGGCGGCGCCAGCAGCGTCATCGACGCCGCCTATCGTTTCGTCCGCCACGAGCCCGGGGTCGATGTCGTGCTGTTCGGCACCGGCGATCAGGCGCATCTGCGCAGCAATATCGCCTCGATCCTGAAGCCGCCGCTGCCCGAGGCCGACCGCGCCCGGCTCGCCGAGCTGTTCGGCCATCTCGTCGGGGTCGGGCTCGATGCGCCGCACCTCTCGCGCAGCGGCCGCGTCACCAACCGCTGAGCAGAGGGCTCAGGCGCGTAACCCGCCGGCCGCGAGTGCGGTCCCGTCGATTGCGCGCATGCGCAGCGGGCGCGGAAGTAGAGCCGCAGGCTCAGCGACACCGCCACGACAGCGAGGCCGAGCGCCAGCCCGAGCCACAGGCCGATGGCGCCGAGGCCGAGCGGAAAGGCCAGCAGCCAGCCGCCGGCAAAGCCGATCGCCCAGTAACCGACGGCCGCGATCAGCATCGGCACGGCGGTGTCGCGGTAGCCGCGCAGCGCCCCGGCCGCGATCACCTGCACCCCGTCAAACAGCTGGAACAGCGCGGCGATCGCGAAAAGCTGCAGCGCGATCGCGACCAGGCTCTGGTTGGCGGGATCGCCGAGATCGAGATAAAAGCCGATGAGGATGCGCGGGGTCGTCCACAGCAGCACCGCGGCAGCCGCCATGAACAAGGCACCCATCGCCAGCGCCACGTACGCGGCGCGGCGCGCCGCCGCCGGGGTGCCGCGGCCGAGCTGATAGGCGACCCGAACGGTCGCCGCCTGCGCAAGGCCGAGCGGCACCATGAAGCATACGCCGGCGACGTTGAAGACCAGCTGATGCGCCCCCAACGCAGCGGCGCCGATCACCCCCATCACGATTCCGGTCATCACGAAGACCCCGATCTCGAGCCCTCGCATGCCCGCGATCGGCAAGCCAAGCCGCAGGATGCCGGGGATCTGGCGCAGCGCGCCACGACCCATGCTGATCGATACCCGAGGCCGGGCAACCAGCATGTAGAGGGCAAAGCTGAAGAGCGTCAGCCATTGCACGATCGCCGTGGCGCACCCCGAACCGGCACTGCCCAGCGCCGGCATCCCCCAATGTCCGAAAATGAGGACCCAGTTCAGCACCAGGTTCAGCGGCACCGCAAGCAAGGGCACGATCATGACGATCCGGGTGCGAAACGCCGCGATCAGCCGGAAGCGCAGCACGGTCATCGCGAGGAACCCCGGAACGCCCCAGGAAATCGCCCACAGAAAACGGCTGATCTCCGCCACCAGACCGGGTTCGTAGCCGAGGCCGGAGAGTAGCGGCGGCACGACCATCAGCGTCGCCATCATCGGCGCTGCCAGCGCTGCCGCGACGATCAGCCCGCCGCCCGCGACGCGCCCCGCGGCGCGGTAGTCGCCGGCGCCGAGCGCATGCGCGGCCAGCGGCGCCACCGCGCTCAGCAGCCCGAGCGAGGTCATCAGCAACGTCGCGTTAAGCGCGTTGCCGAGCCCGGCGGCGGCGAGCGGCACGGCGCCGAGATGCCCGACCATCACGGCGTTCGTCACCTGCATCGCCATCTGCGCCAGATTGGCGCCGGCCAGCGGCGCCGCGACGGCGAGCGTCGCGCGGATCTCCGCGGCGATGGGCGAATGCAGGGCGGCCATGACCGCCGCAGATTATGGGCGTTGCGCGCGGCGCGATACGTTCGTCGCGCAATCCCGCCGGCGCTACCCGTTCAGCGACACCTCGAAACCGCGCTTGGTGCCCGGGCGCGCCATCATCCGCTCGTACCAGCCCCCGACATGGGGATAGTCGGCAAAATCGATCTGATGGCGCTCGTGCCGCCAGGCCCAGCCGAGGATCGCGAAATCGGCGATCGAGACCTCGTTGCCGCCGGCGTGGGAGACGTCGCCGAGCCGCTTGTCGAGGACGCCGTAGAGCCGGCGCGTTTCCTTCATGAAGCGCTCGAGCCCGTAGCGCCGGTCGGCCTCGTCCTTGACCTCGCGGAAATGATGGACCTGCCCGGAAATGGGTCCGAGCCCGCCCATCTGCCACATCAGCCATTCGAGAATCGGCACCTGGCGCCGCAGATCGCCCTTCGGCCAGAACTTGCCGGTCTTCTCGCCGAGGTAGATCAGGATCGCGCCCGATTCGAAGACGCTGATCGGCCGGCCGGCCGGGCCGTCGCTGTCGATGATCGCCGGGATCTTGTTGTTGGGGCTGATCTTCAGAAAGGCCGGCTCGAACTGCTCGCCCTTGCCGATATTGACCGGCTTCACCGTGTAGGGAAGACCCATCTCTTCAAGGGCGACGCTGATCTTGCGGCCGTTGGGCGTGCCCCAGGCCCATAATTCGATGCTCATCGGCGGGAATCTCCGGTCAGGCTATGGTGACGTCGCGCCCAGCATTACCGCGATGATGCGGCCTCGCAAGATCGGAATCGCCGGCGAGTGGCGCTGCCGGCGATCATCGCCTAGCATCGCGCTCCCGAGCCATCTTCGACCTGAGAGGCATCCCATGGCCGCTGACCCGAACCTCGTCATCCTGACCGGCGAAAACCCGTTCATCCGTCTCAGCGCCGCCAATGGCGGGCCGGTCACCACCAACGCCAGCTTCTGGCGGATCATCACCTGCCCGGCCGGGCCGGGCCATGTGCTCTACCTCAAGAGCGAGCTGACCGAGGACCGCTGGCGCATCTATGCCGACAACATCGCGATGGCGCGCTGGCTGCAATCGACCGTGCAGGGCATGCTGAACGCGGAGACCGCCGACAAGGCGATCCCGGTCATCGAAGCGGATTTCGCCAAATCGGGCGACCCCCGCTATTTCTGGACCGAGAGCCTCATCGCGCATGACGAGGAAATCACGCTGACCTGGTACGAGATCGGCGATCCGCTCTTGATCCACACCAATCCCGGCGAGGGCGGCCGCAAATACGGCGTCTGCACGCTGCTCATCCCGGCGCTCGGCGCGCGCCTCGCGCGCAACGGCGTCCAGGCCGCGGGCAGCCCCTGGCCGATGGAGCGCGAGGGCCGCCCGTTCAGCACCTGCGCGCTGGCGTTCTCGGAAAGCTGGACCGAGGCAAGATAGTCTACGAGACGGAACCCCGTGGCCGGGCTTGACCCGGCCACCCACGTCTTGAACCATGGGAACAAAGAGAGTACAATAGCCGCATGGGCGGATGGGTTTACCTGATGACGAATTGACCAAACGGCACGCTGTACGTCGGCACCACGGTCAATCTCCCTCGCCGCGCTTGGGAGCACCGCGAAAGCCTCGCGGACGGGTTCACGAAGAAATACGGGTTGAAGCGCCTAGTCTATGCCGAATGGCACGACGACATTCTTGCTGCGAAGCAACGAGAGATGAATATCAAACACTGGCCGCGCGCCTGGAAGGTGCAACTCGTCCATCGCGACAACCCGTTCTGGGAAGACCTCTACGACAAGCTGGTTTGAAGACGTGGGTGGCCGGGTCAAGCCCGGCCACGGGGGTATTTTTGTACCACTCGGCGGTCGCCGCGCATTCACTCGACCGCGATGCCCTTGCGGGCGATGAACTCGGGGAAGGCCTCTCTCGGCCTTGGCGTTGCGCATCACCTGGGTGGTGTAGCGCCGCTCCGCGTCCCATTGCGCTTCGAGGTCCTCATTCATCTGCTGCAAGAGCAGCGCCTTGATGCCGATGACCGCGGCGCGGTTGTTGCCGGCGATGGTTTTCGCCAACTCCATCGTCTTGGCGCGCAGCTGGTCCTTCGGCACGAGATGGTTCAAAAGGCCGATCCGGTAGGCCTCCTCGGCCTCGACGACGCGCGCCGAAAACAGCAGCTCCTTGGCGATCGGCCAGCCGACCTGGTTGGGCAGCGTCCAGGTGCTGTTGATCCGGCCGTAGGCGGCCGCCAGAAAGCGGAACTTGCTGTCCTCGCAGCCGATCCGCATGTCGAGCGAGGAGGCGAGCACCGCCGCGCCGCCAAAGGCCAGCCCGTTCATCATGCCGATATTCGGCTTTTTCGACATGCTGATGTCGAGGTAGCCGCGCCGGGTGCGCATCCGGTCGAGCTCTTCGTCGCTGTATCGGCGGTCGTCCTCGAGCTGCTCGTGGATGTCGCCGCCGGCGGAAAAGGCGCGGCCGGCGCCGGTCAGCACGATGCAGCCGACCCCATCGTCGGCGTCGAACCGCTGCACCGCGTCGTGCAGCTCGCTGACGAGGCGCCGGTTCATCGCGTTGAGCTTCTCGGGGCGGTTGAGCGTGATGATGCCGACGCCGTCCTCGATATCGACCAGGATATGCTCGTAGCTCATTGTTTTCTCCTTCACCGCGGTACATCGCCCCAGACGACATAGCGCTGGCGCGGCCGCGGCTCGCGGCCTTCCTCGACCATGCGCGCCGATCTGAGCGGCGACCAGATCTGAGAGCGGATCGCTCGCGACGCTCACCAGCCCATGCTTCCGCAGCACCGCCTCGATCTCCTCGCGCGGCCGGCCGCCGTAAAACGGCAGCTGGTCGCCGATCGCGGCGTATTCGGCGCTGGTGCGGGCATTCTCGCGCTGCGGCGGCGCGGTGGCCTCGTTGTATTGCGCGCCGTCGACGATCGCCAGCCGCCCGCCCGGCCGCAGCACCCGGATCCATTCGTCGATCGCCGCCTCGGGGTGCGGCAAGGTCCACAGCACATGCCGGCTGATCACCAGGTCGAAGCTGCCGGGCGCGAACGGCAATTGCTCGGCGTCGCCCTCCTCGAAGCGGACCGACAGGCGCTGCGCCGCCGCCTTCTTCCGCGCTGCGGCGAGCATCGCCGGCGCGAAATCGATGCCGGTCACCCGGTGGCCGCGCGCCGCCAGTTCGAGGCTGAGAAACCCGGTGCCGCAGCCGGCGTCGAGCGCGTCGAGCGGCCCGCCGGCAGGCGATCGACCAGATCGAGGATGCGGTCCCACGCCGCGCGCTCGCCCGGGCTGCCGATCGAATGGCCGAAATCCTCGTCGAAATGCGCCGCCCGGCGGTCCCAATGCTGGGCGACCTGGGCTTTGACCGGGTCGGTTTGCGCCGCGCTCATTTCAGCCCCACCACTTCGGCGAGCGCTTCGAGCTGCTCGCCATAGCGCGACACCGGGTTCAACAGCAAATGGTTGGCGCCCATCGCGATCACCTCCTCGAGCCGTTCCTTCACCTGTTCGGGCGTGCCGTGAATGCCGCAGAGATCGGTGCCGGGCGGGTTGCGATACACATCGGTAAACCAGCGCAACAGTTCGCGCCGCGCCACCTCCGGGCGCTCGTCGACCGCCATGAAGATGCGCTTGGAGATCGGGAAATTCGCCGGGTCGCGCCCTTTCTCCTCCAGCGCGGCGCGCAGGATCGGGACCGACGGCGGCAAAATCGGCGATGCGCGAGCCGCCCGAGCCCATCCAGCCGTCGGCGATCGCCGCGGTGCGGCGCAGCGCGTTCGGGGTGGCCGACCCCCATCCAGATCGGCGGGTGCGGCTTCTGCACCGGCTTTGGCGCCATCGTCTCGTTTGCGAGATGATAGAAGCGGCCCTGATAGGTGACTTTCTGCTGCGTCCACAGCGCCTTGATCACGTCGAGTTCTTCGCGAAACCGCGTGACGCGGCCTTCTTGCGATACCTCGAACTGCCGGTAGTGGTGCTCGCGGCCGATGCCGACGCCGAGGATCGCCCGGCCGTTGCTGACATAGTCGAGGCAGGCCCATTGGTGCGCGACCATCAGCGGGCTGTGGATCTGCAGCACGACGACCGAGGCGCCGAGGCGGATTTTCGAGGTCACCGCCGCCGCATAGGTCAGGACGACGACCGGATCGAAGCAGAACACATGGTCGAGCGTGTTCTCGGTGACCCACAGATCGCGGAACCCGAGCGCCTCCGCCCGAATTGCGACCTGGCGCACCGCCGCCATGTCGATCGGCTCCGGCGAGCGGTGCGGCAGCGCCATGCCGAATTGGATCTGGTCTTTGAGAGCCATATAGCAGCTTCCAAACGCGGTCATTCCGGGGCCGGCGGAGCCGGAACCCGGAACCCATGACCACGGATCTAGCGGAATGCGCGAGCTGTCCGCGCAAACTTTCTAATGCCGTGTTCCCGGGTTCCGGGCTCGGCGCTTGGCGCCGCCCCGGAATGACGAAAAGAATTTGCCTCTTACACCTTCTCGATCAGCTCCATCTGGGCGCCGTCCGGCGCTTCGATAAAGGCGACGTGGCGGCCGTTGTTGAACTGCTCCAGCATGATGTGCGCGCCGTTGCCCTTCAGCTTGGCGATCGCGCCGGCATAGTCGTCGGTCTGCACCGCGATGTGCTCGATCCCCATCATCTGCTTGCGGTTCTGGGCGGCGCTGATCGTCGTGACGTTGAGCTGCAGCCCGTGCAGGTTGAGCTGGATATTGCCGTTGGGGGCCTCGTTCTTCATCGTCGCGCCGAAATTGTCGATGTAGAACTGTGCCGTCTTCTTGGGATCGTACGTCTTGATATGGACGTGCCCGATTTCCATGGCCATGCTCGTCTCCTCCGGTTGGATCGCTGACATTCGCGGACCAAGCTTGGCAGCACAGGGCAACGAACTCAACCATGGCAATCGAGGAGGCAGCGATGAGCGCAGCGCGCGACCTGGCGAGACTTTTTGACGGGGGTCACCGCGGCCGACCTGCCGCCGCAAGCGCTCGACCATGCGGCGATGCTGGTGGCCAGCACGATCGCCAGCGCGGCGATGGGCTCGGGGCTCCAATCGGCCGGGATTGTCAAGGACATGGCGCAGAGCCTCGGCGGCAGCCCGCGCGCCTCGGTCTGGTTCGACGCCAGCTCGAATGCGGGCGCCAAATTACCGGTCGTCGCCGCCGCCCAGGTCAACGCGGTGATGAGCGACGCCGCCGCATCCGACGACAGCGACCTGCGCACGATCGTGCATTGCGGGACGCCGCTCGTCGCGACGGCGCTCGCCGCTGCCGAGCACCACGGCGGCAGCGGCGAGGACGTGCTGACCGCGATCGTTGTCGGCTATGAGCTGGCCGGACGCATCATCGACGGGATGCCGGGCTTCCGCGAGCGCGGCTTCCACGGCTCGAACGCCGCGATCTTTGCCGCGACCGAGGCGGCGGCGCGCCTGTTGCGGCTCGATGCCGAGCAGACGACGCACGCGATCGCGCTTGACCGCGACCTCGACCGGCGGCCTCGCCAAGGCGGCCGACACCAGTGTCGCCCGCGAATACCACGCCGGGATGGCGACGGCGAATGGCATCCAGGCGGTGCGCGCGGCACAGCGCGGCTACCGCGTCGAGGAGCGCATCCTCGAAATGAAGCTCGGCTTTTTCGAGAGCTTTGGCGGCGTCGATGGCGCCGAGGCCGCTGCCCGGGCGACTCGCGACCTCGGTCAGTCCTGGGACATCGTGACCGACATGGCGGTCAAGCTGGTGCCCGGCGGCCATCCCTATCACGCGCTCGCCGAGGCGGCCGCGAATGCCGCCCGCGACGGCAATATCGCTGCCGCAGAAATCGACAGCATTACCGTGTCGCGTCCGGGGATGGCCGCGCTTACCGGGCCGCTGCATCCCAAGGACCTGATCGATATGGCGCACAGCCCCGCCTATTTCATCGCTGCCGGCGCCGCCGACCGCGGTTTTTCCTGGGCACATGCCGGAGCGGAGAAGATCGCCGACCCGGTGATTCACCGCCTCGATCGACAAGGTGCGGGTCGGCCCGCCGCCCGCGGATGACGCCACCCGCTACCGGCAGGGTGCGCGCGTCACGATCCGCACGCACGACGGCCGCAGCGTCACCAGCACCGTTTACGCGCCGAAGGGCTCGGGCATGCTGGGGATCGCCTGGGCCGATATCGACGCCAAGTACCGCACGCTGGTGCCGCTGGCGGGGTTGCGCGACCGGCAGATCGAAGCGAGCCTCGGCATCATCCACGATTTCCGCCGGCTCGCCGGCGTCTCGGCGCTGACCGAGCTGCTGCGGGCGAGCCAATGATGCCGAAATTCATGCCGCGCTGCGCCATCCCGGGTATCCTCAGGCCCGCAACCCCGCTATCCTGCCGCGACTTGCCGGACCAACACACGGGGAGAGGGCGCCATGATCCAGGTTCTCGCGATCATCACGACAAAGCCGGGCAAGCGCGAGGAAGTGTTGGCGGCGTTCCGCGCCAACATGCCGGCGGTCCACGCCGAGGCGGGCTGCATGAATACGGCCCGGTGATCGACGCAGACGGCGGCGCCGGCGCCAAATTCGGGCCCGATACGTTCGTCGTCGTCGAGAAATGGGAAAGCCTCGACCATCTGAAGGCGCACGCCGCCTCGCCGCATATGGCGGCCTACGCGGCCAAGACCCGCGACCTGTTGGCCAACCGCGAAATCCACGTTTGTTCGCCGGCCGCTTAATAGTCACAATGAGGCGATGAGGCAGCGAGAGAGAAGAAGAGAAATCTCAGCGTAAGACTGCGGAGAACCCGCGAAGGTCGCGCTTGGTAAAACGCTGCAAGGGCGTCTGGCTCAGTCAGTAGCGAAAACCCGCCGCCGTGAGAAATGAGCGGTCCTGCACGGGTCCGGGTCGCGAGATTTTTCCTTGATGCTCGTACCCATCGATGAACAAACTGCACAAAATTGAAATAAAAAACCTACAAAACTAGCTTCTATGTTGATACAAATCTACGCGAAAAGTTGTCGAAGAATATTGACGTAACGACAGTAAATATGTGATTTTGCTGCGATGATCGTAGGTGAGGGATTTTTCATCTTGAGGATCCGCCATTCGTGGATCGCGCGACGATTATCTGTGCGGCCGAAAGGACCAGATAATGACCGAAACGACCACAACTATGGGTGAGCCGCAAGTGCGCTCCAAGGCCCACTTCACGGTAGCCGGCCCCCAAGCCAGGGAATTCCGCCACTGGATCAACAAGGAATTCAACGGCTGGATTCGCAGGGAATTCAAAGTCAAGGGGCTGTGCGACGGCAGAGCGCGTTGCAGCGATGGCCAGTGGTCGGTGTCTCTGGAATTCACCGGCCCGGCCGATGCGGTCCTCGACCGCCTGGCCGCAAACTTCCCGGGTCTGCAATTCTCGTTCGGGCATGTGTGGGAGGAGGTCGGCCGACGGTTCGGTGCCAGAAACCGTCGCGTCGAATACGAATTCATCGATCAAAACGGGCATGTCTGGCATGGCCGTAATGGGCGATACGAGAGGCACCCATCCGAGGCCAAATATGCTCCGCCGCTGCAGCGCTGCGGCGAAGGTCTGCTAGCCTCGCTGGTTCCGGCAACCAGAGCTCCCACCAGCTGCGATGTCGGGAGTTGCCGATAAAGCGGCCGATTGCACGCCCGAAGCGCGGTGTGCCCCGAGCGTTGACGGTCATTCGATGTGCAACACGGCCTTGCCGGCGAATTCGCGATCGATCAGGCGGCGCGCGATCGCGCCGATCTCGCTCCATGATGCTTCGACCGCGATCTGCGGCCGCAATTTCCCGGCCGCGATCAGCTCGGCCAGGAGGCCGAGACCGATCGAGGCGCGCTCGACGCTCATCAGCTCGTGGAACAGGGTGAGCCCGTAAAGCTTCGCGCCGCCGGTGCCGAAGAACTCGCGGCTCTCGAATGCTCGCCGTGCTGGCGTCCGATACGCCGAAGGCGACGCAGGTGCCGCCCGGCTGCAGCATCGCGAGCGCGGCGGCGAGGGCGGCGCCGCCAAGCGAATCGAGGATCAGCCAGAACGGCCCATAGGGCTTGGCGGCCACGAGATCGCGGCCGAGCACGACGCGCCCGCCGCACCATTCGGCGACCGCCTCGCGCGATTCCGGCCGGCGCACATGGCCCCACACCAGCGCGCCGGCCGCCGAAGCGAGCTGACAGGCAAGGTGGCCGACCCCGCCCGTGGCACCGTCGACCAGCACCTTGCGGCCAAGGAGCAGCCCGCCCTGGCGCAGCGCGTGCAGCGCCGTGAGGCCGGCGACCGGCAGCGTCGATGCCTGGGCGTCGCTGACGCCGTCCGGCAAGGCCGCCACCGCGTGGGTGCGGCAATTGACCCGCTCGGCCCAGGCCCCGGACGGCAGGATGCCGACGACCCGCGTGCCGGGCTTGGGGCCGCTGCCGTCGGCGGCGGCGGCCTCGACGACCCCGGCGAAATCCCAGCCCGGCCGCCAGCCCCGCTCGGCCACCTGCAAGGCGCGGCGGGTTTCGCCGCGGTTCAATGAGATCGCGCTGACCTTGACGGCGACCTCGTCGCGGTCGGGAGTCGCGCAATTCGACCGGGCACACGGCGAGCCTCCCCGGCGCGCGCCGGATCGACGACGATGGCACGGATCTGTTGCGGCATTTGGGTCCTCCCTCCCTTCACTCCGGATAGATCGCGATGCTCGCCGCCACCGAATCGGCGACGTGCTCCTTGCTGATGACGCCCTTTACATCGCCGGCGTGCGGGATGCCGCCCTTGCCGACGACGATCGCCATGAAGGCGTTGTGCCGCCACATCCGGCGGATCACGTCGAAGACGATGTCGTCTTCGCGGGCGATGACAAAATGGCGGTTGGCGACGTCGCCGAGCGTGATGTCGGTATCGGCGCCTTCGAGCCCGAGGTGCAGGCTGGTGTTGACGCGCTGCACGCCGATGATGCGGTCGCCGGAGGTGACCAGCACATAGCGCATCCGTCCCTGGTTCTCGGCGGCGCGCAAAAAGGCGTCGAAGCCCGTTTCCGCCGGCGCCAGCGCAAAATCGGTGTTCATCACCTCGCGCGCGCGACGCACCAAGAACATGTTTGCATGCAGCGCCTTCGGCACCACATGACCGCGCCGGAACAGCTTGAGGGTGTAGATGTTTTCGCGCGACAGCATGCGCCGCACCCCGACCGCAAAGGCCACCGCGATGATCATCGGCAGCACGATGTCGTAGTCGCGGGTCATCTCGAAGATCATCGCGACCGCGGTCATCACCGCGCCGGTGCCGCCGCCAACCATTGCTCCCATGCCGACCAGCGCGAAGCTGCGGACCTCGACGTGCATCGGCAGCGGCAGCAGCAGCACCAACCCGGCAAAGGCGCCACCGATCGTCGCGCCCATGAACAATGACGGCGAGAAGATCCCACCGGAGGAGCCGGAGCCAAGGCTCAGGGACGTCGCTGCCAGCTTGCAGACGAACAGCAGACACAGAAACCAGGCGATCCCGTTCTGGTTGAGCATGATCGACTGAATCGTCGCGTAGCCGACGCCCTCGACGTAGTAATGACCGAAATTACGGAACAGTGCGTACATCAACAGCCCGACGAACAGCATGCCGAGCGCGTGGCGCAAATAGGTGTTGCGGATCTTGTCAAAGACGTCTTCGAGAAGATGCAGGCCACGAATGAAGGCGGTGGCAGCCAGCCCGATGACGACCCCGAGCACCGCGTAAAGCACGAGGGTCAATGCCGTTGCCGGATCGACCGGCAGCGGATTGATCGCCGGAACGGTAAAGGCCGGTGCGTTGCCGAAGAACAGCCGGCCAACAAAGGTCGCGGTGCCGGTGGCGACCGCGGTCGGCAGAAAGGTCGCGACGCTGACCTCCGGCATCATCAGCTCAATCGCGAACAGGACGCCGCCGATCGGCGTATTGAAGGTGGCCGCAATCCCGGCACCGGCGCCGGCGGCGACGAGCGTGATGCGCTGGCCGGGGGTCATCGCGATGACCTGCCCCAGGGTCGAGCCGACCGCCGAGCCGATTTGGATGATCGGTCCCTCGCGCCCGACCGCGGCGCCGGTGCCGATGGCGACGGCCGAGGCGAACGACTTGACCACGGCGACGATCGGCCTGATCCGGCCGCCATTGTAATAGATCGCGTCCATCACCTCCGGCACCCCGTGGCCGCGCGCCTCGGGAGCGAAATTGTTGACGAGGAAGGTCACGACAATGGCGCCGAGCACCGGAACGAGGATGACAAACGGCCCCCACGCGCTCGGCGGGGTAAAGAGGTTGGCGTCGTAACGGAGCACCGGCAGCCCGAGAAACATCAGATTGTGGATGAAGCCGATCAGGTCGCGGAACAGCACCGCGCCAAAGCCGGTAAGGATGCCGAGGCCGAAGGCCAGGGCGCACAAGCTGGCGAGGCTTATCCGCCGGGCCTCCCGGACTTCCTGGCCCGCAGGCGAGCCGTCGGCCGTCACCACAGTCGTCACGCGTTCGACAGCAATTTCTCGCGGCTGACGATGACCTCGCCCGAGGCCGTCAGCCGCACCAGGTTGACCGTGCGCACATAATCGGGCGAGCCCGAGTAATAGGCCGGGATCGCACCATCGCCGACCTGGGCGGCGCGGTCCCAATGGCCGAGCGCGAGGTAATCGGCCGCGGTCGCGGCGATCATCGCGTCGCTGATCAGCCAGGACGGGCGCAGCGGATTGTGCCAGGTCTCGGGCGGCTCGTAATGGCCGTGGCCCATCGCGATGTGCCAGCGGCTCGCTTCGCGGCGGCGGATCGCGCAACGGCACCATGTCCATGTAGTCGCGGTGCGCGTTGCCCCAGAGCGAGAGATCGTGCGCCGGAAAGGCGATCGTGCGGTCATTGGTGATGCCGAGGATCGCGAGGTTTTGGATTTCGTCGAAGCGGCCGCGCAGCCAGATCGAATCCGGGGTCGCCGGATCGTGGTTGCCGGGCAGGATCACGATCGGCAGCCCGGCATCGGCGAAGAGCCTCCCGGCGCGGTCGATCGTCGCCGAAGTGACCATGTGATTGTCGAAGGTGTCGCCGACGAGCAGCACGAGGTCGGCGTCGAGCGCGCGCGCCGTCGCCAACACGCCACGCAAGCCCGGCGGTGCCGTCGCCCTCATGCAGCGCGGCGATGCGCTCGTCATCGACATGCAGATCCGACGAATGGACGAGGAGGACGTCGGAGGAGGACGGGGACACGGTTCACGTCCGCTCGAAATCGATGCGCTCGGTGACCGGCAGCCCGTAGAGCTGGCGGCGCAGGCAGTCGAGCCCCAATTCGACCGCGCCCAATCGCACCCATTCGCGCCCGCCGAGAATGCGCGAGCGCCGCGACTCGACGCCGTCCTCGGTGGCGATGCCGATGCAGATCGTGCCGCCGAAATCGATCCGGTCGGGGCCGTCGTCGAGATCGATCAGCACGGCGAGCGCGTGGCTGGCGCCGCTCTCGCGGCGCGCGGCCTCGGCCGCCGCCGCGGCGCTGTCGCGGGTGATTTCAGAGGGGATCACGAGGCGCAGCGCGTCCCACAATTCGCCGATGTCGCGCGCGACGATGCCGCGGCGGAAGACGCTCTCGGCGCCCGGCAGCGGGGCGATGCGCGCCGCGATCTGGCCGCTGGTGAAGGTCTCGACCACGGCGAGCGAGCCGCCGCGCTCGCCGAGCGCCTTCAGGATCACCCCTTCGAGCGTGTCGTCGTCCTCGGCAAGGATGAAGTTGCCGAGCCGCTTTCTCACCTCGGCGACGACCGGCGCGAGCTTTCGCTCGATATCCGCCCGGTCGGCGCCGCGCACCGTGAGCTTGGTTTCGATCTGCGGGTAATGGGCGCGGAAGCCGAGCTTGGCGCTGCCGTCGGGAACCAGCGCCTCGACCCCTTCCAAGAGCGCGTCGACATGGCTCTCGCCGAGCCCGTAGGAGTGAAAGCGCTTGAGCTGGATCGCGGTCTGGGCGCCGCCGCGGGCCAACAGCCGCGGGATGATCTGCTCCTCGAGCATGCGGCGCAGCTCGCGCGGCACGCCGGGGGTGAAGAAGAAGCGCGCCTTGCCGATATCCATCGCAAAGCCGCAGGCGGTGCCGATCGGATTGTCGAGGATCTCGGCGCCCTCCGGCAGCATCGCCTGCTTTTTGTTGTTGGGCGACATGACCCGGCTGCGGCGGGCGAAGAACGCCTCCATCGTCGTCAGCCATTCCTCGCTCAGCACCAGTTCGACCCCGGCGGCGCGGGCGGCGATCTCCTGCGACAGATCGTCGATCGTCGGGCCGAGGCCGCCATTGACGATCACCGCGTCGGCCCGCTCGCCGGCATGCAGGAACGCCGCCAGCAGCGTGTCGCGGTCGTCGCCGAGCGTCGTCCCCCAGCGCACCGACAGCCCGACATCTTCGAGCTTCTGGCTGATATAGCTGAAATTGGTGTTGACGATCTTCCCGGTGAGGACTTCGTCGCCGGTGCAGATGATCTCGATCAGCATTGAGGGATCTCACGCCATGAAGTTGAGCTTGAGGCCGGGCTCCGGCCACTCCATCGCCGCGAGCTGGCCCGAGGCCGACAGCGTGATGTAGGCGGTGCGCAGCCCTGGCCCGCCGAAGCAGATGTTGGTCGGATAAACATCGGGCATCTTGACCTGCCGCACCACCTGTCCCGCCGGCGAGATGACGGTGATGTGGCCGGTGACCAGCGTCGCGACGCAGATGTTGCCCCCGGCCTCGACCGCCAGGCTGTCGAAGCGCTGGAAGCCGGGCAGGCCGCAGACGAGGCGGCCGCCATAGGGCGCCGGGAACGGTTCTCGTCTGATGACGCCGGCGCGGTGATGTCGAAGGCGATAGAGGCGCGAGGTCTCGGTATCGGCGACATAGACCACCTTCTCGTCGGGCGACAGCCCGACCCCGTTCGGGGTCACGATCGGATAGGCGAGCTCGGTGATTTTCGAGCCGTCGGGCAGCGCGTAGTAGAGCCCGCCATGATCGCGATGGTGCGCATAGCGCTTGCCGAGATCGGTGAAATAAAACCCGCCCGCCTTGTCGAAGACGATGTCGTTCGGCGCCGACAGACGGTGGCCGTTGCATTCGCGGTACAGCACGCGCGTCTCGCCGGTCTTCAGGTCGATGCGCTGGATGGTGCCGCCGGCATAGTCGAGCGCCGGCCCGGTCGACAGAAAGCTCGGGCTCGTCTCGTAAACGGCGCCGCCATTGTTGCAGACATAGAGCGCGCCGTCGGGGCCGAGCGCCAGCCCGTTCGGCCCGCCGCCGGCCTTGCCGATCTCGGTCTTCGACCCGTCGGGCATGACCCGCGTCACCGCGCCGCCGGCGATCTCGCCGAGGATCACCGAGCCGTCCGCCATCGCCACCGGGCCTTCGGGGAAGCGCAAACCGCCCGCCACGATCCGAATGTCTGCCATGCCGCTCTCCTCTCGCTGTCGATAATAGTTCTGTCGCCAGACATCGCACACCGTCAATGCGCGGATCTGAAAAATCCACTCCGCCATTGAAACCGCGTCAGGCGCTCGCCACCTATCGCCTTGATCGTGTTTCGACGCTGGCTTGCTCTATTCCGGCCTGCTACCCAGCTTCCCGAGAGTGCTCCCCAAAATTGGAATATGGTCCAACCGGCTGCGCAGCCGGTTGCGAGATCTCATTAAAGGAAGCGAAGAATGGCTACGGGTACGGTAAAGTGGTTTAACGCGCAAAAGGGCTATGGTTTTATTCAGCCCGACGACGGCTCCAAGGATGTTTTTGTCCACATCTCGGCCGTCGAGCGCTCGGGGATGGGCAATCTGCGGGAAGGCCAGAAGCTCAACTATGAGCTCGAGCGCGGCCAGCAGGGCAAGACATCGGCGGTAAACCTCCGCGCCGAATAGTTCCGACCACGCCGCGTGCCGCCCGCTGCCCCCTGGGTCATGCGGGCGGCGCCGGTCTTGCCGGAGGAAAACATGGCCGGACACAAATTTACGGTCGGCACAGCCGTCCACTTCTCGCCGGATCGGCGGGATGACGGTTCGGCGCGCGGCCGCTACACGATCGTGCGGTTGCTTCCCGAGGAGGGCAACACGCCGCAGTATCGGATCAAAAGCAAGACCGACGGGCACGAGCGGGTCGTCCGTGAAACCCAGCTGGAGCGGCGAACCGCCTAGCCGGCCGGTTCGGAGCGTAGCCCTCAAGAATTGACTTTGCGGATCAACTCGGCCCAGCGGTCGAGGACCGGCAGGGTCTTGTCGGACTTTTCCGGCGCCAGGCCGGCGACGACCCGCGCCACGCCAAGCTCGCGATAGCGCATCAGCTCGTCATAGTTTTCGGCGGCCCCGAACATCGTGATCGGCGCGTCGTTGAGGCTGCGTCCGGCCTCGGCCAGCATCTGTTTATAGACCGGGAAATAGTCATCGAAATTGCCGTAACTGGCGCGGCCGGCGATCGGGATCCAGCCGTTGCCATAGCGCACCGCGCGCCGCGCGGCATGCGGGAAGGCGCCGCCGACGATGATCGGCAGCGGCTGCTGCACCGGCTTCGGCCACGTCATCATCGGCGGAAAATCGACGAATTCGCCGTGATATTCCGGTTTCGAGGCGGTCCAGATCGCGCGCATCGCCTCGACCTGCTCACGCATCCGCTTGAAGCGGGTGGCGTAGACCGTGCCGTGGTCCTCCATCTCGTCCTGGTTCCAGCCGCCGCCGATCCCGAACAGAAAGCGCCCGCCCGACACCTGGTCGAGCGAGGCGGCTGATTTCGCGGTCTGGATCGTATCGCGCTGAACGACGAGGCAGACGCCGGTGCCGAGTTTCAATTTTTTGGTCACCACCGCCGCCGCGGCCAAGATCACAAACGGATCCATCACGTCGTAATACATTTTCGGCACCTCTCCGCCGCCCGGGAATGGCGTTTTGCGCGACAGCGGAATGTGCGAGTGCTCGGGCGCCCACAGCGATTCGAAGCCGCGCGCCTCGCATGCCGGCGCCAGATCGGCGATCGGTATCGAATAATCGGTGTGAAACATAACGACGCCGAAATCCATCTCCGTGCTCCCGCTCTCAACAGTTTCGTTCAAACATGCAACCGCGGCGCTTTGTCCAGGCGGGCTTAGAGCCGGTCGCGCACGAAGGCGCCGAGCGCCTCGACGAGGCGGGCGAGATCGGCCCGCAGACGGTCGAAGCCGGGCAGTTTCTCCAGACTCTTCTGGTCCATGTAGAGCGCGCGGTCGACCTCGATCTGAAGGCTGTGCCGGTTCTCGGCCGGGCGGCCCTGGCGGCGCACGATCTCGACGCCCTTGTAGCCCTCGTTGATGCGCACGTCGTAGCCGAGGCCGCGCAGAAAGCCGGCGACGAAATCGGTGAAATCGGCGGCGCAGGTGCGTGCCGTCGCGGTCGCCCAGCACGAAATCGGCGTAGACGCCTTTGCGCTCCTCGCGGCTGGGGCCGTAGGACGGCATCGAATGGCAGTTGATGTGCCATACCGCGCCAAACTCGCGATGCAGCCGCTCGCAAGTTTCGTCGAGCACGCGATGGTACGGCGTGTGATAGCGCTCGATCCGGGCGAGAATGTCGTCGGGGCTCGAGCTTCCTGTCGTAGATCGGCACGCCGGGTTGCGCATGGCGGCGCACGAGGCCGACCCGGGTCACCGGCCGCGGCACCAGGAAGGGCGGCAGGGCGCCCGCCAAGAGCCCCGGATCGAGATCGTCCGGCGCCCGGTTGACATCGACATAGCTGCGCGGGAAGAGCGCCCCGATCAGCGTCGCGCCATGGGCCGGCGCCGCCTCGAAGAGCTCGTCGACATAGGCATCCTCGGCCCGGCGCAGCACCGGCAATGGGCAGCAATAGGCGAAATCGTCGGGGTAAAGCGCGCCGCTATGCGGCGAATCCAGGACGAGCGGCAGGGTGTCGCAATGCGGGTCGCGGCGCCACAGCACACCCGGAATCTCGAAACCCGTCGCGATGCTGCCCATCCTGTCCACGCCCGTGCCGCAGCGGCCGCCGACCGCTTCAGCGCGGCGGCCTCGCTGCGCGGTTTTTGTCATCGCATAGCGGCAGCGCGGATGGAAGGGATAACCGGGAGGCTGGCCAATACTGAGGGATTCGCCGGGCGGTCAACGCATCCCAGCGGCGGCGCGGCGCCGATCCGCGCCGAGTCGCCGCCCTACTATCGCGCCGCCGGCACGTAGCGGGCGAGCATCAGGAATTTGTCGGGGTCCTGAGGTTCGCCGTTGACATCGACCTCATAGATGACGTGGGGGCCGGTGCTGCGTCCGGTCGACCCTTCGTAGCCGATCTGGGTTCCCGCCGCGACGCGCTCGCCCACGAGCACGGTGTAGCGCGCCAAATGGCCGTAGCGGGTGACGATGCCGTGTTCGTGATTGATCTCGACGATCTTGCCGTAATCGCTGCGATAGCCGGCGAAGGTCACGATTCCGGCTGCCGTCGCGAAAACCGGAGTCCCGTAGGGAGCTGCCAAATCGACGCCCGGGTGGAAGGCAGGGCGGCCATTGAACGGGTCTTGGCGTCCGCCGAACGGGCTGGTCTCTTCGTAGTTCGCCATCGGGGCCGACAGCGGCAGCGCTTCGGCCAGGCTGCGCAGGGCGGCAAGCTTTTCCGGATCGGGGTTCTGGCCGAGCGACGCCGGGATGAACGGACCGCCAAGACCCCGCTTGACGCCAAGATCGGCGAACAGGTGCTCGACATCGACCCCGGCGGAAGCGAGTACCCGCTCGAATTGAGCAAGCCTGCTGCTGCTCGCTTCGCGCCCGGCGATCGCGGGCGCCGGGGCGGCGGCCTGCGGAGCAACGGCCGATGCCGGCGCGGCTGGCGCGGCCGCCGGAGCGGTTGGCGCCGGAGACGCGGGCTGGGGCTGCGCCTCGGCCACCGGCTGAGACGGCTGCCGCGCCTGCAACGGCTGCTGTTGTTCGGGTTCGCTCAACCGGGCGCGCAGCTTATCGCGCTCGCTCGCGGCTTTATCGCGATCGGCGGCGAGCTGCTGCAGTTTTCTCTGCCACTGGTCGAGGCCGGCCTGCGCCTGCTGCTGGCGCGCCTGCTCTTCGGTCAAATCCGCATTGGCCTTGCTGAGCCGGGCCAGCAGCGTGACGTGCTGTGCTTCGGCGAGATGCAATTCGCGCTGCGCCTGTTCGAGGGCGTGCGTCAACTGGGCGACTCGATCGGCTTTCGAGGTCGCAGCCTGCTCGGACACCGCAAGCTGCTTGTTCGCCTCATCGCTCAACGCGGCCAGCCGGTCTTGCGCTGCGCCGAGCGCCCGGTTGGCGACACCGAGTTGGTCGCGCAGCCGCGCCAACGCGTCCTGCAGATCGGCATTGGCGCTCTCGGCACGCCGCGCTGCCGCCTGCTCCACCGCCGCAAGGTATTCGTAACGGGCGTAGCCGATGCCGAAATAGGCCGACGCGGCGAGACCGATCGCCGCCGCGGCGACCAGCGCGGCGGCCTTGCGATGCCCTAGGACGAACTCGACCCCGCCGCTCGAACGGCTCGACAACAACCATCGCCTTTTGGGCAGGCGCAGCCCTTCCCAACGCAACAGATCGGTCACCCCTGGTCCCCCGTGCCTTGGCAAGCCGTGGATGTCGGGCCCTAGCGCCCGACCAGGCCGCGAAGCAAAGATCCAAGGTGGCGCCGCCGCCGTCTGCTGTTAGAACTGCGGTCAGCGGGACCGCTGCTCCCCACCCCGCATAAACGGCGTGCGGCATCCCCCCAAAACGCGGGCAGCCTAACGCCTCATTTTCGGTCACGCAACAGCAAATGTTGGATTTCGCTACCTCCGCGCGCTGTATATCTGGCAAATGCCGACAGCAGCGCCCGATCGAGCCAGTCAAAGCATAATTCTACGCCCAGCATAAAAATAGCATAAACCCGGGAGTACGGCGCAGCGCTTTCTCCTGCGCGGGCGTCGCCGCCGCTATATTGTTCCTGTACTGACACAGCCGCAACACTGCCTACCCCGCATTAGCGAATTCCAGGGGAAATCAGGCACAACCGGCGGCAATTAGGCAACATCGCCTGTTGCGGATCGGCAACGCCCCATCTCAAGCTGAGACCGGGAGCCCAGCCTCGGCGGCGGGCTCCGAGGCGAATTGCGTGCGATAATAATTGGCAAAGACGCCGCCGCGGCGCAGCAGTTCCGCGAACGTGCCCTGTTCGGCGATGGTGCCGTCGCACAGCACGATAATGCGGTCGCACCGCTTAACCGTCGACAGCCGGTGCGCGATGATGAATGTCGTGCGCCCGTGCATCAGGGTCTCGATCGCCGCCATGACCAGCGCCTCGGTCTCGACATCGAGCGCCGAGGTCGGCTCGTCGAGGATCAGGATCGGCGCGTCGCGCAACAGGGCCCGCGCGATCGTGATGCGTTGCTTCTCGCCTTCCGAGAGCGGCACTCCACCTTCGCCGAGCAGGGTCTGGTAGCCCTGTGGCAACCCGGCGATTCGCTCGTGGATACGGGCGAGGCGGGCGGCGTTCTCGATCGCCGCATGACCCGCGCCGGGACGGCCGTAGGCGATATTGTCGGCGACCGACAGCGGAAAGATCAGCGGCGGTTGCAGCACCATCGCGATCTGACGGCGCAGCGAGGGAAGCGCGTATTCGCGAATGTCTGACCCGTCGATCGTGACGCTGCCGTGGCTCGGGTCGAAGAAGCGCGGCAACAGGCCGAGCAAGGTCGATTTCCCCGCGCCGGTCGGCCCGACCACCGCGACTTTCGAACCGGCGGCGACGGCGAAGTCGATATCGTGCAAGACCGGCGTCTCGGGCCGGTAGCGAAAGCTGACGCCGCGCCAGGCGATGGCGCCCTGCGCGCCTTCCGGCGGAAACTGGCGCGCGCCGCTTTTGAGGTCGGCCTCGGTTTCCAGCACCTCGAAGACCCGGGCCGCGCCGACCCGCGCCCCGGCGATCAGGCCCCAGCTCTGGGTGATCTGGTTGATCGGCGCGTAGAGCTGCGCCAGATAGGCGATGAACACGATCAGCTGCCCGAGCGACAGGGTCCCCGACATGACCGCCCGGGCGCCGGCATAGACGACGATCGCGGTGCCGAGCGCGATGACCAGATTGACCCCGCCCGAATAGAGCGTCTGCCAGTTGTAGAGGCGCAAGGTGGCGCGCAGGCTGTCGCGGCTGGCGCCCATGAAGCGGCGGTGCTCCTCCTCCTCCTTGGTGAAGGCCTGCACGACCTTGATCGCGGCCATGCCCCATTGCACGAGCGAATAGACCCGGCTGTCGAGGTCGCGCACCTCGGTCGCGACGTCGACGATCTTCTGTTGAAGGTGGCGATCAGCGCGAACAGCACCGGGACGATCGCCAGCGCCAGCACGGTCAGGAACGGGTCCATCGGAAACAGCACGATCAGCATGCCGACCGAGCAGGATCGCCGCCGAGAGGATCGGCAGCACCCCGTTCATGATCATCGTCTGGACGGCAAAGCTGTCCGCGGTGATCCGGTACATCAGATCGCCGACCCGCTGCCGGCCGTGATAGGCGAGCGACAAGCGCTGCAGATGGGCATAGAGGTCGCCGCGCAGATCGTTGACCATGCTCTGGCCGACCCGGATCGTCGTGTAATTGTGCAGGAGGGTCAGCGCCCCGGCGCCGAAATGGACGATGACGATCGCGATGCAGGCGAGCAGCAGCAGCACGCCCGCCGGCAACGACAGCAACGGCCCGAAGGGCCAGCCGGACCAGGCGGCGTTTTGCCGCCCAGCACATAGTCGATGACGATCTGCAGCGGCCAGGGCTTCAAGAGCTCGACCCCGGCGATCAGGAACACTTGCGCGAGCGCCCAGGCGACCCGCCAGCGATGCGCCCTCAGATAGGGCAGGAACTTAGCGATCATCGGCGCCCTTTCCCGCAGCCGCTCGCCGTCCGAAGGCGCCGCTCGCGCGGGTCACACCGTGCGCGGCGCGCCGATCGGCAGCGGCGCGGCGGCGACCGGCTCGGCCGGCATCAGCCCGGCCTGGCTGGCGACCGCCTCGATGATCCGGTGCATCAGCCGGCCGAATGTCACCAGACGCCAACCAATCACCGCCGAGGTTGGCCATCCCTACGTGCAAAAAAGGCCAGAGCGGCCGCCGGCGCGCCGAGGATCAGGCTGCCCGCCCCGAGCGCCACATAGCAGCGCAGCAGCACCCGGGCGAGGCTCGACGAGCGCATCGCGCAGCGCACCCGCAACAGGCGCTTCCCGCCGCCGTGATTTTCGCTGCACACCGTGACCAGGGCGCGGCTCCACAAACCGCGCGCGATCTTGAGGTCCCATTTGCTCCAGCCGGTATCCGCCACCACGAAATATTTCTGCGGCAAGAGGAAATCCATCAGCCCCTCGAGCAGCACCTCCTTTTCGGCCGCGGCCTCGCTCCAATAGGACAGGACGAAGGCGCGCGCCGACCATCCGATGCGGGCCCGCTGCTCGACCGGAGCCAGGCGGATATGGTCGTGCGTCTGCATCGTCTTGACGCGCCATTTGAGGCGTTCCCAGCCGCGCAGCAGCGGTCCGAGATAAATCAGGAGGGCGACCAGCGCCCGCGCCTTCAGCCCGGCAAAGCGCGGGTCGATCGGCGCCTTCAGCGCCCCGTTGAGGCACATCGCCCAGGTCGCCAGGAGCGGCACCGCGAGCAGCCACAGCCAGCCGCCGGCGAGGATGCCGATCAGGGCGAGGACGAGCGCGGCGACGCTCCACTCGAAGGTCAGCGGCAACAACGCGGTCAGCGACGAGGGCGGCTCGTACATCGTCTGAAACAGACCGCGCCCGAACACGCCGGAGTAGATCACCGGCTTGCGCGACAACAACAGCGCCGCCGACAGATCGCCGTAGATCCGCCCGAGCCACTTGGCCTGGCCGAACAGGTTGAAGCGGAACGGATGCTTGGCATAGACGAGCGCCTCGGCCTTGCCGTAGCCGCGCTGCTGGTTGAGATAGGCGCGCACCGTGTTGCGGCGGAAATGCCAGACCACCGCGGCCGGGCTGAAGCCGATCGCATGCCCGGCATCCTGGAAGCGCCAGCAGATGTCGACATCGTCGCCGGCCGCGCGGTAGATCGGGTCGAAGCCGCCGAGCGCCATCAAGCACGTCGCGGCGGAACGCCATGTTGCAGCCGGCGATATGCTCGGCGACCTCGTCGCTGATCAGGACATGCGTCGGGCCGCCCGGCGACACCGCGACCGCGGCCGGAACCAGGCTGTCTTCGGGGGGCGGGAAATTGGGCCCGCCGCACGCCGCCAGATTGCCCGCCTCCATCCTGGCGACGAGGTAGGTGAGCCAGTCGGGATCGGCGACGCAGTCGCTGTCGGTATAGGCGACGATCTCGCCGGTCGCCGCTTCGGCGCCGACATTGCGCGCGACGCTCAGAGCCCCTTGTTCGGCTGGCTGATGATCCGGCAGAACGGGAAACGCTCGGCGATTTCGAGGGTGCGGTCGGTCGAGCCGTCATTGACGACGATGACCTCGTAATCGGGGTAGTCGAGGGCTTCGAGCGAGGCGAGGCACGGCTCCATCGTGCGCTCGGCATTGTAGGCGCACACCACCACCGATACCCGCGGGTAGCGCGGCAAGGGCGGCGGCAAGGGCCCCTTGTAGCGCCGCGCGACCTCGGCGAGGGCGGGTTTCGGCTGGCGGTCGCGATCGACCAGGCCGAACGCCCAATCCTCGACCAGGTGGCCGCCGGTGAACCACTCGTCGGTCCAGGCGAAGACGAAGGTGCCGGCGACCCCGGCGGCAAAGGCGGCGCGGACCTGCCAGGACAGGATACGGGCCTGCTCCGCCTCGCCGGCGCGCAGCGAATCGATGCCGAACTCGGTCAGCACCAGCGGCTTGTCGACCGCCAGATTGTGCAGCCGGGCGATGTAGCGGCGAAACGCGGTCTCGTCGTGGAGATAGACGTTGAAACACAGGAAATCGGTGAAATCGATCGTCAGATATTCGGTCGACGGGAAGTTGGCGTAGCTGACCAGCGCACCCGGGTGCTGCTTGCCGGACCAGCCGCACGAGATCCTTGAGGAAATGCCGCACCGCATCGGCGCCATGCCAGCGGATCATGTCGGGCGGGATTTCGTTGCCCACCAGATAGGCAAAAACCGCCGGGTGACGACAGCAGGCGCGCACCCCGGCCGCGACCGCCGCGCGGATCTCGGCCTTGATCGCGGCGCTGTCGAGAAAGGCGACATGCTGCGACCACGGCAGGCCGACCAGAACCTTGAGCCCGGCCGCCGCGGCCATATCGAGCAGCCAGACCGGCGGCACGGTGAACACCCGCACGGTATTGATCCCGGCGCCCCGCATCAGCGCGAAATCGCGCTCGACCATCGCGCGCTCCGGAAACGGCGAGCTGGTGACTGCCGGCGGCAAATGGGCCGTAGGTGACGCCTCTGACGAAGTGCTTGGCGTCGCCGGCGAAGAAGAATTTGCCGTGCACCCGGATCGGATCGGCGACCGCCGGCGCGCCTGCCGGCAGCTCGTCCAGCGCGGGCGCCTCCAGGGCGACGCCGTCGCGTTCCAACGTGCTCATCTCGGCGACGGCTCCCGCATTTGTCGGCTCGGCGACCGATCGAAGGTCGGCGCTCTCGTCGCGCAACAGGTGAAATTATGTCCATTTCACATCCAAAACCAAGCAATCGGCGGACCAAAGAGCCGCGTCGGGTTCCTTGCTCCGCCGGTCAAGCGGCCCTGCCCGGGCGGGTCTCCCAGGCCAGCGCGGTGGCGATGATCGTGTCGAGATCGGAGTGGCGCGGCTGCCATCCCAGCCGGGACCGGGCCAGCGCCGGGTCGGCGACCAGCTCCGGCGGATCGCCCGGCCGCCGCGCCGCCTCGCGCTGCGGCACCGGCCGCCCGCCGATCCGCTCGACCGCGGCGATCACCTCGCGCACCGAACAGCCGCGGCCGGTCCCGAGGTTGAGCGCGACGCTGTCGCCGCCGGCGGCGAGATGGTCGAGCGCGCGCAGATGGGCCTCGGCCAGATCGCTGACATGGATGTAGTCGCGGATCGCGGTGCCGTCCGGCGTCGGATAATCGGTGCCGTAGATCTCGACCGGATCGCCGCGGCCGAGCGCGGCGCGCAGGACCAGCGGGATCAGATGGGTTTCCGGCTCGTGATCCTCGCCGATCTCGCCGTCGGGATCGGCCCCGGCGGCGTTGAAGTAGCGCAGCGCGGCATAGCGCATGCCATAGGCGGCGGCGTACCAGTGCAGCGCCCGCTCGATCGCCAGCTTGGTTTCGCCATAGGGATTGAGCGGCGCCTTGGCGGTCGTCTCGCGGATCGGCAGCCGTGTCGGGGACGCCATAGACCGCACAGGTCGAGGAAAAGACGATCTGCGCGACACCGGCCTCGCGCATCGCCCCCAGCAGCGCGAGAGTGCCGCCGAGATTATTGGTATAATAAGTTTCCGGGTCGGCGACCGATTCGCCGACATAGGCAAAGGCCGCGAAATGCATGACCGCGGTTACCTGGTGCGAGCGCATCGCCGCCGCGAGCCGGGCGCGGTCGTGGAGATCGCCTTCGACGAGCGGACCCCAGCGCACCGCCTCGCGGTGGCCGCGCGACAGATTGTCGTAGACCACCGGGCGATAACCGGCGCCGGCCAGGGCCTTGCAGGCGTGGCTGCCGACATAGCCGGCGCCGCCGGTGACGAGGATCGATTGCGACATCAGGCGATTACCGGCTACGGTTGCCCAAGCAAGCGGACAACGGGCGAACCGGCCCTTGTCTTCCACGGCAGGCGGGTGCGTCGGCTCGCCGCGCCGAAGGGCGGGGGAATAACCCCGGCGATGGCCCGTTCTGGGCTGCGTCGAGCGTCAGGATAACGGGAGACCGCGCCAATGCGCATCGCGATGATCGGGACAGGATATGTCGGCCTGGTCTCCGGCGCGTGCTTTTCCGAATTCGGCGTATCGGTCACCTGCGTCGACAAGGATGCCGGCAAGATCGAACGCCTCAAGCGCGGCGAGATCCCGATCTTCGAGCCCGGCCTCGACCAGCTGGTCGCCGGCAACGCCGCCGCGGGGCGGCTCAGCTTCACGACCGATCTGAACGCCGCGGTCAATGGGGCCGACGCGGTGTTCATCGCGGTCGGGACGCCGTCGCGGCGCGGCGACGGTCACGCCGATCTCACTCACGTCTTCGCCGCCGCCAGCGAGATCGCCGCGGCGCTGGCGCGGGGAGCCGGCGAACGCACGGTCGTCGTGACCAAGTCGACGGTGCCGGTCGGCACCGGCCGCCGGGTTGAGCGCATCCTCCAGAACGCGCTGCCGCAGGGCGGCTTCGATGTCGCCTCGAACCCGGAATTCCTGCGCGAGGGATCGGCGATCGCAGGATTTCATGCGGCCCGACCGGGTGGTCATCGGCACCGAGAGCGAGCACGCGCGGACGGTTCTGGGAGCGCTGTACCGGCCGCTCTATCTCTTGGAAACCCCGATGGTCTTCACCTCGCTGGAGACCGCCGAGCTGATCAAATACGCGGCGAACGCGTTTCTCGCGACCAAGATCACCTTCATCAACGAGATGGCGGATCTCTGCGAGGCGGTCGGCGCCGATGTCCAGGATGTCGCCCGCGGCATCGGCCTCGACGGGCGCATCGGCCGCAAATTCCTGCATGCCGGCCCGGGTTTCGGCGGTTCGTGCTTCCCGAAGGATTGTCAGGCGCTGGTCCGTTCCGCGGAGCTTGCCGAGACGCCGCTGGCGATCGTCGAGACCGTGCTGCGCGTCAACGAGGCGCGCAAACGCCGGATGGCCGACCGGATCGCCGCGGCGTGCGGCGGCGCGGTTGCCGGCAAGGTTCTGGCGGTGCTCGGGCTCACCTTCAAACCCAATACCGACGACATGCGCGACAGCCCGAGCCTGTCGATATTGCCGGCATTGCGCGAGGCCGGGGCGACGATCCGCGCCTTCGATCCCGAGGGCATGGAAGAGGCCAGGAAGCTGATGCCCGAGCTCGACTATTGCGGCGATGCCTACCAGACGATGGACGGCGCCGATGCGCTCGTTCTGATCACCGAGTGGAACGAGTTCCGCGCGCTCGATCTCGACCGGGTCAAGTCGCTGCTGCGCCAGCCCGTGGTGATCGATCTGCGCAATATCTACCAGCCGGACGAGATGATCGCGGCCGGGCTCAGCTATCACAGCATCGGCCGGCCCGTCAGCGGGTTGGGCGACGAGCCGACGGGCGAGGTTCCTGCCGGTCTGCGGGTGATCGCCTGAACCCGTGGTCCAACTCCACCTGGCCAGGCCACCTTTGAGGACATCCTGATGCGCACTGTTCAGAAACGGGTTCTGGTCACCGGCGGCGCCGGATTTCTCGGCTCGCATCTGTGCGAGCGTCTGCTCGCCGCAGGGCCACGACGTGCTCTGCGTCGACAATTACTTCACCGGGCGCAAGGACAACATCGCCCACCTGCTGCACGAGCCGCATTTCGAGGCGATGCGGCACGATGTGACCCATCCGCTGTTCGTCGAGGTCGACGAGATCTACAACCTCGCCTGCCCCGCCTCGCCGATCCACTACCAGTTCGATCCGGTGCAGACGACCAAGACCAGCGTCATCGGCGCGATCAACATGCTCGGCCTCGCCAAGCGGGTGAAGGCCAAGATCCTGCAGGCCTCGACCTCCGAGGTCTACGGCGACCCGGTGCTGCACCCGCAGCCCGAATCCTACCGCGGCAACGTCAACCCGATCGGCCCGCGGGCCTGCTATGACGAGGGCAAGCGCTGCGCCGAGACGCTGTTTTTCGATTATTACCGGCAGCACAATCTGCGCATCAAGGTCGTGCGCATCTTCAATACCTACGGCCCGCGCATGCACCCCAATGACGGACGGGTGGTCTCGAACTTCATCGTGCAGGCGCTCAAGAACGAGCCGATCACGCTCTACGGCGACGGCACGCAAACCCGCGCGTTCTGCTATGTCGACGATCTGATCGAGGGCTTCGTGCGGATGATGGATACGCCCGACGACATCACCGGGCCGATGAACCTCGGCAACCCGGTGGAAACCTCGGTCGCCGAGCTCGCCCGGCTGATCATCGAGCTGACCGGCTCGCGCTCGAAGATCGTGCACCAGCCGCTGCCGGTCGACGATCCGATCCAGCGTTGCCCCGACATTTCCCAGGCGAAGACGCTGCTGCAATGTGGCAGCCGCAGACCGCTCTGCGCCCCGGCCTGGAACGCACGATCGCCTATTTCGACAAGCTCCTGGGCAAGAGCGGCGAGATGGTCGAAGCAAAAGGCGGCGGCGGCCTGAACCGCCGCGGCGGTCACTGCCCAAGCAGCGGGACGTGGGTCTGACAGCGGCCGCTGGCCTGAACCAGGCGACCGGAGGCGGCGCCGAGGCTCTGCTCGTCGAGCGGCTGATAGGGCGTCGCGCAGTACTGATCGGCCAAGAGGCCATTGACGGCCGGGTCGTAGACGTTGAACTCGGCGAATTCGGGCGGCATGTCGCCCGCCGGCGCGAGCGCGCTGGTGCCGAAATCATCCTTGACCGGGATATACGGCGTGCAGCCCGCCATCAGCGGCGACAGCATCACGAGAGCAAACAAGACGCGCATGGCACCATCCGGGGCTCGCCAGAGCCGCCGCAGTGTGCCGACAGCGCAACGGCGATGCAACCACGGCGTTCAGCCGCTCCGCTCCCGCGCGCCAGCGCCGTGCGCCGCCGCGGCAGCGCGCAGGCGCCGGCGGAAATTGCCTTAGCGGTGCTTGCCGCCACCGCCACCGCCATGGCCGCCGCCACCATGGCCCATGAAGCCGCCATGGCCGCCGCCGCCCCCCGCGCGCCATGTGCATCGGCCCGCCGCCGGTGCGAATCATCGCATGCGCGGCCGCGGCGCCGCGCCCGCCGCCGAGCACCGCCGCGCCAGCCGTGACCGGCCCGCCGGCGCCAGGCCGCGTCGGCCGGCCAGTCCGGCATGGCCCGCGGTCGCGCCGCGCCCGCCGCTCCAGGCCGCGCGGCCCGCCGTCGCGGCGCGTCCGCCGGTAGCGGCGCTGCCGGCCGCCGTGCCGCCGCGCCGCGCGTGCCGGCCGCGGCCATGCCGCGCTGGCCGCCGAGCCGAGCGGCCGGCCGCGAGCCGTCCCGCCGCTGCCGGCAACCGCGCCAGAGGCGCCGCGAGCGGCGGCGGCGTGCCAGCGGGGCCGCCGCGCGTCGCAATCATGGGTCCAGACGCCGCCGGCGAAGGCGGCAGCCCACCAGAGACCGCGGCGTAGCGGACCGGGTCGACGATAATGCTGTGGCCGCCCCAATTGAAGCTCGCCCCAGCCCCACAGCGGACCGTAATAGGCGACGTCGACGCCCCAGCCAAAGCCGATGAAGTACCCGGGCGCAAAGGCAAAGCCGACCGGCAGCGGGAACAGGAAAGGCGGGTAGGCCGGGTATGGCCACGGACCGTAGATCGCCGGGGCATAGACCGGAGCATAGACGATTTCGCGGATTGGCCGGCGCGACAGTCACGTAGCCCTGCCGTTTTGCGCGACGACGCATCCGCATTGCGGGCCGCTCTTGAAGCGTCCCGCCGCGATCGCTTGCTGGCGCAGCAGCTGCACCTCGTTCATCACGTCGGCCTGCTGGGCGACAAACGCGGCGCCGAGCTTCTGCGTCCACTCGATCTGGGTGTTCATCATGCTCAAGCACATGCGGGAACGGCACCAGCGCCATCACGCTCGGGTCCCAGTGCTTGTCGCGCAGCGCATTGGTCAGCGCCTCGCCCTTCAGCCCCCGATGGGCAGGGTCGGCGACCCAGCGCGCCGCCTCGACGACTTCGAGCGGATAGGTCGACGGCCATCAGGATCTGGCTGAGGAGCTGATCCGGATAGAGCGCGATCGGCGCCAGCAGCTGGCCGAGCTCGGCTTGCGTCAGGCTCGGGCCGGTCGGCGCCGGGGGCGCTCGCCGGAGGGCGGCTTGCCGCCGCGGTGGAGGCGGCGGGTTGGCCGCGGCGGAGGCTGGCGAGTTGGCCGGCGCGGCGGTCGGCGAGCTTGCGCGAGCTTTTGAGGTGAAGCGGCCGACGGCGCCGACGGATTTGCCGCGGCGGGCGGCAGCCGCTGGCGAGCCTTGCGTCGCCGGCTGCTGTGCAGCGGGGGCAGGAAGCAGCGGCGGCATGTCCTGGGCCGGCAATGTCGCATAGGACATCCCGAGCGTGACGGCGACGCCGGCCGACAGCACCAGCCACAGCAGAAGACGATCCGATTTCATTATAGGCCTCGCCCAAGTTTCGCTGTTCGCCTGAAGCGCTCCAAAGAAAACGCCAGCCGCCGTAATTGGTTCCTGCGCAGACGGCGTCCCGACCGGCCGCGCCGGCGGCCGCGCACTCCCCGAAAAGGTCGGCCGGGCGGGGATGCCGGCCTCGACCGCCCGACCTACCCCGAGCCCGCTTGGGGGAGAGTACGATGCTCGGAGCTGCACCACAAACACCGGCCGGTCGGTTTCGATCCCCGCAGGTCACCGCGATCGTGACGCGAGGGCGGGCATCAGCTGCGCCATTCGCTCGATCACCAGCGCGGCGCCTGCTTCGGCGAGGCGCGAACCGTGACCCGGCCGGCAATGGCTGCCGCCGGTGAAGCCGATCGCGGTCATCCCGGCGGCAACCGCCGCGGCGACACCCGGGAGGCTGTCCTCGACAACGACGCAGCGCTGCGGCCTGATCCCCATCCGGTCCGCCGCATACAGAAACAAATCGGGCGCCGGCTTGCCGCGCGCCACGTCGGCGGCGCTGAAGATGTTCGGATGGAAACGGTCGTGGAGGCGGACGAGCGACAAAGTATGCCGCAACCGCTCGGGCGAGCTGCTCGACGCGACGCAGAACTTGGCAGGGCAGCAAATCGAGCACGGGCTGACACCCCGGGTATCGTCTTCAGAGCCGGCTTCGAACAAAGGACGCACGAGCTGCTGGTGACGTTCGTCAAACCATGGCAGCGCCCGGCCGTAGCGCGCTTCGAGGTCGGCCACCATGCCGCTGGTTCCGGTGTAGCGCTCGAGAATCTCTTCGGCGGAGAGGTCGATGCCGTACTCTGCAAGGCATTCGACATCGGCTCGCACCGACAGCAGCTCGCTGTCGATCAGGACGCCGTCGCAGTCGAAGATGACGAGATCGAAAGGCATCGCCGCGCAATCTACGCCGCCGGCTCGGCCGCGACGACGACGATCGTGGCGTTGTCGACGGCGCCCCGCGCCAGCACGCGTTCGAGCAGCCGCTCGGCCGCGATGGCTGGCGGCGCGGCGGCGATCTCGCGCGCGATGTCGGCATCGCCGACCATGTTGGTCAGGCCGTCGCTGCATAACAGAAAGCGATCGCCGGCGACGAGCGCGCTCGCGGAGGATGCCGAATTCGAGCCGACCGGCGCCGATCGCCTGGGTCACGACATGCGATTGCGGATGCGAGGCGGCCGCTTCGGCGGCGCAGCTGCCCGGCGTCCACCAGCTCCTGGACATGGCTGTGATCGACCGTCAACTGCCGGAACTCGCCGTTGCGCCAGCGGTAGGCCCGGCTGTCTCCGGCCCACAGCACGGCAAACTCGCGGGCATCGCGCAAGAAGGACGACGACGGTGCTGGCGATCGCCGCGCGGGGGCCGAGCCGGGCAGCGCGGGCGCGCAGCTCGGCATCGACCTCGCGCAACCGCTCAGCGGCCGCCTCGATGAATTGGCCGAGATCTCCCGGCGGCTCAAGCGCAGCGAGCGCGGCGACGATGCGGGCGCTGGCATAGTCGCCCTCTGCGTGGCCGCCCATCCCGTCGGCCACCGCCCAAAGGCCGAGCTCGGGACGGTCGAGAAAGGCGTCCTCATTGCGCCGGCGCACCAGCCCGACATGCGTCAGCCCATGCGAGAGGAACCGAGCGGGCTGCATCAACGCAGACCGGAAATCATGGCTTGGGCAACGGCACGCCGGCGCGTTTCAGCGCCTTCTTCTGGCGCTCGGCCAGCACGTCCTCGGCGAAATCGTCGATCAGCTCGTGGAACAGCCGGTGCCAGTTGATCTTGGCTTTGAGGTGCAGGAACACCGAGCCGAGGCCGATCGCGGCGCGGTCCATGAAGACAAAGGCGCGCGGCGGCGCGATGCCGCCCAAACGGCGGATGTCGCGATGGACGTTGTCGACGAGCGCTGCGGCCATCGCGCCCGCTCGCCTTCTCCTGGATCATCCGCGCCCGGTCGTCGAGCAGCGGCCCGTAGACAAACGCGGCCCAGCGGTTCAACACGGCGATCATCTCGTGCGACAATTCGCCGAAACCCCAGCTCCGGTAAGCCTCGACCGCGAGCTCGCGGTCGTCGCGCTCCAAGGCGTGGTAGAGGTCGATGACGCCCTTCACAAAGCTCGGCGGGAAGACGCGTATGCAGCCGAAATCCAGCAGATTGACGGTGCGGTCGGGGGCGACGGTGTAATTGCCGAGATGCGGGTCGCCGTGGATGACGCCGTAGAAATAGAACGGCACATACCAGATCCGGAACATCCTGAGCGCGATCTCGTTGCGCACGGCGAGCGGCGCCTTCGTCGCGACATCGAGGATCGGCTGGCCGTCGAGCCAGGTCATCGTCAACAGCCGCCGGGTCGACAGCTCCGGTATCGGCCGCGGCACCGCAACCCCTGGCTCGTCTTTGCAGGATCTCGCGGTAGAGCCGCATGTGCGCGGCCTCGCGCAGATAATCCAATTCCTCGCGCAGCCGGTCGGCGATCTCGGCATGGATCGCGGCCGACCTGACCGTGCGGTCGTAGCGCTCGTAAAGCCCCATCGCCAGCTTCAGTTGGCGCAGATCGGCTTCGACGGCGGCGGCCATCTCGGGATATTGCAGTTTGCAGGCGAGCCGGGTGCCGTCGCGCGCGACCGCGCGATGCACCTGGCCCAGCGAGGCGGCGCGCGCCGCGGCATGCTCGAAGCTGTGGAAGCGGCCCTGCCACTCCGGCCCCAATTCGCCGATCATGCGGCGGCGCACGAACGGCCAGCCCATCGCCGGCGCGTTCGACTGCAGCTGGATCAGCTCGCGGACATATTCCTCGGGCAAGGCGTCCGGGATCGTGGCGAGGAGCTGAGCCACCTTCATCAGCGGCCCCTTGATGCCGCCGAGCGCGGTCTTCAGATCGGCGGCGTGGCGTTCGCGGTCGATCGGCACGCCGAGATAGCGCTCGCCGGCGAGGCGCGCGGCGAGCCCGCCCATCGCGCCGCCGACCCGGGCATAGCGCCTGACCCGGCCGCTGAAGCTGTCCTCGTCGGTCATTGGCGGTGCGAACTTCCCTGGCTCGGGGCACAACGCCCGGCACCATAAACCTACTTCCGCGGCGCTGCGGGAGGATTTGTCGCCGCCGGGTTTGGCTACAACTCAAGATTTAGCACGGTGTCGCCGGTCACCTGACCTTACAGGCTGGAATCGGGTTTGATGCACGCCTTGGTTGTAAATGGGCCGCAGGACGGTCGCCGACTAGGATCACCGCCCCGAGACCTATCTCGGCAGCGTTGCGAGCTTGTCGCGGATCGCGGCTGCGCCCGGCGGATCGCTGAATTGCGTAACGCAGAAATCGACCATGCGGCGGTGGAGTTCTGCCCTGTCCGTGGGCAGCCCTTTGGTGGTGTTCGCAATTCTCACGACCTCCAGCCAGAATTGATCCCAATTGAATTTGGGCGGCCGGTTTTCCTTGTTAGGATCGGCACTCGGCGCGGCTGGCGAAACCATAACCTTGGAATATTCTACGCCATATTTTCTAATCGCCGAGCGGGACCAATCGACCCCCTGCTCGCCGATCTGCCCGATAAACCATTTGCCCTCGATCTCCTGTTCGATGTCGTCGCGAATGCCCTTGGCCTTTCGCACACCGTTGAACAACTCGCCGAACATTTCCATCTTGGCTTCATAGTCCGAGCAACCATGTGACTTTTGGATTTCCTCGACCGTTTCGGCGAGCGACAGCCAGTCGGGCATCGGCAGCTCCTGCGTGCGCTCCTGGGAGGACATCATCAGCAATAGAGGTCCCACCAAGTCTCGTTTTCGTGCGAGATTATCTTAGCCAATCCTTTCCAATTCGTCGATGAAGCGGCTGATGACGCCAAGCCCCTTCGACCAGAAGGCCGGGTCGGCGGCGTCGAGGCCGAACGGCGCCAGGAGTTCCTTGTGGCGCTGCGTGCCGCCGGCGCGCAACAGGTCGAGATAGCGCTCGGCGAAACCCTCGTGGGCGTCCTCATAGGCCGCGTAGAGCGAGTTCACCAGGCAATCGCCAAAGGCATAGGCGTAGACATAGAACGGCGAATGAATGAAATGCGGGATGTAGCTCCAATAATAGCGGTAGGCCTCGTCGAGGCCGATCGCCGGGCCGAGGCTGTCGCGCTGCACCTCGAGCCAGATCTCGCAGATCCGCTCCGCGGTCAATTCGGCCTCGCGGCGCTCGTCATGCACGCGGGTCTCGAAGGTGACAAAGGCGATCTGGCGGATGACCGTGTTCAGCATGTCCTCGACCTTGCCGGCGAGCATGATCTTGCGGCGGGCGGGGTCAGCTTCGCGCGCGAGAAGGGCGCGGAAGGTCAGCATCTCGCCGAACACCGAGGCGGTCTCGGCGAGGGTCAACGGCGTGTCGGCCATCAGCTGGCCTTGGCCGCCCGCCAGCACCTGGTGCACGCCGTGCCCCAGCTCATGCGCCAAGGTCATCACATCGCGCGTCTTGCCCTGGTAATTGAGCAGGAGATAGGGGTGGGCGCCCGGCACGGTCGGATGGGCGAAGGCGCCCGGCGCCTTCCCCGGCCGCACCGGCGCATCGATCCAGCGCGCCGCGAAAAAGCGCTCGCCGACCGGCGGCCATCTCGGGCGAGAAGGCGCGGTAGGCGGACGAGCACGGTGCGTTCCGCCTCTTCCCACGGAATGGCGCGGTCGTCGTCGCCGGGGAGCGGCGCGTTCCTGTCCCAGAACGGCAGCTGGTCGACCCCGAACCAGCGCGCCTTCAGCCGGTAATAGCGATGCGACAGGTCGGGGTAGCTCTCGCGCACCGCGGCGACGAGCGCGTCGACGACCTCGTCCTCGACAAAATTCGACAGATTGCGCGCCGAGATCGGCCGCGGGAAATGGCGCCAGCGGTCCTCGATCTCCTTGTCCTTGGCGAGCGTGTTGGTGATCAGCGCGAAGAGCCGGCCGTTGCGGCCGAGCACCTCGCCGATCGACAGCGCCGCCTCGCGGCGCACCGCGCCGTCGCGGTCGGAGAGTAGGTGCATCGCCTCGGGCTCGGTCAAGTCGCGGCCGCGAAACGGAAAGCGCAGCTCGGCGATCGTCTCGTCGAAGAGGCGCATCCAGGCGGCGCGCCCGGCCACCGATTTTTCGAGCAGCAGCTTTTCCAGGTCGTCCGAGAGCTGGTGCGGGCGCTGGGCGCGCACATCGCGCAGCCACGGGCGATAATGCGCCAATGCCGGGTCGGCGGATTTGGCATCGAGATCGCGGTCCTCGAGGCGGTTGATCTCAAGTGTGAAGAACAGCAGCTCGGTCGAAACCGCGTTGATGCGCTCATGCATCGTCTGGAAGAAGCGGGCAATCTCGGGGTCGGCGACATTGCCGGCGCGCATCAGCTCGGCATAGCTCATGATGCGCCCGGCAACCTCCTGCAGCCGCTCGTACTCGGCCACCGCGGTGCCGAGCTCGGCGCCGGGCAATTCGCCGAGCCGGCCCTGATAGCGCGCCCGGAACGCTCCCGCTGCCGCCGCGAGGCCGGCCAGATCGCGGGTCAATTCTGGGCTGCCCTGGCCAGGGTAGAGATCGGCGAGGTCCCATTCGGGCAGCGGGCCGAGGGTATTTTTGCCAACCGCCGCCCCTTCGGCGGGGTCATATCTTTCTGCCCATCTCAATCCCTCTGCCCCGTCATTCCCGCGCAGGCGGGAATCCAGAGCCGGCCGATGGTCGCTTGCCCCTGGATGCCCGCTTCCGCGGGCATGACGGATGAAATTCCGCTATCATTGCGCCGCGAGGATATGGGGCGCGGGCGAGCACACGCCAACCGGCCCGATCGGCTCAGCAAAGGCGTCGGGGACGAGATGGATTACGCGAGCTGCCGCAGCCTGCCGGCGATGTTCTTCGAGGTGGCGCAAACGCGGGCGGCGCGGCCGTTTCTGTGGGCCAAGCGCGAGGGGAGCTATCGATCGCTGAGCTGGACCGAGGCCGCCGATGCGGTAACGCGGCTCGCGCGCGGTCTCGCCGCGCTCGGCATCGAGCCGGGCGACCGGGTCGCGCTGGTGTCGGAAAACCGGCCGGAATGGGTCATCGCCGATCTCGCGATCATGAGCGCCGGCGCGGTGACGGTCCCAGCCTACGTCACCAACACCGTCGAGGACCACCGCCATATCCTCGGCAATAGCGGGGCGCGCGCCGCGATCGTCTCGACCGCGGCGCTCGCCGCCCGCCTTCTCCCGGCCGCCGCGCAGGTGCCGAGCGTGCGCGCGGTGATCGCGATCGAGGACGTCGCCGAGGCGCCGCCGCACCTCGATCTGCGCCGCTGGGAGGCTGTGCTGGCGCTCGGCGGCGAGAGCGGCGACGCGGTCGCCGCACGGGTCGCCGCGCTGACACAAGACGACACCGCCTGCATCATCTACACGTCCGGCACCGGCGGCGTGCCGAAGGGGGTGATGCTGAGCCACCGCAACATCATCGCCAATTGCCGCGGCGCCTATCGCCTCCTGGAGATGCTCGGCCTCGGCGACGAAAAATTCCTCAGCTTTCTGCCGCTGTCGCATTCCTACGAGCACACCGCCGGGATGATGTTTCCGATCTCGCTCGGCGCCGAGATCTATTTCGCCGAGGGCGCCGAGACGCTGGCGACGAACCTCATCGAGGTGCGGCCGACGATCATGACCGCGGTGCCGCGGCTCTACGAGACGCTGCACCAGCGCATCCGGCTCGCAGATCGCGCGCGAGCGCGGGCTGAAGCGCGGCCTGTTCGAGCGCGCCGTCGCGATCGGCAAGAAGCGGCTCGCCGACGAGCCCTTGTCGCTCGGCGAGCGGCTCCTCGATCCGGTGCTCGAAAAGCTGGTGCGCGACAAGGTGCGCGCGCGGTTCGGCGGGCGCTTGAAGGCGATGATCTCGGGCGGGGCGCCGCTCAACCCCGAGATCGGCGGCTTCTTCCTCGCGCTCGGGGTGCAGCTCCTGCAGGGCTATGGCCAGACCGAGGCGGCGCCGGTGATCTGCTGCAACCCGCCCGGGAATGATCCGGATCGACACGGTCGGCCCGCCGCTCGACGGGGTCCGAGTGCGAGATCGCCGAGGATGGCGAGATCCTCGTCGCCGGCGACAATGTCATGAAGGGCTATTGGAACGACCCCGAGGCGAGCGCGCGCACGCTAATCGACGGCTGGCTCTACACCGGCGATGTCGGCCGGCTCGACCCCGACGGCTATCTGCGCATCACCGATCGGAAGCGCGATTTCATCAAGAATTCGGGCGGCGAGATGATCTCGCCGGCGCGCGTCGAGGGGGCGCTGACCCTGGCGCCGGAAATCGCCCAGGCGATGGTGTTCGGCGACCGCCGGCCCTATCTCGTCGCGGTCATCGTCCCCGACCCGGAGTTCGCTGCCGCCTACGCGGCCGGCCACGGGACAGCGGCGGATCTCGCCGCGCTGGCGCAGGATGCCGGCTTTCACAAGGCGCTCGGCGATGTCGTCGCCCGGGTCAGCCGGGATTTGCCGGCGGCCGAGCGGGTGCGCCGCTTCACGATCGCCGTCGAGCCGTTCAGCCTCGCCAACGCGCAACTGACGCCGACCTTGAAGATCCGGCGCCACGCGATCCGCGAGGCCTATCAGGCGGCGTTCGAGATGCTCTATGACGGCACCGGGATGGCGGCGTGAAAAAAGTAAAAATACAACTCTTTAACGCAAAGGACGCAAAGGGTACGCCGAGGACGCGAAGGCAGGCGAGCAGGCGCGGATCGCAGAGGATTTCTTCCATGCCATCGCAATGAAACTATTGGCGCTTCGCGCCGTGAATTTTTCCTCTGCGACCTTTGCGTATCCTTCGCGTCCTTTGCGTTAAAGGGTTACTTTTTGAGCGGGAGAAACACCATGCGCCTGCAAGGCAAGATCGGCATCGTCACGGCGGCGGCCTCGGGGATGGGACGCGCCGGCGCGCTGCGCTTCGCAAAGGAGGGCGCCGCGGTCGGGGTGGTCGACATCGACCAGGCCGGCGTCGATGCCGTGGTCGGCGAGATCGCCGCTTCCGGCGGCCGGGCGCTTGCGCTGGTCGGCGATCTGCGCCAGGACGCCTTCGCGCGCGAGATCGTGCGGCGCACCGCCAACGCGTTCGGCGGGCTCGATTTCGTGTGGGACCATGTCGGCCATCCCGGCCCCGCCGCGATCGAGGGCATCGACATGAAGGATTTCGAGCTCGCGATCGACCTCAATCTGCGCACCATCCTGGTGACGACCGAGGCGGCGATCCCGGAACTGCGGGCACGCGGCGGCGGCGCGCTGCTCTATACCGCCTCGACCTCGGGCCTCGTCGGCTCGGCGTTCAGCCCGGTCTATTCGATGGCGAAATTCGGCGTCGTCGGGTTCGTCCGCTCGCTGGCCAAGCGCCTGGCGAGCGAGAAAATCCGGGTCAACGCGATCTGCCCCGGCCCGATCGACACGCCGATGCTGCGCGTCTTTGTCGCCCGCCCCGACCAGCAGCGCCCGTCCGGGCGAGGAGGACAAGGAAGCGCTCGATCGTGCGGCGCGCCCAGCAGGTCCCGATGCGCCGCACCGGCAAGCCGGAGGAGATCGCCAACGCCGCGCTGTTCCTGTTGTCCGACGAAGCCTCGTTCGTCTCCGGCGCGGCGCTCCCGGTCGACGGCGCCGCGACGGCGTGAGCGGTGGCTCAACTCGAATGCGCAGGCGGCAAAACTGCCCGGAGTGCGTTCCGCCGGTGGGGACGATCGGTTACCGTTATGATAGAGTTCCGCCGAGCAGATCGCACCACCCGTTCAACGGCGACCATTACCATTTGTATGAGAGAAATCAGAGTCCATTTACCTGTGAATGCTTCTGGAACAAGCTTCGTGTAACCGAGGGACCTCCGCCACCAAGTGCGGTCCCGATACGACGAAAGCGGACGTAACAATGAAATACGCTGATGGCCGGCGTGTAACGGTCGGGGATCGCGTCAAACTGTGGGACGACGAGTATGGAATAGTCGTCTGTTCAATAGATACGGGTGAATTTACGAAAGAATTCCCGAAAGCAGCGTGGACTTACCTAAATTCGGGTATCCTTATACAGACGGATGATGGTGAACTGTTTCATTATAATGAGCCGGACGAGGATTTTGAATTGGTGAAATCGGGCGCCGCGCCGTAAAAGCGGTGGCCTCACCCCTTACGGAGGCAGTGGACGCTGAACAGTTCGTTGTGGTCCGTCCAGGATTGCCCGCCAGGTGCTCCGTCAATGGAGACGACCGGTTACCGCAGCGATGTCCTAGCGCCCGCGCGCGTAGCCGGCCGGCGGCAGGTCCGCCGGCACGATGATGCGGCCGATCGGCCAGAGCGCGAGACCGGCGAGCTTCAAGTGCGCCCAGGCAAATGGCAGGCCGATGATCGTCACGGCCTGGCAGAGCGCGATGGCGAGATGGCCGAGCGCCAGCCACCAGCCGGCAAGCACCAGCCAAATCAGATTGCCGAGCGCGCCGGCGGGGCCGGTGCCGAGATCGTCATAGCCCTGATACGCCGCGCGCGACATCGCCCGGCGCCCGAACGGCAGAAAGGCATAGCCCGCTATCGTGAAGGCGGCGCGCGCCCAGGGAATGCCGATGATCGTGACGACCATGATGACGCCCGCGACGAGCCAGGCGATCGCCATCCAGAGACCGCCGAACAGGACCCACAGGATGTTGAGAAAGAGCGGCAGCGGTGCCATCGCATCAGCCTCCGAGATCGCGGAACTTGCGGCGCAGATCAGCCTCGCCCGAGGTGACTTCGCGCTCGATCGCCTGGAGCCGCGCCTCGAGGTCGGCGAAGCGGCGCCGGAGCGCGGCGAGCGTGTCGTCGGGCGCGGTGGCGACGCCGCGCCAGAAGGCGGCCTCCGCGTCGCTCGCGTAGAGCGCCGGCGGCCGCTTCGGCAGCGCGATCGCCAAGAGGATGTAGATCGAGCGCCGCCGGCACGATGAAGAGGAAGAGCGCCAGCACGAAGGCGAGGCGGATGACGATGCGCTCGGTGCCGAGATAGTCGGCGATGCCGGCGCAGACGCCGGCCAGGATGCCGTTCTCGGGGTCGCGATAGAGGCGATGGCGGCGTGTCGGTCCACATGTCATCCTCCCGTGCGCGTGCCGCCCGGCGCCTCGGCGTCGAGCACGCGCTCCAAAGCGGCGATGCCGCGCCTCCATCTTGCGCGCCGCCTCGTAGAGCTCGCCGAGGACCCGCTCGTCCTCGGCCGAGAGCTTGCGGCTGCGCCGCCAGCGCGTCAGGTAGTGCGCGACGATCCAGATCGGCGCGACGACGACCAGGAAGATGATGCCGAGGACGAAGACGAACACGCTGATGTGCACCATCGCCGTCACCGCGCCGGCATGGGCCGCGGGCCGTTGCCGAGCCGCGCCTTCAATTCGGCGAGCTCCTCTTCGACGCGCGCATCCTTCTCGATGCCGGCGAGTTCGTCGGCGAGGCTGGGCTTGCGGCCGAGCTCGAACAATTCGACCCGCCCCTCCATCGTCGTCGAGCGCGCGCTCGACGTGCTCGAAGCGGGCGAAGGCGTCGGTGATGCGCTCGTCATAGAGCCGGGTGCGCAGCTTGATGCGCGAGGCGGCGCTCTTGTGCCGCGCGGTCGAGCGTCTTCTCGCGCGCCTTGGCGTCGGCGAGCTTGGCCTGGAGCTTGGCGATGTCCTCGTTCTCCTTGGCGAGCGCCTGGACCAGTTGCGCGAGCTGGCGCTCTTCGCGCGCCAGCTCCTCGGCGATCCGCGTCTTGGCGATGAGCGCGCCCTTCGCCAGATCCTCGCGCCCGCGCGTCACCGCCAGCTCGGCGCGGCGCTGCCATTCCTCCTGCTCGCGCCCGAGCGCCTCGATCCGCCGCTCCAGCTCCTTGCGCTCGGCGATGGTCCGCACCGCGGCCGAGCGCACCTCGACCAGCGTGTCCTCCATCTCCTGGACGATCAGCCGGATGATCTTCTCCGGGTCCTCGGCGCGGTCGAGGATGGCGTTGATGTTGGAATTCACGATGTCGGCAAGCCGGGAGAAAATACCCATGACGCAGGTCCTCGTGCAGCCCTTGCACCTTCCTCAAGGCATGCCCCGTGCCAACCGTCCGCCCGCGGCCATCCACTGCAAAGATGGACCCGCGGGTCAAGCCGCGGGAGGGGATAGGGTTCCATCTCAGCGACCATGCTAGGCATCCTTCGTGCCAACCCGGCTCGCTTGTGGCGAATTCGATCAATGCATTGAAAATCATAGGGTATCGGGAATCAGATTGCGCTGATGTCGGATATCTATTAGCGGAATATCAGCAATTTATATCGTGGAAATCACTAACATAATGGCTCACACCGCCACGCCCTATACCGAGCTGCCGCCGCTGGTCGGCGAGGCGCCGGCCTTCCGCGCGGTGCTGGCGCAGGTGTCGCAGCTGGCGCCGCTCGACCGGCCGGTGCTGGTGGTCGGCGAGCGCGGCACCGGCAAGGAGCTGATCGCGGCGCGGCTGACCTATCTGTCGCCGCGCTGGGACAAGCCGTTCCTCACCGTCAACTGCGCCGCGCTCGCCGAATCGCTGCTCGACAGCGAGCTGTTCGGGCACGAGGCCGGCGCCTTCACCGGCGCGGTGCGGCGGCGCGCCTCGCGCTTCGAACTGGCCGACGGCGGGACGCTCTTTCTCGACGAGATCGCCGCCGCCTCGCAGGCCGTGCAGGAGAAGGTCCTGCGCGTCATCGAATACGGCACCTTCGAGCGGGTCGGCGGCAACGAGCCGCTGGCCGTCGATGTCCGCCTGATCGCCGCCGCCAATGCCGATCTGCCGGCTCTGGCCGAGGCCGGAAAGTTCCGCAGCGATCTCCTCGACCGCTTGGCGTTCGACGTCGTGACGGTGCCGCCGCTCAGGGCGCGCCCCGAGGACATCCCGCTGCTGGCCGAGCATTTCGCGCGCGCGATGACGCGGACCCTGGGCCGCGACGCCTTCGCCGGCTTTTCGCGCGCGGCGATGGCGCGGCTCGAGGCGCATTCCTGGCCCGGCAATGTGCGCGAGCTGAAGAACGCCGTCGAGCGCAGCCTCTATCGCGCGGCCAACCCCGGCGAGCCGCTCGACGAGATCATCCTCGATCCGTTCGCCTCGCCGTTCCGGCCGCAGCCTCCGGCGCCATTGCCGCCGCCGCCGCCAGCGCCGGCCGAGCCCGGCGATTTTGTCGCCCGCGTCGCCCGCTTCGAGGCGGAGATGCTGCGCGCCGCGCTCGCCGAGCAACGATTTCAACCAGCGCCGCACCGCGCAGGCGCTGGGCCTCGGCTATCATCAGCTGCGCCATTATCTGCGCAAGCACGCCATCCTGCCGCGGCGCCGCGACGGCGCAGGAGAACGACCATGAGCGAAATCGCGCATCGCTTTATCGAGACGAACGGTATCCGCATGCATGTGGCAGAGGCGGGCAAGGGACCGCTGGTCGTGCTCTGCCACGGCTTTCCCGAGTCCTGGTATTCGTGGCGCCATCAGCTCCCCGCGCTGGCCGCGGCCGGGTTTCATGCCGTCGCGCCCGACATGCGCGGCTATGGCCAGACCGAGCGTCCCGAGGCGATCGACCAGTACACGCTCCTCCATCTCGTCGGCGACATGGTGGGACTGCTCGACGCGCTTGGCGCCGAACAGGCGGTCATCGCCGGTCATGATTGGGGGGCGCCGGTGGCCTGGCACGCCGCGCTGTTGCGCCCGGACCGCTTTCGCGGCGTCATCGGCCTCAGCGTGCCGTACCGGCCGCGCGGCGCGACGCGGCCGACGACCGCAATGCCGCAGACCGACGACGCCCAATTCTATCAGCTCTATTTCCAGGAGCCCGGGGTCGCCGAGGCGGAATTCGAGCGCGATCCCCGCGCCTCGCTCCGCACCATGCTTTATTCGGGCTCCGGCGATGCGCCGCGCCGCGATGCGACCCAGCCGGTCGGCATGGTCCCGCGGCAGGGCGGCTTCCTGTCGCGCCGGGCCAACCCCGCGACCCTGCCGGGCTGGCTCAGCGAAGCGGACGTCGATTTCTATGCCGGCGAATTCGCCCGCACCGGATTTCGCGGCGGGCTCAACTGGTACCGCAACATCGATCGTAACTGGGAGCTGCTCGCGCCCTTCGCCGGGGCGCGGGTGAATGTTCCGGCGCTCTACATCGCCGGCGACCGCGACCTCGTCGTCGCCTTTCGCGGCATGGATCAGCTGCTCCCCAACCTGGCCAAGTTCGTCCCGCAGCTGCGCCAGACGATCATGCTGCCGGGCTGCGGGCATTGGACCCAGCAGGAGCGGCCTTCGGAGGTCAACGCCGCGATGATCGACTTCCTGCAGGGGCTTTGAGAGAGCGTATTGCGGTCCGCCGTGGTTCACCCCTGGCGGAAGTAGTGGACGCTGAAGAGGTCGTTGCGGTCGGTCCAGGTGTGGACCGGCAGAAAGCCGGCGCGCGCGGCGAGCGCGTGGAATTCGGGGATCGCGTATTTGTATGAGTTCTCGGTGTGGATCAGCTCACCCTCGGCGAAATGGAAAGCGCGGCCGGCGATCGTCGCGGTCTGGTCGGCGAGGCTTTTGAGATAGAGCTCCATCCGGCCCTTCGTCTTCGTTGTAGAAGGCCAGATGCTCGAACCGGTCGATATCGAGTGTAGCCGCCGAGCTCGCGATTGACCCGCTCCAGCAGGTTGAGGTTGAAGGCGGCGTTGAGCCCGGCCCGGTCGTTGTAGGCGCGATCGAGGATGGCGCGGTCCTTCTTGAGGTCGACCCCGACCAGCATCTCGCCCGCGGGCCCGAGCAGTTCGGCGCAATGCGCGAGAAAACGCGACGACCGCGTCCGGCTCGAAATTGCCGATCGTCGATCCCGGGAAAAAGCCGACCCGCTTGCCCGCGGGACCGGGCAGCGGCGGCAACGGAAACGGCCGGGTGTAATCGGCGCACACCGCGATCGACCGGCAGCTTCGGGAAATCGGCGGCGAGCCGGGCGGCGGCCTCGCGCAGATGCTCGCGCGAGATGTCGACCGGCACGTAGGCGGCCGGCGCCTCCAGCGCCCCAAGCAGGATGCGCACCTTGCGGCTGGCGCCGCTGCCCAATTCGACGAGCCGGCAATGCGCCCCGATATGGGCCGCGATCGCGCCGGCATGTTCTTCGAGGATCGCGATCTCGGTGCGGGTCAGGTAGTATTCCGGGAGGCGGCAGATCTGCTCGAACAACGCCGAGCCGCGCACATCGTAGAAGAATTTGCACGGCAGCGCCTTCGGCTCATGGCCGAGCCCGGCGAGCACCGCGTCGCGAAAGCTCTCCTCGCTCGGCGCCAGATCGTGAAAGGCGAAGTCGCCGCCATCCATCGCTAAGCGTCCTCCGCCAGCCGCAGCCCCGAGAACGCCCAGCGCGAAGCGGGCGGGAAGAAATTGCGGTAGGTGATGCGGATATGGCCGGCCGGCGTCACCGCCGCGCCGCCGCGCAGCACCATCTGGTTCGACATGAACTTGCCGTTGTATTCGCCGATCGCGCCCGCCGCCGGGCGGAAGCGCGGATAGGCGATGTAGGGGCTCGCCGTCCACTCCCAGACATCGCCGATCATCTGGCGCAGCTGCCGGCTCGCGCGGCTCCGGCGCCGGGTCGGGACAGGGATGGAAATGGCCGCTGTCGGCGAGGTTGCCGGCGAGCGGCACGCCGTCGGCGGCAACTTCCCATTCGGCCTCGGTCGGCAGCCGCTTCCCGGCCCAGCGGGCAAAGGCGTCGGCCTCGTAGCAGCTGACATGGCAGACCGGCTCCGCCGGTTCGATCGGCCGCTCGCCCGACAGCGTGAAGATGCGCCACTCGCCATCCGCGTCGCGCCAGTAGAGCGGCGCCTGCCAGCCCTGCTGCCGCACGGTCGCCCAGCCGTCCGACAGCCAGAATTCGGGCCGGCGATACCCGCCATCGGCGATGAACTCGCGGTATTCGCCGCACGAGACCGGATGGCTGCTGAGGCGGAACGGGTCGAGCCAGACCTTGTGGCGCGGCCCCTCATTGTCGAAGGCGAAGCCGGGGCCGGCATGGCCGATCTCGCAGAGCCCGCCGGCGAACTCGACCCAGCCGGGCGCGGCCGCCGGCGGCGGCAGCGCATAGGGGCGCGGCGCCTGGTAGGCCGGCAGCAGCGGATTGACCGAAAACACATGCTTGATGTCCATCAGGATCAGCTCCTGATGCTGCTGCTCGTGGTGGAGGCCGAGTTCGAGCCGCGGCGCCGCCTCGCGCCATACCGCCGCGCCGGCGCCCTCGATCAGGCGCAGCATCGCCGTCGTCACGTGGTCGCGATAGGCGCCGATCGCATCGACCGTCGGGCGCGACAGGAGGCCGCGTTCGGGGCGCGGATGGCGCGGGCCGACCGCCTCGTAATAGGAGTTGAACAGATAGGCGAAGGCCGGATCGAACACCCGGTAGCCGGGGTCGAGGGGCCCCAGGATGAAGGTCTCGAAAAACCAGCTGGTATGCGCCAGATGCCATTTGGTCGGGCTGGCGTCGGGCATCGACTGGATCGCCTGGTCCTCGGGCGTCAGATTGGCGGCCAGCGCCTCGCTCTCGTGGCGAATGGCCGCAAACCGGTCGCGCTGCGCCGGGCGGTCGTCATGGCGCGCCGGCTGCTGAATTGCTGTATCGAACAACTCGGTTCCCCCGTAGCCCCGTCTCCGCTGAAACGCTCCGCCGGCGATATCGTCTCCACGGCGCGGCGCTCGGCCGCGGCGCATGACATATGATGGCTAACGCGGCGCTGTAAACCACCCTTTCGCGACACGCGGCCGATGCGAGGCTGATCATCGCCGGCGCGGCGGACCTGGCGCCGCTGCGGTCGGCGGTTATGGCGGGAATTCCCTCAGAGCAGGGAATTTTCGCCAATTTAACAGGGAAGCTCGGGGTGCCAAGGGGCGGGGCGGTTCGGCGGCGATCTCCGGCATCGGCGAGGCTCATTCGCAGCGGCGAAGGCGAAGATATTGGTTGCCCGTTTGTTCCTGTCAACCCCGGCGGCAGCCCGGCAGTGCCTCAGCCCGCCGCCGCCCCCACCCGTCCGGACCCTTCAGCTTTTAACGAGCCGGCGGTCGAGACGGGCCGGTTCCGGCCGGCAGGTGGCGGCCAATCAAGGCCGCCGCGCGGCAACCGCCAATCCTGAACAGCAATATGCCGCAGGCCAGCGTTTCTAGTAGCCGACGCCGGCACGGCTGATCCCCGCCGTAGACGGATTCCTTCTCCGGGGGTATTTGGTTCCGGCCATGCCCACGACAGCGATCGGGCGGCCGTATTCACCCGTCGGCCGGACCTGCTCTGCGCGCGGTGTAACCCGGGTGAATCGGTACGAGGATGATCGTGTGGGGCAGCGAATAACCCTGGCATCCGGGGCACGTCTGCGGGCAGTGGCTGGCGCATTCACTGCTACGGTCGTGTTGCTGCCCGCGACATTTGTGGTTCCGGGACGGACGCACCGAGAACAGATCGTTGCGTAACCGCAGAACCGCGGCGTGGCGCTTGGGCGCGGTTGCGGCGTTGAGCCTGTTCGCGGCGGCCGGCTGCTCGCTGCCGCGTATGGGGGCGGGGGAACGCATCCCCTATGGTCCGGAGCCCAGTCAGTTCGGCGAGTTGACGCTTCCGCCCCACGAGGGCGTGGGCAAGCTGCCGGTCGTCGTAATGGTTCATGGCGGCTGCTGGCTGAGGCCCTTCACCCTTGGCATGATGGACGGGCTTGTCGCGGATATGCAACGACAGGGGGTTGCGGTATGGAATGTCGAGTACCGCGAGCTCGGCGAGACCGGCGGCGGCTATCCCGGAACCTATCTCGATGTCGGTCACGCCGTTGATGCGCTACGGTCCATTGCCAGCCGGTACCCTTTGGACCTCACCAAAGTGGTCGTTGTCGGCCATTCGGCGGGCGGCCATTTGGCGTTGTGGGCGGCGGCCCGTGCACGCGTGCCGAATGACAGCCCGATTGCCATGTCTCAGCCCTTGCCGATTGCCGGCGTCGTCTCCTTAGCCGGTGTCACAGATTTGCAAGCCTACCGCGAAAGCGCGTCAATCTGGTGCGGCGGCTCTTCGACGATCGATCAAATGACCGGCGCCAAAGAGCGCGTCGGCCAAAACGTTTATGCCGACACGTCGCCGGCCGCCCTGCTGCCGATTGGTGTGCCGCAAATTATCGCATTCGGCGAGCTTGACAGCATCGTGTCGTCCTCGCTCGCTCGCGCCTATGCGAAGGCGGCGGCGGCGTCCGGCGACCGCGTGGAGACGATCGACCTGCCGTATGCCGGCCATTTCGACTTAATCGACCCGAGTTCCACCGCATGGCAGCAGGTACGGCAAAAGATACTCGCGCTGCTGCGATGACCGGCTAATCGGGAGACCCTGCATCGCGATCAGCGAGCGAGCGCCGGCAAAGGCAGCTTAGGGTCGACTCCGGGAGCTCGATTGAGGCCCGAAGAACGACCGGAATCGGCGCGAAGGCCTCGTTGGCTGGCGGCGCTTACCACCCGCCCTCCGATTGGGATGAGCGGGCTGATTGGGTTTTGAGCCTACCCCAGATAGCGCTGGCGCAGATGGCGCTCGAAGGCGGCGGTGCCGAGCGGCGCGCCGGTCGCGGCTTCGACCAGCTCGGCGGTCGACATCAGCGACGCCCTGGGCGTGGACCTTGTCGCGCAGCCATTGCGAAGAGCGGCACAAACTCGCCGCGGCCGATCTGCTCGGCGAGGTCGGACATCGCGGCGCGCGCGGCGGCGAAGAGCTGCGCCGCGATCAGCGCGCCCAGCGTGTAGGTCGGGAAGTAGCCCCAGTGGCCGTCATACCAATGAATGTCCTGCAAAACGCCGTCGCGATCGGTTCGCGGCGCGATCCCGATCAGCTCCTTGAGCCCGTCGTTGAAGGCATGGGGCAGGTCGCGCGGCTTGAGATCGCCGGCGATCATCGCGCGCTCCAGCCGGTAGCGCAGGATCACATGCGCCGGGTAGGTGACCTCGTCGGCATCGACGCGGATCGGGCCGGGCCGCACCAGGGTCTGCCGGCGATAGAGCGCCTCGGCGTGCCACGCCGCGGGGTCGCCGCCGAAGATCGTCGCGCAGCAGCGGCGCGGCGAAGCCGGCGAACGCGCGGCTGCGGCAGACCTGCATCTCCAGGAGCAGCGACTGGCTCTCATGCACCGCCATGCCGCGCGCCGCGCCGACCGGCTGGCGCCGCCATTCGGGCGGCAGGCCGCGCTTATAGAGGGCATGGCCGGTTTCGTGCAGCGTCCCCATCAATGCCGTGGCGAAATCCGCCTCGTCGTAGCGCGTGGTCAGCCGGACGTCGTCCGAGGTGCCGCCGCAGAACGGGTGGGCGCTTTCATCGAGCCGGCCATGCGCGAAATCGAACCCGATCGCCTCCATCAGCGCCAGCGCGGCGCGGCGCTGCAGCGGCGATCGGGAACGGCCCGCGCGGGGCTGCCGGCGCCGGACGCGCCGCCTGCCGGGCGAGCGCGGCATCGAGCAATTCCGGCAGAAAGCCGGCGATGTCGTCGAACAGGCGGTCGATCGGCGCGACCGCTGCCGCCCGGCTCGTATTGATCGAGCAGCGCCTCGTAAGGGCTGGTGCCGAACTCTTCGGCCTTGGCGGAAGCGATCTCGCGCGTCAGGCCGAGGACCCGCTCCAGCCCCGGCAGGGCGGCGGCGAAATCATCGGCCGGGCGCGCCTCCCGCCACACCGTCTCCGATTCCGAGCGGGCGCGCGACAGCGCTTCGATCAGATCGTCCGGCACCGCGGCGGCATGACGCCAGCGCCGCCGCATCTCGCGCAGATTGGCGCGCTGCCAGTGATCGAGCGCATTGGCTTCGCCCTCCGCGGCGGCGAGCAGATCGGCGATTTCCGGCGCGCTCAACAGCTGATGGGCAATGACCCGCAACGTCGCGAGCTGTTCGGCGCGCGAGGCCGCGCCGCCCGGCGGCATCATCGCAGCGGCGTCCCAATGCAGCATCGCGATCGCCTCCTCGACCGCGCCGAGGCGGCGGAAGCGCGCTTCAAGTTCCGGATAGGCGGTCGGCATCGCTGTTAGCATCCCTGGCATTGCCCCTCATAGCGCGATGTTCCGACAGCAGATAGATCACGATCGCGGCGACAGCGAGCGAAAACCAGGTGATCGCGTATTGCAGGTGATGATTGGGCAATTCCGGCAGGGCAATGCCGCCCTTGGGCCAACCGCCCGGGTTCGGGGTCGCATCGGCGTCGACATAGAACGGCGCCACATTGGCGACGCCGTCGGCCGCGCTCATCGCCGGTAAATCGATCCAGAACCAGTCGTCGAGGTCCGGGCGATTGTCGGGCACGAACCAGTTGGGCTTCTGCTCCGGCGCCAGCCGCAACACGCCGGCGACCCGGACGGTTCCGGCGGATTGTCCCGCAGCGCGCTTTGCCGGGTCCTTGAGCCCGGTCGGGACAAAGCCGCGGTCGACAAAGACGATGCGCCCGCCCGGTTCCAGGAGCGGCGTCATCACGTCGAAGCCGGCGCCGCCCTTCGGCCCGATCGCATTGAGATAGATCTCCTTGTCGTTGAGAAAGACGCCGTCGTCGACGACCGGATGGAATTCGAGCGCGCGGGCGTCGGAGAGCGTCTGCGGCGGCACGACCGGGGCCGCATCCAGCGCCGCCTCGCGCTGGGCGATCAGCCCTTCCTTCCAGTGCAGTCGCTGAACCTGCCACACCCCGAGCGCGGCGCAGACGAGGACGACCGGGACGCTGAAGAGAGTCGGCGCGAGGCGCGGGCGAAACCCGCTCATGCCGCAGGCCCCCTCACCCTCCCCCGCTCGCGGGGGAGGGAGGGGTGGGGGTGGGTGGCGACTGCAGCAGGTGATGGCGGTATTGCAGCGCGATCAGCCCGGCCTTCAGGGGCCGCAGCAAGAGGATCGCGCCACCGAGGATCAGCGGCGTCCATAGCAGCAGGTGGACCCAGATCGGCGGAGCGAATTCGACCTCGACCACGGCCGCGAGCCCGACGACGAGCAGCCCGAGAAAGAAGATCACGAACACCGCGGGGCCGTCGCCCGCATCCTCGGCGGAGAAGTCGAGCCCGCAGGAGGGGCAGGCCGGCCGCACGGTCAACAGGCCGGCAAACAGGCGGCCCTCGCCGCAGCGCGGGCAGCGGCAGAAGAACGCGGCCCGCGCCACCGGCACCGGCGCAAAATGCCGTGATTCGGCACTCACCCTTGAGATCCAGCCTCGCGGCGGCTCACTCGCCGAGCGGCACGGCGCTGCCCATGCCCCACCAATAGATGCAGACGAACAGGAACAGCCAGACCACGTCGACGAAGTGCCAATACCACGCCGCCGCCTCCAGCCCGAAATGGTGCGTCGGAGTGAAATCGCCGCGTTGCGCCCGGAACAGACAGACGGCGAGGAAGATCGTCCCGATGATGACGTGAAACCCGTGGAAGCCGGTCGCCATGAAGAATGTCGAGGGATAGATCCCGCCGGTGAAGTGGAAGGCGGCATGGCTGTATTCGTAAGCCTGGATCGAGGTGAAGGAGAGACCGAGCAAAACGGTCACGACCAGGCCCTGGACCAGACCCTTCTGATTGCCTTCCAAGAGCGAATGATGCGCCCAGGTCACCGTCGTGCCGGACAACAGCAGGATCAGCGTATTGAGGAACGGGAATTCGAACGGATCGAACGGGTGGATGCCTTTGGGCGGCCACACGCCGCCGGCCGGGAACAGGCTCGACGAGAAGAACGCCCAGAAAAACGCCGAAAAGAACATCACCTCGGAGGCGATGAACAAGGCCATGCCGTAGCGCAGGCCGAGCTGCACCACCGGCGTGTGGCGCCCCTCGAAGGTCGCCTCGCGGATCACGTCGCGCCACCACACGAACATCGTCCCGAGCACCGCGAGGACGCCGATGATCAGCAGCGTCCAGACATGCCCGTCATGCATGTAGACGAGGCCGCCGGTGGCGAGGAGCCCCGCGGCGATCGCGCCGACGATCGGCCACGGGCTCGGATCGACGAGAAAGTACGGGTGCTTCGGCGCGCCATGGGCATCCCCATGGGCATGGGCGTCATGGGCGTGGGTGTCGGTCATGTGCGTTCGCCAAAATCGCTGTTTCTACCGCTCAATTCACCGCCGAGGCCGGGCCGCGCGGGCCGGCCGCGGCGCTCGGGACCCCGGTGCCGGCCTTCTTGAACATCGTGTAGGAGAGCGTGATCGTGTCCACGTCCCGAGTGTCGGGATCGCGCAGGATATCGGGATCGACAAAGAAGATGACGCCCATGTCGCGGCTCTCGCCCGGCGCGAGCCGCTGCGCGGTAAAGCAGAAGCATTGCAGCTTGTCGAAATAGATCCCGCTTTTGGTCGGCGTCACATTGTAGGTCGCCGTGCCGGTGACCGGCTCGGCGCTGCGGTTGACCGCGCGGAAGAAGACCTCGCGGCGCTCGCCGGGATGAACCTCTACCTCCGGCGTCAGCGGGCGGAATTCCCAGCCGAGCTCGGGCGCGGTCTCGGCGTCGAAGCGCACCGTGATGACGGCATCGGCGACCTCCTTCGGGGCGGCCGTCGCGCGCTGGGTCGTGCCGCCGAAGCCGGTCGCCGCGCAGAACATTCGGTAGAGCGGCACCGAGGCGAAGGACAACCCGACCATTCCCACTACCACGGCGACGAGCGACAGCGCGGTGGCCCGGGTGCGGCGGCGAGCCGTGGGCGCGGCCATTGCCGCTAGCCCCCGCCGATCCGCACGAGGGTGATGACATAAAACAGCGCCACCAGCGCGAGCAAGAGGGCGAGGAGCGCGCGGTTGCGCGCCCGCATGCGGCGCTCGCGCTCGTCCATGACCGCTCCGGCCGTCACAGGGCGCCCCCACCGATCCGGTCGACCAAGCAGCGCGCTGAAGATCAGGAACAGATAGAGCAGCGAGAACGCAAACATCTGCCGAGCGCTGCGCTCGCTGTCGTCGCGCCAGACGCGGACCGCGGTGCCGGTGAACAGGAGGCTGAGCGCGCCGGCGCAGACCGCGTAGCACGGCCCGGCGAGCCCCAACAGCCAGGGCATCAAGCGTCGCCGGCCACAGCATCAGCGTATAGAGCAGCATCTGGCGCTTGGTCTCGCGCGCGCCGGCGACGACCGGCAGCATCGGGATCCCGGCGTGCGGCGTATTCCGCGGCGCGGTAGAGCGACAACGCCCAGAAATGCGGCGGCGTCCAAAAAAAGATGATCGCGAACAGCGCGACCGCGCCCCAGCCGACATCGCCGGTGACCGCGGCCCAGCCGATCAGCGGCGGCAGCGCGCCGGCCGCCCCGCCGATCACGATGTTCTGCGGCGTGCGGCGCTTCAGCCAGATCGTATAGACAAAGACGTAGAAGGCGATGGTCAGCGCCAGCAACTGGGCGGCCACCCAGTTGACCGCCAGCCCCATCACCGCGACCGCGCCGACCGCCAGCACGACGCCGAAACCGAGCGCCTCGCCCGGCATCATGCGGCCGGCCGGCAGCGGCCGCATCGCGGTGCGCCGCATCACCGCGTCGATGTCGCGGTCGTACCACATGTTGATCGCGCCGGACGCGCCGGCCCCGACCGCGATGCACAGCACCGCAACCGCTGCCAGCACCGGATGCAGGTGCCCCGGCGCCACGACGAGCCCGACGAAGCCGGTAAAGACGACCAGCGACATGACCCTGGGCTTCAGGATCTGGATGTAGTCGCCGACCGCCGCGCCGGCATAGGCGGCGACAGCTGTCGAGGGAATTTCGCTCACCTCGGAGCTCGCCGGGCTGGCCGGCTCGCCCGCATCAATGCGCCGCCGGCGCGATCACCGGCAGCTCTTCGTAGCTGTGGAACGGCGGCGGCGAGGACAGCTGTCCATTCCAGCGTCGTCGCTCCCTCGCCCCAGTAATTGGCGCCGACCCGCCGCCCGAAGAAGAGGGTGTGGAACACGATGAAGATGAAGAACAGCGTCGAGCCGTAGGAGATGAAGGCGCCGATCGACGACACGAAATTCCACCCGGCGAAGGCGTCGGGATAGTCGGGGATGCGCCGCGGCATGCCGGCGAGCCCGAGGAAATGCTGCGGGAAGAAGCACAGATTGACGCCGATGAAGGTGGTCCAGAAATGGATCTGGCCAAAGGTCTCGTTGTACTGGCGCCCCGACATCTTGCCGATCCAGTAATAGAATCCGGCAAACAGCGAGAACACCGCGCCGAGCGACAGCACATAGTGGAAGTGGGCGACGACGTAATAGGTGTTGTGCAGGGCAAAATCGACGCCGGCATTGGCCAGCACGACGCCGGTCACGCCGCCGATCGTGAACAGGAAGATGAAGCCGATCGCCCACAGCATCGGCGTCTTGAACTCGATCGAGCCGCCCCACATCGTGGCGATCCAGGAAAAGATCTTAACGCCGGTCGGCACCGCGATGACCATCGTCGCCGCGGTGAAATAGGCGCGGGTATCGACGTTGATGCCGGTCGTGAACATGTGGTGCGCCCACACGACAAACCCGATGCCGCCGATCGCGACCATCGCATAGGCCATGCCGAGATAGCCGAAAATCGGCTTCTTCGAGAAGGTCGCGACGATCTGCGAGACCATGCCGAAGCCCGGCAGGATCATGATGTAGACCTCGGGATGGCCGAAGAACCAGAACAGGTGCAGGAACAACAGCGGGTCGCCGCCGCCCGCCGGATTGAAGAAGGTGGTGCCGAAATTGCGGTCGGTCAGCAGCATCGTGATCGCCCCGGCCAGCACCGGCAGCGCGAGCAGCAACAGGAACGCCGTGACCAGGATCGACCACACGAACAGCGGCATGCGGTGCAGCGTCATCCCCGGCGCGCGCATGTTGAAGATCGTCGTGATGAAGTTGATCGCGCTCATGATCGACGAGGCGCCGGCCAGGTGCAGCGAGAAGATCGCCATGTCGACCGCCGGGCCCGGATGCCCGCCCGGTCCGGCCGCCGACAGCGGCGGGTAGATCGTCCAGCCGACCCCCGCCCCGGCGCCGTTGACCCCGTCGCCGGCGCCGAACTGGGTCGAGGCCACCAGCAAGCAGGAAAGACGGGATCAACAGCCAGAAGCTGACGTTGTTCATGCGCGGGAAGGCCATGTCCGGCGCGCCGATCATCAGCGGCACGAACCAGTTGCCGAACCCGCCGAAGGTCGCCGGCATGACCACGAAAAACACCATGATCAGGCCGTGCGCGGTGATGATCACGTTGTAGACCTGATCGTCGGTGATCAGGGTGTTGCCGGGATGCATCAGCTGCGCGCGCATCACCACCGACAGCGCGCCGGCGATGACCGCGGCGAAGATCGCGAGGCAGATGTAGAGGGTGCCGATATCCTTGTGGTTGGTCGAGACACAGCCAGCGCGTGAAGAAGCCCGGCCGATGATCGTGCGCCGCGTGATCGGCGCCGGCGGTTGCATCGTGGTAAGCCATCAGAGACCTCTTCGCTCTTCAGTTGCCGGCCGGCTGTCGATCGGATCGCCCTGCGACGGCACCCGCCGCCGCGGCGACCATCGTCGCCGCCGTCGTTCCCCGGCGCCGCGGCGGCGAATTTCTTCTTCGCGTCGCCAAGCCATTTGTCGAAGTCGGGCTTTGGCGAGCGCGACGATCTCGATCGGCATCTGGGAATGGTTGATGCCGCAGATCTGGTTGCATTCGCCGTAATAGGTGCCCGCGCGTTCGACCCTGAACCAGCTCTCGTTGAGCCGGCCCGGCACGGCATATTCCTGGACCCCGAACGAGGGCACGAACCAGCTGTGAATGACGCCGTCCGCGACCCCGGTGACCTGCACCCGGACCGTCGCGCCGACCGGCACGACCAGCGGGTTGTCGACGGTGAGCAGCCGCGTTGTCGCCCGGCTTCAGGTCCTTGTCCGGCGATCAGGTTGCTGTCGAATTTGAGCCCGCCCTGGTCGGGGTATTCATAAGACCAGAACCACTGGTTGCCGGTGACCTTGATCGTCATGTCCGCGTTGGGCACCCGATCCATGTAATACATCAGCTTGAAGGACGGCACGGCGATGATGACAAGGATCAACACCGGCACGACCGTCCACAGGATCTCGATCACCGGGTTGTGCGTGGTGCGGGTCGGCACCGGGTTGCGGGTGTGGTGGAAGCGCACCATCACGTAGAGCAGCAGGCCGAGGACGAAGATCGTGATCAGAGAGATGATGACCAGCAGCTCGTCGTGAAATGCTGTGATGCCGGTCATGGACCGGCGTCGCCGAGGGCTGCATGCCGAGCTCCCAGGGCCGCGGCTCGGCTGCCCCGGCGACCGTCGCCAGCGCGGCCACGCCGGCGAGCGCCAGCGCGAGGAGGATGCAGCACCTCGCCGCCCTGCTCCCGATGATCGATTTCGTCAACCGCACCATGTCCTTGCAGCCCCTCTTCGGCGAGGACGCCCCCCTCGCGAGGGCATGGGTTGTCCGGCCGCCGACGAGTGCCCGGAGCCGCTATTCGGTGCCGAGCGGGAGGATCCGGGCTTCGCGCCGCTCGGCCGAAGCCGCGCCGCCGCCCCATTCTGCCCAAGCCGTGCCGGCGGTAACCAATCGGCCGGACCCTACACCAAAGCCCGGCAAGGCGACAACTCGGGGCAATCCCGGCGGGCGCCGACCCATTGCGGCAAGCCGTCGCACAGGCGGCTGCCGGGTGCGCACAAGTGTCGTCTTGCTGTCATCTGCGAGCGCAGCGAAGCAATCTCGTCGGGCACAGCGCACCCGGATCGGGATTGCTTCGTCGCTCTGCTCCTCGCAATGACGGACGCATTCGATCCTGCCTTCCGCCACGGCCATTTCAGGGCCATATTTCAGCGAGCAATTGATTTCCCAAGCACAGCCGGAGCCGCCGATGACCAACCTCGCCGTGACCAACGAGCTGTTTTTCGACCGCACCGGCATGGATCCGCGCCGGATCGAGACGATTCTCGGCGAGGCGCTCGCCGGGATGGATGACGGCGAGCTGTTTCTCGAATACAGCCAGTCGGAAAGCGTGGCGCTCGATGACGGCCGCATCAAGAGCGCCGTCGTTCGATACGACCCAGGGCTTCGGCCTGCGCGCGGTGGCCGGGGAAGCGGCCGGCTATGCGCACGCCTCCGAGCTCTCCGAGGCGGCGATCCGGCGCGCGGCCAGCGCGGTGCGGGCGGTCGCGAGCGGCCATCACGGCACGATTGCCGAGCCGCCGCCGGGCACCAACCGCAGCCTCTACACCGATCTCAACCCGCTCGGCACCGTCGATCTCGCGGCCAAGACCCGGCTCCTCTCCGAGATCGACGCCTATGCCCGCGGCCGCGACCCGCGGGTGCGCCAGGTCATGGCGTCGCTCTCCGGGGTGTGGCAGGCGGTGCAGATCATCCGCCCGGACGGCCGCCGCGCCGCCGATATCCGCCCGCTGGTGCGGCTCAACGTCGCCGTCGTGGTCGGCGAGGGCGACCGCATGGAAACCGGCTCGCACGGCGCCGGCGGCCGCGTCGCCTATGATGTCTATCTCGATCCCGCGCACTGGCAGGCGCAGGTCGAGGAGGCGTTGCGCCAGGCGCTCGTCAATCTCGGCTCGGTGCCGGCGCCGGCCGGCGCGATGACCGTGGTGCTCGGGCCGGGCTGGCCCGGGGTGATGCTGCACGAGGCCGTCGGGCACGGGCTCGAAGGCGATTTCAACCGCAAGAAGACCTCGGCCTTTTCCGGCCTGATCGGCCAGCGCGTCGCGGCCAAGGGCGTCACCGTCGTCGATGACGGGACCCTGCCCGATCGCCGCGGCTCCTTGACGATCGACGACGAGGGCACGCCCTCGGGCTATACCGTCCTGATCGAGGACGGCATCCTCAAGGGCTACATGCAGGACCGGCTCAACGCGCGCCTGATGGGCGCGGCGCCGACCGGCAACGGCCGGCGCGAGAGCTTTGCCCACGCGCCGATCCCGCGCATGACCAATACCTACATGCTGGCCGGCAAGCACGACCCGCAGGAGATCATCGGCTCGGTCAAGCGCGGGGTTTACGCGGTCAATTTCGGCGGCGGCAGCGTCGACATCACCTCGGGCAAATTCGTCTTTTCCGCCTCGGAGGCCTACCTGATCGAGGACGGCAAGGTCGGCCCCGCGGTCAAGGGCGCGACCCTCATCGGCAACGGCCCCGACGCGGTGACCAAGATCACGATGATCGGCAACGATCTGCGGCTCGACGACGGGGTCGGAACCTGCGGCAAGGACGGCCAGGGCGTCCCGGTCGGGGTCGGCCAGCCGACGCTGCGCATGGACGGCCTCACCGTCGGCGGCACCGCGGCGTGAGGGGAACGCACCGCGCATTCGAGCCCCTCTCCCGCACCGCGGGAGAGGGTGCCCGAGGGCAAAGCCCGAGGGCGGGTGAGGGTGTCGCAACGGCACGAGCCCTCACCCTCCCATGGCTGCGCCATGGGCCCCTCCCTCTCCCGCGATGCGGGAGAGGGGCTTAGCTGCACCGCGTCTTGTTGCTCGCCTTTGCAAGGGTCTTCGTCTGTGCGCTGCTGGCGCTGTGCTCATGCGCCGCCGCGCGCGCCTGCGATTTCGATCACGCGCCGTCGAGCCGCTGGTCGCTCGCCGCGGAGGGCGGCGTCTGGTGGCTCAAGACGCCGTGCGGCGACCCTTTCTACAGCCTTGGCGTCAACATCCTCGACGGCGGCTATCCCCATCGCGCCGCGGACGGCAAGGTCTATTACAGCTGGAAGGCGTTCGCCCCGACTCTCGCCGACTGGGTCGCCCAAACCCGCGACCGGCTGCACCAATGGGGCTTCAACAGCGCCGGCGGCTGGTCGTTGCCGCCGCAGCAGCTGCGCCTTCCGGCGGTCATCGACCTCGAACTCGGCCGGCGCGCCAAATTCCACTGGTTCGACCCGTTCGCGCCGACAGACCGAGCGCCGCATGATGGCGCTCGCCCGCAAGCTGGTCGCGCCCTATCGCGGCTCGCCCTACCGCATCGGCTATTTCTCCGACAACGAGGTCGGCTGGTGGGCCGGCGCGCTGTTCGTCTACTATTCGAAGCAGCCGGCCAGCTTCCTACACCAAGCAGCGCTGGGTCGCCCTGTTGCGCCGGCATTACCACGACGATTGGGCCGGGTTCGCCGCCGATTTCGCGCCGCCCGACGGGCGTCCATTCGTGGCCGGCGCTGCTGGCCAGCACGGCGATGACCCATATGCGCCCGGGCGGCAACGGGATCGCGGTGGTGCGCGAGTGGACCGGGATCGTCGCCGAGCATTACTACGCGCTCGCCGCGCGGGCGATCCGCGCCGCCGACCCCGAGGCGCTCTATTTCGGCGACCGGCTGCCGATCTATTACGACCCGGCGGCGGTCAAGGCGATGGCGCCTTATGTCGACGCGATCGCCACCAACTACAATGTCGACAGCGGCGACGGCTGGGTCGCGCGCTATTTCTTCGACGGCTTGGAGGAGCTGTCGGGGGATAAGCCGGTCCTGTTGACCGAGTGGTTCTTTGCCGCCCGCGAGAACCGCACCGGCAACAACAACAACGGCCATCTGATGACGGTCGACACCCAGGCCGAGCGGGCGCGCGGCGCCGCCGCGGCGACCGAGAATTTCGCCCGCATCCCCGCAGATCGTCGGCTCGCAATGGTTCCAGTATTACGACCACCCGAAAGGCGGCCGGGCCGACGGCGAGGATTACGATTTCGGCCTCGTCGATATCGACAACCGCCCGTACCGGCGGCTGACCGCGGCGCTCAGCGCCGCCAACCGAGAGGCGCCGACGATCCACGCCGCCGCGGCCAGCCAGCCGCGAGCCGAGCCCGAATGCGGTCATCACGGTGCCGCATGCCGCGGTCGCGGTCGCGGACCGCTCGCTCGCCCTTTGGCCGAAGCCGGCGAGCCTCCTGCCGCCGCTCGTGCCGTCGCCGGGCGCGGTCGATTTCGGCGAGGTCTATCTGTCGTGGAGCGAGAAGGGCCTCGCGCTCGCGACGATCGGCCAGGATTATTTCGACATCGATCTGTTGGCCTATGACGGCGCCTTTCCGCTTGGGCGAGGCGTACCGGCTGGAGCTCGGGATCGATGCCGGCGCCGGGCCGCGGCGCGCGACCCTGTTCTTCATCCCGCCGCGCACCAAGATCCACGACTACCCGGAGATGCAGGCGCTGCTCTGCGCCGGGCCGGCCGAGCAGGCGATCCGGTCGGGTTGCACCCCGGTGCCGGGCGCCGAGGCGGTCTATTTCGGCGCCGACCAGCCGCGCATCACCGCCGAGATGCTGATCCCGTGGTCGGCGCTCGGGATCGCGCCGCCGACGCCGGGCCTGGCGCTCCGCGCCGAGGTGGCGCTGACCTCATGGCACCGCGAGCGCTGGATGTAGCTTGTCGGGCCGCGCGCCCGAGGCGGCGCTCGCCGATCCCTCGGGCTGGCGCAAGATGCGGCTCGGCGACGGCCTCGCCGTCACCGCCCGCCACCGCGGCGCAAGCCGGGGTAGCGCACGCCGCAGTCGGCGAAGCCGGGTCCCGGCAACCCGGGCGGTCGAGGTGGGCCCGACTTCGCCGGACTGCGATCAACTACGGGAGCTGATGGGTGGGTCCCGGCTTTCGCCGGGACTGCGGCAAGAAGGTGTCAGGAAATCAGTTCAGTACGCGTATTCCTCGTAGACGCGGCTGATGTCGCCGCCCCAGCGCGTCTGGTAATCCTCGATCAGCTCTTCGGCCGGGGTGCGGCCCGAGCCGGCGATCGTGAACAGATTGTCGAGGAAATGCGTCTCGTCCTCGCCGCGACGGATCGCGGCGGGCGCGGCGGTGCAGCCCTTCGCGGGCGATTTCGAGCACTTCGAGCGCGATGTCGCGGAAGGTGCGGCTGCGGTGCGGGGTGTCGAGGCCGAGCCGCGGCACGTCGCGCCGCATCGCCTCGCGCTCCTCCTCGGTCCAGTCGGCGACCAGCTCGGAGGCCGCGTCGAGCGCGGCATCGTCATAGAGGAGGCCGACCCACAGCGCCGGCAACGCGCAGAGCCGCCGCCACGGACCGCCATCGGCGCCGCGCATTTCGAGATAGGTCTTGAGCCGGACCTCGGGAAAGGCGGTGGTCAAATGGTCGGCCCAGTCGCCGATCAGCGGCAATTCGCCCGGCAATGCCGGCAGCTTGCCCGCCATGAAATCGCGGAACGATTGCCCGCTCGCGTCGATATAGGTGCCGTTGCGGTAGACGAAGTACATCGGCATGTCGAGCATGTAATCGACATAGCGCTCGAACCCGAACCCGTCCTCGAAGACAAACGGCAAGGTGCCGCAGCGGTCGGGGTCGGTATCGGTCCACACCAGGCTGCGGTAGCTCAGATAGCCCGACGGCCGGCCCTCGACAAACGGCGAATTGGCGAACAGCGCGACCGCGACCGGCTGCAAGCGCGAGGCTGGCGCGAAACTTCTTCACCATGTCGGCTTCGGACCGGTAATCGAGATTGGCCTGCACGGTGCAGGTGCGCAGCATCATGTCGAGCCCGAGCCGGCCCTTTTTCGGCATGTAGTCGCGCATGATCCGGTAGCGGCCCTTGGGCATCCACGGCACCTCGTCGCGCCGCGATTTCGGGTCGAAGCCGAGCCCGATCATGCCGAGCCCAAGCTCGTCGCACACCTCGCGCACCTGGCGCAGATGCTCGTGCACCTCGTCGCAGGTCTGGTGCAGGGTTTCGAGCGGCGCCCCGCTCAATTCGAACTGGCCGCCCGGTTCGAGGGTGATCGAACATCGCGCGTCGTTCGACAGCGCGATGATGTTGCCCTTTTCGATGACCGGCTTCCAGCCGAAGCGGGTCATGCCCTGGCAGCAGCGCGCCGATCCCGTCCGGCCCCTCATAGGGGACCCGGCTCAGATCGGCGCGGCGGAAGACGAATTTCTCGTGCTCGGTGCCGACCCGCCAGGCCGACGGCGGCTTGTTGCCGGCCTCGTGATACTCGACGAGCTGCCGCTTGTCGGTGATCGGCGGTCCTTCTGACGCTCGACGGCCCGGACATGCGGTTCCCGAAACTCCCCAATAGGCGAAGCAGCGGCACGCCTCACCGCGGCCGGCGGCGGCGCCAATCTCCGGCGATCGCCTGAAAAACCGCCAAGGCGGCAAGAGCGGCGGTCTCGGCGCGCAGCACCCTCGGGCCGAGCCCGACCCGGGTAACAATGGGGAGTTTGCCGAGAGCGTCAAGCTCCCTCTCGGTGAAGCCGCCTTCCGGGCCGACAAGCAGCGCGGCCGGCGCGTCCGGCGGAAAGCCCGCCGAGCGCCTCGGCGATCGGCATGCCGGCGCCGGTCTCGTCGCACAGCACGAGCCGCCGCCCGGCGGGCCAGGCGGCGAGCACGCGGTCGAGCGGCTGCGGGGCGGCGATCTCCGGCACCGACAGGCGCTCGCTCTGCTCGGCCGCGGCAATCGCCAGCGCGCGCAGCCGGTCCGTGGTTGAGGCGCTCCGGCTGGGTGCGCGCGGTCCACACCGGCAGCGAGCGCGGCGGCGCCGAGCTCGGTCGCCTTTTCGACGAGCCAATCGAGCCGGGCCCGCTTGATCGGCGCGAACAACAGCCAGAGATCGGGCTCTCGGGCTCGGCCGGGCGCAGCAGCTGCGTCGGCGATCAGCGACCGCCCGGTCGCGGCCGAGCTCGCGTCGAGGCGGCACAGCCACTCGCCGTCGCGCTCGTTGAACGCCGGCGACCGCGGCGCCCGGCGCCGAGCCGCAGCACGTGGCGCAACCGATGCGCCTGCGCGGCGTCGAGCTCGACCGCGACGCCGGCCGCGAGCCGCTTGCGGGATGTAGAGGCGGGTTGCCGGGCGCTCGGTCAGGTCGAGCTCCTTCCACATCGCTATCCGCGAGCTAGAGACCGTGGCGAACATTCGAGCTACCCAGCTTCGCCACGGCCTCTCCAGCCGCAAGCGGGCGCACAGGAGAATGCCGGCGTCGATGACCCTCATCCGCCGCATGCGGGGGAGGAGGACCTGGCGTCGACCGCGCCGGCGAGGCCGAGGCGGGCTCCGATCCGACCGACATCGATCGCGGCGATTGGGTCGAGCGCTGGCTGCCCGCTGGGCCGAACCCTATGCGCGGCTGGCGCGGCTCGATCGCCCGATCGGCACCTGGCTGTTGCTGTTTCCCGGCTGGTGGGGGATCGCGCTGGCCGGCCCGCGCTGGCCGGACCCGGTGCTGATGGCGCTGTTCGCGCTCGGCGCGGTGGTGATGCGCGGCGCCGGCTGCACCCTCAACGACATCGCCGACCGCGATTATGACGGCAAGGTCGCGCGCACCCGGCTGCGGCCGTTGCCGAGCGGGCGGGTCAGCGTGCCGCAGGCCGATCCTCTTCATGCTCGGCCAGCTGGCGATCGGCGCCGCGGTGCTGTTCAGCCTCAACCGCGCCAGCATCCTGCTCGGGATCGCCGTGCTCGGGCTGATCGCCACCTATCCGTTCATGAAGCGGATCACCTGGTGGCCGCAGCTCTTTCTCGGCCTCAATTTCAATTGGGGCGCGCTCATCGGCTGGACCGCGGTGACCGGCGGCCTCGCCTGGCCGCCGCTGCTGCTCTATCTCGGCGGCATCTGCTGGACGCTCGGCTACGACACGATCTACGCCCATCAGGACAAGGAGGACGACGCGCGGATCGGCGTCAAATCCTCGGCCCTGGCGCTCGGCGAGCGGACCCGGCCGTTTCTGTTCGTGTTCTATGGCGCCGCGGTGGTGCTGTGGGCCATCGCCGGGCGTCGCCGCCGGGCTGGGCCGCTGGTTCAGGCTCGCGCTGGCCGCCGCCGACGATGCAACTCTTCTGGCAGGCGGCGCGGGTCGATACCGACGATCCGGCCGATTGCCTCGCCAAGTTCCGCTCGAACCGCATCGTCGGCTGGCTGCTGTCTTCGCCGGCATCGTCGCCGGCCATCTGTCTGACCGCAAGATGGACCCGGCCGATTTCGTCCGCCGCAACACCGCGATCGCGGCGCCGCCGCTGGTGCCGGAGATCCGCCTGCACCTCGCGACCGAGGTCACGCCGATCTGGCAGGCGACCGAAGAGAGCCTGGCCCGCGGCGCCGTGCCGCCGCCGTTCTGGGCCTTCGCCTGGGCCGGCGGCCAGGCGCTCGCCCGCTATCTGCTCGATCACCCCGAGACGGTCGCCGGCCGCGCGGTGCTCGATTTCGGCGCCGGCTCCGGGCTCGTCGCGATCGCCGCCGCCAAGGCCGGCGCCGCGGCCGTGACCGCCGCCGAGATCGACCCTTTCGCCGCCGCGGCGATCGCCGTCAACGCGGCGCTCAACGGCGTCGCGATCGAGGTGGTGACCACCGACCTCTCGGACGGCGACAACGCGGTTCTGGAAGTTCGTCACCGCGGGCGACGTCTGCTACGAGCAGCCGATGGCGGAACGCGCGATGCGCTGGCTGCGGCTCCTCGCCGGCCGCGGCAGCACGGTCCTGCTCGGCGATCCCGGCCGCGCCTATTTGCCGGGCGACGGGCTTGTGCGAGCTGGCGCGCTACGTGGTGCCGACCAGCCACGAACTCGAAGACCGCGAGGCGCTGCGACGCCTTCGTGTGGCAGGTCCTGCCGCGGTGACGGAGGCGGCGCTGACGCCCAACAGGACCATCGTCGTCGCCGCGCTCGGCACCACCCAGACCCTGGCCTGGGCGTCGAGCTATTACCTGCCGGCGATCCTCGGCGCCCCGATCGCGGCCGCGCTCGGTCTGCCGGCGAGCGTCTTTTTCGGCATCTTCTCGGCCTCGCTGCTGCTCGGCGCGGCGATCAGCCCGTGGGTCGGGCGGCTGATCGACGACCATGGCGGGCGCGCCGTGCTGGCGGCCTCGAATGTGGTGCTGGCCGCCGGGCTGGCGGCGCTCGGCCTGGCCCAGGGCATCGTCGAGCCTGACGATCGCCTGGCTCATCCTCGGCATCGGCATGGCGATCGGCCTCTACGACCCGGCCTTCGCGACCTTGACCCGGCTTTACGGCCGCGACGCGCGCGCCCGATCACCGGCATCACGCTGATCGCCGGCTTTGCCAGCACGATCGGCTGGCCGGCCATCGGCCTGGTTCGAGCACGCCTTCGGCTGGCGCGAGGCCTGCCTGATCTGGGCCGGGCTCAACCTGTTCGTGGCGCTGCCGCTCAATTGGCTGATCATCCCGCCGGCGCCGCCGCTGCTCGCGCCCGCGCCGGGCAGCGGCGACGCGCCGGCGCCCGAGCCGCCGCGCGGCGCGATGCCGATCCTCGCCTTCTATTTCTGCGCGACCGCGTTCGTCACCGGCGCGATGGCGGCGCATCTGCCGCGCTTTCTCGAAAGCGCCGGCGCCAGCGAGGCGGCGGCGATCGCCGCCGGCGCGCTGGTCGGACCGGCGCAGGTCGCCGCGCGGCTCGTCGAGTTCGGCCTGCTGCGCGCGGTCCACCCGGTGTGGTCGGCCCGGATCGCGGCGGTGATGCATCCGCTCGGCGCCGCCGTGCTGGGAGCGCTCGGCCCGGCCGGGGTCGCGCTCTTCGCGCTGCTGCACGGCGCCGGCAACGGCATGATCACGATCGCCCGAGGCACCCTGCCGCTGGCGATCTTCGGCCCCGCCGGCTATGGGCTGCGCACCGGCATCCTCGCCGCCGCCGTCGCGGGTGGCGCTGTCGGCGGCGCCGTTTGTGTTCGGCGTGCTGCTCGACTGGATCGGCACTGCGCCGTGCTGGTTTCGGCCGGGCTCAGCCTCGCCGCCTTCGCCTCGCTGTGGCTGCTGCGGCCGCGCCCGCCCGGCGGCCGCGCCGGCGGCGAGCGACTGATCGCGCAGCCGCATCGCATGCCTATATAGCGCGCCATGCCCTACGCCAGCCTGCGCGACTTCATCGCCCGGCTCGAAGCGGCCGGGCGGCTCAAGCGGGTCACGGCGCCGGTGTCGCCGCTATCTCGAAATGACCGAGATCCAGACCCGGCTCCTCGCCGAGGGCGGGCCCGCGGTGCTGTTCGAGAATGTCGCGCGAGCCGACGGCGTTCGCCGATGCCGGTGCTGGTCAATCTGTTCGGCACGGTCGAGCGGGTCGCCTGGGGCATGGACCGCGAGCCGCATCAGCTGCGCGAGATCGGCGAGACGCTGGCCTTTCTGAAGCAGCCCGAGCCGCCGGGCGGCTGGCGCGAGGCCTTTGACATGCTGCCGCTGCTGAAGACCGTGATGGCGATGCGGCCGCGCACGGTCACCGCCGCGCCGTGCCAGGAGATCGTGCTGCGCGGCGCCGACATCGACCTCGCGCTCCTGCCGGTGCAGACCTGCTGGCCGGACGAGCCGGCGCCGCTGATCACCTGGCCGCTCGTCGTCACGCAAGGGCCCGAGCACGGCGCCGCGAGGACGGCTTCAATCTCGGCATCTACCGCATGCAGGTAACGGGCCGCGACACGACCTTGATGCGCTGGCTGCGACATCGCGGCGGCGCGCAGCATCACCAGCGCTGGCGCGCGGCAGAAGCGCGAGCCGCTGCCCGCCGCGGTGGTGATCGGCGCCGATCCCGGCACGATCATCGCCGCCGTGACGCCGGTCCCCGACACGCTGTCGGAATACCAGTTCGCCGGCCTGTTGCGCGGCAAGCGGCTCGATCTCGTCGATTGCAAGACCGTGCCGCTCAAGGTCCCGGCCGAGGCCGAGATCGTGCTCGAAGGCCATGTCGCGCTCGACGAATACGGCGACGAGGGCCCTTACGGCGACCACACCGGCTATTACAACGCGGTCGAGCAATTCCCGGTGTTTCGCCTGTCGGCGATCACGATGCGGCACGACCCGATCTATCTCTCGACCTTTACCGGCCGGCCGCCCGACGAGCCGTCGGTGCTCGGCGAGGCGCTCAACGAGGTGTTCGTGCCGCTGTTGCAGCAGCAATTCCCGGAGATCGTCGATTTCTGGCTGCCGCCCGAGGGCTGCTCCTACCGCATCGCGGTCGTCGCGATCCGCAAGACCTATCCCGGCCAGGCCAAGCGGGTGATGATGGGGATCTGGTCGTTTCTGCGGCAGTTCATCTATACGAAATTCGTCATCGTCGTGGATGACGACATCGCCGTGCGCGACTGGAAGGATGTGATGTGGGCGGTCTCGACCCGCATGGACCCGGTGCGCGACGTGACGCTGGTCGACAACACGCCGATCGACTATCTCGACTTTGCCTCGCCCGAATCGGGGCTCGGCGGCAAGATCGGGCTCGACGCGACCAACAAGATGCCGCCCGAGACGAAGCGCGAATGGGGCCGGCCGATCCGCATGACCGACGAGATCATCGCCGAGGTCACCCGGAAATGGGCCGATTACGGGCTGCCCGGCAGCGGCAAGCCGATCTGGAAATGATATTGTTCACAATGAGACGGTGAGGCAGTGAGAGGGAATAATTTCAACCGCATCCCGGCGAAAGCCGAGATCTATTCCTCACCCGATCGGACGGCGAATGGGTGGGTCCCGGCTTTCGCCGGGACTGCGGAACAGATGAACATCGGCTCGCTGCCTCACTGCCTCGTTGTGAATTCTTCTTCTAGGATCAGAGATGACCGACACGAGAAATCACCAAGGAAACGGCAAACGACATCGACCTGCTGCAGGATCTCATCGCCCGCGCCAAGAAAGCCGGCGCCGATGCCGCCGACGCGGTGCTGGTCGAGGGCGTCTCGCTGTCGCACGCCCGCCGCCTCGGCAAGACCGAGAAGCTGGAGCGCTCGGAAGGCCAGGACCTCGGGCTGCGCGTCCTCATTGGCAAGCGGCAGGCGATGGTGTCGTCGAGCGACCGGTCGCCCAAGATGCTCGCCGAACTGGTCGAGCGCACGCTGGCGATGGCGAAGGCGGTGCCCGAGGACCCGTTTTGCGGGCTGGCCGACCCCGACGAGATCGCCCGCGACTGGCCGGTCCTCGACATGCTCGATCCCGAGGAGCCGAGCGCCGAGACCTTGATCGAGCGCGCCCGCGCCGCCGAGGAGGCCGCGCTGGCGGTCAACGGGGATCACCAATTCCGAGGGGGCCGAAGCCGGCTGGGGCCGCTCGCGCATCGCGCTCGTGGCGTCCAACGGGTTTGCCGGCGCCTATGCCGGGTCGAGCCACGGGGTCAGCGTCTCGGTGATCGGCGGCTCCGGCACGCAGATGGAACGCGACTACGATTTCGCCAGCGCGGTCTATGCCGCCGATCTGCGCGACCCGGCCGAGATCGGCAGGAGCGCCGGCGAGCGCGCGGTCAAGCGATTCGGCGCCCGCAAGATGCCGACCGGCCGGGTTCCGGTGGTGTTCGATCCGCGCGTCGCGCGCAGCTTTATCTCGCACCTCCTGGGCGCCATCTCCGGGCCGTCGATCGCGCGCGGCACGAGCTTTCTGAAGGACAAGCTCGGCCAGCGCATCTTTCCCGAGGCGATCACGCTGACCGAAGACCCGCACCGCCGGCGCGGCCACCGCTCGAAACCGTTCGACGCCGAGGGCCTGCCCAACCGGCGGCGCGCGCTGATCGACAAGGGGGTGCTGACGACCTGGCTGCTCGATTTGCGCTCGGCGCGCCAGCTCGGCCTCCACTCGACCGGGCACGCCGCGCGCGGCACCGCCTCGCCGCCGGCGCCCTCCGCGACCAACATCTGGATCGAGCCCGGCGCGATGACCCCGGCGGAGCTGATCGCCGACATCAAGAGCGGCTTCTATGTGACCGAACTGATGGGCATGGGGGTCAACGGCCTCACCGGCGACTACAGCCGCGGCGCCGCCGGGTTCTGGATCGAGAATGGCGAGATCGCCTTCCCGGTCAGCGAGATGACGGTCGCCGGCAACCTCAACGACATGTTCGCCCGGCTCGTCGCCGCCAACGACCTCGAATTCCGCACCGGCGCCGACGCGCCGACCCTGCGCATCGACGATCTGACCGTCGCCGGGGCGTGAGGCGACTACGACCGACCGGCCGCGAACTGAACCTGAGCGGCTGAAAGGGTGACTCCGCCGCTGAGCACCGGTCTTGCCAACCGCCCTGCCCGCTCTCTAACACTGGAGACGGGGGCCGATGCGCGACAACTCACGGATTCCGCAGAACGGGGCACGCTCGTCGGTGCTGATAGGCCGGCTGGTGCGCGACTTCATCTGGCGGCATGCGCACCGGATCGCGCTCGCCTTTGTCTGCATGGCGATCGCCGCGGGCGCCACGGCGCTGCGCGCCTGGCTGATGGAGCCGGTGCTCGACCGCATCTTCATCGCCCGCGATTCGTCGCTGTTGTGGCTCCTTGGCAGCGCCGCGCTCGCGCTCGCGCTGGTCAAGGGGGTGGCGGACTACGCCGAAACCGTGCTGATGACGCGGGTCGGCCAGCGCGTCATCACCGATGTCCAGACCGCGCTTTACGCGCGGCTGATCCGCGCCGACCTCGCCTATTTCAACGCCCATCCGAGCGGCATGTTGATTTCGCGCCTGATGAACGACGTGTGGCTGTTGCGCAACGCCGCGGCCAATGTGCTGACCGGGATCGGCAAGGACGCGGTGACGGTGGTCTTTCTCGTCGGGCTGATGTTCTACCAGGATTGGGCGCTCGCGCTCGTCGCGTTTTTCGCGTTCCCGCTGGCGATCCGGCCGATCGTCGCGATCGGCCGGCGCATGCGCCGGGTGTCGGCCAACACCCAGGTCGAGATGGGCCAGCTGACCACCCTCCTGAGCCAGACCTTCCAGGGCGCGCGCCTTGTCAAGGCCTACGGCATGGAAGATTACGAGGAGCGCCGCGCCGCCGGCCTGTTCGAGCGCATCTTCCGGCTGGTCGATCGCGCCAATCGCACGCGCTTGCGGGCCGCGCCGATGATGGAGGCGCTCGGCGGCGCGGCGATCGCCATGGTGATCTTCTATGGCGGCCACCAGGTGATCATCGGCGCGCGCACGCCGGGCGCGTTTTTCTCGTTCATCACCGCGCTGCTGCTCGCCTATCAGCCGGTCAAGAGCCTGGCGATCCTCAACGCCTCGCTGCAGGAGGGGCTGGCCGCGGCGCAGCGCATCTTCGAGGTGCTCGACATCGAGCCGACGATCCGCGACCGGCCGGACGCCCGCCCGCTGCGCGTCGCCGGCGGGGAAGTGCGGTTCGAGCGAGGTGCGGTTCGGCTATCACCCCGGCACCGTGGCGCTCGACGGCATCTCGTTCACGGTCCCGGCCGGCAGCACCGTCGCGCTGGTCGGTCCCTCGGGCGCCGGCAAATCGACGGTGCTGAACCTGATCCCGCGGTTCTACGATGTCGATGGCGGCAGCATCGCGATCGACGGCCAGGAGATCGGCTCGGTGACGCTCGCCTCGCTGCGCGGCGCGATCGCGCTGGTCTCGCAGGAGGTCAGCCTGTTCGACGACACGGTGCGCGCCAACATCGCCTATGGCCGGTTCGGCGCGCCGCAGGCCGAGATCGAGGCGGCGGCGGTCGCGGCCGCCGCCGACCGGTTCATCCGCGAGCTGCCGCAGGGCTACGACACGCTGGTCGGCGAGCATGGCATCCGGCTCTCGGGCGGCCAGCGCCAGCGTCTGGCGATCGCCCGCGCGATGCTGAAGGACGCGCCGATCCTGCTGCTCGACGAGGCGACCTCGGCGCTCGACAGCGAGTCCGAACGGCAGGTCCAGGCGGCGCTGCGCCTGTTGATGCGCGGCCGCACGACGGTGGTCATCGCCCATCGCCTGTCGACGATCATCGACGCCGATCTGATCTGCGTCCTCGATCGCGGGCGTATCGTCGAGACCGGCACGGCACGCCCAGCTGCTCGCCCGGAGCGGCCTCTACGCGCGGCTCTACGAGACCCAGTTCGCCGCGGAGCGCGAGCTCGCTCCGGTCGCCGACGCCGCCGCGGCGCCATGAACGGGCTCGCCTCGTGAAGACGCCGAGCCGCTGGGGCAGGCGCCTGTTGCGCAGCGACCGGCTGCGCCGGCTGTCATGCTGGGTCATCCATCTCTATATCCGCTTCGTCTATGCCACCAACCGCTGGACGGTTGAGGGCGGCGAGGTGCCCCGCCGGCTGCGCGATCAGGGCCGCAGCTTCATCCTCGCCTTCTGGCACGGGCGCCTGTTGATGATCCCGATGGCCTGGCAGCGCCTGGCGCCGATGCACATGCTGATCTCGGCGCATCGCGACGGCCGGATCATCGCCGACGCGGTCACCTATTTCGGGGTGCACTCGATCGCCGGATCGAGCCGGCGCGGCGGGTCGGCGGCGCTGCGCGCGATGCTGAAGCGGCTCGCGGCCGGCGACTGCGTCGGCATCACCCCGGACGGACCGCGCGGCCCGGCGATGCAGGCATCGGGCGGGATCATCAATGTCGCCCGCCTCAGCGGCGTGCCGATCGTGCCGATCGTCTTCGCCACCAGCCGGCGCCGCGTGCTGCCCAGCTGGGACCGCTTCCATCTCGCCCTGCCGTTCGGCCGCGGCGTCTTTCTGTGGGGCGAGCCGATCGAGATCGCACGGGATCTCGACCCGGCCGGGCTCGAACGCGCCCGGCTCCTCGTCGAAAGCCGGATGAACGAGATGGCGCGCGAGGCCGACCGCCGCGTCGGGCATGGGCCGGCCGGAGTAACCCTCTCCCGCACTGCGGGAGAGGGTGGCGAGCGCAGCGCAGCGCGGGGAGGGTGAGGGTGTGCGGCACGAGACCCTCACCCTCCCATCGCTTCGCGACGTGCCCCTCCCTCTCCCGCAATGCGGGAGAGGGGCTTCATCGATGAGCTCTGGCCCGCGACTCTACCGCTCGCTGACCGCCGCCGCGGCGCCGCTCGTGGCGCTGTACCTCAACGCGCGGTGCCGGCGCGGCAAGGAGGACCGCGAGCGCCTCGGCGAGCGCTTCGGCATCGCCTCGGCGTCGCGTCCGGCGGCGCCCTGGTCTGGGTGCATGCGGCGAGCGTCGGCGAAGCGAGTTCGGTGCTGGCGCTGATCGAGCGGATCCTCTCCGAACGCCCGGCCATCGAGCTATTGATCACCACCGGGACCGTCGCCGCGGCGCGGCTCGTGAAGCCCGCCTGCCGCCGCGCGCCCGGCATCAGTTCGTGCCGGTCGATCTGCCGCGCGCGGTCGAGCGCTTTCTCGATCACTGGCATCCCGATCTGGCGATCTGGGTCGAATCCGAGCTGTGGCCCAATCTCGTTCTGGCGACGCACCGCCGCGGCACGCCGATGCTGCTGGCCAATGCCCGGCTCTCCGCCCGGTCGCTTGGCGCGCTGGCGGGTGCTGCCCGGGTTGGTGCGGCCGGTCCTCGAGAGCCTTCGCGCTGTGCCTGGCCCAGGACGAGGTGCAGGCCGGGCGGTTTCGCCGGCTCGGCGCCGGCGCGGTGGCGAGCGTCGGCGATTTGAAGGCCGCCGCCGCGCCGCTCGCCGCCGACCCGGCGGCGCTCGCCGCGCTGCGCCGTCAGATCGGCGCCCGGCCGGTCTGGCTCGCGGCCAGCACCCATGCGCGGCGAAGAGGAAATCGCCGCCGCCGCGCATCGCCGGATCGCGCCGCGACCACCCCGGCCTTCTGACGATCATCGCGCCGCGTCACCCGGTGCGCGGCCCGGCGATCGCCGAGATGCTGCGCGCCCGCGGTCTGCGCGTCGCCCGGCGCAGCGCCGGCGAGGCGATCGCCGCCGACACCGACATCTATCTCGCCGATACGCTCGGCGAGCTCGGCCTGTTCTACCGGCTTGCCGGGATCGCCTTCGTCGGCGGCTCGCTGGTCCGGAAGGGCGGCCACAACCCGTTCGAGGCGGCGCGGCTCGACTGCGCCGTGCTGCACGGCCCGGACATGGCCAATTGCGCGGCGATGGCCGGCGCGCTCGACGCTGCCGGCGCGGCGCTGACGGTCGGCGATGCGGCGAGCCTCGCCGAGGCGGTATCGCGGCTGCTCGCCGACCCGGCCGAGCGCAAGACGCGGGCTGAGGCGGCGGCCCGGATCGCCGCCGCGGGCGGCGGCGCGCTCGACGCCGTGCTCGACCGCTTCGCGCCATGGCTCGACGCGCTCGCCCCGGTATCGTCCGCGGAAGCTGCGCCGCCGCGCCGCGCGATCGGGCAAGTCCGGGCCGATGCGCGCTCCTGAATTCTGGCACGCCCAAACGGGACCGATGGCCGGGCTCGCCGCCGGGCTGCTGGCGCCGCTCGGCACCGCCTGGGATGCCGCCTCGCGGATGCGGCGCGCGATGGCGCGGCCGTACCGCGCCCCGGTCCCGGTGATCTGCGTCGGCAATCTCGTCGCCGGCGGCGCGGGGAAGACGCCGGTGGTGCTGGCGCTGGCCGGGACGATCGCCGCGACGCGGCGTCGCCGTGCACATCGTGACGCGCGGCTATGGCGGCCGCCTCGGCGGCCCGGTGCGGGTCGATCCGGCAGCGCACGACGCGGCGGCGGTCGGCGACGAGGCGCTGCTGCTGGCGGAGCGCGCGCCGTGCTGGGTCGCGCGCGACCGCGCCGCCGGGGTGCGCGATGCGGTCGCGGCCGGCGCCGGCGCCATCCTGCTCGATGACGGCTTTCAGAACCCGGGGTCGAGAAGGATCTGTCGCTGGTCGTCGTCGATGCCGAATACGGCTTCGGCAACCGCCGGGTGATCCCGGCCGGGCCGTTGCGCGAACCGGTCGCGGCGGGCCTCGCCCGCGCCGACGCGATCGTGCTGATCGGCGACGGCGCCGCGCCCGATGGGCTGCGCGAGGCCGGCCTCCCGATCTTCCGCGCCGAGCTGGCACCGGTGCGGGCGGCGCCTTTCGCCGGCGCGCGAGTCGTCGCTTTTGCCGGGATCGGTCATCCGGAGAAATTCTTCGCCACGCTGCGCCGGGCCGGCGCCGACCCTGGTCGCGGCCCACCCGTTCCCCGATCACCATCCCTTTGCCGAGGCCGAGATCGCCCGGCTGCGGCGCGAGGCGGAACGCGCCGGCGCCGACCTCGTCACGACCGCGAAGGATTGGGTGCGCCTGCCGGCCGCGGTTGCGCGACGGGATCGCGGTGCTCGAGGTCGAGATCCGCTGGCATGACGAGGCCGCGGTGGCGCAGCTGGTGGCCGGCGTTCTGCCGAAACCCGCAGCCGGACCCGGCCATGGCGCCGACCGAAGCGCCGCTCAAGGCTGACGCGCCGGCCGCCCCGGTATCCTGGAGCCATCGCATCGAGGCCTGCGGCGCGGCGCTGTTTTTCGCGGCGATGCGGGCCCTGCCGATCGACGCCGCCTCGGGCTTCGGCGGCGCGCTGGCGCGCCATATCGGGCCCCGGCTCGGCATCTCGACGCGCGCCCGCCGCAATCTCGCGCGCCGCGCTGCCCGAGCTGTCGGCGGCCGAGATCGAGCGGATCGTCCGCGGCATGTGGGACAATCTCGGCCGGGTCGCGGCGGAATACCCGCATCTGCGCGCGGATCCGCGTGTTCCCGCCGGAGCCGGAGCTGGGCGGGTCGAGACCGCCGGCATCGAGCATCTCGACCGCGCGATCGCGGCCGGCCGCCCGGTCATCATCTTTGGCGGGCATCTCGGCAATTGGGAGATCGCCGCGCTCGCCGCCGGGCAATACGGCATCGATGTCGCGCAGATCTACCGCGCCGCCAACAACCCGCTGGTCGAGCGCATGATCGCGCGGTTTCGCGGCACGGCGAGCGAATTCATCCCCAAGGGCGCCGTCGCCTCGCGCCGGGCATTGGCGGCGTTGCGGCGCGGCGCGCATCTGACGCTGCTCGTCGACCAGAAGCTCAATGACGGCATCCCGGTCAAGTTCTTCGGCCGCGCTGCGATGACCGCCCCGGCCCTCGCGCTCCTGGCGTTGCATTTCGACTGCGCGGTGCTGCCGGCGCGGGTCGAGCGCGTCCGGGGCGCGCATTTCCGGCTGACGCTCTCCCCGCCGCTGGCCTTGCCGCAGAGCGGCGAGCGCGCCGCCGACGTCGCGGCGCTGATGGCCGCGGTCAACCGGACGCTCGAAAGCTGGGTCCGCGAGCGCCCGGAGCAATGGTTCTGGGTGCACAGCCGCTGGCCGGATTGAGCCTCCCTCACACCATCGCTGGGCTGTGGGTCGGGCTGATCAGCCAGGCGCCGCCGATGATCGCGAGGACCATGAGGCCGGGGATGATGGCGAGCCAGGTTCCGGTCGCCGCGAGGGCGCCGGTGCCGGCCCAGCCGATCGACGACAGCGCCTCGGAAAAGGTGGCGAGGCGCGAGGAGACCTGGCGGCGGCGGAACAGGCTGCGCCGCGCCTGGGCGCGAAACCAGAATTGGATCGCCGTCGCCGAGCCCGCCGCGATCGCGATGCCGCCGGACGCGACCAGCGCAGCAAACGGCGCGAAGAGCGCGAGCGCGACGACAAAGGGGGCGAAGACGACGGCAATCCCGCCGAGCACCGCCTCGATCTTGGCGCGCAGCACGCGGCCGCGCGACACCGGCGCCGAGGCGACGAGATCGGGCGCGTCTTCGCCGGACACCGCGAGCCAGGCGAGGCCGCCGCCCAATTGCCCGGCCGCCATGATCAAGCACCGGCACCAACAGCGCCGATGCGCCGCCGCCGTCGTAGAAGCTGCGCGACAAGCAGGAAGGCGGCCGGCAGCAGATAGAGCAGCTGCATCAGCGTCTGCGACATCAGCCACGGGTCGCGCAGCAGGAGCACCCATTCCTTGCGGCGCAGCGCCTGCTCGGGCGCCGAATCGTGGAATCGCGCCGGCGCGCCGGTTGCGCACCGTCGTCTCATGCGCGACCGCGCCGGCGGCCAGCGCGAGCCGTCCGAAGCGCGGCGCGAAGACGGCGATCGCGCCGCCCAGCGCAATCACGCTGAGGCCGCAGAGCGCAGCCAGCGCCAGCGGCCGCCCGAGGACGGCGCGGGCCGGCCACCAGAGGAGGCTGCCGCCGTCGGGCGCGAGCCCGGCCAGCGCCGGCGACTGGAAGAGCGCCGTCCGCGACATCGTCCCCAATGAGAGGATCGCCGCGAACTGGGCGCGCGATGACGAACGCGGCGCCGATGATCGCGGCGAGGATCTGCGCGACAAACCGGGTGCGCCGCGGGCCGATCGCGCGGAACAGCGCGACGGTCAGCAGCGACCGAAATCGCGACCGCGTCCATCGCCAGCGCGACGGTGACCGCGTAGGCGCCGAGCCAGTGCGCGCCGCCGCGCCACACCAGCACATTGACGAACGGCGCCGCGAGCACCAGCGACTGGGCTGCGACGGCCGCCGCCATCGCGGTGATGCGGACGGCAAAGAGGCGCCACGCCGACACCGGCGAGGCCAGGATCAGGTCGAGGTCGCCGCGCGCGTAGAACCCGCGCGTCACCGATTCCAGCGCCTGCGACAGCATCAAGGACGACGACATCGCCAAGGAGCCGGTGATGACCAAGAGCACCTGCGGGTCCGCCATGTCGGCGCGGTCCGCGGCGGAGCCGAGCATCACATAGGCGAGAGCGTGCAGGAACAGCACGAAGGCGACGAAGATGATGCCGGCGGTAACGGCACGCCGGCTGTGCCCGCCGGTGATCAGCCAGATCCAGTCGCGCCAGCTCAGCCGCGCCTCGTGCCGCGCGAGCCACAGGGTCGAGCCGGGCCGGATCATGCGCCGTTCATTCGACCGTGCTTTTCGCGACGAGCGCGAGGAAGGTGTCCTCGAGGGTGGCGTGGCCGGAGCCCTCGCGGCGGCGCAATTCGTCGAGCGTGCCCTCGGCGATCAGGACGCCCTCGGCCATGACGCCGATGCGGTCGGCCATGCGCTCGGCGACCTCGAGGATATGGGTCGTCATGACCACCGAGCAGCCGGCCTCGACGCGCTCGCGCAGCATGTCCTTGATCAGGCGCGCCGAGCCGGCATCGAGCCCGGTGAACGGCTCGTCGAGGATGATGAGCTGCGGGTCGTGCACCAGCGCCCCGGCCAGCGCCACCTTCTGGCGCATGCCCTTGGACAGGCTCTCGCAGCGCTCCTGGGCATGCGGCGCCAGATCGAGCGAGTCGAGCAGGTCGCTGCGCGCGCGCCGCCGCGGTCGCGCCGTCGACCCGCCACAGCCCGGCGACAAAGTCGAGATATTCGAGCGGCGTCAGCTTGTCGTAGATCATCGGCTCGTCCGAGACCCAGGCCATGATCCGCTTGGCCGCGATCGGATCGGCCAGAGCGTCGATGCCGAAGACCGCGATCGAGCCGCGATCCGGCTTGAGGAGGCCGGTCACCATGCGCAAGGTGGTCGTCTTGCCGGCGCCGTTGGGTCCGAGCAGCGTATAGAATTCGCCGGCCGAGCACGCCGAGATCCAGCCCGTCCACGGCCGGGCGTTCGAAGCGTTTGGCGAGCCCGCGGATTTCGAGGGCCAGCGGCGGGGCGTCAGTCATCGTGGCGCTAGAGTCCTGAGCCGGAAATTCGGCCGATCACTTTGGGATCACCCTCATTGTCGTCCCGGCGAAAGCCGGGACCCATTTCTGCCGTGGATACCGGCTTTCGCCGGTATGACAAGGAAGAAAAACGCCGATCCAGATCGGCACCAACCCGCCAAGGCCAACCGCCTTCAATCGTCATCCCCGGCCAGGACGAATAATAGAGGTCATTCGATTTGAATGAATAATCCACTAATCGCGCGGCGTCGGGGCGTCGTATTCGTCGGCGCAGAACGTGCCGCCCTGGTAGCGCTCGGCGATCGGGTCTCTGGGGTGGCCGGCTTCGGCGGCGAGAATCGCCGCGGCATAGGGCTCCGAATCGTCCTGCGGCCGGTAGCCGAGGCGATGGGCGTTCTGATTGTCGTACCACGAGCGCTGGTTACCCGAGACGCCATAGACGATTTCGAACCGGATGTCCGGGTGTTCGAGCCCGATGCGGACGAGCTGGGTATAGTCGCGCGGGCTGATCCAGATCGCGAGGCGGCGGCTGTCGATCGGCCGCGTCCCGAAATTGCCGATCCGGGTGCACAAAAAGCCGATGCCGTGCTTGTCGGAATAGAGGCTGGCGAGCGCCTCGGAAAACGCTTTCGAGACGCCGTAGCGGCTGTCCGGGCGCGGCACGACGCGGTGGTCGATCGTCTGGGCGCGCGGGTAGAAGCCGACCGCATGGTTCGAGGTCGCCATGACGATGCGCTTGACGCCGGCCCGGCGCGCCGCCTCGAAGACGTTGTAGAGCCCGATGATGTTGCCTTCGAGGATCTTCTCCCAGCTGTTCTCGCCCGAGATCCCGCCGAGATGGACGATGCCGTCGACGCCCTCGACCATGCGCTCGACCGTAGCCATGTCGGCGATGTCGGTCTGGTCGACCTCCTCGACGCCTTGCTCCGGGGCGCGCGCCGGCGCGAGCGGCGCCCGGTCGGAGAGCCGCAGCACCGGATAGACCCCGCGCAATGTCTCGCGCAACGCGCTGCCGATCCCGCCGCCCGCCCCGGTGATCAAGACGCGATGCATGATGTGCCTCCTCTGTGGATGGGGCGCTCCTGACCGTCGAGATTGCGTCGTCGCTACGCTCCTCGCAATGACAACCGGTTGCGAGGAGCATAGCGAAGGGCTGCGTCGCGGAGAAAGCGTCCCGCGTTGCATCGATCGTCGATTATGATGCAGGGCAGATTGGGCGCTGTCGGCGAATGGAGGGACAGGTGGTCACGATCGTAGATGTCAAGGCCGAACTCGGGAAGCTGACGATGCTCAAGGGGCGCACGCCGCAGATGACCGAGGCCGATCGCAAGGGGACCAATGCCTTCGCCACGCTGACGCCGTTTCGCGACGGCAACATCTTCAGCGCCAAATTTGCCGGCAACGGCGCCTGGGAGCGCCACCCCAACGGCGACGAGCTGGTGCAGGTCATCGAGGGCGAGACGAAGTTTCACATCATCACCGACGAGGGTCCGCAGACCCACACCTTGAAGGCGGGGATGCTGGTCATCGTGCCGCAAGGGCTGTGGCACCGCTTCGAGGCCCCCGATGGGGTGTGCCTGATGACCGCGACGCCCAAGCCGACCGAGCATCTGACCGTCGACATCGAAGATCCGCGAACGCTGAACGCGACGCAGCAATCCGCCGCCACCGAGGAGAAGTGGCGCTGATGTATTTCGACCGACGCCTGTGGGAGCTGACAAAAGGGCTGCGCGGCCGGATCGCGCTGGCGATCCTGATCGGCCTCGTCGCCGCGGGGTTCGGCATCGCCCGCTTCGCGCTGTTGGGCGCGCTGTTGGCGCGCGTCTTCACCGGCTCGGGCTTTGCGGTCATCGCGGCGCTGGCGCTCGCGGTCGCCGGCGCGGTCGTCCTGCGCGGCATGCTCGAGCATTGCCGCACCCTCATCGCGCACCGCACCGCGACCCGGGTGCAGCACGATCTGCGCGGCCGGCTCTACGACAAGATCGCCGAATTGGGGCCGGCCTGGTTCGCCGGCGAGCGCACCGGCGGGGTCATGCTGTCGGTGGTCGACGGGGTCGAGCAGCTGCAGAGCTTTTTCGGGCAATACCTGCCCCAGGTCTGCGTCGCGGCGCTGACCCCGCTGGCGATCTTCGGGTTCATCGTGTGGTGGGACGCGCCGGTCGCCACGGTCATGCTGGTCGCGGCGCTGGTGACGCTCGTCGCGCCGATGGCGTTCAACGCGATCGAGGGCGGCCGCGGCCGCACCCGGCACGAGGCGATGAAGGGGTTCGGCTCGGAGTTTCTCGACGCGGTGCAGGGGCTGCCGACGCTGAAGGCGTTTGGCCAGAGCACCGCCTATGGCAAGCGCCTGGCCGAGCGCGCGCGCCGTTTGTCGGAAACGACGATGGCGGTGCTGTCGACCAGCGTGATGACCCGCGGCATCACCGATGCCAGCGTCGCGATCGGCGCCGCCGCGGCATTGGCGCTCGGGGTGTGGCGGGTATCGCACGGGCTGATGACGATCGAGGCGCTCTTGATTGTGCTGATGGCCGGGACCGAGGTGTTCCGCCCGTTGCGCGACCTGCGCACGGTCTTGCATCAGGGCATGACCGGGCAATCGGCCGCCGCCGGCATCCACGAACTCTTGGCGGCCGAGCCGCTGGTAAAGGCGCGATATTCTGAATCGTCATCCCCGGGCTTGACCCGGGGATCTCGTGGCACCCCGGAGATGGCCGGGTCAAGCCCGGCCATGACGAGTTTTGAAGGGCTTTCGCTATCGCCGACCATCGCGTTCGAAGACGTGCATTTCGCCTATCCCGGCGGCAGGGGGGCGGCGCATGACGGCCTCTCGTTTACGGTCGCCGCCGGCGAGAAGATCGGCATCGTCGGGCCCTCGGGCGCGGGCAAGTCGTCGATCGCCCGGCTCCTCTTGCGCCTCTTCGACCCGCAATCGGGAGTGGTGCGGGTCGGCGGCCGGGATGTGCGCACGCTCGATCCCGACGCGCTGCGCCGCGAGATCGCCGTGGTGCATCAGGACACCTACCTGTTCCACGGCACGGTCGAGGACAATCTGCGCCTCGGCAAGCCGGATGCGACCGCAGATGAGCTCGAAGCCGCGGCGAAGGACGCCAACGCGCACGATTTCATCCGGCAGCTGCCGTACGGCTATCAGACCATCCTCGGCGAGCGCGGCGTCAATCTGTCGGGCGGGCAGCGCCAGCGCCTGGCGATCGCTCGGGCATTGCTGCGCGATGCGCCGATCCTGATCCTCGACGAGGCCTTGTCCTCGGTCGATGCCGAGAACGAGGCGCTGATCCAGCGCGGGCTCGACCGGCTGGCGCAGGGCCGCACGACGCTGGTGCTGGCGCATCGCCTCTCCAGCGTGATCGGCGCCGACCGCATCCTCGTGCTCGATCGCGGCCGCATCGTCGAGACCGGCCGTCACGCCGAGCTGATCCGCCGCGACGGCCCCTATCGCCGGCTGATGGGCGCGCAGGCCGCGGAGCGCGGCGACGACATCGCGCTCGCCATCGACGAATTGGCGGCGACGCCGGGCGAAGCGGGCGCGACCGATTACGGCGAGGCGGCGCCGGATGCCGCTGCCGCCGCGGCCGCGCAGGTCGGCGCGGCGGCGACGCTGATGGCGCTCGTCCGCATCATCAAACCGTGGCGGCGCCGTTTCGCGGTGGTGGTGAGCTCGGGGATCGGCCGGGTCGCCGCCTTTATCGGCGTCGGCATTTTCGGCGCGCTGGCGGTCGCGGCGGTCAAGACCGGAGCGCCGTTTGCCGCTCTCCTGATCCTGCTCGGCCTCTTGGCGCCGCTCGCCGGGATCCTGCACTGGATCGAATCCTGGCTGGCGCACGACATCGCCTATCGCCTCCTCGCCGAGCTGCGGATCGAGCTCTACCGGAAGCTCGATTCGCTGGCGCCCGCCTATCTCGTGCGACGCCGCTCGGGCGATCTGATCGCGCTAGCCAGCCAGGACATCGAGACGATCGAATACTTTTTCGCGCACACCGTGGCGCCGGCGTTGGTCGCGCTGCTGGTGCCGTCGACCGTGCTCTTGTGCCTGGCGATCGTCGCCTGGCCGATTGCCCTGGCATTGCTGCCGTTCGTGCTGTTCGCCGGGCTCGCGCCCGTCGTGATGCGGGCGCGCATCGACCGGCTCGGCGGCGAGGCGCGCGAGGCCTTGGGGCTGCTCGGCGCCCATGTCACCGAGACGATCCAGGGCCTCTCCGACCTGGTCGCCTTCCAGGCGGTCGGCCGCCGGCGCGCCGGCTTCATGGATGCGGTCGCGCGCCTATCAGGAGACCCGCCTGACGCTCCTCTCGGATCTGTCGTCGCAGACCGCGCAGCTCGAGATCGCGACCGGGCTCGGCGGCCTCGCCGTCGCGGTCGCCGGCGCCTGGCTGGTCGCCGGGCATGTGCTCGCCGCGACCACGCTGCCGCTCTTGATCCTCCTGGCGCTCGCCTCGTTTCTGCCGATCTCGGAGATCGCCCAGGTCAGCCGCCAGCTCGCCGACACGATCGCCTCGACCCGCCGCTTTCATGCGGTGCAGCACGAGGTGCCGGCGGTACAGGACGGGCCCCTACGCCCGCCCGCCCCGGTCGGCGGCTCGGCGATCCGCTTCGAGGAGGTCGGCTTCGCCTATCCCGGGGCGCACCGGCCGGCGCTCGAAGGCGTCTCGCTCGACATCCCGGCGGGTGCGACGGTGGCGATCGTCGGGCCGTCGGGCGCCGGCAAGACGACGCTCGCCAACCTCCTCTTGCGCTTCTGGGACCCGGCAACGGGCCATATCCTGATCGACGGCGTCGATCTCAGGGAATTCGAGCTCGACCATTTGCGCCGGCGCATCTCGCTGGTGTCGCAGGACACCTATCTCTTCAACGACACGCTGCGCGCCAATGTCGCGCTGGCCCGGCCCGAGGCCGACGAAGCGGCGATCCGGCGCGCGCTCGATGAGGCCGCGCTCGCCGATTTCGTCGCCTCGCTGCCGGAGGGGCTCGACACAAGGGTCGGCGAACGCGGCGTGCAGCTCTCCGGCGGGCAGCGCCAGCGCGTCGCGATCGCCCGCGCCTTTCTGAAGAACGCGCCGACCCTGATCCTCGACGAGGCGACCTCGCACTTGGACGCGGTCAGCGAGGCGCAGGTGCGCAGCGCGCTCGATTCGCTGATGCGCGACCGCACGACGATCGTCATCGCCCACCGCCTCTCGACGGTGCGCCACGCCGATCTCCTCGTCGTGCTCGATCAGCGGACATCTGGTCGAGCGCGGCACCCATGCCGCGCTCGTCGCCCGCGGCGGCCTCTATGCGCGGCTGATTCGGCGCCAGATCGGCGGCGCTCGCGAGCCGATTCGCGCCGTCGGGGATTGAAGGCACGCAGCTTCGTCGCCGATTTTAACGCATCGGCAACACCACTGTGGTACGAATGCATATCCAAGACGGGTAAGAGTTGGCCAATGTCCTCCGCCATTCCTCCCTTCACGCCCGAGGAGAGCGCCCGGTTGACCGTGATTTGGGACCGGCTCTACGAGCTTTACCTGGAGCGCGCCAACGGCGGCCGCGACGGCGGCGAGATTGAGGCCGAGATCAAGGCCCTGATCACCGAGCGCGACGCGATCCGCCCGTGGGGCTGGAACACCGGCCGCAACTGGAAAGACGACATCCCCAAAGAAGTCGTCGACAAGCTGATGCGCGAATAGCGCGTCAAACCCCCAGATCGAGGATCAGCGGCGAGTGGTCGGAGAGGCCGGCCAAGCGTTCCTCATGTGAATAACGAATTGCGTCGGCATGCGCGGCCAGATCGGGCGACAAAAACGCGTGGTCGATGCGGAACCCGTTGCCGCGCGTGCTGTACCAGGAAAACTCGCGGCCATCGGGATTGCGTCGCCGCCACAGATCGCAGAACCCGATCGCCTCGAGTTTGTCGATGAAATGCGCAGTCGCATCGATCGCGCCAGGCTCGTCGACATAGGCCCGGCAGGTATTGAAGTCGCCGATCGCCAGCGCCGCTCTCTCCGATTCGGCGGCGAGCCCGGCGATCAGCGCCTCCCAATAGGGCACCTTCTGCAATAGGTTCGGCATATAGACGCCGCATAGCAACAGCCCGGCCAATTCGACCCGGACCATCCGGTAGGGCTCGGGCAAGGCCATACTGACGGCGCCATGCTCGCGCAAACGGCGGCGCGCCGCAATCACGACGCCATTCTTGCCAGGCGGCGGCACGAGGCTGGTCTGGTGAGGGTAGCCTGATGCGGCCAGCGCCGCACGCAGCCGATTCGCCGAATTCGCCGCCGCGGTATTCGGAAATGACGACGATGTCCGCCGCGTGCCGCGCCAGCGCGGCAATGATCGCCGGGAGCCGGGTGCCGCCGCCCTGTCGGATGTTCCAGGCGAGGAGGCGCAGCGGGGTCACTCCCCCGGCATCTTACTTGGCGCTGTCCGCCCGCTGACCTCGGCGCCGGCATCGGGCGACATTCTGAGGAAGAACGGCACCGCGAAGAGCGACAGCATCGCGACCGCGGCGAGCGCGAACGAGAAATCGCCCGCTTTCAACACCGTGCTGTGATGGACGCTCAGCATCAGATAGAGCATCAGCGCGCCGGTCCCGACGCCCATGCTCTGCGACAGCTGCTGCGCCATGCTGGTCAGGCTGGTGGCGCGGCTCAGCATGCCGGCGGGCACATCGGCATAGGACAGCGTGTTGATGCTGGTCATCTGCAACGAGCGGAAAAATCCGCCGGCCAGCAGCGCAAGGAAGATCACGACATGCGGCGTCGTCGGCCGGAAGAACGAATAGGAGAACAAAAACCCGCTGCTGATGATCGTGTTGGCGATCAGCACGCGGCGGAAGCCCAAGGTGCGGATGATCGCGCTAACGAGGAGCTTGTTGCTCATCGCCCCGGCGGCGCTGGCAAAGGTAATGAGACCCGAGTGGAGCGCGTCGAGGCCGAACCCGACCTGCAGCATCAGCGGCATCAGAAACGGCAACGCGCCCAGCCCCATGCGAAAGATGAAGCCGCCGATCGTCGTCATCCTGTAGGTCGGGATGCGCATCAGCGCCAGATCGATGATCGGATTGTCGACCCGTCTGGCATGGCGGACGTAAAGGGTCAGGCACACCACACCGAGCGCGAGCAGCCCCGCGATCAGCGGAAGCGGCAATTCGCCCCGGCCGCTCATCTCGAAGCCGTAGGCGAAGCTCGCCAACCCGACACCGGTCAGGGCGAAGCCGGGCAGATCGAACGGCCGCACCGTCGTCTCGCGGATGTTGTCGATAAACAGGCGCACCAGCACGATTCCAATGACGCCGATCGGAACATTGATGAAAAAGATCCACGGCCACGAGCCGTAGGTGACGATAAAGCCGCCGAGCGGCGGCCCGATCACCGGGCCGACCAGCGCCGGCACGCTGACATAGGACATCGCCCGCACCAGCTCGGATCGAGGCACGGTTTTCAGCAGCACCAGCCGGCCGACCGGCACCATCATGGCGCCGCCCATGCCTTGCACGATCCGGGCGATGACGAGCATCCACAGCGCGTGGGAAAGGCCGCAGCCGATCGAGCCCAGAGTGAACACGACGATCGCGCCGCTGAACACGCGGCGGGCGCCGAACCGGTCGGCGGTCCAGCCGCTGATCGGGATGAACACCGCCAGGCTCAACAGGTAGCACGTGATCGCCACATTGAGCCGCAGCGGGCTCTCGCCGATCGACCGGCCGATCGCGGGCAGCGCGGTCGCGATGATCGTCGAATCGAGGTTCTGCATGAACATCGCGCAGGCGACGATCAGCGAGACGACCAGCTGATGCGTGCGCGGGGCGAGGCGCGCTGCTATCACCCCGGCACCAAGGCGAAGGACCTGTGATCGGCGATTTTGCTCATCGCAGCAAAATATAGCGGTGTAGGTAGTGCGCGAAAGCGCATAGGGGCTTCGCGCGCGGTTTCTCGCCCGCCTTGACGGCCGCTCGGGTCGGTGAGCTTGATCGGCGCCGGTTCTCCGACGTCAAGCGCGCGGTCAGTCGTGAGCGAGAGCGAGCCTAAGCTTTCCGAACCGCTTCCGGCCTCCGAGCCGGCTCCCCCTGCGGTTGTCGACAACCGCCTGTTCGTGCTCGTCCTGCAGCATCCGCAGGAGCGGCACGAGCCATTGGCGACCGCCCCCCTCATCGTCGCCACGCTGCGCCGCGCCCGACTCGTCGCCGGCCTGTCGTGGCCGAACCTGGCGCGGGCGCTGGGGCGCGAGGCCGATCCCAGGCGCTGGGGCGTCCTCTATCTCGGATCGGCGCGGCCCAACACGCTTGTGCCCGGGCGCGAGATCATCGTGCTCGGCCGAGACAGCGAGCCGGTGGCCGATCCGGAGCCGATCCTGCAACGCCTCGACGGGATCGTGCTGCTCGACGGCAGCTGGAAGGAGGCGAAGACGCTGTGGTGGCGCAACCCGTGGCTCCTAAAGCTGCATCGCCTGGTGGTGAACCCGCCGCGCCCGGCGCGCCTCGGCCGGCTGCGCCGCGAACCGCGTCGCGACGCCTTGTCGACGCTCGAAGCCGCCGCGCTCGTGCTGCGCCATCTCGAAGCCGGGCCCGCGGCGTCGGACGCGCTGTTGGCGGCGCTGGAGCGGCTGATGGGGGCGCATCGGGGATAGCGTAAGGACGCCCCTCGGCGTTGCAAATATAGTTCATCGTACTATAATTTGTGGTGTCAGGGTCAACGTGCGAGTTTACAAAACGAAATGGATGGGACGGTTTGCGCGACGGGCGCGCATTGCCAACAACAGTTTGCTAGAGGCGATCGAGCGTGCCGGGCGAGGCCTGATCGACGCCGACCTGGGCGGCGGCATTATCAAGCAGCGGGTCGCGCGCAGCGGGCAGGGTCGCTCCGGTGGCTACCGCATGCTGATCGCCTACCGTGCCGGCACGCGCGCGGTGTTTCTCTACGCGTTCGCCAAAAACGAGCGCGAAAACATCGAACCCGGCCAGTTGCTGACCTTGCGGGAAATCGGCGCGACTTGGCTCACAGCGGATTCGGAACGCATCGCGCATGCCCTCGACGAAGGGATTTTGCAGGAGGTGACCGGTGACGAGGACGAATACACAACCTAATCGGCTGACAAAAGCGCTCATTGAAACGGCCGACGACATGCGCCGCGCCGGGGTGATGGACGCGGCGACCCACGCAAAGATCACACTGCGCCATTTCGGCGGCAACGCGGGCATCCCCGCCGAACCGATGACCGCCAGGGAGATCCGCGAGCTGCGCGAGCAGGCCCATCTAAGCCAGGCAGTCTTTGCCCGCTATCTCAATCTGACAGTAGGCTACGTGTCGCAGATCGAGCGCGGCGCGAAGCGGCCGAGCGGCCCGGCGCTCGTGCTGCTCAACCTCATCCGCCGCAAGGGCATTGGAGCGATCTTGTAAGACAACCGCGTGCGCACGCCCGCCTCAGCCTGAGGTCAGCGCGTAGAGCAGGACCGCCGCCGCGGCCGCGACATTCAAGGATTGCACCTGGCCGCTGCCGGGGATCGTCACAACCGCATCGCACAGGGCCAGCACCGCCGGATCGACCCCGCTCTCCTCATTGCCGAGGATCAGCGCCACCGGCCGGTCGCGGCGCAGCCCGGCAAGCGCAACGCCCCCCTCCAGCGCGGTGCCGACAATGCGATAAGCGCGCTTCAGTGCCGGCAGCGCGGCCAAGAGCGGCGCGCGATAGAGCGTCACGCGGTCGAGCGCGCCCTCGGCGATGCGATAGCTCGCCGCCGAGGGCAACGCCTGCTCGGGCCGGTCGGCCAGGACGATGCGCAGGACCCCGAAATAGGCGGCGCTGCGCACGATGGCGCCCAAATTATGCGGGTTGCCGATGCCGTCGAGGATCACCAGCGGCCGGCCGTCGCGGGCCCAGCCGGCGGCGAGGGCGGGATCGAGCGGTGCTGGCGGGTTGGGCCGCGCGACCGCGACCACCCCGCCATGCCGCATCGTGCCGGCGATGCGCGCCAACTCGTCGGCCTCGGCCTCGCGGTAAGGTTTGTGCGTCCGGGCGAGGGCGCGGCGCGGCCGCGCCAGCGCGCGGGCGAGGCGCGGCTCGAAAAACAGCCGCTCGACCCGGGCGGCATCGCGGGCAAACAGCGCCTCTACCGCCGCCAGCCCGCAGACGCAGATCAGCTCGCGCTCGTGCACCCGCTCGTGTGCCGAAGCGGCAGACGGGCGCCGGCCGTCACTGCGGCGCGGCGCTCGGGGAGGCGAAGAGGTCCGCGGCATCCGCGGCCAGCGCGGCGCGCGACTTTGGGCGCATGTACATCATGTGCCCGCCCTCATAGACGCGCAGGCGGATCGTGGCGCGCACCGCAGCGGGCACCGCAAGCTGATCGATCAGCCAGCGCGAGGCGAGATAAGGGGTCACCAGATCGTAGCGGCCGTTGACGATCAGCAACCTGGTCGCCGGGTGAAGGAGCAGCGTGTCTTCGAGCGAGGACAGCGCCAGGCCGAGCCCGCCCTCGCCGCGCGCGGCATCCCAGTTCCACTGCCGCGACACCTCGCGCGGCAGCACCCGATAGGGCCGCTCGGTGCGGTAGCCGAGCGACCTCCGGCGCGTAGCTGTCGAAGGCGGCCGTATAGGCGGCGATTGCCGGGTCGAGCACCGGGTCGCCGGCGTGGTCGTCCCACGGATTGGCGCCGGTCGCCCGCGCCACCGTGCCATCGTAGAGGCTCAGGATCTCGCCTTGCGCGCGGCGCAGCTCGTTCGCGAACACCTGATTCGTCACGCGGCCGCGCTCGCGCCGCACGACCCCTTCGGGCAGCCCGGTCAGCGCGGCGACGCGCGCGATGAACGGATCGCCGGCGGCCGGGATGCCCTTGAGCCCGGCCAGGCCGACGAGATAGTCCGAGAGCGCGAAGCGCTCCGCGGCCGCGCCGGTCTCGGCGGGCGATTCTGCCCCGGAGAGCACTGCTGCGGTGGCGGCGTAGCTGGGCAATGCGAAGGCCGGAGCCAGCGCGTCGCTGATGTCGGGGTGCAGCACCGCGATGTCGAGCGCCGGCGAGATCAGCACCAGGCCGCTCACGGCGACGCCGACATCGCGCTCCAGGCTCTTCGCCAACGCGGCGGCGCGCAGCCCGCCATAGCTTTCGCCGACGAGAAAGACCGGCGCGCTCCAGCGCTCATGGCGGGTCAACCAGCGGCGAATGACGGCGTCCAGCGAATCGAGGTCGGTATGCACATTCCAGAACGGCTTGTCGGGGTTTTCCTCCTTGCCTTTGCCGTGGCTGAAGCCGGTGCCGACCGGGTCGACGAAAACCAGGTCGGTGAAGCGCAGCCAGGTCGACGGATTGTCGATGAGCCGCACCGGCGGGCTCGGCACCGCCCCGCTCGCCGGCGTCTCGAGGATGCGGGGGCCGAGCGCGCCGAGATGCAAAAACACCGAAGCGGCACCAGGGCCGCCGTTGAACACGAACGCGACCGGCCGCGGCGTTCCGGCCGGCGCCTCGACCAGATAGGAGACGGTGTAGACCGAGGCGACGGCTTCGCCTTTCCGATCGGTAAGGCCGATCGTCTCGGCCACCGCGCGATACTCGAGCGGATGCCCCATGCCGGGAAGATCGATCGTGTGCCGGGTCTCGACCCGCGCCGGCAATTGCGGCGGCGCTGCGGCCGGCTTGTCGTCGGCTTGCGATGGGGCGCCCGCGGCTATCATCAAGAGAAAGAAGGCAGCACCGGCAAAAGCCCCGCACTGTCGCTGGAGGCGGCCAAAGCTTGGCAAAGGTTGCCGCGTCGAAGGAGAAATCTCCGTTCCGCCTCTTACTCCCTCTCCGCCCCTGCGGGCGGAGAGGGCTGGGATGAGGTGGGGGGTGCCAGAGCGCTCGCCGCTACCCACCTCACCCGCCCATCGCTGCGCGATGGGCACCCTCTCCCCCCTGAAGGGCGGAGAGGGGAAAGCCGGGCAGCGCTGTTTAGGCAACCGTCTCGGCCTTGCCATCGAGCCCCATCAGCAAGAGCTCGACCGCCAGCTGCGGATGCCGGCTGCCGATGTCGGCCCGCAGCGCGCGCATCTGCGCGGCGTGGACATCGAATTCTCGCGCCGGGTTCGCCGCGAGATCGAGGCCGAGGATCGCCTTGTAGGCACCGCAATCGCGATGGTCCATGACGATGATCTTGCGGATGCCGTGCAGGTCGATTGCGACCTGGACATGCTCCCAGAACGTCGTCCCCCAGGCCGGGAATTTGTCGTTCTTGGCGCCGAGCGAGGCGCCGGCGAGAATGAACTGGTCGTATTTGCCCTCCATGCGATGTTGCGTCATGTAGCGCGCCGTCGCCGCGATCAGCCGGTAATCGATGCAGTTGAGCAGCAGCGCCTCGGCGCTGCCGGCAGCAAGCGCGCTCTGCCCTTCCAGGCTCGTGCCGGCGAGGAGCCCCGCAGCGCCCCCTCCGAGCATCCCGATCAGCCGGCGCCGGTCCAGGCAGTCGAGCGGAGTTTCCGGCGAACAGCGCCGCGCGGTCCCGCCGCCATCAATAGAGCCGGTCGATTTCATCCCCTCCTCCGCCATACAGGATTGCAGAGATCACCCGGCATCGCGAGCCGGGCGGGGCCAGTATCGGCGTTTTGCCGCCGTGCCCGCAAGGAGGCCCGACCGTGATGGCAACCCGCCTCCGCCGAGCAGGGGCCGCTCAGCCGCCGACCGGAATGCCGACGGGGGCCAGCCGCTGGCCCTCGTAATGGCGGGCGCGCCAACGGCAGCGGCGCTCGACCGCGTGCCAGGACAGCAATGCGGCCGGCACCGAGAGCGCGAGCGAGATCAGGAACACCTCCCACCACGGCGCCACCCCGCCGCTGAAATAGACGACGCATTGCTCGATCGGCCAGCCATAGATGTAAAGGCCGTAGGACAGATCGCCGAAACGGGCGGCCGGCACCAGCGGCAGCCGGCGGTTGAGCGCGAGGTAGATCGCGAGATAGCTGCCGAACAGCGGAAACGCGACGACGAACAGCCGCGCCGGAATGCTGAGCGCCAGCCCGAGCGCCGCGAGGAGGGCCCAATGCCCGGCGATCAGCCGCGGTCCGCGCAAGCGATAGCAGCAGATCCCCGCGGCGAAGAAAGGGAGCAGCCAGAAGGCGCCGCCGAGTGCGTCGGTGACCTCGAACCATAGGCACCCGATCCCGATCGCGAGCAGCACCAGCCCGGTGCGCAACGTCAACAGGCGGCAGACGCCAAGCGCGAATAGCATCAGATACATCAAGACTTCGCAGGGCAGGCTCCACAACGGCCCATCGACGATGCCGCCGATATTGCCCGGTCCGAAGACGACATCGGGCAGCCGGTTGTATTCGGTGTCGAGCACCGCATTGTGCAAAACGTACAGATAGGGCCCGGGGTGCGCGAAATAGGCGGCCAGCGAGAGCCCGCTCACCAACGGGCCGATGACGAAGGCGCAGATTGCCAGGCAGAGCAAAAGCCCGGGGAAGATCCGCAGCGCGCGCTTCACAAGGAACACCAGCGGCGAGCCGGTGGTGTCGAAGCTCTGAGTTACCAGATACCCGCTGATCGTGAAGAACACGAAAACGCCGACCACCCCGAGAATCGTCTGACCGCCGGTCAGGATCGTCAGCGGGTCGTGATCCTGCGAGTTCTCGGACAAGAGAAAAGCATGCGAGAGGATCACCGAGAGTGCCGCGACCAGCCGCAGCAGATCGAAATTGTTTTGCCTTTCCACGCGTTGCTCTCCGTTGGCCCGAATGATAACGGCCGATGCGGCCGGTCATTCGCCGCCGGCGCGGCGCGGCTGCAACCGGCGTTCAACCGCGGCGCTTGCCCTATCGCGCGGAATCGGGAATAGAGACAAGCCTTGACCCACGGAGAATCGGCCCGATGCGTCCGCTCGCCATGCTTTGCCTCTTCTCGCTCGCTGGTTGCGTTGGATCGGCCCGGGTCGAAGGCTTCGCCGCAGAGCGGTCCAGCTTCGTTCCTCTACAGCGCGCGAACCAACACGGTGATGACCGAAAACGACGACGGCACGGCCGAACGGCTGCGCCGCGACTGGATCGCCGACGCGCTTCAGGAGCACGCGATGTGCCCCGACGGCTATGTCGTCGACACGCGGCACTATGTCCCCGATGCCAATGGACCGTTCGGCAATGGCGGCGAGATCCTTTACACCGGGACGCTGCCTGCAAGAACCCGCGCCGGCCCCGCCGCCCGCGGCGGTGCCGCGGGGCGAGCGGGGATAAGACGCGCCGCTAACCCTTCCAGCACAGGAGCAGCGGGTCGGCCCGCCCGGTAACCGGGTCGGCCTCCGGCAGCGGGACCGCGGCGATGGCGGCGAGCGCCCGGTCGCGCGCGGCGGCCTCGGCCAGGCACATATCGGGACGCTGGCCCTTCGGGTAGGCGCCGATCACCAAGAGATCGCCGCTCGCCGCCTCGCGCTTGTGCGCGATCCCGGCCGGGATCACGACGACATCGCCGGCGCTGAGCTCGACCGACCTGCCCGCCCGGGCCGCCGAGCCGCACCCGGGCATTGCCGCGGGCGATGCCGAGCACCTCATGCGCGGTGCTGTGATAATGATGGTGGGCATGGATGCCGTTGCGCCAGGCACCGGGCCAGCCATGGCGCGCAAACATCCTCTCGCAGGCGCCGGCGCGGTCGCCGCCGGCGGCGAGCACCCCGCGATAGACGACGAGCGGCAATGCCGGGTTGTTCGGCACGACCCCGTCATCGGCGAAATGGTAGGTCTCGATTTGCGGCGTCCCGCGCTGGGTCGCTCATGGCCATGGCCCCTTCCCTTGGTTCATCGCTCGACGCCGCTCATCGTCAGGCCGGCCGCCACGTAGCGGCGCAGCGCAAAGAGCAGCGCGATCGGCGGCAGCACGTAGATGATCGCGGCGGCCATCATCGCGTTATACGGAGCGTCGATGTCGGCGAACAGATTGCCCTGGGTTACCGACAGGGTCATTTTTCGCACCGAGAGCAGCACGGCCTCGTTCAAATAGTCGTTCCAGGCCAGCAACAGCGCGAAGATAGCGACGATCGCCAGCGCCGGCCTCATCAAGGGTAGATAGATTCGCAGGTAGATTTGAACCGCGGATGCGCCGTCGAGACGGGCCGCGTCGTCCAGTTCAAATGGCATCAATCTTCCGTACAGCTGCAAGATCAGGATGGCAAACGGCGCTGCAAACGTCACCTGCGCCGCGATAACCGCCCATAGGTCATTCAAGAGCCCGTAGCTGTGCATGATCTGATAGTACGGGACGATCAGAAAGGATGCAGGGATCGCGTAGGTGAGGAGCGCGGTGTTGGTCAGCAGCGAGCCTTTGATCAGCCGCAGCCGGGTTACCGCGAAGCTCGCCAGCGACCCGATCAGCACGGTCAGAACCATCGTCAGCACACCGATGAAAACGCTGTTGCCGAACTGGTGCCAGAAATTTTCGAGATATCGGGCGTGCTGCGTCACCACCGCTCGGAAGGCGTCGAGCGACGGGTGCGGAGGCCAGATGTTGCCGTCGAACTCGATCTCGCCCTCTTCGGGATCGAGCGCGATCAGGAACAGGTTGTAGACCGGCAGCAGCGACCAGATCAGCAGCACGAGCGGCGAGAATGACCGAGCCGGCTTCGATGAGGACCCGTCGGGACCGCATAGCGCGAACGCGCGAGCCGGTCGAAGGTTACGGTGATGCTCATAGCTGCACCTCGCTGGTCTGGAGCCGGCGGATCAGGACGAGCACGATCGGGATCAGCATCGGCAGGGCCGACAAAACCACAGCGACAGCGAGCGCCGGCTCGGCCAGATCAAAGGCGTAGTGGAAGCCGAGCGTCGCCAGCACTTCGGTGGAGTCCCCCGGCGCCCCGCTCGAAACCAGATAGACCGTCGTGAAGTCGCCGAGCATCCAGAGGGCCGAGAGCAGCGTGCAGACGAGATAGAGGTTGGCCAGCAGCGGGAAGGTGACATGGACGAACCGTCGCACGCCGGTCGCCCCGTCCACCGCGGCTGCGTCATAGATGTCCCGCGGGATCGTCGCCCGCCCGGCGAGAAAGATCACGGTCCAGAACGGCAGCCATTTCCAGGTATAAGCGGCGATGTTGGCGCCGGTCGCGAGCCAGCGATTGCCAAACCATTCCGGGCCGTCGACACCGAACAGTTTCCACAACAGTTCGTCGATCAATCCCCACTGGCCGACCAGCATCCAGTGGATCGAGACGCAGGCCTGCGCCGCGGCGATCAGCCAAGGCAGCAAATAAACCGGCAGCAAGGCTCTGATCCACCAGCGTCGGCGCATGAAGAAGCCGGACAGCAGCAAGGCCAGGAACATCTTCACGTTCACGCCGACGCCGACGAAGAGCAGGGTGTTGACCAATGTCCCCGGGTACAGCGGATCGGTGACCAGGTCGGCGTAAAGCGCCGGGCCGGCCGGCCATCCACAGCGCATAGCCGAACGGGTACACGACGAACGCGAAGAAGACCGCCACATAGGGCACGACGAAAGCGATCGCCCACCTGAAATCCCCGCCGCGCAGGTGGCGGGGCCGCCGCGGCCGCCACGGCCCTTTTATCGATACGCGCGGCCCCGTCGCGAGGACCTGCTGAATGCTGCTCATGACCGCCCCGTCAACCAGTGTCCTGCTGAAGGACGTCCGCTGATCTGCCTCTCCTTCTTGTCATGCCGGCGAAAGTCAGCATCCATGGCCGAATTGGGTCGCGGCGGGAACGTCGACAAGTTAATGCCGGCGACGGCTCCCGTGCCATCGTTTTCGCGGCGGCGCTTGCGCGGCGCGGGCGCGAGGACAATGTTTCGGCGATGAACATCGCGGACCGCGTGCTCTATCGCGACGGGCTGGTGCTGGTCATCGACAAGCCGGCCGGCATCCCGGTCCATTCCGGGCCGGGCGGCGGACCGCATCTCGAACACTGGTTTCCGCTGTTGCGCTTCGGGCTGCCGCGGCCGCCGGCGCTGGCGCATCGGCTCGACCGCGACACCTCGGGGTGCCTCGTGCTCGGCCGCCATCCGAAGGCGCTGCGCCGGCTGGGCGACGCTGTTTGCCGAGGGCCGGGTCGAGAAGATCTATTGGGCGGTCGTCGCCGGCGTTCCGGCCGCAGCCCGAAGGCCGGATCGAGGCCGCGCTGGCGAAGCAGCCGCGCGGCGTCGTCGGCTGGCATATGGTGATGGACCCGGCGGGCCAGCGGGCGATCACCGATTATCGCGTGCTGGGGACAGCGGGCGGCCGCGCCTGGCTCGAACTCAGGCCGCGCACCGGGCGCACCCACCAGATCCGGGTGCATTGCGCCGCGCTCGGCTGTCCGGTGGTCGGCGACTTGGCTTATGGCGGGCCGGCCGACGCGCCGCTGCAACTCCATGCCCGCGCAATCGCGCTGCCGCTCTATCCCGGCAAGCCGCCGATCAGGGTCACCGCGCCGCTGCCCGGCCATATGCTCGAATCGCTCGCCGCGCTCGGCTATGCCGAGACGGCCGACGATCAAGCGCGGAGCGTCGTCGCTTGAGCGAGGCGTCTATCGAGCTGCGTCGGCTGTCCCCGGCGGAGGCGCCGCTGTTCCGCGAGATCCGCCTCGAAGGGCTGAGGCAGGACCCGGATGCGTTCAGCAGCACGTTCGAGAACGAAAGCACCCAGCCGCTTGCCTTCTTCGCGAACCGGCTGGCAGGCTCCGCGGTGTTTGGCGCGTTCCGCGGCCCGCAACTGCTCGGCATCGCCGGGTTCTCCGTTCAGCAGGGCCCAAAACATGGCGCACAAAGGCACGCTGTGGGGGATGTACGTTCGGCCCGCCGCGCGGCAAGCCGGCGTCGGTCGCCGCCTGGTCGAGGCCGTGATCGATCACGCGCGCACGCGGGTCGAGCTGATCGACCTGAGGGTCGTCAGCGAGAACCGGGCGGCGCGCCGGCTATATGCCCGCCTCGGGTTCGAGGAATACGGGGTCGAGAAGCGTGCGGCCAAATATCAGGGCCGCTATCATGACGATGTGCTGATGGCGAAAATGCTCGTGTTAGACTGGGAACGCAGCCCCGCCCCGCCGAGCGGAGACAGAGGCCGATGATCCCGCGCTACAGCCGGCCGCAGATGGCGGCGATCTGGCAGCCCAAGAACTATTACCGGATCCAGCTCGCGATCGAGACCTATGCCTGCGAGGCGCAGGCCCGGCTTGGCGTCATCCCGGAGAGCGCGGCGCGCGCGGTGCGCGAGAAGGGCGCTTTCGAGGTCGCGCGCATCGCAGAGATCGAGCGCGAGACGCATCACGAAACGATCGCGTTCCTGACCAACCTCGCCGAGCATGTCGGGCCCGAGGCGCGCTTCGTCCACCAGGGGATGACCTCGAGCGATGTGCTCGACACCTGCCTCGCGGTGCAGCTGAAAGAGGCGGCCGACCTCCTCATCGACGATCTCGACGGGCTGCTTGGCGGCGCTGAAGCGCCGCGCCGTCGAGCACAAATACACGGTGACGGTCGGCCGCAGCCACGGCATCCACGCCGAGCCGACGACCTTCGGGCTGAAGCTCGCCGGGCATTGGGCCGAATTCGCCCGCAATCGCGAGCGCCTCCTCGCCGCGCGCCGCGAGATCGCGACCTGCGCGATTTCGGGCGCGGTCGGCACCTTCGCCAACATCGATCCCGGCGGTCGAGGCCTATGTCGCCGAGCGGCTCGGCCTCACGCCCGAGCCGATCTCGACCCAGGTGATCCCGCGCGACCGCCACGCCCAGTTCTTCATGACCCTGGCGCTGATCGCCGCGGCGATCGAGCGCCTCGCCACCGAGATCCGCCATCTGCAGCGCACCGAATTGCGCGAGGCCGAGGAATATTTCGCGCCGGGCCAGAAGGGCTCCTCGGCGATGCCGCACAAGCGCAACCCGGTGCTGTCGGAGAATTTGACCGGGCTGGCGCGGCTGATCCGCTCGACGGTGGTCCCGGCGCTCGAAAACGTCGCGCTGTGGCACGAGCGCGACATCTCGCATTCCTCGGTCGAGCGGGTGATCGCGCCGGATGCGACGACCCTCCTCGATTTCGCGCTGGCGCGGCTCACCGGCCTCGTCGACCGGCTCGTCGTCTATCCCGAGCGGATGCGCGACAACCTCGAAGTCGCTCGGCGGCCTCGTCGACTCGCAGCGGGTGCTGCTCGCCTTGACCCAGGCCGGGATGAGCCGTGAAGAGGCCTATCGCCTGGTGCAGGGGCACGCGATTGCGGCCTGGCACGGCGAGGGCCGCTTTGCCGACCGCCTCAAAGCCGATCCCGCGATCACCCGCCTGGTGCCGGCGCAGACGATCGACGGGCTGTTCGATACCGCCTATCATCTGAAGCATGTCGACACGATCTTCCGCCGGGTGTTCGGCGAGTGACGCTATGGGAGAACCACGATGAGCCTGATGCGCGAGAGAAACGGCCCCCGCTACAAGCATGCGGGCGACGACTCGGCCCCCTATGACACGATCGCGATCGACAAATTGACGCCGATCATCGGCGCCGAAGTGGGCGGCGTCGATCTGGCGCGCCCGCTCGGCAACCAGACGATCGACGAGATCCATCGCGCGCTCGCCGAGAATTCGGTGATCTTCTTCCGCGACCAGCATCTGACCGCGGACCAGCACCTCGCCTTCGGCCGCCTGTTCGGCGATCTGCACATCCACCCGGCGGCGCCGGCCGAGCCCGGCCACCCCGAGCTGATGGTCATCCACGCCGACAAGGACAGCCCGCGCGCCAATGGCGACGGCTGGCACACCGACGTCTCGTGCGACCCGGAGCCGCCGATGGGCAGCATCCTCTACATCCGGAAGTGCCCGCCCAAGGGCGGCGACACGCTGTTCGCCAGCATGTACGCCGCCTACGAGGCGCTGTCGGACCGTATGAAGACCTATCTCGACGGGCTGACCGCGCGGCACGACGGCGAGCACTACCGCGGCCAGTACGCCAATTACGGGGTCAAGGACAAGCCGAGCTACCCCTATGCCGACCATCCGGTGGTGCGCACCCACCCGGTGACCGGCAAGAAGGCGCTCTACGTCAACCAGGGCTTTACCCGCTACATCAACGGCATCCCGCGCGACGAGAGCAACGGCATCCTGCGCTATCTCTACGAGCACATGGCCAACCCGCTGTTCCAGTGCCGCTTCCGCTGGCGCGAGAACTCGATCGCGTTCTGGGACAACCGCTGCGTCCAGCACCACGCGATGTGGGACTATTGGCCGCACACCCGCTCGGGCAACCGGGTCACGGTCAAGGGCGATAGGCCGGTGTAGTCAACTGCCATAGGTGCCAAATAGCCCCTCTTCCGCAATGCGGGAGAGGGGCTTTCCGTCAGCGCCCTACATCACTCCTGCATGATCTGCTGCTTGGCCTGCTCGGCGAAGTGTTCGAGTTCGAAGCGGACCTGCGCCTCGGTGCAGCTCTGGCCCTTGGCGGCGAGATCGGCGACGAGTTTGGCGACGACGTGACGGTCGCCGCCCTTGAATTCTGCCTCGACCACCTCCTTGGCGTAGGCATCGGCGCTCTCGCCGCTCAGCCCCATCCGCTCCGCCGCCCACAGCCCCAACAGCCGGTTGCGGCGCGCGGTGACCTTGAACTGCAGCTCCTGGTCGTGCTTGAAGCGGGCCTCGAATTCCTTTTCGCGGTTGTCAAAGGCTGTCATGGGCGGGGTATCCCCAGTCGCGTGGCGCCGGCGGCTTGCCGGCACAATATCACACCGGCTGGTTTCCCGGGCGAGGACGTGAATGTGCACGCTGGTGATCCTGCGCCGGCCCGAGCACGCCTGGCCGGTGGTGATCGGGGCGAACCGCGACGAGATGATCGACCGCCTTGCCCTGCCGCCCGGCCGCCATTGGCCGGACCGGGCCGAGGTCACGGCCGGCCTCGACCTGTTGGCCGGAGGGTCGTGGCTGGGAATCAACGATTGGGGCGTCGCCGCGGCGGTCTTGAACCGGCACGGGTCGCTCGGCCCCGCCGCCGGCCAGCGCTCGCGCGGCGAATTGGTCCTGGAAGCGCTCGACCATGCCGATGCCGTCGCCGCCGCGACGGCGCTGGCGCATCTCGACCCCGCCGCCTACCGCACCTTCAACCTGATCGTCGCCGACAACCGCGACGCGTTTTGGCTGCGCCACAGCGGCCCCGGCCCGATCGAGGCGCGGCCGCTCGCCGACGGGCTCTCGCTGATCGCCGCCGGCGACCTCAACGAGGCAGAGACGCCGCGCGTCGCGCTCGCCGGGCCGCGCTTTCGCGCCGCGCCGGCGCCCGATCCCGACCGCGGCGACTGGACCCATTGGCAGGATCTGCTCGGCGACGACAAGGCGCCGCCCGGCGCGCCGGCCGAGGCGGCCCTGCGGTTCCGTACCACGCACGGGTTTGCCACGGTGTCGAGCGCGCTGATCGCGCTGCCGGCGGCGCCCTCGCCCGAGCGGCGGGCGATATTTCGGTTTGCCGCTTGGCTGCCCGAGCCCTCGCCGTGGCGCGATGTCGCAACGCGGTGAGGGGTGTATTGCAAACTCGCCGCCCTATTATATTTGGCTGCAATTCCCGATTGAGTAGAACCGTGATGGCGCAACAACGGCGAATTTATGACGGCAAGGCCAAGGCGCTGTTTGAGGGCCCGGAGCCCGGAACCCTCGTGCAGCATTTCAAGGACGAGGCAAGCTCGTCGATCAACCCGATGCGCGGCAGCGTCGCCGGCAAGGGCGTCCTCAACAACTGCATCAGCGAGTTTCTGATGCTGAAGCTCGGCGAGATCGGCATCCCGACGCATCTGGTGCGCCGGCTCAACATGCGCGAGCAGCTGGTGCGCGAGGTCGAGATCATCCCGATCAAGGTCGTCGTGCGCAACATCGCGGCGGGAAGACTGTCGCAGCGGCTCGGCATACGCGAGGGCACGGTGCTGCCGCGCTCGATCGTCGAGTTTTACAGCAAGGACGAGATCCTCGGCCGTCCGCTACTGTCCGACGAGCACATCACCGCGTTCGGCTGGGCCAGCGCCGGCGAGCTCGACGAGATCATGCGCACCGCGCTCAGGGTCAACGATTTCCTGACCGGCCTGTTTCTCGGGCTCAACATCACGCTCGTTGATTTCCGGCTCGAATTCGGCCGGCTCTACAGCGATGATGAGGTGCAGATCGTGATCGCCGACGAGATCAGCCCGGACAATTGCCGGCTGTGGGATGCGCGCACCAGGGAGAAATTGGACAAGGACCGCTACCGCGAGGGTCTCGCGCGGGTCGAAGAGGGCTATCAGGAGGTGGCGCGCCGGCTCGGCATCCTGCCGGAGAGCGGCCCGGGCGATTTCGCGGCGCCGAGGACGATGCAATAAGGGGCTGGGAAGTGAAGGCGCGCGTCCATATCAGCCTGAAACCCGGGGTGCTCGATCCGCAGGGCCAGGCGATCGGCAATGCGCTGAAGGGCCTCGGCTTCGCCGGGGTCGGCGAGGTGCGGCAAGGCAAGCTGATCGAGCTTGAGCTCGCCGATGCCGACCCCGCTGCGGCGCGCGCGCGGGTCGAAGAGATGTGCCGGCAATTGCTCGCCAACCCGGTGATCGAGAATTATGCGATCGAGATCGGGTGAGTTCGCTCAGATTTGACGAAGCCAACACAGTGACAACACAGTGTTCCCCTCTATCCGGCATTACCGGCGAAAGCCGGTATCTACGGTGGGCATGGGTCCGGGCTTTCGCCGGGAATGCGAAATGAAAAAGCCGCGCCGCCCTCTGCTCCTGCTAATCGCCGTCATCGCTGCGCTGTCGTTCACGCCGGCCCGCGCGGCCGAGCCGCAGCATTGCGTTCGCGCCGGGATCGTGCTGTGGGGCGACGGCAGGCATGACGACAGCGCCGCGCTGAACGCCTGGTTCGGCGGCGCCGCGGCGATTTGGGCCGAGAGCGGCGAGCCGGTCGGCGCGTCGATCGCCGGGCACAGCTTTCGCCTGTCGGCGCCGCTCTACGTCAGCGGCGGGACCGGGCGGCGGCTCGAAGACTTTCGCCTGTTGTGGCCGCAGCGCCGCGAAATCGTCTCCGGCGGCTCGATCGCCTCGGGCGGCGATTCGGCGCAGGCGCCGATCGTCTCCGGGATCAGCATCACCGGCGGCGATCCCGGCGAAGGGGTGCCGTTCGATGCGCCCGATCCCGCTCCCGCCGGCCACGACGACCGGGCGAGCTGCGCAATTTCTTGATTAACCACGAATTCCGTGGAGCTTTTCGCGTCTTGGTGGCCAAGTGGTATCCGGCCAAGGCAAACGAGGACATGCCGCAATGCTGGAAGCAATGGTACTGCAAATGGCGCTGTCGACCTGCTCGACGATGTTCGGCAGCCTCGGCGTCTTCTGTACCTATTTCAGCTTCCTCAACCCCGCCCTCGGGGTCCATGCCGTGGTATTTCTCGGCACCGCGATGGCGATCGTCTGGGCGACGGAGCCGGCTTGACCGAGCGCCTGCCGCCGCCTCTCTCAGGGTCTCACCCGGCCGGCTTGAACACCTTTGCGGCGCGGCGTATGTGACGGTGATCCGCGCCATCGCACCCGGCCCTCGATGCAAGCCGCCATCATCATCTTCCCCGGCTCCAACCGCGAGCACGATGTGTGCCTCGCCTGGAAGCTGGCCACGCGGCCATGAGCCGCTGCGCGTCTGGCACAAGGACGCGAGCCTGCCCGACTGCCGACCTGATCATCCTGCCCGGCGGGTTTGCCCATGGCGACTATCTGCGCTGCGGCGCGATGGCGGCGCATTCGCCGATCATGCGCGAGGTCAAGGCCCGCGCCGAGCGCGGCACCCCGGTCCTCGGCATCTGCAACGGGTTTCAGATCCTGACCGAAGCCGGCATGCTGCCCGGCGCGCTGCTGCCCAATCGGACGCTGAGCTTCATCTGCCGCGATGTGCATCTGCGGGTCGAGAACAACCAGACGATCTTCACCTGCGGCTATGCCGCCGGCCAGACGATCCGCGTTCCGGTGGCGCATCACGACGGCAACTACACCGCCGACCACGGGCACGCTCGACCGGCTCGAAGGCGAGGGCCGCGTCGCGTTCCGCTATTGCAGCGCCGTCGGGCGAATCGACCGAGGACGACAATGTCAACGGCTCGGCCCGCGCCATCGCCGGCATCTTCAACGACAGCCGCACGATCCTCGGCCTGATGCCGCATCCCGAGGACGCGACCGATCCGCTGTTGGGCGGCACCGACGGCCGCGCGTTTTTCGACGGCCTCGTCGGCGCGCTGCAGTGACACCGAGGCGAGCAATGTTCGTAGGGCGGAACAGCCGCGGCGTAGTTCCGCCATTGCGTCGGGCCTTGTCCGCGACGTTCGGCGGAATGCGCTTCGCTTGACCGCCCTACGGGCACGCAGTAGCGGTCCGGAATGACGTCCACCTCCGGCAGCAACGTCACCGCCGATCTGGCCGCCGAGATGGGGCTCAGCGCCGAGGAGTTCGACGCGCGCCGTCGCGATCCTCGGGCGCACCCCGAACCTGACCGAGCTCGGCATCTTCTCGGCGATGTGGAGCGAGCACTGCTCGTACAAATCCTCGAAAGTCTGGCTCAGGACGCTGCCGACCAGCGGGCCGCGCGTCATCTGCGGCCCGGGCGAGAATGCCGGGGTCGTCGATATCGGCGATGGCGAGGCGGTCGTCTTCAAGATCGAGAGCCACAACCACCCCTCGTTTATCGAGCCTACCAGGGCGCGGCGACCGGGGTCGGCGGCATCCTGCGCGACATCTTCACGATGGGCGCGCGGCCGATCGCGCTGCTGAACTCGCTGCGCTTCGGCAGCCCCGACCACCCGAAGACGCGGCATCTCGTCTCGGGCGTCGTCGGCGGGATCGGCGGCTACGGCAATTGCGTCGGGGTGCCGACGGTCGGCGGCGAGTGCCAGTTCCACCCGGCCTATAACGGCAACATCCTGGTCAACGCGATGTGCGTCGGCCTCGCCCGCGCCGACCGCATCTTCTATTCGGCCGCGGCGGGGCCGGGAAACCTCGTCATCTATGTCGGCGCCAAGACCGGGCGCGACGGCATCCACGGCGCGACGATGGCCTCGGCCGAATTCGCCGCCGACGCCGGCGAGAAGCGGCCGACCGTGCAGGTCGGCGACCCGTTCACCGAGAAGCTGTTGATCGAGGCCTGCCTCGAACTGATGGAAGGCGACGCGATCGTCGCGATCCAGGACATGGGCGCCGCCGGGCTCACCTCCTCGTCGGTCGAGATGGCCGGCAAGGGCGGGCTCGGCATCGCGCTCGATCTCGACCGCGTGCCGGTGCGCGAAGCCGGCATGAGCCCCTACGAGATCATGCTCAGCGAAAGCCAGGAGCGGATGCTGATGATCCTGGCGCCCGGCAGCGAAGCCGAGGCGCGGCGCGTCTTCGACAAATGGGAGCTCGATTTCGCGGTGATCGGCCGGGTCACCGACACCGGCCGTCTGGTGCTGCGCATGCATGGCGAGATCGCCGCCGACATCCCGGTCGGGCCGCTGGTCGGCGAGGCGCCGCTTTACGAGCGCCCTTGGATACGCCGCGCGAGCCGAACCCGAGATCGACCCCGCGAGCCTGCCCGAGCGCGACCCGCTCCATTGCCTGAAGCGTCTCCTCGCCTGCCCCGACCTCGCCTCGAAGCGCTGGATCTGGGAGCAGTACGATCACCTCGTCCAGGGCAACACCGTGCAAGCGGCCGGGCGGCGACGCCGCGGTGATCCGCATCGGCGAGAGCGGCAAGGCGCTGGCGCTCGCGACCGACTGCGACGCCGCGCTATTGCCGCGCCGACCCGGTGCGCGGCGGCGCCCAGGCGGTGGCGGAAAGCTGGCGCAACCTGACCGCGGTCGGCGCGCTTGCCGCTGGCGCTGACCGATTGCATGAATTTCGGCAACCCCGAAAAGCCCGAGATCATGGGCGAGTTCGTCGGCGCGATCGAAGGCATGCGCGCGGCCTGCCTCGCGCTCGACTACCCGGTCGTCTCGGGCAACGTCTCGCTCTACAACGAAACCAGCGGCAGCGCGATCTGGCCCACCCCGGTCATCGGCGGGGTCGGGCTGATCGCCGATGCGCACCGGGCGGTCGATCTCGCGCTGAAGCGCGACGGCGATGCGCTGATCCTGATCGGCGACACGAGGGGCCATCTCGGCGCCTCGCTTTATCTGCGCGAGATCGAGGGACGCGAAGACGGCGCGCCGCCGCCGGTCGATCTCGCCGCCGAGCGCAGGAACGGCGATTTCGTGCGCGGCCAGATCGCCGCCGGGCATGTCGCCGCCTGTCACGACCTCGGCGATGGCGGCCTCCTTGTCGCGCTCGCCGAGATGGCGATGGCCGGCGGCCGCGGCGTGGCGCTCGACCCGCTGCCCTCCGCCCTGCCCGCGCATGCCTGGCTGGTTTGGCGAGGACCAAGGGCGCTATCTGATCGAGACCGCCGACGCCCGATGCAATCCTTGCCGTCGCGACAAATATGAGTATATACGCACAACGCATCGGGACGGTTCGGCGGCGCCGCGTTGACACTCCCCGGCGGCGGTGCCATATCGGTCGCGGAACTCAAGGCCGCGAACGAGGCTTGGCTGCCGGGCTATATGGCGCAGAGCTGACGCGAGGGATCCTGCGATGGCGATGGATGCGGCGACGATCGAGCGGCTGATCAAGGAGAGCCTGCCCGACGCGCAGGTCTCGATCGAGGATCTGCGCGGCGACGGCGATCACTACGCCGCCCAGATCGTCTCGCGCGCGTTTCGCGGCAAAAGCCGGGTCCAGCAGCACCAGCTGGTGTATCAGGCGTTGCGCGGCCGGATGGGCAACGAATTGCACGCGCTGGCGCTGCAGACCAGCGCACCCGAGGATTGACGAACCGACGAGGACGCGCTGCTGCGCTCGCAAACGAGGGACCGACACGATGGACACCACCCTACAGGATCGCATCCGCCAGCAGATCGGCGAGGCGCCGGTCGTGCTCTTTATGAAGGGCACCCCGGTCTTCCCGCAATGCGGCTTCTCGGCCGCGGTGGTGCAGATCCTCAGCCATCTCGGGGTCAAGTTCAAAGGCATCGACGTCCTGGCCGACCCCTCGGTGCGCCAGGGCATCAAGGAGTTCTCGAACTGGCCGACGATCCCGCAGCTTTACGTCAAGGGCGAGTTCATCGGCGGCTGCGACATCATCCGCGAGATGTTCGAGACCGGCGAATTGCAGCAGGTGCTCGAAGAAAAGGGCGTGCCGGTCCGCGCCTAATCCCACTCCTTCGTCATGCCCGCGCAAGCGGGCATCCAGGGCAACCGGCAACCGATCGGTTCGATGCCGCTGGATTGCGGCTCTCCGCTTCGCTTCGGCCGGAATGACATCTGACCGCAAACGTTGCGCCGGCGGCGCCGTTCGCTATAGTGCGCGGCTTCCCCTTGCCGGCCCAATTCGGGACCGGCTTCGACCCGGCCGGCGCTCGCGCTCCGGGTCACCACAGCCACAAGGGACCGGTTTGCAATGCCGCTTTACGAAAATGTGTTTATCGCGCGCCAGGACATCTCCGGCGCCCAGGCCGAGGCGCTGGCCGACGGCTTCGCCCAGCTGATCGCCGAGCAGGGCGGCGAGGTAAAGAAGCGCGAGAACTGGGGCCTGCGCAACCTGGCCTATCGCATGAAAAAGAACCGCAAGGGCCACTACGTGCTGTTCAACATCGAGGCTCCGGCGGCGGCGATCGCCGAGCTCGAGCGCACGATGCGCATCAACGAGGACGTGCTGCGCTATCTGACCTTACGGGTCGACCAGCTCGAAGAGGGTCCCTCGCCGATCATGCAGAACCGCGGCGGCCGCGAGGACCGGCCGCGCCGCAGCGACCGCGACCGCTATGGCGAAGGCCGCGACGGCGGCGAGCGTTCGGTGAGCGAAGCGCCCGCCATTGCACCGGCCGAACCGGCCGAAAAGGTGGAGGCGTAAATGGAAGGCCGAACCGAAGCAGGGGCAGGCCGCGCTGCCGCGGCGGCGCGCCGGCCGTTTTTTCGCCGGCGCAAATCCTGCCCGTTCTCGGGCCCGAATGCGCCGAAGATCGACTACAAGGACGTGCGGTTGCTGCAGCGCTTTGTCTCGGAGCGCGGCAAGATCGTGCCGAGCCGCATCACCGCGGTCTCGACCCAGAAGCAGCGCGAGCTGGCGCGGGCGATCAAGCGGGCGCGTTTTCTCGGGCTGCTTCCCTACATGGTGAAATAGGCCCGCTGCGCGCAATCGAAGAGGCTGACATGCGCCGAGCGGGAAATGCGGCCGTCGCGCTCGCCTGCGGCAGCGTCGGCGCGTGTCTCTATCTCGCGGTGACGCTCGGCACGCCGGGCGGGCTGGTTCTCGTCTATATGACGCAGCTGCCGCTGTTTGTCGCCGGGCTGTGGCTCGGCGCCGGCGCGGCGGCGCTCGCCGGCCTGACCGGCGCGCTCATCCTGTTGGCCGCGAGCGATCTGTTGGGTGCGGCGATTTTCGCGGCGGTGAACGCCGTCCCGGTCACGCTGCTCGTGCGCCAGGCGCTGCTGGCGCGCCGCGCCGGCGACGGCACGGTCCTCTGGTACCCGCCGGGGTTGTTGACGGCGTGGGTGACGGCGCTCGCCCTGGCCGGGCTCGCGGCGGCGTTGTCTGCTGTTCGGCGGCCCCGAAGGGTTGCAGTCGACGCTGCGCGGCGTGGTGGCCGAGGCGCTCGACCGGATCGCCCAGCCTCCCGCTGCCCGACCGCGATCGGGCCGCCGAGGCGCTGGCCATGGTGATCCCCGGCCTCGTCGCCGCCTCGTGGATGGTCATGCTGGTCGCCAATGCCGCACTGGCGCAAGGAGTGCTCGTCCGCTTTGGCGCGAACTGGCGCCCCTCGCCCGATCTGGCCGGGCTCGGCCTGCCGCGGTGGGTGCCGCTGGCGCTCGGCCTCGCGGCGGCGGCGGTGGCGCTCGGCGGCGCGCCGCGTTTTGTCGGCGTCAACATGCTGATCGCGCTCAGCGTGCCGTTCTGCCTGGCCGGCCTCGCGGTGCTGCATGCGGCGGCGCGGCGGCTGTCGCACCCGGCGATGGCGCTCACGGGTTTCTATATGATCGGCGGCGCTGTTCGGCTGGCCGTTCGTGGCGGTCGCCATTCTTGGACTGTTGGAGAGCTGGCTCGGGCTGCGGCACCGCCTGGCATGCTCCGGGGAGTTAGAAGCGATGGTTGATCTCATCCTGTTGGAACGCGTCGACAAGCTCGGCCAGATGGGCCAGATCGTCAAAGTCAAGCCCGGCTACGCGCGCAATTACCTGCTGCCGCAGAAAAAGGCGATGCGCGCGACCAAGCAGAACCTCGCCTATTTCGAGACCCAGCGCGCCCAGCTCGAAGCCAACAATCTGCATCGCAAGTCGGAAGCCGGCGAGGTCGCGGAAAAGCTCGAAGGGCTGACCGTCGCGCTGATCCGGCAGGCCGGCGAAAGCGGCCAGCTCTACGGCTCGGTCGCCGCGCGCGACATCGCCGAGGCGGTCACCGCGGCCGGTTTCACGGTCGACAAGCGCCAGATCGTGCTCGATCGCCCGATCAAGACGCTCGGCCTGCATCGCCTGCGGGTCATGCTGCACCCCGAGGTCGCCGTCACGGTCACCGCCAATGTCGCGCAGTCGGAGGAAGGCGCGCGGATGCAAGCGGCCGGCATCGACCCGCTGCGCGAACGCGACGCCGAGGAAGAGCAGGTCCGCGCCGAGGCGCAGGCCGAGCGGGCCGCGGCGCTGGCCGAGGGGGAGAGCCAGCCGCAGTAGCGCTCCGGCATGCGCGAGCGATGCTTGACGGCTCGATGACAACCTGCCGATAATCTGAGCATCCAAGGGGTGCCCCGCCAAAGGGGCTGAGAGCCCGCTCGATGCAGGCAACCCTTCGAACCTGATCCGGGTCGTGCCGGCGTAGGGACAGGAACGCTTCGGCGAATTTCGTTTTCCCATCGCTATCGATCCGGGTCTTCGTTCCACCGGCGCAACGGAGACCGCCATGCCCGATTCCGCTCCCCTCGCCTCGCTGACCGCGAAGGATACCGAGCCGCGCGTCACCACCGGCCCGTTCCCGTCCTCGCGCAAGGTCTACGTGCACGGGCAGCCGCCACCGGAGATCCGCGTCGCGCTGCGCGAGATCGACCTCGAGCCGAGCGCGAACGAGCCGCCGCTGCGCGTCTACGACACCTCGGGCGCCTATTCGGACCCGCAAGAGACAACCGACATCCACCAGGGCCTCACGGAGTTGCGGCGCTCGTGGATCCTCGCGCGCGGCGATGTCGAGGAGATCGCCGGCCGCGACGTCAAGCCCGAGGATAACGGCCTCAGGCGCGGCGAAGACAGCAACGTCCCGATATTCGACCGCGGCGCCCGCCGGGTGTTGCGCGCCAAGCCCGGCGAGGCGGTGACCCAGCTCGCCTATGCCCGCGCCGGCATCATCACCCCCGAGATGGAATATGTCGCGATCCGCGAGAATCTCGGCCGCGAGCAGCTGCGCCGAGCGGATCGACGCCGGCAATTCGTTCGGCGCCAGCATCCCCGATCATGTGACCGCGGAATTCGTCCGCGACGAGATCGCGCGCGGCCGCGCCATCATCCCCAACAACATCAACCACCCGGAAACGGAGCCGATGATCATCGGCCGCAACTTCCTGGTGAAGGTCAACGCCAATATCGGCAACTCGATCGTCACCTCCTCGGTCGCCGAGGAGGTCGACAAGCTGGTGTGGGCGACGCGCTGGGGCGCCGACACGGTCATGGACCTGTCGACCGGGCGCAACATCCACACGATCCGCGAATGGATCATCCGCAACTCGCCGGTGCCGATCGGCACGGTGCCGATCTACCAGGCGCTGGAAAAGGTCGGCGGCAAGGCCGAGGAGCTGACCTGGGAACTGTTCCGCGACACGCTGATCGAACAGGCCGAGCAGGGGGTCGATTATTTCACGATCCATGCCGGCGTGCGCCTCGGCTATATCCACCTGACCGCGCCCCGGGTCACCGGCATCGTCTCGCGCGGCGGCTCGATCATGGCGAAATGGTGCCTGGCGCATCACCAGGAGAGCTTCCTCTACACCCATTTCCGCGAGATCAACGAGATCATGCGGGCCTATGACGTCAGCTACTCCTTGGGCGACGGCCTCAGGCCCGGCTCGAACGCCGACGCCAACGACCGCGCCCAGTTCGCCGAATTGGAAACGCTCGGCGAGTTGACCAAGCTCGCCTGGGAGGACGGCGTCCAGGTCATGATCGAAGGCCCCGGCCATGTGCCGATGCACAAGATCAAGATCAACATGGACAAGCAGCTCGAGGAATGCGGCGAGGCGCCGTTCTACACGCTGGGGCCGCTCACCACCGACATCGCGCCGGGCTACGACCACATCACCAGCGGCATCGGCGCGGCGATGATCGGCTGGTTCGGCACCGCGCTCCTCTGCTATGTGACGCCGAAGGAGCATTTGGGGCTGCCCGACCGCGACGACGTCAAGGTCGGCGTCATCACCTACAAGATCGCCGCCCACGCCGCCGATCTCGCCAAGGGCCACCCGGCGGCGCGCGAGCGCGACGACGCCTTGTCGCGGGCGCGCTTCGAGTTCCGCTGGAGGGACCAGTTCAACCTGTCATTGGACCCCGAGACCGCCGAGAAGTTCCACGACCAGACCTTGCCGGCCGACGGCGCCAAGCTCGCGCATTTCTGCTCGATGTGCGGCCCCAAATTCTGCTCGATGCAGATCACCCAGGAGATCCGCGACTACGCCAAATCAGGCATGGCCGAGAAGTCGAAGGAGTTCCTCGAGCAGGGCGCCGAAATCTATACCGACGAGCGCGGCCAGCCGCGCGCCGCCGCCGAGTGAGCTTTCGCGCGATGGTCATTCCGGGGCGCGGCCGTCAGGCCGCGAACCCGGAACCCATATCCCAGAGGCCTGTGTTCATGGGTTCCGGGCTCGCCGCTGCGCGGCGCCCCGGAATGACGACATGAGTGACACCGAACGGACTGCCGCCGCCGATCTCGCCGCGCGGCGCGCGGCGCGGCGCTATCCCGACCGGCCGATCGTCGCGGTGCTGGCGGTCGTGGTGCGCGGCGAGAGGGCGCTGATCGTGCAGCGCGCCCAGCAGCCCAATGCAGGGCGCTGGGGCTTTCCCGGCGGCGTTCTCGAACTCGGCGAGACCGTCGCCGCGGGCGCGATGCGCGAGCTCCGGGAAGAAACCGGCATCACCGCCGAGCCGGCCGGCATTCTCGATGTCCACGACGCGATCCACCGCGACGCCGATGGCCGCGTGCAGTTCCATTACACGCTGATCGCGGTGCGCGGGATCTGGCAATCGGGCGACGGCGCGCCCGCCGACGATGCCGCGGCCGTCGCCTGGGTCAGCCGGGCCGAGATCGTCGCCGGGCATTACCCGACCTTCCCGACCCTCCTGCCGCTGTTCGATCTCGCCCTCGGGAGGCATTGATGCTCCGCGGCTTCCTTTTCGGGGTGCTGACGACGATGGTCGCCGCACTCGCGGTCGGCTATATCGTCCTGCGCAGCGGGCTCATCCCGGCCAATGCCGATGCCAAGCCCGGCCCGCTGGAAACCTGGGCCGCGAAAACCTCGCTCCATGCGACGCTCGCCCGCGAGGCGCCGACCGGTCCCAACCCCGTCGCGGTGACGGACGACAATCTGCTCGCCGGCATCGAGCTCTATGGGCAACACTGCGCGATCTGCCACGGCACGGCGAAGGGTGCCGCGTCGGCCTCGCCGGTGGCGAAAGGCGAATATCCCGCCCCGCCGCAGCTGGCGAGCGACGGCGTCGAAGACGACCCCGAAGGGGTCTCGTTCTGGAAGATCAAGCACGGCATCCGCTGGACCGGCATGCCGTCATGGGCGAACGCGCTCGGCGACCAACAAATCTGGCAACTCGCCCTGTTCCTCAAGCACATGGACAAGCTTCCGCCCGCGGCGGAACAGGCTTGGCAGAAGCTACATAACTGACCCGGCCGGATCACCGTTCCCGGCGCAGCATCAGGCCAAGGCCGCGCCCGCCCGAAAGGCGCAGACGAGAATGCGAACTCTGATTCGCCGTGGGTCCATGGTTCACGAGAATGCGGCGGCCGGTCTCGCCAACCTCGTCCTGGTGCGTGATCGGGGCGATCGCCCGGAAGAACGCGGCCAGCGCCGCCTCAGAGGTCTTTCGGAGAGATCGAGAGCATCCCCGTTGCTGTGCCGCGCTGATGAGCCGCGCCCGGCGCAATCGGCGCGCGCCGCGAGAATCGCTTGCCGGAAGCGGGGGCAATCGCGACATTGATAAAAGCGGGGGCTTTGCCCCGACCCCTGGCTCCGAGGCAGCGGTAATGAGCGATCTCTATCTGCGAAGCGGCATCTTCCTGGCGCCGTTTCATAATCACGACGAGAACCCGACGCTGTCGATCGAGCGCGACCTCGAACTCTTGGAGCATCTCGACCGCCTCAATTATCACGAGGCGTGGATCGGCGAGCATCATTCGGGCGGCTTCGAATTGATCGCCTGCCCGGAAATGTTCATCGCCGCCGCGGCCCAGCGCACCCGCCACATCCGGCTCGGCACCGGGGTGGTGTCGCTTGCCCTACCACAACCCGTTCATGCTGGCCGACCGCATGGTCCAGCTCGACCACATGACGCGCGGCCGGGCGATGTTCGGGGTCGGCCCCGGCGCGCTGGTGCACGACGCCTTGAAGATCGGCATCGATCCCGGCGACCAGCGCCAGATGATGTACAATTCGTTCGACGTCATCGTCCGGCTGCTCCGACGGCGAGACCGTGACCCGCAAGACCGACTGGTTCAACCTCGTCGATGCGCAGCTGCAATTGCGCCCTTACACTCGGCCGACGATGGAGCTGGCGGTCGCCGCGGCGCGCTCGCCGTCGGGGTCGTTCCTCTCCGGCAAATACGGCGTCGGCATGCTGTCGATCGGCGGCACCAGCCCAGCAGCGATGGAGCGGCACACCGAGAATTGGGGGCTTTACGAAGAGACCGCGCGCGCCAACGGCCACCTGCCCGACCGCAAGAACTGGCGCGTCGTCGGCATGTTCCACATCGCCGAAACCCGTGAGGAGGCGCGCAAGAACGTCCGCTTCGGGGTGCAGGCCTTCGCCGATTATTTCCGCGACGTAGCGACCTTTCCGATCATCCCGCCCGATGTCCCGGACCCCACCGACTGGCTGATCGAGAGCGGAACCGGGTGCATCGGCACGCCCGACGACGCGATCGCCTATATCGAGCGGCTGATCGCCGGCTCGGGCGGTTTTGGCGTGATCTGCGAGCTGGCGCAGAACTGGGCCGATTGGGAGGCGACAAAGCGGCATTACGAATTGATGGCGCGCTTTGTGCATCCGCATTTCCAGAAGAGCCGCGAGCTGCTTCAGGGAAGCTATGATTACGCCACCGGCCATCATGTCGACTTCACCGGCCAGGCCGCAGCGGCCATCCAGAAGGAGATCGAGCGGCACGCCGCCCGTCGCCAGGCCGAGGCGAAACAGCAGGCGGCGGAATAGGTCGGCGTCAGCAGAAGGCCCGCGCGATGCAGAGCCAGAACCGATTTTTCGACGACATCGCTCGGGTTGCCTCGGGCGCGGTCGGCGCCATTTCCGGGGTCCGCGGCGAGATCGAATCGCGGCTGCGCGACCAGCTCGAACGGGTGCTGGCCGGGATGGATCTGGTCAGCCGCGAGGAATTCGAGGCGGTCAAGGCGATGGCAGCCAAGGCGCGCGAGGAGCAGGAAGTGCTGCAGCGCCAGGTCGCGGCGCTCGAAGCGCGCCTCGCCGGCGCGGGCAAAACGCGCAGAGCTGCGGTCGGCTCCTCAACTTCCTGAGGGCAAAAACGATCGAGAACGCTAAATCTAGTCTTGCCATGGCCGCGGCGCTTTGGCAGCGTAGCGCCGCCCGAGTTTTTATGACCGCCCGTGAAATCATCCTGGAGGAGAGAGCCGCACCCTGATCGACCCGACAGGTCCGCCGTATCGTCTCGTTGAGTCGCCTCTAGGAGGGCGCGATGACCTCTGTCTCCATGGTCGAAGTCACTTCTCACACCGGCAATCCGATCGACCTCGTCGAAGAAATCGTCGTCGCCAATGATTGGGCGCACGACCGCGCCAGCGAGGAGGAGATGATCGTCGAGATCTCCGGCCGCTGGTGCGATTACCGGATGTATTTTCTGTGGCAGGAGGAGTTGAGCGCGCTGCATTTTTCCTGCGGCTTCGACATGAAGGTGCCGAAGCGGCGGCGCGGCCCGCTCTACGAGCTGTTGGCGCTGGCCAATGAGCGGCTGTGGCTCGGGCATTTCGATCTCGCCGCGGGCGACACCTCGCCGGCGTTCCGCTACGCGATCCTGTTGCGCGGGATCGGGACCGCGAGTTCCGAGCAGGTCGAGGAGCTGGTCGATATCGCGCTGTCGGAATGCGAACGCTTCTACCCGGCGTTCCAGCTGGTGATCTGGGGCGGCAAGGCGCCCGAGGAGGCGATGGCGACGGCGATGATCGAGCCGATCGGCGAGGCCTGATCTCACGGGATTCTCGGATCTCGGAAAATGAACCGGCTTCTGTGCGTCCTTCGAGACGGCCGCGGAGCCTGTCCTCGGCCCACGGATCAAGTCCGTGGGCTGAAGGCCCACGGCCGGAGGCTGGACCCGTGGGCGGCCTCCTCAGGATGACGTTATGTCTTTAATGCCCCATGCAAATACTCGTCATCCTGAGGAGCGACCCGGAGGGGCGCGTCTCGAAGGACGCACGATGGTCGAGCCGACCGCCGAGCGACTTGACGATAGCGAGGTATGGGCGACATGAACGCGGCGCCCGCTCCGGGTCAGGCGAAGGCCGGCGCGCTCGTTCTTGTCGGCTGCGGCCAGATGGGCTCGGCGATGCTGCGCGGCTGGCTCGCGCGCGGCGCGGCCGAGCGGTTCGTCGTCGTCGAGCCGGCCGGAGCGCCGGCCGCGCTGGCCGACGCCGCCGGTGTCAGCTTCTATCGCGCGGCCGAGGATTTGCCGGCCGATCTGGCACCCGACGCGGTCGTCTTTGCGGTGAAGCCGCAACTGATCGACGTGGTCGTGCCGGCCTATCGCCGCTGGGTGCGGCCGCAGACGCTGTTCCTGTCGATCGCCGCCGGAACGACGATCGCCGGCCTCGCCCGCTACTTGGGCGACGCCGCGATCGTCCGCTGCATGCCCAACACCCCGGCCGCGATCGGCCGGGCGATCACCGTCGCGTGCCCCAATCCTCGGGTCAGCGTCGCGCAGCGCCAACTCTGCGATGCGCTGCTCGCCGCGATCGGCGACAGCACCTGGGTCGAGGACGAGGCGCTGATGGATGCGGTGACGGCGGTGTCGGGAAGCGGTCCGGCCTATGTGTTCCTGCTGATCGAGGCGCTCGCCGAGGCCGGCGCGCGCGTCGGGCTGCCGGCCGATCTCGCGCTGCGCCTCGCCCGCGCCACCGTCGCCGGCGCCGGCGAATTGGCGCGGCTCTCGCCCGAGACCCCGGCGCGCTTGCGCGAGAACGTCACCAGCCCGGGCGGCACGACGCGCGCCGCGCTCGATGTCCTGATGGCCGAGCACGGCCTGCCCGAGCTGCTCGAACGCGCGGTCGCCGCGGCCACGGCGCGGTCGCGCGAACTGGCGAACTGACCGGGGCGCCGGCGATGGCAAAGGGCCGCTCACGCCGCGCATCGGGCAGCCCCGGCCCACCGCCGAGCGAGCGCGACCGGATCATCGACGCCGCGCTGCGCCTCACCGCACAACAAGGCTGGCGGCGCCTGTCGCTGGCGGCGATTGCGGCCGAGGCCGATCTGCCGATCCTCTCCCTCTATCGCATCTTCCGGTCGAAGCCGGCGATCCTCTGCGGGTTTTCCCGCCGGATCGACGAGGCGGTCCTCGCGGCGCCGCTCGACAGCGAAGCTGACGAGCGACCGCGCGATCGCGTGTTCGATCTCTTGATGCGACAATTCGACGCGCTGCGACCCTACCGGGCGGCGCTCGAGGTGCTGGGCCGCGAGTTGCCGAGCGACCCGATCGCCGCGCTCGGCACGGCGGCGGGGTTGCTGCGCTCGATCGCCTGGATGCTCGAAGCGGCGGGGATCTCCACGGTCGGTCTCGGCGGGATCGTGGCGGTTAAGCTGACCGCCGCAGCTTACTTGGCCACGATGCGCGGCTGGCTGCGCGACGACACGCCCGACCTCGCGCCGACCATGGCGGCGCTCGACCGCCGGCTGCGCGGCATCGAGCGCTGGTTCGGGTCGGGACGGCGGCCGCAGCCCGGCGCAACCGCGCAGCCGCGCCTGACCCGCCTTCGGTCCTTGCTGCACTGCAAAATCTTCTTGACGCGACTACGTGCGGGACCGATATAGCGCATTGTGCAGCGCACAAACCGCAGCCCCTGATCCGGAACCGCAACCATGGCCGATGCTCGTCCCAACCCGTTCGATTTCGACATGACCAAGATTTTCGCCGATTTCCGCTTTCGTCCGTTCGATGTCGAGGCGGCCTGGGCGGCGCAGCGCCGCAACATCGAGGCGCTGAGCCAGGCCAACCAGCTCGCCGTCGAGAGCGTGCAGGCGGTCGCCAAGCGTCAGATCGAGCTGACGCGCGAGACCTTCGAGGGGTTCTCGGCGCTGCTGCGCGATCTGGCAACGCCGGCCTCGACCGAGGACCGCATCGCCAAGAACACCGAGTACGTCAAGAAGATGCTGGAAAAGGGCATCAAGCACGGCCGCGAGATCACCACGATCGCGACCAAGGCCGGCACCGAGGCCGCCGAAGTCCTGCACAAGCGCGCCAGCGCCAGCCTCGACGAGATCCGCACCCTGGCGAGCCCGCCGGCCGCGCATTGATCCGCTTCCTCGGCGACGCGACAAGGCCGCTCCTGGGAGCGGCCTTGTCTGCTACCGAAATGGGGACACCTTAATCGGACGCAAGCTTTCGGCTAGCTTTGGCTTTAGCTGCCGCGGCCCGCAGCCCATCTGGTCCCAGGGTCAACGCACGCTTCAACCCGGCAATACGTTGGCGCTGCTTCGCTCGCTCGCTTTCGGGCAAACCGGCGAGGATCACCTCGGCCGCCGCGATGCGCTCGCGGTAACCGGCTTCCCAGTCCGCCGCGGATGTGACGCGCGGCGCTCGCTGTTCTTGGTCAACGGCCGCATGGGCAAGCTCCAGGAACACCTCTTGTCCCCATTGCCCCATACCGAAGTTCACGGCGACACAGACGAGCCGCACATTGTCTTTGGTATAGCCGCCGCTCGACAGTTTCCGGTCAATACTCGGGGCGAAAGGGTGCTTTACCAGCGCATCAGGGAACGGTTGCAAGCTGAAGCTCCGGCCGGTAACAGCGCACCGCCCGTCTTTCCAAAGCGTTTCGGCAAATTCCGGCGTCAGGTCGAAGGCCATTCCCTTCTTTCGAGCATTATCTCTGGCGCGCGCCACAAGAGTGCGCAACCACCTCCGCCGCTCGGTCGGATCGTCGAAACCTCGGACAGCCGAGGTCGAAGCCGGCGAAACCGTCGCCTCGACATCGAACCATTTCCGTGGCACATCGCGACCGGCCCCCGAGTTGCGCAACATATCCTTCGTCCACGCCGCGAACTCGCCTATCGAGCCGATCCTATAGATCGTTGGGGATGCCTTGCTCATTGAGTGTGCGTTTTACCTCACGCCAAAAATCGTCCAGCAGCTGCACAGCGGTGCTAAAGTTATAAGGGCTACCTCGATCATATGGTGTTCGATGCCAATGATCATAGGCAACTTGTCTTTGCCCGTAGCCGCGCCGCCTCTCCGAACCCTGTGGGAGTTGTCGAAGCGCACCCAAGGCGCTCCACCCGCTTTCGGGCGCATGACAAACGCATAAGCGACCCCGTGTGGGCGTTGCGGCGTCTGGTCTACTCTTCGCGCGCTGAACTCAACGATGACTCCGGGCGCCATTTCAAATCGGGCGCCGTCGAGTTCAAGAAGCAGCTCAAGTTCGTCCACCGCGGTCGGCTCACCGCGGCAGGTGGACGCGGGCGCGCAGCCCGCCATAGGGCGAATTCTCCAGCCGGACGTCGCCGCCATGGCTGCGCGCCACGTCGCGGGCGATGGTCAGGCCAAGCCCGACGCCGCCGGTCGACGGGTTGCGCGACGGGTCGAGCCGGATGAAGGGCTGGAACACCCGGTCGCGCTCTGCCGCGGGGATGCCGGGCCCGTCATCGTCAACGAGGATATCGACCCCGCCTTCGGCCGGCACGCTCGACAGCCACACATGCTGGCCATAGCGGCGGGCGTTGGCGATCAGATTGGCGAGGCAGCGGCGCAAGGCATGCGGCCTGACCGGCACGATCGGTCCACCTGGCAGCCCGTCGGGTGATCGACCGCGAGCGGCGTGCCGTCGCGCCGCGTCGCCGCCGCCACATCCTCGATCAACAGCGCGATGTCGGTCTCGACCGGGCTTTCGGTGCCCTCGCCGCGGGCGAAATCGAGGTAGAGATTGACCAGCCGTTCCATCTCGGCGACATCGGATTTCAACTCGCCCGCGGCCGGGCCCGCAATCCCTCAGCTCGAGGGCGAGCTTCATGCGGGTGAGCGGCGTGCGCAGATCGTGCGACACCCCGGCGAGCATCTCGGTGCGCTGCCGGATCTGCCGCTGGATGCGGTCGCGCATCTGCATGAAGGCGGCCGCCGCCTGGCGCACTTCGAGCGCGCCCTCGATCTTGCGTGAAGGCCACCGGCCGGCCCTTGCCGAACCCCTCCGCCGCCGCCGCCAGCCGGCGCAACGACTTCACCTGATTGCGCAGAAACAGCGCCGCGACCGACAGCAGCACCAGCGAGGAGCCGATCATCCACATGATGAAAATGTAGGTTGTCGGCGTGTAGAGCCGGCTGAGCGGGACATCGACCGTCAGCACCCCGTCGGCGAGCTGAACCACGATCAGCACGCGGTGCGCGCCGCTCGCGGCGTCGATCGCGAACGGCCGATCGACCCGCTCGACCATAGCGCGCGCGCAGCTGCGTTTCCAGAGAGCGCGCCGCCGGGCCGGGCCGTCGGCGGCAACGCCGCGCCGGGCGAAAGGCAAAGCTGAGCTCGCTGATCGACGGCGGCGTCGGTCAAACAGCCGATGCGCTCGGCCGGCGTATCGGCGAGCCTGCATCGCGCTCGATCACCATCGCGATATCGCCGGCGACATCGGACGAGAACCGGTACGATACGGCCTCCCAATGCCGGTCGTAAAAGATCCAGGTCGCGATGATCTGCAGCAGCACGAGCGGCATCACGATCAACGAGCAGCGAGCGGCCGAACATCGTCTGCGGCAGCAGCCGCTTGAGCCGGCTGCGCTGACGAATGTCGAGATCGGCCGGGGCGTCGCTCGACGCGGCGTCGGCGATCGGCGCCATTTGGGGCGCCAGATCGGCCGCGGCGGCCTCACTCGGGCTTGAGCGCATAGCCGGTGCCCCGCACGGTTTGCAGGTAGCGCGGATAGCGCGGGTCGGGCTCGATCTTGCGGCGCAGCCGCGTCATCTGCACATCGACGTTGCGGATGTTGCCGCCGAACTGCGCCGATTGCGACAGATCCTCGCGCGATACCGGCCTCGCCCGCCCGCGCCGCCAGGCACGAGCATCAGCCCCGCTTCGGCGGCGGTCAGACGCACGATCTCGCCGCCGCGAAACAGTTCGCCGCGGGCCAGATCGAAGCGAAAGGCGCCGAAGCGAATGCTGCGCGCCGCCTCATCCGCGATCCCGCGACGCCCGATGATGTTGCGGATCCGCAACACCAGCTCGCGCGGCTCGAAGGGTTTCGCGAGATAGTCGTCGGCGCCCCGTTCGAGCCCGTTGACCCGGTCCTCGGGTTCGGCCATCGCGGTCAGCAGCAGGACGGGGAGACGGGCCGGCTGTTGCCGCGCAGCGCCTCGGTCAGATCGAGCCCGCTTTCGCCCGGCATCATCACGTCGAGCACGATCAGATCGAAGGCAAAGCTCGCCAGATTGGCGCGCGCCTCCTTGGCGTCGGCGGCGACCGTCACGCGAAACCCGTTCTCCGACAGATAGCGGCGCAACAAATCGCGCAGCCGCGCATCGTCATCGACGACGAGCAGGTGAGGTTCGAGGTCGTCCATCACGCGAGACTATACGCCAAAAGCTCCCCCGCCCCCACCGGGGGGCTTTGCACAAAAATTCGTCATTCCGGGGCGCGGCAACGCGGCGAACCCGGAATCCATATTCCAGAGGCTTGTGTTGATGGATTCCGGGTTGTCTCGCTTCGCCCAGCCCCCGGAATGACATCGTTTGTTGTGCAAAGCTCCATCGGGGGACGAAAGTCGGCTCGTCACCGCGTCCGCCCGAAACGCCGGCGGTCCTCCTCGGCGGCGATGATCGCGAGCAGCACCTTGCGGAACCCCTCGACTGCCGGCGCGCCGGCCTTCTTGTAGGCCGCCCCGACCCGGGCGCGCTGCAATTCCGACATGCGGCGCTCCAACTCGCGGCCGCTGTCGGTCAGTTCGAGAAGGCGCTGGCGGCGGTCCTCGACGCCGCGATGCTGGACGATGAACCCCTGACGCAGCAATTGGCCCAGCACGCGGTTGAGGCTTTGCTTGGTGATGCGCAGGATGCCGAGCAGCTCGCCGACCGTCATCCCGGGATGTCGTCCGACAAAATGCACGACCCGGTGATGAGCGCGCCCGAAACCGTATTGCGCGAGGATCGCATCCGGCTCGGCGGTGAAGTCGCGATAGGCGAAAAACAACAGCTCGATGCCCTCGCGAACCGCCTCTTCGCTCGGCGCCAGCGGGGTCGGCGCCGGGCGCTCCCTGTCGATTTTTTATGTCAGCCATATTGACTTATCTGGCAACCTTCGATACAATCCTGATGTCTTCTACGATATAAAGTTCCCCGGCAAGGGGCCAGTCGACCCAGCGTCTGCGCACTGGAGGAGCCCATGTCCGCGCTTCCCTTCGACGATCGCGACGGCTCTATTAGTTTTACCGTCGATAAGGACTTCGCACCGGTTCCGACAGCGGGAAGCAAGGGAATGAGTTTGAAATTCGAAATCCAGCCTGCGGCGAATCCGACCTCCGAGAAGGAGCGCGCGGCAAGGCTCGTGGACCCGGGCTTCGGCCGGATTTTCACCGATCACATGGCTGTGGTCCGCTACAATCAGGCGAAGGGCTGGCATGGCGCGCGCATCGAATCCCGCGCGAATTTCCCGCTCGATCCGGCCGCAGCCGTCCTGCACTACGCGCAGGAGATTTTCGAAGGCCTCAAGGCCTACAAGCGCGACGATGGCGGCGTCAACCTGTTCCGCCCCGACGCCAATGCCCGGCGCTTCCGGGATTCGGCTGAGCGCATGGCCATGCCGCCGCTGCCCGAGCCTGTGTTCATTGAAGCGGTCGAACGAGGTCGTGCGCATCGACCGCGCCTGGATACCGGGCGGCGAGGGCAGTCTCTATCTGCGGCCCTTCATGATCGCGAGCGAGGTCTTCCTCGGTGTGAAGCCTTCCGCGGAATACATCTTCGCCGTCATCGCCTCGCCGGTCGGCTCCTATTTCAAGGGCGGACCTGCGCCGGTGTCGATCTGGGTGTCGGAGAACTACACGCGCGCCGCGATCGGCGGCACCGGCGCCGTCAAATGCGGCGGCAATTACGCCGCGAGCCTGCGTGCGCAGGCCGAGGCCATCGATCACGGCTGCGATCAGGTCGTTTTCCTCGATGCGGTCGAGCGCCGCTACATCGAGGAACTCGGCGGCATGAATATCTTCTTCGTGTTCGACGACGGTTCGCTGCTTGACGCCGCCGCTCGGCACGATCCTGCCGGGCATCACCCGCAATTCGATCATGGCGCTCGCGAAGGCTTCCGGCACGCGCGTGCGCGAGGAGGCCTACACGATCGACCAGTGGCGCGCCGACGCCGCCGGCGGAAAGCTGAAAGAGGCCTTCGCCTGCGGCACGGCGGCCGTCATCTCGCCGATCGGCAAGGTGTGTTCGGCGAGCGGCGATTTTCTCATCAGCGGCGGAGCGGCCGGCCCCGTCGCCATGGGGCTGCGCAAGCAGCTGGTCGACATCCAGTACGGTCGCGCGGCCGACCCGCACAACTGGATCAGAAAGGTCCTGTGACCGGCGGCGGAACTGGCAGCAAAACCTCACGCCCCTGCGGCACCGCCCCGCTGCCCGTCCACGCCGAGCGCCGCCTCCCAGGCCTGCCGCATCACGATCTCCTGGGTCCATGGGCGCATCAGCGCGGCGGCGCGCGCATCGCGGGCGTAGCGCTCGAGCGGATAGCGCTTGAGGAAGGCGCGTCCGCCACAGACGCGGATCGCCTCCTGGGTGAGCGCGACGACCGTGCGCTGCACGGTGACATGCGCCGCCCGGGCGCGCTGGACCGCCTCCGGCGGAGGATCGACCTGGGCCTCCGAGATGGCCCGGTGGTAGAGCGCGCGGGCGGCCTCAAGCGCGAACAGCATCTCTGCGACCGCATGACCCTTCGCCGCGGTCTCGCTATGCGGGGCCGGCGCACCGGGCATGCGGCCGGTCAGGTAGGCGAGGGCACCGTCGTAGGCCGCCTGCATGAGCCCGAGGAAGGTCGCGGAGAAGCTGAGAAAGAGGTGGGGAAAGGCGTTGTACATGGCGCCGAAGATGCCCGGCGGCAACACTTCGGCGTCGTCGGGGACGAACACGTTCTTCAGCACCATATCGCGGCTGACGGTGGCCCGCATCCCCATCGGATCCCACTCGCCCAGGAACGACACACCCGGCGTGTCCTTGGGGATTTGGAGATAGAGGGTGCGTTCGATCCAAGGTTCCTCGCCGAGCCGGATCGCAGGGGTCGCGTAATACGGCGCGCAGCCCCCTAGCGACACGAAAAATTTCCGCCCGTTGAGGACGTAACCGCCCTCCACCTTCCGCGCGGTGGTGCCGAAACGCCGACCGCCAACATCGAGCTTCTTATCGGTCTCGCCCTCTTCCACCGGCTCGCTGTGGGGCTGTCCGTAGAAAGCGCCGTCCTCAACGACCTGGCGGAACTTGGCGGCCCGGAGCTGCTCGTGGCGCGCCCGCGCGACCGCTGGCATCGCCATATCGTCGGCAATCGGGCCCATCATCAGCATCGTGAGGCAGTGCATGTTGAAGGTGAGCGCCGTCGAGGCATTGCCCTGCGCCAACTCTTCCGCCACCAGGCAGTAGGTTTCGAAGTCGGCGCCGAGCCCGCCGTAGCGTTCGGGGACGCACAGGCCAATCAGCCCCTCGGCGCGCAGATCGGCATAGTCGTCGAACGGAAAGGACGCGTCGCGGTCGTGGCGCTCGGCGCGCGGAGCGAAGCGCTCGCGGGCGAGACTGCGGGCAATGGCGATCAGTTCGCGCTGCCGGGGGGAAGGCTGGAGGTTCATCGAGGGCCTCGCCGCGCTGACCGCATTGGCGCAAGTAACCACCCCGGCACACCCGACTTCAAGCCCGGCCATCCCAAGGGCGGCGCTCTAATGCGACACCGCGGCGGCGGCGTGCTCGTCGACGAGCGCGCCCGAGGTGAAGCGGTCGAGCGCGAAGGGCTGGGCGAGCGGGTGCGGCTCCTCATGTGCGATCGTATGGGCGAACACGTGCCCCGCGCCGGGCGTCGCCTTGAACCCGCCGGTGCCCCAGCCGCCGTTGAGATAAAGGCCCTCGACCGGCAACCGGCCGATGATCGGCGAGGCGTCGGGCGCGACATCGACGATGCCGGCCCAGCTGCGCAGCATCCTGAGGCGCGAGAAGATCGGAAACAGTTCGAGGAGCGCCGCCATCTGCGCTTCGATCACGTGAAACGAGCCGCGCTGCGCATAGGAATTGTAGGAATCGATGCCGGCGCCCATCACCAGTTCGCCCTTGTCGCTCTGGCTGACATAGACGTGGACGGCGCCCGACATGACGACGCAGTCGAGCACCGGCTTGACCGGCTCCGACACCAGCGCCTGTAAGGGATGGCTCTGCAACGGGAGGCGCACCCCGGCCATCGCAGCGACGACCGAATTGTGCCCGGCGGCGCAGATCGCGACCTTGTCGGCGTCGATCGCGCCGCGGCTGGTGTCGACCCCGACCACCCGGCCGCCCGCCGTGCGGATCGCCGGTCACCTCGCAATTCTCGATGATGTCGACGCCCTGCGCATCGGCGGCGCGGGCATAGCCCCAGGCGACCGCATCGTGGCGCGCCACCCCGCCGCGCCGCTGCAAGGTGGCGCCCAGCACCGGGTAGCGCGCACCACCGGCAATATTGAGGATCGGGCAGAAGCGCTTGACCGCGGCGGGGTCGAGCCATTCGGCGTCGATGCCTTGGAGGCGGTTGGCGCCCGCCCGGCGCATCCCCTCGCGGATGTCGGCTTCGCTGTGCGCCAGGTTCAAGACGCCGCGCTGGCTCAGCATCAGGTTGAAGTTGAGCTCGGCCGACAGCCCTTCCCACAGCTTCAAGGAATGCTCGTAGATCCGCGCGCTCGCGTCCCACAGATAGTTGGAGCGGATGATCGTCGTGTTGCGCCCGGTATTGCCGAGGCCGATCGCGCCTTTTTCCACGACCGCGACATCGCGGATGCCGTGCTCTCGGGCGAGATAATAGGCGGTCGCCAGCCCGTGCCCGCCGCCGCCGATGATGACCACCTGATAGCGCGACCGCGGCGCCGCCTTGCGCCAGGCCGGCGCCCATCCGCGGTGCCCGGTCAGCGCGTGGCGCGCCAGGGCGAAGATCGAATAACGCTGCACGCGCGAAGGCTAATCGCTGCGGTGTGTGGCGCCAAGCGGCAGCCGTTCTGGCGGTTGCTCGATATGGCCGAGGCAGCTCTGGCGCCTATGAAACCAGTTTCCGATCCATCCGATCGGAGCCAGCTTGCACTCGCCGCGCAGCATTTTTTCGATGTTTGAGTCGTGCATTGCCGGAATCGCGAATGCAACCGCGATCGCAAGCAGCAGCGCGACAATCAGCAACTGGACGCGAGAAATTGGAAGGTTCAAGCGCTTCCCCATCGCCGGGCTTCCGCCAATCGATCGGCATATGGGCATGGCACCGCCGGTGCGTCGACGCTGATGCGCCCATGCCCGAGAGCATTTAAGGTGGTGACGGCTCTTTCCTCCACCGGATGAGACGATGATCGATTATCGCAGCGACAATACCGGGCGCGCCGCGCCGGAGATCCTCGAGGCGCTGGTGCGCGCCAATGCCGGCACCGCGCTCGGCTACGGCGCCGACGACTGGACGGCGCGGTTGCAGGATCGCTTCGGCGAGCTGTTCGAGACACGGGTGCGGGTCTTTCCGGTGGCGACCGGCACCGCCGCCAACGCCCTCTCGCTCGCCGCGATCGCGCCCGGCTGGGGCCTCGTCTATTGCAGCGAGGCGGCGCACATCAACACCTCGGAGGCGAACGCCGCCGGGTTTTTCGGCGGCGGCCTCAAGCTCGTGCCGGTCGCCGGCGAGTCACGGCCGGATCGCGCGCCGAGGCGCTCGCCGAGACGCTCGCCGCGATCCAGCCGGGGGCGCTGCATCGCGGCCAGCCGGCGGCGGTCAGCATCACCCAGGCGAGCGATCTCGGCGCGGTCTACCCGCTCGACGAGATCCGCAGGATCGCCGAGATCGCCAAGGCGCGCGGGCTCAAGCTGCATATGGACGGGGCGCGCTTCGCCAACGCGCTGGCGCGGCTCGGGTGCAGCCCGGCCGAGATGAGCTGGCGCGCTGGCGTCGACATCCTGTCGTTCGGCGCGACCAAGAACGGCGGCGCGTTGTGCGATGCAATCGTCGTCTTCTCGCCGGAACTGACCGACGGGCTCGCGGTCCAGCTGCGCCGCGCCGGCCAGGTCTGGTCGAAGATGCGCTTCGCCTCGGCGCAGCTGATGGCCTATGTCGCCGACGGGTTGTGGCTCAAGCTCGCGCAGGCCTCGAACGCGGCCGCGGCGCGGATTGCCGCCGGAATAGGCGAGATCGCTGGCCTCCGGCTCATTGCGCCGGTCGAGGCCAACGAGCTGTTCCTCGAACTCCCGAGCGCGGTGATGGACGCGCTCGAACGCGACGGCTTCCAGTTCTATCGGCGCAGCCCGACGCTGGCGCGCTTCGTCTGCCGCTTCGATGTGACCGAGGCCGAGGCCGACGCGCTCGTCGCCGCGCTCAAGCGGTATTGCGCCGCCTCGGCGCAGGCGGCGGAGTAGCGGCCTCTGAGCCGGCGCCAAACCTCCGCGCAGCCTATTTCGTCGTCGCCTCCGCCCGCTTTTCACCTGTCGGCGGCGTTGTCGAGCATTGGCCGCACTCCGGCGATGACAGCCAGATCGTCCCTAGATCCTGGTTCGAGTAGTGACTCGGGCCGATCTTCCAGCCGTGGACGTAGGAGCGCAGCGGCACCAGCCGGTTCCACCAATAGCGTGTGGATATAATGCGTCTCCTCGTCCAGCACGCGCTTGTCGTACTGGAACATCAGGGCGCGCTGCTTCGCGAGATCGGTCTCGTGCAGCATCTTGTCGTAGATGTCCAGTTCCTTCGGTCCTCGTAGTAGCCGTAATTCGCGTCGCTGATCGATTGCGACAACCAGGGTTGGACATCGATCACCGGGTTGACGATGCCGTGGCAATTGCCGCCGGTCGAGACGCTGAAATCGCCGCTGCGCAGCGCGGCGAACCACGGACCGGTCGGGACCACGCGCTGCGTCACATTGAGGCCGATCTTGCTCCATTGATCGATCAGCCAGGTCCCGAGATATTTGTACGGCTGATCGACGTTGCGGTTCACCAGCTCGAAGCTGAGGCCTTCGGCGCCGGCCTCCTTCAGCAGCCGGTGCGCCTCGGCCCGCGACTTCTCGATCGTCGGGCCAGAAGCCGGCGATCGTTTCGAGCTCGTCCTTGGTGGGCGCCAGCGGCGAGCCCGGAAAGATGAGGCTGCCGACGGTGTGCATCAGGGTCACCTTGGACAGGCCCGGCGCGCTGCCCCAGCGGTCGAGCGCCAGGATCAGGGCGCGCCGCACCCGCACGTCGTCGAACGGCTTCTTCTTGTGGTTGATCCAGGCTCCCAAGCGTGCAGTTCCAGTCGCTCTGCTGGATCACGATCTTGTCGCCGAGTTCCTGCCTTCAGCTGGTCGATCGCAGAGGGCGGATAGCCGCGGAACTCGGTCGCCGCGCGGTCGGCGCGGATCGCATCGAGCTGTACCGCCTGCTTTGGCGCGAAGATCCCGACGAAGCCGTCGAGATACGGCAGCCCCTTGTGGTAATAGTCGGGGTTGCGCACCCCCTTGATCTCCTGGCCGACCTCGTAGCCGGCGAACTTGAACGGGCCCGGACCCCAGGATGTTTTGCTCGTACCAGTGCGGGTCCTTGTCGAGCACCTTTTTCTGGTAGATCCAGTTGTAGGGGTCGGCGAGCGCCGGCAGAAAGGCGCTGGTGGCAAACTTCAGACGAATGACGACGGTGCTCTGGGTCCGTCGCCTCGATCTTGTCGACCATCATGAAATTGGTGGAACGCGGGCTCGCCACGCCTTCCGGCGGAAAGGCGACCTTGTTGAGGCTCGCCGCCACGTCGTCGGCGGTCAGCTTGTCGCCGTTGTGGAACTTGACGTCGTCGCGGATCTTGAAGGTGTAGGTCTTGCCGTCGTCGGTCGGCTTCGGCATCGCGGTGCACAGATCGCACACGATGTCGGTGGTCGATCCCGGATTGTACGGGTTGATCCGGATCAGCACGCTGTAGAACGGCGCCGCCGAGTGGATCGTGGCATAGGTCTCCTCGCGCTGCGCATCGAAGCTCGGCGGCGAGTCCGCCGGGATCATGTAGGTCAGGGTGCCGCCGTATTTCGGCGCCTCCTCTGCGCTCGCGGGCGCCGTGGTCGCGAGTGCCGCGCCAAAAATCGCCGCCGAAAGCCAGAATCCTGGTTTCATCGTGCCCTCCCAACCGTCTACGCTCCCTTTGGCGGAGCTTTCCCCAATCCTATCACAGGCGCAAAGATGTCTGGTGCTCTTTAGGCGAGATTTTGCGCTCCCCCGGCATGACGATCGGAGTGCGCCCAGACCCTTGCGCGCGCGCGGGTTTCGCCGAAGGATGCGCGCGCTTTGCCCGATCAGCAGCGAATGGCCCCCGGAGATCAACCGCATGCCCGCACCGCATCCCCTGACGCCGCTTCTCGCCCCCGGCTCGGTGGCGATCTTCGGCGCCTCCAACGATCCCACCCGCATCAGCGGGCGCTCGCTGCGCTATTACCGCGAGGCCGGCTACCGCGGCGCGCTCTATCCGATCAACCCGACGCGCGACACGGTGCAGGGCCTGCGGGCCTATCCCGACCTCGCCGCGGTGCCGGAGCCGGTCGAGTGTGCGGTCATCGCGGTGCCGGCCAATCTGGCGATCGAGGCGATGGAGGCCTGCGTCGCGCGGAGCGTCAAGGCGGTCGTCATGTTCACCGCCGGCTTTGCCGAAACCGGGCCCGAAGGCCGCGCGATGCAGGAGCGCATCATCGGGATCGCGCAGCGCGGCGGCATCAGGCTGTGCGGGCCAAACTGCCTCGGCCTCTTCAACATGCGCATCGGCCACACCCCGACCTTCAGCTCGTTTCTCGAAGAGGGCCCGACCCCGGCCGGCCCGCTCGGCATGGTGACGCAGTCGGGCGCGTTCGGGACGCACCTATTGGCGCTGACCGCGCGGCGCGGCATCCAGGTCGGGGTGTGGCTGTCGACCGGCAACGAAGCCGATGTGTCGGTCGCCGACGGCATCTCGTTTCTCGCCGACGACCCCGCCACCACGGCGATCGCCTGCTATGTCGAGGCGATCAAGGATGGCGCGTTGTTCGCCGAGGCGGTCGCGCGCGCCCGCGCCAATAATAAGCCGGTGATCGCGATGAAGGTCGGCGGCTCGACGATCGGCGCGGCGGCGGCGGCCTCGCACACCGCCTCGCTCGCCGGCAGCGATGCGGTCTATGACGCGGCGCTGCGCCAGCTCGGCGTCGAGCGCGCCAAGACCCCCGAGGATCTGGTCAATATCGCCTATGCCTGCACCCGCGGGCGCCTGCCGCGCTCGCGGCGCCTCGCGGTGATGACGATGTCGGGCGGCGCCGGCGTCCTGATGGCGGATGCCGCCGAGGAAGGTGGGCTCGAGCTGACCCCGCTCGCCGAAGCTTCGCAGAAGGAGGTGATCGGGTGGGTCCCGTTCGCCGCGCGCGCGCAACCCGGTCGATGTGACGGCGCAGGTGCTGAATGATCCGTCGATCCTCGACAAATCCTTCGACCTCCTGTTCGGCAGGGAAAATTTCCCGGCGATGGTCGCCTTCTTCACGACCTGGGCGTCGTCGCCGCAAATGGCCGAGCCGCTGTTCCAGTCGGTAAGCGCGGCGGCGGCGCGCTATCCCGACCGCTATTTCGCGCTGTCGGCAATCGCCAGTCCGGAGATGCAGCGCCGCTACGAGGCGGCGGGGGTCGGGCTGTTCGAGGATCCGTGGCGCGCGGTCGCCTCGGTCGCCGCGGCGATGCGCTGCGCCGAGCGCCTCGCGACGCCGCCGCTGCCGGTGCCGCCGCTGCCGCACGATCTGCCGCCGCTGCCGAAGGGCCGCATCGCCGAGCACGAAGCCAAGCGCATCCTCGCGCAGGCCGGCATCCCGGCGCTCGACGAGCGGCTGGTGATCGACGCCGGCGAGGCCACGGCCGTCGCGGCCCTGCTTGGCGAGCGCCTCGTCCTCAAGATCGTCTCGCCCGACATCCCGCATAAGACCGAGATGGGCGGCGTGATGCTCGACGTGCCGGCAGCCGAGGCGGGCGCCGCCTACGACCGGCTCGTCGAGCGGGTCAAGGCGCGGGCGCCGCGGGCCAAGATCGACGGCGTCCTCCTATCGCCGATGGTCAAAGGCGGGGTCGAAATGATCCTCGGGGTGCAGAACGATCCGGTGTTCGGCCCGGTGGTCATGCTCGGGCTCGGCGGCATCTTCGTCGAGGTATTGCGCGACGTGACGTTCCGCATCGCCCCGTTCGGGGTCGAGGAGGCGCACCGCATGATCGCCGAACTGCGCGGTGCGGCGATCCTCGAAGGGGCGCGCGGCCAGCCGCCCTGCGATCTCGACGCGCTCGCCGCGGCGCTGTCGCGGCTGTCGCTGTTCGCCGCGGCAAAGCGCGGCGAGTTCACCAGCATCGACATCAACCCGCTGCTGGTGCGCCCGAAGGGCGAGGGCGCAGCGGCGCTCGACGCCCTGATCCTGACCCCTGAGACGATCCCGGGCGGCGACGGCGCAACGCCCTAGGGTCCAAAACCCGATCGGCTCAACGCCTCTCACCCCCAAGCAGGCGCTCCGAAAAAGCGATCAAGATGGCCGGCAATGCCCCATGGGACGTTCGCCAATGTGGGCCGAACTGCCTAAGTCGGGTGGCGAGCGGCCGTTTCCGTGGCGGATATCTGATGATGTCCTTTATTGCTCTGCAGAATAGCCCCAGGCCGTTGACCGTGCGCGCTTGACGCTCTCGCGCGGTTCCTCTCTATCTCGACGGATGGGCTGATCGAGTACGCCTAGCAAATGGTTAGACATGGAAGCGGGCGCCGCCGCCGGCTGGCGACGCTCAGTGTTGTTTCTGCCGCAACCCTTGTGTTGCTTGCTCTGGCCGTCGGCCTTGCGCCGGCGCTGCTGCCGGACACCCTGGCCGGACGGGACGCACGATCGGTCGCCGCGGCCGCGATCTTCGCGGCGAGCTATCTGACGCTGGCTGTCGGCCGGATTCCGGGCCTGGCGATCGATCGCGCCGGCGTCGCGCTGGTGGGTGCCTGTTTGATGGTCGCCAGCGGCGCGCTGCCCCTTGAGGATGCCTACAAGGCCGTCGACCTCGACACGATCACCTTGCTGCTGGGGATGATGATCGTGGTCGCCAATCTCCGGCTGTCCGGCTTCTTCGCGCAAGCAAGCGCCCGGGTGATGCGGCGAGCGCACCACCCGCTCGCGTTGCTGGCGGCTGTCATCGCGGTCGCCGGCGTGTTCTCCGCGTTCCTCGTCAACGACGCGATCTGTCTCGTGCTCGCCCCGCTTGTCCTCGAACTGACGCTCTCGCTGCGGCGCAACCCGGTGCCTTACCTGCTCGCCGTGGCGATGGCGTCGAACATCGGTTCGACCGCGACCATCACCGGCAACCCGCAAAACATGATGATCGGCAGCTTCTCGCAGATCCCGTACGCGCAGTTCACCGCAAGCCTCGCGCCGGTGGCGCTGGTCGGGCTCGTGCTGACCTTTATTCTGATCGCACTCTTGCATCGCGACCGAATTCGCGGGCGGCGCGCGGCTTGTTGCCGAGCCCCCGCCGGCGCGCATCCATCGCGTGCTGATGCTGCGTGCGCTCATCGCGACGGCAGCGCTGGTCGCGTTGTTCTTCGGCGGCCAGCCGCCCGCCAAGGCAGCAATCATCATCGGCGGGCTGTTGCTGCTGACGCGGCGGGTCAGGAGCGAGCGCGTCTATGCCGAGATTGATTGGTCGCTGCTGCTGATGTTTGCCGGGCTCTTCATCATCGTCGCCGGCGCCGAGCACGCCTTGTTGAGCGGCGACACTATCGCCGCGGTCGGCCGGCTGCGTCTCGATCGGGTGCCGGTGCTGAGCGCGGTGACGGCGATCCTCTCCAACCTGGTCAGCAACGTGCCGGCGGTGCTCATGCTCAAGCCCTTTATCGAGCCGCTGCGCGATCATCATACCGCGTGGCTGACGGTCGCGATGGCGTCGACCCTGGCTGGCAATTTCACCGTGCTCGGCTCGATCGCCAACCTGATCGTCGTGCAGCGGGCCGCTGCCATCCGGGGTCCAGATCAGCTTCTGGTATTATTTCAGGGTAGGCGGCGCCGCTGACCGTCATCACCCTCGCTGATCGGGACGCTGTGGCTATGGCGGTGACACCAACCGAGGGCAAGCGTTTCAATCCCGCTGTCGCTCGACGCGGTCAATTTCCTGCTCGCCGACGTGCGCGGCGCCCTCGGGCCTTATCTCAACGTCTTCCTGGTCACCCAGCAGCGTTGGAGCCTGTCCGAGGTCGGATTGATGACCACGATCGGCGGGCTGCTCGGGCTCGCCGCGCAGACCCCGATCGGCGCCGCGATCGACGACACCCGCGCCAAGCGCGGAGCGATCGTCCTAGCGCTCGCCGTGCTGGCCATTGGGGCTTCGATGATCTTTGCGTTACCGACCTTTTGGCCGGTGTTGGTCGCCAACTGCTTGATGGCAATTGTCGGCGATGTCTTCGGCCCAGCGGTCGCGGCCGTCACTCTGGGTCTCTACGCGCGCCAGCAACTAGCCCGGCGAATCGGACGAAATTCAGCCTGCGATCATGCCGGCAATGTCGCTATCGCCGTTGTGGCGGGTGCGGTCGGCTACGCTTCTCACAGCGCGCCGTCTTTCTGCTCGTGCCGGTCTTCGCCGTGCTTGCGAGCATCGCCGTGCTGTCAATTCCGCACAAGGCGATCGATTTCGATCGGGCGAGAGACTTGGACCACGAAGCCGACCCGACGGGGTGCGCCGTCGGGCCGGCCGGCTACAGCATCCTGTTCGAATCCCGGCCGCTGGTCATTTTCGGTCTGTGCGTCATGCTCTTCCATTTCGCCAACGCGCCGCTGCTGCCGCTGGTAGGGCAGAAGCTGGCCGCCGTCCACCCGCAAGAGGCGACGGCCATGATGTCGTTCTGCATCATCGCCGCACAAATGGTGATGCTGCCGATTGCCTTGCTGGTCGGACGCACCGCCGACAGTTGGGGGCGGAAGCCTTTATTCCTGGCCGGCTTCGCCATCCTGCCGATCCGGGCGGCGCTTTACACCCTCTCCGACAACAGCTTCTGGCTGATCGGTGTCCAGTTGCTCGATGGGGTCGGCGCCGGTGTCTTCGGTGCCCTCACGCCGCTGGTGATCGCCGATATCATGCGCGGCACCGGGCGCTACAACCTCGCGCAAGGCGCCATCGCCACGGTGCAGGGGATCGGCGCCTCACTGAGCGGACTGGCTGTCGGGCGTCATCGTGGATCACTTCGGATACAGCCCGGCCTTTCTCGTGTTGGCCGGAGCTGCCGCGGCGGCCCTGACGGTCTTTGCCCTCGGTATGCCGGAAACCGCCGATCCGGCGAATTCGGCGGCTCGCTGACGCCCGCGCGGATGCTGCTATCGGCGCGATCCCGCCGTCGTGGCGCGTGCCGGCTATCGGCTGGAGTTGATGGGGGGACGGTGGCTCGTCAACTCTGCGACTGGGGGTTGTGGCAGATGTATACCGGCTTTTTGATTATGTCGTGATCGCTCCACATGCCGATCGTGCCGGAGGGGCAGGTAACACCGGGAGGGGCCGCTGCGGGGACTGCTGTGGGAGCCGTCGCGGCATCGGTTGGGACTGCTGTGGGAGCCGTCGCGGCATCGGTTGGGGCGGGCGCGGGCAGTTCGACCGAGCCTGATGACACCGGGGCGGCGACGACGGGCGGAGGTGACGGCTCGGGGCTCTTGTCGCCCGCCGGCGCTGCTGCCTCGAGAGGCGCGACGGCGGGCGGGGGTGACGGCTCGGGGCTCTTGTCGCCGGCCGGCGCTGCTGCCTCGAGCGGCGCGACGGCGGGCGCAACAGACGGCGGCGGGCTCGCAGCCGCCGCGGTCGGCGGCTGATCGGTCGATCCTGGGAGAGCCGGGCGATCGGCGGGGACGGCCTCGGACGGGGCGGACTCGGCCACAGCCGGTGCGGGCGGCGGTCCGTCGGCGCCTGGGATCAGCAGTTGCTGGCCGATTTTGATCTTGTAAGGCGGCGTCAGATCATTGGCCGCAATGATCGCGCGCTGCGCCACGCCGTACGTCGCAGCAACGCGGCTCAGCGATTGGCCGGCCTGCACGACAATCTGCCGGGCTTCGGGCTTTGCAATCGGTGCTTGCTGCGGGGTGTTAGGGCCCGGCGCAGCAACATCCGGCGGCACAGGCGGTTCGACTTGGCATGCTGCGACAAAGCCAAGAGCGGCAATCGCCGCTGCAGCAGCTAACATGCGGTTTTGCACGGGCATCCTTCCTCCCATCCCTCTTTGCCCCAACGAGCGTTGCGCGATCAGCGGCTCGGTCCTGTCTCGTGCAATAGGATGATCGTCGTCACGAGTGACCTCGGGTTTGCAGCGGGCCAGGAGTTGCTGGGCAGCGGTCAGGCTAGACCCGACACAACATCTATGCTGGGATCGCCACTGTTTCGCAACATGTCGACGCATTTCCCTTTGCGTCTGCCGGAGTGCGTCGTCACGGCGAGTGCATTGCAGGTCGACCGGGAGGGAATCGGCCCCAGCGGGTCCTGATCGCACCTCGCGTCCGGCCAACGGGTCCGCCTTCGCCTGCAACGGCGGTGCACAGGGCGAATGCGTCTACTGCGACCTAGTTGGGACAGCAGACGGATTTCGCCGCTTCGAAGTCCGCATGATTTTGCTGGAAGGGGCCTTTTCCCGCGTCCCGCGCCGGCTGCGGTCTTACGAAAAATTAACGCCGGCCGTGTAAACGTTCAGTTTGCCGAGTTGGCGAGGACCGAGAATTGTACCTTCGGATCGACAGGCTGCGTCTGGCGGCCCCGCTGGGCGCGCGGGATCGCCCATCGTCGCGGTGGTCGCAGCGCCTGCTCGATTCTACATGGCTGCAGCATGTAACGGCCGGGATCTGCACGCTCGCAGTGATCGCCTATAGCGCGAGCGCGTTTGTCCCGATGGCGCCTGGCCAACGCGAGCTGATGATCGCGGTGATCTCAGGCAGCCTGGGGTGGCTCATGCTCGGCTCGCTGAACCGCCAGCGGCGAGCGGTAAACGAACTGCGCGCGCGCGAGCAACAGCTCGCCGAACAAAGCGCGCTGTTGCAGAGCACGCTCGAAAACATGGGAGAGGGTCTCAGCGTCTTCGATCGCGACGGGCGGCTGATCGCCTGGAACAGCCGGTTCGCCAAACACCTGAAAATGGCGATCGATCTGACCAGCGCCACGCTGCACGACATTCTGCTGCAGCAAGCGCAGCGGGGGGATTTCGGCCCGGTGGATCCGGTGCCCGAGGCTCGGGAGCGCGCCGAGCGTTTCTATCGGGAGGTGCCGACCGTCAAGGAGCGTCACGACGACCAGCGGGCGCACCTTGCAGATCCGTCGGCGCGCCATGCCCGACGGCGCCGTCGTCTCGCTCTACTCAGACATCACCGAGCGCAAGGCCGGCGAAGAAAAGATGGCGCAGGCGCTCTCCGAGGCCGAACTCGCCAATCGCGCCAAAAGCGATTTCCTGGCCAATATGAGTCATGAGCTGCGCACTCCGCTGAACGCGATCATCGGCTTCGCCGAGGCCGTGTCGAGCGAGCTGCTCGGGCCGGTCTACGACAAGAAGCAGCTTGAATACATCAAGGACATCCATTCGAGCGGGCTGCTGCTCTTGTCGATCATCAACGATGTGCTCGACATGTCGAAAATCGAGGCCGGCAAGCTGGAATTGGCGCGCGAGAGGGTGCCGATGCAGCCGGTGATCAGGGAAGCCGTTCGCATGGTCAGCGAGCGGGCGCGCAGCCACAAGATCGCGCTGGTCGCCACGGTGCCCGAAGAAGAGATCTCGGTCTGGGGCGACGAGCGCGCGATCAAGCAGATCCTGCTCAATTTATTGTCGAACGCCGTCAAGTTTTCCTACGAAGGCGGACGGGTCGACATCCGCGCTCGGCTCGACGACGCCGGAGATCTGGTGCTCGAAGTCGAGGATTACGGCATCGGCATGGCCGAGCACGAGATCGAACGCGCCTTGGAGCCGTTCGGACAGGCGAAGCCGGTGGTGACCAAGGCCCATGGCGGCACGGGGCTTGGCCTGCCGATCGCCAAGGGTTTGACCGACGCGCATGGCGGCAGACTAGTCGTCGAAAGCATCCCCAGGCGCGGGACCCTGGTGCGCATCCTGCTGCCGCAGCAATCAAGATCGCCCGATGCGGTTCCGGACGAGATCGCGACCATCCTCGACCCGAGCGGCGCCGAGCGCGTGGCCTGAACCTTCATTTCCCGCCGGCCGGCGGTCAAAACCTCGATGATGAGCACGACCCGGTGAGGGGCTCTCAAGGCCCTGAGAGGGCGGATTGCGCGCCCCGCTCTCGGCGGCCGATGCGAAAAAGAAAGATGCCGGGAATGATCGCGGCAGCCGCGATCGCCATTATCGTGAAGCAATCGGCATAGGCTTGCAGCGCGGCAGCGTTGGCCAGCCGCGACGGCGGCGGCGCGCCGGCGGCCAGGCGGCTCGCCAGATCGGCCGAATGCCGCAATACCTTCGCCTGCAGGAGGGCGGTCATCAGGGCGACGCCGGAGGCATAGCCGAGCTGTCGCAGCAGGCTGTACAAGCCGGTCGCATCGGTGCGAATTGCCGGCGGCAACGTCGAGAAGGCGAGCGTGGTCAGCGGGGTATAGAGCATCCCGGCGCCAACCGCCTGGATCGCGCTGCCGGTAATGATCCAGGCAAGCCCCTGCGCCGGCCGAGTGCCGGCCAGTACGACCAGGCCGGCTGCCATAAGCAACCAGCCGCCGACCAAGAGAAAACGGTAGCCGATCCTGTCGATCGATTGTCCGACCAACAGGATCACCAATGTCATCAAGACCGCCCGCGGGACGATCATCGACCCGGCCAGAGCTGCGGAAAACCCGAGCGGCCCCTCGCCGAGCAGCGGTAGAAACACGATGGTCACGAACAGTATGGCGCTCAGCATGAAATTGTAGAATGCGGCCGTGACGAAGTTCAAATCCTTGAAGACATCGGGTCGGAATGCGGTGAAGCCGGGGCCCCGCGCCCGCAGCGCCAGCAATGTAAAGGCGGCGACCGCTATCACGGCTTCCACAATTATTTCGGGAGAGTGAAACCAGGAATGCTCTATCCCTCTTTGCAAAAACAGCTGGAACGCGGCTACGCCCGCCATCAACAACGGGATGCCGAGAACATCGATGTTGAGATCGCGCTCGGTTTCAACCGAAGACCGCAGGCGTGAGACGCACCAGATCGAGAACAGGCCGAGCGGGATGTTGATCGCGAAAACCCACCGCCAGGATGCCAGATCGGTAATCACCCCTCCGATCACCGGTCCCAGTATCGGCCCGATCATGACCCCAGCTCCCAGGATCGCCAGCATTCGCGCGTGTCGCGCCCTGGGATAAATGTCGAGCAGAATGGCTTGCGCCAGCGGATGGATGACGCCGCCGGCGGCGCCTTGGATTAGGCGGAACAGGATGATGGCGCCGGCCGACGGAGCGAGCCCGCACAGCACCGAGGCGCCGGCGAAGGCCCCCACTGCGCTCGGAAACAGCCGCCGTGCGCCATAGCGGCGGCGCAGCCATCCGGTGAGCGGCGCAACCACCGCCGTCGCGCATAAGTAACTGGTGATTACCCAGGCGCCAAGGCCGATGCCGCCGCCGAGGTCCCGCTGCAAGTGCGGCAAGGCGACATTGACGATCGTCGCGTCGGCGGCCTGGATCGCTGTCGCCACCATCAGCCCGCCGGTCGCGATCAGCCGATCCCACCCGGCCGCAAGCTCCGCATGCTGCACCGACGGGATTTTGTCTAGCACAGAATCATCGGGCATCGGCGCCCCGGCAGCGTGATCGCTGCCGCCCCGGCAGACACATCCGGAAAAGCGAAGATCGATTCATCCTCTCTTTACCTGAGGTGGGTTTAATCGCCGCGCACCGCTCCGACCTCAGACGGGGCCGTGATGCGACGGAGGCTGATGTGCAACGGCTGATGATTCTGGTCACCCCGGACGCTCAATGGGTTTTGCCCGACACGCCCGAATTCTTTGAGGCGCTGGGCGATCCAAGCCCCGACTACGACAGTATCGCGTTCGCGGTTAAAAATCTCGGTTTCATCAGGTACCAGGTGCTGGGGAGTTCGATCGTCGAGATCGAGCTCCATCCGCGCAACGTCGAACTGCCGGCCCTCCTCGCCGTGCAACATCAAATTCTCAGATCCGAGGTGCAGCTCTTCCGAATCAAGTTCTTCGATACGGAGTGGCGATCTGAAATATCCTCCTCGCCCGAGCACGTCGTCTCGCGCCTCTCGGAATTGTGTGCTCCGGTATTCGCGCCGCCACCGACCGAACGGTTCAACGTCGAAGCGCAGGACCTGTCGCGGGTGTTCGACGACGAGGGCAATTGGCTGCGGCCGCTGGCGCAAAAATGGCGGGTTTCTTTCGGGCAGTTCGACCCCAGCGTGATCTCCCTGGCGGTGACGCACGGGTTGCTGCCCCGGCTGATGATCGTCGGCGTCAAGCCCCGCACGCCGGAACCGATCTGGCGGTTCATCGGCGACGGCCATAAGTGGATTGGCAATGACTTCCACCACCGCGGCATCGGCGAGAAGATGGAAAACATGCCGGACAAGGAGTACGGAGCCTGGGTTACCGGCTTTTACAAGACCGTGGCCGCCTCCGGGCAGCCGCGCTACGACCTCGTCACCGGGTCGATCCAATACGAAGACGAAAACGGCCGGCCGCGCCGGCCGCATCGTTACGAGCGGCTGATGCTGCCGTGGAAGACGCCGTCGGACGAGGTATTTGTGACGATGTGCTCGAGGCCGCTCGGCAGGTCGGCCGGATCGAAATCCTCATCTTCGATGATGCCGCCGCGTTCCATGAAATCGTTGATATCGGCATAAAAATCGGCGGACGAGGTATAGGCCACCGCCATTTCGCCCTGCAGCGAGCCCGGGTGGTTGATGCTGTAGCTCAGGTTGCGGTGACCGTAGGTGGCGGCCAGACCGCGGTTAATGTTGTCGATGCTGATATAGCAGAATGACCAATCAACCGGCCAGCGCGCGCATGCGTAGGCCTTCATAATGCGCGGCGACAGATAGGAAAGCTGGCGGCCGCGATAATCCGGCCTGACCCACGCGGCGCCGCCCCATGCGACGACTCCGGTGATCAGCGGCGCCACGTCAGCAGTCAGAATGCAGCGCCGGGTCTTGTCGCGGCCGTACCACATGCCGGTGGCCTGCTCCGCCAGGCTGGTACCGGTCCAGTCCAGCACCCGGCACGCATTGGTGGCGATGACCTCCCCGTCCTCGTTTTCGCCGGCGATCCAATAGGCATTTTCCGGCGTCAGGTCGGCATAGCGCGGATTGATTGCCTCGCATAACGGGTACCATAAATCGCGGGCAGCATAGAACTTGCTGAGGTCGAGAAGCTCCTCGAAATCGTAGCGCAGGCGCAACGTGATGCCGCGGCGCCGCACCGCCCGGTCCGCCGCGACCACGAAGCGGGCCAAGAGCCGCGCCGGACCATGCTTGATCGTCAGCGCATCAGGCAGACGCAGATTGTTCTCGGGAACGATGTTCGGAATATCGAGCGCCATGGAAGCCTCGCAATCGGCTCTTGTGGAGGGCAGGCGGCCGGTAACTGGTTAGCAAGTTGTTACCAATAAATACAAGATTCACCAAAAAAAGTCAAAAATTCCCTCAACGTCCGGCAGTGCTCGAACCTAATATATAAGCGCAGCGCGGCATTCGCTGAACGGTAAGGGGCAGGTCCCGCCGGCGGTTACAGACCCCTCCCGATCCACCACAGGACGATTTCGCCCAACGCCGCCGCGAGGGCAATCAGAAAGCCGACGACCGCGGCCAGCCTCAGCCGGCGGCGCCAGCGCGCGGCGGGAGGGAGGCCGGACGACACGAACAGCGCGATGACGACCAGGATCAAGGCGCTGAACAGTCGTTGCCGCTCGAAGCCGTCCATTTGCCTCGTTCCCCGGTCGCGCGCCGGCGCGCCCCACTCAGCGGCGGCGATGCCATAGCCGGTGGCGACCCAATACCGTATCATCACCGCAATTCGGCGGTGATTGGCGCAAAATCGCGCGGCGCCGCGGCGCAAGCATAGGGGTGCGGGAGCGGCAATGAGCGGCAAGGACGCGCTGACCAAGGACGCACTAAAAGAGGCGGTGTGCGAGGCGATCGATCGCCACGGCAACGAGATCATCGAGCTCGGCGAGCGGATCCTGCATCATCCCGAAACCGGGTTCAACGAGGCCAAGACCTCGGCGCTGGTGGCCGAGCGGATGGCCGCGCTCGGCCTTAAGCCGCAAACGGGGCTGGCGCTGACCGGGGTCAAGGGCCGGCTGCGCGGCCGCGCGCCGGGCCCCCGCCTCGCCGTGATCGGCGAACTCGACAGCCTGCAGGACCTCCGACCACCCGCTCGCCGACCCCGCTACCGGGGCCGCGCATAGCTGTGGCCACAACGCCCAGATCGCCGGCATGCTCGGCGTCGCGATGGGGCTGTCGGCGGTGGGCGCGGCCGAGCACCTCGCCGGCGAACTCGTCTTCTTTGCCGTGCCGGCCGAGGAATTCATCGATGTCGAGGAGCGCCTCAAACGCCGCGAGAAGGGCGAGATCGAGTTCCTGCTCGGCAAGCCCGAACTCGTCGCACTCGGCCATTTCGACGACATTGACATGGCGATGATGATCCATGCCGGCTCTCACGACCAGATGTCGAAGCGCTCGTTCATCGCCAATTCGTCGAACGGCGCGCTCGTCAAGATGATCCGCTTCATGGGGCGCGCCAGCCACGCCGGCGGGGCGCCGCAGCTCGGCATCAACGCGCTCTCCGCGGCGATGATCGCACTCAGCGCGATCCACGCCCAGCGCGAGAGCTTCTGGGACAAGGACACGGTGCGCATCCATCCGATCATCACCAAGGGCGGCGACGCAGTCAGCGTCGTCCCGGCCGAGGTCACGATGGAGACCTTTGTGCGCGGCGGCTCGCGCGAGGCGATCGTCGATGCAAACATGAAGGTCGATCGCTGCTTGCGTGCCGGCGCGATGGCGATGGGCGCCGAAGTCGAGATCACCACGATCCCCGGCTATCTGCCGCAACGCAACGACCGGCAGCTCGGCGAGATCTTCGGCGGCAATGTCGCGGCATTGTTCGGGCCCGGCGAGTTCGAGATGAGCGGGCACCGCACCGGCTCGACCGATATGGGCGACATCGCGCATCTGATGCCGGTCATCCACCCTTATGTCGCCGCCGCGACCGGCAAGACGCACGGCGCGGACTTCCGCATCAACGAGCCGGATCACGCCTATCTGACCCCGGCCAAATTGCTGGCGATGACCGCGATCGACCTCCTCTGGGACGACGCCGCGCCGGCCAGGAAGATCCTCGCCGACTTCACCCCGGCGATGAAGAAGGACGAATACCTCGCCTTCGCCCGCGGCCTGTTCCGGATGGAGCGCTACCGCGCGGAGGGGTGAACGGGGTTCGCCGCTCCGCTCATTATCCTACGAGCTTGGGATGGGCTTGGCGGCGATAGTATCATTAAATAACTATATTGGAAAATCTCCTTAATAGACCGTTATTCATAATATGGGTACAAATACCCACGGCATTTTCTCTTGAAACTTGAGTAAACTCGGCGCCATTTAGAGGCGTATGAGTGCTCCAACAAATTGGCTCCGCAATCGGCTTTTACTCGCCTTGCCAGCCTCCGATCTCGATCGGCTGATGCCGGATCTTGAGCGGATTCGCTGCGCACGCGGGGAGGTCCTGCTGGACGCCGATAGCCCGCTCGACCATGTATTCTTCCCCGACAGCGGTGTCGTCTCGGTGGTGGCGGTTTATGCGGACGGCAGCATCATCGAGATGGCAACAATCGGCAGGGAGGGTTGCACCTCGGTGCAAGCCATCTTCGGCGCCACGACTTCCTCCGTCCGACTTCTCGTCCAGATCCCGGGGGGCGCGGCAAAGATGTCGCGCGCGGCGTTCACCCGCGCGATGGAGTCGATGCCGTCCTTCCGAAGTCTCATGTACGCCTACGCCCAGGCCTTTCTCGAGCAGGTGATGGTATCGGTGGCGTGCAACGGTGCGCACAGCCTCAAGCAACGGCTGGCGCGTTGGCTGCTGATGATGCGTGACCGCGGCCGACGATGACGCATTGCAGATCACGCAAAGCCTGCTTGCCGAAATGCTGGGCGTCCAGCGGCCAACCATCACGAATGCTGCCCGGGAGTTCGAACGTGCCGGTTTGATCGCGCGCGGCCGGCGGCAAGTCACGATCCTCGATCGGCCGGGCCTCGTGGCGGCATCGTGCGAATGTTATCAGTTGGTTCGGGCGCGCATCGCCTTTCACCTTCCGCAATACGTACGCGTGAAACGCGAGCTAACGCAAGTCGGTAATGCTACATTACCGACAAAGCCGTCCGCGATGGTTAACTTGGAGCCTAATTGAGCTTTCCGCAAGATCGTATTCGTCGAGGATGGGTATCGTCATCGGAGGGCGCGCGGGAGCCGCTGCGATGCGGGGGGTCAAGCCACTGGATATCGTGGAGACGGTCCGCGAGGGCATCCTCGTGCTTGATCCCGATCTGACCATCCGCTTTGCCAACCGCTCCTTCTGCCAGACATTCGCCGTCGCGCCAGAGGATACGGTCGGGCGCAAGCTCTATGAGATCGGCGACGGACAGTGGGACCTTCCCAAGCTCCGCACCGCGCTCGAGACCATCATTTCCGGCGAAGCAACGCCATCGAGGCGTTTGAAGTCGAGTATTTGCTCCCGTCAATCGGGCGGCGCGTAATGGTGCTCAACGCGCGCAGGGTTCATCGGCCTGGCAACAAGAAACAACAGATCCTGCTGACGATCGAAGACGTCACCGAGCGCGCGAGGCTTGAGCGCGAGCACGCGGCCGCGCACGAGCGTATCGGCAGGCTGCTGCAGGAGTTGACGCACCGGGTCAAGAACAGCCTGCAGTTTATCGCCGCAATGGTCATGATTGAATCGCGCAGCCATAAGAGCGGCCAGGGCAAAGCGGCGCTCGAGAGGGTCTCGCACCGCATCACAGCCCTCGGGCACCTCTATTCAATGCTGACCAGCGCCGACACCGTCGAGGCTGTCGATGCGGCGACCTATCTGGACGAGTTATGCCGCGATTTGATCGCGTCGATCCATAACGAAGGCGACAAATCCATCGTGCTCAAGACCGACATCGACAACGAGCGCCTGCCGACCGATCGGGCAATCCCGATCGGGCTCATTGTCAACGAGCTCGTCACGAATGCCGTCAAGTATGCGTTCCCCAGCGAGGCAAAGGGCACGGTCACGGTGACGCTAAAGCGTGGACCCGGGGAACTTCGCCTGACGGTCGCCGACGATGGCAAAGGGCTCGATGCCCAACGCGCCGATTCCGGGCTCGGCGGCCGGCTGGTGGATGGCTTCGCCCAGCAGCTTGGCGGCCAGGTCGAGCGGAAGAGCGACCGGCAGGGCACGACCGTTCAACTGATCTTGCCGTTGCGCGAAGGCTCGTAGGGCGGTCTCTGCGCTACGCCCCGCTGATGTCGAGCGCGGTCAGTTTGAACTTCCGCTTGGGTCGATTTGACCAGTTCAATCGACGCGCTCGGCCTATGACCGTTATCGGCGCGAAGGCGTCGTCGTCGGGCTTATAGAAGCCGGGCCAGGGCCCTAGAAACGATCGAACGGAGCCTTAACGGCTTCACCCGATATCCCCTCTTCCGTCTGCGCAATCAACCGAAGAGCGCCGGTTTGCGTGGGGGTGGAGACGACGTAGCCGCGCAACTCAAAGCGCAATTTTTCCGCGGCGGCTTCTGATTGATCAGGTACAAATCTCACTCCGCCGTCGTCACGCCGGAGTGGATGCCGATATGAAATGCGCCATGCCATCGGGCGATCCCTCCTCGATGAAGTAGGGCCGGGCAGAACCGTGGGGGACGGCTCCGCCCGGCAGTACCCGAGCCTCAATTTTGGGGGGACGATGCTCGGGGTTGCCGCAATACGTATCGGCAAACATCCGGCACGGGCAGGCTCGGAATCTACCTAGGCGGCGACGGTCGCTCGAACGGCCGCAATCGGCGCGCAAAGGCGCGATCCGGAGCAGAGCGGCCGGGTCTGGAAATTCGAGATGCGCGGGCACCGCACCGGCTCGACCGATATGGGCGACATCGCGCATCTGATGCCGGTCATCCACCCTTACCTCGCCGCCGCGGCCGGCAAGACGCACGGCGCCGACTTCCGCATCAACGAGCCGGATCACGCCTATCTGATCCCAGCCAAACTCTTGGCGATGACCGCGATCGATCTCCTGTGGGACAACGCCGCGCCGGCCAAGAAGATCATCGCCGATTTCACGCCGGCGATGAAGCAGGAGGAATACCTCGCCTTCGCCCGCGGCCTGTTTCGGACGGAGTGGTATAATCCTGCACAGGCATGAACGGCGTGGCGTTCGGCGCCTCGCCGGCGAAGAGGGCTCAAAACTGCATAGCGCGTCCGGCTTCAATCGGAGACGGCGGCCACGACCCGCACGGCGAAGGCGCTAAGTGGATGCGCGCCGGTGTATGGCTGCTGCTGTTTGCGCTCGCATGGGGCGCCGCGAGCTATCTGATCGTGCCGAGGCTGTGGAAGCTTTACTTCGGCCACCGCCCCTCAATCTCGGAAGTCGACCGGATTACGCAAACATCCGCCCGTCACCCAGGTGATCCCGTCAATATCGTGCTGGTTGGGAGCGATATCGAAGTCGTCAAGGGGATGATCGCGGCCGGGTGGTTCCCAGCCGACCCGATCACCTTCAGGTCCAGCCTGCGGATCGCCGAGGACTCGGTGCTGCGCCGGCCCGACGATGATGCCCCCGTGAGCGACCTTTTTCTATTTGGCCGCAAGCAGGACTTTGCCTTTGAGCAGCCCGTCGGGGGCAGTCCGCGGCGGCGGCATCACGTCCGGTTCTGGCGTTCCGACAAGCTGTACGAGGGCCGTCCGGTATGGGTCGGTGCGGCGACGTTCGACGAGCGAGTAGGCCTCAGTCATACGACCGGACAGATCACGCATCACATCGGTCCCGATGTGGATGCAGAACGCAACCGCATCGCCGATGATCTTCAGAAGGTTGGCCTGGTGCAGTCGATCGAATGGGATGACGATTTCCACTCCCAGATCGAGGGGCGCAACGGTGGCGGAGATCGCTGGCGCACCGATGGCCGCCTCGCGATCGTGGTGATGCAGCCTTAGGCTCACACAGCGCCCGCGCGAGCATGGTATAAACGCCGGTCTTGTCCGGAGCTGAAGCCATGCCGAAACTCTTGAGCCAAGCCCAGATCGCGCAATACCGTGACGAGGGCTACCTGGCGCCAATCCGCATCATGGACGAGGGTGACGCGCTGAGGATCCGCGCCGAATTGGAAGCGGTCGAAGCCCGCATGGGCGGGCCGTTGCGCGGCGATCTGCGCCACAAAGCGCACCTCCTCTTCCCGTTTCTCGCCGACCTCGTGCGCCATCCGCGCCTCCTCGACGCGGTCGAGGATGTGCTCGGCCCCGACCTCCTGTGCTGGACCAGCAATTTCTTCATCAAGGAAGCGCAGAGCCCCTCCTTTGTCTCATGGCACCAGGATTCGACCTATTGGGGCCTCTCGGCGCCCGAGGTCGCGACCGCCTGGGTGGCCTTGACCCCGAGCAATGCGGTGAATGGCGCGATGGCGGTGATCCCGGGCAGCCACAAATCCGACCAGATCGCGCACCGCGACACGTTCGACCGCCACAATCTCTTGACCCGCGGCCAGGAAATCGCGGTCAAAGTCGACGAGCGCGCGGCGGTGCCGCTGATCCTCGAACCCGGCGAGATGTCGCTGCATCACGTGCGCCTCGTGCACGGCTCGGCGCCGAACCCGTCGGGGGATCGCCGCATCGGCTTTGCGATCCGCTACATCCCGCCGCACATCCGCCAGCTCGAAGGCGAAGACAGCGCGAGTTTGGTGCGCGGGGCCGATCGCTTCGGTCATTTCGCGCACGAACCGCGGCCCCTGAGCGAGATGGCGCCGGAGATGCTGGCGCTGCACAAGCAGATCGCTGAGCGCAGTGCCCAGATCCTCTATCGCGGCACCGGGGTTGGCAGCTTCAACGATCCGGCCGCCTTGCGCGGTTGAAGATTCATGGTTCCAGCCCCTCCATTCCCCATGCCCGGACTTGTTCCGGGCAACCACGTCTTCCTCGCCGTCGCCCGCAATCATTTCAAGACGTGGATGATCGGGACACCCCCGGAACGGCCCGCAAGGGCCGGCCGTCCGGGGGCGGTCAAGGGGGTGTTTGGAAGAGCCTTGGAATGAAAACCTATGCCGGCGGCCGCAGCCTTGAGGGCGCGGTGGTGACCGTCGACGGCAGGCCGCTCGACCCGCGCTACGATCTGAAGCGGCTCTCGGCGACCGGCTTCGAATGGACCTATGAGGGCGCGGGGCCCGCGCAGCTCGCCCTGGCGCTGCTCTGCGACCATCTCGGCGACGACGCAGAGGCGCTCCGGCTCTACGAGCGCTTCATGCGCCAAGTGGTCGCCGAGCTCGACAATTCCTGGGAGCTGACCGGCGCCGATATCGACGCGGCGCTCGCCGGGATCGGAAGCTGAAATCGCGGTTCCCCGCGAAGGCGGGGACCCATTGGGCCACGTCAAGACCGCTGCAAAATGGGTCCCTGCCTGTGCAGGGACCTTTTCCCGTTGGCCCTATTCCGCCGGCACCTTGACCGGCGCAGCCGGCCGCCCGGCCGCGCTCATCTGGGCGTCGATGTCGTCGATCGTGCGGCCGCGCGTCTCGAGCGCAATCAACCAGAACGCGAGGGCGCCGAGGACGTACCAAAAGGCGAAGTAGTTGAAGCCGGGAATGAGGGCGTCGAGGGTCGCCTTCGGGCTGACTAGATTGGACTGGCCGGCGATCAGCGCCAGCCCGGCCGGGCCGATGAACTTGCCGAGATTGCCGACGCCGTAGACGAGGCCCATGCCGCTGCCGCGCAGCCGCGCCGGCCACAATTCGCCCATATAGGGCCCCACGATCGAGTAATTGCCGCTGCCGAGGAAGTTCTGCAGCAGGATCATCAGGAAGAACATCGACACGCCGCCGATGAATACGTCGTGCAGGTAACCGGCCAGCGACATGAACAGAGCGGCGACCAGGCAGGAGAAGATGCCCGCGGGGCGGCGCCCCCACGCATCCGACATCCACGAGCAGAAGAAGCGGCCGAGGATCGCCGAGATGCTGAGCCAGATCACCAGCTTGGAGGCCTCGGGCGGGGTGATCTTGAGCACCATGACGAACAGCGTCACCTGCCACAGCGCCAGCGCGACGCCGCCGGTCTGGGTCAGCCCGGTCAGGCAGCCGGCGATGATGCTGCGCGGATACTTGAACAGTTCGAGCCAGCGCGTGTGCTCGATCGCCGGCAGGACCGCCGGCAGCGTGATCGTCGCCGGATCAACCATCAGGGCCCAGGCGAGGGATTTGCGCGCTTCCTCGACCCGCCCCTTGCGCAGCAGCCAATGCGGCGATTCCGGCACGAACGCCCGGATGTAGAGGCACAAGAAGGCAGGCAACAGCCCGACCGCGAACAGCCCGCGCCAGCCGATATACGGCGCGGCAAAGGCTCCCAAGAGCGCGGCGAGCAGGCCGCCGGCCGGCAGCATCGTCGTGGTCAGTCCGGTGAACCAGCCGCGCTTCGAGGCCGGCGAGAACTCCTGCATCAGCGTGATGTCGACCGAATACAACCCGGTCACGCCGAACCCGACAACGACGCGGCAGGCCACCAGATAGAGCCAGGCCCCGTTCGGGGTCACCGCCATCGCGCCGGTGGCGACCGAGACGGTCAAAACGCTAAGGATCAACGCCGTGCGGCGCCCGATCTTGTCGGCCAGCCAGCCGAAGAACGCCGAGCCGAACGGCGCGGCGACGCCGGAGGCGAGCAGGATCATCCCCGACTGCCCGAAGTCGAGATGCCAATCCTTGACGATGAACGCCAGGACAAAGCCGATCAGAAAAAAGTCGAAGAAATCGAGCATGTCGCCGATCGTCGCGGCGCCGGCGATCAACCATTGGTTCTTCGTCAATTTCTGCTGTTGTTCCAACAGCTGCAGCATGCCGTCCCCTCCCAGATGCGGCGTGTCGGCTTACCGGCGCGCCCGCTTGCGCGGCAGTATACGACGGCCGCATATCGACTTTAAGTCAGCCCGGCCGATTTGGCTACGCGCAAAGCTCTTCCTACTCCGCCGCCTGCGCCGAGGTCAGCCGTACCGAGTTCGGCCCGTAGCGGTCGCGGAACGGCTGGGTGTCGATTTCTTCGAGCAGGATCTCGCGCGCCAGCACTTGCCGTTTCCATGCCTCCTGCTCGGCGATCCGGGCGTGGAATTCCGGCATCACCTCGCGCGCGAACAGCTCGAGGCTTTCGCAGATATGCGCGTGCGTGTTCTTGCCGGCCTGGTTGAGGAGGATCACCGAGTCGATATGCGAGGTCTCGAACCGGCGCAGCTTGCGCCGCAGCGTCTCGGGCGAGCCGATGAGGCCCCCCGACAGCGCGCGGGCCAGCAAGTCGGGGTTGGCGCGCTTCCACTTCTCGTATTCGTCCCACAGGTTGACCGTGCCCGGCGGCGGCCGTTCGCGGTTGACGCTTTGCCCATAAAAGCGCAGCGCAAACTGGAAGAACGGGATGCCGTCGGCGCGGCGGCGCGCCTCCTCGTCGGTCTCCGCGCACATGAAATAGCTGGTGATCGCGAGGTTCGGGTTGGTCGCGTAATCGGCCAGTTTGTCGAGCCGCTTGGTAAAGGCGTTGTAATAGGCGTGCACCCAGGCATGCGCCGCATCGGCCGAGAGGAACTGGAAGGCCAGCGCGCCAAGCCCGCGGCGCCCGGCCATCTCGATCGTTTCGAGCTGCGAGCAGGCGCACCATAAGGGCGGGTGCGGCTTCTGCAGCGGCTTCGGCACGACGTTGCGCAGCGGCATGTCGAAATATTTGCCGTGATGCTCAGAGCCGCCGTCCCGGAACATCGGGATGATCGCCCGGATCGCCTCCTCCCAGATCGCCCGCTTTTCGTCGAAAGCGACGCCGAAGGGCTGCAATTCGGTGATGCTGGCACTCTCGCCGGTGCCGAACTCGACCCGGCCGTTCGACACCAGGTCGAGCGCGGCGATGCGCTCGGCGCAGCGCGCCGGGTGCGTCGTCGTCAATTGCATGATGCCGTGGCAGAGGCGGATCTGCTTGGTGCGCTGGCTGGCGGCGCCAAGAAACACCTCGGGCGCCGGCGAGTGCGAATACTCCTCGAGGAAATGATGCTCGACTTCCCAGGCGTAGTCGTAGCCGAGCCGGTCGGCCAGCTCGACCTGGTCGAGCGCGTTCTGGTAGAGCTCTAATTCGCCGCCCTCTCGCCATGGGCGCGGTAATTGCAACTCGTAGAAGATGCCGAATTTCATCGCCTGTCCTCCCGCGCGCGGGATGATGCCCGCCGCGGTTCCGCATTACAATGGGGCGGCACAACCAGGCTGAGGGCATGGCCGAACCGGGCACCGCAAGGGAAGCAGAGGCCCAATCCGCCGCCGCGGAAGCCGGCGCGGCGATCAATTGGCAATACACGCTGTGGGCGATGGTCGGCATCCAGTTCGTGATGACCGTGGCCAATTCGATGCTGACGCCGATCCTGCCCTTGTTTCTGCCGGTGCTCGGCGTCCACAGCGACACCGCGATCGACATCTGGGCGGGCGTGCTCAACGGCACCACCTCGTTCGTCGCCGCCTTTGCGTCGCCCTTGTGGGGCCAGCTCGCCGACCGGCATGGCCGCAAGTTGATGCTGCTGCGCTCGAGCCTGGCGATCGGCGTCTTCACCGCGCTGATGGGCGCCGCCGGCAATGTCTGGCAGTTCTTTGGCTGCCGCGCGCTGATGGGCGTGTTCGCCGGGTTTTCCAGCGCGGCGATCTCGCTCGTTGCCAGCCAGGTGCCGGAAGAGCGGCTCGGCTATTCGTTGGGCTGGCTCTACACGGGCCAGCTCGTCGGCTCGCTGATCGGCCCGATCATCGGCGGGATACTCGCCGATCTCACCGGCAGCTATCGCATCCCGTTCTACGTCACCGCCGCGATGATCTTCCTGACGATGGCTCTGGTCTGGTTCACCGTCCGTGAGGAATTTACCCGCCCCGCCCGAGGGAGCGGCCGCGGTTCGACGTTCAACAGCCTCATTGCGCTGGTCACGACGCCGGCACTCCTCGCGCTGTTCTTCGTGTTGCTGATGGCGCAGTTCGGGGTGCGCACGGTGCAGCCGATCATCACCCTCTATGTCAAGGAAATGGTCGGCGCGGCGCCCAATATCGCGACCTTGGCCGGCATCGCGTTTTCGATCACCGGTCTCGCCAACGTCATCTCGGCGCCGCTTCTCGGCAACCGCAGCGACCGGATCGGCTATCGCCGGGTGCTCCTGATCTGCCTCTTGGGCGGCACGCTGATGACGCTGCCGCAGGCCTTCACCACCAATTACCTGATCTTCACCGCCGAGCGCTTCGGGGTCGGGCTGTTCATCGGCGGGCTGTTGCCGACCGCGAACGCGCTGGTCGGGCGCCTCGTATCCCGCTCCGACCGCGGCGCGGTTTACGGCATGACCTCTTCCGCGATGTTCATGGGCAACTCATTGGGGCCGCTGATGGGCGGCGCGATCGCCGCCTCGTTCGGATTGCGCTGGGTGTTCCTGTTGACCGCGGCGGTGATGGCGGCCAACCTCGTCTGGGTCTATTACCGGGTTCCCGAATTCCAGGGGTAGCGTCAGATGAAGACGCCTTTCATGCCGCCCTCTGGATAGCGCAGCCCGGCGGCGGCGCCGACCGGCACGGCCTCGGCGATGGTCTCGATCTCCTGCGGCGTCAAGCGGACATCGAGCGCGCCCAAATTCTCTTCGACCCGTTCGATGCGTTTGGTGCCCGGGATCGGGATCACATCGGGGCCCTGCGCCAGGAGCCAGGCGAGCGAGAGCTGCGCGACCGTGCACTGTTTGTCGGCGGCGATCGCCTCGGTGCGCTCGACCAGCACGCGGTTTTTCTGAAAATTGTCGCCCTCGAAGCGGGGATGGCGCCGCCTTGTGTCGCCGTCGGAGAGGTTGGCGAAATCGGGGATTACGCCGGCCAAGAGGCTGCGGCCGAGCGGCGAATAGGCGACAAAGGCAATGCCGAGATCGCGCGTCGTCGCGCGCGTCTCGTCCGCCACCTCGCGGTAGAGCAGCGAGAATTCGCTCTGCACCGCGGCAATCGGGTGGGTCGCATGGGCGCGGCGGATGCGCTCGGGGCGCGCCTCGCACAACCCGAGAAAACGCACCTTGCCCTGCTCGACCAGCCGGCTCATCGCGCCGACCGTGTCCTCGACCGGCACCGCCGGGTCGACGCGATGCTGGTAATAAAGGTCGATGACATCGACCCCGAGCCGCTTGAGGCTCGCCTCGCACGCCTGCTGGACATATTCGGGGCGGCCGTTGACGCCGCCCGAGCGGCGGTCCTGGCCGAATTTGGTGGCGAGCACGACCTTGTCGCGCATCCCCTTCAGCGCGCGGCCGAGCACTTCCTCGTTCTGCCCCAGGCCGTAGGCATCCGAGCTGTCGAGGAAATCGACGCCAAGCTCGATCGCCCGGTGTAAAAACGGGATCGCCGCCGCGTCGTCGCTCGTCCCGTAGGTCCCGGACAGCGACATGCAGCCAAGCCCGATCGCCAATACCTCCGGCCCGTTGCGGCCGAGCCGGCGCCGCTCCCGTGTCGCCCTATCGCTCATCGTGTACCCCTGAAAAGATTCGCGCGCACCATACCGATAGGCGAAGTTTTGTGACAACGCCGAAGAGCAGGGTATGATCGGCGACGGAGTTGCCAGCGTGGGCGGAGGCCAGCATGACGACGGTACAGCATGTCTATGTCGGTGCGGTGCGGTCGATGGATGGCGGCAAGGGCGGCGTCTTTCGCCAAGCCGTCGGGAGCAAGCGGTGGGATGCGCTGAAGGATGGCCTGCCCGCTGGCGCCGAGGTGCACGCGATCACGGTCCATCCCGACAATACCGATGTCGTGTTCATCGGCACCACCAAGGGCGCCTATCGCAGCACCAACCGCGGCGACAGCTGGAAGCGGCTGGCGCTGCCCGATCCGGGCGCCGATACCTGGTCGATCGCGATCCATCCGACCGACCGGCAAACCGTCTACGCCGGCTTCGGTCCGACCGGCGTCTACCGCAGCGACGATGGCGGCGACCGCTGGAAAAAGCTGGCCGATCCGGGGCTGCCCGACCGCGTCCATATGACGTTCCCGTGCCGGGTCATGCGGCTCGATGTCGATCCCGGCCGGCCCGACGACGTCTATGCCTGCATCGAGGCCAACGGCGCGATGAAGAGCCGCGACCGCGGCGAGAGCTGGGAGGATTGCACGGCGGGTCTGCTGCCCTTCACCGAGGAGGAAAAGTACAAGAGCCGGATCGTCAGCCAGACCGAGATCGAGGGCATGCTCGACGGCCATGCGCTGGCGTGCAGCGCCGCGGCGCCCGGCACCGTGTTTCTCGCCAACCGCATGGGCCTCTTCCGCAGCGACGATGGCGGGGCGCGCTGGCAGGACGTCGATGTCGGCCGGTTCTCGCCGATGACCTATGGCCGCGACCTGCGCGTCTCGCCGCACGAGCCCAAGGTGCTGTACGCCGCGTTGAGCCCGGCCTTCCGCAGCAGCGACGGCGCGATCTACAAGAGCGAGGATACCGGCAAGACCTGGAAGCGGTTCGACCACGGCGTCAAGGCCGAGGCGACGATGATGGGTGTCACCGTCAATCCGCGCGACGCCGGGCAGGTCTACGGCATCTCGAAGGCGGGCCAGGTCTTCGGCACGCAGGATGGCGGCATCAGCTGGACCGAGAGCCGCTTGCCCGAGGGCGTCGGCGACTGCTACGCGGTCGGCTGCGGCTGACCAATGGATACGCTGCACATTTCGGCCGTGCGCCCTTCGAGACGCGCCCCAAGGGAGCGCTCCTCAGGATGACGACTATTGTGCGTGGCATTAAAGGTTTACGTCATCCTGAGGAGGCCGCGGAGCGGCCGTCTCGAAGGACGCAGGACGGGTCATCCGAGACCCCGATGCGCCGGCAAGATCTGGTCTGAACCACAGGAGGAAACGATGGCGGGCACAACTCATGTTTACGCCGGCGTCGCCGGCACGGTCGGCATGGCGCATAGCGGAACGCTGGCCGGCGTCTTTCGTCAGGAGGTCGGCGACAAGAAATGGCAGAAGCTCGGCGGCGGGCTTCCCGCAGACGCCGAGGTGCACGCGATCACCGTGCCTGCCGGCAACACCGACACAGTCTTTGTCGGCAGCACCAAGGGGCTTTACCGCAGCGGCAACCGCGGCGGCAAATTCGAGCGTCTGGCGCTGCCCGACGCGGATGCGGATATCTGGTCGGTGCTGGTCCACCCGAAAGACCCGCGGCGGATCTACGCCGGGGCGACGCCGATCGCGGTCTACCGCAGCGACGACGGCGGCGAGCATTGGAAAAAGCTCGCCGATCCGGGATTGCCTAACCGCGTTCACATGGCCTTTGCCTGCCGCGTCATGCGGCTCGACGTCGATCCGAACTCGCCTGACGACATCTATGCAACGATGGAGGCGAACGGCGCGATGCGCAGCCGCAACGCCGGCGCGAGCTGGGAGGACTGCACCGCCGACCTGATCCGGTTCTGCGAGGAGCCGAAATACCGCAGCCGGATCGGCAGCCAGACCGAGATCGAGGGCATGCTCGACGGCCATGCGCTGGCGTGCAGCGCCGCGGCGCCCGGCACCGTCTTCCTCGCCAACCGCATGGGGCTGTTCCGCAGCGCCGACAAGGGCGAGCACTGGGCCGACATGGAGATCGGCAAATTCTCGCCGCTGACCTATGGCCGCGACATCCGCACCTCGCCGCTCGACGCCAAGATCATGTATGCCGCGCTCAGCCCGGCGGCGCGCAGCACCGACGGCGCGGTCTACAAGAGCGAGGACGTCGGCAAGACCTGGAAGCGCTTCGACCACGGCATCAAGGCCGATGCGACGATGATGGGCGTGGTTCCGCATCCGAAGGACGCGAACCAGGTCTATGCCGTCTCGCGCTGCGGCCAGGTGTTCGGCACCCAGGATGGCGGCAAGAGCTGGAGCGAGAGCCGGCTGCCCGACGGCGTGCGCGACAGCTACTGCATCGCCTGCGGCTGAGCGGCCGCCTGCCCGATCGGTGACCAAGCGGCGCGCCGATCAGCTGCTCGTCGACCGTGGGCTCGCCGAAAGCCGGGCGAAGGCGCAGGCGCTGATCCTTGCCGGTCTGGCGTCGGCCGACGGCCGGCGGATCGACAAGCCGGGGACCGCGCTGGCCCCGGAGACCCTGCTCTCGGTCGCCGGCCGCGACCATCCCTGGGTGTCGCGCGGCGGCGTCAAGCTGGCCTTCGCGCTCGATCATTTCGCGATCGATGTCGCCGGCGCGACCGCGCTCGACATCGGCGCCTCGACCGGCGGTTTCACCGATGTGCTGCTCGCACGCGGCGCCGCGCGGGTCCATGCCGTCGATGTCGGGCGCGGTCAGCTCGCCTGGAAATTGCGCCAGGACCCGCGGGTCATCGTGCATGAGGGCACCAACGCGCGCTATCTGTCGCGCGCCGCGATCGCCGAGCCGATCGATCTGATTACCTGCGACGCGAGCTTTATCGGGCTGGCGACTTTATTGCCGGCGCCGCTCGCGCTCGCCGCCGAACGGGCCGCGCTGGTGGCGCTGATCAAGCCGCAATTCGAGGCCGGCCCAAGGGAGGTCGGCAAGGGTGGAGTGGTGCGCGACCCCGCCATACACCAGGCGGTCTGCGAGCGGGTCGCGCTCTGGATCGCGGCGCAGCCCGGTTGGACCGCGGTCGGGACGATCGAGAGCCCGATCCAGGGTCCCGCCGGCAACCGCGAGTTCCTGATCTGCGCCCGCCGCGGCGCGTGACAGGGGAGGCAATGACAATGGCCTGCGCCGCGTTCGCCGGGTTTCGACCGTCGGCGCTCGAATTCTTCAAGGAGCTGAGCGAGCACAACGACCCGGCCTGGTTCAAGCCGAGGAAGGCGGTCTACGAGGCCGAGGTGCTGACGCCGCTGCGCCAGCTGATCGTCGCCGTCGCGGTAGCGCTGGAGGACGCCGGTTTGCCGCTCATCGGCGACCCGCGGCGCAGCATCTTCCGCATCTACCGCGATGTCCGCTTCTCGCCCGACAAGCGGCTCTACAAGACGCATGCCGGGGCAGTGCTGACGCGCTCCGGCAACAAGCGCGACCCCGGCCTCCTCTACCTGCATCTGGCGCCGGGCGAGTCGATGGTGGCGGCCGGGTTCTGGCATCCCGAGCCCCTACTCTTGGCCCGCTTGCGGCGGGCCATCCTCGGCGACCCCGACGGCTTTATCGCGATCGCCGGCCGGCTCGCCGCCGCCGGCCATCCGATCGCCAGCGACGAGCGGCTGAGCCGCCCGCCGCGCGGGTTCGAGATGGCCAGGGAGACGCCGGTTGCCGACTACGTCTGCTGGAAGTCGTTCACCGCCCACGCCGCGCTGCGCGATGATGAGATGCAGTCGCCGGAACTGGTCGACCGCATCCTCGGCTTTGCGCAAACCGCCTGGCCGTTGCTCGAATGGGGCTGGGCGGCCGCCGACGACGAGGCGCCGCCGCCGCTGGTGACCCGCATGCCGGTGCGACCGCTGCCGAAGCCCGATTTCTAGGTTGATGGGCGGGCGGTGATCGAGATCCGTCCCTATCGCGACGACGACCGCGCAGCGACCGCGTCGTTGTGGATGGCGAGCTGGCGTTCGACCGGGCTTGCCGTCGCGCGCGAACCCGCCGAGGCCGAGCTCTACAGACTCAGTTATGAGCGCATTGCCCGCGAATTGGCGGCGGGGTGGGTCGTGCATCTGGCCTGGGACGACGGCAAGCTGGTCGGGTTTCTCGCGCTGAAGCCAGAGGCCGGTTGCCTCGACCAGATATTCGTTCTGCCGCAGGCGCAAGGTCAGGGGATCGGCCGCGCCTTGCTCGACTTCGCAAAGGAGCGGCTGCCGAGCGGGATTTGGCTGCGCACGGCGGCAGCCAACACCCGAGCCTGTCGCTTCTATGAGCGCAACGGTTTCACGCCGGGCGAGAGCGAGAGGCATCCCGTTCTCGGGCACCCGACAATCGTTTATCGCTGGCCCTAGCTGCCGCTTGCACAATTATTGAGGCGACAGAGACCAGCGGCTACGATATCGGGGGCCATGAGCACCCCGATCTTCATCAGCTACTCGTCGAAGGACCGTGCCGTTGCGCAGACGATCTGCGAGGCGCTGGAAAATCGCGGTCTGAGTTGCTGGATTTCCAGCCGGGACATCGGCCCGGGCGAGAACTTTCAGGTGTCGATCGTGCACGCGATCCGCGCCGCAAAGGTAATGATTCTGGTGTTCTCGGCCAATTCCAACAACTCGGACGAAATCAAGAAAGAGCTCGTGCTGGCCGGCCAGAGCCACCTCGCGGTGATCCCCGTGAGGGTCGAAGACGTGGCACCCGAGGAAGCTTTCGCCTACGAGCTGGCGACCCGGCAATGGATCGATGTGTTCGATGACTGGGAAAACTCGATCCAGCGCGTCGTGCGCCAACTGGAAACGGTCGGCGTCACTCCTCCCTCCGTTGCGCCGGAGGCGGCTGCTGGCCAGCCAAGTACTGTTGCTCCGATGCCGCCGGCCGAGACCGCCGAACCGCCCGGGGCGCCCCCGGCGGCTCCCATCGCGAAACCAGCTCAGCAGACGGAGGAGAGCGCGGCGCGGCCCCCGACCACCGACCAGCCGCGCGAGCCAGGCCCGCCACCAGCCCCGACAACGTTGTACCTGGGCGCGGCAATTGGCGGCGCGGTCGTTGTCTTGGCGATCGTTGCGGCGGCCTGGCTGTGGCTTGGCGGCCCTCGAAGGCGAGACGTACCCGTGGCGGTCGTTCCGACGCCAGCACGGGTACCCGCACCCGCCGTGGCACCCGCACCTGTCCCGGCACCCGCGGCCGCCCCGACACCCGCTCGCACCCCTGCTCCTGCCTTGCCTCCGCAAGTTACGGTCGCCGACGCTGTTGAAAAAGGTAAGGCAGCGCTCGACCGCAAAGACTATGCCGCGGCGATGCGCTGGTACCGCCCCGCCGCCGATCAGGGAGACATCTTCGCGCAATACGAGGTCGGCAGGCTGTACGGGAACGGCTGGGGCGTCGTGCAGGACTATGCCGAGGCGCTGCGCTGGTACCGCAAGGCCGCCGACCAGGGAAATGCCGACGCGCAGAACAACATCGGGTTCGCGTACCAGAACGGCCACGGCGTCGCCGCAGGATTATGGCGAGGCAATGCGCTGGTACCGCAAGGCCGCCGACCAGGGCAACGCCGTGGCGCAGAGCAATATCGGGCTGGCTCTACCAAAACGGCCACGGCGTCGCGCAGGATTACGGCGAGGCGATGCGCTGGTACCGCAAGGCCGCCGATCAGGGCAACGCCATCGCACAGAGCAATATCGGGTTTCTCTACCAGAACGGCCATGGCGTCGCGCAGGATTATGCCGAGGCGATGCGCTGGTACCGCAAGGCCGCCGACCAGGGAAATGCGTTCGCGCAGAACGGCATCGGGTGGCTCTACCAGAACGGCTGGGGCGTCGCGCAGGACTATGCCGAGGCGATGCGCTGGTACCGCAAGGCTGCCGATAACGGAAACGCCGCCGCGCCGAACAATATCGGCTGGCTCTACCAGAACGGCCGGGGCGTCGCGCAGGACTATGCCGAGACGATGCGCTGGTACCGCAAGGCGGCAGACCTGGGAAACACCAATGCGCAGGTCAGCATCGGGTTCTTGTACCAGAACGGCCACGGCGTAGCGCAGGATTATGCCGAGGCGATGCGCTGGTACCGCAAGGCCGCCGATCAGGGAAGCGCCGTAGCACAGAGCAATATCGGGGTTCTCTATCAGAACGGCTGGGGCGTCGCGCAGGACTATGCGGAAGCCATGCGCTGGTACCGCAAAGCAGCCGATCAGGGAAATGCGTTCGCGCAGAACAGCATCGGTCTTTTGTACCATTACGGCCACGGGGTCGCTCTCGATTATGTCGAGGCGATGCGCTGGTACCGGAAGGCCGCCGATAACGGAAACGTCGCCGCCCAGCGCAATGTCGGCTTTCTCTACGCAAACGGCTATGGCGTGGCGCGCGATTTAACCCAGGCGCGGGTGTGGATGCAGAAGGCAGCGGCCGGCGGTAACGAAGACGCCAAGCAATGGCTCGCCGACCATCCCGGATGACGGCACCCTAATCGCGCCAAAAAAACGCCCCCGGTTTCCCGGGGGCGTTTCGCGTCGAATGCTGCCGTCGCGGCAGGCGGGTTAGGCGGCCTTTTGCTCGACCACCTTCGGCCGGGCGGTCTCGACCGTGCCGATCTTGATCGTGCGCGGCTTCATCGCCTCGGGGACCTCGCGCACCACATCGACATGCAGGAGGCCGTTGTCCATGCTGGCGCCGGTGACCTTGAGGTGGTCGGCCAGGCTGAAGCGCCGCTCGAAGGCGCGCCGGGCGATGCCCTGGTGCAGGTAGCGGCCGTTCTCATCCTCCTTCTGCGACTTGCCGGTCACGATCAGCGTGTTCTCGTGCACGGTGATGTCGAGCTCGTCCTGCGAGAACCCGGCGACCGCCATCGTCAGGCGATAGGAGTCCTCACCGGTCTTCTCGATGTTGTAGGGCGGGTAGGACGAGCGCGGTGCTGTCGACGCGGGTCGCCGCATCGACCAGGCGAGCCATCCGGTCGAAGCCGATCGTCGAACGGAACAGCGGAGAGAAATCGAAACTATTCATGACCATATCCTCCAGTGAGCAACATGGGTTGAGGCACCGACCCATCGGGCCCAGCGCCGGGTACCGATGCGCGGCCCCACAACGGGCGACCGCACATTCCTTAGATAGGTCACGCGGAAGGCCGGATCAAGGGGTTTTTAGCACTCTGCCGATCGAGTGCTGATCGGGCGGGCGACGTTCGGCCGGCGGCCTGCACGCTGGTCAGCTCTTGCGCTCGAAGCCCTGGAAGCGGCGGTTGAAGCGGGCGAGCTGGCCGCCGGTGTCTAAGAGGCGCTGCTGGCCGCCGGTCCAGGCCGGGTGCGATTTCGGGTCGATTTCGAGGCGCAGCGTGTCGCCCGCCTTGCCGTAGGTCGAGCGCGTCGGGTAGGTGCTGCCGTCGGTCATCACGATCGTGATCTCGTGATAATCCGGGTGAATGCCTTCCTTCATCGCGCGAACCCCTGGGGTAACTCTCCGGCGAGGCCGGGTATATAGCGGCGTCGGCCCGTCGCTGCAACGGGGCTACGCATCGCCCTCGAGGTAATCCATCGCCGCCTGGACGCCGCCCTTGCCATGCGGCACGCCGGCCAGGTCGAGCGCCATCTCGACCGCGGCGATCGCGCCGAGCACCATCGCCTCGTTCAAATCGCCGAGATGGCCGATGCGGAACAGCCGGCCCTTGAGCTGGCCGAGGCCGCCGCCCAGCGACACGTTGAACTTGTCGAGGCAGAGCTGGCGCATGCGGTCGGCATCATGGCCGTCGGGCAGCAGGACGGCGGTGACCGTGTCCGATTGGGCGCCGGGGTCGATCGCAAAGATCTCGGGGCCGTCATTCTGCCGCCAGCTGCGTACCGCGCGGCGCGTCGCCTCGGCGAGCCGATGATGGCGGGCAAAGACGTTGTCGAGCCCCTCTTCTTCGAGCATGCGCAGCGCCTCCTGCAGCCCGTAGAAGAAATGCACCGGCACCGTGCCGTTCCAATAGCCCTGCTGCGCCCCCTGGCCGAGCAGCCGCTGCCAGTCCCAATAGACCCGCGGCAGTTTTGCTTCCGCCGCGGCGGCGAGCGCCTTGGCGCTGACGCCGGTGAAGGCCATGCCGGTCGGCAGCATCAGACCCTTCTGCGAGCCGGCGACGACGACATCGACACCCCATTCGTCCATGCGGAAGTCGAATGACGCCAGGGACGAGATCGTGTCGACCAGGAATAATGCCGGGTGGCGCGCGGCGTCGATCGCCCGGCGCATCGCCGCCACCGGGTGGGCGACCCCGGTCGAGGTCTCGTTGTGAACCGCCAGCACCGCCTTGATCTGGTGCCCGCGGTCCTCGCGCAGCCGCGCTTCGAGCCGGGCCGGGTCGATGGCGCGGCGCCAATCGTTCGGCAGGGTCTCGACCTCGAGCCCGAAGGCCTCGCGCCCGCAGGCCCCAGTTCAGCGAGAAATAGCCGCTCTCGGCGAGCAGCACCTTGTCGCCCGGCGAGAACAGATTGACGAGCGCCGCCTCCCAGGCGCCGTGCCCGGTGGCGGCGTAGCCGAGGATCGTCTGCTCGGTCTTGAATACGCGCTTCAGACCGGCGAAGCACTCCTCGGCGATCGCCTTGAACTGGGCGCCGGTGAAGTCGAGCGTGCCGCGGTCCATCGCCCGCAGGATGCGGTCCGGGATGTTGGTCGGTCCCGGGTTCATGAAGAAATGATAGCCGTGCGCCATGGGTTCACCTGAAGAGCGGAGGGCGGCGCAGCATAGCCGCTCGCGCCGGTAAAACAATCGACAGGGCGTCGCGGCCTCAACGCCCGGCGAGCAGCCGGTCGATCAGCCGATCGAGCCGCGGCACCAGCCGGGCATAGCCGAGCGCGGTGGGATGCAGCCGGTCGGGCGCGATCGCCGGGTCGAGCCGGCCCTCCGGATCGAGCAGCACGCCGCCGATATCGGCATAGACGACCGCGCGGTCGTCGCCGCAGTTCCGGATCAGCTGGTTGACCGCGACGGTCGCTTGGCGCAGGCGGCCATCGGGCGACTCGCCGCGCGGCCAGAGCCCCAGGAGCCCGATGCGGGCTGCCGGCAGGCGCTGGCGCAGGTACAGGAGATCGGCGCGAATCCCCTCGGCGACATCCTCGGGCGGGCGGTCATAGCCGACATCGTTGGTGCCGATCAGCAGCACGACCGCGGCCGGCGGCGGCCCGTCGAGGTTGCCGTGCTGCAGGCGCCAGAGGAGATGCTCGGTGCGGTCGCCGCTGACCCCGGCATTGAGCACGCCGCGCGGCGCCATGTGCTGACGCCACAGCTCCGGGTCGAACCGCTCGGTCAGCGAGTCGCCGAAGAACAGCACCCGATAGGGCTGGGTCTTGACCGCGGCATTGATCTTTTCGAATTCGCCCACCGGCCAGCGGGCCTGGCGCGGCTCGGGGGCGGCAATGACATCCCGCGTGAACGGCCCGCAGGGCAAGCAGGGATTGCGCGTGCGCCGCACGCTGCGCCCAGAGCGCGGCCGTCATCGCAGCGATAATCAACGCCCCTCGGCGGGTCCGGATCATGCGCCGATGCTCCCAGCCATCGACAGCGCGAGATTGCGTCGCTCTGCTCGCAATGACAACCTGCTGGCGCCATTGCACGAAGGAGGAGACCCGCCGATGCCGACGACCGACCCGGCCACAGCTTGGCCGAACTATCGGGAAGCCGATTTCATCATCAAGAACTATGTCTTCGCATCGGGCGAAACCCTGCCGGAGCTCAAGCTGCACTACCGCACGATGGGCGTTGCGCAGCGCGATGCGGCGGGCAAGATCGTCAACGGCGTGTTGCTGCTGCAGGGCAATACCGGGACCGGAGCGAACTGGCTGCGCCCCACGCTCGCCGACGAGCTGTTCCAGCCCGGGCCAGCCGCTCGACGCCGCGGCGCTACTTCATCATCATGCAGGACGCGATCGGCCGCGGCGGGTCGTCGAAGCCGTCGGACGGGCTCAAGGGCAACTTCCCGCATTACCGCTATCGCGACATGGTCCAGTCGGGTTACCGGCTCATCACCGAGGGGCTTGGCGTCGGCCATCTGCGCCTGGTGATCGGCAGCTCGATGGGCGGCATGCACGCCTGGATGTGGGCCGAGATGTACCCCGATCTGATGGACGGGGTCATCCCGCTGTCGTGCCAGCCCGTCGAGATCAGCGGCCGCAACTGGCTGTCGCGCCGCGCCGCGGCCGAGGCGATCCGCCACGACCCGGACTGGAACAATGGCGACTACACCGCGAACCCGCGTCATTACATCTACAGCGCCGCCGGGAATTTCGGCACCGAAAGCCCGACCCGCATCCAGGAGATGGCGCCGACCCTCGCCGCCGCCAACGCGCTCTACGAGCGCCGGCTGGAGGAGGCGGCGAAAGGCGACGCCAACAACCAGCTCTGGGCGATCGAGGCGATCCAGGACTACAACCCCGAGCCCGATCTCGACAAGATCACGGCCAAGGTGCTCTTGATCAACGACGCCGAGGATCACGCCAACCCGCCCGAGCTCGGCACCGTCGAGCGCGCGATGAAGCGGGTCAGGCACGGCCGCTATGTGCTGATCCCGGCCGGCCCCGACACGCACGGCCATTTCAGCCATTACTACGCGAAACTGTGGAAGCCCTATCTGATCGAGTTCATGGCGACGCTCGGCCCGGCACGGGCGGAAGCGGCACAGTGACCGAAGCGGCAAGCTTCACGGCGAGCGACGGGCTGTCGCTCGCCTATTACATCGACGATTTCACCGATCCGTGGCGCCGCCCCGCGACCCTCCTCTTGCTGCATGCGGCGATGGGCAGCGCGCGGCGCTATTTCGCCTGGGTCCCGCATCTGGCGCGCGATTACCGGGTGGTGCGGCTCGATTTGCGCGGCCATGGCCGCTCGCAGGTGCCGCCGGCCGATGCAGCCGCTCGCCCTCGACCGGCTGGTCGCCGATGTCGCCGAGCTGATGGACCATCTCGGCGTCGCGAGCGCGCATATCGTCGGCAATTCTGCGGGCGGCTATCTCGGCCAGCAGATGGCGATGACCCGGCCGGAGCGGGTCCGCAGCCTCGCATTGTTCGGCTCGACGCCGGGCCTCAAACAGAGCCAGGCGCCGAGCTGGATCCCGCAGATCCAGGCGAAGGGGCTGCGCGGCTTTCTCGCCGAGACGATCCGCGACCGGCTGCCGGCCGATGCCGATCCCGGCCTCGTCAACTGGTTTCTCGACGAGGCGGGCAACAACGACCCGGCCTATATCGCCAAATTCGTGCTGCTGATGGCGAGCTACGACTGGAGCGAGCGAGGTCGCGCGCATCCGCTGCCCGACGCTCGTCGTCATTCCCGGCGGCGAGACGGTCGGCTCGCGTCGCCAATTACGAGCCGTTCCGCACCCTCGGCGATGTCGAGTTCCGGGTCTATGACGGCTTGCCGCACAACATCTGCGATGCGGTCCCCGACCGCTGCGCCGGGGATGTGCGCGATTTCCTGACGCGGCGGTTTGGCGATTGAATCCGGCCAATCGTGACAGGTTGCAGTTCGGAACGGTGGGGAGGCAGATGTGGCAGCATCTTTGCGCATGAAACCAACGTTCAGCGGCAGCTGGGGTGCCTCAATCACCGCTGAGAACGTGGAAAAGGTTATCAATGACACAGGCAAGGCGTGGTATGTAATCGGAGTCATCCAACTCCTGTTGATTGGTTTCCTTATATGGATAAATCGGACGCCTTATCCAGGTTTGTTCGATGGAATATTTTATATTACTTCTGGTTATTTCCTGATACGAAGGAAGAGCCGTGCTCTCTCGTGGGTACTGTTCGTCTACTCGCTTTATATAGGAGCGATCACGATCCTCGGGCTATTTCGCGTTATTGTGCCTCAAGGTGGAACGAACGTCATCTTAGCCTTGCTCGTAATCGCCATTGCTTGGCGCGGCTTGAAAGCTGCGTCGGTTTATCAGCGTAAGGCAGGTTACGTAACTGCGTGGAAGCATGTCCTCTGGATTTGGGCTTCTATTATCCTCCTCGCAGTGGTTATCTTCTTTCTAATGTCGATCTTTATGAGGATTTTCTTTCCGCTAGTCGCTGGTCGGCTCCTTGGAGAGATTGTTATAACTGTTGTCACAGTCTCTGTTGGCGCGCTCCTAATTATACTTACACGCCACTTCCCGTTCCACCGGTCGGCTGGCGGCAGCGTAACCGCCGAGGCGATCACCGCATCGTAGCCGGTGAGATAAAGATCCTATGTCCGGACGGGCACTTCAGTCCCGAGCGGCTCCAGCAGCCCGGGCTCGTCGTTCCTGACGTTGCCGACCGCCTTGCCGATCGGATAGGCGCGCATCCGCTCCTCGGAATAAGGCCGCAGCATCGCGAACAGCTCCTCGGGGCTCGCCTCCGCTTCGCCGAGCCAGAGCGGCCAGGCCGGTTTTGGGAGGATCACCGGCATCCGGTCATGGATCGGGCGGCACAGCGGATTGGGCAGGCCGGTGACGATCGTGAAGCTGCGCAGGATGCCGCCGTCGGCCGGGTTCCGCCAGCGCTCCCAGAGGCCGGCGAAGGCGAAGATCGCGCCTTCTTCCGGCACGATCGCATAGGGCTGGGTCTTGCCGCCGCGCTTCTGCCATTCGTAGAACCCGTCGGCCGGAACGAGGCAGCGGCGCCGCTCGAAGGCGTCGCGAAAGATCTTGTTGGTGGCGACGGTTTCCGAGCGCGCGTTGATGCATTTCGGCCCGAACGAGAGGTCCTTCGCCCATAGCGGCACCAGCCCCCAGCGCAAGAGATCGAGCGAGCGCGCCCGGCTCTGCGGGTTGTAGCGCACCACCGCGAGGTTGTCGGTCGGCGCGGCGTTGTAGCGCGGCGCCATGTTCGGCACCGGGTTCTGGGTCTCGAACAAGACCCGGATCTCGCCGAGCGGGGTCTTCTGGACAAAGCGGCCGCACATTCGTGCTTCTCTCCCGTCATTCCGGGATCGCCCAAAGGGCGAGGCCCGGAACCCATGATACAACGCCTCTGGAATATGGGTTCCGGGTTCGCCGCTGTAGCGGCGCCCCGGAATGACATCATTTGCAGCTAATCGAGCCCGGGCGGGTGGCGCTCGTGCCAGTCGGTCGCCTGCTGATAGGCCCAGCCGATGCGCAACGCCGTCGCCTCGTCGTAGGGATGGCAGATGATCTGCAGCGACAAGGGCAGCCCGGTCTGCGTGAAACCGTCCGGCACCGACAGGGCGCACAGCTCCAACAGATTGACGAGCCGGGTGAAATGCGCCGGGGTCGTCGTCTGGTCGACCGCGTCGACGCGGATCGCCGCGGTTTGCGTCGTCGGGGTCAGGAGCGCGTCGATGCCGTCGAGCGCGGCGAGGAAGCGGCGCTTCAGCGCGTCGCGCTCGGCGAGCGCGGCGAGATAGTCGCGGGCGCTGATGCCGCGGCCGAGCTGGATGCGCGGGCGCACCGCGTCGTCGATCGGCAGCGCCGGATCGTCGACCAGATCGCCGACCAGCTGGTAGGCTTCCGAGCCGATGATCCGGCCGACCATCTGCGTCGCGTCGGCGAAGCGGCACGGCAGGACGACCTCGACGATCTCGGCGCCGAGCCGCGCCAGCGCCTCCAGTGCCGCATCGTAGGCGGCGAGCACCTCGGCGGCGCAGCCCTCGCGCTCGGCCGCCGGCATCCGCGCCAGCCTGAGGCCGCGCACGCCGCGCCTCAGGCCCGCTATCGGATCATCAGGCGGCGGCGCCGAGAGCGTGCGCGGGTCGAGCGGGTCCCTTCCCTGCATGACGCTGTAGAGCAGCGCTGCGTCCTCGACCGAGCGGGCGAGCGGCCCAGGGGTGTCGAGCGAGGGGGCGAGCGGCAGGATGCCATAGGTGCTGACCCGGCCGATCGTCGTCTTGAGACCGCTGAGGCCGCACCACGAGGCCGGCAGGCGCACCGAGCCGCCGGTGTCGGTGCCGATCGCCCAGGGCGCCAGCCCCGCCGCGACCGCGACGCCCGAGCCGCTGCTCGACCCGCCCGGGGTGCGCGGCACCGTCAGGTCCCACGGGTTCCACGGGGTGCCGAGATGCTGGTTGGTGCCCCAGCCGCCCATCGCGAACTCGACCGTATGGGTCTTGCCGAGGACGATCATCCCCTGGGCGATCAGCCGCCGCGCCAGCGTCGCCGTCACCGGCGAGCGGCGGTCGCGCCAGGCCATCGAGCCGCCGGTCGTCACCCGCCCTTCGAGATCGATCAGGTCCTTCAGCGCGATCGGCACGCCGTGCAATGGCCCGACCGCGTGGCCCGAGCGGATCGCCTTGTCGGCCGCCTCGGCGGCGAGCCGCGCATCGTCGGCGTAGACATCGATGAACGCGTGCAGTTTCGGGTCGTGCGCGGCGATGCGCGCGAGCAGCGCCTCGACGACCGCGACCGGCGACAGCCGGCGCGCCGCGATCTCGGCGGCGAGGCGGTGGGCCGGGAGAAAGGCTCGGATCGGTGTTGGCGGCGGGCATGATGCTCACTTCGGATAGAGGCGGCGGTAGACGCCGGGCGAGCCGACATCGTGCCGCATGAAGGCGCGAATGCGCTTGCTCCACGGGTTGCTGTCGCGCGCCCGCATCCAGGGCTCGCTTTCGGACACGCCGGCGTTCTCGAATTCGTAGAGCGTCAGATATTTCGGCTGTCCGTCGACCGCGACAAAGCGGCGGGCGCCGAGACAGCCCGGCACCGCCAGATAGGGCGGCAGGTAGGCCGTGTTGTACCAGTCGTTGAACTCCTCCTCGACCATCGCCGGGATGTCGATCCGGCCCATCTGCAGAAACGGCGCCGGCCCCCTGGTCTGTTCGATCGGATTGGTATGCATCGGGAAGATCTGGCGGTAGCCGTTGCGCAGAAAGTTGCGGCCGATCGTGCCGCCGGAATACCGCACCCGCCGCGCCGAGGGCCGGAACCGCACGCCGTCGAGAAAGGCCGGGCTCTTCAGCACCTCCGGCGCCTCGAGCTCATAAAGCGCAAGGTATTTAGGCCCGCCCTTCAGCGCGACGTAGCGCCCGGCGCTGAGAAACCCCGGCACCGCGAGCAGGTGGGCGATGTGCTCCTCGTCATACCAGCGGTGATATTCCTCTTCGAACTCAGGGTCGATATCGGCCCATACCATCAGCAGCCCGGTGCCGCGCGTCTTGGCCATGGCTCACCCCTCTCCTCGCGCTCCACTCGGCGCCCGAGACATTTAACACCGCCGTCGCGACCGAGGCGAGAAAGAGGTGAGCCGCCTGGCCCGTCGGAGGGCGCTCTCGCCAAAGCTGCGCAGCAGGCTAGAATGGCCGGCCCGCGGCGTTTCGGCGCGGCGGGGGAGTAGACGCAGCATGACGCAACCCGACAGCAAACGCATCCTCCGGCAATGGGACCGGGAAATCGACGACGAGATCCGGCGCGAGGCCGCGCGCAACACCGCCAGCGGCACAGGGAAGGCGGTGGTGTGGGCGGTGCTTTGGGTGCTTTGGCTGGTGTCGCTTGCAGCGCTGATCGCCCACACCAAGCTTGGGTAAGTGCGCCCAGCTAATTTAGCGGGGCGGCGGCGCAGGTGTGCCAGGAGGCGGTACGGCGTAACCGGGCGGCGGCGCGCCGACGCCGGGCGGCGGGCCACCCTGAGCCGCCATGCAATTGGCATAGAACATGTTGTATTGCTGTTGCAGGTCGATCGCGGCGTTCTGCGCATTAGCGGCGCCCACCCCAGTGCCGACCACCGCGCCCGACGCTGCGCCGATCCCGGCCCCGCGACCGCCGCCGATCGCGCCGCCAAGCGCTGCCCCAAGCCCGGCCCCGAGCAGCGTGCTGCCGACCGTGTTCGCATTGGCTTGGTCGCGCAGCGGCGCGATCTGCGCATCGGCATATTGCCGGCACCGCATGTCGGCAGACACGGCAGCCGGCGAGCTGGGCGGCGGCACCAGCTGTGGCGCTGGGCCGATCGGGCCGACGCAGCCAGTAAGCGTCAGGGCGGCGGCCAACACGCCGGCCAGACGGGTGTCAGGGTGCGTCATCGAGTGTCCTCTCCTTGCGGGTGCCTGGCACCGCGCCCCAGTTTGGCGTTCCCGGTCGCCGCGGCTGGCATCGACAATGACCGACGCCATCGCGCCGCGCAACCCGCCCTCGATCAACTTTTGCCGCTCGGCTGTGGGAAGGCAGCCTGCTAGACCGCCGCAGGCTGGGCCCGCTGGGCGTCCACGGCAGCGATGAAATGGTGCACGCTCGGGAGGATCCGCGGATAATAGGTAGGCGGTGAGACGCGGAGTTGGGCGCGGACCGAATCGAGCGGCTGGCTCAGCAGGTTTTCCCAATCGGCGCCGATCAGCCAGGCGGCCTGTCTGCCCTGCCGGTACGCCTCGTACACAGCGCGCAGCACGTGCTGGCCGTGCAACCTGCGGGCGATGCGGAACGCGCCGTTGATCGCGATCACCGCGAAACCCTTCTGCCCGGTTTGCGCAAACGAGAAGGCGACGACGCAAACCTCGCCCAGCGGGTCACGGCCATAACCGGCGGTGACGTGCAACAGATCGTGCATCTCGCGGTTGCGTTCGCGGAACCAGGTAACTTCATCGTCGGAGAAGCGGCCTCTGGACCTTGGACAGCTCCACCAGCTGCTCGGCCGAGAGGTCTTCGCTGGCCATGAATTCCATAGTAGGCGCGCCCGAGCGAGCCGGGCGGCAGCGCGGCGAGGCTCGCTCGGTCGCTGAGCCGGGCCAAGAGGCTGCGCCGCTCGGCGAGCATCGCCCGGCCGGTCTCGGTCGAGCAAAAGCGCGCGAACTGGCGCAGCGTGGTCTTGCCGCGCAGCGCCTCCATCAGCAAAAACACCTGCCTTGTATCCTCGCGGTCGCGCTTCAGGTTGCGCAGCGCGCGAAGCGCGGCGATCGGGTGGAGGCGGGTGCTGGCGGATTGCGGCATGGCGCATCTCCTCATCGAAGCCTTGATGAATTATGTTGTCTACTGACAATATTGTCAACATACTCGTTGGGCCGATCGGCGAGAAAGGCGTTGCGCGATGACCAAGCCGCTTAGACGGGTTCGCCGCTCGCCCGAGGAGGCCAAGCGGCTGATCCTCGAGACCGCCCAGGCGCTCGTTGCCCGCACCGGCCCGCAGGGGCTCAGGCTCCAGGACATCGCGGCCGCCGCCGGCATCTCGCACCCGTTGATCTTGCACCATTTCAGAAGCCGGGCCGGGCTGGTTCGGGCGCTCACTCGAGAGGCCGCCGCCGAGTTGAAGGACCGCCTGGTCGCGGCGATGGCGCAGCCCGAATACTCGATCGGGGAGCAACTCGACCAGGTGTTCGACGCCTTTCGCGGCGGGCTGGCGCAGCGTCTCGCCTGGCTGGCGGTGGAGGACCCGGAGGCGGCCAGGCCAACAACTGCGATGATCCTGCGGGAGATCGCCGATACGCTGCACGCCCGGCGTGTCGCCGCGGCGCCGCCTGGCAGCGAGGTCGCGCGCAGCGATACCGATGCGCTGGTCCATCTGGTCGCCATTGCAGCCTTTGGCGAGGCGATGTACGGCACGCAATTGCGGCGCAGCGCCGGGATCGACGAGAGCGAGCAAGGCGCCCGCCAGTTCCGCACATGGTTTGCCGCGCTGATCGGCGAGCACGGAGGACGCCGCTGACGACGCACCCGCCGCTGCGCGACGGCAGCGGAGGTTAGGACTGCGCCCGCGCGCGCTGCCGGCGGTGCTTTGCCGCGAGCTTGGCCTTACGCCGGGCGGCGCGCTCGCCGGTGCGGGGGTGTCGTTTGCCGGTGCGCTTCATGCGAGATGTTCCTCATGTCGCGGCGTCGACCGCGGGCAGAGAGGTCAGGCCAAAATGGCTTGGCCTCCTGCTCTCTTGTTGGCTCCCCGGGACGGATTCGAACCATCGACCCAGCGGTTAACAGCCGCTTGCTCTACCACTGAGCTACCGGGGATCACAGCCCGCCCGAACCGGAAACCGGACGGGACCGCATTCCGTGGAGGCCGGAAGCGGAATCGAACCGCTGTACACGGATTTGCAGTCCGTTGCATAGCCACTCTGCCATCCGGCCACTATCGGAAGTCCTTGGGGCAGGCGTGATATAGGCGCCCGGTACGATGAGGGTCAAGGCGCAGCCGCGCGGCCGGCCGGCGCGCGCCGCTCCGGCAATCGAGGGGATTGCGGCGGCGCTGCTGTTGCCGCACCGGGCCGCGCCCCATATATTCATTCTATTCCGCAGGCGGGTGAAGGATCCGAGGATGGCGCGCGTTACCGTCGAAGATTGTGTGCTGAAGGTGCCGAACCGGTTCGAACTGGTGCTGCTGGCCGCGCAGCGGGCGCGCGAGGTCACCTCGGGCGCGCCATTGACCCTCGATCGCGACGACGACAAGAACCCGGTCGTCGCGCTGCGCGAGATCGCCGACGAGACGATCCAGCTCGATCATCTCAAGGATTCGCTGGTGCGCGGAATGCAGAAGCATATCGAGATCGACGAGCCCGAGGAGACCCCGGATCTCGAGCAGACGCTGTTCGGCGTCGCCGATCCGACCGACACGGTTATCGGCGAGGACGAGCTCGACGAGGAAGCGGTCGAGGACGAGCTCGACGAGGACATGCTCAGCATCGAGGACGAGGACGGAGAGCGAGGCGGGCGAGGCACCCGTCGTCGAAGGCGAAATCGGCGACGAAGAGCCCTGATGCGACGCTGCGGTGACCCGCCCGGGGAACGGCGCGGCGCAGCGCCGGGGCAATAGCGCAGAGGCGGCCGCGCGATGATGCGGCAATTCGAGCTCGTCGAGCTGGTCAAATCCTACGACCCGAAAGCGGACGAGGGCGCGCTCAACCGCGCCTATGTCTATTCGATGAAGGCGCATGGCGCGCAGCTGCGCGCCTCGGGCGACCCGTATTTCTCGCACCCGGTCGAGGTCGCCGGGCTGCTCGCGCAGATGAAGCTCGACACCGCCTCGATCATCACCGGGCTTGTTGCACGACACGGTCGAGGACACCGTCGCGACGCTCGACGACATCGAAAAGCTGTTCGGGCCGGATATCGGCCGCCTCGTCGACGGCGTCACCAAATTGTCGCGGATCGAGCTGCAATCGGACCAGACCCAGCAGGCGGAAAACTTCCGCAAGCTGGTTCTCGCCATGTCCGAGGACATTCGCGTCCTCCTGGTCAAGCTCGCCGATCGCCTGCACAACATGCAGACGCTGCGGTTCATCAAGGACGCGGAGAAGCGGCGGCGGATCGCGCGCGAGACGATGGACATCTATGTCCCGCTCGCCGAGCGCATCGGCATGCACCGGATGAAGGACCAGCTCGAGGATCTCGCCTTTGCCGAGCTCTATCCGGATGCGCGGGCCAGCATCATCGCGCGTCTCGGCTTCCTGCGCGAGAAGGGCGGCGACATCGTCTCGCGGATCGTCGCCGAGCTGAGCGAGACCCTGAAGGAAGGCGGCCTGGCGGCGAGCATCTCCGGCCGCGAAAAATCGCCCTATTCGATCTGGCGCAAGATGGAGCGCAAGAACGTCTCGTTCGAGCAGCTGGCCGACGTGATGGCCTTCCGCGTGCTGGTCGACGGGGTCGGCGATTGCTATCACGCGCTGGGGATCATCCATTCCGCCTATCACGTCGTCCCCGGCCGCTTCAAAGACTACATCTCGACGCCGAAGCCGAACAATTACCGTTCGCTCCATACCGGCGTGATCGGGCCCGAGCGGCAGCGCATCGAGATCCAGATCCGCACCCGCGACATGCATGAGGTGGCCGAGCTCGGCGTCGCCGCGCACTGGATCTACAAGCAGCAGGCGGGCCGCGTCGACGGTCGGCAATACCGCTGGCTGCGCGAATTGCTCGAAATCCTCGAACATGCCATCAATCCCGAGGAATTTCTCGAGCACACCAAGCTCGAGATGTTCCAGGACCAGGTCTTCGCCTTCACCCCGAAGGGCGACCTGATCGCCCTGCCGCGCGGCGCCACGCCGGTCGATTTCGCCTATGCGGTCCATTCGCAGATCGGCGATACCTGCGTCGGCGCCAAGATCAACGGCCGGCTGTTGCCGCTGCGCACCGAGCTGGCCAATGGCGACCAGGTCGAGATCGTCACCTCGAAGGCGCAGACCCCGTCGCCGACCTGGGAGCGCTTCGTCGTCACCGGCAAGGCGCGCGCCCGCATCCGCCGCTTCATCCGCACCCAGCAGCGCGCCCAATATCTCGATCTCGGCCGCGCGATCGTCCAGAAGGCGTTCCGCCAGCAGCGGCCAGGAGTTCTCCGAGCGGCCGCTCGAAGCGGTGCTCGGCCAGTTCCACTGCGCGACGGTCGAGGATCTTTATGTCGCCGTCGGCGAAGGGCTCGCCACCGGCCGCGAAGTGGTCAACGCCGCCTTCCCGCTGCCGCCCGAGGCCCGCGACAAGGTGATCCCGCTCGCGCGCGCCCGCCGCAAGGGGCGGCCCAACGGGATCGCGGTGCCGATCCGCGGCCTCATTCCCGGGATGGCGCTGCATTTCGCCGGCTGCTGCCACCCGCTGCCCGGCGACCGCATCGTCGGCATCGTCACGACCGGCAAGGGGGTGACGATCCACACGATCGATTGCGACACGCTCGAAAGCTTCGCCGCCGAGCCGGAACGCTGGCTCGACGTCGCCTGGTCGAGCGAGGAGGCCGATGCCGCCCATGTCGGCCGCATCAATGTCACGATCGCCAACGAGCCGGGCAATCTCGGCAGCCTGACCACCACGATCGGCAAGCAGGGCGGCAACATCAGCAATCTCAAGATCACCAACCGCTCGACCGACTTCTTCGAGATCATGGTCGATATCCAGGTGGACGACGTGAAGCATTTGTCGACGATCATCGCGGCGTTGCGCGCCACGCCGGTCATCAACTCGGTCGAGCGCGCGCGCGGCTAGGCAGGTTCATTCGATTGTGTCGCAATTCATCAATTTTGCCTCTCTGCCGTCATGGCCAGGCTTGTCCCGGCCATCCACGATTTTCGCAAGATTCCCGAAGACGTGGATGCCCGGCACAAGGCCGGGCATGACGGGGGTGTCTGTCTCGATCGACGAAGCGCTGCTTAGCCTCCGATGATCCTCGGCGTCGGCAGCGATCTCATCGACATCCGCCGGATCGAGCAGGCGATCGAGCGCTTTGGCGACCGCTTTCTCGACCGCATCTTCACCGAGGTCGAGCGCCGCCGCTGCGATCGCCGCGGCCTGACCCGCGGGGCAAGCTATGCCCGCCGCTTCGCCGCCAAGGAAGCCGCGGCCAAGGCGCTCGGCACCGGCTTTCGCGGCGGCGTTTTCTGGCGCGACCTCGGCGTCGTCAACCAGCCCTCGGGTCAGCCGGGCATGCGGCTCACCGGCGGCGCCCTGCGTCGGCTCGAGGCGATCACCCCGGCGGGGATGCAGGCGCGCCTCGATGTCAGCCTCACCGACGAGCCGCCGCTCGCCCAGGCGGTCGTGATCATCACCGCCCTGCCCGCAGACGCGACGCGGGACGCGTGACAATTCGCGCCGGCACCTTGACTTGGCCCGCCGCGGTTGGCCTGATCGCGCGCCTGCTGATGCCGCCGGTTCGGTCATGAAATCCAAGTCAAACCAGAAGGCGATTGCCAAAAAGAAAGCGACGGGCGGCGTTCTCGAAACCGTCAAGACCGTCGTTTACGCGGTCCTGATCGCGCTGATCGTCCGCACTGTCGCCTACGAGCCGTTCAACATACCGTCGGGGTCGATGGTGCCGACGCTGCTTGGTCGGCGATTACCTGTTCGTGTCGAAATTCTCGTACGGCTACAGCCGGTATTCGCTGCCGTTCGGCCTGAAGCTGTTTTCCGGGCGGATTTACCTGCCGTTCTCGCACCTGCCGCAGCGCGGCGATGTCACGGTGTTCAAGCTGCCGACCGACACCGTCGATCGATTACATCAAGCGCATCGTCGGCCTGCCTGGCGACCACATCCAGATGCGCCACGGCGATCTCTACATCAACGACCAGCTGGTGCCGCGCCGGCCAGACCCGGATTGCCGCAATGAAGAGGCCGCCAGCGAAGTACCCTTGGCAATGCAGCAAGGATATATGGAAGGCCTGCCGCGCGGACCCGGGCGAGTCGCCGGTCGAGCACTGCATCATCAAGGTCGGCAACAATGGGGCGCTCGACAACACGCCGGTCTACGACGTGCCGCCCGGCCATTATTTCGCGATGGGCGACAATCGCGACAATTCGCAAGACAGCCGCGTGCTCTCGGCGGTCGGCTACATCCCGGCCGAAAACCTGGTCGGCAAAGCGCAATTCCTGTTCTTTTCGACCGACGGCTCGGCGCGCTGGTGGGAAATCTGGAAATGGCCGTTCGCGATCCGCTATCGCCGGCTGTTCCACGGCGTGCACTGAGGCCGCGGAGCGCCCCCGGAGCTTGACAACGGCATTGGCCAGCGAGGATCCGGCAGAGCTGATCGGTCACGCCTTCGCCCGGCCCGAACTCTTGGCCGAGGCGCTGACCCATCCGAGCGCGCTGCCGCCGCCGCGCCGGCCAGGACGGCGGCGCCCGCGGCGGGCGGCGCCCGGCGGAGCTCCCCGGGCGGCTATGAACGGCTCGAATTCCTCGGCGACCGGGTGCTCGGCCTGGTCATCGCCGATCTCTTGTGGCGCAGCTTCGAGCATGAGCAGGAGGGGCCTCTCACGCGGCGGCTTACCCATCTGGTGCGCCGCGACGCGCTGGCGCGGGTCGCCGCCGCGATCGGGCTCGATCGCCATCTGCGGCTGTCGCCGGCCGAGGCGGCCGCCGGCGCCGCGCGCAATCCGGGGATCCTCGCCGATGTACTGGAGGCGGTGATCGCGGCGATCTATCTCGATGGCGGGTTGCCGGCGGCGAAGGCCTTCATCGAGCGGTTCTGGGCACCGCTGATCGCCGAGATGGCGGCGCCGCCGAGCGACCCGAAAACGACGCTGCAGGAATGGGCGCAGGGGCGTGGACTGCCGCTGCCCGCCTATCGAGCTGATCGCGACGAGCGGCCCCGATCATGCGCCGCACTTTACCGTGGCCGTGCGCGTCGCGGGGCAAGAGGAGGCGAGCGCCACGGCCTCCTCGAAGCGCGCCGCCGAGACCGCCGCGGCGGCGGTATTGCTCGAGCGATTGAACGATGCCGAGAAAGAATAACCCGCTTAAACCCTCTCCCGCACTCGCCCCACCCTTCCCTCCCCCGCGATCGGGGAAGAGTCGGGGAGGGGGCAGATGGGCGACGTGGCCGCTGCGCCCACCCGCTGCGGCTATGTCGCGCTGATCGGCGCGCCCAATGCCGGAAAATCGACACTGCTCAACCAGCTCGTCGGGCAAAAGCTGGCGATCGTCACCCCCAAGGCGCAGACCACCCGCAGCCGGCTGCTCGGCATCGCCATCCTCGGACCGGCGCAGCTGATCCTCATCGACACGCCGGGCATCTTCGCGCCGCGCCGCCGGCTCGACCGCGCGATGGTCGCGGCCGCCTGGAGCGGCGCGGCCGATGCCGACCAGATCGTGCTGCTGGTCGACGCCGCGCGGCCCGCCGATCCCGACACGCGGCAGATCATCGATCGGCTCGCGGCAAGCGGGCGGCCGTGCGATCCTTGCGCTCAACAAGATCGATCTGGTCCGCCGCGACCGCCTCCTCGGCATTGCCGATACGCTGTTTCGCGAGGGCTGTTTCGAGCGCGTCTTCATGATTTCGGGTTTGACCGGGGATGGGGTCGCGGATTTGAAGCAGCATCTCGCCTCGCCGTGCCGCCCGGGCCTTGGCTGTTTCCGGAGGACCAGCTCTCCGACGCGCCGGAGCGCTGGCTGGCGGCCGAGGTGACGCGCGAGCAGGTTTTCCTGCAGCTGCATGACGAGCTGCCCTATTCGGCGGCGGTCGAGACCGAGGCGTGGCAGGAGCGCACCGACGGCAGCGTCAGGATCGACCAGGTGATCTATGTCCGCCGCGAGGGCCAGCGCGCGATCGTGCTCGGCGACAAGGGCAGCGCGGATCAAGGCGATCGGCGCCCGCGCCCGCGCCGAACTCGGAACGCATGCTGGAGCGCCGCGTCCATCTCTTCCTGTTCGTCAAGGTGCGCGACAACTGGATCGAGGATCCCGAGCGCTACGCCGCGCTCGGACTCGACTACAATGTTTAGATGGAATGGCGCGACACCGGTTTTGTGCTGAGCGCGCGGCGGCACGGCGAGAGCGCGCTGATCGTCGAGCTGTTGACATCCGAGCACGGCCGCCATGCCGGGCTGGTGCGCGGCGGGCAATCGCCGCGCCGCCGCGCATTGCTGCAACCGGGCAACCTCGTCGCGGCGAGCTGGCGCGGGCGCCTGCCCGAGCATCTCGGCACGCTCGATTGCGAACTCGTCGAGGCGCACGCCGCCCGCTTTCTCGACGACCCCGACCGGCTGGCCGCGCTCGGTGCCGCGACGGCGCCTCTTGCTCGCGGCGCTGCCCGAACGCGAGCCGCATGGCGATCTCTACCGGTCTTTCGCCGGGTTGCTCGAGGCGCTCGCCCCCACCCTTCCCTCCCCCGCAAGCGGGGGAGGGTTGGGAGGGGGCGACGCTCGATTCGGGCCCGCTTTGGGCGAAATCCTATGTCGCCTGGGAATGCGACCTGCTTGGCCGGGTTGGGGTTCGGGCTCGATCTCTCCCGTTGCGCGGCAACCGGAGCGAGCGACGACCTCGCCTATGTCTCGCCGCGCTCGGGCCGCGCGGTGTCGCGCGCCGCCGGCGCCCCCTACCATGACAAGCTGTTGCCGCTGCCCGGTTTTTTGTGGCGCGACACATCCGCCAGCCGGACGGAGATCGTCGCCGGGCTGGCCCTGACCCAATATTTCCTCCTGCACCACGTGCTGTCGCCGCACGGCGGCAAGCTGCCGGAGGCGCGCGAACGGCTGGCCGATCGCATGCGGCGCGGCCGCTAGCACTGGTATTATCGACGCTGAAAATCACGAGGTCTGGTAGGAATGTCCGATACCGCGCCGCTCGGCGAGACCCGCGACGTCGATTTCGCCGACGCGCTCGGCGAGCGCTATCTGTCCTACGCGCTGTCGACGATCATGGCGCGCTCCTTGCCCGATGTGCGCGATGGGCTGAAGCCGGTGCATCGCCGCATCCTCCATGCGATGCATGAGCTGCGCCTCGATCCCGCCTCCGGCTACAAGAAATGCGCCCGCGTCGTCGGCGACGTGATCGGCAAGTTCCATCCGCACGGCGAGCTGGCGGTCTACGACGCGCTGGTCCGCCTCGCCCAGGATTTCTCGCAGCGCTACCCGCTGGTCGACGGGCAGGGCAATTTCGGCAATATCGACGGCGATAACGCCGCGGCGATGCGCTACACCGAGAGCCGGCTGTCGGCGGTCGCGCAGGCGATGCTCGACGGGCTCGACGAGGATGCCGTCGATTTCCGCGCGACCTATGACGGCGAGGACAAGGAGCCGGTCGTCCTGCCGGCGCGGTTTCCCAACCTGCTTGGCCAACGGCGCCGCCGGCATCGCGGTCGGCATGGCGACCAGCATCCCGCCGCACAATGTCGGCGAGCTGTGCGCGGCCCTGCTGCATCTGATCGAGCAATCCGGCCTGCCCCGCGGCCGAGCTCGTCGCCCATGTCGCCGGCCCCGATTTCCCGACCGGCGGCGTCCTCGTCGAGCCGCGCCGACAGCATCGCCGAGGCCTACGCCACCGGCCGCGGCAGCTTTCGCCTGCGCGCCCGCTGGCAGAAGGAGCCGCTCGCCCACGGGCTCTACCAGATCGTCATCACCGAGATCCCGTATCAGGTCCCCAAGGGCCGCCTGATCGAGAAGATCGCGGCATTGCTCGAAGAAAAGAAATTGCCGCTGCTCGCCGACATCCACGACGAATTGACCGAGGAGGTGCGCCTCGTCCTCGAGCCGAAGACCCGCAACGTCGATGCCGAAGTGGTGATGGAGCAGCTGTTCCGGCTGACCGAGCTGGAAGTCCGGGTGCCGCTCAATCTCAATGTCATCGATCCCGCGGGGGTGCCGCGGGTGATGAATCTGAAGGAGGCGCTGCAGGCCTTTCTCGACCACCGCCGCGAGGTATTGCAGCGCAAGAGCCGGCACCGCCTCGCCGCGGTCGCGCGTCGCATCGAGGTGCTGCGCGGCTTTGTCATCGTCTATGTCAATCTCGACGAGGTGATCCGCATCATCCGCGAGGCCGACGAGCCGAAGACCGAGATGATGGCGCGCTGGGGCCTCAGCGAGGTGCAGGTCGAGGCGATCCTCAACATGCGGCTGCGCGCGCTGCGCCGGCTCGAGGAGATCGCGATCCAGAAGGAGCTGAACGAGCTGGCCGGCGAGGCGGCGGCGCTCGACGCGCTGCTCGCCAGCGACCGGCGGCAATGGCGGGCCTTGGCAAAGGAGGTCGCGGCAACCGCAGGCCGAGTTCGGCGGCGACACCGCACTCGGCCGCCGCCGCACCCTCATCGGCAGCGCGCCGGAGCCGGTCGAGATCCCGCCGGCGGCGCTCGTCGAGCGCGAGGCGGTGACCGTGCTGTGCTCGCAGAAGGGCTGGATCCGCGCGGTCAAGGGCCACGCAGTCGCCGCCGCCGAGCAGAAATACAAGGAAGGCGACGGGCCGCGCTTTGCCGTGCCGGCCGAGACCACCGACCGGCTCGTCATCTTCGGCAGCAACGGGCGGTTCTACACGATCGCCGTCGACCGCCTGCCCGGCGGGCGCGGCCAGGGCGAGCCGTTGCGGCTGATGATCGACCTGCCGAACGAGCACGATGTCGTGGCGCTGTTCCCGCACCGCCCGGGGCTGCGCCTCCTGGTCGCGTCCGATGACGGGCGCGGCTTCATCGTCGACGGCGAGGAGGCGCTGGCGCAAACCCGCGCCGGCAAGCAGGTGCTGACCCCGGCATCGGGCGCGCGCGCCGCGCTGTGCGTGCCGGCCGACGGCGACATGGCCGCCTTTGTCGGCGACAACCGGCGCATGCTGGTCGTCGATCTCGCCGAGATCCCGGAGATGGCGCGCGGCCGCGGCGTCATCCTGCAGCGCTATCGCTCGGGCGGGCTCTCCGACGCCAAGGTGTTCCGGCTGGCCGACGGGCTCTCCTGGCGCCAGGGCGAGAACCGCACCCGCACCGAGATCGACGTGACGCCGTGGCGCGGCGCCCGCGGCGGCGCCGGCCGCGGCGTGCCGCAGGGCTTCCCGCGCTCCGGCAAGTTCGGGTGAGGCTCAGTTCCCGAACGGGGCGGCGAGCGCCAGGTTCTCCGTCCTGCCGGCGGCGATGTTGATCGCGATGACGGCCCAGCCGCCGTCCTGCCGGATCGAGCAGCGGGGCGCCGCTGGTGCCGCGCGTCGCGGCGCAGTCATGGGTGAGAAACCGGGCGCCGCCGGGCAACCCGACGATGCGCAGCACATGGCAGCCGAGATCGGCCATCAGGAGCTGCGCCCGGTCCTGATTGTAGCCGGCGAGCGCCACCGCCATTCCCGCGTCGCACCTCGCCGTCGAACAGCGGCAGCGGCGTCACCGGGACCGCTTCGGCGAGGTCGAGCCGCGCCCAATCGCCGGGCTGGGCCGCTCCCTTCGCGCCGTCGAAGCCGGGACCGACGGTGAAGCGCGCCACCAGGCGATGCCAGCGATATTCGTCGCGCTGATAGCCGAACAGCACATGCAGCGACACCGGCTCCAGCAAGGCGCGGGTGCGCGGGTTGTAGAGGCAATGCGCCGCGGTCAGCACCACGGCCGGCGCGATCAGCACTCCGGTGCAGTGCACGCCGATATTGCTTTGTACCTTGGCGATGGCGTTCCACGGCGGCTCGTCCGGATCGACCGCGACCCGGCGGTCGGCGCCCTGGGCCGACGCGTGTGCGGCCGCCGTCAAAATGACCAGGGCGAGAGCGGCGGCGACCCTCAATGCGCGGTCTTGACCAGGCGCTCGGCGATGAAGCGGTCGAGGCAGGACAGCCAGTAATCGCGGATCGCGTCGCGCTCCAGAAACGGGTCGTGCTTCGACTCGGGCAACTCGACCAGCGTGCAGTTCGGCAAGAGGTGCGCGGCCCGGTGCTGCGCCATCGGCGACACGACGACCTCGCGCCCGGCGCGGCCGATCAGGATCGGGGTGTCAATCCCGCTCAAAAAATCGGGCTTGGAAATCCGCGCGACCAGAGCGAGCGCGCTGTCGACCCAGCCATAGGTCGCCTGGTCGAGGCGCAGCCTCGGCTCTGCCGAAAACCAGGCATGCCGCAGCCGGCACCGCTCGGCATCGCTGGTGGCGCGGCTGCGCTCGGGCGAAGGCAGACGGTCGGGCCGCCATTTGCGCGCCCCCGGGATCAAGCAGAATCCGAGCCCGGCCGCCCGCGCCGGGCGGGTAATGAGGCGGAACAAGGTCGGCGGCACCGGCCCGGTGCGCAAGCCCACCATCGGCGACGACATGGCCGCTGCCGTAAACAGATGCGGATATCGCTTGAGGCAGAGCAGCGCGATCGCGCCGCCCATCGAATGCGCCAGGAGGAGACGCGGCAGACGGCCGCGCAGTTTGTCGGCGGCAAAGGCGGCGAGATCCTCGGCGTCGCGGCTCGAAATTGCGCGCGCGCGGCCGGGTCGGCAAGCGGCGCGGACGAATCGAGCCGCCCTGGCCGCGCCAATCGAGGCACCATACGGCGATCCCGCGCGCGGCCAGATCGCGCACCGTCTCGAACTGCTTTTCGATGAACTCGCCAAAGCCGCCGACCATCACGCATTCGGCCCGCGGGTTGCCGATCGGCAGATGACCCCAGCGCAGCATCGCGCCATCGGCTGCGGTAAAGCCGGCCCCAGACAAAGCCGGGCGGCGGCAGAAAACGCTCGGGCAGCGCCGGAGGTCGCGTCGGCCTGTCGAGCGGGTGAAATGGCAATAGGCTATCGGGCAAGCCTTATTCCCCCTTATCGTCAAATCGTCCGCGCTGCCTGTTGTGGCCGGGCAGGCGCGGGCTTCTCTATTATGCGGCAAAAATGGCCTGGGTTGGGCAGGCTCAGCGGCAAAATGACGCGAGAGCAGCGTCTTCCCCTGAGCGGTCAGCTCTTCCCCGCATCGAGCGTCGGCAGTCGGTAGCGGTCCGCCGGATCGTCCCAGCCCTTGAACCGGGGCGCCCGCTTCTCGGCAAAGGCAGCGCGCGATTCCATCAGATCGCTCTTGGCGCCGTGCTCGCGCAGCGCGGCGGCCAGGCGCTGTTGTTCCGGCGTCGCCATCGGACGCATCTGGCGCATCATGTGCACGGTGTTGACGCGCGAGGCCGGCGGCAGGGTCAAGAGATGCTCGGCCATGGCGAGGGCGCTCGGGATCAGCTGGTCGGGCTCGACCAGCCGGTTCAGAAAGCCGATCTCGTAGAAGCGCTCGGCGGTGAAGCGAAAGCCGAGCGCCATCTCCATCGCGATCGGATAGGGCAGATTGGCGATATGCCCGTGATTGTAGCCGCCGAGCAGCCAGCGCTTGGCTTCCGAGACCTCGAACACCGCGCCCTTCGCCGCGACCCGCAGATCGCAGCGTTCGACCAGCATGAAGCCGCCGCCCATCGCGAAGCCGTTGACCGCGGCGATCACCGGCTTTTCGAGCGCGCCCGACATGAACGGGTCGGGGGTCGCCGGGCGGCGCCCGCCCGGGGTGCCGCGCTCGACCAATTCCTTCATGTCTTCGCCGGCGCAGAACCCGCGGCCCGACCCGGTGAAGATCGCGACCTCGAAGCGGTCGCTGTGGCGGAATTCGCTCCAGGTTTCGGCCAAGCGGGTGCGCATCTCATCGTTGAGCGCATTCAATCGTTCGGGGCGGTTCATGCGCACCACGAGGATCTGTCCGTGCTGTTCGGTTTCGACGACGTGCATTCCTCAATCTCCCAGCCTTGGCTGCGCAGGCTGGCGGAGGCTAGCATCCCCGGCCGGCCGGTCAATCCGCGCCGCGAGCGTGGCAACGAAGCGCGGGGAGCCGAGGGACCATGGCAATGCCTGCCGCCGATCTGGTTTGGCTCGCGGCGGGGGTTATGACCGCCGGGATCGTCACCGGAATCCTCGCCGGGCTGTTCGGGATCGGCGGCGGCGCGGTCATCGTGCCGGTGCTGTTCGAGGTGTTCCGGGCGTTCGGCGTCCCGCAAGAGGTGCGCATGCAGCTATGCATCGGCACCTCGCTCGCGATCATCGTCCCGACCACGCTGCGCTCCTATCGCGCGCATCGCGCGCGCGGGCTGGTGATTCCCTATGTCCTGCGAACCTGGGCTGCGCCGGCGATCGCCGGGGTCGCGCTAGGTTCGCTTGCCGCGGTATTTGCCCCGGCCGGCCTGTTCGAGGCGGCGTTCGCGTTGATCGCCGGCATCATCGCCGCCAGGCTCCTGATCGGGCGCGAGGATTGGGTGCTGGGCAGCGAGCTGCCGGGGCGCGGCCTGATGCGTGTTTACGGATTTGGCGTCGGGCTCGCGTCGTCGCTGATGGGGATCAGCGGCGGCTCGCTGGTCACGATGATCCTGACGCTTTACCGCAGGCCGATCCACAATGCGGTGGCGACCTCGGCCGGGATCGGCGTGCCGATCACGCTCGCCGGGACGCTCGGCTATTGCCTCGCCGGCCTGCCCCATCAAGCCCAGCTGCCGCCGCTGTCGATCGGCTTCGTCTCGCTGATCGGGGTGGTCATGATCGCGCCGATCTCAAGCTTTGTCGCGCCGTTCGGCGCCGGCCTCGCGCACCGGCTGCCGCGACGCTGGCTCGAAATCGGCTTCGGGCTGTTTTTGCTGCTCGCCGCCGCGCGCTTTCTCGCGAGCCTCTTCGGCATCAGTTCAGCTTCGATTTGAGCTGCTGGAGGATCGCGGCCGCTTGATGGCGGGCAGTTCCTTCCGGCGCGCGGATGATGAACTCTTCGAGCGCATTGGCGCCAGCGCGCATGTTGCCGAGCCGCGCATTGAGCAACCCGGCCTCGTGCCAGAGCTCGGCGAGATCGGGCGCCAACAGCAGCATCGTCTCGACGACGCGCAGTGCGCGCTCGTGTCTTCCGGCCTGCATCAGGCGCGATTTCAAATTGTTCTGCAGGCGCAGCAGCACATCGCGGTCGGCGACCGGCGCGTAATGCTCGGGCGCCAGCTCGACCTCCTGGCCGGCCATCGCCTTCAACAGCTCGCGCAGGGTCGCGGCGTCGCACACCCGGCCGCCGTGAAACGGATCAACGATCAGCCGCTCGGCGCCTTCGGTCAGCCGCACCAGGAAATGCCCGGGAAAGCCGAGGCCGACGCTGTCCCATCCCTGCGCTCGCGCGGCGTGCAGATAAAGGATGCCGAGCGCCACCGGCAATCCTTTGCGGCGATCGACGACCCGCATCAGATTGGCGTTCTGCAAATCGTCATAGTTCAGCTCGTCGCCGCTATAGCCGTGTTTCAACAGGATGATCTCGTTCAGCGCCTGCACCCGAGCGGCGAGGTCGCCGCCGGCGCCGCTATGGCGCCCGACATCGCGGGCGATCGTCGTGAGGTGCTGGCGATAGCGCGCCAGGCCGACGCGCGGCCGCTCATACGAGGCGAGCGCCAGCGCGGCCTCGCCGATCGGCAGGATCGGCGAGGAGAGCGCGGCGATCTCGCGCAAATAGCGCGCGCATTCCTCCGGATCGAAAGCGTCGGGCAGTTCGGTCATTGCAGCGCAGCGATATTACAGCTTCTGCACCTCGACGGGAGCCTGCGGCGCCGCGCCCGGACCGACTGGTCCCGGTCCCGGGCCGGTGCCCGAATATGTCGACGGCGGCGGCATCGCCGCGACCGACGAGCCCGCGCGGATCTCGACATAGGAAACCACTCGCCGCACGCCCGGCACATAACGCGCGATCTGGGTGGCGCGGTCAAGCTCGCCCTGGGAGCGCGCCGAGCCGATCAGGTACACCGACCCGTTCGCGGTATCGATCGTATAGTTGATCGAGCGGACACCGGGGTCGAGGATCAGCTGCGAGCGCACCGAGGTAGTGATCCAGTCGTCACTGGCGGTGTCCATCACCCCTTCCGGCGGCGCCACCTCGATCTCGTCATAGAGCGCGTGGACGCCGTTGGTCGTGCTGGCAATCTGCTCGGCGGTCGTCTTTAGCTCCGGGCTAGGTACCCGGCCGGTCAACAGCACGCGGCCATCGTAGACCGTCGTCGCAATGCTGCTGCCGTGGAGCTGCAACTCCGCTTTCATCAGCCCCTGCTCGATCCTGGTTTTGATCGCGAAGTCATCGGCTGCGCCAGTAACGCCGCGTTCCTGCGCGGCGGCGTAGCCGCCTCCGGCGGCCGCGCCCAGGCCGCCGACGACGGCCACTCCGACGCAACCGCCGAGAGCCAATGGAAGCGCGAGCGGCAGCGCGATCGCGCATGCCAACGCTGGGATGGAGTGAAACCGTGCCATGAGCCCCCCGCGACTGGTGTTGCGGCATTGTGAGATTTTCGGGGAACCGCGCCAAGTGCAGGCGCGAGCGGCCATTGCCTTAGCGCCGACGGTCCCCAAATTGCGCTTCGGCCGCACTATTTCGGTACCGCGAACCCCGCGCAGCATCAAGGGCTTGGCATTGCGCCGCGGCGGCGCGGGGATGGCCGGGCGGTGGCTGTGCTCAGCCGTCGATACGCCAAGCGTCCGGCAAATGCCGGGGCGGGCGCAACGGCGCGACCAGCATGACGTTGAATCGCAGCGCCAGATCGGCCAAATCGGGCCGCATCACCAGAAAGGCCGACGCGGCGCGGGCGATGCGGCGGCGCTGCCGCGGCAGCACGGAAAGGGCGGCGCTGGCGATATCGCGGCGGGACTTGACCTCGATGATCGCCAGCACGCCGCCGCGCCGGGCGAGGATGTCGATTTCGCCCGATGGGCAGCGCCAATCGGAGGCGACGATCCGCCAGCCGCGCAGCCGCAAATGCCAGCGGCAGAGCCATTCAGCGAGTTCGCCGCGACGCTGGGCGCGATGTCGGTGAGAACGCCCGCTTCCGGCCGCTCTCATCACGACGAATCGCCTTGCTGCAACGCCAGCGCGCGCTCGTAAAGCGTGCGCCGGGCGATCCCGGTTTCGGCCGCCAGTTGCGCCACAGCGTCGCGCAGGCTGTGCCCGGCCAACAGCGCGCGCAGCCGGCTGTCGACATCGCTTGCCGTCGCCGGCACCGCCATTTCCGGCGGCCCGACGACAATGACCGATTCGCCGCGCGGGGCGCCGGCGCTGCGGTAGTGCTCGGCCAGCGCGCCGAGCCGCCCGCGGCGGATTTCCTCGTGTCGCTTGGTCAGCTCGCGCGCGACGGCGGCGCTGCGCTCGCCGAGGATCAGGGCCATGTCGGCGAGCGCGGCAGCGAGCCGCGACGGGCCCTCGAAGAAAATCAGCGTCGCCGCGAGATCGGGCCAATTCGCCAAGGCACGCCGCCGCGCCGATGGGCGCGATGGCAGAAATCCGGCGAACAGAAAGACGTCGGGCGGCAGGCCCGACAGGATCAGCGCGGTCAGCGCCGCCGACGGGCCCGGCGCCGCAGTCACCGGCAGATTCTCGGCGAGCGCATCGCGCACCAGCTTGAAGCCGGGGTCGGAAATGAGCGGCGTGCCGGCGTCGCTGACCAGCGCCAGCCTCTCGCCGCGCCGCAGCGCCGCGAGGATGGCGGGGCGAACGCGATCGGCGTTGTGATCGTGATAGGGGTCGAGCGGATGGTCGATCCCGTAGCGGGCCAAGAGGCGCGCGGTGACCCTCGTGTCCTCGCACAGGATGCGGTCGACGCCGCGCAGCACCCAGAGCGCCCGCAAGGTTATGTCGCCCAGATTGCCGATCGGGGTGGCGACAAGATGAAGGCCGGGCGCCAGCGCGTGCCGGGGCGTCCATTCCGCCAGATCGACATCGCCGTCGACGATGCCGGTCAGAGAGCGCCCGGCCTCCGGCGGGCGTGCCGATCGCGTCGGGCCGGGTTTACTTGCTGCGGGGCGATGTTTAGGGTCGGCGCCCGCCGTCGCATCCTTGCCGGAGGCCGCACTTGCGTTGCTGGCGTGTTCTGCCGTTTTCCTCAACTCTCATCGCCTTCGCGCTGCTGCTTGCGCTGACCGCCTGCGGGGGCGGACGGATGGTACCGGCACCGGTCGCCTCGGCGCAATCGCCCTCCGCCGGTGCGGCACCCCCGCCGCAGCGGATACCGACGCCCCCCGCCGCCGGCCCGGTCAAGGTGGCGCTGCTGCTGCCGTTGTCGGGCGCCAATGCCGATCTTGGCAAAGCGATGTTGGAGGCCGCGCAGCTCGCGCTGTTCACCACCGCTAGCGACCTGCTGACCCTGGTTCCCCGCGACACCGCCGGCACCGCGGCAGGCGCCGCCGCCGCCGCGCGATCGGCCATCGGGGACGGCGCGCAGTTGACACTGGGGCCGCTTCTCGCCGCCGAGGTCGAAGCGGTCAAGCCGATCGCCCGCGACGCCAAGATCAACGTCATCGCATTCTCGACCGCGACCCAGCTGGCCGGCGGCAATGTCTTCCTGATGGGATTCCCGCCGCGCCAGGAGGTGGTCCGCGAAGTCGCATTCGCGCGCCAGCGCGGGCTCAGCCGGTTCGCCGCTTTGGCGCCGAATTCGCCCTATGGTCACCTGATGACCGATGCCTTGCGCGAGGCGGTGTCCGCGAGCGGCGGCTCGGTCGTCAAGGTCGAGTATCTCGACCCGCGGGCCGCGGATCCCGCCGCGGCAATCAGGCGGCTGCTGTCGTCGGGCGCGGTCGCGCCACCGGTCCCGGGCACCTCCGCTGCCGCATTGCCCCCACCGGCAAACGCGGCTTTCGACGCCCTGCTGCTGCCCGAGGGTGGGGGGCAGCTGAAACAGATCGCGCGTCAGCTGAAAGAAGCCGGGCTCGACCCGAGGCAGGTGCGGCTACTCGGCAGCGGGCTGTGGGACGATCCCTCGATCGCCGGCGAGCGGGCTCTCGAGGGCGGTTGGCTTGCCGCCCCGCCACCCGAGTCGCGCCGTGAATTCGAGAGCCGCTTTCGGGCAACTTATGGGCATTCGGCGCCGCAGCCGGCTCTGGTTGCCCTCGCCTTTGATGCCGCCGCGCTCGCCGCGACGCTGGCGGCAAACGACGCCCGACCGTTTTCGCGCGATGCGATCCTCAACCCGAGGGGGTTCAGCGGGGTCGACGGGTTGTTCCGCTTTACCCAGCAAGGATTGGTGCAGCGGGGTCTCGCGGTGCTCGAAGTCGAGCCCCAGGGCAATGTCGTGGTCAGCCCGGCGCCGCAGGATTTCAACGATTTTTCGTACTGACCGGGCTCAGCAACTCAGCAGCGCGCCCAAGACCGCGTTGAGCCGCTGGCGACCGGCGGCGGTGGCGGCGAGACCGTCGGCATCGAGGGTAAGGAACCCGCCGTCGACGAGCCTCGGCAGCGCGCCGGCGAACAATTCCTCGACCGTGCGGCCGGCCAGTGTTTCGAGACGATCGCGCGCGACGCCTTCGACGAGGCGCAGCCCCATCATGACCATCTCCTCGACCGCTTCGTCGCGCCCGATCGGGGCCATCTCGTCGATCGCCGTCCCGCTCTTTTCTACCGCGGCGAGCCAGGCTTCGGGAGTGCGCCGCTGCCGGGTCGCGATCTTGCCGCCGCCCTGTGTCACCCGGCCATGCGCGCCGGGACCGATGCCGAGATAGTCCTCGTAACGCCAATAGGCGAGGTTGTGGCGGCACTCGGCGCCGGGCCGGGCATGGTTGGAAATCTCATAGGCCGGCAAACCGGCGACCGCGAGGCGCTGCTGCGTCGCCTCGAACAGCCCTGCCCCGGTCTCCTCGTCCGGAATGGTCAACTCGCCGCGCGCCGCGCGGGCGGCAAACCCGGTGCCGGGCTCGATCGTCAGCTGATAGAGCGAGAGATGCTCGCCGGTCAAACTCAGCGCCTCGTCAAGCTCCGCCCCCCACGCAGCGAGGGTTTGGCCGGGCCGGGCATAGATCAGGTCGAACGAGGTGCGCGGGAAGCTGGCGCGCGCGAGGCGGATCGCCGCGATCGCCTCATCGCGGTCATGCCCGCGCCCAAGAAAGCGCAGCGCGTCCGGATCGAGCGATTGGATGCCGAGCGAGAGCCGGTTGATCCCGGCGGCGGCGAAGCCGGCGAAGCGCTCGGCCTCGGCCGAGTTGGGGTTGGCCTCCAGCGTTATTTCGAGATCGGGCGCGACCGGCCACAGCGCCGCGACGCGCTCAATCAGTGCGGCAACCGTTTCGGGCGTCATCAATGACGGCGTGCCGCCGCCGAAAAAGATCGAGGCGACGGCGCGATCGGGCGCAAGCGCGGCCTGGCGCTCGAGATCGGCGAGCAGCGCGCGGGTCCAGCGCGCGGGATCGATCTTCTCGCGGACGTGGCTGTTGAAATCGCAATACGGGCATTTCGACCGGCAGAACGGCCAGTGGATGTAAATCGCCAGGGGCGCTGCGACTTTCTGCAGAGACGCCCGGCGTCCTTCGAGACGCACCCCTTCGGGGCGCTCCTCAGGATGAGGTAAGTTTGTGCGTGGCATCAAAGGCATAGCCTCATCCTGAGGAGGCCGCGGAGCGGCCGTCTCGAAGGACGCACGGCCCGCCGTCCGAAACTGCCTTTGCTCCAAATTCGGCGATCAATCGAAGTACGCCGCCACCAGCTTCGCAAAAGCGCGGGCGCGGTGGCTGATCTGGTGCTTCAGGGCGGGGTCCATCTCGCCAAAGGTGAGGTCGTAGCCGTCCGGCACGAACATTGGGTCGTAGCCGAAACCGCGTTCGCCGCGCGGCGGCCAAATCAGATGGCCGTGTGCCTCGCCGCGCCAGGTCGCCACCTCGCCATTGGGCCACGCCACCGCCAACACCGCGACGAAATGGGCGCGGCGGTCCTGCTGCGCAAGCTCGCGTTCGACCCGCGCCATGGCGCCGCGGAAATCCTTGCTCGGCCCGGCCCAGCGCGCCGAATGGATCCCCGGGGCGCCGCCGAGCGCCGGCACGACGAGCCCCGAATCATCGGCGAGCGCCGAGAGCCCGCTCGCTTCGGCGGCGAGACGCGCCTTGAGCGCGGCGTTGTCCTCGAAGCTCGCACCGGTCTCCTCGGGCTCGACGAGGCCGAGCGCGCCGGCGCCGACCGTCGTCACGCCAAAGGGCGCCAGCAGCTCGGCGAGCTCGGCGAGCTTGCCGGGGTTGTGGCTGGCGATCACCAGCCGCTCGCCGGAACCCAGACGGCGCGCCATCTCTCAGGCGAGGCCGAGCGCGGCGCGCTGAAGGCGGGTCAATTCGGCGATACCGAGGCGGGCCAGCCTCAGCATCTCGGCAAACCGGGTCTCGTCGAACGGCGCTCCTTCGGCCGTGGCTTGGATCTCGACAAACCCGCCCGAACCGGTCAGCACGAAATTGGCGTCGGTCATTGCCTTTGAATCCTCGGCGTAATCGAGGTCGAGCACGGCCGTGCCATCGAACACGCCGCAGGAAATCGCGGCGATGCTGTCGGTGAGCGGCAGCCTCGGCAACTGGCCCGCCGAGCACAGTTTCGCAAGCGCCTGGTAGAGCGCGACATAACTGCCGGTGATCGCGGCGGTGCGGGTGCCGCCATCGGCCTGCAGGACATCGCAGTCGATCCGGATCTGGCGTTCGCCGAGCGCGCCCAGATCCGACACCGCGCGCAGGCTGCGCCCGATGAGGCGCTGGATCTCCTGGGTGCGCCCGCTCTGCCGGCCGCGCGCCGCCTCGCGATCGGTGCGGGTATGGGTCGAACGCGGCAGCATGCCGTATTCGGCGGTGACCCAGCCGCGCCCGGTGTTGCGCAGAAACGGCGGCACCCGCTCCTCGACCGAGGCGGTGCACAGCACATGGGTGTCGCCAAACCGCGCCAGGCACGAGCCTTCGGCGTATTTGGCGATTCCGGGCTCCAGGACGACCGGGCGCATCGCCTCAGGGGCTCGTCCGGACGGTCGCATCAGAAATCTCCATCGAACAGACTGCCCTGCCCGACCGGCGGCACCGAACGGCGCACCGGCCGGCGCGAGCCGCCGGCGATGACCCCGACCTTGCCGTCGTAGAATTCGAGCTCCAGCGCAGCGTTCGGGCTTAACCTTCACCGCGTCGGTAACAACGCGCTCCGCAGGCATCTCGGACGACGACATAGCCGCGCGCCAGGAGGCTCTCGTGGCGCTCGGAATGGGTCGCGAGCCGGCCGGCGAAATTGTCGGTGGCGTCGCGCTTCGCGGCGAGAGCGCGTTGCATCGCGGCGGCGCGGCGCCGCTCGACATCGCCGAGCCGGTCGCGCGCGCGCGCCACATCGGCGGCGAGCGTGGTCGGCCGCAGACCGGCCGAGGCCAGATCGAGGCGCTGCCGCGCAGCCCCGAAGCGCGCGAGGATCGCGAGGCGCAGCCGCTCGCTGCGGTCGTCGAGGCGCTGCGCGGCGGCGCCGAGCAGATCGTGCGGGTCGGGCAGGCCGCGCGCCAGGCCGCCGAGCTGCAGCCGGCGCTCGGCAAAGAGCCGCGCCAGGCTGCCGGCGAGGCGCGCCGACTTGCCGGCGAGGTCGGCGACGAGATCGAGCCGCACCGGCACCGCGATCTCGGCCGCGGCGGTCGGGGTCGGCGCGCGGCGGTCGCTGGCATGGTCGATCAGCGTCGTGTCGCTCTCGTGGCCGACCGCGGAAATCAGCGGGATCGCCGATGCCGCGGCGGCGCGCACGACGATCTCCTCGTTGAACGCCATCAAATCTTCGAGGCTGCCGCCGCCGCGCGCGACGATGATCAGATCGGGGCGCGGCACGTTATTCGCCCCGGGCCGCCCGCGGCGAGCCGGTTGAACCCGTCGATCGCCGCCGCGATCTGCGCCGCCGCGCCCTCGCCCTGCACCGCGACCGGCCAGATCAGCACATGGCGCGGAAAGCGGTCGGCGAGGCGATGCAGGATGTCGCGGATGACCGCCCCGGTCGGCGAGGTGACGATGCCGATCACCGCGGGCAGAAACGGCAGCTTCTGCTTGCGCTCGGCGGCGAAGAGGCCCTCGGCGGCGAGGCGCAGGCGGCGCTCCTCCAAGGAGGCGCAGCAAGGCGCCGATCCCGGCCAGCTCGATCCGGTCGACGACGAGCTGGTATTTCGAGCGCCCGGGATAGGTCGTGAGGCGCCCGCTGCACACCACCTCCATCCCGTCCTCGGGCTTGAGGTCGAGGCGAATCGCGGTGGTGCGCCAGCACACCGCGTCGAGCACGGCCTCGGCGTCCTTCAGCGCGAAATAGCAATGCCCGGAGCCGTGGCGCTTGAAGCCGGAGATTTCGCCACGCACCCGGACCTGAGCAAACCCATCCTCGATCGAGCGCTTCAATGCCAAGGACAGCTCGGAGACGGTATACTCCGGCAGGTTGGACCGCCCGGGTTCGCCCCAGGCGGCGGCGGTGAGCGGCTGGTCGTCCATCGCCCCATATTAGCGGAGCCGGGAGACAAGCGCGATGCGGGTCACAAATAGCTCTGTCATTCCGGGGCGGCCCGCCAGGCCGAACCCGGAATCCATATTCCAGAGGCCGGTGTTCATGGGTTCCGGGCTCGCCGCTGCGCGGCGCCCCGGAATGACGCTCTGATGCGCGTCCTCGTCATCGGCTCGGGCGGGCGCGAGCATGCGCTCGCCTGGGCGATCGCCGCCTCGCCGCTGGTCGATCAGCCTCTATTGCGCGCCGGGCAATGCCGGGATCGCCGAGGAGGCGGAATGCGTGCCGATCGCCGCGGGCGATAAGCTACGGCATCATCGAATTCTGCCGGCGGGCGGCGATCGATTTCGTCGTGGTCGGCCCGGAGGCGCCGCTCGTCGCGCGGCCTCGTCGATGCGCTCGAAGCCGCCGGGATCGCCGCCTTCGGCCCGAGCGCGGCGGCCGCGCGCTCGAAGGCTCGAAAGGCTTCATGAAGGACCTGTGCGCCCGCGACGGCATCCCGACCGCCGCCTATCGGCGCTTCTCCGACGCCGCCGCGGCCAAGGCCTATATCGCCGAACAGGGCGCCCCGATCGTCGTCAAGGCCGACGGGCTGGCGGCGGGCAAGGGGGTGGTCGTCGCCGCCGACCTCGCCGCGGCCAACGCGGCGGTCGATACGGCGCTCGTCGAAGGCCGCTTCGGCGCGGCCGGCGCCTAGATCGTCGTCGAGGAGTGTCTCCAGGGCGAGGAGGCGAGCTTCTTCGCGCTGGTCGACGGCGAGAACGCGCTGCCGCTCGCCGCCGCGCAGGACCACAAGCGGGTCGGCGACGGCGATACCGGCCCCAATACCGGCGGGATGGGCGCCTATTCGCCGGCCCCGGCGGTGACGCCGGAAATCGAAGGCGCGGTCATGGAGCGGATCATCCTGCCGACGGTGCGGGCGATGCAGCGCGACGGCCGGCCGTTCAAGGGTGTGCTCTATGCCGGGCTGATGCTGACCGAGGCGGGGCCAAAGCTCCTCGAATACAATGTCCGCTTTGGCGACCCCGAGACGCAGCCGCTGATCATGCGGTTGAAGAGCGACCTGTTGCCGGCGCTGATCGCGGCGCGCGACGGCATCCTCACGCCAGGTCGATCTGCGCTGGTACGACGAGGCGGCGCTGTGCGTCGTGATGGCGGCCCGGGGCTACCCCGACGATCCGCAACGCGGCAGCGAGATCCGCGGCCTCGATCGGGCGGCGAGCGACCCCGAGGTCAAGATCTTCCACGCCGGCACCAGGCGCGAGGGCGAGCGCCTCATCGCCGATGGCGGCCGCGTCCTCGGGGTGACCGCGCGCGGCGCCGACCTCGCCGCGGCGCGCGAGCGCGCCTACCGCGCCGTCGACCTGATCGACTGGCCCGACGGCTTCTGTCGCCGCGATATCGGCCAGCGCGGGGGCGGATGATATAGATGCTCGCCTAATGCCGGAAATGGCGGAGGCCGGTGAACACCATGGCGATGCCGGCCTGGTCGGCGGCGGCGATCACCTCGGCGTCGCGGCGCGAGCCGCCGGGCTGGATCGCCGCGGTGGCGCCGGCCCGGATCGCCGCTTCGAGCCCGTCGGCGAACGGGTAGAACGCGTCCGAGGCGACGACCGAGCCCTGTCGTCTCCAGACCCGCTTCGGCCGCCTTTGCCACGGCGATCTTGACGCTGTCGACGCGGCTCGGCTGGCCGGCGCCGATGCCGATCGTGGCGCCGCCGCGGGCGAACACGATCGCGTTCGACTTGACGTGCTTGGCGACCGTGTCGGCGAACAGCAGATCCGGCGATCTCGGCCTCGGTCGGCGCCCGGCGGGTCACCACCTTCAGCGCATCGCGCCGTCGACCGAGACGCGGTCGCGCTCCTGCACCAGGAGGCCGCCCGCCACCGAGCGGTAGGTCCAGCCCGGCGCCCGCGGGTCGGGCAGGCCGCCGGTCAACAGGAGGCGCAGCGTGCTGCGCGCGCGCGAGGATCTCGCACGCCGCCGGCTCTGCATCGGGCGCGATGACGACCTCGACAAAGATCTGCGCGATCGCCTCGGCGGTCGCCGCGTCGAGCCGGCGGTTGACCGCGACGATGCCGCCAAAGGCGCTGACCGGGTCGCAGGCCAGCGCCGTGTCCCAGGCCTCGCGCAGATTCGCGCCGAGCGCGGCGCCGCACGGGTTGGCGTGCTTGATGATCGCGACCGCCGGCTCGGCGAATTCGGCGACCAGCTCGAAGGCGGCGTCGGTGTCGCCGTAATTGTTGTAGGACAGCTCCTTGCCCTGCACCAGCCGCGCGCTCGCGACCCCGGGGCGGTGCTCGTCGGTGCGATAGAGCGCCGCTCGTTGGTGCGGGTTCTCGCCATAGCGGGTCTCTGCGGCGAGCCGGCCGGCGACGACCAGCGTCTCGGGAAAGGCGATCCCTTCCTCGCCGGCGAACCACGCCGCGATCGCCGCATCGTAGGCGGCGGTCAGCGCATAGGCCTTCTGCGCCAGCCGGCGCCGCATCGCGAGCCCGACCCCGCCCGAATGTCGTCGATCTCGTCGAGCAGCGAATCGTAATCCGCGGGATCGGTGACGACGGTCACGAAGTCGTGGTTTTTCGCGGCGGCGCGGATCAGGGCGACGCCGCCGATATCGATGTTTTCGATGCATTCCTCGCGCCCGGCGCCCGCGGCGACCGTCGCGGCGAACGGATAGAGGTTGCAGACGAGGAGGTCGATCTCGGCGATGCCGTGCGCGGCCAACGTCGCGAGGTGGTCGGGCCGGTCGCGCCGCGCCAGGAGGCCGCCATGGATCGCCGGGTGCAGGGTCTTGACCCGGCCGTCGAGCATCTCGGGAAAGCCGGTCAGCGCGGCGACCTCGGTCACCGTGAGCCCGGCCTCGGCGAGCGTCCTGGCCGAGCCGCCGGTCGAGACGAGCGCGACGCCGCGCGCCGCCAAGCTCGCGGCAAACGGCACGAGCCCCTCCTTGTCGCTGACCGAGATCAGCGCGCGGCGGATCGGTCGCGGCGCGGCATCCATGCCGGCCCTCCTCGCTGCGAGCATCGCCGGCCGGTATAGGATGGCCGCCGCGACGCGGCAAGCCTCAGGCCGGCTGCGCGCCATCCGCCGGCGAGGCTCGCGAGCAGCGCTGCCACGACCATCGCCGCGGCGGCGAGCGCGGCGAGCCCCCAGCCGTTCTCCGCTGCCCAGCCGCAGCCGATCAGAATGAGATCGGCGGCGATCACGCGCCGCACGACTGCGGCGTGGCCGAGGCCGCGCTGCACGGCGCGCTGATAGAAATGCTGGCGATGCGCCTGCCAGACCCGCTCGCCGCGGAGGAGGCGGCGCACCAACGTCAGCGTCGCATCGGCGAGAAAATAGAGCGGCAGGATCAGCGCGATCTTCCAATGCCCGCGCGCGGCGACATCGAGCAGCAGAAACCCAAGCAGATAGCCCAGCGGCACGCTGCCGACATCGCCGAGAAAGATCCGTGCCGGCGCCCAGTTCCACACCAGAAATCCGAGCGCCGCGGCGGCCGTCGTTCCGGCGAGCGCGGCGAGGCCGGGATCGCGGCCGGCGCCGAACAGCGGCGAACAGCATGAGCCCGATGGCGATCGCCGCCGCCTCGCTGCCGGCCAGCCCGTCGATGCCGTCCATGAAGTTGAACAGATTGACGAACCACAGCCACAACAGCGCCGCGGCGGCGGCATCGAGCCACGGCATCAGCCAGCCCTGAAACACCGGCCCGGCCGGCAGCAGGGCGCAGCATGCCGAGGCCGACCGCGACGAGCTGCGCCAGCGAGCCGGGTCGCCGGCGACAGCCCGCGCAGATCGTCGATCCAGGATATCGCCGCGAGCAGCGCCGCGCCGAACAGGATGACGAGCAGCCGCGGCGCGACTGCTCCGGCCAGCGATCAGGGCGAGCCAGGCCAGGAGGATCGCGCCGACGGGCGCAATCCCGCCGCCGCGCGGGGTCGGCGCCGCGTGCGAGGAGCGCTCGTTCGGATGGTCGAGCACGGCGGCGCGGCGCAACAGCGGGATCAGCGCGCGGGTGCCGAGGCAGGCGATCAGGCCGGCCGCGGCAACGATCGCCGCGAGCAGCACCGGATCGGGCATCGCCGGCTAGGGCTCGTCCCGGCGCGCCTGATCGGGCGGCTTCGGCTCGCGCCGGATCGCCCAGCGCACCGTGGCGCCGCTCGGGCCGGTCGTGCCGCTCAGCACGATCTGCTGGGTTTTGCGCAGTTCGCCGGTGCCGAGATAGATGCTCTCGCCAAGGCCCATCTCCGCGCCCGCCGCGCGCAGCCGCCACACCGCGCCGCTCGCCAGCCGCAGCCGCGCGCCGCCGCCATCCTCGATCAGCGAGGCTTCGACCGCGGGGTGGAGATGAAAGCGCACCGCGAACGGTGCACCGGAGCGGCCAGTCAGCTTGTCTTCGCCGCGCAGATCGTCGCCGTCGGCGGCAAGGTAAAGCTCGCGCGCGTAGGTCACGCCGAAACGCGGGCGATAGCCGTCATGGGCGGCCGCGATCCATTGATGGCCGCCCTCCTCGGCGCGCTCGCAGCGCACCGAGTTCGGGCCGCGGCCGAGCGAGCCGTCGGCCCTGGATCTCCGACTGAGTTGGTGTCGCCGACGACCAGCACCGAATGCGCCGCGCTCGACCGCGCGACCCGGCGCCAGGCCGGCTTTGTCGCCGCGATATCCGCCGCAATTGACGATGATGCGCTCGCGCCCCTGGCTCAGCTCGAAGGACAGGGTCCCGGCATGCGCCTCCCCGTCGAAGCCGTGCGGCGGCGGCTTGCCGGTATCGACGAGTACCAGGCTCTGCCCGGCCTGCAGGCGCTGAAAGCCGGATTGCGGCGCCGACATCGGCGGGTGGCCGCGCGTCTCCGAGCGCGTCAAGGCGAGATCGACGACGACGCCATCCTCCTCGACCGCGTTGTTGAACAGCGCCAGACGGCGATCGCCGTGGCGAAAAAACCGCAGCATCGGCGCCATGCGCTCGATCGCCTGCTGCAACGGGCCGGGGATTTCGATCTGCGCCGCGCGCAGCACCGCGCGGATGTCGATCAAATCGCGCAATACCGCGAGCTGGACCGACGGGCTGCGGGTGCGGTGGCCGCCATCGGCCAGGATCTGAATCGACCAGCTCGCGTTCGAGCACGCGCAGCACCCGCGCCATGCGCTTTGCCGAGCCGCCGAGCGCGGCCAGCCCGCCGATCAGGCCCTTTACCGCGCGCAGCCGTGCCGGGCCGGCGAGTTCCCAGGCGGCGGTGCGCGCCAGGTGCCGCACCTGCCGGGCGATGCTCGCCAGCATCGCCCGGCGCAGCGGCCGGTCGGCTTCGCGCCCGGCGATCTCCTCGAAATGCACGATCCAGGCAAAGATCCGGGTCGCCACGACATCGGACCGCCAGGCGATCGGGTGCCACCGCGAACACTCGGCGAGCCAGCTGCTGGACCAGAGCCCGCGCCGGGTCGCGCGCCGCGGCGCCGGTCGCGATCAGATCGGCGAGCCAGCCGAACCCGTGCCACGCGGCGAGCCAGCCCGGTCCGGCTCGCGGCGGAAACCACACCGGCATCGGGTTGCGCACCAGCTCGCCGAAAAATTCGATCTCGCCGGCCAGCACGGCGGCGCCCCGTTTGGCGTCGCCCGGCCAGCGCTCGTTGAGCTTGAGCCGCAGATCGGCCGGCACCGGGCCGATCAGCGTATGCCGATAGAACGGCCCGGCGGCGAGTGCGCGCAACGCGTCGCGCCGCAAGCGGGTGAACGCATCCGGCACCTCGGCGCCGTAGGTTGCCGCGTCTCGCGGTGGACGCCCGCTGTGTACCGGAGCCGTCTTCACGGGCGCGCGCGCCGACGACGGCGTCCTCCGAACCGGCCGTTCGGCGGAAGCCGCGGACCGCTTGCCCGGCGGTTGCATCCATAGCGCTTCGTAACAAGGAAAGGGACGGCCGGCAAGCCGCGCTGACTGGCGCGGGTGCCGGCTCCGGCCCCGCACGTGCCGACGGCCGGCAAATCAGGACGCGCCGAGCTTTACCAGACGCGCGGCATAAAAGCCGTCGACCCCGTCATATTCGGCGAGATGGCAGGGCAGGGTGCGCAAATCGCCCTGCGGTGTGACCCATTCGGCCGCTGCGCCGATCTCGGCGGGCTCGATCGGCCGATGCTCGACCGGAGCGCCCGAGCGCAGCAGCGCCTCGATCTGCTCGCGGCCCCTCCTCGGGCTCGAGCGAGCAGGTGCAATAGACCAGGGTGCCGCCCGGCCGCAGCATGTCGACCGCGGCGCGCAGCAGGTTCTCCTGCACGAGCGCGAGGCGCGCGACATCCTCCGGGTGCTTCAGGTGCGGCACGTCGGGGTGGCGTCGGATCGCGCCGGTCGCGGTGCACGGCGCATCGAGCAGCACGGCGTCGACCGGGTGCTCGGGCCGCCAGGTCAGGGCATCGGCGGCCATCGCCGAGACCGCCAGGCCGAGGCGGCGCAGATTGGCGACCAGCCGGTCGAGGCGGCGGGTCGACCGGTCGATCGCGGTGACGCGCGCGCCGGCATTGGCGAGTTGCGCGGTCTTGCCGCCGGGCGCGGCGCACAGATCGACGACCGCGCGTCCGGCGACCCCGTCGAACAGCCGCACCGGCAGCGAGGCCGCGGCATCCTGGATCCACCAGGCGCCCTCGGCGTAACCGGGCAGCGCGGTCACCGAGCCGCCGCCGGCCCGACGCAGCGACCCGGTCGGCAGCTGCACCGCCTGAAGCTTCTCGCACCACGACCCGTCCTCACTCGCGCAGCGTCAGATCGAGCGGCGCCTCCTTCAGATGCGCGCCGGCGATGGCGCGAGCGCACTCTTCGCCATAGGCGCGGCTCCAGGATTGCCACAGCCAGTCCGGGGTATTGAGGCGCGCGGCATCCTGGCCTTCGAGCCGACCGGGGCCTTCGAGGCTCAAACGGCGCAGCACCGCGTTGACCAGCCCCTTATGCGACAGGAACCCCCTGACCTGGGCGAGGTCGACGCTGGTCGCGACCGCGGCATGCGGCGGCGTGCGCAGGAACAGGAGCTGAGCGATGCCGAGCCGCAGGATGTCGTGAACGATGGCCGCCCGCGCCGCCAGCGGCGTGTTGAGACATTGGCCGATCAGCGCATCGATCTGGCCGAGCCGGCGCAGCACCGTCGCGACCAAGAGCCGGGCGAAGGCACGGTCGCGCGCCGCCAGCTCGGCCATCGCCGGATGGTCCTCGATCGCATCGTCGAGCGGCCGTTTGCGGTGCAGCACCGCCGCCGATCAGATCGAGGGCGACGTTGTCGTGCGCTCGGGGTGGGAGAGGTCAAGGCTCTGCCGTAAGGTTCTGCTGTTGCCATGAATCGGGACGCAATGGGGAAAGCGACGTTATGGCGCTAACGCCGTCCGGCGACCATCGTTCCGGAAAAAGCTCAGAATAAGGCAGACCGCATCGGTGGTTGAGACAAACCTGCGTGATCGCCATATTGCCGGCATGACCGCAAAACCGAACGACCAGGCCGAACCGCCCGCGCAACGGCCGCTGCTCAGAAACGCCGGTGGATCCGCCGAAACGGCCGCGCGAGATCGGCGGGCCGAAAGGGCCCGAGCCGACCCGCTACGGCGATTGGGAAGTGGGCGGCCGCTGCACCGATTTTTGAGCCGCCTTGCCGACGGACGGCTCGTGGCGAGCGAGATCCGATGGCACCGGACACGCCCGCCATTCAGGGTAACCCCTCCTCCGATCCCGATCCGCAGTCGGGTCAGCGCCGTAAACGGCCGTTTCGGTGCGCTCCCCGCTAACCGAAAACGACCGCCCGCCAGGGCGGCTTTTTTCTGCTGTGACGCAGCGGCGGCGGCCGTTGTTGACCCCCGGCGCCCGATCCGCCAGGAAGTCGACCAGCTCGACCAAAAACTCGACCAGCACCGAGAGGAGTTCAGCTAAGCTGGATATATTGCCCCTCGGGTGGAGTAATCGATGAGGATCCGCGTCGACCCCGGCAAATGCCAGGGCCACAATCGCTGCAAGGCGGTCGCGCCCGAGCTGTTTGCGCTCGACCGTTTTGGCAACGCGAGCGCCGTGGGCGACGGTCGCGTGCCTCCGGGGTTCGAGGAGAAGGCACGGCTTGCCGTGGTGAACTGCCCCGAGCTGGCGATCGAGATCGTCGAGGATTGATGCGGGAGGGCGCCATGACGCCGCGCAAGCCGGTTACCGACTGGACGACCGATTGGGATCATCTCGACCCGCGCTGGCAGGAAGATCCCTATCCGATCTGGGACGAGTTGCGACGGAGCTGCCCGATCGCCCACACCGAGCGGTACCAAGGCGCCTATCTGCCGACCCGCTACGAGGACGTGCGCGCCATCGCCAACGACAGCACGCACTTCTCGTCCCGCCGCGTCATCGTCCGCGAGGCGCGGCCCGAGCCGATGCCGTCGCCGCCGATCACCTCCGACCCGCCGCACCACAAGCCGTACAAGCAGCTGCTGCTGCCGTCGTTCACCGCGGAGGCGATGACCCGGCTGGAGCCGAAGGCGCGCGCCATCTGCAACGAGCTGATCGATAAATTCATCGCCGACGGGCACTGCGACGCCGCGCAGCAGTACACCAGGCACATCCCGGTCAAGGTGATCGCCCACATGCTGGGCGTGCCGGAAACCGACAGCGACCGGTTCATCAAGTGGATCCACGAGATCCTCGAGCTCGGCATCACCGACGACGTGGTGCTGATGCAGGCGGTCGGCGAGATGGCGGGATATTTCGCCGGTCATATCGCAGAGCGGCGCGACAATCCCAAAGGGCGCAACCGGCCGAAGGATGACCTGATCAGCCAATTGCTCGAGGCGCGGATCGACGACAAGCCGCTCGACGATCAGCACCTGAACGGCATGCTGCGGCTGTTGCTGATTGCCGGGATCGACACGACCTGGAGCGGCATCGGCGCCGCGCTGTGGCATCTCGCCCGCACGCCCTTTGACCGCGACCGGCTGATCGCCGAGCCGGCGCTGATGCCGACGGCGATCGAAGAGTTCCTGCGCGCCTTCTCGCCCGTGACCATGGCGCGCGAGGTGGTGAAGGACACCGAGATCGGCGGCTGCCCGATCAAGGCCGGCAATATGGTGCTGCTCTCCTTCCCGGCGGCGAACCGCGATCCCGCGGTGTTTCCGGATGCCGACAAGGTGATCATCGACCGCAAGGAGAACCGGCATTCCGCGTTCGGCCTCGGCATCCACCGCTGCGTCGGCTCCAATCTCGCCCGCCTGGAAATGACCGCGGCGGTGGAGGAATGGCTGAAGCGCATCCCGCGCTTCACACTGGAGGGCGACGTCGCGTGGTCGGAAGGCACCGTGCGCGGCCCGCGCCAACTGCCGATCAAGTTCGCGTCGTAGAAGCGTCGCGGACATTGGGGCGGGCACGACTGGCAGATCGCTGCACGCGGATCGCTGACGGCGCGGCAGTCGCGCCGCCCCTCACGGGGCGGCGTTTGTATTACCGAAGGTCCCCGGCCCGATGAACGGAGGCTCAACGGCGCAAACGCGCCATTCGAGATCCTGCCTTTGAGCCAGAAGGTTGGGGAGCCGTGGTGGGCTCCCCTAACGGGTATTGCGCGGCGGGAGCAGCATCGGCGCGTATCGCAACACAAAGCCCGCGAACGCGGCGACCCATAAACATGCTGAACCAATCAGAAGCGGCATGCTCCAACCAGCCGTAACCGCGGCGGCAACCCGGGTGATCGCCGCGAGATTGACCAAAACATAGATCGCGCTGGTGACGCGATCGGCCGACAGAGCGCGTCCGGTATGCCCGCGCGTGGCACGGGTCATCACCGCCAGGGTCATCGTGCCGATCGCGCCGGTGCTCAGCGCGTGGATCGCAGCGCTTTGCGGCAGGTTGGGATCGAGCACCGTCAGACCGAGCAAGGTGACGCCCACCGCGACCCAGGCGTAGCCAACGTGAAGAATGAGGAGCAGCGGCTCTGCTACCGTCGCGCTGCTCCGCCACCGCAGCAGACGCCACGCATTAAGAGCCGCCCCGAGCACCAGCAGCACGCCGACGGGCCGCACCTCGGGAAGGAAGACCCAGGCAAACAGCCCCACGTGCAGGACGCCAAGCGCGACGGGGTCGATCCAGCCGGGCGCCGCGGGAAGATTTACCACGCGCCGCGTCGCCAGCCAGTTCCGGGTGAAGCCCGGCACAATCCGTCCCGCCACCACGGAGATCAGCGCGATCACCGCAGCGAGACCGAGGCGCCAACCGAGCCCGGCGGGTAGAGGAACGCCCGCCGCCTCCAGATGCATCAGCAGGTCGGCGATACCGAGAACGGCCACCACCGCGATGATCGGAAGGTTGCGCCAGTTGCGTCCGGCGACGATCTCACGCGCGGCGACCCCGGCCAAAGCTGCCGGGAACGACAAATCCGCCAAGATCGCGACCCACGCCGGCATCAGCGAGGAGACCAGGCAGGCAATTCGCCCGAGCAGCCACAATCCGGTAAGCAGCCCGAGCGGTGCTCCGCTGACCGGGCGTCGCCCGGTCCAATTCGGGATCGCGGTAAGCAGGAATCCGGCGATGACCGCCATCACAAAGCCGAACAACATCTCGTGGATGTGCCACGCAAGCGGGTCAAACCTGCTCGGCACGGTGCTCCCCGTGGCGAACATCATGATCCACAGCGTCAGCGCGATGGCCGACCACAATCCGGCCGCAAGGAAGAACGGGCGGAAGCCGTGGGTCAGAAAGACCGGGACAATCCGGCTCGCCCCACGCCGGGCAACGAGGTTCATTCCGCGGCGCTCGGCAGCGGGCGCGAGCCCGGGATCAAACGCACAACGAAACCGGGCAGGAGTGGTCGCAGTTTGCTGATGAAGTCCCAAGCCATCAGCAATGCGCCGAGCGCAAAGACCACGTCGCCGGGAAAGCGCATCCACTGCCAGAAAAGGGTCGTATCGTAGAATTCCTGGCTGCGCGCATAGGCGAGGCCATGCTCGTAGACCGCGTCGAGCTGCGGCCAGCCGATCGGGAAGAAGTTGAGGACTATCCAGAGGATCAGGCCGCCATTGTAGAGCCAAAACGCGCATTGCCCGATCCGCTCGCCGAACGGATGGCGGTCGGCCGCGACATAGCGCAGGCAGAAATAGATGAGCCCGATTCCCAACAGGCCGAAGGCGCCGAACAGCGCGGTGTGGGCATGGTTGAGGGTCAGAAAGGTGCCGTGTTCGTAATAGTTGACCAGCGGCGCGTTGAGCGTGCCGCCGCCGAAGACGCCGGCGCCGACGAAATTCCAGAAGGCGGCGCCGATGATGTAGGTGTAGGCGAGGCCGTACTTGAATTGCTGGTCTGCCTTGATCAACCGGCGATGCTGGATCGCCTCGATGACCAGCAGCACCAACGGCAACACCTCGATGAAGGAGAACATCGAGCCGAGCGGCACCCACAGACCGGGCTCGCCCGCCCAGTAGAGGTGATGGCCGGTGCCGAGAACGCCGCCGAGGAAAATCAGGATCAGCTCGAAAAAGACCGAGCGCTCGGCAAGCCGGCGCGAGACGAGCCCGACCGCCATCAGCAGATAGGCGCTGATTGCCGCGGCAAAGAACTCGAAGGACTGCTCGACCCAGAGATGAACCACCCACCAGCGCCAGAAATCGGTGATCGTGAAGGACTTCTCTATGCCGGTCAGCGGGATCATGCCGAAAGCGTAAAGAACGGCGATGTTGATCGTTGAGGCCCAGATCAAATGCTCCAGCCTGATCCGTCCGGTCCAGAATTGCCGCGTCGCCGCCGACAGCTTTGCGCCGGTCGGCCACAGCGCGCGAAACACCAAGAGGCTCCAAATCACCAAGCCCGCGAAGAAGCCGATCTGCCAGGCGCGGCCGAGCTGGATGTAGGAGAGCCCCTGATTGCCGAACCAGAACCAGCCCTCGCCGATATAGCCCATGATGCCGAGATAGTTGCCCGCCAGGGCACCGACGACGATCAACAGCGTGACCCAAAACAGCAGATCGACGAGGAAGCCCTGTCCCCGCGGCTCGCCGCCGCTGATCGCCGGCGCCAGAAACAATGCCGCACCAATCCACGACAGCCCGATCCACACGATCGGCGTCTGGATGTGCACGTCGCGCAGGAAGTTGAACGGCAGGAAGCGATCGACCTCGATGCCGTAAAAGCTCGTGCGGTCCGAGTAGTAGTGGGCCATGATCGCGCCGACCAGGATCTGCAGCAGCAGGACCGCAGCGACCACGAGGAAATACTTGCCGATGCGGCGCTGGCTGGCGGTCAGCGGGCCGAACGTCGCGAGCACCGGGTCCATCGGCGCTTCGTCCGGGTCGTTGAGAAAGAGCTGATAGATGAACAGTACGGCGCCAAAGGCAAAAAACGTGAAGCAGAAGCTGATCCAGGTCCAGCGGAAGGTGCTCGTGGTCGGGGTGTTGCCGACGAGCGGCTCGAACGGCCAATTCTGCGTCCACGACACATTCGTCCCCGGCCGCCGGGCGACCGTCGTCAGCGACGAATAGATCAGGAAATCCGCGGTCTGCGCCGCGGTCTGCGGATCGAGGCTGTAGGCCTGCGTCCAGCCCTTGGCGAAGTCGTGGCGCCGCAATGATTGGGCGATCTCGCCGCGCAGCGTCGTGATCGCTGCTGCAACGGCATCGGGAAGGGTCGCGACCTCCTTGGTAAGGTCGATGCCTTGCAGCTCGACCTGCATCGCTGCCGTGATCGAGGCGCGCTCCTCCGCCGGCAAATCCGCCAGCGCTTTCCCTGTCTTGGCCTTGGCGAGACCTTCTTCGGTCAAGGCAGCGAGGCGGACGAGGTTGGCGGCCGTATAATCCTCGCCGAAATACGAGCCCATGCCATAAAGGCTGCCGTAATCCATCAGATCGGCTTTCTGGAAGCCGGACTTGCCGGCCAGGATATCGGCGGAAGACAAGACCAGAGACCCGTCCGCGGTGACGAAACGGTCCGGCAAGGGGGGCGCGTCGCGGTAGGTGAGGTCGGTGGTCCAGCCGAGCACGGCGAAGCACGCCACGGCGACGATCAGCAGGACCCACTTCAGCACGTTGCTGACGGGATCTTCGGGCCGACGATCCGGCGTCTCGACGTTTGTCGTCATCGATCTTGCTCTCCAAGCGTCAGGATCGGGAGATGCTCTCTCTTCGCTTCAAGATGTTGCCAAGCCGCGCGGAGATAGTGAAACACCGGTGTCAGAACGCGGACCATCCATGGCTGCCCGCGACCGCGCCGCAAACCGTGACCAGGCTGACCGCGAGCAGGGCCCAATGCGGCGATCTGCAGCCATGCAAAAGTCCTGTCGGGCCGGGCACTCGCCCATCTGCGGATGTGGCGGTCGAGAAAGAATGGCTCGACCACAAACAAGCCGACCGCAAACACAGCCCAGATGCCGACCATCGCGTGCATCCACCAGAATTCGGCGAAACGGAACCGATCCCAGAGATCGGCCTCTACGATCATGTAAAAACCGGTGGCGCCGACGATGACGATCGCGGCCCGCGCCTGCCACACGAAGCAGCGTTCGATCGCCTGAAAGGCGCCGAGCCGATCAGCACCGAGCTCGCCGCGCCGAACCGCCGGCAGCACGACGGTGGTCACGAGCGCCATGCCGCCGATCCAAATGACCACGGCGAGGACATGTAAGGCGCGAGCGAGGGCAAGCCCCTCCATGGTCGCTCAGACCTGATCTTTCATCGGTTGGCCTGAAGTCCGACTCCTGCTCACCGGATGCCGACCCTTGTCTTCTTGGCTTCAGCATTGCCGGCAGCGCTTGCGGCCGGGTGCGAGCCAGGGATCACACGCGATGAAGCGCTGGACATGCATTCAGCGGGTCTAAGACAAGATCGTTTGGCGGGAGGTTCATCGCGCGAGCTGCTCAAATGACTCGGACGCGGCGCGCGGCGGGCGCCACGCCAGCAACGCCGTTGCTGCGGCGGCGATCGCCGCAAACACGCAGGCGGTCAGAAAGACGTGCCTTGGCGCCATCCCGCGTGCCAATAGGAAGCCGCCGAGCGGTGCCGCGGCAATCCCGCCCAATCGTCCGATGCCAAGGGCCCAGCCGATGCCGCTGGTTCGCATGCGCGCCGGGTAGAGTGCGCCACAGGCTGCATTGGCACCGGTCTGGCTGCCGATGACTGTCATGCCGGAAAGGAAGACAACTGCCAGCAGTATCGCGTAGGGCATCGCGGCCAACGCGATCAGGACGATAAACGGAATTCCGACGGCATAGTGCGCCGCCAGCGCCCGCTCCGGGCCAAAGCGGTCGATCAAATAACCAAGGTACAGCACAGCGGCGATTGCGCCCAGCGCATGCAGGCTGGTCGCGAAGACGGCCTCGGAGGGAGTGAGGCCGGTCAGATGCAGGATCTCCGGCAGCCAGAAGACGAACAGGTACAAGTTAACGAGGCTGCAGAAGAAGATGATCCACAACAATACGGTCGACAGCGCGAAGCCCTCACTAAACAGCATCTTGACGGGATTGCCGCGGGCGAGATCGAGGCCCGCCGTGGTCTCCTGCCCGATCGCTATGTCGAGACGCTGCAGCAGCTGCCGCTGGCGCCGCGACAAGTTTGCCCTATGCGCAATGAAGCGAGGCGATTCTGGCAACCATAGGGCCATGATGAGTATCAGCAACAACGGAAACAGACCGCCGATGACGAAGATAACCGGCCAGCCAAAGCCCAGATGCAACAGCAGCGCGACGATCTGCCCTCCGAGAAAGCCGCCGAGCGGTGCACCGGTGAAGGTCACCATGATCATCGTCGCCCGTAGCCGTTTGGGGGTGTAGTCGCCGGTCAGCGCGGTGGTCCCGGTAAAGCCTCCGGCGATTCCAAGGCCGGTGAAGAAGCGCAGACCAGCTAAAACCTCAAGCCCGGGCGCGTACGCGGAGAGCAGAGAGGCGATCCCGAAGATAGCGACGCTGGCGATCAGCATCGGCTTGCGCCCAAAGCGGTCGCCGATCGGCCCGGAAACAAGAGCGCCCGCCATGACGCCGAGATTGGACCACAGGAAAGCCAGCGCAAACGCCGACGGCGCGATTTGCCAAGCGTGAGTGAGCGACGGCACAGCCCAGCCGATAGAACCCACATCGTAGCCGTCGCACATCTGAATGAGCGAACAGATCGCAACAACCCGGATCTGCAAACTACCGAGCGGCTGATTTTCCAGAGCGTGCTCGGTCGCGGATGAAGGCGTCATTTTGGCCTCCGTGCGTTCCTCTTCCCGGAGATGCGAAAATCCCCTCGGTAAAGCCCGGCTGGGTGATGCTCTTCCTCGGTTGCCAAGCTAAGACTTGGCTGCGCTCTCCACCGCAAGCGGGGTCACGGTGCCGTAGGCCTCCTCCTGCGAGATGTCCCGGTTGGTGTAATCAGGCAGGAACAGTGTCGTGACAACGCTGACGACCGCACAACCCAAAATGTAGAGCGCGATCGAATAGGGGGTGCCGGTCGCGGCGTACAGTGCGGTGGCGATGATCGGCGCCGGTCCGCCGGCGACGATCGACGCCAGATGGAAGCCGAGCGCAGAGCCGCTGTAGCGCAGCCGCGGGCTGAAGTACTCGGCGATCAAGGCGGCCTGACAGCCGTACATCATGTCATGCGGCACCAACGACACGACGATCGCGATAAAAATAACCGCCGGGATCAGTGTATTGAGCAGCGCGAAATAAACAAAGCCGAAGATCCCCATCGTCACCGCGCCGATCAGGTACATGCGCTTGCGGCCGATCAGGTCGGAGATATGGCCGGCCAGCGGCAGCGATATGGTCGACAGCGCGGCGGCACACAGCACCGCCGTCAACAGCATATTGCGCGAGCTGTGCAACACCGTCGTGCCGTAGGTGAAGATAAAGGCGACGAAGACGTAAAACGGCGCTTGTTCCGCCATCCGGCACAGCGCCGTCAGGATGATCATCGCCGGCTGCCGCCTGATCACCTCGATGACCGGCGTGCGGGCGATCTTTTCCTCCTCGACGATGCGCTTGAAGACCGGCGTTTCGAGGATGCCGAGGCGGATATAGATGCCGATCCCGACGATGACGATGCTGATCCAGAACGGGATCCGCCAGCCCCAGGCGAAGAACTGATCGCCGGAGACCGCGCTGCCGATCAGCACCGCCAGGTTGGCGAACAACAGGCCCGCCGGTCCACCCCATTGCGGCCAAGCGGTGATGAAGCCGCGATGCTTGTTGGTCTTGGCCCATTCCATCGCGATCAGCGTTGCACCGCTCCATTCGCCGCCGATCCCCATGCCCTGAATAAAGCGCACGACGGTCAGGATCACTGCGCCCCAGACGCCGATCGAGGCATACCCCGGGACAAAGCCGACTGCGAAGGTCGACAGCCCGGTCAACAGCAAGGTCGAGATCAGCGTCACCTTGAAGCCGATGCGGTCGCCATAATGCCCGAACACCGCCGCTCCGACCGGCCGCGAGATGAAGCCGACGGCGTAGATGCCGAAGGCCTGCAGCGTGCCGACCAGCGGATCCGATTCCGGGAAGAACAATTTCGCGAAGACGAGCGGCGCGACCTGCACATAGAGCAGGAAATCGTAGGCCTCGATGATCGTTCCGACGGTGCCGGCGACGACGGCGCGGCGCAGTTGCAGGTTGTGCTCGATGTCGGATAAGCCCCAGCCGGCCGTTGTGGTCGTCGTCATGCGCTTCCTCCCGATGTCGTGCTCTGTAAGCGGCCGGAAGACCGCTGGCACTGTTGGACGCGCGATGTTAGCAGCCCCGCGCGAAAGGGAACAGCCAGACGCGGCAGCCGGTGATGGTCAACGTGCCGTGCCGCGGTCGAGCACGATCGCCTTGCCGTGCGTCTCGACTCCGAGAAACAGGAACGACAGTCCGACCAGTGCCAGGCAGCACAGATGAAGGTGCCGATCACCCTCTGCGGCTTGCGGCCCCAAGCATCGGCAAACGCGCCGAATAGCACGGCGCCGACGATCGCCCCGACGCCGCCGCTGTAGAGGATCACCGCCGATTGGCCGTAGGTCAGGTATGCCAGAAGACGATCAGATGTCTGACCCGCCGTGCGTTTCTCCTGTGGCATCGTTTTTCCATCGACGCGGTCAGTGACGGGACGTAATCGCACCGACGTTTGGCAAAGGATGCTGAACGACGCTTTCTGCCGCCGGTGATGGACCCGCCGCGCATGTGTAGACGCGCATAACCGGCAATTTGACCAGCAAACCGACGAGACAGGTCAGGTAGAGGATGATGAGTCCGATCGCGAGAACCATCAGAAACGGATTGACCTCGCGGGCCGCGCGGTCGATGCGGCGCCATAGCGGTTCCCGTGTGTGATGATCCCGTCGCGAACCGTATCGCATCGTCTCTGCGCCGTTGTCAGCCTACCGAGATTGCCCAGCTATTGCTGCGCGCGACAGCGCATGCGGGGCGGGCGCCGGGGCACCAGTTCAAACCCCGATATGTTCCTCCGAAATGTCGCGGCCGGTGTAATCGGGCATCAGTGCCGTCGCGATAATGCTGACGATTGCCATGACAGCGATGTAGCCGGCGATGGCCGTGCTGGAGTGGTAGGCGGCGAACAACGCCGTCGCGATCAACGGCGCCGGGCCGCCGGCGGTGAGCGAGGCGAGCTGATAGCCGATCGAGCAGCCGCTGTAGCGCAACCGCGGCGTGAACCCCTCGGCAATCAGCGCCGCCTGCGGCCCGTACATGATGTCGTGCGGGATAAACGACACGATAATGGCGATGACGATCAGCGCCGGGACGACCGTGTTGAGCATGGCGAAATAGACGAAGGCGTAAATTCCGGTGAGCAGCGAGCCGATGATGTAGACGCGCTTGCGGCCAAAGCGGTCGGACGCCGCGCCGGAGAGCGGGATCGTGATGAACGAGACGATCCCCGCGATTATCAGTGAGGTCAGCACAAAATCGCGCGACATGTGCATGACCTGATTGTTATACGCGAAGATGAAAGCCAGATAGATGTACGCCGGCCCCTGCTCCGCGCTGCGCGCGAACATCGACAGAAAGACCTGCTTCGGCTGGCGCTTCAGCACCTCCACCGCCGGCACCCGCTCGATCCGCTCCTCGGCAACGATCCGGCGGAACACCGGGGTCTCGAGAATGCCGAGCCGGATGTAGAGCCCAATCGCCACCATGATGATGCTGAGCCAGAACGGGATGCGCCAGCCCCAGGCGAAGAACTGGTCGCCGGCGACCGCGCTGCCGATCAGCACCGCGATGTTGGCGAGGAACAGCCCGGCCGGCCCGCCGAATTGCGGCCACGAGGTGATGAAGCCGCGATGCTTGTTGGTCTTGGCCCACTCCATCGCGAACAGCACCGAGCCGCCCCATTCGCCGCCCACGCCGATGCCCTGGATCATGCGGATAATCGTCAGGATCACCGCGCCCCAGACCCCGACCGAAGCGTAACCCGGGACAAAGCCGACCGCGAATGTCGACAGTCCGGTGATCAACAGGGTCGCGATCAGCGCTGCCTTGCGGCCTATCCGGTCGCCGAAATGACCGAAGATGAACGCGCCGATCGGCCGGCCGACAAAGCCGACAAAATAGATCGAGAACGCCTCCAGCACGCCGATCAGCGGATCCGAGTGCGGGAAGAACATCTTGCCGAAGACCAGCGGGGTGACGATGCTGTAGAGCAGAAAGTCGTACCACTCGATCGTCGTCCCGACGGTGCTGGCGATCACCGCCTTGCGCAATTCGCGGCGGTGCTCCTCATCGGATATTGGGGCCGAGAGAATATCAGTTGCCGCCATGGCGACACCTCCTCAGCTCTGGCGCTCCTTTTCCGGGAGTCCGTTACGCCAATTCGGGGAGCGCTTCGGTGAAGGTTTCGAGGTTGCCGAGGGTCTCCCGGCCGAACAGCACCGGTATGAACGCACCGGCCGCCACCACCACCACCATCGTGCCAAAGAATATCGTTGGCGACCCGGTATACGGCTCCAAGAGGAACGGCACGATCACGCCGGCGAAGACGCGCCCGAACAACTCGCCGAAGAAGTGCCCGCGCCCGCGCAGCGCTGTGGGGAACTGCTCGGACAGGTAGACCCGCACCGCCGGGAAGCACGACAGCACTGTGAACCCGGTGATCAGCGTTCCGACGATAAAGACCGTCGTCGCCGACGACCCCGCGCGATGCGCCAGCATCATCAGCAGAAGACCGGGTATCGAGAGAACAAACGCACCGGTGATCGTCCAGCGCCGCCCGATGATTTCCATGATGAAGCCGTTGAACAGCTTGCCCGGGATGCTCGCGGCAAAGACCAATGTGCTCAATCCGAAGCTGAGGCTGACCGCCGCGCCCTGATCGACCAGCGCCTTCGGCAGCAGGATCGCGATGATGTAATAGGCGGTGCCGCCGCAAAGGCCGCAGCCGATGCCTACTGCGGTCCAGCGCAACTGACCGGGGGCGAACAGCTTCCAGAACGACGGCAGCTCTTCGTGCAGCCCCTCGCGGCCCGCTCCGAGTTCGCCGAGCGTCATCGGCGCGACGCGGCCGCCGCAGCGCCGAATGATCAGGTTCACCGAGTTGATGGCGGCCTGCTGCCGGCCCCTGCGCAACAGCCAGCGCGGGCTCTCCGGGATCAGGAAATAGATCAGCACCGGTGCGACGAACAAGGTGACGCCGCCTGGCAGCCCGACGAGCCGGAAACCGTTCGGGTGATCGGCCAGCACATAACCGACAAACGGCAGCAGCGTGAACGCGCTGGCCAGCATGACCTCGTAGATCGCCGCATAAGTGCGCCGGTGCTGCGCTGGCATGAGTTCGGCGGCGATCGGAAACGGCGCCGAGATCGTGAAGCCCAGCCCGATGCCGGTAATCAGGCGCAGGACCAGCAGCTGCTCGAAATTTTGCGCCAGTAGGATCAGCAACGTGCACGCCGTGCTGACGATGACGCCGATCTGCATCACGGCGACGCGGCTGATCCGGTCGGACATCGCTGCGGCCGAAAACCCGCCGAGGACGACGACAAAGGTTGGCCAAACGGCCAGGGTGCGAACCTCTTCGGGGCCGAGATGCAGCGGACCCTTGGCGAGCACCAGCAGCGAGCCCGACAGCGCGAGATCGTAGCCCTCGATAAATCCGACAAACCCGAGGACGACGATCAGCACCACGTGATATGCCGCAAAGGGGATGCTATCGAGCTTCCTTCCCAGCACATGGCTCGGACCGGTGGCCAATGTGCCGATGACCGGGGTTACCGTCATCGCGCTTCCTCCCTCTGCGGCCCGCCCGATCATGCCCTCCGCCGCGACTGTCAAGCCGTAGCGGTGGGGCCAGGCGCGCCAGCCCGGCTGGCACAGTCCTCTTGGCGGACTCTGTAGATGCAGATTATCACCGGCCGTGTTGGCCGATCCTTCCCCTAGGTGAATAACCTTGGTAAAGGCAAAGGCTAGGCAGCGCTTGTTAGGTACTCCACCGCCACGCTTCAAACGGCCGATGCCCGCCCGCGCGACGGGCCGCGGGCGCTTCTGTCGCGCATTGGCCATTCCGGAGCCATATTGGCAGCGAGTTGCAACGGGATGCCGGTCGTGCCCCCTTTGGAAGCTGCCCACCGTAGGGTCGTCTCCCGGCACATAGCCGATTTTCCGGTGGGTAGTTTTGCCTTTGTGATGGCGACGGGGATCGTTTCGATTGCCGCCCGTCAGCTGGGATTTTCGCAGCTCTCGCTATTACTGTTGCTGCTCAACGCGGTCGTGTTCCCGGCGTTGTGGCTGTTGACTTTGCTTCGTTTGGTCCATCGCCCTCTGGCCTGCCTTGCAGACCTGCAGGATCACCAGCGCGGTCCAAGCTTATTGACGGTTGTCGCCGGCACGGCCGTCTTTGGCACTCAACTCTCGCTGCTGACGCCCTATCAAAGTCTCGCAGCCGCCCTCTGGCTCGGTGGTTTGGGGCTGTGGGTTTGCATCACCTACGCGCTGTTCGCGGCGGCGACGGTCCGGGCCGCAAAGCCCCCGCCCCACGCTAGCCTGAACGCTAACTGGCTGTTGGCGGTGGTTGCGCCGGAATCTCTGGCGGTCCTCGGAACGCACGTCGCAGGGGTATTTGCGACGTCGGCGATGGCCGACGCCGCGGCCCTGTGTCTGTTTCTGTTGGGCGGTTTTTTCTACCTGATCATCGTCACGCTCATTCTCCATCGTTGGCTCTTCGAGCAGATGAGCCCCGACCAGTTAACACCCTCCTACTGGATCAATATGGGCGCAGCCGCCATCACCGCGCTCGCCGGTTCGCGGCTCGTGTCGGTGGTCGGCAGCAACCCGGCGCTGGCGGACATTCGCGGCCTTATTATCGGAGTGACGATCCTGTTCTGGACGGTGGCCACCTGGTGGATACCGCTCCTTCTCGCTGTCATGATCTGGCGCCATCTCGTCGGCGGTGTCCCACTCGTCTATCGGCTGGAGTATTGGTCCACTGTATTCCCGATCGGCATGTATTCCGCCGCAAGTTGGAGTTTGTCGCACGCGGTCGGAGCGGATTTTCTGCTCGTCATTCCGCGAATTTTCGTCTGGGTAGCCGTCACCGCGTGGGGCGTCACGTTTATCGGCATGATGCTGCAGATGGCCGCCCTGCTGCGACAGCGGGTAACGTCCTGCTGATGCATGTGGATGATTGAGGGTGAAAAGCAGTCGACTTATCAACTCCGTGCCAGCATCTCGGCGAGGTGGAACCGGCTCAGGTAGGTTCTTTCGAAATCCGCCAGCGCGGCGAGGCCTTCGAGGTCCTTGATAGTCACCCTTCGCTTCTCGATCGCAACCAGATCGGATTCGCGGAGCTGTCGCAATGCGTGGTTGACGCGGGGTAGGCTGAGGCTGAGAGCGTCACCGATCAGGTCCTGGGTTAGCGGTAGTTGGTAGGAGCGTTCGTCCGCCAGCCCAATGGCTTGCAGCCTCGTCAGCAACTCGAGCAGCAGATGCGCTACACGTTCGAGAGCCGATCGGCGGCCTACATCGATCAAGTGCTCGGCAGACATCGCTGCTTCGCATGAGAACGACCAGAAAATCGTTGCCGCCAGTCGGGGATGCGCCTCGAACAAGCTAAAGACGTGCGCGAACGGAATGGCTGAGACCACGGTCTCCGAGAGCGCGGCGATGGAGTACAGCGCGCGGTCGAAGAAACATCCGGGGAACCCGATGAAATCGCCCGGAAAGATGATGTTCAAGACTTGCCGGCGGCCGTCGTGGAGGACCCGGTAACGCATCGCCGAGCCCTCGATCAACACCAGCAAGCCGTCGTATTTGCGACCTTCGGTGATGATGTCTCGCTTGCGCGCAACCACCCGGGTCGCGGATTGGAGATCGCGCAGCACGGCGACCTCCTCCGGTGACAGCGGCACCCATCGCGCTAGCTTGCGGGTGAGGGGGTCGGTGGGGGTTGGCTTCGCCGTGCGCGGCGGTTGTGGCCCCATAGGCCCGATCACCGGTTGTTCGCCTCGATTCCAAGAGGTTACGGGGGGCATCGCCGCCTGTCAAACTTACCCCGCCACCCCGCCTCGGGTCGAGCATCCCATGCCCGCGCTGTCTCCGTGCTGCGCGCGGTTGAGCAGTTCAGTGGTATTATGCGCAAAGTCTTGTAAAGGAAAAGGCGGATTTTAGCAAAAACGCCGCCGAAACTTCAGTCATCTTAACGCCTTGGAAACTGCGGCAGACATATAAAAGGGAACTACGCGACAACCGGGACAACGTCAATGTTTGCCACGCTTATGAAGCTTTGGGAAAATGAAGATGGGGCTACTGCGATCGAGTACGGCTTGATCGCCGCTTTGATTGCAGTTGCAGCGATCAGCGCTATGCAGTTGGTTGGAACCAATCTGACCTCGACCTTCAAAAACGTCGCGTCGAAGCTCTAACGACGCTTGGTTGAGATTGGGGCAAGCCAAAACGCCGTCCGTTTCTTTTAGCGCCGGCGCTTTTTCGACAACACCGCGCTCCGCTCGCCCGGCGGCTTGGACGGCGGGAACGGCTCGGCGGCCGGCGGCGGCCGGTCCAGCTTGTCGAGAATGCGTTTGAGCGCTCGAATGCGCGGCGACAGCGGGAAGCGGTCGCGTTCGATCGTCTCTTTCGGCGGCGCTACGAGCGCTGCCCAGTCCGCATCGGAGAGGTCTGGCGACATCGCTCTGTCACGAGGCGCTAGCAATCGAACTCGTGGCGGAGGGCTCAGAAGCGGCTTTATAGGTCGGCGCCTGCCGGCCAAGTGCCAGTTTTCGTTACAAGACTTTGCGCCATATCACCGCAGTTCGGCATCCGGGAAACCGCCGCCCGGTCTCGGGATCCCGGACGAAACGGTAAAGGCCCGCTTTTAGCGCGCCAATCGGCTGCTGCGCCAATCGCTCAGCGATCGGTTCGCGGCGATCTGGGATGGCCGTTCGCCGGCAGAAGCTGCGACCGGCTGGCCGCTTGGGTGATGACTCGCCTCGCCCTCTGCGGCATCACCGAGGCTAACCCCGGCCTTCCTCCGCGACGCGACCGCGCGGTTCGATGAAGTCCGCGCACTGCGGCGCGAGATCGCGGCCTTGAAGGGCGCATGAAGACTTCGGTCATCGCGCCCTAAGCGCTCGATTTCGGCTGGACCGAGGCCGCGGCCGAACCAATGTTCCTGACCCGCACCTCGATGCTCAAGCGGAGCGCTGCCTGCCGATCCGTGTGTTCTCCAAGCTGGCCTTCAACAATTGCTGCGCTGCTGACCACCCCATCGTCACCGTCACCGTATTGGGCGACACAGTTAGCGGGGGTCGTGGCCTGGGGAAATAGATGAATCCGAACTGAGACGCTATCCGCATTCGCCGCATGTTGAGGCAGCCGGTATTGACCGGGAAGACGTTGCCCAAAGCCCGGGGAGTTGCTTGACACCCCCGGAGCGCCTAGGTAGGAGGTGTCGCCGCGATCGGCGGTCGCGGGGGTGTAGCTCAGTTGGTTAGAGCGCCGGCCTGTCACGCCGGAGGTCGCGGGTTCGAGCCCCGTCGCTCCCGCCATCGATCGGGGCGGTCGGCGCCACCGGGGCCGGTCCGCCGGTCGCCATTGGGCTCTCCGGTCCGGGCGCGGGCCGGCCCGATGCCGCCAGCGAGGGGTTGTATGGAGAGCCTGCTCAGCCAGTATTTCCCGATCCTGGTGTTTCTCGTGATCGCCGGCGCGATCGCGGCCGCTGATGGTCGGCGCCTCGTTCGTGCTGGCCCGGCAGAACCCCAATTCGGAGAAGCTGTCGCCCTACGAATGCGGCTTCGACCCGTTCGAGGATGCGCGGGTCCGCTTCGATGTGCGCTATTACCTCGTCGCGATCCTGTTCATCATCTTCGATCTCGAAGTCGCCTTTCTGTTCCCCTGGGCGGTCTCGCTCGGCGATATCGGGGTGTTCGGCTTCTGGTCGATGGTGGCCTTTCTCGGCGTGCTGACGGTCGGCTTCATCTATGAATGGCGAAAAGGGGCGCTCGAATGGGAGTGATCGAGACGCCCGGCCGCATCGTTCCGCCGGGCGCCGGAACAGGACCTCCTGCTGCGCGCCGCGACCGAGGAGATCGCAGGATCGCGGCTTTATCACCTCGACGGTCGACGCGCTGGTCGGCTGGGCGCGCAGCGGCTCGTTGTGGCCGATGACCTTCGGGCTCGCGTGCTGCGCGGTCGAGATGATGCATACCGGCGCCAGCCGCTACGACCTCGACCGCTTCGGGGTGGTGTTCCGGCCGAGCCCGCGCCAGTCCGACGTGATGATCGTCGCCGGCACGCTGTGCAACAAGATGGCCCCGGCGTTGCGCAAGGTCTACGACCAGATGGCCGAGCCGCGCTGGGTCATCTCGATGGGCTCATGCGCCAATGGCGGCGGCTACTACCATTATTCCTATTCGGTGGTGCGCGGTTGCGACCGGATCGTGCCGGTCGACATCTACGTTCCGGGCTGCCCGCCGACGGCGGAAGCGCTGCTCTACGGCGTCCTGCTGCTGCAGAAGAAGATCAAGCGCACCCGCAGCTTCGCCCGCTGATCCGCGCGACGCATGGACGACAAGCTCAAGGACCTGGCCGAATACCTCTCGGCAGCGTTGCCCGGGGCGCTGATCGCGACCGAGATCCGCCACGGCGAGCTGTCGTGCCGGGTCGCCGGCGAGGCGCTGCTCCAGCGTGCTCGGCTTTCTGCGCGACGATCCCAGATGCCGCTTCACGATGCTGTGCGACATTTGCGGCGTCGACCACCCCGACCGGCCGCGGCGTTTCGACGTGGTCTATCATCTGCTGAGCATGACCCTCAACCAGCGCATTCGGGTCAAGATCGAGACCGATGAGGAACAGCCGGTGCCGTCGGCGGTCGGCCTCTACAGCAGCGCCGGGTGGTGGGAGCGCGAGGCCTGGGATCTGTTCGGGATCTATTTCAGCGACAACCCCGATCTGCGCCGCATCCTGACCGATTACGGCTTCGAGGGGCACCCGCTGCGCAAGGATTTCCCGCTGACCGGCTATGTCGAGCTGCAGATACGACGAGGACCAGAAGCGCGTCGTCTACGAGCCGGTGCGGCTGACGCAGGAGTTCCGCAGCTTCGATTTCCTGTCGCCCTGGGAGGGCATGGACAAGATCCTGCCGGGCGACGAGAAGGCGAGCGCGCCGGACGAGTCGCGGCGAAGGACGCGCCGGCGCAGCCCGAAGGGCGCACCATGAGCGACCGCGCGAGCCTACCCCCTGCCTCGGGCGATCCCGCCGCCGAGCTCGCCGGAGCGCCGGCGATCCGCAACTTCACGATGAATTTCGGGCCGCAGCATCCGGCCGCCCACGGCGTGATGCGGCTGGTCCTGGAGATGGACGGCGAGGTCATCGAGCGCGCCGACCCGCATATCGGCCTCCTCCATCGCGGCACCGAAAAGCTGATCGAATACAAGACCTATCTGCAGGCGATCCCCTATTTCGACCGGCTCGACTACGTCTCGCCGATGTGCCAGGAGCACGCCTTCGCGCTCGCCGTCGAAAAGCTGATGGGGATCACCCCGCCGCCGCGCGCGCAATACATCCGCGTGCTGTTCGCCGAGATCACCCGCATCCTCAACCACCTCCTCAACATCTGCGCCTTCGCGCTCGATGTCGGCGCGATCACGCCGTTTCTGTGGGGGTTCGAGGAGCGCGAAAAGCTGATGGAGTTCTACGAGCGCGTCTCGGGCGCGCGGCTCCACGCCAATTACTTCCGGCCGGGCGGCGTGCACATGGACCTGCCGGCCGGGCTCACCGACGACATCCTGGCGTTTTGCGACAGCTTTCCGCAGACGATCGACGATATCGAGCGGCTGCTGACCGACAACCGCATCTTCAAGCAGCGCACCGTCGATATCGGCGTCGTCAGCGCCAAGGACGCGGTCGATTGGGGGTTTTCGGGGCCGATGCTGCGCGGCTCCGGCGTCGCCTGGGATTTGCGCCGCGCCCAGCCCTACGACGCCTATGACCAGGTCGAGTTCGACGTGCCGGTCGGCAGGAACGGCGATTGCTGGGACCGCTATCTCGTGCGCCTCGAGGAGATGCGCCAATCCTTGCGCATCATCCGGCAGGTCCTGGCGCAGATGCCGGCGGGCCCGATCAAGGTCAACGACCGCAAGGTCGCGCCGCCGCCGCGCGCCGAGATGAAGCAGTCGATGGAAGCGCTGATCCATCATTTCAAGCTCTATACCGAGGGCTATCACGTGCCGGCCGGCGAGACCTATACGGCGGTCGAGGCGCCAAAGGGCGAGTTCGCGGTCTATCTCGATCGCCGACGGCACCAACCGGCCCTATCGCTGCAAGATCCGCGCGCCGGGCTTTGCCTTTCTGCAGGCGACCGAGTTCATGTCGAAGGGCCACATGCTGGCCGATCTGGTCGCGATCATCGGCTCGATGGACATCGTTTTCGGCGAGATCGACCGGTGAATACGCACGGCGAAGGGCCGCCGGTCATCCAGCCGGAGAGCTTCGAGTTCACGCCCGAGAATCTCGACGCGGGCGAAGGCGCATATCGCCAAATACCCGCCCGGCCGGCAGGCCAGCGCGGTGCTGCCGCTTGCTCGATCTGGCGCAGCGCCAATCCGGCGGCTGGCTGCCCCTGGCGGCGATGCACCATGTCGCCGAGATGTTGGAGATGCCGCGCATCCGGGTCTACGAGGTCGCCACCTTCTATACGATGCTGAATCTGCGCCCGGTCGGGCGCTATCTCCTGCAGGCCTGCACGACGACGCCGTGCTGGCTGCGCGGCTCGGATGCGGTGGTCGCCGCCTGCGAGAAAAAGCTCGGCATCGGGATCGGCGGCACCACCGAGGACGGGCTCTTCACGCTGGTCGAGGTCGAATGCCTCGGCGCCTGCGTCAACGCGCCGATCCTCCAGGTCAACGATGATTTCTACGAGGATCTCGACGCGCGCCTCGACCGAGGCGCTGCTCGATGCGCTGCGCGAGGGCAAGGCGCCGCCGCCGGGCTCGCGTGATCGGGCGGCGCGGCTCGGCGCCGATCGGCGGCAAGACCACGCTGACTCGAGTCGCCGGACGAGCGGCCGGCAGGGGATGAGCGATGCTGGCTGATCAGGACCGGGTCTTCACCAATCTCTATGGCGAGCACGATTGGCGTCTCGCCGGCGCGCGCAAGCGCGGCGACTGGGACGGCACCAGGGAGGTGATCCAGAAGGGCCGCGACTGGATCGTCAACGAATGCAAGGAATCGGGGCTGCGCGGCCGCGGCGGCGCCGGCTTCCCGACCGGGCTCAAATGGTCGTTCATGCCGAAGACCAGCGACCGCCCGACCTATCTCGTCGTCAACGCCGACGAGAGCGAGCCCGGCACCTGCAAGGACCGCGACATCCTGCAGGAACGATCCGCACAAGCTGATCGAAGGCTGCCTGCTGGCCGGCGTCGGGATGGGGGTCGGCGCCACCTACATCTATATCCGCGGCGAGTTCTACGACGAGGCGCAGCACCTCCAGACGGCGATCGAGGAGGCCTACGCGGCCGGGCTCGTCGGCAAGAACGCCTGCGGTTCCGGCTACGACATGGAGGTCTACCTGCATCGCGGCGCCGGCGCCTATATCTGCGGCGAGGAAACCGGGCTCCTCGAAAGCCTCGAAGGCAAGAAGGGCCAGCCGCGGCTGAAGCCGCCGTTTCCGGCGGCGGTCGGGCTCTATGGCTGCCCGACCACGGTCAACAATGTCGAGACGATCGCGGTCGCGCCGGCGATCCTGAAGCGCGGCGCGGCGTGGTTCGCCGGGCTCGGCCGGCCGCGCAACACCGGGACCAAGATCTTCTGCATCTCCGGCCATGTCGAACAGCCGTGCAATGTCGAAGAGGAAATGTCGATCCCGATGCGGGAGCTGATCGAGCGCCATGCCGGCGGGGTGCGCGGCGGCTGGGACAATCTCCTGGCGGTGATCCCCGGCGGCTCCTCGACCCCGTGCCTGCCGAAGCGACGATCTGCGACACGGTGCTGATGGATTTCGACAGCCTCGTCGCGCAGAAGATCGGGGCTCGGCACCGCGGCCCTCATCGTCATGGACAAATCGACCGACATCGTGCGCGCGATCGCCCGGCTGTCGCAGTTCTACAAGCATGAGAGCTGCGGCCAGTGCACGCCGTGCCGCGAGGGGCTCGGCTGGGTGTGGCGGGTCATGGAGCGGATGGTCGAGGGCAACGCCACGGTCGACGAGATCGACATGCTGGACGAGGTGACGCGCGAGATCGAGGGCCACACGATCTGCGCGCTGGCCGACGGCGCGGTCTGGCCGGTGCAGGGGCTGATCCGCCACTTCAAGCCGGAAATGCAGCGCCGCATCGAGGAATACCGTGCGGCCGCAACGCGCCGGGCGGCGGAGTAGCGACTTGCATGCGAGGACGCAGCGTCGATGCATCCCTGTCGGGATCGGCCGCATTGCTCCTCGCTCGCAATGACAGCCCGTTTATCCCGCATTCCTGCGAATGCCGGGACCCATGCCGCCGCTCGTCGCGCGATGGGTGGATCCCGGCCTTCGCCGGGAATGCGATCTGTTTTGGGAATGGGACAGCGCCATGCCCAAGGTGACGATCGACGGACAGGAGTTGGAGGTCGCGCCCGGGCACCACGATCCTGCAGGCCTGCCAGCAGGCCGGGATCGAGATCCCGCATTTCTGCTACCACGAGCGCCTCAACATCGCCGGCAATTGCCGGATGTGCCTGGTCGAAGTCGAGAAATCGCCAAAGCCGGTGGCGTCCTGCGCGATGCCGGTCGCCGACGGCAACGTCATCCTGACGCAATCGGAAAAGGCGATAAAGGCGCGGCACGGCGTCATGGAGATGCTGCTGATCAACCACCCGCTCGATTGCCCGATCTGCGATCAGGGCGGCGAGTGCGATCTGCAGGACCAGGCGATGGCCTATGGCTTCGACCGCGGCCGCTATCAGGAAAACAAGCGCGCGGTGAGGGACAAGGATTTCGGCCCGCTGGTCGCGACCAGCATGACGCGCTGCATCCACTGCACCCGCTGCATCCGCTTTCTGACCGAGATCGCCGGGGTCGAGGAGCTGGGCGCGACCGGGCGCGGCGAAGACATGGAGATCGCCACCTATGTCGAGCGCGCGCTCGGCTCCGAGCTGTCGGCCAACATCGTCGATCTGTGCCCGGTCGGGGCGTTGACCTCGAAGCCCTATGCCTACGTCGCGCGGCCCTGGGAATTGCGCAAGACCGAGTCGGTCGACGTGCTCGACGCGGTCGGCAGCAATATCCGCATCGATGCGCGCGGCGCGCAGGTGCTGCGCGTGTTGCCGCGGCTCAACGAAGAGATCAACGAGGAGTGGATCTCCGACAAGACCCGCTTCGCGCATGACGGGCTGATCCGCCGCCGGCTCGACCGCCCCTATATCCGGCGCGGCGGCCGGCTGGTCGAAGCCGAGTGGCGCGAGGCGCTCGATCTCGTCGCCGACCGGCTTCGCTCGGTTCCGGGCGAGCGCATCGCGGCGATATCCGGCGATCTGTGCGACGCCGAGGCGATGTTCGCCCTGAAGGAGCTGCTGCGGCGGTCTCGGCGCGACCAGCCTCGATTGCCGGCAGGACGGCGCCAGGCTCGACGGCTCCTGCCGCGCCGGCTATCTGTTCAACACGACGATCGCCGGGATCGAGCGGGCCGATGCCTGCCTTCTGATCGGCAGCAATCCGCGCTGGGAGGCGCCGCTCGTCAACGCGCGGCTGCGCAAGCGCCACCTGCAAGGCGGCTTCCGGGTGGCGGCGATCGGGCCGGCGCTCGACCTGACCTTCCCGGTCGAGATGCTGGGCGAAGGCGGCGAGACGCTCGCTGCGCTGAGCGAGGGCGCGCATCCCTGGGCCGAGATGCTGCGCGCTGCCAAGGCGCCGATGATCGTGCTGGGCCAGGGCGCGCTCGTCGCGGCCCGACGGCGCCCGGGTGCTCGGCGCGGCGCGGGCGATCGCCGAGAGCTGCGGCATGGTCCGGCCCGAATGGAACGGGTTCAACGTGCTGCATCGCGCGGCATCGCGGGTCGCCGGCCTCGATCTCGGCTTTCTGCCCGGGAGCGGCGGCAAGGATGTCGCCGGCATCCTGGCGGGGTGCCGCTCTGGGGCGATCGAGGTGCTCTACCTGCTCGGCGCCGACGAGCTCGATCTGACCGACATCGGGTCGGCCTTTGTGATCTACCAGGGCCATCACGGCGATCGCGGCGCGGCGCGCGCCGATGTCGTGCTGCCCGGCGCCGCCTATACCGAGAAGGACGCCACCTACGTCAACACCGAGGGGCGCGTCCAACTCGGCCGGCGGGCGGTGTTTCCGCCCGGCGAGGCGCGCGAGGATTGGGCGATCCTGCGCGCACTGTCGGGCGCGCTCGGCCGCCCGCTGCCGTTCGACTCGCTGTCCGAGCTGCGCGCGAGGATGCGCGCCGCTCATCCGGCGTTCGGCCAGATCGACCAGATCGTGCCGGCCGAATGGGGAAATTTTGGCGAGAGCGGTGCGATCGAGCCGACGCCCTTCGTCTATCCGATCGCCGATTTCTACCGTACCGACCCGATCAGCCGCGCCAGCCCGACGATGGCGCGCTGCAGCGCCGCCTTCGGCGCCTTTCCCGAGGCCGGCAGCGGACCGGCACGCATGGCTGACTGCTCTCTTGTACTAACAGGCGCATCCCTTCTGGCCGCAGCCGGATCGCGCTTGAAGGCCCTCCCCCTCGATGGGGGAGGGTTGGGAGGGGGTGATTGCCATCACGGGTGGGTGCCGAGCGGCGAATTCACCCCCACCCCCGCCCTCCCCCATCAAGGGGGAGGGCGTAGCAAGTCAGATACGATTTCCCTGGCATTCACCCCCGTTGGGGGTGAGGGGGGGCGGCGGTGAGCCACTTCTGGACCCTCTACGCCCTGCCGACCGGCATCATCATCGCCGAGGTGATCGCGGTCGTCGTGCCGCTGCTGTTGGCGATCGCCTATTTCACCTATGCCGAGCGCAAGGTGCTGGCCTATTCGCAACTGCGCAAGGGGCCGAACGTCGTCGGCCCGTTCGGTCTGCTGCAGCCGATTGCCGACGGGCTGAAGCTGTTGATGAAGGAGACGGTGGTCCCGAGCGGCGCCAACCGGATCGTCTTTGTCGCCGCGCCGATGCTGACCTTCACGCTGGCGCTGGTCGCCTGGGCGGTGATCCCGTTCGGTTACGGGATCGTCATCTCCAACATCAATGTCGGGCTCCTCTATCTCTTCGCGATCAGCTCGTTGTCGGTCTACGGCATCATCATGGCGGGCTGGGCGTCGAATTCGCGCTATGCCTTTTTGGGCGCGTTGCGCTCGGCGGCGCAGATGGTGTCCTACGAGGTGTCGATCGGGTTCGTCCTGGTGACGGTGCTGCTGTGCGCCGGCTCGCTCAACCTCAGCGACATCGTCATGGCGCAACGCCATGTCTGGTTTGTGATCCCGCTGTTGCCGATGGCGGTGGTGTTCTTCATCTCGGGCCTCGCCGAGACCAACCGGGCGCCGTTCGATCTGCCGGAAGGCGAATCCGAGCTCGTCGCCGGCTACTTCGTCGAATATTCGGCGATGACCTTCGCGCTCTTCTTCCTCGGCGAATACGGCAACATGATCATGGTCAGCGCGATGACCGCGATCCTGTTCCTGGGCGGCTGGCTCGCGCCGTTCGGGGTGGCGCCGTTCACCTGGGTCCCTGCCCCGATCTGGTTGCTCTTGAAGACCGTCCTAATGATGTTCTGCATCCTGTGGGTGCGCGCAACCTTCCCGCGCTTCCGCTACGACCAGCTGATGCGGCTCGGCTGGAAGGTGTTTTTGCCGTTCACGCTGTTCTGGCTGGTGTTGACGGCCGGCGTCTTGACCGCGTTCGGTTGGCTCCCGGCGCGTTGACAGCGGAGGACGCGCTTCTATGGTGAGCCGGATATTGCGCCGCGTGGCGAGGGCGAGGATCGAGCGATGAACGTTCTGGCGCGCGGGGCGCGCGGCCTCTTGCTGAGCGAGCTGATTTCGGGGCATGGCGCTGACCTTGCGCTACATGTTCAAGCGCCCGGTCACCGTCAACTACCCCTATGAGAAAGGCCCGCTCAGCCCGCGTTTTCGCGGCGAGCATGTGTTGCGCCGCTATCCCAACGGCGAGGAGCGCTGCATCGCCTGCAAGCTGTGCGAGGCGATCTGCCCGGCGCTCGCGATCACGATCGAGGCCGAGCCGCGCGAAGACGGCAGCCGGCGCACGACGCGCTACGACATCGACATGACCAAATGCATCTATTGCGGCTATTGCCAGGAGGCCTGCCCGGTCGACGCGATCGTCGAGGGGCCGAATTTCGAATTCGCCACCGAGACCCGCGAGGAGCTGTTCTACGACAAGGAAAAGCTGTTGGCGAACGGCGACCGCTGGGAAGCCGAGATCGCCCGCGCCCTCGCCCTCGAGGCGCCCTATCGATGAATCAAATTGTCATCCCGGCGAAAGCCGGGATCTACTTTTCAACCGCTCCGGAAGTGGACAAGTGGGTCCCGGCTTTCGCCGGGACGACAGCTCAAAATGGTGGGGAAGGATTGGGGGCATGATCCTCCAGACCATCATGTTCTACCTCTTCGCCGTCACTCGCGGTGGCCTCGGGCGTGATGGTCGTCTCGGCGCGCAACCCGGTCCATTCGGTGTTGTTCCTGATCCTCGCCTTCTTCAATTCGGCCGGGCTTTTCGTGCTGTTGGGCGCCGAGTTCCTGGCGATGATCCTGGTCATCGTCTATGTCGGCGCGGTCGCTGTCCTGTTCCTCTTTGTCGTGATGATGCTCGACATCGATTTCGCGGAGCTGCGCAGCGGCTTTATGCAGTATCTGCCGATCGGCGCGCTGATCGGCTTCATCCTGTTGGCCGAGCTGATGCTGATCTTCGGCAGCTGGGTGATCGCGCCCGGCATCGCCGGTCTCGAAGCCGCGCCGCTGCCGGCCAACGCGGCGGCCCTGACCAACACCCGCGCGCTCGGCGACCTGCTCTATACCCGCTACATCTTTGCCTTTCAGACGGCCGGCCTGATCCTCCTGGTGGCGATGATCGGCGCGATCGTGCTGACCCTGCGGCAGCGGGTCGGGGTGCGGCGCCAGTCGATCCCGCAGCAGCTCGCGCGCAGCCGCGCCGAGGCGATCGCATTGGTCAAGGTGCCGCTCGGCGGCGGCGCATCAATGGAACCAGTGAGGGGCCGCAGGCCCACGGGGCCGGGGAGTGAGGCGATGGCGGTCGGCCTGGCGCATTACCTGACGGTCGCGGCGATCCTCTTCACGCTCGGCGTGTTCGGCATTTTCCTCAATCGCAAGAACGTCATCATCATCATGATGTCGATCGAATTGATGCTGCTCGCGGTCAACATCAACTTCGTCGCCTTCTCGGTGGCGCTGGGCGATCTGGTCGGCCAGGTCTTCGCGATGTTCGTGCTGACGGTGGCGGCGGCGGAGGCGGCGATCGGCCTTGCCATCCTCGTCGTCTATTTCCGCAATCGCGGCACGATCCAGGTCGAAGACATCCACATGATGCGGGGCTGAGCCCAGTGGCTGAACCTTAATGGCCGTCCTCGTCGTCTTCCTGCCGCTGCTGGCTGCCGCGGTCGCCGGGTTTTTCGGCCGGGCGATCGGCGATCGCGGCGCCCAGTTCGTCACCTGCGGCGCGCTGCTCCTCTCGATGGTGCTCGGCGATCCCGCTGTTCCGCGAGATCCTCGCCCAGGACGCGGCGCAGGTGGTGCCGCTCGCCACCTGGATCGCCGCCGGCGGTGTCGATGTCGAATGGTCGCTGCGGCTCGACACGCTGTCCGGCGTGATGATCCTCGTGGTGACGATCGTGTCGGCGATGGTCCACGTCTATTCGATCGGCTACATGGCGCACGATCCGGGCATCCCGCGCTTCATGGCCTATCTGAGCCTCTTCACCTTCTTCATGCTGGCGCTGGTGACGGCCAACGACTTCGTGCAGCTGTTTTTCGGCTGGGAAGGCGTCGGTCTGATGTCCTATCTCTTGATCGGCTTCTGGTACGACCGCGCATCGGCCGACGCGGCGGCGATCAAGGCCTTCATCGTCAACCGGGTCGGCGATTTCGGCTTTGCGCTCGGCATCTTCGCGGTCTTCGTGATCTTCGGTTCGCTCGACTTCTCGACCGTGTTCGGCAAGGCGCCGGGAGCGGTCGGCACGACGATCAACTTCCTCGGCTGGCAGGTGCCGTCATTGACGCTCGCCTGCATCCTCCTGTTTGTCGGCGCGATGGGGAAATCGGCGCAGATCGGCCTGCACACCTGGCTGCCCGACGCGATGGAAGGCCCGACCCCGGTCTCGGCCTTGATCCACGCGGCGACGATGGTGACGGCCGGCGTCTTCATGGTGGCGCGGCTGTCGCCGATGTTCGAATACGCCCCGGGGGCGCTCGCCTTTGTCGGCGTGATCGGCGGCACCACCGCGATCTTTGCCGCCAGCGTCGGCATGGCGCAGAACGACATCAAGCGGGTCATCGCCTATTCGACCTGCTCGCAGCTCGGCTACATGTTTTTCGCCGCCGGCGTTTCGGCCTACGGCGCGGCGATGTTCCACCTCTTCACCCACGCCTTCTTCAAGGCGCTGTTGTTCCTCGGCGCCGGCTCGGTCATCCACGCGATGAGCGCCGAGCAGGACATGCGCCGCATGGGCGGGCTGTGGAACAAGATCCCCTATACCTATGCGGTGATGTGGATCGGCAGCCTGTCCCTGGCCGGCATCCCGTTCTTCGCCGGCTATTATTCGAAGGACACGATCCTCGCCGCTGCCTGGGCCTCGGGCACCGCGGTCGGGCGCTACTCGTTCTGCCTCGGCACCTTCACCGCGTTTCTGACCGCCTTCTACTCGTGGCGGCTGCTGATCATGACCTTCCACGGCAAGCCGCGCGCCGACGACGAGACCATGCACCATGTGCATGAAAGCCCGTGGGTCATGCTGATCCCGCTTTTCGTCCTCGCCGCCGGCGCGGCCCTCGCCGGCTATTTCGCCGAGAATTATTTCGTCGGCGATCTGCGCGGCGCGTTCTGGAAGAGCTCGATCCTGGTGCTGCCGGCGCACGATTCGATCGGCGCGGCCGAGGATCTCACCGGCATCATTCAATTCCTGCCGCTGATCGCCGCCGCGCTCGGGCATCGCGACCGCCTATCTGTGCTATTCGATCGACCCGGCCATTCCCGCGCGGCTGGCTCTGCAGTACCGCGCCATCTACCTGTTCCTGCTCAACAAATGGTATTTCGACGAGCTCTACGACCGGCTCTTCGTGCAAGAGCGCCTTCTCGCTCGGCGAGGGGCTGTGGAAGACCGGCGACGGCACGATCATCGACGGGTTCGGGCCCGACGGGATCGCCGCGGCGACGCGCGAATTGGCGCGCGAGGCAAGCCGGCTGCAGACCGGGTACGTCTATCACTACGCCTTCGCGATGCTGATCGGCGTCGTCGCGCTGATCACCTGGTACCTGTTGCCGCGATGAGCCGCGTACAATCATGAGCCACTGGCCGCTCTTGTCGCTCGTCACCTTTCTGCCGCTGGTCGGCGCCGGGTTCATCATGACCGCGCGCGGCGAGGAGGCCGTGGTTGCCACGCAACGCGCGCAACATCGCGCTGTCGACCTCGCTGATCGTCTTCGCGCTGTCGATCGTGCTGTGGATCGAGTTCGATCCCGCGACCGCCGCATTTCAGTTCGTCGAGCGGGCGCGCTGGATCACGATCGGCGGCGTCACGATCAACTATCACATGGGGATCGACGGCATCTCGCTGTTCTTCGTGCTGCTGTCGACCCTCTTGACCGTGCTGTGCGTCGTTGCCAGCTGGATTTCGGTGCACCGCCAGGTCAGGGAATACATGATCGCCTTCCTCGTCCTCGAGACGATGATGGTCGGCATCTTCTGCGCCCTCGACTTCGTGCTGTTCTATGTGTTCTTCGAGGGGGTGCTGGTCCCGATGTTTCTGATCATCGGGGTGTGGGGCGGACCGCGGCGGGTCTATGCCGCGTTCAAGTTCTTTCTCTACACGCTGCTTGGGCTCGGTGTTGTCGCTGCTGGCGATCCTCGCGGTCTATTTCCAGACCGGCAGCACCGATATCACGGTGGCGCTGACCCACTCTTTCCCGCCCGATCTGCAGAAATGGCTGTGGCTCGCCTTCTTCGCCTCGTTCGCGGTCAAGGTGCCGATGTGGCCGGTGCACACCTGGCTGCCCGATGCCCATGTCGAGGCGCCGACCGCCGGGTCGGTGATCCTCGCCGGGGTGCTGTTGAAGATGGGCGGCTACGGGTTCATCCGGTTCTCGCTGCCGATGTTTCCGCTCGCCTCGGCCTATTTCACGCCGCTGATGTTCGCGCTCTCGGCGATCGCGGTCATCTACACCTCGTTTGTCGCGCTCGCCCAGACCGATCATGAAGAAGCTGATCGCCTATTCGTCGATCGCGCATATGGGGTTTGTGACGATGGGCCTGTTTGCGCTGACCAGCGAGGCGGTGCAGGGCGCGATGATCCAGATGCTGAGCCACGGCCTCGTTTCGGCCGGGCTGTTTCTGGTCGTCGGCGTCGTCTATGACCGCCTCCACACGCGCGACATCGACCGCTATGGCGGGCTGGTCGAGCGCATGCCGGCCTACGCCTTTGTCTTCATGTGCCTGATGCTGGCCTCGGTCGGGCTGCCCGGCACCAGCGGTTTCGTCGGCGAGTTCCTGATCCTCTTGGGCACCTTCCGCGTCAGCACGCTCGAATGCTTCCTCGCCGCGACGGCGCTGTTCCTCGGCCCGATGTACATGCTCTACCTCTACCGCCGGGTCATCTTCGGCACGATCACCCGCGATGATCTGCGCGGCATGCTCGATCTCTCCCCGCGCGAGATGGCGGTGTTCGCGCCGCTGCTCGTGCTGGTGCTGTGGATGGGCGTCTATCCCGACTCGTTCCTGACCCCGATCCGCGCTTCGGTCGATCACCTCGTCGCGCAGGTCAGCGCCGCGCAGCAGGCGGCGCGAAGCGCAGCGAGCGTCGTCCCGGCGAAGGCCGGGACCCATCTTGCCAGCCGCCTCGGAAGCTGATTGGTGGGTCCCGGCCTCCGCCGCGGATCAAGTCCGTGGGCTGAAGGCCCACGGGACGCGGTTGAGGAGCGCTAGGCGGCCGATGCCGATCGCGCCGTTCCCGATCTCTCGCCGGCGCTGCCGGAGATCCTGCTCGCCTGCGGCGCGATGGCGCTGTTGCTGCTCGGCGTCTTCCGCGGCGAGGGCTCGACCCGGCTGGTTTCCTGGCTCGCCGTCGCGGTGCTGCTCGCGGTCCTGGTCGTCTGCCGGTCTCTTCGGGGGCGAGCACCGGGTCGGCTTTTACGGCATGTTCGTCACCGACGCCTTCGCCGTGTTCATGAAGGCGCTGGTGCTGATCGGCTCGGCGGTCAGCATCATCATGGCGCTGCACTACAACGAGGAGCAGAGGTATCGCGCGCTTCGAGTTCCCGGTGCTCGTCCTGCTCGCCACGACCGGCATGATGGTCATGGTCTCGGCCAACGACCTGATCACGCTTTATCTCGGCCTCGAATTGCAGAGCCTGGCGCTCTACGTCGTCGCCAGCTTCGACCGCGATTCGGTGCGCTCGACCGAGGCCGGGCTCAAATATTTCGTCCTCGGCGCGCTCGCCTCGGGCCTGTTGCTCTATGGCGCCTCGCTGATTTACGGCTTCACCGGGACCACCAGCTTTCAGGTGCTCGCCCAATTGTTCGCCGGCGGCGGCCAAGCCGTCGAACGGGCTGATCATCGGGCTCGTTCTGGTCGCGATCGGGCTCGCCTTCAAGGTCTCGGCGGTGCCGTTCCACATGTGGGTGCCCGATGTCTATGAGGGGGCGCCGACCCCGGTGACCGCGTTTTTCTCGGTCGCGCCCAAGATTGCGGCGATCGCGCTGTTCGTCCGCTTTCTGGTCGAGCCGTTCGGCGGGCTTCTCGTCGAATGGCGCCAGATCATCGTGTTCCTGTCGGTCGCCTCGATGGTGCTCGGCGCGGTCGCCGCGATCGCCCAGCAGAACATCAAGCGGCTGATGGCGTACAGCTCGATCGGCCATGTCGGCTACGCGCTGATCGGGCTTGCCGCGGCGAGCCCGGCCGGGATCCGCGGCGTCCTCGTCTATATGGCGATCTATCTGTTCATGAACCTCGGCACCTGGGCGGTCATCCTGTGCATGCGACAGAAGGGGCAGATGCTCGAAGGCATCGCCGACCTCTCCGGGCTCGGCCGCACGCAGCCGGGCCTCGCGCTGGCGCTCGGCATCTTCATGTTCGCCTTGGCCGGCATCCCGCCGACCGCCGGGTTCTTCGCCAAGCTCTACATCTTTCTCGCCGCGATCGACGCGCATCTCATTGGGCTTGCCGTCATCGGCGTCGTCACCAGCGTCGTCGGCGCGTTCTATTATCTGCGCATCGTCAAGGTGATGTATTTCGACGAGCCGGTCGCCGCGTTCGACCGGCCAATCCCCGCCGAGCTCAAATGCGTGCTCATCGTCACCGCGCTGCTGACGATGTTTTTCATCCTGCTGCCCGATCCGATCGTCGGCGGTGCCGAAGCGGCGGCGGCATCGCTGTTCGCGCGATGATCGCACCATGAATGCCCCTGGGCCGATGCTGCCCGAGGGCTTTCGCCTCCACCGCTACGAGACGGATCGGCAGCACCAACGACGAGGCCAAGGCGCTGGCCCGCGCCGGCGCTCCGGCCGGCACGCTGGTGTGGGCGCGGCGAGCAGACCGCCGGGCGCGGGCGGCGCGGCCGAAGCTGGCTGTCGCCGCCGGGCAATCTGTATCTGTCGCTGGTGCTGCGGCCGGACGGTGCGCCGGCGCGCGCCGCGCAACTCGGCTTTGTCGCCGCGCTCGGGCTCGGCGACGCGCTCGCGCCGCTCGTCGGCGCCGGCCCTGCAGCTGCGCTACAAATGGCCCAACGACCTGCTCGCCAACGGCAAGAAAGCTCGCCGGCATCCTCCTCGAATCGGAGACTGCGGCGAGCGACAGGGTCGATTTCGTCGTGATCGGGATCGGCGTCAACATCGTCCATGCGCCGCGGGACGTCGAATTCCCGGCCACCTCGCTCGCGGCGGAAGGCGTTACCGGGATCACCCCGGCGGTTCTGCTCGAAGACTTCGTCCGGCATTTCGCGGGTTGGGCGCGGCGCTGGCGCGCGGAGGGGTTCGCCCCGGTACGCGCGGCCTGGCTCGCGGCGGCGAGCGGGCTCGGCGAACGCGTCCGCGTGCGCCTCGAGCGCCAAACGCTGCTCGGCCGGTTTCACGATCTCGACGACGACGGCGCGCTCGTGCTCGATGCCGCGGAGGGCCGCCGGCGGATCGCCGCCGGCGAAGTCTTTCCGGCCGGCTGAAGGAGGCGACATGCTTCTCGCCATCAATGCCAACAACACCAACACCGTCTTCGCGATATGGGATGGCGCCGATCTCAAGGGCAGCTGGCGCATCGCGACCGACGGCAGGCGCACGGCCGACGAATATGTCGTGTGGCTCGATCATCTGCTGTCGCTGGAGGGCCTGTCGCGCGGCGATCTCGATGGCGCGGTCATCGCCAGCGTCGTGCCCGAGGCCAATTTCAACCTGCTGACCTTCTGCCGGCGCTACTGCAAGACCGAGCCGCTCGTGGTCGGCGAGAAGGGCGTCAAGCTCGGCACCAAGGCGCTGGTCGATCGGCCGGAGGAAGTCGGCGCCGACCGGCTCGTCAACACCGTCGCCGCGCATGACCGCTACAAGGGGCCGCTGGTCGTCGTCGATTTCGGCACCGCGACCAATTTCGATGTCGTCGACCGCGAACGGCAATTATTGCGGCGGCGTGATCGCGCCCGGGATCAATCTGTCGCTCGCCGCGTTGCACATGGCGGCGGCAAAGCTGCCCAGCGTTCGCATCAGCCGCACCGAGCGGGTCATCGGCACGGATACGGTCAGCTGCATGCAATCGGGCGTCTACTGGGGCTATGTCGGGCTGATCGAAGGGCTGGTCGCCCGCATCAAGGCCGAGTTCGGCGCCGCGATGAAGGTAATCGCCACCGGCGGGCTGGCGCCGCTCTTCGCCGGCGCGACCGAGGTGATCGAGACGGTCGATCCCGATCTGACGCTGTGGGGCCTGCGCCTGATCTACCGCCACAACACCGACCGATGAACGCGCCGCGCCGCTCGCAGGCGATCGCGGAGCACGATCCCGACGCGCTCTATTTCCTCCCGCTCGGCGGCGCCGGCGAGATCGGGATGAACCTCAACCTCTACGGCTATCGCGGCCAGTGGCTGATCGTCGATTGCGGCGTCACCTTCGGCGAGGAGGAGCACCAGCCCGGGGTCGATGTGATCATGGCCGACCCCGCCTTTATCGTCGAACGCCGCGACCGCCTCTTGGGGATCGTCGCGACCCATGCGCATGAAGACCATATCGGCGCGATCCCCTATCTGTGGCCGCAGCTGCAATGCCCGGTCTGGGCGACGCCGTTCACCGCCTCGCTGTTGCGCGCCAAGCTGGTCGAGGCGCGGCTGGCCGATCAGGTCACGATCAACACCGTGCCGATGTCCGGCCGCTTTACGATCGGCCCGTTCGAATCTGGAGCTGATCACCCTGACGCATTCGATCCCCGAGCCGAACGCGGTGGTGATCCGCACCTCGGCCGGGACCGTGCTGCACACCGGCGACTGGAAGCTCGATCCCGAGCCGCTGATCGGCGACGTCACCGACGAGGCGCGGCTGCGCGCGGTCGGCGACGAGGGGGTGCTGGCGATCGTCTGCGATTCGACCAACGCGCTGAAGCCGGGCAGCTCGGGCTCCGAAGGCGAGCTGCGGCAGTCGCTGACCGAGCTGATCGGCCGCTATGACCGGCGCGTCGCGGTCGCCTGTTTCGCCTCGAACGTGGCGCGCCTCTCGACGATCGCGCATGCCGCGCGCGCCCACGACCGCGACGTGGCGCTGGTCGGCCGCTCGCTGTGGCGGATCGACAAGGCGGCGCGCGAGAACGGCTATCTCGCCGATGTGCCGCGCTTTCTGACCGAGGACGAGGCGGGCTACGTCCCGCGCGACAAGATCCTGTTGATCTGCACCGGCAGCCAGGGCGAGCCGCGCGCCGCGCTGGCGCGGATCGCCCGCGAGGACCACCCCAACGTCACCCTCGAGGACGGCGATGTCGCGATCTTTTCGTCGCGCATCATCCCCGGCAACGAGAAGGCGATCGGCCGGCTGCAGAACGCATTGGTGCGCCTCGGCATCGAAATCGTCACCGAGGCGGACCATTTCGTCCATGTCTCGGGCCACCCGGCGCAGGACGAGCTGGTGCGCATGTACCAGATGGTCCGGCCGCGCATCGCGATCCCGGTGCATGGCGAGGCGCGCCATCTCGCCGCCCATGCCGATCTCGCCCGGCGATGCCAGGTGCAGGAGGCGCTGGTCATCGAGAACGGCGATCTGATCCGGCTCGACCGCAGCGGGGCAGCGATCGTCGACGAGATCCCGGTCGGCCGCATCGCCAGCGACGGCAGGAGCCTCGTGCCGATCGGCGGCGCCGTGTTGCAGCAGCGCCGGCGCGTCGCCGGCGACGGCAGCGTCGTCGCCGCCCTCGTCGTCGATCGCCGCGGCCGGCTCGCGGCGCCGCCGCAGATCAGCCTCGTTGGCCTCGCCGAGGCGAATGCCGAGCCGGCGGCGGCGCTGAACGAGGCGCTGGCCGATGCGATCGAGGGCCTCCCGGCGCCGCTCAGGCATGACGACAACGCGCTGCGCGATGCCGCCCGCCGGGTGCTGCGCCGCGCGCTCAACGAGCGCTTCGGCAAGCGGCCGCTGATCGAAATTCAGCTGGTGCGGCTGTGAGCCCAGGGGTGATTTCGGGATGATCGGCCGGCTCAACCATGTCGCGATCGTCGTGCCGGACCTCGCCGCGGCGGCGGCGCGCTACCGCGACGCGCTCGGCGCGAAGGTCTCGCCGCCGCTTCCGCTGCCGGCGCACGGCGTCACGGTGGTCTTTGTCGATCTGCCCGACAGCAAGATCGAGCTGTTGGCGCCGCTCGGCGCCGATTCGCCGGTGCGCGGCTTTCTCGACAAGAACCCATCGGGCGGCATGCACCATCTGTGCTACGAGGTCGACGACATCATCGCCGCGCGCGACCGGTTGCGCGAAGCGGGCGCCCGCGTGCTCGGCGATGGCGAGCCGAAGATCGGCGCCCACGACAAGCCGGTGCTGTTTCTGCACCCGAAGGATTTCTGCGGCACCCTCATCGAGCTGGAAGAGGCGTGAGGCCACGCAACATTGGTCATTCCGGGCCGGTGCGCAGCGGCGAGCCCGGAATCCATATTCCAGAGGCCGGTGTTCATGGGTTCCGGGCCCGGCCTTCCAGGCCGTCCCGGAATGACGGCACACGGATCGCATGAACTGGCTGACCGGCATCGTCGTCTACGTCCTGGTCTGGTGGGTGAGCTTGTTCGCGATCCTGCCGCTATGGGTGACGCCCTCCGAGCCAGGCGATCCCGGCCACGCCGCCGGCGCGCCGCGGCACCCGCTGCTGGGGCGCAAGCTCGCATTGACGAGCGCGGTGGCAGCGGTGATCTGGCTCGGGATCTACATTGTCGTGCGTGAGCCGTGGTTCAGCTTCCGGGGCTCGTGAAGGCTGGCGCCGGGATCGCCGATCGCCGATTATCGTACGCATGAGCGCCGCTTATTGCCTGGCCGCCCCCGGTCATCCGCTGCACGGGCCCTATCACGATCTGGAATACGGCTTTCCCGCCGCGGACGAGGCGGTGCTGTTCGAGCGGCTCACCCTCGAAATCAACCAGGCCGGTCTGTCCTGGCTGACCGTGCTGAAGAAGCGCGTCGCCTTTCGCGCCGCCTTCGCCGATTTTGCGGTCGATTCCGTGGCCGGTTTCGGTGCCGCCGAAATCGAGCGCTTGCTCGCCGATCCGGGCATTGTGCGCAACCGGCAGAAGATCGAAGCGGTCATCGCCAATGCCCGGCGCATCCAGGAATTGCGCCGCTCGCACGGCTCGTTCCATCGTCTGGATCGAGGCGCATCATCCGCGCCCGCCCGCGGAATGGACGCGCCTTTTTCGGCAGAATTTCCGCTTCACCGGCGGCCTCATCGTCGGCGAGTTTCTGATGAGTCTCGGCTATCTGCCGGGAGCGCATGAGCCCGACTGCCCGGTCTATGCCCACATACTCGCGCTGGCGCCGCCCTGGGCGCGGTCGGCCGAACGGCAAAATTGACCATGGCGCCGTTTGTAGGCTAGCGTGCCGACGAAGGCCTTGCGGCGTTCATCGAATCAACCGAACATTGGGGGCCTGTTTTGCGCTCGACGGGTGGCGGCTGGGCGACGCCGAGCCGCCGGTTGATGTTAAGGGAGGATCTGTTGTCGCTCCGGCGGAAATATCTAAGCGTACTCAAGAACCTGGCTCCTGCGGGAGCAGTGGGGGTTTCGTTGATCCTGGGGGCTGCCGTCCCCGCCGCGGCGAGCGAGGAGCCGCTTGGTAAGCAACCATCGGCGCTTGAGAACCAGATGGTCTCCGAGCGGCTGGCTGCGGTGCGCGAGGCGGTCTCTGACATCGGCAGGGAGCAGGCCGTTCCAGCCACCGATGGGCGCGTCGCATGGTGGTGGCGGAACTGGGGCGGTTGGCCCAACTGGCCCAATTGGCGCAATTGGGGCAATTGGTGGCATAACTGGTATTGAGTTCGCATCGAGCGAGGGGTGATGGTTGCGCTCGGCGGCGGCCGGGCATCGCGGTCGGCCGCGCGCGGGCGAGGTTCTGGCGCCGCTGATCGACCGGCGGCAGCCCCGGCGCGCGACGCATCGGTCGATGCGCCGGCGCCGCAAATCCAGCTTCTGGTCGTCCAGCCGACCCCGTTCTGCAACATCAACTGCCGCTACTGTTATCTGCCGGATCGCGGCAACAAGGCGGTGGTGAGCGATGCAACGCTCGCCAATCTGTTCTCGCAGGTTTTTGCCTCGGGCTGGACCGGCGAGGGATTGAGCGTCGTCTGGCACGCCGGGGAGCCGACGGTGCTGCCCATCGACTTCTACCGGCGAGCCTTTCGCATGATCGATGCGCTGAAACCGTCGGGCCTCGAGATCGGCCATTCGTTTCAAACCAATGGCACGCTGATCGACGAAGACTGGTGCGGCTTTTTCGCCGAAGAGCATGTCAATGTCGGGGTCAGCATCGACGGTCCGCAACGGCTGCACGACATCAACCGGCGCACCCGCTCAGGCCGCGGCACGTTCGACCGGACAATCGCCGGCATTCGGCTACTGCACCGACACGGCGTCCCGTTTCACGTCATTACCGTTCTCAGCGCCGAGAGTCTGGCGGCGCCAGAGGAAATGTTCCGCTTCTACGCCGATGAGGGCATCGAGCACGTGTGCTTTAACGTCGAGGAAAGCGAAGGCAGCCACGTCTCGGAGAGCTTTGCCAGCGCGGGGATCGAGGACGCCTATTACCGCTTTCTCAGCGAGTTCTGGCGGTTGTCGGCGGCATCGCCCGGCACGATCAAATTCAGCCGCGAGATCGACGAGGCGGTGCGGCTGGTGCTGCGGCCCAAAGAGGCCGGCTTCTTCAATCAACTGGTCGAGCCGTTTGCCGTGACGAGCATGGATTGGCGTGGCAACATCTCGACGTTTTCGCCGGAGCTGTTAGGGCTGACCAACGCCGACTACGGGGACTTCATCATCGGCAACATCAATCGCGACCGTCTGGTCGAGCTGCGCCATCAGCCGACGCTGGAAAAGATGCTGGCCGATATCCGCGCCGGCGTCGACCTGTGCCGGGAACGGTGCCAGTATTTCAGCGTCTGCGGCGGCGGCGAACCGGTGAACAAGCTGTTCGAGAACGGCGGCTTCGCAACCACCGAGACGACCTATTGCCGGATGACCAAGATGCGGGCGACCGACCTGGTACTGGACCGGCTTGAGCAAATTGATCCTGCCGCGGCCAATGATCGGGCTGTGAGCGGGTTTGGGCCTATGACCGCCGGCGCGGCGTCATAACGATAGGAAAGACGGGTGACGCCGTTCCGGCGCGAACCCGTGCAATCGAGGGGGTGGGATGATGAGGATCGTTCTGAGATATTGCGTGATGGCGGCTGCGACTTTGGCGCTGGCGGCGATGGTTGGACCCGTCCAGGCGCAACAGCCTGCCCCGGCCGGGGCGCCGGCCGGCACTCCCACCGGCGGCGCTCCCCCGGAACCGGGCGCGCCCGAGGCTGCGGGGCCCACGGGAGCGGCGCGCTCCTCGCTGGTGATGCCGCTCCTTTATGTGACCAGCATCGAGGTGCTGCCGACTACCGCCGAGCCAAAGCTCTATCTGGTTCGCGTCACCGGCCTGGCGAGCTCGGCGGGCTGGAGCACGCCGGAGCTGGTGCCGTTCTATTACGGCAAATCGGCCGACAACATGCTCGATCTTCAGTTCATTGCGAGCAGCCCCGAGGAATCGCAAAAGGCCGACGGCTTCCAGCCGATGAGCGCGGTGTTCACGATGGACGCCAACAGCCCGATCAAGGGTGTGCGGGTGCGCGCAGGCGCCAATGCCCTCGAAATCGAGAAGCTGTCGGGCATCGTCCAGGCCCAGATCAAGGCCAGCGACGGCAAGGATCTGGTTGGCAAGAAATACGCGGAGAAGGGGCCAGCCGGGCCGTCGGTCGTGACCGACGCCGAGCTGCCGCGCGGCTTTCGCACGATCATCCCGTCGCACGGCGTCGCCGGGATCACCCATAACCCGAACCGGCTCAACCTGGTCCTCGACGCCCAGAACACGATCGAGATGGCGTTCTGGGAGTAAGCGTCGCACCCCTTCGGTTCTGGCGCTGCCTGGGTCTTGTGACGCTTGCCCTGTTGTTGCCGACAATTTTCAGGCGATCGGGATCAGCGCCGCCGGCACCGCGCCGCGCAACAGGGCTTTCCTGGCCTGCCACTCGGTCGCCGCGTCCAGCTCTTCGAGGAACTGCACCTCGCCGCCCGCGAGCAGCGCGACCGGCAGGCCGTCGCGGTATAGGACGCGGTTGGGGGTCAGCGCGGCGAGCTTGGCGCCGGGGGTCAGAATGCCGACCAGGTTGAGCGGGTCGGCGCCCGACAGCGACAGCCACTCGCCGGAACCCGGCTTGCGCCGGATCTCGCGCAACAGGCCGACCGCCTCGGGCAGGGCGAATTGCTCGCCGGAAAACCCCGCGACAAAGCGGCCGCCGCGGATCTCGCCGCGCGCTTCGAGCCGGCGATAGACGCGCAACAGATCGCGCCACGGCGGCAGCCAGGCGGCTTCGCGCTCGAGCAGGCGCCAGAACACGATGCCGTAGCGGCGCAACAGGGTGCGCGCCAGATGCTCGACCGCCTCGCCCGGCGTCCTGGGCCGGCCGGGCGCGGCGCGCCAAGGCCCAGCGGCCGGCATCCTCCATGCCGAAGAGGGCACGGCGCCGACGCGCCTTTCTGCCGCTGCCGCGGCGCCGCTCGGCCGGCAGCAGCAGCGCGCGCAACCCGGCGAAGCTGTCGGAATTGACGAGGCCCAGCGCCACCAGCTCGGCGAGCCCCTCCTCGACCTGCGGCCGCAACAGCCTGGTGCCGTCGACCAGCTCGTCGAAGAACGAGGCGCCGTTGTCGGCGATAAAGCCGGCGACGGCCTGGGCGCGCGGGCTCGCCTGGGCGAGATCGGGCAGCGGCGACAGCGCGGCCCAGAGCGGCCCGTGGCGGCGCGCCAGCAGGGTGATCGGGGTCGTCCGCACCGGGCCGATCGAGCCGACGCCCGCGCTCGCCGGCATCCGGCCGCGCTTGGCGCGGGCGCAGCCGGGTCCAGGCGATCCGCCCGGCGAGGCAATGGTCGTCGAGCCAGGCCGGATCGTATTCGGCGACGCGCGCCGGCAGGATCTCGGTCTCCCAGGCGCCGGCCGGCGCCTCGAACCCTTCGAGCTGGCCGAGCACCGCGGCGAGCGCATCGGGGCCTTCCATGCGGGTCTTCTCGGTGACGCGCTGCCAGTCGACAAGGAAGCGCAGGAAGTCGCGCGCCGCGACCGGCTCGATCTCGGCGCGCAGCCGGCCCAGCGTATAGCGATGGATGCGAGCGAGCAGCCGGCGCTCGCACCATTCCTCGGCAGCGGCGGCCGGGCGTGAAACGGCCGCGCAGCGCGAAACCTTCGCCCTGCAGCGCGATCAGCGCGGCGGCGATGGCCTCAGGCGTCAAGCCGAGCGGAGCGGCGAGCGCCGCCTCGCTCACCGGACCCAGACCTTCGAGCCGGCCGCGCAGGATCTCGACCAGCGCCTCCTCGGGCGACCAGTCGCGCTCGGCATAGCCGGGCGGAGCGGCGATCGGCGGATCGAGCCGGGCCGCCGGCCACAACGCCGCAAACTGCGGCAGCCGCTCGGCCGCGACCCAGACTCCACCACCAACCCGGCGCAGGCCGGGATCCATTGCGGCGATCGCTGTAGCGGTGGATGAATGGGTCCCGGCCTTCGCCGGGATGGTGTCCCTGAGGTGCGCCTCGGGAGAACCGCGCTCGGGTATTTCGAGCAACGTCGCCCGCTTCTCCGCCACCAGCTCGCCGAGAAACTCGCTCCAGCCGGCACCGGCCTCAGCTTCCTGCGGGGTTACAAAGCCGAGCCAGGCCAGGGCGTCGTGCACCTCGTCGCGGTTGGCCGCCTCGGGCCAGGCCTCGCCCTGTACCCGCGCGATCGCTTGCGCATCGAGGCGGCCAAGCTCGGCGGCGTCTTCGGGCGCCAGCCAGCGCCGGCCCATCACCGCCTGGGTGCGGCGCTCCTCCAAAGGCGCATCGTCGAGATAGGCATAGGGCCGCGCCGACAACACCTCGAGCGCCAGCGGCGAGGGCTCGGTCAGGTCGCGCGCGACGACCCGGATCTCGCCGGAATGGAGGCGCGCCAAGAGCCGCTCCAGCCCGTCGACATCCATCACCTCATTGAGGCAATCGGCGATCGTCTGGGCGACCAGCGGATGATCCGGGATCTCGCGGGCGCCGGTCAGGTTCTCGGCGCAGGCGAGCTGGTCGGGGAAGATCGCGGCAATCAGATCCTCGGCGTCCATCCGGGCCAAGGGCGGCGGCACCTTCTTGCCGCCGCGGAAGCGCGGCAGGGCGAGCGCGACCCCGGCCACCCAGCGCCAGCGCGTCATGAACATCGGCGCGTCGAGCAGCGCCTGGATCAGCACATCGCGGACCGTCGCCGGGTGCAGGTAGTGCGCCACTTCGGCGAGATCGAAGCTGTGCGCTGTGGTCAGCGACAACACGATGTTGTCTTCGGTCGCCGCCGCCTGCAGCTCGAAATTGAACTTGCGGCAGAAGCGCTTGCGCAACGCCAGGCCCCAGGCGCGGTTGAGCCGGCTGCCATAAGGCGAGTGGATGACCAGCTGCATCCCGCCGACCGCATCGAAAAAGCGCTCGAAGACGATCCTCTCCCGGGTCGGCAATACCCCAAGCGCCGCGTGTCCGGCGGCGAGATAGTCGACGAGCTGGCGCGCCGCCGCTTCGCCGATGCCGACAATATCGGTCAGCCATCCTAGAACCCCCTCTCCCCCATCGGGGGAGAGGGTTGGGGTGAGGGGGCGATCAAGCGCCGCGGCATACCCGCCCTCACCCGGCTCGCCCTGCGGGCTCGCCATCCTCTCCCGCGGTGCGGGAGAGGGGCTTAACCGCGCTTCCAAATCCTGGCGCAGGCGCGAGACCGCTTGCGACAGCTCGTCGCTGCGGCCCGGCGCCTCGCCGAGCCAGAACGGGATGTTGGGCGGCTGGCCCTCGGCGTCCTCGACCCGCATCGTGCCGCGCTCGACGCGGCGGATGCGGTAGGCGGTGTTGCCGAGCTGGAAGACGTCGCCGGCCAGGCTCTCGACTGCGAAATCCTCGTTGACGGTGCCGATGATCTGGTTTTCCGGTTCGAGCACGACCTGGTAATCGGCGGTGTCGGGGATCGTGCCGCCCGAGGTCAGCGCGGTCAGCCGCGCGCCGCGCCGGCCGCGCAGCATGCGGTTGACCGCGTCGTGATGCAGAAGCGCGCCGCGCCGGCCGCGCCTGGTGCTGAACCCGTCGGCCAGCATCTGCACCGCGGCGGCGAACTCCGCGCGCGGCAACGCCCGATAGGGCCAGGCCCGGCGAAACAGCGCGTAAAGCTCATCCTCGCCCCATTCCTGCGCCGCGACCTCGGCGACGATCTGCTGCGCCAGCACGTCGCGCGGCTGTTCGGGGATCCGGACGCGGTCGAGTTCGCCGCGCGCCACGCTGTCGAGGAGCGCGGCGCATTCGACCAGCTCGTCGCGCGACAGCGGAAAGAGCCGGCCCTTGGGCGTGCCGTCGACCGCATGCCCGGAGCGGCCGACGCGTTGCAGAAAGGCGGCGATCGAGCGCGGCGAGCCGAGCTGGCAGACCAGATCGACCTCGCCGATATCGATGCCGAGTTCGAGCGAGGCGGTCGCCACCAGCGCCTTCAGCGCCCCCGCCTTCAGCCGCTGCTCGGCGTCGAGCCGGCGCTCCTTGGCGAGGCTGCCGTGATGGGCCGCCACCTGCGTCCGTCGCCGAGCCGGGTCGACAACTCGCGGGTCGCCCGCTCGGCCATGCGCCGGGTGTTGACGAAGATGAGGGTCGTGCGATGCGCCACGGTCAGCTCGGCGACCCGGTCGTAGACCTCCTGCCAGACCTCGCCCGACATCACCGCTTCCAATGGCGAGGACGGCAGTTCGAGTGCGAGGTCGCGTTGCCGGCGGTGGCCGGTGTCGATGATCCGGCAGGCCGGGCCAGGCTCGCCCTCGGGGCCGGCGCCGACCAGGAAATGCGCGACCGTCTCGATCGGCTTTTGCGTTGCCGAGAGGCCGATGCGCAAGAGCGGGGCGCCGCACAGCGCATCGAGGCGTTCGAGCGAGACGGCGAGATGCGAGCCGCGCTTGTTCGACGCCACCGCGTGGATTTCGTCGACGATGATCGTGCGGGCGGGCGCCAGCATCCGGCGGCCGGACTCGGAGCCGAGCAGGATGTAGAGCGATTCGGGCGTGGTGACGAGGATATGCGGCGGGGAGCGGCGCATGGCGAGGCGCTCGCCCGAAGGCGTGTCGCCGGTGCGCACCCAGGTGCGGATCGCGACATCCGGCAGACCCAGCCGCGCCAACTCCTCGCGGATGCCGGAGAGCGGGCGTTCGAGATTGCGCTGGATGTCGTTCGACAGCGCCTTCAACGGCGAGACGTAGATCACCTGCGTCTCGTCCGGGAGCCCCCCGCGATCCCTCTCTCGATCCCTTGGCGCACCAGCCCGTCGATCGCCGCGAGAAAGGCCGCCAGCGTCTTTCCCGATCCGGTCGGCGCCGCGATCAGGACGTGCCGGCCCTCCTTGATCGCCGGCCAGGCCTCTGCCTGCGCCGCGGTCGGCGCGGCGAAGCCGCGCTCGAACCAGGCGGCGACTGCCGGGTGAAACAGCGGGGTGAGGGTCATGCCTTATGCCGCCGATTTCGTTTCGTATGGTTGCACGAGGACATCCGTCGGGATCTGCAGCAGCGCACTCAGCGAGCGGACCATCGGCAATGTCAGCGGCCGCTTGCGGTTGAGGACCTCGGAGACTCGCCCCCGGCTGCCGATCGCCGGCTCAAGGTCCCGGCGGGTAAGTCCTTTTTGCTCGATCATGAACTCGATGGCCGCAATCGGATCGGGAGCCGGGATCGGGTGGTGCCTGGCTTCGTATGCTTCGATCAATGTGGATAGCACATCCACGTAATCGCCGTCGGGGCTTCCCGGGTCGGCATCCCAAAGCCGCTCCACCTCGCCAAGCGCGCGGCGATAGTCGGTGTCCGTCTTGATTGGATGAATTTCCATGAGATGCAACCTCATACCGTGCGGGCATCGATGTCGTCGTATTCCCGGTGCGTCCCGATAAATCGGGCTCTCCAAAAGAGGCTTTCGGCGCGGCGTCGTTGTGCGTGGGAATAAATGCTGCGGTCACCGCAAATCAAGCCGACGCAACCGCGCAGGAGGGATTGCCGCGCTTGTCAGGAGACCGGCTTGGCGATCTCCTTGGACGAGTCGGGCGGCAGCAGCGGTTCTCCCTTCAGTTCGTACCACAGGAGGATGTCGCGCCACACTTCCTCGGCGGTTTCGGCGTACCAGAACAGCTCGCGATCCTCGGGATCGATCGTTCCTTCGGCGATGAGGAACTCGGGATCGAACGCCCGCCGCCAGTAATCCTCCCCGACCAGGATCACCGGCACAGGCGCGATCTTGCGGGTTTGGGCGAGCGTCAAGACCTCGAACAGCTCGTCCATCGTGCCGTAACCGCCCGGAAACGCGACCAGCGCCCGCGCCCGCATCAAGAAATGCAATTTGCGCATCGCGAAGTAGTGAAAGCTGAAGCAAAGATCCGGACTGACATAGGGATTGGGGTACTGCTCGTGCGGCAGGGTGATGTTGAGCCCGATCGATTTCGCCCCGGCGTCGCGAGCGCCGCGGTTCGCGGCTTCCATGATGCCTGGTCCGCCGCCGGTCATCACCATGATGCGGCCGCCGATTGATTTCTCTCCGCACTCGCCGACCAGCCGCCCGAATTGACGCGCAACCTCGTAGAAGCCGCTCTTCTGCTGAATGCGCCGGGCGATCTCGAGCCGGCGCTGCAACTCGGCATCGCTCGGCCGCGCAGCAAGAGCACGGGTCAGCACCTCAACTTCACGGCGCGCCGCGGCAGGCTCGGGGATCCGGGTGCTGCCAAACACCACGATCGTGTGGGCAACATTCTGCTCAGCGAGCAGTGTCTGCGGCTTCAGATAATCGAGCATCAGGCGGACGCCGCGCATGTCGTCGCGGCGCAGAAAGTCCGGGTCCTCGTCGGCCTCCCGGTAGCTCGGGCTGCCGACGACCGCCGTGGTGGCGGCGGGAGCCTGCGGATCCTCTGAACTCGGCTTCGGCCGCTGGCCGGGCAAGGGTTGCCGACGGTGATTCGCGGGCTGTTTCATACATCGGGTCCGCGGAAAGGGGCGCGGCTACGCTGCCAGGCCGCGTTGCGCGAGGAGCGGCGCAATCGCCGGGTCGCGGCCGCGAAAGGCGCGGTAGAGCGCCATCGGGTCCTCGGTGTCGCCAGCGCGGTAGATCGCCTTGAGCCGCCCCGCGAGCGCCGGGTCGAACGGGTCGCCCGCCTCGGTGAAAGCGGCGAAGCCGTCGGCGTCGAGCACCTCGGCCCACAGATAGGCGTAATAGCCGGCGGCATAGCCGCCCCCGGCGAAGAGATGCTGGAAATGCGCCGGGCGGTGGCGCAGCCCGATCGCCGGCGGCATGCCGATGCGTCGCGAGGAAATCCGTTTCGAACGCCGCGATGTCGAGCCCCGCCGGGTCGGGGCGGCTGTGCAGGTCGAGATCCATTATCGCGCAGGCGGCGTATTCGACCGTCGCAAACCCCTGGTTGAAATTACGCGCGGCGAGCAGCCGCTCCAGCAGCGCCTCGGGCAGCGCCTCGCCGGTGCGGTAATGCCTGGCGTAGCGCCGCAGCGTTTCCGGCACCGACAGCCAGTGCTCGAAGACCTGCGAGGGAAATTCGACAAAGTCGCGGCGCACCGCGGTGCCCGATTGCGATGGATAGCGCACCCGCGACAACAGCCCGTGCAGCCCGTGGCCGAACTCGTGGAAGAGGGTCCGCGCGTCGTCGAAGCTCAACAGGGTCGGGTCGCCCTTCGAAAAATTGTTGTTGTTGACGATGATCGGCAGCACCTCGTCGTCGAGGTTCTCCTGCTCGCGGTAGCTGCTCATCCAGGCGCCGGAGCGCTTGCCGGGCCGCGCGAAATTGTCGTGCAGAAAGAGCCCGATCGGCCGGCCGGTGTCGTCCCTCACCTCATAGGCGCGGACATCGGGGTGATAGGTCGCGCAGTCCGGGCGCTCGACAAAGCCGAGGCCGAAGAGCCGCCCCGCCGTGTCGAAGAGGGCCTCGACGATGTTGTCGAGCACGAAATACGGCTTCACCGCGGCTTCATCGAGCGCGTATTTTTGCTGCCGCACCTTTTCCGCGTAATAGCGCCAGTCCCACGGCGCGATCGGCTGGTTGAGCCCATCGGCCAGCGCCGCCGCGGCGAGGTCGGCGCGCTCCTCGGCCGCGCGCCGTTTGGCCGGCTCCCACACCTGCTCGCAGGAGCCCCTCGGCGGCCTCCGGGGTTTTCGCCATCGTGTCGTCGAGCCGGTAGGCCGCATAGCTGTCGTAGCCGAGCAGCCGCGCCTGCTCGGCGCGCAGCGCCATGATCTCGCCGATCAGCGGCGCGTTGTCGTGCGCGCCCTGATGCGTGCCGCGCGCAGCCCAGGCCTCATAGGCGGCCCGGCGCAGCTCGCGGCGCGCCGAAGTATGCAAGGAACGGCTCGACCGAGGCGCGCGCCAGCGTTATCGCATAGCGCCCGTCGAGACCGCGCTCCTTGGCGGCGGTCGCGGCGGCGGCGCGGGCGAAATCGGGCAGCCCGTCGAGGTCGCCCTCGTCGAGCACCAGATGCCATTCGTCCTCGTCATGGAGCACGTTCTGGCCGAACGCCGTGTGCAGGCTCGCCAGACGCTGCGAAATCGCCGACATGCGCGCCTTCTGTTCCGGGTCGAGCCGCGCGCCGCTGCGCACCAGGCGCAGATGATGACGCTCCAGGAGCCGGCGCTGGTCGGGCGCGAGGCCGAGCCCGTCGCGCTCGTGGTAGAGCCTGTCGATGCGGGCGAACAGGCCGGGATCGAGCGCGATCTTCATCTGGTGCGCGGCGAGCTTTGGCGCATAGTCGCGGTCGATCGCCTGCAGCGCGTCGTTGGTCGCGCTCGAATCGAGGTTGTGGAAGACGCGGCTGACCCGCCGCAAGCAGCCGGCCGCTGCGTTCCAACGCCTCGACCGTGTTGGCGAAATCGGGCGCCGCGGCGGCGCCGGCGATCGCCGCGATCTCGGCTTCATGCTCGGCCATGCCGCGATCAAAGGCCGGCGGGAAATGCTCCGGCCTTATCCGCGCAAACGGGGGCAGTTCGAACGGCGTCTCCCAGGCTTCGAAGAACGGGTTGTCGGTCATGAGGATGATAGTTGGTGACGAGAGGAGAGTGGTGCAGCCCATTAACCCAAATGTCGTCCCGGCGAAAGCCGGGACCCACTTTTCGCCAGGCTCGGGCGCGTATTGGTGGGTCCCGGCCTTCGCCGGGACGACAACAAGGGTCAGGCGACGATCCGGTCCAGCTCCGAGCGCGCCGGGGCGAAGCCCGGGAAGATCTCCGCTGAGCGCCCGGTCGGAGAGGCGCAGGTGGCGGGCGAGCACGGCGGCGAGGACGCTGCGGTAGTCGGTCGTCACGGCGAGGTCGCGGCCCTGGTAGAGCGCGGCCGGCGCGAGGCCGGGCCATTCGCCGTAAACCCGGCCGCCGCGCACCGGGCCGCCGGCGATCCAGATCGCATTGCCATGCCCGTGATCGGTGCCGCCGTCGCCGTTCTCATGCACGGTGCGGCCGAATTCCGAGATCACGATGACGACGGTATCCGCCCAGTCGCTGCCGAGCGCGTGCGCGAAGGCGGCGAGGCCATCGCCGAGCGGGCGCAGCCGATCGGCCAGCTGGCCGGTATGGCCGCCCTGCCGGACATGGGTGTCCCAGCCGCCGAGGGCGGCAAAGGCGAGGCGGATATTGCGGTCGCGGGTGATAAGCCCGGCCAGCTTTGGCGGCCTGGGTCGGATAGGTGTTGGCCGGCGGCGCGCCGTTATCGGCCATCTGCTGCTCGGAACTGAGGTCGCCGATCAGCTCGGCGCGCGCGGCGCGGCCCTGGCGATAGGCGCGGCCGAGCGGGTCGTTTGCGCTGTACAGCCGGTCGAAGGCTTGCGCCACCTCGGGCCGGTCGATCGCCATTTTGTTAGCCGCGGCCGGGCCGAGCGGCAGATTGGCGACCGGCAGCCTGCCCCTGAGGATCTGCGGCAGGGTCGGGCCGACCGCGACCGCCGAGGTCGGCCCATTGGGTGCGCCCGGCAAAGCAGCGAGCAGCCGGTTCATCCAGCCATCGGCGGTGACGCGCCGGCCCGGCGTGCCGTTCTCGATGAACAGCTGGGCGTCGAAATGCGAGCGGGTCGGATCGGGCGAGCCGGCGGCATGAATGAAGGCGAGCTGCCCCGCCTGCCACAGCGGCATCAGCCCGGCGAGCGCCGGGTGCAGCGCGAAATGCTCGTCGAGCGCCAAGGCCGCGCCATCTCCGGCGCCGGGCTTGGCGATCGCGATCGTCGGGCGCGCCGCGTAATAGGCCTCCTCGCCATAGGGAACGACGAGGTTGAGCCCGTCGACCGCGCCGCGCAGCATCACGACGACGAGCCGGGACGGCCCGTCCGCTGCGGTCGCCGCCCAGGCCGGCGCCGCCAAGCGGGGCAAGCGAAGCGGCGGTCGACAACAGCAAAAAATCGCGTCGGTTCATGTTGTCACCATCACCTAGCGTCGCATGAAATCGGGGCCGCCCAGCAGCATTGCCGCGCGCAGTTGCGGCTCGGTTTCGTCGACCGCCGCCCGCGTCCTTGGACTGAGAGCGGGGGCGAGCAGATTTTCCAGCGCCGCGGCATCGACCGGCGGAAGCTGGGCCATCGGCGGCTCGGGCTGGCTCATTCCGGGCCCCATCGCGGCGGCCGGGATCACCGGCGGAACATGGTCCAGCGGCAGCCGGCCCGCCGCCAGCGCGGTGGCAAAGCTGACCCGCATCGTCGTCGCATCGGGGCTGAGCCAGGCGTCTTCGGTGTTCTTGTAGCCGTCCGGGCGTCTGGCAGCCGTAGAGCGGCATGCCGAGCCGCGCCATCGTGCCGAGCAGCGGCCGCGGGTTTTGCACCGCAACACCGCTGGCGCGCGCCGCCGACAACACGAACCGGTACGGTGTCTTGTATTTGGCGCCGATGCTGCCCTGGAACTCGCGGCTGGCGAACAAGCGTCTGCAGCACCGCGCGGATCTCGCCGTCGCTCTCCTGGAAGCGCGCCGCGAGCCGCTCGACGAGCGGCGCCGGCGGCGCATCGGCGACAAAATACCGGGCCAGCTGCTGGGCGATGTGGCGCGCCGTCGCCGGGTGCTTCGCCAGCATGTCGAGCGCCTCCTCGCCTTCGGCCACGCCGGCCGGCGCGATGTCGCGGCCGAGGAACTGCTTATTGCCCCATTGATGCCGCGTCGGGTCGAAGTAGAAGCCGGTGCGGTCGGGGGGTGGCATGCGCGGCCGAGCAAGGCCCCAGCCGGTGAGGATCTGCGCCAGCGCGATCACATCGGCCTGGGTATAGCCGCCATCGACGCCGAGCGTGTGCAGTTCCATCAGTTCGCGGGCGTAGTTCTCGTTGATCCCGACTTCGCGCCCGTTCGGCATCTTGCTGCCGGGCGCGCTGTTCTCCCAATTGTCGAGATAGAACAGCATCGCCGGGTGGCGCGCGGTCGCGCGCAGCAGGTCGCGCGAAACGCCCGAGCGCATAGGGCCGGATCGCCGTCTCCTCGTAGGCGCCGACCCACAGATGATCGAGGCCCTTTAGCGCGAACACGTTGAAATGATTGTACCAGAAATCGACCATCACCTGTTCGAGCTGACGCGGGCTGTAGAGCGCGCGCAATACCCGCGCCTCGGCCGCCTCGCGCAGGATGATCCGGGAAGCTTCGCGGCGCGCCTTGACCTCTTCCGGCGATGGCTTCATCCCGCCGCCCGGGAGCCGCGGCCCGTATTGGACGAACAGCTGGATCGGGTCGAGCCGCAGCGTCTCGAACCCCGCCAGCCGCGCCGCCAGCTCCGGCGGATCGGGAAGCGCCTCGGGATCCAGCTGCTCGGCGATATAGCGCTCGACGCCGATCGCCTTGACGCGGCGGAAATCCTCTTGCGTCGGGCCGAAGGCGAGGCGGTCCAGGACGTGCAGGACCTGCCGGTCGGCGGCCGGCGCGGCGGCGTTCGCCAACCGCGGCAGAGCCGGCAGCCAGAGACCGGCCGCGGCAGTGGTCAGAAGCGAGCGACGCAGCATGGCGGAAGCCCGATCAGCGCATGGTGCTTTTTCTATCGCATCGTGCGCCCGCCGCATCCCCGACCTGAACCCGCGTAGATGATTAAGCGGGGCGAAACCCGTCGGGCGAGGACCGACGGCGATCGTCGTCCATGAAGCGCGCAGCACGGCGCGGAGACCGGCCGGGGCGCGAAGACCACACGCTTTCTTGATTTCGTGATACAAGGAAGACGCGCGTAAATAGGGGCAGCAATCCCCTGCTGCCGCCGCATCCAGAGGCACGCATGATCCGGAGAATGTCAGTCAAAAGGCTCGCGCTTACTCTTGGCGTCATGGCCCTCAGCTCCTCGGCTTTTGCCGCCGGAATAGATTCCCGGACCTATACCTGCGCTGCTCTCCACGGCTTGGTCACGGCTCAACGCTTTGTTTTTATCAACAATCCGGACTTTGGGGACTTCATCGTCGCCGACGTTTCATATTGCGGAGGCGAAGGCAGCAGCGCACAGATTCAGGTACGCAGCGTGCCGACCACCGATGACCCGGAGTGCCTTGTGAACTACTGCCGCGCTGTCAACGGCGCTCGGGGCAGCAACTGATCGGCAGCGAACTCGACGGCTGAGGCTCAGCGCGACCGCCTGGCGCGGAAATCCGGGCGGCGTTTTTCGAGAAAGGCGGTCGTCCCCTCCCTCGCCTCCGCGGTGTCGTAATAGAGCGCCAGCGCCTCGAGGCCGAGCGCGCCGATGCCGCGGATGTTCTCGCTGTCGGCATTGAACGAACGCTTGGCGATGGCGATCGCGGAGGGGCTCAGCGCCAGGATCTCGCGGCACCACGCCTCGACCTCGGCATCGAGCTGGTCGGATGGCACGACCTTGTTGACGAGGCCCATCTCATAGGCCTCGGCGGCGCTGTAGCGCCGGCACAGGAACCAGATCTCGCGCGCCCGCTTCTCGCCGACCAGACGCGAGAGGTAGGCGGTGCCCCAGCCCGGATCGACCGAGCCGACGCGCGGACCGACCTGGCCGAACACCGCCTTGTCCGAGGCGATCGTCAGGTCGCACACGGTCGCCAGCACATTGCCGCCGCCGATCGCGTAACCCTGCACCTTGGCGATGACCGGCTTCCGGCTGTCGCGGATCGCGCTGTGCAACTCCTCGACCGGCAGCCCGACGAGTCCGCGCCCGCCATAGCCGCTCTCTTTTTCGGAACCGGCAGCGCGCGCGGCATTGTCGCCGCCGGAACAGAAGGCGCGCTCGCCCGCCCCGGCCAGCACGATGACGCCGATCGCCGGGTCGTTCTCGGCATCGCGCATCGCTTCCAGCATCTCCTCGACGGTCTCGGCGCGAAACGCGTTCAGCACCCTCGGGCGGTTGATCGTGATCGTCGCGATGCCGTCGCGTTTTTCGTAGAGGATGTCCTCGAATGCCATCGCTGCGGCCTCCGGGTTGAGCAAGCCAACCCGACAATGCGGCGGCGGTCCTGGTCGCGCAAGGCTTCTGCCTACTGCCGGAACGTGGCGATAACCGCGCGGGCGCTGTCGACGCCGAGCCCCGGCCACAGGATCGGCAGGTCGAGCCCGGCCTCGCGATACTGGGCGATCCGCTCGCGGCAGCGCGCCACGGGGCCGATCAGGCAGATCGCATCGAGCAAGCGGTCGCTCAGCGACGCGCCGCCACCTCCTTGCTCGGCCTGGTCGGCTTCCTCAGCGAAGCCGCTTGCCCGCATCAGCCGCTGGAAGAACGGCAGTGCCGTGAAGATTGCGAGATTGGCACGGGCAGCTTCGCGGAGCGAGGCGATGTCGTCGCCGACATAGGTCGGCAGGCCGAGCGTCATTTCCAGCTTGCCCCGCCCGGGCGATTTCGCGCGGCCGCGGTCGACCCAGCGCTTGCTGCGCGCCACTCGCTCCGCCGACCACCACAGCGGCATCACGCCGTCGGCGATCTCCCCGGCCAATTCGACATTTTGCGACGTCAATGCCGCGAGATGGATCGGCACCGGATAAGGCGAGGGCTGCTGGGCAGATGCGTCGCCGGACCCTCGCCGCGCAGCCAGCCCGCCACCTCGACCGCGTACTTGCGCAGGGCGCCCGCCGGGTCGGGCATCTCGATACCGAGCGCGCGATTGACCGGCTGGTGGCTGACGCCAAGGCCGAGGACGAAGCGCCCGTCGGTCGCATCGGCCGCCAGCATCGCGGTCTTGGCACAGACATAGGGCAGCCGAAGGTAGATATCGGCGACCCAGGTGCCGACCTTGATGTGCCGCGTTGCCACGCCCATCAGCTGCGCCGTTGCCAGCGCGTCGTTGTTGACCTCGGCGCAGAAGATCGCCTCGAAACCGGCGTCTTCGGCTTCAGCCGCCACATCGCGTATCTCACGGGCGCGCCATCCTGCGCCCCGCTGAGGATCGATCTGGACCAGTCCGAGCCCCAACCTGTCCGCCATGGCTGCCTCCCGTTGCTTTCTCGCCCGCGATCAGTTCCGCGAGTTGGTGCATTCTAACTCGGCTCGCGCAGTCCCAGCAGGCGGCGGGCCAGCACCAGGTGCGGTTTGTCGATCATCTTGCCGTCGAGCGCGAGGGTGCCGGCGTCCGGTTTGGCGACAAAGGCGGCGACGACGCGCTCGGCCCACTCCCGCTCGGCCGCGCTGAGCGAGAACGCCTCGTTGATCGCGGCGAGCTGGGCCGGATGGATCGCCATCTTGGCGGCGAAGCCCGAGCGCCGCGCCGCTGCACACTCGGCCTTGAGGCCGGCCTCGTCCTTGAAATCGGTATAGATCGTGTCGATCGCGATGACCCCGGCCGCCGCCGCCGCCAACAGGCACAGCGAGCGCGCCAGCTGGTAGGGGCCGTCATAATCGCCGGCGATCGTGCGGTTGCTGCCGCCGATCACGGCCGCGAGGTCCTCGGCGCCCCAGGTGATCGCTTCGAGCCGCGGCGACACGTCGGCATAACTGCCGAGCGCGAACACCGCCCGCCGGGGTCTCGGTGGCGATCGCGATGATGCGGATCGCGCCCGTTAGTCCATTGGGCGCCCCGGCCGCCGTCTCGAAGGCCGACAGGTAATGATCCGCGGCGCGGACATCCTCGGGCAGGCATTTCGGCAACAGGATGCCGTCGGGACGGCCGGCGACCGTGGCGGCGAGATCGTCGAGGGCGAGCCCGCTGGCCAGCGGGTTGATGCGGACATAGCGGCGGATCCGGTCGGCCCCATGCGCCGCGAGAAATTCGCGCGCCAGGCGGCGCGCCATCGCCCGGTTCGCCGCCGCCACCGAATCTTCGAGATCGAGGATCAGCGCATCGGCGCCCGATTCGAGGCCGCGCGCGAGCTTCCGCTCGCTATCGGCCGGGACAAACAGCAGCGAGCGCATATGCGCCTCTCTTCCTGTTTGTCATTCCCGTGAAAGCGGGAATCCAGGGACCGAAGGCTCGATCGCCCGTCCTGGACCCCCGCTTTCGCGGGGGTGACGTTGGTGGTTACGCCGGCCGCGTCTTCATCAGGCGGCGCGGCGGCAGATCGCCACCGTCTCGCCGCGCTGGTTGAGGCCCTCGTGCTCGAACTCGACGATCCCGGCATCGCTGCGCGACCGGCTGCGCCGCGTCGCGATGACCGTTGTTTTCGCCCGGATCGTATCGCCGTGAAAGACCGGCTTCGGAAAGCGCACATCGCTCATCCCGAGATTGGCGACGGTGGTGCCGAGCGTCGTGTCGCCGACGCTGATCCCGATGACGAGACCCAGCGTAAAGATGCTGTTGACGAGCGGGCGGCCGAACTCGGTCGTCTTGGCGAATTCGGCGTCGAGATGCAGGGGCTGCGGGTTCATCGTCAGCGTCGTGAACAGCACGTTGTCCATCTCGGTGACGGTGCGGCGCAGTCGCGTGCTCGAAGACCTGCCCCTCGGCGAATTCCTCGAAATAGAGCCCGGCCATCGCTCGCCTCCGCCTTATCTACCCTTGAACACCGGGCGGCGCTTTTCATTGAACGCGGCGACCGCCTCCTTGTGGTCCTCGGTGAAGGCGCAGCGCGCCTGGTGCTCGGCTTCGAGGTCGAGCACGGTCTGGAACGGCTCGGTCTCGGCCGCGAGGAGGTTGCGCTTCATATAGCCGAGCGCGATCCGCGGGCCGTCGGCGATGCGCCGCGCCAGCGCCATCGTTTCGGCGAAGAGCTCGTCATCGCCGACGACCCGGTTGACGAGGCCGAGTTCGGCCGCCTTGTCGGCATCGATGATGTCGGCGGTGAAATAGAGTTCGCGCGCCTTCGCCGTGCCGACGAGCCGGGTCAGGCTCCACGAGCCGCCGTAATCGCCGGAATAGCCGATCCGGGCAAAGGCGGTGCCGAACCGCGCCGCCTTGCCGGCGATCCGCAGATCGCACGCCAGCGCTAGACCCAGCCCGGCGCCGGCGACCGGGCCGTTGATCATCGCGATCACCACCTTGGGCATCGTGCGCAGCAACAGCGGCAGCCGGTGCGCCCGGCGCAGGCCCTCGGCGCGGTCCTCGAAGGTCTGGCCCTCGCCGCGGCTCTCCATCGTCTTGACATCGCCCCCGGCGCACCAGCCGCGCCCGGCCCCGGCGATGACGATCGCGCCGACGCCGTGATCGCTCGCCAGGCGCTCCAGCGCCTCCGACAGCCCGGCCGTCATCGCCGGCGACAGCGCGTTGAGCCGCTCCGGGCGGTTGAGGGTCAGCGTGGTGATGCCGTTTTCGGTCGCTTCGAGCAGATCGGTCATGGCTCTCTCCTGGCGGGCGTTGCTTGATCATAGCCCGATTTACCCGCCTGTCATTGCGAGGAGCGCAGCGACGAAGCAATCCCGTCGAGATTGCTTCGCTCCGCTCGCAATGACAAAACAGGGCAGATTGGGTTGGGAGTGACTGTGGAAACGGTTCGAATCGTCTGCGCGCATGATTGCCCGGACATGTGCTCGCTGCTGGCCGAGGTCGAAAATGGCCGCGTCAAGCGCATCACGGGCGACCCGGAGCAGCCCTTCACCGCCGGCTTTGCCTGCGCCAAGGTCAACCGCGACGCCGAGCTGGTGCATTCGCCGGAGCGGCTCGCAACCCCGCTGCGCCGCACCGGCAAGAAGGGCGAGGGCAAATTCGCGCCGATCAGCTGGGACGCGGCGCTCGACGAGATCACCGGGCGCTGGCGCGCGATCATCGCCGAGTCGGGCCCCCTGGCGCTGCTCGGCTACGCCTACAGCGCGCATCAGGGACAGATGAACCGCGGCCTGCTGCTCGGCCTCTTCCACGCGCTCGGCGACCAGCCGCCTCGTCGCCGGCACGGTGTGCGACACCTGCTGCGAGGAAGCCTGGAACATGACGGTCGGCCCGATTGGCGGCGCCGACCCCGAGGCGGTCGACGACAGTCCGACCTGATCGTCTCGTGGGGCGCCGACCTCGTCGCCACCAACGTGCATTTCTGGGCCAAGGTCGAGGCGGCGCAAAAGCGCGGCGTCAGGCTCGTCGTCATCGATCCGCGCCGTAGCCGCACCGCGCGGCAGGCCGATTGGCACCTGCCGATCCGCATCGGCACCGACGCCGCGCTGGCGCTCGGGGTCATGCACATCCTGGCGCGCGACGGGCTTGTCGATCGCGCCTACATCGCGGCGCACACCTCGGGCTTCGACCGGCTCGAAGCCGAGGTGCTGCCGCGCTTCCCGCCGGCGCGCGTCGCCGCAGATCACCGGCCTCGGCGAAGCCGACATCGAGCGCTTTGCCGCAATGTACGGCGCCGCAAAGACGCTCGTTCATCCGGCTCGGCGAAGGCATGACGCGGCTCGCGCGCGGCGGCGAGGCGTTGCGCGCGGTGGCGCTGCTGCCCGGCGTGACCGGCGCCTATGGACAGGCGCGGCGGCGGCGCGCTCCTGCATGACCGCGGCCTCGCTGCGAACTGAATTACGACGCGCTGCGCAAACCGTCCGGGCCGGAGGCGACGCGCCTCGGTCAACCATCTGCGGCTCGGCGACGCGCTGCTCACCATGACCGACCCGCCGTTGCGCGGCCTCTTCATCGCCGCCAACAACCCGGCGGTGACCTGCCCCGATGCCGGCAAGGTGCGCCAGGGCCTCGCTCCGCGAGGATCTGTTCACCGTCGTCCACGACCCGTTCCTGTCGGTGACCGCGCGCTATGCCGATATCGTCCTGCCGGCGGCGACCTATCTCGAAAGCGAGGATCTCTATCGCGCCTACGGCACCTATTACCTGCAATACGCGCCGGCGGCGGTCGCGCCGCAGGGCGAGGCCTGGTCCAATTTCCGCCTGGCGCAGGAATTGGCGCGGCGCATGGGGCTGACCGACCCGGTGTTCGCGCATGGCGCCGCGCGAGGCGATGGCGGAATTGTTCCGCGGCGCCAAGGGCCCGGTCGCCGCGCTCGATCCCGACGAAGTGCGCACGGGCGAGCCGATCCGCCTCGCGCCGGCGGGCGGGCAGGAATTCCGCACCCCCTCGGGCCGGCTCGAATTCTATTCCGAGCAGCTCGCCGCCCAGGGCCTCGCGCCGATGCCGGACTGGCAGCCCGACCCGCAGGAGGAACGCGACGCCGCGCGCTGGCCGTTGCGTCTCTTGACCGCGCCCGGCTATTTCCAGGCGCACACCGCCTATGCCAGCGTCGATTTCCTGCGCCGCCGCGAGGGTGCGCCGTGCTGCATCCTGCACCCGGAGGAAGCCCGCCGCCGCGGCCTCGCCGACGGCGCCCGGGTGCGCCTCTACAACGACGACGGCGCGGTCGGCCTCGTGCTCCGGATCAGCGACGAGGTGCTGCCCGGCGTCGTGCTGGTGCCCGGCCAGCGCCCCGACGGCGAGACGCTCGCCGGCACGGTCAACATGCTGTGCTCGGACCGCTACACCGATCTCGGCGACGGCGCGACCTATCAGAGCAATTTTCTCGATGTCGCCGCGTGGTGACGCGGCGGTTCGGGCAGCGTTACTCTGGCGCGGCCGCGAGCGAGAGAAGAGGGCAGCACGATGAAATACGACGTCATTTCGGCCGATTGCCATGTCGATCTGATCTGGCTGCCGCCCGATCTGTTCACCGCCAACGCGCCGGCCGCGCACAAGGACAGGATGCCCTATGTCGACCGACGGGCCGCGCGGCAAGGAATGGGTCACCAAGAACGGCGCCTCGTTCGGGCTGATGAACGGGATGGGCTCGGCCGGCCGCCTTTACGAACCGGGCAAGATCCACCGCTCCGACCGGATGGCCTCGACCGGGCTTTACGACGACGGGCAGAAGGGCATCCGGCGCCTGACCGACCCCGATCTGCGCCTCAAGGAGCAGGACCGCGACGGCGTCCAGGCCGAGGTCCTCTACGGCATCCTCGGCGCCACCAGCCGCCTCAACGACGACGAAGCCGCCGGCACGATGCTGCGCATCTACAACGACTGGCTCGCCGATTTCTGCGGCCACCATCCCGAGCGCTTCGCCGGCCTCGCCTGCATCCCCAACCACGACACCGAGGCCGCGGTCGCCGAGATCGAGCGCGTCGCCCGGCGCGGCAATGTGCGCGGCCTCGAAATCGCCCGCAAATACGACATGACGGCGCTGTGGGACCCGTGGTGGAACCCGGTGTGGGATGCCATCGCGGCGAGCGGCCTGCCGGTGCATTTCCACACGATCGGCGGCGCCCGCCGCGATTTCTCGAAGCTCACCGGCAAGACGCTCCTGGCGGCGCGCGCCGCCAGCATCTCCAACTTCCAGATGCACATGGCCGACGTCTTGATGTCGATCATCTTCGCCGGCGTCCTCGAGCACCGCCCGACCATGAAGATGGTGATCGGCGAGGCCGGCACCGGCTGGATCCCCTATATCCTCGACCGCATGGATGCCGAGTGGGAGGACCAGTTCAAGGATCTCGACCTCAAGATGCGCCCGAGCGAATACTGGTACCGGCAGTGCTATGCCACCTATCAGAGCGACCCGGTCGGCGTGAAGCTGCTCGACGAGCTGGGCGAAGACAACATCATGTGGGGCTCGGATTTCCCGCATCCCGACGGCGTCTGGCCGGATTCGCAGGAATATATCCAGAAGGAGCTCGGCCACCTGCCGGAAGCCACCCGCAAGAAGATCGTCTGCGACAACGCCGCCAAGCTCTACCGGTTCGTGAATTAGGGAGAGGAAAACGATGCGCTGGCTCAGATACGAGGCGGATGGGCGCGAAGCCTACGGCATCATCGAGGGCGACGAGGTCGTCGCGGTCACCGGCGATCCGTTCGCCGGGTACCAGATGACGCGGACGAAGCACAAGCTCCGCGACGTCAAATTCCTCGTGCCGGTGATCCCCAAAACCTTCTACGCCGCCGGGCTCAACTATGCCGAGCACGTCACCGAGATGGCCAAGAAGCGCGGCGAGGAGCCCAACATCCCGCCCAACGCCGATGTCGGCTACCGCGCCAACAACGCGCTGATCGCGCATGGCGAGCCGATCGTGATCCCGAAGGATGCCGGCGAGCTGGTGCAATACGAGGGCGAGCTCGTCGCGGTCATCGGCACCAAGGCGAAGCACCTGTCGGAGCGCGAGGCGCTCTCCTGCGTCCTCGGCTGGACGATCGGCAACGACATGAGCGAGCGCACCTGGCAGCGCGGCGACCGCACGCTGTGGCGCGCCAAGAACACCGACACCTTCAAGCCGATGGGGCCGTGGATCGAGACCGATTTCGACCTCGACAAGGCGATGACGATCGTGCGGGTCAACGACGAGGTGACCGACAAATTCCGGACCAACCACATGATCCACGGAGTCGCCAAGTTCATCAGCCGGATGTCGCAATATCTGACGCTCTACCCCGGCGACGTCTTATGGATGGGCACCGAGGGCAGCCCGAAAAACCTGAAGCACGGCGATATCTGCGAGATCGAGATCACCGGCATCGGCATCCTGCGCAACCCGCTCGTGCGCGAGGGGATGTAGCCCGTTCCTCCGCCGTCATTCCGGGGCCCGAGCGCAGCGAGGGAACCCGGAACCCATGAACACGAGCCTCTGGAATATGGATTCCGGGTTCTCGGCTGCGCCGAGCCCCGGAATGACAAGGAGAGCATGAGCCCATGAACCTCTTCGACCTCACCGGCAAGGTGGCGATCGTCACCGGCTCCTCGCGCGGCATCGGCCGCGCGATCGCCGAGGGCTTCGCCGACGCGGGCGCGCGCGTCGTCATTTCGTCGCGCAACGAGGCGCCGTGCGAGGAGGTGGCAGCCGCGATCCGCGCCAAAGGCGGCGAGGCGATCGCGATCACCGCCCGCATCTCCGACAAGGCGCAGCTCGAAAACCTCGTCGCCAGGACGCGCGAGGAATGGGGCGGGGTCGACATCCTGGTGTGCAACGCCGCGATCAACCCGCATTACGGCCGGCTCGAAGACCTCACCGACCAGATCTTCGAGCGGATGATGACCAACAACGTCCTGAGCAATTTGTGGCTGTCGAAGCTCGTCGTGCCCGACATGAAGGCTAAGCATGACGGCTCGATCATCTTCATCAGCTCGATCGGCGGGCTCAAATCCTCGACCGTCATCGCGATGTACGGCGTCACCAAGGCGGCCGACATCGCGCTGTGCCGCAGCCTCGCGGCCGAATGGGGCCCCGACGGGGTGCGGGTCAACTGCATCGCGCCGGGGCTCGTCGAGACCGCTTTCGCGCGCGCCCTTTACGAAGACCCGGAGCGCCGCGCGCGGCGCGAGGCGGAAACCCCGCTGCGCCGCCTCGGCCAGCCCGAAGACATCGCCGGCGCCGCGCTCCTGCTCGCCTCCAAGGCCGGCGCCTTCATCACCGGCCAGACGATCATCGTCGATGGCGGGGTGATGATCGCGTAGTTTTCAGCGTTCGGGATTGCGAGGTAAGGCAATGGCGTTCTCCCTGATCGACAACGGCGCCCATGCGGTGCCGCTCGTTGCGGTGTCGAAGGCCGGGCTGGCGGCGTGGCGCGAGAAGGCGCCGGCGGCTGAGCGCGACTGGGTCGCGGCGACCGGGTTTGCCGGCGAGGCCGGCAAGCTGGCGCTGGTCCCCGATGACAAGGGAAGGCTCGGCCGGGTGCTGGTCGGCCTGCCCGACGGCGAGGCGGCGATGTGGGCCTTTGCCGGGCTGTCCGACGCGCTGCCGGAGGGCAGCTACCGGATCGCGGACCCGCCCGAGGGCGGCGACCCGACCCGGCTCGCGCTCGGCTGGGCGCTCGGCACCTATGCCTTCACCCGCTACCGCGAGCAGAAAAGGCCGAGCGGCGCCCGGCTGGTCTGGCCGAAAGGCGCCGACCGCGCTCAGGTCGAGCATCTGGCCGGCGCGGTGTTTCTCGCCCGCGACCTGATCAACACCCCGGCCTCGGATATGGGACCGGCCGAGCTGGCCGCCGCCGCGGTCGAGGTCGCCGAGCAGGCCGGCGCGCGGCACCGGGTCATCTCCGGCGACGCGCTGCTCGCCGAGAACTACCCGACGATCCACGCCGTCGGCCGCGCCAGCGTGCGGGCGCCGCGGCTCGTCGATATCGTCTGGGGCGAGAGATCGGCGCCCAAGGTGACGCTGGTCGGCAAGGGGGTGTGCTTCGATTCGGGCGGGCTCGACCTGAAGGCCGCCTCGGGCATGCTCAACATGAAAAAGGACATGGCCGGCGCGGCGATCATGCTCGGCGCTCGCCCAGGCGATCATGGCGGCGAACCTGCCGGTGCGCCTGCGCGTCCTGCTTGCCGATGGTCGAAAACTCGGTCTCCGGCAATGCGCTGCGGCCGCGCGACATCGTCAAGACGCGAAAGGGGCTGACCGTCGAGATCGGCAACACCGACGCCGAGGGCCGCCTCATCCTGTGCGACGCGCTCGCCGAGGCCTCGACCGACAGCCCGGCGCTGCTCGTCGACATCGCGACGCTGACCGGCGCCGCGCGGGTCGCGCTCGGCCCCGAACTGGCGGCGCTGTTCTGCAACGACGATCCCCTCGCCGCGGCGCTATCCGCGGCCGGCACAGCCGAGGACGACCCAATGTGGCGGATGCCGCTGTGGCGCCCCTACCGGCGCAATCTCGACAGCAAGATCGCCGATCTCAACAACGTCTCGGAGGGGCCGCAGGGCGGCGCGATCACCGCCGCGCTCTATCTGCAGGAATTTGTCGACCCCGGCATTCCGTGGGCGCATCTCGACGTGATGGCGTGGAACAACCGCGCCCGCCCCGGCCGCCCCGAAGGCGCCGAAGCGCAGACCCTGCGCGCGCTCTACGCCCATATCGCCGGGAGGTTTGGCTGAGCGCGCGGTTCTAAGCCGCTACTGATACCAGAGATCGAGTTCTTCCGGCGGAAGCGGCTCGAAAAATTCCGGCCCGATCGCGATTTTCCCGCGCAGCGAGCCAAACTTGCGCCTGGGTGTCGGCGCTGCCGGAGGTGGATCGGCTGGTGGGCGCTTCTTGCCTCCCCCGCCATTTGAATCTGTCTCGGCCATCGCTTTCCTCGTCAGATAGGGCCGTTGGTCCCGGAATTCATGAGGGTGCGCGTCGAGGCAATTACAACACCCCGTGGCCGGGCTTGTCCCGGCCACCCATGTCGTTATCTTGCGCCTGGGATGACGCTTTCAAGACGTGGATGGCCGGGACAAGCCCGGCCACGGGGTGTTTTTGTTGGGCGCATGCGGTGCAAACCAGCCAATCGCGATGACAGGTAAAATCCCGATGCCTAGGGCCATGCGGCTCCGCATCATTCGCGAAGACCTGTGAAAATCGAGACCCTGCTGCCGCTCGGCCGGCTCGATCCCGGCCTCCGCGCGGCGCCGGCGCCGCTCGACATCGCCGCGGTCGCGGGCGATGCGCGGCGGGCCGAAAGGCTCGGCTATGACGGGGTCCTCGCCGCGGAGACCAAGGACGACCCCTATATCGTGATGGCGCTGGCGGCACAGGCCACCAGCCGGGTCGGGCTCGCGACCGCGGTGGCGATCGCCTTTCCGCGCAGCCCCATGGTCACCGCGCTCACCGCCTGGACCTTGCAGAAGCTGTCGCGCGGCCGCTTTACGCTGGGGCTCGGCTCGCAGGTCCGAGGGCATATCGAGCGGCGCTACGGGATGCGCTGGGCGGCGCCGGGACCCTGGCTGCGCGATTATGTCGGCGCGCTGCGCGCGATCTGGGCGTGCTGGCAGAACGGGACAAAGCTCGATTTCGCGAGCGAGCATTACAAGCTCAGCCTGATGGTGCCGCTGTTCGCGCCCGCCCCGATCGAGCATCCGCAGATCCCGGTCGAGCTCGCCGCGGTCAACCCCTATATGTGCCAGGTGGCGGGCGAGGTGGCCGACGGCATCCGCGCCCATCCGATCGCGACCCCCCGCTATATCGCCGAAACCATGCTGCCGGCGGCGCGCAAAGGCGCGGCGAAGACCGGTCGCGACCTCGCCGGCTTCACGCTCTGCGCGATGCCGCTGGTCGCGACCGCGGCGACCAGCGCGGGCCTCGCCGAGCGCGTCCGCGAGGTGCGCGCGCGGCTCGCGTTCTATGCCTCGACCCCGGCCTATTTGCGCGCCTTCGAGAACGAGGGGTATGGCGAGGTCGCGCGCGTCTTGCAGGACCATGCGCGGGCGCAGCGCTGGGAAGAGATGCCGGGCCTTGTCAGCGACGCGATGCTCGACGCCTATGCCGTCATCGGCACCTATGATGAGATCGCGGCGAAATTGCGCGCGCGTTACGGTGGCCTCGCGACCGCGCTCGAATTCGCGATCCCGCTGTCGGATGCCGGCGACGAGGCGGTGCTGCGCGGGCTGATCGCCAGCTTGCGGGAGGGCTGAGCATGAGCAAGCGGTACGGCCGGGCGTTGGCGGCGATGGTCAGAGGGCTGACCGCCCCGCAGCATCCCTGGCGACGCGCCAACACGCGCCTCAGGGCCGCCAACGCGCTGTTCCAGACGCACGAGGTCGCGACGCGGCATGGCCCGATCACGTTTATCTCGACCCACCCCGAGGCGCTGCATTATGCGCGCGACCTGGTCGGCCGCGAACCCGAGACGATCGACTGGATCGACGGTTTCGAGGTGCCGTGCACGTTCTGGGATGTCGGCGCCAATGTCGGCGCCTACACGCTCTACGCCGCGCTTGCGGCCGGGCATCTCGATCCTGGCGTTCGAGCCCTCGCCGGCCAGCTACGCCGCGCTGAGCCGCAATATCGAGGTGAACGGCAGCGGTGAGCACATCCAGGCCTTTTGCGTCGCGCTGAGCGGCCGCACCCAGCTCGGCCGCCTCAACATGACAGCAACCAATGCCGGCAGCGTGCTCAATTCCTTCGAGAGTACCGAAGACTGCTTCGGCCGGCCGCTCGACATCGCGTTCAGCCAATCGATGATCGGGTTCTCGGGCGACGAGTTCCGGCGGCTGTTCGGCCTCGCGCCGCCCAACTACCTCAAGATCGACGTCGATGGGATCGAGGAGGAGATCCTCGACGGCGCGGCCGAAACCCTGCGAGATCCGGCGCTGCGCTCGGTGCTGATCGAGCTGGAGGACAGCGATACCGCGCGCAACGCGCGCATCATCGAGCGGCTCGCGCGCGCCGGGTTTACCCTGTCGCTGTGGGGCTATGCCCACCGCGGCAGCGCCAACGGCATCTTCACCCGACCCAAGAGCTGAACCCGCGCCCGCGGCAGGCGGACGCGGGTTATGCGATCTCCCGGCTCGAGCGACGCCCTCACACGGTCTGCAGGATCTTTTCCTTGGTGATGTCGGGCGCCAGTTCGGCGCGCCAATCGGCATCGCGCGGCAACACCTCTTCGCCGGCGCGGATATGGTAGTAGCTCGTGCCGGTGCCGTCGGGCGTGCCGCCCGCCTCGACCGTCTTGACCGCCTGGCGCAACAGGTGGCGCGCCTGGGCGATCGCCTTGTCGGCCGGGCCCAGATGCTCCTTCGAGCGATCGACGATGGCGCCCATGGTCTCCTGCAGCGCCCGGTCCTGCTGGTTGATGCCGTCGATGCCGGTGTAGGTCTCGGTCTTCTGCACCGCGCGGTCGAGCCCGTAATTGTTCGAGCGGTTCTGGAACGAGCGGAAGGTCTTCTGGTCGACATGCGACGGCCCGTTGCCGGTCCCGCGTTCGAGCCGGTCTTCCTCGGTCAAGGGCGCGCCGGTCGTGCTGTACATCCAGTTGTAGACCATGCAGTTTTCGTCATCCATCGGGACCCAGATGTGGCCGGCGTCGGCCGGCAATCCGCTCTGCCGAGCGCGACGGCCGGATCTGATGGAACGGCAGCACGAAATGGTAGCTGCGGATGTGCACGTCGCTGTCGCCGAGCGGCCGGATGCCGGCATAGAGATAGCCGTAATCGGTGATGTCGACGACGAGGTTGGGCGCCTTGCCGCGGACAAACGGGGAGGACGGCTTGATCCCGCCGCGCGGCGAATTGTCGGTGAGGAGGCGATGCAGGATCGGCGCATGCGACGTGTCGATGCCGCCTTCCAATGCCTGCAGCCAGTTGCACTCCTCGATGACCTTCGAGACATGGCGGCGCGTCTCCGGCACCTGGGTCCAGGCGAATTTAGGCGGCGCCGGCATCTTTTCGGCCGGCCCCATATAGGCCCAGACGAGGCCGCCCAACTCGACCGTCGGATAGGCGGTGATGTGGATCCTGTGCTTGAACTGGTGCTCCGGGGGCTCGTTGAGCTGGTCGACGCAATTGCCTTCGACATCGAATTTCCAGCCGTGATAGACGCAGCGCAGCCCGCATTCCTCGTTGCGCCCGAAAAACAGCGAGACCCGGCGGTGCGGGCAGAATTCCTCGATGAGGCCGATGCGGCCGTCGCTGTCGCGAAACGCGACGAGGTCCTCGCCCAATAGCTTGACGCGCACCGGCGGGCAATCGGCCTCGGGGATCTCGCTCGACATGCAGGCCGGGATCCAGTACCGCCGCATCGCATTGCCCATCGGGGTTCCCTGCCCGACGCGGGTGATCAGCTCGTTTTCATGTGGTGGCAGCATGCGACGACTCCTCGCTCTATCGTTGCGGCAAGAATAGCCTATCTCGCCGCGAATGGGAGGGGTTTTGGCAAAGCGCGCCCCGCGCCTTGCGCATGGCTCACTCGTCGACCGGGCCGCACCAGCCGGGCAGGTAATCGGCGTCGCTGCTGCGCGCCAGGCGCAGCGCTTCCCCGACCACCTTGTCGAAATTTTTCTCGACGCGCTTCCGCTCGATCCGCCGGCGCAGGAAATCGGCCCACAGGAACTCGCTGAACGGCGTCGTGTCCTTGGCGAAGCCGCCGACGCGCCTGAGCGCTCCGGCGAGCGAGCGAAAGGGATCGTCGATCAGTTCCGCGACCGTTTTCGGGATCGCCTCGTAACCGCGCCGCTTGCCGGTGTCGTCGAACGGGTGCATCCAGCCGCGGTTGTCGAGAACGACCCAGAACGCATCCTGGTCGAGCCGGCTCAGATCGGACACCAGCGTCGTCAGGACATGCGGCACCCCCTCGTCGAAGAGCGCGCGCGCCAGATGATGGTGGTCGGTGACATAGGAGCGGTTCTTCGGCCCGAGCACCACCGGGATCAGGTGCCGGCCGAGAAAGGCGCCGGCGCGGTCGTCGCCCTTGCCGCGCCATTCCTTGCGCTTGGCGCGGACCTCCTCCATCCCGACGGTGATCTGGGTCGGATGCAATTCGTCGATCGGCACCGGTTTCAGGATCGGCTCGCGGACCATGACAGCCTCCGCAACATCGCCCGCCGCGGGGTCGTGCCTCACACGGTCTGCAAGATCTTCTCGGCCGTAATGTCGGGCGCCAGGATCGAGCGCCAGTCGGCGTCGCGCGGCAAGACATCGAGCCCGGTCGTCAGCGTGTAATAGCTCGGCTTGACGCCGGGCGGCGTGCCGCCCTCCTCGGCCGTCTTGATCGCCTGGAGCAGCACCCGGCGCATATAGGCGATCGCCTTGTCGGCGGGGCCGAGGTGTTCTCCGAGGCGATTGACGATCTTCCCCATGCTCTCCTGGATCGCGCGGTCCTGGACATTGACGCCGTCGATCCCGGTATAGCTCTCGCTCTTCTGCACCGCGCGGTCGATGAAGTAGTTGTTGTCGAGCCGCGCCTTGGAGCGGAAATTCTGCTGGTCGACATGAATGGGGCCGTTGCCGAGGCCGCGTTCGAGGCGGTCCACCTCGTCGAGCGCGTCGGATTTGCTGTAGCACCAATTGTAGACCATGCAGTTCTCGTCATCGATCGGGACCCAGATGTGGCCGGCGTCGGTCGGCAGGCCGCGCTCCGAGGTCGAATAGCGGATCTGATGGAACGGCATGATGAAATGATAGGTGCGGACATGCATCTCATCATCGCCGAGCCGCCGGATGCCGGCGTACTGGTAGCCGTAATCGGTGAGGTCGAGGACGATCGAGGGCGCGCCGGCGCGGACATAGGGGTTCGACGGCTTGACCCCGCCGCGCCTGGCGTCGTCCTTCAAGAGGCGATGCATGATCGGCGCGTGCGAGGTGTCGAGCCCGCCTTCCAAGGCCTGCAGCCAGTTGCATTCCTGGATCACCTTGGTGACGTGGCGATGGCTCGGAGGCGCCTGGGTCCAGGCGAAGCGAGGCGGCGCCGGGATCTTGTCGGCCGGCCCCATATAGGCCCAGACGATGCCGCCCAACTCGACGGTCGGATAGGCGGTGATGTGGATCCGGTGCTTGAACTGGTGCTCAGGGGGCTCGTTGAGCTGGTCGAGGCAATTGCCTTCGACGTCGTATTTCCAGCCGTGATAGACGCAACGCAGCCCGCATTCCTCGTTGCGCCCGAAAAACAAGGAGACACGGCGGTGCGGGCAGAATTCGTCGAGGAGGCCGATGCGGCCGTCGCTGTCGCGGAACGCGACGAGATCCTCGCCCAACAGCTTGACGCGCACCGGCGGGCAATCGGGCTCGGCGATCTCCTGCGACAGGCATGCCGGGATCCAGTAGAGCCGCATCGTCTTGCCCATCGGGGTTTCCGGCCCGATCCGGGTCAAGATCTCGTTCTCGTGGCGTGGCAGCATTAGGCCCTCCGGCTAGAGATGTCATTGCGAGGAGCGCATCGCGCGACGAAGCAATCTCGGCGGGATTAGCGCCAGTCTGCGCGAGATTGCTTCGCTTCGCTCGCAATGACGGGAACGGTGCGGTTCAGGCGCTCGGCAGCTGGCCGCCGCGGCCGTGCGGCAGCGTGTGAAGCTTTAATTCGACCGGATTGCCGAGCCAGATCGCGTAGCCGCTGTGATCCTCGACGGCATCAGTGGTCAGCGGGTGGACCAGCACGTCGAGCCCGTCGCGGTTCAGCATCAGCCATGGCACGACATGCTCGAACTGGTCGGGCTTGAAGATGACGAGGACGTTGGAGATCGGGTGCGGACCGCGCGGCTCGTCGCGGAAACCCTCGATCTCGACCCGGAATTTCTGCTCGACCGCAGCGCACACCCGCTCGGCGACGGCGCGGGTCTTCCCCGGGTCGTAGTAGATATGCGCGTGATACCCCCGGTTATCGACGGACTGCGCGGTTTTCTCGGTCATGCTGCACGCTCCCTTGCGACCGCGATTTGCTGCGACATTTTCTACACGGCCGAGCGGATTTCGCCTAGTGGCTGGCATCGGGTTGCGGCAACGGCCACAGCGGGCGTTGCCGAGTTGCCTAACGCAACACGCTGACATCGTCGGGGTTGACCAGGTCCGGCACGGTCCAGCCGTCGAGGTCGTATTCGGCCATGCAGCTTTCGGCGAAGGCCTTCCAGCGCGCGGCCTCGCCCGACGCGTTGGCGCCGAGGATCGCGAAGCGGCGGATCTCCTCGTGGCTGCCCGAGTAGTTGACCTCGTAAAGCTCGTGCCGGGCGCCGAACTCGCTGCCGATCGCATCCCAGAGGAGCTTCATCAGCTTGACGCGCTCGACGGCGGTGACGCCGCCGGAGCCGCGGACATAGAGGTCGAGGTATTTGCGCAATTCCGGCTCTTTGAAATCGCGGGCATGCGAGTTGAGGTAGATGAGGCTGCTGGCGACGGTCTTCTCGATCTGGTGCTTGATTTGGACATAGGCGTCCGGCGCCAGCACGTGATAGGCGGCGCCCGCGTCGTGGCCGGGCAGAACAAACCCGCCGGCCCACGGGTCGGGGCTTTTCGCCATCGCGTCCGACAACGCCCACATGCAGTGGCGCCAGGTGATGACCTCGCCGATATTGGCTTCGACCCCGCGGAACCCGCTGGTGCCGGCGGTCTCGGTCGCCTTGATCAGAAGCCCGCAGATGAAGTCGAGCTTGACCGCGAGGCGGGTGCAGCCATGCAGCTGGAAGCGCGGCACAAAGCCGCTCCGCGGGAAGAAGGTGTTGGCCTTCTCGATGTCGCCGAAGACAAAGACGTCCTCCCAGGGGACGAACACCTCGTCCATGATGAAGATCGCGTCGTTCTCGTCGAGCCGGCTCGACAGCGGATAATCGAACGGGCTGCCGAGCACGGCGGCGCGCTGTTCGTTGGAGACGCGGCAGATGAACTTGACGCCCTTGGCGTTGGTCGGCACCAGGAAGCAGAGCGCGTAATTCTTGTCCTGGATCGGCAACAGGCCGACATGCGCGACAAAGGTGAAATGGGTCAGCGCCGAGCCGGTGGCGACGACCTTGGCGCCGGTGACAGTAGATCCCGGCATCGGTCTCGCGCGTCACATGCGCGTAGATGTCGGTCGGCCCGCCCGGCGCGCCCGGCGCGATGTTGCGGTCGACCGGCGGGTGGACGATCGCATGGTTGACATAGGGCACCCGCTCCTGGCTGTAGCGGTACCAGCGCCGCGCGTTCTCCTGGTAGGGGGCGTAGAAATCGGCATTGGCCCCGAGCGTGGCGAGAAAGGCCGCCTTGTAGTCGGGCGAGCGGCCGAGCCAGCCCCAGGTCAGCCGCGCCCAGGCGGCGATCGCGTCGCGCCCGGCGACCAGCTCCTCGGAGGAGCGCGGCGCGACGAAATAGCGATGGGTGAAGCCGCCCCATTCGGTCGGGCAGGTCAGCACCCCCTTCCCTTCCCTGTGGTCTTTGTGCAGCGCGTCATAGAGGCGGGCGATCATCCGCGCGGTGTTGCGGAAGGCCGGGTGCTCGGCGATGTTCTTGACGCGCTCGCCGTAGATCCAGACCTCCCGGCCGTCGTCGAGGCTGTCGAGAAATTCCTTGCCGGTGTAAGGCAGCACCGGCGCGCCATCGGATCGCGGACATCGTCATCGCTGGTCCTCCCTTCGGACGCGGGAGGGTTGCTCCGTCCCGCGGCCGGCGCGATTGTCTCCCCGCATGGATTTATCGTAATGCCCGGGCGGAAAAACCGCCAGCGCGCGCGGATCCGAGGGGCTCGATCTGGTGCGGCATGCCGGTCGTGCGTCCTTCGAGACGCGCCCTGCGGACGCTCCTCAGGATGACGTGAATTTATGATGGCAGTGAGAAAGAACGTCATCCTGAGGAGGCCGCCCACGGGTCCGGCCTGCGGCCGGCCCGAGGACAGGCTCCGCGGCTGTCTCGAAGGACGCACGAGGCTCATCCAAATTAAAGCCAAGACATCGTACGGGAGACCATCGTGGCTGATCGCGACTTTGCCGGGATCCGCGCCTGCGTGTTCGATGCCTATGGCACGCTGTTCGACTTTGCCTCGGCCGCTACCGGCTGCGCCGATGTGCTCGGCGACAAGGCCGCAAGCCTGACCGCGTTGTGGCGCGACAAGCAGCTGCAATACACCTGGCTGCGCGCGGTGGAGGGCCGCCACGCCGATTTCTGGCAGGTGACCGGCGACGCGCTCGATTTCGCGCTGGAGGCGCTGCGGCTCCGCGAAGCCGCGCTGCGCGAGCGGCTGATGAACCTCTATCTGACGCTCGCCGCCTTTCCCGAGGTGCCCGAGGTGTTGCGCGCGCTGAAGGCGGCCGGGCTGAAAACCGCGATCCTGTCGAACGGCTCGCCGCCGATGCTGCGCGCGGTTGTCGCGAATGCCGGGCTCGGCGAACTGCTCGATCCGGTGCTGTCGGTCGAGGAGGTCGGGGTCTACAAGCCGCACCCCAAGGTCTATCAGCTCGCCGTCGACCGGTTGGCGCTGGCGCCCGAGGCGATCCTCTTCCTGTCGTCGAATGCGTGGGACGCCTACGCCGCCTCGGCCTTCGGGCTGCGCACCGTGTGGTGCAACCGCTATGGCCAGGCGCGCGAACGCCTGCCCGGCGCCCCCGACCGCGAGATCCGCTCGCTCGCCGAATTGCCGGAGCTGCTCGGCGCATGAACGCACCTATGGCGCGGTTTCGTACCGGCTCGGCACGGAGGGTCCGCCGCGTAGGTTGCGCTGACGGGTTGCATTTCCGCTTCCGGCGATATTCACTTAGGCCCGCGTCCGCCTGAAGGACGCAGCGCGTCGCCAATGACGCCGCCGGGGAGGATCGCCATGAGGATTATTCTGTCAACTTCGCGAACCCTGTTGCTTGCCGCGCTCGCGGGCGGGCTCGCCGTCGCGGCGCCGGTCGCGGCCCAGCAAGCGCCGACGGGCCCGGCGCCAGCTCCAGCCGCGGCACCGGCTCCAGCCGTAACACCGGCTCCGGCTGCGGCGCCGGCCGCAGCACCCGCCGCCAATCCGTTGTCATTGCCGGCCGCGGGGCCGCCGGTCGCCGCAGGCAAGCCGGCGTGGACCCAGGCGATGCCGGACACCGAAGGAGCCTCGACGCTGGCGCCGGTCGCGGCGCTGCCGATCCCGACTCCGGCCGACAAGCTGCCGGTGGCGGCGCTGCACCTGCCCAAGAACTTCCATATCGAGGTCTATCAGGCCGGGATGCCCGACGCGCGCTCGCTGCGCGTCGACGACAAGGGCACCGTATTCGTCAGCAACCGCGTGCAGGACAAGGTCTACGCGATCGTCAATCAGAACGGCAAGCACGAGGTCAAGGTGGTGGCCAAGGGGCTGCATATGCCAAACGGCATCGCCCTCCACGACGGCACGCTCTACATCGCCGAGGTCAACAAGATCTCGAAGATCGACAATATCGAAGGCCAGCTCGACAACCCGCCGCCGCCGACCGTGATTTTCAGCGACCTGCCGAGTTACCTGCCGCACGGCTGGAAATTCCTCGCGCTCGGGCCGGATAACCGGCTCTATTTCAACATCGGCGCGCCGTGCAACATCTGCGTGCCGCCGCCGACCAACGCCATGCTGCGCAGCATCAAGCTCGACGGCAGCGACCCGCAGACCGTCGCCCACGGCATCCGCCAGGTCGTCGGGATGGATTTCCACCCGGTCTCGAAGGTGCTCTATTTCACCGAGAACCAGCGCGACTGGCTGTCCGAAGACGAGCCCAACGACAAGCTCAACCGCGTGCTGCATCCGGGCAAGGACAATTTCGGCTTTCCCTATTGCGACGGCGGCGACATCGACGATCCGATCTACGGCTGGGGTCACAGCTGCAGCGACTTTGTCAAGCCGGTCGCGCAGCTCGGGCCGCATTCGGCGCCGCTCGGCATGCGCTTCTACACCGGGCACATGTTCCCGGCGCAGTACCGCGACGCGATCTTCATCGCCCGCCACGGCTCGTGGAACAAGACGCACAAGATCGGCGGCGAGGTCGTCGTGGCGCATCTCAATCCGGACGGCACGGTCAAATCGGTCGAGCCGTTCATCACCGGCTTTCTGGTTAACGGCAGCAAGTATCTCGGCCGGCCGGTCGACATGGAGTGGCTGAAGGACGGCTCGATGCTGCTGTCCGACGACTTTAACGGGGCGGTCTACCGCATCACCTACGGGCCGCAGCGGGTCAGCATGGGCCGCTAGGCCAAGTTCTGGTCCGGTCGTCTCGCGTCGTGCCCGCCCCTAACCCGCCGCGGCTGCGCCGCAACTCCCTCTCCCCGCGGCCGCGGGGAGAGGGTTGGGGTGAGGGGCCGGCACGGGCGGATCAACCCGGGCGAAATCCTCTTTAGGCCCTTATCGATGCAGTACGCGGGAAAGGCCGGGCTGGTCGTCGCCATCCTGCTGGCCGGCGCGCTGTCCGCGGTCGCCGCCGAGCCCTCGGAGAAGCTGGCGCCGTGCCTGGCCTGCCACGGCGCCGACGGGCAATCGCAGACCGCTAACGTGCCCTCGCTCGGGGCGCAGCGCGAGCCCTACACGATCATCCAGCTGTTCCTGTTCCGCGAGAAGATGCGCGTCGCCGAGCCGATGAACGACGATGGCCAAGGATCTGAGCGACGATGATCTGCGGGCGATGGCCGCCGCCTTCGCCGCGCTGCCGGCGCCCAAACCGCCCGCCGAGCCGGGCGATCCGGCGCGTCTCGAACGCGCCAAATCCGTCATTACGCAGAACCACTGCAATATCTGCCACCGTCCGGATCTTTCCGGACAGAACAACGTCCCGCGGATTGCCGACCAGCGCGAGGACTATCTCCTGAAGACATTGCGCGAGTACAAGAGCGGCGCCCGCCATGGCTACGAGCCGACGATGGCCGAGGCGCTGCAGCCGGTCGGCGACGCCGAGCTTGTCGAGCTGGCGTATTACCTGGCGCATTTCCGCTGACCAACCCGCTCACGGCCCCGATGGTGAGATCCGATGCGCGTCGGCCGGCATAGGATTGGGTGGCGTCAGGCACGGCTTGCCGCCCTGTGCGCCCCATTCGCGATGACCGCCGCCGCCGCATGGGCGCAGGAAAGCCCGGAATTGCCCGCCAAGCCGCTTACCGCGGGGCAGGCCCTTACCGAAGAGGAAGCCCAGTTCTACAAAGGGAAGGGACCGGGCCGGGGCAACTCCTATGTGGCACGGTATGAGGAGGATTACTCCTATTTGCGCGATCAGACCAAGTCGAGCGACTTCTTCGACCCGCTCAAATTCATCGCGATCGACCCCGAGAACGACATCTACCTGACGCTCAACGGCGAGACGCGGTTTCGCTACGACGATACCGATTGGCGGAATTTCGGGATCGCCACCGCGGCGACGCCGGCAAAAAAGCCCGGCGCGTCGCCGACCTTGACGCCCGCGGCCGAGGCCAACGACAACGAGCTCTACAAGCAGCGCTACGAGCTAGGCGCCGATCTTCATATCGGCCCCAACCTGCGCTTCTACGCCGACCTCTACCATGGCCAGCAGACCGGCCATGACGTCGGCCCTTCGGTGCCGGGCAGCCAGCGCGACGAGCTCGGGCTGGTAGACGGTTTCGGGGAGGTTTACGGCATCCTCGACGAAGCCAAGACCGGTCTGCGCGCCGGCCGCCAGGAGGTGTTTCTCGGCAACGATTTGCAGGTCCGCGCGAATGTCTCGACCAACCTGCCCTCGCCGGTGTTCGACGGGTTTCGCGCCTACCGCGATTGGGGATTTGCCCGGCTCGATGCCTTTGCCTACAACCTCGTCAATTTTTCCAATGACGTTCTGCAGGACCGCGACAACGCGCATGTCAATCTTTGGGGCCTCTACGGCAGCTACGACCTGCCGAAATTCGCACTGGCCGACGCTGAGGTGCGCACCTCGGTCGACCCGTTCTACCTCGGTTGGCGCTCGACCCCGTTTGCCAGCGCCAAGGGCGCGGGCATTTACGACGACCAGGCATTGATGACGGGGAGCAAGATCGTCGCAGCGACCGGAGCGGGTTTCATCGCGAGCCAGGACCACCGCGATACCTTTGGGCTGCGCGTTTTCGGCGGCGTCGGCGACAATGTCGATTACGATTGGCAGGGCGCCTACCAGGCAGGCAGCTATGCCGCCTTCACGGTCGACGCCTTCGCCTTCAACACCGATACCGGCTACACCTTCCACGATCTGCCCTGGAAGCCGCGCGTCGGGGTCCATATCGACGGCGCCTCCGGTGGCGCCGACAAGACCGGCCGCACGCTGCACACTTATCAGCCGATGTATCCGAACACGCAGTATTATGTGCCGAACAACGAGTTTGCCCCGACCAATTTCTACGATGTCGCGCCGCGGATCAGCATCTCGCCCACGCAAACCGTAAAGGCAGAATTTTATTACTCGTTTCTCTGGCGCTATTCCGAGCGTGATGCGATCTACACCGGCGCGCCGTGGCCCGGCGCCCAGGGACAGAACAGCTATGCCGTCACGGCGCTGCTCCCCGGGCATACCATCGGCCAGCAATCGGATTGGCGGGTCACCTGGACGATCACCCCGCATGTGCTGACCCTGGCGGAAATAGGAATTTCTTGGCCGGGAGCGGCGCTCCGCGCGGCGGGCGGCCGCGTCACGACGTACCTCGATGCCAACCTGACCTTCAAATTCTAACCGCCGCTCATACCGCCGGCCTTGTCGTTGTCGGCGCCGAGGGGCGGCGGGCCGCGCCGAAAGGCTTCGTGGCGCAGCAGATAAAGCCCGCTCAGCATGACGATCGTCGCCCCGGCGATCATCAGCGCCGTCGGCAAGTCGCCCACACGATAAACCCGATCAGCGAGCCTCAGACCGGCGCGGGATAGCTGAACCGCGACACCGCGGCGGCGCGTAAAAGAGCGCCCACGTCGTCCAGTATTTTGGTATCAGGGCACAAATTGTCGTGACAAGAAAGACGCACTTCTGGTTAATTTTAGGTTGTCCGCATCCCTTCTGGTCACTACATACGATTGTAATCATCTTCTCTGAGATGAAGAACCGTTGCAAATATCGGTTCAATCTATTGACAAAACCTGCGCCGGTAACCCAATGAGCGTGTTGATATTTCTTCTAGCTTGGACCGTGGTGTCGCTACCACTCGGAATACTCGTCGGCAAAGCGATTGCCGAGACGACGAGATCCGTCCAAAGCCGCGCGCCTGAACCCCTAAATCGGCCTCTCTCGGCACAATCTTCCACCGCGCCCCCGGCCCGTCGCCGTAGGTAGATTCCGAGCCTGCCTACACCCGTATGTTTGCCGGTAAGAAAAGAAAGCCCCGAGACGCACCTTCTTCCACAGCGCCTTTTCCCCCTGCGAAGCTCTGGGTGATTGCCGGGCGCAGCCGTTCCCCACGGCTCCGCCGGCCGACTTCATGTGACGGAGCACAGAGGGTTTCTCGCCATGGACACTGATTTCGATCTGACAACATTGCCGCCGCCGGACGTCAAGCGATGGGTCGTGCGTCGCAAAGCGGTTGTTGTCAGTGCCGTGCGCGACGGCTCGATCGGCCTCCAGGAAGCATGCCGGCGCTATACCCTGTCCAGCGAGGAATTCCGCGCATGGGAACGCGCGGTGGACCGGCATGGCGTGCCGGGCCTGCGGGTGACGCGAATCCAGATCTACCGCGATACCGACGAAGCGCGTGCGGCCGTAGGGCGCGGGTTGGCGTAGCGGCGCAAATCGCTGCCGCGACGCCCGGCCGGCCCGCTCCTGTCCGCGACCCCGGTCGCGGTTGATCAAAAAAGCTCGGGATCGAAACCCAGCACCGTCGCGCCGCCCATGATGGCCGGCAGGTAGGCGGGCGCGCGGGCGAGGTAATGCTCGGCGTAGAAGCACGCCGTCGCCAGCTTGGCCGCGGCGCTGCCCGCTGCCCCGGGCCGCCAGCGCGAGCCGCGCCATCAGCCAGCCCCCCGCGACGGTGCCGAACAGCGCCAGATAGGGCGAGGAGCCGGCGGCGGCGAGAGCCGGCTCGGCCGCGACGAGGTATTCCGTCGCGCGCTCCAGCGCGTCGAGCCCCGCGGCGAGCACGCGGTGGACCGACCTCCAGCTCGGCCGCGCCGCTCATCTCGGCCAGGCTCGCGCGCATCTCGGCGAACAGCTCGCGCGCCGCCTCGCCCCGGTCGCGGGCGAGCTTGCGGGCGACCAGATCGTTCGCCTGGATGCCGTTGGTGCCCTCATAGATCGGCGCGATCCGCGCATCGCGCAGATGCTGCGCGGCGCCGGTCTCCTCGATATAGCCCATCCCGCCATGCACCTGCACGCCCATTGAGGCGATCTCGACCCCGAGATCGGTGCACCACGCCTTGACCACCGGGATCAAGAGATCGGCCCGCCGCCCGGCGCTCACCCTTGCCTCCTCATCGCCGGCGTGGCGGCTCGCGTCGATCGCCGCCGCGGCAAGGTAAGCGAGCGCCCGCATCGCCTCGACGCCGGCGCGCATCGCCAGCAGCATGCGGCGGACATCGGGATGGTGGATGATCGGCAGCGCCGCCGCGCCACGCGGCGCGCCGACAGGATGGCCCTGCACCCGCAGGCGCGCATATTCGCGCGCCTGCTGGTAGGCGCGCTCGGCGATCGCCACCCCCTGGACGCCGACCAGAAGGCGCTCGCTGTTCATCATCGTGAACATCAATTCGAGGCCGCGGTTTTCTTCGCCGACCCGCCAGCCGACCGCCCCCTCCCCTTCGCCGTAGGACATGACGCAGGTGGGCGAGGCATGAATGCCGAGCTTTTCTTCAAGCCGCAGCGCGCGCAGATCGTTGCGCTCGCCCGGCCGGCCATCTGCCTCGGGCAGGAATTTCGGCACCAGGAACAACGAGATGCCGCGGCTGCCGGGCGGCGCGTCGGGGGTGCGCGCCAGCACCATGTGGATGATGTTGTCGCAGAGATCGTGGTCGCCATAGGTGATGAAGATCTTCTGGCCGGTGATCCGGTAATGCTCGCCCCAGCGCTCGTCATGGCGCGGCACCGCGCGGGTCCTGAGCGCGCCGAGGTCGGAGCCGGCCTGCGGCTCGGTCAGGTTCATCGTCCCGGTCCATTCGCCCGACGACCAGCTTTTCGAGGTAAAGCCGCTGTTGCTCCGGCGAGCCATGCGCCTGCAACAGCTCGATCGCGCCGAAATTGAGCAGCGGACACAAGGCCCAGCTCATGCAGGCCGAGTTCCACATCTCGACGACCGGCGTCGCCAGCGACAATGGCAGGCCCTGCCCGCCGTGCTCCGGATCGCACTGGAGCCCCATCCAGCCGGCCTCGACATAGCGCCGATAGGCTTCGCGGAAACCGGGCGGGGTGCGCACCACGCCGTTTTCGAGGACGCTGCCGATGCGGTCGGCCGGCTGGTTCAACGGATCGAGCTCGGCCGCGGCGAACTTCGCCGCCTCGGCGAGGATCGCATCCGCGACCTCGGCGGCGGCGCTGTCGAGCGGCGCCACCGTGTCGATCACCAAGCGCATCTCATCGAGCGGGGCGGCGTAGGGCATCGGCGCGGCTCCTTAACGAAGCTAGCTGTCATTGCGACCCGCGGGCTTGACCCGCGGGGAAGCAATCTCGACGGGCGCAGCGCACCTGGGCCGGGATTGCTTCGTCGCTCCGCTCCTCGCAATGACAGGGTGGTTCTACCCCCTCAAATGCGCATCGCGGCGGCGGAAGAGTTCGTCATCGGCGTAGCCCATCGCCTCGGGGCGGCCGCGCCCGAGCATGACCTGCATGTAGACCGGCTCAAGCCCGTCATTCTGGAACCCGTGGATGACCCCCGGCGGGCAGGCGATGCACTCCCAGGGCGCCAGCTTGCGGCTCACCCGCCGCCCCGCCTCGTCCTCCAGAAACACCGTCAAGTAGCCGTGCAGCACGAAAAACACCTCCTCGACCTCGTGGGTATGCGCGGCATTGCCCTGGCCGGGCGGCACGAACATGATCGACAGCGTAAACCCGCGCGGCGGGATCACGCTCGGATCGTCGTGCTTGCCGGAGCCGCCGGCCCCGATGAAGCGGTGTTGCGCGCGGCGGTAGCCGTCGATCTTGGCGTCCTCGAAGGCCTCCCAATCGGCCACCTTGTCGCGGAACCGCCCGATATAGCGCGCGGCGATCTCTTCGAGGCTCAATTCGGCGATGTCGGGCGGCATCGGATGCCGGGCTGCGGCCATTGGCGATACTCCTCAATCCAAGAGACTTTGTCATCCCGGCGCAAGCCGGAATCTACCTACAGACGTTCATGCGGTTGCGGAAGTGGATCCCGGCTTTCGCCGGGATGACAGGCAAAATATTACCCGAGCGAGACCAGCCTACACCCCGTCGCCGAGATCGAGCGCCGCCTCGGCCGGGGTGAGGATCGTGTTCCAGGCATTGGTCGGGATCGTGTGGTTGGCTGCGGGGTAGCGCACCACGTTGATCGGGTCCTGCCCGTCCTCGATGCGCCGGAGCTGCTCGCGCAGCATATGGCGCAGCATCGCGATCCCAGTGTCGGACGGCGCGAGGTTTTCCAGCGCATGCACGGCGATCGTGCGCTGCCCTTCCTGGGCCTCGAGATCGTCCGGCTTGCGCTGCCGCTCCTCATAGGTCCGCCGTAGCTCCGAGCCCGGCCGGATGTCCTGGATCGTATCGGTCCCGGCGCGCCAACCCTGCTTCGGCTCGCCGTTTTCCAAGGGCCAGGCGACGATGCTGATGCCGCGGACATGCTCGTTGTCGACCGGCACCGCCCACGACAATTCGGTGCCGCGCTCCTGGCGCTTCGCCACCGTTCCGCTCTCGCGGATATTCGGGATGATGAAGGCGTTGGGCACGATGCATTCGGCGTGGCGCACCATGCGGTTGCCGTTCGGCAGGTCCTTGACCAGATTGTAGCGGACGCCGAGCGGCGTCCGCTCCCAACCGATGCGCGACTTGCCCTGCATCAGCGCGCCCTCGAACTGGTCGCCGCTGATCCATTGGTGCAGCATCAAGAGGTGATGCGGATCGACGATGTTCTCGTAGTGCTGCAGCCAGTTGCAGTCCCGCACCATGCCGACCGCGTAATCGCCCCACAGCCGCATCCCGCGCAGCTCGACGTCGTCACGGCCGCTGTCGATGATGTCGAACGCCGGCAACAGCGGCTCGCTGCCGGGCGGGCCCATATAGACAAACACCAGCCCGCCATATTCCAGTGTCGGATAAGCCGGCTGCCACACGTCGAGGCTGTGGCGGGTCTCCGCGCTCTCGCACGGCATCTCTATGCATTGGCCACGTGTGTCGTAGAGCCAGCCGTGATAGCAGCAGCGCAACCCCGCTTCCTCGACGCGGCCCCATTCCAATGAGGCGCCGCGATGCGCGCAATGCGGGTCGAGCGCGCCGACCCTGCCGGCTTTGTCACGAAAGACGACGATCTCCTCGCACAGCAGCTTCTCCTTCCTCGGGAGGTCGCGCAGTTCGTCCGAGGTGCAGACCGGCTGCCAATAGCGGCGCATCAATTCGCCCATCGGGCTGCCCCCTTCGACGCAGGTCAGCTCGTAATCCGGCCGCGGCACCTGGCGTCCATAGGCTGATTTCATGCTGTCCTCCTCGGCGTCGTGCGCTGGCCTGTTCACTGCGCAGCGGGTTTGCGTCATGATAGCGCAAATTTCTGTCGTCATGCCCGCGAAAGCGGGCATCCAGAGGAGGAGGCACGAATGTCAGCCAATGGCCAGCGCTACAATGTCGGCGGCATTTTGTTGGAGCGGCCGTTCAAGATCAGGCGGCTCGGGCATTTCGGCTTCAACATCACCAAGCTCGAAGAGGCCCGCCATTTCTACGGCGACCTCCTCGGCTTCATCGTCTCCGACAAGGCCGATTTCTCGCGCGCGCCGTGGTTCCCCAAGGATGCGGGGCTCGGCGACACGCACGGCTATTTCATGCGCTACGGCACCGACCACCACGCCATGGTCCTGTTTTCCAAGCCGGTGATGGATCAGCGCGCCGACCGCAAATTCGCCCCCGAGGTGACGATCAACCAGATCACCTGGCAATGCGGCAGCCTCAAGGAGATCGGCGAGGCGCACAGCTATTTCATGGAACAGCAGGTGCGCGTCCAGCGCGTCGGGCGCGACATGCCGGGCAGCAACTGGCATGTCTATGTCTACGACCCCGACGGCCACACCAACGAATTCTATTACGGGATCGAGCAGGTCGGCTGGAACCAGAAGTCGAAGCCGCGCGCGATGTATTACCGCGGGTTTCAGGAAAAGCCCGAGCTGCCGCAGATGTCGGAGGCCGCCGAGTTGGCCGAGGCCGAGGCGAAGGGCATCGACGTCTATTCCGGCCATCGCCCGGCCCTGCCCAATGGCGGCCGGACCTTCGATGTCGACGGCGTGTTGCTGCCGCGCCCGTTCAAGATCACCAAGATCGGGCCGGTGCGGCTCTTTGTCGACGATGTCGGGCAGGCCGAAGCCTTCTATACCGAGCGCCTCGGCCTCACCAAGAGCGAAGAGAGCCACTATCGCGGCGCGCGCTCGGTCTTCCTGCGCTGCGGCGCCGAGCACCACAGCCTCGCGCTTTATCCGAAGGAATTGCGCGGCGTCTTGGGCTTGAGCGCGCATACGACCTGCATGTCGTTCGGGGTCGAGCTGGCGAACTATGCGCAATTGCGCGCCGCCAAGGATTTCCTCAAATCGTCGGGCTGTACGTTTGTCGACATCCCGCCCGAGCTCTACCCCGGCATCGACTATTCGGCCTTCGCGCTCGATCCGGACGGCCATTGCATCCAGCTCTATTACTACATGGAGCAGATCGGCTGGGACGGCCGGGTGCGCACCGCCGCCGAGCGCCGCCCGGTGGCGAAAGACTGGCCCGCGGCGCTGGAGCCGCTCTCAGACAGCTATGTCGATCAGGTCTTCCAGGGCCCGTTCGGCTGATACCGTAAGTGGGTCCCTGCGCCGGCAGGGACCCATCTCTCTCCGGACTCGAGCGCCGAAAATGGGCCCCCGCCTTCGCGGGGATCTCGCCTTTGGTAAAGGAACCCCCATGTCGCTGAGCCGGGAATTGGCCGCCTTTGTCGCCGGCCTCAAATATGAGGATCTGCCGCCGGCGGTCGTCGACCGGGCCAAGGGCGTCACCTTGCAGGCGCTCTGTTCGGCGCTGGTCGCGCATGCGATGCCCGCCGGCCGGGAGGCCCTGGCGCTGATGCAGGAGGAGGAAGCCGGCGGCGGCGGGGCGGCGACCGTGTTGTGCAGCGGCGCCAGGCTGACCAAGGCCGGCGCCGCCTTTGTCAATACCGAGATCATCTTCGCCGGCGGCAAGTGGGACACCTTCCGCATGCTGACCCATCCCGGCACGGCGATCCTGCCGGCCGCGCTCGCCGCGGCCGAGGTCGCCGGCGCCTCCGGCAAGACCTTTCTCGCCGGCGTCGCCGCCGCCTACGAGGTCATGGAGCGGATGGCCGCCGAGTTCATCCCGACCGTGATGGCGCGCGGCTTTCACGCCAGCCCGGTGTTCGGGATCTTCGGCGCGGCGATCGCCGCCGCCAAGATCGGCGGCCTCGACGCCGAGCAGATCCACGGCGCCATCGCGCAATGCGTCAACCTCGCCTCGGGCAATCTCGAAGGCGCGCGCAGCGGCGGCCGCTTGTTGCGCGAGGGCGGCGCGGTCAGGAACGCGCTTCTCGCGGTCGCGCTCGGCAAGCACGGCACGCCGGGCGGCGAGACCGTCCTCGAGGGCGAGGCCGGCTTCTACCACGCCTATGCCGGCAACAACCGCGGCGCGCTGCGCTACAGCTTCACCGGCGACAACCACGCCGACCTCGCGAAGATCACGCAAGGCCTCGGGCGCGACTGGATCTTTCTCGAAACGCTCTACCGCGATCTATTCGACGGCCGGCTACAACATCGCCCATATCGACGTGACCGCCGCGCTGTGCGCGCGAGCACGCCATCACCTATGACCAGATCGACCGCATCGAGGCCGTCGTCAACTGGCTGGAGACCGAATATCCGAGCCCCTTGTTCCCGAGCCGCGGCATCGAGAACCCGCCCGGAATCGGCAGCACCCAGTATTTCACCGCCTATGGCGCGGTGGCGCGCGGCTATCCGCTGCTGCGCGGCGGCCAGCCCGGCCCCGGCGAAAGCGACCCGCCGGAAGTCCTCGACCTGATGCGCCGCGTCACGCTGATCCCCGCGGTGCGCCGCCCGCTGTTCGGTCCGCGCATCACGGTCTTCTTGAAGGACGGCCGCAGCTTCACCCGCGAAGGCACCGGGCGCGAATTCATCTGGGATTTCGAGGAAGAAGCGCGGCGGATCCGCCCGGTCGCGCCGGGTCTGGCGATCGGCGAGGCGCAGTTCGAGCGCCTGATCGATACCTGCCGACATCTCGACGCGGAGGACCGCGCCGCTGCGACGCTGATCGGGCTGACGATCCCGAAGTAACGGCTGACCATGCGGCGGGCTCGTCCAAATCCGCCCACCGCGACGCAATAGTCGCCGCAGCGTGGTAACAGGCATGCCGTAATCGCAAGCGTCGCAAGGCTAATCTTGTGCGAAGCTGCAAAAAATGGGCTCGGTTGAGCCTAATTGGCGCCGAATTTGCTTGCCTCGACATAGACGACCTACAGGGGAGTTCACCATGCTGAATCGGGTCCAATATCCCGCCACCATCGAGCCGCTGGTCCAGTTCATCGAGGAAACGCCGCCCGGCGAGATTTTGGACCGCACGCTGGAGAAGCTGCGCGCTGGGGTGTCGATCGAGACGATGCTGACGGCCTCGGCTCTCGCGGTGACCCGCTCCACCGAAATGCCGCCCGGGCATCACGGCGGCCCGCTGCACCCGCTGGCCGGCCTCTACGCGGTGACAAAGCTGGTCGAGCGCCTCGAGGGCGAAGAGAAATTCGTCCCGGTGCTGCAGCACGTCGCGCTGACCAACAAGCACATCCACCACCCGGCGATGGGGCCCTACCAGTTGCCGGAATTCGCGCCGTTGGATGCCGGCGGCGTCGAGGGGTCGAAGGCGGCCTTCCTGATGGCGGTCCAGCGCGGCGAGTGGAACCAGTCGGACCATCTCTTCCAGTGGCTCTGGCAAAACGCGCCGACGATCGAGCTGCTCGATCTCTTGATGAGCGTCGCGATCCCGAAGAATTTCCATGACGACCATTACTTCATGTTCCCCGGCACGCTGTGGCGCGCCTTCGAGACCGGGGTTCTCGACAAGGAATATCTGCCGGTCGTGATGCGGCCGGTGGTGCGCTTTGTGACCCGCAACCCGGTAGCCCCGAACAATCCGATGCCCTCGCCGCTGCCGGCGATCGAGGCGCTGATCGAGGAGCATCAGCTGTTGGGCCGCATCCTGCGCCAGCGCAGCGGCGAGGACGAGACAAAGGCGATCGGCGAGCTTGGCGAAGCCATCGGGCGGGTTGATGTCTTTGCCGACATTCCGGCGCTGATGGCCCAAGCCCTGGCGGACGGGCTGTCGCTCGAAGGCGGCGGCGAAGCGCTGTCGATCGGGGCGGCCGGTCTTTTCCTGCGCTCGCTCGGCGGCAACCCGATGGATGTGCACCTGCACACCAGCGTCAATCTGCGGCGCTAGCTGCTGCGGCTGGACGGCTTGAGCCTGCGCAACAAGCTGCATGCTGCTGTTGACGTGGCAGTCAGGCCCGGAGATCCGCTCGACGGCGAACCGGATGCAGCCGGCGCCGCAGCCGGACATGGCGGCGGTCGCCGCCCTGCCCGCCCGGTCGCAGGACGCGCTGCTCGATGCCATCTCGCACAGCATCTACAACCAGCCGCCGACCGACTGGTCGACGGTCACCAATCTCGGCATGATGAAGGCGGTGCCGGAAGTCAGGCACACGGTCAACCTGGCCACGCAATACATGCAGTGCGGCTACGACCCGGAGGCGCTGATCGCGCGGCTCGCCGAGATCGTCTGCCACGACAATTTCACCGAGATGCACGCCTTCAAGCACCACCAGTCGATCGTCGAAGAATACCGCGCCACCCACGAGCCGTGGCGCTGGATGCACCTCGTGTGCGGCGCCCAGGCCGCGGCGATCTCGTTCGGCAAGAACATGGCGGTCTACGAGGAGTATCTCGAGCTGCTCCACGCCGCCTAGGCGGGATTGCGGGGACCTCGCGCCCCGCTTGTCGTTTGCGTGCCCGCGCCGGTCAGGTCTATTGCCTGAACCGGCGCGGTTTTTATCGGCCGCCGGTTGCGCCGCCTGTTTGACTTGGCCACCGGCCGCTTTTAGGCTTGCCGCGCGATAAAATTACGGCCGGCACCGCCGTCTTTCGGGAGAACATCATGAGCGCTCACGCGACCCCTGAACAGATCCATGCCAAGCTCTCGCACCCCGTCATCGACGGGGACGGCCATTGGATCGAATACACCCCGGTGTTCGCCGAAAAGATGCGCAAGGCGGTCGGCGACAAGGGGGCGGACGGGTTTCTCGCCTCGCAGCGCCGCATTCCCGATTCGCTGCGCCTGTCGATCGCCGAGCGCAAGGCCCGCGGCATGGGGATGGAGGGCTATTGGGGCCGGCAATCGACCAATACCCGCGACCGCGCCACCGCGATGATGCCGCGCATGCTCTACGACCGGCTCGACGATTTGGGCATCGATTTCGGCATCATCTACCCGACGGCCGGGCTCGGCATCCCGCGCATCCCCGATGACGAGACGCGGCGCGCGGTCATCCGCGGCTTCAACATCGTCACCGCCGATTATTTCGCCAAGCTCAGCGACCGGCTGACCCCGGCCGCGGTCATCCCGATGCACACGCCCGAGGAAGCGATCGCCGAATTGGAATTCGTCACCAAGCAACTCGGCGCCAAGGTCGGCATGTTCGGCAGCGGCATCGCCCGGCCGCTCCCGGTCACCAAGGAGTGGGCAGCCAAGGGGCTCGACCCGCAGGTCGCGCGGCATGCGGTGTTCTATGACCAGCTCGGCCTCGACAGCGAGCATGATTACGACGCGGTCTGGCGCAAATGCCGCGAACTCGGCATCGCCCCGACCTTCCATACCGGCGGCCGCAGCTTTGGCCTGCGCAACAATCCGAGCAACTTCACGTTCAACCATATCGGCCATTTCGCCGCCGCCGGCCATGCCGTCGCCAAGGGCCTGTTCCTCGGCGGCGTGACGCGGCGCTTCCCCGACCTGCGGTTCGGCTTCCTCGAAGGCGGCGTCGGCTGGGGCTGCCAGCTGTTCGCCGATCTGATCGAGCATTGGGAGCGGCGCGGCGCCAAGGGCATCGCCTATATGGACCCGTCGAAACTCGACCGGAAACTGCTGCGCCAGCTGGTCGACAAATACGGCTACGAGGAAATCGCCGCCGAACTCGACCGGCGCGACGGCTGGCCGGCGAAGGAGGAGGATTCGCTGACCGGCGGCGTCCCGGCGCTCGACGATTACGCCGCTTGCCAGATCACCAAGAAAGAGGACTGGATCGACCTCTTCGTGACACCGTACTTCTTCGGCTGCGAGGCCGACGACCGGATGAATGCGGTCGCGTTCAGCAAGGTCAACCCGTTCGGCGCCAAGATCCAGGCGATCTACAGCTCGGATATCGGGCATTTCGACGTGCCCGACATGGTGCAGGTGTTGCCCGAGGCCTACGAGCTGGTCGAGGACGAGCTGATCACACCAGCGGATTTCCGCGATTTCACCTTCGCCAACGCGGTGCAGCTGTGGGGCACGCAGAACCCGCATTTCTTCGACGGCACGGCCGTCGCCAAGGAAGCCGCAGCGGTGCTCCGTACCGCCCCGGCGCGCGTCGCGGCGGAGTAGCAGCCCCGCGCGACTCCCTCCCGGGTCGCAGCGCAGATCGACCGGCACCGCGGCAAGGATTGCCGCGGCGAGGCGGTCGAGCCGCGCCCGCGCCCCGGCACGCTCGTTGTCCGACTGCCAGAAGCGGCGGTCAGCTGCCCGCCGGTGGTCAGCGTGTCGTCGATATCGGTGAGCACAAAGCGGATGCCGGCACGCAGGCGTAAGGGCAATTCGGTCAACGGCGCCGCAGCGGAACGGCGCAACGACGGATCCGGGCTGATCGACGGCATGATTTGGCTGAACCCGCGATCCTCGATAACGTTCGCCCGGCACCCTCATCATAGGTGAAGCGCGATGGCGAGCGCGAGCAAGCAGGTGTCGACGTGGGGACGGGCATTGGCGCTCGCCTTGCCGCTGCTGGCCGCGGCCGGTCCCGGCGCCGCGCAGACTGTCGCGACCTATCACGGCCGCGCCGACCGCAGCGGCAATTTCGTCATGCCGGGCTTCACTTGGGAGGGCGCCCGCGCGCTGCGTCTCGATCCCGGTTTCGCGCCGCGCTTTCCCGGCCACCTCTACGCCCAGCCGCTCTATTGGCGCCCGCCGGGCCGAGCGGCGGGGGTGCTGATCATCGCCAGCGAGAGCAACACCGTCGCGGCGATCGATGCGACCAGCGGCAGCACGCTGTGGAGCCGCTCGCTCGGTGCGCCGGCAGCCGCTGTCGAGCGTTTCGCTGCGGCAATATCGACCCGCTCGGGATCACCGGCACCCCGGCGATCGACGCGGCGAGCGGCACCCTCTATCTCGACGCGATGGTCGCCGATGCGGCGGGGCCGCGGCATCTGTTGTTCGCATTGTCGCTCAGCGACGGTTCGGTGCGTTCGGGCTGGCCGATCGACGTCGCCGCGGCGTTGCGCCCGGCCGGACAGGATTTCGACCCGCGCGTCCAGAATGAGCGCGGCGCGCTCCTTATCCTCGGCGGCACGCTCTATGTTCCCTATGGCGGTTTTTTCGGCGATTGCGGCGACTATCACGGCTGGGTCGTCGGCATCCCGCTGCGCGATCCGCAGCACGTCTTTGCCTGGCGCACGCGCGGCCGCGGCGGCGGCATCTGGGCTCCGGGCGGGATCGCCGGCGACGGCAGGGTCGCTCTATGTCGCGACCGGCAACACGATGGGCGCCGCCGAGTGGAGCGACGGCGAGGCGGTCTTCCGCCTTGCGCCCGATCTGCAGCATTCCGCGAACAACGACCGATTTTTTCGCGGCGGCCGATTGGCGCGCGCTCGACGATCGCGACGCCGATCTCGGCGGCACCAATCCGCTGCCGCTCGACCTGCCGGCGCGCGGGCGGGGCGCAGCCGGTTGTCCTGGCGCTCGGCAAGGACGGGCGCGGCTATGTGCTCGACCGGCGCAATCTCGGCGGGATCGGCGGCAGCCTTGTCGCCAAGACCGTGGCGACCGGCCCGATCCGCACCGCGCCGGCCGCCTATCCCGCCGCCGATGGCGTCTGATGTCGCCTTCGAAGGCCCCGGCGCGAACTGCCCGACCCGGCAGGACAACGCCGGCGTCACCGTGTTGCGGCTGCGCGCCGGCACGCCGCCGGCGATCGACACGGCCTGGTGCGGCGCGTTGTCGGGCGCCGGCGCGCCGATCGTCACGACGACCGACGGAAGCGCCGATCCGATCGTGTGGATCCTCGGCGCCGAAGGCGACAACCGGCTGCACGGCTTTCGCGGCGACACCGGCGAAGCATTGTTCACCGGCCCGCCGCTGGTCGCCGGGCTGCGGCATTTCCAGACCCTGATCGCCGCCGACGGCCGGCTCTTTGTCGGCGCCGACGGCCGGCTCTACCGGTTCGGGATTGCGCCCTAGCAAGCCCCGGGAGCCCGGCTCAACCGCTGCAAGGGAGCTCGATTCCTATGGGAAAAGATCATACCCCGTAGCTGATTTGGAACTGGTTATTTCCAACGCATCCTGCCACACCGCGCACAGATAAGCGCGGTTTGGTCATGCTCGACAAACTTATGCCTAAAAATGCGGCAAAGAAGCCGATTGAAAAGGAGCTTGATCGTGGGCATCAGCCCCAATACGGCAATAACTGTGCCGATCATCCCCGACCGCTGAGACGGCAGAAATGGTTCGAGCGCCAAACGCAGCAGTTTGGCGCGCCCCGCCGCCCAGAACAAATAGTGAATTTCTCGACCAGAACGTGAGTCGACATGTTCGCTCCGGCGATTGCAGCGCGCAAAACCGGCTACCCCATGACGCCACCGAGCGGTATGGTCCGGCGAGGCAAAGAGCGCAAGGGGCGCGAAACGGGGCAGCGCCCTCGCCCCCGGCAAATCGCGCCGCGGCGGAGCGGAGACGGAGAGCCAAGGAATGGCACAACGCGCGCGGACCGCGGCGAAGGCCGGTCATCGACCGCCGCCTCCGACTGCCGAGCTGGAAGCCCGCATCGCGGCGCTGAGCGCGGAACTGCGCGAGGCGCGCGACCAGCAGACCGCGACCGCCGAGATCTTGCAGATCATCAACAGCTCGCCCGCCGATCTCGCGCCGGTGTTCGATGCCATGCTCCATAAGGCGCTGCGGTTGTGCGAGGCCGCCTTCGGATTTATGGCCACCTATGATGGCGAACGCTTCCATGTCGTGGCACATCGCAGCCTGCCGCCGGCGTACGCCGACTTCGTACGAGTGCCTTATCGCCCGGGCGCGGGCACTGCGACGCTGCGAGTGGCTCAAGGCGAGGCGATCGTTCACATCGCCGATCTGACCGAGGATGAGGGCACCCGCCAGGGTGACCCAGCTCGGCTTGCGATGATCGAGATGGCGGGCGGCCGAACCCAGCTCGTCCTGGGGTTGCGCAAGGACGATGCATTGCTCGGCGGCATCGTAATCTATCGCACCGAGGTCCGACCCTTCTCCGACAAGCAGATCGCGCTGTTGCAGAATTTCGCGGCGCAGGCGGTGATCGCGATGGAAAACGCGCGCCTGCTGACCGAGACGCGCGAGGCCTTGGAGCGCCAGACCGCCACGGCCGAGATCCTGCGCGTCATTTCGAGTTCTCCAACCGATGTGCAGCCGACCTTCGATGCGATCGCCCGCGCCGCCAAGACGCTGACCGGCGCGACCGCTGGCGGCGTCTTCCGGTTCGACGGCAGGCTCATCCACTTTGTCGCCCATCACGGCTGGACCGCCGCCGAGCTCGACGCGGTCCGCGGCGTATTTCCGCTCCCGCCCGGACGCGGCAGCATCACGGCGCGCGCGATCCTGACGCGGGCGGTGGCGCATGTCGCCGACATGACCGTCGATCCCGAATTCGAGCATATGAGCCTCGCCCAGGACGGGCTGCGCACCATGCTAGCGGTGCCGATGCTGCGCGACGGCGTCCCGATCGGGGCGATCATCGTCCAGCGCCGCCATGTCGAGCTGTTCAGCGACAAGCAGATCGACCTGTTGAAGACCTTCGCCGATCAGGCGGTGATCGCGATCGAGAATGTCCGGCTGTTCAACGAATTGAACGAGCGCACCAACGATCTTGAGGAATTGCTCGAATACCAGACCGCGACGAGCGATGTCTTGAAGGTCATCAGCCGCTCGACCTTCGATATCCAACCCGTGCTCGACACCCTCGCCGAAACCGCCGCGCGGCTGTGCGACGCTGGCTACACCGCGATCTACCGCCGCGATGGCGAGGCATACCGCATGGCCGCAGTCGTGGCCTTCTCGCCGGAAACGATGGAGGCCGCCCTCAAGTTTCAAGCATTCCTCGAACACCATCCGCTCGTCCCTGGTCGGGGATCGATTGTGGGCCGGGTCGCGCTGGAGGGCCGTGCAGTGCATGTCGCCGACACCGCTTCCGACCCGGAATACATAGTCGGCGTAGCTCGGACGCTCGGCAACATGGGCACCGTACTCGGGGTGCCGCTGTTGCGCGAGGGCGAACCCATCGGTGTCATCATCCTCGCACGGCATCGGGTGCAGCCCTTTACCGACCGGCAAATCGAACTCGTCCGCACCTTCGCCGATCAGGCGGTGATCGCCATCGAGAACGCGAGGCTGATCACCGAGACTGCGTGAGGCGTTGGAGCAGCAGACCGCGACCGCCGAGGTGCTGGGGGTCATCAATTCGTCGCCCGGCGAGCTTCAGCCGGTGTTCGATGCGATATTGGAGAAGGCACACAGCCTGTGCGGCGTCGCGTTCGGGACCCTTCAGCTCTATGACGGCGAGACCTTCCGCCCGGCCGCCGTGCGCGGATTGTCCGAAGCTTTTACCAGCCGACTGCGGCAGGGGTTCCGGGGCTCGGACGCGCCGATCGCCCGGCCGTTGCTCGACGGCGCGCGCTATGTCCACATCGCCGACCTGGCAGAGGTCGATCATCCCATCGCGCGAGCGGCGGTCGAGCTCGGCGGCATCCGCACCGCCCTTTATGTGCCGTTGCGGCGGGACGGCACGCTGTTCGGGATGATCGTCGCCGGTCACCAGGAGGTTCGCCCGTTCTCCGACAAGCAGATCGCGCTGCTGCAAAACTTTGCGGCGCAGGCGGTCATCGCGATGGAGAATGCGCGCCTGTTGGGCGAGTTGCGCGAGTCGCTCGATCAGCAAACGGCGACCGCCGAGGTGCTGGGCGTCATCAATTCTTCGCCCGGCGATCTCGCCCCGGTGTTTGACGCGATGCTGGCCAGCGCCACGCGGCTCTGCGAGGCCGAAACCGGTCATCTGCTGCGCTTCGAGAACGGCGAATTCAGCCGAGCGGCCAGCGTCGGTGTGCCCGAGGATTTCGACAAGCTCCTGCCGCTCGACACGCCGTTGTCGCGCGAGATTCACCGAAACTCGGTGCCGTACCGCATGGCGGCAAGCCGGTCGCCGGTGCATGTGCATGATATACGCGAGGACGTGTCGTACCGCCTCGGGGCGCCTGCGGAGGTTGCCGCCGCCGAGGCCGGGATACGCACCGCTCTCTTCGTGCCATTGCTGAAGGAAGGCGAGGTCGTCGGGTGCTTTGTCATGCATCGCATGGCGGTGCGGCCGTTCTCGGACAAGCAGATCGCGCTCCTCGAAAATTTCGCGGCGCAGGCCGTGATCGCGATGGAGAACGCGCGGCTCTTGACCGAGACGCGCGAGGCCTTGGAGCGGCAGACCGCGACGGCCGAGATCCTGCGCGTCATCTCCAGCTCGCCGACCGATGTCCAGCCGACCTTCGAGGCGATCGCCGCCGCCGCCGACCGGCTAACCGGCGCGGTGATCGGCGCCGTCTTTACCTATGACGGCCGTCTGCTGCATCTGGCGGCCGGTTTCGGCTGGGCGCCCGGTGAGCTGGAGATGGTTCGCGGCATGTTTCCGATGCCGCCCGACCGGGGCACGACGACCGGACGCGCGATCCTGACGCGGCAGGTCGCGCAGGTCGAGGACATGTCTACCGATCCCGAATACGGCTACCCGAGCCTCGCGCAGTCGGGCGGACACACCGTGCTCTCGGTGCCGATGCTGCGCGACGGCGACCCGATCGGGGCGATCACGGTCCAGCGCCGCCAGGTCGTGCCGTTCAGCGACAAGCAGATCGACCTGTTGAAGACCTTCGCCGACCAGGCGGTGATCGCGATCGAGAATGTCCGCCTGTTCAACGAACTGAACGAGCGCACCGACGACCTTCAGGAATTGCTCGAATACCAGACCGCGACCAGCGACGTGCTTAAAGGTCATCAGCCGCTCGACCTTCGATTTGCAACCGGTGCTCGACACGCTGATCCAAACCGCCACAAGGCTGTGTGCCGCCGACGCCGGGGGCGTCACGATCCGTGACGGCGAAGCCTATCGGTACCTGGCGACATACGCGCTCGACGAGACATTCGCGGCGATGCTGCGCGGGCGCACCTTCGTTCCGGACCGCGGGATCGATGGTCGGACGGGTCGCGCTGACTGGCGGCATCGTGCATGTTGAGGATGCCGCAGCCGACCCGGATTATGGCGTCCCTGAAGTCGTGACGCCGGCGAACATGCGCACGCTGCTCGGCGCGCCGTTGCTGCGCGACGGGATCGTCGCTGGCACGCTGACGCTCACCCGGTCTCGGGTCGAACCGTTCACCGAGCGGCAGATCGAGCTGGTGCGCACCTTCGCCGACCAGGCGGTGATCGCGATCGAGAACACGCGCCTCATCACCGAGACGCGCGAGGCCTTGGAGCAGCAGACCGCGACGGCTGAAATCTTGCAGGTCATCAATGCCTCGCCCGGCGATCTCGCGCCGGTGTTCGACGCGATGCTCGACAAGGCAACGCGGCTGTGCGAGGCGGGGTTTGGCCTCCTTTGGACCTATGATGGCGAGCGCTTCCGCGCGGCCGCCCTGCACGGCGTGCCACCGGCGTTCGCCGAGTTTGTCCGCGAACCGGTGCCAGTCGCAGACTCGGCCAGCCTCGCGGAAGTCGCGCGCGGCGACAGCTTCGTGCATGTGGCAGACTGGGCCGCGACGGAAGCCTACCGCGCTGGCAGCCCCTTGCGCCGCGCGGTTGTCGATCTCGGCGGGGCACGAACCGGTGTTACCGTGCCGCTGCGCAAGGACGACGCCTTACTCGGCATCTTCGTGATCTACCGCCAGGAGGTCCGCCCGTTTTCCGACAAGCAGATCGCGCTGTTGCAGAACTTCGCGGCGCAGGCGGTGATCGCGATGGAGAATGCGCGGCTCATTACCGAAACGCGCGAAGCCCTGGAGCAGCAGACCGCGACCGCCGAAATCCTGCAGGTCATCAACTCCTCGCCCGGCGATCTCGCGCCGGTGTTCGATGCGGTGCTGGAAAAGGCGCACAGCCTGTGCGGTGCCGCCTTCGGTGCATTGGTGGTCCGCGACGGCACGCGGTTCCATGCCGTCGCGCTGCGCGGTCTCCCCGAGCCGTTTGCCGAAATCGTGCGACGCGGTTTCGAGCCGGGGCCGGGCAACCCCGCCTGGCGCTTGGTGCAGGGGGAGCCGTTCGCCCATATCGCGGATGCGGCGGAGGTTGCCGCAAGATCCCCGGACGACCCGGTGCCGCGCGCCGCGGTCGAACTCGCGGGTGTCCGCACGATACTGTTCGTCCCGCTGCGCAAGGACAACACGCTGCTTGGCTACATCACCGCGTACCGCCAGGAAGTCCGGCCGTTCACCGACAAGCAGATGGCGCTGTTGCAGAATTTCGCCGCGCAGGCGGTGATCGCGATGGACAATGCGCGGCTGCTGAGCGAGATCCGCCAGCGCCAGGCCGAGTTGCGCGTGACCTTCGACAACATGGGCGACGGCGTCGCGATGTTCGATTCCGAGCTGCGCCTCGCCGCGTGGAACCGCAATTTCCAGGAGATGCTCGACCTGCCCGACGCGTTCCTCGCCGAGCCGCCGACCTACACCGATTACATCCGCATCCTTGCTCGAGCGCGGCGAATTCGGCGCGGACGACATCGAGGCGGAGCTGCAGCCGGCGCCTCGAGGCGACCGACCAGGAATTGCGCCTCGAGCGCACCCGGCCCGACGGGCGGGTCATCGAGGTGCGCCGCAACGCGGTGCCGGGCGGCGGCTTCGTGCTGATCTACAGCGACATCACCGAACGAAAGCGCGCCGAGAGCCGAGATCCGCGCGGCGCGCGACGCCGCCGAAAGCGGCGCTCGCGCGAATTGAAGACGGCGCAGGCCAATCTGGTCCAGGCCGAGAAGATGGCCTCGCTCGGGCCAACTGACCGCCGGGATCGCCCACGAGATCAAGAACCCGCTCAACTTCGTCAACAATTTCGCCGGGCTCTCGGTCGAGTTGCTCGACGAGCTGAAGGAGGCGGCGGCGCCGGCGATTGCCGGGCTCGACGACGACACCCGCGCCGAGATCGACGAAACCGTCGAGATGCTGACCGGCAACCTCGAAAAGATCGCCGAGCACGGCCGGCGCGCCGACGGCATCGTCAAGAGCATGCTGGAGCATTCGCGCGGCGCCAGCGGCGAGCGCCGCGGCGTCGACCTCAACGCGCTGGTCGAGGAGGCGCTCAACCTCGCCTATCACGGCGCCCGCGCCCAGGACCAGAACTTCAACATCACGCTGGAACGCGAGTTCGGCGCGGCGATCCCGCCGATCGAGCTGGTGCCGCAGGATGTGACGCGGGTGTTCCTCAACCTGATCGGCAACGGCTTCTACGCCGCCACCAAGCGACAGCGGGGCGAGGCGGGACCCGGCTTCAAGCCGGTCCTCACGGTGACGACGCGCGATCTCGGCGATGCGGTCGAGGTCCGCGTGCGCGACAACGGCACCGGCATCCCGCCCGAGATCAAGGACAAGCTGTTCCAGCCGTTCTTCACCACCAAGCCGACCGGCGAGGGCACCGGGCTCGGCCTCTCGATCAGCTATGACATCGTGACGCAGCAGCATGGCGGCACGATCGCGGTCGACAGCGCGGTCGGCGAGTTCACCGAGTTCACCGTGCGCCTGCCGCGAAGCGGCGGGCGCCGCTCGCCACGCCGTCATTCCGGGATCGCCCGGAGGGCGAGGCCCGGAACCCATGAACACGGGCCTCTGGAATATGGATTCCGGGCTCGCTGCGGAGCCTGTCCTCGGGCCGCGCGAAGCGCGGACCCGGGGCCGCGCCCCGGAATGACAAATAAAGGAGCGTCTAACAGGCCATGACCGTCAGCATTCTGATTGTCGATGACGAGACCGATGTCGCCGACCTGTTCCGCCAGCGCTTCCGCCGCGAGGCCCGCGACGGCACCTATGTGCTGCATTTCGCCTACTCGGGCGAGGAGGCGCTGGAAAAGCTCGCGGACGAGATCGAGCCGCAGCTGATCGTCATCCTGTCGGACATCAACATGCCGGGCATGGACGGGCTGGCGTTGTTGCGCGAGATCAAGGCGCGTTGGCCCGATCTGCCGGTGATGATGGTGACGGCCTATGGCGATGACGAGCGGCGCAGACGCGCCGACGAATACGGCGCGGCCGAATTCCTCACCAAGCCGGTAGATTTCGATCTTCTGAAAGCGCAGCTGCGCCAATTGCCGCCGGGCGCGGCGTGAGCGCAATGCTGCTTTTCGCGAATTTACGGTCCCGGCTTCGGCGGAACCACCTGGCCGCGGATCTCGCCGCCCGGATTGGCCTGGGTGTGGACGTTGATGTACCAATCGCCGGCGAGAAATTGCTGGGATTGCTCGGGAGTCAGCGTGGCCTGGCCCTTGATCGGGTTTTCCGCGGGGCTGCCCTGCTTCGACAACCAAACCATCACCGGTTGCCCGTTCACGGTGGGCGGTCCCAAGTGAAAATGCGCCATCGTGGCCGGACCGGACAGACCGCTATAGTTGATGACCCAGGTGACTGCGCGCGTTGCCGGCTCATAGGTGATGTCGGCCATGCCTGTCGCCGGCGTTTGCACCGGCGACACTTCTTTGCCGCCGCTGAGCGGAACCTTGAAGGACAATGGCTTGTCTTGCGCCAACCCCGACCCGGCGAAACCCGCCGCCAGGCAAGCTGCAAGGATCAGCGCCCGACGCGTGACCGCAAAATTCATCGTTGCCTCCTGCGATGACCGACCACCAGAGATCCCGGCGGATCATACGCCCTTCCAGCGCGCGACCAACCCGCTCGTTGCAGCCGGGCGGCCTTTCATCGCTGTTGGGGGCTCGCCGAGAGTGGCATAATCGATGCCAGAGGCAAAGGCGGATGGACAGAATAGGCTTGAGGAACACCTGATGCGGTTTGTCTCGATCCGCGCTCGGCTGATCCTGCTTGCGGTCCTGCTGCTGGCGATCCTCGCCGTCGCGTCCGCCCTCTTGATCGGCGAGCTGGTGCGCGGCTCGCACGCCCTCGCCGACGAAGCCCGGCTCGTCTCGATTGTCAGGAACGCGAACAGCGCCAGCAAGCATTTCGGAGATCTGAAATATTGGATAACCGACTCGGCGAAGACGCTGCTCGTCCAATCGCAACAGAATGCCGATGCCGCCAAGGCGCTGCTCGACCTCGACCTGAAGGCGATCGCGCCGGTCGATCCGGCGAGCGTCACAGCCATCGCCGGTGAAGTCGACACCCTGGCCGAGTTGGGGCGAAAGGCGGCCGAGGCCTACTCGAGCGATGACGCCGATGGCGGCAACACCCTGATGCAGCAGGCGCAGACCCACATCCTCAAGGTCGATCAGGAAATCGAGCAAATCGTCGAGCGCTCGGAGCAAAGCGCGGTGGCGCGGCGCGATGCGTCGATGCGCCAGGCAGAACGCGCGGTCGACGTCTCGATCGCCGGCGGGGTTCTCGCTCTTGTCCTGGCGCTGAGCTTGACCGCGCTGATTGTGCGCTCGATCAATGCCCCGTTGCGCCGCCTCCAGCGCAGCATGGCCGCGATCACCCGCGGCGAACTCGACGCGCCGATCCCGCCGCCGGGGCGCGACGAGATCGGGGCCATGGCGAGCGCTCTCGGCATGTTGCGGGACAGCCTGATCGAGCGCGACCGGCTGGAGCGCGAGCGACAACGGGCCGAGGCTGAGATCCGCGCGGCGCGCGACGCCGCCGAAGCCGCGCTCGGCGAGCTGACAACGGCGCAGGCCAATCTGATCCAGGCCGAGAAGATGGCCTCGCTCGGGCAATTGACCGCCGGGATCGCCCACGAGATCAAGAACCCGCTCAACTTCGTCAACAACTTCGCCAGTCTCTCGGTCGAATTGCTCGACGAGCTGAAGGCGGCGGCGGCGCCGGCCCTCGCCGGGCTTGGCGACGACACCCGCGCCGAGATCGACGAAACAATCGATATGCTGACGAGCAACCTCGAAAAGATCGCCGAGCACGGCCGGCGCGCCGACGGCATCGTCCGCAGCATGCTGGAGCATTCGCGCGGCGCCAGCGGCGAGCGCCGCAGCGTCGACCTCAATGCGCTGGTCGAGGATGCGCTCAACCTCGCCTATCACGGCGCCCGCGCCCAGGACCAGAACTTCAACATCACGTTGGAGCGCGATTTCGATCAGGCGATCGCGCCCGTCGGGCTGGTGCCGCAGGATGTGACGCGCGTCTTCCTCAACCTGATCGGCAACGGCTTTTATGCCGCCACCAAGCGCCGCCAGGCGGCGGGCGACGGGAAGTTCAAGCCCGTGCTCAAGGTGACGACGCGCGAGTTGGGCGATGCGGTCGAGATCGCGGTGCGCGACAACGGCACCGGCATCCCGGCCGAGATCAAGGACAAGCTGTTCCAGCCGTTCTTCACCACCAAGCCGACCGGCGAAGGCACCGGGCTCGGCCTCTCGATCAGCTACGACATCGTGACGCAACAGCATGGCGGCACGATCACGGTCGACAGCCAGGTCGGCGGGTTCACCGAGTTCACCGTGCGCTTGCCGCGCGCGGCAACCGGCGCGACGGCCGGCGGTACAGCAACCAACCGTGCAGCAGCGAGCGGGAGACCATGACCGTCAGCATTCTGATCGTCGATGACGAGACCGATGTCGCCGACCTGTTCCGTCAGCGCTTTCGCCGCGAGACCCGCGAGGGTACCTATGTGCTGCATTTCGCTTTTTCGGGCGAGGAGGCGATCGAGAAGCTTCAGGGCGAGATCGAGCCGCAGCTGATCGTCATCCTCTCCGACATCAACATGCCGGGCATGGACGGGCTGGCGCTCTTACGCAAAATCAAGGACCGCTGGCCCGGTATCTGCCGGTGATGATGGTGACGGCCTATGGCGATGACGAGCGGCGCCGGCGCGCCGGCGAATACGGCGCGGCCGAATTCCTCACCAAGCCGGTCGATTTCGATTTCCTCAAGGCGCAACTACGCCAACTCCCGTCCGGTAGGGCGTGAGAAACCAACTCTTTAACGCGGAGGACGCCAAGGATGCGCAGAGGACGCCAAGGCGAGGAGTATCGCCGTCATTGCGAGAAGCGGAGCGACGAAGCAATCTCGACGGGATTGCTTCGCTCCGCTCGCAATGACGGCCATTTGGGCAGGCACATCGTGCCGTTTGCGAGCTCTTCGCGTCTGTTGCGTTGAATGCGTTTCCTCTCGCTGTCTCATTGTGAATGAAACCTGATGACCACCGCCAAGATTCTCGCGGTCGACGACGAGGCGGATTTCGAATTGCTGATCCGGCAGCGCTTTCGCCGCCAGATCCGCGCCGAGGAATTCGCCTTCCGCTTCGCCCATCACGGCGAGGAGGCGCTTGCGGTGCTTGGCCGAGGAACCCGATATCGAGCTTTTGCTGCTCGACATCAACATGCCGGTGATGGACGGGCTGACCTTGCTCGCCGAATTGCGCGAGCGGCAATCCGAGGTGCGCGCGATCATCGTCTCGGCCTATGGCGACATGACCAATCTGCGCACCGCGATGAACCGCGGCGCCTTCGATTTCGTCACCAAGCCGGTCGACCTCACCGACCTCGAAATCACGATCAGGAAGACCCTCGCCGAGATCGCCAAATTGCGCGAAATCGACCGTCTGCGCGCCGCGGCCGAGCGCGCCCGCAACAATCTGTCGCGCTATTTCTCGCCGAACATCGTCGAGATGCTGGCCGCCCAGGACGAGCCGCTGGGGGCAGTGCGGCGCCAGACCGTCGCCGTCTTGTTTGTCGACATCGTCGGCTTCACCCGCATGGCCGAGCGCCTCTCGCCCGAAGCCGTGGTGACGATGCTGCGCCAGTTCCACGAGCGGATGACGGCGCAGATCTTTGCCTGCGGCGGCACCGTCGAGAAATATATCGGCGACGCGATTTTCGCGGTGTTCGGCTTGCCGACGCCAACACCCGGGGATGCCGCCAACGCGCTCAGATGCGCCGATATGATGACCGCGGCGCTCGCAAGCTGGAATGTCGAGCGGTCGCGGCAGGGCGACCAGCCGCTCGCGATCGGCATCGGCCTCAATTACGGTCCGGCGGTGATCGGCGATGTCGGCAGCGAGCAGAGCTTTTCCTTTACGGTGATCGGCGACACGATCAACACCGCCAGCCGTCTGCAAGGGCTGACCCGCGGCTTCGGAACGCCGCTGGTGGTCGGCGATGCGCTGGTCAGTGCGGTCGCCGCGATGCCCCCGGACGGCGCGGCCGAGCTGCTCGGGGCGCTGGAGGATCGAGGCGAGCAGGCGCTGCGCGGCCGCAGCGGCGCGGTGCGGGTGTGGACCCGCCGGCCGCTCGCAGAGTTTGCATTGCCAGATCAGCCGCCGCCGCTAGAATGGCGGCCGCCTATCGCGGGCGAGGAGGGCAGCGGATGAGCGCACCGGTCACGTTGGAGATCTTCACCGACTACGTGTGACCCTGGTGTTACCTCAGCACCGTGCGTGTTGAAAAACTCAAGGCAGCGTTCGAGGTCGAGACGGTATTGGTGCATTTTCCGCTGCACCCGGAGACCCCGCTGGAGGGGCGCTCGATGGCGGAACTCTACGCCGGGCGCAATGTCGACCCCGAGGCGATGTATCAGCGCATGAAGGGGCTGATGGATGCCGAGGGCCTCCCTTACGGCCGCCGCACCCACACCTACAACAGCCGGCTGGCGCAAGAGCTCGGCAAATGGGCCGACACCCAGCCGGGCGGCGACGCGATCCACGATCGGCTCTACAAGGCCTATTTCGTCGAGGCGAAGAACATCGGCGATATCGATATCCTGGTCGAGATCGCAGGGTCGGTCGGGCTCCCGGCGGATGAAGCGCGCGCCGTTCTGGAGGAGCGCCGCTTCAAGGACGCGGTCGATGCCGATTGGGCGAAGTCGCACCAATACGGCGTGACCGGGGTCCCGACCTTTGTCGCCGCGCGCCATGGCGTCGTCGGCGCCCAGCCCTACGAGGTCTTGGAACAGCTGGTCGAAAAGGCCGGAGCGCCGCGCCGCGCCTAGAGCGGCAGCCGATCAAATTCGATCATCCCAAACGTCATCCCCGGGCTCGACCCGGGGATCTCGCGGGGCCGCGGGGAGATGGCCGGGTCAAGCCCGGCCATGACGAAAGCTGAAAAGCCAAGCGTAGCTTGACATCCAAGGTTTCTGCCCTTGTTGAGCCGCCGCCGGGTGGCAACATAGGGTGGCACGAGCATGGCGCTCACTCAGCGTATCAGGATGCCAGAGCACATTGAGTATCCCAAAGGCAAGCCGCCTCGCGTGCGGCTTGTCGTCCCACCGAACTTACAGGAAGCGGTCGGCAAGATCACCGGCAAAGGCGGCAAAGTCGCCAACCTCCGCGAGTCGCTGCGGAGCTATGACCCGGCCGACATCAAACGCCGCAAGCCGGAAATCGAGGCGCGCCTCCAGGCGATCATCGCCGCCGCCGAGCGGATGGCCCTGCCGCGCATCCCGGCCTATGACCTCGACGAGTTGATCGCCCGGCATATCGAGTCGCACGACATGATCATGGCCGGCGCCCGGATCATGCAGCAGCGGATCGATGCCGGCGAAGACCAGATGCCCACCGCCGAGGAATTGCAGGAGATCAGGCGGCAGGCGCGCGCCGAGGTTGCCGCCGATTATGGCGTGGCCGATCCGCCGATGATGTATGATGGCTTTGCCATCAAGCCCGCGAAGCGGGTCACGCCATACCACGATAGCGTCAACGATTGGGGCGCGAAGCTCGGTAAGGGCGAAACGACGGTCAAGCGCCAGTTGTCGAAGATGCAACGGCTGTTCGATTTCCTTGCCGTCCGGCGCGGGCAGCCCGGCTTCGATGACATGAACGCCGTCACCGAGGCGGACCTGATCGCCTATGAAGAGGAGTCGTTGAGCCCGATGGTCGCGGCCCGCGACGCCACCTGCGGCGGCACTGGCCGCCGTAGCGGCACCTGGAAACAGAAAACCGTTGACGATCACATTATCCAGATCAAGGCGGGTTTCGCCCATGCCCGGCGTCGGCTGCATATCGATGCCGATCCCTCCACCGTCTTGCGGAGCTACCACCCCGACGATGATGGCGCCAACAGCGGCGCCGACGAAGAACCATGGGAGAAATACCGCAAGACCGAGGCAGCGGACATCATCCTCCCCCGTGCCGCCGTCGCTGTTCATCCGCTCGTCAAGTTCGGCAATTGGATCGCGGCGCACCACGGCAGCCGCGCCGCAGAGATCGCGGAGGCGCGCACGAACCATATCTATCAGGATGAGGATACCGGCCTATGGGTGTTCGACTACACCTTGAAAGACCGGCCGAAGGGCCGTCGGATCAAGACCGGGTTTTCGGCGCGCAAGCTGCCGCTCCCCGATGTCATCCTGCATGACCTTGGGCTGCTCAGCTACATCGACCGCGTACGCCGGGAGTACCACGGCGGTGAACACGGCGACCTGTTCCCCATGCTCAAAGAGCGGGAGCAGCGCTTGAACCGGGATGCGTCGGCCGTGCTGATGGCATTCCTGCGCAACGAGTGCGGCATCACCGCCGAACGCAAGGTGTTCCATTCCTGGCGCAGCACGGTCGCAACCGCGCTGGAGGGCAAGATACCCGAGACGCGCGCTCGCAAGATCACCGGCCACGCGCCCCGCACGAAGGGCGAGAAGTACATTCAGCACGACCTCGCCGACCTCGCCGCCGCCAACGAGTATCTGACGTACATTCCCAAGGTCGCGCCATGACGGAAGGTCAAGGTCGTTAGTCCGCCCTGCCGCCGGCACGGTTTGAGGTTATCGATTCTCAGTAGTCACATAAGCCACTGACGAAACTCATTCCACTGCCAAAAACCACTTCGGGCGCGCTTTTTTTCGTTGACTTGTCAATAGGTTACGAAACTCGGAGGGGGGTTAAAAGCCAACCGGCGCACCCTAAATACGACCACCGAAGCCGCCGGAAGAGAGGGGTTGACCCGCCAACCCCTGCCCGCGCGGGTAGGGGTTACGACCACACATGCCGGACGCTCTCACCACCAATGCCCCCACGCTGGCCGACCTCGCCGTAGAGATCAACGCGGCGTTCGGGCAGGCGAACTCCAGCCGACTTCATGCCGGCCGGCTGCTGTTGCAAGCACAGGAGATTTTCAAGGCTGGGAAGGCGCGCGGGGATAGCTGGCGGGCATGGTGCGCGACGAACATTCCCGACCGGAGCTACCGCGATATCGGACGGGTCATGAAGCTCGCCCGGTCCGCCGATCCTATCGCAGCGCTCGCCGAAGAACGCAAAAAGGCCCGCCTCGGCATGGCAAAAAAGCGGGCACGCGAGGCTGAGAGGACTAACGTTAGTCCCCCTGCCCCGCAGATCGCCCTGGGCAAACAGATGGTTGATGTGTCGGGATGGGGCGATGCGGCGAAGGCACAGATCATGGCAGCCCTCGCGGCACCGGATACCGATAGCGCCGCCAGCAACTCCGAGGCCGCGCCTCCGGGGCATCGTCCTGCGGAGCGCGAAGCGGAGGCGCGCTATTGGCTGCTCCCGCCGAAGCTGCGGGCGCGCATCGATGCCGAACACGATTTTCCCGCCGATGTCAGTCCTCATGCGCGTCCGCCCGGCTTTGACGCGCTCAGCCCGGATATCGACTGGCCGGACAATGCGCTCTGTCATCCACTTTTCGTCGGCTTCGACTCTTATGATGCGAAGCATGGATCGAGCGCCCTTGTCGCCCGCGCCATCGAGGAGAACCAACTCTACGGCAAGCAGATCGTGCTCGTACTGTCGGTGCCTGACCCCCTGAACCTACTCTTGCAGGCCGGCGCCGAGGTGCATCCGATCCCGGCGGATGGCGACGAGGTATATCCCGCCGGCCGCGTGCGTTGGCTTGATACGGTGACCGGCGAGCCGATGCCGTCGCCGGGAGCAGCGGCTATTTTCGTGCTGCCGGGACGCGGCGAACACGCTGACCAATCTGCACGCGAGGCAGTCGGCAGCGGCAATGGGACGGTGGTCGAGCACGATGGCGAGTTGACCACCGCTCAGATACCAGCGGAGCATCGTGCGGCGGCGCCCTGCGACGATGGGCACATAATCCCCGGCGCTGTGCTGCCGGCCGACGCTGAAGCCCGTGTCGCCGTGCCGACGTTGCCGGTCGTCGACGACGGACCCAGCACCCCTGCCGCAGCCGGACCAGCGCGCGACTGCAACGCTGGAGCGGCACCGGCCAGCGACGATGAACGCACAGTGGCCACCGCAGAATCAGCGGCCGACGATGACGAACCGAGCGTGACCATCGCGGCACCGCCTGTGGACGGCGGCGCCGCTGCTGCGGAACCAGCCAGCCCAAGTCGGAAGCACTCGACCAGGGCAGGTCTCTTGAAGCGGGATCAAGCTCCGACCAGGAAGAACGCGCCGAATCACGCGCCAACACCGCCGGGGAGTGGACGAGCCAAAAACAAGGGCCTCGATTGTGCGTTGAAGGGCATCATCGGATGCCAGCACCCTGCGCGGTGTCAGGATGAAGGAAAATGCCTGGAGGGCATGTCGAACCTGGACGACCTCCCCTGCGCAGCAGACGCGACCGATGTCGTCACGGTTTGAGCGCGGCGGAAGAAGCGGCGGCTCAAGAAAGCCGCCGCGTCAGGTCATCAGATCGGTATCTCCAAGGAGTGTTGCTGTCGGTGGAGTCCTGCTCCTGAGTCAACTGACGGCAACACTTCGGTCGAGGTGCCCGTGATGCGGTCCAGGAGCGTGCCGAGGCAACCGTGCAGCGTTACAATGACCTTTCCGCGTGCCCGATCAGGGCTCGGCGAAATCACCACCCGAGTGACAAGCTCCCGTACGAGCAGAATGGCCTCATCGCACTCCTCCACGCTGCGTAGTGTGGCAGGAAGATTGTCGACCTTCCGCCGAAGCATTTCCGCGAAATTTCCCGGAATGCAGACTTCCGTCGGTTTATCGGATGCCACTCGTTTCTCGGCTTCCATTTTTTCTACTTCAAGGTCCCGGAGAGCCTTGTTGAGGGCATCGCTGCGTGCACCGCCTGCGATTGCCGCGATTATGTTGTCCAGCTTTTTCTGAATTTCGACCAGTGACTTCCGCGCGATCTCGTACTCGGAGCGGCGCTCCCGGTTCAACCGCTCGGTCTCGTCGACCAATCCTCGCACTGCCGCATCAATATTTACGCTGTCCAGAAGTGGTCCGCGAAGCCCGGTCAAAACGCGCTCTTCGATATCGTCACGGGTGACCGTGCGCTTATTGGAGCACGAATGGTACAGTCGATGATGCTTGCAGCCGAAACGATCTCGCCCGCGAGCGGTGTAGGGGGCACCACATACACCGCATACCATTAACCCGGATAAGAACGAATTGGGCCGGTGCGTGGCGTCGAGCGCCTTGGCGAGGGCAACGCGTGTCTTCACTCCCGCGATAACGCTGGCGTATTTTTGCGCAAGCTCGCCCTGCCGTTTTTTGACCCGGTCCCACAATTCGTCACTGACAATCCGAAGCTCCGGGACATCGACCGTGATCCATTCCGCGCGGGGATTCACCCTCGTCACCGTCTTTCCCGTATCCGGGTGCTTCGGGTGGGTGGTACGGTTCCAGACCAGTTTACCGACATAAAGCTCGTTGTTGATCATCCCGGTCCCGTGTCGGGGGTCGCCACGGATCGTGGAAACTGCCCACGGCTTTCCACTCGGACTGGGCACACCCTCGTCCTCCAATCGGGCGGCAATAGCGTCCGGGCTCTTCCCGTTTGCGTACTCAGTGAGGATGCGAACAACGTATGCCGCTTCAGCAGGATTGATCTTACGCAGACCCCGGATCGGCTCGCCGCGAGCATCGTACTCTCGCACCACGTCATACCCGTAAGAGCAACCGATCACCTTGCCCTCTAATGTTGCGGCATGAAGACCACGACGGGTCTTGTCCTTGAGGTCGTCGAGGAACACCGAATTCATGGTGCCCTTCATTCCGATGTGGAGCTTGGTTATCTCGCCCTCGGCTATGGTGATAATCTTCACGCCAGCGAATCGGAGTTTTTTGTCGATTTGGGCGATATCTGCTTGATCACGGCTGAGGCGATCCATCGCTTCGGCGAGGACGATGTCAAACTCCCCTCGCATCGCTGCATCAAGGAGTTTCTGGATGCCCGGTCGCTGGACGATGCTGAACCCGGAGATCGAGTCATCACGAAATTCTGCTACGATCTGCCATTGAGGCCGCTGAGCAGCGAATTCACGGCATACCAGGAATTGGCCGTCGACCGATTTCGGGTTCTGTTGATCGCTTGAGTACCGACCGTATAGGGCCACCCGAATCGGGGCGGCTCCAGTTAGGGCGGTTGTGGATAGGAGGTCGGCGCGGCTCATCGGCGGACGGCCTCCTCATTGAGCCGCTTTGCGATTTCCGCCGGGCGCACGCCTCGGACGAACTCGTCGAAGATGCGTCGGACGAGCGCTGGCATGGTCCAAAGGCACTCGCCGCGCGAGGTCGTTCCGACACGAATGTTCAAGAACGACAGGTGCCGGATCAACCGCGACAGCATCACGTTGTCGCGGCTTAAACGGTCGACATCGGCTACAAGAACTGCTTGAAATTTGAGCCTCTTCGCGTCCTCCAACAGCGCCCGAAGACCGGGTCGCAGGACGAGAGGCGCATTGGCAGAGCCAACGTCGTGATAGGTGCCGATCACCCTCAGACCTTCTCGCTCTGCCATCTGGTGGCAAGCGCGAATTTGCTCGTCCACCGTTTGCGGATTTGCCGCCTGCTGACGACGGGTATAAATGACAGCGTTGACCGGCATCACGGGGTTGCCTCCGTCACGACCGGCATCGAGCGGCGCACGAATTCCTCTCGGGCGATTTGTCGACCGATCAGTTGAGCGAGTTTGGCGGCCACAGCTTTCACGCGACGACAAGGCTTTAACTGATTTACGCATGTTCTAACTCCAGTATTGGGACAATGAATCGAACATGAATCAGAATCGGCATTGGTCAAGTTGCCCTCCAGAGAAACTTGTCCTCTTGATCTCGTCACTCGGATATCGAGAGAAATTCGATGATTTCAGCGTGATCACTCGCGCCTTGTATGTTGTCGTTTGTCATCACGTGGCCGTGCCGTGACTGCTGGATATGCTGCATCATCGGATTGGTGACCGCCTTCCATCACGGAGTAACCGCGACGAAGAGACGTGCAGCAAAATCCGGCCGATCAGCCATCGCGGCCATACCTGTTTGCCAAGTGACGCGCGGCAGTGTCGTGATCGACGCCGTGTCGAGTAAGGTAGTCGGCGATGTCATCGTGGAGTTCGCGCGTGACGATATCGGTGATGCCGATACGCAGGCAGTCGCGGTCCCAATCGAGGCCGTTCTCTGCTGCCGCATCGATGACCGCAGCCACCCCGGCCGCGACGATTTTGCGGCCAGCCTCGACATACGGTGCCAGGGCGCGGTCGAGTTCAGTAACAGGAAAGTCGCCCGGCGCGGTGATGACAACTGGTCGGTCATCATTTGCCGTAGAGACCACCAACCGTAGGTGACCCGGCGGAATGCGGCGGCCGTTCATGCCGCGACCTCCTGCTCGGGGGTCACATCGGAGGCGCCGCCGATGATGCGATCAATGGCGCCGACGAGTTCCTCGTCGGTCTTCTGCACTACCCGAATCAATTCACCGCGCTTGCGCCATGTTGCGTGATGCTGATCAACCTCCTTGCATTCGAGGCTGATCATGTCGTCAGCGGCCCTCCGGCGCCTCTCGAACAGATCGTTGGCGTCGGGCGACACGACGTAGGCCAGCAACGCCTCACCTTTTTCATTTCGGGCGCGCCCGGTGATCCGGAGGCGGTAGGTCTCAAGGATGTGGCGGCGGATCAGTTGCACCAACACCACGGCGCGCGCCGGATTGACGACCACAATGCCATCCTGGAGGTGCAGTTCGCGCGTGCCGTTCGGAAAGGCGGTCGAGACCAGCACGCCGAAATCGGCGCCGTAGGCAAGCTGGTCGGAGCGCAGCTTTGAAGTGAATTTGTTCGACCAGCGCGAAACAGCTTTGCTATCCAGCGCGATCCGGCCAACCACCGCCTGTTGATGGACGACTTCCACCAGGACATCTGGACCTTTCGCGCCCTTGCGAACTCGGCCGACACGATCCTCCGGAAAGGCCGCCACCAGGGCGTCGTACAAGTCGACCTCGGCCGGCTCACCGATTTGGTGGCTGGTCTTGGCCTGGAGGCGCCGCTGCATATCGGCAAGCTGCCCTTCGAGCTTGAGCTTCTCTGCGGCATGCTGGAGTTTCTCGGCGTTGACGGCTGCGACCATTTTTTTGTCGGCAGTCTCGCGCATGGCCTCAACGGCCCGCTTGATGGCTGCGTCTTGGCCGGCCTTGAGACCCTTGGCCTGCTGCTGTGCGACCTTCTTCTCCTGTTCCGCTTTGGCCAGTTTCTCCTCGACGGCCGCATTCGCCGCTGCTGTTGCTGCCGTCATTGCTTCCCGGCGGATCGCCGCTTCCCGCGCGGAGAATTGGGTTTCGGCCGTGCGTACGATTTCAGCATCGTGCGCGCGCAGGGTGCCCTGGATTTCGGCCAGCTTCTCGGCCGATATCGGCGAATTGCAGGTCGGGCATTGCATATCACCCGGAGTATGCTCAACCTTGTCAGCGCGCCCGTTCGGGCGGGCTCGGTGTTGGAGGGTAGCCATCGGGTCTCTCCGCGTTTAGTGTGTATTGCCATATTTGGTTATAAAACACAAATATGGTGGAGTCAACCACGAATCCGAGATGGCGGCGCCGAGCAGGCAATCGAGCCCACAAAGCCTGACCCCTGCTCAGTGCAGGGCAATCCGGGCGTGGTACGGCTGGAGCCAAGATGACCTCGCCGGGTTAGCGAGCGTCTCCGTTAACTCGATCCGAAATTTTGAATCCGCGAAGCAGACGGTGCATCCGAACACCGTCGCTGCAATTCAGCGCGCGGTCGAGGCGGCTGGGGTCTCTCTTTCTTTCGATCAGCTAGGCAACGCTACCGGGTTCTCCGCGCGCTATCCGCGATGAAGTAGACGGCCCAAGCCGCCGGCCCAGACCTGACGTGCAGTCTCAGGCGGTGTAGTATGAAAGGTGAATCGCGTAAGGCGGGCACAACCCGCAGTGCGCCGCAGGGGACGGGCATGAGCGACAGTTTTTTCGAGCGGCCGATCCTCAACTCGCCGTACGCCTATCCCGGCCGGCATTGGGAACTCGACGACGATGGCCAGCCGACGAATCGGATTGTCGACTCCCGGCGCCGCTCCGAGCTGCTCACCCCGGTGCCGAAGCCACAGAGGCGTCGGCGCGCACCGAGCCAGCCGGGTTTTGTGTTTGATAGCGGCGAGGGCCTGTCGACCGAGGAGCAGGAATACAACCCAACCCCAATTATCAACGAGATTCGGACCTACGTCGAAGCGTGGCGAAACCTGCCGAACCCCGATCAGTGGCAGGTCACCCCGGAAACCGCCCGATTGTTGCAGCATTGGCGGCACCATCAGTTCCAGGACATCCGGCCGTTCTTCTGTCAGGTAGAGGCGGTCGAGACGGCCATCTGGCTGACCGAGGTCGCGCCCAAGCGCGGACCAGCCGTTACCAAGTTCTGGGCGCATGTCCGCGCCGCCAACGAGCAATCAAACCCCGAGCTGGTCCGGCTCGCGCTGAAGCTGGCGACCGGCGCCGGGAAGACGACCGTCATGGCGATGCTGATCGCGTGGCAGACCGTGAACGCGGTGCGTCATCCTGGCAGCCGGCAGTTCTCGCGGGCCTTCCTGGTAATTACGCCGGGTATCACCATTAAGGATCGGCTGCGGGTCCTGCTGCCGAACGACCCCGACAGCTATTACCGGAGCCGGGAACTCGTGCCAGTCGACATGCTCGGCGATATCGACCGCGCGAAGATCGTCATCACGAATTACCACGCATTCCGCCGCCGTGAACGCCTGGAAGTGTCGAAAACGGGCCGGGCGCTGCTGCAAGGGCGCGGAGCCGAGCTGAGCACGGTCGAGACCGAGGGCGAGATGCTTCGCCGGGCTATCGGCGATCTGATGGGCCTGAAGAACATCGTCGTGCTGAACGATGAGGCGCATCACTGCTATCGCGCCAAGCCGCAAGCCGAGATAGCCGACGATCTCAAGGGCGATGACAAGGAGGAGGCGAAGAAGAACAACGAGGCGGCACGGTTGTGGATTTCTGGTATCGAAACCGTGAAGCGCAAGCTCGGCATCGCCGGCCTCTACGACCTTTCCGCGACCCCGTTTTTTCTGCGGGGCTCGGGCTACGCCGAAGGCACCCTGTTTCCGTGGACGGTCAGCGATTTCTCGCTGATGGACGCGATTGAGTGCGGGATCGTCAAGCTGCCGCGCGTGCCGGTCGCCGACAACATTCCCGGCGGCGACATGCCGAAGTTCCGCAACCTCTGGGAACATATCCGCGCCGGGATGCCCAAGAAGGGTCGCGGCAAATCGGGCAAGCTCGATCCGGCCGATCTGCCGCTTCTGCTGAAGACCGCCCTTGACGCACTCTACGGTCACTACGCCAAGACCGCCGAGCTGTGGCGGGAAGCGGGGACCGCCGTCGATCCAGTCTTCATCGTCGTGTGCAACAACACGGCCGCCTCGAAGCTCGTCTACGACTACATCTCCGGGTACGTCCGAGAGAACGAGGACGGCACCGGAACGCCGATCCCCGGCCATTTCGAGCTGTTCCGCAACCAAGACCACAACGGCGACCCATTACCGACGCCGCGAACCCTGCTGATCGACAGCGAGCAACTGGAGTCGGGCGAAGCGCTCGACAAGACCTTCCGGGAATTGAACGCCGACGCAATCGACCGATTTCGGCGAGACATCGTGCAGCGCACGGGTGACCAGCGCGCAGGAGAGAATTTCAGCGATCAAGACCTGTTGCGCGAGGTGATGAACACAGTCGGCAAGCAAGGCCAGCTCGGCGAGTCGATCCGCTGCGTCGTGTCGGTGTCGATGCTGACCGAGGGCTGGGATGCCAACACGGTGACCCATATTCTCGGGGTCCGCGCCTTCGGTACGCAGCTCCTCTGCGAGCAGGTGGTCGGCCGGGGCCTGCGGCGGCAATCGTACGACTTGAACGAGGAGCAACTGCTCAACGTCGAGTACGCCGACATCCTCGGCATCCCGTTCGATTTCACGGCAAAACCACAGGTCGTGAAGCCCACCCCGCCCCGCGAGACGATCCGGGTGCACGCCGTCCGGCCCGACCGCGATGAGCTGGAGATCGTCTTTCCCCGCGTCGAGGGCTACCGGATCGAGCTGCCGGAGGAACGGCTCACCGCAAAATTCGACCGCAATTCCGTCCTCGATCTGACGCCCGACCTGATCGGCCCGACCGAGACCCGGAACCAGGGCATCATCGGGCAATCGGTCGATTTGACGGTCGAGCATCTCGACGTGATGCGTCGGTCGACGATCCTGTTCCGTCTGACCCGGCACCTGCTCGACAAGTTCCGCGATCCCGGCGGCGAGCCGAAGGTCTACCTGTTCGGCCAATTGAAGCGGATCACCCGCGAATGGCTGGAGGGCGGCTATCTCCGGTGCGTCGGCACCAAGGAGGCGCAAGTCCTGTACCCGGAAATCGCCGACATGGCGTGCAATCGGATCAGTCGCGCGATTACCGCGTCGATGGTCGGCGACCGGCCGGTCAAGGCGGTGCTGAACCCCTACAACCCGACCGGAACGACCCGCCACGTCAACTTTACGACCTCGAAGCTGACCCGCTGGAAGACCGATCCTCGCCGCAGCCACGTGAATTGGGCCATCTGCGACCGTGATTGGGAGCCCGAGTTCTGCCGTGTCGCGGAGGCTCATCCGCGCGTGCGCGCATACGTCAAGAACCAGGGTCTCGGTTTCGAGGTCCCGTACCTGCTGGGTTCGACGCCGAAGCGGTATCTGCCCGACTTCATCGTCCGGGTCGACGACGGTCACGACGATCCGTTGAACCTGATCGTCGAGATCAAGGGCTACCGTGGTGAAGACGCCAGGGAGAAGGCGAGCACGATGGACGCCTATTGGATACCGGGGGTCAACAACCTCGGCAAATACGGTCGCTGGGCGTTCGCCGAGTTCACCAATGTCTACGCGATCTCGGCGGGGTTCGATGCCCTGATCGAGACGTTCGTCGCCGGCCGGGCGGCGTAGGGGAAAACCGATGGCGAGAGGGAAGATCGAGGTAGCGGCGCTGCGGCACCGGGACAAGCGGCGGAACATCCCGACCGCCGAGCTGGAAGCGGTGATGGAGGAGAAGGACAAGACCCCGATCCGCATCGCCTATGAGCGGCGCAACCGCGATCTCGATCCGCAGCTCGTGTGGCGCGGTAAGGACGACCAGGACTGGTCCGACCTGATCGTTCAGGCCCCGCCGCTTTACATCCAGGAGAAGATTCATCCGAAGGTGCTGGTCGACGATCTGTTGCACCAGAGCCGCGAGCGGCGGGCTGAAACCAATCCGCCGATGCCGGACCTGTTCGCTGACTTCAACGGACTGCCCGACAAGGAGGCCGCGACCGAGTTCTACCGCCACGACGCCAACTGGGCGAACCGAATGATCCTCGGCGACGGCCTGTCGGTGATGGCGAGCCTCGCCGAGCGCGAAGGGCTGCGGGGGAAGGTGCAATGCATCTACCTCGACCCGCCTTATGGTATCCGGTTCAACTCAAATTTCCAGTGGTCGACGACAAGCCGAGACGTACGCGACGGGAACAAGGACCACATCACGCGCGAACCCGAGCAAGTCAAAGCCTTCAGGGATACGTGGAGGGATGGCATCCACTCCTATCTGACCTATTTGCGTGATCGGTTGACGGTTGCGCGCGATCTACTCGCCGACGGTGGTTCAATATTTGTGCAAATTGGCGACGAGAATATCCATTTAGTCCGAGCGCTGTTGGACGAGGTCTTTGGTGACAAGAACCTCGTATCACTAATCACGGTTCAGAAGGCCGGCTCGACGTTTTCTCAATATCTGGGAGGCGTCTCCGATTTCGTGGTATGGTACGCGAAGGACATAGAACGACTTAAGTACCGTGCGCTTTATTCTCCAAGAACGATTTCTGAAGACGACACCGGCCGTTTCACATTGGCTCAAGTTGGTGTCGGACACCGCATTTCGGCGCGAGACCTTGGACGACCCGCCCGAGAAGATGAGTTGATCGCACCTGACCCGCTGCAATCTGCGTCGATAGGAAGGGACAAGGGAGAAGGTGCTGCAAGTTGGTTTCCGGTCAACATCTCGAATCGAACCTTCCGACCCACCATGCAAAGCAGATGAAAAACAAATGAAGTAGGCATGGCTCGATTACTTAAATCAGACCGTATTCTTTTGCAGACAAATTCGATCAGATACGCCCGGCGATTCGCCGATTTCCCCGTATCAGTTTTGACGAACATTTGGTCTGATTTGGCAGGCGCGACAGATAAAATTTACGTTGTACAGACAAGTTCACGGATCGTTGAGCGTTGTATCCTGATGAGCACCGATCCGGGTGACCTTGTCCTCGACCCCACGTGCGGGTCCGGAACGACCGCCTATGTAGCCGAGCAATGGGGCCGGCGCTGGATCACAATCGACACGTCGCGTGTGGCCTTGGCACTTGCCCGAGCCCGCATCATGGGCGCGCGTTATCCATACTACCTGCTCGCCGACAGCCCGGAGGGGCAACGGAGGGAAGGCGAGATCACCCGCTCCCCCCCGAAGGAAACCCCGACACAGGGCGATATCCGCCAGGGTTTCGTCTACGAGCGGGTGCCGCACATTACCCTCAAGTCAATAGCCAACAACGCGGAGATCGATGTCATTTGGGACCGTTGGCAGGAGACGCTGGAGCCGTTGCGTACTCAGCTCAATAACGCGCTCGGCCAATCTTGGGAGGAATGGGAAATCCCGCGCGGGCCTGGCGCAGCCTGGTCGGCCGAGGCGTCGAAGCTGCGCGCCGACTGGTGGGAATCTCGGGTCGGTCGCCAAGAGGAGATCGACGCCTCGATAGCCGCGAAGGCCGAGTTCGAGTCCCTCTACGACAAGCCCTATGTCGACGGATCGCGCATTCGCGTCGCCGGCCCGTTCACGGCCGAGAGCCTGTCGCCGCATCGCGTGCTGGCGGTCGACGCGGATGACAGCCTGATCGACACGGTCGACCTCGCAGAAGACGGCGCGGAGTGGGGCGACGGGACCCCTGATTTCGCACAGATGGTGTTGGAAAATCTGAAGACGGCCGGGGTGCAGCAGGCCCACAAGGAAGACCGCATAAGCTTCACGTCGCTCGTGCCCTGGCCCGGCGAGTACATCTGCGCCGAGGGCCGCTATCTCGAAGGCGAGACCGAACGGCGTGCCGGGATTTTTCTCGGCCCCGAATTCGGCACGGTCTCTCGGCCTGATCTGGTCGCCGCTGCACGCGAGGCGGCGGATGCGCAGTTCGACGTGGTGATCGCCTGCGCCTTCAATTTCGATGCCCATTCCTCGGAATTCGAGCGCCTCGGCCGCATCCCCATCCTGAAGGCGCGGATGAACGCCGATCTGCATATGGCCGGCGAACTGAAGAGCACCGGGTCCGGCAACTTGTTCGTCGTGTTCGGCGAGCCCGATATCGAGATCGAGCCGGCCGCCGACAACCAGATTCAGGTCAAGATCAAGGGCGTCGACGTGTTCCACCCGCAGAGCGGCGAGGTCGTCTCGGGCGGGCCGGAGTCGATTGCGCTGTGGTTCATCGACACGGACTATAACGAGGAGAGCTTCTTCGTCCGCCACGCCTACTTCCTCGGCGCGGAGACCGACCCGTACAAGGCCCTGAAGACGACGCTGAAGGCCGAGATCGACGAGGAAGCCTGGGCCAGCCTGCGCAGCGACACCTCCCGCCCGTTCCCGAAACCGAAATCCGGCCGCATCGCTGTCAAGGTCATCAACCACCTCGGCGACGAGGTAATGAAGGTATTTGCGGTGCGGTGAGTTTCTGCGAAGGAGGTGGAGCAATGATGTCCACGCACGAAGACGTTAAACGCCGTCGCCGGAACGCGGGATTGAAAGCGGCAGAGTCGAAAGGTCCCGACGAACGGAGGCGGGCTGCTTTGATGGCGGCCTGGACCCGCAAACATGGCAAGAATGATGCCGCAAACCCGCACTCAAAAGCCTCTGTTGAGCAAAGGAAATAACGGTGCCCGCTGTTCTCGGTCGTCTTGTCTCAGTTCCACTGCGTGAGGTCTGGACGCACGAAGCCATCGATTTCACCCCCTGGCTTGCCGACACGGAGAATCTGACCCTTCTCGCGGAAACATTGCAGTTGTCGCCTCTCCAGGTGCAGGGGACCGAGGTTCGAGTCGGCAACTTCTACATCGATATCCTCGCGCGTGACGTTGATGGTCGCGTCGTGGTGATCGAGAACCAATTTGGCCCGACCGATCATACGCACCTGGGTCAGATCATGACCTATGTCGGGGGGCAGGAAGGCCCTGCAACTGTGATCTGGATCGCGGAGACAATTCGCCCCGAGCATCGAGCGGCCGTGGACTGGCTGAACCGGAGCACGAACGAGGACTTTGCCTTTTTCGCGGTGGAGGTCGAAGCGTTGAGGATCGGTACATCGCCGCCGGCACCGTGGTTCAACGTAGTTGCGAAGCCGAACGCCTGGAGCCGGGACGTGGTACGAGCAGCACGGTCCACTGGCACGGGGGAACTCACGGAGCGACAGAAGGGGTACATGGCCTATTGGGCGGCATTCGGCGTGTTTCTTCGTGAGCGAAGCGCTCCGTATAGAATGCCAGACCCGGCGCCCCGCGACTATTGGTGCAGCTTCGGCATTGGCCGCACGGGGTTCGTCTTACAGGAGACGGCAGGCTTCCGGGATCGCAGGCTCGGGGTGGAGATATACATCAGCCACCCTGCCTCAAAAACAGCCTTCGATCAGTTGAAGTCGGAACAGAGTGTCATTGAAAGCGAATTTGGCGGGCCGCTGGACTGGCTGCGCATGGACGATAGAAAAGGTTGTCGCATCGTGGTCACCCGCACCGATCTCGACCCGAATAGTGAGAGTCAAAGGTTCGAGCAGTTTGCGTGGTTGCTCGATCAGATGGAGCGCTTTTCTCGAGTCTTTCGTGACCGGATCAGAAACCTCGATCTCAACGCCGCCGAGTCCGAGGCCGTCACTGTGGCGGTCGACGTCGCTGCCGGTTGACGCGCTTCAAGATCGGTCCATCAGGTGGATTTTCGCATCGCCGATACTTTTACCGCCAGCCTCGCCCGGCTAACCGGTGCCGAGCAGAAAGCAGTGAAGACGACGGCGTTTGACCTTCAGCTCGACCCGTCGAGCCCCGGCCTGCGATTTCATAAACTCGACCGGACGCGCGACCCGAACTTCTGTTCCGTCCGCGTCAACGACGACATCCGGCTGATCGTGCACAGGACTGCGGCCGGTATTCTGCTCTGCTACGTTGACCATCATGAACCGGCTTATGCGTGGGCCGAGCGGCGCCGGATCGAGCGGCACCCGACTACCGGAGCTGCGCAGCTCGTTGAACTGCCCGAGCGGGTGGGACGCCTGCTCGTGCTCCCCGCTGCACCGGCTCGGCCGACACCGAAGCCGCTGCTGTTCGTCGGGATCGCCGACGAGACCCTCCTAGGCTACGGGGTACCCAGCGAGTGGCTCGACGAGGTCCGGCGCGCGGACGAGGACAGCCTCTTCGATATCGCCGAGCACCTACCGCAAGAAGCCGCCGAGGCGCTGCTGAACTTGGCGACCGGCACGACGCCGGAAATGCCCGAGCGAACGCCGGTCGAGGCCGATCCGTTTGCGCATCCCGATGCGCAGCGCCGGTTCCGCGTGCTGACCAATGTCGAGGAACTCGAACGCGCGCTCGACTATCCATGGGACAAGTGGGCGGTCTTCCTGCACCCGGCCCAGCGTCGTCTCGTAGAGCGCGAGTACAGCGGGCCGGCCCGCGTGTCGGGGTCGGCGGGGACGGGGAAGACGATTGTAGCGCTCCATCGCGCTGTCGCCCTGGCGCGCCGCCACGCCGCAGCTCGCGTGCTGCTCACCACCTTCTCCAAGGCGCTCGCAAACGCCCTGCGCGTCCGCCTCCGCACTCTGACGGTCAACGAGCCGGGCATCGCCGGCCGGATTGCCGTCCATCCCGTCAGGGGCATCGCGTACGACCTCTATACCGCCGCCTTTGGGCAGCCCAACATTGCGCCACCAGCGCTGATCGAGACGCTGTTGCGTCAGGCCGCGTCGGCAGCGGAGGAGCATCGATTTTCGCCTCGCTTCCTGGCCGGCGAATGGCGCGATGTCGTCGATGCGTGGCAGCTCGCCACCTGGGAGGACTATCGTGATGTCGCCCGGCTCGGACGCAAGACGCGCATCGGCGGCAGGCAGCGCGAGATACTCTGGTCGATCTTCGAGCACGTCCGGGCCGGTCTCGTCGAGCGTCGAGCGGTGACGTGGGCCGATGTCTTCGGTCGCGTCCGGGTTCAACTGGCTGATGGCGGGAAGTCCCCGTTCGACTACGTCGTAGTCGACGAGGCCCAGGATATCGGGATCGCCGAGCTGCGCTTCCTGGCATCGTTAGCGAAGGAGGATCGGGACGGGCTCTTCTTTGCCGGCGATCTCGGTCAACGGATTTTCCAGCAGCCGTTTTCGTGGCGCTCGCTCGGCGTCGATATTCGCGGCCGGTCCTACACGCTGCGGGTCAATTACCGGACCTCATACCAAATCCGCGCGCAGGCGGATCGGCTGCTGCCATCCGCCCTGACCGATGTCGACGGCAACACCGAGGATCGGCGCAGCACCGTATCGGTCTTCAACGGCCCGGCTCCGGCGATAGCGACGTTCGACGACCCCGAGCAGGAGGCCGAGGCGGTTGGTGAATGGGTTTCCGGTCGGCTCGAAGCGGGGGTCCCGCCGCACGAAGTCGGCGTATTCGTGAGGTCGGCGCGCGAGCTGCGCCGCGCCAGAGCTGCCGTCAAACGGGCCGGCATCCCAGCCATCGAACTGAGCGACACGGCCGAGACAACGGTCGGCAGCATCTCCATTGGGACGATGCATCTGGCAAAGGGGCTCGAATTTCGCGCGGTTGCGGTCATGGCCTGCGATGACGAGGTGATCCCATTGCAGGAGCGGATCGAAAATGTCGCCGACGATGCCGATCTCGAAGAGGTCTACGACAGCGAGCGCCACCTGCTGTACGTTGCCTGTACCCGCGCCCGCGACGACCTGATGGTTACAGGCGTCGAGCCGGCCTCCGAATTTCTCGACGATCTTATCGGTCGCTAAATCCGGCCGTCGCAGGGCGACGGCGTAGTCGCCGCCACCAAGCCTTCCCATATGCGAGGATCAGTTATTGCCGCTATCGGGAAGGATGCCCTGATGCCGCTGCGTCACTTGAACGAGTTGCAGGTGCACGAGATTGCTGCTCGCGCGACAGCCCTCAACTTGGCTTTTCCCGCGTCGGAGGGCGGGATCAACGTGGCAAAGGGCATCAGCTCGATGCTGGAATATCTGGACAGTCCCGAGTTGGCGGCTCTCAACGAATCCTTGCGCGCCCTCTCAGCCGAAGCGCGCCACGAGCTTGTCGCGGTGATGTGGCTGGGTCGAGGGGATAGCGGCGACGATTTCGATGCGCTGTTCGACCATGTGCGCGAAAGCTCCGACGCGGGCGATATCGACTATATCACCGAAAAGGCGCCATCACTTCCGGTGTATCTCGAACGCGGTTTGGCGAAACTGACAGGGTTGACAGGCCAGTCGTCCGCGACGCAATGACCGTTTGCAGCGGTGAAAAAAATGGCACCGTGGGGTGGCAATCGTCCTTCACCCGATGCCTCGATATCCGCAGCATCCCTCGAATTAGGCAAGGTCATGGCCGGGACAGGCCTAGCCGCCTATTCTGTACCGCGATCTGCTACGGCAAAAATCGCCCGTCCCGAGTTTCGGACCTTGGCATACATAGAGCGGCCCCCAGAGCATCTCTAGCTCTCCCGAATTAGCCACTGGTGTATCCGCGCCAATGCCAGGGTGTCGCGCGCACAATACTTTAATAACGACTCCCGTAAAGTATCACGAGCCACAGGCGACAGCGTCGAGTCTGCCACGATGCGGTAATAAACTGCTGAAGCCGCGCCGCCATCTGCGATATCGAGATCGGCGTAAGTCACGTCTTGCGCGACCGCAGGGGCAACATTTTTCATCGAATAGGAGCCGTAGAACTCGGGGTGTGCGACATGTTCTTGTACAATTTGGAGAAGATCGACGATCCTATAGGACAGTGCGACTAATCTCTCGGCCAAATCCGGGAACAAGTCCGCCATGTCACGGATCACGCTGGTTTCGTAATTCGACCAAGCCATGACGGCACCCGCAAATCGCTCGGAAACGCTCAATAGTGTTTCGCAAACCTCTCGCCGGGGGTCCGTGTCGCCGTTGGCCAGGAAATCCCTATGAATCAAAATTCCACTACCGTTATCGTAATCCCACGACCACTGAAACGGTATTCGTTGATATGGTCTGGTGTTTCTATAGATAGGTATTGCCGGACTGAAAGTCTCGAAGTCTAGATAACTCAGGGGAGGTGCCAATAGTGGCAGCATTTTTGCCAATTCGGGTGAACGGTACACCGTCCCGGATTTGGCGGCGTCGACCACACGTCTTTGCTTCGGTTTTAATGGGAAGTCGGTTGGGACATCTCGCATCGACTCAACACCAAGGCTTTCCAGCCCCTCAAACTCGGATGGCGAAATACGCGGGAGATGAAACACCCAATCTTTGGGCTTCTTTGCGGTGCAACGGTGCCAGAACTCACATTCATAAGGCTGAAAGCAATGGCGACTTGGACTGATCGCTGGCGCTTCAGTTGAACACAGCACCTGATGCATTTCAGCGATGCGTTCGGGTACCTGTGGTAATAGGTGAATTACATCTTCGGTGACATCCTGCCGGTGAAAAAGTTCGCTCCAGTTGACCTCGTCGTCACGAACGTATTTATCGTTTGTGAATATCAGATAAGCATCAGCCAATTCTAGACCGTTCTGCGCGATGACATAGATTTGAAGGGCCAAATCCTCCAGATGTTCGTCCTTGATCCTGGTGCTCGATTTGACTTCATTGATGCGCCAGCGCCCATCCGGGAGTCGTTCCAGAGCGTCTACTCGAATGAGTACACCGTCATAGACGAGCGTTGCTTCAAGGATCGCGGGGACGGCCGGGTCGGCAATCAGCGTCTTCGTACGTCGGACGGCCGCGTCATAATTGCGATGTTGGGGGTCGTCGACGAGAACCCCTCCAGGCCATAAGAGCCGCGCCTTGACGCCGACCTCGATCCCAATACCCTTAGTGGTGCCGGGGAGCGGCTCTTCTGCCGGTTGCGGGTCGTAGACGGCCTGCCAGAGCTTCTTTGGGCATTGAAGTCCGCACATATAGCGGGACTTTGACAAGAAGGCGCGGCGCCAGTTGAGGTAATGGAAGTGCTTGAGTCGACCTTCCTTTGTAGAATCCTGCGCGACTCGTGTTAGGTTTTGCACTGAGCACAAACCAGCTTGAGAACGAGTACGACGCTTCTTTGCGGACCTGTTGCCGCGATTTATGATCTCGGATAATCGCAAATGATTTTCTCCTACGGATCGATACGATCTTATTTACCGATGCGTGATCTTCCATTCTTACGGTTCAGCGACCGGCCGCTCAATCCCCCCACTTCACCGAGACCACGACGCGCCCCTTCACGTCGCATTCGCGGCAGCGGAGCCTGGGTGCCAAATCGGCGATGCGATCATCTGGCCCGAGCCCGAGCGAACGCAGCGCCGCCGGATGGATCAGTCCATCGTGCCCGCACGCGCCGCACTCCACGACGACGAAATCGTCCGGCCCAAGATCGAAAACCCGGCACGAGTAGAGGGGCACCACCATGACGATGCTCCGTAGGGCCGGGCGCGCGAACCTTGCCCTTCCGGCCGGTCTATGTGAACATTGCGGGAACATAGAGCGATGCAGGACCCCGCGCCATGGCCTTCTTCACCTTCCCGGAGAACGCGCGCTGGGACCCAGAGCGGTTGGTGGTCGAGTTCGGCGTCGGCCTCGGAGAGTACGTCGGGGTTGTGCGGGTGCTGCGTCGCACGTTCCAGCGCATACTCGACGAAAGCCCGACGCCCGAACGATGCGTCGGCGCCTATTATATGGATCGGACCCGATTCGAGCGGGGACTCCAGCACAGCCGGCCGACTGGACCTCGGTCGCCGACCGCCTCCAGGAACCGGGCAACGGCCTCTTGCGGCGCCACCCCATCGCGGTCGGCATCTGTCTGATGATCTCGGTAAGGCGCTCGGCGGCGGGGCTCCAGGCGTTCTGGTACGTGAGCCAATTCATGGCCGGTTTGATCAGGCACGCGCCGGATTTGATGGAGCCGTCATCGAGGACGAGTGCCCAACCGACCTCGGTCGGATAGCTCCGCGATAAAATTTTCGTCGAAACTCGTTGTCTGAAATTCAGACGTATGGCAATATGGCGTCCGAAATATGGACGAAAAGACTATGGCAACCAGTCTACGGCTCCCGCTTCGGGTAGCCTTTCCCCGCGCCGCTGTGGAGGCACGCCTTCGCGCTGCGCTAGCAACCCAGGCAGCAGATCAGGCGGTCTTACGTGATCGGCCGCCGCCCACCCCTCTGGCCCGTTCCGCATGGGAACCAGAGATCGAACTCGCTCGTGGCGGTCGAATTGATCTGCGCTATCGAGGAACAGCTTGGCTTAAAGCTGCCGGCGTCGTTTGCACCGAGGGGCGGATACGTCAGCGCCGAAGATTGCGTCCGCGACCTGTTGACGAAGACGGAAGCGGTTTGGAATCAGCGAAACAGGGGAGGGTAGACATGGATGATGATCGACTTGGGTTCTCTCGGCCGTCACCCGAAGACCACAGGGCCGCTCTCGGTGAGAGGCTCAGAATTGCTCGTGAATATGTCGGGTTGAGCCAGGAGGAGGTAGCGAAGCATCTGGGAATTCCTCGAAGCGCATTGTCGAATGTGGAGGCCGGTCAACGGAAGTTGGATACGCTCGAACTCACGAAACTTGCGAAGCTGTATCAGCGACCGATTACCTGGATCACAGGTGAAGACGGTCTTTTAGGTGCTGAGAAAGATGAGCTACCCGCCGAAGTCGCGCACCTTGCGCGTGCAGCAGCGGGTCTTTCCAGACAGGACCGCCAGGAGTTGACCCGCTTCGCCGACTTTCTGAAATCTCGCTCTCGAACGAAGGGAGCGAACCGAAATGGTAGATAATCGGGCTGCCATTCTTAACGGGGTCAAAGGAGCACACGAGCTTCACCGCGACCTCGGTACCCGTGAGCAAATTGAGCGCTCGGAAGGATGGAGGGTCGATGTCTTCAATGTAATTTCTCGGCTTGGAGCAACGCTGATGTTTCAGCCGCTAGATAAGTTGCTCGGCGCTTACCTTCCGGGAGATGAAAACGGGGTCTTGATCACTACACAACGCCCATTGCCGATTCAACGCTTCACTGCTGCCCATGAACTCGGCCATCTGTATCTGAAGCACGAGCCGAGCCTTGATGATGAAGGGATTCTTCGCAGATCGCCTTTTTCCGGAAGTTCAATGGTGGACCGCCAAGAACGGGAAGCAGACGCGTTCGCGTCCACGTTTCTGGTTCCGCCCTGGCTTGTTGTGATCCTGCTCCAGCGACAGGATTGGTCGGCATCATCACTCGCTGATCCCCTATTTGCTTATCAGGCTTCTTTGCGCCTGGGGACCAGTTACAGCGCCACATGCTACTCGTTCGAACGGCACAAGATAATCGACCGACAGCAACGGGCACGGTTGCTGAAGATCGAACCGCAAGAAATCAAACGGGCAGCATTGGCCGGCTATCAACCGTCAGATTGGCGAGGCGACGTGTGGCTACTGACTGATCGAGACGAAGGAGTTCTGATCGAGGGCGGTCGTAACGATCTCTTTGTCGTCCGACTCCGGGAGAACAGCGGCGCGGGTTATCTCTGGAATTTCGATCAACTGAAAGCGGCCGGTTTCGCAGTCGTCGCGGATGACCGCGATCCAGGCGATGACGAGAAAATCGGCGGCACGGTCACCCGTCGCGTCACGGCCCAATCCAATGACCGCCATCATGGCGAAGTAACTCTCCAAGAGCGACGGCCGTGGATGCCGCAGAAGCCGAGCAGGGAATTTCATATTCGATACGATCTCAGAGGACCTGAACGGGCAGGCATGTGGGAGCCCGACCTTCGCCGTTTGCTCCAAGCGGCGTGAATGTCCGTGGATATTCTGTGTGACTTGCGTTCCAGTTTCGGGCCGCCCCGCGATCAGGAACAACGGCCAACTTGCAGCGCATTTGCGGCGAGCGACGCGCATGCAGGTGTCCGGTCAGGATGGGACCCGCTCTCAGTCGAATGGGCCTACTACCATGCGGTGCGCCGCGACGGCGGAAAGCCCGATGACGGGGCGACACTAGGCAACATGCTCAAGGCGCTCGAACTGGACGGCCAACCTCATGAATCTGGCTGGCCTTACATCACCACCCCCATCATCGATGTCGCTACATGGAAACCGCCGGCCGGTGTCGCAGCGCTGTTCCGGCGTGACGGCAACCCCATGACGGCCACCCTCGACGAAATTATCAGCAAGATTGACGGCGGTGTGCCCGTATTGATGACCATCTCTGTGTCGGACGCCTTCTATCTACCGGGCAAGGACGGGGTTATCGATTCGGCTGAAAATCCAGACCCGACGAGAAGACACGCAGTCGTCGCGGTCGGTCACGGCGTCAGAGCCTCTGAGCGTATAATCCTGATTCGAAATTCGTGGGGCGCGGATTGGGGAATTGAAGGCTACGCATGGCTGACTGACACATATCTAACTCCCCGGCTGCGGAAAGCGGCCATTCTGACGAACGAGCTATGAGATGTATTTGCCCATTCCGCCTCAGCCGAGTAACGCTAGGGCATGGCTTGCTGCTACTGCCGCCGTCCAGGTGGCGGGAGGCGAAGCCCATAACGTGATCATCGATATTACTAATCCAGTGGCCGAAGATGCCACTGACACGGCGATTATCCAGACCGTCGATGATTACCTTCGAGGCCACAACACGTATTCGGTCGTCAGCGTCGCAAACACGATTTTCCCAGAAGCCATTCTACGCAGGCATGGGGCGGCAGATCTTTATGATGCCTACCATCGAGTCTTACCTCGCATGAAGGGCATAACACGGGATTGGGGCCGCTATTTCGAGCGGTTGACCAAATGGACCAAAGTCCGAAACGGTGAGATCACTACGATCAACCCCCTTGCAGATCTGATTACCTTTATGCAGGTACAGATAGAGGGAGGTCGTACTTACCGCAATGTCTATGAGATGACGGTCTATGATCCGACACGAGATGCTGGAAAGATCTCGAACCGTCAGTGCTTGAGCTTTCTAAGTTTTAAGCTGACAACTGATCATCGATTGCTGTTAACCGCCGTCTATCGCAACCATGCTTACATATCCAGAGGGTTGGGAAACTTCATCGGATTGGGGCGGTTGCAAGCCTTTGTAGCGCAGCAGTCCGGCGCAACTCTCGGATCTCTCACATGCGTTTCCACACATGCAGAGATCGAGCACTTTAGAAACAACCGTAATGGGACCGCTGAAGGATGGTCCAAACGCGAAGCCGATGAACTTGTCAGAACGTGCCAACGGGTAATTCAATAAGTGTCACCGTTCGGGAAGGGTTTCGAACCGCAAATCTCGTTCTTTCATATCGACAATCACGATTCCGCTCTTAGCGGATTTGAGTTCTCGAAACACTGCGTAACCTTTCAGAATTGCGCGTTCCCATAGCCACATCGGAAGGCGATGCGGCTCATACCCTACAACGAAGCCTTTCACGGCTTTCAGAAGGTCAAGGCCCAACTGATTGGTGTTTGCGAAGAACTGATGAGCCTGCGCCGCTTCAAAGATCCAGGTTGTTAGTCCTTCCTCGATTAGAATTGCCCTCGCGCCATCTTCGTTCTCGTCGATGTTGGCGATGCTCTTTCGTTTCACCTTGAACAGTGCTCGGGTGACAGGAGACCACCCAAGAACCGCAGCATAGGCAAAGTGAAAGACATCATGGAATCTGTAAAAGTCCGGCGGATCGTGGTTGTCGGTAAGCCGGTCGCCGACCAGGACGCCATTGCACTTCTGGAACACGAAGTCCTTGCTGTTGACGGGCCTCTGATAGATCTCAATCCTTAAAGACCGAGGCAGTTGCTCGTCGATGTCTATACCGTCGTCGAACAGCGGAGGCCAGCCCGCGCCCGCTCTCCAACGGCTCGCAGTCTTCTCGATATTGCGACGGCCAGCGACATCCAGAGAAACCTCGAATGCTGCCGACGCCCGGCCGAGCGGACGCAAGAGCTTCACCAGATCCCCTCGGACTAAATCAGCGTTGTCCGCGTATTCTCCGTTTTTGAAGCGGTGAGCGATGTCTCCGGCCTCACCAGCCAAATCGAGCAGCGCGGTTTCAATAGCCGCATCACCGACAGGTTGGTCGGGAGCCAGAACGATCTCCCCCAACGTGATCTGATTCGGGGGAATGCGATCACCGATGACCCGGCTGGCTACCTCCGTCAGTGACGTGCCGCCCCGGCGAGCAAAGGCCGACGCATACCAGAGCACGTCACCGACTTCCTCCAAAACAGCACGCTCATATCCGAAGTAGGCATCCTTGTCGCGTCTTCGCTTCTTTAAGGCACTGACAAGGCTCCCTATTTCTCCGAACAAGCCGAGGAAGGCCGTATCCGGTTCCGGTTCCATCTCGTCCGTTTGGACGACCCGTTCCTCGAACTCGGAGACCAGCAAGGGCTTTCGTTCTGGATCATCCATATCCACCCCCAACGGGCTCGTGACCGCTGCTCTCTGACCCGGTAAGCTGGCCCCGACCGGATCGCATCCGACCGAGACGCGCCGCGTTTCCTGGATCACGTCCTATATAAGCAGGATATGAGGCCGACAAAAGTTTTCGACAGCTACTGGCGCTTCGCAGCCGAGCGGCAAGCTATTTTCTTTCGCCGGCTTCAGGGCCGGTCTGATTGCTGGACATCAGATCCGATCCTCCAGACCTACCGTTTTACTAATGCTTATCGCGCGGCAGATCGAGTAAGCCAGTATTTAATACAGGAAGTTCAATACGGGTTAGGCAGATCCCAATATCCCATGGAGATCTTCTTTCGCACTATCCTATTCAAGATTTTCAATAAAATTGAAACTTGGGACACTCTTGAGTGTGCTATTGGACCCATAACCTGGGAAGGCGTAGACCTACAAAAACTCTCTGACACGCTCGACAATTTGTTCTCGCGTGGCACACGCATCTATTCTTCCGCGTATATCATGCCTTCACCGCCATTCGGGCATGCTCGAAAGCATGCAAATCATTTAGCGCTGTTGACGCAGATGATGAATGATCGGGTCCCAGATCGGGTAGCTCAAATTGGCTCGCTGCGAGCAGCATACGAGATCCTTTCCCGATATTCAGGGATTGGGCCGTTTCTGGCCTTTCAATACGCAATCGATCTTAATTACTCGACTCTAATGATGTCGGATGAATCTGAATTTGTGGTCGCGGGTCCCGGTGCACTGGATGGCATTTCTAAATGCTTCAGCGATTTTGAGGACTACTCTGCGGAATATGCCATCAACTGGACTGTCGATAACCAAGATGCTGAATTTGATCGTTTAGGATTGCAGTTCGAGACCTTATTCGGCCGGCGGCTACAGCCTGTAGATTGTCAAAATCTTTTTTGCGAGATTTCCAAGTATTCACGGGTCTCTCATCCAGACGTAGTGGGTGTTGCCAATCGCCACAAAATCAAGCGGTCGTATGTCGCAGATCCCCGCCCGCTTCCTCCGCTTGCTTTTCCGCCACGATGGCATCTTCAAATCCCACAGACATTCGCAAAAGCGACGGAGCGCCAAGGCAGCCTGTTCTAAAAACAGGTTGTGGCCCGACGCCAGAACGGCACTCGACATTGTTGGCCCTTCTTGCGCCTTGCCGGGGGTGCAAATCCGGTGCGCCTATGGGGGTGCAATTAGCCCTCATAAGGTGCCGGGAATCCCGCAGAAGTTACCGGTTTTTGGAACCGTCTGGTCGGGGCTTGACCCGGTCACGACCCTCCCTTGACGCGGAGATACAACGGAGGATACAAGCAAGCGTTCTTCGGCAGAAACGCTTGTTTTTGGTCGCTGATGGCCGGGTCAAGCCCGGCTAGTTTGTCGGCTGCTGTCCGCGCAATTATTGTCATTGGCAGGGTGGCAAAATTCTGGCATCCAAGGGTGGCAAACGTCCTTCACCCGGTGTCTCGATATCCGCAGAATCCCTCGAATCTGGCAAGGTCATGGCCGGGTCAAGCCCGGCCATGACGGATAGGGGGCCATTCAACCGGATCGAATACCGCGCTAGGGCTTTGCCGGCGCTGTATCGGGGTCCGGTGCCGGCGCCCCGACCGGAGGCTCCACCGCGCCCAGTGCCGGGGCTGACGGTTCCGGCGTAATCTCGGGAGCCTCTGTCGATTCCGGTGCGTCCTCGGACACCGGTACCGGTTCCGGTGCGGCGGCTTCCGCTGGTGCGAGCAGCGCCGGCGCCGGTTCGGCCGCGGCGGGCGCAAACCCAACCGGCGGCTCCTCGAAATAATCGGGCAACGCCGGCGGTTTGATGCTCTCCGCGAGTTCGCCTGTCGGGTCGACGGTGTTGCGGATCTCCTCATCGAGATCGAGCTCGGTCGCTTTCTTCAGCTCCTCGCGCACTTCCTCGAGTTCCGCCTCGCGGATCAGCTGGTCGATGCTGCTTTGGAACTCGCGCGACAAGGTGCGCGCCTTGCGCACCCAAAAGCCGGCGATGCGCATGGCGCGCGGCAGGTCCTTCGGCCCGATGACAACGAGCGCGACGATCCCGATCAGCAGAAATTCCGGCCAGCCGATATCAAAAAACATCGGCCGACCGGCAACCAGAAGACAACATCACCCGGCTCCGCAAGGCGTGCGTGTTATCTCAGAAAGGCGAGGTAGCGGCAATCGCGGGCGGCACCCCGCATCCTTCGAGACGGCGCGGAGCCTGTCCAGGGGCCGCGCCGTCTCGAAGGACGCACGGGCGCTCAATTCTCGAATTCGCCCGGCTCGGCCTCTTCCGCAACCGGCTCCACGGCCTCGCCGAGTACGGCCGGCCCGATGTCGAGGAGGCCCGCGGCACGCAGCTCTTCGATCCCGGGCAGCTCATCGAGCCGGTCGAGCCCGAAATGGGCGAGGAAAGCCGGGGTCGTCACCCAATTGAGCGGACGGCCCGGGCTGTCGCGGCGGCCCTGAGGCCGCACCCAGCCTGGCCTCCATCAGCCGGTCGAGGGTGCCGCGCGCCAGCGCGACCCCGCGGATCGCTTCGATCTCGGCGCGGGTGACCGGCTGATGATAGGCGATGATCGCCAGCGTCTCGACCGCGGCGCGCGACAGCTTGCGCGCCACGGTCCGCTCGCTCCTCAGCTGCGAGGCGAGATCCGGCGCGGTCCGGAAGGTCCAGCCGCCGGCGAGGCGAACCAGGTTCACCCCACGCCCGGCATAGCTCTCGGCAAGCTCGCGCAGCAGCGCTGCGAGGTCGGCCGAATCCCCGAGCCGCCTCGCCAGCTCGTCCTCGGCGAGCGGCTCGGGTGCGGCGAACAGCAGCGCCTCGAGCAATCTCAGCCGATGCCGGTCCTCGCTCACCCCGTATCGCCCCCGCGTAGCGCCGGGCTGCGCAGATAGATCGGCCCGAACGGGCGGTCCTGGCGCAGCTCGACCCGTCCGGCGCGGGTCAGCTCCAACGTCGCGGCAAAGGTCGAAGCGAGCGCCGAGCGGCGGAACACCGCGCCACGCAGCTCCGATGGCAGAAAGGCCGCCAATTCGCGCCATTCCGGGACATGCCCGACGAACTGGGCGAGGTGGCGCAGCGCATCGTCGAGCGAGTGCAGCGCCGGCGGCTCGATCGTCAGCACCCGGGTGTGGGTGCGCCGATGGCCCTCGCCATAGGCCGCCAAGAGCTCATAGAGGCTGAGCGCGTAGACCGGCCGGTCGGTTTGCGGCAGCCCCTCCGGCATGCCGCGCCGGAATACGTCGCGGCCGAGCTGCGGGCACGCCATCAGCGCGGCACCGGCGCGCTGCATCGCGGCGAGCAGGTTGAGGCGATGGCGCAAGGCCGCCTCCAGCTCGGCGCCGCTCGGCCCGCCATCCTCGGGCGGCGGCTCGGGCAGCAGCAGACGGGATTTGAGGTAGGCCAGCCACGCCGCCATGACCAGATAATCGGCGGCGATCTCGAGGCGCAGCCGGCGCTGCGCGGCGATGAAGGCGAGATACTGGTCGGCGAGCGCGAGGATCGACAGCTTCGCGAGATCGACCTTCTGCTCGCGCGCCAGGGCCAGCAGCAGGTCGATCGGCCCTTCGTAGCCGTCGAGATCGAGGACCAGCGCCGGTTCCTCGCCCGGCCCCGCGCGCGAACGATCCGCCGCGCTCAACCGCCCTGCCCCGTTATGCGCAGCACGAACTGGATCAGCGCATCGGCCGGGACCCCGATCAGCCATCCGAGCAGGTTGAACCCGAGCCCGCTGCGCGCGCCGAGGTAGGAAACGATAAACAGCCCCATCAAGATCAGCATGCCGTACGGCTCAACCCGCGCCAGCGGACGCGCCAAAAACCTCGGCAGGATGCCGACCGCAACCCGGCCGCCGTCGAGCGGCGGAAACGGCAGCATGTTGAAGACGCACAGCACCGCGTTGAGCTGGATCGAATGGACCAGATTTGCCGCCGCCCACTGCGCCGCGCCCTGCGGGATCCAGTCGACCCCGTAGAACAGCAGCGAGGAGATGATCGCCAGCAGCGACGTTCATGCCCGGCCCGGCCAGCGCGACCCAGACCATGTCGCGCCGCGGATGACGCAGCCGGCCGAAATTGACCGGCACCGGCTTGGCGTAGCCGAACAGAAAGCCCGAGGTCATGAAGAGCAGCAGGGGCAGCAGCACGGTGCCGAACGGATCGACATGGCTCAGCGGGTTCAAGGTCATGCGCCCGGCTCGCGCCGCCGTGTCGTCGCCGAACCGGTAGGCGACAAACCCGTGCGCCGCCTCGTGAAAGGTCACGGCAAAGATCACCGGCAGGACCCAGGTCGTCGCCTGCTGGAGCATCGCCATCGCGTGCGCGGTGGAATTCATGCCGCCGCCATCAGCTCGGCAAAGCGCAGCTCCCCTGCGCCGCGGTCGAAATCCTCCCGCCCGCGGCGGCGCAGCGCTTCGCCGCGCGCGATCCGCGCCCGGGCCGTCGGCGAGAGTCGGCGCGGCGGCGTCGACAATTTCGGCCATCTCGGCCATCACCCCGTTGCAGTGCAAGATCAGATCGATGCCGGCATCGAGGGCCCGACAGGTGCGCTCGCCGAGCGTGCCGTCGAGCGCTCCCATCGCAATGTCGTCAGACACCAAGACGCCCTCGAACCCGATCTCACCACGAATAATGGTGTCGATCACCCGCCGCGAAAAGGTCGCCGGCGCCGTATCGTCGATCGCCGCGAAGACGATATGCGCGGTCATCGCCCATGGCATCGCGGACAGCGCGCGGAACGGCGCGAAGTCGCTGTGCGAGAGGATGGTGCGGTCGGCGTCGACCAGCGGGCAGGCTTGGTGGCTGTCGACCCGCGCACGGCCATGCCCGGGAATGTGTTTGATGACCGGCAGCACGCCGCCCGCCAAGAGACCCTCGCAGAAAGCGCTGGCGAGACCGGCCACGCGCGCCGGCTCGCTGCCGAAGGCGCGGTCGCCGATCACCGGGTCGGCATCGCGTGCCGGCAGGTCGAGCACCGGGGCACAGTCCACCGTGATGCCCGCCTCGGCCAGATCGTCGGCGATCAGCCGGGCGCCAAGCCGCGCGGCCTCGGCGGCGAGCGGCTCCGGCAATGCCGCGATTTGCGCCGCCGCCGGGTAGAGCCGCCAATCCGGCGGCCGCAATCGGGCGACCCGGCCGCCTTCTTGATCCACCAGCACCGGCGCGTCGGCCCGCCCGACACAAAGGCGCAATTCCTCGACCAGCGCGCGCAGCTGATCGCGGGTCTGGCAATTGCGCCGAAACAGGATGAAGCCGAGCGGGTCCGACGCCGCGAAAAACCGGCGCTCTTGCGCGGTCAAACGCTCGCCGGCGCAGCCCAGGATAACCGCGCGCGGTAGCCTATCGTCCGGTCCGGCCGGCTCATCGGGCAAGGATGCACCCGAGATCGCGCTGCTTCAGCTCGCTGCACAGTTTTTCCGCCGCGGCCATATCGCCGAACGAGCCGGCCAGGACGCGATAGTAGATGCCCTTGTCGCCGAGATCGGTACGGACCGCCACGGCGGTCAGCCTTCCCAACAGCTCGGGGTTTTCGCGCTTCAGCCGGGCCCACTCCTCGCGGGCGGCCTCCGGGCTGCGCACCGAGGCAAGCTGCACTTGAATTTGCGAGGGCCGGCCGGCTGGCGCCGATGCCGCCGCCACGAGCGCCTCCTTGGATTGCGCAGCCGCTTTCGCTGCCGGCTGAGGCGCAACCTTGGCCGCTGCCTTGGCGGCCGGGTGAACGGTTGTCTGCGACGCTTCCGCTGACGCTGGCGCGGAGGGCGCCGCGGGCAGGGCGGCCTCCTTGGCGGCCGGCGCCGGGCGCGGCATCGGCTGTTCCGGGGCGGGCAGCAGCTTTTCCACCGGCGCGCCGCCCGGCTTCTCGTTGTAGAGCGAGACGTTCTGATCGGGAATGGCCATGCCGCCCGGCTGGGCCGGCTTGACCTTGGTCGGGCTCTCGTCGGCGCGGATCAGCGGAACCGCCTCGCCCGGCGCGGTCGCCGCCGGATGGCGGGTGCCCTGGACATAGGCGAACCACAACCCGCCGGCGAACAGCGCCATCGCGAGCACGGTCAATAGCATCGTCGGCAGCCGGCGGTCCGCGTGAGAGAACTCCTCGGCGCGATCCTCGCCGATCAGCTCAGGGCCTTCGTCGCGGTCATCGAACTCGCTGAACGTCTGCCGCATATGTTACATCTCCTCCACCGGTTCGACCCCGAAGACGGCCAGCCCCGAGGCGATGACGAGCGCCACCGCCCGCACCAGCGCCAGCCGCGCACAGGTCAAATCCGGATCCGCCGCAATCAGAAACCGCAGCGTCGCCTCGTCCTTGCCGGCGGTCCACAGCTGGTGGAATTGCGCCGCCACATCCTGCAGGAAAAAGGCGATGCGGTGCGGCTCATGGGCTTCGGCGGCGCTTTCGACGAGGCGCGGCCAGCTCGCCAACAGCCGGATCAACGCCAGTTCCAAGGGATCGGCGAGCCGGTCGAGCGGCGCTGCCGCCAGCGCCGCATCGCCGAGGCGCGCGAGCGGCAATTGCGCCGCCGCGTGGCGCATCACCGAAGCGGCGCGGGCATGCGCGTATTGCACGTAGAAGACCGGATTGTCCTTCGACTGCTCGGTGACCTTGGCGAAATCGAAATCGAGCGCCTGGTCGTTGCGCCGGGTCAGCATGATGAAGCGGAAGACGTCCTTGCCGACCTCGTCCACCACCTCGCGCAACGTGACAAAGGTGCCGGCGCGTTTCGACATCCGCACCGGCTCGCCTTTGTCGAACAGATTGACGAACTGGTAGATCTTGATGTCGAGGTTCGCCCTGCCCTCGCTGATCGCGCGCACCGCGGCCTGCATGCGCTTGACATAGCCGCCGTGGTCGGCCCCCCAAAGATCGATCAGGGTGGCGAACCCGCGGCGGTATTTGTCGCGGTGGTAGGCAATATCGGTCGCGAAATAGGTCAGCGAGCCGTCCGATTTCCTGACCGGACGATCGACATCGTCGCCGAATTGGGTCGCGCGAAATAATGGCAGCGGCCGCGGTTCCCAATCATCGGGCGGCGGCTTCCCCTTGGGCGGATCGAGCACGCCGACATAGATCAGCCCGCACTCTTCCAGCGCGGCGAGGCACTCATCGACTGCCCCGCTCTCGACCAGCGCGCGCTCGGAGGTGAACGTGTCGAACGCAATGCCGAGCGCGGTAAAATCGTCCCGGATCCGCCCCATCATCTCGGCGATGGCAAACTCGCGCAGCGGAGCCAGCCACTCCGCTTCCGGTCGGCCGAGCCAGCGCTCGCCGTCGCGCTCGGCGAGCGCTCGGCCGGTCGCGGCAAGATATTCGCCGGGATAAAGCCCCTCGGGGATCGCGCCGATGTCTTCGCCGAGCGCCTCGCGATAACGCAGGTAGAGCGAACGGGCGAGGGTATCGACCTGCGCGCCGGCATCGTTGATGTAATACTCGCGGTGCACCGCGAAGCCGGCCTTGGCAAGGAGCGTCGCGAGCGCATCGCCGACGACGGCGCCCCTGCCGTGGCCGACATGCAAGGGCCCCGTCGGATTGGTCGAGACGAATTCGACATTGACCTTCTCGCCGCCGCCGATCGCCGCATCGCCGTAGGCGGTCCCGGCCTGGAGGATCGCGCGCAGCTGGGCGTGCCACACCTGGGGATCGAGCCGGATATTGAGAAAGCCCGGCCGCGCCGCCGTCACCGTAAAGCCGCGGCCGCGGTAATCGCCGCTGACGAGGTCGTGGCGCCCGAGCGCGGCGCCGATCCGCTCGGCGAGCGCCATCGGGTTCTCTTTGGCGGCGCCGGCCAGCACCATCGCCGCGTTGGTGGCCAGATCGCCGTGCGCCGGGTCGCGCGGCAGCTCGACCGCGACGCGGGCGAAATCGAGCCCCGGCGGCAGCGCCCCCTCGGCCGCCAGATCGTCGAGCGCGGCCAGGACCAGCCGGCGAAAGTCGGCGAAAATATTGCTCATCGGATGTTCGTCATACCGAAGCGTAGGTATCGAACAACCGGCGATGCTCGTCGAGCGCGAAACGGTCGGTCATGCCGGCGAGGTAATCGGCGACGATCCGCGCGGTTTCCGGCGTGCCGTCGCCGGTCAGCGCGCGCCATTCGCCGGGCAGGCATTCGGGCTCGGCGAGGAACAGCTGAAACAGCTCGCGCACCACCCGGCGGGCTTTTGAACTCATACGGTTAACCCGATAGTGCCGGTACATCCGCTCGAACAGGAATTGCTTGAGCGCGCGGTCGTGGCTGCGCATCTCCGGCGAAAAAGCCGCGACCGGCTCCCCGAGCCGGCGCACCTCGTCGACGCTTCTGACACCGCTCGCGGCGAGCCTCCTGCCGGTCTCGGCGATGAGGTCGCGCACCATGCGGTCGATCAACCGGCGAATCGCCTCATGGATCAACCGGGGCTCCTCGAGCCCCGGATAGCGCGCGCCGACCTCGGCGAACACCGGGCCGACGAGCGGCACTTCGGCGAGATCGGCGACGGCGAAGAGGCCGGCGCGCAACCCGTCGTCGATGTCGTGATTGTTGTAGGCGATGTCGTCGGCGAGCGCGGCGATCTGCGCCTCGGGCCCGGCAAAGCTGTCGAGCGCGAGCGGGTGCCGCCGGTCGTATTCGGCGATCGAGGGCGGCACCGGCCGCTCGATGCCGGGGCCCACGAGCGGGCCGTTGTGCTTGACCGTGCCTTCGAGGGTCTCCCAGCGTCAGATTGAGCCCGTCGAACTCGGCATAGCCGTGTTCGAGGCGGGTCAGGATGCGCAGGGTCTGGTCGTTGTGCGAGAAGCCGCCATAGGGCTGCATCTCGGTGTTGAGCGCCTCTTCGCCGGCATGGCCGAACGGGGTGTGTCCGAGGTCGTGCGCGAGGCCGACGGCCTCGGCGAGGTCCTCGTCGAGGCCGAGCGCGCGGGCGATCGTGCGGGCGATCTGCGCCACTTCGAGGCTGTGGGTCAGCCGCGTGCGGTAGTGGTCGCCCTCGTGATAGACAAAGACCTGGGTTTTGTGCTTCAGCCGGCGGAACGCGGTCGAATGGATGATGCGGTCGCGGTCGCGCTGAAACGGCGAGCGCATCTCATGCTCCGGCTCAGGATGGAGCCGGCCGCGGCTCTTTTCGGGATTTGACGCGTAGGGCGCGCGCGTGACCGCCCAGACCATGCCCGACCCTACCCCCGGCCGGCTCGGCCGTCTACCGCCTGTCTGCCGCGCCGCCGGCATGACCCGGTCGAAAACCGCGACCTCATCCGCGCGACGGCACGCGGTGACCAAACCGTATTTGAGGTCCCCGTCGATAGCGCCGCACGACCCGGTTCGGTCACCCGCTCATACCAACGGCAGCCATCAATGACTCGTCATGCCCGGACTTGATCCGGGCATCCGCGTGCTGAAAATCCCAGCCGATCACAAAGTCGTGGATGGCCGGGCCACCCGGAACGGCCCGCGAGGGCCGGCCGTCCGGGGGCGACCATGACGATCGGAAAAGGTCGCTGTTGGTCCCGCCAGTATACCGGGCGGGCCTACCAGCGGCCGCCCCAACGCCGGCCCCAACCACTGGTCCATCCACCGCCCCACCGGCCGCCGCTCCACCGGCCGCCGCCCCGAACGAGCCTGATGATGAACAGCAACAGGATGGCGCCGATAGTCGCGTTGATGATCGCGCTAATCACCCCGACGCCGAGACGCAGCCCAAGCTGAGGCAGCAGCCAGTCGCCGATGAACGCGCCGATAATTCCGATGAGGATGTCGCCCAGAGGACCAAACCCTGTCCCTTGCACGATTTTACCGGCCAACCACCCCGCGACGAGACCGACGAACAAGATGACCAGGAGACTTTCACCCGACATGTACATTGCTGTGCCCTCAGGGACGATGGATCGGGCTTGCGCAGGGCCTTACCCGGCTCGCTGCGATCGGCGACGGACAAGCCGCGGCAATGGCCAGACTTGCAATAATGCGACTACCTCAAGGTAGGTAATATGGCTTGAGGCAGAGCTCGCAGTTAGCCTCGGAAAATACCTATGATGCGGGATCACCGAAGAAGGCAATCGACTAACCAAAAGCGCGTGATCTGCAGAACCGCACCGATCGATTGACAGTGATCTCGGGAGCCGTCCGATTTTTGCGCCAGCCAATGACGGAAACCCGGCCCGGACGGGGGCCGGAAACGGGACCCGGCTCGCCCGGCGACTGGCGATGCGCCGGCTAACGAACCTCCGGCAGCTGGATCTGAGTAATTTCCGAGCCTGCCAAGGCCGCCCGGCCGTCGGATATGGTCGACCGCTTGCGCGTGCATCGGCAATTCGGAAGAAGGTCCGCCATGGAAACAACCGACACCGTCATCGCCGTCTTCGCCGACCACAATGCCGCGGAGACAGCCATCAAAAAGCTGACCGCTTCCGGCTTCGAGATGAAGAATCTCAGCGTCGTCGGCAAGGGATACCATACCGATGAAAAGGTTGTCGGCTTCTACAATACCGGTGACCGGGTCAAGTTTTGGGGCACGCGGGGGGCGTTTTGGGGCGGTCTCTGGGGCATGTTCTTTGGCGGGCTGTTCCTCGTCGTTCCGGTCGTCGGACATGTCGTCGTGCTGGGCTATCTTGCCGCCGTAGCGATCTCCGCCATCGAAACCGCGGTCATGGTCGGCGGGCTGAGCGCGCTCGGTGCGGCGCTCTACAGCATCGGCATTCCGAAGGACAGCGTGATCCAATACGAGACCGCCCTGAAAGCCGACAGCTTTCTGGTGATGGCGCACGGCACGGCAGAGGAAATGGCGCGCGCCAAGGCAATCCTCGGCACCGTCAACCCCTCGCGCCTCGATCTCCATCAGAGTTTGCGGCCTCCGGTGCCGGCGGGTCACGCCGCACCTGCCGCGGCATGACCATAACGGTCCAAGATCGGCGCCGAACAGAATTCCATCGTGGTCTTCGCAGGTAAACGAGATAGGTTGATCCAGATCAAACCCAATCTCTTTATCGGCAGGTTATTCTGATTGCGCTTGGTTGTTCACCAACTGCAAGCGGCACCACTACCCCTTGCCAAATCCAGAGAGGGTCTTGCCATGTCTTCTTTTACCCATCCGATCGCCATCTCGACACCGTTGGCGCGCTCGGTAGCGATCGTGGCGCTGATGGGCGCCACGATGCTCGCCAGCCCGCTGACCGCCGCTCGCGCCGACAGCGGCACCACCGCCGCCGCAATCCAGTTGGCGCAAGCGGCTAACACGCAAAGCCCGGCTGCCAGGGGAGCCACCCAGGGGCAGGGCGAGACCGTCGAGCAGCGGATCACCGATCTTCACAAGGCGCTCAAAATCACCGCCAACGAGGAAGCGCTGTGGAACGGCGTGGCACAGGCGATGCGGGAGAACGCCGCCGCCATGGACAAGCTGGTCGCTGAGACCCGGACGACGCCCCCGCAAAACATGAGCGCGGTCGACGATTTGAATACCTATCAAAAATTCGCGCAGACACACGTCGATGGGCTGAAGAACCTGATCCCAGCCTTCGAGAAGCTTTACGCGGCGATGCCCGATGCCCAGAAAAAGGTCACCGACAACGTGTTCCAGTCGACCCGACGCGCGGCCAATGGGTCGAAGGGCTAGCCAGGCCAACGATCGCACCACGACCCTTACATCACGCCCCCAAAGGAGGTCGTCATGACCCGGATCTTCGACACCCCATCGCAACGCCGTCGGTCGGCGAAGCTGGCGGCGGGGCTCGCAATCGCTGCGATACTCGCCCTCGGGACTTTCGCCGGATCGGCCGACGCACGTGATTACCGTGGTCACTACGGGTATAATCACTATTATAATGGTGGCTATTATCGCGCTCCGCCCGTGGTCTATGGCTCGCCCTATGGCAATGGGTACTATGGCTACCCGTACTACGCGCCGCCGGTGATCTACGGCCCCGGCATCGGCATCAGCTTGCCGGGCATCAACATCGGCATTCGCTGAGCTCCACGCCGATTTCGAAATGGCGACGGCCGGCAATGCTGCCGGCCGCCGCCGGGCGATTTTTGGAATTCCTGGCGTCGTGACGGCCGGGCGGCGGTTATTAGCATCGCCGGGGTACTGCGGACTGCTCGCCGCCCTGGCCGCGGGCATATCGCTGCTTCGTATTCCATGAATCTGGGGAAGGACACCATGTCACTCGGACTCATCCTCGTCATCATCCTCGTCATCGCGCTGCTCGGTGGGTTCAGTGGCCGCTTCGGCGGCTACGGCTACGGCTATGGGCACGGCGGCGTCGGCGTCCTCGGCATCGTTTTGATCATCCTCGTCGTCCTGCTTCTCACGGGACGGCTTTAGGCGGCCCATCTCGCCGGCCAGATTCCCGTCGCCCCCGCGCCGCACAACGCGGGTTCGGCTTGCTTGGGGCAGACGGCGTGGCCGTTGAACTGTCAATCGCAGGCAAATGGGATCGGCAGCCCGCGTTGCAATCGGGACCCGCACGGCACGCGGGGGAAATAGGGGTACCGCCATGAGGGGAGGTCTGCTACTTGCGCTCGCGGGCACTTTCGTCGTGATGCTGCTCGGCTCGTCGGCCATCGCGCAGAACCAACCGCCGCCCGCGCCGGCCGCCGCGCCGCTGACGCCGGCACAGCTCGATCAACTGACCGCGCCGATCGCGCTCTATCCCGATGCTCTGGTGGGTCAGATCCTGATGGCCGCGACCTATCCGCTGGAGGTCGTCGAGGCGGCCCGGTGGGTGCAGCAGCCGGCCAACGCCTCCCTAAAGGGGGATCAGCTGGCCGCGGCGCTCGTGCCGCAGCCGTGGGACCCCAGCGTCAAGTCGCTGGTCGCGTTTCCGCAGATCCTGAAGATGATGAACGGCAACCTGACCTGGACCGAGCAGCTCGGCGACGCCTTCCTGGCAGCGCAATCCGCCGTCATGGATTCGGTGCAGCGGCTGCGCCAGCAGGCCGAGACCGCCGGCAAACTGAAATCCACCTCACAGATGGCGGTATCGACCGTCGGCGGCTTCATCGTGATCGCCCCGCCCAACCCGAACAGCCTCTACGTGCCGGTCTATAACCCGAATGACATATACGGCGCGTGGGCCTATCCGGATTATCCGCCCGATTACTTTCCCGGGTATTTCCCCGGCGTGGAGATCGGGCCGCTCGGCTTCGGCTGGTGGGATGTGGGCATCATCGCGCCGCTTTGGGGGTGGGACCGCTGGGACTGGGGCGGCCACCGTATCGATATAGACGCAGGCCGGTTCAACGCCCTCAATCGCAACCATCCGGCAATCGCCTCGGGTGCCTGGCAGCACGACCCGTCGCATCGCGGCGGCGTGCCTTATCGGGACCCGGCCGTGCGCGCCCGGTTCCAGGGTGCGGCCACCGCCAGCCGAGTTGCCCGCGGCTTTCCGGCCGCCGCGCCCGCAGCGGCGGCCGAACGCGGCGCCGTCGCCGGGAGGGCGCCGGCACCGCAGCTTGAGCGCGCCCCAGCCGCTGCGGCCGCCAGGGCGCCGGCACCGCAGATCGTGCGTGGCGCAGCCGCGAGGGCGCCGGCCGTGCAGCGCCCAACGCCTCCGGTCATGCAATCGTTCGGACGCGGCCCGCAAGTTCGGGCCGAGGCGCAACGCGGCCAGGTCAGCCGCGCCTCCGCGCCGGCTGCTGCGCCCAGGGCCGCGCCGGCTGCTGCGCCCAGGGCCGCGCCGGCTGCTGCGCCGAGGGCCGCGCCGGCGGGGAGAGGGGGTCGCAAATGAGAGGGATCGCTAGCGCCGTTATTCGGATGATGCGGCTGGCGGGCATCGCGGCAGTCGGGCTCGGCGTTGCGTTATTGTCGGCGACCGTCGCGGTTCGCGCGGCCGAGCCGGCACAGCAAACCTTCGCCTCGCCCGAGCAGGCCGCCGCCGCTCTCGCCGAGGCATGGGGCCAGGGGGACAAGGCGGCGCTGATGAAGATTTTCGGGCCCGGCGGGGCAAAACTGATCAGCTCGGGCGATCCGGTCGCCGACGCTGAGGCCAAGCGGCGGCTGGCCGCCGAATACAACGCCGCCCACCGGATCGAAAATGAAAGCGAGGGTAAAGCGGTGCTGAGCATCGGCAAGGACGATTTTCCCTTCCCGATCCCGCTGGTGCAAGAGGCCGCCGCCTGGCATTTCGACACCAAGGCGGGTGCAGAGGAAATTCTCGATCGGCGCATCGGCCATAACGAGCTGATCGCGATCGATGTCTGCCATGCCTATGTCGAGGCGCAGCGCGCATACGCGGCGCAGTACTCGTCAGGCAAGGGACCGGGCGAGTACGCGCAGCGGCTCCATAGTTCCGCCGGCAAACATGACGGGCTCTATTGGGCGGCCGAGACTACGGCGGATGAGAGCCCCCTCGGTCCGCTGGTCGCCAGCGCCCGGGCCGAAGGCTATGGCCCAAACACTACCGGGAAGCCGAGGCCGTATCATGGCTATTATTTCAAGATCCTGACGCAGCAGGGCGCGAACGCGCCCGGCGGGGCCAAGGACTACGTCGTCAACGGCCATATGACCGGCGGTTTCGCGATGATCGCCTTCCCGGCGAAATACGGCGATTCCGGGATCATGACCTTCATTGTCGACCAGACCGGGATCGTGTTCGAAAAGAACCTCGGCCCCGGCACCGACGCGGCCGCACGGGCGATTGCAGCATACGATCCGGACGAAAGCTGGCAACCAACCCACCCGTGACCGGCTCCCGCGGACTGTCGGACGCCTGGAACAAGATGCGGCCCGAGGACAAGTAAGCGAGGGTTGCCGAGCCCAACACGGGGAACCTGCCATGGCCGCGATTGCTCCTCCGGCACTGTCTACAGCTCCGATACTCGCCAACACGGCAGCGGCCGTCGCGGATGATCTGCCGAGCGGCCTGACGAGCGAGGAGGCGCACCGGCGGCTGGCGAAGTTCGGTCCCAACACGATGCCTGACACGTCGGCGCATCCGCTACGCAGCGCGCTGGGCAAGTTCTGGGCGCCGGTTCCGTGGATGCTCGAGGCCGCGATCGTGCTCCAGATCGCGCTTGGCGACGACACCGAGGCCGCAATCATCGCCGGGCTTCTGGTGTTCAACGCTGCACTCGGATTGTTCCAGGAGAGCCGTGCCCAGGCGACCCTCGCCGCGCTGAAGTCGCGGCTGGCGCTGAGCGCCTCGGTCCGGCGCGACGGCAAGTGGGCGAGCGTGCCCGCGGCCGATCTGGTGCCGGGCGACGTCGTGAAGCTTTCGCTCGGCGGCGTGGTCGCCGCGGATGTGCGCCTGACCGCGGGAGAAATCCTGCTCGACCAATCGATGCTGACCGGCGAATCGGTGCCGATCGAAGCCGGCGCGGGCGTGCAGAGCTATGCCGGGGCACTCGTCCGGCGCGGCGAGGCTGTGGCCGAAGTCACCGCCACGGGTCCGCGCACCAAGTTCGGCCGCACCGCCGAACTGGTCCGCACCGCGCATGTCGTGAGTTCCCAGCAGAAGGCGGTGCTGCGCGTGGTGCGCAACCTTGCCCTGTTCAACGGCGTCGTCATCGTGATGCTGGTGGCCTATGCGTGGTTTCTCAAGATGCCGATCGCCGAGATCGTCCCTCTGGTCCTGACGGCGGTCCTGGCATCGATACCGGTCGCGCTGCCGGCTACCTTCACCCTTGCGGCGGCGCTCGGTGCGCGGGCCTTGGCAAAGCTGGGCGTCCTTCCGACCCGCCTCTCCGCTGTCGATGAAGCGGGAACGACGGATGTCTTGTGCGCCGACAAGACCGGCACGCTGACTCAAAACGCGCTGACGGTGACGACGGTTCGTCCGATGCCCGGCTTCGACGAGCCGCATGTTCTGATGCTGGCCGCGCTGGCCAGTTCCGATGGCGGGCAGGATCCGGTCGATGGCGCGATTCGCGCCGCCGCGGCGGGCAAGACAGTTTCCGATGCGCCCAAGCTGGTCAAATTCTTGCCGTTCGATCCGGCGAAGAAGATGTCCGAGGCGACCGCAACTGATTCGGCCGGTACACCGCACCGTATCGTGAAGGGCGCCTTTGCCGCGGTCATCGGCCTCGCGCACGCCTCGTCAACCGCGGCGGCAGCGGCGAAGGAGCTCGAGGGGAAGGGTTTCCGGGTGCTGGCGGTCGCCGCCGGACCGCCGCCGGCGCTGAAGCTGGCAGGACTCGTCGCGCTCAGCGATCCGCCCCGTTCAGACTCGGCGGCGCTCGTTACCGAATTGCACGGGTTGGGCGTGCGCACGGTGATGGTGACCGGGGACGCGCCGGCGACCGCTGCCATCGTGGCGCGCGCGGTCGGGCTCGACGGCGCACTCTGTCCGCCTGGGCCGGTCCCCGACGGCGTGCACCCCGAGCAATTCGCCGTCTTCGCCGGCGTCCTGCCCGAGGACAAATACAAGCTCGTCAAGGCGTTCCAGAAGGGCGGCCATACCGTCGGCATGTGCGGCGACGGCGCCAACGACGCGCCGGCATTGCGCCAGGCGCAGATCGGAATCGCGGTCTCGACGGCAACCGACGTCGCCAAATCGGCCGCCGGCATGGTGCTGACCGAGCCTGGACTCGCCGGCATCGTCGCCGCGGTCAAGGAAGGGCGAATAACGTTCCAGCGCATCCAGACCTACGCGTTGAACGCCATCATCAAGAAGATCGTGACGGTGTTGTTCCTGATCGTCGGCCTGATCATGACGGGGCACGCTATCCTCACTCCGCTGCTGATGGTCATTGTGATGGTCGCCGGCGATTTCCTCTCCATGTCATTGACGACGGACAACGTGCGGCCGTCCCCGACGCCGAATGTCTGGCGCATCGGCAGCTTGACGACGGCCGGCGGCACCATGGGTGTCGGTCTGCTGGCCTTCTGCACCGGCGTCCTGGCCGTTGGCAAATTTGGCATGAGTCTCGGAACCGACGCACTGAGAACCCTGGCCTTCGTCGTCCTGGTGTTCGGTAGTCAAGCAACGATCTATGCCATTCGCGAACGCCGGCACTTGTGGGGTTCTCGCCCGAGCCTCTTGCTTGCGGTGTCGTCCGTTGCCGATATCGCAATCGCTTCGACATTGGCCGTCGGTGGGATTGCCATGACGCCGCTCCCGGTCGCGGTGGTGGCGGGCACGCTTGCCGCAGCGGCTGCCTTTGCCTTCGTCTTGGATCTTGCGAAGGTTCCGGTATTCGCTCGTCTCGGGATCGCCCAGAGCCGGCCGTCGAACTCACGAGGCCTTGGGCATAGAAAAGACGGAAGGAATACCCATGACGAAACCCATTGTCGGCCAGCCCAAGGCTTCCGACGCCAAGCCTGAAGCCAAAGCCGCGTCTAAGCTGGGATCGAAGCCCGATGCGGAGGACGATCTGAAATCCCTGCCCCTGGCCGAGGTCGAGAAAAAACTGGGATCGTCGCCGGATGGCCTGACGGATGCCGAGGCGAAGAAGCGGCTCACCCAATATGGGCCCAACGAGATCGAAGAAAAGAAAACCAATGAGCTCCTCAAATTCCTCGGTTATTTCTGGGGTCCGATCCCGTGGATGATCGAAGCGGCGGTGGTGCTGTCGGCGGTGGCCCGGCATTGGCCGGATTTCGGCATCATCCTGGTTCTGCTTGTCGCCAACGCTGTCGTCGGGTTCTGGGAAGAACACCAGGCAGGCAACGCCATTGCCGCACTGAAGGCGACGCTGGCGATCAAGGCCCGGGTAATACGCGACGGGAAGTGGATCAATCCGCCGGCGCGCGAGCTGGTGCCGGGCGACGTCATCCGCGTGCGCCTGGGCGACATCGTACCGGCGGATGCGCGCCTGCTGGAGGGCGACCCGGTGGAAGTCGATCAGTCCGCGCTGACAGGGGAGTCATTGCCGGCGACGCGCAAATCCGGCGAGGCAATATTTTCCGGCTCGATCATTCGCCAGGGCGAGATCGGCGCGCTGGTCTATGCCACCGGTGCGAACACCTATTTCGGCAAGACCGCGGAACTGGTGCAGGGGGCGGAAACCGTCAGCCACTTCCAGCGCGCCGTGCTGAAGATCGGTAATTACCTGATCATCCTGGCGGTGGTTCTGGTGGCGGCGATCATTACCGTCGCGATCGTCCGCGGCGACCCGATCCTGACCACCTTGCAATTCGCCCTGGTGCTGACCGTGGCGGCGATCCCCGTGGCGATGCCGACGGTGCTGTCGGTGACGATGGCGGTCGGGGCGCGCCTGCTCGCCAAGAAGAAGGCGATTGTGACCCGGCTCGTGGCGATCGAGGAATTGGCCGGCGTCGATGTGCTGTGCGCGGACAAGACCGGCACGCTGACGCAGAACAAGCTGAGCTTGGGCGACCCGTTCGGCGTCAACAATCTTCCCGCCGATCAGGTGATCCTCGCGGGTGCGCTGGCGTCGCGAGCGGACAATAACGACACGATCGATCTGGCCGTTCTGGGCGGCCTTAAGGACGATCAGGCCTTGAAGACCTACCAGGTAGGCCATTTCCAGCCCTTCGATCCGGTGCACAAGCGCACCGAGGCCGCCGTCCAAGGCCCGGATGAAAAAGCGTTCAAGGTAACCAAGGGCGCGCCGCAGGTGATCCTGGCGTTGTCGGCCAATGCCGGGGAGGTGAAGCAAGCCGTCGACACGGCGGTTAACGAATTCGCGGCACGCGGGTTTCGCTCATTAGGCGTGGCGCGGGCCGAGGGCGACGGTCAATGGCAGTTTCTGGGTGTGTTGCCGCTGTTCGATCCGCCACGGGACGATGCAGCGGCAACGATTGCGACCGCACAGCATATGGGGGTGAAGGTCAAGATGGTGACCGGCGATGCGCTGGCCATCGCTCAGGAAACCGCCAAAAAACTGGGGATGGGCACAAACATCCTTGATGCCGGCAGTCTGGGCGACGAAAAGCAGCAAAAAACGCCGGCGGTGGCGAAGGCGATCGAAAGCGCCGACGGCTTCGCCCAGGTGTTCCCCGAACACAAGTTCCACATCGTCGAAGACCTGCAAATGCGCGGCCACATCGTTGGCATGACCGGCGACGGGGTGAACGACGCCCCGGCGCTGAAGAAGGCCGATTGCGGCATCGCCGTTTCGGGCGCCACGGACGCGGCGCGCGCCGCGGCGGCCATCGTGCTCATGACGCCCGGCCTGTCGGTGATCATCGACGCGATCAAGGAGAGCCGCCGCATCTTCCAGCGGATGAACAGCTACGCGATCTACCGCATCGCCGAAACGCTGCGCGTGCTGTTTTTCATGACATTGTCGATCCTGATCTTCAATTTTTACCCGCTGACGGCGGTGATGATCGTGATGCTGGCGCTGCTCAACGACGGCGCCATCCTTTCGATTGCCTATGACAACGTTCATTACAAGGACGAGCCCGAGGCGTGGAACATGCGCCTGGTGCTGGGAATCGCGACGGTGCTGGGCGTCATCGGCGTCGTCTCTGCGTTTGGCCTGTTTTATCTCGGCGAGCGCGTCTTTCACCTCGACCACGCGCACATCCAGACGCTGATGTACCTGAAGCTGTCCGTCGCGGGGCATCTGACGATTTTCCTGACGCGCACGCGCGGCCCGTTCTGGTCCATACGCCCGGCGCGGGTCCTGTGGGGCGCGGTGGTCGGCACGCAAATCGTGGCGACTCTGATCGCGGTCTATGGGCTGTTTATGATGCCCCTCGGCTGGGGTTGGGCAGCGTTCGTGTGGGGCTACGCGTTAGCTTGGTTTTTCATCAATGACCGCGTGAAGCTGCTCGCGTATCGGATTTTCGATCCCGTCAAAGTTGGGGCTAAGCCTGAAGCCAAAGCCGGCGCTAAGCCTGAAGCCACGGCCGAGGCCGAGCCGAAGCCCGAAGCCAAAGCCGTGCCTCAGCCCGAAGCCAAAGCCGCGGCATCGTCCGACGCGACGCCGCAGGTCGCCGAGCCAGCCAACGAATGACATGAGCGACAGGACCGCCGCGAAGCTGAACCGGGACGCCCCGTGCCGCGCATAGCGACGAAAGGATGAAAATGAAAATCAGTTCAAAGGATTTTCGCGTGCCGGAGGGAGACGAGGTCAACCTCCGGAAGCGGCCGACGAAGGTGGCGCCCGTGTACAAATCAAAGGAGCACTATCAGGAACTCCTGAGGGAGCACGTTGCGCAACTGAGCTCATTGCAGCAGCTTCTCTACGCATCCGATCGCTATGCCGTGCTGCTGATTTTTCAGGCGCTGGATGCGGCCGGCAAAGACGGTGCCATCAGGCACGTGATGTCCGGGGTCAACCCGCAGGGCTGCCAGGTGTTCAGCTTCAAGCACCCCAGCCCCGCCGAATTGCAGCACGATTTTCTCTGGCGGACCACCCGGGAGCTGCCGGAACGAGGCCGGATCGGCATCTTCAACCGATCCTATTACGAGGAGGTGCTGATCGTCCGCGTACATCCCGAAATTCTCCGCGGCGAAGGGCTCCCGGATCAGCGGCACGACGACAAGACGGTCTGGAAACGTCGGTACCGCTCGATTGTCGACCTGGAGAAACACCTCCACGACAACGGCACCCGCATCATCAAGTTCTACCTCCATTTGTCGAAAGAGGAACAGCGAAAGCGCTTCCTGCAACGCATTGACGAGGCGGAAAAGAACTGGAAGTTCAGCCTGGCCGACATCGAGGAGCGGAAATTCTGGAAGGCGTACATCGAGGCGTATGAGGAATGCCTCAATGCGACGAGCACCCGCGAAGCACCCTGGTATATCGTTCCCGCCGACGACAAGGAAAACGCGCGCCTGATCGTGTCCCGGATCGTCGTCGATACGCTCGACGGCCTCAGAATGACTTACCCGGAAATGAGCGCGTCGCGGCGGCGGGAATTGCAATCGATCCGCAAGGAGCTCGCGAAACCAGAAGTCTTGAGTGCGCCGGGACGATCAGGCCTGAGCGTTCGCCCCAGGCGGGCGAACCCGCAACATCGCGATCGGGCCGATCGGCCATTAGGTACTTTCCGATCCTCCCGTGTTGGCATCGTCGGGCGGTATTCTGCCCCGTAGCGTCCGGTAGAGCTGTCCGGTCCCACACTTTGACGCAGCCGGGTACTCGGCTTCAGCCATTCGGGGCGTTGCCCCGCTACTGGGCTGAGAGTCAGTTGCGCTGCCTCTGAAAGGGTCGATGTTATGTCGATGAGCCTGTTTATCATCCCGGTTGTCCTGATCGTGGCCTTCAGTCTGATCACGGCGAGCGTGAAGATCCTGCGGCAATATGAGCGCGCCGTGGTCTTCACCCTGGGGCGTTTTCAGGCGGTAAAGGGGCCAGGCCTTGTGCTGTTGATCCCCTTCTTCCAGGAGATGGTGCGCGTGGATCTGCGCATTCAGGTCATCGAGATACCGACCCAGGACGTGATCTCCCACGACAACGTCTCGATGAAAGTCGACGCCGTGCTCTACTTCAACGTCGTCAATCCGGAACGGGCCATCATCCAGGTCCAGCACTACCTGCCCGCCACCGTCATGCTCGCACAGACGACCCTGCGCGCGGTGCTGGGTCAGCACGAGCTCGACGAGATGCTGTCGGAGCGAAAAAAGCTCAGCACCGACGTCCAGAGCATCCTCGACGCGCAGACCGAAACCTGGGGGATCAAAGTCAGCAACGTCGAGATCAGAACCGTCGAACTCACCGACAACATGGTGCGCGCCATCGCCAAACAGGGGGAGGCCGAGCGCGACCGGCGCGCCAAGATCATCCATGCCGAAGCCGAGTTCCAGGCCTCGCAAACCCTTGTCAATGCCGCCCAGATCCTCTCGAGCATTCCGGCCGCGATGCAGTTGCGCTACCTGCAGACATTGACCGAGATCGGCGCCGAACAGAATTCCACCGTGGTCTTTCCAATGCCGATCGACCTCATCAAGCCGTTCCTCGAACTCCTCGAAAAAAAGACGCCCGGCGCTGACGTTGCGCGTCGGGTCCCGCTGATGAAGGAGGTCGAGGTGCCGTTGCATGCGTAAGCCCCCGGGAGCGGGCGCCGTGATCTATGGTATTCTTGATGTGTCCTGACCGGTCCGCGAGCAGGCGAAGAGGCATGCGGAATGTCAAAATCCAGACGATTGAACCCCGCGCGCGGGAGGCCGGAGCGGCCCGGCCTCGAGCCGCGCCGAGGCGCTTTGCGACGCCCGTCCCGGCCCGACGACTTCCTGGTGGTCGGTATTGGCGCCTCGGCCGGGGGGCTGGACGCCCTCTACAAGCTGTTCGACGCGCTCCCTCCCGACACCGGCATGGCCTTCGTCCTGATTCAGCACCTCGATCCGACGCACAGCAGCATGATGGCCGGTCTTCTGGCCGGCCATACCGCGATGCCGGTGCTGGAAGCGGCGGACGGCATGCCGGTCGAGCGCAATCGCGTCTATATCATCCCGCCGGGGGTCTATCTGTCGATCCGCGACGGCGCGCTTCGACTGACAAAGCCGCGCGAGCGGCATGGCGCCCGCATGCCCTTCGATTTCTTCCTGCGCTCGCTCGCCGAAGATTGCGGCGCGCGAGCCGTCTGCGCGGTTCTCTCGGGCAGCGGCGCCGACGGCAGCATCGGGCTGACGGCGATACGCGACAAGGGCGGGCTCGTTATCGTGCAGGACCCGAAGGATGCCGCCCACGACGGCATGCCGCGCAGCGCCATCATGACCGGCGCCGCAAATCTCGTGCTTCCGGTCGCCGGAGATTCCGGCGGCCCTCGTCAGATACCGCCGCAAATCCAACGGCCAGGCGCTCCTCGAGCCGGAACGCGCGAAACCGGCGCCGAGCGTTGGCACCGATACCCCGCTGGCCGCGATCATCGACCTCCTGCGCGCGCATACCGCACACGATTTCGCCCTCTACAAGGAGGGCACGCTGCTGCGCCAGATCGAGCGGCGGATGGCGCTGGCGTCGATCAAGGACATCGGTCGTCTATCTGGGCACGATCCGCGACAATCCTGACGAGATCGATCGCCTCGCCAAGGACATGCTGATCAACGTCACCCAATTCTTCCGCGACGAAAAGACGTTCGAGGTCTTGGCGGAGACGATCGTCCCCGAGCTGGTACGCGGACAGCCGCTGGCCATGCCGATCCGCATCTGGGATGCCGGATGCAGCACGGGCGAGGAGACTTATTCGATCGCCATGCTCTTCCTCGAGGAGATCGCATCGGCGAAGCGAAACGTGAAGCTGCAGGTCTTCGCCTCGGACGTCGACGATGATGCGCTGGCGATCGCCCGCAATGGATTATACCCGGAGTCGATCGAGAAGGACGTCTCGCCGGCGCGCCTCGAGCGTTTCTTTGTCAAGGAGGATCACAGTTACCGCGTGACGCGCGAGCTGCGCGAAACGGTGGTGTTCACGACGCAGGATCTGTTGGCCGATGCGCCGTTCTCGCGCCTCGACTTCGTATCCTGCCGCAATGTGCTGATCTACCTGCGCCCCGAGGTGCAGGAGAAGGTCCTCTCGCTGTTCCATTTCGCGCTGCGCGAGGGCGGAATCCTCGTTCTCGGCGCCTCCGAAACGGTCGGCGCCTTCGGCGACCGGTTCGAGCCGATCTCCAAGAAGCAGCGGATCTTCCGGCATCTCGGCCGCAGCCGCCCGGGCGAGGTCGTGTTTCCGATCGCGTCCGGCGACGGCGGACGGACGACGCCCCCAGCCTCGCGCGGGCCCGAGCCCGCCGCGCTGCGCAGCAAGATAGGCGACCTCGCCCGGCAGGCGCTGCTCGACGCCTATGCGCCGGCCTCGGTCCTGATCAACGCCAGACACGAGGGCCTCTACTATTTCGGGCCGATCGACCGCTACCTGAAGGTGGCCGTGGGCGAGGCCAGCCGGGATCTCTTCGCGATGGCGCGCGACGGGCTGCGCACAAAGCTCCGGGCGGCGATCCGCCAGGCCGGCCGGGAACATGCGGCGTCGCGGTGAGGGGCGCGCAGGTGGACCGTGACGGCAACGCCGTCGCGGTGACCATCTCGGTCCAGCCGGTCCGACCGAGGGCGAGGGGTTTCTGCTGGTCAGCTTCTCCGACGAACCCGAGCACAGAAAAGACGGAAAGGAAGGGGTCGAAGCCAGTCGACCCTCCGCATGTCGCCCAGCTCGAGCAGGAGCTCGACGCCACCCGCAAGGAGCTGGAGAGCGCAATCCACGACCTTGAGACAACCAATGACGAGCTGACCGCCACCAACGAAGAGGCGATGTCGGTCAACGAGGAGCTGCAATCGACCAACGAGGAATTGGAAACCTCCAAGGAGGAGCTGCAATCGCTCAACGAGGAGCTCACCGCCCTCAACAGTCAGCTCAACGAGACCATCGAGCAACAGCGCGCCACCGCCAACGACCTGCGAAACACGATGAACAGCTCGGAGATCGCGATGCTGTTCCTCGACGCCAATCTCGAGATCCGTCTCTTCACGCCCGCCGCGCGGACGATGTTCAGCGTCATCGCTTCGGACATCGGCAGGCCGCTCGCCGATCTGGCCCGCCGCATCAACGACCCTCGCCTGCTCACCGACGCCGAAGCCGTTCTTGCCGGCCAGGTGGCGCCAAACCGCGAGGTCCAGGCCGATAACGGAGCATGGTACACCCGCCGTATCCTGCCCTACCGCACCCAGGACGATCATGTCGAGGGAGTGGTCGTCACCTTCGCCGACATATCCGAGAGAAAAACGGCCGAGCGGGCAATCAAGGCAGCGCGGTCCTATTCCGACAACATCATCGACACCATCAGCCAGCCGCTCATCGTGCTCGACGACGAATTCGGCGTCATCTCCGCAAGTCGCTCTTTCTACAACACCTTTTTGGTCAAGCCCGAGGAGACCGTGGGCCGGCAACTCGACGCGATCGGCGACGGCCGCTTCGATAGCGCGGCATTGCGCGACTTCCTCGATCGCCTCCGAGCGGGGCGCGCGGGTCATCGAGGATCATCAAATCGACGTCGAGCTGCCGCCGCGGGGAATGCGATCGCTGCTCGTCAAGGCGCTGGAGATTCGCGACGAGCCGTTGGCCACGCGGAAGATCCTGGTGACGATCGACGACATTACCGAGCGCAAGCGGGCGAGCGAGGCACTGGAAGCCGCCAAACGGGTGGCGGAGCAGGCCAATCTCGGAAAGTCGCGCTTCCTCGCCGCCGCCAGCCACGATTTGCGTCAGCCGCTGCAGACGCTCAGCCTGCTGCGCGGGATACTGGCGAAGCGGATCAAGGACCAGAGCGGCTCGCGGCTGGTCGCCAAGTTCGAGGAGACCCTCAGCGCGATGTCGGGCATGCTGAATACGCTGCTCGACATCAACCAGCTCGAGGCCGGGATCGTCCGTCCGGAGATCGTCGAGTTTCCGATCGGCACCCTGCTCGATCGCCTCAAGACGGAGTTCGCCTACCACGCGACGGCGAAGCAGCTCGATTGGCGGGTGGTCGCGAGCAGCCTGAACGTGCGCAGCGATCCGCGCCTCCTCGAGCAGACGCTGCGCAACCTGCTGGCGAACGCCGTGAAATATACCGAGCGCGGCAAGGTTCTGCTCGGCTGCCGCCGGCGCGGCAACAAGCTGCGCATCGAGGTGTGGGATACCGGGATAGGCATTCCCGCGGAACAGCTGGAGGCGATCTTCGAGGAATTCCATCAGCTCGACAACGCCGCCCGCGAGCGAAGCCGCGGTCTTGGTCTGGGTCTTTCGATCGTGCAACGCATCAGCGATCTCTTGGGCAACACCGTCGATGTCCGCTCCTGGCCGAACCGCGGGTCGGTGTTCGCCGTAGAGGTGCCGCTCGGGAGAAACAAGCAGCTAGCGCCGAGCGCAGCGCAAAGGACGGCGGCGATCGCCGGCCCCACCGGCGCGATCCTGATCGTCGAGGACGATCCCGCGGTGCGCGAGATGCTGGAGATTCTGTTCGAGGGAGAGGGGCACCGAACGACTGCCGTCGCCGGCGCAAACGAGGCGCTCGCACTGGCGACGCGGGGAGCGTTGCCGTCGGACGTCGTCATCATCGCCGATTACAACCTGCCGGGCGATCTGACCGGTGCCGAGGTCGTCACACGGCTGCGCGAGTCGCTGCGTCGCGACATACCGGCGATCATCCTGACCGGCGACATCTCGACCAATACCTTGCGCAAGATCGCCGATGCCGGCTGCGTGCATCTCAGCAAGCCCGCCGAGCCGGAAACGTTGACGCGGCAGATCCTCGGCCTTCTTTGCCGTGAAGCAGCAGCCGAAAGGCGATAACGCGCGGCAGGCAGCCGCATCGGCTGGCGGCCCGCTTCCCACCGTTTTCGTGGTCGACGACGATCGCACCCTGCGCGATGCCTTGCAGGAATTGCTTCAGGAACACGGGCATGCCGCCGAGGCCTATGCCAGCGGCGAGGCGTTCCTCGCGGCGGACCGGCCGGACCGAGAGGGGTGCCTTGTGGTCGATGCCGTGATGCCGGGCATGGGTGGAATCGCGCTATTGGAGCAGCTCAGGGCCAAGAACCACGGGCCTGCCCGCGATCATGATCACCGGCCATGGCGACATCGCGATGGCGGTTCAGGCGATGAAGGCCGGCGCCGCCGACTTCCTGGAAAAACCCATTCGCCCCGACGAGCTTTTGGCGAGCATCGAACGCGCGTTGGAGCGCGCCCAGGATTCGCAGAAGCTCTCCGCCTGGCGCAAGACCGCGGCCGAGCGTATCGCCCGCCTGACGCCGCGCGAACGCGAGCGTCATGGACCTGGTCGTTCAGGGACGCCCGAACAAGATCATCGCCGACGACCTCGGGATCAGCCAGCGCACGGTCGAAAACCATCGCGCCGAAGTGATGAAGAGAACCGGCGTGACCTCGGTTCCCGACCTGATCCGCCTGGTCATGGCGGCGGCCGACCGCCTGCCCGCGGAAACCTGACCGAGCTGCGACCCGATGCGGGTCGCTGGGACTTCTCGGTCCTCCGGCCAACGAGTTCACCGAAACAGCAGCACGAGCAAAACGATCAGGATGATGAGGCCGACACCACCGCCTCCATAACCGAAACGGGATGGCACATAACCTGAGTAGCCGCCAAAGAATGACAGGACGATAAGCACGAGGACGACTACAAGCAATAAATGCAACACTGCCGATCTTCCTTCATAACTCGCTTTTTAGCTCCGCTTTCATAACGGCAACTCGTGATCGATCGCCGGGATTGTGATGCCGCCAGGGGGGCTACCTCGTCCCTCCGGGCGGGGCACCTTGGAGCGGGCCGGTCGACCCAAATCCATCATCTGGCGCAACATCACGCGGCCGCGCGCGAGGCGCGAGCGGACCGTGCCCATCGGTAGGCCGAGAAGCTCCGCGATTGCCTGATAGGACATCCCTTCGAGGGCGACGAGCCGGATAGTCTCCCGCCGCTCGGCGGGCAGCTTGGCCATGGCGCGTTCCAGGTCTCGCAGCTGAAGGGAGGCTGATGTGTCGCTCACCGAAGCGATGGTGTCGTGAAATTCCTCCACCGAATGATTGAGGCCTTCGCGCGACACTGACCGGCGCACATCGTTGACATACTGATTATGCATCAACGTATACAGCCAGCCCGGCAGATTGGTGCCGGGTTTCCAAAGCTGCTGCTTGGCGATGGCAAGGACGAGCGTGTCCTGAACGAGGTCGTCGGCTCGGCATCGGTCCGACCTGTGCAGTGCGAGCGCATATCGCCGAAGCCGCGGTATCTGCTGTTCGAGCAGGTGCGAAAAGTTGTCCACCTGGCCTCCCCACGATTGAGAAGGCACCGCGAAGGAACCTCCGGAGCAAATCGTATTAGACCGACATTGTCGGCGTCAGCCCTCGGAAGATACTCAGGAGAGAATGCTGTCCCTGCTATCGCCGTGGTGGCGTTTGCTTGCTACCGGTCAAGCAGGCTCCCGATGCGTGTCGCGGGCAATATCCGGCTGCGGCCACCGTCAAGTGCGCCTGCGGTGGATGCCTCTGCCGTGCCGTTGTCTGTCGCTGCCGTTGTTGAGTGGGCACGCCGCATCGAACCTCGCCGCTCGATCTCCGCGTTCAGTCTTGCCCCGGCAAGGATGACGTAGGCGGTCAGATAGAACCAGAGCAGCAGGATGATGACCCCACCGAGCGAGCCGTAGGTCTTGTCGTAGCTCCCGACCATGGAGACGTACATTGTGAAACCAATCGAGCCCGCGAGCCAAAGGGCTGTGGCCGCTGCCGCACCCCAACTGATCCACTGCCATTTCGGCTCCGCCCGATCCGGGGCGTAGCGGTAGACAATGGCGAGCGCAAGGATGAAGATCCCGGCCAGAATCGGCCAACGGACGAACCCCAGCATCTCGCCCCGAGTGTCGGATGCCGGCAGGAGGGAGAGCGCGGCGGGCAACACCGCCACGAGCGCAAGCGCCGCGGCGCCGAAGAGCGCGAGGCCGGCGCCCAGTGCCAAAGCGTGAAGGTTGAATGAGACAACGCCTCGCTTCTCTTCTTCCCCGTAGCAGATTGTGACGGCGGTCATCAACATTCCCGCTGCCGACCACATGCTCCACAAGGCAAGGAGCAGGCTGACGATGAGGCCAAGGCCGAACCTTGTCGCCGGGCCGCGGATCAGGGCCTGAAGCCACGCGGCGATCAGCGCGATGGCTTCCGGCGGTAACACGCCCTGTACGGCCATGATCTGCCGCTCCACCATGTTGGGGTCGGCGACGAGGCCGTACAGCGAAACCGCCGCCGTGAGCGCGGGAAAGATGGTGAGGAGCGCTTGGAAAGCAGCTCCCGCGGCGAGGGCCGAGACGTTGTCTTTGCCCATCCGACGCCACATCGGTCGCAGGATCGTCCACCACCTCGCCATTTCGGATTGATCCGAGGCTTATCAGTCGGGCGCGACGGCGGGTGCGTGAAGTCCACCCTCGACGAGATCGCCGCTCGCGGCCAGCCTTGCGGCATTGATGGCCTGTTCCACGGCCTCCCGCAGCGAGGTGACGACGCAATCCGCGCGGGTGGCCCCAAGCGCATCCCGGTCCGCGGCTTCCTGCGCCGTCAACGTCCAGAACCCGTCAACGATCGTCGCCTGCGGCAGCCGGCGGCGTAACCGTCGGACGAGGTAGCGAGGATTGGTGAAGCTGCCAGGTTCCAGGTAGGAAAGAAACGCCATCTGCACGCCAGTCACATCGAGCCGCATCAGGTTCGCCACGGAAACCGCGCCCGACGGCACCACGCGGGCACCAATCCCGCGATTTTCCAGAAGCTGCGCCAGCATTGCCGCCGCCGCCTCGTCGAGCGATCCGCGGCCGGCGATGCATAGCACCGGGCTCTCCCGCCAATCGGGCGCGAGTTCCTCGGGGGAGAGCACCAGCGGCGGCAATTCCGCCTCGGGCCCACCCGCCTCCAGGGCAGGCGCCGTTTCCTCGCCATGGTCGGAAAGGTCGTCGATGACCCAGTCGACGGCTTCTTTGACCCTTACCCGGTGCGCGTGATCGAGCGTGCCCCGATTGACGTCGAGCTGAGCCAGCGCGAGCCCCTTGATCGCGACCTCGTCATAATAGACCGACAGGGGTTTGCCCTTGAGGAACATTTCGGCTTGATGCGCGGCCTCGTCCGGATCGTCCACGAGCAGGCGTTGATAAAAGCTCTCCTCCAGCGCCAGCGCCGGCCGGTCGCCGAGCAGCACCTCGAGGAACTGGAAATGCTCGACATGCCGCCCCAGCACAACCAGGCACATGGTCAGCGGCGTCGACAGGAGCAGCCCAACCGGCCCCCAAAGCAATGTCCAGAACGCGGCGGCGACCACGACCGCGACGCCGGAAAGCCCGGTGCTCTGGCCATAGAGCCAGGGCTCGATCAGTTGACCGGTGACCCCCTCGGCAACCACGAACAGACCGCAGACCCAGAACAGCATCGACCAGCCCGGATCGACGGCTACGGCGAGGGCGGCCGGAAACGCGGCGGCGATCACGGGGCCGATATAGGGGACGAAGCGCAAGAGCATCGTGAGGACGCCCCAGAGCGCCGGATTTGGCACGCCGATGAACCATAGCCCGGTAGCGACCAACACGCCCAAGCTCGCGTTGATCCCGGTCTGAATCAGTAAATAGCGGCTAAGACGATGGGCGGCGTCGTCCAGGGCCTGGGTCGTACGCCGCAGATCGCGTGTCCCCGCAAGCCGAATGAAGCGGTCTCGCAAGTCCTGCCGTTGCAGCAGAAAGAAAATCACGAAGACAACGACGATGCCAGCCGTCGCCAGAGGTTGGAGGAGCGGCCCGGCGACCTCCAGGATCAGTTGGACAGGGGTCCGCTCGGATGGGCGGATCTCGACGGGCACCGGCTTCTGCTGCTCGGTGATTGGCGCGACGACCCCAGGCTGGTTCGCTGCCGCGCGGCCGAGTTTCTCACGTGACTTGGTCATCTCGTTGCCGACATCGCTCAGCATCGTCGCGGCACGATTGACAACACCGCTGCTGGTTGTCGTATCGCGAAGCGAACGGATCTTCCCGGTAATGTTGGTCTGGTATCCGGGCAGGTTCTCGGCCAGCTGCGCAAGCTGGCTGCCAATCAGCGCGCCGATGCCGAGGATCGCGGCGAAGACGAGGATGACCACGGCAACGACGGCAAGCACGCGATTGATGTGCCAACGGCGCAGCAGCACCACCGGCGGTCCAAGTGCAAAGCTCAGCAGGACGGCAAGGGCCATCGGGACAAAGACTTCGCGCCCGAAATAGAGCGCTGCAATGGTAACAACGCCGACGGCTAGGGTCCCCAGACCCGTAAGAGGAGTGCCGTCGGCACGGACCTCCACCCTTTGCGAATCGGCGGCCGCTGGGGCGGTGTTGAGCATGGCAGAAATCTCGCGGCTGGGATCGCTCGTGTGTGGGCCGTGCCGAGCATTCGACAGAGTGCGGGGCGCGGCGCCGACACAGCAATCCGGGTCGGCGACCGGCCGTGGCCTTATGTTAAGGGCAAGTCGCCAAACCCGACGCCGACCGGCACGGCCGGATCCGGTAGGGACGAGCGGCTACCCGCCGAAGCTGGCGAGGCAATCGGCGCGCATCTGCGGATCGTCGATCGGCCCGCATTCCTTACGCATACGATTGGCACGGAAGCCGGGGTTCGTCTGCACCAGCGCCTCGTAACGTTGGCTGTCGCGCACGTTGCGCTCGGCCGACCAGGACCCCGACCTATCGCCCGCATTAAGCTGCGGCCCGTTGGTGACCAACTGGGCCCCCCACGCGCCGGCGGTTGGCATTACTGCGATTGCCGCCAGGATTCCAGCCGAAAACACAAAGCTCGTCGCAAGTTTGTATCTCGTTGTCATGTGAGTTCCCTTTCTCGAATCCAAGGAAAACGATGACTTATTTCACTACACTACCTTGGTAGATGTCGATAACACGCTGGCAGACGCTTGGGTAGGGTCGGATAATACTTACATTACGCGACCTTGCTGGATGATGTCTAAAGTGACCTAATTCTTCAGCGTCTTCCGCAACATATTGCGAATTTCCGGGCTCGCACCGACGGCGAGGCCGGCGAGCAGCGCAACCGCAAAGGTGCGATAGGGGTGGGCTTGCGCCTCGGTGTTCAATTGCTCGGCAGCCAGGCCGCCGAGCTTGGCCGCGAGATCCTCAACATTGCCGTCATGGCTGAGCCCACTCGTTCGGTCCGTCCGGCGCAGCCCCGTCGCCATGCGGGCGGCAAGGATGATCAATCCCGCCAGGATGAGCGCCGCCAGGCCGGTGAGAAGCGCGGCAAGCGGCGGCGCTGCGGACAGCGACACCAGCAAGAGGTACAGTGCCGCGCACAGGAAAACCGCCGCTGATGCCACCAGGATGATGGCGGCCACGGCTGCCGCCAGCGAGGTCAGTGCGCGTGAAAGCATTCGCTCGACGTTCCCGCTCTCGCTGGGCGGCCGGCGGCGAGGCTAGCCGCGATGTCGGTTAAGGAGGAGACCCAGGAGGATGCCTGAGCCAAAGGCGGTAAGCGCCGCGGCGATCGGCCTTTCCTCGATCTCCCTGGTCACGCTGTCAGCCTGGCGCTTGACTTCGGTCCAGACCTTCTCGGTTGAGGCCTGCGCCTGTTGCCCGGCGCCAACGACGCTGTTGCTAGCAATCTCGCGCATTGTCCCGGCAATTTTGGCGAAGTCGGCCCGAAGCTGTTTGATCTCGCTCTGCAGCGCGGCGATATCGGTATTCGGTTGGTCAGCCATGACGGCCCTCGGTTGTTGCGCATTTCGTTGATCTGATCGTCGCCGAGCGATAAACAGTTTTCGCGGCGCCGAATTCCTCATCCCGGCCGCGCGACCTGCCCCGGCGAGGGCTGACCGGAAGGATCGGTGCCGGGGCTGGCGGTCTAAAGACGATCGAACGGAGCCTCAGCGGCTTTGTCCGATATCGCCTCTTCCGTTTGCGCAATCAGCCGAAGAGCGGCGGCCCGTGTGGGCCTGGAGACGGCGTAGCCGCGCAACTCCAAGCGCAATTTCTCCGCGGCTGCTTCTGATTCGTCGGGGACGAATGTGATGCCGCCGTCGTCAGGCCGGAATGGATGCCGATATGATATGCGCCAGGCCACCGGGGCCCTCCCTCGAATGCTTCGCGGCAAAGTATCGAGATAATCCGGCGTGCAAAGGGTCGGAATCTACTCATGTCGGTCGGTGGGCAAGAAGACGCGCTCGCGGCGCGTGCCGATGTGCCGGAAATGGCTGCGCTTGTTGCGAAGCGATCGACGGCGATTGAAGCCGGATCAGCCGGTTGCGGCTCCGGTCAGACCGATCGGCGAGGCGAAGAACTGCTGCAGGCCGCTGAGAATGCCGGGGCGCTGACGCGACTGCGCGAGCGCCGACAGGAACTGCTCGGCCCAGCGGTCGACATCGTTTGTCATCAGGTGGGCGAACATTCGCGCGTGCCTCTCCTTGCGCTCCGCAAGGGGCATTTCGAGCGCGGTTCCGATCGCCTCCGCCACGGCCTCGACTTCGTGCGGGTTGACGATCAGCGCGCCGTCAAGCTCGGCCGCCGCGCCGGCAAACCGGGACAGCACGAGGACACCGGGATCTTCCGCATCCTGAGCGGCGACATACTCCTTGGCGACAAGGTTCATGCCATCGCGCAGCGGCGTTACAAGGCCGATATCGGCCGATCGGAACAGCCCCGCCAGCGAGGCCCGCGAATAGGAGCGGTTCACATAGCGGATCGGCGTCCAGGCCGCTTCCCCGTGCCGCCCGTTGATCTGACCCACGATCGTACTCACCGTGCGGTCTATCTCGGCGTATTCCGGCACCTCGGCCCGGCTTTTCGGGGTGATCTGCAGAAACGTCACCCGGCCCCGCCACTTGGGCTGGGTGTCGAGAAAGTGGCCAAAGGCCTCGACGCGATTGGGGATGCCCTTCGAGTAGTCGAGGCGATCGACCCCGAGGATCAGACGCCTATCCCCAAGACTGTCGCGCAGCCCTGCAACGAGGCGCGATTTCACGGCATTGCGCGCGACCCGTGCATAGGCCGCGGTATCGATGCCCACCGGAAACGCGCGAACGCGCACATAGCTGCCGCCGAATTCGAAGGCTTCGCGGGTAGGTCCTGCGATGCCGTGCCGGATCTCGAAATAGCGGCGCAGATTGTCGGCATCGGCCTCGGTCTGCAGCCCGACGAGGTCGTAATGGGTAAGCGCGCCGACCGTTTCTGCGTGCTGCGGCAAGACCATCAGGATGTCCGGCGGCGATCCCGCCGGGCGATAGCTCAGTCGGCGCTCTGCATGCGATCTTCATGATTTTTCTCCCGGAATGTCGCAATGATCGCTACTCGTGAGCGACCAAACGACGATGCGTGACGCTATGACGGAAAATCACCGAACGTCAGCCATCGGAAAATACCCAGAGGAGATGACGTGGTGGAGAAAACTCCGGCGCTGCTTCATTAGGTAGAATAGACAACGCGCAGCAATTCCGCCTCGACACCGTGACCTTGGAAAAAATTAGTGCGCCTGTGCTCCTGCAAAGTCGCGTATCAGAACCCGGGCGGCGAGGCATGCCGTGGCTTCCGGCCGGGCCTTTCAGCGCTGAAGGGCGGATAGAAGGTGTGGCCATAACCCCGTCACGCCCACGAATATGAGATAGATGGCGACAACGAAATTCAGGATTCTCGGCACGAGAAGAATCAATATGCCGGCAATCAGCGCGACTATCGGTTGCAACATCATCGCGTTTAAAGTGAAAGTCATCGGATCACTCCGTGTCAACTTCTCAAGTCACAGCAAAATCCGTTTCGCAGGTCCGGGGCTCTGCGCCCCGCATCCACCGATCGACCAGCTCAGTTCGCGAACAGAAGCCTTTCTCTCGGTCCGCCGGCCACGCAACCGGGCTTTAGAGGCCGCCAACACGACCTCGCACCAGCTATGCGAGCGACCAGATGACGATATGTGTTACCTAGGGTTAGAAATTACCAATGTCAGCCCTCGGAAAATACTCATAGGAGATGAAAGAGAAAAATAACCACGCCTTCCCGATGGGGCAGATTGCTATTTTGTCGATTTTATTTTGGTTCGACGCCGAGATTTTGGTATTTTAGCTTGCGCTTACGCAATGATCTCATGCTCGTATCTTGATTTTCTTAACGCGAAGGCGGGCGGTTCACGCCATCCCGGGATCTGTAGCGTACCGCCTGCAATGTTCGAGATAGGCCGCCTCGTGGCTGGCCATGAGCTCGACAACGCTGGACCATAGCCAAGAGGGCGCATCCAGGCGGGTCGAACGATCGCGGCTCAATTCGTCGCGCCATTTTCGCCGCCCCGGTAGATCCAATTGACGGGCATGCGCAGTTCCGACGACCACGGCGAGGAACCTTGCCGCTTTCATTGCCTCTTCGCGGGTCAGCCGGTCGATTTCGAGCTTGAGATCCTGCGGCCGGAGTTCGCGCAGAACCACCCCCCGTTCCAAGAGGCGCGCCGGGAGCATGCGGTCGCCGAGCGCCGGCGACAGATGGCGCGCGCCTTCGACGATGCGGGCGGCGTTGTCCCGAGGCATCTTCGCCCTGACATGGCGCGGGGCTGCCGCCTGAACGGCTTCCTTGATGTCCATCAGGCACAGCGCCCCTTCCTTCGAGTGGTCCTTGCCGACGCCGAGCAACACTGCGTAGCGCAAACGGCCCAGCGAGCTGCATCCCTTCACCCAATAAGCGGCATCGAGCACTTCGACGCGAGCGTCGCTATTGCGTGAATGCAGCGCGGTCACCAGGCGGCGCACCTCCTCGCTCCGAAAAAGTTCAGAGATCTCGGCTTTCTCCTTTCTGGTGAGCGGCCAAAACCGCTTCCCGAGAGGAATTGTCGGCTTGGCATCCTCGATGCTGTCCTCGGCGAGGTGCGCCCATTTGCGTCCCACGGCACGCTTCATGACGATTTGGACGGCCTCCGGCCGGCGGCCGCGGATGTCACCCTCTTTGTCTTCGCCCGCCAAGGCCTCGTCATATCCCTCGATCAACTGCTCGATCATTTTAGCCGTGGTGACGCCCGGCAGATCCGAGCCGCGGGCCGCGGTCGCGAGCGATAAACCCAGCCGTATCAAATCGTGGGCGGGGTTGCCGATTACCGTTTGGTCGAAGTCCCGGATCTGAATGCCGATATTGCCATGGGAGTCGGCGATCGGTCCCAGATTTCCGTCATGGCAGTCGCCGCAGATCCAGATCGGCGGGCCCTTTGGTAGCGTGCCCTGCGCCGTCTCGAGCCACTCGTAGAATTTGAGCGTGTTGCCCCGCATATAGGCGTGAGCCGAACCCGCCATCTTCAAGTTTCGAATCTCGCGTAGAGCGGTTTGGCGATCCTCGAGGCGCGGCAAATCTCGCAATTTGACCTATCCTTGTGCCAATTGAGAGTGCTGCCGCAGCACCGGCCGAACCCCGGCTCCCGACACATATGGTGGGGTAACGGGGGCCCCCGGGCTCGGAACGACTTTATTTACGGTGTTAGCCGTGATGACCGCCGCCGCCGGGATGACCGCCGGCGTGAGCGATACTCTGATGACCGCCGCCGGCACGAGTTCCGCCAGCACGCGCGCTGGCGTGCGGCGCCCCGGCATGACCGCCGCCGGCATGAGCTCCACCAGCACGTGCGCTGGCGTGAAGCGCCCCGGCATGACCGCCGCCGGCATGCGCTCCACCAGCACGTGCGCTCGCGTAACGCGGCCCGGCAAAACCGCGTCCGGCATAGGCTCCGCCAGCACGTGCGCTGGCGTGAGCCGGGCCGGCATGACCGCCGCCGGCATAAGCTCCACCCGCACGTGCGCTGGCGGAGGTGCGACCGCCCGCGGCCGAGGCCGCGCCGGCGACACTCGCGCCGCTCCCGGAGCCGCCATGTCTGATGGCGCCGCCGGGGTGCTGCCAGTTGCCGCCGCCCCAGGCAGCGTTACCATAGGCAATTTGCCTATAGCCGCCGCCATTGATGAAGATGCCGCCGCCCATCCCCCAATTCACGCCGTACCAGCCCCAGAAGGCCGGCACAATGGGCCACGCCGGACCCCAGGCCCAGGCGACCCCAACCGCGATCGGGCCGAACCCGAAATAACCGGGCGAGACGTAGACCGGGGGATACGCCGCCCATGGCCACGTACCATAGACCACGGCCGGGTTGTAGTAGGGCGCGTAAATGACGTGCGGATCGGCCGACGCAATTACGATGTTGGGCCCGTCCTCTCGACACACGATCTTATCGTTCGATGCCAGGTTGCCGGCGTTCTGCGCCTGATGGCGCAGGAACTGAATTTGCGCCATGACATCGGTCTGTTGATGGCTGAAGGCGACGCCCAGCGAATTTGTCCAGTCGAGGTTTTTGTTGAGCATCGTAACGACCGCGGGGAACGCCGTGACCGACTTGATGCTCGGGTCCCAGTTCATCGGCTGCAGCGCGGCGACGAGCGCATCGCCCTTGAGCGCGGCGTTGCTCGGAATGTCGAGCCAGCGCGCCGCCTCGACGATCTGCAGCGGAAAGGTCGACGCCATCAGAATTTGCGACACCAGCTGATCGGGGTAGAGCGCGATCGGCGCCAGCATCTGATCCAGCTGCTGCTGCGTATAGGTATCGGATTTCGTATCGACAGCCGATGGCGCGACGGTGCCCGGAGGCGCCGGCGGGATGTCTCGAGCGTAGCCCGCGATCGGCGTGAACAACATCAGCGCGACAACTGCCGTCATCGTCGTCAGTCGTAAATTCATTGCTCCGGTCCTCCAATAAAGTAGGCTGCTCATCCCGCATCGAGCGGGGCCGATAAATCGCAATAACTGACAAAACGACCGGAACATGGCCGCGCCTCGACATCCGCTGACGCGGGAGAGCGGAAGAAATGCAACGTCATGGCCGGGTAATGTTTGCGCCCGGCCATGACGTCCTGATCGGCGAGGGCTATTTGCCGAGGCTGGCGACGCAATTGGCATGCATCCGCGGGTCGGTGATCGGACCGCACTCCTTGCGCTCGCGATCGGCGCGGAAGTTGGGATCCGAGTGCACCAGCGAGTTCGTACCGATCGCTGTCGCGCACGTTCTGCGGCGCCGATCGAGCACCCCGCGCATCGCCCGGGTTGGTCTGCGGGCCGTTGGTTATCACCTCGGCTCCGTTCGCGTTCATTTCCGCTCGAGCGGCTGGCGCGATGGCGATCGCTGTCAGACAAACAGCCGCAAAGGCCAGGCTTGCGATAAGTCTATTGTTCGGTTTCATGTGAGCGCCATTCCAATTCCAAAGTGTCGGCGAATGATCTTGCGCCCCGGTGAACGGCCGGCAGCGATGCCGGCCGTCGCCGTTGCGGATCTTCGCGAAGCTCAGCGAATGCCGATGTTGACCCCCGGCAAACTGATGCCGATGCCGGGGCCGTAAACCACCGGCGGAGCGTAGTAGGGCGAGCCATAATATGCCCCGCCATAGGGCGAGCCATAAACCACCGGCGGCGCGCGGTAATACCCGCCATTATAGCCGTGGTGGTGATAATCCTCACGCGCGCTGGCCGATCCGGCAAAAGTCCCGAGGGCGAGGATCGCCGAGATCGCGATCCCTGCCGCGAGCCTTGCCGACAGACGGCGTTTCGAGTTGGTGTCGATGCTCCAGGTCATAGCGACCTCCTTTGTGTGTGAGCGTGGTGTCACGATCGCGGAACGCGATCGCTAGCCCTGCTTAGCTGTGCGAGCGGAGCGGCCTCATGTCGGGTCGTATTGAATACCTCGTCGGCGACCTTCTTCTGGGCATCCGGCATCGCGTCGTAAAGCGTGCTGAATGACGAGATCAGGTTCTTCAGCCCGTCCACATGCGCCTCGGCGAATTTCTGATAGGTCTTCAGATCCTCGACCGCAGTCATGCTTTGCGGCGCCGTGGTACGATTGGACGCGACCAGCGTGTCCATGTTGGCGGCGTTCTCGCGCATCGCCTGCGCGACGGCGTTCCACTGCGCGTCCTGGGCGGGGGTGATCTTCAGCGCCGCGTGCAGGTTGGTGATCCGCTGCTCGACGGTCTCGCCCTTGGTTGCGGTGGCCCCTGCGGCGGCCTGGGTCTGCGCACGCAACGGCCTGCTCGGCACGAGCCGCGGTGAGCGGGGTGGCGAGCATCGTGGCGCCCATCAGCGCCGCGATCGCAAGCGAGCGCACGAGAGGTGCGGACACGGCAAGCGGGTGGGTGAAGGATGACATGGCGGTACCCTTTCTGGTGTTTGGCGTGATATCGCCGCTTTGCCGCTCGTGAGCGACAGATGACGATGTGTGTTACCTGGGGCCGGAAATGGCTGATGTCAGCCCTCGGAAAATACTCAGAGAGTTTATTGGAATTGACACCGGTCAAATGCTCCGGAAGCATCTAACAAAAAGATCATTTTCGTCATCACGGTTCGCAAATACATGTAAAATCGGTGACGATCCAGGCGCCGATCCGGCAATGTTTCACTCGTGATGTCTTTATCACCAGAGCCTTCGCACCGAACACGCTCAGCGGCTTCTCCGTGCATACGGAGGCGGTCACGGCGTTGCCGATCGCCCCGGAGCGAGCCAGGGGGCGCACGAAGGTGCGCAATTAAACCCCGATCCCGCCGTTCGCCGACGCCGCAGTGAAGGGCCGCTTCGAATCGCCCTAAGCCGACCGACCGTCGTCAGCCGAACGGCCGAAATCGGCGCTTCTGAGCCGATCGGGACATTAACGCGCAATGGCCGCAATGGCTCTCTGAGCGGCCGATCGTTGCACTGTCAGCTTATTTGGCGTCCCCTACCGGATTCGAACCGGTGTTGCCGCCGTGAGAGGGCGGTGTCCTGGGCCTCTAGACGAAGGGGACCCTTGTCAGGGTCTTGGGCCGCCGCCTAGATAGCCGGTGGCTCCGCCGCGATCAAGCGCCGCGGATGCCATCGGCCCGCGGCGCCCGCGGCGTCGTTCACTCGCGAAAATTCACGTATTGCAGCGGCTGCTCGATCTTGAGCCCGCGGATGAGCGCGATCGCGCCCTGCAGATCGTCGCGCTTCTTGCCGGTGATGCGCAATTCGCCGCCCTGCACGGCGGCCTGCACCTTGAGCTTGCTGTCCTTGATCTCGCGCACCAGCTGCCGCGCCAGCTCCGCGTCGATGCCCTGGCGCAAGAGGATCGTCTGGCGCACGGTATTGCCCGCGGCCTTCTCCGGCTTGCCGTAATCGAGCGCGCCGGACTCGACCTTGCGCCGGGTCAGATGCACCTTCAACAGCTCGTGCATCTGTTTGAGCTTCAGCTCGTCGTCGGCGGCCAGCAGGATCTCGCCCTCCTTGCGCGCGATCGTGCACTTGCTGCCCTTGAAGTCGAAACGGGTCGCGATCTCGCGGTTGATGCCGGCGAGGGCGTTGTCGACCTCGGCGAGATCGACCCGGGAAACGATATCAAAGCTCGGCACGGCAAGGTCCTTTGCGCAACCCCGATCCTGGCATGCGCGATATAGCGCGCCCCTCGCGGCGATAACAGGGCGCGATGACAGATCGCGTGCGCTTATCGCCCGGCAACGGCGCGCGCCGTGGCGAGGAGCGCGGCCTCGGCGGCAACGGGCGGGCTCCAGCCGAGAACCGCACGGGTCGCGCCGTCATCGACCTCCAGCGACAGGGTCAGCCGGAGACCGCGGGGCCGAGCCCGGGCAGCCGGCGCAGCGCGGCGAAGACCGCGTCGGGCAGCGCGAAGAGCCGCGCCACCCGGCCTTGCCCCTGCGCCAAGAGACCGATCAGCGTCGCGACCGGCAGAGCGACCCCGTCAGCCGCCAGCAGCACCCGCCCGGCAGCGGCGGGATGCAGCGCCGCCGCGCGCGACGAGATCGACGAGGTTGTCGATGAAAATCAGGCTGCGGCGGTTGTCGAGCGCGGCGAACGGCAGCGGCAGGCCGCTGCCGGCGAGCCGCACCAAGGCCCGGAAATTGCCGCCGACAGCCGGGGCCGTAGACGAGCGGCGGGCGCAGAATGACGAGTTCGAGACCGGTCTCCTCGGCGACCCTCGCCAGCGCCCGCTCGCTGGCGAGCTTGGCGCGGCCATAGGCGTCCTCGGGCCGCGGCACATCGTCGGCGCGAAACCGCCGGCCGGGCGGGGTCGCATCGCCCATCGCCTTGATCGAGCTCATATACAGAAACCGGCGCACACCGGCCTGTGCGGCGGCGCTGGCAAGACCGGCGGCGGCCTCCGGCTCGCCGGCCAGGGGATGTTCGGCGGCGCGGCGATGCGCGCGCTGGGCCAGGTGGACGACAAGATCGACATCGCCCAGCGCGCCCGACCAGTCGCGGCCCGGCGCGATCTCGCCCAGGATTCGCGGCTCTGCGCCCTCGATCGGCGGCGCTCCGGGAGGCAGACCACCGCGCAGCCCGGCGATCACCTGGTGGCCGCGCGCGGCAAGGCCGCGGCACAAGGCGCGGCCGATGAACCCGCCCGCTCCGGTCACCAGGATCCGCGCCACGCCCGATTCTCCTCTCCCCGCTGTTTTCCGCGAGCGATCGCGCCGGCGATGGATTAAACAGGACGGCACCGCGCGGCAACCCCGCGCCCTCGCGTTTTCCGATCTGTCAGAGGGTGGTGCATAAGCGGAATGACAGACACCCCATGGCCGGGCTTGACCCGGCCATCCACGTCTTCTGCCAAGCTTCGACGGCAGGTAAGACATGGGTGGCCGGGTCAAGCCCGGCCACGGGGGCGTTTAGCGATGCCGCCGCCACCCCACGGCCAAAGCTGCTCTTCCTGGTCACCGAGGATTGGTATTTCTGGTCGCACCGCCTGCCGGTGGCGCGCGCGGCGCGCGATGCCGGGTTCGAAATCGTCGTCGCCGCGCGGGTGCGGGATCACGGCTGAGCGGATCCGCGCCGAGGGGTTCCGGCTGTGCCCGTTGTCATGGCGCCGACGCGGCGACGGGATCTTCGGCGCCGGCCGCGCGCTCGCCGCGATCGCCGCGCTCTACCGCCGCGAGCGGCCGGATATCGTCCATCTTGTCGCGCTGAAGCCGGTTCTGTTCGGCGCCATCGCGGCGCGGCTGGCGTTTGCCCGCGGCACCGGGCGACCGGCGCCGATCGCGGCGGTGAACGGGCTCGGCTCGGGCTTGACACCGGCGACGATTGTCGCCCGGCTGGGCTGGTCGGCCCTCGGCTGGGCGGTGCGCCGCGCCGCCGCGCAGGGCCGCGTCATCGTGCAGAACCCGGAAGACGCCGCCGCGCTTGCCGGGCTCGGCATCGCGCCGGCGCGGATCGTGCTGATTCGCGGCTCGGGTGTCGACACCGCCCATTTCGCGCCGCTGCCCGACCCGCCCGGGCAAACCGTCACGGTCGCGCTGGTCGCCCGGATGCTGCGCAGCAAGGGCGTCCCCGAGGCGGTCGCCGCGGTGCGCCGGCTGCGCGCCCGGGGCCTCCCGATCGAACTGGTGCTCGCCGGCCCGACCGACCCCGACAATCGGACGCGCTTTCCGAGGCGGCGCTGTCGGCGCTCGCTGCCGAGCCGGGGGTCGAATGGCTCGGCCATGTCGATGATGTCCGCGAGGTGTGGCGCCGCGCCGCGGTTGCGGTATTGCCCTCGACCTATGGCGAGGGCGTGCCGAAGGCGCTGCTCGAGGCGGCCGCCTGCGGCCGGGCGATCGTCGCCGCCGACATGCCGGGCTGCCGCGAGGCGGTCCGTGCGGGCGAGACCGGCCTCCTCGTGCCGCCGCATGACATCGACAGCCTTGCCGCGGCGCTCGCCGCGCTCGCCGGCGACCGCCGCGCCGCCGGGCGATGGGCCGCGCCGGGCGGGCGCTGGTCGAGCGCGAGTTCGGCGAAGACAGGGTCGCCCGCGATACCCTCGCGCTCTATCAGGCGCTGCTGCGCGAAAGGCGCGCGATCGGATGATCCGGATATGGCTGGTGATCGCCGCGCTCGGCGGCGCTGCCTCGGTGGTGGCGGGCGCGCTCGCCGCGCATCTCGCCGACGATCCGAAGGCCGCCGAGCTGCTGCGCACCGGTGCGCTCTACGGCATGGTCCATGCTGCGGCATTGCTCGCGGTCGTCGCGATCGCCGCGCGCCGCCTCGCCGTGCGCGTCGCCGGATGGAGCTTTGCCGTCGGCATCGTGTTGTTCAGCGGGAGCCTCTTCGCGCTGGCCGCGGGCGCGGCGCGCTGGCTCGGTTGGGTGACGCCGTTCGGCGGCGTCGCGCTGATCGTCGGCTGGGCCGCGCTGGCGATCCTCGCCTTCCAGCGGCGGTGACCGGTTAGCCCAAAGGAGAACTCATGGCGTTTTCGCCCGAGGACATCAAAAGGGTCGGGGAAATCCTCGCATTCGCGGCCCGCACCGAGATCATGCCGCGGTTCCGCAGGCTCGCGCCCTCGCAAATCCGCCGGAAATCGTCGGCTTTCGATCTCGTGACCGAGGCCGACGAAGCGGCCGAGGCCGTCATCGCAGCGGCATTGACGGCGGCCTTTCCCGGCGCCGTCGTCATCGGCGAAGAGAGCGCCCACAAGGAGCCGGCGCTGCTCGACACCATCGCCGATGCGGAATTGGCCTTCATCGTCGATCCGGTCGACGGGACGCGAAACTTCGCGTCCAACCTGCCGTTATTCGGGGTCATGGCGGCGGTCACGGTGCGCGGCGAGATCGTCGCCGGCGTCATCTATGACCCGGTATGCGGCGACTGGGCTTACGCCGTCCGCGGCGGGGGAGCGTGGGCCGAGCGGGAAGACGGAACGCGCAGCCCGCTGCGGGTCGCCGACCCCAAGCCGCTATTCGAAATGGATGGCTTGATCGGCACGACCTTCCTCCCGGAGCCGCTGCGCACCACCGTCAACGGCAACCTGTCGCGCTTGGCGACCGTGGCCTCGCTGCGCTGCGCCGCCCACGAATACCGCGCGGCGGCAGCCGGGTTTTGCCATGTCCTTCTCTACAGCCGGCTGATGCCGTGGGATCACGCCGCCGGCTGGCTCCTCCATCGCGAAGCCGGAGGCTACAGCGCCCATTTCGACGGCACGCCCTATCGCGCGACGCATTTCGAGGGCGGGCTGATCTGCGCGCCCGACGAAGCAACCTGGCATCTGGCGCGCAACGCGCTGCTCGGGCCATAGCAAAAGTTGCCGCGCGCTTTGTGCGAGGTATCGGACGGGGCCCTTTTGCACCATATTTGTAGTGTCCTGAATGCGAAGTTCCTGTGACCTGCCCACCCCACCTCGACCACACCGGCGCAGGCCGGTGCCCATGGCAGAAATGGGTCCCGGCCTTCGCCGGGATGGTCGATGAAGGAAGCGTTGGTCTCCAGAATTTCAGAATCGGGACACCAGAACGAAATTCGCCGAGCACCCGCCATGACGACATTGCTCTATACCCATCCGGCCTGCCTCGATCACGACCCTGGGCGCTATCACCCCGAAGCGCCGGCCCGGCTGCGCGCGGTGCTGGAGGCGCTCGACGCCCCGGAATTCGCCCGCCTCGAGCGACGCGAGGCGCCTGAAGCCGTCACTCGACGACATCGCCCGGGTTCACCCGCGCCGCTTTGTCGAGCGGCTGCTCGCCGCGGTGCCGCGCCAGGGCCATGTCGGCGATCGACGCCGATACGGTGCTGTCGCCGCGCTTCGGGCAGGGCCGCGCTGCGCGCGGCCGGGGCGGTCGTCGCCGCCGTCGATGCGGTCGTGGCGGGCGAAGCCGACAACGCCTTCTGCGCGGTGCGCCCGCCCGGCCATCACGCCGAGCCGGGGCGGGCGATGGGCTTCTGTCTCTTCAACAACGTCGCGATCGGGGCGCTGCGGGCGCGCGCGGCGCACGGCCTCGCCCGCGTCGCGGTCATCGATTTCGACGTCCATCACGGCAACGGCACGCAGGCGCGCTTCGCCGAGGATGCGAGCCTGTTCTATGCCTCGACCCATCAGTTCCCGCTCTATCCCGGCACCGGCGCGGCGAGCGAGACCGGGGTCGGCAACATCGTCAACGTGCCGTTGCCGCCGATGGCCGGGTCGCGCCAGTTCCGGCTCGGCGTCAGCCGCGCGATCCTGCCCGCGCTCGACGCGTTCCGGCCCGAGATGGTGCTGATCTCGGCCGGGTTCGACGCGCATAAGAAGCGACCCGCTCGCGCAACTGTTGCTGGACGAAGTCGGATTACGCCTGGGTAACCGAGCAGCTGATCGAGATTGCTCGGCGTCATGCCAAGGGCCGAGTGGTCTCGACGCTCGAGGGCGGCTACGATCTCGCCGCGCTGGGCGCGAGCGCGGCCGCTCATGTCCGCGTGCTGATGTCGGTTTGAGAACTGTTGTAATTTTGCAACAAAGCGCGGTATTCGCGCGCGCATTCGGTCATGAAACGCTGCGCCGCATTCGCGTTTCCATCGTATTGAGTAGGGACGCAGATGAGCGATCCGACCCTATCCGCCGACATCGCGGCGATGAGCTTCGAGGATGCGCTCGCCGAGCTGGAGCAGATCGTGCGGCGCCTGGAAGCCGGCCAGGTCAAGCTCGATGAGGCCATCCAGTGCTACGAGCGGGGAGCCCAGCTGAAGCAACATTGCGAACACAAGCTCAACGAGGCGCAGCAGCGCGTCGATCGCATCGTGATCGGCCCGGATGGCGCGGTGGCCGCCGAGCCGGCCAAGCTCGATTGAACGGGAGCCGCGCGATGCAGCCGGTTCGACGAACGCTGTGACCGAGACGCTGTGGCCGGATACCGTTTCGGTCGCCGAGGCCCAGGCGATCGCGACCCAATTGACCGACGCCGTGCTCGACCGGCTGCTCGCGGTGCCGCCCGGGCTGGAAGCGCGTGTCTATGAGGCGATGCGCTACTCGGCGCTCGCGCCGGGCAAGCGGCTGCGAGCGGTGATGGTGCTGGCCGGCGCGCGGCTGTTCGGGGTGGCGCGGCGCAGCGCGCTGCAGGTCGCTGCGGCGATCGAGATGGTGCACGCCTATTCCTTGATCCATGACGATCTGCCGGCGATGGACAACAGCGATCTGCGCCGCGGCCGGCCGACCTGCCACAAGCAGTTCGACGAGGCGACCGCGGTGCTCGCCGGCGACGGGTTGTTGACGATGGCCTTCGAGGTGCTGGCACATCCCGACACCCACGGCGACCCGGCGGTGCGCGTCGAGCTCGTCTCCGCCCTGGCGGCCGCGGCCGGCGCCGCGGGCATGGTCGGCGGCCAGATGATCGACCTGATCGCCGAGCGGCAGCCGCTCGACATCGGCGCCATCACCCGATTGCAGCGGATGAAGACCGGGGCCTTGATCGCGTTCTCCTGCGAAGCCGGCGCGATTCTCGCCAAGGCGGCCGATGAGTTGCGCACCGCGCTGCGCGGCTATGCGCACGATCTCGGGCTCGCCTTCCAGATCGCCGACGATCTGCTCGACGTCGAAGGCTCGGCCGCCGAAACCGGCAAGCCGGTCGGAGCCGACGCCGCAGCCGGCAAGGCCACCTTCGTCTCGATCCTCGGGGTCGAGCGGGCGCGTGCCCAGGCCGGGCTGTTGGTCGACCAGGCGGTGGCCCATCTTGATTTGTTCGAGCAAAGAGCGGACCTTTTGCGACAAGTGGCGCGATTCGTCGTAAACCGCCGAGCGTGAGGAGCCCAATCTTGGATCAAAAGCCAAGCCACATCTCCAACCGGACGCCGCTCCTCGATCGGATCGACGGTGCCCGCCGATCTGCGGCAGCTGCCCGAATCCGATCTGCGGCAGGTCGCCGACGAGCTGCGCGCCGAGCTGATCGACGCGGTCTCGATCACCGGCGGGCATTTCGGCGCCGGGCTCGGGGTGGTCGAGCTGACCGTGGCGCTGCATTACGTCTTCGACACGCCGCACGACCGGCTGATCTGGGATGTCGGCCATCAGGCCTATCCGCACAAGATCCTGACCGGCCGGCGCGACCGCATCCGCACGATCCGCCAGGGCGGCGGGCTGTCGGGTTTCACCAAGCGTTCGGAAAGCGAATACGACCCGTTCGGCGCGGCGCACAGCTCGACCTCGATCTCGGCCGGCCTCGGCATGGCGGTGGCGCGCGACTTCAAGGGCGAGCAGCCGCAACGTCATCGCGGTGATCGGCGACGGCGCGATGAGCGCCGGCATGGCCTATGAGGCGATGAACAATGCCGGGTCGATGGATTCGCGCCTCATCGTGATCCTCAACGACAACGACATGTCGATCGCGCCGCCGGTCGGCGCGATGAGCGCCTATCTGTCGCGCGTCTTGTCGTCGAAATCGTTCCTGTCGCTGCGCCATCTCGCCGGCGAGGCGGCGCGCCACCTGCCGAAGCGCCTCGAACACATGGCGCGGCGCGCCGAGGAGCTGGCGCGCAGCTTTGTCACCGGCGGGACGCTGTTCGAGGAGCTGGGCTTCTACTATGTCGGCCCGATCGACGGCCACAATATCGACCACCTGCTGCCGGTGCTGAAGAATGTCCGCAACAGCACCGAAACCGGGCCGGTCCTGATCCATGTCGTGACCGAGAAGGGCCACGGCTACCTCTCGGCCGAGCAGGCCGACGACAAGTGGCACAGCGTCGCCAAGTTCGACGTGATCACCGGCGCGCAGGCCAAATCGAGCTCGAAGGCGCCCTCCTACACCAGCGTCTTCGCCAAATCGCTGATCAAGGAAGCCGAGAAGGACGAGCGCATCGTCGCGATCACCGCGGCGATGCCGTCGGGCACCGGGCTCAACCTGTTCGGCGACAAGTTCCCCAAGCGCTGCTTCGATGTCGGCATCGCCGAGCAGCATGCGGTGACCTTCGCCGCCGGCCTCGCCGCCGAGGGCATGAAGCCGTTCGCGACGATCTACTCGACCTTCCTGCAGCGCGCCTACGACCAGGTCGTGCACGATGTCGCGATCCAGAAACTGCCGGTGCGCTTTGCGATCGACCGCGCCGGGCTCGTCGGCAATGACGGCCAGACCCATGCCGGCTCGTTCGATGTGACCTATCTCGGCTGCCTGCCCGGCTTCGTCATCATGGCGGCGGGCGACGAGGCCGAGCTGGTCCACATGGTCGCGACCTGCGTCGCGATCGACGATGCGCCCATCGGCCGTGCGCTTTCCGCGCGGCGACGGGGTCGGCGTCGAGTTGCCGGAACAGGGCGTGCCGCTCGAGATCGGCCGCGGCCGCATCGTGCGCGAGGGCACCACGATCGCGCTGTTGAACTTCGGCGGGCGCCTCGCGGAATGCCTGAAAGCGGCTCAGGAGCTGGGCGCCTACGGGCTGTCGACGACGGTGGCGGACGCGCGCTTTGCCAAGCCGCTCGACACCGATCTGATCAACCGCCTGGTGCGCGAGCACGAGGTCGTCATCACGATCGAGGAAGGCGCGATCGGCGGCTTCGGCAGCCCACGTGCTGCACCATCTGGCGATGACCGGGCAGCTCGATCACGGGCTGAAGATCCGCCCGATGGTGCTGCCCGATCTGTTCCTCGACCACGACAGCCCGAACGCGCAATACGACACGGCCGGTCTCAACGCCCGCCACATCGTCGCGACCGCGCTCGCCGCATTGGGGCGCGAGATCGCCGAGCTGCCGGCCCGGGCGTAGGTCCTGATCCGGCAGAATTGAAATCCTTTCCCCCCCGCGCATCCGCGGAACGGCCCGCGAGGGCTCGGGCCGCCCGGGGAGGGGTCCAGAGCCTTCCCCCGGGCCTGAACGCGGCGCCTCGCTCGCCCCGAGGTTGCTTCCCTTCGACCGAGCGTCAGCTCAGCCCCAAACCGGTTCTCGCGCCAGGTTGAGTTCCATCATAAGTCTGAGTCGGACAGCGTGTTGGCGGATCGGCTCCAGATGAGCGAAGGCGCGTCTTTCGCCGAGCTGAACCCGCCTTCGAGCAGCTCCGGTTGTGTGCCGTCTAAGAAGAGGCATTGGGGCATTTTTCGGGCACCACCAGCAAGGCCGACGGCGCGGGCGGCTTTGGTAAATGCTGGCGCGCAGAGGGCCTGCGTGCTGGCTGACCAACCCCGAACTGGCCGCCGCTCGCCAACGTCAGCTTCGTAGTGTGGTTGCCATGTCCACTATAGTACCAGCCTACTACGTCTCGCTAACCGGCAGCGACAGCAATCCCGGTACGATTGATGCGCCCTTCGCCACGCTCCAGAGGGCGCAGGAGGCGATGCAGAATAGCGATATAAAGACGACGTATATTCTCGCCGGCGACTACTCGCCCGCTGCCACCGCTAGCTCTCCCTTTGGCAATGCGGTTCTCAATCTAACCAGTGCGGATAGTGGCGAAACCTGGTCGTATTACCCGGCAGATGGGTACGGCAGCGCGCAGATTAGCGGCGGTGGCAACATCACGACCTTCATGTCCATAAACGGGGCGACGGGAGTTACGGTCAACGGACTGGATATCAGCAACTTCACGGCCATCGGCATAAATGTTACAAACGGATCATCCAACGCTACCATAATAAACAATAAAATTCATGATATGCCGCAACTCGGATTAGCAATTGACGACTCAGGAGCATCAGTCAACAATACGATAATATCCAATAATTATCTTGACAACATCGGCTCTAACGGCATCTCAATTTATTCTGTTCATGGACACGGTAACATCAATAACACTATAAGCAATAATTTTATTATAAACTCGGCCACAATGGTGAGCGATTCTGGTGCTATATACGCGCAAGATTTGAATCCTAAAGCCAGCATCGGCAATACGATTACCAACAACTACATCGGGACGTCAGGTGACGTGGCGATTTATCTCGATGATGGGGCAAGCAATTACACTGTCACAGGAAACATACTCGACCCCGGCCCGACCGCACATGCGTTGGTACAGATACACGGCGGTAACAATAACGTTTTCTCGGGCAACATCGGGGACCTGTCGACCGGTTTGATGGATGGATTTGTGTTTTACCAGCAGAGCGTCAATAACGGCGCTCGCGGCATGACCGGGAACGTTTGGGAAGACAATATTCTCGTCGGCGACATCGCCTCCGGCGGAGGCAGCGGCTACGTCGGAAGTCTCGATCCACCCGCCCCGCTGACGATCCAGGACAACAACTATTGGAATTATGGTACCGGGGGCAACCTCGTCAGCACCGGGAGCGACGGCGCTGGCAGCGACGCAAATCCGACCGACGAAGACCCGCAGCTTGCGGGCTCTGCCTACAGCATTGCGCTTAGCAGCCCGGTATTCAGCCCCCCGGTCAACTTTCCCGGCGTTATCGGCGGATGGGGTCCGCCAGGTCTTGTGCAACCGGACCCGCAGACGGTGCTCGGCGGCGCCGGCATCAACACGGTCTATTCCGACGTACTGGGTCGCGCGGCCTCCGCCGCCGAGCAGGCGGCATGGGTTGCGGCCGAGTCTTCGGGGATGCTCAGCGCCGCACAGGTAATTGCCGATATCGTCAACTCGCCCGAGGCCCAGGGTTCTTCCTGGGCCATCGTGCGCTTGTACCAGGCAGCATTCGGCCGCGTCCCCGATGCGGCGGGGTTTACCGCCGATGTCGACTTCCTTGATCCTGCGGCGGGCGGCACCGGAACGCTGCTTCAGGTGGCCGAAGACGTGGTGGCTTCGGCGGAATTCCAATCCACCTACGGAAACCCGAATACGCCTGCGACGCTGGCGGCTTGTATCGAGGCGCTGTATCAGAACGTGTTGGGGCGCACCGGGTCGACGGCCGAGGTCGATGCCTGGCTGGCTACCGGCGAGAGCGCGGCGCAAATTCTGATCGGCCTCTCGAATTCGGCGGAATTTCAGGCCACGGCCAACCCCGCGGTCGCAAGCCTGCTGACGATCAATGCGCTGACCGAGACCATCACCACCGGCAGCCTCTTCCAAACCGCCATCACCGGCGCCGCCAGCGCACAGACCGCCGGCGACGGGACGCAGACCGCCAGCCTCGCGCTCCTCGGCCAATACGCCGCGGCCGGGTTCGCGACGGCGCCCGGTCAGGGCCAGGGCGCGCTCGTTGCCCATACGGCGCCGGCAGATGCGACCGCCCCGACCCTATTGACCACCCCGCAGCATTAGAGACGGCTATCAGGTCGTCCGCGTGCTGCGTCGGACGCGCACGGCGCGACGCCTCCGTTTCCACTCAGCTCTAAATGGGGATGGTTGCCGAGAATCATGTTTTGTTCTTGACAAATCGGCACCGCTATAGTATATTGCTATATCCGCAAGTATGGTCTTCAAGCGTTTGCCGGCCAGTTGCTATTTGTCACTGCAATGTTGCCAAATTGTCGCTGTTATCCGCGCTGCTTCGCCGCTGTTTTCCCGCTGTTTTTTGCTATTTTTTTGCTGTTAACAGCCGCTGTCGTCGAGTCGGAAATCGAGAAGATTCAGTAGCATGTGGGGATTTATGGAGATCGAGGCAGAAATCGCCCCCGAACTGTTGCAGGAAGAGCACAGCGGCTCGGTGCCGGCGCCGCGGGGCCGGCCGTGGCCGAAGGGTCAGTCGGGCAACCCGCAGGGCCGGCCGAGACAGTCCGGGCCGGGGCGCGCTCATAAGGCGGCCTATGTCGCCCACGCCCTGTTCGACCGCAAGACCGCGCGGCTGGTCGAGCGTGTGATTGGCTGGGCCGAGGGTGGCGACAAGACGATGCTGCGGGCGTATTTGGGCCGGATCGTGCCGCCGCGCGGGGAGGTGCCGGTGTGGCTCAACGTGCCGGCGATCGAGACCAGCCGCGATGTCACGGCCGCGCTGCGGGCGGTCGCGAACGCTGTCGCGCAGGGCGAGATCACCTCGGCGCAAGGGTTGCGGCTGGTGCGCCTCTACACCGAGATCTGGCGCTTTCTTTGAGGCTTCGCTTGCCGTGACAGGCCGCAAACCGGCCATTGCGAGGGAAGAACTTTCTCAACGCCATCAAAAACTTGCGTCATCCTGAGGAGCGTCCGCAGAGCCTGTCCCGGCGAAGGCCGGGCACGCGTCGCGAAGGACGCACGATGCCGCTGCCGGCTGCCTCGGTTGCGTGGCGCGTCCCGCACCGGTATGATCCGCGCTCTCGCCAGAGATGCCCCGGTCGGAGCGTAGCGCAGCCTGGTAGCGCATCAGCATGGGGTGCTGAGGGTCGAGAGTTCGAATCTCTCCGCTCCGACCACTCTCGGCATCCGGCGCCGGAGAAATGCCATGAACCGACCGGAATCCGATCTCGAACCGTGGCAGTGGCCGGAGGCGCATTGGCGGAAGCTGGTCGGGCGGGTGCGCGCCGGACGCACGCTGCGCCCGCGCGAATGGCCGGGCGCCGCCCGCTGCGCGGTCGCGCTGTCGTTCGACAGCGATCACGAGACCAGCGATCTGCGCGACGGCGGCAAGTCGATCGGGCGGCTCGCCTGGGGCCAGTTCGGCAATCGCGTCGGCGTGCCGCGCATCTTGAAGCTGCTCGACCGCTACGGGGTCAAGGCGAGTTTCTACGTGCCGGCGGTCACCGCCCTCCTCCACCCCGACGAGCAGCGCGCGATCGTCGCCGCCGGTCATGAGATCGGCATTCACGGCTGGATCCACGAGCTGAATTCGGTGCTGCCCTACGAAGCCGAGCGCGATCTGATGCTGCGTTCGGCCGACACGCTGGAGAAGGTCAGCGGCGTCCGCCCGGTCGGCCTGCGCACCCCATCCTGGGATTTCAGCTGGAGCACGCTGGAGATCGAGGCCGAGATGGGCCTCCTCTACGATTCCTCGCTGATGTCGGACGAGGATTGCTACGAGCTCCTGCTCGACGGGTCGCCGTGCGGCGTCGTCGAATTGCCGGTCGAATGGGTGCGCGACGACGCGGTCTATTTCATGATGAACCGGTTCTCGGCGCTGCGGCCCTACACGCCGCCCGCGGGTGTGTTCGACATCTTCCGGCGCGAGTTCGAGGCGGCCTATGACGAGGGCGGGCTGTTCCAATTGACGATGCACCCGCATGTCATCGGCTACCGCTCGCGCATCTGGATCATCGAGGAATTGATCCGCCTCGCCCAGTCGAAGCCCGGCGTGTGGTTCGCGACCCACGCCGAGGTGGCGAAATGGGCAAAGGAGCATGCCGGCTGAGCGCGCGTCGGAGCTATCCGCACCCGCATTTGGAAGCCCTCCCCCTCGATGGGGGAGGGTTTGGGTGGGGGTGATGCAGCAGCCCTCCCAATTCACGCGCACGCGGAGCGGCCGGTGCACCCCCGCCCCGGCCCTCTCCCATCAAGGGGGACGGAGACGAGAGCCATCCGCACCGGACATATCACGACTGTCCCGGACGCTTCGGGAGCCGCCTTGACGCCGGATTTCCGGCTCCCCTAATGTCAGCAGGGATCAGACGAGAGGAGACCGCGATGAAGCCGACGGCCGTCAGCGACAGCAGCTTCGATGCGGTGGTGCTCCGCGCCAGCGAGCCGGTGCTCGTCGATTTCTGGGCCGAGTGGTGCGGCCCGTGCAAGATGGTCGCGCCGTTTCTCGACGATCTCGCCACCGAGATGGCGGGCCGGGTGACCGTCGCCAAGGTCAACATCGACGAGAACCCGCAGACGCCGCGCAAATATGGCGTGCGCGGCATTCCGACGATGATGCTGTTCAAGGGCGGCCAGGTGGCGGCCACCAAGATCGGCGCCTTGCCGAAAAGCAAGCTCTACGAATGGGTCGAGTCGGTGCTGTAAGCTGCCCGAGTCTCCGTCTCGCTCACCCGTTCTCGGCGAGGACGACTCCGGCGAGGTGCAAGGAGCCGCAGATCAGCACCCGCGCCGGCCCCGCCCGGCCGATGATATCGCGCAGCGCGGCGTCGACCGACGCTGCCGGCTCGGCTGTGATCCCGACCGAGGCGGCCGCCGCGACGATCGCTTCCGCCGGCAGCGGGTTCTCCTCGCCCGGTATCGTCACCGCATGGAGCGAGCGCGCATGGGGCGCCAGCGGGGCGAGAAACCCGGCGGCATCCTTGGTGTTCAGCATGCCGACGATGAGGTCGAGCGGGCGGTCCCGCCAGCCTGCCGCGACCGTCCCCAGCACCTCGCCGGCCGCCGGGTTGTGGCCGCCGTCGAGCCACAATTCCCAGCCGCGCGGCAGCATTTCGACAAGCGGACCGCGCCGCAGATGCTGTAGCCGCGCCGGCCAGTCGATATGGCGCAACCCGTCGGCAATCGCGGCCGCGGACAGCGAAAAGCCCGAGAGCTGCTCCAGGCAGGCGATCGCGGTGCCGGCGTTGGCGATCTGGTGCGCCCCGGGAGCGACGGCAGCGGCAGATCGAGCCGCCAGCGCTCGCCCTCGTAGCGCATCCCGTCGAGCGGCGGCGACGCAGCGCCATTCGCTTCCGGCAGCGATAGAGCGGCGCCCCGATCGCCGCGGCGCGGGTCTCGATGACCGCCTCCGCCTCGTCGGGCTGCGGGCCGATGACCGCCGGCACGCCGGGTTTCAGGATGCCGGCCTTCTCGCCGGCGATCTGCGGCGATCGTGTCGCCGAGAAACGCCTGGTGATCGAGCGAAACGGGGGTGATCGCGGTCACGAGCGGCCGACGCACGACGTTGGTCGTGTCGTTGCGGCCGCCGAGCCCGACCTCAAGCAACGTGAAATCGGCCGGGGTGCGGGCAAAGGCCAAAAAGGCCGCTGTGGTCGCGACCTCGAAAAATGTGATCGGAGCGCCCGCATTGGCGCGCTCGCACTCCTCGAGGAGATCCGGCCAGAGCGTCGTCGTCGATCAGCGCCCCGGCGATGCGGATCCGTTCGTTGAACCGCACCAGATGCGGCGAGGTATAGACGTGCACCCGATGACCGGCAGCTTCGAGGCAGGCGCGCAGCGTCGCAACGGTCGAGCCCTTGCCATTGGTGCCGGCGACATGGATCACCGGCGGCAGCGCGTCTTGCGGATTGCCGAGCGCGGCAAGCAGCCGCTCGATGCGATCGAGCTGGAGCGTGTTGCTGTCGACCGTATCGATCCGCTTTGGATGCAGGCCGCCGAGCCGGCTCAGTACCGCTTCGATACGCGGGGTCACGCCGGCGCCTCCGGGACAGTTGCCGCCCCGGGTTTCAGCGGCTCGCGCAGCAGCGAGAGGATGCGCGCGAGGGTCGCGTGCAGCTCGGCGCGCGGCACCACCTGATCGACCATGCCGTGCTCCAGCAGATATTCGGCGCGCTGAAACCGCTCCGGCAGCTTCTCGCGGATCGTCTCCTCGATGACCCGCGCGCCGGCAAAGCCGATGACCGCGCCCGGCTCGGCCAGCGTGATGTCGCCGAGCATCGCGAAGGAAGCGGAAACCCCGCCGGTCGTCGGGTCGGTCAACAGCGACGATATAGGGAAGCCCGGCTTCCTTGACCATGTCAGCCGCGAGGATCGTGCGCGGCATCTGCATCAAGGACAGGATGCCCTCCTGCATGCGCGCGCCGCCCGAGGCCGGCACGACGATCAGCGCCGCCTGCATGCTCGACCGCGCGCCGCGCCGCGGCGAGCAGCCCCTCGCCGACGGCCACCCCCATCGAGCCGCCCATGAAGCCGAAGTCGAACGCCGCAACCACCGCCAGGGTCCCGCCGATCCGGCCCTCGGCCAGCGCGACCGCGTCGCTGCCGGCGCCGAGCGCGGCCTGGCCTTCGCGCAGCCGCTCGCTGTAGCGCTTCTTGTCGCGGAAGCGCAGCGGGTCGGCCAAGACCTTCGGCAGCTCGATCTGTTCGAAGACGCCGTCATCGAACAGCATCTTGAACCGCGCCTCGGCTGCCGATGCGGAAATGATGCCCGCAATGGCGGCAGACCTCGAGATGGGCCGCCAGCTCGCGATGGAACAGCATCTGTTCGCAGCCCGGGCATCTTCTTCCACAAATTGTCGGGCACGTCCTTCCGGGTGAAGGCACGGATCTTCGGCAGGACGTAATTGGTCAGCCAGTTCATCGCCGCCATGATAATTGGCGCGTGCCTGACAGCGAAGTGCGCGGTCAAGCACAGCCGTTAGGTCCGCTATTCCGCCTGATGTTGAATATGTACACATCGATGGATACATAGTGAATGGAATTTGAATGGGATGAGAACAAGCGGGCGGCGAATTGTACCGCAAGCATGGCCTCGATCTCCTCGCGGGCGCCGCACTTTTCGACGGGCGGCCGGTCTACGTCTATCCGTCACCGCGCTTCCCAGAGCAGCGGTTCCTGACGATCGGGCTCTTGAATGACGAATTTGTCGCGCTGGTGTGGACGGGACGCGGCCCTGCCACTCGCCTTATTTCCCTGCGGAGGGCCAGAAATGCGGAAAAAAGAGCGTATCGTGCGTTATTCGGCTGAGGAGATTGCCGCCAAAATCGCCGCCGGCGGAGACAAAACAGACTGGCAGCGGGTCAGATCGATGCCGCAAGCTGAGGTCGAACGGCTGGCGGATGAAGACGAGGGCCCACTGCCCGAGGGCTGGGAACAGACGATCATGCTCGGTCTGCCGCCCCGCAAGCAGGATGTGCACATCCGGCTCGACGCCGATATCCTCGACTGGTTCCGGGCGCACGGCAAGGGTTATCAGACCCGGATCAATGCGGTGCTGCGGGCTTTCGTCCGCACGCGCAAACAAGCAGAAGCCGAGCACGAGCGTAGCTAGAGCGTTATCCGTCCTGATCGAGTTGGCGTAGGGGGATTCCACGAGGGGCGGAATTGTGATTTAAGCTGCATGCTGGAAAGGGGGCCAGCATGCATGGCACGACCATATTCTCGGGATTTGCGGGAACGGGTTGTTCGAGCGGTTGAGAGCGGTCTGTCACGGCGCAAGGCAGCCGCGGTATTCGGGGTCGGGATCGCTACGGTGATCGAGTGGATGCGAGTTTGGCGTGATAGCGGCCGGCTTGAGGCCAAACCGATGGGTGGCGATCACAACTCACGGCTGAAGGAGGAGCGAGCCTGGCTGCTGGAGCGGATCGCCGCGGCTCCCGACCTGACGCTGGAGGAGATCCGCGCCGAACTTGCCGAGCGCGGCAAGCCTGTCGGCTATGGCACGGTGTGGCGGTTCTTCGCCGCTGAAGACATCAGCTTCAAAAAAAATCGTGCACGCCAGCGAGCAAGAGCGGCCTGACGTGGCCGCGGCGCGCGCCGCCTGGGTGGCCGCGCAACCCGGGCTCGATCCGGCGCGGCTGGTGTTCATCGACGAGACCGGCACCTCGACCAATATGGCGCGGCTGCGTGGGCGCGCCAAACGCGGCCGCCGCGTGGTCGGTCGGGTGCCGTGGGGGCATTGGAAAATCCTGACCTTCGTCGCCGGCTTGCGCCAGGACGGCATCACCGCGCCGTTTGTCATCGATCGCGCCATGACCCGCGTGATCTTCACCGCATACCTGCGGCAATGCCTCGTTCCCACCTTGGCGCCCGGCGATATCGTCGTGATGGACAATCTGCCGGCGCATAAGGGCGGCGCTGTGCGCCAGATCATCGAGGCGGCCGGCGCCGAGCTGCGATACCTGCCGGCCTATTCCCCCGACCTCAACCCGATCGAGCAGGCAATCGCCAAACTCAAAGCTCACCTGCGCAAAGCCCAGGAGCGCTCGATCGATACCCTGTGGCAGCGCATCGGCAAGCTGCTCGACCTGTTCCAGCCACACGAATGTGCCAACTTCTTTGTCAATAGCGGCTATGCTCGAACCTGACCGGATTCCGCTCTAAGCAGATGAGGCCCGCGGCAGCCACACCATCGTCATTTCGCCGGGCACCGCCCATCGCCCCGGTGGATGGCCTGCTCTGCCAACGAACCCGAGCTTCTGGTAGAGGCGCAGTGCGGGAGTGTTGTCCGGCCGCACCGAGAGCCACACCTCGCGCAACCCGCCGGCCGCCGCGTCGCACAGCAGAGCCCGCAGCAGCGCTTCGCCGAGGCCCTTGCGGCGATAGGCTTCGAGCACGGTCAGCGCGACCACCCCGAAGGGCGCCGCATCGCCATGACCGCGGTCGAGACGGCCGTAGCCGACCAACCGCGTGCCGGCCAGCGCATAAAAGAGGAAGCCTTGGTCGGGCGAACCGATCGCGTTGAATGCCGCCGCATGTTCGATCCCGACCAGATCGGGATCGAACCCCGCCTCGAAATCATTGCGGCGCAACAGGTCGGCGACCGCCTCGACGCGGGCCGCAGCCGCCGGCAAGAGATCGGCCTTTACCGGCCCGAGCGCGATCCAGAGCGGGTGTCCCGGCAGGTTGAGGCTCTGCCCGTCCGGCAGCAGCAAGTCGAGGCGGCGCTCAGCGCCGTCGAAAAAGCGTCGCGGCAGCGTGACGGCAAAGCCGCAATTGACCGCCGCCAACCCCGCGGCGGCGACATCGGGGCGCGGGCGGTCGGCGCGAACCGCGCTGCGATGACCACCGTCCATCGTGACGGTAAACGTGACCGGAGCGCCCGGCCGCGCCAGTTCTGCGGCCCAACCCGACAGCACCGGCTCGACGCTGTCGATGTGGCCGCGATAGCCCGCAAGGATTCCGTCGCGTCGCGTCATTTATCGGTCCACCGCAGCCCGCGGGCAACTCACGTCCTCCGCGCGCCCCGCACTCCGGCGGCGAGGGCGCGGATGTCGGCGAGGACGGCATCGACCAGGCCGGGCTTGGCGTTGCCCGCGGGGTCGAGGTTGAGCGCCAGGCGATCGACGAGCGCCGAGCCGACCACCGCGGCGTCGGCGGCTTGCGCCACTTCGGCGGCTTGCGCCGGGTTCTTGATGCCGAACCCGACCGCGATCGGCAATGGCGTGAACCGGCGCAGCCGCGCGACGGCGTCGCGCACATCGGCGGCATCGGCCGAGCGGGTGCCGGTGATGCCGGTGATCGCGACGTAATAGAGAAAGCCGCTGGCATGCGCGACGATCGCCGGGAGGCGAGCCTCGTCGCTGGTCGGGGTGGCGAGGCGGACGATGTCGAGCCCCGCCGCGGCGCGCCGGCGCGGCCAGCTCCGTCATCCTCCTCGGGCGGCAGATCGACGATTATCGCGCCATCGACCCCGGCCGCGACCGCGTCGCGCGCGAAGGCGTCGGCGCCATAGCGGTAGATCGGGTTGTAATAGCCCATCAGCACATAGGGCGTGTCCGGGTCGCGCTCGCGCAAGCCGCGCACCATCGCGAGCGTCTTGCGCAAGCTCATGCCGCGTTTCAGGGCGCGCTGCCCGGCGGCCTGGATCGCCGGGCCGTCGGCCATCGGGTCGGAGAACGGCATGCCGATCTCGACGAGATCGGCGCCGGCGGCGGCGAGGCCCTCGAACAGCGCGAGCGAGGTGTCGGGGTCGGGATCGCCGGCGGTCAGATAGATGACGAGACCGGCGCGGCCCTCCGCGCGCAACTGAGCGAAGCGGCGCTCGATCCGGCTCACAACTCTCACCCCGAGATGCTCGGCGACGGCGAAGATGTCCTTGTCGCCGCGGCCGCACATGTTCATCACCATCAGATGATCGCGCGGAGAGCGTCGGCGCGATCTTGGCGACGTGCGCGAGCGCGTGCGCCGGCTCCAATGCCGGGATGATCCCCTCCTGCCGGCTGCACAGCTGAAACGCGTCGAGCGCCTCTCGGTCGGTGATCGCGACGTATTCGACGCGGCCCAGATCGTGCAGCCAGGCATGCTCGGGGCCGATCCCGGGATAGTCGAGCCCGGCCGAGATCGAATGCGCGTCGCGGATCTGCCCGTCGTCGTCCTGCAACAGGTAGGTGCGGTTGCCGTGCAGCACGCCCGGCACTCCGCCATTGAGCGAGGCGGCATGCAGCCCGGTCTCGATGCCGTGGCCGCCGGCCTCGACCCCGATCATCGCGACCGACGGATCGTCGAGAAACGGGTGGAAGAGGCCCATCGCGTTCGAGCCGCCGCCGATGCAGGCAATGAGCGTGTCGGGCAGCCGGCCCTCGGCCTGCATCAACTGCTCGCGCGTCTCGCGGCCGATCACCGACTGGAAATCGCGCACCATCGCCGGATAGGGGTGCGGCCCGGCGACCGTGCCGATCACGTAAAACGTGTCCTCGACATGGGCGACCCAGTCGCGCAGCGCCTCGTTCATCGCGTCCTTCAGGGTCGCGGTGCCGGAATGCACCGGCATGACCTCGGCGCCGAGCAGTTTCATGCGGAAGACGTTGGGCTTTTGCCGCTCGATGTCGGTGGCGCCCATATAGACGACGCAGGGCAGGTCGAACAGCGCGCAGGCCGTCGCGGTGGCGACGCCGTGCTGCCCGGCGCCGGTCTCGGCGATGATGCGGCGCTTCTTCATGCGCCGCGCCAGCAGGATCTGGCCCAGCACGTTGTTGATCTTGTGCGCGCCGGTGTGGTTCAGCTCGTCGCGTTTGAAATAGAGCTTGGCGCCGCCGAAATGCCGGGTCAGCCGCTCGGCGAAATACAAGGGGCTCGGCCGGCCGACATAATGCTCGAGGTAGTAGTCGAGCTCGGCCTGGAAAGCGGGGTCGGCCTGCGCCGCGTTATAGGCGGCTTCGACCGCCAGGATCAGCGGCATCAGGGTCTCGGCGACAAAGCGCCCGCCATAAATCCCGAAATGGCCGCGCGCATCCGGCCCGCCGCGAAAGGTGTTCGGTGTCTGCATCGCTGCCCTCATGCGCGGCGAAGATGCACCACGAAAGCACGAAGATCACGAAGGAATTCGGACGCTTTCGCGCTCCGGTCCAGCGCGAGTGCGAAACGACATCTTTCTTCGTGACCTTCGCGTCTTCGGGGTGGATCAAAGGCTGTGGGCGACGACGAGGAATTCGCGGATTTTGTCCGGATCCTTGTCGCCCGGGCGGCGCTCGACCCCGGATGAGACATCGACCGCGTCCGCGCCGGAAATGCGCACCGCCTCGGGCAGCAGCGCCGCCGTGAGCCCGCCCGACAGCATCCACGGCCGCCGCCACTTGCTGCCCGGCGATCAGGTGCCAATCGAAGGCGAGCCCGTTGCCGCCGGGCAGCGCATCGACGCGGCGCGGCGGCTTTGCATCGAACAGCAGCATGTCGGCATCTGCTTCGTAGCGCGCGGCGGCGAGCACGTCTTCCGGCGCGGCGACGGCGATCACCTTCATCACCGGGCGATGGAAGCGCAGCTTCGCATCGGCAACCCGGTCCGGGCTTTCCCGGCCGTGGAACTGGAGGATGTCGATCGGCGCCACGTCGAGGACGGCGCGGATCGCATCATCCTCGGCGTCGACAAAGAGGCCGACCCGCTGCACGCCGGACGGCACCGGCGGCGCACAGCGCGGCGGCGCGCGCCGGGCTGACCGCACGCGGGCTCCGTGGGTAGAAGACAAAGCCGAGATAGGCTGCGCCGCCCTCGACCGCCGCGGCGACCGCTTCCTCGCTCGACAACCCGCAGATCTTAGCGGCGACGCTCATGGACCGCATATGGGGATGCCGGCTTCATTGCGAACCGGCTCGGCTGACCGCGAGCTGTGCGGCGGCGAGGTCTTCGAGCGCGGTGCCGACCGATTTGAACAGCGTGATCTCGGCCGGGTCGCGCCGGCCCGGGACAAGTCCCGCGGGTCAGCCCGAACAGGTCGCCGACAATCCGCTCGCGCGCGAGATGCCCCGAACGCAGCGGCTGGACGATGTCGCCGGCTTCGTCGCAGCGCCGCATCGGTATCGACGTAGACCCGGGCGCCGGCGACCGCCGCATCGTCTGCCTCGCGCATCTCCGGCGTGAAGCCGCCGACGAGGTCGAGATGGGTGCCCGGCCGAGCCAGGCGCCGCGGATCAGCGGCTCCTTCGCCAGCGTCGCGCAGGTGATGATGTCGGCGGCGGCAACCGCCTCTTCGAGCTCGGCGACCGGCGCGGCGTCAAGCCCGGCCTCAGCAAGCCGCGCGGCAAGCGCCGCCGCCTTCTCGGGGTCGCGGCCCCAGACCCGGGTCTGGCGGATCGGCCGCACCGCGGCATGGGCGGCAACCAGATGCGGCGCCAGGGCGCCGGTGCCGACCATCAGATGCACCGTGGCTATCCGGCCGGGCGAGGAAATCGGCGGCGAGCGCCGAGGCGGCTGCGGTGCGCCGCAAGGTCAGCGCCGTGCCGTCGAGCAGCGCCACCGGCATGCCGGTGGCGGCATCGAGCAGCAGATAGGTGCCGTGCACCGCGGGCAGCGAACGCCGTGGTGTTGTCGGGAAAAACCGTGACGATCTTGATCCCGAGCGCGCGCCCGGCCTGCCAGGCCGGCATCACCAGCAAGGTGCCGGACGTACCCTCCGCCGTCGCCGCCGCGACGCTGTGATGATGTCGCGCCGGCACCTCGCAGCCCTCGCGAAACATCGCGCGCAGCGCGTCGATCAGGCTCGGGAAATCGAGCAGCCGGTGGATCTCGTCGCCGCCGATGATTTGCATGCGAGCGCAGCGCCTCAGCCGCGCGCCGCAAGCCGCGCCGGGACACTCTTCCCCGCGGCCGCAAGCTGCGCCTGGGTCGCGGCCAGCTCGCGTTCGAGCGCGGCGATGCGGCGCCCGCGCCGGCGAATTTCGCGCCGCCGGCGCCGGCCGGCGATCCAGGCGGCCACGACGCCGGCGATGAAGCCGATCAGCAGGGCGCTCATGATCGCGAGGTAAAGCGGCAGACTCGACAACGAAGGGCAGCGGCCACAGACCGAGCGTTACGCTCTCGCGATTGGACGCGGCAAAGAGCGCCAGCACCGCCGCTACGAGCGCGACGACGATCCAGAACAGAAGTTTCATCGCAGAGCGCTCCAGACCTGCCCAAGCTGGTGCGTCCTGTCTATGTCCCGCTCAGTGGGCGCGCGCGGGCTGGTTGAGACGGTCGCGCAGCTGCTTGCCGGTCTTGAAGAACGGGATGTGCTTCTCGGCGACCTGGACGCTGTCGCCGGTGCGCGGGTTGCGCCCGATCCGGGCATCCCGGCGCTTGACCGAAAAGGCGCCGAAGCCGCGCAGCTCGACCCGGTCGCCACGCGCCAGCGCCGCGGCGATCTCGTCGAAGATGGCGGTGACGATCGTCTCGACATCGCGCTGGTAGAGATGCGGGTTTGCCTCTGCGAGTCGCTGAACGAGCTCAGACTTGGTCATGCGGCCACGCCCGCTGGCAAGTGGACAACCGCGGCTACCGTGCCAAACGCCCCGGCGAGCGTCAAGCAACAGCCCGCGGCCATTTCCGGGAGAGGCGCGCGCGTCTCCCCGGAAATGGCGCGTCTCAGCCTTCCTTTTCCTCGGTCTCGCCCTGCCGCCGGCGGATCGCCGCGCCGAGAATATCGCCGAGGCTGGCGCCCGAATCGGACGAGCCGAACTCGGCCATCGCCCGCTTCTCCTCGTCGACCTCGCGCGCCTTGATCGACATCGACACCCGCCGCGTGGCGCGGTCGATCGTGGTGACCTTGGCATCGACCCGCTCGCCGACGGCAAAACGGTCGGGGCGCTGCTCGCTGCGGTCGCGCGACAGCTCGGATTTTCTGATGAAGCCGGGCACGCCGTCGGGCAGCGTGACCTCGATCCCGGTTTCGGTGATCGCCGAGATCGTGCCGGTTACGACATCGCCCTTCTTGACCTTGGCCATGCCCTGCTCGAACGGATCGGCCGCGAGCTGCTTGATGCCGAGACTGATGCGCTCCTTCTCGACATCGACATCGAGCACCTTGACGCGCACCACCTGGCCCTTGTGGTAGTCGCGCATGGCATCCTCGCCCGAGCGGTTCCAGTCGATATCGGAGAGATGCACCATGCCGTCGATATCGCCGGGCAGGCCGATGAACAGGCCGAACTCGGTGATGTTGCGCACCTCGCCCTCGAGCGTGCTGCCGACCGGGTGCTCCTCGACGAAGGCTTCCCACGGGTTGGGCATGACCTGCTTCAGACCGAGGCTGATGCGCCGCTTTTGCGGATCGACGTCGAGCACCATCACCTCGACCTCCTGGCTGGTCGAGACGATCTTGCCGGGATGCACGTTCTTCTTGGTCCAGCTCATCTCGGAGACATGGACCAGCCCCTCGACCCCCGGCTCCAGTTCGACAAAGGCGCCGTAGTCGGTGATGTTGGTGACGCGGCCCTTGAACTTGGCGCCGGCCGGATATTTGAGCTCGACGCCCTCCCACGGATCGGCTTCGAGCTGCTTCATGCCGAGCGAGATGCGCTGGGTCTCCGGGTTGAAGCGGATGACCTGGACCTTGACCGACTGGCCGATATTGAGCGCCTCGGAGGGATGGTTGATGCGCCGCCAGGCGATGTCGGTGACATGCAACAGGCCGTCGACCCCGCCGAGATCGACGAAGGCGCCGTAATCGGTGATGTTCTTGACGACGCCGGTGAGGATCTGGCCTTCCTTGAGGCTGGCGACCAGCTCGGAGCGCTGCTCGGCGCGGCTCTCCTCGAGGACGGCGCGGCGCGACACGACGATGTTGCCGCGCGAGCGATCCATCTTGAGGATCTGGAAGGGCTGCGGCGAGCCGAGGAGCGGGGCGATGTCGCGCACCGGGCGGATGTCGACCTGGCTGCCCGGCAGAAACGCGACCGCGCCGTTGAGATCGACCGTGAACCCGCCCTTGACCCGACCGAAGATCGTGCCGGTCACCCGCTCATTGCCTTGAAAGCTCTTTTCGAGCTGGGTCCAGGCCTCCTCGCGCCGCGCCTTCTCGCGCGACAGCTGCGCCTCGCCGTTCTTGTCCTCCATCCGCTCGAGGAAAACTTCGACGATATCGCCGACATGGATATCCGGCGCGGCGCCGGGCGCGGCGAATTCCTTGAGCGCGACGCGGCCTTCCGATTTGAGGCCGACATCGATGAGGGCGGCATCGTTCTCGATCGAGATGACCCGCCCCTTGACGACGGTGCCTTCGAGACCGTTGGCGACGCCAAGCGATTCATCGAGCAGCGCGGCGAAACTCTCTTTCGGGCTGAGTTCGGCGGTTTCTATTGCGACGGCCATTCCTTCTCCTCGATCCCGGGTGTGACAAGCGGCCCCGCCGGGATCAATGCGGAGCAGGCGGCCGGCGGAGAACGGGTGCGGCCACATCGACCCGGCCCTGCGGACAGGAGGGACAGCAAAGCGCCTAACCGCGTCAGCCCGGACTAGCGGCCGTGGGCGGCAAGGGCGCGCGCAATAATGTCGGAGGCCAGCTCGAACACCTCTTCGGCATCGAGCGCGGTCGTATCGATGCTGACGGCATCGGGGGCTGCCGCGAGCGGCGCCGACCCGACGCTCGCTGTCGCGCGCGTCGCGTTCCTTCATGTCCCGCAGGACATCGTCGTATATAGCCGCCGCGCCGCGCTCCCGCAACTCCCTGAGCCGGCGCCCGGCGCGCGCCTCGGGGCTGGCGCGTGAGAAACAGCTTCACCGCGGCATCGGGGCAGACCACCGTGCCGATGTCGCGGCCGTCGAGAACGGCACCCCTGGGCTTGCCCCCGTCGGACAGGATCGGCGGGTGCGCCGCGAAATCGCGCTGCATCGCCAGCAACACTATCGCGCACCGCCGGGAGCGCAGAGAGGATCGAGGCAGCGCGGGCGACCGCCTCGCCCGCTAGCTGCGGATCGTCGAGAAGCGCCGGAGAGATCCGGCGCGCCGCCGCGACCGCCGCGCCCGGATCGGCCGGATCGGCGCCCTCCTCGAGGACGAGCAAGGCGGCCGCGCGGTAGAGCTTGCCGCTGTCGAGATGGGCGAGTGCAAATCGCTCGGCGAGGCGGCGCGCCAGGGTGCCCTTGCCGGAAGCAGCCGGGCCATCGATCGCGACCACAAACGGGCGGCGCGCTGTCATCGCCGCCTCGGGGCGGAAAACATCATTGCTGTTGGGGCTCGCTGAACCTGGCGCCAATCCGGCTCATCAGCGGCACGAAATCGGGAAAGCTCGTCGCGATCGGGCGCCCGTCGTCGATCCGTACCGGCTCGCGGGAGGCGAGCCCAAGCACCAGAAACGCCATCGCCATGCGGTGATCGAGCCGGGTGGCGATCAGCGCGCCGCCCTCAGGCGGACCGCCACTGCCCTCGACGATCAGATCGTCGCCCTCGACCGCGACCTTGACGCCGCAACTGGCGAGTCCCTCGGCGATGCCGCCCAGCCGGTCGCTTTCCTTGACGCGCAGCTCGGCGAGCCCGCGCATCACCGTGCGGCCGCGCGCGCAGGCGGCAGCGACGGCGAGGATCGGGTATTCGTCGATCATCGACGGCGCCCGCTCGGGCGGGATGTCGGCGCCCTTCAGCGTGCCGGCCCGCACGCGCAAATCGGCGACCGGCTCGCCGCCCGCCTCGCGTCGGTTTTCGAAGGCGATATCGGCGCCCATTTCCTTGAGGCTCAAGAGCAGGCCGGCACGCGACGGGTTGAGCCCGACATTCGCGATCGTCACGTCCGAGCCCGGCACGATCAGCGCCGCGATCAGCGGGAAGGCCGCCGAGGAGGGATCGCCCGGCACCGTGATGGGCGCTGCCGCCAGCTCGGGCTGGCCCAGGACCGTGATCCGCCGGCCGCCCCCCGGCTCGGCCTCGATTGTGACCTTGGCGCCGAAATGGCCGAGCATGCGCTCGGTATGGTCGCGGGTCGGCTGCGGCTCGATGACGCTCGTCGCCCCCGGCGTGTTGAGCCCGGCGAAGAGCACCGCCGTTTTGACCTGGGCCGACGGCACCGGCAGGCGGTATTCGATCGGCACCGGATTTGTCGCGCCGGTGACCGCCAGCGGCAGACGGCCGCCCTCGCGGCCGACGAACTGCGCGCCGAAGCGCGACAAGGGCGTGATGACGCGGCCCATCGGCCGGCGCCGCAGCGACGCATCGCCGGTCACGAAGGCGGTGAACGGGTGGGTCGCGAGGATGCCGAGCAGGAGCCGCGCCGAGGTCCCGGAATTGCCGAGATCGAGCACATCATCGGGCTCGGCGAGGCCACCGAGCCCGACCCCGTCGACGAGCCAGCGGCCGTCTTCGGCGCGGACAATCTCGGCGCCCATCGCGCGCAGCGCCGCCGCTGTCGCGAGCACGTCCTCGCCTTCGAGGAGCCCCGCGATCTCGGTGCGGCCGACGGCGAGCGCGCCCAGCATCAGCGCGCGGTGCGAAATCGATTTGTCGCCCGGCACCCGGACCACACCGGCGAGCGGCGCTGCCGGGCGGGCCGCGCTGCGCGGAGTCGGCATTGCGGTGGGAGGAGTGTGGTCGTCGGGCATCAAACCTGGCTCGCAGATCGGGGCCGGCCGCCGTTGCCGGTGCGGCATCGCCGGCCCTATGGGGTTGCCGAATACCGGGCAGCCGGCATTTGTTTTTGACAGGCCGCGACAGCTGTGGCAATGGCGCCTGCAATAGTTCACCACATTACAGACCCGACACACGAAGCGATAGGAGCGGTTGTTGGCCAAACCCGAATGGGGCACCAAACGCATTTGCCCGAGCTGCGGCGCGCGCTATTACGATCTGCTGCGCGACCCGGTGATCTGTCCAAAATGCAGCACGCCGTTCGACCCCGAGGCGTTCCTGAGGGCGCGCCGGGCGCGTCCGCCGGCGCCGGTTGAAAAAGAACTCGAACCGGTGGTCGCCGACGAGATCGATGTCGATGTCGAGCCGGAGGAGATCGAGGCGGTCGAAGAAGAGGAGGAAGCGGGCGTCGCGCTCGAAGAGGGAGAGGAGGAGGAAGAGGAGCTGATCGAGGATGCCTCCGAGCTCGGCGAGGATGAAGACGACATGGCCGAGGTCATCGACAATGTCGAAGAGGAAGAACCCTGACCCAAGCCCTGCCGGGGACGATTTTCCCCTTGCTGCGGCGGCCCGTCGTTCCTAACTTGCCAGCCGCTTAGAGAAGATCTGTTCAGCCTAGGTCGCCCTCCCCAGTCCGTCATGGCCGGGGTTGATCCGGCCATCCCCGGGGAGCCCGCTCGAGATCTCCGGGTCAAGCCCGGGGATGACGGATTCAGAGGGTGCTCCGCTTGATCGAGGTCAACTCTAGCGGTATTGCGGGGCCATAGCTCAGCTGGGAGAGCGCTACAATGGCATTGTAGAGGTCACCGGTTCGATCCCGGTTGGCTCCACCAAAAAAGAAGGGCTTAGCCGGAGCTGGCTAAGCCCTTCGGTTTTTGGCAATCACGGGCGTACCGCCGGGGTCTCGATGGCGAGACCGCGGGCGCCCCAGGCGAGATAGAGTTCGAGATCGACGATCTCCGGCGCGTTATCGGGATAGGGTTCAGCGCGCAGGACAGGTTGAGTTGGCCTTGCCGGCGCTCGAAAATCGCTCTGCCGGCATCGGCGACGCGGCGGGTCTGCGGATCGTCCGGGACGCCGGCGCCCGAAAAGTCCGCGTGCCGATCGATCGCGTTCGTCAATGCCGCCGGGCGAGGAACTCGGCCTTCGCCAAAGCGCGATGCAGCGCGAGCCGCCCGCGCACGCTCAGCGGTCGCCGCGCCCGGCCGGCGAGCAGGTCGCCCTGTTGCGCGACCGAAAGCCCGCCCCGAGCCAGAAACTCACGCAGCCGAGACAACAGGCCGTCGAGGCCCTGGCCATCGAGCGTCCAGTTGCGCACCGGCCCGCTATCTATATGGAAAAACCCGGATTGCGGATACCAGCCGACGCCGCCGCGCTGCATCGCGCGGGCCGCCTGCATCGCCTCGTCGATCCGTGCGTCCAGACGGATGTCGAGCGCTCGTCCATACATGTGCTGGCTGTTGTCAGCCACGCCAAAGGTGGTGCGCGCCAGCATCGCGTTGGTCTCCGGCGTGCGGTAGGCCGACAGCACGGTGGCGCGGGTCGCACCGACCGAATCCATCACCGCGGCGAGAAAGTCGATGACGCCGACATCGATGGCGATCCGCTCGCCGGAATGATGGTCGCGCAGGAAGTGGGACAGCTCGTCCATCGCCAATGGGATCGGGCCGAGAGCGTCGCGATAAGGGCCGTCGAAACTTTCGCCGGTATGGGCGTTGACGAGGCTGAGGCGGCGCAGCGCGCGTGCGCTCGGCACCGCCCGAGCCTGCCAGGGAGTGGCAAGCAAACCGGTTGCTAGCGCCAGGAACAACCTGCGGTCCATGGCGCGGCATTAAACGCGAAGGCCGCGCCGAAGGGAAGAGCGGCTCAGAGGCAGTAGGTCCGCAGTGGCGGGAACCCATTGAACCCGACCGAGGCATAGCTTGCCGTATAGGCGCCGGTCGACAGGATCTCGACCTTGTCGCCGACTGCGAGATCCAGAGGCAGCCGGTACTCCGTGCGCTCGTAGAGGATATCGGCGCTGTCGCAGGTTGGGCCGGCGATGATCACCGGCCCCGACGGCCCCGAACGCCCCGGCACCTGGATGCGGTACCTGATGCTTTCGCCCATCGTCTCGGCAAGCCCGTTGAACTTGCCGACGTCGAGATAGACCCAACGCTTGTCGCCGCCGTCCCCCTTGTCGGCAATCAGGACGACCTCGCTCTGAATGAGACCGGCATCGCCGACCAAGGAGCGCCCCGGCTCCACGATGATCTCGGGCAGATGGTTGCCGAAATGGCGGGTCAAGGCGTCGGTGACCGCCTGCGCATAGCGCTCGATCGACGCGATCTTTCCCTGGTACTGCGCCGGGAAGCCGCCGCCGATATTGACCATGCGCAGATTGATGTCGGTTTCGGCGAGCAGCGTAAACATTCGCGCGACCGCCCCGATCGCCCGGTCCCATTGCCCGAGATCGGTCTGTTGCGAACCGACATGGAACGACACGCCATAAGGGTCGAGCCCGAGCCGGCGCGCGGCATCGAGCAAACTGCCGGCCATTTCCGGGGTGCAGCCGAACTTGCGGGACAGCGGCCAATCCGCGCCCTCGCACGAGACGAGAATGCGGCAGAAGACCCGCGCGCCGGGGGCGCGGCGCGCCAGCTTTTCGAGCTCGGCCGCGCTATCGAAGGCGAAGAGCCGCACCCCCGCCTCATGAGCGAGGGCGATGTCCTTTTCCTTCTTGATCGTGTTGCCAAAGGAAAGCCGGTCGGCAGAGGCGCCGTTGCCGAGACACAGAGCGATCTCCGCGGGGCTGGCGACATCGAAGTTCGAGCCCTTCTTCGCCAGCATGGCGACGATCTCGGGCGCCGGGTTGGCCTTCACCGCGTAATAGACGCTGGCGATCGACAAATATCGGCACAGCAGATCGTAAGCCTCGCCGATCAGATCGAGATCGACGACGAGGCACGGGGTCTCCGGCGAGTGTTCCGACAGGAAACGCGCAATCTTGTTGTTCATGGCCCGGGCTACCTTGCGAAAAGCGGCTGAGCACTGCCGGCTTGGGACAGGACATCGGCGACGCCGACGGCCTCTGCCCCTCGGCAGGGAAATGTCCTCGATCGATCGAGGACAGAAGAAAGCGTCCGCGGGTGCGGCCTCAGGCCGCGCGGCGGAGCTTCTCGGCTAGCTCAAACTGCTTGGATCGGTGGCCCGGCCGCCTCGTCCGCGCAGGCGGGTGCCGCGCAGAACGGCCTCAGGGCAGGGCGCTACGGCCCTCACCGGGATTGCAACCATATCGACCTCCCTCTCGGGACCGGCCCCACGAAATTTGGGACGGCCGGACTGCCAAAAAGGACGCGTTACGTCGTTGCATAACCACCAAGGGCCATAGGCACGTGCGAGTGCGTCAACGCGCGGATAAATACGCGCATCGTGCGGAATTGCAAGGGGAAATCTCGTTCGATTTACGAGGCGGCTAGCCCCGCCTTCCGGCCCGCGCGGTGCGGGGTTCGGCGATCGGAATGACCAGCCCGGGGCGCTGCGCGGCCACCCGCTCCTGCGCCGCCTCGATAATGAGGCGCAGCAGGTCCGGGTAGCGCAGCCCCGCCATCTCGGCCATCAGATTGAGCTTGCCGTCCCAGCACCAGCCCGGGTTCGGATTGACCTCGAGCAGCTTCACCTCGCCCGCGGCATCGGCGCGGAAATCGAAGCGGGCGTAGTCGCGGCAGCCCAGCCGCTCGAACAGGATGTTGGCGTAATCGCTGATCCGGCGCCGGCTATCCTCGTCGAGCCGCGCCTCGCGATAGGTGATCTGCGACCAGTAGGGTGAATCCGGGAGCCATTTCGAATCGTAGGTCAGGAGCCGCGGCAGTGTCGCATCGAGCCGCGTATAATCGACCTCGAGGATCGGCAGCACGCGGCAGCTCGATCCCGGATTGCCGACGATGCCAATGCTGTATTCAGGGCCGGTCAGGAACTCCTGGATCAGGATCGGGCAGCCCGGCAGCAGCTGGCGCAGGGTGCCGAGATAGGCGATGGCTTCTTCCCAGGTATGCACGACCGCATCCTTGGTGATGCCGATCGAGGAATCGCCGAAATTGGGCTTGATCAGCGCCGGGAACACGCCCGACGGGATGGTCGCCGCCAGATCGTCCGAGTTGAAATAGGTCTCGGCCGGCACCGGCACATCGATCGCCTCGGCGACCCCGCGCACCAGGGATTTGTTGTAGCAGACCCCGAGGCAGGCCGGTCCGGCGCCGCTATAGGGAATGTCGAGCATCTCCAATAGTGCCGGCACATGCATTTCGAGGAAGGCGTCGTTGTTGAACCCCTCGTCGCAGAAATTGAGCACGAAATGCGGCTGGCGCGCGCGCAGATCGGCAAGCAGCGTCGTGTGGTTGTCGAGATAGCGGAAGCGATAGCCGGGCAACTCGGCGAGCGCCGCTTTGAGCCGCGCCACGGTCTCGGCATCCTCCTGGTTGAAACGCCCGTCGCGCTTGACCGGGTCCGGCAGCCGTGGATCGCCGAGGATCACCGTGACCTCTGGGAACAGCACCGCCCGGCGGGGCACGAGCTGGGCGCGGCGCGGCGCCTCGGCGGTCAGAAACAGCCGGTGCTCGACCATGCCGAGATCCTGATTGCGCGGCGAGTCGGGGGAAGCGACCGAATGGAAGCGGACATTGCCGAACCCGGCGCGGCTCATCAGCGCCTCGATCCGCTGCTTCGAATAGAGCCGCTCGGCATAGAATTGATCGGCGATGACGCCGCGCTCGGCATGAACCACCACCTCACGGCTGATCAGGCGGTCGCCGTCCCCGGCGAGACCGCGCTCGCGGCAGACGAAATGGTTCTGGTCGACCCACTCCCACGAGCGCGGCTCGAAATGGTCCCGCATCCACTCGCCATCCATCAGATCCATGACGAGGGTGCCGCCCGAGGCCAAGGCACGCTGGACCGCTTTGAGCACCGCCAGATCGTCCTCGGGCCGGTCGAAATAGCCGAACGAATTGCCGAGCACGCAGACGCAGTGAAACTCGCCGTCGCCGAGCCGGAAACGGCGGGCGTCGCCTTCATGGAACGACACCTGCAAATTGCTCTGTTTGGCACGCTTCTTGGCGAGCCGGATCAGATAGCGCGACCGGTCGAGCCCGGTAACGTGCTGAAAGCCGCGGCGCGCAAGGTCGAGCGAATGGCGGCCCTGACCGCAGCACAAATCGAGGATGCGGTCGTTGCGTTCGAGCCCGGCGCTGCGGATCAGCAGATCGACTTCCTGCTGGGTGTTCCGGTCGTTTTCGACGATGTCGCCATCGGTTTCGAGATAGAGCGAGTTGAACAGCGTGCGCCACCATTCGGAGGGAAGATGGCGTTCGAGGTCCGATACCGGCCCCAAGGTGCGCAGGCCGGTGCGCGCGCCCGAGCGGTCCTCGCGCGGCGGCCGTTCGGCGAGCGCACGGACCGCGCCGGTTTCGACAAGCTCGAGCCGGGCGGCGGGGTCGCCGGCGCTGATCTTCTTCCCCATCTGAACTCCCCTGAAGACATCAAAAAGGTCGGCGCCCGCTCGTGGGTGCTGCCGGGATCGCTGGAGCGGTTCGGGAATCGTAGTCTTTCGGTCCTGCGGGATGCTGGGTGACAGCAACCGGAGGGCAATGCGATGCGACCATGGCGACAATCAAATCCAGGCGCGAACCCAGCGGCCTTTGCGCATTGCCGGATCGCCGATAAACCCGTCGCCGGAGCGACAACGACGCAAACCGGCGAAAAGTTCGGCGCAGCGCCGTTCGCTTTCAAGATCTCACTGATCCAAGTCTCGCGAATTGCCGAGAACCGCGTTAAAATGACGCTGTGCGCGTCGCGCCGCGCGGCGCTACTTCGCCATCGTCACAGGCGAATCGCCCTGCCGCTACGGCGCCGAGCGCAGCGGGATGGAGCCGAGGCGCTGCCCCGTGGCAAGATCGATGATCAGGAGCTGGCGCTCGCCGTCCGGAAGCACGATTTCGAGCACGAGGCGATCGCTCCCCACGCCGATGGTCTCGATCCGCGCCCCGGCCGGGAGCTCGATCGGGGCCGCGGCAAAGGGCTGCGCGGGTGCTCGGCGCCGGCTCGCTCCGCGACAGCCGGCCGGCGATCACGACGATCAGGATCGCGGACCCGGCGAGGATCATCATCGCCATGACGATGACCAGGATCTTCAGCGCGCGCATCGGCTCGGCGCTGCCGTTCGCGGGCAAAGGGCAGGGTCATGCCCGCTGAGATCTCCGGGGCGGCGAACCTGCCCGGGGCGCCGCGTCGAAATCACCATCGCGCCGGGCGATCACGGAATCCGCCTCGACCGCGCCTTGCAACGGCAACTCCCGGAGTTGTCGCGCACCCGCCTGAAGCAGCTGATCCTGTCCGGCCAAATCGCCGGCGATGGCCGCTCGCTGCGCGACCCGGCACAGCGCGCCAGCGCTGGGGCCAGGGTCGTCGTCATGCTCCCCGAACCGGACGAGCCGACCCCGGCGGCGCAGCCGATCGCGCTCGACATCCGCTTCGAGGATCGAGCATCTGATCGTCGTCGACAAGCCGGCCGGCATGGTGGTCCATCCGGCCCCCGGCAACCCCGAGGGCACTCTCGTCAATGCGCTGCTCGCGCATTGCGGCCCGAGCCTCTCCGGGATCGGCGGGGTGCGCCGACCCGGCATCGTCCATCGCCTCGACAAGGACACCAGCGGTCTCCTCGTCGCCGCCAAGACCGAGACGGCGCATCGCGCGCTGTCGCAGCGATTTCGCGCTGCGCCGGATCGAGCGCGCCTACAGCGCCATCGTCTGGGGCGTGCCGGCGCCGGCCGTCGGCGAGATCGTCGGCAATATCGGCCGCAGCCCCTGCCAACCGCAAGAAGATGGCGGTGGTGGCCGAAACCCGCGGCAAGTCGGCGGTGACCCGCTATCGGGTCGAGCGCCGGTTCGGCGCCGAGCGGATTGGGCAGGCGGCGCTGATCGAGTGCCGATTGCTGACCGGCCGGACCCACCAGATCAGGGTTCACCTCGCCCATATCGGCCATCCGCTGATCGGCGACCCGGCCTATGGCACACGTGCGGGACGCATCGCGACCCGTCTGCGCGGGCGTGCCGCAGGCGGTCGGCGCGGCAATTGCCAACTTTCCACGGCAGGCCCTGCATGCCCGGCTGCTCGGCTTTATCCATCCGGTCCACCGGCGAGCGAGCTGACCTTCGACAGCCCCATGCCCGCCGACATGGCAGGGTTGCTCGCCAATTTAGAGCTACTTTAAACTGGACAAAAGATGACCATATTGGTAAGGCTTTCCGGGCGGGGTGGATCGTGCCGTGGATCCCCTGCCCTATCGGTGCGTTACCCAAACGCGGCATCCCTCGGAGCAACATCGGTCAATCGCCATGGTTTCGGTCCCGTCCATTTCCGGCGAGGGGAATCTGACGCGCTATCTCCAGGAGATACGCAAGTTCCCGATGCTGGAGCCGGACGAAGAATACATGCTCGCCAAGCGCTGGAAGGAGACTGAGGACCCCGATGCCGCACATCGGCTGGTCACCAGCCATTTGCGCCTGGTCGCCAAGATCGCGATGGGGTATCGCGGCTATGGCCTGCCGCTGTCGGAGCTGATCTCCGAGGGCAATGTCGGGATGATGCAGGCGGTCAAACGCTTCGACCCCGATCGCGGGTTCCGCCTCGCCACCTATGCGATGTGGTGGATCCGCGCCGCGATCCAGGAATACATCCTGCATTCCTGGTCGCTGGTTAAGATGGGAACCACCGCGGCGCAGAAGAAGCTGTTCTTCAACCTGCGCAAACTCAAGGGCCAGCTGCAGGCGATGGAGGAGGGCGATCTGTCGCCCGAGAATCTGAAAAAGATCGCGACCCAGCTCGATGTTCCCGAGGCCGATGTCGTCAGCATGAACCGGCGGCTCGCCAGCCCCGATCACTCGTTGAACGCGCCGCTGCGAAGCGACAGCGAGGGCGAATGGCAGGATTGGCTCGTCGATGACAGCGAGAGCCAGGAAACCAAGCTCGGCGAACGCCAGGAGCTGGGGCTGCGGCGCGATCTCTTCGTAAAAGGCGATGACCCACCTCAACGATCGCGAGCGCCACATCCTGACCGAGCGGCGGTTGCAGGAGAACCCGACGACCCTCGAGGATTTGTCCCAGCAATACGGCATTTCGCGCGAGCGGGTGCGTCAGATCGAGGTGCGCGCTTTCGAGAAGCTGCAAAAGGCGATCAAGGCCGCCGCGATCGAACGTCGGCTGATCACGCACTAATCCCCGCGCCCGCTCACTGAGGTCGATCGGCGGAGAGGAGCGCAGACATGGTCGCTGATATCCCTGCTGTCACGGATCGGAAACCGATCGATGGTGTACGCGGGATTGCGCTGCTTTTCTTGCTGCTCTTCGGGCTCTCTTTAGCGGCAGTTGAGACGATGCGCCTCGATTGTCACGATGTGTACATGACAGACGATGCCGGCCAACCGCTTCTTTGGGACGATGGGCGGCAGCAATGCAGCCTCTCCGGAGGCTATTTCCGCATTTCATTGCCCGCATGGACACGGGCGATTCTCGGGCACTAACGCTGTTAGGAACGTCATTCCGGGGCGGCCTGAAGGGCCGAACCCGGAACCCAAGAACACAGACCCCGGCCAGGACGCACCAGCGGAGGAACGAAATAGCCGGCCGGCCGTGTGCATGGATTTCGGGTTCGCCGCTGCGCGGCGCCCCGGAATGACATGCGTGTAGCAGCTACGACGGGTCGAGCTCGGTGTCCCAGTAGAGATAATCCCGCCAGCTTTCGTGCAGATAATTGGGCGGGAAGGCGCGGCCGTTTTGCTGCAGCATGTAGGTGGTCGGCTGAACCGGGCGATGCCGCGGATAAAGCCCGCTCTGCTTCGGCAGCCTGTTCCCTTTCAACAGGTTACAGCTGCCGCAGGCGGTGACGACATTGGTCCAAATCGTGGTGCCGCCGCGCGAGCGCGGGACGACGTGGTCGAAGGTCAGTTCGTGCGAGGGGCGTGGGCGGCCGCAATACTGACAGGTGAAGCGGTCGCGCAGGAATACATTGAACCGGGTGAAGGCCGGGTGGCGCGCTGCCTGCACATATTCCTTGAGGGCGATGACGCTCGGCAGGCGCATCTCGACCGAGGGGCTGCGCACATAGGCGTCATAATGGTCGATGATGTAGACGCGTTCGAGAAACACCGCCTTCACCGCGTCCTGCCACGCCCACAGCGACAATGGGAAATAGCTGAGCGGACGAAAATCCGCGTTGAGCACTAGGGCTGGACAACTATCGAGCGGGCTCGCCACCGATCGACCTTCCGTTACTCCGGCTTATCCGCAATAGCATGCGAACATGACGATTTGATAGCGGATCGGCCGTCCGGCGACAAGCTGTCACGGCGCCGCCGGCACGGCGACCCCGCCATGCCAAACAGCGCCGCGAATAGGCTGGGCCTCGGCGGAGACCGGCGTGTAACCTTGCGTCGTCCTGAACCGCTGATCATGCCCATTGGGTGGGAGGGTTTGCCATGTCGCAATCATCGCCGCGAATCGAGCAACTGGCGCCGGAGCTGGCAAAGATCGTCTCCCAGTCCGAGCCGATCCCGCATCTGGCCGACGGCTTTGGCGGAGCCCAGGGTCCGGCCGAAGGACGCGACGGATGCTCGGTAACCCGGATCTACGAGCAATACGGCGAACACGCCTGGCCCGGCCAGCCCGCGGAATACGATATTTGGTTGCTCGGCTGCGGATCCAGCTCCCACGTCAAATTCACCGATCTGATGATCTTGGAAATCGCCTCCTCCGACGCTTCGCCGATCGCCGCGAAATGAGCGCTGAGATCGCCGACGGGGCTTCCTCTGTTCCGGCGCCGACCGCAACGCGCCGCGATCTTCGAAAGCTATGGCTGGGCCGACGCCGGCGATATTGCGCATCGGCTCAAGGCTTCGCTCGAAGAGGCCGGGTACGAAGTCTGGATCGACCGCGAGCATCTGCGCCCCGACGACGAGCATTTCTGGCTGGCGCTCGAAGCGGCGCTGAACCGTTGCTCGCTGGTGGTGGCGCTGCTCAGCCCGCACTCCGTACGGCTCGAGGGCGAGCGAGGCACTCCACACGGCGCCAGCGTCTGCCACTACGAGCTGATGCTCGCGGTGCGCAAAGACAAACCCGTACTGCCGGTGGTCGTCATCGATTGCGATACGCCATTGGCGATCGTCCGCTACGAGCCGTTTCGCTTCACCGGATGGCAGGCCTCGCCCGACGCCTACCAGGAGGGCGTCGCCGAGATACTCGGCGCACTCCAGCAGATCCGCGCCGGCGACAAGCGCTACGTCATCTATGTCGACAAACTGGCGCCGTACGACTTCTTTGCCGAACTGAAGACCGGGGCCGGCAGCTTTGTCGGGCGCGATTGGATATTGGCCCGCATCGAGGATTGGCTCCCCACCAGCCGGCGGTGCCTTCTCATCGAGGCCGAGTCCGGAAGCGGCAAGACCGCGCTCATCGCGGAGATGGTTCGCCGCAACGATGGCGGGCGGGTTTTGGCCTATCACTTCTGCAACGCGCTGAAACCGGATACGGTCAGTACCCGGCTGTTTGTCCGTTTCATCGCAGCCATGCTGTGCGGCACGGTATCCGCCTACGCCGAGCGCCTGCGCCGCAGCGAGGAACTGGTCGGCGCACTCAAAAGCAACGACCCGACGACGATGCTGTCGCAAGGCGTGCTCGCCGCGCTGCATACGATCCCCATGGACGGAATCCGCTACATCCTTGTCGATGCGCTCGACGAGGCGGTCGGCGGCCCGGAGACGGCGGGCCAGATGACGATCCCGCAGCTCCTGGCGCAGGCAAGCGAGGAGTTCCCGCCCTGGCTCAAGCTGATCGCCACGACACGCCGCGACGGCCGGGTATTGCCGCTCTTCCAGGACGCCGAACGGTGCTTTCTGGGAGAAGCGGTCGCCGCTCAGCGCGAAGACGTGCTCAGATACGTGGAACTGCGTTTCGCCGAACTCGATCCGGGCACCGTCCTTGGATTGCCCGAAGCCGACCGGCGCCAAGCGGCAGCAACAATCGCCGAACGCGCCGCGGGCAATTTTCAGTACGCCGATACAGTGCTCAACGAGTTGCGCAGCGGCGAGTTTCGCCTCGGCGAGCTCGATCATTTGCCGGCGGAGCTGGGAAACCTCTACTACCGCTTCGCCGACAGGCGGTTTCCCAATCTTGCGGATTTCCATGTCGCGCGGACGGTTCTGGGCGTGGTGCTCGCGGCGCGCGAGCCCCTGACCCGCGCGCAGATCGAGGCGGTCAGCCGGGCTCAACCGCGACGAAGCAACGACCGCACTGGATGCGCTTAGCTGCTTTCTGACTTGGGATACGGGAGCCGGCGCCGATCGCGTCTACCGTCCCGCACATAAATCGATCAGCGACTGGTTGAAGGCGCCGCCCGGAGAATTCGATCGCTTCAAGGTCGACCTCAAACCCGGTCGCGAGGCCCTGCTGGCGCATTGCAAAGGGTGGAAGGCGCATCGCGAACCCTACGCGCTCACCCATTTGATCGCGCATCTGCTGGAGACAAATGACGTGGCTGGGGCGCTAGCCGCGATCCGCGGCGACCTCTTCACCACGCGTCACGCAGTCCTCGATCCGACCCTGGACCTCGACGACTGCCGCGCGGTGACCGCAGCGCTCATCGCGATGAAGAACCGTGACGCCATCGTTTCGCTGTCGCAGACCGCCAATGTCGGGCAGCGCGACGGCGTTGCCGCGGCGCTCTCGATGGCGCCGCCGGGCGCGGACGAATTCGTCGACGGGGTCGTCGACACGTTGTTGCGGATCGCGGAATAGAGATGCGGTCGACGACGTCCCCACGGGTTCTCAACGCGCGCTACATCGCGATCAGGACGGCAGAAGCGCGCGGCCTCACCGAGCGACTCCTGCAAGCGACGCGCGATCCGGATCGGTCCCTGCGCCGGTTGCTGGTGCCGATCCTCTATCGCGCCTGGCACCGCGATCGCGAGCAGGGCTGGCGGCTGCTGTCGCGGATCGGCGACGAGATGATCCGCTTTCCCGGCGTGCCGCATGGCCGCACCGTCGAGATCTTCGTGGAACTCTCCCTCGCCGTCGTCAACAGCTGCCGCGGCGATCAGGACCAGCTTGACCGCTTGGCCGCGATTTGGCGCGAGCAGATCGAGCGGATCTTCGCCACGCCGCTCGCCAAGACCTTCGGGCGGCGATGGGTTCTGAGAATGCTGGCCAGGCCGTTCAAGTGGGTGCTTGAGCGGCAGCCCGCCTACCAGCCGTTCAATTTCCGGGAATTCGAAGTAACCGCGAGCCGGCCGGCGGCGTTTCGCGAGACGTGGCGCGCCGCGCTCGCCTGTCTCGAACATCCTGAAGGTGGGCTCGGTCCGATCAGCGAGATCCTCGGCGGCGACAGCGAAATCCCTTTCGACCTCCACCTGATGCTGCTGTGCGAGCGCGCGCTCGTCTACCACGCCGTCAAGGTTGACCCCGCCGGCACGTTCGAGCTGCTCGGCCGTTTGTTCGAGAGCGGCCGCCCGTGGTTCAGGCAATCGGTGCTGTACGCGCTGTTTCACCAGCTCGGCAACCTGCCGGCGGTGGAAGATTCGTGGCTCGACGGCTACGTGGCGATGACCGAGGAATTCGTCGCCTCGGGCAGCTGGCAGATGCGTAGCTCGGTCGCCGAATACAAATTCAGCGACCATTTCGCCTGGCCGGAACTGGTCGTCGACCGATGGGCGCCGGCCACCGCGCCCCGGCTCATCCCATCCCTTTTGGGGCGGGCTCTAGCGGCCCAGGATGCCGATCAGATTGACGCATTGTTCAAAGCGATCGACATCATCGCCTTCAGCCATCGGCGCGCACCGCTCGCGCTAAGCATCCTCGACCGCAGCCTCGCGGTTGGCGGAAACGCACTCGAAGAACGCGTCCTCTCGAGCCTCGCAGCCGTGCGCCTACAGGATCAGGCGCTGGTTGATGCCTTCATCGACGAGCATCGCGACCTGTCGTCTCTGCGGCGGCGGCTTGAAACCGCCGCGCCGGCAATTCTCGAAGAGGACATGCCGACGCTGATCGACGGGTTGATCGTGCAGCTGATTCTCAATTCCGACTATTTCCGAGGCAAGGTCTGCGCCGCTTTCCGGCGAGCCTCGGAAGCAGACAGCGCGATGGACCTCCTTATGCAACTGATCGAGTGGATGCGCGACGAGCTGCGGCAGCTAGAGGCGTGACCCACCGCTGCCGATCAATCATTCACCGCGGGTTGACGTGCACTTCTTATCACAGACCGTCCGCTAGCTACTCTAGGTAGGTTACCAGCCATAATAGGTGGAACAGGGCGGACGAACGGGGTCGGCGCGCGGCGAAACCTGTATACTCTCGCCGAATGACGATCCTGCGAGCAGGATTTTGGCCTCCCCGACCCGCCTGATCGCCTTGACGCTCGTCGGCATCGCTCTCGTATGCTGGCTCGGTGCCGGGATTGCGCAGGCCGGCGGGTTGATCGAATTTCCCAACTTGACCGAGCGGGCAGAGCCTGAGCGCCTGTCGGGCTATCTGGCACGGCCCGACGGCGCTGGCCCGTTTCCGGCGGTGGTGGTGCTGCACGGCTGCTCCGGCTTTCTCCCGCGATACGCGGCGATTGCCGACGACCTCAAATCGGAGGGCTACGTCGCGCTGGCGGTCGACAGCTTCGGGCCGCGCGGGATCGAACGATGCCGCCTGCCGTTCGTCGAGCAGGGGACGGACGGCTTTGCCGCACTCGGCTATCTGTCGCAGCAGCGCTTTGTCGATCCCGACCGGGTCGCGATCCTCGGCTACTCGATGGGCGGCACCTCGGCGTTGCGCGATGTGGAACGCGGGACGGCCTCGATCTCCAAACGCAGCTTCCAGGCGGCGGTCACCTATTATCCCTGGTGCGGCGACAGCAAAGCACCCATTGTGCCGACGCTGGTCTTGATCGGCGCATCGGACGACCGGACGCCGGCCGCGCTTTGCCGCAAGCTGGCCGCCCAGCCGCCCGACGGCAGCCCGCCGATCGACCTGACCGTCTATCCCGGTGCCTACCACTCGTTCAATTTCCGAGAGTTCCAGCCCGGCACCCGCCGCTCCGGCCATTGGTTCGAATACAATGAGCCGGCCGCTACCGACGCATGGCAAAAAGTGCGGACGTTCCTCGCCGCGAGCCTCGGAAGGGCGGCGACCGATGAACCTGGTACCACTGAGGGGGCAAGATGACCTACCCGGCCGATTTGATCCCGACGACGGTCGTCGGCAGCTATCCGCAGCCCGATTGGCTGGTCGACCGCAGCGCGCTCGCGCAGCACGGCGTGCCGCGCGTCGCGGCGCCCGACATTTGGCGCATCCCGGAGGCGTTCCTCGAAGCGGCACAGAACGACGCGACCATTCTCGCGATCGGCGACATGGAACGGGCCGGGATCGACATCGTCAGCGACGGCGAGATCCGCCGCGAGAGCTATTCCAACCGGTTCGCGCTGGCGCTCGACGGCATCGATGCCGTGCACCCGGGCCGGGTCGGGCGCAGCGGCGGCGGCTCGACGCTGGTGCCGCGAGTCGTCGGCCCGATCCGTCGGCGCGGCCCGGTCGAGCTTCGCGACGCCGAGTTTCTCCTCACCCACGCCACGCACGCGACCAAGATCACGCTGCCCGGCCCGTTCACGCTGTCCCAGCAGGCCGAAAACGCCTTCTATGGCGACGAAGAGGAGATGGCGATGGATTACGCCGTCGCCGTCAACGAGGAATTGGCCGCGCTGAAGGCGACCGGGGTCGATGTCGTGCAGCTCGACGAGCCCTGGGTGCGCACCGCCCCCGACAAAGCGGCGCGCTGGGGTCTCAAGGCGATCAACCGGGCGCTCCAAGGCATCGCCGGGCCGACCATCGTGCATCTGTGCTTCGGCTATGCCGCGATGGTGAAGAACAAGCCCGCCGGCTATGCGTTTCTGCCGCAGCTCGCCGACTCGATCGCCGAGCAGATCTCGATCGAGGCGGCGCAACCGCGGCTCGATCTCGGGGTGCTGAAGGAATTGTCCGGCAAGACGATCGTGCTCGGGGTCCTCGATCTCGATGATCCCTCGGTCGAGACGGCCGGCGAGGTCGCCGCGCGGCTGCGCCAGGGGCTGCAACATATCCCGGCCGAGCGGCTCGTCGCCGCGCCCGATTGCGGCATGAAATACCTGCCGCGCGAGCGCGCCATGGGCAAATTGCGCGCCCTCGCCCAAGGCGCCGCGATCGTCCGCCGCGAGCTGGCCGGTTGAAATCGCGCTCCGGCTCGGTGCTTCCCTCGGCGGGGTCTGGCGGCTTATTCTTGGGGTGAACCGGGAAGGGTCGGTCGCATGAGGACGACTACCGTCATCGCAGCATTGATCGCCGGCATCCTCGGCGCCGGCGTCGGCTCGTCCGGGGCGCGCGCCGAGAGTGTCGACGTGCTGCTGGTTCTCGCCGCCGATGTGTCGCGCAGCATCGACGAGGACGAATTCAACCTGCAGCGCAAGGGGTATGCCGCCGCGATCACCGACCCCAAGGTGCTGCGTGCGATTGTCTCCGGCCGGAACCATGGGATCGCGGTGACCTTCATCGAATGGTCGGGGGCGGCCGACCAGAATGTCGTCGTCGACTGGACGGTGGTGCGCGACGAGGAGGCCGCCGGCAGCATCGCGGCAACAATGCTCAACGCGCCGCGCTCGTTCCTCGGCCGCACCTCGATCAGCGCGGCGATCGATTTCGCGATGCAGCGCTTTGCCGGCGCGCCCGCGGAGAGCGACAAGCGGATCATCGACATCTCGGGCGACGGCACCAGCAATGCCGGCCGCGCCGTCACCGAAGCGCGCGATCAGGCGGTCGGCGCCGGCGTCACGATCAATGGACTGGCGATCATCAACACCCAGGCCAACCCGGGCTATGCCTTTCACACGCAGCCGCCGGGCGGTCTGCCCAAATATTATGAAGAAAACGTGATCGGCGGTCCCGGGGCCTTTGTGCTGAAGGTGGAGAATTTCGACACCTTCGCCGAGGCAATCACCCGCAAGCTGCTCACCGAGATCGCCGCGGCGCAGCGGCAGCGCCAGACGGCGGCGCTGCAATAGTGTGGCCCTATCCGTAGTTTTTCTAACAGCTCGATTTTGACTATCTGGTTTCTGCGGGATCTTTTTGGGCTGCGCGTCGTTTCCTTCAGCAAATAGCTGCAGGAGGTAACGATGAAGCTCATTCTCGGCGCCCTCGCGGCGATTACGCTCTTCGTCGGTGTTGCGGTGGCACAGCCGGCCGACGCGCGGTGCTGGTGGGATGGATACGGCTGGCATTGCTGGCACCCGCACTACTACCATTGGCACCACCATCCCTATTGGTGGCGGTATCATTAAGCGGCTCGCCGCGCTTGGCGGCAACTGCGCCGCCCGCTCGCCGCTGGCGGTGCCATTTTGCTCAACGGGGCGCGGCGGCCGAGGGGTGAAACAATTGCTCGCCATCCACCCGGAAATTCCCGATCGCCGCCTGTCCCTGCGCTGAGAGCAGCCATTCGGCGAGGCGATGCGCGGCGGCGAGCTTGGCATCGGGGTGCTTTGCCGGGTTGAGCTCGATGACGTCGTAGCGGTTGATCAGGTGGGGATCGCCCTCGACGACGATCGCCAGCGGCCCCTTGTTCTTGAAGCTGAGCCAGGTGCCGCGGTCGGACAGCGTATAAGCCGGCATCGCGGCAGCCGCGTTGAGCGCCTGCCCCATGCCGCCGCCGATATCGCGGTACCAGCTCCCTGCCCCGCTCTTCGGGTCGATCTCGGCCGCCTTCCACAGGCGAAGCTCGAGCGCGTTGGTGCCGCTGCGGTCGCCGCGCGAGACGAACGCGGCCTTGGCCTTGGCGATCGCGGTCAGCGCGGCGAGGGCATCGTGTCCGCCCTTGATGTGCGCCGGATCGGCGGCCGGCCCGACCAGGATGAAGTCGTTCCAGGCGATCTGTCGTCGCGGCAGGCCGTCGCCTCCGGCGATGAATTTCTGCTCGGCCTCGGGATCGTGAACGAGGACGAGGTCGGCGTCGCCGCGCCGCGCCGTGTCGAGCGCCTGCCCGGTCCCCAATGCGAGCACATGCACGGTGATGCCGCTCTTTTTTGTAAAAAGCGGCAGGATCGCGGCTAGCAAACCGGAATTGTCGACCGAGGTCGTCGAGGCGAGGGTGATGGTCGTCTGCTGAGCCTGGGCAGGAGCCGTACCCGGCGCTGACAGGCTCCCGAGCAGCACGGCGACGACGACAAGAATCATCCGCTTCATGAACATCCTCCGTGTCTACCAGGTCGGCCGGCCGGCCAGGCCAAAGGCGGCCGCGCTGATCATTGTCGTCAGCCCGATCAGTACGAAACCCAGACCGAGCGCCAGCGGCAGGTCGCCCCGGCTGGTCTCGAGTACGATCGCGGTGGTCATCGTGCGGGTATAGGCGGCGATATTGCCGCCGACGATCAGGATCGCCCCGACCTCCGACATCGTGCGGCCGAACCCGGCGAGCACGGCGGTCAGCATATGGAGGCGGCCCATCGCGATCAAGACCGGGACCGCGCGCCATCTGCTGGCGCCCAGATCCATCAGCGCATCGCCGTAGGCCGTCCAGAGATCCTCGGCGGCGCGGTGAGCGAGCGCGGTGACGATCGGCAAGGCCAGGAGCGCCTGGGCGAGGACCATCGCCGCCGGGGTGAACAGCATCCCGAGCGAGCCGAGCGGTCCCGAATGCGACAGCAACAAATAGAGCGCCAGCCCGACCACTGCGGGGGGCAGCCCCAACAACGCGTTGGCCGCGACCACCAGGACGCGATGTCCGGGAAAGCGCCAGATCGCCAGCACTGCCCCGAGGGGCAGGCCGAGCGCCGCCGCAGCGGCGGTGGCGGACAAGCTGACCGAGAGCGACAACGCGATGATCTGCCATATTTCCCGGCTGGTGAAGACCGCCGCCAGCATTGCCAAATCCTCGCACCGGCGGGTTCCTCGCCGCGCCTACACTCGCCGAGCGCGGCCGGTGCGGCAAGTGCCGGCCTGACAGTATTACCGCCCGGACGCTCGATTTCGCAGGCACTCCCGCCGGCCGCGGGACCACGCATGTCTTGACGGGGCGGCGGCGGATCGCGATATTCTGAGCCATGAGCCAGATGGATCTGATTGTCGTCACGACTACCAGCACCGCGGGTCGCGGGGTGCCGGGAGGTTGTGCGCGCTGATCTGGAAGCATCGCTCGAACCCAAGGGACCCCGCCGGCGACGGACGGGGTTTTTTTTATTCCCCCTTCGTCCCGTTGGATCAGCGCCAGCGAACGGAGTACAGGGCACGATGATCGAGAATTCCGACGCAACACCCCATTCCAAATCCATCGTCGTAACGTTGCCGGACGGCAAGCGCCGCGAATTTCCCGGCCCGCTGACCGGCGCCGACCTCGCGGCAGCGATCGGCCCCGGCCTCGCCCGGGCGGCGCTCGCCGTCAAGATCGACGGCCGGCCGCGCGACCTCGCCACGCTGATCGATCATGATGCCGATGTCGCGGTCATTACCCGCGAGATGCCCGAGGGGCTGGAGATCCTGCGCCACGACGCGGCGCATGTCTTGGCCGAGGCGGTCAAGGAGCTCTATCCCGACACCCAGGTCACCTTTGGCCCGGCGACCGAAACCGGGTTTTATTACGATTTCGCGCGCGCGGCGCCGTTCACCCTCGAAGACCTCGCCCGCATCGAGGAACGGATGCATGAGATCGTCGGCCGCGACGAGAAGATCATCCGCGAGGTCTGGGACCGCAAGCGGGCGATCCAATTCTTCGCCGGCATCGGCGAGCGCTACAAGGCCGAGTATATCGGCGAGATCCCGGCGCAAGAGGAGATCAGCGTCTACCGTCAGGGCAATTTCGTCGATCTGTGCACGGGGCCGCACTTGCCCTCAACCGGCCGGCTCGGCCAGGCCTTCAAGCTGATGAGCGTGGCCGGCGCCTATTGGCGCGGCGACCCGAACAACCCGCAGCTGCAGCGTATCCACGGCACCGCCTGGCCGAACCCGAAGGAGCTCGACCAGTATCTCTTCCGGATCGAGGAAGCCGAACGCCGCGATCATCGCCGGCTGGGGCGCGAGCTCGATCTGTTCCACCTGCAGGAAGAGGCGGTCGGCAGCGTCTTCTGGCACCCCAAGGGCTGGAAGCTCTATCGCATCATCGAAGACTACATGCGCCGCCGGCTCGATGCCGCCGGCTACCTTGAGGTCAGGGGGCCGACGCTGCTCGACCGCAGCCTGTGGGAAGCCACCGGCCATTGGGAGAATTTCCGCGAGAACATGTTCATCGCCGAAAGCCGCGACGAGCGAATGCTCGCGGTCAAGCCGATGAACTGTCCGGGGCACGTCCTGATCTTTCGCAATCGGCTCCGGAGCTACCGCGAATTGCCGTTGCGCCTTGCCGAATTCGGCAGCTGCCACCGCAACGAGCCGTCGGGCGCGCTGCACGGCATCATGCGGGTGCGCGGCTTCACCCAGGACGACGCGCACATCTTCTGCACCGAGGACCAGGTCACCGCGGAGGCGATCGCGTTTTGCCGTCTCTTGCTGTCGATCTATCGCGATTTCGGCTTTGAGGATGTGGCGATCAAATTCGCCGACCGGCCGGCGCAGCGCATCGGCAGCGACGCGGTGTGGGACCGCGCCGAGCAGGATCTGCGCGATGCGGTCGAGGCGGCGGGGCTCGCCTATACGCTCAACCCCGGCGAGGGCGCGTTCTACGGACCGAAGCTCGAATTCGTGCTGCGCGACGCCTTGGGGCGCGACTGGCAATGCGGCACCTTGCAGCTCGATTTCTCGATGCCGGGACGGCTCGGCGCGAGCTATGTCGGCGAGGATGGCGGGCGCCACACCCCGGTCATGCTGCACCGCGCGATCCTCGGCATCGGTAGAGCGCTTCATCGGCATCCTGATCGAGCATTACGCCGGTACTTTCCCGCTCTGGCTCGCCCCGGTGCAGGCGGTCGTCGCGTCGATCACCGACGAGGCGGCGGCGTACGCCGAAGCGGTCGCAGCCGAACTCGGCGCCGCCGGGTTGCGCGTCGCCACCGATAACGGCAATGAGAAGATCGGCTACAAGGTGCGCGAGCACAGCCTCGCCAAGGTCCCGGTCATGCTCGTTGTCGGCCGGCGCGAGGCCGAACAGCGCAGCGTCTCGCTGCGCCGGCTCGGCAGCCCGGCGCAGGAAGCTCTTGCGCTTGCCGAAGCCGTTGCTAGATTGAAGCTGGAGGCAGCCCCGCCCGGCTAGCCTTGACCGCTGGCGCGACAGCGCAGGCGGCGCTGTTCAACCGATGAGAGGAGAGCCTACATACCCAGACCACCAATGAACATGACCCCGACCCGCGAGGGACCTCGGATCAACGAGGAGATCGCCGTCTTGCGCGTGCGCCTGGTCGACGAGCGCGGCGGGATGGTGGGGGTCGTCGGGCGCAACGAAGCGCTCGCGATGGCCGCCGATGCCGGCCTCGACCTCGTCGAGATCGCTCCCGGCGCCGATCCGCCGGTGTGCAAGATCCTCGATTTCGGCAAATTCAAATACGAAGAACAGAAAAAGAAAAACGAAGCCCGCAAAAAGCAGAAAATCATCGAGGTCAAGGAAATCAAGCTGCGGCCTAGCATCGACATCCACGATTACGCGGTCAAGATGCGCAGCATGAACAAGTTCATCGAGGAAGGCGACAAGGTCAAGGTGACCATGCGGTTCCGCGGGCGCGAGCTGGCGCATCAGGAGCTCGGCATGAACGTCCTGATGCGGGTCAAGGACGATCTCGACGCGATCGCCAAGGTCGAGCAGACGCCGCGCATGGAAGGCCGCCAGATGACGATGGTGGTGTCGCCGAAATAACCGGGAGCGCCGCGTCCGGTTCGCGTCTCTTATATATCAGAGCGGTACTCGCCGAGATTGGATCGTCATTCCCGCGAAAGCGGGAATCCAGGGCAACCGGCCGTCGCTCGCTCTGGCCCCCCGCTTTCGCGGGGGTGACGGGAAGCGCTATGGTCCTACCGCTTCGGCTTCCGAGCGCGTCGATCAGGGCCTGGATGTCGCCGCAGCAATAGGCGACGGCGACACCCGAGGGTCAACAATCTACCGCGGTCGCCAAGCAGCACTACCCAATCACCTTCGCTTGCCGTAATTCCGCCAAGGTCGCGCGGTCGTAGCCGAGGATCGACGACAACAGCTCGTCGGTGTGCTCGCCGGGCGTCGGCACATGGCCGACCCGGCCGGGGGTCTTCGACATCTTGATCGTGGCGCCCGGCACATGGATCTCGCCGGCCAGCGCATCGGGCATCTTGACCAGCATCTCGCGCTCCCAGAGATGCGGGTCTTCGGCCGCCTGCGGGATCGTCTTGACCGGCGCGACCGGGATCTCGGCGGCAAGCAGCGCCGAGACGACGTGATCGACGGTGTTTTCGGCGCACCATTTGGAAACCGCCACCTTGCGCGGATCGGCGAGCCCGGCGCGGCTGGTCCACCCGGCGACATTGGCGCTCTCGTCGCCGGTGGCGATCTGCATCAGCTTGGTCGCCATCGCCCGGCCCGAGGCGGAAATGACGACATGGCCGTCCTTGCACTTATAGGGCGGCCGGCCGCCCTCGCCGCCCTCCTGGCCGGTGGCGAGATAATAGGAGAGCGGGATCTCGACCATCGTGAAACCCGAATCCAGCAGGCAACAATCGACGATTTGCCCCTCGCCGGTCTTGTCGCGGTGGTGCAAGGCGGCGAGCGCGCCGATCGTCGCGTGCAGCGAAGTGTAGCGGTCGACCAGCGAGGTGGCGGCGCCGAGCGGGGTGCCGACCGGCGCGCCGGTCAGGCTCATCAGCCCGCTCATCGCCTGCCCCAAGGGATCGAAGGCCGGGCGGTCGCGATAGGGGCCGTATTGGCCGAAACCGGAGACCGAGATCAGGATGATGTCGTGCTTCAGCTCGCACAGCTCCTCATAGCCGAAGCCCATCTTCTCCATGACCCCGGGGCGGAAGTTCTGCAGCACCATGTCGGCGGTCGGCACCAGCGCGGCAAAGATCTCCTTGCCGCGCTCGGTGCGCATGTCGAGGCAGAGGCTCTTCTTGCCGCGGTTGTAGACCGCGAAATAGACGCTCTGGCCGCGCACCACAGGCTCGGATTTGCGGGTCTCCTCGCCGCCGAGCTTCTCGATCTTGATGACCTCGGCGCCGAGATCGGACAGGATCATGCCGCCGCGCGGTCCCGCCTGATACCGCGCCAATTCCAATACCCTGATGCCGTCGAGGGATCCGCTCATCGCGCCGCTCCGAAAAGGTGAACCGGCTACTCGGTTTCGGCTACCATATTGCGCCGGGCGACACCGGGAGGGAAGGAGAGCCGAGCGATGGCCTACGAATACATCCTGAGCGAGCACGAGGGCGCGGTCGCGGTGATCACGCTGAACCGGCCGGAGAAGCTCAACGCGCTGAGCTTTCCGCTGATGCAGGAGGTGGACGACGCGCTGACCGGGTACGAGACCGATGACGGGATCACGGCGGTCATCCTGACCGGCGCCGGCGAGCGCGCCTTCTCGGCCGGCGCCGACATCCACGAAATGGCCGGCCTGTCATCGGAGGAGCTGGCGGCGCGCAGCACGACGCGCGGCACCATCAGCTGGCACATCGCCAGCTATGCGAAACCGCTGATCGGCGCGATCAACGGCCTGGCCTATGGCGGCGCGGCGCTCCTCTCCTCCTCGCTCGATCTGCGGATCGGCTGCGAGAAGACGCAATTCCGCTTTCTGGCGGCGAGCTACGGCCGGGTCAACTCGACCTGGTCATTGCCGGCGCTGGTCGGCATCCCGAAAGCGAAGGAGCTGCTCTACACCGGCCGAATCGTCGCCGCCGAGGAGGCCCTGCGCATCGGCCTCCTCAACCAGGTGGTGCCGGCGGCGAAGCTGCTCGAATCGGCGATCGAGATGGGCCAGATGATCGCCAAGAACGATGCGCGCATGGTGCAGGGCATCAAGCGGCTGTTGCATGAGGGCATGGCGCTCGACTGGCAGGGGCGCTACGACCTCGAAGACGAGGCGCGCGCGACCTGGCTTTCGGCCGGCCACCCGCGCGACGGGTTCAAGGATTTTCTGGCGCGCAAGCCGGCGCGCGCATGACCGCCAAAATCAATCTCGACGAGAAATTCGGCCAGTTCGCTGAGCGCTGGCAGCCGAAAACGATCGCCGCGGCCAACGGCCAGGAAGTAAAGCTCGTCAAGGTGCCGGGCGAGTTCCCGTGGCACCACCACGATGACGCCGACGAATTCTTCATGGTCTGGGAGGGCGGCTTCGGGTCGAGTTCCGCGACCGCATCGTCGAACTCGGACCGGGCGAATGCGTTGTCGTGCCGCGCGGGCTGGAGCATCGCGCCTGCGCCGACGCGGAGGCCGAGATCCTGCTGTTCGAGCCGGCCGGAATCGTCAACACCGGCAATGTCCGCGACGCGGCATTCACCGCGCCGGTGGGGGTGGCGATTTAACGCCGAAATCCGAGCGCGTTGAGCGACGGCACGACCTAAGCAAACCACGTTCCCGGCGAAAGCCGGGACCCATCCCTCCAGCGACCGTGCGTTTGAAGTGTGGGTCCCGGCTTTCGCCGGGACTGCGGAGTTGATGCTACGAGTCTAGCCGAAGAATGCCGGACGAAGGCTACGGCGTTGTTTTCCCTGCCGGCGGCGGTGCGGCCGGGCGGCGGCGGGCGATCGGGGCCGCCGGGATGTTGCTGACATCGATTTCCGGCATCGACATCTCGATCGCGCCCAGCACCGCATTCGCCAGCTCGTTGTAATCGGCGAAGTTTTTCCTGAGCCACCCGCGCCAGTTGGGCATGCCGCCGCTGGCATGCAGCTCAAACGCCAATTCCCGGCTGTCGAGCGCCGAGGAGACATGGTCGGCGGCGAGCTGCAACAGCGCGGCGCGCTGCAATGCCGTGTAGCCGCCGCCGCCGAACGATTCGTCGAGGCCGGCCACCAATTCCGGCGTGGCGAGATCGCTGTCGGCCGGCGCGACGACGAGCGAGGAGCCGGGAAGGATGCGCAGGATCTCCGAGATCCGCTGGCGCGCCTGGAATAGCGCGATGCCGCCCGGCGCGAGATGGCGGTGGTTGGGAAAGCAATAGCCGGACGGGGTGAATTCGCGGGTCGCACTCGGCGGCGACGATGCAGCTGCGCACGGTCTGCACCGCAACCACCAGATCGACGACATAGTCGACGGTCGGCTCGTGCTCCTTCAATCCCATCGCATCGCTGAGCGCCAGCGCCAGGCCGAGCGTGAATTCGGCCTTTGCCAGCCAGCCATAGAGATGATGCCAGCGCAGCCAGCGGGCGATCGGGTCGGGATCGGCGCCGACGAAAAACACGTGCTCCCACGGCACGAAGACATCGTCGAGCCACATCTGGCCGTCGAGCTCGTCATAGCGGGAGGACAAGGGCGCGATGAACGGGTTGCGGGTCGCGCGCGCGCTCTTGCGGCACAGCACCGTGACCCCGGCACGCGCCGACCGGGACGATAAATCCGGCGCGATGGCCGCCGATATCGACGCCCGACATGCCGCCGACATAGACGTCCTCGGCATAGGCCGGGCTCGTATGCATGCCGAGCCTGCCGCGGATGACGACGCCGGCATCGGTCTCGCGCACCAGCTTCAACGCCACCCGGTCCTGCGGATCGGGGCGCAGCCGTTGCCCGATGATCGGGGCGCCGCCGCAATAGGTGATGAAGCGTCCGGTGCGGGCGATCAAATCGCGATAGGCGAGCGCGTTTTCGGCCTGCTCCGGCGCGACGTTCTGCGCCTCGACCGCGGTGAGGACGCCAAGCGCGATCAGATTGCCGTAGGCGGCGTCGTGGGTGATGTTGCCGGCGGAGAGGAAGGTGGTTTTCGCAAAAGAGCGGCCCATGCCGAGCACGTCTTCGGTCGTGCGCGGCAGCACAAAGGCCCAGGGCACGCGTTCGCCGTCGGAAGCGGCGCCGGGCGTCAGCAGCGTATCCTGCCAGGCCGGGTCGAAGTGGCGGTCGTACCAGGCGACGTATTCCTCGACCATCGCGCGCGTCGCCGGATGGGTCGTCACGTCCGCGACCGGGCCCGCGCCCATCACCCAAACTTTGCGTCCGTCGCGCAGCGCTTCGCGGTAGTCGGCGCCGGTTCGCATCCTCACGCTCCGGACTTGAGGGCCGGAGCGGGGGTCGGCGGCGCATTGGTGCGGCGCGGCACCATCGGGGCGGCGGGGATGGCACCGACATCGATCTCGGGCATCGGGATGGCGATCGCGCGCAATACCGCGTTGGCCAGCTCGTTGTAGCTCGCGAAGCCGCGCCGCAACCGGCCGCGCCAGGCCGGGACGCCGCCGCTGGCATGCAGCTCGAAGGCCGATTCGCGGCCGTCGAGCGCCGAGGAGACATGGTCGGCGGCGAGTTGCAACAAGGCCGCGCGCTGCTCTGCGGTATAGCCGCCACCGCCGAACGACTCCTCCAGCCCCGCAGCCAGCTGGGGATCGGCGAGGTCGCTGTCCGATGGCGCGACGACCAGGGACGAACCGGGGACGATGCGCAGGATCTCCGAGATGCGCTGTCGCGCCTTGAGGATCGCGAGCCCGCCCGGCATCAGATGGGTGTGATTGGCGACGCAATACCCGCTCACCGAGAAGGTCGGGTCGCGTTCGGCGGCGGCGAGGCAGCTGCGCACGGTCTGCACCTCGACCACCAGATCGACGAGGTATTCGACGGTCTGCTCGTGCTCCTTCAGCCCCATCGCATCGGAGAGGGCGAGCGCGAGGCCGAGCGCGAATTCGGCCTTGGCGAGCCAGCCATAGAGGTGATGCCATAGGAGCCAGGTGGCGATCGGCTCGGGCGTCGGCTCGACGAAGAACACGCGCTCCCACGGGATGAACACATCCTCGAGCCACATCTGGCCGTCGAGCTCGTCAAAGCGGATGGACAGCGGCGCGAGCAAACCGGCTCGCGCCGCGCGCCGCGATCTTGCGGCACACCGTCGTCACCCCCGGCGCGCCGACCGGCACGACAAAGCTGGCGCGCTGGCCGTCGATCTCGATCCCGTTGAGCGAGCCGACATAGACGTCCTCGGCATAGGCGGGGCTCGTATGCATGCCGAGCCGGCCGCTGATCACCACCCCGGCGTCGGTTTCGCGCACCAGTTTGAGCGCGGCCCGCTCGCTCGGGTCGGGGCGCAAGCGGAAGCCGACCGGGGCGGCGCCGCCGCAGAAGGTCAAAAACCGCCCGGTCGCGGCGATCATCTCGCGATAGGCCGCCGCGTCGGCGATCTGCTGCTGCGAGACATTCTGTTGCTGCACCGCGGTCAGGATGCCGAGCGAGATCAGATGGCCATAGGCCGGGGTATGGGTGATGTTGCCGGCGCTGATGAAGAGCGTCTTGGCGAAGGACCGGCCCATGCCGATCAGATCCTCGGAGGTCTTCGGCGCGAGGTAGGCCCAGGCGGACGGGCTCGCGACCCGCCGTGGCCGGGGCTATCAGGGTGTCCTGCCAGGCCGGATCGAAATGGCGGTCGTACCAGGCGACATATTCCTCGACCATCGCGCTGGTCGCCGGATGCGTCGTCACATCCTCGACGCGGCCCTCGCCCATCACCCAAACTTTGCGTCCGTCGCGCAGCGCTTCGCGGTAGTCGGCGCCGGTCCGCATCGTCGTCCCCTTGTCTCATCGGCCGGAGTGCCAGAGGTGGCCGAATTGGGTCGCGACAATATCGGCATAAGGGACATCGTCGTCGAGGACACTCATGCTGCTGGGCGAAGCGGTTGATCGCCGCGACCGATTTCTCGCTGATCGCGGCGTCGTAAAAGGGCAGGTCGCGCTGGATGATGCCGGCGATCAGCCCGGCCTCGCGCGGCGGAAAGCGCTTCTCGCCGACTTCGGTGGCGCGCGACACATCTGCCTTCAAGGCGTTTTGCGCCGCAACGAGCGCGCGCACCGCGCCCGCGGCGATTTCGGGCGAGCGCTCGATCAGATGGTCGGTCGTCGCCAAAACCGGCATCGTGTAGTCGAAAGCAGCCGGGCGGCCCGTTGGGGCGCCGCGCCGCACATCGAGCACGATGCTGCCGACGCCCGATGTCACCGCCAGCTCGGTGGCCATGCCGTTGGCCCAGAACCCGTCGATCGCGCCCTTTTCGAGCGCCTCGGCCGCGGTCAGGCCGAAATTGACGCTCGATCCCGTTGCGCCCGGCACCGGGCCGATGCGGATGTCGTTGCGCTGCGGATCGAGGCCGGCGGCGGTGAGCAGCCCGCGCAGCCCCATCTCGACCCAGGGCGCGGCCCCGATGCGGCGCCCTCGAAGCGCGGCGAGGTCGCCGCGCGCGATGCCGAGATCGCTGCGCATCACCAGAAACCAGTACATGCCCTGCGCCAAGGCGCCCAAGCAGCTTGACGCCGCGCCATTCGGTAAAGGCCGCCAGCGCGCCATGCGCCGCGCCGCCGACGAAATCAACCGCGCCGTCGCGCAGCGCCACATAGGCGCGATCGACCGGGAAGATCAGCTCGGCCGAGACCTCCAGCCCCTCGCGCGCGAAACAGCCGAGCTCGGCCGCGGCCAGGGCCGGGAAATACGAGTTCGAGATCAGATCCGGTATCGCGAGCTTCATCCCGGCACCTTAGCAGCTAGCGTGCCATGTCGTCATGGCGGCACGAATCTTTGCGGGGTCCCTGCGCAGGCAGGGACCCATCGCTCACCATGAGTGGGCGCTGATTGATAGATCCCTGCCTGCGCAGGGATCTCGAGACTACCGGCGGAAGGGGTGGCCCGGCAGGCCCGGCACCTTGACCCGCAGCGAATAGACCGAGGTGTGCGCGGTGAAGAACAGCGTCTTCATGTCGGGACCGCCAAAGCGCAGATTGGCCGGCACCTCGGGCGTCTTGATGATGCCGATCTGGGCGCCGTCGGGCGCGAAGACCCAGGTGCCGCCCGGACCGGTACAATAGACCCGGCCCTCGACATCGACCTTCATCCCGTCGGGCACGCCGATCTTCTCGTCCGACGACATGTCGGCGAAGATCCGCCGCCGCACGACGTTGCCGGCGCTGTCGAGCTCGATGCGGTGGATGTACATCGCCTGCCTGGTGTTGGCGACGTAGAGCACCCGCTCGTCGGGCGAGAAGGCAAGCCCGTTCGGGTATTCGAAATCGGCGACGTGGCTGGCCGAGCCGTCGGGCTTGACCCGGTAGATCGCCGAGGGATCGAGCTCGCGCTCGGCGAGCGGTATCCGCAGCCCCGGATTGGTGAAATAGATGCTGCCGTCGGATTTGCAGACGAGATCGTTCGGCCGGCTGAGCCGCTTGCCCTCGAAGCGGTCGATCAGCACCTCGGAGGAGGCAAATTTGCCGTCGGCCGGCCAGCGCGTCAGACGCCGGTTGCCGCCCTCGCAGAGCACCAGCCGGCCCTGCGGGTCGAAGGTCGTGCCGTTGCCGTCGCCGGTGTTCTCGCGCAGCAATTCGGCCGGGCCGCCCGGGCGAATCCGGTAGAATTTGCTCTCCCGCACATCGACGAAATAATAGAACCCGTCGGGGTGATAGAGCGGCCCCTCGGTGAAGGTGAAGCCGGTGGCGAGGCGCTCGGCCTCGCCCCCTTCGACGATCTGCGACAGCCCTTGCATCAGCTTCCTCCCTCTGGCTCGCGTCTTTGTCGTATCCTAGGGTCTGGTTTCCGCCCTGTCCATTTCGGGAGGTTTCATGACCCGCGCCGCCGCCATTGCCGCCGCCGAGCGCTATTTCGACGAGGGCGGCTTTGTCGCCGACCTCGCGCGCCGCGTCGCGATCCCGACCGAAAGCCAGGTCGAGGAGCGCCTGCCGGTGCTCCACGCCTATCTCGCCGACGAGATCGCGCCGTCGCTGGCCCGGCTCGGCTTTACCAGCGAGATCGTCGCAAACCCGGTTAATCAAGCGGGGGGCGCGGCGGGCCCATCCTGATCGCCGAGCGACGCGAGGACGGCGCCCAAACGACGGTGTTCGGCTACGGCCACGGCGACGTGATCCGCGGGCTCGAGCCGCAATGGAAGGACGGGCTGTCGCCGTGGCGATTGCAGCAGGAGGGCGAGCGGCTCTACGGCCGCGGCACGGCCGACAACAAGGGCCAGCACACGATCAACCTGGCCGCGCTCGACTGCGTCCTCAAGACGCGCGGCCGGCTCGGCTTCAATGCGGTCTTTCTGATCGAGACCGGCGAGGAGATCGGCTCGCCCGGGCTGCGCGAGGTGTGCCGGCAATACAAGGACCGGCTCGCCGCCGATGTGCTGATCGCCTCGGATGGGCCGCGCCTCGCGCCGGAGCGGCCGACGATCTTTCTCGGCGCCCGCGGCGCGATGAATTTCGATCTGATCGTCGATTTGCGCGAGGGCGGGCATCATTCCGGCAATTGGGGCGGGCTGTTGGCCAATCCCGGCGTCATCCTCGCGCATGCACTGGCAACGATCACGACCGCGAAAGGCGCGATCCGGGTGCGCGAGTGGGTGCCGAGCCATCTGCCGAACTCGGTGCGCATGGCGCTTGCCGACTGCAGCGTCGAGGGCGGCGAAGGACGCGCCCGAGATCGACCCGGATTGGGGCGAACCCGGGCTGACCCCGAGCGAGAAGGTGTTCGGCTGGTGCAGCTTCGAGGTATTGGCTTTCGCCACCGGCAACCCCGACAACCCGGTCAACGCGATCCCGCCCAAGGCCAAGGCGACCTGCCAGATCCGCTTTGTCGTCGGCGTCGATCCCGAGAACTTTCTGCCGGCGCTGCGCCGCCATCTCGACGCGCGCGGGCTTCCCGATGGTCAGGATCGAGCGCTGGACGAAGGCCTATTTCCCGGCGACACGGCTCGACCCCGACCATCCCTGGGTGCGCTGGGCGGCGGCCTCGATCAACGAGACGCACCGGCAAGGCGCCGGCGATCCTGCCCAATCTCGGCGGCTCACTGCCGAACGACATCTTCGCGCATGATCTCGGCCTGCCGACGGTGTGGGTCCCGCATTCCTATGCGTCGTGCTCGCAGCACGCGCCGAACGAGCACATGCTGGCCCCGCTCGCCCGCGAGGCCCTCACGGTGATGGCCGGGATCTACTGGGATCTGGGCGAAGGCGGGGTGCCGAACCGGCAGCTGAAGCCGCAGCACTTCAGCGCTGCGCATCCGCGCAGGGAGCTGGTGGGCGATGACGGATTCGAACCGCCGACCCTCTCGGTGTAAACGAGATGCTCTGCCAGCTGAGCTAATCGCCCCAGCCTCTCAGGTCCGGACGCCCGCGGGCATCCGGAGACGGCGTCAGGCGGCGTGCTTTAGTTGAGTTCGTCGCGCAATCGCTTGCCGGGCTTGAACTTGGCCTGTTTCGACGCGGCGATCTTGATCTTCTCGCCGGTCCGGGGATTGCGTCCCTCCGAGGCGGCGCGGCGGGCGACCGAGAAGGTGCCAAACCCGACGAGCCGAACCTCGTTGCCTCCCTTCAATGCGACGGTGATCGACTCGAACACCGCTTCGACGGCCTTGTTCGCGGCCGATTTCGACAGATCGGACTTGCCGGCAACGGCATCGACGAGTTCGTTTCTGTTCACGTGTTGCCCCCTACAGCGAGAATGCGGAACAATGAGCGCGAGTGCCGGCGCGGAGTTTAGAGCGGCCTCCCAGGCGGGTCAACGCCACTGCGCCGCCCGAAAGCGTGCTTTTTTCGATTGTTACCCGCCGTTGTCGCGCCGCCGGCGTGAACTTGCCGGCACGGCGACAACGGGGCGCAATACGTATCAATGCGTTAGCAGCCCCGACCGCTCTTCGCTCGTGGCGGGAATGACCGGCGGCGGCACGGCCTCTTCGTCCCACTCGATCGGGGTGAGCGGCGCGCTGAGCGCATGGGCGAGCACCTCATCGACCGTGCGGGCCGGGATGATCTTGAGCCCGCGCTTGACGTTGTCCGGGATCTCGGCGAGATCCTTTTCGTTGTCCGCCGGGATCAGCACCGTCTTCAGCCCGCCGCGCAATGCCGCCAGGAGCTTTTCCTTCAAGCCCCCGATCGGCAATACCCGGCCGCGCAAGGTGATCTCGCCGGTCATCGCGATGTCGCGCTTGACCGGGATCCCGGTCAGCACCGAGACGATCGAGGTCACCATCGCGACCCCCGCCGAGGGACCGTCCTTCGGCGTCGCGCCCTCGGGCACGTGCACGTGGATGTCCCGCTTCTCGAAGATCGGCGGCTTGATGCCGTAAGCCAGGCTGCGCGATTTGACGAAGCTCTCGGCCGCCTGGACCAACTCCTTCATCACGTCGCCGAGCTTGCCGGTCGCCGTGACCCGTCCCTTGCCGGGGAGGGTCACCGCCTCGATCGTCAGCAAGCTCGCCGCCGACCTCGGTCCAGGCGAGGCCGGTCGTGACGCCGACCAGATCCTCGCTCTCGGCCTCGCCGAAGCGGAACCGCCGCACGCCCGCGTATTTTTCGAGATTGCGCCGCGTCACGGCGACCTTGTCGCCTTTCTTCGTCAGAATGTCCTTGATCGCCTTGCGGGTCAGATTGGCGATCTCGCGCTCCATATTGCGCACCCCGGCTTCGCGCGTGTAGTAGCGGCACAGATCGCGCAACGCCTCTTCGCTGATGCTCCATTCGCCTTTTCTGAGGCCGTGCGCCTTGATCTGCTTCGGGATCAGGTGGCGCTTGGCGATCTCGATCTTCTCGTCCTCGGTATAGCCGGGCAGGCGGATGATCTCCATGCGGTCCATCAGCGGCTGCGGCATGCGCAGCGTGTTGGCCGTGGTCACGAACAGGACGTCCGACAGGTCGTAATCGACCTCGAGGTAGTGATCGTTGAACGTCGAGTTCTGTTCGGGATCGAGCACCTCGAGGAGCGCCGAGGACGGATCGCCGCGCCAATCCTGGCCGAGCTTGTCGACCTCGTCGAGCAGGAACAGCGGGTTCGACGATTTCGCCTTTTTCATGCCCTGCAGCACCTTGCCGGGCATCGACCCGATATAGGTGCGGCGGTGGCCGCGGATCTCCGCCTCGTCGCGCATGCCGCCCAGCGACATGCGCACGAAATTGCGCCCGGTGGCGCGCGCGACCGACTTGCCGAGCGAGGTCTTGCCGACCCCCGGCGGACCGACCAGACACAGGATCGGCCCCTTCAGCTTTTTCATGCGCTGCTGGACGGCGAGGTATTCGAGGATCCGTTCCTTGACCTTTTCCAGCCCGAAATGATCGGCGTTGAGGACGCGCTCGGCGCCGTTGATGTCGCGCTTGATCTTGGTCCGCTTCTGCCACGGCAGCGACAGCATCCAATCGAGATAATTGCGGACCACCGTCGCCTCGGCCGACATCGGGCTCATGCTGCGGAGCTTTTTCAGCTCGCCGATCGCCTTGTCGTGCGCCTCCTTCGACAGTTTGGTCTTGTTGATCTTGTCTTCGAGTTCGGCCATCTCGTCCTTGCCGTCCTCGCCCTCGCCGAGCTCCTTCTGGATCGCCTTGAGCTGCTCGTTCAGATAGTACTCGCGCTGCGTCTTCTCCATCTGGCGCTTGACGCGGTTGCGGATCCGCTTCTCGACCTGGAGGACGCCGATCTCGCCCTCCATGTAGCCGAACACCTTTTCCAGGCGCTCGGAGACCGTCTCGGTCTCGAGCAGCTCCTGCTTCTCGGCAATTTTCAGCGTCAGGTGCGAGGCGACGGTGTCGGCGAGCTTGCCGGGCTCGTCGATCTGGTTGATCGAGACCAGGACCTCGGGCGGTATCTTCTTGTTCAGCTTGATGTATTGCTCGAACTGCGCGACCACGGTGCGGGCCAGCGCCGCGATTTCCTGCTGCGCGCCCGGCTTTTCGCCGATCACTTCCGCATGGGCCTGGAAGAACAGCTCGTTGTCGGCGAAGCGCAGGATGCGGGCGCGCTGGCCGCCCTCGACCAGCACCTTGACCGTGCCGTCGGGGAGCTTCAGCAGCTGCAGCACCGTGCCGATCGTGCCGATCGTGTAAATGTCGGCGGTGGACGGATCGTCCTGCGCCGCGTTCTTCTGGGTGACGAGGAGGATCTGCTTATCGTCCTTCATCACGTCTTCGAGGGCCCGCACGGATTTTTCGCGGCCGACGAAGAGCGGCACGATCATGTGCGGGAACACCACGATGTCGCGAAGTGGCAGAACCGGGTAAAGCGCGGTGCGGGCGGTTTCGAACATGAACCCTCTTTTGCCAGAGACCGCGCGCCGACGAGGGCGGACGGTAGACGAAGCTGTTTAGGTTGGCGTCATGCGCCCGACCTTCAAGGCAGCCGGATCAGGATGCCGCAGGCCGGCGGGCGACGCCTGCTTAATCTCCGGTGCCGACATCGCCTCGGCGATCGGAATAGATGTGGAGCGGCTTCGCCCGGCCCTCGACAACCTCGCGGTTGATGACCATCTCGCTGACCCCGGCAAGGCTCGGCAGCTCGAACATCGAATCGAGCAGGATCGCCTCCATGATCGAGCGCAGGCCGCGGGCCCCGGTCTTGCGGGCAATCGCCTTGTGGGCGATGCCGCGCAGCGCCTCCTCGGTCAGTTCGAGGCGGACATCTTCCATCTCGAACAGCCGCTGGTACTGTTTGACGAGCGCGTTCTTCGGCTTCGTCAGGATGTCGACGAGGGCATCCTCGTCGAGGTCGTCGAGCGTCGCGACGACCGGCAGCCGGCCGACGAATTCCGGGATGAGCCCGAATTTCAAGCAGATCTTCCGGTTCGAGATCCTTGAGGACCTCGCCGGTCTTGCGCTCGTCGGGCCCGCGCACCTCGGCGCCGAAACCGATCGAGGTGCCCTGGCGGCGCTGGGCGATGAGCTTTTCGAGCCCGGAAAACGCGCCGCCGCAGACGAACAGGATGTTGGTGGTGTCGACCTGCAGGAATTCCTGCTGCGGGTGCTTGCGCCCGCCCTGCGGCGGCACCGAGGCGATGGTGCCCTCCATGATCTTCAGGAGCGCCTGCTGCACCCCCTCGCCGGAGACGTCGCGGGTGATCGAGGGGTTGTCGGATTTGCGCGAGATCTTGTCGACCTCGTCGATATAGACGATGCCGCGCTGTGCCCGCTCGACATTGTAGTCGGCCGATTGCAAGCAGCTTCAGAATGATGTTCTCGACATCCTCGCCGACATAGCCGGCTTCGGTCAGGGTCGTCGCGTCGGCCATCGTGAACGGCACGTCGATGATGCGCGCCAGGGTCTGCGCCAGCAGCGTCTTGCCCGACCCGGTCGGCCCGACCAGGAGGATGTTCGATTTGGCGAGCTCGACGTCGTTGTTTTTCGAGCCGTGCGCCAGGCGCTTGTAGTGGTTGTGCACGGCGACCGACAGCACGCGCTTGGCGTGGTCCTGGCCGATCACATAATCGTCGAGAACCCGGCAGATGTCGCGCGGTCCCGGCACCCCGTCGCGCGACTTGACCAGCGTCGTCTTGTGCTCCTCACGGATGATGTCCATGCAAAGCTCGACGCATTCGTCGCAGATGAAGACGGTCGGACCCGCAATCAGCTTCCTGACTTCGTGCTGGCTCTTACCGCAGAACGAGCAGTACAGCGTGTTTTTCGAGTCGCTGCCGCTGGACTTTGTCATCGCCACTCCATCACCGGGTCCGGCGGGGCCATCCCACCGGCTGGGCTAGCCAGGCCTAAGCCCGGCACCGCGCCGGGAACCCGGCACGAGTTATTCAAGTATATGTGCTCCCGACGGATCAACAACTAGTTAAATGCTGCCTGGGGTCAGCTGCGGAAACCGCGTTCATCCTCGCGGACCGGCCGGACTCTCCACCACCTCGTCGATCAGGCCGAACTCCTTCGCCTCGCTCGGCGTCAGGAACTTGTCGCGCTCGACCGCGGTCGAGATCACGTCGATCGGCTGTCCGGTGTGCTTGACGTAAATTTCGTTGAGCCGCGCCCGCAGTCGCAGGATCTCGCGCGCCTGGATCTCGATGTCGGTGGCCTGGCCCTGGGTCCCGCCCGAGGGCTGGTGGATCATGATGCCCGAATTCGGCAGCGAGAAGCGCTTGCCCTTGGCGCCGGCGCACAGCAGCAGCGAGCCCGCCGAGGCGGCCTGGCCGATGCACACGGTCGACACCGGCGAGCGGATGTATTGCATCGTGTCGTAGATCGCCAGGCCCGAGGTCACCACGCCGCCCGGCGAGTTGATGTAGAAGGCGATGTCCTTCGACGGGTTCTCCGATTCGAGGAACAGCAGCTGCGCGCAGATCAGGCTTGCGACCGCGTCATGGATCGGGCCGACGAGAAAGATGATCCGCTCCTTCAGGAGGCGCGAATAGATGTCATAGGCGCGCTCGCCGCGGTTGGTCTGCTCGACCACCATCGGCACCAAATTATTCATGTAGGTTTCGAAATAATCGGCCATTTCACTCTCCTCAAACCGCGGTGCCGGGCATGGCGCGCGGGCTACCTGTCCTGTCGCTGCGGCATCATGCCGCCGGGACGCTCTCGCCGTCCGGCTCGTCGCCGCTCATCAGCTCCTGCGGCGTGACCTTGCGCTCATCGGGCTTGGCCAGCTCGACGATGAAATCGACGACCTTTTCCTCGAAGATCGGCGCGCGCAGATTGTTCATCGCATCCGGGTTCTTGCGGTAATAGTCGATGACCTGGCGTTCGTAACCGGGCAGGCGCCGCGCCTCCTGCATCAGCGCCTGGTTGAGCTCCTCCTGGCTGACCGTAATATTGTTGTTGCGCCCGACCTCGGCAAGCAGCAGGCCGAGCCGCACCCGCCGCTCGGCGACGCGGCGAAAGTCGGCCTTGACCTTCTCTTCGTCTTCGCCCCCGGCGGCGGGAGCCGAGGGCTCGGTGTCGGAAGCACCCTCGAGGGCGGTTTCCTCCGGCGCGACGATTGCCGCGGCATCGATCGGCTCCTCGACCGAGCCCTGATGCGACATCGCATGGTGCACGGCCGGCTCGTGATCGTCGCGGTTGCGGTTTCTCAGCCTCGGCGCTCGCCGGCGCCCGCTCCGACGCGCCCTCCAGCGCGGTCTCCTCGGGCGCGATGATCGCCGCCGCATCGATCGGTCCCTCTGGCGGCCCCTCGGCCGCGGGCGCCGGCGCGCCGCCTTGCTCCGCCGCAGTCTCCTTCCGGCGCTCCTTGTCGGCCTCGTATTGCGCCCAGATCGAGTTGAATTCGATCTCGACCATGCCGGGCGGCACCGCGAAATCGTAGCGCTCGGCGAGCTTGTCGAGCAGAGCGCGCTTCAGCCGCTGGCGGGCAACCGCGGCGTAGTCGCGCTGCATGCGCTGGCGGACCTCCTGGCGCAGCTCGGCGAGCGTCTCGAGCCCGACCGCCTTGGCCAGCTCGTCATCGAGGGTCGCCGGCAGGCGATGGCGCACCTCCTTGACGGCGACCTCGAACGCGCCTTCCTTGCCGGCCAGATCGGGGTTGCCGTAATCCTCGGGAAAGGTGACGCGCACCTCGCGCGTTTCGCCGGCGCCGACGCCGACCAGCTGCTCGGTGAAGCCGGGAAGCAGCCCCTCGGCGCCGAGCTCGATCTGGCGGCCTTCGCCGCGGCTGCCGGCGATTTCCTCTGTCGCCGACGCGGCCGACGACATCGGCGACGAGAATATCGCCCGCTTCGGCCGGCCGCTCGACCGGCTCGGATTTGCGCTGCGCTTCGGCGATGCGTTCGACCGCCCGGTCGACATCCTCCTCCGGCACGTCGACGACCAGCTTTTCCAGGCCGAGCGATGGCAAAATCGGGCTCCGGCATCTCGGGCAACAGCTCGACCGACATCGTGTATTCGAGGTCGGCGCCTTCCGCGGCCGACACGATCTCGACCCGCGGCGGCAGGGCCGGGCGCAGATTGTGCTCGCGCATCGCCTCGGCCGAGCTGTCCTGCACCGTGCTCTCCAACACCTCGCCGCGCACCGCCGGGCCGTAGCGCTGGCGCAGCAGCGGCAGCGGCACCTTGCCGGGACGGAAGCCGGGGATCCGCACCGACCGCCCGATTTCGCCGAGGCGGCGGGTGATCTGGTCCTCGACCTCATTGGCCGGGACGGTGATCTTCAACTCGCGTTTCAGCCCCTCGGCGCTGGTCTCGGTCACGTTCATCGCGGACTGCTCACATTCTCTGGTCATCGGCGCCAGTCGACGGCGCGCTGGTGCGGGCGGGGGGATTCGAACCCCCACGATTTTCATCGCTGGAACCTAAATCCAGTGCGTCTGCCAGTTCCGCCACGCCCGCAGGGCCGCCGCTCGGCGCCGCATCGGGCAGGTCTCCGGGCCGACGGCCGCGTTTCTAACACACTCCCCCCGCCGAACATAGCGAACCCGCGGCCATGGCATTCGGCTTCCGTTCGCTGGCGCACCGCGTTCAGCCGCGCGCCAGGCTGCGCACCGCGGAGGATGCCGCGACCCGCCCGTCGTCGCGGTAGGCCTCGTGATTGGCCTCGATATCGCCGAGCCGGTAGAGGTAATTGACCATGATCCCGGCGGATTGCTGCAGCCCCTTCTGCGACACGTCGCCGAGCCAGTTGAGCCGCTCGACCCGCGCGCCGTTGCTCAGATGGAAATGCGCAACCGGGTCGAGGGCGCGGCCCGAGGGCGCGTGCGCCTGCAGCAGATAGCGCGCGCCGAGCCGCAACAGCGGCTCGCGCAAGGTCGCCGCGGTGCGCGGATCCTCGTGCCAGTCCGGCCGGTCGAGCAGGCGCAAGAGGACGCGGTCGGCATCGCCCTCGTCGAGACCGGCGCCCAGCGCCTGCACCGCCCGCGCCTCGGCCGGCGAGCAACGCGCCGCCGCGCTCGGCTTGCGCCGTGAGCCAGGCGCGGAAGCCGGGGAGCGGCGACAGCGTCGCAAAGAATTTGAGGCGCGGCAGCTCGCTCGCCAGCGCATCGACCACCCGCTTGATCAGGAAGTCGCCAAAGCTGATCCCGTCCAGGCCCTGCTGGCAGTTCGAGATCGAATAGAAGATCGCGGCATCGGCGGCTTGCGGGTCGCCGATCGGCGCCGTCTCGTCGAGCAGCGCGTGGATGTTGCCGGCGATGCCGCTGACCAGCGCCACCTCGACAAAGATCAGCGGCTCGTCGGGCATGCGCGGATGGAAGAAGGCGAAACAGCGGCGGTCGGCCTCGAGCCGGTTTTTCAGATCGGTCCAGCCGCGGATCTCGTGCACCGCCTCGTAGGCCATCAGCTTTTCCAACAGCGCGGCCGGAGAATCCCAGGTGATCCGCTGCAATTCGAGAAAGCCGATATCGAACCAGTTGGCGAGCAGCTCGCGCAGATCGTCGGCGAGGCCGCGCAAGGCCGGATCGTCGCCGGCGAGCGCGAGCAGCTCGGCGCGCCGGTCGACGAGGAACTTCACCCCCTCCGGCAGGGCGTTGAACTGGCGCAGCAAGGTGACGCGCGGCGCGGCCAGCGCGGCGCGCAAGGCGCGTTCGGCGGCAGTGCGCGCGGCCGGGTCGGCCGCCGCGGCGACCAGAGCGCAACAGTCGTCGACGACGGCGTGATCGGTATCGAACTCCTCGGCCAAGAGGCGCAGAAAGCGCTCGCGCCCGGCGGCGTTGAGCGCGAGATAGGTGCGCCCGAGCTCGGCCGCGCGCGCCCGCACGGTCACCTCGCCGCCGCGGCCGTCGAGGCAGCTCAGCATCTGCTGGCGCAGGCGGGCGATATCGTCCTCGGGCAGATCGGGCCGCGGCGCGCCGGACAAGACGCCGCGCGCCGAGAGGGCGATCTCCCGCCAGGCACCGCGCAGATTGGCCAGGGCGCGGTCGAAAACACCGTCGAGAAAGCCGGCCGGGGCGCGCTCGCTCATGATTTGTCCGCGGTTGTTGACGACCCAGGAATCGACATTATGCCTGACCCGGCCTCGACGCACGGCCCTTCAGTGCGGCAAGCGCGGCCGGCATCGCCTCGATCAGATCCTCGGCGACGAGCCCGGGCCCGATCCGGCGCGCGGCATCGGCGTGCAGCCAGACCGCCGCCGCCGCCGCTTCGAAGGCGGGCATGCCTTGCGCCAGGAGCCCGAGCACGATGCCGGCCAGGACATCGCCCGAGCCGGCGGTCGCCAGCTCGGGCGGCGCGCCCTCGTTGATCGCGGCGCGCCCGTCGGGCGCGGCGACGACCGTGTCGCTGCCCTTGAGCAGCACCACCGCGCCGCTCGTCCGAGCGGCGCGGCGCGCGCGCGATCGAGCTTGCTGCCGGCGGGGTCGAACAGGCGGGCGAATTCGCCCTCATGCGGGGTCAGGACGCAAGTCGGCGCGCGGATCGCCGCAAACAGCGCCTGCGGATCGTCGGCAAACACGGTCAGCGCGTCGGCGTCGAGCACCGCGCGTTTTCCGGCCGCGAGGATCGCCAGCACCTTCTCGCGGGTTTCGGGGCCAATCCCGGCGCCCGGCCCGATCAGCGCCGCGTTGCGCCGCTGATCGGCCAGCAGCGCCCCGGAACGCGTCGACGCCGGCGACCGGCTGAACGATGACCCCGGTCAGCGCCGCCGCATAGATCGGCAAGCGCGGCCTCCGGCGCGGCCACCGTGACCAGCCCGGCGCCGAGCCGCGCCGCGGCGCGGGCGGCGAGCCGCGCGGCGCCGGTCATCACCGCGCCGCCGGCGACCAGCGCATGTCCGCGGGTGTATTTGTGGCTCTCGGGCCCGGGCCACGGAAAGCACGACAGCCACCAGTCCGGATGATTGGCCGCGACCTCGGGCCTCACCCGGTCGAGCACCGCGGCCGCGATGCCGATCGGCGCGACCAGCGTCTCGCCGCAATAGAGGCGGCCGGGCAACAAGCAGATGGCCCGGCTTTCTGCGAAAAAAGGTCACGGTCAGCGCTGCCCGCGGCGCGCAGCCGCGCACCTCGCCGCTGGCGCCGTCGACCCCGCTCGGCACGTCGACCGCGACGACCGGCAGAGGGCGCGCGTCGAGCGCCGCAATGACCGCGCGCGCGATCCCGTCGATCGGGCGCGCCAGGCCGGCCCCGAACAGGGCATCGACGACGAGCGCGGCGCCCTCGAGACTCGATCTCGCCGAGCGGCTCGACCGGCCCCTCCCAGCGGCCGGCCGCCGCGGCGGCATCGCCCTTGAGCGCGGCGCGCTCGCCGAGGAGCGCGAGCCGCACCGGCCAGCCGCGCTCGGCCAGGATGCGGGCCGCGACAAACCCGTCGCCGCCATTGTTGCCGGGGCCGCACAGCACCAGCGACCGGCCGCCGCGGCCAGCGCCGCGCCACCGCATCGGCGACCGCCCGGCCGGCATTCTCCATCAGCACGATGCCGGGCGTGCCGCCGGCGATCGTCAGCCGGTCGGCCTCGCCCATCTGCTGCGGCGAGAGCAGCGCGTGGCGGCACCAGGCTTCGGATGAGTTCGCTCATCCCGCGCAAAGGTGGGGAGCGACGATGGCGATTCTGAAAAAGGCGCAGCCGGGGCGATCTTGACCCTGCGCCAGCGATTCGCTACCTCCAGCACGGATGGCGGGTGTAGCTCAGGTGGTTAGAGCGCCAGATTGTGGATCTGGATGTCGTGGGTTCGAGTCCCATCACTCGCCCCAGCCTCACCGCGGCGGCGGCGCCGGCGCCAACGGATCGAACGACTGCTGTGGCGGGTCGACCTCGGCGGCGTTGAAGCCCATCGCCGCGAGGAAGGCCTCGCGCACTTCGGCCGGCTGCCCGGTCTGGAAGATGTAGCCCTGCGAGGCCGCGGCGGGCGAGCGGGTTCTTCAGTATTTCCGCGCGGGTGAAGCCGTCGATAAAGGCATGGCGCTCGGCGACCGGCAGCGCGATCGCGCGGTTGACCGCGGGGTCGCGGATCACCGCCTTGGGGTCCCTGCCCGCTTTGACCGCTTCGAGATCGTCGAGAAAGCGGCGGCGGATCATGACGATGCCGCGGTCGCTCGGGGCGAGATATTCCTGCGAGCGGTCGGCGATCTTGCCCTGCCCGACCCAGGTGACAAAATCCTGGTTCATCACGTGGCTGGTGATCCAGCGCCCGGTCACGGGATCGGCGATCGGCCCCTGCCAGGTCGGGATGCTGTTCTGCACGTAGGGCTCGCGCTCCCGCGGCACGCGGCTGAAATGCCACATGACGCTCAGCGTGTTCTCGTCGTCGACCGGCACGCGGAACTCGACGTGGTTGCCGGTGAACAGCCCGTTCGGCCAGAGGCACACGCGGCCGACCGTCCACAGCCGGTCCTCGGCGCTGGTGTCGGTGCGGATGCGCTTATACTGAAAGCCGTACTCGAATTCGCTGAAATCGACCTTGAGGTGGGTCGGCGCATAGGGGCCGGGCGCGCCGGCGAGGCGCACGCTCCAATTGGAATGGGTCCACTCGAAATGCACCGGGTCGATCGAGTTCTCCTGGCACTGGAACCAGTTGCACGGGATCTCGGCCAGGACGATCTGGCGAAACCCGTTCGGCCAGGAAAAGAATTCCCAATCCGGCACCAGCGGGACCGGCTGCGGCCCGAGATAGGCCCATAACAGCCCCGCGCGCTCCTCGACCGGATAGGCCTTGATCCTGACCTCGTCCCGGAGGCGCGCCTCGGGATGCGCCATGTCCTCATAAGGCTGCGCGAGGCAGCTTCCGTCGGCGCCATAGAGCCAGCCGTGGTAATTGCAGCGCAGCCCGCATTCCTCGACATAGCCGTAGCTCAGATCGGCGCGGCGATGCCGGCAATGGCGATCGAGGAGACCGTAGGCGCCGCCCAGATCCTTGTAGAGGACGAGGTCCTCGCCCATGAGGCGCACCGGCTTGGTCCCGGGCTCGGCCAACTCGCTGGCGCCGGCGACCGGCCACCAATAGCGGCGCAAGAGCTCGCCCATCGGCGTGTCCTTGCCGGTCTGGGTCAGGAGGCCCCAGCGGCCGCGCGGCTCAATCCTGCTGTCGTCCGCCATGATGCTTTCCGTTTCTCGCCCGAGGGTTTTCGCTTCCGACCTCGGCTATATAACGATAACGCGGGCAAATCTACCGGAGGCGTACCGGAGGCGTGCCGGAGACCGGCGCTGCAAACCCGCCCGGCAACGATGTAGCGTCCTTGGCAGCGACACGGCTCGGAGCCAGGTTCGCCCGGCTCTTGGTATACCACCCGGCGGGACACGACCCAGCCCGTCGCTTACATCGGCTCCAGGTCGATTTTGAGCCGGGCGCCAATGGCCTCCGCATACTTTTGCAGTGATCGATAGCTCGGCGACTGTCTGCCGCTTTCGAGGCGCGCGACCGCCGCCTGCGACGTGTGCATGCGTTCGGCCACGGCTGATTGGGTCAATCCGGCTCGAAATCCTCGCTCGGATAAGCGCATCGGCCAGATCGAATTCACCGCGCAGCTCATCATAGGCCGCTCTGACGCCGGGCTTTGCCAGGAGAGCGGCTCTCACATCACGCAACCGCCTAGCCATCGTCTCTTTCCTTCAGGCGCCGAGCCGCGAGCCTAATTTCCCGAGCTGGCGCCTTCTGCGTTTTTTTTACGAATACCCTGCCGACCGTAAGCTGACGGCCGGTGCGGATTTCAAACAGGGCGCGGGCGATGCCGCTCCTACCGCTCATCCGGATTTCCCAAAGGCCCTGCCCCAGCGGCGCGACGTGAGGCCTGCCGACCTCAAAGGGACCGCAGGCTTCGAGCAGTTCCGCAATTCGCAGAAATCTCGCCTGCATGTCATCCGGCAGCTCACTTAACTCCTCCGCAGCCGCATCAAGCAGCTGCACCGCCCACTCCGGCATTATGGCCTCCGAGTAAAATGTACGAACGGTGAATCGGACGGCCGCAAAAATGCCGCAGCTCTCTACGTCAAAAATGGTATGTTATCTGACCGTCATCTAGGCGCCGGCGTGGCAGATGTCAAGGGAGCGCATCGCGCTGATCCCCGCGCCCGCAGCGCGAGGCGGCGAAGGCCGGTCTTCGGCTTCCCCTCGCTCGTCAGTCCTGGAGGGCGTCGGCTTTTTTGTTGAGGGCGGCGATCAACCCGTCGATGCCGCTGGCGCGGAGGATCTGGGCGAAGTCCGAGCGTTGCGTCGCCAGCTCGCTGATCGTCCCGGTCTCGTAGACATCGCGGATCTGCCAGCCGATTGCGTTGTCGTGCACCATGTAGTTGATCGTTATCGGGACTCCGTCCGATTTGACGATGCGCGATTTGACCAGCATGCCATGCCTGATCTTCTCTTCGCCCTGAACCTCGAACTTTTCGCTGGAATAGCCGTCAAACTGGCGGGCGTAGACGGCGGTGAGGTAGCGGCCATAGGCTCTGGCCGCCTGGTTCTTCTGCGCCGGTGCCAGCCCGGCCCAGGTCGGGCCAATCGTGAGGCGCGCCATGAACGGGATGTCGCAGGTCTTGAAGATGATGGGCTCCAGCTTCTGGTAGCGGCCCTTGGGTCCCAATGCCGCGGCGTGCTGCATCGTATCGAGCAGCTCGGCGTAGAAATGCTGGATGATCTCGGAGGGGCCCGGCCCCGGCGTGGCCGCGCGCGATACCGGCGACGCGATGACCAGCATGCCGGCCAACAACAGCGCAAGCCCGGCGAGCTCAGATAAGCAAAACCGCCGCCACCACAGCATCGTCACCCCCCTGTCGCACGCGCCTCGACAAATGTCGGGCCGAGGACCATCGCATAACCGCAGCCCGCGCGACAGTCGAGCCGCGGGCGCCGGGGGGCGGGGGCGAGTGTTTGGGGAGGCCCTCAGCGGGGGTCCCGTGATTGCGACACGAACAGCGGTACGGGCGGCAATCGGCCCCTCACCCCGCCCTCTCCCCGCAAGCGGGGCAAGGGTTAGAGAGGGGCGGTGCGGGAGAGGGTTAGATGATCCGCGCCGATCAGCCGTCGGCTTCGGGGGTGACCGTGCGGGTCAGGAGGCGGCCGGCGCGCAGGATTTCAATCGGCACCGCGGTTTGCGCGCGCTCGATCGTCAGGAGGCGATGCAGGTCATCGACGCCGCGCAACGCTTCGCCGGCGAATTTGAGGAGGATGTCGCCCTTGGCGAGGCCGGCGCGCTCGGCGGGCCCGCCGGCGGCGAGGTCGGAGATCATGACCGTGCTCGCCGCGGACAGCGCCAATTGGCGCGCGACGCGGCGGTCGAGCGGCACGGTTTGCGCCGAGATGCCGAGCCGGCTGCGGCGCACCCTTCCGTCGCGCATCAGGCGCGCGGCGACCTCGACCGCGGTGTCGATGCCGATCGCGAAGCAGATGCCCTGCGCCGCCCCGATCATCGCGGTGTTGATGCCGATGACCCGGCCGTTGCCGTCGACCAGGGGCCCGCCCGAATTGCCGGGGTTGAGCGGCGCGTCGGTCTGGATGACGCTGTCGATGAGGCGGCCCGACGGCGAGCGCAGGCTGCGCCCGAGCGCGCTGACGATCCCGGCTGTCACGGTCGCCTGAAACCCGAGCGGGTTGCCGATCGCCACGGCGAGCTGGCCGACGCGCAGCCGCGCCGAACTGCCGAATTCGGCATGCGACAACCCGTTCGCGGCGAGGCGCAGGACCGCCAGATCGGTCGCCGGGTCGCTGCCGACCAGCCGCGCCTCGACGACGCGGCCATCGGTCAGCGAGGCGGAAAGCTGCCGCGCGCCGTGGATGACATGGTCGTTGGTCAAGAGGTAGCCGTCGGGCGTGAAGACGACGCCGGAGCCGGTGCCGCGCGAGCGGCCGTCGGCGGCGAGGGCGGCGATATGCGCGGTGGCGGGGCCGACTTTTTCGAAGGCGTGGGCGACGCGCGCCGAATACGGGTCGAGCACATCGTCGGCGGACAATGAGTCGGGCATTGAATCGAGAGGCATGCGGAACAAATGGTGGCCAGAGCGGTCGCGACAACCCGGCCAAACGGCCAGGCGTCTCCTCCCCAACCGGCCGATGGCGCGAGGCCTCGGCAACGGCGATGCTGTCCCCATCTTGTGATGAGGAGAGCCGATATGCCCGCCAAACCCGAAGATACGCTCACCCGGTTGTCGGATGCTCTCGCGGCTCGCGCCGCTGCGTCGCGCGCCTTCGTCGCCGGCATCCATGCCGCAGGCGCCGGGCTGCGCAGCGGCACGCTGTGGCGCGGCGATGTCGTGGTGGCGTCCGAGCAGGTCTTGCCAAAGACCGACCGCGCCGAGATCGTGCTGGCCGACGGCACGCGGGTCGGCGCCCGCGTCGCCGGTCGCGACCGCGGGACCAACGTGGTCGCGCTGCGCCTCGATCAGCGCGGTCGAAGCCGCGCTTCCGGCGCCGGCCGAGCCGCGCCTCGGCGAGCTTGCCTTGGCCGTGGCGGCCGGCCCCGGCGGCGAGCCGATGGTGCGGCTCGGTGTCGTCGGCAGCCTCGGACCGGCCTGGCACAGCCTCGCTGGCGGCCGCATCGACCGCCGGATTTCGCTCGATCTCCGAATTTCGTGCGCCGCGGAGGGCGGGCCGGTCGTCACGGCGGCGGGCGGCCTCCTCGGGATGGCGACGGCGGGGCCGCGCGGCCGCGCGCTGGTGATCCCGGCGGCGACCGTCGAGCGCGTCCTCGAACCGCTCTTGACCGCCGGCCGGATCGAGCGCGGCTGGCTCGGCGTGGCGCTGCATCCGGTGGCATTGCCCGACGCCATCAAGGCCGAATGCGCTCAGGACCGCGGCCTGATGGCGATGCAGGTCGCGCCAGGGGGGCCGGCCGAAACGGCGGGCGTCCTGGCCGGCGACATCCTGATCGCGGTCGACGGGGCGCCGGCGTCGCATCCGAATGTGATCGCCCGGCAATTCGGCCCCGAGAGCATCGGCAAAGAGATCGAGCTTCGCCTCGTTCGCTCGGGGTCGGTGCGGGTTCTCGCCGCGCGCGTGACGGCGCGGCCGGCCGAGTGAGCACGCCTCTCGACGAGGAGAAAGCCAGGCCGGCGCTGCGCGTCGCGATCGCGGCGTCCGACCCGGTGCGCCGGCTGGGTCTGGCCGCGATCGTCAGAAAAGCCGGGTTCGCGATCGGCGAATTGTCCGACGGCGTCGATGTCGTGCTGGCCGACGGCGCGGATGTTCCTCCGGCCGGCGCACCGGTGCTTGCGCTGGGCGCGGCCGAGGCGGGCCAGGCCGGCCTCTTGCCGCGCGACGCCGCGCCAGCGCAGCTCGAGGCCGCGATCCGCGCCGTCGCCGCCGGGCTCAGCGTGCGCGGTGGGCAAGCGCCGCGGCCGGCCTTCGACGCGATCGGCGAGGACGAGGCGCCGCTGTTGACCCCGCGCGAAGTTGAGGTGCTCGCCGCGATCGGCAACGGATCGAGCAACAAGGCGGTCGCGCGGCGGCTCGGCATTTCCGAGCACACCGTGAAGTTTCACGTCGAATCGCTGTTCCGCAAGCTCGGCGCCGCCAGCCGCGCCGAAGCCGTCCGCAAGGGCTTGCGCCGGCGCCTGATCGAGATGTGAGGGCTCGCGAGCAAAAGCGGCCGATTCCCGGGCGCTCCGTCGCGCCGGTCGGCATCGGCCCAGGGTGGCTCTTGGCAAGGGGGACGGGTTTGGGAAACGAAATGTTAGGTGTTATGCACTGATCCTGGTTGCTCCGCACCGCTGGGGGGCTCGTAGATGGCGGACGTTGTGGCAGGCCTGGTCATCGATCGGGATCTGACGGATACCCGGATCCAGGCGCGCAATCTCTTTATTGTCGGATTTCTTGTCCTGTTCCTCGAGCTTGCCTGTATTCGTTGGTTTGCCGCCTATGTCGTGTTTTTGCAGTTTTTCACCAATATCGCGTTGCTGGCGTCATTCCTCGGGATGTCCTGCGGCTGCCTGGCCGCGCGACGGCAGCAGGATTGGCTTGGCTATTTTCCATTGATCGCGCTGGCGGCGATCCTGACCGCGCTGGCGACGTTTTTTGCCTTTCACCACTGGAGCGGCCTGGCCGTCGATGTCGGTGGCCAGCGCTCGCCGCAAGAGGTTTTTTTCGGGACCGAATACCGCGATCCGGATGTTGCCCAATTCGTCGTGCCGATCGAGGTCGTTGCCGGGATCTTTTTCGTCTTCATCGCGCTGATGTTCGTCGGTCTTGGGCAGGTATTGGGGCGCGCCTTCGACGCCTATCCGAACCGTGTACTTGGCTACACGCTGAACATTGGCGGCAGCCTGGCCGGCATTGTCGCGTTTTCCGCGCTGGCGTTCCTCGAGGCGCCCGCCGGAGTATGGTTTCTGATCACCTCCGGCGGTATCGGTTATCTGCTGTACCAGACCGGCTCCCTCGACCGGTTGAAGGCATTGGCGCTGATCACGCTGGTGGTGGGGCTCAGCGTTCCAGTCGATTGGCTGCAGCGGGAGCAGCATGCCCGACACTGGTCGCCATATTATTTGATCGACCACGATATAAAGTCAGGATTCATTGGCGTGAACGGGGTCGCTCACCAGTGGATCCTCAGCTTTGCCCGCTCCGGTTCGCCCTATTCGCTGATCCATCTATTGAACCAGCACAGCGGCGGCGAGCCGTTTCGTGATGTGGCGGTGATCGGCGCCGGAAGTGGGAACGACGTCGCGCATGCGTTGAAGTTTGGGGCAGCACGGGTGGACGCCGTCGAGATCGATCCGGTCATCCAGCAAATCGGCCGCGAATATCACCCCGACCATCCCTGCCAGGACCCGCGCGTCGTCCCGCACAACGACGACGGCCGGCATTTCCTGCGCACCACCGACCAGAAATATGATCTGGTCGCCTATGCCCTCGTCAACTCGCTGATATTGCACAGCGGTTACGCCAACATCCGGCTGGAAAGCTATCTGTTCACCAAAGAGGCATTCGAGGACGTGAAGCGGGTGCTGAAGCCCGACGGCGTCTTCGTGATGTACAATTTCTTCCGGCAGGACTGGATCGTCGAGCGCATCGCCGAGATGGCGACGAGCGTCTTCGGCTGCCGCCCGACCGTGCTGAGCCTGCCCTATGAGGAGCGGGTCAAGGATCTGCCGCTCAACAGCTTTACGATGATCATCGCCGGCTGCAACCCGCGGATCGCCGACGCCTTCGCAAGGCACCCGAATTTCTGGCTGGCCTCGGTGCCGCCGCAGAACCTGAATATCGACGGGTTTACCCTCGACCCGAAAGCGCTGCCGCCCGGCGAGGCCAGGAAATTCGAGCGGATCGCGCCCTCAAAGGTGGACTACGGCCGCGACCTGTCGTTCGCGACCGACGATTGGCCCTTCCTCTATCTGCACAGCCGGCTGATCCCCAATCTTACGCTGCGCTCGATCGCACTGCTCGGCACCCTCGGCATCGGCTTCGTCTGGTTCTTCCTGCCGAAAGGCAGCCGTCTTGGCCTGAACAGCCGGATGTTCTTCCTCGGCGCGGCGTTTATGTTGCTGGAGACCAAAGCCGTCGTGCAAATGGCTCTTCTGTTCGGCAGTACATGGCTGGTGAACTCAGCGGTGTTCTTCACGATATTGATTCTGATTTTGCTGGCCAACATTTATGTTCTCAAGGTCCAGCGGGTAAATCTCCTCTGGCACTATATCGGGCTGGTGGTGGTTCTGGCGGCCGGAGCGCTGGTCCCGCTCGATGTGTTTCTGACCGGGGGAACGCTGTGGCGCTATGGCGCGCCCTGTCTTCTCGCGCTCGGCCCGATGTTGTTCGCCGGCGTGATCTTCGCGCGCTCGTTCCGCGATGCGCCGCAGCCGGACCTCGCGCTCGGCTCGAACATCGCCGGAGCGGTCGTCGGCGGCCTCGCCGAATCATTGTCGATGCTGCTGGGGTTCCAGCACTTGTTGTTGGTGGCGCTGGCGTTTTACCTGCTGTCGATCTGGTCGCCGCGACCCCGAATGGCTGTCGCCCTGCCGTAGTGGCTGCGCCGATCGAGCAAGGCCGCGTCCGTCGGGCGTCACTCCGCCGGCGCGCCGACCCGTTCAGCGACGCGCACGACCAGCGCGATGAGCCGGGTCATGACCTGCGCCTACCCCTTGCGGCGGCGGGGCTGCGGTTGTGCGCCGTTGAACCGCGCGACCAGGCGCACGGCGACCCGCGGGCTGACAAAATGCGTGACATCGCCGCCGAGCGCGCCGATCTCCTTGACAAAGCGCGAGGAGATGAACTGGTAGCGGTCGGAGGCCATCAGGAACACGGTCTCGATATTCGGGTTGAGCCGGGCGTTCATCCCGGCCATCTGGAATTCGTATTCGAAATCCGAGACCGCGCGCAGGCCGCGGATGATGACGCCGGCCCCGACCAATCTCGGCAAAGCTCATCAACAGCGTGTCGAACGGCCGCACCTCGATGCGCTCGGCGCCGCCATTCTCGAGATGGGCGATCTCGTCGCGGACGATCTCGACCCGCTCGTCGGTCGAGAACAGCGGCCCCTTGCCGTCATTGCGGGCGACGCCGATGACCAGGCGGTCGACGACGTGCAGCGCGCGCCGGATGATGTCGGTATGGCCGTTGGTGATCGGATCGAAGGTGCCGGGATAGACGCCGACGCGCTTATTCATTTGTCGTCCCCTCACCTTCTTCTGTCTGCGGATCAACGTCCTCGGGCGGTTCCTCGGCATCGCCGTTACCATTCTCCTCGGCAACCTCCGGCAGCCGCGCCACCGAGACCACCCGCTCGCCGTCGCCGACCTTGAAGATCACGACGCCCGCGCCGCCGCGCCGCACGATGCGGATATCGCTGACCGGACAGCGGATCACCATGCCGGCATCGGTGACCAGCATGATCTGGTCGTTATGCCCGACCGGAAACATCGCCACGACCGCATCGCTGCGGCGGGTCAGATCCATATTGTTGATGCCCTGCCCGCCGCGGCCGGTGATGCGATAGCCGTAGGCCGAGCTGCGCACGCCAAAGCCCTTTTCGGTGACGCTGAGCACGAACTCCTCGCGCGCCGCCAGATCGGCGAACAGCTCCTCCGAGATCGCCGCCTCGCCGCTCTCGACCTCGCTATCATCGGGCTCGGGCGAATCGTGGTTGCCGTTCGTCTCGCTCTCCTCGCCATTCTGGCGGCGCCGCTCGGTGGCGAGCTTCAGATAGGCGTTGCGGGTCTCCGGACTGACCTCCTCATGCCGCAGGATCGACATCGAGATGACCTTGTCGTCGCGCAACAGCCGGATGCCGCGCACCCCGACCGAGGAACGCCCGGTGAAGACCCGGACGCCCTTGCCGTCTTCATCGTACTTGACCTGGAAGCGGATCGCCTTGCCGTTGCGGGTGGCGAGCAGCACGTCGTCGGCGTCGCTGCAGGTCGCCACCGCGATCAGCCGGTCGTCGGCGTCCTCGTCCTCGAATTTCATCGCGATCTTGCCGTTGGCGCGGACATCGCCGAAATCGGAGAGCGCGTTGCGCCGCACATACCCGTTCGCGGTGGCGAACATCACGGTCAGCTCGGCCCAGCTTTCCTCGTCCTCGGGGAGCGGCATGACGGTCGAGATCGTCTCGCCGTCGGCCAGGTTGGGCAGCAGGTTGATCATCGGCCGGCCGCGCGCCTGCGGCGTGCCGAGCGGCAGGCGATAGACCTTGAGCTTGTAGACCCGTCCCGAGGAGGTGAAGAACAGCACCGGCGCCAGGGTCGAGGCGACGAAGACCTGGCTGAGGAAATCCTCCTCGCGGATCGCCATGCCGGCGCGGCCGCGGCCGCCGCGGCGCTGCGCGCGATAGGTCGACAGCGGCACCCGCTTGATGTAGCCGGCAGTGGCTCACCGTGACGACCATGTCCTCGCGCTGGATCAGCGCCTCGATATCGGCCTCGAACTCGACATCCTCGATCGCGGTGCGCCGCGGGTTGGCGAATTGCGCCTTGATCGCCAGCAGCTCGCCGCGCAGCACCTCGATCAGCCGCGCGCGCGAGCGCAGGATGTCGAGGTGGCCGGCGATCTCGCTGACCAGCTCCTGCACTTCGTCCGAGATCTTCTCGCGTTCGAGGCCGGTCAGCCGTTGCAGCCGCAGATCGAGGATCGCGCGCGCCTGCTCGTCGGACAGCTGATAGAGGCCGTCGGCGCCGAGCCCCCTGCCCTCTTCGCCGAGCAGCGCCAAGACCGGCGCGACATCGGCCGCCGGCCAGCGCCGCCCGACGAGCCCGGCGCGCGCGCGTTGCCGGGTCGGGCGCGGCGCGGATCAGCGCGATGATCTCGTCGATATTGGCGACCGCGACCAGGAGGCCAACGAGGATGTGCGCCCGCTGGCGCGCCTTGTTGAGGAGATAGGTGGTGCGCCGGGTGATGACCTCTTCGCGGAACGCGACAAAGGCGACGATCACGTCGCGCAGCGTCATCAGCTCGGGCCGGCCGCCATTGAGCGCCAGCATGTTGACCCCGAAGCTGATCTGCAGCGCGGTATGGCGGTAGAGCTGGTTCAGGACGATCTCGGGGTCGGCGTCGCGCTTCAGCTCGACGACGAGGCGCACGCCGTCGCGGTCGCTCTCGTCGCGCATGTCGGAGATGCCCTCGACGAGCTTGTCGCGCACGCATTCGGCGATGCGCTCCTGCAGCTTCGCCTTGTTGACCTGGTAGGGCATCTCGGTGAAGACGATCGCGTCGCGCTCCTTGCGGATCTCCTCGATGTGCGACTTGGCGCGCAGCACGACCGCGCCGCGTCCGGTCTGGTAGGCGGCATGGCGTGCCGGCGCGGCCGATGATGATGCCGCCGGTCGGGAAATCCGGCGCCGGCACATGCTCCATCAGCTCTTCGACCGTGATCGCCCCATTGTCGAGATAGGCGCAGCAGGCGTCGATCACCTCGCCGAGATTGTGCGGCGGGATGTTGGTCGCCATGCCGACCGCGATGCCCTGCGCGCCGTTGACCAGGAGGTGCGGGAAGCCGGCCGGCAGTACCTTGGGCTCGCGCTCGGTCTCGTCGTAATTGGGCTGGAAGTCGACGGTGTCCTTGTCGAGGTCGTCGAGCAGCGAATCGGCGACCCGGGCGAGGCGCGCCTCGGTGTAGCGGTAGGCCGCCGGCGCGTCGCCGTCCATCGAGCCGAAATTGCCCTGGCCGTCGATCAGCGGCAGGCGCATCGCGAAATCCTGCGCCATGCGCACCATCGCGTCGTAGATCGCCAGCTCGCCATGCGGATGGTATTTGCCGATCACATCGCCGACGATGCGCGCCGATTTGCGGTAGCCGCGGTTCCACACGTTGCCGTTCACCTTCATCGAATAGAGGATGCGGCGATGCACCGGCTTCAGCCCGTCGCGGACATCGGGCAGCGCGCGGGCCACGATCACGCTCATCGCGTAATCGAGGTAGGAGCGCCGCATCTCGTCTTCGATCGCGATCGTCGAGATGTCGGGCCCGGCGGGCGGCGGAGCGGCAGGCGCGGAGGTGACGGCCAAGGTCTATATCTGTGCTGAGCTGCAACGAAAATCGCGGCCGGGCGCCACGGCAGTCACGGGGCCCGCAGCCGCGATTTGATAGATGGTCATTGCTGGTGAAATTACCGCATTTCGCAAATGCGAACAACGCCGCAGGGCTTTCCCGGACGCGGTTAAACCGGGAACCGTGGGTTGCAGAAAACACGGACCAGGAGCCGAGTCACCCCAAAGAAGATGGCGCCGTTGACGATCAGAACCACGATCGCCGCCCAATTGAACGGCATCGCCCCGGGGTCGAGGCCCACGATACCCGATCCGAGCACGGTGAGGTTGGCGGCCCCGAACCCAAACAGGTTTATCGCCGTATGACCGCCGATCGCCAGTTCGAGCCGTTCGTCGCGCAGCGACACAAGCGAGAAGATCAGCGACAACACAAAGAAATAGGGCACCGTCAGCGGGCCGTGCGCGTTGAAATGCAGGAGACCGAAAACCAGACCGACCGTTGCGGCGATCAGCACGCGGCTGCGGATGATCCGTCCCAGCGCTTGCGTCAGGTAGCCGCGGAACAGCAGCTCCTCGCTCGCGGCTTGCGGTGGGATGAGCAGCACGGCCAAGGCGAAGAGCGGGAGCGCGCCGGTAGCGAAAAGCGCCAGCGCCATCCGGTCAGCGCCTGCACGAGGGCAAGCTGCCCACCCAGGATGGCGAGCTCAACGCCGCCGCCGATCGCAAGGCGCCGCCAATCGATGCGCAGATCGGCAGCGATCAACGACCGCCAGGGCCGGTGGTGGCTGCGCACGACGCTGCGCAGGAGTGCCGCGCCGACGACAACGATCGGGCCGAATTGCAAGACGACGGCGTTTACCGGTGCCCATGATCCCGCCAAGCGAGGGCCGACCGCTACGCCTGCGAGGGCGAGCAAGGCCGTGAATGCGAGGGGATAGAGGATGATCCGCAGCAGCGTGGCGCCGTAGCTGCCGACGGTATTGATGCCGAGCTCGGCCAGGTCGATGAACCGCCACCCGCGGGGGCGCGCCTTTCGCCCCATTGCGTCAGCCATCACCGGACACTCCTTCGGCTAACGGCGCAGGATGCGCGGCAGAAAGCGCCAGGCGTCCGGCGGCAGCAGCTTGCAGATCCACAGCGCGACGCCGGCATCCATGATGCCGAGCACGAGATAGACATCAGGCGTGCGAAAGCCGGCGGCGAGCAGCAGCGCGGTGAAGATCGCGCCGGCGGTCATGAACAGTGCGTTGACGATGTTGCCGGCGGCGATGATCCGGGCCCGCGCGGCTTCCTCGCTGCGCCGCTGGATGATCGCGTAAAGCGGCACGACGAAGATGCCGCCGCAAATCGCGATCGCCAGCAAATCGGCAAAGATGCGGATGCCGACCGCACGCGACAGGAAGGCGGCGATGCCGAGCAAAGCGCCGGACGCCGGCATCACGACAGAGCCGCTGGCCAGCGCGAGATCGATCGAGAACGCCGCCATGCCGAGCGCGGCGAGCGGCGCATAGCGGGCGCTGACCTCGCCCTTCATCAGCCGGCCGCACAGCACCGAGCCGACGCCGACGCCCACCGAAAACGCCGCGAGGAACAGCGTCACGACCCCGCTGCCGGCGCCGAGCGTCTCTTTGGCGAAGGACGGGATCTGCGACAGAAACACGGCGCCGACGAGCCAGAACCACGACGCGCCGAGGATCGCCAGGCGCACCTCGCGCCGCTCCCAGGCATGGCGCAGCACCTCGCCGGTCGCGGCGAAGAGGTTGCGGCTGAGGCGCAGCCCGGGCGACGGGGCCGGCGCGCGCGGCACGAACAGGCTGGCGGCGAATCCACCGATCGCGCACAGGGTGAGCAGCAAGCTCGCGAGGAGGGTCCCGGCATCGAGTGCGACGGCAATGCCGCCGGCGATCGTCCCCAAGAGGATCGACAGGAACGTGCCGCCCTCGAGCAAGGCGTTGCCGTCGATCAACTCGGCCGGGGCAAGGTGCTGCGGCAGGAGCGCGTAGCGCACCGGGCTCGAAAACGTCGCCTGCGCGCCGAGCATGAACACCGAGAGGAAGCACAGCGCGAGGCTGTCGGCGAGCAGCGCCGCGACCGAGCCGAGCACGGCGATCAGCTCGGCGGCTTTGAGGATCTGCAGCAGCCGGGCGCGCTCGAACCGGTCGGCGAGCTCGCCGGCAGTGGCCGAAAACAGAAAAAACGGCGCGATCAGCACGCCGCCGGCGAGCGCGGCGAGAAGACCAGGATCGAACGGGTTGCGCAATGCCGTGCCGTAGGTCACCAGCATGACAAAGGCGCTCTTGAACAGATTGTCGTTGAACGCGCCGAGGGCTTGCGCGGCAAAGAGCGGCACGAAGCGCCGCGCGCCCAACAGACGGACCGGGTTGCTCACCGTGCGGCCTTTCGTGTGGTGGATTTGACGTTCGCATGATTTTGGTGGAAGCCGCGAATGCGAACTTCAAATCCGAAAACCACACTAGATTCACATAATTGCAAGTGTGCTCTCGAATCCGAAATTCGCGTTGAGCCTCACCCCGAGATACGGCGAATTTCGGATTCGGCACGCCAGCAATCGGGCGGACAAACACCGCATTTGAGGATGCCACAGAATGAGCGCTGGCGGACCCGGAGCGGATGTCGAGCTCCTGTATCTGCCCACCAACGGCATCACCCTGCACGCCGCCGCCGCGGGACCGCCGGATGGGCCGCTGGTCGTCCTGCTGCACGGGTTTCCGGAATTCTGGTACGGCTGGCGGCATCAGATCGCGGCGCTGGCCGCTGCCGGGATGCGCATCCTCGCCCCCGACCAGCGCGGCTACAATCTGTCGGACAAGCCCGCCGGGATCGCCGCCTACACGCTCGACCGGCTCGCCGAGGATGTGCTGGGCCTCGCCGATTCGCTCGGGTGCGCGCGGTTTGCCGTCGTCGGGCATGATTGGGGCGGCGTCGTGGCGTGGCACCTCGCCGGGCGCCACCCCGAGCGGGTCAGCCGCGCGGCTGTTCTCAACGCGCCGCACCCGGCGACGCTGCGGCGCTACGCGCAGGGCCATCCGAGCCAGGCGCTGAAAAGCTGGTATGTCGGATTTTTCCAGATGCCTTCCTTGCCCGAGCTGGCGCTGCGCGCCGGCGATTTCTGGGTGCTGCGCCGGGTGCTGCGGCGCAGCTCGCGCGGCGGCGCGTTCACCGCAGAGGATTTCCGCGCCTACCGCGAGGCCTGGGCGCAGCCCGGCGCACTCCGCGCCGGCCTGAACTGGTACCGCGCCTTGCGCCAAGACGCCCGACAGGCTCCGCCGGCTCGCATCCAGGTCCCGGTGCGGGTGATCTGGGGCGATTGCGACGCCTTTCTCGAGCGCGGCCTCGCCGAAGCCGGGATCGCGCTGTGCGAGGACGGTGAGGTCTGTCACCTGCCTGATGCGACCCATTGGGTGCAGCACGAACGGCCCGACGAGGTCAACCGGCTGCTCATTGATTTTCTGGCGTGACGGGATTGTGCGCCGGCGTCTAATGATGCAGATCAACGACAGTTTTGGGGCGCGCCGGACATTGTGCCGCCGGCCTGATCAGGGGGGCCCTGGGATGAAACCGGTCACAATGGGCGTCGTTGGCACGGTTTTAGCCATGCTCGCGATGAGCAGCGGCGCGATGGCGCAGTACTACGGCAACGACATGGCGTGCCGGCAGTATGCCGATTCGCAGGTTGCCCCACTGCAAAGCCAAGCCAACGCGAATGTGGTCGGCGGCACGCTGCTCGGCGCCGGGCTCGGCGCCGCTCTCGGTGCGGCGGTCGGCGGCGGTCGCGGCGCCGGCATCGGAGCCGCGTCGGGCGCGATCCTCGGCACCGGGGTCGGCGCCGCCAATGCCCAGAATTCCGCGGCGTACATCCAGCAGCAATGGAATGCCTATTACGCGCAGTGCATGTCGGCGCGAGCCGCCGCGCCCCCGCCCCCACCCTATGGGGCCGCGGCACCGGCCGCGACGAGCGCGGATCAATTGAACCAGCAGCAGCTGAACCAGATGCCGCCGCCGCCTCCGGGGTATTATCCGCCGCCGCCGCGCTAGCGAGGCGAAACCCGCCCTATTCGCCCCACACCTCGCGCGCCACCTCGGCGACAAGGCGGAGCTTGGCCTTCTCTTCCTCGATCGAGAGCGCGTTGCCGTCGACGGTCGAGGAAAAGCCGCATTGCGGGCTGAGGCAGAGCTGGTCGAGTGGCACGTAGCGGGCGGCCTCGTCGATGCGGCGCTTCAATTCGTCCTTGGTTTCGAGCGCCGGGCGCTTCGAGGTGACGAGGCCGAGCACGACCCGCTTTGGCCCGCGCGGCACAAAGCGCAGCGGCGCAAAACCGCCCGAGCGCTCGTCGTCGTATTCGAGAAAGAAGCCGTCGACCGCAAGCTCGCCGAACAAGGCCTCGGCGACATGGTCGTAGCCGCCCTCCGCGACCCATGACGAGCGAAAATTGCCGCGGCACATATGGGTGCACACGGTGATCCCCGGCGGGCTTGCCGGCGAGCGCCTGGTTGATCAGGCGGATGTTGGTGTGGTGCTGGGTGTCGCCGTCGCCGCCGATGCCGTCGACATAAGCGCGCTGGGCGGGGTCGTTGAGATAGGCGAGGCTGGTGTCGTCCAATTGCAGATAGGTGCAGCCCTGCGCGGCAAGGCCGGCGATCTCGTTGCGGTAGACCAGGGCCAAGTCGTGCCAGAACGCCTCCATCTCGGGGTACGCGGTCCGGTCGATCACGGCGCGGCCGCCGCGGTAATGCAGCATCGAGGGCGAGGGTATGGTTAATTTCGCCACGGTCCCCTCCGGGGCGACCGATTTGAGGTAGGAAAAATCCTCAGCGAAAATCGTCTTGTCGAGCGCGAGCCTGCCGCCGATGCGGAAGGCGCCGAGCGCGGCCTCGACCGGGCCCCGCTCGTTGCGAAACTGGATGCGCAAGGCCTGGTCGGTCTTGGCGACGCCGCCGATCTGGTAAAGGAAATCCATGTGCCACGAGCCGCGTCGGAATTCGCCGTCGGTGACGCCGGTGAGGCCCACTTCGCGCTGCATCGCGACCGCATCGCGGATCGCAGCATCTTCGACCCGGCGCAATTCCTCGGCCGAGATTTTCCCGGCCTCGCGCTCGGCCCGCGCGCGCAGCAATTCGGGCGGCCGCAAGAGGCTCCCGACATGGTCGGCTCGGAAGGGGGGTCCATTCGCCTCGGGCATGATCCTCTCCTATTCGCGTCCTCTCCCTGCCCTTCGTCATGGCCGGGCGTGACCCGGCCATCTCATGGAAGCTGCACGAGATCCCCGGGGCAAGCCCGGGGATGACGATTGACGTAATGATCCTACCCGAGCGGCGCCGGAACCTGACCCGTTTTATGCGCCGGCTGGCGCCCCATCCGATCGAGGCGGCGGGCGGCGCGCAGCCGGGAACGCGCGCGCCGGGCGATGCGCAGGGCCGCGGCCGGCGCTCGGCGCTCCGCCCGAATCCAGTCGAAATGGGCGCCCGCTATCGCGTTGCGCCCGTGTCGGCCCCATATGCCTATCGCTGGAGCATAGGACAGAGACAGCATGAGCAAATACCGGATGGACATTTTCAAACCGGGCCGCAGGCTGGGCCATGCTGCCCCCTTGCTGTGGCGCCGACGCGACATTTACGCATCTGACGATGCCACAGCTAAAGCTGCCGCCGAGGATTTGTATCGCACCGACGAGGCTCAGCGCATTTTGACGAACTTCTACCTTTGCGACAGTTCCGGAAGATCAATTTACCAGTCCCAGGAAACGCGCCCAATGTCGCGGTGAACACCGCGACGCGCCGATGCTGCGAGATGTCGACCCCCGCGGGTTCTAGGTAGATTCCGAGCCTACCGTGCTCGGATGTCTTCTGGCTATGGTAGGACAGTCGAAACTTTGTGCGTGTAAACGTCGGTGCGGTCGTAAACGAATTCCGCTCACCAACAGCAATGATGGGGTCCAAATGTTCGCCTCAGAGGACGATACCGGGCACGCCGAAAACGCGTCCTACGCGGCGTACAGCGAAGCAGTAAAGGGTGCGTACAGAACCTTGGCTGATTTGATCACCAACTACTTTGACGAGCATCGCGAACTTTATAATGACGCAGTTCTCGACGTTCCAATTAATTTCAGACCGCTTAGAGACTTTGAGCGGACCCTGAGAATTCAAAAGCTGGTACTCCGTCTCGCTCTCAAGACCGCCGAACTGGGCCGGCCCGAGGCAGCAAACGGCATAGGGCTGCCGGTCCACGCAAACGGACGCGGCGGCCTGCCTGTCGCGCTGGCGCCTCCTGCAGCGCAAGAACCCTTGTGATCGCGAAGGGATGGGGCAGGCCCCATCGATAGCGGAAGATCGGCCGACCGCTGCGGCCAAAGTCATTATCCGCCCGCAGCCCGCGTGCATATCGGGCTGCGACGCCCCATATATCCCTCAGACCCTGGAGGAGCTTCCCTGAGGTCGGGCCGAGCGGCCGGAGAACCGAAACGCGCAGCTCCGCGATCGCCGTTTATATTTCCCGTCATAAACACCACCCCGCGCGGGGGGGACATGCCGTTTCCAGACCGAGAGGCGTTAAAGATGGCAAAACAAATACATGTGAAAGCGACGCGCGCCGATGAGGACGCGAAGCAACTCGAAGCGGCCAAAACGGCGCGCCTGCGCGCTGTTCGTCTCGCCAAGGAAGCTGCCGACCGGGATGCCGCCAAACGCGAGCTTGCCGCGGCGCCGCCGAAAAGCCGGCGGCGTCAGGTTGATCATCCAACACCGCGTGCATCATGAGGTCGGGACCAGATCAGCGGTCTCGCGGTCGCTTCAGCACGAACCGGCCAACCCAACAGCGGCGGGCACCGCAAAACAATCAGCCGCTCGACAGCCACGGCCCTGCCGAACGTATCCGCGGCAGCGCCCGCCAAATTACCGAGGGCTACCTAACCCTGGCGCGGGAAGCCGAACGCAGCGACGATCGCGTGAGCTCACAGAATTACTATCAGCATGCGGAACACTATCTCCGCATCAACAACCTGGACCACGACGGTAATCTGGCGGCATCACCACGCCTGATCGACCGAGCCGCCGGCGAACCGGCTCTCGCGCCGACCGAGCGGAGCGAGGTTGAGGGAGACAGCCCGCAACCTTGAGGGCAAGCCCCGCCCGGCGGTACTCCAGTCCAGAGTGATGGGCGTCGCCGCGCTCAGCCCATCCTACGCGCTCACGGAGAGCGCCTGCATGGCTGCGGCCAACTCATTAAGCTGGCGAGCGGCCGCGGTTCGTGACCATTTTCGCTAGCGCCTCTGCAATTCCGTCATGGCTAAAGGCCAGAATGCGGATTGGTAGATCGCGGGCGCGGCTCTCAACTGCTTGATCGCAGTGCGGAGATTGGGCGTCCGATCGGTTAGGAACCGCGACAACCGATCGTCGGGTACAATGATGATCCCAACATCGATACGACCGGCGATCAACTCGGCGCTCAGATGCAGGATGTCCACTGCCAGCATGTCGCTGCGCCCGGAGACCTGCACCTCGACGCCCGCCGTTGCGCCGCGGGCGTTTTGTTTTGTCCAGTCGATACCACCGACCGGTTTCTTCAGCCAGCCGCCAAGCTCTGTGAAACCGGCATCGATAATCCGCCGCAGCTCGCGGGTGCCGTTGGCGTGTTTCGCTTCCTGAACCAGCAACTGGAAGCGGGTGACTGTGGCCGTGGCGTCCGACACAAGATCGTCAAGCCCCAACCGCCGTGCTTTCTCGGCGAAGCCGTTGTAGTCGCGGGTTTCCGTGATTGTTGGCAAGGTGCGGCTCGTCGATAACATCATCGTTGCGATGATGCTCAAGCGAATGATCGCTCAGGCGACGCACGATCTCAAGGCAATGGTCAAGCTCGATTCCCAACCAGCGCCGGCCGCGTTGTTCACAGACAGCATAGGTCGTGCCACTACCTCCAAAGGGATCGCAAATAAGATCTCCGGGACACGTCGAAACCTCGATCACGCGATCTAGTATTTTGGTCGAGAGGGCATTTGCTCGGCGTGCCTTGCTCTTGAATTTCCAATGGCGAACCGGCGGGATATCGGTCCACACGTCTTTGAGATTTACCCCGAGCGGGTTCATCGCGCCGCGATGTCCCCCATAGTCCTTTATCTCCCGACCGCAGTGGCGGCATGTCTCAATCGGTGTGCGGACGCGCCGGAATGTCTTAGGCTTGCCGCTCGTGAAATAGAGCAAGCTGTAATGCGCCGGATAGAGCCGACCCGGGATGGGCAGGCAGCTTTTCATCTCGATCGCGATCGAATGCCGAAACTGGAGACCGCGCTCCATCAGGTGTGCGCCGATCAGAATATTCCAGCGCGGCAAGTTATAGACAAACAGCGCGCCCCCCGGTTTCAGTATGCGAACGCATTCGGCCAGCCACAGCTTGCACCAGTCGAGATATTCAGCATCACCGCGCGAATCGTTGGTGCGGCGCCCGTAGGTCTTGCCGAGATTGAATGGCGGGTCAGCAAAAACCGTGTCCACCGTTCCGGTTGGAATGCATGGCAGGACATCCAGGCAGTCGCCCTCATACAGCAGTCCGAGTGGTGTGACGAAATAGGGGGCGAAGCCATGCGCGGCAGCGACGGGCGCAGATCCATCAGCCATCATTGATCCTTCATTCGGCGGATGGCTCGAATGCAGATCGACGAGGCATCTCAGAACGGAATCTCGTCATCCAAATCGGCGTTGGCGGCGCGGCCGCGGCCTCCGCCCATCGGGGCGGCGCGCGAGGGGCCGGCGAAATCGCCGGGATCGCCCTCGTCGTAGCTGGGCTCGCCCGCGCCGCCGGCCCCGGCCCGGCCACCATCGCGGGCGCCGTCGAGCATCGTCAATTCGCCGCGGAAGCGCTGCAGCACGACCTCTGTCGAGTATTTCTCGACGCCGGCGTTATCGGTCCATTTGCGGGTCTGCAAGGCGCCCTCGACATAGATCTTGGAGCCCTTGCGCAGGTATTTTTCCGCGATTCCGACGAGGTTCTCGTTGAAGATCACGACGCGGTGCCACTCGGTGCGCTCCTTGCGCTCGCCCGAATTGCGGTCGCGCCAGCTCTCCGAGGTCGCGAGGTTGAGATTGGCGATCCGCGTGCCGTCGTTGGTCGAGCGGATTTCGGGGTCGCGGCCGAGATTGCCGACGAGAATGACCTTGTTGACGCTGCCAGCCATGGGCTCCCCTCTGGTCCGAGTTGGGGTTCGTAAGGGTCGCGTGCATCTTATCAAGTTCCGCGAATGTTCCTACCTGAATCTTATCCACCGATTCCCGGTGGGGCGGGCACGGGTGAGGATGGGAAAAAACAACGCCTTACCGCGGAGGACGCGGAGGGCACGCAGAGGACGCGAAGGCTCCGAACCCATCGCGACCTTCGCGCATCCATGGCGGCCTTTGCACTAAGTGGTTATTTTTGTTTCGTATCGCTGTCATGCGGCGGTGCCCGTAGCATAGTCGGGAACGGCTTGGTAAGTTGGGCGCATGCAGACAATCCGCATCCGCGGCGCGCGGGAGCACAACCTCAAAAACATCGATGTCGACCTGCCGCGCGACTCGCTCGTGGTGATCACCGGGCTGTCGGGCTCGGGCAAATCCTCGCTCGCCTTCGACACGGTCTATGCCGAGGGGCAGCGGCGCTATGTCGAGAGCCTCAGCGCCTATGCGCGGCAGTTCCTCGAATTGATGCAGAAGCCCGATGTCGATTCGATCGAGGGGCTCAGCCCAGCGATCTCGATCGAGCAGAAGACGACCTCGAAAAACCCGCGCTCGACAGTCGGCACGGTGACCGAGATCTACGACTATATGCGCCTCCTGTGGGCGCGGGTCGGGGTGCCCTATTCGCCGGCGACGGGCCTGCCGATCGTCAGCCAGACGATCTCGCAGATGGTCGACCGGGTGCTGGCGATGAAGGAAGGCACCCGCCTCTACCTGATGGCGCCGATCGCGCGCCGCCGCAAGGGCGAGTACCGCAAGGAACTCGCCGAACTGCAGAAGCGCGGGTTTCAGCGGGTCAAGATCGACGGCAAGATGTACGAGTTGGACGCGGCCCCGGCGCTCAAGAAGAATTTCACCCACGACATCTCGGTCGTCGTCGACCGGCTCGTCGTCGCGCCCGACCTCGGCAACCGCCTCGCCGATTCGTTCGAGACCGCGCTCGGGCTCGCCGATGGCATCGCCATCACCGAGGACGCCGATTCGGGCGAGGAGACGATCTTTTCGGCGAAGTTCGCCTGCCCGGTCTCGGGCTTTACGATCCCCGAGATCGAGCCGCGCCTGTTTTCGTTCAACAACCCGTTCGGCGCGTGCCCCGCCTGCGACGGGCTCGGCACCAAGCTCTATTTCGACCCCGACCTCGTCGTCCATGACGACAGCCGCAGCCTCCATGACGGCGCGGTCAGCCCGTGGTCGCATTCATCTTCGCCCTATTACACGCAGACGCTCACCAGCATCGCCCGCCACTTCAAAGCAGAGCATGCACACGCCGTGGCGCGATTTGCCGGACAGGATGCGCCGCCTGATCCTCTACGGGTCGGAGGGCGCGCCGGTGCACATGACCTATGATGACGGGCTGCGGCAATACTCGACCGACCGCCCGTTCGAGGGCGTCTTGCCGAACATGGAGCGGCGCTACCGCGAGACCGACAGCGCCTGGGTGCGCGAGGAATTGGGGCGCTACCAGAATGCGAAGACCTGCGAGGTGTGCGAGGGCGCCCGTCTCAAGCCCGAGGCGCTGGCGGTCAAGATCGCGACAGAAGAGCATCAGCGAGGCGGCGGCGTTGTCGATCTCCGAGGCGGCGCGCTGGTTCGCCGGGATCGACGAGACGCTCAGCCCGAGCCAGAGCGAGATCGCCCAGCGCATCTTGAAGGAGATCAACGAGCGGCTCGGCTTTCTGAAGAATGTCGGGCTCGACTATCTGACGCTGTCGCGCGCCTCGGCAACGCTGTCGGGCGGCGAGAGCCAGCGCATCCGGCTGGCCTCGCAGATCGGCTCGGGGCTGACCGGCGTGCTCTATGTCCTCGACGAGCCGTCGATCGGGCTGCACCAGCGCGACAACGCGCGGCTCTTGGAGACGCTGAAACGGCTGCGCGACCTCGGCAACACGGTCATCGTCGTCGAGCATGACGAGGAGGCGATCCGCACCGCCGACTGGCTCGTCGATATGGGGCCGGGCGCCGGCGTCCATGGCGGCCACCTCGTCGCCGAGGGGGTGCCCGACGCGGTGATGCGCGCGCCAGACAGCATCACCGGCCAGTACCTCACCGGCATGCGCCAGATCCCGGTGCCGCCCGAGCGGCGCCTCGGGCATCCGGGCCAGATCCTGCGGCTCGTCGGCGCGCGCGGCAACAATCTGAAGGAGATCACCGCCGAGATCCCGCTCGGCACGTTCTGCTGCGTCACCGGCGTCTCGGGCGGCGGCAAATCGACGCTCATCGTCGAGACGCTCTACAAGGCGCTCGCCAAGCGGCTCAACAACGCGCGCGAGCAGGCGGCGCCGTTTGCCGCGCTCGACGGCGCCGAATTTCTCGACAAGATCGTCGATATCGACCAGTCGCCGATCGGCCGCACGCCGCGCTCCAACCCGGCGACCTATACCGGCTGCTTCACCCCGATCCGCGACTGGTTCGCCGGGCTGCCCGAAGCGAAGGCGCGCGGCTACCAGCCCGGGCGGTTTTCGTTCAACGTCAAGGGCGGGCGCTGCGAAGCCTGCCAGGGCGACGGCGTCATCAAGATCGAGATGCACTTCCTGCCCGACGTTTATGTGCAATGCGATGTGTGCCACGGGCGGCGCTACAACCGCGAGACCTTGGAGGTCTTGTTCCGCGGCAAGTCGATCGCCGATGTCCTCGACATGACCGTCGACGAGGGCGCCGAATTCTTCCGCGCCGTGCCGGCGATCCGCGACAAGCTGGTGACGCTGCAGCGGGTCGGGCTCGGCTATATCCATGTCGGCCAGCCGGCGACGACCTTGTCGGGCGGCGAGGCGCAGCGCGTCAAGCTCGCCAAGGAACTGTCGCGGCGCGCCACCGGGCGGACGCTCTATATTTTGGACGAGCCGACCACCGGGCTGCATTTCGAGGATGTGAAGAAGCTGCTCGAAGTGCTGCACACCCTCGTCGAGGCCGGCAACACGGTCCTCGTGATCGAGCACAATCTCGAAGTCATCAAGACCGCCGACTGGATCATCGATCTCGGCCCCGAGGGCGGCGATGCCGGCGGCCACATCGTCGCGACCGGCACCCCCGAGGAGATCGCCCGGGTCGAGGCCAGCCACACCGGGCAATATCTGCGCCCCTACCTCGCCCGCCACTCGCCGCGGCGGCGAAAGGCGGGGTGATGCCGCGCGCGGAACGGCACAGCGTCATTCGAGTTACGGTGCTCGTTGCCGCGCTGATCGTCGGCGCGGCCATGCCGGCCTCGGCGGACGATCTGGCCTGTGTCAGCACCACGTTTCGCTTTCTCGGCGCCAACGACAAGGTCTGCGTCAGCGCCTTCGACGACCCCAAGGTACCGGGCGTCGCCTGCGACATCAGCCAGGCGCGCACCGGCGGCGTCAAGGGCAGCCTCGGTTTGGCCGAGGACCCGTCGCGCTTTTCGCTCTCCTGTCGCCAAATCGGGCCGATCACGGCCGACATCGGCAAGCTGCCCGACCAGGAAGCCGTGTATTCCGAACGCACCTCGGTGTTTTTCAAGCATACCCACGTCTACCGCATCGTCGACAAGAAGCGGAATACGCTGGTCTACCTCGCGATCAGCGACAAAATTATCAACGGCTCGCCGCAGAACGCGGTTTCGAGCGTGCCGATAATGCCGTGGGGCCGCTAGATCGTCATGACCGGGCTTGACCTGGTCATCCACGAAATCCTTCTTATCGGAAAGACGTGGATGCCCACGGATCAAGTCCGTGGGCTGAAGGCCCACGGAACAAGTCCGGCCATGACGCTGTTAAGGGATATTGGGTCCATGCCCATCCGCACCGGCAAAGAGTTTCTTAGAGGGCTCCATGACGACCGGCAGATCTTCATCGAGGGCGAGCGCATCAAGGATGTGACCAAGGACCGACGCTTTGCCGGCGCGGCGCGGAGCCTGGCAGAGCTGTTCGACATGCAGCACGACCCGGCGCTGATCGATCGGATGACATTCGCTTCGCCGTCGAGCGGAGAGCCGGTCGGCCTGTCGTTTATCGAGCCGCGCTCGGACGACGACCTCGTGCGCCGCCGCGGCATGATCAAGACCTGGATGGATCGGACCTGCGGCATGTTCGGCCGCAGCCCGGATTTCCTCAATGTGATGCTGACCGGCCTCGCCGCCGCCGCGCCGGAATTCGGCCGCGGCGACCAGCGCTTTGCCGACAACATCCGCGCCTACCACGTCTATGCGCGCGAACACGATCTGTGCATGACGCATACGCTGTTCAACCCGCAGGTCGACCGCTCGCGGCCCGTCGAGCGCCAGGAGAAGGACCTCGCCGCCAAGATCGTCCGCGAGACCGATGCCGGGATCGTCGTCAAGGGCGCCCGCATGGTGTCGACCTTGTGCGCCTATGCCGACGACATATTGGTCATGCCGTCGACCTTTCTCGCCACCAACGCCGAGGCCGCACCCTATGCCTTCGGGTTTGCGATCCCGGTCGCGACCAAGGGACTGCGGTTTATCTGCCGGCCGTCGGTCGTGCACCAGAATTCCGCCTCGATGATGGACTACCCGCTCTCCTCGCGGCTCGACGAGGGCGACGGGCTCGCCGTCTTCGACGATGTGCTGGTGCCGTGGGAGCGGGTTTTCATCCACCGCGACCCCCTAATGTGCAACGGCCTATTCCAGCGCACCGGGGCGATGCCGCAGGTCATGCACCAGACCGCGACCAAGAATTTGGCGAAGGCCGAATTCATGCTGGCGCTCGGCTTCGCGATCGCGCGCTCGACCAATATCGACGCGCATCTGCATGTCCAGGGCATGCTGGCCGAATTGATCCAGCATGCCGAGTTCGTCCGCGCCGCGATCCGCGCCAGCGAGGCCGACGCGGCGGTGAGCCCGGCCTCCGGGCTGATGACCCCGGCCGAGATGCCGCTGTGGACGGTGCGGATGATGTTTCCGAAGATGTTCGTGCGCGCCTGCGAGATCATCCAGCTGCTGGGCGCCGGCGGGCTTGTCGCGGTGCCGTCCTATGCCGAACTCAGCGGGCCCGGTGGCGGAGGATGTCGAGACCTACGCGCAGGCCGCCAACGCCGACGCGCCGGGCCCGGGTCAAACTGTTCCGCCTCGCGTTCGACGCCGCGGTGTCGTCGTTCTCCGGGCGCCAGCAGCTCTACGAGCGCTATTATTCGGGCGATCCGGTGCGCCTCGCCGGTGCGCTCTACGCGCTCTACGACAAGGACGCCCCGGTGAAGCGCATCCACCAGATGCTCGATGAGTTGGAGGCGCGGCAGAAATCGTAGGGTGGGTAGAGCGGAGCGAAACCCACCATCATTGAGATTTATTCACAATGAGACGGTGAGGCAATGAGATTGCCGAGCCGCTGAAATCTCGTTGCCTCACTGCCTCATTGTGAAATTTGGTGGGTTGCGCTTCGCTTAACCCACCCTACGCAGCTCACGCGAAAGCCGGCATGATTTCGGCGGCGAACAATTCGGTCGAGCGGCGGGCGTCGTCGAGGCTCATGTGGCCAAAGGCGAAGTCGCAGACGAAATAGGTCGCGCTCGATTTCTCGATCGCGTCCGCGATGTAGTCCTTCACCTGTGCGGGCGCGCCGGCGATCGCGTGGCCGTGGTCCTGCAGCGCGTCCCATTCCTGGGGCAATGACGCCCCGAGCGGAAACGGCACGTTATAGCTGAGCCCACAGCCGCTCCATGTTGGCGCGCCAGCTCGGATAGGCGCGCCGCGCGATGTCGCGCGCCTTGGCCTCGGTCTCGGCGATGACGATGTGGCGGTTGATCCCCATCAGCGGCAGATCGGCTTCGGCGCGGCCGAGCTTTGCCCATTCCGATTTGTAGAGCTCGATGATCGCGCGCGCCGCCGCGGTGTCGCGCAAGGTCACGATATGGGCGCCCTCTTTGGCCGCCCACGGGATGCTGTCGGGCCGCGAGGTGCCGTACCACAGTTCGGGGATACGGCTTTTGCTGTGGCTTCATGACGATCGGCACATGGTCGAAATCGTAGAATTTGCCGTGATAGGTCAATTCGTCCTCGGTCAGGCCGATCTTGATGACGTCGTAGGCCTCGCGGAACTGCTCCATGCCGGTGGCGAAATCGACGCCGTAGAAGCCGACCTCGATCGGCGAGATGCCGCGCCCGACGCCATAGAGAAACCGCCCGCCCGACATCTGGTCGAGCATGCAGACTTCGTCGATCAGGCGCAGCGGGTGGTAGAGCGGCAACAGATAGACCATCGGCCCGAATTTGAGCCGCCGGGTGCGCTGCGCGACGGCCGACAGGAAGACGCCGGGCGACGGCGCGTAGCCCAAGCGGCGTGTTGTGGTGCTCGGCCAGGTGATAGCCGTAGAACCCGGCCTTGTCGTAGGCCTCGATCAGCTTGAGCCGGTCCTCGAAATGCCGGCCGAGCGGCGCACCGCTGTCGTCGAGGTGGTCGAAGATCCCGAATTTCATGTTTCCATCCGTCCCGAAGACGACGCCATTCCAGCGCAGGCCGGGACCCATTTCAGCCCGCAACCCGCCTGAGTTAGCACAAATTCAGCCCATCTGGCGACCAACTCGCTTGCGCAACGATGGGTCCCGGCCTTCGCCGGGATGCCGTGAAGGCTACGCCGCCGCCAGCATCGTGTCGCTGATCTTCTCGGCGGTCATCAAGGTCGGGAAATTGGTGTTGGCGCAGGGGACGCACGGGAACAAGCGACGCGTCGACGACGCGCAGGCCCGACACCCCGCGCACCCGGCCCTGATTGTCGGTCACCGCCATCGGGTCGTCGTCGGCGCCCATGCGGCAGGTGCAGGTGGCGTGCCATACCCCGATCCCGGCCTTGCGGATAAAGGCTTCCAATGCCTCGTCATCGGTCATCAGCTGGTCGAAGCGAAAGCCCTCGACGATGTAGCGGTCGATCAGCCAGCGCCGCAGCCAGTCCGGGCCGTCGAGCAGCTTGGCGAAAAACGCGGTCAGCCGCCGGTTCCTGTCGTTGACGACGCCGATCTGGCGCACCCGGTCGCTGTAGCTCGCCGGGAACGGGTGGCTGACCGCCTCCTTCAACGCCGCGCTCATATGCATCGCGCCCAAGCCGGCGAAAGCCGTCCATCAGCCGCTCGAGGTCGCGGCGGTCGCTGAGCAGGTTGAACTCGACGATCGGCTCGGCCCGCCAGTCGCGCGCCGCGAGGCGGACCTGCCCGGTCTCCGACAGCGTCTTGTAGACGCAGACCAGCTGCGAGGCGATCTGCTCGCCGACCGCGTGCCAGGCCGATTTCGAGACGACGGCGACAAACATGTCGCCCGGCGCGACGCCGTCGATCCCCGACGAATAGCGCAGCGCCAGCAGGATGTGACGGCGGGTCAGGCCGTTGAGGCGCGCCTCGGGCTTCATGAACGACGAGACCGAGACCGAGGGGTGGTCCATCAGGCGCTGCCCGACCCCGGGCACATTCATGCGCACCTCGATGCCGACATCGCGCAGATGCCCGGCCGGGCCGATCCCGGCGCGCAACAGATGCGCCGGCGAATGGATCGCGCCCGAGGAGACGATGACCTCGTTCGCCCGGAACTCGGTCTCGCGGCCCTTGACCATCGCCTTGACCCCGACGCAGCGCGTGCCCTCGAACAGCAGCTCGGAAACCTGGGTCTCGGCCGAGATCTTGAGGTTCGGGCGGCGGCGCGTGCCGTTGTCGAGATAGCCGATCGCGGCCGAGACCCGCCGGTCGTAGAGGTTGGAGATCGTGATCGGGAAATAGCCGTCCTTGTACTCGCCGTTCTGGTCTTCGATGTAGTCGTAGCCGGCCGCCTTGTACGCTTCGGCGACCGCCTTGGCGTGGCCGCACCACATGTCGGGGAGGATGCGGCGGACCGGGATGCGGCCGTCCTTGCCGTGCCACGGGCCGTCGAAATCCATGTCGCGCTCGACCTTTTTGAAATAGGGGAAGACGGCGTTCCAGTTCCACCCCTGGGCGCCCCGCGCCTCCCACTCGTCGTAATCGGAGGGCGCGCCGCGGTTGGCGAGCTGGCCGTTGATCGACGAGCCGCCGCCCAAGACGCGCGCCTGCTCGTATTTGCGCAAGGCCGGGCGTTCCTCGGGCCGGTTGTGCGAGACGATCTCGGTGTGGACGCGCAATTCCTGCCAGTGGAAGCGCGGGTCGAAATAGGCGGTGCCGGGATAGGAATCGAGGATCTCGGGCGGCACCTTGCCGTCGGGCGTGTCCTGCCCGGCCTCGCACACGCAGCACCTGGTTCGCGCTTTTCGCCGACAGCCGGTTGCGCCATGACCGACCCGGCCGACCCGCCGCCGACGATGATGTAGTCGTAGGTCATCCCTCCCACTCCCGCGGCCTGCCGCCGTCATTTTCGCGCCGATGTGGAGGCATTTTCGGGCGCGCCGCGCCGCGGAGCAAGCCCCGATCCGGCGGAGAGCCGAATGCCTGGGCTGGCGAGGCGACCGTCGCGTGGTCGCGCCGGGAACGCAGGTCGCTTGCCGGCGTTTCTAACGACGAGGTACCTTCGCCCCCGACTGTCGCCATCAAGTTCAAACGGAGAGATTTGATGAGGAACCGAATTTTCACGCTGGCGATCATCGCCGGCATGGCCGCAAGCTCGTCGAGCATCGCGTTTGCCCAAGACCCGGTCAGCGCGGCAATCGGCACGGCAGGAGCGATCGCCGGGACCGCGATCGGCACCGCAGGCGCGATTGCCGGCACCGCCGTCGGCGCCGCCGGGCGCGGCGCGGTAGTCGGAGCCTATCCGTACGGCTATAACGGCCCGCGCTGCCCGCGAGACTACCAGTACCGCTACGGCGCCTGTTACCTGCGGTAAGCTTGGGTCCGCTGCCGGGATGATCCCTAGCGGTCACCCCGGCGGTTGCCGTTAGCCGCCGCCGATCTTCGGGATCAGCACGACTTCGCTGTCGGGGTTGAGCTGGGCCTGGTAGGCGTCCTGGTAGATCGTGCCGTCGATCGCGACCGCCATGCTCTCGTCGATCTGCGTGCCCAAGGCCGGGGAAGCGGCGATCGAGCTCGGCGATCATGCGGCGCACCGTGTTGGCCTCGACATCGAACTCGCTCTGCCCGCCGGTGAAGCGGCGGGCGGCGATGCCGGTCATCACGACGTGCGGCATCAGCCGCCCCTCTCGTCATGCCCGCGAAAGCGGGCATCCAGGGGCGAGCGACGAGCGAGCTGCCCTGGACCCCCGCTTTCGCGGGGGCGACGAGGTCACTATGCGGCGAGTGCATCGCTCCTCGACGGCGACCGCTACTCCGCCGCGAGGCGCGGCGGCTCGTGCTCGTCGAGCGCGGCGCGCAGCTTGGGCGGCGAGATCGGCAGATCGCGCATGCGGATGCCGATGGCGTCGGCGACCGCATTGGCGACCGCCGCCATCGGCGGCACGATCGGCACTTCGCCGACCCCTTTGGCGCCGAACGGATGGCGCGGGTTCGGCACCTCGACCATGATCGCGTCGATCATCGGCAGGTCGGAGGCGACCGGCACGCGGTAGTCGAGGAAGCCGGGGTTATCGAGCCGGCCCTCTTTGTCGTAGACGTATTCCTCGTTGAGCGCCCAGCCGACGCCCTGGGTCACGCCGCCCTGGATCTGGCCCTCGACATAGGAGGGATGGATCGCGCGGCCGACATCCTGCACCGCGGTGTAGCGCAGGATCTTGACGTGGCCGGTTTCGCGGTCGACCTCGACATCGCAGATATGCGTCGCAAAGCCGGGGCCGGCGCCCTGCGCGTTGATCGACACCTCGGCCGCGATCGGCCCGCCGGTGCGCCCGGCCTTGAGCGCGATCTCGGGGATCGACAGCGGCTCGAAGCTGCCGGCGTTGGGGCCGGCCGGATAGGCCTTGCCGTCCTTCCACTCGACCGCCTCGGGGCTGATGTCCCAGATCATCGCGGCGCGTTTCTTCAATTCGACGACGACCTTCTCGGCCGCCTGGGTCACCGCCATGCCGGTGGCGAAGGTGACGCGGCTGCCGCCGGTCAGGAAGCAGTAGCCCGCCTGGCTGGTGTCGCCGACGATCGGGCGGACCTGCTCGTAGGGCAGGCCGAGCACCTCGGCCGCCATCATCGCCATCGAGGCGCGTGAGCCGCCGATATCGGGGTTGCCCTCGACGACGCTGGCGGTGCCGTCCTCGTTGATGTGCACCGCCGCCGCCGACTCGCCGCCGATGTTGAACCAGAAGCCGCGAGGCGATGCCGCGGCCCTGGTTCGGCCCGAGCGGGATTTCGAGGTGGCCGCTGGCGCGCGCCGCCGTCGAGCGTCTGCTGATAGCCGATATTGGCCCAGGTCGGTCCGTGCGCCGCCTTGGTGCCGTCCTTGGCGGCGTTCATCTCGCGCAGCTTCATCGGCTCGATCTTCAATTCGCGGGCCAGTTCGTCCATGCAGCTCTCGACGCCAAAGGTCGAGTTCGGCGCGCCCGGCGCGCGGTAGGCCGCGACCTTCGGCCGGTTCGAGACGACGTCGTAGCCGACGATCGAGACATGCGGGATGTCGTACATCGCAAAGCCGCACATGCAGGCCGGCCCGACCGGCGAGCCGGGGAAGGCGCCGGCCTGGAGCTTGACCAAGAGTTCGGCCGCGACGATCCGCCCGTCCTTCTTGGCGCCGAGCTTGACTTCATAGACGCCGCCCGCCGCCGGGCCGGTGCCGCGGAACACCTCCTCGCGGCTCATCACGATCTTGACCGGGCGGCCGCATTTCTTCGACAGCGCCAGCGCGACCGGCTCCAGATAGACGAGCGTCTTGCCGCCGAACCCGCCGCCGATCTCGGCCGGGATCGCGCGGATATTGGCGATGTCGATGCCGAGCAGCTTGGCGCAATAGGCGCGCACCATGAACTGGCCCTGGCTCGACGAGAAGATCGTGCACTGGTTGTCAGCGCCGATCGACACGAGGCAGGCATGCGGCTCGATATAGGCCTGGTGCACCGGCTGCGAGGTGTAGCGGCGCTCGATCGTGACCTCGGCCTCCTTCCAGCCGGTCGCGATGTCGCCCTTGGCGAAGGTGATCCGCTTGGCGATGTTCGAGGGCTTGGCCGGCTTCGGATCGACGCCCTGGGTGAACAGATCGTCGTGCAGCACCGGCGCGCCCGGCTTCATCGCGTCTTCGACGTCGATGACGTAGGGCAGGACCTCGTATTGGACCTCGATCAGGTCGAGCGCTTCCTCGGCGATCGCCGGCGAGGTCGCGGCGACCGCGGCGACGGCGTGGCCGTCATAGAGCACCTTGCCGCGCGCCATGCAGTTGGAGGAGAGGTCGCGGAAGTTCATCGGCCCTTCGCCGACAAAGGCCTCTTCCGACGGGATCGCCGGGAAATCGGCCGCGGTCACGACCGCCTTGACCCCGGGCAAGGCCGCGGCCTTGTCGGTCTTGATCGAGACGATGCGGGCGTGCGCGTGCGGGCTGCGCTTGATCCTGCCCCACAGCATGCCGGGCATCGTCATGTCGGCGCCGAAAGTGGCGCGGCCGATCACCTTGTCGACCCCGTCGGGGCGGATCGGCCGGGTGCCGACGACCTTGAGAGAGGCCTTGTCGAGATACGTCATGAGCTACTCCATGACCTGAATACGTAAGTTGGCTGTCATTGCGAGCGCAGCGAAGCAATCTCCCGCCGCATTTGGCTAATCAGATGGGGATTGCTTCGTCGCTTTGCTCCTCGCAATGACGGACAACGGTTACTCCGCCGCCAGGCGCGGCGGCTCCGCGGCGTCGAAGCGCGGCGCGCAGCTTCGGCGGCGACATCGGCAGATCGCGCAGGCGAATCCCGGTCGCATCGAAGATCGCGTTGGCGACCGCCGCCATCGGCGGCACGAGCGGCACTTCGCCGACCCCGCGCGCGCCAAACGGATGGCGCGGGTTCGGCACCTCGACCATGACCGTGTCGATCATCGGCATGTCGGAGGCGACCGGGATGCGGTAGTCGAGGAAGCCGGGGTTTTCGAGGCGGCCATCCTTGTCGTAGATGTATTCCTCGCTGAGCGCCCAGCCGATGCCCTGGGTGACGCCGCCCTGCATCTGGCCCTCGACATAGGAGGGATGGATCGCGCGGCCGACATCCTGGATCGCGGTATAGCGCAGGATCTTGACGTGGCCGGTCTCGCGGTCGACCTCGACATCGCAGATATGGGTCGTGAAGCCCGGCCCCTGGCCTTGCGCGTTGATCTGCACCTCGGCGCTGATCGGCCCGCCGGTGCGCCCCGATTTGGCGGCGATCGCGGGCAGATCGAGCGGCTCGAAGCTGCCGGCGTTGGGGCCGGCCGGATGGGCCTTGCCGTCCTTCCACTCGACCGCCTCGGGGCTGATGTCCCAGATCACCGCGGCGCGCTTTTTCAGCTCCTCGACGACCTTCTGCGCGGCCTGCGTCACCGCCATGCCGCCGGCAAAGGTGACGCGGCTGCCGCCGGTCGAGGCGCTGAACCCGATCGCCGTCGTGTCGCCGACCACCGGGCGGACGTTCTCGAACGGTACGCCCAGCACCTCGGCGACCATCATCGCCATCGAGGCGCGCGAGCCGCCGATGTCGGGATGGCCTTCGGTCACCGTGATCGTGCCGTCCTCGTTGACGTGGCAGGAGGCGCTCGATTCGCCGCCGGCGTTGTGCCAGTAGCCCGAAGCGATGCCGCGCCCCTGGTTGGGCCCGAGCTTGGTCTTCAGATGCTGCATGGGCGCGGGCGGCTTCCAGCGTCTTCTGATAGCCGATATTGTTCCAGGTCACGCCGTGCGTCGACTTCCCGCCATCCTTGGCGCCGTTGATCTCGCGCATTTTCAGCGGATCGATCTTGAGCGCGTGCGCCAGTTCGTCGATGCAGCTTTCGACGCCGAACGAGCCGATCGGCGCGCCCGGCGCGCGGTAGGCGGCAACCTTGGGCCGGTTGCACAGGACGTCATAGCCGACGGTCAGCGAATTCGGGAAATCGTAGACCGCCATCCCGCAGATGCAGCCCTGCTGGACCGGCGACCCCGGAAACGCGCCGGCCTGGTATTTGAGAATGCTCTGCGCGGCGGTGATATGGCCGTCCTTCTTGGCGCCGATCTTGACTTCGACGATGGCGCCGGAGGTCGGGCCCGGTGGCGCGGAACACCTCTTCGCGGCTCATCACCATCTTGACCGGCCGGCCCGATTTCTTCGACAGCATGTAGGCGAGCGGTTCGAGATAGATGATCGTCTTGCCGCCGAACCCGCCGCCGATCTCGGCCGGGATCGCGCGGATATCGGCGATCTCGGCGCCGCAGATGCGCGCGGTATAGGAGCGCACCATGAACTGGCCCTGGCTCGAACTGAAGATCGTCGTCTGGCCGTCGGCGCCGACCGAAACCAGGCACGCATGCGGCTCGATATAGCCCTGGTGCACCGGTTGTGTCGTGTAGCGCCGCTCGACGATGAGGTCGGCTTCCTTGAAGCCGGCCTCGACATCGCCTTTGGCGAAGCGGACCATCTTGGCGACATTCGACGGCTTGGTCGGCTTCGGCTCGACCCCGGCGGTGAAGATGTCGTCATGCAGGAGCGGCGCGCCGTCGGCCATCGCCGCCTCGACATCCATCACATAGCGGCAGCACTTCGTACTCGACCTCGATCAGGTCGAGCGCCTCTTCGGCGATCGCCGGCGAGGTCGCCGCCACCGCGGCCACCGCGTGGCCCTCGTAGAGCACCTTGCCCCGGGCCATGCAGTTGCGCGACAGGTCGCGCAGATTGTGCGGGGCGGTGCCGATATGGGCGCGCTCGGGCGTCACATCGGGGAAATCGGCGCGGGTGATGACCGCCTTGACCCCGGGCAGCGCCAGCGCCTTGTCGGAATTGATCGACGAGGATGCGGGCATGGGCGTGCGGGCTGCGCTTGATCCTGCCCCACAGCATGCCGGGCATCACCATGTCGGCGCCGAAATTGGCGCGCCCGGTGACCTTGTCGACGCCGTCCGGGCGGATCGGCCGGGTGCCGACGACCTTGAGGCTCGCCTTGTCGAGATAGCTCATGCGCTGGCCTCCCCGCGCATCACGGCGGCGGCGTCGAGCACCGCGCGGATGATCTTGTCGTAGCCGGTGCAGCGGCACAGATTGCCGGCCAGCCAATAGCGCGTCTCTTCCTCGGTCGGGTTCTTGTTCTCGTCGAGCAGCGCCTTCGCCGCGACGATGAACCCCGGCGTGCAGAAGCCGCATTGCAGCGCGGCGTGTTCGAGGAATTTCTGCTGCACCGGGTGCAGCTTGTCGCCCTCGGCGACGCCTTCGACCGTGGTGATCTTGCGGCCCTCGGCCTCGACGCCGAGCATCAGGCACGAGCACACCATCTTGCCGTCGAGGATGACGCGTGCAGGCGCCGCAATCGCCCGAGCCGCAGCCTTCCTTGCTGCCGGTCAGGCCGCAGTTCGTCGCGCAGCACGTCGAGCAGGGTCTGCTGCGCCTCGCACAGAAACTCCATCGGCTCGCCGTTGATGACCGTCGTAACGTGATGCTTGCTCATGATGCGCTCTCCTCAACTCTAGGCGCGCGCCGCGGCGCGTTCGAAGGCGATGGCGGCGGCCCGGCGCGCGAGGACGCCGGCGATCTTGGTGCGGTATTCGATCGTGCCGCGCTTGTCGGTGATCGGCTTGCAGGCCTTCTGCGCCGCGGCATCGAGCTTGGCCAGCGTCGTCGGCGTCGAGCTTGTGGCCGATGAGGGCCTTGCGCCGCCTCGTCGACGACGAGCTGGGTCGGCGCGACGGCGCCGAGCACGACCCGCGCATCGGTGCAGGTGCCGCCGGCGTCGAGCGTCACATCGACGGCGCAGCCGACGACGGCGATGTCCATCTCGGTGCGCGGGATAAAGCGCAGATAGGCGCCGGCCTGGCGCGGCTTCGGCTTCGGCAGGCGGAACTCGACGACGAACTCGCCCTTCTGCGAGCGAGGTCCGGCCCGGCCCGGTGACGATCTTCTCGACCGGCACCTCGCGCCGTCCGCCCGGCCCGGCGACGACCGCGATGCCGCGCGCCGCGATCACCGGCGGCACGCTGTCGGCGGCCGGCGAGGCGTTGCACAGATTGCCGGCGATCGAGGCGCGGCCCTGGATCTGCGTCGAGCCGATCAGGTCGACCCCCTCGACGACGCCCGGGAAAGGCGTGTTCGAGCTGCTCGTTGGCGCTGATCATCACGCCCGGCGTCGCCGCGCCGATCACGAAGAGCGTCGCCCTCCTCGCGGATCCCGATCAGGCCCGGGATGCGCTTCATATCGACGATCAGGTCGGGCTTCACCCGCCCGCTCTTCAACTGCACCAAGAGATCGGTCCCGCCGGACAGGACCTTCGTCAAACCGGCGGCGCCGGCCAAAGCCTTGACGGCTTCATCGACCGTCGCCGGCGCCGTATAGCTGACCCTCGGCATGTTCGCTCCTGAAAATGATCGGCCGCGCCCGGCCGTCGGGGGATGGCCGTTGGGCGCTGCACCATGCTGGCTTACACTACCAGCCCCGCCGAGGTGAAGTGCTAATCTCGGGGGGCCGCGCCGCGTGGGCAGCACATGATCGCGATCACCGACACGCTCGGCCTCGACGAGGCTGAAATCAGCGAAAGCTTTATCCGCGCTTCCGGCCCGGGCGGGCAGAATGTCAACAAGGTGGCGAGCGCGGTGCAGCTGCGCTTCGATGTGCGCCACTCCCGCTCGCTGCCGCAGCCGGTGCGCGAGCGGCTGGAACGGCTCGCCGGCCATCGCCTCTCGCAGGACGGCGTGCTGGTCATCACCGCGCAGCGCTTTCGCTCGCAGGAGCGCAACCGCGCCGACGCGCTCTCGCGCCTCGTTGCGCTGATCGGCCGCGCCGCGACCCCGCCGCGCCGCGCGGCGGCCGACGCGGCCGAGCGCCGCTGCGCGCGAGCGCCGGCTCGCCGACAAGGCGCAGCGCGCCCGCCTCAAGCAGCAGCGCACAAGCCCCCCGCAGTGCTGAAGCGGCTCGCTTGCGCGGGCGTGATGATCCGGAGAGAAAGGACGGCGCTCCCGAGCGGACGCGTTGCGTAAAGGAGATCATAATGTCGGGACCGCTCGCGGGGATCCGCGTCATCGATGTGACGATCGCGGTCTTGGGGCCGGTGGCGACGCAGATCCTCGGCGACATGGGCGCCGAGGTGATCAAGGTCGAGGAAGGGGCGGGCGACCCGACCCGCTACCTCGGCCCCGCCCGCCATCCCGGCATGGCCGCCTATTTTCTCAACGTCAACCGCAACAAGAAGAGCCTTGTCCTCGATCTGAAGCGGCCGGCGGCGCAGGCGGCGATGCTGCGGCTCGCCGCCACCGCGGATGTCTTCGTGCACAATCTGCGGCCGGGCGCGGCGACCCGGCTCGGCATCGACTACCAGACGCTCGCCGCGGCCAACCCGCGCCTCGTCTATGCCTGGGCGAGCGGCTACCGGCCGGACAGTGCCGCGCGCGACCGCGCCGCCTTTGACGATGTGATCCAGGGCGAAAGCGGTCTCGCCGCGCTCAACAAGGGCGCGGATGGCGAGCCGCGCTATGTCCCGATGGTCGTGTGCGACAAGGTTTGCGGGAATGTCCTCGCCGGCGCCGTCGCGATGGCGCTGTTCGCAGCGCGAGCGCAGCGGCAGGGGCCAGGAGGTCCACGTCCCGATGATGGAGACGATGAGCGCCTTCACCCTTGTCGACCATCTCTGGCACGGCGTCTTCGGCGAGCCGGAAAAGGGGCTCGGCTATCCGCGCATGCTGACCCCCTACCGCCGGCCCTACGCGACCCGGGACGGCCACGTCTGCCTCCTGGCGACGACCGACCGGCAATGGCGCAGCCTGTTCGCCGCGATCGATTGCCCCGATCTGGCCGACGACCCGCGCTTTTCGACGATCGCGCAGCGTACCGCCAATATCGACGAGCTTTACACGCTGCTCGCCGGCGAAATGCGCACCCGCACGACGGCGGAATGGCGGGCGCGGCTCGACGCGTTCGACGTGCCGAATGGCGGGGTCAATGATCTCGCCGGCCTCGTCGCCGACCCCTATCTGCGCGATACCGGCTTCTTCCAGCCGCTCGATCACCCGTCCGAAGGCCCAACCGTGACGATGGCGATCCCGGTCAGCTTCTCAGGTTCGCCCGGGGATATCCGATTGCCGCCGCCGCGCCTTGGCGAGCACAACGCGGCTATCCTAGGCGAGCTTGGCTATTCCTCAGCCGAGATCGGCGAGATCACCAAATAAATCTGCGATGATCTGCTGCGATCAAGCGCCTCCCCTAACAATGAGATAGTGTCCGGCCTGGTCGCTCCGCTATTTATCATAAACCGCTCCCCGACTTTATTGTCGGCGGCAGGAGGTGCTTTGCAAGCTTCTTGCAAACCAAGCAAATAAACAAAAGTTTGCGGTTTGCAAGTAAAAGTCATATACAATCCCGTACCTATGATTGCAGCAAAAGCAAATGTCGACACCAAAAGCATGGCATATCCGCAGAGTTTTACGATCGCATTTTGGGAATCTTCTAATCTGGTGAACAGGTATACGAGCAACATCGCAAAGAATACGCCGAAAATCGACACAGCTGCGACTTTCCCAAGCCCTAGTATGGCGTTGATAATCGCGGCTGCGGCACCAATTCCGACAACGCCCCAGACATAGGCGATCCGAGGAACAGCGGCGACTGCTTTGTCGAGAAGCGAGATCAGGCTCTGGAGTGTGCCTTGCTGTGCCGCCGCTTGTTTCTGCTCCACTTGTGCGGCTGGGGGCTTCTGTTCGGCCAGCGCACCTACGTTGAAGCTAAAAGGCACATCCCTCGTCGTCCTGGTATCAATGCGTCTTTCTTGTGGCGGCTGTTTATCGTATCCTACAAATACGTCAACAAATGGCTCGTCTATTTCATTTTTTAACTGGAGTACGACTGGCTTGTTTTGAAGGCCCACGCTTGTCACTGGCCCATACTCTCTTATCCGACCTTTGAATTTGAACTTGAATTTGACCTCAGCACCCGGCAGAGGGTCCTCATTTCTATCGTAGATAAAAACGTTAACTACGGTGTCCATGAAGTGTCTCCATCAGCAGCATACCTGAAGGATCAATCCGTCCTCATTACACGGAAGGCACCCGGGTCCGGCTACAGGCGTATCTCCGGCGTGGCAGCGCAATTGACACGTGGGTCCGACCCCCAATGGTCGTGGGCTAACAATCGAGTCCTGAATTATACCAATGAATTGCTGAGGATTAATGCCGAACAGAAGGATCTGGCTCGATCGCCATATCCCGTCCGCCAGCACGGTGGCTCGACGTTCCCGAGAAATAACACCGAGCAGAAAATCTACACCCACCGCTCCGGGTGGAGTGGGAATCGAAATTGTGCTACGAATGCCAGCATTCAGAGGTAATGCCATAGTAAAAAAATGACTTTCGAAGATAACCAGAGCGTCCTTCACGTTACTTTTCGGATCGGCGATCGCGACGATTTCGAGCATAGCTCCTCTCCGGTCAGGCAACAGTTTAATTTCGCGTTAAAGATACGCTTTGACAGTCTTCTATGTAACCTCCGGGTCGCGTGAATGGCATCGCAGCGACCATCGCCGAGTCTGGCTACAATGCCCGCGAAATCGCCGAGGTGGCCAGCGCAATCCGGGATTGACCGAAACGGGCGAACGGTATCCCATCCGCTCTTCGTCAGATCAGCTGCAGCCCGGAGGATCGGCGCGCGATGAGCATCAAGGACAAGGCCTATATCGTCGGGATCTACGAGCATCCGACGCGGCTGGCGACCGACAAGACGGTGATGATGCTGCACGCCGAGGTCGCGGCGGGGGCGCTCGCCGATGCCGGGCTCACCAAGAACGACATCGACGGCTATTTCTGCGCCGCCGGCGACACGCCGGGTTTCGGCCAGATATCGGCGGCCGATTACCTCGGACTGAAGACCCGGCACATCGACTCGACCGATGTCGGCGGCTCGTCCTATATCCTGCAGGTCGGCCATGCCGCCGAGGCGATCGCGCTCGGCAAATGCTCGATCGCGCTGATCACGCTCGCGGGAAGGCCGCGCGCCGAAGGCATGGCGACCGGGACCCAGCCGCGCGCGCCCTCGGTGCCGATGCCGGAGAGCGGGTTCGAGACGCCCTACGCGCCGGCCACCGCCAACATGTATGCGATGGCGGCGATGCGCCACATGCACCAATACGGCACCACCAGCGAGCAGCTCGCCTGGGTCAAGGTCGCCGCCTCGCACCACGCCCAGTACAACCCGCATGCGATGCTGAAGGACGTCGTCACCGTCGAGGACGTGGTCAATTCGCCGATGATCGCCGACCCGCTGCACCGCCTGGATTGCTGCGTCATCAGCGACGGCGGCGGCGCGATCATCCTCGCCAAGCCGGAGATCGCGAAAAGCCTGAAGCGGCCGCTCGTCAAGGTGATCGGCGCCGGCGAGGCGCCGAAGCACCAGATGGGCGGCAAGGTCGATCTGACCTATTCGGGCGCGGTGTGGTCGGGGCCGCTCGCCTTCGCCGAGGCCGGGGTCAAGCCGGCCGACATCAAATACGCCTCGATCTACGACAGCTTCACGATCACGGTCGTGATGCAGCTCGAGGATCTCGGCTTCTGCGAAAAGGGCCAGGGCGGCCGCTTTGTCAGCGACGGCAATCTGATTTCGGGGGTCGGCAAACTGCCGTTCAACACCGATGGCGGGGGCCTGTGCAACAACCACCCGTCGAACCGCGGCGGGCTCACCAAGGTGCTCGGAAGCGGTGCGCCAGCTGCGCGGCGAGGCGCACCCCAAGGTGCAGGTCAAGAATTGCGACATCGCGCTGGCGCACGGCACCGGCGGGTCATTGGGGACCCGCCATGCCGCCGCGACCGTGATCATGGCAAGGGAGTGAGGGCGATGGCCAACCGCACAGGACCGCAAGATCGCCGCGCCGGCGGTCAACCTCGAAACCCAGCCTTTCTGGGATGCCGCGGCCGAGGGCAAGCTGCTCTACAAGAAGTGCACCGCCTGCGGCGAGCCGCATTTCTACCCGCGCAGCCATTGCCCGTTCTGCTTCAGCGACAAGACCGAATGGGCCGAGGCCTCGGGAAAGGGGCACGATCTATACCTACAGCGTGATGCGCCGCGCGCCGATCCCCTACGCGATCGCCTATGTGACGCTCGCCGAGGGCCCGACGATGATGACCAACATCGTCGATTGCGACCTCGACGGCATCAAGATCGGCCAGGCCGTCCGCCTCGTCTTCAAGCCAACCGACGGCGGCCCGCCGGTGCCGATGTTTACCCCGGTCTGAGAAACCTTGCGATGAATTGGCGCGGCATAGTCATTATCGACTCGGCTATTCATCACGGCGAGCCGTGTATCAAAGGCAGGCGCGTCCCGGTCAGCTTGATAGTCGGCAGCATTGCCGATGGGGATACACCCCGTCAGATCATCGACGCGTGGCCGCAATTGACCGCCGACGACATCAGAGCCGCACTCAAATTCGCCGCAGAGGGTAAACTGAAGCGCTGACCCTTTACCCCTCCCGCGGGCTTGACCCGCGGGTCCACGTCTTTGTCGGCGCGAAGAGGTGGATGGCCGGTTCAAGCCCGGCCAAGGGGATAGATACGGGTTCAACCCTAGCGGACAACCGCCTAGTTTCATGATCCTGGCGACCGCCGGCCATATCGACCACGGCAAGACCGCGCTGGTGCGCGCCCTGACCGGGGTCGACGCCGACCGCCTGCCGGAGGAAAAGCGGCGCGGGCTGACGATCGATCTCGGCTTTGCCTACACGACGCTGCCGGACGGCACCGAGCTCGGCTTTGTCGATGTCCCGGGGCATGAGCGGTTTCTGCCGAACATGCTGGCCGGGGTGCTGTCGATCGATCGCGTTCTGCTGATCGTCGCCGCCGATGACGGGCCGCGCCCGCAGACCCTCGAACATCTCGACATCATCGAACTGATCGGGATCGCCGAGGTGACCGCGGTCGTGACCAAGATCGACCGGGTGCCGGCCGAGCGCCGCGCCGCGGTCGAAGCCGAGATCGCCACGCTGCTTGGCCGAGGCCGGGTATGCCGACAGCCCGATCTACCGGTTTCGAGCCTCACCGGCGAGGGCATCCCGGCGCTCGCCGAGCATCTGCGCGAGAGCGCCAGCGCCGCCGACGGCGGCGCGCGCCGCGCGGCCGGTATCGGGCCGGTTCCGGCTGGCGATCGACCGCGCCTTCTCGCTGCCCGGCATCGGGCTGGTGGTGACCGGCACCGCAGCCTCCGGCGAAGTTGCGATCGGCGACCGGCTGATGCCTCAGCCCGCGCGGCGTCGAGCTGCGGGTGCGCGGGATCCACGCCCATAACCGCGCCGGTCGAGCAGGCCCGGGCCGGCGAACGCGTTGCCTTGAACCTGGCCGGCAGCATCCCCGAAGGCGCCGAGCCCGGCCGCGGCGACTGGGTCATCGACCCGGCGCTGCACAAGCCGGTCAGCCGCCTCGATCTCGCCATCACCGTGTCGCGCGCGGCGCCGGCGCCGCTGCGCGACGGGTTGCCGGTGCATTTCCATCTCGGCACCGAGGATTTGGTCGGCCGGCTCGCGGTGCTCGGCGCCCGCGCCATCGCGCCGGGCGATGCGGGCTTCGTGCAGGTCGATTTCGATCGTCCGATCGGCGCGCTGTGGGGCGACCGGGTGATCATCCGCGATCACATGGCGCGCCACACCCTGGCCGGCGGCCGGGTGCTCGACCCGGGACCGCCGCGGCGCGGCCGCTCGCGCCCGGAACGGCTCGCCGCGCTCGCCGCGCTCGCCGAACCCGATGCCGGCGACGCGCTGGAGCGGCTGCTCGAGGCGGCGGGGATCGTCGCGCTGGCGCCGTTCGCGCTGGCGCGCAACCTGCCGCAGGAAGAGGTCGAGGCCCTCGTCGAGGCCGGCGGGTTTCGCCGGGTCGGCGCCGGCGCCGGCGCGATCGCGCTCAGCCCGGCCCATCTGGCGCATCTCGGCGACAGCATCGCGGCGGCTTTGGCGGAGTGGCACAGCGCCCAGCCCGAGGCGCTGGGACCGGCGCGCGGCGCCTTGTTCGCGCGGCTGCGCGGCGCGGCGCCCGAGGCCGCGCTCGATGCTGCGCTCGCCGAGTTGATCGCAGCCGGGCGGGTGGTGCGCGACGGCGCGGTGCTGCGGCTGCCCGGGCACGAGCCTCGGCTCACGCGGGAGGACGAGCGGTTGTGGGAGCGGGTGCGGCCGCTGCTCGCCGCCGCCGAGTTGCGCCCGCCGCGGGTGCGCGAGTTGGCCGCCGCGCTCGGGCTCGAGCCGGAGTCGCTCGCCCGGTTTTTGAAGCGCGTCGAGCGCTTTGGCCGGGTCGCGCCGGTTGCCGCCAACCGGTTCTTCCTGCCCGAGACGATCGCGCGCCTCGCCGATCTCGCCGCCGCGCTCGCCGAGGACTCGCCCGAGCAATGCTTCACCGCGTCCCTGTTCAAGGACCGCTCCGGCATCGGCCGCAACCTGACGATCGAGGTCCTGGAGTATCTCGACGCGATCGGCGTCACCCGCCGGGTCGGCGACGCCCGCATCGTGCTGCGCCGCGCCGCCGAGCTGTCCGGCTAATATAAATGGCCCTTGTTCGCGTGAACCACGCGCCCAACCAGACTGCGCCCAAGAGAATGGTCCCGTAGGAGACGAGGCCGAGCGCCAGCGGGACAAAGACCGCGCCGAGCGATCCGGTCAGCCGCAACCCGAGCCAGCCGCCGCCGACCGCGATCAGAAGCCGCACCAGCCCGGCGAAGAGCGGCCAGAGCAGCCGGCCGGCGCCTTGCGAGGCGAAATAAAGCGCCAGGCCCAGCCCGAAAAAGCCGTAGGTAGGCCCGACGATGCGCAGGTACTCGGCGCCGGTCGCCAGCACCCCCGGATCGCCGCTGAACAGGCCAAGCCACGCGGTCGGCCACAGCGCTGCCGCAACGCCGATCGCCTCGGCCAGCGCGAACGCGGTTCCGCCGCCGATCAGCGCGACGCGCAGCGCGCGAGCGCGCTGGCCGGCGCCGATATTGGTGCCGACCAGCGCCACCAGCGGCGCGCCAAGACCGAAGACCAGCGGCACCAGCAAAAATTCGAGGCGAACCCCGGTGCCATAGCCGGCAATCGCGTCGCCGCCGCCATTGCCCCCTGGGGCGCGGCCGACCAGCGCCGTCGCCATCACCACGATCAGACTTGTCTGCAGCGTGGTCACCGAGGCGACTGCGCCGACCCGCAGGATGTCGGCAAACAATGCGCGGCGCAGCCGCGACCAGGTCAACCGCACGACGCTGCTGCCGGAAGCGATGTAAGCGGCCAGTACCACGGTCACTAGCGCCGTGGTCGACACGACGGCGATCCCGGCCCCGGCAAGGCCCAGTGGGGGAAACGGCCCGACCCCAAAGATCAGACAGGGCGACAGCGGCACCAGCAATACGACGCCGACACATACCGACAGCGACGGCACGAGCATGTTGCCGGTGCCGCGGATGACGCTCGCCAGCGCGTTCATCAGCCACACCAGCGGGGTTCCGGCGAAGACGACGTTGGAATAGAGGAGCGCGGCATGCAACGAGGCGCCCTCGCCGCCGAGCGCGCGGTAGAACGACGGTCCGAAGCCGAGCACCAGGACCGAAAACACGGTGCCGATCGAGAGGTTGATGACGATCGCGTGCAGCACCAGCGCGTCGGCATCGTCGCGCCGGCCGCCGCCGAGCGCCCGCGCGACGGCCGATGAGATGCCACCGCCCATCGCGCCGGCCGACAGCATCTGCATCATCATGAAGCCGGGGAACACCAGCGCCATGCCGGCCAGCGAGTCGAGCCCGAGGCGCGACACCCACCAGGTCTCGATGAGCCCGGTGGAGGCCTGCGCCAGCATCACAACGATGTTGGGCCAGGCGAGGCGAAGCAATGTTGGCGCGATCGGCGCTTCGAGCAGGAGCCGCGTTCGCAAATCGAGCGGGCGGCCCGCCGGAGCAAAGCCTACGGCAGGAAGGGTCTGGATCGCCGCGTCAAGGGGCATGCTATCCTCCGGCCGGAGTGACGGCTGGCAATTAGGCGTATATGCTCGCATATAAGAGAGCATATACGCCTTTGTCCAGAGCCCTCTCTCTGCTTTTGCGGAGTACCGCGATGAGCGCCAGCGCAGGCCCCAGCTTTCAGGATTGCAATTGCCTGGCGATCCGCCAGGCGGCCCGCCATGTGACGCAGTTCTATGATCAGCTGTTCGCCCCGGTGGGCTTGCGCGCGACCCAGTTCGCGATCCTGAGCCGCCTCGAGCGCGACGGACCGATGACGATCAACGCGCTGGCCGCCGCGCTGGTGATGGACCGCACCACACTGGGCCGCAACATCCTGCCGTTGCAGCGCGACGGACTGATCGAGATCGTCGCCTCGCCCTCGGATCGACGCCGCCGCGAGCTGCGCCTCAGCGAAGCCGGAGCAGAAAAACAGCGCCAAGCGGCGGAGCGCTGGGCGGTGGCGCAAACGCGCTTTGACGCCGTCTACGGCCCCGAGCGCGCGGCCGCTCTGCGCGACCTGCTGCGCGAGGTCGTCGCCAGCGAGTTTGCCGCCGCGCCCTGAACGTGCGATTTCTGCGACATCATGCCGCGTGCGCCGGCGGGTGCCGCAGGTGCGACCGCGCACCTGCGGCTAAGGGGTGCCGACCGGGCCGACCGGCGCTATCATCGCCGCCACGGTTCCATTCGGCGAGCGGTGCGCCGAGCGGCCGGGTTGAGGGTTGCGGCGATGCTGATCGGCGTTCCGAAAGAGGTGAAGACCCACGAATACCGCGTCGGTCTGGTTCCCGGGAGCGTGCGCGAACTGGTCCATCACGGTCACAAGGTCGTCGTCGAAAGCGGGGCAGGCGGCGGCATCGGCTTTGGCGATCCGGCCTATGAGAACGCCGGCGCCGAGATCCTGACGCGCGCGGCGGATGTCTTCGCCGCGGCCGAGCTGATCGTCAAGGTCAAGGAACCGCAGCCCGAGGAAATCCGCGCGCTGCGCGAAGACCAGATCCTGTTCACCTATCTCCATCTGGCGGCCGACCGAACGCTCGCCGAGGCACTGCTGCGCTCGGGCGCGGTCGCGATCGCCTATGAGACCGTCACCGATAAGAACGGGCGGGCTGCCGCTCTTGGCGCCGATGAGCGAGGTGGCGGGGCGGATGTCGGTGCAGGTCGGCGCCCATTGCCTGGAAAAGGAACAGGGCGGCATGGGCATCCTCCTGGGTGGCGTGCCCGGCGTCCCGGCGGCCAAGGTGGTGATCCTCGGCGGCGGGGTTTCCGGCACCAACGCGGCGCGCGTGGCGATGGGGATGGAGGCGTATGTCACGGTCATCGACCGCTCGCTGCCGCGCCTTTACCAGCTCGACATGCAGTTCGGGTCGCAGCTGCATACGCTGTTCTCGACGGTCGAGACAATCGAGCGCGAGGTGGTCGCCGCCGATCTCCTGATCGGCGCGGTGCTTGGTGCCGGGCGCGGCGGCGCCGAAGCTGGTGAGCCGCGAGATGGTGCGCGCGATGAAGCCCGGCTCGGTCATCGTCGATATCTCGATCGATCAGGGCGGCTGCATCGAAACGAGCGTTCCGACCACACTTGCCGCGCCGACCTTTATCGACGAGGGGGTCGTCCATTACTGCGTGACCAACATGCCGGGCGCGGTCGCCCGCACCTCTGCGGTGGCCCTCAACAATGCGACCTTGCCGTTTGTCCTGGCGATCGCCGATCGCGGCTGGCGGCGGGCATTGTCCGACGATCCGCATCTGCGCAACGGGCTCAACGCCGCACGGGGCCTCTTGACGCATCCGGCGGTCGCGCATGATCTCGGGCTGCCGCTGACCGCGGCCGAGCGCGCCCTGACGGACTAAGGCGGCCGATTGAGGTGGCAGATTGATCACGCCGCGCGGGCGTAAGTTACAATTGTAGGTAAATCTTGGGCGGCGGCGGGCTTGAGGCGTCCCGAGCCGGCCCCTATTTGACCGCACATGGCTCGCGGCGAGATCATCGCACCGTTCCAGACGGCCGCTGATGCGGCGGCGGATGCCGTGTCCGATCCGGCATTCCGGCAGGAAGCGCCGTTCGCGCGCATCGACAGCGCGGCAATCGCCGCCGTCACCAACCTCTATCGCGAAATGTTGCCGCCCGGCGGCGCGATCCTCGATGTGATGTCGGGCTGGGTCTCGCACCTGCCGCCCGAGGCGCCCTATCGCCGCGTCGTCGGGATCGGCATCGAGCGACGGGCGCTCGTGGAAAACCCGTTTCTCGACGAGTGGCGGGTGCAGAACCTCAACAGCAACCCGATCCTGCCCTTTGCCTCCGGCGAGTTCGACGGCGCGACGATCTGCGCCGCGATCCAGCATCTGGCGCGCCCGGGCGAGGTGATCCGCGAGATCGCCCGCGTCCTGCGGCCCGGGGCGCCGCTGATCGTCACCTTCTCGAACCGTTGCGTCGCGACCAAGCCGATCGCCTGCTGGTGCCTCTTGGACGAGGCCGGCCACCTCTGCCTGATCGCGCAACATTTCGCCGCAGGCCGGCAATTGGGCCGATATCCGCTGCCTCGACCGCACCCCGCCGGGCGGCGGCCAGCCGCTCTACGCGGTCATCGGACGCAGCCTCGGCGGCGGCCCGCCAGGCGACAGCGACTGAGGGGTCATCAGCGCTCAGCGCGACTGTCGACCGGTTCTGCCCCTGAACCCGATCTTCGCGGTAGCAGGCCCAAACCGCTCAGTTGGGTGGCGAGCGGGCATTTGGGCCCAGCCGAGATCAATACGAATAGCGCACTTATATTAGCGTTCGGTTGGCACCGCCTGCTGAAGGAGCGGCTTTTCGGTTGGCCCTGGTATCAGATCACCAGCGCGAACTTGTTCGGCAGGACTCGCTCCTCGGGAAGATAAATGCTTGCGATGGTGCCCTTGCCCAGCTCGCTGTCGATCTCGATAGTGCCACCATGCAGTTCGACCAACCGCTTGGTCAGCGGCAAGCCGAGGCCCACGCCGTCGTGCTTGCGCGTCAGGCTGTTGCCGATTTGCCCGAACGGCTCCAGTGCGATCGGGATCTGATCCGGCGACATGCCGATGCCAGTGTCCTCGACGCGGAACACCACACCCTGCCTCGCGTGAAACTCGACCTTTAGCCGCACCTTGCCGCCCGGCGCGGTGAATTTGATCGCGTTCGACAGCAGATTGACCAGAATCTGCGTCAGCTTGGCTGAATCCCCGACAATGCGTGGCAGGGGGTTGGCGCGCTCCGTTGCGAAATCGATCTGTGCCCGCTTCGACATATCCTCAATGATCTGCGAGGCAAGGGTCACGACATCGCCGATTTCGACTTCTTCCTCGGCCAGCGACAGTCTATTCGCATCGGCTCTCGCCAGATCGAGAATGTCGGCGATGATCGCGAGAAGATGGCTGCCGCTGGTGCCAATGAGGTTAGCGTATTCCAGGTATTTCTCGTTTAACGGCCCGAACAGGCGATCGCTCATCATACCGGAGAAACCAATAATCGCGTTGAGCGGCGTTCGCAGTTCGTGGCTCATATTCGCCAGAAACTCGGATTTGGCGCGGCTGGCGGCTTCCGCCGCCTCCTTCGCCGCGATCAGCCGCTCTTGGTTTCGGCGCAATTCCTCGAAGGCGCGGCTGGCCCGCAGGATGTAGCGGACGCGATGGTTCAAGACGAGCCAGTTTAGCGGCTTCGGGATGAAATCCGTCGCGCCGGCATCGTAGGCGCGAACGATTGACGGTAGATCGTCGAGACTCGTTGACACCACGATCGGGACGTATGCCGATTCGGAACGGCTGCGCAATTCGCGGCACAACTCGTAGCCATCCATGCGCGGCATGATGACGTCGACGAGCAGCAGGTCGGGCCGATGCTGGTCATAGGCGCGACAACCCTCAACGCCGTCATTGGCCTCGATCACTGTAAACCCGTCGCGCTCTAACGTCGCGCGCATCAGCGAGCAGACGACTGGATCATCGTCAACGACGAGAATCGAGCCCAGCGCAGTCGGATCGCTCTCATTCATTCCGCAATCCTGCGCGTGCGTCAGTAAATTTTGCGCTAAACGCCAGCCGCGCCGGCAGCGACTTGCGGATCGGCTTCCACAAGAGCGCTCAGGCTCAGGTTCGCCTCGCCCAACTCGCGCTCCAATGCCGCGAGAACAGCCTCCGCCGGGAGAATACCGCTGTTGCGGGCCAACCCTTCCATTTTCGCGCAGGATTGTGACACCCGACAGGCTCCGATTGCGGCGGCGCTCGATTTCAGGCTATGTGCGGCACGCCATAGCGCCTCCGGATCGCCGCTACGAGCCTTCGCGCGAATGTCGGCCATCAAGGGGCCGGAATTGGTCACAAACCGCGACACGACGTGGCGAAGCAACGAGGAGCCGTCGTCGGCCGGGATGCGGCGGATCTTGCCGATCGTAGCGAGATCGAGGATCCCCGCCGACGCAGAGCTTTCCCCTCCAGCGCTTGCGCCTGCAGCCTCGGGGGTAACTCCGGCAGCGCGCGGGGTCAACCAGCGGCCCAGCATGTCGGCGATCTGGACGTCGTCGTAGGGCTTGACCAGAAAGTCGTCCATCCCGACTTCGAGACAGCGCTCGCGCACCTCCGCCAACGCATGCGCGGTAAGAGCGACGATCGGTGTGCGGCTCCCGTCGCCACGCACTTCGTTGACAGCATTTTCAAGTTCACGGATGCGGTTCGTCGCATCGAAGCCATCCATGACCGGCATCTCGCAGTCCATCAGAATCACGTCGAACTTTTTCTGCGCGAATAGCTCTATGGCACGCTGTCCGTTTGATGCCGTCACGACGGAGCAGCCCATGTTCTTCAGGATGCCGGTCGCGACATCCTGGTTGACTGCATTGTCCTCGACCACGAGGACATCGGCGTCGAAAGCGATCTTCGAGCCGGCGCCGCTCTTGCGGACATAAAAGGACGCAATCCCGTTATCACGCGACCCGGATGCGATCGAGGCGAGGCAATCGAATAGCACAGAGGGGCGCGGTGGCTTTGCCAGGAGCGCGAACGCACCAACACTCTCCAGCTTCTGGTCGTCGATCGAGCCGTCGAGGCCCATCAGCAAAATCACCTCGGGCGGCCTTCCTTGCTTCTCGCTACGGATCTTGCGCGCGAGCTTCATGCCATCGCAGCGCAACCCCTTGACGTCGATAATGGCGACATCGAAGGGCCGCTCGGCCCTCTTCGCCAACTGCCAGGATTCTTCGGCCTTGACAGCCGTTCCGTGGATGTCCGCGTCGATGCGCCAATTCGCGAAATACCGCGCCATGACGTCGGCGCTCGTCGCATTCGAGTCGACGACCAGCACGCGCAACGGCCGCTCGATCATTCGCTGTGTCGCGGTCGCTGCAATCTCGTTGGATGAGCGGGCGAGCCGCGCCGTGAACCAGAACCGTGATCCCCGTCCGATCTCGCTCTCGACGCCGGTTTCCCCATCCATAACCGTGACGAGTTCCTTCACGATCGACAGACCGAGACCGGTGCCGCCGCGCGAACGCGTCATCGAGGTATCAACCTGGTGGAAGGAGTCAAAAATCCGAGCCTGCTGTTCGCGGTCGATACCGATGCCGGTGTCGGTGACCGAACAATGGAGCGTTGCGCGGTCGTCAGTGCTGTCGGCGAGCGACATCTCGATCAGGATCTCGCCATGTTCGGTGAACTTCAGGGCATTACCGACGAGATTGACCAACACCTGCCGCAACCGCGACGGATCGCCGATCAGATGGCGCGGCACTCCGTCGGCGACGAAATAGACGAATTCGATCCCCTTCCTGGTGCAACTCTCGGAGAACAGGTCGGTTACCTCGGCGATCAGCTCCCGCGGATCGAAATCAACCTTAGCCAATTCAAAGCGCCCGGCCTCGATTTTCGACAGGTCGAGGATGTCGTTGATGATGCCGATCAACGCCTGACCTGACCTCACGAGGTTATGTACGAGCTGTGTCTGTCGGTCGTTGAGCGGCGTTGCTGCCAAGAGGCTAGCGGTCCCGACGACGCCGTTCATTGGCGTGCGGATCTCATGGCTCATCGTCGCGAGGAATTGCGATTTGGCGCGGTTGGCGGCCTCGACCTGCTGGCGGGCCTTGATCAGCTCCTCTTCGGTGCGCTTGCGCTCCGCGATTTCCGCCGCAAGGCTCTGCGCCAACTCGACCTGGCGCCCGGCGAAGGTCGCGATCAGGGCGATCGACATGATCAGCACGACGAAAACCGTGACCAGCGCCGCCAGAAACATCGGCGAGGCAGGCATATTCGCCAGCGGCGCATCGGCAAGAGGAAAAAAGATCACGGCTTCCATCGCCGTGTAATGCATGCCGGCGACGGCAAATCCCATGATCGGCGCGGCCAGCGCCGTCGCTCCCGTGCGCGAAAGGGCCGAGGCGCGGAAGCGGAACCGGATGCCCAACGACACAAAGGCCAGCCCCACCGCAACCACGATCGACAAGCCGACAAGCCCCACGTTGTAGCGCAGCAATGCCTGAGGCTCCATCGCCGCCATGCCCGAGTAATGCATCAGGCCGATGCCGGCGCCCATCAGCACTGCGCCGACGGCCAATCGCTTGAAACCGGGGTCGGTGCGCTGGCTGATCACATGCAACGCGACCCCGCTCGCCAAAATACCGGGGATCATCGACAGCACGGTGCCGATCGGCGCGTAAGTAACGCCGCAAGGCAAGGAGAACGCCAACATGCCGATGAAATGCATGCTCCAGATACCGCCGCCCATCGAGATAGCGCCGGCCCCGGCCCAAGCCCATCTCGCGCCGCGCGTATTGGCGGCGACGATGCGCCCGGAGATCGACAAGGCAACGAACGCCGCGAGCGTGGCGACGATGACGGAGAGTGCAACCAACCCGGCATTGTAAGCGCCGGGATAGGCCGTCGCCGGATCGATGAGGTCGTGGACCGGAAAAAATCGCCAATCGAGGTACGTCATGTAAGACTCGCGACGACAGGGGACGGCGCAACCGTCGCAGGATTCTGTGAAAAACTTACTAAACTGCTCTTGCTGCTACCCAGCATGACGGACCTAAGCGATCCCACGACTCCCGCTGACACTGCAAGCATTTGGTCCGATCCGGCGGTCGCGTAGGTCCGCTTTGGGTCCAGCCTGTGTGGAAACAAAGCGAGATTTGTGGTCCTGGCGGATTCCGCCTGGGTCGAAGCTACCCTAGAATGCTGAGGCCTGGGGCTTTGCGGGGTTGGCGATGCGTCGGTTCATCGATGGCGAAGATCGGATGCAACAGGCGCTGCTGCCGCATTGCCTTGAGGATTACGTCGGCGAGGAGAACCCGGTTCGGGTAATCGAGGTGTTCATCGACGAACTGGACCTGGCCAGCTTGGGTTTTTCAGGGATGACGCCGGCGACGACAGGCCGGCCAGCCTACCATCCCTCGACGCTGCTGAAGATCTACCTCTACGGCTACCTCAACCGCATTCAGTCGAGCCGGCGACTGGAACGCGAAGCGCAGCGCAATATCGAGTTGATGTGGCTGACCGGGCGGCTGGCGCCTGACTTCAAGACGATAGCGGACTTCCGCAAGGACAACGGCGCGGCGATCCGGGCGGTGTGCGTCCAGTTCGTCGGGCTGTGCCGTCGGCTCAAACTCTTCACTCATGCCATTGTTGCGATCGACGGCAGCAAGTTCAAAGCGGTGAACAATCGCGACAAGAACTACACGGTGGCCAAGGTCACCGGGCGGATGGAGCAGGTCGAGGCCAGTATCGCGCGTTACCTGAGGGCGCTGGACCGAGCCGACCGCGAGGAGGGCGATGTCGCCGAGGCCAAGTCGGGCCGGCTGAAGGAGAAGATTGCCGGCCTGCGCCGGCAGATGCAGGCCCTGAAGGTGATGGAGCAGACCGTTCAGGACGCACCCGACCAGCAGGTCTCGCTGACCGATCCCGACGCCCGTTCGATGGCGACCAGCGGCAAAGGCACCGCCACCGTCGGCTACAATGTGCAGATCGCCGTCGACGCCGAGCACCATCTGATCGTGGCCCACGAGGTGATCAATCAGGGGTACGACCGCCACCAGCTTGCGCCCATGGCGCTGAAGGCGCAGCAGGCCACGGGCTGCGAGCAGGTCACCGCCCTGGCCGACCGCGGCTACTTCAACGGCGACCAGGTCCTCTCGTGCGAAGACACGGGCGTCGCGCCGATCGTGCCCAAGACCCTGACCTCTGGCAACACCAAGCGCGGCCTATTCACCGGGCAGGACTTCATCTACGACGCCGAGAAGGATCACTACATCTGCCCGGCCGGCCAGCACCTGACCAGGGGGCGGGTCCGATCCGACCGCTCGGGCGACATCGATCAATACCGTCATCTGACCGCTTGCTTCACCTGTCCTCTCAAACCGCGGTGCACCGCGGAGAAAGTGAAGCGGGTCAAGCGCTGGAAACACGAAGGCGTCCTTGACGCCATGCAGGATCGGCTCGACCGGATGCCTGACGCCATGGGCGTGCGACGACAGACCGTCGAACACCCGTTCGGGACCCTCAAAGCGTGGATGGGCGCCACCCACTTCCTGACCCGGACCCTCGACAAGGTGCGAACCGAGATGAGCCTCCTCGTCCTGGCCTACAACCTCAAGCGAATGATCGCGATCTTCGGGGTGGGACCGCTGATGGCGGCGATCAGAACCTGATTGCCCGCGATCAAGCCGCACGCGCCCGTCTGTCGCCCAGCGTCTCGGCCCCCACGCCTTCGAAACACAGCGCCTCGGCCGCCTCCGCTCACACGTTTTTCCACGGCCTCGGTCGAAAGCCGAATTCCAATTCGGCAGGCTATCTTCCCGAGCGGGCGGGCTTTGGCTATCGTGCCCCGGCAACGGCGGATCACAGAAAATCAGGGGTAGAGCGTGACAGGCGCGGCAGAGACTTTCGACTTCATCGTCACCGGAGCCGGCTCGGCGGGCTGCCCGGTCGCGGCGCGGCTCAGCGAATCGGGGCGCTATCGGGTGCTGCTGCTCGAAGCCGGCCCACCCGACAAGAACCCGTGGATCCACATCCCGCTCGGCTACACCCGGACCTACACCGACCCCAAGGTCAACTGGATGTTCGACAGCGAGCCCGAGCCGCAGCTGAACGGCCGCACCCTCTATGTACCGCGCGGCAAGGTGCTGGGCGGCACCAGCTCGATCAACGGCATGGTCTACATGCGCGGGACGCCCTCCGATTACGACAATTGGCGGCAGCGCGGCTGCGAGGGCTGGGATTGGGAAAACGTGCTGCCGTTCTTCAAGAAGGCGGAGAACCAGGAGCGCGGCGCCGACGAGTTTCATGGCGTCGGCGGGCCGCTGCGGGTGTCGAACCCGGTGAAAACGCCATTGGGCGACGCGATGGTCAAGGCCGCGATCGAGGCCGGCATCCCGGAAAACCCCGATTTCAACGGCGCCCATCAGGAAGGCGTCGGCTATTACCAGACGACGACCGCGAACCGCCGACGCTGGAGCGCGGCGCGCGCCTATCTGCGCCCGGCCAGGGCCCGCGCCAATCTAAGGGTCGCCACCGACGCACAGGCGACCCGCGTCATCATCGAGGACGGCCGCGCCGTCGGCGTCGAGTACCACACGCCCGCGGGCCTCGTCACCGCGAAGTGCCGCGGCGAGATCATCGTCTCGGGCGGGGTCTACGGCTCGCCGCAACTCTTGCAATTGTCGGGGCTCGGCCCCACCGCGCTCTTGCAGCAATACGGCGTCCCGGTCGTCCGCGACATGCCGGGGGTCGGCGCCCATCTGCACGACCATTTCAACACCTATCTGGTGTGGCGCTGTTCGCAGCCGGTCACGGTCAACGATCTGGCGATGAGCGCGACGCGGAAGCTGACGGCCGGGGTGCAGTACTTCTTCACCCGCTCCGGGCATCTGTCGAATGCCGGGATCTATGCCGGCGCCTTTGTCAAAAGCGACCCGCGCCTCGAACAGCCGGATCTGCAGATCAACATGTTCGGCTGGAGCGCCGAAGAGCGGTTCAGAACCGGGATCAAGCCGCACCCGTTCTCGGCCTTCACCTTGTCGCCGGTGCATCTGCGCCCGGAGGGACGCGGCTGGGTCAGGATCAAGAGCCCCGATCCCTGGCCCCGCCGGCGATCCAGTTCAACTTTCTCGCCAGCGACTATGATTTCCAGGCGCTGATCTACGGCACCCGGTTGAGCCGCAAGATCGCCGCGCAGCCGGCCTTGAAGCCGTTCATCATGGAGGAGGTCATCCCCGGCCTGGAGTGTGAGAGCGACGACCAGCTGATCGAGGAGATCCGGGAGCGCGGCGTCACCAACCAGCACCCGGTCGGCACCTGCATGATGGGCCCCGACAGCGATACGATGGCGGTCGTCGATGCGCGGCTCAGGGTGCACGGGGTCAAGGGGCTGCGCGTCGCCGACGCCTCGATCATGCCGCAGGTTCCCGGCGGCAACACCAACGCGCCCTCGATCATGATCGGCGAGAAATGCGCCGCGATGATCCTCGAAGACGCGCGGGCGGCCTAATGGTCAGTAGCCGGAGGCGAATTTCATTAAAGCGAACGAGAGCCCGATCGCGCCGGCGAAGACGGCAATGATAATGGTCCCCTGCATAAACACGAGCTGAAAGGTCGTTGGCATATTCGACAGCTTGCCCTTGATCTCTGCCAAATCCAGGCGAACTGCGTCAACCGCAGCCTCTAGGCGAACAAGTCGAGCTTCAACGGGCGGATCGTTCGATCCCGAACCTCCTCCCGCCGCGAATTGGCCGGGACGGATTACGTTGTCTGAATCCGAGCCTTGCGCCATTCGTCGAACACTCTTTTGAAGATATTTACTGTATTGCCGCAGTTATCACAATAAATTGGGACGAATTCTACCTGATACGAAGACACAGACGGTAGATTCTGCAATTCCTGAGGCGTTTGTGCCCTCAAACCTAACACAGTTGCATTACCCGGCAGGATTGACCATTGTCGCGTTCCGCAACGATCGCACGGGTTATGCTTCCATTTTTCGGAAACGAACGCCTGAATATCTTCGAGAAAATCCGTCTCGTTGAGTGTCCGATCAGTCATGCCCTCGTCCGTCCGCGGGTGGCCAGTTCAATGCCATATATTGTTTCAGATGGCAAAAAATCACGCGAGTCCGATCTCGGTAAGTGCCGGCAACGTGCCGAACGCATAGCTCAAGCGTGCCGCATGCGGCGTTGACGGGTGTTCAGTACCGATAATCGGCGTACAGTGGCGGCGACAGCGCGATACCGGAGGGTGCGCCATGCAGTACCGCAGGATTTCGGCCGATTGCCATTTGGACCTGCCGTGGCTGCCGCCCGAGCTTTTCGTGTCGGGGGCGCGCCGCGAGCTGCGAGACCGCATGCCCTATGTCGAGGAGGGTCCCGACGGCAAGCAATGGGTCACCAAGGCCGGGGTAAATATGGGCCTCCTCGGCGGGATCGGCTCAGTCGGCGGCAAATTCGTGCCCGGCCAGAACTACCGGGTCGACAAGATGGCCGAAACGGGGCTCTACGACGCGGGCAAGCGCGGCGAGCGCCGCCCCGGCGACCCGCATCTGCGGATCAAGGAGATGGAGAAAGACGGCGTCGACGCCGAAATCATCTTCGGCATCCTCGGCGTCGCCTCGCGCGTCCAGGATCACGAGGCGGCCAATGAGATGCTGCGCATCTACAACGACTGGCTGAAGGACTTCTGCAGCCACTATCCCGACCGCCAGATCGGTCTCGCCTGCCTGCCCTATGGCGACATCGACGCCGCGGTCGCCGAAATTCACCGCGTCGCCAGGCTCGGCCTCCGGGGGCTCGAACTGTCGTGCTCCTGGGACATGGAGCCGATGTGGCACCCGGTGTGGGAGCCGCTGTGGAAGGCGGTCAGCGACGTGCAATTGCCGCTGCATTTCCACACCTTCCCGTCGACCCCGCGCAGCGTGCGCGAGCAGGCCCCGCAATCCTCCCGCCGCGCCGCGCAGTTCACCGGCGTCGCCGGGTTCCAGATGAACCTCATCAACATCATCGCCGCGATCATCGGCGCCGGCGTCCTGGAGCGCTATCCGAACCTGCGGGTCGGGTTTGGCGAAAGCGGCATCGGCTGGATCCCCTACGCGCTCGACCGCATGGATTTCGAGTTCGAGGACCGCTTCCGCGATCTGATGAAGCTGAAGCCCATCGGAATACTGGCGCCGCCAGTGCCGCGCGACCTTCCAGTTCGACCGGATCGGACCCAAGCTGATCGACGAGATGGGGGTCGAGACGCTGATGTGGGGCTCGGATTACCCGCATCCCGACGGCGTGTGGCCGGAATCCTCGAAGTACATCGAGGAGCAGTTCGCCGGCCTGCCGGCCGAGACGTCCACAAGATCACCTGCGAGAACGCCGGCAAGTTTTATGGGCTGATCAACTGACCAATTGGCGACGCAGCCCCCAATTGGTCACCCCGACGAAGGTCGGGGTCCATGCGGCCAGCGTCGAAGCGGCTGAAAAATGGGTCCCGGCTTTCGCCGGGATGACAAGAGAAGGGAAGAATCAGATGGCCTATGACTTGTTGATCAAGAACGGCCGCGTCGTCGACGGCTCGGGCGGGCCCTCCTACCGCGCCGATGTCGCGGTCAAGGACGGCCGGATCGTCGAGATCGGCAAGTTGTCGGGACCGGCGGGCCGCACGATCGATGCCGCGGGCCTCGTCGTCGCGCCGGGCTTTATCGACAATCACTGCCATTACGACGCGCAGGTCACCTGGGACCCCTTGTGCTCCTATTCCTGCGACCACGGCGCGACCTCGGTCATTTTCGGCAATTGCTCCCTGTCGCTGGCGCCGGTGAAGAAGGGCACGCAGCGGCGCCTGTCGGAATTCCTCTCCTATGTCGAGGCGATCCCGATGGAGGTGCTCGACACGCTCGAGATCACCTGGGAGACGGTGCCCGAATATCTCGAGCAGATGGACCGCAACCTCGGCGTCAATGTCGGCAATTTCATCGGCCACACCGCGGTGCGCTATTACGTGATGGGCGATGACTGCCAGAAGCGCACCGCGACCGACGACGAGATCCGCCAGATGCAGGACCTCGTGCGCGACGGCATGAAGGCCGGCGCGCTCGGCCTCTCGGTGTCGCGCAACCAGGGCCATTTCGACCCGCAGGGCGTCCACATCCCGGCGATCTGGGCCGACGAGAAGGAGATCTTCGCGCTCGGCGACGTGCTGCGCGAGCTCGGCACCGGCCTCATCCAGTCGGGCGGCGGCGCCGCGGCCGAGATGAAGGACGCGCTGATGAGCCGCCTCAGCGAGGCGACCGGCCGCACCGTCGTCTACAACAATCTCGGCCAGACGATGCGCCGGCCCGACCAGTGGCAAAAGCACATGGCGCAGGTCGACGCGACGACCGCGAAGGGCATCCGCGCCTACCCGATGTGCACGCCCAACCGCATCACCGACTATTTCCAGATGCGCAACACCCAGACCTTCCGCGGCCTGCCGGTCTGGCACCCGATCTGCCTGTCCTCGCCCGAGGAGATGCTGAAGGCCTATGCCGATCCGGAGGTGCGCAAGAAGCTCCACGACGAGGCGGTCGAGTTCAAATCAGGGCCGGCGATCGGCATCTGCTCGACCTGGTGGGACTACATGGTGCTGCAGACCGCGGTATTGCCGAAGAACAAGGAGTTCGAGGGCAAGACGCTCGGCCAGATCGCCAAGGCGCAGCAAAAGGGCATCATCGACTGCTTCCTCGACCTCGCGATCGAGGAGCATCTCGACACCGAATGGCTGCACGGCGAGAACAATGTCGACGAGGCCGCGGTCGCGCAGATCCTCAACTATCCGAACGCGATCATCGGGCTGTCGGACGGCGGCGCGCATGTCCAGTTCCAGAGCGGGTTCGGCTTCTCGACCCGCCTCCTCTCCGAATGGGTGCGCGACAAGCACATCATGTCGCTGGAGACCGCGGTGCGACGGCTGACCTTCGAATCGGCCTCGACCTTCGGGCTCTACGACCGCGGCCTGTTGCGCCCCGGCATGGTCGCCGACATCACGATCTTCGATCCCGACACCGTGAAGCCCTTACCGCTCGAGGTCGTGCACGATTTCCCGACCGGCGCCAAGCGCATCAAGGAGCCGGCCCAGGGCATCCACATGACGATCGTCAACGGCCAGGTGCTGCTCGAAGACGGCAAGCACACCGGCGCCCTGCCCGGCCGGGTGCTGCGCAACAGCTATTACAAGGCCAACCACGCGTAGGGCGGCGCCCTCACCCTACCGCTCCCCGCGCGGGGAGGGTACCCTCTCCCTCCCCCGCTTGCGGGGAAGGGTTGGGGCGGGGGCTTTCGCCGTTTCTTCGGTCCCACCGACGGCTCGGCTGCGCCATCGCCGGCTCGCGCCGCGATCATCGCCGCCGGCAGGTCGGCGGGCGGCGTCTTGGCGCCGTAGCGACACAGATCGGCGACGACGCAAGAGGGACAATCCGGCTTCCTCGCCTTGCAGACATGGCGGCCGTGCAGGATCAGCCAGTGATGGGCGCCGTGCTTGTAGCTGCGCCGGGGTGACGGCTTCGAGGCCCTGCTCGACGGCCAGCGGGGTCTTGCCCGGCGCCAGGCCGGTGCGGTTGCCGACCCGGAAGATATGCGTGTCGACCGCGATCGTCGGCTCGCCAAAGGCGACGTTGAGCACGACATTGGCGGTCTTGCGCCCGACCCCGGGCAGCTCTTCGAGCGCCTCGCGGTCGCGCGGCACGATTGCCGCCATGCTGCTCGATCAGGATGCGCGACAAGGCAATGATGTTGCGCGCCTTGGTGCGGATAGAGCCCGATCGTGCGGATCATTTCGGCGACCCGCTCCTCGCCGAGCGCCAGCATTTTCGCCGGGCTGTCGGCGAGCGCGAAGAGCGCCGGGGTCGCCTTGTTGACCCCGGCATCGGTCGCCTGCGCCGACAGCACCACCGCGACCAGCAGCGTGAACGGGTTGATGAATTCGAGCTCGGTCCGCGGGATCGGCCGGGTTGCGGCGAGCCGCCGGTAGAACTCCGCAACCTCGCGTTTGGAGAACGGGCGCATCCGTCGCTAGGCGCGCGCGTCCCTTCGCGCTATCTGAGGCGGACCGGCTTGGCGACGCCGGTCGTTCCGGAGAGGGCATGCTCGATCATCGCCCGATCTTCCTCGGAGAGCCCTTCGCCGGCGGCCGCCTCGGCGGGGAGCACCTCGTGCGCCTCGGCGACATACCCCTCGCTGATCGCGTCGAGCGCCAGATCTCGCGCCTTCTTGATCATTGCCAGCGACCTCAGAAAGCGCTCCTTGCAGGATTTTTCGGCCTGGCCCACCGAAAGGTTCTCGGCGAATGCGAGGAACGCCTCTCTGACCTTTTCCGAATAGGCGACCGTAATGAACTGCGCCTCCTCGGGAGCGCGGGTATTGTCCGACATCGGCTTCCTCTTATGCTCAGAACAAGGATCGACGACGCCGCTTCAGCCATAGCACACCCGGCGACACGAAGACGAGGGAGGTTCCCCGCCCGCATCGACCGGTCCAGCCACGGCATCGCGGCAGGGTTCATTACGGGGGCCACGCCCGGCCTCTGTCAAGGCAGCGTTCGCCCGGCTGCGCTCCCACCCTCTCTCATTGCGCCGCCGTTTGGCTTTAGGTCTTGTTTGCGTTGATCAATTTACGCGTTATTATCGCGGTATGCTGCTCGCGCCCGTGCTTACCCATTGCATCGGCATCGGCCGGCTCAGCGTCATCGACGCCGGCGGCCATCGGCATGTGTTCGAGGGCTCGCCCGGCCCCTCGGCAACGATCCGGCTGCACGACCCGGCATTCCACTGGAAGCTGCTGCTAAAGCCCCGGCTTTTCGTGGGCGGAGGCCTACATGGACGGCACGCTGACCGTCGAGGAAGGCAGCCTTTACGATTTTATCGACATCTTGGTATCGAACGACGCGGCGCAGGCCACCGCGCTGCCGATACGACTGGGCCAGGCCGCCGGTCGCCTCGTGCGTCGTCTGCACCAGTACAATCCGATCCCGCGCGCGCGCCGCAACGTCGCCCATCATTACGATCTCTCGGACCAGCTCTACGAGCTGTTCCTCGACCGCGATCGGCAATATTCCTGCGCGTATTTCCGCACGCCGGAGGACGACCTCGACACCGCGCAGGAGCAGCAAGAAGCGGCATATCGCGGCCAAGCTGCTGCTGCGCCCGGGACAGAAGGTGCTCGATATCGGCTCGGGCTGGGGCGGTCTTGCGCTCTATCTCGCCGCCGAATGCGGCGCCGATGTCACCGGCCTCACCCTGTCCGAGGAGCAGCACAAAGTCGCGACGCGGCGCGCCGCCGCGGCGGGCCTCGGCGATCGGGTGCGGTTTCATTTGCGCGATTACCGCGAGGAGAGGGGCCGCTACGACCGTATCGTCTCGGTCGGCATGTTCGAGCATGTCGGGGTCAACCAGTACGCGGTGTTTTTCCGCCAACTGAGCGAGCTGCTCGCGCCCGACGGGGTCGCGCTGCTGCATTCGATCGGCCGCATGGACGGGCCGGGGACGACCAACCCGTGGCTGCGCAAATACATCTTCCCCGGCGGCTATTCGCCGGCATTGTCCGAGGTCGTCCCGCAGGCCGAGAGCGCGCGGCTATGGATCACCGATATCGAGATCCTGCGCCTCCATTACGCCGAGACGCTGCGCGCCTGGCGCCGCCGCTTCGAACAGAACCGCGACCGCATCCGCGCGCTTTACGACGAGCGCTTTTGCCGGATGTGGGAGCTGTATCTGGTCGGCACCGAGCTCGCCTTCCGCCGCGACATCTGTCTCGTCTTCCAGATGCAGCTGGCGAAAGCGGTCGACACCGTGCCGTTGACCCGCGACTACATGGTCGATTGGGAGCGGGCGCACAGCGCGACGGCAAAACAACCGGCCGGGCGCGCCGCCTGATTCGCGCAAAACCTCTCTCTATTCGTTCCATCCCCGGGTTCCACAGGCTGTGAATCGAATAGCCGCGCCGCGCGTCGGTGCGGCGGTGGTATTCTGTGCCGGCATGGAAAGCACGCCGACTTCTCGAGTCACGCCGCTGCGCGAGCCCGATCTCGACCGGGTGCCGCAACCGCCCTCGAACACCGAGGCCGAGCAGGCGCTGTTGGGCGCGATCCTGATCAACAACACGGCCTATGGCCGGGTCGCCGAGTTTCTTAGCGCCGAACATTTCGGCAATGCGGTGCACGGCCGGATCTACGCCGCGATCGGCAAGCTCTTGGATCGCGGCCAGATCGCCAATCCGATCACGTTGAAGAACCTGTTCGATCAGGACGGCGCGCTCACGGAGATCGGCGGCGCGCAATACCTCGCGCGGCTGGCCGAGAGCGCCGTCACGATCATCAACGCCGAGCATTACGGCCGCACGATCCACGACCTGCATCTGCGCCGCGAGCTGATCACGATCGGCCAGGACGTCGTCACCGACGCGTTCTCTCACGACCTCGACGACCCGGCCGTCGAGCAGATCGAGCGCGCCGAGTCGAAACTGTTCGAGCTGGCGACGGTCGGGCAGGCGGAGGGCGGCTTCCAGCCGTTCACCACGGCGCTGACCAGCGCGATCACGCTGGCCCAGGCTGCCTTCAAGCGCGACGGCAAGACGGTCGGCGTGGCGACCGGGTTTGTCGATCTCGACAAAAAGCTTGGCGGACTGCACCCCGCCGATCTGGTGATCCTCGCCGGGCGGCCGTCGATGGGCAAGACCGCGCTCGCCACCAACATCGCGTTCAACGCCGCCAAGACCTATCGCGGCGCGCGCGGCGCGGATGGCCGGATCGATCTGAGCCGGGCGGCCGAGGATGGCGCGGTGGTCGGGTTCTTCTCGCTCGAAATGTCGGCCGAGCAGCTCGCCACCCGCATTCTCGCCGAGGAATCCGGCACCTCCTCCGACCGCATCCGCCGCGGCGAGGTGCGGCGCGAGGATTTCGACAAATTCGTCGCGGCCAGCCAGCGCCTCGCTTCGGTGCCGCTCTATATCGACGATACGCCGGCGCTCTCGGTCGCCGCGCTGCGCACCCGAGCGCGGCGCTTGAAGCGCCAGCAGGGGCTCGGGCTGATCGTCGTCGACTATCTGCAGCTGCTGCGTCCCTCGGCGCAAGCCCGGGCGATGGAAAACCGGGTGCAGGAGGTCTCCGACGTCACCCGCGGTTTGAAGGCGGTCGCCAAGGAATTGGATGTGCCGGTGCTGGCCTGCGCGCAGCTGTCGCGCGCCGTCGAGCAGCGCGAGGACAAGCGGCCGATGCTCGCCGATCTGCGCGAATCCGGCTCGATCGAGCAGGATGCCGACGTCGTGATGTTCATCTTCCGCGAGGAATACTATCTCTCGCGCGGCGAGCCGAGCCGCCGCCCGGAGGAGAGCGACGAGAAGTTTAACGACCGCCTCTTCCGCTGGCGCGAGCGCTGCGAGGCCGCCGAGGGCATGGCCGACATCATCATCGCCAAGCAGCGCCACGGGCCGATCGGCACGGTCAAGCTGCATTTCGAGGCGGAGACGACCAAGTTCGACAATTTCATCGGCGCCGAGCACCTGCCGAGCAGCGATTGTTGACCGGAGCTGGTCGCATCGGCGACGCACGTCCACAGCGTCGCAGGCCCTCGGTTTGCGCCGGGCCGGCGCTGTCGATCGTGGTATGATGTCCCAGCTGCGGGGTTGAGCCTGGCATCGGTCCCGCAGCCGCGACATTGCGGTCCGAGAAGGAATCCCGCATTGCACCGGCCCACCGACGGTCTCGCCCGGACGCGGATTACGCCATGACCGATGAGATCGGGCATTTCGCCCTGGTGCTGGCTCTCTGCATTGCGGCGTTGCAGAGCGTGGTGCCGCTGGTTGGCGCGGCGCGCAACGATGCGGCATTGATGGCCTGGGCACGCCCGGCGGCGCTCGCCCAATTCGTCTTCGTGGCAACCGCCTTCTTTGTGCTGATGCACGCCTATGCGGTCAGCGACTTCTCGCTCGCCAATGTCGCCGCGAACTCCAACAGCACGAAGCCGCTGCTCTACAAGCTGACCGGGGTGTGGAGCAATCACGAAGGCTCGATGCTGCTCTGGGTGTTCATCCTGGCGTTGTTCGGCGCCGCGGTCGCGCTGTTCAGCCACAATTTGCCGCCGCAATTGCGCGCCCGCGTCCTCGCCGTGCAGGCGATGATCGGGGTCGGTTTTCTGTTGTTCATCCTGTTGACCTCGAACCCGTTTCTGCGGCTGGTGCCGGTCCCCGCCGACGGCGCCGGGCTCAACCCGATATTGCAGGATCGCGGTCTCGCCTTTCACCCGCCCTGCCTCTATCTCGGCTATGTCGGGTTTTCGATCTCGTTCTGCTTTGCGATCGCCGCGCTGATCGAAGGGCGGGTCGATCCGGCCTGGGCGCGCTGGGTGCGGCCATGGACCTTGGCGGCCTGGTGCGCCCTGACCACCGGCATCGCGATGGGCAGCTGGTGGTCGTATTACACGCTCGGCTGGGGCGGCTGGTGGTTCTGGGACCCGGTCGAGAACGCCTCGTTCATGCCGTGGCTGGTCGGCACCGCGCTGTTGCACTCGGCGATCGTCGTCGAGAAGCGCGACGCGCTCAAAACCTGGACCATCCTGCTCGCCATCATCACCTTCTCGCTGAGCCTCGTCGGCACCTTTCTGGTGCGCTCCGGCGTCTTGACCTCGGTCCACGCCTTCGCCTCCGACCCGCGGCGCGGCGTCTTCATCCTGCTGCTGCTGGGCCTTTATACCGGCGGTGCGCTGCTCCTCTTCGCGTGGCGCGCGCCGCAGCTCGCCGGCGGCGGCCTGTTCGCGCCGATCTCGCGCGAAGGCGCGCTGCTCCTGAACAATCTGCTGCTGGCGACCGCGGCGGCGACGGTGCTGCTCGGCACGCTTTACCCGCTATTCCTCGATGTCGTGGCGCATCAGACGGTATCGGTCGGTCCGCCCTTCTACCGGATGACCTTTGTCCCGATCATGATCCCGCTGCTTGTCGCGATGGCGGTGGGTCCGATGCTGCCGTGGAAGCGCGGCGATTTGCCGGCGGCGCTCGGCCGCCTCAAATTCGCGTTTCTCGCGACCGCCGCGGCAGCCCTTGTGACTTTGGCCGCGACCGGCGCGCGCTCGCTCGGCGCCGCCTGCGGGCTCGCACTGGCGGCCTGGATCTTGGCCGCGACGCTGACCGAGCTGGCCGAGCGGGTGCGCCTGTTCGCCGAGCCGCTGGCCAGCGTATTGCGCCGCGCGCGCAACCTGCCTCGCGCCAGCTGGGGCATGACCGTTGCCCATGCCGGGATGGCCGTGGTGATCGTCGGGATCACCGGGTCGAATGCCTGGACCGAGGAAAAGATCGTCAGCGCCCGGCCTGGCCAAACCTTCGAGCTTGCCGGTTACACGATCGCGCTCGACCGGGTGAGCGAGGTCGGCGGGCCCGACTATACCGCCACCCGCGCCGACATGCGTCTGTTGCGCGATGGGCGCGAGGTGGCCGCGATGCATCCCGAGAAGCGGTTCTACCCGGTCGAGGACGGCGCCGCAGACCGATGTCGCGATCCACACCAATCTGTTGGCCGACGTCTATGCCGTGATCGGCGATCCCGACGGCAAGGGCGGCTATGTGCTGCGGCTCTATTACAACCCGCTGGTCCCGTGGATCTGGCTCGGCGCGGCGGCGATGGCCTTGGGCGGGCTCGTTTCGTTGACCGACCGGCGCCATCGGGTCGGCGCTCCGGCGCGGCGGGCGCGGGCGGTCGCCGCGGCGCGGGTCCAGGCCGCCGAATGAACCGGCGGGGTTTGATCTTTCTGATCCCGGCCGCGGTGTTCGCGCTGCTTGTGGCGGGGTTTTATGTCGGCCTCGGCATCGACCAGAACGTGCTGCCCTCGCCGCTGATCGACCAGCCGGCGCCGCGCTTTGCGCTGCCGCCGCTGCCCGGCGAAGAGCGCGGCTTTTCATCGGCCGATCTCCAGGGACATGTCAGCCTCGTCAACGCCTTTGCCTCGTGGTGCGCGCCGTGCCGCGCCGAGCACGGGGTCCTCAACGCGCTCGCCCAAACCAAGCGCGTGCCGATCTACGGGATCGATTACAAGGACAAGGAGGATGTCGCGCGGGCCTGGATCGCCGAACTCGGCAATCCCTACACCCGGATCGGCGCCGATGACGGACGGGTCGGCATCGATTGGGGCGTCTATGGCGTGCCCGAGACCTTCCTCGTCGATAAGGATGGCCGCGTCCGCTACAAGCATGTCGGTCCGCTGACCGAGGCCGATGTCGAGCAAACCATTCTGCCGCTCGTCGCCAGGCTGGAGCGATGATGCGGGCGCTTCTGGCGGCCCTCGCGCTTGCCGCGGTGCTGACGCCGGGGCCGGCCCATGCCGTGCGCCCGGACGAGATGTTGTCCGATCCTGCCCTGGAGGCGCGGGCCCGCGAGGTCGGCAGCGAGCTGCGCTGCCTGGTATGCCGCAACCAGTCGATCGACGATTCCGATGCCGACCTCGCGCATGATTTGCGCGTGCTGGTGCGCCAGCGCATCACGGCCGGCGACAGCAATGACCAGGTCATCGCCTATATCCGCTCGCGCTATGGCGATTTTGTCTTGCTCCGGCCGCCCTTGGAAATCGCGACGCTGCTGTTGTGGGGCGGCCCGCTGGCGATCCTGCTGCTCGGCGGGGTTGCGCTCGTGCGGTTCTACCGCCGCAAGGACGAAACCGCGGCTGCGCCGCTGAGCGCCGAGGAGCGCCGGCGCCTCGCCGCCGTCCTCGGCGAGGGCACCGAGCGGTGAGCATCGGGCTCGCCGCCGCGCTCTGTGGGCTGACCGCGCTCGCCCTCGCGATGCTGCTGGCGCCGCTGCTTCTTCGCCGGCGCAGCCCCGCCTCGCGCGAGGCCTACGACCTCGCCGTCTACCGCGACCAGCTGACCGAGGTCGAGCGCGATCTGGCGCGCGGCGTCTTGGCCGCCGAGCAGGCCGAAGCGGCGCGCGCCGAGATCGCCCGCCGCATCCTCGCACTGAAGCCGGTCGAGGCCGAAACCGGCCCCGGCACGCAGGCGCGCGCGGCGGCGATTGTCGCGATCCTGCTGCTGCCGGTCGCCGCCGGGGCGCTGTATTGGCGGCTCGGCTCGCCGTCCTTGCCGGACCAGCCCTTTGCCGAGCGCACCGCCGCCGGCACACCGCCGGTCGCCGCAAACCCCGCCCATATCGACATCAACGAGGCGGTCGCGCGGCTCGGCGCGCATCTGAAGGAGCACCCCGAAGACCTGACCGGCTGGCTCCTGCTCGGCCGCGCCGACGCTGAGCCTCGGCCGCTACCCGGAGGCTGCCGAGGCCTATCGCCGTGCGGCCGATCTGTCCGGACATCGGGCCGACATCATGGGCGATTGGGGCGAGGCGCAGGTGCTGGCGGCCGGCGGCACGGTGACGCCGGCGGCGCACGAGGCGTTCGCGGCCGGATTGAGCGACCCGGAAACCGCGCCGCGGTCGCGCTATTACCTGGCGCTCGCCCGACTGCAGCAGGGCGATGTGAAGGGCGCGCTGCAAGGCTGGCGGGACCTCGCGGCGCAGTCGCCCGCTGATGCCGCGTGGCTGCCGCTGGTGCGGCAGCGGATCGGCGAGGCCGAAAGCGCCCTCGGCATCGATCCGGCGACGCTCAACCCGGCAACCGGCGCGGCGCCGACCGATGCAGCCGTCGCGGCGGCGGCGAAGGAGAGCGCCGGCGCATCGCCCGAAGAGCGCCAAGCGATGATCCTGGCGATGGTCGGGAGGCTCGCCGCGCGCCTCGAGCAGCAGCCCGATGACGTCGAAGGCTGGGCTCGCCTCGGACGTTCCTACATGGTGCTGAACCAACCGGACAAGGCGCGCGAGGCCTATGCCCGCGCGGTCAAGCTCAAGCCCGACGATCCGGAGCTCAAACAGGCCTTGGCCGAGGCAAGCATCGCCGCGGCGGGAAAAGCCGGAGCGGTCGCACCCTTGCAGAGCGGAGCGAAATAGCGCGTCAAGGCTGGTAAACCTCGCAACGGGCGCCGAGCGAGCGCAGGCTGTCGCACAGCGCGAAGCTGGCCTGCAGCGCCTCGAATTGGGTGTCGCGGGAGCGGGCCCGCGCCGCCCGCACGCTGGCGGCGAGATTGCGGTCGAAGCGCGCCAGCCAACCGGGTGATGCACCCCGCCCCGGAACGGAACGCGCAAGCTCTGACAGCACGACGAGACACGGCTGGCCGTCCCCGGCCGGGCTCTGACGCGCAGCGTCGCGGGAGGCCCAATCCTCGACCGGTAGTCCGGTCACCGCGCTGACATAATGACGCGTCTCGGCCGGCAGGTCGGATTGCGCCTGCAGCCATTTCGTGACCCGGCCGGCACCGGCGTTGTAAGCCGCCGCAGCGAGACCGCGATTGCCGAACCGCAGGTTAAGCTCGGCCAGAAACCGCGCCGCCTCGGCGATCGCCGGAGCGGGGTCGCGCGGATCGGCAAGGCCGCGCTCGGCGGCGGTTTGCGGCATGAATTGCGCCACGCCTTCGGCCCCGGCCGGGCTGGTCGCCCCGCTGCGCAACCGGCTCTCCTGCCAGAGGATGCGGGCGAGAAAGCCGGACGGCAGTCGATTGGCCGCGGCCGCACCATCGACCATGCGGCAGATCAGCTCCCGCATTCCGGCATCCGGATCGGCGGTTGCCGCCGCCGCGGCGGTGTTCCGCATGCCGGGCGGACTGACCGCGATCAGCAAGGCGGCGATAGCCGCGACGAGCGGCGTCTTCGCCGAAAATCGCGTCCGCGTTGCTGACATCGATGAACCAGGCCGCCCCGATCGGCTTCAGCCGAGCCGGTAGAATTTGCTCGCGGTGCCGGCGAACAGCGCCGCCTTCTCGCCGGGCGAGCAGCCCGCGGCGAGGCGCTTGAAGGCGTTCCAGAACACGTGATAGCTGCCGCTGCCCTTGTCGACCGGGAAGTTGCTCTCGAACATCGCGCGCGTTGGCGCCGAAGGCGGCGATGCAGGTCTCGATATAGGGCCGCCAGAGAGTGGCCAGCTGTTCCGAGCTCGGCGGCAATTCCTGCTCGTGCACATCGAACCCGAAGAGGCGCATGCCGAGCCCGCCGAGCTTGATGTGCACATTGGGGCAGCCCGCCAGCTCGTCGATGCTGCGCTTCCACTCGGCGAAGACCTCGTCGCGCTTGCCCGGCATAGGGGCCAAGCCCGATCGGCCCGCCGACATGGTCGAGCACGATCGGCGTCTCGGGAAAGGCGCGCGCCAGATCGACCAGTTCGCCGAGCTGGGTGTGGTACATCCAGGCGTCGAAGCTGAGGCCGAGCGGGTGCCAGCCGCGCGAAGCCCTCGCGCAGCTTTGGGTCGAGCAGCAGACCGGACGGGCGGTTGACCGAGGAGCCGCGCGCCGCATCGTCGGGATGCGAGGCGGAGATGAAGCGGATGCCGCGAAACCGGCTGCCGCCCGCCCTGATCATCGCTTCCAGCACCGGCTCGACCCGCGCGCCGAGCATCAGATCGGCATACCCGACGACGCCGGCGCACACCTGGGTCTTGCCATAGGTGCCGGAGGCCGCCATCGCCCCGACGCCGTTGGCGAACTCGACCTCGCCGACCGGCCGCATCTCGGCGGGGCCGGCGGCGCGGTACATCGACAGCCATTCGAGATAGACCGTCGCGGTGATGTTGTGACCGCTGCGGGTATCGGCCAGCAGATCGTACAGCAGGTAGCGCCCGGTATTCTCGCGATCGACCAGGTGATGGTGCGGATCGACGATCGGCAGGTCGGGATCGAGGATCTCCTCCTCGCGCCGCGCCAGCCAATCCGGCCGCACCGCGCAGATGCGGGCTGGGCGCGGTCGCGGGGTCAGCGGATTGCATTGGGATGTCCCGAGTGGAAGCCAAATACCGTCATTCCGGGGCCTGAGCGCAGCGAGGGAGCCCGGAACCCATGGACACAGCCTGCGGCAACGGATTTCAAGAGGCCGTACAAACCTGTCCGACGCCGGTGTTCATGGGTTCCGGGCTCGGCCCTGCGGGCCGCCCCGGAATGACGCTGAACGTTCCGCGCTATCCCGCGGCGACGGGCTGCGCCACCGGCGCGCCGTCGGCGCGGATCTCGGCGTCCCACGGGCCCGGGAAGCGGCCGCGGCCGGTCTTGTCGCGGGTGAAGATGTGGTAGTCGACCGGCCATTCGGCGCGCGGCATCTCGTAGAACACCTCGACGCCGTTGCCGTCGGGATCGCGCAGGTAGATGCCGAGCGAGATGCCGTGGTCGGAGATGTGCTCGGGCTTGATCCCCTTCGCCTTGATGCGCTGATAGAATTCCTTCAGATCGTCGAGCGATTCGAGGCGCCACGCCATGTGGTTGAGGCCGACCTGGCCCTTCTGCTGCAACGGCGCATCGTCGCCCAATTGCATCAGCGCGACCTCGTGCGACTGCTCCTCATCGGCCGACATGAAGGCGGCCCAGCCCGGCCGGTATTCATAGGTGTGCAGGCCCAGAAGATCCTCGTACCACTGTTTCGAGCGCTCGGCGTTGCGCACGTAGATGTTGACGTGCTGCAGATACATCGGTCGCTTGCTCATCGTGTCCTCCGATTGGCTCACTCGTAATTCGTAGTAATTCGTAGGATGGGTTGAGCACCGCGAAACCCATCACATCGCATCTCGTCCGAACATGATGGGTTTCGCGGCGCTCAACCCATCCTACCGGTCATTCCCGGCGGGCATTCTATCACGGCTCATCGTCGCGGCCCAAAAACTCCAGCACCCGTTCCATCATTTCGCCTTTCGGATAGATCGCCGCCATCGCGCGGGCGCGGGTCAACGGGTCGCTCGCGAAAAAGCGCTCGTAGAGCACCTGGCGGCTGCCGAAGGCGTTGCCGGCGACGTCCCAGGCCAGGCGGAACAGCTTGACCCGGTCGCGGGCGGCGGTGTTGTCGGTCGCGAGATACTGCTCGATCTCCGGCGCCAGCGGACCCTCGAAATCGGCTTCGCTCGGGGTCAACAGAAAGCTGCTCGATCCCAAGAGCTGGAGGATCTCGATCATCCGCGGATAGGCGGTCATCATCAGGTTGCGGGTGCTCTCGACCGGCAGGATCGCCGGGCACATGACGCCCCAGCGGTCGATCGCGGCATCGGCCTCGGCGGCGCGCATGCACGAGCGCATCAATTCGGTCGTCAGCATCAATTCGCCGATATGCGCCTCGGTCTGCGGCAGGTGCGCAGTTGCCGAGGGTCTGCGTCATCAACAGCGCGAGGCCCAGCACGAACTCGCATTTGGCGAGGTTCTTGGCGGCGCCCTGATGCGCCGAATGCGCCGTCGAATGGGTGACGTGCGGCGTCGCGTTGAGCCGCTCGACATCGTAGAGCAGGAACACGCGCTCCCACGGCACCAGAACGTCGTCGAAGAAGACGATGCAGTCCATCTCCTCGAAGCGCGAGCCCAACGGATGGTCGAAATGCGAGCGGCCGAGATCGAAGCTGTCGCGGCACAGGAATTTGAGGCCCTTGGTGCCGCAGGGGATCGAGAAATTCATCGCGAACGGGCTGTGGTCCTCGCTGTGGCGCGCCAGGCGCGGCGAATAGACCGCGATCTCGTCGGCGAGCGGCCCCAGGGTCGCCAGGATGCGCGCGCCGCGCACGATGATCCCGGCATCGGTCTCGCGCTTGACTTCGAGGGCGGTGCCTTCCTCGAGGTTGAACATGCCCGAGGCGTTGCGGCTGCGCTGCAGATTGATCAGCGCATGGGTCAGCGTCACGTCGTTTTCGCGGATGTATTCGACATAGCGCCGCATGTTGTCGGCGAATTCGGGCCGCTTCTCGCCGAAGAAGTCGGCGGCCGCGCCCCAGGCGGCGAACGTCACGTTCATGAAATCGGGCGAGCGGCCCATCATGCCGCAGGTCGAGCGCGCCCAGTTCAGCATCATCCTGCTGCGGGTTTCGAGCCCCTCCCTGGTCGTCGGCGTGTCGAACGAGCGGCCGACCGGCTCGCCGGTCGATCGGCGACGGATAGGTCATCACCGAGCGCAGCTCGGCATCGTGCTGCATGTCGTAGAGCCCGGCGATCGCGCGCACCCCGCCGGCGAGGCCCTTATGCCGGGTCACGTCGCGCACCCGCTCGCCGCCGAGCCAGACCTCGCGCTCCTGTGCTCTCAGGCCCTCGATGTATTGCTGTCCCGTGCGCGCCGGCATAGCGTGATCCTCCATAGGCCGCGTCGGCGATGCTAGTGCGTTCGGCGGCCGAAGTTAATCCGTTTGATCGCGCGCCGATCGCGCTAACATCGCCCCGTCATGGCCCCTGCCCCGCTCGCCGAACCCCAGGATCACGCCCCCGGCGCGCCCGGCATCGCGCCCGTCCTGGACATCGAGCGCCAAGGACATCGTCGGCTGCGCGCTGGGGCCGTCGCGGCTGTGGTTCACGCTCGGGCTTCGGCATCGTCAACGAGGTCTACTATCCGCGCGTCGACATCCCGCAGATCCGCGACCTCGGCTTTATCGTCGCCGGCCCCGACGGGTTCTGGTCGGAGGTCAAGCGCAACGCACAATTATTCGCTGAAGCTGTTGGCGCCCGGCGTGCCGGCGGTCGAGATCGTGCACGAGCACGCGCGCTACCGGCTGCGCCTGCGCATCACGCCCGACCCGCGGCGCGACGTCCTGGTCATCGAATGCCGGCTCGACGGCGCGGGCGAGCTCGGCCTCTACGTGCTGCTCGCGCCGCATCTCGGCGCCACCGGCTACGACAACATCGCGATGGTCGAGCGCTATGGCGGGCGCCGCGTGCTGTGGGCCGAACAGGGCCCGTTCGGCATGGCGCTCGCCGCGGCCGACCAGCAGCAGGCCGACGCTTTCGGCCGGGCCAGCGCCGGCTATGTCGGCGACGAGCGACGGCTGGCAGGATTTCGCGCGGAACGGCGCGATGACCTGGCAATACCCGGCGGCCGGGCCGGGCAATGTCGCGCTGACCGGCGAGTTGCCGCGCCAGCGCGATGCTGGCGCTCGGCTTCGGCAGCAGCGCCGAGGCAGCGGCGACCCTGGCGATATCGAGCCTCATTCAGCCGTTCGACAATGTGCTGCAGCAGCAGATCGCCGACTGGGAGGGCTGGCAGTCGCAATGCGCCGAGCGCAGCCCGCCGACGCTCGACCTGCCCGACGCGATCCACGAGCAGGCGGTCGTCTCGGCGATCGTGCTGCGGGCGCATCTCGACAAGACCTATCCCGGCGCGATGGTGGCGAGCCTCAGCGTGCCGTGGGGCTATACCGGCAACGAGCGCGGCGGCTACCATCTGGTGTGGCCGCGCGATCTGGTGCAATGCGCCGGCGCGCTCTTGGCGTTCGGCGCCGAGCAGGAGGCGCGCGATACGCTGCGCTACCTGATCGCGACACAGACCGCGGACGGCCACTGGCACCAGAACCAATGGCTCGGCGGGACGCCCTATTGGCAGGGCATCCAGCTCGACGAGACCGCACTGCCGGTGCTGCTCGCCGAGGAACTCGAGGAACGCGATGCATTGGGCGGCATCGCGGTCGAGGACATGGTGCGCCGCGCGCTCGGCTACATCGCGCGCACCGGGCCGTCGACGCAACAGGACCGCTGGGAGGAGAACGAAGGCATCAACGCGTTCACGCTGGCGACGACGATCTCGGCGCTGGTCGCCGGCGCCGCGCTGCTGCCGTCGCCCGAAGCCGACTGGGCGCTGGCGCTCGCCGATTTCTGGAACGCCAACATCGAGGCCTGGCTGACGGTCAGCGGCACCGAACTGGCCCGATCAATACGATGTGCCGGGATATTACGTGCGCGTCGCGCCGCCCTCGGTCCTCGCTCATGCGGAGGCGAGCCACGCCATCGTGCCGATCCGCAACCGGCGCGACAGCACCGGGTTGCCCGGCGACGAGCAGATCGGCACCGAATTCCTGCTATCTGGTGCGGGCCGGGCTGCGCCGCCCACGACGACCCGCTGATCCTCGGCTCGGTGACGCTCGCCGACGCGCTGCTGAAGACCGACACGCCGGCGGGGCCGGTGTGGCACCGCTATCGCGGCGACGGCTATGGCGAGCACGAAGACGGCTCGGCCTATGACGGCACCGGCATCGGCCGCGGCTGGCCGCTGTTGACCGGCGAGCGCGGTCATTACGAGCTGTGCGCCGGCAACGACCCGCTGCCCTATCTCGAAGCGATGGCGGCGATGGCGAGCCAGGGCGGGATGATCCCCGAGCAGGTGTGGGATGCCGACCCGATCCCCGAGCGCTTTCTGTTTCCCGGCCGGCCGACCGGCTCGGCGATGCCGCTCGCCTGGGCCCACGCCGAATTCGTCAAGCTCTTGGTGTCGCGGCAGATCGGCCATCCGTTCGCCCGCTCGCGCGCGGTCTGGCAGCGCTATCGCGGGCACCGGCCGACGGCGGAATATGCGTTCTGGTGGCCGCATGCGCCGATCGGCGGGTTTGCCGCCGGCGACGCGGCTGGCGGTCGCCTTGCCCGAGCCGGCGATCGTCCATTGGGGCCGCGACGGCTGGATGGCGATTAGCGATACGCCGACCGAGCGACAGCGGATTGGGCTTTCACGTCGCGGTGCTCGATACCGCGGCGCTGCCGCCGGGCAGCTGGGTCGACTTCACCTGGCGGCGGCAGGATGACGGCGCCTGGGCCGGGCGCAACGAGACGGTGCGGGTTCGGGCCGCGTAGCCGGACCGGAATCACCCGCCAACCGCGACGGCCGCATCGGCCAGGCGGTTGTCGACGCACTCGGCGAGCGGCACCGCCCGCTTGAGAAAGCCGCTGCCGAGCAGCGCGCGGCGCAGCCGGTCGAAGCCGTCCTCGGGCAGCACCGGGTCGATGCCCCACACGCCCTGCTCCTTGTAGCGCGCCAGCGCGCGGGTCAAGACGCCGCGGTCGAGGGCCGGGAAATAATCGGCGATCGTTGCGGCGAGGGCTTGCGGCGGCGCGGCGGCGACCCAACGCTGGGTCTTGTAGATCGCCCGGACCATGCGGGCGAACGGCTCGGGATCGCGGTCGAGGCGCGCGCGATTCGCGACGAACGCGGTATAGCTGGTGCGGCCGCGCGCGCTCGCCGGCAACCAGACATGCCCGCCGGCGGCGACCGCCTCCTCGACAAACGGCTCGAACAGCTGCGCCACATCGAGGCTGCCATCGGCGAGCGCGGCGACGCTCTCCGCCATGCTGCGGCCGGTGATCCGGTCGAGGTGGGCCGGATCGATCCCGGCGTCGCGCAGATCCTGTTCGAGGCAGAGCCAGGGCGTCGGCACCTCGCTGGTGCTGGCAAAGCGCAGCCCGGCGAGGTCGGCCAGACGGAAATCCGGGTTGGGCCGCGCGGCGACCAGCGAAAACGGATCGCGGCACACCACCTCGGCAAAGCCGACAAGCGGCGAATTGGTGTCGTCGTCGTGATGCTTCATCAGCCGGATCGGGCCCATCCACAGCACATCGACCGCGCCCGCGGCGAGCGCCGCCTCGGCGCGGCCCGGCCCGGGCGAGGGCAACAGCTCGACCGCCAGCCCCTCATCTTCATAGGCGCCGATCGCATGCGCGGCGTAGAACGGCGCGTACAGCACGAAGCGGTAGTTCTCGAACAGCGTGAGGCGATAGGGTTCTGACATTCGGCGCCCCGCAATAAAAGAAAACACTTTACCGCAAAGGGCGCGCGGGGGACGCAATCGCTCAGGGGGCGTTCGCGTCCTTTGCGTTTCCATGGCGACCTTCGCGTTAAAGCGTTATTTTCGGTGCACCATGGCCGATGGGAGAAGCAAGATGGATCGAAGCCGCCGCCGCGCCGAATTGCCTTACCGGGATCCGCGTGCTCGACCTGACGCAATTCGAGGCCGGCCCTACCTGCACCGAGGTTTTGGCCCAGCTCGGCGCCGAGGTCGTCAAGGTCGAGAACCCGCGGGGCGGCGAGCCCGGCCGCATCCTCGGCAGCGGCCCCAAACCCGGCGCCGACGCCTATTATTTCATGATCTACAACGCCAACAAGAAATCGGTGACGGTCAATCTGAAATCGCCGCGCGGCGTGGCGCTGGTCAAGGAGATGGCGGCGCAGGCCGATGTCTTTATCGAGAACATGGCGCCCGGCACGATCGAAAAATTGGGGCTCGGCTGGGAGGTGCTGCACGCCCTCAACCCGCGCCTCATCTACGCCCAGGTCAAGGGCTTCGGCGAGGGCAGCCCCTACGAGCACAATCTCGCCTTCGACATGATCGCGCAGGCCTGCGGCGGCACGATGGCGATCACCGGCCAGCGCGACGGGCCGCCCGCAAGCCGGGTCCGAGCCTCGGCGACACCGGCACCGGCATGCTGATGGCGATCAGCATCCTCGCCGCGCTCTATCAGCGGACCATGACCGGCCAGGGGCGGCATCTCCAGGTGGCGATGCAGGACGCCCAGCTCAATTACATCCGCGGCTCGTTCATGATGCACGCGCGCACCGGCCAGCCGCCGGGGCGCAACGGCGCCAAGAGCGCGTTCGGCGGCCCGCCGCCGGCCGACATCTACCCGTGCAAGCCGGGCGGGCCCAATGACTGGGCCTATGTCTTCTGCAGCCACAACAACCCCGAGCATTGGCGCCGCCTCGCCACCGCGATCGGCCGCCCGGAACTGGCCGACGACCCGGAATACGTCGACCACGCCAATCGCGCGAAGCACGCCGCCGAGGTCGATGCGATGGTCGCGGCATGGACGCGGACCCATACCAAGCACGAGGTGATGCGGATCATCGGCGAGGCCGGGGTGCCGTGCGGCGCGGTCATGGACACCGGCGATCTCTTGGCCGAGCCGACCTTCCAGGCGCGCGGCATCATCCAGACCCAGCACCACCCGGACGGCGAATTGCGCATGCCGACCTTCCCGGTGCGTTTCGACGGCAAGCCGCCCAAGATCGCGCCGGCACCGCTGCTCGGCGAGCACACAACGCAGGTGTTCGGCCAATGGCTCGGGATGAGCGAGCGCGATGTCACCGGGCTCAAGGATGAGGGGGTGATTTGAGGCTTGGAGGCTCCTCTCCGGCGGTGCGGGAGAGGGTTTTACCCGAGCCCCAGCCGCGCGCTGGCGATCTTCGCGCCGTCGGCCATCGCGGCGAGCTTGGCCCACACCACGTCCTCGGTGACGCGGCCCATCCCGGCCGAGGTGTCGAAGCCGCAATCGGTCGCGGCCATGACGCGCTTCGGGTCGCCGACCGCCTGCGCGACCCGTTCCAGCCGGTCGGCGACGACTTCCGGGTGCTCGACAAAGCCGGTCAGATCGTCGATCACGCCGGCGGCGATGATCTGGTCGTCGGCCAGCGGATAGCGCGCCAGCACGCGGTATTCGTGCTGGTGGCGCGGGTTGGCGAAGGGCAGCACAAAGCCGCCGACATTGGCCTTTTGCAGGATCGGCAGGATGTCGGCCAAGCGGCACGTCGCGGTCGTGCGGGCCCTCGTAATTGCCCCAGCAGACATGGAGCCGCACGCGGTCGCGCGGCACATTGACGATCGCCCGGTTGATCGCCTCGACCACGCGCTCGACAAATCCGAGAAACTCTGACGAGCGGCCGGTCGTTGTAGGTCAGGTGGCGCTCCAGCGCGAGATCGGGGCAATCGAGCTGCAACAGGAAGCCCGACTTGACGATCGCCTCGTACTCGATCTTGAGCGCCGTCGCGACCGCGGCGAGATAGGCCTCCTCGCTGTCGTAATATTCGTTCTTCATCGCGGCGGCGATGATCCCGGGCGAAGGCGCGGTCATGAACGGCTCGACAAAGGCGCCGGGGCGCTCGTCGAGCGCGGCGCGGAAATCGGCGCATTCGGTCTTGAGTTCGCTGTCGTCGACATAGCGCACTGCGCCCACCGCCTTGGGCGGCTGGTAATTGCCGACCGCCTCGCGCGCCGCCAGCATCTGCGCCATCTGCGCTTTGAGGAGCGGATAACGCTCGACATCGCCGCGCGGCCAGCGCGTCCAGCTGCCGCCGAACCCGCTCATGCGGTGGCGGACATAAAGAAAGAAGGCTTCGCGCTGCTGCTCGCCATTGTTGCCGATGTCGATGCCGGCCTCGATCTGCTTGTCGACGACGTGGCGCAATGCCGCCTTGCCGAGCCGGTCGAGCTCGGCCGGGTCGATCGCCGGCGCCGCGGGCGCGCTGGACATAGAGCCGGACCAGCTCGGGCGGGCGCGGCAGGCTGCCGGTATGCGTCGTCAGGATGCGGTTCTGGCTCCATTGCATCGCGTTCACCTGTAAGCAAGGCGCCGGAGGGGCTCGCGGTATTTCTTGATCAGCGTCCAAGGCGAATCAACGCCATTGAAAAATGCCTGCGAATCGAATCCATGCTCGATGTCTAATTTGGCAGCCGCGCGGACGATGTGGATGTCCTTCTTGCTCACTTCCCTCGTCCAACCGTGGAAGCCGATGTGCGCTATCCGGTGCGGCTTTGCCAGGGGGGAAAGGTCGCGTTCGTTCAGGAAGCGTATCAGGTCGATGCGATTTCCAAGTGGGTTCTCCAGCCTGAGACCGTTCCCATGCAGTATGGTATTAAGTTGGTTATAGGTGATCGTCTTGACGCGCAGATCTATTTCACGACTGCTCCGCTTCATAAAATGCGTGATTGTCTTGACCTCCCGATCAGGTGAAGGTAAATGAGAGAAACGATCGTAATATTTATATTTACCCAGTTGGTTATCCGCGATATCAACTGTGAAATCTTCGTATATTTGATGATCAACACTCGGAGTTCTGCCAATTTTTTGTAAATGAAGGATTGAGGAAAGAAATGCTGTCCGCTTGTTGGCGTCGTGGAAGGGATGATTTTTGATCAACCCGAACATAAGCGTAGCGCAAACTTCAATGCGCGAATTCCAGCGGGGTTTATTTCCAAACGCCGTAAATTGGCGGCTCAATGCCGAATGCAAAAGATCTGCATCTTTTGGACCAAGTCCACCTAGCCCTTCCCCAGTCTGGGCGAAAAACTCAGCTAGCAAGAAATGGGCATTCAGAACCTCACCCATACCGATGGTCGTGTCGCCAACGTATGGATCATCGTCAGGGCAGAGTTGCTTCTCCCAACGCTGCCGCTCAGAACGAATGTAGGCGATCAATTCGCTCTGTGGCTGATCCCTTTGCGCAGTTGGCATCGAACCGAATCTTCAACCACGTTCGTATTTCGCGAGCGCCGCTAGAATTTTCGGAAATCTCGCGATGTGCTCGCGGCTCAGCCCAGCATGGTCGATTTCGCCCTTAACGGGGCGTGCCCGCAGAATTTTTTGGTCGCCCTGGCGCCGCTTTGCCGCCGGCTTGGCTGAGCTCTTTTCGCGATCGATCGTGTCCATGCGGTTTCGTCCCGTTTGTCACGATGCAATGTGCTACTGCGCCCGGCTGACCGCAAGGCGGCTTTGCCCCTATTCCGCCGCGGCCTTTTCCGGCGGGCGGATGTATTTGTCGCGCATCGTGACGAACTCCTCGGCGGCGCTCGGGTGGATCCCGACGGTCTGGTCGAACTGCCGCTTGGTCGCGCCGCATTTGATCGCGATCGCCAGGCCCTGGATGATCTCGGGCGCGTCGACCCCGAGCATGTGGCAGCCGAGCACCCGGTCGGTCTTGGCATCGACCACCAGCTTCATAAAGGTGCGCTCGTCGCGCCCGGACAGCGTGTTCTTCATCGGCTTGAAGCGCGCCTGGTAGATGTCAACTTCGCCGTATTGCCGGCGCGCCTCGTCCTCGGTGAGCCCGACGACGCTGACCGGCGGCTGGCTGAACACCGCCGACGGCACGTCGCGATGGTCCATCTTCATGGGGTTGTTGTTGTAGAGCGTCTCGGCGATCGCGCGGGCCTCAGCGATCGCCACCGGGGTCAGATTGATGCGGTCGGTGACATCGCCGACGGCATAGATGTTCGGCACGTTCGAGCGCTGCCATTCATCGACGATGACGGCGCCGTTTTCGGTGAGCTTGACCCCGATTTCCGCGAGGCCCATCCCCGCGGTGTTGGGCTTGCGGCCGGTCGCGTACATGACGAGATCGGTCTCGATCTTCTGGCCGGCGGTGGTGGTGACGGTATAGCCGCCGGCGGCCTTGTCGATGCGGGCGACCTGCGTCCCGCCGCGGATGTCGACGCCGCGGCCGCGCATCTCCTCGCCGAGATAGACGCGGATATCCTCGTCGAACCCGCGCAGGACATGCTCGCGCCGGATGATTTCGACGACCTCGCTGCCGAAGCCGTTGAAGATGCCGGCGAACTCGACGGCGATATAGCCGCCGCCGACGATGACGATGCGCTTTGGCAAGGCGGCCAAGTCGAGCGCCTCGTTCGACGAGATCACATGCTCGATGCCGGGGATCTTCGGCGTCTCCGGCCAGCCGCCGACCGCGATCAGGATGTTCTCGGCGGTGAGGCGCCGACCATTGACCTCGACCGTGTGCGGATCGACGACGACGCCGCGACCGTCGATGATCTCAACATGGGCGTTGTTCAGCATGTTGACGTAGATCTGCGAGAGGCGGCCGATCTCCTTGTCCTTGGCCGCGATCAGGCGGGGCCAGTCGAAATCGGCCGGCGGTACGCTCCAGCCGAAGCCCGGCGCGTCGGCGAAGGCCTCGGCGAATTGCGACCCGTAGACCAGGAGTTTTTTCGGCACGCAGCCGCGCAAGACGCAGGTGCCGCCGACCCGCAGTTCCTCGATGATCGCGGTGCGCGCGCCATAGGCGCCGGCGCGGCGGGTGCCGGCGACGCCGCCCGAACCGGCGCCGATCGTGATCAGGTCGAAATCATAGCGCGGCATACGGCCACTCCATCATCGAAGGTCTGTCGATCTTCTGGTTCTCACAACGCGGCCGCCGCCGCAAGGCTCTGCCCGTCAGCGGCCGAGATCCAGCGCATAGATCTCGCGCGGCTCGCGCACGCCGCGCAGCGCGTGGCGGCCGAGCGGTTCGAGACGCGCGCCGCCGCCGACCGCCGCCGCAAGTTCGGCAGAGACGAGAACTGTGCGCGCCAACGGCTCGCACAACGCTTCAATGCGCGAGACTTCGTTGACCGCCGGGCCGATCACCGTGAAATCGAGGCGATCGACGGCGCCGAAATTGCCGTACAGCACCTCTCCGAGATGGAGCGCGAGATCGACCATGGCGGTCGGCTTGCCCGCGGCGCGCCGCGCTTCGTTGAGATGATCGAGCGCCGCCATCGCTTCGGCCGCCGCGTCAAGCGCGCGGCGGCAGGTTTCTGCACGTCCGGCCGCGTCGAACGGGAAGCTTGCCAGCATGCCGTCGCCGAGGAATTTCAGCACCTGTCCGCCGCGCGGACGCAGCGGCGCGGCGAGCGCCTCGAAGACATCGTCGAGCAATTCGACCAGCAGCGGCCCCGGCCAGGTGTCGGCGATCGCCGTGAAGCCGCGGATGTCGGCGAACCACAACACCGCATTGATGCTCTCGACCGAACCGCGCTCGACCGCTCCGGCATGCACCCGCCGTCCGGCATCGGCGCCGAGATAGGCTGCGAGCAGGCCGGAGGCTATCGTGTGGCCGGCCTCGCTCATGATCGCGAGTGAAACCGCGGGCAGGACGGCCTCGATCAGCGTCACCTCGTCGCCGAAAAAGCCCACGGGGCGATCGGTCGCGAAGGAATAGCCGATGCCGATCCCGCGGGACGGGTCGCCGTCCTCGCCAAAGCGGACGAGTTCGGCCAGATAATCGGTGGCGCCGGCATCGGCGAGGCGCCGCAGAATGGGAAAGTCGAGCTGCGCATCGGGCCCTGCCAGCCGCCGGCGCAGCTGCCGCCGATTGTTCGTGCCGGCGAGCGCCTTGCCGTGGTGCTCCAGATAGGCGAAGGGGCTGGTCATCACATCCTGCTCGTATAGATCTCCGCGTTCGAATTGAGCCGGTTCGATCGCGTTGAGATCGCGCCGCCAGGTGTAGGTGTAGCCGCCCCATTGCGGATGCAGCGTGCGCATCCCGGCAAAGCCGCGCCACAGCGGCACCCCGGCGCCAACCAGGCGCTGGCAGAAGCCGTCGAACAGCAGTTCGGCCGGCGCGCCGCGCAGCCCTTGGGTCACCGCCCAGACGTGCAGATCGATGATGTGGCGCCCGAGCGCGCCATCAAAGCTCGCCAGACGCGGCGGCATCGGAAGCGAATTTGGATCGATTGTCATAACTCCAAAGACGGGCGGCGGGTTCCTCTACGGCTTGCCTGTGGTTGTCACAACCCGGCAATGACCGCAAGTGCCGCAATGCGCCGCTGACTGGCGCAGGTCCGCCCGGCATTCTGCCATTTGTGCGATCGCGCCTCCTGCCTCCGCAGGGGCAAGCTCTTGACCGCCGTCTCGCGTTTGTCGCATGTGTGCCGCACCCGATCTTTCGCGCGGGACGCGATTGGACGCACCTGATGGAGGGCATCATCCCAGGGGACCCATTCCGATGACTGCGCCCGGGGCGGCCGTGGATTGAGCGCCATCGCGCAGCCGATCGCCGCGCCGCTGACGCGTGCCGCGATCTTTCTCGTTGTCGCGATCAACCCCGGCATCGACAATCGGGCCGCCGTGCGATCGCTCTGCGCCGACCTCGTCGGCACTCGTGCGCGCGGTGGGATTTCGCGACGCAGGAGGGCGGCCTCTCCTGCGTCATGGCGGTTCGGATCGGACGCGTGGGACCGACTTTTTCAGGAGCCGCGGCCGGCGGAGCTGCATCCGTTCCGCGAGATCCGCGCCGGATCGCGTCACGCGGTTGCGACGCCGGGCGACCTGCTGTTCCACATCCGCGCGCAGCGCATGGATCTATGCTTCGAGCTGGCAACGCAGATCATGGCGCGGCTCGGCGGCGCGGTGTCGCCGGTCGACGAGGTTCACGGCTTTCGCTACTTCGACGCCCGCGATCTCCTCGGTTTCGTCGACGGGACCGAGAACCCGGCCGGCGAGGAAGCGATCGACGCCACGCTGATCGGCGCAGAGGACCCCGATTTCGCCGGCGGCAGCTATGTCATCGTGCAGAAATACCTGCACGATATGGCCGCCTGGAATGCGCTGCCCACCGAGGCGCAGGAACGCATCATCGGCCGCACCAAGCTGTCCGACATCGAGCTCGATGATGCGATCAAGCCGAGTTCGGCGCACAATGCGCTGACCGTGATCGAGGAGGATGGCAGGGAGATCAAGATCCTGCGCGACAACATGCCGTTCGGCCAGGCCGGACAGGGCGAGTTCGGCACCTATTTCATCGGCTACAGCCGCTCGCCGCGCACGATCGAACAGATGCTCGAAAACATGTTCATCGGCCGGCCGCCGGGCAATTACGACCGGCTGCTGGATTTCAGCCGGGCCGTCACCGGCAATCTGTTCTTCGCGCCGACCGCGACGTTTCTCGATGCGGTGACCGTCGACCAGGCGCCGGCAGCGGCGCCCCCCGCCGCATCGCCGGCCGCGAACCCGCGCACCCCGTCCCGCCGCTGGCCGACGGTTCGCTCGGCATCGGCTCCCTCAAAGGAGATCCCCGGCATGAATAATCTGCATCGCGAGCTCGCCCCGATCTCCGAGGCGGCCTGGGCGCCAGATCGAAGAGGAGGCGACGCGCACGCTTGAAGCGCTACCTCGCCGGTCGCCGCGTCGTCGATGTGCAGGGGCCGGGCGGCACCGCCCTCTCCGCCGTCGGCACCGGCCACTTGCAGACTATCGCGGCGCCGGGGGACGGCATCATCGCCCGGCAGCGCGCGGTGCAGGCGCTCGTCGAGCTGCGCGTTCCGTTCGAACTCGACCGCCAGGCGATCGACGATGTCGAGCGCGGCGCCAACAATTCCGACTGGCAGCCGGCGAAGGATGCCGCGCGGCGGATCGCTTTTGCCGAGGACCGCGCGATCTTCGACGGCTACGCCGCGGCCGGCATCGCCGGCATCCGCCAGGGAACCAGCAACCCGGTCATGACGCTGCCGGCCGACGCCCGCGCCTACCCGGAAGCCATCGCCCAGGCGCTGAGCCAGCTGCGCCTGGTCGGCGTCAACGGACCCTATTCGGTGCTGCTCGGCGCCGACGCTTACACCCTCCTCGCCGAGACCAGCGACCAGGGCTATCCGGTGCTGCAGCACATCAAGCGTCTGGTCGACGGCGAGATCGTCTGGGCGCCGGCGATCGCCGGCGCCTTTGTCCTGACCACGCGCGGCGGCGATTTCGACCTGCATATCGGCCAGGACACCTCGATCGGCTATTTGAGCCACACCGACGCCGCCGTCACGCCTCTATTTGCAGGAGACCTTCACCTTTCTGCTGCTCACCACCGAAGCCGCCGTGGCGCTGAACCCGGCGGCAGCGGCTACTTCCCGAACCAGGCGGTGATGTCGAAAAAGATCGTTTGTTGGGCGCCGTCGGGGCCGGTCAACTCGATGCTGTCGTATTGCCTGCCGTTGTGGCTGAGCAGCGCCTGCGTGCCGGGCTTCCAGCCCGGAAGATTCTTCCTGATATAGCCGTATTCGGCGGCGGTGCCGGCCGCCTCGCTGGTTACGCCCGGCAGGACGATCGCGCTCTCGATCGTATTGCCAGCGGGAGCGGGCTGGGCCTGCGCCGCACCCAGCATGGCCGCGAAGACGACGGCAATGGTCAACGACGCCGCGACCAACCGCACCCTCTTAGGTCCCTCTCTCCTATCGGTCGATGCCGCCCATGCAGAGGTATTTGACCTCGAGGAACTCGTCGATGCCGTAATTGCGAGCCCTCGCGGCCGATGCCCGATTCCTTCATGCCGCCGAACGGCGCGATCTCGGTCGAGATGATGCCCTCGTTGATGCCGACGATGCCGTATTCCAGGGCCTCGGCGACGCGCCAGATGCGGCCGATGTCGCGGCTGTAGAAATAGGCCGCGAGGCCGAACTCGGTGTCGTTGGCCATGCGGATCGCCTCGGCCTCGCTGTTGAAGCGGTAGAGCGGGGCGACCGGCCCGAAGGTCTCCTCCCTGGTGATCAGCATGTCGGTCGTCACATCGGTGAGCACGGTCGGCTCGAAAAAGCTGCCGCCCAGCGCGCTGCGCTTGCCGCCGATGACGATCTTGGCGCCCTTTTTGAGGGCGTCGCCGATATGCGCCTCGACCTTCTCGACGGCCTTCATGTCGATGAGCGGCCCGATCACCGCGCCCGGCTCGAACCCGTCGGCGACCTTCATCGCGCCTGGCCGCCTCGGCCAGGCGCTTGGTAAAGGCGTCGTAGACCCCGTCCTGCACCAGGATGCGGTTGGCGCAGACGCAGGTCTGGCCGGCGTTGCGGTATTTGGAGGCGATCGCGCCCCGGACCGCCATCTCGATGTCGGCGTCGTCGAAGACGATGAACGGCGCGTTGCCGCCCAGTTCGAGCGAGACTTTCTTCACCGTCCCGGCGCATTGCTCCATCAACAGCTTGCCGATCTCGGTCGAGCCGGTGAAGGTCAGCTTGCGCACGGTCGGGTTCGAGGTCATCTCGCCGCCGATCTCGGTGGCGCCGCCGGTGACGCAGGAAAAGACCCCCTTCGGCACCCCGGCGCGCTCGGCCAGTTCGCAGAGCGCCAAGGCCGAATAGGGCGTCGCGGTCGCCGGCTTCAGCACCATCGTGCAGCCGGCGGCGAGGGCCGGGCCGGCCTTCCGGGTGATCATCGCCGCCGGGAAGTTCCACGGCGTGATCGCGGCGCACACGCCGATCGGCTCCTTGATCACGACGATGCGCTTGTCGGTGCCGTGCGCGGGGATCGTGTCGCCGTAGACGCGCTTGCCCTCCTCGCCGAACCATTCGATGAAGGCGGCGGCATAGGCGATCTCGCCCTTCGACTCGGCGAGGGGCTTGCCCTGCTCGGCGGTCATCAGCGTCGCGAGATCCTCCTGGTTCGCCATCAGGAGATCGAACCAGCGGCGCAGGATCTGGGCGCGTTCCTTGGCGGTCTGGGCGCGCCACGCCGGCAAGCGCCCGGTCGGCCGCCTCGATCGCGCGGCGGGTCTCCTCGGCGCCCATTTTCGGCACGGTGCCGAGGGTCTCGCCGTTGGCCGGGTTGGTGACCCGGATCGTCGCGCGGCCGATCGCATCGACCCATTCGCCGTCGATGTAGCAATGCTGGCGGAACAGCTTTTCGTCATGGAGCTTCATCGCGCACCTCCCTTGAGCTTTACGATAGGTACGAAGCGGGCTTGGGCTTGACAAGGCTGGTCACGCGGCGATAGCGAGCATCGCAAGGAAGCCCGACGTGATCCTCGCCGACGCGGTCCTCGCCGCGCATCTCGCCATCATCCTGTTCAATGGGTTCGGGCTCATTGCCGTTCCCATCGGCGCGATCCGCGGCTGGTGGTTCGTGCGGGTTCGCTGGTGGCGGGTATTGCACGTCGTGCTGCTGGCCGCGGTGGCGGTGCAGGCGCTTTTGGGACGCGCCTGCATTCTGACGTTGTGGCAGAGGGCGCTCGGCGGAGCCGCATTCGATCGGGCGCCGCTGATCGCGCGCTGGGTCAACGGGCTGATCTACTGGCCGCTGCCGATATGGGTTTTCGCCGCGCTGTACCTGATCGTTTTCAGCTATGCGCTGGCGCTTCTTTGGTTCGTCCCGCCGGATCCGCCAATCGCGGGCGCTGAATCTGTCGGATAGAAGACACGCAACGGGCGGCCGAGGATGGGCCGCCCGGGCTTTCGACGCGCCGCGCCTCAATCGCCGGTATATCCCAACTTCAGCTGCAAGCGGACCCCGCTCAGCAGGTTCCCAGCCCTGTCGCAAACCGCGACCACGGTGCTGATATCCTCATCGAGCAGCTCGCGGGCGCGCCGCAACGCTTCGTGCTCGGTGCTGAAGTGCTCGAACCGGACCCGCTCGTCGAGATGCCGGTCGCGGCTCGACATGGTCGAGGCCTCCCCATAGAAAACCTGATACGTCATTGCCCTAGCCCCTCCTTTTACCACTGCTGTCGATCGATTGGCCGCACTCACTCGGCCGCGACGCGCTGCACCGGCGCATCGTCGCGGGATTTTGCCCGCTCCGTGCTGTGCGCCAGGGACGACGGGCGGCGCGCGCCATCAACCGCCGCCGCCCACCAGGTCAGCGTCATCGCGTCGCACGCCAAGGCGCTGATGTCGGCGGCACCCCGCCGCGCGGCGTCGGCGATCCATTGCTGCTGGATCTGCGCGAAATCGGCAGGGTTGCGGCATTCGAACATTTGCTGAAGCGATCGGGCGGAGGCGTCGATCGCCTCGCGTTGCCGCTTGAGCCAGTCCGTCCAGATCACCCCGATCCCGGACGCAAGCTCGCATTGAGCGCGGGTCCAGGCCTCGGCCTCGCGCAGCACACACCGCCGCGACCGCGCCCTCCGGCACAAGGCCGCTCAGCGCGCTTTCGGTTCGACGGGTGTCAGTCATTTCTCAGCCCTCCTCTTAAGGAAATCGCCACGTGGCAAAGCTGACGGCATCACCCGCGATAGCCTGCGGGTTAAAACGCCTCGGTGGTTTTGGAGCTTCCCAATGGTCGACGGGCTACAAGATAACCGGTCTTTTACGGCATCAGTATGACAATTTTGTTTCGTTCGGTGACGCAGCGATTTTTTATAATTGTAGGGGTCGAGTTCCGTTGCGAAACCGAAAGTTGTCTTGCGAATAATCGGAGCGGGTTCCGATGAATTGTTTCAACAATTCGAACTCGTCAACCGCGGGCTTGAGCCTTGGGTCCACGGATCACCGGATCAAGTCAGGGGTTGACGAGAAGAGAAAGCGCGGTTCGACATTAACGACTTTTGCTCCGGCGGACGGTCATCGCCCGGTCACGGGCCGGTCCAGTCGAACGGGATGTGCTTGGCCGAGTTGAGCGCGTAGTCGAACTTGAAGCCGTGCGCGTCGACCGAGAGGATCGTCGACTTGCCCCAGGTGACGAGCTGCGGGCCGGGGCCGGTTTCGCTGCCCGGCGCGTTCATCAGCTGCGGATACTTGCCGGGATTGCTCGTCGGCCCGACCAGCGCCTTGGCCCAGGCCTTGACCTTGCCGGCGATCTCGACCCCCCAATGGCCGAGATCGGGTGCGATCTCATAGGTGATTTTCGCCCGCTCGATGCCGCGCGACTGCCGTCCCCCGGCGAAGCACCCGTTGACCCAGCCGGGAAAGCCGCCGGCGCGGCCGCCGATGATCGCCGGCAATGCGTCCATCTGGCGGTCGTCGGCGTGGTCATCGATGTAGAGGCCGGCGACGCCGGTCGCCTGCCGCGCCCACAGATCGCCCTCCCAGCGGCCGACCCGGACAAAGCTCAGATTGTCGAGCTTGAGGTCGCCGTAATGGCCCTCGCGGACGTGCCAGAACAGCACCGACTCGCAAAAGCCGTTGTCCGGCGCCTGCGCGAAGGTGCACGGACAGGCAACGGCACAGCTGCAATTGTCGAACCAGTCGCCGACGATGTGCCAGCTGGGGATGTCGCTCATCGGGGCCTCCGATCACCGCGGAAATGCGGTCGGTTATAATCCGCTTTGCCGCTGCTGTCCGGCTGTGCGTGCCGCGTCAGGCGCGGCGCGCCGCGGCGATCTCCTCGGGCGTATAGCGGAAGGCGCGGAACACCCAGTTGTTGATGCCCGGGCGCCCGGGCTCGTCGCAGAAGAACGGGTTGACGTATTCCCAGACCACCTCGCCCGTCGCCGTCACCTCGAAGAAGCGGCCGTGACAGCCCTCGCAGATCAGCGTGTTGCCGTTGGCGAGGCGCTGGGCGCCCGAGATGTACGGGCTGAAGAACTCGAACAGCGACTGGTCGGTGTATTCCCAGACGATCGCGCTGCTGCGCGGATCGACCTCGATGACCCGCGAGAAGGTGGCCGGATTGTCGCGCCGATGGGTGCCGTTGTCGAAGATCAGGATGTTGCCGTTGGGCAGCGGGCGCGGGTCGTGCTGCTGCGCCAGGGGCGGGCCGCCCAGCTCCCACATGATCTTGCCGCTGGCGCGTTCGATCTTCACCACGGTCGAGATGTTGCGAAAGCTGACGACGATGTTGCCGTCGGCGGTCTCGGCCACCGTGTTGCCGTGCGTCCATTCGGCGCGATGGTCCTGCAGCGTGATCGGATGGGTGGCGGGGTCGAGATGCTCCCAGCTGCGCCATTCCCAGACGGTCTCGCCCGATGTCGTCACCTCGAGGAGATAGTCGGCGTAGATGCCAGCGGCGGCTTCGCTGCCGGGCAGCCCGCCCTGGACGCGGCGCGCGATCTCGGCCGGCAATGGCCGCAGGCATAAGAGGAGGACGTTGCCGTTCTTCAGCTTGCGGGCGTCGTGGTGGTGGTCGGGATGCCGCACCTCCCAGAGAATTCGCCCCTGCCAGTCGACCTCCATCGCCGCGCCGCCCTTGAAGCGGCGCCACGCCTCGAAGCGGTCGAGGTCCGTCATGATCTTGCCGCCGTAAAACAGGTGCCCGTTATCGAGCAGATGGGCGTAAAGCCCGGGCCGGTGTGGCATCGCCCAGCGGTGCGCGACCTCGCCCGCCATGTCGATCAGATAGACCGTGCCGTCGCCGTACATCGGCGCGAACAGCGTATAGCCGGGCTGCGCCAGCGCCGGGTCATGCGCGATGAGCCCGGTGCGGACGCGCCGTATCTTCTGCTGGTCGACAATGGTCATGGGGTCACTCCTCGGGTCGGCGATGGCGTGCACCGCCGGCTTCTTAAGGCTGTCACAAAACCATGATATTCGCGACCGGACAGACGGTGCAGCCGTCGCGCCATCGGCAGCAACAGCGGAACTTTAGCAATGACGATTCTTCGGCCAAGCCGCCGCAGCTTTCTCCAATCGGTGGCAGCGGCGGGCGGCGCGGCGCTGCTCGCCCCGCGTTTCGCCCCAGTGGCGCGGGCCGCCGCGCCATCCGCCGCCGACATCAGCGGCCTGCGCGACAAGATCGACCACATCATCGTCATCTATCAGGAGAACCGCAGCTTCGACCATTATTTCGGAGCCTACCGGCCGCCCGGCGGCGCCGCAGTCGCGAACCTCCTCGACAAGGACGGAAACGTCGATCAGCGCTTTACCGGATTGCAGAAGAATGCGGCCGGCGCACCCTATGTCTACCTGCCGGTACCCTATCAGCTGCCGGGCTTCGCCAACGCGGTGCTGGAAAACCGGCCGTTTCCGCTGGCCCCCTACATCTCGCCCGGCGACAACGTGCTGTGGGACCCGATGCACCATTTCTTCCGCATGTTCGCGCAGATCAATGGCGGCGCGATGGACCGCTTCGTCGCCCTCGCTCTCGGCGGGCATCACACGTTGGTCGAGGAGGGGCCGGTAAGCGATCCCGCCGATCTGATGTTCGAGCAGTCGACGCCGTCCGGCGCGGTGTTGGGCTTCTATACGCGCAAGGATCTCCCCGCCTATCACCATCTCGCCGACGAGTATGTCCTGTTCGACCAGTTCTTTCAGGCGATGTCGGGCGGCTCGACCGGCAATGCCCTCTATCTGGCCGCGGCGCGCTCGGCCCAATGGTCGAAGGCGCCGCCAAAGAAGGTCGGCAGCCTCGACCCGCCGGTCTTCGACCGGCCCTACGACAAGGCCGGAATCCTGATCAACGACGTGCCGCCGGTGAACGGCCCGACCGAAGTATTCATGGGGCCGATCGACCTCTGCCCACCGCCCGAGGAACAGACCTACCCCAACATCGGCGGCCGGCTCGACGCCGCCGGGCTCTCCTGGGCCTGGTACAATGAGGGGTGGAACGCGGTCAAACCCTGGGCATTGAAGACCGCCTTCGGGCCGGGAGACGGCTCGGTCGTCGTCGACACGCCGGCGATGTACCTGCCGCACCACAACCCATTCCAGTATTTGCCGAGCTGGTTCGCCAATGTCAAAGCCGGGCATATGCGCGACAGCGAGGATTTCCTCGAGGATGCGAAGGCCGGCCGGCTGCCGAACGTCTCGTTCCTCAAGGCGACCGGCGAGCATGACGAGCACCCGGCGAACTCGGCTCCCAGATGGGGCGAGGCATGGGTCATGCGCCTCCTGAAGGCGATCGGCGAGAGCCGATTGTGGGGTAAGACCGCTATTGTCATCACCTATGACGAAGGCGGCGGGTTCTGGGACCATGTCGCGCCACCGACCCCCGACGCCTATGGCTGCGGCACCCGCGTCCCCGGTCTCCTGATCAGCCCATGGGCGCGCGGGCTACATCGACCACCGCATCGCCGACACCACCTCGGTGCTCGCGCTGATCGAGGCGCGGTTCGGCCTCCAGCCGCTGCACACCCGCGACGCCGCGGCCTACAATCTGCTCGACGGTCTCGATTTCCACCAGAAGCCGCGCGCACCCGCCTTCGGGTGACCGCGGCTGCGCTACTCGACCGTCACGCTCTTCGCCAGGTTGCGCGGCTGGTCGACGTCGGTGCCCTTGATGACCGCGACGTGGTAGGCGAGGAGCTGGATCGGGATCGCGTAGAGCAGCGGCGCGACAAACGGGGCGCAATGCGGCACCGCGATGCCGAAGGCGGCGCGGCCTTCGAGGCGCGCGATGCCGGCGGCGTCCGAGATCATCACGACCCGGCCGCCGCGCGCCATCACCTCCTCGACATTCGACAGGGTCTTCTCGAAGAGGTCGTCGGGCGGCGCCAGCACGATGACCGGGACGTTGTCGTCGATCAGCGCGATCGGGCCGTGCTTCATCTCGCCCGCGGCATAGCCTTCGGCGTGGATGTAGGAAATCTCCTTCAGTTTTAAGCGCGCCTTCGAGGGCCAGCGGATAGGACGTGCCGCGCCCGAGATAGAGCACGTCGCGGGCCAGCGCGATCTCGGCCGCGATCTCCTGAATGCGCTCGTCATGGTGCAATACCTCGCTGGCGCGCGACGGGATCTCGGCGAGCTGGCCGGCGAGCGCCGCCTCGCCCGCGGCGTCGATCGTGCCGCGCGCCCGCGCCAGCGCGACGGTGAACGCGGCCAGCACCGCGAGCTGCGTCGTAAAGGCCTTGGTCGAGGCGACGCCGATCTCCGGGCCGGCCAGGGTCGGCAGCACGATGTCGGCCTCGCGCGCGATCGTGCTTTCCGGCTGATTGACGATCGCGATGATCTTCTGCCCGGCCTCGCGGCAATAGCGCAGCGCCGCCAGCGTGTCGGCGGTCTCGCCCGATTGCGAGATGACGAGCGCGGCGCCGTCTTTCGGCATCGCCGGGGCGCGGTAGCGGAATTCGGAGGCGATGTCGGCCTCGACCGGGATGCGGGCGATGCTTTCGAGCCAGTATTTGGCGATCAGCCCGGCGTGATGCGCGGTGCCGCAGGCCAAGCGTCGTGATCTTGCCGATATCGCCGAGGGCGAACGGCAAGTCCGGTCAGATGGACGGTCCGGCTCGCCGGGTCGATCAGCGCGTGCAGCGTGTCGCCGATCACCGCCGGCTGCTCGAAGATCTCCTTCTGCATGAAATGGCGGTAATTGCCCTTGCCGATCAGCGCGCCCGACAGCGCGGTCTCGCGCACCTCGCGCGCGACCTTGCGGTTCTCCCGGTCGAAGATCGCGACCTTGCGCGAGGTCACGACGGCCCAATCGCCTTCCTCGAGATAGGCGATGCGGCGGGTCAACGGCGCCAGCGCCAGCGCATCCGAGCCGACGAACATCTCGCCGTCGCCATAGCCGATCGCGAGCGGGCTGCCGCGCCGCGCGCAGATCAACAGATCGTGCTCGCCGGCGAACAGGAAGACGAGCGCGAAGGCGCCTTCGAGCCGCTCCAGCGTCCGCGCCACCGCCTGCGTCGGGCGCCAGCCCTTGGGCCAGATGATGCGTCGCCAGGATCGCCACCGCCTCGGTGTCGGTCTCGGTGTGGAAGCGGTAGCCGAGCGCGACCAGTTCGCGCTTCAGCGCCTGGAAATTCTCGATGATGCCGTTGTGGACGACGGCGACCCGGTCGGTGGCGATCGGGTGGGCGTTCTTCTCGATCGGCTGGCCGTGCGTCGCCCAGCGCGTATGGCCGATGCCGATCGTGCCCTGCACCGGCTCGCGTTCGAGCCGCGCGACGAGGTTGGCGAGCTTGCCCTCGGCGCGGCGCCGCTCGATGCGGTCGTCGATCAGCGTCGCGACGCCGGCCGAATCATAGCCGCGATATTCGAGGCGGCGCAGCCCCTCGATCAGCTCGGCGGCGACCGGCTTCTTGGCGATGATGCCGATGATGCCGCACATCAGACCTGCTTCCCTTTCAGGCGAGCCCGCAGCGCGCGGCGCGCCCCGGCTTGTCGACCTGGCGGGCGCGCGCGATCGTCAGCGCGTCGGCCGGCACATCCGAGGTGACGACGCTGCCGGTCGCGACATAGGCGCCGTCGCCGACCGTGACCGGCGCGACCAGCGCGGTGTTCGAGCCGATAAACGCGCGCTCGCCGATGATCGTGCGGAATTTGTTGAAGCCGTCGTAATTGCAGGTGATCGTGCCGGCGCCGATATTGGTCCCGGCGCCGATGTCGCTGTCGCCGAGATAGGAGAGGTGACTGGCCTTGACGCCGGCGCCGAGCCGGGTCGCCTTGACCTCGACGAAATTGCCGACATGGACGTCGGCCTCGAGCACCGCGCCGGGGCGCAGCCGGGCGAACGGGCCGACGATCGCGCCCGAGGCGATGTCGCGCCTTCGAGATGCGAGAACGAGCGGATCAGCACATTGTCGGCGACCCTGACGCCGGGCCCGAAGACGACATTGGGCTCGACCACGACATCGCGCCCGAGCCTGGTATCGGCGGCGAGGAACACGGTCTCGGGCGCGATCAGCGTTGCGCCCTCGTCCATCGCGCGGCGGCGCAGCCGGTCCTGCATCAGCGCTTCGGCCTGCGGCCAGCTCGGCGCGGGTATTGACCCCCAGGAGCTCCTCGGCCGGCAATTCGGCGACGCGGCACGAGAGGCCTTGCGCGCGGGCGATCGCGACGATGTCGGTCAGGTAGAATTCGCGCTTGGCGTTGTCGTTCCCGATTCGGTCCACCAGCTCGAAGGCATGGCGCGCATCGAGCGCCATGATGCCGCCGTTGCACAGCCCGATCGCGCGCTCCTCGGCGATCGGCGTCCTTGGCCTCGACGATGCGCAGCGAGCGCGCCGTCATCGCCGAGCACGAGGCGGCCATAGGGTGCGGGATCGGCCGGCCGCATGCCGGCGACCGCGACCGCCGCCTGCGGCGCGCGGCGCCGCGCGTCGAGCAGCTCGGCGATGGTGTCGGCGCGCAGCAGCGGGGTGTCGCCGAACAGCACGACAATGTCGGCGATGTCGCCCCCGGCGAGGCGATCCGTCGAGCGCGGAGCGCGCCGCGCGCACCGCGTCGCCGGTGCCGCGCGGCGGGGATTGGACGACGCTCGGCGCCGGCGCGACCGCATCGGGCCACCGCATCCATGTCGCGGCCGAGCACGACGATGGTCGCGGCCGGATCGAGCGGCTCGCAGCGCGTCGATGACATGGCGGATCATCGGCTGCCCGGCGATCTCGTGCAGCACCTTGGGGCGCGCGGATTTGAGGCGGGTGCCCTCGCCGGCGGCGAGGATGATGGCGGCGAAGCGGGATCGGCTCATGACACGGCTCGCCCAAAGGTCCACGGGGAACGAAACGCGATCATCGAGGCTAAGGTCGCACGCCGCCCGCCACCCTGCCAACACACAGATTGTTGCGGAATATGACCGGGCCGGCGCAGAGTTGACGGCGATGGCGCATTTTCTGCTGGTCTTCGACCTCGACGGCACGCTGGTCGACAGCGTTCCAGACTTGACCAATACGCTTAACAAAGTGTTGAGCGAGCGCGGCTATGCGCCGTTGGCGCGGTCGGAAGTGGCGCCGATGGTCGGCGACGGCGTGCCGGCCCTGGTCGCCCGCGCCTTTGCGGCGCGCGGCGGCAGCGATGCCGAGGCGGCCGAGGCGCTGCCCCGCTACATCCAGATCTACGAGGCCAACGCGACCGTCCTGACGCGGCCCTACCCCGGCGTGCACGAGACCCTCGAGGAATTGCGCCGCCGCGGCTATCGCACTGCGGTGTGCACCAACAAATTGCAGCAGGCGACGATGGCGGTGCTGGACGGGCTCGACCTGGCCGGGCTGTTCGACGGCAGTCGCCGGCGGCGACCGCTATCCCGTCAAAAAGCCGAACCCCGCACATCTGCTCGGCCTGATCGGCGAGCTCGGCGGCAGCGCCGCGCGCGCCGCGATGATCGGCGACAGCGAAAACGACGCCGCCGTCGCGCACGCCGCTGCGGTGCCGCTCGTCATGATGCGCTACGGCTATTCGCGGGTCGCCCCGGAGACGCTCGGCGCCGCGGCGGTGCTCGACCGTTTCGCCGAGCTGCCGGCGACGCTCGAACGCCTCGGGCTCACTCCGTGAGATTGAGATCGACGCCGCGGCCATGCACCTCGGCGAGATAGCCGTCAACAACACCGAGCTGCGTATCCAGCCGCATCTGCACCGGCACCATCACATCGCCGGGCAGCAGCCGGGCATACCAGATCGTGCCTTGCCGGGCGCCTTCGTCCTGCGCCGGCTCCGGGAACCCGGGCGGGAACCGGCGCGTCATCCGACAGGCAACCGTGGCGCCTCCGAAGCGCTGAGCGCCCTGCGGCGGCGGCACGTTCGGTCCGGCGTCGGTGAACACCAGATCGTACCGATACGCGCCGTCGAAGATCGGCACCGCGAGCGTGCAACTTCCCGTGCGCGCGAGCTGTCGTTCGAGCAGGAAATAGGCGGTCAGGTTGTCGACGGTGCCGCGCGCCGCGGCCGCCGGCACCGGGTTCGGTGGCGGAGGGATCGCGTCACCCTGTACGCTGCCGTCGGAATGATAATCGATGCGATCGTTATATTCGACGCCGTTGCGGCGCGTGTCTTTGCGGAATCGCTCGGGCTGCGCCGAAGCGGTGCCGAGGCGCCCCTCGACCTGAACATGGGTCGTCAAATCCACCACCAGCCCGGCGATCCCGCGCGTCGCATAATCGGTGACGATGGCGTAACGATTTCCGGCCTCTTCGATTCGGCTCCGCAGCGTCAATACATGGAGCCCCGCGAAGCCGTAAACCTCGACGCGCAGCGAGATCATATCCGTCGCCGGCGCCGGCCCCGCCAGCGCGGCACTGATCAGCAGCAACAGCCCGCCGATCGGCGGCAGCACCAGCCAATGCGTAAAACCCATGCCCGGATGCTGTCATGCGGGCACGGCGGCGTCCAGCGCCGCCTCGACCGCTCTTGGGAATGCCGGTAAGGGGATCAGTGGATCGAGCCGCTGATTATCGATCTGTTAACCAGATTGGCTGTTCGATATATTGGCGACTCACGAGATCGAGGCCTACTGCCATGTGGAACCTGACTGGGGACGACATTCAGCGAGCCAAAGAGGAGCTCAAGGGTCGGTATGCTGCAATCAAGGCTCGCTATGACAGCGAGATAAAGCAGCTTGAAACCGATATTGCCGCCCTCGAGACCTTTGAACGCGCGGCGGTAGATTTCGTGTCGAATTTCAAAGGCGAAAACGGGCCTTCGGCAGCCATCGCAGACGCGGGACCAGCGTTGGCGCCCGAAAAGGTCGCCGCCGATAGCGCGAGCAAGCAGAGCCGCGTGACGAGCCTGGCGACCCCTGTCGCAGAGAGCGCCGAGACGGAACCCGTCGCGGAGCCCGCTCCGAATCCCGAGCCGACGGCCGCCGAGAAAAGCTCATCGCGCTGGCGCATGCGGCTGAACGCGAGGGAAGGCTCATCGTAATCGGCTGGTAGGCCGAGTTACGCTGCGGCGGCGCGGCCGCCAGGGTCGCTTACCCGTCGGTGCTCGGGCGCGGGCGCCTGGCTGCCGGGCACAAGCCGTCGCGAATCGGGCCGGCACCGCGCAGCAATTGTGGTCGCTCGCGGCCCGCACCGCGCCTTGACAGCCTTTAGAGCGGTCTCCTAAATGCCGCGAGCTACAAAAAAGCAATGGCCACCGGGCGCGTAGCTCAGCGGGAGAGCACTCCCTTCACACGGGAGGGGTCACAGGTTCAATCCCTGTCGCGCCCACCATGAGTTGCCGATCGACCCGCAACGCCTGTACGCGCGACCCGCTTCTAGTGTGGTGGATTTGAAGTTCGCATGATTTTGGGGGAGGCTGCGTTTGCGAACTTCAAATCCGAAAACCGCACTAGATTCATAAAGTTGCTAGTGTGCTCTCGAATCCGAAATTCGCGTTGCGCCTCACCCCGAGATGTGGCGAATTTCGGATTCGGCACACTAGACCCGAATAGGAGAACCCCATGCGCCGCGCCGTCATCGTTTCCACCGCACGCACGCCGATCGGCCGAGCCTTTCGCGGCGCTTTCAACGAAACGCAGCCGCAGGCGCTGGCCGGGCACGCGATCGCCGAGGCAGTGAGGCGCGCCGGCGTCGACCCGGCCGAGATCGACGACGTCATCATCGGCGCGGCGATCCAGCAGGGCGCGCAGGGCTTCAACATCGCGCGCCAGAGCGCGTTGCGCGCCGGGCTGCCTGACAGCGTGCCGGCGATGTCGATCGACCGGCAGTGCTCCTCGGGGATGATGGCGATCGCCACCGCCGCCAAGGAGATCATCGACGACGGCATGCAGATCGCGGTCGGCGGCGGCGTCGAGTCGGTATCGTTCGTGCAGGGCGACAAGATGGTGCGCACCCGCGGCGACGACCCCGAACTGATGGCCCGCATCCCGGCGCTCTACATGACGATGATCGAGACCGCCGAGATCGTCGCCGAGCGCTACAACATCTCGCGCGAGGCGCAGGACGAGTACGCGCTGCGCTCGCAGCAGCGCACCGCCGCCGCGCAGCAGGCCGGGCGCGTTCGACGACGAGATCGTCGCGCTGCCCTCGGTGATGAGCGTCACCGACCGCAACACCGGCGAGAAATCGACGCGGGCGGTGACCCTGGACAAGGACGAGGGCAACCGCCCCGACACCAATCTCGAGGGCCTCGCCGCCCTGAAACCGGTGTTCAAGGACGGACAGCGGGTCAAGGAGGGCCGCTTCATCACCGCCGGCAACGCCTCGCAACTGTCGGACGGCGCCTCGGCCGCGGTGCTGATGGAGGAGAGCGAGGCCGAGCGCCGCGGGCTCACACCGCTCGGGCATCTATCGCGGCATCGCGGTCGCCGGCTGCGCGCCCGACGAGATGGGCATCGGCCCGGTCTTCGCCGTGCCGAAGCTGCTTGAAACAGCACGGGCTGACGATCGACGACATCGACCTCTGGGAATTGAACGAGGCCTTCGCCTGCCAGGTGGTCTATTGCCGCGACCGGCTGGGCATCCCGCACGACAGGCTCAACGTCAACGGCGGCGCGATCTCGATCGGCCATCCCTACGGCATGTCGGGCGCGCGGATGGTCGGGCACGCGCTGATCGAGGGCAAGGCGCCGCAACGCCAAACTCGTCGTCTGCACGATGTGCATCGGCGGCGGCATGGGCGCCGCCGGCCTCTTCGAGGTGGCGTAGAACCAACACTTTCACGCGGAGCAGCGCCTGCGGTGGGTTGAGCCGACGCTGCTCGTCGTCCCGAGGCTAACCCGGTTATCGCGGCCCGGCAGTCGTGCTGCGGCGCAATGGCGCGGCAGCGATGATTAACCATCAATTCGCGGGTAATTTACGACCGGGACGCGATATTTCCTCCTGCGCTCAACGATATTGAATATTTTGTCAGTACGTCGACGACCGAGGATTCCGCCGAGGAAGCATGTCGGGAATGCCCGGGGAGCCAACGCTCGTGAGAACTCTTCAACGTCAGGGATGTGCTGCGTGTCCGACTTCGACGATGCCGTTGTGCCGCTTCCGTCCCCGATCGCCGAGCTCGCCGCCGATCCGGAGGCCGCGCGCTGGGCGCGCGATTGCGCCTGGGTGCCCGGCACCGGGTACTGCCGCAATCGCCGTTGCGCGGTGGCCTGTCTGTTCCGCGCCCAGCGCGCGGCGGAGGCGCGGCGCATCCTGCGCTGGCGCCGGCAGCGGCGACCAACCCCACCGGGCTTTGCCGGCCGGATTGTTCCGCCCCGTTGACTAGCTGCTCATCGCGCTCCGCATCGCCCTCGGGCGGTTCCTCGGGCGGCTCTTCGCTGGCGACGCGGTAGCCTTCCTTGAGCCAGCGGCCGAGGTCGATATCGGCGCAGCGCGCCGAGCAGAAGGGCTGATGGCGCGGCGCTCGCCGGCTTGCCGCAGATCGGGCAGCGCCGCCGCCCGGCGGGCAGCGGCGTCACGGGATCGCCGGCGCCTGTCTTCGCCATGCCCGGGATAGTCCGCTCAGATCGCCACGATGTCAAAAGGCCTGATATCGCCGCCGCCCCCGACCACGACCGCGACGCTGCGGCCAAGCCGGGTTTCGAGCGCGCGCAGCGCGCCCGCCGCGGGGCCGGAGCAGCGCGGCGGCGACGGCGGGGGCGACGACCAGCCGCCAATTCGCCGCCGGATTGGCGCGGGCTTCGCGGGCGAGCGCGCGCAACGCCTCGAAGGCCAGGGCGACGGCGCTCTTCCTCGTGCCTTGCGGTTCGAGCATCGCCTCGCTGAGCGGACGCAGGCGGCGCGGGCGCACGATTTCGAGATGGCCGAGCCGGGTCCAGCCGAGCAGCTGCGGCTGCGCCGGGTCGCCGCCGAGCGCGGCGGCCATCGCCTGGCGCACCCGCTCGCGCGGCCGGCGGCCGTCGAGCCCGACAAAATCGACGATGATCCCGCCGCCGAGCTGGCGCAGCCGCAGCTGGCGCGCGATCACCTGCGCGGCGGCGCGGTTGACCGCCAGAGCGGCGCGTTCGGCCGATCCCGCCTCCGGCATCCCGGTATCGACGTCGATCAGCACCGCGGCGCGGCCCTCCTCGATGTGAAGGCTGCCGCCGCCGGGCAGCGCGAGGGTCGGCGCCAACGCGGCGTCGAACAGGCCATCGAGGTCGATCGGCCATTCCTCGGCGCTGCGGTGAGCGATCTCGGCCGCGGGAAACGCCGCGCGCAATTCGCGCAGCACCGCGGGGTCGTCGGCGAGGATCCGATCCGGCTCGCCCGGCAGGCGCAGCGCCAGCGCGGCCGCAAAACCCGGCGCCGGATCGAGCTGCGCCGGCGGCTCGCGGCCCGCCGCAAGCGCGGCGAGCCCGGCCGGATCGCCGCGGCCGTCGCGCGGCACGATGCGGGCCGACAACAGCGCGCCTTTGCCGCGCTGCGCCTCGCGGCGGATCTGCACCACAACGCGCGCGCCCTCGTTCAGATCCGCCGCGGCGCGCCGGCGCGCACCGGCAGAAACCCGGGCCGCTCGTCGCCGATATCGACGAGCGCCGCAGCGAGCCCGGCGACCCGCCGGACCACCCGGCCGAGATGGATGCCGCCGGCCGGCCGCGTGTCGCCGCGCTCGACATAAAGCTCGGCGGCGAGCCCGTCTTCGAGCCAGGCGGCGCGCCACTCGCCGGGCCCGGCGCTGATTAAGAGCTCGCGGCGCAACGCGGGCGATAGCCGCGACCGGCGAGCAGCTGCGCGGTCTCGAACAGCGGCAGGCCGACGACATTGGAGTAGGAGCCGGCGAGCCACGGGATAAAGGCGGCGGCGCGGCCCTGGATCGCATAGCCGCCGGCCTTGCCGTGCCACTCCCCGCTCGTCAGATAAGCCTCGAGCTCCGCTTCGCTCAGACGCTTGAAGGCGACCTGGCTGACGACCCGGCGGATCGCGATCTCGCCCGCCGGGGTGATCACGGCAACCCCGCCATAGACCCGGTGGCGGCGCCCGGACAACAGCGTGAGGCAGGCCCGGGCGCTCGCCTCGTCCTCGGCCTTGGGCAGGATGCGCCGGCCGCAGGCGACCACGGTGTCGGCGGCCAGGATGAAGGCGCCGGGATGGCGCGGCTGCACCGCGCGCGCCTTCGCCTCCGCCAGCCGCACGACATGGGCGGCCGGCAGTTCGCCCGGCACCGGCGTCTCGTCGATATCGGCTGGGTCGATCCGGTCGGGGACGATCCCGATCTGACGCAACAGCTCAAGCCGGCGCGGCGACGCCGAGGCGAGCACCAGGATCGGCATGTCAAGCCGAGCCAAGGGCGCGTCATTCCGGGGCGCGCGAAGCGGCGAGCCCGGAACCCATGAACACAGCCCGCAAAAACAAGGGCACCGGCCTCACCGCGTCCTGGGGAGCGACGGTGTTCATAGGTTCCGGGTTCCCTCGCAATGCTCGGGCCCCGGAATGACAAAAAAATGAACCCGCCAAATCTCACGCGCGCAGGTGGAGCACGCAGATCAAGGTGAACAGCCGGCGCGCGGTGGCGTGATCGATCGCCACCTTGCCGGCGAGCCGCTCGATCAGCAGCGCCGCTCCCTCGTCATGCAGCGAGCGCCGGCCGACATCGATCGCCTCGACCTGGGCCAGGCTCGTGGCCGCGGATCGCCTCATGATAGCTCTCGCAGACCAGGAAATAGTCCTTGACGATGCGGCGGAACGGCGCGAGCGGCAGCACGATCGTCTCGCTCGACCCGTCGGCCGGCGCCCGCACCTCCATCGCCAGCCGGTTTTCCGCGACCGCGAGATTGAGATGAAACGGCCCGGCGCGGCCGGACAGCGGGGCGAAGCGATTGTCCTTCAAGAGATCGGTGATGGCCGCTGGCGCGCTCGTGCTCGATCGCCGGGCTGCGCCGCACCACGGTGCGCTCGTCGAGCGTGATCGCGGCGACCCGCTGCAGCGCGTCACTCATGCGCCGAGCCTCAGCGCCAGCGACAGGGCGTGCGCGTCGAGCCCCTCGGCTTCGGCCAGCCGGATCGCGGCCGGAGCGAGGGCAGCCAGGCTCGCCGCATCGCAGCCGACGATCGTCGTGCGCTTCATGAAGTCGAGAACCCCCAGCCCCGAGGCGAAGCGCGCGCTGCGCGCCGTCGGCAGCACATGATTGGGGCCGGCGATATAGTCGCCGATCGCCTCGGGCGTGTGGCGGCCGAGAAAGATCGCCCCGGCATGACGCACCCGCCGCGCCACCGCCTCGGCCGCCGTCGATCGCCAGTTCGAGGTGCTCGGGAGCGATGCGGTCGACCAGCGCCACCGCCTCGTCCCAATCGGCGACCAGGATGATCGCGCCATTGTCCCGCCAGCTCGCGCCCGCGATCTCGGCGCGCGGCAGACGCTGCAGGTGGCGCGCGACAGCCCGCTCGACCGCGCCGGCGAAGGCGGCATCGTCGGTGATCAGGATGGCCTGGGCGGCAGGGTCGTGCTCGGCCTGCGACAAGCAGATCGGCGGCGATCCAGCCCGGGATCGTTGTGCCGGTCGGCCAGGACGAGGATCTCGGAGGGGCCGGCGATCATGTCGATCCCGACCCGGCCGAAGACGCGCCGCTTCGCCGCGGCGACATAGGCGTTGCCCGGCCCGACGATCTTGTCGACCGGCGCGATCGTCGCGGTGCCGTAGGCGAGGGCCGCCACCGCCTGGGCGCCGCCGATGCGATAGATCTCGTCGATCCCGACCATCCGGGCGGCGGCAAGGACGAGCGGGTTGAGAACCCCGTCCGGCGCCGGCACCGTCATGACCAGCCGCTCGACCCCGGCGACCTTGGCCGGGATCGCGTTCATCAGCACCGAGGAGGGGTAGGACGCCGTGCCGCCCGGCACATAAAGCCCGGCCGCGGCGATCGGCCGCCAGCGCTGGCCGAGCCGCACGCCCGGCCGCATCGACATAATCGATGCCGACCGGCAGTTGGCGGCGGTGAAAGCTCTCGATCCGCTCGGCGGCAAGGCGCAACGCCGCGACGGTCTCGGGCGGCGCCCGATCCGCGCCGGCGGCGATCTCGTCGGGCGAGAGGCGGAGCCGATCGGGGCTGAGACGGACCCGGTCGAAGCGGTGCGTGTATTCGACGAGCGCCGCATCGCCGCGCGCGGCGACATCCTCGATGATCGCCGCGACGGCATCGTCGACATCGGCCGCGCTCTCGCGCTTCGCCGCAAGCAAGCGCGCGGAATGCGCTCTCGAAGCCGGGATCGCGGGTGCTGAGGGTCAGGGGCATCTGCGCTGCTCGGCTATCCGACCGAACCCGCCGCGACCCGCGAGCGCTGCCTAGGCGCGCTATGGGTCACGGCGCGCAGCCGCTCGATCCAGCGGCCGACCTCTTCCGGGCGGGTTTTCAGCGCCGGACGGTTGACGATCAGGCGCGAGCTGACATCGGCGATGTGTTCGATCTCGACCAGGCCGTTCGCCTTCAGCGTCGCGCCGGTCTGCACCAGATCGACGATATGCCGGCACAACCCGAGGCGCGGGGCCAGCTCGATCGCGCCGTTCAATTTGATGCACTCGGCCTGGACGCCGCGCGCCGCGAAATGCCGGCGCGTGATCTCGGGATATTTGGTGGCGACCCGCAGATGGCTCCAGCTGCGCGGGTCTTCCTGGCCCACCCAGTCCGCCGGCGCCGCCACGGCCATATGGCAATGCCCGATATCGAGGTCGAGCGGGGCGTATATCTCGGAGTAGTCGAATTCCATCAGCACGTCATTGCCGGCGACGCCAAGCTGAGCCGCGCCAAAGGCCACGAAGGTCGCAACATCGAAGCTGCGGACGCGGATCAGATCGAGCCCCGGATCCGAGGTGGCGAAGCGCAGCTGGCGGCTCGTCGGATCGGCGAAGGCGGGTTCCGGCTCGATGCCGATGCGATGCAGCAGCGGCATGACCTCGCCGAGGACGCGGCCATTCGGCAACGCCATGACCAAGGCTTCGGCAGCCCCCGACAGTCTGCCGACGCGGCCTCATCCCGCCGTGTCCAGCGGATGGTCCGGCTGCCAGACGGTCGGCCAGGGCTCGCCGAAGTCGCGGACGCGGCAGCGGATCGCCGCGGCGCTCAGCCGCAGCGTCGCGCCGCCGGCAAATTCGAGATCGATCGCCCCGCCGAGCTCCGGGCGCTCGCCGGGACCGGGCGGATCGCCAACAGGGACAGAATGCGGTCCTCCTCGCTGCGGTGAAAGCCACGGTAAATCACGCTGTCGATCTCGTCGAAGGCGACGCCGCAAAGGGTCCGCTCGAACGGCCGGCCCGCCCTCTGTCCGGCGCCGCCTGCCTCCCAGCGAAAGCGGTTGGCGACCAGCACGAAAGTTCGCGAATCGCGATCGTAGGCGAGATCGCGCACCGAGACGAGCGCGTCCTGCAGGCAGGCGGAGATCACCGCGAGGTCTTCGGCATCCTCCGCACGCAGCCGCAGTTCCGCCGCAGGCGGCGCTCCTTTGACCATCAACCGCGCAGCCTCTCGATCCGCGCGCCGCAGGCGGCGAGCTTCTCCTCGATCCGTTCATAGCCGCGGTCGAGGTGGTAGACGCGGCTGACCACGGTCTCGCCGGCCGCGACGAGGCCGGCGAGCACCAGCGACACCGAGGCGCGCAAATCGGTCGCCATCACCGGCGCGCCCATCAGCCGCGGCACGCCGCGCACCAGGGCCGAGGCGCGGTGCACGGTGATGTTGGCGCCCATCCGGGCCAGCTCGGGGACATGCATGAAGCGGTTTTCGAAGATCGTCTCGGTGATCATCGAGGCGCCCTCGGCGATCGCCATCAGCGCCATGATTTGCGCCTGCAGATCGGTCGGGAAACCGGGATAGGGTTCGGTCATGACATCGATTCCGCCGAGGCGCCCGTTGTGCCGGCGCACCGCGATCCCCTCGCCAGTGTCAGCAACGCAGACATCGGCGCTCTCCAGGACCAGCCGGACCGCCTCGACGTGGTCGATGCCGGGCGCCCAACAGCCGCACCTCGCCGCCGGTTGCAGCCGCCGCCATCATATAGGTGCCGGTTTCGATGCGGTCGGGGATGACCGTGTGATGGGCGCCGTGCAGGCTTGCCTTGCCGCGGATCGCCAGGCGGTCGCTGCCGATCCCGTCGATCTCTGCCCCCATCGCAATCAGACAGTGCGCAAGATCGGTGATTTCGGGCTCGCGCGCCGCGTTGATCAGCAAGCTCTCGCCTTCGGCGAGCGTGGCGGCCATCAACAGGTTCTCGGTGGCGCCGACCGAGACGCTGGGAAACACGATCTCGGCGCCGCGCAGCCCTTTGGGGGCGCGCGCCTCGATATAGCCCTCGCGCAGCTCGACCTCGGCGCCGAGGCGCTGCAAGCCCTTGATGTGCAGATCGACCGGCCGCACGCCGATGTCGCAGCCGCCGGGCATTGACACGCGGCCGCGGCCGCAGCGCGCGACCAGCGGACCCAGCACCAGGAACGAGGCCCGCATCTTGCGGACCAGATCGTAAGGCGCGGTCGTCGAGGTGATGCGGCGCGCCGAGAGTTCGAACACCCGGTCCGGGCTTTGCGCCGAATCGCCAGCCCCATCGGGAGCGCCGATGCCGATTGCGACGCCGTGCTGCACCAGAAGGTTGGCCATCGTCGTGACGTCGGCAAGATCGGGCAGATTGGCGAGGACGAGCGGCTCCGCCGTCAACAGGCTCGCCGCCATCAGCGGCAGCGCGGCATTTTTGGCGCCGCCGATCTTGATCGTGCCGGATAGCGGCACGCCGCCGCGGATCAGGATCTTGTCCATCGTCTCGACTCCAGGCGGCGATGGCCGCCGCATTCATGCGCCGGCCGGGGTGGCCCTCCCAAGGGTGAAACCCGACCGTACCCGGTTGCTTTTACGGGAGAGCCCCCAAGTGCTCAAGGGGCCGCTCAAGCCGGCGGCTCGTCGCCGGCTGCCGCCTTGCCCGGCCGGTCGCCGGCATTTGGCTCGCGGGCGCGCGCCTGCTCCTTGCGCCGCCGCAGATTTTCGCGCAACGCGCGCGCCAGGCGCTCGTCGCGGGCGGCATGCGCGATCTTTTTGGCGCGGGTGAGGCGGGGGGCATCGGCCATCGCCGGCGATGGAAGGCGAGAGGCGTGCCGCTGTCAACTCCGCGGGCAAGTCCCCGTGCAATTCACGGCTGCTCGCCTTGCCAAGCTGCGAGGCCTCGTGTATCCCCTGCCCCCGCCCGCGCGAGCGCCACGCTGCCGTAGCTCAGTGGTAGAGCACCCCCTTGGTAAGGGGGAGGTCGAAAGTTCAATCCTTTCCGGCAGCACCATTCAGACCCGGATTTACCGCGGCTTAACCGAATTGCCGCAGGCTGCTAGCATTGAGAATGCAGCATCGGGGTCGCGGCGGCATGCGCGGTATCTACCACCCGGCACGCCGCGCCGGGACGGCGGCACAATGACCGGCTGGGCGCTTCGCCAGCTGGTGATCTGGGCTGGGTTGGTGCTGCTCGTTGTCGCCGTCGGCAATCGCCTGTTGCCGCATCCGGACGCGACCGCGCCGGTTCCCGCGGCATCGGCGCCGACGCCCGCGCCGGCCCGCGGCGCGGTGCCCAATTCGCTGGTCTTTCACGCCGATCCGCAGGGCCACGTCCTGGTCGACGCCTTTGTCAACGACGCGCCGGTGCGCTTTCTCGTCGATACCGGCGCCACGATGGTGGTCCTGACATTGAAGGACGCCGCGGCCGCCGGGCTCAGCCGCGGCGATCTGGTCTTCACCATGCGGACCTCGACCGCCAACGGCGTGGCGCGCGCCGCGCCGATCAAGCTGCGCGAGATGCGCATCGACCAGCTCCAGGTCGACGATGTCCAAGCGGCTGTCGTCGAAAATCTCAACATCTCGCTGCTCGGCCAAAGCTTCCTGACGCGGATCGACGGCTACGAGATGCGCGATGGGGTGTTGACCCTCAACTACTGGTAGGCTCCCGCCGCCGCAGTCGGCACCGCCCAGGCGCGTTTCTTGACAAGCGCGGCCGATCGTGCGGTGTTCGCCGCGCCTTTGCCTCCTCCGGCCGGAAACTCCCGATGCACGCCTATCGTACCCATACCTGCGGCGCGCTCCGCCTCGCGGATGCCGGCATCACCGCCCGGCTGTCGGGCTGGGTGCACCGCAAGCGCGATCACGGCCAGCTCTTGTTCATCGATCTGCGCGACCACTACGGCGTTACGCAGTGCGTGATCGACGTGTCCGCGCCGCTGTTCGCAGCGGCCGAGGCGCTGCGTCTCGAGAGCGTCGTGACGGTGACCGGGCGGATCGTCAAGCGCTCGCCGGAAACCATCAATCCCAACCTGCCGACCGGCGAAGTCGAGCTGATCATCGCCGCGCTCGAGGTGCAGTCCGCCGCCGAGCTGTTGCCGTTCCCGGTCAACAGCGAGGCCGAGACGCCCGAGGACATGCGGCTGACCTATCGCTTTCTCGATCTGCGGCGCGAGCGCATGCACGCCAATATCATGCTGCGGACCCAGATCATCGCGGCGATCCGGCGGCGGATGGTGGCGCAGGGCTTCACCGAGTTCCAGACGCCGATCCTGACGGCCGACTCGCCGGAGGGGGCGCGGCCCTATTACGTGCCGAGCCGGCTGCATCCGGGCGAGTTCTACGCACTGCCGCAGGCGCCGCAGCAATTCAAGCAATTGCTGATGGTCGCCGGGTTCGACCGCTATTTCCAGATCGCGCCGTGCTTCCGCGACGAGGCGAGCCGCGCCGACCGCGCGCCGGGCGAATTCTACCAGCTCGATTTCGAGATGTCGTTCGTGACCCAGGAGGACGTCTTTGCCGCGATCGAGCCGGTGTTGCACGGGGTCTTCGAGGAATTCGGCAACGGTCGCGCGGTGACCCCCGCCCCCTTCCCGCGCATCACGTTTGCCGACGCGGCGCTCAGATACGGCACCGACAAACCCGACCTCAGAAACCCGATCGTCATCGCCGATGTGTCGGCGGTGTTCGCAGGCTCAAAATTCCGAGCCTTCCGGCGCATTGTCGAGGCCGGCGGGATGGTCCGGGCGATTCCCGCCCCCGGCTCGGCCTCCAGGCCCCGCTCGTCCTTCTTGGACAAGCTGGACAATTGGGCCAAGACGGAGATGGGGGCCGCCGGACTCGGCTACATCATCTTCGAAAGAGGCAAGCCGGAACCCGCTAAGAACTTCGCTGCCGAAGCAAAAATTTCCGCGCCAATCCTGTTTGGCCGCGGCCCGATTGCCAACAATCTCGAGCCTCAGGAGATCGTCAGGATCGCGGAGCTGGCCGGGGTCGATGGTGGCGACGTCGTTTTTTTCGCCGCTGGGCCGAAAGGCGAGGCGGAGAAGCTTGCGGGCGAGGCGCGCACCCGCATCGCCAGCGAGCTCGGCCTCATCGAGGAGGGCGCCTTCCGCTTCTGCTGGATCACCGATTTCCCGATGTACGAGCTGAACGAGGAAACCGGCAGGATCGACTTCAGCCACAACCCGTTTTCGATGCCGCAGGGCGGCCTCGACGCGCTCGCAGACGAAAGATCCGCTGGCGATCCTGGCGCATCAGTACGACATCGTCTGCAACGGCATCGAACTGGCCTCGGGGGCGATCCGCAATCACCGCCCCGACATCATGTTCAAGGCCTTTGCCATCGCCGGCTACAGCGCCGCCGAGGTCGAGAGCCGGTTCGGCGCCGTGCTCAATGCCTTCCGCTACGGCGCGCCGCCGCATGGCGGGCCTCGCGCCGGGGATCGACCGCATCGTCAGGCTCCTGGCCGACACGCCGAACATCCGCGAGGTCATCCTTTTCCCGATGAACCAGCAGGCGCGCGACCTGATGATGCAGGCGCCGGCGCCGGTGTCGCCCGAGCGCCTCAAGGAACTGCACATCTGCCTCGACCTGCCGCCGCCCAAGGCGTCGCGCTGAGGGATTCCCTGGGTGGCGATTGATTTCGCCGCGGTTTCGCGCTGACATGGAAGCCGCGGCGCCGGCGCCAGGCAAACAGATCGAGCGCCGAGTGCCCGCGAGCCGGGAGGCGCGATGTCGAGATTGATGGCCGTCGCCGCTGTTCTGGCGGCGATGGTGGTTGCCAGCGCCGCAAGCGCCGCGGACAAGCTCGTGCTCCAGCTGCACGGCCCGGCGCAATTCGAGTTTGCCGGCTATTACGCGGCGCTGTGGCAGGGGTTTTATCGCGACGCCGGGCTCGAGGTCGAGATCAAGCCGGGCGCGGACAGCGGCCAGGCGCCGGTCGACCCGGTCCGCGAGGTGACCGAGGGCCGCGCCCAATTCGGCACCGGCACCGCCGAGCTGGTCGTCCGCATCGCCCAGGGCTCGCCGTTGTTGCTGCTGGCGCCGATCTTCCAGGCGAGCGGCGCGGCCGTCTATTACCGCACCGATGCCGATTTCGCTTCGCCCGCCGCGCTCGTCAAGGCCAAGCTCGGACGATTGCCGGCCAGCGATATTCTCGATATCGAGCTGGCCACCGCACTCAAGGCCGAGGGGATCGATCGCGGCAAGCTCAAATCGGTCTCGCTCAACCGCGACCAGATCGCCGGCGCGCTCGTCGACCGCAGCGTCGATGCCGCGGTCGGTTCGGCCTGGGAGACGCCATGGCTGGCTTACGAAAAGGGGATCGCGCTCAAATCCTTCAATCCCGCCGATTACCGCGTCGAGTTCTACGGCGACACGCTGTTCACGCTGCAACGCCTGGCGAGGGTCGAGCCGCAGACGGTGCGCAGCTTTCGCACCGCCTCGCTGCAGGGCTGGGACTACGCGCTGCAGCACCCCGACGAGATCGCCCAGCGGCTGCTCGCCGAGCTGCCGCACCCGGCCGGCATCGCCGATGCCGCCGGGTTTGCCCACTATCAGGCCGAACTCGCCCGCCAGCTCACGCGCTATCCCGATGTCGCGCTCGGGCATTCGAACCCCGACCGCTGGGACCGCATCGAGGCGAGCATGCTCGGGGTCGGCGCCGTGGTGCGGACCGCCGATACCGACGATTTCGTCTTCGACCCCGATGCCGAGGCGCGCAATCGAACCGATCGGCGCGCCTTGATGATCCTCGGCGCGACGCTGGTCGGCGGCCTCGCCGTCACGGTGTGGCTGTGGTTGCGCCAGCGCCGCCGGCCGGTGGCGGCCGCCGTGGCGGCTGCCGATCGGCCAGAGGGAGCGCCTGCACCAGCGGCGGAGCCGGCGCGCGGCGCGCCACCCGCGCCGACCCGGCGCGAGCCGGCGCCGGCCGATCTCAACGCCCTCTTGGCCCGGCTCGAACGCGCGATGCGCCAGCGCGTGCCGCGCCGCGTCGCGTTTCGCCTGTCGCTGCTGCCGGAGCTGTGGCGGTGCCGCGCCGAAGCGCCGATCGTCCGGGCATTGGTGCTCGACCTCGTGGCCGCCGCCTGCGCCGACCTCAAGGGCAAAGGCGAGCTGGTCGTCGGCACCCGCAACATCGCCTTCGACGCCGCCGACGGTCGCCGACACGCCCGGCGCGCAGATCGGCGAATATGCCAGGGTCACGGTGCGCGACAACGGCCCCGGCCTGTCGGAAGCGGCGCTCGACCGGATCTTCGACCGGGCCGCGACGCCGCGGCCATCGGCCGCCGCGGCGGCCGAGGCGATGCGCGGCCTCGGCGGCTTCGCGCGGGTCGAAAGCGCCGAGGGGATCGGCACCGCGGTCCACCTCTATTTCCGACGCGCCGCCGAACCCGGCGCCGGCGCCGTCACCGAAGGCAAGCCGGCGGACGCGGCCGCCTGAGGTACGGGCGCGGGCTTACAACCGAAGCGCCGGCAATTCGACCCAGCGCCGCTCGCGATGGCTCTGGTAGCAGGCCTCGGCGAGCTGGACGCTCTTGGCGCCTTCGAGGAGCGGGGCCGGAAACGGCGCCTCCTCGGCGACATGGCGCAGAAACAATTCCCAGCCGGCGCGATAGCCGTTCTCGAACGGCTCGATGTCGGGCATTTCCTGCCATTGCTCGTCGAACACCATGGATTGCGGCTGCTCCGGGCTGAAAAACGGCCGCGGCGTCGCGACCGACGGCTGGATAAAGCAGCGATGCAGCCCGGCGACCGCCGAGCCCAGCGTGCCGTCGACCTGGATCTGCAAGAGATCGTCGCGCTTCACCCGGTTCGCCCAGGACGAGGCGATCTGCGCCAGCGCGCCGCCTTCCAGCTCGAAGATCGCAAAGGCGTGGTCCTCGACATCGACGTCGTAGCGGCGGCCGCTCTCGTCGCGCCGCACCGGCAGCGCGGTCATGTGGCGGCACGAGACCGCAGCGATCGGGCCCAACAGCCGGTCGAAGATGTAGCGCCAATGCGCGAACATATCGAGGATCAGCCCGCCGCCGCCGGCCCGTTGATAATTCCAGCTCGGCCGCTGCGCCGGATAAAGCTCGCCGTCGAACACCCACCAGCCGAATTCGAGGCGGACCGACAGCAACCGGCCGAAGAAGTTAGAATCATAAAGCTTACGTAATTTCTTAAGTCCGGGCAGGAACAGTTTGTCCTGGACGACGCCGCCCTTTCGCTCTGCCCGCTCGGCGGCGCGGGCCAGCGACAGCGCGTCCTCGAGGTTTTCCGCGATCGGCTTTTCGAGATAGACATGCTTGCCCTTGGCAAAGGCGGCGCGGGCGCGCTCGGGACGCCCACCGGTCGCGCTGGCATCGAAATAGATCTCGATCGCCGGGTCGGCGAGGCAGGCATCGCGGTCGGTGCTCCACCGGAGGCCACCGCTGCGCCCGGCCAAGGTGGCGAGCTTCTCGGCATTGCGCCCGAGCAGCAGCGGCTGCGGCACGAGGCGGTCGCCATTCGCGAGCCGCAACCCGCCCTCGCCCGCGATCGCAAGCAATGCCCGCAGATGCTGGGTGGTGCCGAGCCTTCCGGTCGCCCCGTCGATGACGATGCCGATCGTGCGGGTGGGCATCAATCTCCCCCGAATACCATGATTTGAATTTTAACCACGGAGACACGGAGGGCACGGGGAAAAAAAGTGTCATCCCGGCGAAGGCCGGGACCCACTTGCCAGCATCTCAGTTGTTGACGGATGGATCCCGGCCTTCGCCGGGATGACAAATTACTTCTCCGTGTCTCCGTGGTGTATCTTATATCGTCGCGGCGATGATCGATTCGCGCAGGATCTGCGGGATCTTGTCGAGGATCTCCTCCGGGGTCGACAACGGCGGCGACAGGCACAGCGTGTCACCCATCTGCCGGGTCGGCGCTGCCCGGCCGCGCCCGCACCAGGAGACCCCGCGCCATCGCCTCGCGCGAGATCTTGACGCCGAGCCCCAATGCCGGCGCCTTGGTGCTCTTGTCGGCGACCAGCTCGATGCCGCACATCATGCCGAGCCCGCGCACCTCGCCGACATTCGGCAGGTTGTAGAGTTCTTCGAGCGCGGCCAGGAGGCGCTTGCCCATCACCGCCGAGCGCTCGACGAGGTTCTCGTCCTCGATGATCTGGACGTTGCGCAGGCCCGACCGCGCAGCACACCGGGTGGCCGCTATAGGTCGCGGCGTGCATGTAGCGCTGGTCCATCGGCGCGGCGAGGATCGCGTCGTGCACGCGCTCGGAGAGGATGATCCCGCCCAACGGCAGATAGCCGCTGGTGACGCCCTTGGCGAACGAGACGATGTCGGGCTCGACACCCCAATGGCCCAGCGCGAACCACCGCCCGGTGCGGCCAAACCCGGTGATGACCTCGTCGGCGATCAGCAGCACCTCGTAGCGGTCGCAGATCTCGCGCAGCCGCGGGAAATACGATTCCGGCGGGACGATGACCCCGCCCGCCCCCATCACCGGCTCGCAGATGACCGCGGCCACCGTGTCGGGCCCTTCGGCCAGGATCGCCTTCTCGACCGCGTCGGCGGCGCCCACCCCCGGCTCCTCATTGCCCTGCCAGCGATAGGCGTAGGGCGGCGCGACCTGGATGAAGCCCGGCACCAGCGGGCCGAACATCTTGTGGTAGATCGCCATGCCGGTCGCGCTCATCGCCGCCATCGTCACGCCGTGATAGGCGTGCGTTCGCGAGATGATCTTCACTTTGTTGGGCTTGTCCTGGACCTTCCAGTAATAGCGCGCGGTCTTGAACGCCAACTCGTTCGATTCGGCCCCGGCGGTCGTGTAGTAGACCGCCGAACTCGTCGGATAGGCATGGCCGACGATCTTTTCGGCGAGCCGCACCGCCGGCGCGTTGGTCATGCCGACATAGGCCGAGGCGTACGCGATCTTGCGCATCTGCGCGGCCGCGGCATCGGCCAGGACGCCGCGGCCATGTCCGACATTGACGTTCCACAGTCCGGCGAGGCCGTCGATCACCTGGCGCCCGTCGGCGAGGTGGAGCATCGCCCCCCTGCCCTCCTCGACCAGCAGCGGCGCCTTGTGCTCCTCGGGGTGGTGCAGCGGGTGCACCAGAAAGCGCCGGTCGCTTTCGAGCAGTTCTGTCGTGCCGTCCATCGGGTCACTCCGTGCGGAAACCCCGTCCTGTCGTCCCGACGAAAGTCGGGACCCATTTCTGCCATGGATACCGGCCTTCGCCGGTATGACATGAATGGGTGAGTAAGCGCTGTCCGCTAATCTAAGGTCACCGGTTCGGCAGGTCGAGGGGATAGATCGGCCGGCGTACCTTGGTGAACGAGAGCTGGCTGTAATCCGAGGTGCACACGCCCATTCCGGCGCATTCGACGACCGCCTTGGCGACGCTCCCGAGCCCGGCGCGCCAATGGATCCGGCTCTTCAGCATCAGATAGCGCTTCTGCATCGGGTCGATCCCGAGGGCAAAGAAGCAATTGAGGTCGGAGGGCTCGACATGGCGCGAAATGAGCGCGATCTCGACCTTGCCGGTATCGATGACGACGCTCGGCCCCATATCGGTCAGGACGCCCTTCCCCATCGGGCCCTTGTTGCGGAAGCGGCCGTTGGAGATCGTCTTGACCGTCCCGGTGACACTCAGCGGCCGGCTCTCGCCGGGGATCGCCGGCATCGCGATCTTGCCGCCGATCGCCAGCGTCACCGCGGCGCCGATCCCGGCCGCGATCGCCTGCTCTACCGCCGCCGGGTCGTAGATCGCAAAGGCCGCGACATTGTCGAGCCCCGCGCGCAGGATCGCGGCGAGCACGGCGGTGGTGTCCATCGTGCCGCCCGAGGCGCAATTGTCGTAATGGTCGAGGAGCACGATCGGCCCCTCGCCGGGCTGCGGCGCCTCGATGGCCTTGGCGCGCGCCAGCGACCCTTCGAGCGGCTCCAGCCGGTAGACAAAGGCCTCGCGCTCGGCCCAGGCCTGGTCGAGCAATTCGTCGCGCAGCCGCTCGGCGAGGGCGCGGTCGCCATCGGTCACCACGACCGCCGAGAGGCCGGCATTCGCGATGTCGGCATGCGGAAAGCCGGTGAAGAGGCTGGCGGCCAGCGCGCCTTCGCTGGTCATCGCGGCAACGCGCGCCTGCAATTCGCGGTTCGGGTGATCGTCCGAGCCCTGGCGCATGACATGCGGCAGCATCGGCACATTGCCCCACGCCATCACCGGGCGCACCTCGCCGCGCATCGCCTTGAGCAGGATCTCGCCGGCGCGATGGGCGGTGTCGTAAATGTCGATATGCGGATAGGTGCGGTAGCCGGCGACGACCGTCGCGTTGGCGATCATCGCGTCGTAGAGGTTGGCGTGCATGTCGTAGGCGACCGCGATCGGCGTCTTGGGGTCGATCGCGCGGATGCGGCGCAACAGTTCGCCCTCGCCGTCCTCGAGGCTTTCGGTGACCATCGCGCCGTGCAGGTCGAGCATGATCCCGTCGAAGCCGCCCTTGGCGACGGCCTCGCAGATCATGCCGGCGATGTGCTCATAGGCGGCATCCTCGACCGGGCGAGAGGGCGGCGCGCCGGCCGCGATCGGCAGCACGATCTCGGCCCCTTCGCGCAGGGCGAGGTCGAGATAGGCGCCGAGACCCGAGCCGGTGCCGCGATAGGCCTGGACCGCCGCCTCGCCGTAGAGCGGCCCCGGCCCGTGACCGAACCGCTGCAAGCGGCGTCGGCACCGGCGAGAAGGTGTTGGTCTCGTGCTTCATCATCGCGATCAAGAGGCGCATCGCCAGGGGCTCCTTCTCAGCTTCGCCGACCATAGCGCCGGCCGCCCGCTCTCATAATTGCTTTTCGAAAAAGGCGATCTCTCCGCCGAGATCGGGGCCGTAGGGCGCGATCTCGACAAAGCCGAGCCGCCGATAGAGCCAGATCGCCGCACGCATGCTCGGGCGATGGGTGTCGAGCCGCACCCGCTCGTACCCCTTCGCGCGCGCCTCGGCGATGGCGCGCTCGGCGAGCCTCCGGCCGAGCCCGGCCCCGCGCGCCTCCGGCACGACATAAAGCCGCTTCACTTCGGCGATGCCGGCGGCGAGCGGCTTCAGCGCGACGACGCCGATCGCCGCGTCATCTTCCCGGGCGAGCAGCAGGCAGCCCGCGGGCGGCGTGTAGGGCGCCGGCAACCCGGCAAGCTCCTCGGCGAAATTCTGAAAGTCGAGGCTGAACGGCAACGAGTTGGCATAGGCACGAAACAGGCGCCGCACGGTTGCGATGTCGCCGGGTCTGGCTTCGATTATCAAGTCTCGCATTCCTGGACACTCACCCAAAGAATAGCTATATCGATAGCCATAATCCATTGGGCCTCGAGAATGACAAATTACAGCGTCGCTGACGCCAAGAACCACCTTCCGAAGCTGATCGATCGGGCGCTCAATGGCGAGGAAGTGGTGATCACGCGCCGGGGCAAACCTGTGGTCGAACTCAGGCCCGCCGCGCCGCGTCCCGAGCCACCGGTTGGCAGCGACGCATGGCTCAAAGAGCGGCGCGATGCGCGCCCGGCAATCAACATAACATCGGTCGAGTTGCTTAATCTGATGTACGAATCCGACGAGGAATGAGCGTCTACCTTGACGCCAGCGTTCTTGTTCCGAGGTTCGTCAAGGAGCCGGGAACCGCGGCCGTCGATGCCTATCTGGATCGCCGTACAGACGAACTGGTAATCAGCGATTTTGCCGCGGCCGAGGTCGCTTCGGCATTGTCGAGGCTGGTTCGAATGCGCGTGCTTGCGGAGGCTGACGCCCAAATGTCGCTCGGCGATTTCGAGATTTGGCGCGCGGCGAATAGTGCTACCGCAGATGTTCACGCCGCAGATGGGCGGCTCGCCTACGCCTATGTGCGGCGTTTCGATCTGACGCTGCGCGCGCCGGATGCGCTGCATCTGGCGATCGCGCGACGCCTTGAAGCCTCGCTCGTTACCCTGGACCGTCGGCTCGCCAGCGCCGCCCGGGAGCTGGGGGTCGCCGTCGTTGTCCCGTCGCGGGACAACGATGCCGCCCTGCGATAGCCTGGATTGAATTCGGGAGGACGCCATGAAGCGCAGCACCAATCGAATCCTGACGACCCATGTCGGCAGCCTGCCGCGGCCCGACGATCTGCGGGCGATGATCCTGAAGAAGCAGCGGGGCGAGGCGATCGACGAGGCGGCGTTCGCCGCGCGCGTCAAGAGCGCGGTCGCCGAGGTGGTGAAGCGACAGAGCGAGGCCGGCATCGATATCCTGGCCGATGGCGAGATGGGCCGGGTCGGGTTCATCCCCTATGTCAACGAGCGCCTTGCCGGGATCGAGCCGAGCAAGACCGCCGAAAGCGCCAATTACTGGGGGCTGTCGCGCGAATACCAGGCCTTTCCCGAGTTCTACGCCTGGGCGGCGGGGATGCCGGGCACCGCCGGGCAGACCGGCCGCACCCGCTGGGTGTGCACCGGCCCCGTCTCCTACAAGGGCATGGCCGCCTTGCAGCAGGACATCGCCACCTTGAAGGAAGCGCTCGCCGGGGTGCGCCACGAGGAAGCGTTTATGCCGGCGGTGTCGCCCTCGAACCTTGCCAATTGGAACCGCAACGAGCACTACAAGAGCGAAGAAGAATACCTCTACGCGCTGGCCGATGCGCTCAAGGAGGAATACCGCGCGATCATCGACGCCGGGCTCGTCCTCCAGGTCGACGACCCGCTCTTCGCCTCCTATTACGTGATGCACCCGGAAGCGAGCATCGAGGATTGCCGCAAATGGGCGAGCGTCCGCGTCGATGCCCTAAACCACGCACTCGCCGGGCTGCCGCAGGACAAGATCCGCTACCACACCTGCTACAGCATCAATATCGGGCCGCGCGTCCACGACATGGAACTGAGGCACATCGTCGACATCATGCTGCGGATCAATGCCGGGGCCTATTCGTTCGAGGCCGGCAACCCGCGCCACGAGCATGAATGGCGGGTGTGGGAAAGCGTCAAACTGCCCGAGGGCAAATCGCTGATCCCGGGGGTCATCACCCATTCCTCGAACATCGTCGAGCACCCCGAGCTGATCGCCCAGCGCATCGCCCGCTTCGCCCAGGCGGTCGGCAAGGAAAACGTCATCGCCGGCGCCGATTGCGGCTTTGCCAGCTTCGCCGCGACCTGCGAGGTGCACCCCTCGGTCGTCTGGGTCAAACTCGCCGCGCTCGCCGAAGGCGCGCGGCTGGCGAGCGCGGAATTGTGGAAGAAAGCGGCCTGAGATCGCACCAACTTCACACTTCGTTCGCGGTTGCCGCGGAGATCCGGCGATAATTCACGTTGTCTCAACCAGGATCTTCCCGTCCACAATTTGGACCGGGTACGTGGTGACCCCGAATCCCGGATCACCGCCGACATAGCCGTTCGTGATGTCGTATTTCAGGCCGTGGGCGCGGCACGTGACCATCTTGCCCTCGATCTTGCCGGCGCCGAGCGAGGCGCCGGCATGCGCGCACGAATCGTTGAGGGCGTAAATCGTGCCGTCGATGTTGAACAGGGCGACGGACTCGCCCGAGACCTGGACTACCAGGCTGGTGCCCGGCGCGATCTGATCGAGCGCCGCCGCCTCGACAAACTCGGTCATGTCATCAACCTCCCTTGGCCCCGGAGAGCGCATCCCCCTCGGCACGCGCCAATTCCTCGGCGAGAATGGGAACTGCCAGGTTGGCGGCCTCGATCCCCTGGATCACGCAGAGCTTCAGCACCTCCATGATCTCCTCGATCGTAGCGCTCAGCGCCAGCGCGGCCTTGATGTGCCGCCGGGTACCCGGTGCGTACATGTGCGTGAAGGATGCATCAAAGGCGATGCTGAGCAGTTCGGCGAGCTTTGGCGACAGCACCCCGCCGGTATAGACCGGGATGCCGACAGCCATGAACTGCTCGGTCCAGCTCGGATCGAGGTCGTAGAACGGCGTCCATGCGTCGTTCCACCCGCCGCTCGCGCGCAGCCGGTCGCAGACCGGCGTCGCTACGCCGGCCGACTGCCGCGCTGGTTTCACCCCGGCGGCCTTGGCTTCTTCGAGCAGGATCGGAGCCCCGAGGCTGCAAGAATGGATCGACAAGAGCGACGCCATCTTGAGCACCATCAGGATCTCTTCGCGTGTCGCACCCGCCTTAAGCGCGGCACGGATGTGCCGGCGCGCCGCGCCTGCTTGCAGGTTCGTGCAGGCGGCGTTTACCGCGATACAGACCAATTCGACCGTCGCGAGTGGCAGGACTCCGTTGGTCCAGGGGTCCGTGGTCATCTTCAGGCAGGCCTGCGCCCAGTCCGCCTCCCACTCGCGCAACTCATCGAGCGCCGCATCATCCCAAGGGCCGGTCGGCTGAATCGGCGTGTTCATAATCGTTTCTCTCCGCAAGGCCCTCCGCCGGGGCTCTCTCGCAATCGCAAGAGAGCCCCATCACACGCCAGATCCTTACAGTCCGCAACTACTCCGCGGCGACCGCCTGCGTGGTCTCCCCGGCGAGCCCGTGCCCATCGGAGCCGGTCGTCGCCGGCCTCAGCCTCCCGTCAGTCTCCTTGACGATGAAGCCGAGCTGACCGTCCTTGCGGTTGGGCGGCAGCCCAAGATTGGCCAGCGTCTCGTCTGGGCTGTTGTACCAGGTGCCGAGCTTCAGCATCTGGCGCGCCTCGTCGCCGGTCGCGACCTTGCGGTCGAGTTCCTTGGCGATCCGCACCACCTGCTCGATCTGTTGCACGGACGTCATGCGCTCGCCCTTGCGGCGCCAGATGTTGTCTTCGATGCCGACCCGGATATGGCTGCCGAGCGCCACCGCCATGGCCGCGAACGGCGGCACGGTCCGCCACAGCGACTCGTAGGTCGCAATGGAGCCGTGCGGCGAGCGGCGCACCCACTCCATGAAGTCGAACGGATTGCGGCCGCAGCCGCCTGGCCCGCCGATTGCCGTCATGGTCTGGTTCACCGGCCCCATATACACGCCGGTGCGGATCAGGTGCTCGATCGCCTCAAGGGTGTGGACGTGGGCCATCGCGAACATGGGTTGGATCTGGTGCTCGCGCAGGCGCTTCAGATGTTCGATATAGAATTCCGGCGTCGCGTCGGCCACCATGTTTTGGTAGGCCTTCTGCATCGCTGGGTTTTCCAGGTGTAGCCCTTTGACGTCGTCGGGTGTTGTCAGCGGCAGGATATTCATCTGGGTCGAGCCGATGACGATCGTGATCTGATCGGGCTTTGGATCGATCTCGGCGAGCAGGTGCCGCGTGTCGTAGCCCTGCCAATGCGCTTCCTGCCCCGGCTCCGGCGCGAACGAGATCGAGCCGCCGATCTGCAGCACCATCTTTGGCACCGCCTCGCGCAAACGCCCGATGAAATAGGCGTATTCACTGAATTTTTTCGAGATTCGACCTGTATTGGGGTCGCGAACGTGGATGTGCAGCACTGTGGCGCCGGCGTTATAGCAATCGACCGCCTTCTGCACCTGAGCGTCCCAGGAAACCGCAATGTCTTCCGGATAGTCGCTCGGCATCCATTGCGGGCCGAACGGCGCCACCGTGATGATCAACGGTTGCTGGTTCTCCGGGAGCAATGAGTCATCTGTGAAGTACATGGGGGCCTCTCTGCAGGGGTTAAGCGACTTTGCTTGTCGCGACGCCGTCGCAAACGTTCGTGCAGGTCTGATTTTTGATTATGTTTGGCGGGCATCGCCGCCCGCGAGCCCGTTCGACGCCGTGTCACGCGGTATCGACCCCAGGGCGGTCGCCAATCTAGCTACCTTCTTGCGCACCGTCGAGCATCACGCTCGAATCCGATAGCTTGGCGGGTCGCCGATCGACCTTGCTGCGCGGCTTGCGTCGCCGCCCGCGCCAACATCGACGCTAAAATTGCCGCATTCGTAGAGTATGCTTACTGACAATTCGGATTGGCGCCGGATTGAGGGATTTCAACTATGGGTTGGGCGTCGCCTGATCCTGGCCTGACGTATCAGGTGGCGATCGCGTCGGACATACACCGAGGGTTGCACCCGGGCCGAGGAAAGGAAGCGATGCAATTCGGCTATTTCACGCTCTCCGACAACCATAACGTCGATAACCGGCGCGGCGCCAACGAGCTGAACTCCGACATCCTCGACGAGGCGCTTTATGCCGAGGAGGTTGGGATGCATTCGGCGTGGATCGGCGAGCATCATTTTTCCTCGCTCGGCGTCCTGTCCTGTCCCGAACTGGTGCTGGCGCAGGTCGCCGCGAAGACCCGGCGGATTGCATTTCAACGCCCTCCCCCTCGATGGGGCGGATTGGCGGCGCTAGGGATGAGCTGACAGCGGGTTCAGCGGGGCTGGGCTGTGGCGTCCATGCCGTGGGTTGCGGCCTTCGGAGCGACGGTAAGGTGACGGAGTGGTAAAATTATCTTGGACAAACTGGGCCACCTGGGGGGTGAGGTAGCCGCAGATGCGCGGGTAGAGTAGAGGTGTGTGGGCGCGTTTTCCGTTGCTGTTTGGCCCGCTCACTAGACTTTTGTGCTCATCGGCAATTCTTCGTATAAACGTTCCAAATTTAATGCGCATATTATCTTTCTGTTGCGCGTGGTAAGAATATCGCAGGATTATAGTGTGCATTATACAGGGTCAGCGACCACTAGGAGGACTTGAAATGTTCGTCACACTGATGAGGCTCTACAAAAACGAAGACGGGGCGACGGCGATCGAATACGGCCTGATCGCCGCCTTGATCGCGGTTGCCGCGATCAGCGCAATGCAGCTGGTCGGAACCAACCTCACATCGACCTTCAACAACGTCGCCTCGAAGCTTTAAGGATCGACGATATCGGCCGGTTTGTGCACCACGCTCGGCGTCGGCAGCGGCGCTGAGCGTGGTGGTTGAGGTGTCAGCGGCCACAGGAGGATTTGGATGTTTGCCACACTGATCGAGTTATGGAAGAACGAAGACGGGGCGACGGCGATCGAATACGGCCTGATCGCCGCCTTGATCGCGGTTGCCGCAATCGCCGCGTTCCAGTTGGTCGGAACCAATCTGACCAGCGTATTCAATGGGGTCGCGTCGGACCTTTAGGTCCTGGCGCAAACTGCGTTGGGTTTGCTGTGCCACGCCCGGCGGTGCTGGGCGTGGCACGGTCGCTGTTCCGGACAAATTTCGGATAATTCTCCGCGCGGCTTCCCGCGGGCAAAATGGGGAACAGCTACGTGGTGTGAACCAGACAGATGATTCCCGGAACGCTTACATTCGTCACCCCCGCGCAAGCGGGCATGACGACGAAGTCGTGGGTTCCAAACGGTGTCTAGCCGCTAGGAGATCCCCGCAGTCAGCTGGGGTCGCGACGTGGGGCGCGTTCGTTCAATCAAAGATTCGATCAGATCAATAAAATCTTTCATCACGAACGGTTTTGGTATATAGGCGTCACACCTACTTTCGCGAAGTGTCTCTTCGTCGATCAGAAAAGCGGTTGCAATGACTATAGGTATATTTTTCGTATTAATATTGTCTTTAAGTGTCCGGGTTACTTCCAGGCCAGATAGCTGGGGCAATCGAACGTCCATGACTATTAAATCTGGACGACCGTCGTGTGCGAGAACGAACCCATGATACCCATCAACCGCTTGCAGGACACGGTACCCTCGCCGGTTTAGCATTAGGGCGAACAGTTTCATGTTCAAGGGTTCATCATCAACGACAAGGATGCATCGCTGATCGACAGGATTTGTACACTTATCGCGTTGTGTAGTGCTCATCTGTTCACAGTGGCGTTTGACCATTACCAAAGTCTGTACTAATTGAAATTCGTTTCGTATGAGTTAAAATTAAGATACGGCTGTGTCTGAAAATACGTCATATTTACCGGAAATCTGTGACAAAATCCCTTCCTTTAGGGTGCACCATAGCCGCCAGAAACCTAAACTCGGGCGGATCGGATCCGCCGACGGTTGGCCAGGTGCGGCTGATCGTGGGGTGCACAAAAGTTGCGGCCACCTGGTCGGACGGCGCTTGCGGGCCGTTCCGGGAGTGACCCAGCCATCCACACGGGTGCCCGGAACAAGTCCGGGCATGACGGTTTGAGGGTCAAAAACCGAGGATTCCCGCCGCAAATAGCGGCAATTTGGTGCAGAGTCCTTGCCGATTTCAGCAAGCCGATGGCAGCGGGCCAGGATTTCCGCGGAGTCGGGTGGTGCAAACCGCGCCAAGATCGACGCAAAAAAAGCCGCATTCGGAGGTTATCCTGATGATAATTTGGATTATGGCCGGAGCCCGGCAGCAATCGGCTGGTGCCGGGCGCCTGTAGATTCCCTGTATTATCAGGTGAAACAGGTGGAAACCGGGTGGGGGGCGGCGGATGCAATTCGGCTATTTCACGCTCTCTGACAACCATTACGTCGACAACCGGCGCAGCGCCAATCAGCTGATCGCCGACATCCTCGACGAGGCGCTCTATGCCGAGGAGGTCGGGATGCATTCGGCGTGGATCGGCGAGCATCATTTTTCGTCGCTCGGCGTCCTCTCCTGTCCCGATCTGGTGCTGGCCCAGGTCGCGGCGAAGACCCAACGCATCCGGCTCGCGCCGGCGGTGACGGTGCTGCCGCTGCACCACCCGATCCGGGTCGCCGAGCAATGGGCGACGCTCGATCTCCTCTCCGGCGGACGCGTCGATTTCGCCGCCGGGCGCGGCTATGACCGGCGCGAATACGCCCCGTTCCGCGTCTCTTTCGACGACAATCAGACGATCTTCGAGGAAGGCATGGAGGTGGTGCGCCGGCTGTGGGCCGCCGACGGGCCGATCTCGCACCACGGCAAGCACTACCGGTTCGAGGATGTCGCGATCACGCCGCGCCCGGTGCAGCGGCCGATCCCCTCCTATGTCGCCTCGTTCTCGCGGCCCTCGATCGAGCTCGCCGGGCGGCTCGGCTGCAATCTGATCGTCGCGCCGTTCGCCGCGGCGATGACCTTTGGCGGGCTGCGCCAGGTGCGGGACCTCTATGACGAGACCTGCGCCCGCCACGGCCAGCCATCCGGGCGGCTGATGTGCAGCTATTTCATGCATTTCGCCGACACCCCGGCCGAAGAGGCCGCGGCCCGCGCCCGCCAGATCCGCTATTACAAGGAATGCGCGACGGCCGCCTTTCCCGGCGATCCGGCGACGGCGCCGCCGAGCTACCGTTATTTTGTCGAAATCGTCGACCGGTTGACCAAAGTCCGGCCGCAGGATCTCGGCGAGAATTCGGTGCTGCTCGGCTCCGCGGCGCAGATCATCGACACGCTCAAAAAGGTCGAGGCCGCCGGAATCGCCGAAGTCATCCTCTACGTCAATGTCGGGCTGAAGCCGCACGCCCAGGTCAAGGACGAGATGGCGCGCTTCATGGCCGAGGTGGCGCCCGCCGTCGCCGGCGCCGGCGCGTAACCCTTGGGGTCAGCCCCGCGGCTGGAGGCCGGCGGCGAGGCTCAGGCGGATCAGCTCGGAGAGGCTCCGCGCGCCCATCTTGTCCATCACCCGGGCGCGGTGGATCTCGACCGTGCGCGGGCTGATCGCCAGATCGTAGGCGATCGATTTGTTCGGAAGGCCGGCCAGCAAGCCTTGCAGCACCTCGCGCTCGCGCGGCGACAGCTGGGCGAGCCGCGCCGCCGCGGCGGCCGCCGTCGCATCCTCGCCGCCAGCCTTTGCCAGACGCGCCAAACCCGCCTCGACGCTGGCGATGATCGCCTCGGCCGCGAACGGCTTTTCGATAAAATCGATCGCCCCCTCTTTCATCGCCCGCACGGCGAGCGGCACGTCGCCATGGCCGGTGACGACGATCAGCGGGAAGTTGAAAGCGCGCTCGGTCAGCTGGCGCTGCAATTCGAGCCCGTCCATCTCGGGCATGCGGATATCGGCGACGAGGCACCCCGCCCGCAAGGTCGGGGCGGCGGCGAGAAACTCGCGCGCCAGGGCAAAGCTGCGCACCGTGTAGGATCTGGCTTCGAGCAGCGCCGCCAGCGACCGGCGCACCGCCTCGTCGTCGTCGACCACATAGACGAGCCGTTCATCCGGCACCGGCTTCCTCCTCCGGCGGGATCGGCAGCGCCAGCCGGAACACCGTCCCGCCGGAGGGGTTCGGTGCGGCGCTGAGGCGTCCGTGATGCGCCTCGACGATCTCGCGGCAGATCGACAGCCCGAGCCCCATCCCTGCCTTCTTGGTGGTGACAAAGGGCTGAAACAGCCGATCGGCAATCTCCGGCGCGATCCCCGGCCCGCTGTCGACAATCCTGACCTCGGCGATGTCTTCTCCCGTCATCAACTGCGTCGCAATGGTCAGCTCGCGGCGCTCGACCGCCTCCATCGCCTCGACGGCGTTGCGCACGAGGTTCAGCACGACCTGCTGGATCTGCACCCGGTCGACGCTGATCGGCATCAGGCTGTCGTCGAGATCGAGGCTCACCCGGACTCCCGATTGCCGCGCCCCGACCATGGCCAGCGCCAGCGCCTCCTCGACCAGTTTGTTGAGGCTCTCGGAGCGGCGATCGGTTTCGCCCTTGCGTACGAATTGGCGCAGGTTGCGGATGACCTCGCCGGCGCGCTCGGCCTGCCCCACCGCCCGCCCCATCAGATCGCCGACCCGCTCCGTCGATTGCGGGCCGCTTTGCAGCAGATGCCGCGCCGCTTCGAGATAGTTCATGACGGCGGTCAGCGGCTGGTTCAGCTCATGCGCCATGGTCGAAGCCATCTGGCCCATCACGCTGAGCCGCGAGGTATGCAGCAGCTCGGCCTGGAGGTCCTGGATGCGGCGCTCTGCCACCTGCTGGTCGGTCAGGTCGTGGAGGATCCCGACGAAGATGATTTCGCCCTCGACCTCGGTTTCGCCGACCGCCAGAGACATCGGGAAGATCGAACCGTCCTTGCGGCGGCCGAAGACATCGCGGCCGATCCCGATGATCTTCTTGTCGCCGGTCCGCAGATAGTTGGCCAGGTAGGAATCGTGCTCGCCGGCATAGGGCGCCGGCATCAGCACCTTGACGTTGCGGCCGACCAGCTCGGCCGCGGCGTACCTGAAAACCCGTTCGGTTGCCTTGTTGATCGACCGGATCGCGCCGCTGCGGTCGATCACGACGATCGCGTCGAATGCCGCCTCGAACACGGCCCGGAACAGCAAGTCGTGTCGTCCCGCTCTCTCGCGCGCCATCGTCTTCACAACAGCCTCATTTGCCGCGGCCCTTGCGTTCCGGATCACCCGAGTTTACCCCGTCGGGTGCGATCATTCGAAGAGGGAAGGCCATGCCGATCCGGATCTATCATAACCCGCGCTGCAACACCTCGCGCAATACGCTGGCCCTGTTGCGGGAGAAGGGCATCGAGCCCGAGATCGTCGAATACCTGAAGACACCTTACACCGCCGCCGGGCTGAAGACGCTGCTCGGCCAGCTGAACATTCCGGCCAAGGCGCTGGTGCGCAGAAAGGAAGCGGCCGCGCTCGGCGTCGACCCGGCAAAGCTGTCCGAGGCGGCGCTGATCGCCGCGATGGTCAAAAACCCGATCATCGTCGAGCGGCCGATCGTCGTCTCGGGCAGCAAGGCCGCGCTCGGCCGCCCGCCGGAAAAGGTGCTGGCGGTGATTTAGCGGGGCGGTTTCCCAGCTCCCTCCTCCCCGTCATTCCGGGGCTCGGCTAAGCCGAGAACCCGGAATCCATATAGCAGAGGGCGGTGTTCATGGATTCCGGGCCTCACCCTCCGGGTGATCCCGGAATGACGACCCTTTGGTAAACGCCTCCCAGCCCTTGCGCCGCAAATCGCAGGCCGGGCAGGCGCCGCAGCCATAGCCCCAATCGTGGCGATGGCTGCGCTCGCCCTGGTAGCAGCTATGGGTCTCCTCGCGGATCAGCTCGACCAGCGGCATCCCGCCCAATTCGCGGGCGAGCGCCCAGGTCGCGCTCTTGTCGCGCCACATCAGTGGGGTGTGGATCACGAAGCGATGGTCCATGCCGAGCGTGAGGGTCACCTGCAACGCCTTCAGCGTGTCGTCGCGGCAATCGGGATAGCCCGAGTAATCGGTCTCGCACATGCCGCCGACCAGGTGCTTCAACCCGCGGCGATAGCCGGTGGCCGCGGCGAAGGTGAAGAACAACAGATTGCGGCCGGGGACAAAGGTGTTCGGTAACCCGCTCGCGGCAAATTGGATTGCGCCGTCGCGGGTTAGCGCGGTGTCGCTGATCTGCCCGAGCACGGCGAGGTCGATCAGGTGATCGGGCCCGAGCTTCTCGCCCCATTGCGGGAATTGGCGGCGCAGGCGCGCGGAGATTCGCTCGCGGCATTGAAGCTCGACGCGATGGCGCTGGCCGTAATCGAACCCGATCGTCTCGACCGCGGCGAAGCGGGCGAGCGCCCAGGCGAGGCAGGTCGTCGAATCCTGCCCGCCGGAAAACAACACCAGCGCCGCCCCCACCCTTCCCTCCCCCGCTGGCGGGGGAGGGTTAGGGTGGGGGTCGGGCTGAATGATCCGGCTCATGCGCAGGACATGGGCGCTCGGCGCGCGCCGATCAACAAACCGGAAAGCGCACAGGTATAATGGCGCGCCCAGCCCCTTGGAGGCGACATGCCCCGTTCCGAGTCAAAGAACGCCAACCCGTATCTCGCGCTCGGCGTGCGCCCGTTCATCAATTGCTGCAGCGTGCGCACGATGCATGGCGGCAGCCTGATGCTGCCCGAGGTGCGCGCGGCGATGGACGCCGCCTCGCGCCAGTTCGTCAACCTCGACGAGCTGATGGCGGCCGCCGGCCGGCGCATCGCCGAATTGACCCAAGCCGAATGGGGGATCGTCACCTGCGGCAGCGCGGCGGCCGTCGCGCTCGGCACCGCCGCCTGCGTCGCCGGCAACGATCCGGCGCGGATGCTGCGGCTGCCCTTTACCGACGGCATGGTCAACCGCGTCATCATCCCGAAGAAGCAGCGCTTCGCCTACGACCAGGCGGTCAGGATGATCGGCTGTCACATCGTCGAGATCGACAGCCGCGCCGAGCTCGACCGTGCGCTCGAAGAGCCGGTCGCGCTCATTGTGCTGCTCGGCAAGCAGGAGCATCTTTCGGGCGTGCGGATCGAGGAGATCGCCGCGGTCGCCAAGCCCCGCCAGATCCCGATCATGGTCGACGCCGCCTCCGAGCATATCGAGCGGCCGAGCCCGTGGCTCAAACGCGGCGCCGATCTCGTCATCTACAGCGGCGGCAAATTCCTGCGCGGACCGCAGACCAGCGGGCTGTTGCTCGGCAACAAGCGGCTCGTCGAGGCGGCCTGGCGCAACGGCTCGCCGCACCAGGCGCTGGGCCGGCCGATGAAGGTGTCGAAGGAGGACATCATCGGCGTGATTACCGCGCTCGAACACTGGTTCGGGGAGCGCGATCCCGCGGCCGAGCGGCGGAAATGGAATGAGGACTGCGCGATCATCGCCGACCGGCTGGCCACCCTGGACGGGGTGCGCGGCGAAATTGTCGAACCGGAGGGAGTGGACCGGGTGCCGCGGCTCAAGATCGTCTGGGAGCGCGGCCGCTTTCCGCTCGACGGTCTGGCGCTGCGCGGGGCGGTGCTCGACGGCGAACCGCGGGTCATGCTCGACGACAACAGCGCGACCGAAACCTCGATCGCGGTCGAGCCGTTCCAATTGCAGCCCGGCGAGGCGGTCCAAGTCGGCGACGCCGTGGTCGCCGCGCTGCGGGCGTCGCTGACCAACCAGCCGGCGGCCGAACGGCTGCCGGCGCTCGCGGTCGCCGGCGAGTGGGAGCTGCGGGTCGATTTCCTGCACGGGGCGCGCAGCCATCGGCTCGCGCTTCAGCAGCGCGGCAATGAGCTGGCCGGACATCAGAAATCGGCGCAATTCGAGGGACCGGTCAGCGGCGTGCTGGAAGCCGATGTGATCCGCTTCAGCTTTGGCGGCCGCTATGAGGCGAGCAATTTGTCGTACCGCTTCGAAGGCACGGTCGCGGATGGCGCGATGGGTGGCACCGTCGCGCTCGGCGCCGCCAGCGATCAGAATGCCGGGATCGTCAACCGGAGCCAGTTCGGCACCGGCGAATGGCAGGCCCACCGGGTGGCGTGAGTCTCCCCAGCCATCATTCAAAGGCCTGTTTTGGGCGGCCGAGTCGCGCCCGGCCATGATTTGTTAACCAAGACAATGCTATCCCGACGGACGTTGCGTGAGATGCGGCAAAGGGGGAGTGGGGGAGATGAAGGGAGTTTTGGGCCGTGGGATCGCCACGGTGGCGGCTGTCCTGATCTATGGCTGGGTCAACTTCCTGCTCTCTCCGGTGAGCACCGTTCTCTCGGGCGACGCCGCGGCCAAGCAGCTGGAGAACAGCGATGCCGCCTACGTCACGTCGATTTGGGGCATGAGGTTCTTCGGCAACCTCGGCGTCCCGCTGGTCGCCCTGCTGGCCGTCCTCGCGGCGATCTGGTGGGTGCCTGCGAGGCGCTGGCTGACCGCGACCCGGGCCACCGCCGTGCTGGTGGCGCTGCTCGCATCGGCGCTGCCCGCCTCAGCTTACTACGACAAAAATGATTACACCGAGGCGATCTACATCCTGCCCAACCAATCGGCCTTTGTGATCCCCGATGCCGGCGCCAACAAGGACAACCAGGCGCAGTTCATGTCGCTCGACTACCTGAAGGCGAACAAGGTCGCCGCCAAGCGGGTCGTCATCCCGCACGTCAAGCTGAGCGGCTCGGGCGGCTGGTCCGATTATTACGTCCCGTCGGCGCGGGTGATCATCGTCGACCGCTCACCCTACAACCGCGAATGGGTGACCGCCGCCAACCGGGGCACCTCGAACCGCAACGAGGGCATGCCGTGCCAAAGTTCCGAGGGGCTCAACGTCACCGCCGGGATTTCGATCGGGGTCTCGGTGCGCGAAGAAGACGCTGCACGCTACCTCTATTATTTCGGGACAGTACCGCCCAAGGGCAACCCGTCCGATCCAGCCGTCGTTTTCACCTCTGTGTACGACGCACGCAGCGTCGCCGACGTAATGGACAAGGTTGGGCGTGGCGAGGTCCTGAGTTTGACCTGCCAGGAGATCAGCGCCCGCACCCTCAACGACGACAACAAGGATGCCGGCGCCATCATGACCAACATCTCGAAGGGGATGACGGCGTTTCTCGCCGAGCGCGGCATCACGCTCGATTACATCGGCTGGGCCGATACGTTCACCTTCGATCCGACCGTGCAGAGGGCGATCAACGACAAATACACCGCCGACACCGTCAAGGCGGTGCTGCCGACGTTGCAGGCCTTGGCCGACGTCAGAGTGAAGGAAGGCCTCGGAGAGGGTCTGGCAAGCCGCGGATTGCCGGCGAACCTCGTGGCGATCCCCTCTGATTTGCTGGACTTCACCGCCCTGTTCGGCGCGAAGCATCCCGCGACCGCGGCGGCGCCCGCTCCGCCGGGGAAGTGATCGATGCCCCAAGCTGCCGCCGCGCTCGGACCAACCCACCGCGAAGGAGACAGCGATGAGCCGGATTTTCGGGCCGATGCGGCAGGTCGGGATCGTCGTGCGCGACATCGACAAGGCGATGCGCCATTGGGTCGAGGTGTGCGGCGTCGGTCCGTGGTTCTACGCCGAGCAATTGCCGATGGACGAGTTCCGCTATCGGGGCAAGGCCTACGACATCAAGGTGTCGATCGCGCTCGCCAATTCGGGCGATGCGCAGCTCGAATTGATCCAGCAGCGCTGCGAATCTCCAAGCCTCTACCGCGATTTCCTCGCTGCGGGCCATGAGGGTATGCAGCCCTGGTCGAGCTGGCCCAAGAATTACCACGAGATCCGCGAGCGTGCGCTGGCGACCGGCTGGCAGATCGGCCAGGAGGGCGACACGCCGCGCGGCCCGTTCATCTATTTCCTCAACGAAGGCCACCCCGGCACGATCGTCGAGATGGCCGAGGCGACGCCGACCCGGATGCGCATCTTCGATCAGGTGCGCGAGGCCGCCCTCGACTGGGATGGCAAGGACCCGATCCGCCGGGACTGGCCGCGCGGATAGGCGTCGCCGCCGACCACCGGCAATCTTGACACGCAGCCGCCGCATTGCTTGATTTGGGTCAATGCGGCGCCGCAGGCGCACGCTTACGCACAATAATATCAAAAGGGGAGGTGTTCCGATGCGCGCCATGGATGTGATGACGACCAATGTGATCACCGTCGGACCGGACAAAACGGTCCAGGAGGTCGCCGTACTTCTCGCCGAACGAGGAATCAGCGGTGTGCCGGTGGTCGATGCGAGCGGCCAGCTCGTCGGCATCGTCAGCGAGGGCGATTTGTTGCATCGTGCCGAAACTGGGACCGAGCGGCGGACCGAGCGGCGGCGCGCGCGGTGGTTCGACGGGATGGTCGCCGACCAGGAATTGGCCCGCAACTATGTCAAGGCGCATGGCCGCACGGTCAGCCGAGATCATGACGCGGGAGGTGACCACGGTTGCCGACACGACCGAGCTTGCCGACGTGGCAAACCTGCTTGAGACCAAGCGGATCAAGCGCGTGCCGGTGCTGCGCGACGGCAAGCTCGTCGGCATCATCAGCCGGGCGAACCTGGTGCGGGCGCTAGCGGCGGCGAAGAGCGAACCGGCCTCTGCCGGCGAAAGCGACGACCGCACCATTCGCCAGAAACTGCTCGCCGAATTGCAGGGACAAGAATGGGCTAAGGTCTGGGCGGCGGACATCGTCGTCAGCGACCGGGTCGTGCATCTCTGGCTCTCCGATGACCTGTCGCCCGAGGAGCAGCAGGCGTTACGCGTCGCGGCCGAGAACGTCCCGGGGGTTCGCGGCATCGAAGAGCACATCGTGCCCGTCCCGGTGGCGCCGATCTTCTAGATCGGGTCGAGCGGCCAGACCGGGCGGCGCACCTTGTCGAACAGTTCCGGGGTGTAGATCTCGGAGCACAAGGCGCCGGTGTCGACCAGGATGACTTCGCGCGCGATCGGCTCGAAGGCGGCGCGGAAATGCTGCATCGATTTGACCGCGACGGTCCGTGTAGCGCGTCGGGTCGATGCCCAGTGAGGTGAACTGCCCGAGATCGACCGCCTGGCCGTTGTTGGTGATGACGATGATGTCGATGCCGCCGACGCGGAACACCATCGACGGCCCGTAATCGCGCTCGAGCCCGCCGCCCATCGGGCCATAGGCGATAAAGCGGCCGGTGGTCAGATGGGTGACCTCGCCGGTCAGGCTCAGCGGCCCGCCGCCCATCGCCGGGTCGGTCTTGCCGCCGAGCGACAGCGTCGTCTTGGCGCCGACGCCCGGCGCGCATCCCGGCCGCGACCGCCTCGGGGTCGCAGATCGCATGAAAGGCGACGCTGTCGACCCCGGCCTCGACCAGCCCCTTCAGAAACGCCGTGGCGTCGCCATAGCCGCCGCCGCCGGGATTGTCGGTGTAATCGGCGACGATCAGCGGCTTGTCGCCGGGCTTCCCTTGCTTGGCGCGAGCGACCGCTTCCTCGACCGATAAGAGCGTGAAGCTCTGATAGTCGCGGGTCGCCCAGGCATGGTCCATGAACTCCTCGGCGATCGCCTGGCCGCGCGGGCCGTCGCCGTCGACCGTCACGGTGACCGACGGGCCGACATCGCGGATGTTGGCTCGGCTGAACCCGGCGCAGATGCTGACCGCGAGCGCCTCGCCTGCTGCCTCCAGCGCTTCGCCGCGGGCGATCAGCTCGGCCATCGGCCCCTTCTGGGTGCGGCCGCGGTCGAGCCCGTAGAGCATCGGCCGCCGCGCGATGACGGTCTTCGGGCGCACCTCGCCCTGCATCGCGCGTTCGAGCAGATGGGCGCCCTGCCAGGCGCGCTCGTACTGGTCGATATGCGGATAGGTGCGGAAGGCGATCAGGGCGCTGGCATTGTCGGCCATCGCCTGCGTCACGTTGGCGTGCAGGTCGAGCGTCACGACGATCGGCACGTCGGGCCCGAGCCTTCTGGCGCAGGCGCGCCAGCAGCTCGCCCTCGCCGTCCTCGTAGGAGTCGACGACCATCGCGCCGTGCAGGTGCAACAAGACGCCGTCGATCGGGCCCTGATGCTCGACCGCCGCGAGGATCATGCCGCCGATCTGCTCGAACGCGTCGTCGGTCACGGTGCCCGACGGGTTGGCGTTGGCCGAGACCGGGTGAATCAGCGTCCAGCCGTATTTGTCGGCCGCCTCGAAGGTCGCGCCCAAGGCCGAGCGGGTGCCGCGGAACGCCGCCGGGATCTCGTTGTCGCGGTGGAAGTCGCGGCGCCGCCACAGCGCCATGTCGGTCTTCTGCACGCTGAAGGTGTTGGTCTCGTGCATGAACCGGCCGGTCAGAACGCGCTTCATCGGTGTCCCCTCACCACGCGAGTGCCCAGCCGTCGCGGCGCGGGTCGGAGCCGGCGAGCAGCATGCCGCTCCTGGGTCGCGGCGGATGATCTCGACGCTGCACGGTCCTTCGAGATCGCCGACCGTATCGACCGGGTGGCCGCGGCTGCGCGAGCTCGCGCCGTACCGCTTCGGGGAAGCGCCGCTCCATCGTCAAGACGTCGGGGCCGTCATGCGGATAATTGGCGTATTGCCCGGGGACGTTCGAGGTCCAGCGCGCCGTCTCGGCGGCCTGTTGCGGGTCGAGGCCGAAATCGGCCATCGCGGTCAAGATCTGGAGATTGATCTGCACCTGGTTGTCGGCGCCGGGGGTGCCGAAGACCGCCCACAGCGCGCCGTCCTTCAGCACCAAGGGCGGGTTCATCGTGTGGCGCACCCGCCGCCCCGGCCGCAGGAAGTTCGGATGGGCCGGGTCGAGGTGCCAATAGGCCATGCGGTTGTTCAGCAGGATGCCGGTGTCGCCGGCGGTCACCCCCGAGCCCCAGGCGCTGTTGATGCTCTGGATCCCCGAGACCGCGTTGCCGGCGCCGTCGGCGGTGCAGAAATAGGTCGTGTCGCCGGCCGCCTCCGGGATCGACTGGGTCGGCGCGGCCCGGCGCATGTCGATGCGCGCGGCGAGGCGCGCCGCGTAATCCGGCGGACAGCAGTTCGTCGAGCGGGGCTTCGATGGTCCGCGGGTCGCTGCCCCAGCGCTCGCGGTCGGCGAAGGCGAGCTTTTTCGCCTCGACCATCACATGGACCGCGTCGGCCGAGCCGAGCCCCATCGCGGCCAAGTCGAAATTCTCGACGATCTTCAGCTCCTGGAGCAGCGTGAACCCGGTCGAGTTGGGCGGCGCTTCGAGCACGGTGAGGCCGCGGTAGTCGATGGCGATCGGCTCCTGGCGCTCGGCCTCGAATTGGGCGAGATCGGCTTCGCCCACCGGCACGCCGGCGGCGGCGCAGGCAGCGGCGAGGCGGCGGGCGAGCGCGCCGCGATAGAGGCACTCGGCGCCCTCGCCGGCGATCTCTTCGAGGGTGCGGGCGAGATCGGCTTGCACGATCGCGGCACCGAGCATCGGCGCCGCTCCATCGTGGAGAAACACCGCGGCGCTGCGCCGGTCGGCGGCAAGGGTCGCGCGATGCTCGCCGGCGAAGTGCCGGTAATGCGCGGTCGCGCCGAAGCCGTCGCGGGCGTAATGGATCGCTTCGGCGAACAGGTCATGCCACGGCAGCCGGCCGAACTGGCGGTGCATCGCGCCGAGCCCGGCGATGAGGCCCGGCACCGAGACCGACATCGGCCCGGTGCGCGGGATGCCGCCGGTATAGCGCTCGGGGGTCGCCGCCAGCGGCGCCGGGCCGGTGGCGTTGAACACCACCGCACGCCCGCTCGCGGCATCGAAGACATGGTAGAACCCGTCGCCGCCGAGCCCCGACATCATCGGCTCGACCACCGCGAGCGCGAGCGCGGTCGCGACCGCCGCATCGACCGCATTGCCGCCGGCGCGCAACGCCAACAGCCCGGCCTGCGCGGCCAGCGGGTGGTTCGCCGCGACGGCGCCGCGACGCCCGATGATCAGCGGCCGATAACAGCGCAGGTCCTGGCCATTGTCTGTTCTCCCGATCAAAGAGGAACACCTTACCGCAAAGGACGCGAAGACCTCCAAACCTGTCATTCCGGGGCGGCGCCATGCGCCGAACCCGGAAACCATTATTCCAGAGGCCGGTGTTCATGGATTCCAGGCTCCCTCGCAGTGCTCGGTCCCCGGAATGACGGGTGGGAGAGATGTCTGTGTCCCGCTGCGTACCGATGGCGACCTCTGCGCTAAAGGATTACTTTGTCGCGGGTTGAACGAGGTCGCGGCATGGTCAAGGGGTTTTCCGAGACTGCGAGCAGGCCCGCGCGGCGGCGCTGGCGCGCGGTCGACTCTGATGCTCCTCGCCTACCTCGTCATCGCCGGCTGCGCTCAGCATGACAGCAACTCCGACAAGGAAGCGCCGGGCGGGTTTTACGGCGGCTTGTCCGGCGGCATGGTAAGGTAGCGATGCGCGCGAAGACGACCAGCTGCGGCGTCATCATCACCGACGGCGGCGCCTGCTGCTCGGCCACGCGACGCGATCGCCGCGCTGGGATATCCCGAAGGGCGAAGCCGAGCCGGGCGAGAGCTTTGCCGCCGCGGCGCGGCGCGAGCTGCACGAGGAAACCGGGCTCGATGCGCCCGAAGCGGAACTGCGGCCGCTCGGGGTCTTCGCGTACCGCAGCGGCAAGGACCTCGCGCTGTTTGTCTGGGCTCGGCCGCAGCTGCCCGACCCGCAAGCCCTGGTCTGCGCCTCGCAATTTTCGTGGAACGGCCGGATGCTGCCCGGAATTCGACCGCTTCGGGCTGTTCACCCACGCGGAGGCGCTGGGCCGGGTCGGCAAGAGCCTGGCCGCTCTCCTCGCCGGGATTTCGCTCGAGGCGCTATGCGGCGCTTCGACTTGAACCGCCGGTCGTGCTACAGATGTGTCAACTCAAGCGACAGGAGACCCCGATGCCCAAGCTGCGCCACATCGCGATCGCCGCCGAGGACCCGGAGGCGATGGCCGAGTTCTACAAAAAGGCGTTCGATTTCGTCGAGGTCGGCCGGCCCAACGGCGTGCTCGCCGACGGCGTGTTCCTCTCCGACGGCACGCTCAACATGGCGATCCTCAAATTCAAGACCGACCAGCTCGGCAAGGGCATGGAGTTCCGCGGCATCCATCATTTCGGCATGCTGGTCGAGGATGTCGACGAATTCACCAAGCGGCTCGATAGCCTCGGCGCCGAGCATTACATCGACCAGGGGCAGGGCGGCCATCAGGCCGGTTATTTCGAGAAGAAGTTCTACGGCCCCGAGCGCGTCCTGTTCGACATCGCCGAGCATGGCTGGGCCGGCGCCGAGCCGCTCCCGGTCCCCGTCAAACAAGCCGCCGAATAGGAGCGCCCGGATCATGGCAAAGCTGCGCCACCTCGCCATCGCCTGCAAAGACCCCGACAAGATGGCCGATTTCTACAAGAAGGCCTTCGACTTCGAGCTTGTCCGCACCAGCGACGGACCGCTCGCCTACGGCCATCATCTGAGCGACGGCACGATCGACCTGGCGATCCTCGCTTCAAGACCGACCAGATCGGCAAGGGCATGGATTACACCGGGCTGCACCATTTCGGCGTCCTCGTCGAGGATATCGACGAAGCGTCAAAGAAGGTCGGCGCCAACGGCGGCAAGCATTACATGGATCAGGACGATCCCGAGCGCGCCGGCGGGTTCGAAGTAAAGATGTACGGCCCGGAGGGGGTGCTCTTCGACATCGCCGAGCATCCCTGGACCGGCAGCGAGGCGCTGCCGCTTCCCGAAAAGGTGAAGCAAGCGGCGGAGTAATACGACTCCGCGCGAATTGACAACCCCGGCTCCTCGTACAATATCCTGTACGGGAGCCGGGAGATTGTCATGGACCATGTGTCGTACACCGAACTGCGGCAGAACCTGAAAAAACACCTCGACAAGGTGTGCGACGACCGCGCGCCGTTGGTCGTCACGCGGCGCAACGGCGACGCCGTGGTCGTGCTGTCCTTGGCCGAATACGAAGCGTCTCGAGGAGACGTTGCATCTGCTAAGCGATCCAGCGAATGCGGAGCATCTGCGGAAATCGATGGCGCAAGCGCCAATGCGGGCGAGCTTTGTCGAATTCGACCCGATCGAATGAACGTTCTCTTCACGAGAGCAGCTGGAGTCGATTATCTGGGTGGCAAGATGGCGACCAAGAAATGGTCAGATCGAATTAATCGATTGATCAGCGAAATTCAGCGCGCTCCATTCAGCGGTATCGGCAAACCTGAACCCTTGCGCGGCGACCTGACGGGTTGGTGGTCGAGACGCATCACCGGCGAACATCGCTTTGTCTATCGCATCGTCGGTTCAGCGTCTGAAACGCAGCGGCTGGAAATCATGTCCGTGTCGGTTCCATTACTCCGCGCCGGCACTGAGCAATCGGCGTCTACCACGCCACGGTGCGGCCGCGGTGATCGACAAAGCCGTGGCGGCCGGTGCCGGCGCGCGCTTCGAGCACATCGACGATGCCGGCGACGCTTTCGTCGACGCTGAGCGACGCGCCCGGCCCGCCCATATCGGTGCGCACCCAGCCCGGCGCCACCGCCAGCACCGTGATCCGGCGCCGGCCGAGCGAAGCGGCAAAGCTGCGCGACAATGAATTCAGCGCCGCTTTGCTGGCGCTGTAGAGATCGGCGTAGCTGTCGGTCTTGTCGGCGACGCTGCCGAGCCCCGAGCTCATAAAGGCGATGATCCCGGGCCCGTCGCGCACGCGGTCGACAAAGGCCCGCGCGAGGCGGATCGGCGCGACCGCGTTGGTCAGGAACACATCGGCTGCCTCGGCGCGGCTGGCCCGCACCGCGTCGCGGTGTTCGGGCGGCGCGATCCCGGCGTTGACAAAGACGAGATCGAATAGCTGGCCGTCGAGCCGCCGGCGCAGCCCCGCGACCGCTTCATCGTCGTTGATGTCGACATGCTCGACGATGATCTCGCCGCCCGGCGCTGCCGCCAGCGCCTGAAGCCGGCGCGCGCCGGCCTCGTCGCGCACCGTCGCGACGACATGCCAGCCGCGGCGCTTCAGCTCGGCCGCCAGCCCCAACCCCAACCCGCGCGAGCCGCCGACGACGAGGGCTGTGCGATGTTCGGTCATGCTTGACCGCGGTTACACGTCGAGATTGACGACGTAGAGCGCGTTCTGCTGGATGAAGTCGCGGCGCGGTTCGACGAGGTCGCCCATCAGCGTCGAGAAGGTTTCTTCGGCGTCGCCTTCGTGGCTGACCCGGACCTGCAAGAGCGAGCGCGCCTCCGGGTCGAGCGTCGTCTCCCACAGCTGCTCCGGGTTCATCTCGCCGAGGCCCTTGTAGCGGTTGACCTCGATGCCGCGCCGGCCGGTTTCCATCACCGCCTCGACCAGCGCCGAGGGGCCGGCGATCGCATATTCCTTGTCGCGCGCGACGAGCTTACCCGGCCGGTCGTAGACCTCGCGCAGCCGCTCGCCATCGGCGTCGAGGCGGCGCGCCTCGCTCGACCGGAGGAGCGCCGCATCGATCAGCCGGCGCTCGCCGACGCCCTGCGTGGTGCGGCTGAACACCAGACCCTCGCCGGCGATGACCTCGCCCTGCCACGCGGCGTCCGGTCCGCCGGCGAGTCGGTTGAGCCGGTCGGCGGTGCGGTGCGCCATCTCGATCGCACGGTTCGGGTCGCCGAGCAGCCCCGCGGCGAGCGCGCCGGCGATCGCCGCCTGCTCGACGACTTCGAGACTGCCGACCTTGAGGGCGAGCGGCTGCAGCCAGCGGCGCTGCACCCGCGCCTGTTCCAGTAAATCGCGCAGATCGTTGGCGGCGCGCTGGCCGCCATCATGCTGGGTGAACACCGCGTCCCGGAGCGCGGCATCGATGCAATAGGCTTCGAGCGCACCGTCATCCTTCAGATAGACCGGCTTTGGCGTTGCCGCGCTGCAACCGGTAGAGCGGCGGCTGGGCGATATAGAGATAGCCCTTTTCGATCAATTGCCGCATCTGGCGGAAGAAGAACGTCAACAAGAGGGTGCGGATATGGCTGCCGTCGACATCGGCGTCGGTCATGATGATGATGCGGTGATAGCGCGCCTTGTCGGCCTCGAAATCCTCGCTGCCGATGCCGGTGCCGAGCGCCTGGATCAGGGTCCCGATCTCGGCCGAGGACAGCATCTTGTCGAAGCGCGCGCGCTCGACATTGAGGATCTTGCCTTTGAGCGGCAGGATCGCCTGGGTGCGCCGGTCGCGGCCCTGCTTGGCCGAGCCGCCGGCGCTGTCGCCCTCGACGATGAAGAGTTCGCTTTTGGCCGGGTCGCGCTCCTGGCAATCGGCGAGCTTGCCGGGCAGGTTGGAGATGTCGAGCGCCGTTTTGCGCCGGGTCAGGTCGCGCGCCTTCCTCGCCGCCTCGCGCGCCGCGGCGGCCTCGACCACCTTGCCGATGATCTTTCTCGCGTCCGCGGGGTGTTCCTCGAACCATTGCTGGAGCCGGTCGCCGACGATGCCCTCGATGACCGGCCGGACCTCGGAAGAGACCAGCTTGTCCTTGGTCTGCGAGGAAAATTTGGGGTCGGGCATCTTGACCGACAGAATGCAGGTCAAGCCTTCCCGCATATCCTCGCCGACCAGCGCGACCTTCTCCTTCTTGGCGATGCCGCTGTCATTGGCATAGGCGTTGACCGTGCGGGTCAGCGCCGCGCGGAAGCCGGCGAGGTGGGTACCGCCGTCGCGCTGCGGGATGGTGTTGGTAAAGCACAGCATCGTCTCGTGGTAGGAGTCGGTCCACTCCATCGCGATCTCGACGATGATGCCGTCGCGCTCGCCGCGGATCGCAATCGGCGGCGCATGCAGCGCCTGCTTCGAGCGGTCGAGGTAGTGCGCGAACGCTTCGAGCCCTCCGTCGTAGTGGAACGTGACGCTCTTCGGCTCGCCTTCGCGCAAATCGGTCAGTACCAGCGTGACGCCGCTGTTGAGGAAGGCCAGCTCGCGCAGCCGGTGCTCCAGCGTCGTGAAGTCGAATTCGGTCTTGGTGAAGGTCGCCGGGCTCGGCACGAAGGTGATCTCGGTTCCGGTCGGCTGCGGCGAGCCGTCGGCGCCGGCCCCACCTCGGCGAGCGGCGCCTCGGGAACGCCGTCGTGAAACCGCATGAACCACTCGGAGCCGTCGCGGAAGATCTTGAGATCGAGCCGCGCGGACAGCGCGTTGACGACCGACACGCCGACCCCGTGCAGCCCGCCCGAGACCTTGTACGAGTTCTGGTCGAACTTACCGCCGGCATGCAGCTGGGTCATGATGACCTCGGCGGCCGACACCCCCTCCTCCGCCATGATGCCGACCGGGATGCCGCGGCCGTTATCGGTGACGGTGCACGAACCGTCGGCGTTGAGGGTGACCGTGACCGTGTCGCAATAGCCTTCGAGCGCTTCGTCGATCGCGTTGTCGACGACCTCGTAGATCATGTGATGCAGGCCCGACCCGTCATCGGTGTCGCCGATATACATGCCCGGCCGCTTGCGCACCGGATCGAGCCCATGCAGCACCTTGATCGAGCGCTCGTCATAGGCACGCGCGGTCTCCTCGCCGGGGATTTCAGGCACCGGCGGCGCGATCGGCATCGGCAGGGGTTCGGACGTGGATGGATTTGCCATTGATCGGATTGGCTTCTCGCTCAGCAAATGGTTGGGAACACGGCGCCGTCGCACACTGTCAGGAAGCGGGCGGCGCCGCGCAGCGGCGCAAACAGCGCGATATCGGTGCCGGTGATCCAGGCCTGGCTTTCGAGCCCGGCCAACACTTCGAACAGCGCGGCGCGGCGCGCGGCATCGAGATGCGCGGCAACCTCGTCGAGCAGGAGCAGCGGCGGCTCGCCGCGCACGGCACGCTGCAGCCGGGCCTGGGCCAGGAGGATCGCGATCAACAGCGCCTTCTGCTCGCCGGTCGAGGCCGCCTCGGCGGCAATGCCTTTCTCGGCGTGAAAGACGCCGAGATCTGAACGATGCGGCCCGATCCCGGCGCCGCCGGACAGCGCCTCGCTCGCCCGGCTCTCTGCCAGCGCCGCCTTGAACCGCTCCTCGGCAGCAAGCGCCGGCATCGCGTCGAGCCAGCCCTCGATCGTGCCGAGGAGGCTCAGGCGCGCGCGCGGAAAGGCGCCTTCCGCTGTCGCACAAACCCGGTCGAGCCGCTCGACGGCGTCGCGCCGCGCCGCCGCGACCGCGACCCCCTCGGCCGCCATGATCTCTTCGAGCGCGCCAAGCCAGGCCGGGTCCGCCGGCCCACCCGGCGATAGACCGGCGCGCAACAGCCGCGAGCGCTCGCGCAGCGCCTGCTCGTAGCGTGCGACCCGCGCGGCATGCGCCGGATCGAGCCCGAGCACGAGCCGGTCGAGCAGCCGTCGCCGCCCGATCGGCCCTTCGACAAACAGCCGATCCATCTGCGGCGTCAACCACAGCACCCCGAGCCGCTCGCCGAGCGCCGCCTGGCTCCTCGCCGGCTCGCCATCGATGCGGATCGTGCGGCGCTCGCCCTCCGCCCCGTCGCGCCCCCCGTCGCGCCCTGGGCCGATGCGACCAGTACCAATTGAAATGGGCCCGCGCCGGGTCGCGACGGTTGCGGCGACCGCCCAACCCGAGGCGGGCGCCTCGGCCGGCCCCGCAGCGCGCCGGTCAATGTCGCTGAGCCGAGCATTGCGCAGGCCCCGGCCAGGGGACAGAAAGGACATCGCCTCTAGAAGGTTGGTTTTGCCCGCGCCGTTCGCGCCGGTCAGCACCACGGGCCCAAGCTCGACCCCGGGGTCGAGCCCGGGCTCGAGATCGAGCCGGGCCGAGCGGTAGTTGCGGAAATCGGTCAGGACGAGCCGGGTCACGCCGACGCGTCCGCAGGCCGCCAGACCCGCAATGCCGGCGCTCTGGCGGGTTTCCTGCACCGCGGTAAACATGCTCGTCATATAGGTCGAAACGCTGGAATTTCCAGCGAATCCGCGGATCCGGGCGGCGCTTTCCGGGTCACACGCGCATCGGCATCAGCACGTAAAGCGCGCTCGCATCGGCGCCGTCGCGCACGATCGTCGGCGAGCCGGCGTCGGACATCTGGAACTGCACGTATTCGCCGGCGATCTGCTCGGTGATGTCCAAGAGGTAGCGCGAGTTGAAGCCGATCTCGATCGGGCTCGATCTCGTAGCGCACTTCGAGCTCCTCGACCGCGGTACCGTTTTCCGGGCTCGTCGCCGAAACGATGAGACCGCCGCGCTCGATCGCCAGCTTGACGGCGCGGCTGCGCTCGGTCGAGATTGTCGACACGCGGTCCACCGCCTCGGCGAAGGATTTGCAATCGACCTCGAGGATCTTGTCGTTGTTGGCCGGGATCACTCGGTCGTAATCGGGGAAGGTGCCGTCGATCAGCTTCGAGGTCAGCGCCGCCTCGCCGATCGCACAGCGGATCTTGGTCTCGCCCAGCGCGATCTGGACCTCCGCCTCGGCCTCGCCCTCATCGACCAGCTTTCTGAGCTCGAGCACGGTCTTGCGCGGGACGATGACCCCCGGCATCCCGGCCGCGCCTTCGGGCGCCGTGATCTCGACGCGGGCGAGGCGGTGCCCGTCAGTCGCGACCGCGCGCACCACCGGCACCTCGTTGTTCTTGGTCGCGTGCAGGAAGATCCCGTTCAGATAATAACGCGTTTCCTCGGTCGAGATGGCGAACCGGGTGCGGTCGATCAGGCTGCGCAATTCGCCGGCCGACAGCGCGAAATTGTGCGGCAATTCGCCGGCCGACATGACCGGGTAATCCTCCGGCGGCAGGCAGGCGAGAGTAAAGGTCGAGCGGCCCGAGCGCAGCGTCATCTCGTTCCTTCCGCCCGGCGCTTCCAGCTCGACCTGGGCGCCCTCGCGCAGCTTGCGCACGATGTCATAAAGCGTGTGCGCCGGGGCGGTGGTGCGCCCGTCGCGCTCGACCCGCGCCGGCACGCGCTCGACGATTTCGAGATCCATGTCGGTTGCGCTCAGCGCCAACCGCCCGGCCTCCGCGCGCAGCAGCACATTGGAGAGAATCGGGATCGTGGTGCGCCGCTCGACGACGCTTTGCACGTGACCCAGCGCCTTCAGGAGGACGGCCCGTTCGATGGTAAGCTTCATGTTGCTGCACAACTCTTGGCGGAGCTGACGCCGGCCCCGCCCGCGCCCCCCGGAGCGCCACCTAGCGCGGCCATCCGGGGGAGGCTGACGGGAACATACTATAGCACGGAACCGCGGGCGCCATACCCGCTCGGTTCACGCGAAACGCATCAGCTTTGCAACATCCGGCGCAGCAGCTCGACATCCTCGGCAAGCGCGCGGTCGCTGGCGATCAGCTCCTCGATCTTCCTGACTGCATGCATGACCGTGGTGTGGTCGCGGCCGCCGAATTTGCGCCCGATCTCGGGCAGCGAGCGCGAGGTCAGCTGCTTTGCCAGATACATCGCGACCTGGCGCGGCCGCGCGACGATCCGGGCCCGCCGGCTGGAGGTCATCTCGGCCATCTTGATCGTGAAGTGCTCGGCGACCCGCTTCTGGATCTCGTCGATCGTCACCCGCCGTTCATTGGCCCGCAGCAGGTCGTGCAACAGCTCCTGCGCGCTTTCGAGCGTGATGTCGCGGCCAACCAGCTGCATCTGCGCGGTGATGCGGTTGAGCGCCCCCTCGAGTTCGCGGACGTTCGAGACGATCTTGTGGGCAAGAAACTCCATCAGCTTTTGCGGCAGCCGCAGCCCGCTCTGCTCGGCCTTCGATTGCAGGATGCCGAGGCGCAGCTCGTAGGTCGTCGGGTGGATGTCGGCGACCAGGCCCCAGCCGAGCCGCGAGCGCATGCGCTCTTCCAGGCCCTCGAGCGAGGATGGCGATTTGTCGGCGGAGATGACGATCTGCCGGTTCTGATCGACCAGCGCGTTAAAAGTATGGAAAAATTCCTCCTGCGTCGATTCCTTGCCGCTGATGAATTGCACGTCGTCAATCATCAATAGGTCGACCGAGCGGAATTGGTCCTTGAAGTCCATTGTCGAGCGGAAACGCAACGCCCGAATGAACTGATACATGAATTTCTCGGCCGACAGGTAGATCACCTTGTGACTCGGGGCATTCATGCGGACATGCCATGCGATCGCGTGCATCAAATGGGTTTTGCCGAGACCAACCCCGCCATAGAGGAAGAGCGGGTTGAACGGTACGGCATGGACCGGGCCGGTACAGGCCTCGGCCACCCGCCGGGCGGCGGCATGCGCCAACTCGTTCGGCTTGCCGACGACAAAGTTCTCGAAGGTGAAGCGCGGGTCGAGTGGTGCCGAGAGATAGCCCCGATCATCGGCGATTTCGGCGGGGCCGGCCGGCTCTGCCGCGGCGGCCGGCGCGCCGGGAACCTCGGCAGCGCCCGCCGCCTCGCGCACCGGGGTCACAACCTGCGGATCGACGATCAGCGACAGGCGGGCGACCGCCGGGTTCTCGCGGCGCCACAGCGCAAGGAGGCGGTCGGCGTAGTGCGTGGCCACCCAATTGCGCAGAAAGCGGGTCGGCGCCGCGACTACGGCCTCACCCTCGCCGATCCGCTCGACCCGTAATGATTGGAGCCACGAGCGGTGCGCGGTCTCGCCGACCTCGTCCTTGAGTTGGGCCAGCACCCGCCCCCATGCGGCGCTGCCGGGGCGCACGACATCGTCGATCCGGCTGCTTCGAACTGATTCCCCCGCCACCTTAACCCCCAAGCAATGGCCGTTTCTTGGTTCGGTATAGCCTCAACTTTTCTTGCAATTGGTTGAGTTAATTCAATATTATACCCCGACTACGATGGTAACCATTAGGACAGACCCTCCTCTAACAGCTAAGCCTGCCACAGCCGAGCCAGGAGTTTACATGCCGATGTCTTGGCAACTACCGAGATCTACACGAAAACCGCGGAGTTCGCAGCTTCGTTGCTGCGAACTCTAGCCACATGTCGAAGCGGTGGCAACGAGATCGAAAGGGGAACAGAAACAATTTTATGGTGCGCTCGCGCAAACGCGCAGAAACCCTCGCGCACCGGCGAAAGAGCGCGATCACGCGAGCCGGTCAGTGGGTCAGAGGGCGTTGATCCTGGCGGCGAGCCGCGACAGCTTGCGCGCGACGGTGTTCTTGTGCATGACGCCCTTGGTCGTCGCCCGATGCAGCTCGGGCTGGGCGAGCTGGAGGGCCGACTGGGCCGATGCCCTATCGCCGGTCTCGATCGCGGCCTCGACCTTCTTGACGAAGGTGCGCACCCGGCTCAGCCGGGCGCGGTTGACGACCGTGCGTTTTTCGGTCTCGCGAAGCCGTTTCTCGGCGGATTTATGATGCGGCATGCTGGATCGTTGGAAACCGGACGAGCGGGCTTATATCGATGCCGGGCCCGAGCGTCAACCAAAGGGTGCCGGTTGCCCGCTCCGGGCCGGAGGGAAAAGCCGATTGCATAGTCTCTCTACGAGCCTGGTCGCGCTCGCGCTGCTGGTCGCCCCGGATGTCGACAAGGCCGATTGCGGCAATCTCGCCGATCGCTATTCGGCCGCCGTCGCCGAGGTTGTCGACGCGCTGCGCGGCTACGCCAAATGCCTCGCGGCGAGCGACCAGCGCGACGATTGCGCCGCCCAAATGCAGGCGCTCGACAATGCCCACGACGATTTCGCCGACGCGGTCGCCGACGCCAAGGCGTGCCAATAGCGGGGCGCTTCCTGCGGCCGCTGTCGCTAACAGACACAGCTTTACTTAGCGACGCCGTGCCTATATCCCTCAGCGACCGAGGGAGATCTCGATGCTTCACGATCACATCACCCTCAGCATCCGGCGCTTGCCGGAGGGGGTGTACCTAGCGACCAGCGACGACGTCCCGGGCTTAACGGTTGAATGCGAGACCCGCGACGAAGCCGAGGCCGCCGCGCGCGCCATCGCGGTCGAACTTGTCGGGGAGGAGCTGGGGCCCCGGCCGCAAACCTCTCAGCGCTCCTGAGAATCCAAAGGGCGAGGGCGCGCTGCTGAGCATCCTCAAGGCCGCCGGGATCTCCCGGACGCAATAGCGATCCCATGGATTACAGCGGGCGTGGGCGGGCTGCGGAACGCGCGCCCCCAGGCCAGCCGCTTTCGCGGCAGCAATCCACCACAATAGACCAAGTACGGTTCTCTTACGCCCAACCCGATCAGATGCAGGGGCAGGAGGTGATCGAGATAACCATTCCGTGGCATCTCTGGCTCATCCCACGGGAGCGTATCATGGAGCGCAACCACAGTGGGGATCGGCTGCCAAATCAGCAACGAGCCGTGCGGGCAGTGCAATACGCCAACTTTGCGATACCACGCCTGCGCCGGAAGCGCGAGCTGCTCCCCAACCTGAAAGCGGTTCCCGGGGCAATCGAATAAATGGATGGGGTTATCGGCAATGCCCGGCGGCTTTTGAAACGGCAAGTCAAGTCGGTTCGAAAAAAAACCAAACAACGTCATCCTGATCTGCTGGATAAAAAATCACATTGCTAAGATAATTTCCTATTCCGCGCGTATGGACGAAAGCATCTCTCAATCGAGCGAAGTCCCCGCACTCCGGTGACGCAATCGGACGGATCCGCGATCGGCATCACCGCTCTTACACCATTAACAACGCCGTGTCATCGGCCGCTCGGAGCCGTATCCGCCATGGAAACGGAACCCGAGAGCCGGCCGGGTCGACGCGCCTGGGATGGTTCGGCCGCGGCCGGCCTTTTGAGGGCAATGCCGAATAACCCTTTTCCTTCGAACCGCTTCGGGTCGGGCTTGAGCGGCTCGGCGTAGCAGTTCAGGGATGGATGGCTGGAGATCGTCTGACTGAACGAATGAAATCCCCAGTTCATGTCGATATCGTCGGCTACCACCGCCCCTTCGGAACGCAACTTTGCCCATGCGCGGTCCAGCTCGAACCGAACATTCTGCTCGGTATGCCGACTGTCATGAACAAACAGATCGATCTCTTCGAGCTGCCTGAGCAATTTTGGGAGGCGCTGACGACTGGTCCCTCTCAGATATGTCCAACGGCTGCGCAGCTCGGGATCAACCGCCGAGCCTATTTGTGCGTGCAGTTGTGGCGCCTGTACCGGCGGTAGGTCGATACTCCAAAGATGGCCCTTTCCGTTGCGCTCAAGCGCGTCAAGGATCATGCGCGACGTAAACCCACGGCCAACGCCGGTTTCTACGACCTTGTCAGGCCGCAGGTGCCGCACCAGACACCAGACCGCGCGGACTAACCCCGGCTCGCCGTCTCCCCAACCCGCAAAGGCACCGCGGCCAATGGTGATACCCTCAGTCGCGTAACGCTGCACGAGGCCGTTCCACGCCGGCCAAAATTCGGCAGCCTCCGTACAGGGCCAAGGCTTACCCAAAAGCGCGTGAAGCTTCGCCTCCCATTCCGCATCACCCTGATATGGGCATGGCGGACGCTGATGTTCGCGACGGTCGACCAGTTCTTCCCGGGCCCAGTACCATGCCCCAAGCGGATCTCTCGGAACCGTTTGCGCCAACTCACGCGCATTTTCGCACAGCCACAATCCCCACCTGAAGATTCTCATCATGGTTCTAGCTCCTCAGGGCAACATTGGAACAGGCGCCTTTGTGCGGTTCCGGCAGCGCTGCAGGCGGATTCCGTGAGCGGACGAGACTCAATGACGCCATCCGGATCGGCGAAAGTGGGAAGCTAGACGACGTGCAGTTGGCCCGGCACCTGCAGCAAACCTCATCAGGGGGCCGAAGGAGTTCGCCGATGCAAGACCGACGAAATAAAGTCCCGACTGAGACGATTCAAATGCGGCAGACAGGACTGGCGCCTGCTCAATTCGCCGTACGCGGGAGATCAGATCAGGAGCAAGGAACTCCAATTGTTTGATGTCTACAGAATAACCTGTCGCCGCAATGACGTGATCGGTCGTCAACTCCGTTGTCCGTCCTTCCTGTTCCAGCCGCAACTGCACACGACCACCGCTGTTTTCGGCGCTTCGGATCAAGGTATTCAACATCACTGGTACCTTCCCTTCGACCCGCTCTCTGAGCCACCAGGCGCCGGCTGGTCCCAACTCATGCCGAACCAGCTCAAGGCGAATTGGTTCAGGCAGGCCGTGAAATAGTCGTGTTGCGTTGCTGTAGAACCATGCACGTCGGCCGCGACCAAGCGGAGTACGCGGATTGAGCATGCGTTCGATGAGCGGACGATCGGTTGGGGGGCGGTTCCATTCAATCACATCCTTGCGCACCAGAATGCGAACATTCGCCTGCGCTTCGAACAGCAATGCCGCGGTCTCCAGTGCCGATTGCCCGGCGCCGATCACCGTGACATCGCGACCTTCAAACACCCCAAGATTTGCGTGATCGGCAGAATGCGTTACGAGTGAAGGCGGTAAGCCGGCCAGCTCCATCGGCATTCTGGCAAACTTCGTCAGCCCGGTGGCAACAACGACGTTAAGGGCTCGCACGACTTCACCACTATCGAGCGTCAAGGCGAATTGACCGTCATCGCGGGTCACCGACGTAACGAATTGTTCCTCGACATCAGGAACGAACTCCCGTTGAAAGGCCAATCCGTATTGAGTGAACGTATCAATTGGAACCGGAATTACGTAATCGCCATACTCAAGGTTATTTCCCATGCAGAAGGAGCGGAGCGTGAAGCGGCCGGTCGGCTCCGAGAGATTTGACGCAAAGCCCTCTGATTTCAGGGTCATGCCCTTCGGCATCCGCGTCCGCCAGGCGTCCATCGGCCGGCCAAAGATGCGATGATCGCCGCCCAGTCGCCGTAGATGCGCGGCGATTGACAACCCATACGGCCCCGCTCCGATAATTGCGGCCGCAATAGTAAACTCGTTGCTCATTTACGCTCCATCTCATTCATTGAAGCGACAGCCAAGGTGGATTGCCGCCTTTGCGGTCAATCGCTCACGATCATTTTACCCCTGGTTCGATGGGTCAATATTGAGAATATATATCTCGTATATCGCTGCCTGATCAATGATAGAATGCTTAAAGGGATTGGTTCGATGGATATCCGGATTTCTGCCTTCATCGCCGCCTACAACTTCGCTAAGCACCTCAAAATCGCTCCGCTGGCGAAGCCCTTCCAGGCCATCTGCGATGCCTGGACGAAAGACCCCACACCCTTCATGATCAACCCGCACCACCTCATTCCGGGACCGCACACCTGATCCAAATGTTTGACCTTCAGACGCCCGCGCTAGCTGTGAATCTCGGCAGATTTCCGCTGCACCATGGGATGTTGGGGGTCATTCGAAGCCTTGGTGCAGTGGGCGTTCCGGTGTACGCCGCCCTTGAGGATACTTGGGTGCCCGCTGGCTGGTCCCGGTATCTGGCTGGCAAATTCATCTGGAACCCCAATGTTAATGCCGAGGACGAGCTTCTCGGCGGTCTGGCCGCCATCGGAGAACGGATTGGCCGGCGGGCCGTGATAATTCCGACCAGCGACCGCGCCGCGATCTTTATCGACGAGCACGCCGCTTCTTTGGCGAAATGGTTTCTCTTTCCGAAACAGAAACCGGGGCTGACGCGAGATCTCGCCGACAAACGAGAGCTCTACAAAATTTGTCAGACTGGCGTGTTGACTTGCCCCACGTCGTTTTTTCCGATTTCGGCTGAGGAGGCTCGACGATCGGCCGGCAACCTTCGGTTTCCGGTCATGGTCAAAATCACCGAACCGTGGCGATCGCCTCGCCCCGCTGGTCTCGTCAGCACAGCGATCGTCGGAAATTACGAAGAGATGATGAGGCTGTTCCGCATCGCCGAGACAGCACCACATCTCCAATTGATGCTTCAGGAGCACGTTCCGTCTGCCGCAAATACGGACGCCATGTTTGCCGCATATTCCGACAGCCGGTCTCGGTGTCTGGTTGCCCTGACCGGCGAGAAGCTGCGATCGTATCCGGCCAACGCCGGGATGACGGCGGCCAGCCGAACTACCGACAACCGGGAGCTCTGCCGTCTCCTCGAGGAGTTTCTCGCTCAGCTCGGATATCATGGGATCGTTGATCTGGAGTTGCGTCTGGATTCTAGGGATGGGCGCTACAAGATCCTTGATTTCAACCCCCGCGTCGGCGCGCAATTTAGACTCTATCAAAATACTGCCTCGATCGACGTCGTACGGGCCATGCATCTCGATCTTACCGGCCGAACGGTGCCACAAATCCACGAATTCAGACCCCGCAGCTTCGTTGTGGAGAACTATGAACTCCGGCTGATGATGAACCGCCGGCCGCATCGGCCAAGCTTGCGGGAGTGGCTTCGTTCACTCCCGGGAGAACGGGAGTTCGCATGGTTTTCTCGGCATGATATCATCCCGTTCATCATGATGTGGCGGCACGTGGTCTACAACAGGCTGCGCGACCAACGAAAGCCGGCGGTAGCCTCGGGCACTACCGGCCCGAAATACCGTTCTGGAAGGGCCGCTCTGCCCGAAAATTCTGCCCCGCAAGGCCATACATGCTCGGCTGTGATGCCAGTTGTCGCGAGACTTCCAGTGGCGGACATGCCGCGCATCCCACACCTTTTGCATGTACTTCCCAGCTTCGGTGTCGGCGGGATCCAGGTTCGCCTAGCCCAGGTGATAAACAGCTTTGGGTCGCGCTATCGCCATACGATCATAGCGCTGGATGGGATCACCTCTTGTTTGCAACGGGTGGCACCAGGCAATCTTGTCGAGCCCGATCCCTTTCCGGTTGCCCCCCGGCGGCCGTTACTTCGGCTATCGCGGATTCGACGAAAGTTGGCGGAGACGCGTCCCGATTTGTTGCTGACATACAATTGGGGGAGCATCGAATGGGTGGTGGCGAATCGGTTCTGTTCAGCAACCACCCATGTGCATTTCGAAGACGGGTTCGGCCCGGACGAGGCTGATGTACAGTTATGGCATCGAGCGCTGATTCGCCGGTTCGCGCTTGCTGCCGCGCAGAAGGTTGTCGTCCCGTCCCAAACGCTCGTGCGCCTGGCGCTTCACGATTGGCGCCTTGATCCGGCTCGCCTGCTCTATATTCCCAACGGGATCGACGTTCGACGAATTTTCATCGACGCTCAATCACGATCCCCTGTTTGCCCGTCGACCGGGCGACCTCGTCGTCGGGACGATTGCGCCACTGCGTCCCGAGAAGAACATCGGTCGTCTGATTCGTGTCGTCGCGCGGGCACGCTGTAAGCGGTTGCGTCTCGTGGTGGTCGGCGACGGCCCGCAGCGCTGTGCGCTTGAAGCCGAGGCAAAGGAGCGGCTCGGGGACCGGGCCCTCTTCACTGGACACGTTGTCGAACCCTCACGCGCCTTGCGGGATTTCGACATTTTTGCGTTCTCGTCCGACACCGAGCAGATGCCGATAACAATCCTGGAGGCTATGGCGATGGCCCTGCCCATCGCAGGCGTCGCGGTCGGCGACGTGCCGCTGATAGTCGCCAATGAGAATCGCCCATTTATTGTCGAAAAGCATGATGAGGCCAAGCTCAGCGCCGCGATCGATCAACTAGCCGAAGATAATGTGCTGCGCTCCCGGCTCGGTAAGGCCAATGAGGACCACGTTCGGGCCACTTTTCCACTCGGCCGGATGATTGCCGACTATGACAAGTTGTTGACGTCAATGGTCGGTTGATTGATTGCGCAGCGCGACAGGGGCGTCCGCCGATCGCGGGATCACAATGATGCGGTCAACTCTTGCTCGTCGCTCGCGATAGTATTTGGCGAAAAAGCTGAAGTTGGCCGCGTGTCGTCTCATCCCAGCTGAATTTTTCTGCGTAGCGACGCGTCGCATTACGATCCGGTGGACTCGCAAACAGGTCCTGCACGGCTGCCACGATCCCCTGCGGGCTCCGTTCATGCATCAGCCGTCCGGCCGCCGGAGCGGCGACCACCTCTGGATTGCCCCAGACATTCGACGCCACGACCGGTGTCCCACACGCCATCGCCTCGAGCAGGACGTTGGCCCACCCCTCCCGGCTCGAGGCGAGCACGAGCGCGTCTGCCGCGGTGTAGTATTGCGCTAACTCATCGTGTTGCTTGGCGCCGACAAGACGGACGCGGGAAGCTACTCCCAAACTCTGGGCCAAAGCTTCAAGCCGGCCGCGTTCGGGGCCTTCGCCGACGATCACCAGCTGGCAGTTGACCAGCTCTGCAAGAGCACGGATGACTAAATCATGGCCTTTGCGCTCGATCAGATGTCCAACGGACAGCAGCGTCACGCCGTGGATGGCGACTTTCTTGCGTACTTTGGCACGATCCAGCGGCCGGAATCGCTCGAGGTCGACCCCGTTGCGAAGCACGGTGACATTGCTCGGCGCGATGCCGAGTTGGGTGGTGGCCTCTTTCAGCGCTTGGCTAACCGCGATGATCCCAGCCGCTTTTGCCAGCGAATGCTGGATTAGGCGGCGCGGCCAACGGAAGCGCGGGATGAAGTTGATGTCGGTGCCGCGTGCGGTCACCACCACCGGCTTCTGGAACCACTGACCAAGCCACATTGCCGCCACGCCATCGGGATAGACATAATGGGCGTCGATAAGATCGAAGGCACAGCCGCTGCGGCAAAGCCGCCGGATCGCTTGGAAGCTGCCGGCGGCAAGTTGGGCGGGCGCCAAACTCATCCCGATCGCCGGGAGGATGACGTAGCGCGGGTGATAAACAGCCAAACCGTTGCGGCGCTCAACTCTTGGAACCCGGGCATGATCGGCCCATCGCCCGAACACTTTTGAGCGGCTTGGAAAATAGGGAGTGGGCGCGACAACGACCGCCTCCACCGCGCCGCTACCGATCAGATGATGCAGCCGGTTCTCAACAAAGATACCGTGGTTTGGCTGGACCTCGTTCGGATAGAGCGTTGAGAACGTGAGAATGCGTATGCGATCTCTCAACGAGCCCCTTCCTGGAACAGGATCACCCGAATTGTTGCCACTGCGATGAACACATCGAGAAAAAATCCCGAATTCTTGATATAGTAAAGGTCGTAGGAGAGCTTTTGGCGTGCGTCGTCGAGCGAGGCGCCATAATGAAAGTTGATTTGGGCCCAGCCGGTAATGCCAGGTTTTGCCCAGTGACGGTCGCGGTAGAACGGTATTTCTTTCGCGAGCTGTTCGACAAAGAAGGGGCGTTCCGGCCGCGGGCCGATAAGGCTCATATCGTTGCGCACCACGTTCCACAGTTGCGGTATCTCATCGATACGCAGCCGCCTGATCAGGCCGCCGACACGCGTAACGCGGCTATCCTGCTTGCGCGCCCATTGTGGTTGACCAGCTGTTTCGGCATCGACGCGCATGCTCCTGAATTTCAGGAGGTTGAATACCCGCCCATGACGACCGACCCGCTCTTGTCGGTAGAGGATCGGGCCGCCGCCTTCCAACCAAATCAGAGCGGCGCAGGTCAACGTCATGGGGGTCGTAAGCGCGAGCAAAAACACGCTGACGACAACGTCAAAACACCGCTTCGCCGCGCGGCTGTGCTTGCACCCCTGCCCATACACGAACCAAGACGGTGAGGCTGCTCGAAGATCAACGCGGCCACATTCGCGTTCCCAGAAAGTCAGATAGTCAATCACGCGAATACCAGCAAACTTGCATTGCAGAAGGAGATCCATCGGGAGTCCACGCTGATCATCAGCGGCGACGACGACTTCGTGAATGCCGGAACGCCTAAGAAACATCGCACTAGATTTCACATCATAAGCTTCACTTTCGGTCGGTATCCCGCTTCGAATACGGCTGACGACAGAAATAGCCTCGTTAGACTTTCGTGCCAGCTCCTCAATGTTGCCTGCTCGCACTCCATTTCCGATGAGCAGAATCCGTCGGGTGCGCAACCGCGGACCAAACCGTAAGGCGTGGATACCGACGATGAACGCCGCCACCGCCGCGATGTAGAATCCCATGCTTTGGACGTAGCCGTCCGCCCAGGTCGGAACGCTGTCAGGGTAGAGCAGCGAGCCCGCTAACATGACGACGACAAGTGAGCAGGCCACGATAAGCCGCAAAATCCACGAACGATGATCCCAACAAAAATCCCACTGGCAAAAACCCATCGTTGCGACGGCCAGAGTCGCAATAATTGTCACGACGAACGGCACAGCAAGCCGGCTGACCGTGTGTCCCGCCACCACGGTGTTGAGATGAATTACGTAGTCTTGAAGCACGCTTGTCGTGATGAAGAGCAGCAACACGCTTGTCGTGATGAAGAGCAGCAACATGTCGGCGCTAAGGAGCGCCACCGACCTGCGTGAGCTCAAGTACTTTAATATCTTAACCATTTAGCCAATTTTCACTCGTGCAGGAAGGCCCGCCGAACATACAGGAGCGTTCAGGCAATCAAATGGACGCATCGGGGGTAATACGGTGAGGTCACCTGGGGTTAATGCAATGTCGGTAAGTCGGGGCGCCAATCCCCGGCGTCGGCCCGGTGACGGCGCTGACAATCAAGGCCGGCATCGGCGATCCGAGCCGGTTCCACAAATCGAAAACCGTAGGCGCGCATTTCGGCTTGACGCCGAAAGCGCGAGCAGTCGGACACGTCGGTCGATCGCGATGGCCACATCGCGGTGCGGCGAGGACGAGGTGAGGACCGCGCTCTACGAGGCATCGAGCGCGATGCTGACGCGCTACCGCAAATGGTCGACGCTGGCGTACGGGTGCCGGCGAAGCGCGGCCACAAGCGCGCCGTCGTCGCGGTCGCACGCAAGCTCGCGGTGATCTCGCATGAAGAAGGCCTTACCGCTGCCATCGACGGTCAGGAAGGTCCGGCTGACAGCCATCGGCCGGTATTCGACGTGCTCGATCAGCGCGATCATCTGCGGCCGGTAAGAACCGGTCGGATGGCGGCCGTAACACTCGTGCATTGGGTGATGGCGGAGGGTCGGCGGCGACGGCAGGGTGATCCCGCGAGACAACAGGTAACGGCCTACCGCCGTGTCGCCTGTCGCCGGGCGCGCCAAATGTCTACGCGAGCTCAATTTTTGAAGCCGCTCGCGCGCGTCAGCCTCGCAGCGACGCGCGATCTCGGCGTCATCAGGCCGGGCATTGAAGTTGCGCGCCTGCCTGTCGAGCGGCCCCCCGGCGTCGCCGTTCGTTGAGCATGTCATGGACCTGGCAGAGCACTCCATGGCCAAGCCCAGGCTGGCGGAAAACCTCCGAGCTCCCACTTAACCAAAAGTTCGCAATATTCCCTACGCGACGAAGCGCAGCAGCCCCCAAATTATGATTGCCCAGCACAGCAGACAATAAACAGCGATTAGAAGGAACGCGGTGCTCCGCCGCAGGCGCGCCGGTCGCCTGGATCCATCGTCGTTGAGGTTCATCCAGCTTCGCATATCGCCGCGAATATACACCTGTAAATTGGTCTACATTCGATTTTTATTGCAGATTTTATGCATCATTAACAAATTCATAACAATATGAAATTATTGATGGCCGTTGTGGTACGGCGAAACTGTGATCAAGCTCGATACAATTGAGCAAAATATCTTATACATTTGTCTTTGATTGAGTTTGTTTTGATTCAACATCGCTATTGCTGGAAACGTTAACAATGAGCGATCAGGGGGAACTTCCGGAGAAGGAAACCGAGATAAAACCTCCCCTTGTTGCAGGCGGCTCCCGATTTGCTGATCAGGCAGAACGGTTGGCCGACCTTATAATTGCTGCCGCTCTCATCGTCCTTACAATGCCGGTGATGGGATTTGTGGCACTCGCCATCAAATGTGAAAGCTTCGGGCCGGTGTTCTACCGTCAAGAACGCGTCGGGCTGCAGGGGCGGCCTTTTTTTGCGCTGAGATTTCCGGATTACGACACATGACGGTTCACCGGACACACTGCGCATGGAGGCTACGGAATCGCGCATGCGATTTACCCGAGTGGGGCGGTTTCTTTACGTCACCCGCTTGGATTGCCCGCCTCAGCTAATCAACGTGGTGCGCGGCGATATGAGCGTCATTCGTCCCAGTCAGAAGCGCCCCCATTTCCTGGACTGACCCTGTCCCGCATTCCGCGACGAGCGCGGCGATAATGAGCACATTTCGGGGGAAGCTGATGTAAGTATGCATCTTATGGCAAATCGCCCGATGCGACGATGGCCGCGCGGACCTTGGCCCTTCTGCGGCAACATTTCGGGAAAGCGGGCTCCTACTATTATTGGGCTGCGCGCGGCGTCGACGAGCGGCCCGTCCGTGCCGATCCGGTCAGGAAATCCGTTGGCGCCGAGAACACATTTCCCGCCGATCTGTCGCCTCCGAGGCCGCGCGTGATGCGCTCCAAGAGATGATCGACAAGGTCTGGGGGTACTGCGAGCGCTCCGCTATCCGTGGGCGCACTGTCACACTCAAGGTCAAGTTCGCGAACTTCCGGAAGATCGCGCGAAGCCGCATCGGTCAGACGCAGATGACGACTCGAAGCGAACTCGAACGTAAGCGTCCGGTCTGTGCCGTGTAGCGCCGCCTTTGGGGATGGCCGATCTTGAACCTCGCTGGAGGCTCCTTCTGTAGCTCCAGAAGGAGGCAAGCTTGGCGGATGTGGAGATCATGGCGCGGGTCGAGCGGCGTCGGAAGTGGACCGACGAGGAGAAGGCGGCGCTGCTTGCCGAGATTGAGGCCGAAGGCGGCAAGGTGGCGGTGGTTGCCCGGCGCCGCCAGGTATCGGAGAGCCTGCTCTATAACTGGCGCTCGGCGTGGAAGACGGCAGCGGCATTGGTGCGGACGCCGGAACCCGTGGAGTTCGTTCCACTCGGCGTATTTGGCCGGACGGCCGACAAAGGCTCGGCCATGCTGGCGGCTCCCCTCGATGTCCCGGCGCCGGAACGATCCCGGCCCACCGGCATGACGATGGCAGAGCGGGTCGGCATCATCGAGGTTGCGCTACCGAGCGGCGCCCGGGTCCGCGTCGACGCTTTCGTCAACGAGAAGGCGCTGCGGCGGGTGTTGCGGGCGATCAAGGGCTCGGCGTGATCAGCCTGGCTCCCGGCACCAAAGTGTTTCTCGCCTGCCATCCGGTCGATTTGCGCAATGGCTTCGACGGGCTGGCGGCCAAGGCCAAGCAGATGATCGGCGCCGATCCGTTCAGCGGTCACCTCTTTCTGTTTCGCGGCAAGCGTGGTGACTATTTGAAGGCGCTTTACTGGGATGGCACTGGCCTGTGTCTATTCGCCAAGCGGCTGGAGCGGGGCCGCTTCGTCTGGCCGCCGATCGTCGATGGCAGCGTCGTACTCAGCCCCGCGCAATTGGCCCTGTTGATCGAGGCAATGGACTGGCGCCGAACCGTAGCACCGCCGCTGCCGCGACAACCAATGCTGGTCTGACAAGGCAGCGATTCGCTTGCGATTCTGGTTCGCGGTGCGTGGTTTTGCTAGGGTCGGTCATGTCGCTGGCCACGGCTGATCTGCCCTCCGATCCGGAAGCGTTGCGCGCTTTTGCGCTGGCCTGTCAGGCCGAGCTGGCGGCGGCAACTTCGGAACTGAGGGCGGCCCAGCTCTCGGTGCAGTTGCGGACCCTGGAGATCGAGAAGCTGAAGTTCCAGATCGCCAAGCTGCGGCGGATGCAGTTCGGCCGGTCGTCGGAGCGGATCGCCCGGCGGATCGAACAACTGGAGCTGCAACTCGAGGAACTGGAGACCGGCGCGGCGCAAGAAGAGGCCGAGGTGGCGATCCAGGACCGCCCAACCTCGGGCATCGAGCGCGCGAAGCCCAAGCGCCGACCGCTGCCCGAGCATCTGCCGCGTCAAGAGGTTGTGCATGAGCCCCGGAATGACGGCGCCTGCACCTGCCCCGAGTGCGGTGCCGGCATGGCCAGGCTCGGCGAGGATATCACCGAGGTGCTGGACTATGTGCCGGGCCACTTCCTGGTGATCCGCCATGTCCGGCCGAAGTACGCCTGCAAGTCGTGCGATGCGATCATCCAGGCCCCGGCCGCCGCAATGCCGACGCCGCGCGGCCGAGCCGCTCCCGGCATGCTGGCGCATGTGCTGGTCTCGAAGTATTGCGATCACCTGCCGCTCTATCGGCAGAGCGAGATCTATGCCCGTGACGAGCTCGACCTCGATCGCTCGACCTTGTGCGATTGGGTCGGTCAGGCGGCCTGGCTGCTTCAGCCGATCGTTGCCGGCATCCAGAAGCACGTCTTTGCCGCCGAGAAGATCCACGGCGACGACACGCCGGTCCCGGTGCTGTCACCGGGGCTGGGGCGGACCAAGACCGGGCGGCTGTGGGTCTATGTGCGTGACGATCGGCCGTTCTGCGGCACAGACCCGCCGGCCGCCGCCTACTTCTACAGCCCCGATCGCGGCGGCGCGCATCCGGCAGGTCATCTGGCGGGGTTCACCGGCTTTCTCCAAGCCGACGCCTATGCCGGGTTCGAAGCGCTCTACGACGCCACCCGCACCGAGCCGGGGCCAATCACCGAAGTGGCGTGCTGGGCGCATTGCCGACGCAAGTTCTTCGACGTGTGGGAAGCCACCAAGTCGCCGGTCGCCAAGGCGGCGCTCGATCGGATCGCGGCGTTCTATGTGATCGAAGCGAAGGCGCAGTTCGCCCCGGTCGCCGAGCGCCTGGCGCACCGCGCCGCGACGGGGCCGCTGCTCGTGTCGTTCTTCGAATGGGCCGACCAGACCGTAGCCAAGCTGTCCGCGAAGTCGGCGCTGGCCGAGGCTTTCCGCTATACGACCAAGCGGCGCGCGGCGCTGTCACGCTTCCTCGCCGACGGCCGCCTCGAAGTCGACAACAACATCGCCGAGAACGCGCTGCGCGGGATCGCGCTGGGGCGCAAGAACTACCTCTTTGCAGGCGCCGATACCGGCGGCGAGCGCGCTGCCGCCCTGTACACGATCGTGCAGACGGCCAAGCTCAACGGGGTGAACCCGCAAGCCTATCTGCGCGACACGCTCGCCAAGATCGCCGCCGGGCATCCGATCAATCGGATCGACGAGCTGATGCCATGGCGATTCTGGCCGACCAACGTCCAGCCGGAGGCCGCCTGACCATCGACGGCATCCCGAACCGGCCGGACCCCGCCAAAGGGGGAATGCCATGAATGCAGCCGGTCATCCTCTGGGCTTTCTGCGGGAACTGACCTGGAGCCATGTTCTTCTCGTCTTTGTCGTTCTCGTCGGTGGCCAGTTGCTGGTCCTGGCGGTGCGCCGGATCGTGCGCCGCGCTGCCGAGAGCGCACCCTCGCACCGACGGCTGTTGATCCTGCGGGTGGCGCCGCTCGCCCGGCTGCTGATCGTGATCGCCGGCATCACGATCATTGTTCCGATCTTGGTCGAGCCCACCTTCGAGAACGTTGTCGCCCTGGTGGCGGCGGTGAGCCTGGCGCTCGCCTTCGCGCTCAAGGATTATGTGAGCTGCCTGGCCGCCGGAATCGTGACGGTCATCGAGCACACCTACCAGCCGGGCGACTGGATCGAGCTGGACGGGACCTATGGCGAGGTCAAGACAATCGGCAGCCGGGCCGTGCACATCGTGACCGCCGACGACACCGAGGTGATCATCCCGCATGCTCGGCTGTGGTCGGCCAGCGTCTTCAACGCCAGCGGCGGCAAGCCGAGCCTGCTCTGCGTTACCGACTTCTACCTCCACGCCGACCACGACGGCGCCGCCGTGCGCCACGCCCTGGCCGAGATCGGCGAAACCAGCGGCTACCGAAAGCCGGAAACAAAGGTGACAGTCGTGGCGGCAGAAACGCCCTGGGGCACCCACTACAAGATCAAGGCGTACGTGACCGAAAGCCGTGAGCAGTTCGCCATGATCACCGACCTGACGATCCGTGGCAAAGAGCGCCTCCGCACCATGGGCGTCGCCTTCGCCCAGGCACCCTATGCCCAAACCGCGAGCGGCTGAGCACCATCGCCGCTGCTCCGGCGACAAGCCTTCACGTTCCAGACCGGACGCTTACACTCGAACAGCTCGGCAACGCACTGCTCGAACCTATCTTTCCGGTCGCGAAAGGCGTTCGGCTCCTGGGTCGAGCCCGGGGTCGAACCGAGCCGTCTGATGCCAGGACCGCGAACAACCGCTCTGGCGGTCACGGACCTTCGCCCCTTCAAGGCCTCACAGCGGAAAGCCTAGCACGCCTCTTTCTTTACCCCCCAAGGTAGCCCCACCGGGGCGCTTTTCGACCGGCCTTGACCGCCGCGTCCCGGCGCGCTCTCGCAGGCACATGACTCCGGGAAGAAATGCCGCTTCCCGTCTCTCCGAAGAGAATTGCGTATTCCGACCGAAGTCGGCCGGCCGTTCCGATCGAAGTCGGCCGGGGTGGCGGAGCGCCCGCTGGTCGGATTTGATCTCTCCATAACCCGTTGCATGGGGTCAAGTGGCGACTGTTTTGGCGGCCTTTTGCTTGCGCAGCGTGGCGCGCGACGCGACGACGCTCCTCATTCGAGAGCGTCTGGCGGATGTCGCGCTTCAGTAAGAGAAATTGGCGGAAGGTGCCGAAGCCGGATACCGCGATCCTGAATAGATGATCATTAGTTGCAAACCCATTCGGGGCCCCAGGGTCGGGCCGAATTTGTTGACGGTTGCCTCGTCTCCAGTTCAGATTGCGGCGCGTCCAATCCACCCCAGGAAGCCACGTGAGCAGCAGAGCCAGAGATTTTCGTCCAGCCCGTCGCCGTGATTTCGACGATGACAACGATCAACCGCCGACCCGCAATTTCGGATATGCAGCGCCGCGCGGTCCCCAGTTTGACACTCCTTCCGGCCCCCCGGTCGGGGCCACCGTCAAGTGGTACAACCCGGACAAAGGGTTCGGCTTCGTCCAGCTTACCGATGGCTCGGGCGATGCCTTCCTGCATGTGAGCGTGCTCGAACGCGGCGGCCACGGCACTGTACCGCCGGGCGCGGCACTTGAGGTTCGCGTCGGGGCGGGGCCGAAGGGGCCACAGGTAACGGAAGTGCTGAGCGTCGACACCAGCACCGCGCTCCAAGAGCAGCCGCGGCGTCCCCGACCCGAACGGCCGTATCAACCCTCCAATCAAGCCGCCGTCGAGGAGATCGGGACGGTGAAGTGGTACAACCCCGACAAAGGGTTCGGGTTCATCCTCCGGGACCGCGGTGGCAAGGACATTTTCGTGCATGCCTCGGCGCTGAACCGCGCCGGCATCAGCGAGCTGGCGGAAGGTCAGCGCGTAGCGGTTGATATGGTCGAGGGCGGCAAGGGACCGGAGGCGCTGAGCATTCGGCTCATCTAAGATGAAGCCGCCGCCCCCGACGCCGTCGCTGCCGGCGGATTACTACCGCAAGCACGCGGCACGCGTGCGAGGGCTGGCTGCTGATGCGACGACGCCAGCGCTAAAAGAGCACCTCCACGAGGTGGCCCGTCAGTACGACGGGCTCGCAGAAAGAGCTGAGGAAGCCGCACGCATAGGAGCGCGCTCCGCTTGATTGGACGCGGGGTGGCGCGGAGAGCTGGCCGCCGAATTGGCCAAATGGGGATCGAGATTTCGCCGCCCCAGCCCATATTGCAGACAGCGAGAGGGAGTGCGCTGATGGCCTTCAGAACGAATTATCGATTCCAACGCACGGAGCGCGACCGAACCAAGCAGGCGAAGAAGGAAGAGAAACTGAAAAAGCGACAGGAGCGCGACGCGGCATCTCAGGCAGCGAACACACCGGAACATCCGGACTCACAGGCACGGTCGGACGAATAGACGCGGACTTCCGCAATGGGTAACGGATTTCGGACGGACAAAAGGTCACGGATACTGGACGGGTAGGTGCCCAGGGCCAGGCTGCGGTTCACTTTCCCGCCCGAGTTGGTGGCCGGCAGGTTTTAAAGGAAGCCGGGCCGATGGTCTCCCCAGCCGGGCTGCGAGCGCTCCGGGTCCGCCTCGCTTGATCCCTGCTCTGTTTCGCTAATGGCGGCATCGGTTGGCGTAGTCGGCCGGGGCGCAATCCCCTGCTGGCTGCCGTCGCGGCTCGCGTTCGCGATGCGGAAATAGTGCTCGGCGTGCTGATAGAGATTTTCCGCCGCGATGCGGTCGCCGCTCGTCGCGGCTTCCCGCGCAAGCGCGACATATCGTTCGAATATCTGGTGGGCGCTGCCGCGGATTTTGATGTTGGGACCGTTGCTCTCGAAGGATTGATTCCGTTGGGGCAGTCGTTGTTGCTGCTGAAATGGCCGGCTACCATTATAGCGGCTGCGCGGCGGTTGATTTGATCCTGATCTCATTCTGCCTGGCGTGTTGGGACTGATTGTGCCCACTGCCCGCATGGCCGGGTGGGCCTGCGTGATTGTCTGCGTCTTCGGCCTCGGTAGCAACTTAGTTCTCGGCGAGCACGGCTACCGGCGAGCTGCTGCTCGACGGCGATACTAGACCGCGCCGCCGGTCGTGGCAGTTATCGTTCAGGCTGTGAGACACGCCCCGCCCTGGCCGCCGCCGGGCAGGCATCAATCGAGATCGATCCGCTGTCCAACAAATTGAAAGCGGCGGAAGCCCCATCAATGTTAAATCGAATCGATACCTCACAGAATACAGCCGGGCATCGATTCGCAGAGACCGATCCGTATCCGCCGACGATCGTACGGCCCTGCAACACTGGGCGAACCCGGCGTCGCGGAACAGGATGCGGCCATCGCCAGTCGGCTGTGGATGAGGTGCCACCGCCGGCGGCTCGGCGGTCCGTACCGCCTGCGCCGGGTTAACCACGGTGTAGATACTGCCGGCGTTCGTCGCCGAGCCGAAACCGTAAGGAAGGCGGTCGCCGGCGAGGCCGGCGAAGGCGCGAGTGGCGCCATCCCGCTGCAATTCGTCATACAGGTGCTGAGCCTTGGCAAACCCGCGCAGGTCGCCGTCGTCGAGGAATTCGAGCTTGCCGTGGACCCGTGTTGATCCAGCCGCCACGTGCCATCATGAGCAGCAGCATCCCGCGCCGACCGGACGTGCGCCGGCCGAAGATCGTGCCGGTGTCGCCGATCATGAAGCCCGTTGAGTTGATGTGGCTTAGCGGCACTCCGGCCTGCTCAAGGCGCCGCACCATGCGGTCGCTGGGCCGGGCTCGCGGTGATCGGAGGCGACCGCGCATCTCGATGCTCCCGAACCCTTGGCGGTGCGGCTGGGCATCGCAGCGGGCTCGTCCTCGTCGGCGACCCGTTCGGCGCGGGCGCGGCGCAGGAGCGCGGCTTGGCGTCGCGCCCAGCTTGAATTCGCTTCCAAATGGGTACAAGGCACAACAGCAGGCCAGCGAGAATCAAAGCTACTCCGCCGGGAACGGCGTAAGGTTTCAAAAAGTTGAACTGGTCGGCTAATGGCAGTAAGGCGATGCCTATCCCTATCCCGACAAGCGCTGGTGCGACACCTATCCAGCCCACGCTGACCGTCGGCCCGCAACCAGGAATATGCATGCGCTACGGAGCTCGACCCGGTCGAATATCGTATTGCGCAAATCTCCTCGTCCGGCATCGGCCGAGAGGCTCTGCCGCAAGCGCTCTCTTTCAGCCAATGATGCGGGAATATCGGCCGACGGCAGCCCCGTTCGTAGAGCGTGGGGTTGCCGACCCGACGGACCACGTTCTTTTCAGGGGGTGTCATGGAGTTCTGGACAGAACCACAGATGGCGTCGATCCACAAAATGCTCAACCCGCGCTCCATTGCGATCGTCGGCGCGACGCCGCGGATGCAGTATGGCGGGCGGTTTCTGGCTGCGGCGCTCAAGGTCAAGGACCGGGTGCGGGTTTATGCCGTGAACCCGCGCTATGACGAAATCATGGGGGTGAAGTCCTACCCGAATGTGACGAACCTGCCGGAGGCCCCCGATTTGGTGGGCATCGTGGTGCCCTGGGACCAGGTGCTCGATGTCCTGGAGCAGAGCCACCGCAAGGGGACGGGATCGGCGATCGTGATCTCGGCGGGCTTTGCCGAGCGGGGCACGGGCGACCGGCGTGATTTGCAGGGGAAATTGGGTGCCTTTGCCCGCGCCTCGGGCATGCGCATCAGCGGCCCCAACTGCCTGGGGCTGGCGAATGTCAAAGACGACATCTGGGCCACCGCTTCCTCGCGCGGGGCGTCTGGCCTGACCGGGCCGATCGCCCTGGTGTGCCAAAGCGGCGCGACGGCGTTCGGGCCGTTCCTGGTGCGGGCGGTGGAGAACGGCATCGGCTTCAGCTATATAATCTCGACCGGGAACGAGGCAGACCTCGACTTTACGGATTTCGCCCGCTATCTGCTGGATGATCCCGATACCCGGGTGATTGCCGGCTTTGTCGAAGGCTTCAAGCGCGCCGATAAATTTCTTGAAGTGGCAAAGCTCGCCGCGGAGCGCGGGAAGCCCATCGTCCTCATCAAAATCGGGCGTTCGGAACTGGGAGCCCGGGCTGCACGCTCGCATACCGCAGCGCTGACCGGCGCGGACGCGCGGTACGATGCGATCTTTGCCCAATACGGGGTGATCCGGGTCCAGGATTACGACGAGCTCCTGGAGGTCGCGCACCTCCTGGCCCACACCAAGAAGCCCCAAGTGCCCGGCATCGCGGTGGTATCCCACTCGGGCGGCATCAGCTCATTGACCGCCGACATGTGCGGTCAGGCCGGTCTCGATCTGCCGGTGCTGGGCGAGGCGGCGCGCGACGGCATCAACGGGATCCTGAAGGGCTTCGGGTGGGCGGCGAACCCTGCCGATGTGACCGGCTTTGCCAACAGTGAGTCCTTCCCGCAGATCATGGAGCACATGATCAATGATCCCCGGATGGGGACGCTCGTCGTGGCGAGTGCCGGGGCGGACGCCCAGGCTCAGCAGATCATCAGCCAGCGCGATCGGACCGACAAGGGCGTGGTGTTCCTGTGGACCGGAAGCCGGGACGCGAAGGCGGGCCTGGCACAGCTCAAGAGCGCCCGGATACCGATCTTCTATACGCCGGACAAATTGGCCCGAGGCCTTCAGGCCCGCCTGGCGTATCACACATGGCGCGAGCGGCGGCTCTGCCGATGGCTTTGCCGCGGCCCCGCCGCGCACCGCGGCGCAGGATGAGGCGATCGCCCGGGCTCTGGGCTTCGGGCGTACGGCACTCTCGGAGTCCGAGGGCAAGGAGCTGTTGACAGCCTGGGGCGTGGCGAGTGCGCGTGAGCACCGGGCAAATTCCGCGGAGGCCGCCGCGCTCGCCGCAGAAGAGCTCGGGTTTCCGGTGGCTCTCAAGGTCGATTCGCCGGATATCCTGCACAAGACGGAGGCCGGGGTCATCCGATTGAACCTCGGGAACCCGGAAGAAGTGCGAACCGCCTACGCCGAGATCCTGGCCAATGCCAACGCCTATGCGCCACAGGCTCGGATCATCGGCGTGTCGGTGCAGGAGATGGTAGGCGACGGCGTCGAAGTCATTGTTGGCGTGTCTTGCGACCCGCAATTGGGCCCGGTGCTCCTGTTCGGCAGCGGCGGCGTGATGGTCGAGGTCTACAACGATGTGGCCCTGCGAGCCTGCCCGATCACGCGCTCGGAAGCGCGCGCGATGATCGCCGAAGTCAAAGGAGCCCGGTTGCTCCAGGGCTTTCGCGGACGCCCGGCGGCGGACCAGGAGGCGCTCGCGGATACCCTGGTGCGCGTGTCGCACCTCGCCATGCACCTTGAAGCACACCTGGCGGAGTTGGACATCAATCCGCTGATGGTGCTGCCATCAGGTCAGGGCGTGAAGGCGGTAGACGCCCTCGTCGTGTTTCGCGGCCCGTAGACCCGAGGAATCCCCCGGAGGAGGCCGCGCCGAGAGGAGCGGCCTTTTCGCTTTTCCCTGCCGGCAGGGAATTTTTTCATCGCCGTGGGCAAGGCGTTGTCACAGCGCGCTTTTCTCTGCGGGCGCCGGGAATTTTTTGACGCGACGGCAGGGAATTTCGGCGGAGTGCAGGGAATTGGATGCAGGGAATTTGATCCATCAATCTATATAGCAATTATTAAGCTTGCCAATTCCGGCCGATAGACGGACATCGGGCATCGATTGGCGGACGCTCCCCATATCCGGTTCGAGTGGGATGATGCGAAAAACGATCGCTGCGTGCGAGATCGCGGGTTCGGTTTTGCCGACGTCTTGCCGGCGTTCCTCGATCCGAAGCGACGGGTGGAGCGTGACGTTCGGCGAGACTATGGCGAAGAACGTTTCAGGCTCTACGGCCGCGTCGCCGGACGGTTATTCGTGATCGCCTACACGCGGCGTGAAACGTCGACGAGGATCATTTCCGCCCGCAAGGCAAATGCTCGCGAGAGGGATCGGTATGGCGCGGACTGAAGCACGCCTCGATGCGACGGGAGCCGTCACCCGCCGGCGTTCCGCCGGCCCCCCTCGAAAAGGCTGGGAGCCGGTAGAGCCGCGAACCGATTGGGGGCGGGTCGATGCGACCACTGAAGCGGAGATCGAACGCCAGGCCGCCTTCGATGACGCCGAAGCGGCAAAAGATGCGGCGGCTTGGGTGCGGCGCGTTCGCCGGCGTGCCGGACTGTCACAGGCCGAGTTTGCGCGCCGGATCGGCCTGTCTGTCGCGACCGTGCGCGGTTGGGAACAGGGTAAGCTCGTGCCTCAGGGTGCGGCCCGCGCCCTTCTGCGGGTGATCGACCGAGTGCCGGAAGCCGTGCTCGCGCTGTGTGCGAGGTGAACCACCCGCGATTTCGGCGCATCGACCTCGAACCGGGCCGGCGGCGGACCTCGCGGCGCTGGCGGATACCCTGGTGCGCGTGCCGCACCTCGCCATGCACGTGCAAGGACACTTGGCAGAGTTGGACATCAATCCGCTCATGGTGCTGCCGCGAGGGCAGGGAGTGAAGGCGGTAGACGCCCTCGTCGTATTTCGCGGCACATAGCACTGCACGTGGCCGCGAGCCTGAGCCAAAAGGTGGTCTCGATGCCCTTTTCCAGGTTGAAAGGGCTCGCCGTTTGCGTGGGAGGCATAGCGCACGTTTAGCAGACCGGTAAAATCGTGGTCTGGAAAACTCGGGCGCTGTGTGCGACGGTGAGGCTGAAACAATCCGGAGGTGTGCCATGAGCCCGCTCGATGTCGCCGACAACAAGGTCACGGAAAGAGCGTCGTCGGCCTATGTGCCGCCGCTGCAGCGCACGGAAGGGCAGCCGCCGCCGATCGCGGCGCATGGCGGTCTGTCTTACATGGCGTTCGAGCGGGAGGGCGACGCGGGAACCGCCGCGGCGATCGAGGACGCGCTCGCTGAGATCGCCGAGGGCGAGAGCCAGCGCGTCATCGAGATGATCGACAAGGCGCCACCGGGCCCGATCAAGACCAAATGGGGCCTCGGGTTCCGCGACTACGACGAGTGCCTGAAGTACATCCGCCGCTCGAACAGCATCAAGGCCCCGCCAGGCGGCGTGGCGCTGCCGCTGCCCTATACCATCTACGAGCGGCCGACCTACTCCGTCGTCCCGTCCAACGCCATCTGGCGGGACCCGGCGCGCGCCGACATCGCGGCGATCCTGCGCAAGAGCGAGAAGGGCAGAGGGCGGCGGGACCTCTATTTCCCGCAGGTGCTGCGTGATGCGCGGCGCATCGGCGAGTATTACCCCGGCCTCTCGCCTGAGAGCCCCGAATGCATGGACCGGCTCGGCGTGTCGCTGGCGCACCTCGAATCCAAGTGCACGAACATCTACGATGCGGCCGAGGTGGAGCGCGTGTACTACCCGGAGATCGAGAAGCTCCTTCTCGATTTCTTCCCGGATGCGACCGATGCGCTGGTCTACAACCACGACGTCTTCGACAAGGACTACACGGGCGACCGCACGGAAGACCAGGACAGCAACAACCCGGGTGTCAACGTCAATTACGCCAACCTGGTGCACAACGACCTCAACGACAACAGCGGCCGCGTGCGCTGCCGCGAGCTGCTCACCAAAAACCTGCGGAACTTCGGGCGCACGCAGCACTACACGGAGGAAGAAGCCGACCGGAAGATGTCGCGGCGGTTCATGTCGATCAACCTTGCGAAGCCGATAGAGACGGTCGAGCAGTTCCCCTTTGTGCTGTGCGCCTGGCCCTCCTTCGCCGACCAGCCGTACATCAACAACTACCGGATCTACGACGACCGCGTCGGCGAAACGACCCGCTTCACCTACCGTCCCGACCACGAGTGGTACTGGTTTCCCCGGCAGCAGCCCACCGAGGTCTCGATGCTCAAATGCTACGATTCGGTGACCGACGGCTCGGTCTCGCGCTGGTCATTCCATACCGCCTGTATCGACCCGACCGTGCCCGTCGACGCCCCGTGCCGCAAGAACGTCGTGGTGCGGTCCTTTATCTTTTTCTAGGAGGAGAGAACAAAATGTTTAGCCACATCATGATCGGAAGCAACGATGTCGCCCGGTCGAAGAAATTCTACGACGCGCTGTTTACCGCGATGGGCGCTCAGCCCGGCAACGAGGTCGCCGCAGGCCGAGTGGCTTATTCGCACAATGGCGCCCGTTTCATCGTGACCAAGCCGATCGATGGCAAGCCGGCCAGCAACGCCAACGGCGGCACGATCGGCTTTGTGATGAAGGATGCGGCGCAGGCCGCAGCGTGGCACAAAGCCGGCGTCGCGAATGGCGGCACGTCGATCGAGGACCCGCCGGGCGTCCGTCCGAATGGCGCTTATCTCGCTTATCTGCGTGATCCCGACGGCAATAAAATCGTCGGGGTTGCTCGTCCGGCGAGCTGATCGTTATCACGAGGACTGAGGAGGGCCGTCCTGGCCAGGACGGCCCTCCTCAAGAAGATTTCAAGTAAGTCTTGACGCTGGCACCCTGCGACAAAACGCAACAGCGAGCCAGTTCGGCTCGGTGAGCCTGCGAATCATGATCCCGATGTTCCACGAGATGAACGTCGAGAGCTATCACCGGCGCGCCGCCCTCGAACGCAAGCGCAGTTCCGGGGGTCGCTCGCGGGCGTCAATCGAGTTCGCTCAACCTCCGCGTTACCCCGGGGCTTCTTGAAAGCCCAGGAGTGCGTTGACGCGTACGATCCGAAAAAGCTGCGGAACTGGCCCTCTGGTATCGGGAGTTCGCCGAGCGGGCCGAAACCCGGCGATCTGGGGGCCTCCTCATCCCGGGATGCCTGCCAAGCAAATTTCAACACGAGGCGGGACATCCCGTGCGTCCGAATTAACCGAGGACCGCGCGTATCCTATGGCTTCTACCGTCATCGTGTAGAGGCACGCGTATTGGGTCTTCGGATAAAGGTTGGCCGTCGAACTCCGCATGGGTGATCCCGCGGCTGACCCCACGGGGGTTCTCGACCGCGATTTCGTAGCGCGCGGAGGCGTATTGAAACACGATTTCGAAGCGGGGCCAGTGCCTGGGAATGCACGGGGCGAGGAGCAAGAACGCTCCCTGAAGACGAAGGCCAAGAATAAATTCGATCCCGGCTCTATACATCCACCCGGCCGAGCCGGTGTACCACGTCCATCCGCCGCGTCCGACATGCGAAGATTCTGAATAGACATCGGCAACCGCAACATAAGGCTCGACCTTGTAACGATGGGCGCGTGCCCGCGTGCTGGAGTGGTTGATCGGATTGATTAGCGAGAATAGGTCAGCCGCCTTGTCTCCATCGCCGAGGGTTGCGAAGGCGATCACCGACCAGGCGGCGGCGTGGGTATACTGGCCGCCATTTTCGCGGATGCCCGGCGGATAGCCCTTGATGTACCCGGGATCAAGCGGTGTGTGATCGAAGGGGGGAGTGAACAGCAAAGCCAGCCCGGCCTCATGTCGGATGAGCTGATCTTCCACAGCGGCCATCGCGCGCGCCGCGCGGACGGGATCTGCTGCTCCGGAGATCACGCTCCAGGACTGCGCGATCGAGTCGATCCGGCATTCATCGCTCGTAGAAGAGCCGAATGGCGTCCCGTCATCGAAAAAACCGCGCCGGTACCAGTTGCCATCCCACCCGTCGCGCTCAAGGGAAGTTTGCAGCGCCGTGGCGTGAGAGCGCCACGTCGCGGCGCGCGCTTGCTCGCTGCGAGCCACCGCCAAAGGCGCGAAGGCCGACAGCGTCGCGTGGAGGAACCAACCGAGCCAGACGCTCTCGCCCTTGCCCAGCTCGCCAACCCGATTCAGGCCGTCGTTCCAGTCGCCCGTGCCGATCAGGGGCAAACCGTGCTCGCCGATACCAAGACTTTGATCCAGAGCGCGCGCACAGTGCTCGAAGAGAGAAGCGGTCTCGTTCGCGATCGTGGGTTGGAAGTAGGCATCGTTCTCGTCGGGCCGAAGAGCCTGGCCATCGAGAAACGGTACAGGCTCGTCCAAAACCGCGCGGTCTCCGGTCGTCTCAACATAATGTGCGACGGCGTAGGCCAGCCATATCCGGTCGTCTGAAATACGCGTGCGGACGCCTTGGCCGAACGGCGGCAACCACCAATGCTGCACATCGCCTTCTACAAATTGCCGTGCGGCGGCGCGCAGGAGGTGTTCGCGCGTCATCGCGGGTCTCGACAGCGTAAGTGCCATCCCATCCTGAAGCTGGTCGCGGAACCCGTAGGCGCCGCTCGCCTGATAGAACGCCGATCGCGCCCACACGCGGCAGGCGATCGTTTGGTAGAGCAGCCAACGATTGAGCATAATGTCCATCGACCGGTCCGGTGTGCTCACCTGAACCGTGCCGAGCACTTCGTCCCAGTGCTGCGCGACCGCGCCAAAGACCGCGTCAAGATCGGCCTCGCGGTAGCGAGCAATCAGCGATTGCGCGTCGGCTGTGGCGGCTGCCTCTCCGAGGAAGAAAGCGATTTCTGCCGTTGCGCCCGGCGCGAGCTCCAACGGGGCTTGAAGAACGCCACAGGGATCGAGGCCGGCGCCCACTCGCTTGGAAAGCCCGGGGGCTGATCGCGCAAGCGCGGCTGGATTGTTGAGCGTACCATTTCGGCCCAGGAACTCCCGCCGGTCGCCGGTCCAGGTCGTCTGCCGCCCGCCCAGGTCGGAAAACGCCACGCGGGAGCCGAATGCTTCGTTCCAGGGATTGCGCGCCAGGAGAGCGCCCGTTTCGGGATCGATCTCCGTGACGATGAACGGCGCAGATGCGCTCCGCGATGGGCCAAGCACCCACTCCACATAAGCCGTGACGGAAAGCCGGCGCGCCCGCGCCGACGTATTGCGGATTGTCAGGCGCGAGATCTTGATCGGATCATTGAGTGGGACGTATTGCAGGAGATCGAGTTCGATGCCGTGCGCGGCATGCTCGAACCGGCTGTATCCCTGGCCGTGCCGAACGATATAGGGCGCAGCCTCATCCCGGATCGGCAGTGCGGTGGGCCCCCACAGCTCGCCGGTATCCTCGTCTCGCAAAAAGATGACCTCGCCCGGCCGATCGGTCACCGGGTCGTTTGACCAGGGTGTCAGCTGGTTTTCGCGACTATTGACCGACCACGTGTAGCCACCACCCTCGACCGCGACCTGAAAGCCAAACAAGGCGTTGGAGATGACATTGATCCACGGCGCCGGCGTCGACTGCCCTCCGCCAAGGATCGTCACATATTCACGTCCATTTGCAGCAAACCCTCCGAGCCCGTTGAAGAACTCGAAATCCACCGTTGCGGGAACCGACGGCTGTATCTCTGCGGGCCGCAACCGTCTCGGTGGCAGCGGCGTCGCGGCGCTCGCTTCGCGGAAGCGGTCGAGCTGCTCCGAGAGAGTGCCGTCGGTCGCCGCAAGCACGACCCGAGCAACCGCTGGGAGAAGAACGCGCGTCTCTTGCGCAAGGCGATCGGTGCGCAGGACGAATACGGAGCCGCGCGCTGCGTCCCCTGGATGGGATTGGCTCGTCCGCACCCTCGTCTCCAGGGCGCTCTGAAGGTCCTGAACATAGGACGCGGCCCGTTCATTCAGGATGACGAGATCAACGGCCAGCTGCTTCATCCGCCAGTACTCGTGCGCTCGCAACAACTGGCTGACGATGGCGATGTCCTCGATGTCCTCGATCCGCACCAGAACGATCGGAATGTCGCCGGAAATTCCTTGCGCCCAGAGCGCCGGCGGGCCGCCTCCTCCTCGCCGGATGGCTTCGGACGACGGACGCGTCGACCGATCGGCGTAAACTACATGGCCCGCGAGGCGTTGGAACAGGCTCGCCTCGTCGGCATCAACACCGAGATGCCTCAGCTGCACCTGCGCCTGGGTCCACGCCAATGTGGCGGCGCGCTCGAAGGCATTGGTGTCGTGATGCTTGTCGACCAGGTCCAGCACATCGGCGCGAGACGACGCGACGACGGTCCAGAAGGCGATGCGCACCGTCGCACCCGGTTGCACCCGTACCCGACGTCGAAGCGCAAAAACGGGATCCAGGACGGTTCCGAGGGTGTTGGAGAGAGGCCGGCCATCCATCACCGCGATCGGCGCCCGTGCATTGCGCCCCCGGCCGAGGAACCGCGCTCTATCGGTCTCGATCTCAGTCTCACCCACAGTCTCACCTTCGACGACGGCAAGATGTGCCGCCCAGATCCCCGGTTCGGCCGGCGACCTGCGGCGCCGCGTCGCCAGAATGGCGCCGACCTTGGCGTCGTATTCGGTCTGCACGAACAGTTTCGAGAAGGTCAGGTGCGCCGCGTCGGCTGCGGGCGGAGCCAGCGCGAGCTCAGCGTAGGAGGTGAGCTCGATGTCCCGGACCTGGTTGCCCGCATTTGATACGGAAAGGCGGCGAACTTCGGCGTCGTCTTCCGGAGAAACGACGATTTCGAGCACCGTGGTGATCGTTCCATCGCGCCGTATGAACTCGGCTCGATCCTCGCTGAACCTAACATCGTAACTGGCCGGTTCGACGCCGCTTGGCTGGTAGCCTGCGGACCATACGTCGCCGCTGCGGACATCGCGTAGAAAGACATAGGCGCCCCAGTCGTCACGCGTGGTGTCTTCGCGCCAGCGGGTAATCGCCAGATCACGCCATCGACTGTAGCCGGAGCCAGCTCCCGTGAGCATCACCGCGTAACGGCTGTTGGAGAGCAAATGGACCTCCGGTGTCGCGGCGTGCGCGGAGCGCAGGCGGCGCACCGTCGGGAGATCCAGGTCGCGGACCGCAGCACCCGCCCTGACTTCCTCCGCCCGCGGAGGAGTGGCCGCGACATCGCGCGGTGTCCGCTCCTGCAAGAGAAGTTCCGTCGCCTGGATAATCGGCTCGGCATGAAACCGGGTGCGCATCTCTCCGTCGAGGAGCGCGTTGGCGATAGCGACCACGGTCATGCCTTGATGGTGTGCCATGAAGGCGCGAACGACCGCGTAATCTTTGCCCTCGGGCAGACGTGAACGTGTGTAATCCAACGCCTCGTAGAAGCCGTAGCGACCGCTCGCGCCGGCCGCTGCCAGCCGGGCGAGGTTGCGCGCCGAAACCGCCGGTTCGACCATGGTCGCGAGGGCTGTAGCATAGGGTGCCACGACGGCGTTCTCGCTGAGGCCCCGTTTCAGCCCCAGTCCCGGCACACCGAAATTCGAGTACTGGTAGGTGAATTCGAGGTCGCGGGCATTGTAGGCGGATTCTGAGATGCCCCACGGTAAGCCACGCGCGGAGCCATAGGTGATCTGCCGGCGGACGATGAGACGGCTCGTCTGCTCGATCAGGCTGGCAGCCGGCGCACGCATTACCAGAGACGGCATCAGATATTCGAACATCGATCCGGACCAGGAGATCAGCGCAGCGCCCCACTCGATCGGGGTGACCGCTCGTCCGAGCCGGAACCAGTGCCGCGACGGGATGTCGCCCTTGGCGATCGCGACAAAGCTCGCGAGACGTGCTTCGGAGGCGAGCAGGTCGTAACAGCTCGCGTCGAGCTTGCCCTCCGGGACGAGATAACCAATCGAGAGGAGCTTGCGATCCGGATCGAGGAGGAAGCCGAACTCCATCGCCTCGGCCATGGACCGCGCCGTCGACTCCAGCGCCGCAAGGCGCTGGTTCAGCGCCTCGGCAATTTCAGCGGTCTGGGTCACGTCCCGCTGGTGACTAGCGATAGATCTCTGTGCGGCTCGCGCCCAGAAGAACATTTCGACGCCGGCCTCGTCCCCGCGTTCGCTGGCCAGCGTTTGCGCGATATCAACTACGGTCGTCGCCTGATGCGCGAGGTCCATCAACCGTGCAAGAAGTTCCTCTGCCGGTGATTGATCGGAGCTGAGCGCCGCGCTCAGGGCGTCGAGCGCGCCATCAAGCTCATGCCTTGTGATGAACTGCGTTCGCCGGTTGTCGGGAAGGTTTCGAATGGCGTCGCGCGCCAGGCTTAACCCATCTTCGATGCCGGCGAATAGTCGGGAAGGCGCAAGTGGGCGGCCGATCCACTCCCGGCAGGCATTCGCAAGAGCGATCAGATGTCCAGCCAGATTACCGCTGTCCACTGAGGAGACGTATCGCGGATCCAGCGGACGAAGATCTCCTGTGTCGTACCAATTGTAGAAATGGCCACGGAAGCGCTGGAGGCTGCTCATTGTTGCGAGCGTTGCTTCCAGGCGCTCGATGGTATCGGTCGTCCCCGCCCAACCGAAGTCGCGGGCGCTGACCGCGGAGAGAAGATAGAGGCCGAGATTGGTGGGCGAGGTCCGGTGAGCGAGTACGGGCGTTGGGTCTTCCTGGAAATTGTCTGGCGGCAGCATGTGGTCCGCCACCGTGACGAAGGTCTCGAAGTAGCGCCAGGTACGGCGCGCGACCAGCCTCAGGGCGCGCGCGTCGGTCGCCGAGACCAACAAACGGCCGGCCACGAGCGAGGGTTGGCTTGTCCATCGAGCGATGGCCGGTGATGCGATCCACAGCACCACGAATGGCGCCGCCACCCACCAAGCCGAGCCACCGGCGCACCAAACGACGATCGCGGCAACGATGCCGATGACGACACCGCCGGCCATCAACCGATAAGCGCGGAGGAGGTCGAGCCTTGGGCTGAACTTCGCATAGGCTGTCGTTTCCCATTCGAGCAAATGCCGCCGGCTCACGAATAGACGAAAGAGCGTCCTTCCGATCGCATCGGTCATCGACCATGCTTGATGCGCAAGGAAAGTGACCGCCAATCCGGTCTGGGACAAAGCAAGCCAAAGATCCGCGCCGAGGGCGCGCAGGTGGCTGCGAGCCGTGATGTGGGCACGCCGTGGCACGATCGCGGCAAGAACGGGAAGTAGGGTCGGCACGGCGATCGTCGACAAGATGAAGCAGGTCCAGCCAGCGGCGGAATGCAAGGACAGGGTCCAACCCGCCAGCAAGGCCATGACGCTTGCCGGCGCAGACAGCGTCCGCCGCAGATTGTCGAGCATCTTCCAACGGCCGATCAGCGGGAGCGCGCTCGTGCCCCGATTACCGAGGGACGCGTCGCCACGACCGAAAATCCAGGGCAGCAATTGCCAGTCGCCCCGGGCCCAGCGCTGCTGGCGCGCAGCAGCCACGTCATAGCGCGCAGGAAACTCCTCGACGACCTCGATATCGGAAGTCAGGCCGGCGCGGGCGAATGTCCCCTCGAAAAGATCGTGGCTCAGAAGCGTGCTCTCCGGTACGCGGCCGGCAAGCGCAGCTTCGAATGCGTCCACGTCGTAAATGCCCTTGCCAGTATAGGAGCCTTCGCCGAAGAGGTCCTGGTACAGATCGGACGCCGCGGAAGCGTACGGATCGATGCCGCTCATGCTGGAAGAGATGCGCTGGAACAGCGAGCCTTCGCGGCCGATTGGTAGAGAGGGCGTGACGCGCGGCTGCAGCACCGCGTATCCCTCGACGACACGTCGGGTAGCGGCGTCGAGCCGCGGGTGGTTGAGCGGGTGCGCCATCTTGCCGACGAGCCTTCGGACGGTCTCCCGAGGGAGCCGTGTGTCACTGTCGAGCGTGATGACATAACGAACGCCGGGCGGCGGGACGAGCGGCCGCCCTCCGACCGCCATGAATGTCGTATCGCCCGCGCCGCGCAGCAGCCGGTTCAACTCGTGGAGCTTGCCGCGTTTGCGTTCCCAGCCAATCCACTGTTTCTGCCCCTCGTTCCAGACCCGCCGACGATGGAGCAGGAGGAAACGGTCACCCCCGGATGCCGGTCCGTAGCGGCGATTCAGACGGGCGATACCCGCGGCGGCAGCATCGAGAAGGGCGTCATCTCCCTCGACGCTCTCGGTCGAGGCGTCCGTCCAATCTGAGAGAAGCGCGAAATGAAGGTCGCCTTCCCGGCTTGCAAGGTAGTGGACCTCCAGACGCTCGATTTGCTCTTCGAGCGCGGCCTGCGTCGTGAGCAAGGTCGGGACGACGACCATCGTGCGCAGGTTCGCCGTCACGCCATCGTGAAGTTCCAAGCCCGGCAAGATCATCGGACCGAACCCGCTCGTCACAACCCGGTTCACGATTGCGACCGCTAGATCCATCGACGGGATTACTCCGAGGAGCGCCAGGAGACCCAGCGAACAGCCGCCGATCCGCGGCTCCCCCAGCGCGATCAACGCAACCAGCAGCACGATCGCCGTAAGAATGATGACGCTGCCGACATATCCGCCGATGCCGATCTTCGTGCGGCTACGAACAAGCCAATCCCGCATGGGCGCTCGAAATCCGATTGTCCTCTCAAAGGCGGGACGCCCACCCGCGATCAGATGAAAACCGGGAGCGCGCTCGCGGCTGATGATGCCATCGCTCGTTTGGCAGGCCTGCTTTGGATCGGCCGCGGCGACGAGGGCAGCCCGCGCAATTTCCAGTTCCGTCAGTTTCGAGCCGCGCGCGAGCTCCTCGATCGCGCTGCGGTATAGGTTGCGCGTCGGAAAATCCATGCTCGCGAAGTCGCTGCCCGACTGCAGCACCTCGTCAACCAGACTGACGCTCTCAACCAACTCCATCCAAGCCACGTCGGAGACTAGGCGCATGCTCGTGATGATGTTTCGGGTCGTTACGTTTGTCGCAGCCTGTCGTTGATGCTGGTCACGCACGATCTCCTCTGCCGTCGTTCCCTGCGTCGTCAGGCGCCCTTCCAACCACATCAGAGCCGGCACAACGTCCGGATCCTGGTCGCGCAGCCGTTGCACGAGTTGGACAGCGAAGGCCTCTGGCAAAGGGGTCTGTTCGTATCTCTGAAGAACCACTGCGACCGGCTCGGCCGCATTCCCGTTGACGCCCAGGAGCCGGTCGGCCAAGGCATCCGCTTCCTGGCGCGCTGCCCGGCCGCTCACAATGCGCTTTGCCGCGCGCCGAAGATTTTCTACAAGCACGATCCGCAGCGTGATCGCGACCGCCCATAACTCTCCGATCGTCAGCGGTTGGATGCGCTGGTAGGCGCGCACGAACCGACACAGCATGTCGGGGTCGAAACGGCTGTCGGTATGGGCAACGAAGGACCACGAGAGGCCAAACACCCGCGGATACCCGGCGAAAGGTCCGTCGGCCAACTTCGGCAGCTGCCGATAGTAGCCGGAAGGCAAATCGTCACGGATTTCGCGGATCTGATCTTCGACAACGTGGTAGTTGTCGAGCAGCCACTCGGCCGCCGGCGTCGTGGCGCGCCCGTCGCCTGCCGCACTTCCGATGGTGAGGTATGCTTCGAGGAGAACCGCCTCGTTGTCCCTCAGCCGGGCCACGAGGGATCGGCGGGGCATCGGCCTCGCGGTAATCTGTTGGGCCGCGGCGAGGCTCTCGCCATGCTCCTCCAGACGTTCGACGCTGAAGAGTTCCTCGCGGATGGAGTCTTCAGTATCCCAAGGGACCGCGGTTGGACGTCGTCCGAAGGGGCGAAAGATCGACGGGATCAAGTTGGCCTTTCCGCCGCGGCTGCGCGGATTCTGAGCCGTGCGTCTCGCTTGGGTAAGTGCGAGATGCCGGAATTGCGGTGCGGCCGCATGTCCCGTTTACCCTTTGTGGAATTGGCTCCGGCTAACAGGCGACGGACTTGATCACGAGCCGTCCAGACCAGACGGCACGGATATGGACACTGAACGATCATCGCCGACATCTTGGCCCTTGATCCTGTCGGTGCGCTAACCGCCGGGAACGCCTTGGTGGCCGGAAATCTTCCTGATCGAAATCCGAAAATATAGCGGCTCGAGCCGCCTCTCTTCACCCTGATGCACCCCCCTGGCGTAACCCGGCTCCCACCACATCGCGGTCTTAGCCAATAGGTCGTGCGCGACCACTCGCGTCCCATGAAATTCTGGCGTGTCGGGGAGTTCTTGATATCGGCCGAAGATCACGACGGTTTGCCATTCGTGGCGGCTGACAATCTCATCAATCTCCACGCAGACCAATGGGTTGGCTCGCATCCACTCGATCTTTTGTCCAACGGTGGCGAAGCTGTAAATAAATTCCTGATGGTATGCGAACGAGATAGGAACGACATAAGGCTGTGAACCCTGGGCACAGCCCAAGCGGCCGATATGCGCGCGTTTCAACAGATCGACGCTCATCTGGCGGGTCATGTCTTGGATAAGCATATTGGCTCCGATAGTTACCAGACGGGCACGCGTCCATCCCTTCTGGCCCATTAAATATGCTGATGGTCTTCGGGTGCCGGTGCGTTGACTCACATCAACGCGCTTTCCTGCCAATAACTGATCGCCCCCGCCATGCGCGCGAAGTACCCTCCTCAAAAGGCGGGCAATGTTTGCCAACATGCGCGCCGCGTATGACGCACGCCCCGACGCCATGGAGCATCGGTTGGCCGGCCTTACCGGGTTGTACGGCCGCGCGCCAAGGCCGGGATACCCGAGATGACCGGTCTTGCCACCAAACCCGGGATCGCGTCGGCGCAGATCCGCACCGCTGTGGCGGCCGGCGTCACGCACCACGTCGTGACGATGACCGCCGAGGTGGCGAGCTGAGCCTCGATGAGAGTAGAGCGGATTATGATTTAGGTCTTGTCTACCGCATATCAGGGAGTGTCGCTCTATCGACCGCTCATGCTGGTTTCTTTGACCGGCCTGTGTTCCGCAATTATCCGGCCTTCGGTCCATAGCTCGTAACCAGAGAAGCGTCCGACTCTCATCATACGGGTCATAGCTTCTCGGCGCGCGTCCGGTTCATCGCGGGCGCCAAGAACCTCCGTTCTCACAGTTTGACCGTTCTCACCGAGGAAGCAGCATTGATATGTGGGCATGGGTTCCCTCCGAAACCGACATTGGGGGTAGGTGCCTGTGCGAAGGTTAGAGAGCAGTGTTTGGGCGTCGGCGAGCATCTCATCGACGATTTTTCTGTGGGCTTCATCGGTGAGTCCGCCAGCTAGCCTGCGTTGACAGCGCATAATATTTATTTCAATGATTTCGGGCTTTTTCATGCAGTTTGCAATTGTCTCCGCGTGATCGGATAGTTGAAGCGCGTCCTCGGCTAATTCTTTTTTTTAATGAGGGACAGAAAGGTCATTCACCATTTCAATCAAACGGTGTGCCTCCGTCCGCAGCTCTTCTACTGACGATTCCATTACCCGGCATCCCAATGCGAGCCGGGTGGAGTCCATAAGTTTGACCGAAAATTAACCTCGGTTAACCCTGGCGTCAACCTTTTTCTTGCTCCACGGAGGTTGACCTGAGTCAGCGCCGCCAGTTCGGCGGTGCGCTCGTCAAGCCGTCGCCGGAGTTCCGCAATGGTCTGTTGGAGATCGGCGTTGTCGAGCTTTGCGGTCACGAGCTTGTCCCTCCGCGATCAGCGCCGCCCGCCCCTACAGCCGGGCCTCCCTGTCGCTTCCGGGTTTACGCCCCCGGATGGTTGAGAGTAGCCCTCCGATCTTCGAGCTATCAGCGCCGCCCTGCAAATGGATGCAGCCAGAGCCGACGCGGCTCCAAGCCATCAATGTCCGGTTTGGAGGCGTGGACCTCTGAAGGGCCGTTTCCTACCCGGCCCGGCGGTTTGACCCCGTCGCCATGAAGGTCGGTTGAGGGGACATGAAGACCAGCTCAGTCTCTAAGCCGGGAGAAGGCGGTTGCAGGCTGCCGACTGGATCAGCGTTCGGAAATTTCCGGCGATGGCGCGGAATTGGGCATCCGCCCGATCACGCTATCGACCAACTCGAGACTATCCGATACGGTGTGATCGGTAATGGGCAGGCGCGCCCGAACGGCTTGTTGAACCCCAACGGAGGGAGCGGATGGACCTGATCCTGATTATTATTATACTGCTCCTCCTCTTCGGTGGAGGTTTCGGCTATTCCCGGTGGGGATATGGCGGCGGTATCGGTATCGGCGGTATTCTGCTGATCGTGCTCGTCCTCTATTTGTTGCTCGGACGCGGGAGATTCTGATTATCCGCCAAACCCACACTATCAGAGTTTGAGGTAGTCTCTAACCTATCAGGCTGTTTGATAGAACGCACATCTCTCCGAAGCTGCAGATGGAGTTGCACGCAAAAGCGAAGGCAGCAGCCGGTTACCGCTTCTACGCCCTGTCCGACAAGCTCAGCCGCGAAGATATTCTGGCGCATGCCTACGCCCAGTGCCGCTCCAACAAGGGCGCCCCGGGCGTGGACGGCCAGGATTTTGCGGACATCGAAGCGTATGGGGTCGAGCGGTGGCTGGCCGAACTGGCGCTTGCTCTCAGGCAGGAGAGGTACCGAACGGGGCCGATCTAGAACGATGAAATGCTCGCGCCGCACCCTCCTCCCGGTGACATTGTCCTCGATCATCCCGGAGTTCAGTCCTAAACAGAATCCTACGCCAGATCAAAGGTTTACGATACCCGCCAATGCCCATACACCATCCGGCCTAGGTGAGTACCGTTCGTAATGCCGTCACCGAGGGCACGAAAAAATACGCCGCGGCCGTCAAAACGACGAACTGCTCCGGCATGTCGAGCCTCGTGCGCCGGTTGCCGAAGGGGTAATTCGGGGCCGGCTCGTCCATGGCGCGCGGGCCGCCATCTGGGGCCTGTCCAATGATCGGGTCGAAGCCCGGGGTCACCGGAGCGCCATCGTCGGGACGCACCTTGCCGCCGACAAACTCGGGGTCGTCCGACAGTCGGCTCTGAATGTATTCGAATTGCCGCGCGATCGAGGCCTGATAGCACACGAACATCAGCCCCCTGCTGTGCGCGGTGCGGGTTTCGCCGGGCATCACCTCGGGCCCGAACGGGATCGCGGCGCGCATGATGCGGTGGGTCAGCATCTCCGCCCGGCGAGCGGGCAGATCATCGCGCGGGTTCGTCTTGCGGATATGCGCCGCATAGGGGCAGGCGCGCTGAAACGGGTCGTCGCCATAGGAAAAACCGTTGTTTCGCTTATCGTTGTCGCCAAGTGCGGGGTTGTCTCTGAGCGGCGCGAGTTCGAGCGGCGCGCCGCTGCGCCACCGTCCGACCATGCGCGCGGCCAACAGCTCGGCGCTGATCCCAAGTCTTCGCGCGTTCGCGGCGACGAAATTGCGGAACTCGGGTACCCGTTGCTCGAGGCTCCGGAACACCATGTAACTGCCGTTGCGCGCCCATGGCGCCGGTAATGGTGCAATCGGTCCCGGCTTGACCGGGTCGTGCGGGTCCTGGCCGGGATAGCCAAGGACGAACTCGCCCGGCCAGAGCAGATCCTGACCCGGAAGTCCTTGATCGGGCGCCACGCTCGGCCGCGATACCCGGGTCAGCCCGCGGATGCCGGGCTGCGAGAGCCCATCGAGAAAGCCGAAATGCTCGTGACCCCTTTCGCGACCCGGCCGCACCGTGCCCATTCCCGAATAGACCGGTTTGATCGCGGTCCCGAGCCGTTCGCGCAGCCAATTGACCTGGCGGGTCACAAACGACGTGTCGGGCCCGGCAATCATGAATACGCCATCGATCCGGTCGGATACGAAACCGTGCACCCACGTCTCGGGCGGCGGATCGTTAAGCGCTGCGATCGTCACCGGATGATCGGCGCCGCGCTCGAAGGACGGGTCGAGTTGCGGCCGCCGCGGCCCCAGGAGCTGCGTCATGCCGTCTTTGGTGAAGGCGAGGTTGAAGCCAAGCCAAGCCTGGCGCGATCCTGTTCCGAGCCGATTGCGCTCGGCGATGATCTGGTCGCGCTGATGCACCACCCGGCTGGTGGTCACCCGCTCGACGACGAATTCGCGGGCCAGGGTTTTGAAGCGCGCAACGTCGGCGATCCGGAAGAACAGAAACAGCTCGGCATTCTTGTGCATGCCGGTCAGCACGTCCCCTTGGATGTCGTCGAGATCGATCCTGGGCGCGTTCTGTCGATCCACGTTGCCTCCGTCTGGGATCGGCCGATCTGCTTGCGAGACCGCTGCGCGCTGGCTAATTCCCGCCAGCCTTCGCCATCCGGCGGGCTCGACAACCGCGACCGGCGGTTGCGCCGCCGGTCTACGATCCAGTCAAGTCAGACGCCGCTGCCCTGATAGCCAATAAGCAGATAGTCCTCGATCCACACGACTGCTCCGGAGGGCGCCGTAATCGGATAGCGGTACAGTATCCGCAGGGCTGTGTTGACATTTTGTGGCTCGCCCGCAAAGGTCCATTGCGCTGGATACTTGCTGTCCACCTCGAGCTGAATGTAGGGAGGAGCCGGTGCGGGCGCGGGCGCGGGCAATGCGGGCGGCGCGGTGCCGGTATTGAGATCCATCTGCCACCCTGGTAGGCCTGCCGGTGGTGGCGCCGGATTTGGAGGGAAGTAGGGATTGAGGTCGTTGATGAGATTTCCGAGGGCCTGTGCGGCTGCGGGGTTCATTGGCATGGCATCGTCTCCCTCTGTTCTGAGTTGGGTGATTGAACGTTCATTGATTGGCTAATCCATTGCCGCGAACCTCCTTTCTGTAAGTTGCAGGGGGAATAGCGAGGAAAACCGGTCGCGCCCTCAGCGGTTTGGACATGATTCTACCACTGGTTTTACCGGATCGTGTGAACTACCTCACAAAGCGCACCCCAACTCCGGTTCGTCGTGGGACGATCCGGAGGCGCTAGGTCACGGCGGGTGCGCGTCGTTGAGTTCGGCGAGCGCCGATTTCGCCTGGTCGATCTCGCCACTGGCGCCGAGCGCCGTAAAAATCTCGCAGGCGCGCTCCAGCAGCGCCCGCGCCGTGCCGATGTCCCCCGCCGCCCGCCGTAATGCCGCCCGCGTCAGCAACGCGCGGGCGAAATCGTTGCGCGCGCCCGTTTCTTCGAAAATCCGCATCGCCGTCTCGACATACTCTTCGGCCGCGGCGGGCGCGTCATGGCTGAAACAATCGCCCATTAGCCCGCACGCAAGGCCTTCCAGGTAGCGATACCCGGTCTCCCGGCAAGCGTTGAGAATGTCGGCGATCAGCGAGCGGGCAGCGTTCTGTTCGCCTCGGCCCAGATGGCCCTCGGCGAGCCAGAGGGCGCAGCGCAGATAAGGCTGGCGCAGGCGGGAGCCTTCGAACCAGGCAACGGCATCGGCGAGTTCCGCAATCCCGGCATCGAGCTGGCCGGTTCTGATCAATCCATGGCCGCGAACTGCTCTGGCAATCTGGTAATCGTAAGGGATGGGCGCCAGCGCCAGCGCTTGCTCGCAGCATTCCAGCCCTTGTGCCACATCGCCCCGTTGAATATAGGCCGATCCCATCCGCCACCAGCCGCCGGCCTTGAGCCGCAGGTCGTTGATGGCGGTCCCGTGATCGAGCGTGCGACGACAGAAGCCGAGACTGGCGTCCCACCGGCCCAGCGCATTCGCGGCGAGGCTCAGATGCCACAATGTCCGTCCCGCCCACCACAGATCGCCGCGCGATTCGAACATCGCGACCGCGCGCTGGCCGGCTTCCAGCGCATCGTCGAACCTGCCGGCAAAGACGTAGGCGAGGGTCAGACAGGACGTCGCGAACGCGGCGATCTCCTCCATGCCAACCGCTGAGGCGATGGCAGACGCCTCGCTGCAATGTTCGATCGCGACTTCGGGCCGACTGCCGGTCAAGCTGTGCAGAAACCCTGTCCAGTAATGCCAAGCGGCGCGGCGGCGCGGATCGCCGGCGTCTTCGACAATGGCGCGGATCTGCTCCAGCGCGTTGATATGCTCCGCGTGCTGCCCCAGTGCGAATTTGACCTCCGCCTGTTTGAGCACGGCGTCGATGCGGCGCAGCCGGTTGGGATTGCTGTCGGGCAAAGCATCGAGCCGGCGCAGCGCGTCGTCGAAATAAGCCACCGCTTCGCTGTTGGCCCAGCGGCGCTGGGACTTTTCGGCGGCCAGAATGGAGTAGTCGACGGCTTTCTCGCTCTCGTCGCTGCGGCCGAAATGCAGCGCCAGCCGTTCGGCGACTTCGTCGATTCGTCCCTGATAAAATCCTTCGATCGCTTGCCCGACGCTGGCGTGCCAGACGCGGCGGTAGCGTTCGAGAAGGCTGGCGTAGGCGGTCTCCTGCACCAGCGCATGGCGAAAGGCATAGGTCGTCCGTTCGCTTTCGGGCCGCTCGTCGATGAATTCGAGTCGAATGAGCCGGCGCAGATGCGGCTCGATCGGGCCAGGGCCGGGCCATACGGCATCGAGCAGGCGCTGCGAAAACTCTCGTCCGATCACCGCGGCTATTTGCAAAAGCCGCTTGGTCGCCTCCGGCAAGCGGTCGATCCGCGCCATGACGACATCGTGGATCGTGTCTGGAACCCTGGCGGCCGATTGCCGACGTCCGTCCTCGCCGGCATGCAGAGCGAGTTGTTCGAGGAAGAGCGGATTGCCGTCCCCCTTGTCGACGATGGCTGTAGCCACCGGCTCGGCTTGCTTCTCGTCACCGAGGACCGAGCGAACGACGCTGAGACTGTCTTCGCGCGACAACGGCTGCATCGGGATCTGGTCGGAATAGGGCTTGTCCAGCCACGGTGGACGATACTCCGGGCGGTAGGTCGCAATAGCCAGGATTGGTGCCCTGGGAAGATCCTCGGCCAACGAGGTGAGGAATTCCTCCGATACCTTGTCGATCCACTGCAGGTCCTCGAGCGCGAACACAAGGGGCTGGCGCCGGCTGATGTTGAGGCTGAGCCGACGCAGGATGTCGAAGGTCCTGCTCTTGTGAGCATCGGGGTTCGCAATGCCGGCGCGCGCCGCCGACATCGAGCAGCCCAAACAGGTGCAACAGGTGTGGGCCATCCTCGTCGGGGTCCATCCCGACCTGCTGCAAGCCGAAGCGCACCTTCTGGGTGATGGCTTCGGGCGTGTCTGCCTCGCTGATCCCGCAATTGCTGCGCAGCAGGTCGAGCACCAGCAGGTAGGGCGTCGCGGTGCCGTAGGACAGGCACCGCCCCTCGACCCAATTCATATCGCCGATGCATCGGCGGAATTCGGCGAGCAGCCGTGACTTGCCGATCCCGGGCTCGCCCATCAGACCGACGACCCGGCCGAGACCGTCTTTGATCTCCGCGACATGTCCGATCAAAGCGGCGAGTTCGCTGTCGCGGTCGACAAAGTCTCGGACGCCGGAAGCGGCCGCCGCGTCGAGCGCGGTGCGACGATCCGAGTAACCGAGAAGGCGATAGGCCGCGATCGGCTCGGCTTTGCCTTTGAGGGTGAACGGTCCGACCGGCTCGACGCGCGCATAGCCTCGCGCCAGCCGCTCGGTGGCCTCGCTGATCACGATGGTTCCCGGCTCGGCGGCACCTTGGAGGCGGGCGGCGATATTTGCCGCATCGCCGATCGCGGTCGGATCCATGCGCAATCGGGCCCCGACCGAGCCGAAGACGACGAGGCCGGTGTGGATGCCGATGCGCACGGCGAAATCCGGCCGATCGCCGGCCGCGGCGCGCTCGCCGCTCGCGCCCACGGTCCCCCGGATCGCGAGTGCGGCCAACAAGCTGCGCCGCACATGGTCCTCATGCGTCACCGGTGCCCCGAACAACGCCATGAACCCGTCGCCGAGGAATTGCGGCGCCGTGCCCCCGTAGCGATGCACCTCGTCCAGCGCCAGATCGATAAACGAGCGCACCAATTCGTGCATCGCCTCGGGTCCGAGCCGCTCGGCGAGCCTGGTCGAGTTCACGATGTCGCAAAACAGCACCGTGACCTGCTTCAGCTCGCCGATCAGCGGCGTCTCGCCGGCGAGCGGCGACCCGCACTGGCCGCAAAACTTCATCCCGGCGGGATTCTCGACGTCACACTGAGGACATCTCATACCGGGCCTCCAGGAGCACCGGCGTCGGATTTACGCAGGTATCTCGGCCGCTTACCGCCGCTTGGATCGAAGTAACAATTTGTAACGCTACGGTTGCGGATGGCGGTAGTCAAATCGAAATGCCCTCGGTGATTCCGATGAGCCAGCTTAGCGGCGCAATTTTTCGCTTGTGTGAACCAGCCCACATTTCGGCAGCAACACCGATGATTAGGTGTCTCTCGGGTGTTCCGGGAGGTTGCCATGGCCATGCACAGGACAATGCCTCTCCGATGGATCGAGGAGGCCGAAGCCCGCAGAGCGCGCGACTGGGCCAGGCTCGCCCAGCAGGACGCCGAACCAAACGGTGCGATCCCGCCGCGGCCCTTCGTCTTTTCATTTCTCGCTCGCTTATGGCTGCGCGAGGAAGGCTACGGCGGATGCCGTCAAGAGCCCATACGGCGCGCCCCCGAAATCGCGTATGAATCGGACCTGCCTGACCGCAATTCGCTCGGGGGTCCCGATGGCTGGTCTGACGCACGATGAAAAGCGAGCGCTGCTGCAAAACCACTTCCTGCTCGGAAAGCTGAGCACCAGCGAGATCGAGACGCTGGTCAACTATGCCAGAGGCGAAGCCCACTCCGCGGGCGACGAGATCTTTGCCAAAGGGTCGCCGGGGCAATCGATGTACGCGATCGCGCGCGGGACCGTCAGGATCAGCGCCCCCTCGCCGGCGGGCAAGGAGATCGTCCTCAACATCATCGGCCCCGGCGAAATCTTTGGCGAGGTCACACTGCTCGACGGCCTCGAGCGCAGCGGCGATGCGATTGCGATGACCGATTGTGAGCTCCTCGTGATGCACCGCCGGGACGTCATCCCGGTCATCGAAAAGCGCGCCGACATCTGCATGATGTTGCTGAAAATCCTGTGCGAGCGCCTGCGCCGGACCAGCGAGCAGGTCGAGGACGTGCTGTTTCGCCATCTCGAGGGGCGCATCGCCAAGGCGCTGCTGCAGCTCGCCGACAGCATCGGCCGGCCGAGCGCCCGCGGTGTTTCGGTCGATCTCCAGCTCTCCCAGCAGGACCTCGGCAACATCGTCGGCGGGACCCGCGAGAGCATCAACAAGCAGCTGCAGATCTGGCAGAAGGCCGGTTTTTTGACGCTGGGCAAAGGCTCGATCGTGATCCGCGATATGGCCGCGATCGAGCGGCTCGTCTGAGGGGCATGGGGTGGGCACCGCCCCCGCGCCGACGGCCTAATCCGCATTTCGCATGCCTTGCATGACGGCTTGGGGTGTTGGAAGTTGCGGCGCTGGCCGGCTGCGCCATACGCCGCACACGGCTTGGAGAGGAGTCGAGCATGGATCTCCAGATGAATGGCAAGACGGCACTCGTGACCGGCGCGAGTGCCGGTATCGGCAAGGCGATAACCCTCGCCCTGGCGCGCGAGGGCGTCGATGTCGCGGTCTGCGCGCGCCGCAAGGCGCCGCTGGAGGAAGCCGCCGCCGAAATCGCGCGCGCGACCAACCGCAAAATCGTTCCGATACCGGCCGATCTGACGAGGCCCGCCGATGCGGAAAACTTCGTCAAACAAGGCCACGCGGCGCTCGGCCGGATCGATATTCTGGTCAACAACGCCGGCTCGTCGCCGGGCGGCGTGCTTGACTTTCTGACCGAAGAGCATTGGGCGCAGTCCCTCCAGCTCAAATTCATGGGCTATGTGCGCTGCCTGAAGCACGTCTTGCCGATCATGCAGAAACAAGGCCACGGCCGCATCGTCAACCTGATCGGCAATGACGGGGTCAAACCGTCGTACTGGGAGATCGCGCCGGGCGCGGCCAACGCCGCCGGGCACAATCTGACGCTCGCGCTCGCCGGCCAGTACGGCAAGGACAATATCAGCTTTGTCGCGGTGAACCCCGGGCCGGTCCGCACCGAGCGCTGGGCGGGGCTCGTCGATGCGATGGCGCGCGACATGAAGATCCCGCGCGAGGAGGCCGATACGCTCGCCCCGCGCAGCATTCCCTTGGGGCGGATCGCCGAATGCGACGAGGTCGCCAACCTCGTCGCCTACCTCTCATCTGATCTCGCGCATTTCATCAACGGCACGATGATCGAGATCGACGGCGGCCAGCAGAAGCCGCTGATGGACCGCTTCCGCGACCAGTGAAACACTGCCGCAGTCCCGGCGAAAGCCGGAACCCCCTTGTCAGCATCTCGACGGTGGGGAAATGGGTCCCGGCTTTCGCCGGGAATGCGGAATTTCAGATCTGGCCGATCGGCCAACAGCGCATGCAGGCGGTTTGGCGTGATCGGCAGCTGCCGGACCGCGCCGGAGCGCCGCAGCGCATCGTCGACTGCGGCGGCGATCGCTGCGCCGACGGCGCTGATGCCGGCTTCGCCGGCGCCCTTGACGCCGAGCGGGTTGAGCGGGGTTGGCGCGTCCTCGAACAGCGCCACCTCGATCGGCGGGATCTCGGCGATCGTCGGCATCAGGTAATCGGCCAAGGTGACCGACAGCGGCTGGCCGCTATCGTCATAGACAAATTCTTCCATCAGCGCGGCGCCGATGCCTTGCGCGGCGCCGCCGGCGATCTGGCCCTCGACCAGCATCGGGTTGACCGCGCGGCCGATGTCGAACCCGACAAAAAAGCGCTCGACCACGACCCTGCAGGTGTCGCGCTCGATCCGCACCTGGGCGAGGTGAACGCCGTAGGGGTAGGTCATGTGTTCGGTGGTGAAGGTGGCCTCGGCCGCGATCTCGCCGCCGGCGCCGCGCGCGATCGCCGCGAGGTCGAGCGAGGGGCCTTCGGGAGCCTCCGTTACGATCACCCGGTCGCCGCTGATGGAAAGCCGGTCGGGCGTCGTCTGCAATAATTGCCCGGCGACGGCCAGAACTTCGCGCCGCAGCTTTTCGGCGGCGATCGACACGGCGGCGCCGGTCATCACCGTGACGCGGGAGGCAAAGGCGCCCATGCCGCGGGCGATGCGGTCGGTCTGACCATGGATGACCCGGATATGGTCGAGACCGATGCCGATTCCGTCGGCGCAGATCTGCGCCAGCACCGTCTCGACCCCCTGGCCGACCGAGGCGGCGCCGGTGACGACTTCGATCGTGCCGTCGTGGCCGAGCGTGACGCAAACATCGTCCCACGGCCCGAGCCCGCTCTTCTCGACGAAGAAGCCGAGGCCCAAACCGACCAGCTCGCCGGCCTGCCGGCGGCGCGCGGTATCGGCGCGCAGTCCCTCCCACCCCACCCGGTCCAGGAATTTGTCGAGGAGGCCCGCATAATCGCCGGTGTCGTAGACGACATCGGTGCCGAGGGTCGCAAAGCCGCGGCGGAACGGCATCGCCGCCTTCGGCGATGAAATTGCTGCGCCGCACCGCGAGCGGGTCGAGCCCGAGCCGGTCGGCGATCGCATCGACGAGCCGCTCGCGCACAAAGCTCGCCTCGAAGCGGCCGGGCGCGCGATAGGTGCCGCACGGCGTCTTGTTGGTCAGGCGGACATGACCGACCGAACGATACGCGGGGATGACGTAGGGGCCGGGCAGCATCGCGATCGTGAGATCGGTGACGGTGACCCCGTGGGTGCGGATGTAGCCGCCCTGGTCGAACCAGAACTCGTCATCGAGACCGAGAATAAAGCCGCGCTCGTCGACCGCGGCGCGAACGCGGTGAACCGACCCGCGCGACTGGTTCGCCGCCACCAGATGCTCGTAGCGGTCTTCGATCCATTTGATGGGGCGGCCGAGCCGCAACGCCGCCGCGCAGGTCAAGACGTCCTCGGGATAAAGCTCGCCGCGGATGCCGAACCCGCCGCCGACATGCCCTTCGTGCAGATGGATGCCGTCGAGCGGCAGCCCGAGCATCGCAGCGAGCGCCTGCCGGTTGTAATGCGGCACCTTGGCGGCGCCGTAGAGCCGCAGGATGCCGGTCGCCGCTTTCCGGCACGGCGATCGCCCCGCGGGTTTCGAGCGGCACGCCGCTATGCCGGCCGACGATCAGTTCGAGCGCCACGACCGCATGCGCGTTGGCGAAGGCGGCGTCGAGGTCGCCATAGCTCTTGGTGATGACTGCCGCTTCGGTGTCGAGGCCCAGCGCGAATACGCTCGGCGGCGCCACCGGGTCGAGGCACGGCGCCAGCGGCTCGATCTGCGGCGCCACGAGATCGGCGATGTCTTCTGCCGCGTAGGGATCGGCGGCAAACACCACAGCGATCGGCTCGCCGACATAGCGCACCTGGCCGCGCGCCAGCACCGGCTGGCGATAGGCCTCCAGCCCCGGCACCGGCGTCATGCGAAAGCCGATCGGCGGGATATCGGCGACATCGTCGCGCGGTCCACACGGCGACCGCGCCGGGATGGGCGCGCGCCGCGTCGGTGCGGATGCCGGTCAGCCGGCCATGCGCGACCGGCGAGCGCACCACCCGCATGTAGAGCACGTCCGGTACGCGTCACATCGGCCGCGAACCGGCCGGCGCCGGTCAAGAGCGGCCGGTCTTCGAGACGCCTGACCGACCGGCCGATCAGGCTCATTTGCGCATTTCGGCGGCGGCGGCCAGCACCGATTTGATGATGTTCTGGTAGCCGGTGCAGCGGCACAAATTCGCCGACAGCGCCTCGCGCAGCTCGGCTTCGCCGATGTTCGGATCGCGTTCGAGGATGGCGACGGCCAGCATCAGAAAGCCGGGCGTGCAGAAGCCGCATTGCAGCCCGTGATGGTCCCAGAACGCCTGCTGCAGCGGGTGCAGCTTGTCGCCCTGCGCCAGCCCCTCGACGGTGCGCACCCGGGCGCCCGCCGCCTGCACCGCGAACATCAGGCAGGAGCGCACCGGCTGGTCGTCGACCAGCACCGTGCAGGCGCCGCATACCCCGTGCTCGCAGCCGAGATGCGTGCCGGTCAGGCCGCAATCCTCGCGCAGCGCATCGGCGAGCGTGCGCCGCGGTTCGACGTGCACGGTCCGGGCTTCGCCGTTGACGGTAAAGCTGACGTCCATTTTGTCGGTCATTGCGGCGGGCTCCGGCAATCGCGCAAGAGCTGCATGATGCGTTGCGGCGTGATCGGCATTTCGTAGATGCCGATGCCAAACGGCGCCAGCGCGTCGGAAACCGCGTTCAGCACCGCCGCCGGCGCGCCGATCGTGCCGCCCTCGCCGACGCCCTTGGCGCCGGTGATGCTGGCATCGGTGATCGTCTCGAGGTGGTGGATCTCAAGCTCGGGGATCTCCGCCATCGTCGGCACGAGATAATCGGCGAGCGAGCCGGTCAGGAGGTTGCCGCCGTCATCGTAGACGACCGCCTCGTAGAGCGCATTGGCGATGCCCTGGGCGACGCCGCCGTGGATCTGGCCCTCGACGATCATCGGGTTGATCAGGCGGCCGGCATCCTCGACGATCGACGAAGCGCTCGATCGCGACCTGCCCGGTCGCAATGTCGACCGCGACGATCGCGATGTGGCAGGCATTGGAGAAGGGACCGTACGGGTCGTAGGTCGCCACCGCCGACAGCCCGGTCTCGGCGATCGCCGGAAAGCGGTGGCTCTGAAAATAGGCGGTGCGCGCCATCTCGCCGATCCCGACGCCGAGATCGGTGCCGCGAACGACGGCGCGGCCGTCGCCCAATTCGATGTCGGAGGGGCCGGCTTCGAGCAGCTGGGCTGCGACCTCCTTGAGGCGGTCGCGCAGTTTGATGCCGGCGAGCTTGCAGGCGCCGCCGGCGATCACCAGCGAGCGGCTGGCGAAGGTGCCCCAGCCATAGGGCGTGCGGTCGGTATCGCCGGCGATCACGCGGATCTGGCTGGGCGCGACGCCGGTTTCGTCGGCGATCAGCTGCGCGAGGCTCGTCTTCAAGCCCTGGCCGTGCGGCGAGCTGCCGATCCGGGCCTCGAGAAAGCCGGACGGGTCCATCGCCAGCTCGACCCGCTCGAAGCCCGGCAGGAGCGCCATGCGGCGCGCCGCAAAGGCGGGGCTGCCGGGGCCGGTGCGCTCGCAAAACACCGATACGCCGAGGCCGAGGTAGCGTCCCGCTGCCCGCGCGTCTCGCTGCCGCGCGCGGAACGCCGCGATGTCGACGCGCCCGGCCGCTTTCTCCATCGCCTCGCGGTAGCTGCCGCCATCCTGGACGATGCCGGTGACCGAGGTATGGGGAAATTCGGCGATCAGGTTGCGGCGGCGGATTTCCAGCGCGTCGAGCCCGAGCCGAGCGGCCGCGTCATCCATCAGACGCTCGATCGCCGCGGTGATGACCGGCCGCGACACGCCGCGATAGGGCGCCATCGGGCAGGTGTTGGTGGTGATCGCTCTGGCGCGGGCGCGGTATTCGGGCACGCGATAGGGCCCGGGCAGATCGGCCAGCGCCATCAGCGGTTCGACCCCGCAGGTGGCCGGGAAGGTCGAATACGCGCCGACATTGCACAGAACATCGGCGTCGAGCGCCAGCAATCTGCCGTCCGCGTCGAAGGCGCCGCGCAGATGAAGGCGCTGGTCGCGCGAATGCGCCGAGGCGGTCAGGTTTTCGAGCCGGTCCTCGATCCACGCGACGCCGCAGCCGAAATGCCGCGCCGCCCAGACCGCGACGATCTGCTCCGGGGCCAGCGCCATCTTCTGGCCGAAGCCGCCGCCGACCTCCGGCGCGATGACGCGCAGCTCGCTTTCGGGCATGCCCAAGGCGTCGGCGATGGCGGTGCGCAGCAGATGCGGCATCTGCGCCGACACGGTAAGGGTTATCCGGCCGGTCGCCGGATCGAGGGCGGCGACGGCGCCGCGCGCCTCCAACGGCATCGCCGCCTGGCGCCGCGAGGTAAAGACGAATTCGACGACCGCGTGCGCCGCCGCGAAGGCAGCAGCGACCCCGGCCGTCTCGAAACGCGCGTCGATCAGCGTGTTATGCGCGGCTGCGTCATGGACCAGCGGGGCACCGGGCGCGAGGGCCTGGTCGAGCGTGACGACCGGCGTCTCGCGGTCGATCTCGACCTCGACCTGTTCGGCGAGGTCTTCGGCTTCGGCGGCGCTGTCGGCGATCACCGCGGCGATCGGTTCGCCGACATAGGTCACGCGCTCGCGGGCGAGGATCGGTTGCGCGACCGCGACGTAGTCGGGACGATCGAGGCGCGCGCAGGATCGGTTTGACGCCGTCCAGATCGGCCGCGGTGATGACCGTCGCGCCGGGCGGTGCCGTGACGGCGAGGATGCGGCCGCGTGCCACCGGGCTGCGCACAAAGCGCATGGCGCGCGCGCCATCGGCGAGGTCGGCGGTATAGCGGCCGCGCCCTTGCAGCAGCACCGGGTCCTCGTAGCGCGGCAGCGGCCGCCCGACCCAGTCCATCACCCGCGAGCCTGCGCAACGGCGCGCTCGACCATCGCCCGCACCAGGTCGCGGCGGTATTCGGCACCGGCCTGAACGTCTTCGAGCGGATGCTCGATCGCCTGTGCCGCCGCATTCGCCGCGGCGCGTGCGGCATCGCGGCTGCCATCGCTGCCGATCAGGATTTGCTCGGCCGCGGCGATGCGCGAAGGCCGGTCGGCGGCGCCGCCGACCCCGATCCGCGCCTCGACGATGCGGCCGTCTTCGACCCGCAGGAACGCGGCCGACATCGCCAGCGCATAATCGCCCGCCCGCCGGCTGAACTCGGCAAAGCCGGTCCGCCAGCCCGCATCGAGCAACGGCAGACGGATCTCGGTCAGCAACTCGTCGGGTTCGAGCGCCGTGGTCAGCGCCCCGGTGAAATACTCACTCGGCCGCAGGCTGCGAGGGCCGCGGCGGCTGGCGATGACGAGTTCGGCGTCGAGCGTCGCCGCGACGAGGCACCATTCGGAGGCGGGATCGGCATGCGCGAGACTGCCGCCGAAGGTGCCGCGGGTGCGGATCGGCAGATGCGCGATGTGGCGGGCGACCCGCGGCAGGAACGCCGCGAGCGCACCGCCGGCGACCGGGGCTTCGAACCGCGCATGTCGGGCGAGGGCGCCGATGCACAGCGCGCCGCCCTCCTCACGCACATAATCGAGGGTGGCGATGCGGTTGATGTCGATCAGGCTCGACGGCCGCGCCAGGCGAAAATTCATCGCCGGCACAAGGCTTTGCCCGCCGGCAAGGATCTTCCCGTCATCGCCGTGCTCGGCAATGAGATCGAGCGCGCCGTCGATCGTTGCGGGCGCAAAATATCGGAACGCGACGGGTTTCATGATCGATGCGCGGCGCCCCAGCGGTTACGCCCGGGACTCACGCTAAACGACCTTCGCGACAAATCAAGTCGGTATCAGCGGCTGAGCCGGGCGAAGGAGTTTCGCCCGCGCTGGCGCAATGATTTATAAAACCGCCATGCGCGAGCCCGAGGCCGCCGAGGAGCCGATGCCGGACGGGATCATCGTCATCAACCCGAACTTGGCCGCCATCGTGGCGGGCTCCGGAGCTGGTTGGCGAGGTCCTCGCCGTCATGCGAGAGGACACCGGCAAACATCATGGCTCTAACCTTCGGGTCGACGCATCCTCGCTTCGCCGGCATTGCCGGCTGCTCACCCTGACGGCGCCAAAATCCCGATGATATTGACGCGTTGGGGCGGACGGCGCTTATTGGTGCGATCGGTGCCGAGCCGGTTGCAGCAGGGAGCTTGTCGATGGCCTCGCAGCCTTTCGCCGGGGTGCTGGTCCCGGTCCTGACCCCGTTCATCTCCACTGGCACCCGCGCGGGCGAGCCCGATGCCGGCCGGTTTGTCGCGTTCTGCCGCTGGCTCCTGGACCAGGGCGCCGACGGGCTGGCGATCTTCGGCACGACCAGCGAAGCCAATTCGATGTCGGCCGGCGAGCGCATGGAATTGCTCGACCGGCTGGTCGCCGCCGGCATCCCGCGCGGCAAAGCTGATGCCGGGCGCCGGCGCCTGCTCGATGACCGAGGCGGCGATGCTGATCCGCCACGCGGTCGGGCATGGCGTCGGCGGCGTCCTGCTGCTGCCGCCGTTCTATTACAAGGGCATGGATGACGACGGGTTGTTCGCCTTTTTCGCCGGCGTCATCGACCGGGTCGGCTCGACGGCGCTGCGGATCTTCCTCTATCACATCCCGCCGCAGACGGTGCTCGGCCTCTCGCTCGACCTCGTCGGCCGGCTGATCAGGGCCTATCCCGACACCGTCGTCGGCCTCAAGGACAGCTCGGGCGACTGGAACAACACCGCGGCATTGCTCGAGCGCTTTCCCGGATTTGCCGTCTTCCCCGGCTCCGAGGTGTTTCTGCTCGACGGGTTGCGCAACGGCGCGGTCGGCTGCATCACCGCGACCGGCAATGTCAACGTGCCGGGCATCCGCAAGGTCTACGAGAACTGGCGGACGCCGCAGGCCGATCAATTGCAGGCCGAGATCACCACTGTCCGCAAGACGATCCAGGCCTATCCGATGGTCCCGGCGCTGAAGCGCATCGTCGCGCATTTCCACCACGACCCGGACTGGGCGGCGGTGCGCCCGCCGATGGTGGCGCTCAGCGAGGCGCAGTCGACGGCGCTGCTCGGCGATCTCGCGAAGATCGGCTTCGCGCTCGGCGAGCGGCCCCGCGAGGCGGCCGAGTAGGAGGACCCGCCATGGCGACCGAAACAGCCCGCGCACCCCGGAGCGGCAGGCGTTTTACGACAGGATCGCGCCGTCTAATCTGGCGCCGCTGTGGGAAAACCTGCACCGGATGGTGACAGCCGAGCCGGCGCCTTCCTGCCTGCCGGCGATCTGGCATTACCGCGAAGTGCGCCCGCATCTGATGGAGTCGGGCGGGCTGATCACCGCGATGGAGGCGACGCGCCGCGTGTTGATGCTGATGAACCCGGGGCTCGAACGGCGAAGCCGGGGTCACCGGCTCCCTGTTCGCCGGGCTGCAATTGATCATGCCCGGCGAGATCGCGCCGGCGCATCGCCACAGCCAATCGGCGTTGCGCTTCATCATCGAGGGACACGGCGCCTACACCGCGGTCGATGGCGAGCGCACCGCGATGCAGCCCGGCGATTTCGTGATCACCCCGTCCTGGACCTGGCACGACCACGGCAACGAGACCGACGAGCCGATGGTCTGGCTCGACGGCCTCGACATCCAGATCGTCAAGCTGCTGGGCGCGAGTTTTGCCGAGGGCTATCCGGACGATATGCAGCCGGTCAGCCGCCCAGAGGGCGACAGCTTCGCCCGCTTCGGCCACAACCTTTTGCCGGTCGACTGGAAGCCGGCGGTCAAGACCTCGCCGGTCTTCAACTATCCCTATGCGCGCACCCGCGAGGCGCTCGACGCGCTCTCCCGCAACGGCGCTCCCGACCCCTATCACGGGCACAAGCTGCGCTACGTCAACCCGGCGAGCGGCGAGTTCGCGATGCCGACGATCGCCACCTTCGTCCAGCTGTTGCCGAGGGGTTTTGCCAGCCAGCCCTATCGCTCGACCGACGGGACCGTGTTCGTCGCGGTCGAGGGCGAGGGCGAGACGCGTGTGGGCGACACGGTCATGCGCTGGGAGCCGCACGACATCTTCGTCGTCCCGAGCTGGATGACGCACACGCACCACGCACACGGCGAGGCGGTGTTGTTCAGCTTCTCCGACCGGGTCGTGCAGGAAAAGCTCGGGCTGTGGCGCGAGGCGCGCGGCAACAGCTGAGCACGCCGAAGCAAGGCATTTAAACCAATTTGCAATCTTGGGTTATCATGCTCGACCGTCATCCGGTGCGCCTTCAGCCCACGGACTTGTTCCGTGGGGAAAGTCGGGGATGACAGTGGGAAGGACGGCATGATTCATCCGGTGATCTTGTCGGGAGGCTCGGGGACGCGGCTGTGGCCGATGTCGCGCTCGCTCTACCCGAAGCAGCTGCTGGCGCTCATTGGCGAGCGCAGCCTGTTGCAGCAGACCGTGCTGCGCGCGGTGAGCGATGGCGGGGGCGACGCCGGGTTTGCGCCGCCGCTGATCATCGCCAATGAGGAGCACCGCTTTATCATCGCCGAGCAGTTGCGCGAGATCGGCGCCGCGGCCGATGCGCTGGTGCTCGAACCGGTCGGTCGCAACACCGCGCCGGCGGCCTGCGTCGCCGCGTTGCGGCTCGCCGCGAGCGAGCCCGACGCGCTGATGCTGGTGATGCCGTCCGATCACGTGATCGGCGAGCTCGACGCCTTCCGCAGCGCCACCGAGCGCGCCGCGGCGGCCGCGCGCGCCGGGCATCTGGTCACCTTCGGCATCACGCCAGAGCGCGCCGAGACCGGCTACGGCTATATCTCCAAGGGGGCTCCGGTCGCGGGCGTCGAGGGCGCGTTCGCGGTCACCGGCTTTGTCGAAAAACCGGATCCCGCGACCGCCGAGCGTTACGTCGCCTCGGGCGACTATTTCTGGAACAGCGGCATCTTTCTGTTTCCGGTGGCGCTCTATCTCGCCGAGATCGAGCGTTTGCAGCCGGAGATGCTGGCCGCCTGCAAGGCGGCGCTGGCCGCGGCGCGTTCGGAGACCGATTTCATCCGCCTCGACAAGGCGGCGTTCGCCGCACTGCCCGAGCAATTCGATCGATTATGCCGTGATGGAGCACACCACCCACGCCGCGGTGGTGCCGGTCGGCATGGGGTGGAGCGATCTCGGCTCGTGGGATGCGCTGTGGGAGATGGCCGCGCGGGACGAGCGCGGCAACGCGCTCTGCGGCAATGTCGTCGCCGAGGCGACAAGCAACTGCTATCTGCGCTCGGAAAAGGGGCTGGTCGCGGCGATCGGGGTCGAGGACCTCGTCGTCGTCGCGACCGACGACGCGGTCATGGTGGCGCCGCGCAACCGCACCCAGGAGGTGCAAGACCCTGGTCGCCCGCCTCGCTGGCGGAGCGCCGCGACGAGGCCGAGGCGCTCCCCACCGTGCACCGGCCGTGGGGCACCTATCGCGCCCTGCACAACGGCCACCGGGTGCAGGTCAAGCACATCATGGTGCAGGCCGGGCGCCAAGCTGTCATTGCAGATGCACCACCACCGCGCCGAGCACTGGGTCGTCGTCCAGGGCACCGCCAAGATCGTGCGCGGCAACGAGGAGATGGTGCTGACCGAGGACCAGTCGACCTACATCCCGCTCGGCACCGCGCATCGCCTGGAAAACCCGGGCAAGATCCCGCTGCACGTGATCGAGGTGCAATCCGGCAGCTATCTCGGCGAAGACGACATCGTCCGCTTCGAGGACCATTACGGGCGGAAATAGAGGCTCCGCTTAGCGACGAGCCCCACCCCGTCATTCCGGGGCGCCGCGCAGCGGCGAGCCCGGAATCCATGAACACGGCCTCTGGAATATGGATTGCGACCTGCCGTTTCGCGGCATCCCGGAATGACAACTGAGCGCCGTTAGAGCGGGTTTCGACCGGGTCGACGCACTCGGCACGCATCACCCCCACCCCGACCCGCCCCCATCGAGGGGGCGGGAGTACCGACAGGAGTGCCGATAGAGGTCCTCCCCCTTCAAGGGGGAGGGTTTGGAGGGGGTGAGCGCGGTGTAACTTGGATCGGAAACCGCTCTAAAGTTAGCGCCCGTGCGCTTCCGCCGGGACGACAATGTTACTACACCTCGGTTTTGGCGCCGGTGCGGCTGGTGATGAGGCCGTAATGCTCGATGCGGCGGTGCTTTTCGAAATTGAACACGGTGCGGCGCAGATAGTCGCCGAGGTCGAGATCGAGCGTCGCGGCGATCAGCTCGTCGTCTTCGGTCAGCGCCTGCGCGGCGATCTCGCCGGTCGGGGCGACGATCGCCGAGCCGCCGATCATGCCGAACCCGTCTTCGGCGCCGCATTTGGCGGCGGCCAAGACCCAGGCCGCGTTCTGGTAGGCGCCGGCCTGCAATGACAGGAGGTGGTGGAACATCCGCAGATGCTCGGGCTCGCGGGTGTGGATGTTCTGGATCGGCGTGTTGTAGCCGAGCGCGACGATCTCGACCCCTTGCAGCCCCATGACCCGATAGGTCTCGGGCCAGCGCCGGTCGTTGCAGATGCACATGCCGACGACCGCATCCTGCATGCGCCAGACCCGGAAGCCCTCGTTGCCGACATCGAAATAGCGCTTTTCGAGGTGCTGGAACGGCGCGTTCGGCAGGTGCTCGGAGTGGCCGGGCAGGTGGATCTTGCGGTAGCGCCCGACAATATGGCCGGCGGGATCGACGAGGATCGACGTGTTGTAATGGCGCGGCTGGCCCTCTTCCTCGGTCAGCTCGGCATAGCCGAGATAAAAGCCGATGCCGAGTTCCTTGGCGAGATCGAACAATGGCCGGGTTTCCGGGCTCGGCATCTCGCGCTCGAAATAGCGGTCGATCTCGCCCTGGTCCTCCATCCACCAGCGCGGGAAGAACGTCGTCAGCGCCAGCTCGGGAAAGACGACAAACTTGGCGCCGTTGCCATGCGCCTCGCGCAGCAGAGCGACGAGCCGCTTGACGACCGTCTCCGCGGCTGTCGGCGAGATGAATGGGGCCGAGCTGCGCGATTGCGGCGCGAAGGTTACGGGTCATGCGGGTCCTCCCATTGCTGTCATTGCGAGCGCAGCGAAGCAATCTCGCGCCCACGGAGCCTTCTGCGGCACGAGATTGCCGCGGCGCTTCGCGCCTCGCAATGACACTGTTAGAAGAGCGGCAGGCAGGTGAGCCCGCCCGACCCGACGCGCTCCGTGGAGCCCTAAAGATGATCTACCGCGTCGTTACCTACGACAGAACGACCGAGCACATGAAGGGGAGCCTGATTGTCCCACCGAGCGTTCTGGCGAGGGTAAAGAAGATCGCCGGGTTCAAGCCGCAAGACGACGGGCTCGGCGAATATGAGTTGCACGAGGGGCAGACGCGACAGGTCGCGAAAGTTCTGGGGTTTAGAGCGGAGCCGGACCGATTTTCTTATTACGTCGAGCCGTATGATCCTCCTGAGGACAGCGGGTTCCGGTAGCTCGTAGGATGGGTTGAGCTTTAGCGAAACCCATCTCCCGCGGCTGGCTTTTGTGATGGGTATCGCTGCGCTCAACCCATCCTACGGTACTAATTTTACATCTTTGCAGATAAGCGTTTTATTTACGACATCATTAATTCCGGAAGTCGGCAACTGCACAGACTCCGGCAACTAGTCCGACCCCATCGGGGGCAATCTCGATGGTGTCAGGCCCTAGCGTAATACCGTAGGGGTTCAAGCCCATCACACCAATGGATCGACCATCGACAAGTATGTCAACTTCATCTGTTATCATCCGATAGCTCGATTGCAGGCTGTTCTCGTCGAGGCGCCCGGTGACCTTGACGACAAAGCCGGGTCGCCCGGACGGCTCCCAACCGGCGATGGGTGGTATGTTTGGAATAATGCAATTGAAAGGGTGCGCCTTAAGCCCCTCGCTATCGAAGATATTATACGTTTGTTCCAAGGCTGCGATCGCCTTTGGGCCAGGAGACAAACCCTTCGTGAGATAAGGCCCCTTGGAAGGGAGGTTCATAATTGTAAAACGGCGAATGCCAAAAAACTGAGTTCTGGGGTGCATGTGATCTGCACGAAACTAAATAGCTGGTCCGCACGCGCTGTAGGTACGGCCCATGTGTTTGCCAACATACAGAAAGCCGCGAGCCACCGGAAATTCAAGATATTTACGGTGACCTGACCAACCTGAAATTCATACACTACAATCTCCTGGTTACCGCGCAGGATCGGTGGAACGCTGTAAAACGCATTAGCTTCCCAAGTCGCGTGGTCGCCAAACTCGATGGGCGTCCCTCCGCTCGACTCTTCCTACAGGAGCGGCGCGCCGCTCCGCGCGGCGGCGAAGGCGAGTTCCGGGGTGGCGCGGCCGAGCGGGCGGGCGGCGTCGGAGAGGGCGCAGGGGAGGAAGTTGCCGCTGCCGCGCGCGGCCTGGAGCTTGCCGTCATCGACCACGATGCGGCCGCGCGACAACACCGTCACCGGCCAGCCCTTGAGCCGCATCCCCTCATAGGGGGTGTAGCCGACATTGTCGTGGATCTGGGCGGCGGTGACCGTCACCCGGCGCTCGGGGTCCCAGATCGCGATGTCGGCGTCGCTGCCGACCGCGATCGTGCCCTTTTTCGGGTAGAGCCCGTAAATCCTGGCGTGGTTGGTCGCGGTCAGCGCGACAAAGCGGTTGAGGTCGATGCGGCCCTTGCCGACGCCCTCGGAAAACAATAAGCGGCACGCGCAATTCGATGCCGGGGACGCCGTTGGCGGTGTCCTTGAAGGTGGTCTTGTCGCCTTTGGGCAATTTGCCGGTTTCGTCGTAGCGGTACGGCGCGTGGTCGGAGGAAAATACCTGGAAGGTGCCGTTCTGGAGGCCGCGCCACACCGCTTCCTGGGCCGCCTCATCGCGCGGCGGCGGGCTGCAGCAGAATTTCGTGCCTTCGAGGTCCATGCCGATGTCGTCGGCGGTCAGGAACAGATATTGCGGGCAGGTCTCGCCATAGATCCTGAGGCCCTTGGTCTGGGCGTCGCGGATGACATCGATCGCCTCGGCGGCCGAGACATGGACGATCAACAGCGGCACGTCGAGCAGCTCGGCGAGCGCGACCGCGCGATTGGTCGCCTCGCCCTCGGCGATCCGCGCGTGCGACACCGCGTGGTAGCGCGGTTGCGACAGCCCCTTGGCGAGCAGCCGATCCGCCAGCCACGAAATCATGTCGTGGTTTTCGGCATGCACCATGACCATCGCGCCCTCGTGCCGCGCCAGGGCCAGAATGTCGAGCATCTGGCGGTCGTTGAGGCGCAATAGATCGTAGGTCATGTAGACCTTGAACGAGGTGTAGCCGTCGCGGATCAGGGCCGGCAATTCCTGCCCGAGCACCTGCTCCGAGGGATCGGAGATGATCAGGTGGAAGGCATAGTCGATGACCGCCTTCGGGCCAGCGGCTGCGTGGTACTCCGCGACGACCTGGCGCAGCGACTGGCCGCGATGCTGGGCGGCGAACGGGATCACCGTCGTGGTGCCGCCGAACGCCGCCGAAACCGTGGCGCTGTAGAAATCGTCGGCGCAGATGACCCCGGCCGAGGAGCGCTGCTCGATATGGCAGTGGCTGTCGATCGCGCCGGGCAGGACGAGCCGCCCGGAGGCGTCGATCTCGCGCGCCCCGTCCGCGAGGTCGCGGCCCAGCGCGGCGACGGTGCCGTCCTTGATCGCGACATCGCACTCAGTCGTATCGGCAGCGGTCGCCACCGTGCCGTTGCGGATGACGAGATCATAATCGGCCATCGCTGCCTCCTGTGCTGACGCCGAACCGAGAATATGCCGGGCAGGCGGCGCATTCACATTGTTTCGCATCGCGGTCGATGACAGTCTGGTGACGGTTTTATGTCAGTCGGGCGTGGCGAAAAGCGATGTCTCTGATCACGGCCAGTCTGGAGCGGATCGCGGCGCCCGAGCGGCGAACGATGGCCGTCGCCTGCGGCGCGCATGTGCTGCATGACGGCTATACCGACCTGCTCTATGTGCTGCTGCCGCTGTGGCAGGCGGAATTCGGCCTCGGCTATGCCGAAATCGGGCTGCTGCGCGCGCTCTACACCGGCGCGATGGCGGGCTTTCAGGTGCCGGCCGGCGCGCTCGCCGAGCGGATCGGCGGGCCGCTCGTGCTCGGCATCGGTACCGCGCTGGCGGGCGTCGGGTATCTGATCGCCGGGGCGAGCACCGGCTTTGCGCTGTTGGTCGTGGCGCTGATCGTCGGCGGCGCCGGGTCGAGCGCGCAACACCCGATCGCCGCCAATCTGGTGGCGCAGGCCTTCCCGGGCCGACGCTCGCGCAGCGCGCTCGCCGGCTACAATTTCTCGGGCGATCTCGGCAAGATGGCGTTCCCGGCGGCGACCGCGGGGCTGCTGATACTATTGCCGTGGCGATCGACGACAACGATCATCGGCCTTGTCGGCTTGGCCGCCGCTGCCGCGATCCTCTCGGTGCGCGGGGTGCCGGGCCGATCGAGCAACAGGCCGGACGCCGGCGAGCCGCTCGAAGCCGATGCCGCGGCGCCAAGCGGGCGCGGCTTTCCGCTCCTGCTCGCGATCGCGATGATCGACAGCGCGACGCGGATGGGTTTTCTGACGTTCCTGCCGTTTCTGTTGAAGATGAAGGGCGCCGATCTGCCGATGATCGGCATCGCGCTGACCCTCGTTTTCACCGGCGGCGCCGCCGGCAAGCTGGTGTGCGGCTGGCTCGGCGCACGGCTCGGCGTCGTCCCGGCGGTGTTTCCTGACCGAGGGCTTGACCGCCGCGGGCATCCTCGCCCTCCTGCCGCTGCCGTTGTTCGCGGGTCTCATTGTGCTGCCGCTGATCGGGGTCGCGCTCAACGGCACTTCGTCGGTGCTCTACGGCACCGTTCCCGAGCTCGTCGCGCCGGCGCGGCGGCAGCGCGCCTTCAGCATCTTCTACACCGGCGCGGTCGGCGCCGGTGCGTTGTCGCCGGTCGTTTACGGCTTCTTCAGCGATCTTGCCGATATTCCGGTCATGATGGTGCTGATCGCTTCCGTCGCGCTGATCACCCTGCCGCTGAGCTGGGCCCTGCGGCCGGCGTTGCGCAGCATCGCGGCAGAGGGCTGACCCGGCTCTCGACAGAGCTGAGGAAATTCCTGTACATTGCGCCGCGAACAAATCAGGAACTCAGGTGATGACCCTCGCAATACAACAAGGCGAGCATCTGGACGCGCGGCCCTGGCGGTGGCGGGTGCTGATCGCGGTGCCGGCGGCCGGGTTCGGCGCGCAGCTCGCGATCATGCAGGCCTGGCTCGAGCAGAATTGCGGCCCGGCGGGATGGGAACGGGTGCCGGCCGGAACCGCCGGGATCGTCAACGATGCGGTCGCGTTCTATTTCGCGAGCGCGGAGGACGCCCGAGCCTTTGTCGGCCGCTTCAGCTGCGGCTATCGCGCCGCGCCGTCACTCGTTCTATAACCGGCCGGTTGCGCCAGAGGGGTCGACGACAATGCCTGTGATAGAGGAAATCCGCGCCTTCCACGACGAGCTGACCGGGTGGCGCCGCGATATTCACGCCCATCCCGAACTCGGGTTCGAGGAGCGGCGCACCTCCGATCTGGTCGCCGAGAGGCTCGCCGGGTTCGGCATCGAGGTCCATCGCGGGATCGGCAAGACCGGGGTCGTGGGCCGGCTGCGGGTCGGCAACTCGCCGCGCGCGATCGGGCTCAGAGCCGATATGGACTGCCTGCCGATCCACGAGGCCAACAGCTTCGCCCATCGCTCAACGCACGACGGCCGGATGCACGCCTGCGGCCATGACGGCCACACGACGATGCTGTTGGGCGCGGCGCGCCAGCTCGCGCAGACCCGCAATTTCGACGGCACCGTGCATTTCATCTTCCAGCCGGCCGAAGAGGGGCTCGGCGGCGGCGCGGCGATGGTCAATGACGGGCTCTTCGACGCGTTTCCCTGCGACGCGATCTTCGGCATGCACAACCGGCCGGGGCTGGCGATCGGCAAGTTCCAGATCCGCCCGGGGGCGATGATGGCGGGCGGAGCGTTTTTCGACATCGCGATCACCGGAAACGGCGCCCATGCCGCGCGGCCCGAGGCGGGGGTCGATCCGGTGCTGGTCGGGAGCCATATCACCACGGCCTTGCAATCGATCGTCGCGCGCAACGTCCGGGCGGTCGATACTGTCGTCGTCAGCGTCACTCAGATCCATGCCGGCGACGCCTATAACGTCATACCCGAGCGCGCCGTGTTGCGCGGCACCGTGCGCTGCTTCAGCAAGGCGATGATGAGCCTCGTCGAAGACCGGATGCGGCGGATCGCCGAGGGCGTCGCCCAGGGGTTCGGCGCCACCGCCAGCCTCGATTTCCGCGCGCTCTTCCCGCCGCTCGTCAACGATTCCGACGAAACCCGCTTTATCGCGGACACCGCCGCCGAACTGGTCGGCGAGGACAATGTCAACCGCCACTCCGGCCTCGTCATGGCCTCGGAGGATTTCTCCTACATGCTCGAGCGGGTTCCCGGCGCCTATATCCAGATCGGCAATGGCGACGGCGAGGGCGGCTGCGAAGTACACAACCCCGGCTATGATTTCAACGACGCGGCCCTGCCCTATGGCGCCGCGCTATTCGTGCGCCTCGTCGAGCGCCGCCTCGCCCGGATGAGCGGCACGTAGGGCGGATAAGCGAAAGCACAATCCGCCACACCTCGGCCCTGGCGAACGGGGCGGCGTACGCTGACGGATTACGCTGCGCTTATCCGCCCTACTCTGACTGGAGCCTGTCTCGCGCTGCCACTTACGGCTTGCGCTCGGGTGCCGGGCGGGGGCACCGTATCGGCAGATCACGCTCTGGGAGGAAATGATGGCTGAAATCGGCGTCGAGCTCGACTGTCTCGAAGGCGTCAAGGTGGTGGATTTCACGCAGTTCGAGGCGGGGCCGTCCTGCACCGAGGCCTTGGCCTGGCTCGGTGCCGAGGTGGTCAAGATCGAGAACCCGACGACCGGCGATCCCGGCCGTCGCCTCCAGCCGGGCAAGCCCGACACCGACCCCTGGTATTTCCACCAGTTCAACGCCAACAAGAAGTCGATCACGTTGAACCTCAAATCGCCGCGCGGCCTGGAGATCGTCAAATCCCTGCTGAAACAGGCCGATGTGACGGTCGAGAACATGGCGCCCGGCACGATCGAGCGGCTGGGGCTCGGCTATGACGAGGTCAAGAAGATCAACCCCGGCATCATCTATTGCCGGATCAAGGGCTTCGGCACCGGCAGCCCCTACGAGAAATCGCTCGCCTTCGACATGATCGCGCAGGCCGCCGGCGGCACGTTCAGCGTCACCGGCGAGGCCGGCCAGGCGCCAACCAAGCCTGGCCCTTCGTTCGGCGACACCGGCACCGGCATGCTGATGGCGATCAGCATCCTCGGCGCGCTCTACAAGCGGCAGAAAACCGGACAGGGCCGCCGCCTCGAAGTCGCGATGCAGGACGCGATGATCCATTACATGCGGGTGCCGTTCTCGCGCACCCAGCAGTCGGGCAAGGCGCAGCTGCGCAGCGGCTACAGCCGCTCGACCCCGGGCGGGCTGGTGCCGTCGGCGCTCTATCCGTGCAAGCCGGGCGGGCCCAACGACTACGTCTATGTGTTCTGCAGCCGCGCCAACGCCGACCATTGGCGGCGCCTGTTAAAGACGATCGGCCGCGAGGACCTGATCGGCGACGCGCGCTACGACAGCGGGTCGGCGCGCAGCGAGCGCGCCGCCGAGGTCGACGAGCTGATCGCCACCTGGACCCGCCAGCACACCAAGGAAGAGGCGATGAAGATCATCGGCGCCGCTGGCGTCCCGGCCGGCGCGGTGTTCGATACGCTGGAACTGATGAACGAGCCCTCGCTGGCCGAGCGCGGCATCATGCAGACGATCGAGCATCCGACCACCGGCAAGGTCAAGATGCCGGCCTGGCCGGTGCGCTTCGACGGCACGCCGCCGCGGGTCAAGCCGTCGCCGCTGTTGGGCCAGCACAATGCCGACGTGCTCGGCTCCTGGCTCGGCATGAGCGCACCGGAAATCGCCGCGCTGAAGCAGGAAGGCATCGTCTGACGCTTGCGGCCCCTCACCCCAACCCTCTCCCCGCAAGCGGGAAGAGGGAGTCGCGGCGAAGCCGCGGCGGGTGAGGGGCAAGCCGCCGAAGCACATCGCGAAGAAAGGCGACGAAGATGACCGAGCAAGCCACCGCCGCGGATACCGCCAACGCCGAGATGCGGCGCTATTGGAACGAGGTTGCCGGGCCGCGCTGGGTCGGGCGCGCCGAAATCCAGGAAGCGCGCAACATCGAGGTCGCTCAACTCCTCCTCGCCGAAGCCCGCGCGGCTCCGGGAGAGCGGGTTCTCGACGTCGGCTGCGGCCCCGGCGCGACGGCGTTGCCGCTCGCCGCTGCGGTGGGCCCAAGCGGCCATGTCACCGGCATCGACATATCGGAGCCGATGCTGGGGCTGTTGCGCCGGCGCATCGCCGAGCGCGGCATCGCCAACATCACGACGCTGCTCGCCGATGCCCAGACCTACGCGCTGCCGCCGGCGAGCTTCGAGCTGTTGACCTCGCGGTTCGGCGTCATGTTTTTCGCCGACCCGGCGGCGGCCTTCCGCAACCTCGCCGCGGCGCTGCGCCCCGGCGGGCGGCTCTGCATGGCCGTGTGGTCCTCGATCGCCGACAATGTGCATTGGAAGATCCCCTATGACATCGCGGTCGCCCATGTCGGGCCGCCGGCGCCGACGCCGCCCAACGCGCCGGGGCCGATGGCCTTCCGCGATCCCGATTACCTGCGCGGCATCCTGAGCCAGGCCGGGTTTGCCGACATCAAGGTCGAGAAGCGGTCCTTTCATGTCCTCGGCAAATCGGCGGCGGCCGAGGCCGAGCACGCCGGCGTGCTTGGGCCGTCCGGACGGCTGCTCGACGAGAAGGAGACCGATCCGGCGACGCGCCAGGCGATCGTCAAGGAAACCGAGGCGGCGTTTGCGGCCTATGCCGCGCCCAATGGCGAGGTTCGCCTGCCCGGCACGTTCCTGCTCGTCACCGCGCGCCGGCCGGGCTAGCCGGCTGGCCGCGGCGATATCGTCAATGCCGGCGCCGGGAGCGGCGCCTTTCAGCGAGAACCCTGCGCGATGAGGATCGATCAAGCGGTCAATATCGAAGACCTGCACCAGATGGCAAAGCGGCGGCTGCCGAAGATCGCCTTCGACTTCATCGAGGGCGGCCTCGAGGACGAGCGCGGGCTGGAAACCAACACGTCGGCCTTCCACAAGCACAAATTGCTGCCGCGTTATCTCGTCGACGTGTCGACGCGCGACCAGACGCGGACGATCTTCGGCCAGAAATTTTCGAGCCCGTTCGGGATCTCGCCGACCGGCGGCGCCGGGCTGTTCCGCTGGCACGCCGACCAGATGCTGGCCGAGGCGGCGCGCGACGCCAACATCCCCTACATCATGTCGGGCGCCAGCAACGATTCGATCGAGACCTGCGCCAGGATCGCCGGACAAAACCACTGGTATCAGCTCTATTCCGCGCGCGATCCGGCGATCAACGCCGACCTGATCCGGCGGGCGGCGGATGCCGGGTGCGGCGCCTTGGTGCTGACCGTCGACACGCCGGTCGGCTCGAAGCGCGAGCGCAACATCAGGAACGGCTTTGCCAATATCCGCGGCGGGCTGTTCCAGGCGTTGAGCCTGAAGCCGTCGATCCTGATCGAGGCGATGAGCCATCCCGGCTGGATCGTCGAATATTTCAAGCGCGGCGGCGGCACGCCGATGCTGGAGAACTGGCAGCCCTATGCGCCGCCCGGCGCCAACGCCGAGCAGGTCTACAAATTCACCTCATCGGTGCGGCCGTTCAACGCGCAGACCTGGCGCGACCTGGAGACCTACCGCAAGCTGTTCCCGCGCGCCCTCGTCGTCAAAGGCATCATGGACCCGAAGGACGCGTTGCGCGCGGTCGATGTCGGCTGCGACGGCATCCTCGTCTCCAACCACGGCGGTCGCCAGCTCGACCAGGCGCCGGGCTCGCTCGACGTGCTGCCGGCGATCCGCGCGGCGGTCGGCGACAAGCTGACCCTGCTGCTCGACAGCGGGGTCAGGCGCGGCGCCGACATCCTGATCGCGCTGTGCCTCGGCGCCGATTTCTGCTTCTTCGGCCGCCCGACGCTCTACGGCGCCGCCGCTGGCGGATTGCCCGGGGTCAAGAAGGCGATCGACATCTTCGTCAACGAGATCGACCTGGTGATGGGCCAGATCGGCTGCCCGAGCCTCAGCGAGCTCGGCCCCGATTTCCTGTGGACCGACGACTGGCCGCGCAACCGTTGAGGCGGATCCAACCGCTGTCCCGGTGGAAGCCGGGACTCACGGCCGCGGGCGCCCGCGCGCTCGGCATGGCGGTTGCGACGCCCTGAGGGTTGCTGCGGCGACGCGGGATAGGCCATGCTGCCGGCTTCGGCGGCATTTCAGCGAGCACATCCCCGATGAACATCGATAAAGCGGTCAATATCGAAGACCTGCACCAGATGGCCAGGCGCAAGCTGCCGAAGATCATGTTCGACTACATCGAGGGCGGCGTCGAGGACGAGCGCGGGCTGGAGCGCAACAGGGCGGCCTTTCACAAGCACAATCTCTTGCCGCGCTATCTGGTCGATGTCTCCAAGCGCGACCAGTCGCAGACGATTTTCGGCCGCACCTTTGCGAGCCCGTTCGGCATCTCGCCGACCGGCGGCGTCGGCCTCTATCAGCGGCGCGGCGGCGAACTCCTGCTGGCCGAGGCCGCGGCCGAGGCCAACATCCCCTACATCATGTCGGGCGGCAGCAACCATTCGATGGAGGAAGCGGCGCGGGTCGCTCCCGACAATACCTGGTTTCAGATGTATGCCGCGAAGGACCCAGCCGTCACCGACGCGTTGGTCGGCCGCGCCCGCGACAACGGGCTGGGCGCCTTGGTGCTCACGGTCGATGTGCCGGTGCACACCAAGCGCGAGCGCAATATGCGCAACGGCTTTGCCAATGTCCGCAACGGCGGCGTCCTCGAGGCCGTGCAGAAGTTGAAGCCGTCGATCCTCATCGAGGCGCTGACCCACCCGGTCTGGGTCTACGACTATGTCAAGAACGGCGGCGCGCCGACCCTCGGCAATTGGGTGCCGCACGCGGGGAACGGCGCGAGCAAGGCCGAGGTCATCAAGTTCGGCCGCACTCAGACCCCAGCCGCGGCGCAGACCTGGCGCGACCTCGAACGCTATCGCCGCCTCTTTCCGCGCACCCTGATCGTCAAGGGCATCCTCAATCCGGCCGATGCGGTGCGCGCCGCCGAGATCGGTTGCGACGGGGTCATCGTGTCGAACCATGGCGGGCGCCAGCTCGATCAGGCGCCGGCCTCGCTCGATGTGCTGCCGGCAGTGAAGGCCGCGGTCGGCGACAAGATGACGGTGATGCTCGACAGCGGCGTCAGGCGCGGCGCCGACATCTTGATCGCGCTGTGCCTCGGCGCGCAGTTCTGCTTCTTCGGCCGGCCGACGCTGTACGGCGCGGTCGCCGGCGGGCTGCCCGGGGTCAAGAAGGCGATCGACATCTTCCGCGGCGAGATCGACCTGGTGATGGGCCAGATCGGCTGCCCGAGCCTCAACCAGCTCGGCCCCGATTTTCTGTGGCGCGACGACTGGCCGCGTAACGCCTGAGCTCACCGATCGGCAAGAACTCACCCGAGCGCGGTCAGTTCGCGCGCGGATAGGCTCTCCAGCTTGCGCAGCCGGTCGAACAGCAGCTCGGGCGCGATCCGCGCGTGACCGGCATCGAGGCAGGTGCGGAACTTGTCGAACAGCTCGGCATCGCCGAGCGGGCGCTCGGCATGGCCAAGCGCGCGCCGCACCTTCTCGCTTTCCAGGCGCTCGCCATTGGCGAGTTCGATCGTGACCTGGTCCCAGACCGAGGCGCCGGCTGCACCACGGGGTCGTAGTTCTCGTTCGTGACGACGCCGACCCGGCGCATCAACTCCTGCACCTCGGGGCGGCGCACGAATTCGTCGGTGTATTCGCCAAGGCCGGCGCGCCGCGAAATGACCGCCGCAGCCATCGCGAACTCCATGCTGAATTTGGCGGCGAGCCCGGTCTGCGGCGCGTGGTTGCGCAGGATCAGCGAGTGGGTCTCGCTGATCGACACGGTGATGCGGGCGATCTCGGCCGGCTTTAGCGGGCGCCGGGCGAGCAGGTCGAGCATCGCGTCGAGCGCGCGGTGGGTGCAGTAGCAGGCCGGGTATTTCTTGATGCTGAGGCCCTGCTTGACGATCTGCCACTCCGCGCCGAGACGCGGGGTCGGGCCGTCGCGGTCGGCCTTGCCCTCGGGCGACACCGCTGAGAGAAAGCCCTGGGGATGTTCGAGCGCATCGGGCGAGGCGGTGAAGCCGGCTTCGGCGAGGCGCGCCGAGACGAGGCCGGCATGGGCCGCCCGGCCGGCGTGGAACGGCTTTGTCATCGTGCCGAAATTGGCCATGATGCCGCCCGCCTGCGAGGCGGCGAGCGCGATCGCCATGGTCGCCTGCTCGGGGCTGAGCCGACGCAGCGTGGCGCAGGCCGCGCCGGCGCCGATCGCTCCGAAGATCCCGGTCGGGTGCCAGCCCTTTTTGTGATGGTGCCCGGGGTCGCGGCGCGCCAGCTCGGCCCAGGTCTCATAGCCCGCGGCATAGGCGGCGAACATCTCGCGGCCGCCCAATCCCAGCGTCTCGGCTTCGGCAAGGATCGCCGGCACGAGCACGGTCGAGACATGCCCGCGGCAGCCGACATCGTCGTAATCGAGGGCATGGCCGGCGGTGCCGTTGATCCACGCCGCCTCCGGCGCGGTTGCGGTCTCGCCCGAGAAATAGAGGCTGGCGCGGCCGGGGGCCGGGTCGAGCCCGCGGCGCAACAGCTGCGGCGCCGGGTCGTGCGCCCCGGCGATCATCGTCGCGACCGTGTCGATAATCCCGGTGCGCGCGATTTCGACCGCCTCGGCCGGCAGCGCTTCGAAGCTGAGGCCGGCGGCAAACCGGCCGAGTTCCTGGGTCAGCGGCATGAGTGCTCTCCTCTCGCACGCGATGCCGGATTATGGAGCAAATTGCCCGAGGCGGCTACGCGCCCCGGTGCGCGCGCGCAAAAACTTGTCACCCGATCCATCTTGCGCGATGAAAGGTCCATGGGCGCATCTTGCGGGAGCAGCCGATCGATCGACCCGGACCGCCACAGCCTGCGCGCCTTGGTAACCCGGCCGCGCGCCGAGGCGGCCGGGCTGGCCGCAGCGCTTGCCGCGCGCGGCATCGCGGCGATCGCCGAGCCGTTGCTCGAAATCCATTACCGCAACGAGCCGGTCCCCGATCTCGCCGGGGTTCAGGCCATTCTCTGCACCAGCGCAAACGGGGTCCGCGCGCTTGCGAGACTCACCGACGAGCGTGCCGTGCCGCTTTTCGCGATCGGCGAGGCCAGTGCGGCGCGGGCGCGCGATGAAGGGTTTGCCCGGGTCGAGAGCGCCGACGGCTCGCTTGCCGATCTGGTCACCCTGGCGCGCGACCGGCTGCGCGCCACCGAGGGCCGGCTCCTCCATGTCGCGGGCACCATCGTTGCCGGCGATCTCGCCGGGGCGTTGCGCGCGGATGGTTTTGCGGTCGCGCGCGCGGTGCTCTACGAGGCGCGCCCGGCGGCACGGCTCAGCTGCGAAACCGTGCGGGCGTTGGCCGCGCGGATCGTCGATTTCGCACTGTTCTTCTCGCCGCGCACGGCCGCAATTTTCGCGCAGCTCGCCGATCGCGCCGGTATCGCCGCAGCAATGGGCTCGATTGCCGCGATTTCGATCAGCGCCGCGGCCGATGCGGCGCTCGCGCCGCTCCCATTCCGCGAGCGGCATATCGCGGCGCGGCCTGACCAACCGAGCCTCCTCGCGGCGCTCGACCAGATGCTCGCCGGGCGGTGCCGCGCATGAGCGAGCCCGAGGACGAGAGCGCGGCGACAGTCGAGAGCGGCGCGGCGCTGCCGCAACAGCCCGCGGTGTCGGGCTACCGCCGGATCGCGATTGCGCTTGCCGGCGCCCTGCTGCTGGTCGTCGCGCTGGTCGCGACGGCGCCGCTCTGGGCGCCGCTGTTGCCCTGGGGCCCCGGCCCGAGCAGCAATCAGGCTGAGCTTGAGGCCCGCATCGACCGGGTCGCAGCGGCGCAACAGCAGACCCAACAGGCGGAAGCGGCGGCAAATGCGGCGCTGCAGCGGCTCGACCGGCGACTTGCCGCGCTCGAAGCAAACCCCGCCGCGCCGGCGGCCGATATCGCCGACCTGCGTCAGCAGGTGGCACGGTCGGCGGGGATCGCCGCCGCCCTGACGACGCGGGTCGAGGCCATCGACAAGACCGTCCACAGCCAGACCGCCGGCGATCCGACGGACATCGCGCTGGTCCTTGCGTTGTTGCAGATCCACGACGCGATCGAGGAGGGGCGGCCATTCGCGGCGGCGTACGAGACCTTGGCGGCACTGGCTCCCGCCCGGCCCGAGATCGCGGCGGCTGCCGCGCCGCTGGCCGAGCCGGCGACGAGCGGGGTGGCAGCTCGCCCGGTTCTCGCCAACCGGCTGCGCGAGCTCGCCGGCGCGATCGCCACGGCCGGCGCTCCGCCGGCCAACGCTCCGGGAAATGCCCCGGGCGCAACACAGGACTGGGCCGATCAGGCGCTGAACCAACTCCGCGGCCTAGTCACGATCCGGCGCATCGGCGAGGCCGCGGGCGGCGCGCCCGGCGGCAGCGCCGTAACCGCGGTCAACGCCGCGCTGCGGGCGCTGGCCGGCGGCGAGCTCGAAGGCGCGGTCGGCGCGCTGGATCAGCTGACCGGCGCTCCGGCCGAGGCCGCCCGGCCGTGGCTGCGCATGGCAAAGGAGCGCCTTGCGGTCGAGGCGGCGCTGCAGCGCATCGAGGCGCTCCTGGTGGCGCGGCTCGGCACCGCGGCGAATGCCGCCGCGGGCTCCGGACCACCCCGCTGATGCGGCGGTTGATCGCGCTGGTCCTCGTCGCGGCGGCGGTCGCCAGCGCCGCCTTTTTTGCCGAGCATCCCGGGCATGTCACGATCATCTGGCAGGGCTGGCAGATCGATACCTCGGTCGGGGTGCTGGTTGGTGCCGTGGCGCTTGTCGTGCTGGTCGTGTCGCTGGTGGTGCTGCTCGGCGCGGCGCTGCGCCGCGTGCCGGGCAATCTCCGTCGCCGCCGCGCGGCGCGCCGGCACCGCGCCGGCGAGGCATCGCTGACCCGCGGCGTCGTAGCTTTGGCGGCCGGACAGCCGGCGCAGGCGCAGCTTGCGGCGCGACGCGCCGCCACGCTGCTCGATGATGCGCCGATGGCCTTGCTGCTGGTTGCCGAGGCGGCAACCCGACAAGGCGATACTCCGGCCGCGCGCGACGCCTACGCGGCGTTGCTAGAGCGCCCGGAAACCGCCTTTCTCGGGCTGCGCGGGCTGATCGGCCAGGCCCTGCGCGCCGGCGACGACGCCACCGCGCGGCACCTCGCCGAGCGGGCCCGAAAGCTGCGCCCGGATGCGGTCTGGCTGGTCGATGCGCTGCTCGTCCTAGAGGCGCGCGCCGGAGATTGGCCGGCGGCGCGCGCCATGCTCGACTCTGCGGCCCGGCGCCGGGTGTTGCCGGCCGAGCGCGTGCGCCATCACCGAGGCGTCGTGCTCTACGAGATGAGCCGCCAGGCCGAGCGCGGCGGCGGACCGCGCCGCGCGATGGGGCTGGCGGCCAAGGCGCAGGCGCTGGCGGCCGACCTCGCCGCCCCGGCCGCCCATAACGCCCGCCTCCTGGTCGCGCTGGGGCGCAAGCGCGCCGCGGCAAAGGCGATCGAACGCGCCTGGCGCACCGCGCCGCACCCCGACCTCGCCCGCCGCTATCTCGATCTCCGCCCCGACACCGCGCCGCTCGCCCGCGTTGCCGCCGTGCAGAGGCTCGCGGCGCAGAACCCCGAGGCGAGCGAAAGCCATCTCACGGTTGCCGAGGCGGCGCTGGCGGCACGGCTCTGGGGCGAGGCGCGCCGCCACCTGACGCTCGCCATCGCCGCGGCGCCAATGCCCGGACCCTCGCGCCGGCTGTGCCGGCTGATGGCCCGGCTCGAGGAGAGCGAGGCCGGCAATATGGCGGCGTCGCGCGACTGGCTCGACCGCGCGATCGGCGCGCCGCCGGACCCCTGTTATGTGTGCAGCCGGTGCGGCGGCCGATCCCCGGAATGGCAGGCGCTGTGCCGGGAATGCGGCGGGTTCGACACGCTCCTCTGGCAGAACCCGCCCGATGGCGAGCGAGCCAACCTTTCGGCGAACGCTGGCGCGCCGCTGATGCTGCCAGCCCTGGAGGAGCCCGGCGCCGGAGGCGTCCCGCGGTCGCTGCCGCCTTCCACGGCGAGTGGCTTGGCGCCGCCGCCGCAATCGGATAAGTAACCCGGCGCGGGCTGGAGCCGGTTCGCCCCGATAGCTCAGCGGTAGAGCAACCGCTTCGTAAGCGGTAGGCCGTCTGTTCAAATCAGACTCGGGGCACCAGCCGGCTCGCTATGTTACGACCACGGAAAGGACCGCAGCATAGAGATAGGGTAACGGCTGCGCGCCCGGCGACAGGGGATCGGGCACCAAAAACCCGACACCTCTCTCGTCTTACTTCCGTCGGCTATTGACTCGCTTTCCCGCTCCGGCGCTGCGCTGCCGCCAAGCGGTAGATTTCAGCGGGCGTCGATCCGATGCCGCCAAGTTCGCCAAAGAAGAACTCCAAATATCCTTCGATCCATCCGAGAAAGTTGGCCAGATCGGCCGCGTTGCGTACATAGGGTGTGTGACCAGACTCTAGAGATGGACTATGATACGCAACGGTGAAAACACGGTGTCCGTAGCGATGAAACAGAATGCGCGAGACGCGCTTCGCTTCGCTGAGGGTGGTGCCTTCCGGGGTCAGCCGTATTCGCTCGAGTAATCGCGCCCGGGCAAACGCCCCCGTCACCCGAAGACGCTTCGCCTGCGGGGAATCCAGCCACCAGAACAAGCTTTCGCCTATCCCCTGCAAACCACCCACAAGGCCGGTTGTGAGCGGAAGTTCCAATAACCTTGCGCCGTCTCCGAACCAGTATGGCTCGCTCGAACACCCGCGAAAACTGGGCCCGCTCTGTGGCGTCAAATCGGTCCAAGGCAATACGCTGCAGTCGATTTCGTAGTGCATCGCTTCAAGTGCCGCGGCCGTTTCCGCATCTGCACCGTACCGACCTGCTTTGTAGAGAACCGGCTGAATGCCGAAGTTGCGGACAATCATGTCGGTCAGGGCCGCAAGTTTGCGCAGCTCTAGATCCGGTGGCAAATTACAGGGAAAGGAATTGCGTACAGAAACTTCTTCTTCAAATGGCGGATTGACCCAGGGATGCAGGTGAGTCCCGATCCCACAACGACCATCTTCCAGGAATTCCCGAAGCGGGCGATAACCGTTCTCTTGGGATGCGACCGGATAATCAACAACGTACGTAGGAATAACACCGTACCTATCGAATATTCGTTGGGCCAGCACCTGCTTCAGAATCGACTCAACACTGAATGAGGTTCGGGAAAATGCTGCTGTCCAATCAAACTCTTCTTCGGTATCGACAATAACCAGTACGAATGGCCCTCCATCCTTTGGATATTTCACATTTTCCGCGGGAACGATCGGACCCCCATTTCGTTTGCGCGGGGAGAACGATGTCATCCGTAGAACCCTCCTATTCGACCCGACCCGCGAATAATAGCCGGTATACGGCGATAGGGGCCGTGGAGCCGTGGGCAAGGGCCAGCCTCGAGCTGAAGCTCGCCGGGACCGACTCGGTCGAGCGTTACAAGCCCCTTTGGCGCCTGCACCTGGGATAATTCCTTAAAGGGTCTCGTGTCGACGCACGGCCGCCATCTCACGCGGCCACAGCAGCAGGATCTGCAGCGCAGCCATGCACTGTCCGCAGAAAACTCTCAAACATCGCCAGCATCCAGATCACTGCGCTGTGATCGCGAATGCCATTCTCGTGCTGGTCGAGTAAACGGTCTATCGTTGCGCTATCGAAAAAATCGGCTTGCTGCAACACCGCCCCGCTCAGCACAGCGCGCGTTTGCGCGCGCAACGGGCCGCGGTACCATTGGGCAAGTGGGACCGCGAAGCCCTGCTTTGGCCGGTAAAGGATCTCCGACGGCACGCACGGTTCAAGGGCGCGTTTGAAAACATACTTGCCGTTGCCCTTATGCAACTTCAGTGAAGGAGGCAATCGGGCCGCCCACTCAACGAACGTGTGGTCGAGCAATGGAACGCGGACTTCAAGCGAATTCGCCATGCTCACGCGATCGACCTTGGTTAGAATATCGCCCGGAAGGTAGGTTTTGAAATCAGCGAATTGGGCCTGGGAAAGCGCATCTTCGCTCTCGCAGCGCATCATATGCTGCCGCAGAACCTCGATCGCGTTGTAACCCTGAAGCTCGCTTCGGAAGCCGGCGCTGAATAGGCGCCTTCGCAGGTCGTCGTTGCAAATCGAGACAGAGGAGAAATATGCGCCAATGGGATCGCGCGCCAGCGCCTGTAGCGTCGTCTTCGCGCGCAATGGCCGCGGCGCCCAATCGAGCTTCGGGTAAATCGAACCCATAAAACCAAACAACGGCCTGCGCACGGCCTCAGGCACAACGCGGCGTACCGAATGTTCCAAACAGTGCCAGCGATAACGCCTATAACCGGCAAACACTTCGTCGCCCCCGTCGCCGGACAGCGCGACAGTGACAGCCTCCCGCGCCATCGAGCAAACTTGCAAAGTCGGCAGCGCAGAACTGTCGCCGAAGGGCTCATCATAAATCGTGGCCAAACTGTCTATCAGGCCGATCGCGTTCGGATCCGACGTCTTCACATGGTGATCCGTGTGGTAGCGCCCCGCCATTTCGGCAGCATAGGCCGATTCGTCCCACCCTTTGGTGTGAAAGCGCATTGAAAAGGTGCTGACCTTATCTTCACGCAACCGCGCCATCATCGCCACGATGCCGCTGGAGTCGACGCCGCCTGACAGAAATGCCCCAACTGGCACGTCTGCGATCATCCGGAGCCGAACCGATTCCTGCAGGCGCGCGATCAATTCCTCCCCAACCTCTTCTTCGCTTACCTGACAACCATCGGTAAACTGAAGCTCCCAATACATACGTGGTTTCGGCAGCGGCTCGCCGCGCCGGACCTTCAGGTAATGCCCCGGCATGAGCTTTCGGATGCCGCGGTAAATTGACCGCGGATCGGGAACGTAACCAAACGCGAAGAATTCCTCGATTGCTTGCGGATCCAGCCGACGATCGAGATGCGGGTGGCAAAGTAGCGACTTGATCTCGGACGCGAACAGCAGAAAGCCGCGATGATAGGAATAATACAGCGGTTTCTCGCCGAGGCGGTCACGCGCGAGAAAGATCGTTTCGGAGCGGCTGTCCCACAGGGCAAAGGCGAACATTCCATTAAACCGGTCGAGACATGCCTCGCCCCACTCCTCCCATGCGTGGACGATGACCTCGGTGTCGCACCGGGAGCGGAACACGTGGCCCGAGGCGGTGAGTTCCGCGATGAGCGGCTCGAAGTTATAGATCTCGCCGTTGAATACGACGCAGACGGTTCGGTCCTCGTTGAACAACGGCTGAGCGCCGCCGGCGAGGTCGATTATGGCGAGACGGCGATGGCCGAGGCCGATGCCGGCAGCGTGGTAGAATCCTTCGCCGTCCGGTCCGCGATGGCGAAGGGCATCGGTCATCCGTCGGAGCAGAGCACGATCGATCTCCGCATAGCCGCAACGGTCGAAGACGCCAGCAATTCCACACATTCGGTTGATCCATTCGATCCAAGCTTTAGGAACGCTACAGCCGGTTGCCTCTCGCTGCGATTTTGCTGCCCACCGAGAGCGAATTTCGATAAACGGGGAACGAGCGTTGCATTTGAGCCGCTCCTTCGCGCCGCCTTATTCCACGCTCCCATCCCCCGCCAGGGCGGTGACTCGACCCGACAGCTTATTACCCCGCAGAACAGCGGGGGTCGCGGTAAGATTACGCACAAACACTGTTGGATACTCACCATCATTGGTGAATTTGTTGTTCTCGATGATGATTTCAGGCGTCGGATGGGTGACGCCCTCGGTCCCGATACTGATCGCGGCGCCATGATTTTCCGAGCGGGGACCTTTCTCGAGAATGTTGTCCCGTACGAGGAGCGAACCGCCGTTCGGCGTCTCAATCAGATAGCTGGAGGTTCCGTTCTTGCCGTCCTCGATGTCGCAGCCGATCACCTCCGTTCGCAGAGCGCGCGATTTTATGTGATGTCCCTGCCGCGTTTCAAAGAACCGCGAATGCTCGACCCGCAACAGATCACCACCGGCATAGATACCGTGGGCGCAGGCAGCAGCACAGGTGCCATTCTGCAGGAACTGACTGTCGCGGACAATCATGCGAGAGCCGGGGCCGCCACCGAGAATGCCCTCTTGGTTGTTGACAAACTTGACGGCTTCCACTGTCAGGTTGCGGCCCTCTAGCCGAATTCCAGCTCCGTTCATGTCGGGTGCGCGCGCGCGCGCCAGAGTCAAGTTGCGCACCGTGGTGTCATTCCCGGCGATAACGAAAATCGCTTTACCCATGCAGGTCTTGTCGGTAACCACCGCGTTGGCGTCCGGCCCGGTACCCTCGATCACCAGATCGTTTGCCCGCCACACCGCGCAGTCGAAATACTCGCCCGGCGCGATCGCGATACGGTCGCCATCTTTCGCAGCGGCGGCGGCCTGGGACGGCATCGTGTACAGCTTGCCCGGCCCAACTTCCAGGGTGCGCGCGAGGACGACAGTGATGGTCGAAGGCGCGACAAGCAGAAGCCCGGCAAGCAGCAACAAGCCGAACGCCGCGCGAGGCTGCCGGTATTGGTCGCTATGCCGGCGCATTTGAAAATAGCTGCTCCCGCTTGCCCGGCGGCACAAGACCGGCCGGATTGCCAGGCAAACCCCCGATCTCCTCAAAGAAGAACCGACATAAATCGCCGAGCAGGCGGATCTCGCAGGCACCGTCAGCTGCGCGGGGGTTGCCGTGGCAACGGAGCGCGAAGGTTCGATAGCCACGCCGGATCATCGACCGGATCGGCAGGATTTGCCTTGCGCTGGCGCTACCGGAGCTGGCGCCGATGGTGGGCATCAGGAGGATATCCCCAGGCTCTACCCAGTAGGGAGTGGGCTGAGGCAAGCGCAGACCGGTTCGGCGTTCCGAGCCGGCCTCCCCGGCCGTGCCGAAAACGACCGCGAAACCAAGATCTCTAAGAATCTTCATAACGCTCGATCTGACCTCATCAGGTGCTGCTCCAAAAAACAATGGCAATACGCCAAACCGTTGGCAGATCAACTCCTTGAGATGCTGTAGATGTGCTTTATACAGATCGCGTGGCTGCTCGTCTTCTAAATAGTCTCCCGCGAGATCGGCGGCCAGGCACGCGCCAATCGCACCGGCGCCTCGTTCGAGTACGCGTTGCAGCGAGCCACATCGCGCGGGCTGGTCGGTGATCGCCTCGTTCACGAGATAGACTGGCCGCCCACCGTATTTGTCGAGGATTGCCTGAACCTCGTCCAGCAATCGACTGGCAGCGACGTCGGCGCCAATGCCATCGACCACCACGTACAGGATCGGCGGATTATCGTGGCGAATTGCGGCACGGCGCAATCGGATTCCATTCATCTCCGCCTCCTCCGCAGCCGCCTCTCGGGCGCGCGTCGGCCAGTCAGAGAGCCTCATATGCCGCAATATCGCGGCGAAGTGGCGGCGGGGTCGAATGCCCCCCAGGGCGGATCGCGCAAGGCGGGACAGCGACGGCCGGCCCTCGGCTTGCGCGGAGAACGCGCCATAGGCCCGGGCGGCGGATACGACCGCCCCCGCCTGCAAGGAATGCTGGACCACACGCCACCAGAGGCCCGCCGCATGGGTGACCACACGCCGCTTCTGCTGCGGTGTGAGTTCATGGGTTTCCAGGAACGTGCGCACGAGCCGATCGAGAAGGCTGCCGAGCTGCTCCAGTGTTTCCGCATCACGGACCGGGGTTGCGCCCATGAAGTGCAAAACAACCAAGCGGGCGGCCACTGCGGCGTCCTCGCCCAAGAGACCGTCGTAGAACGATTGCAGCACCGTAACCGTCCGGTCGAATGTCTCCTGGCCGCGCGTATGAGTCAGGCTTTGGGGGTGCCGGCGGTATATGCCCAATTGCTCCGGCATCGTCGCGATGTCACCGATACGCAGGACCCGATGCGAAAAGTCAAAATCCTCGCACACCGAGAATTGCTTCCGCATATAGCATCCAAGGGACGGAATGAGCTCGGCCCGAAACATGGTCGAAGAATGTCCAACCGGATTTCCAACATTGAAGAGCCAGCGGATGATCAGCGGGTCTGGATCGCCCCGTCTCGGGTCATGTATGACTCTTCCATCCTGTAGAATGAACATTTCGCTGCCAACCATCAGGATGTTCGGATTTGATTCAAGAAACTGTTTTTGCCGGTCGAGGCGTATCGGAAGACAGAAATCATCCGCGTCAATTCGTGCAATAAACCTCCCCCGTGCTGCGGCCATCCCCCGGTTGGCAGCCCCGACTACCCCCAAGTTTCGTTCATTGCGGATGATCCGCAGCCGTTTGTCTCTAAAGCCGGAAACATCTCGATCAGCCCAGCAATTTCAATCATTTTACCGGACAATCAACTTCAGGCGAACTGTTACAGTTGTAATCACGGTTGGCGAATATCATATAGAACGCGAGATAATATTTTGCCGTACCCAATTTAGGGCCGTGAAAAGCGCGTGGCTTACGCGGCGGACGGCGAAACCATTCTCTCGACATGGCCGCGACATGCGGTAGCAGATCAGGAGGAATCAGGCCTCCTGACACCGAGGCTAAGCCAATGAAATTTCATCCAGGTGTAAAACCGGCGCTGTGGGGTGCGGCGGCGGGTGCCGTGGCGATATCGGTGGTCGGTTTTTCATCGATGGGTTGGATGCTCGGCAGCACGGCCGAGCGCCTGGCCGCCGATCGAGCGGACAGCGCCGTCGTCGACGTGCTGACCCCGATCTGCGTCGAGAAATTCCAGCAGCACGCCGATTCGGCGACCAAGGTCGAATTCAAGAAGGCTCAATCGTGGAACCAGCGCGCGCTGATCGAGAAGGGCGGCTGGGCAACGACGCCAGGAACCGAAAAGGCAAACTCGGCGGTGGCCCGCGCCTGCGCGGAGAAACTCGGCCAGCCTTCGTGACGGCACGGGTCCCGATCTGATCCGGATACTCGGCCGGCAGGGGAGTTCCTTAAATGACGCTGCGTTCCGCCTATGCCCCGATGTTTCCGGAATTCGACGCGTTTCTCTTCGCCTCTGTCGGGGAGGAGGTCGACGGGGTGCCGTTAAGCGTGCTGTCGGCGCTGTCGCGGTTGGGCCTCGATCCGCGCGATGAAGCGGCGCGGTTGGCGCATCTGACCAAGGAAGCTGCGGCAGACCAACTGGCGCGGATGATCGCCCGGCTTTACGAACGGCGCTGGACGATAACGGAGGCGCAGAGGATCGCGGGCGGGCTCATCGAGCGCCTGCCGATGGCCAGCGCCGCCGGGAAGGCCGATCGCGCCGCACCGGGCACCCGGCTCACAACCGGCTTCGCGGCGTCGTCATACTTGATCTATCTGGCGCTGGCGTTGGCGATCATCGTCGGCCTTTTCGCAACTGGCGCCTTGTCCTTGGGTGGTTAGAAGACTAGCGGATTCGGCAGCGTTGCGGATGGTAGCGAGGCGCGCCGCTGGCAATGCCGGTCTCCAATCCACCCGCGCTCTTTCCGATCGTTGAGGAATCCTGTCGACATGCCAGATGCACAAATACAAATTCCGTGTAAATCAAGCTGTGCAATTCTTCCCGAATCGGGGCGTCGATCACAAGGCTAGGGGTCAGTATACCATCGTCCGCTTACTCCCGATGGACGGTAACACTCCCCAATATCGAATCAAAAACAAGGCCGACGGGCACGAGCGCATGGTCCACGAGAACGAACTTGGCTCGCGGTAATTTTCTCTGATATTTACGAACCTCAGCGTATTTTTGCTGTTGTATTTATTTTCCCGCGGTCCCACATAGCGGAATACCTATTGGCACTCGCAATCTGAGAGTGCCAAATCTTTTCAATAAATCCCGGTCCGAGGAGACCATCGATGAAACTGCGTCCATTGCAGGACCGCGTCCTGATCCGCCGTGTCGAGCCGGAGGCGAAGACCGCCGGCGGCATTTTCATCCCCGACACGGCGCAGGAAAAGCCGATGGAAGGCGAAGTCGTCGCCGTCGGCCCCGGCACCCGCGACGAGGGTGGCAAGCTGCATCCGCTCGATGTCAAGAGCGGCGACCGCGTGCTGTTCGGCAAGTGGTCGGGCACCGAAGTCAAGCTCGACGGCGAGGACCTGATGATCATGAAGGAAGCCGACATCATGGGCGTGATCGATCGGGCCGTCGCAACCAAGAAAGCCGCTTAACCCCAAGGAGGAGCCCGACATGGCTGCCAAAGAACTCAGATTTAACGGCGATGCGCGCGCCCGCATGTTGCACGGCATCGACATTCTCGCCAACGCGGTCAAGGTGACGCTCGGCCCCAAGGGGCGCAACGTCCTCCTCAACAAGGCCTGGGGCGCCCCGCGCATCACCAAGGACGGGGTGACCGTCGCCAAGGAGATCGAGCTTTCCGACCGGTTCGAGAACATGGGCGCGCAGATGGTCAAGGAGGTTGCCACCCGGACCAGCGATCAGGCCGGCGACGGCACCACCACCGCGACGGTGCTGGCCCAGGCAATCGTGCGCGAAGGCATCAAGGCGGTGGCCGCCGGGATGAACCCGATGGATTTGCGCCGCGGCATCGACATGGCCGTTGCATCGGTCGTCAATGATTTGAAGAAGGGGTCGAAAAAGGTTTCGACCAATGCCGAAATCGCCCAGATCGGGACGATCTCGGCCAATGACGACCGCGAGATCGGCGAGATGATCGCGCAAGCGATGAAGAAGGTCGGCAACGAGGGCGTCATCACGATCGAGGAGGCGACGAGCCTCGAAACCGAGCTCGACATTGTCGATGGCATGCAGTTCGACCGCGGCTATCTCTCGCCGTATTTCGTCACCAACGCCGAGAAGATGCTTTGCGAACTCGAAAAGCCGTACGTCCTGCTGTTCGAGAAGAAGCTGTCCGGTCTCCAGGCGATCCTCCCCGTGCTCGAAGCGGTGGTGCAGAGCGGCAATCCGCTCTTGATCGTCGCGGAGGATATCGAAGGCGAGGCGCTGGCGACCTTGGTCGTCAACAAATTGCGCGGCGGGCTCAAGGTGGCGGCGGTGAAGGCCCCGGGCTTTGGCGATCGGCGCAAATCGATGCTTGAGGACCTTGCCGTCGTGACCGGCGGCCAGGTGATCAGCGAGGATCTCGGCATCAAGCTGGAGAACGTCACGCTCGACATGCTCGGTACCGCGAAGAAGGTGCGCATCGACAAGGACAGCACGACGATCATCGACGGCGCCGGCAAGAAGGCGGACATCGAGGGTCGCTGCACTCAGCTGCGCGCGCAGATCGAGGAGACGACCTCGGATTACGACAAGGAGAAGTTGCAGGAGCGCCTGGCCAAACTGGCTGGCGGTGTTGCGATCATCCGCGTCGGCGGCGCGACGGAAGTCGAAGTCAAGGAGCGCAAGGACCGCGTCGACGACGCGATGCATGCGACCAAGGCCGCGGTCGAGGAAGGCGTCGTTGCCGGCGGCGGTGTGACGCTCCTCTACGCAAGCCAGGGGCTCGGCCGGCTGAACCCCGAGAATAACGACCAGAAGGTCGGCATCGATATCGTCCGTCGGGCATTGCAGGCGCCGGCCCGGCAGATTTTCGAGAATGCCGGGGCGGAGGGCTCGATCATCGTCGGCAGGCTGTTGGACAAGGGCGAGGCCAATCACGGCTTCGACGCGCAGAGCGGCACCTATGTCGACATGGTGAAGGCCGGCATCATCGACCCGACCAAGGTCGTGCGCCTGGCACTGCAAGGCGCGGCCTCCGTTGCCGGGCTCTTGATCACCACCGAGGCGATGGTCGCCGACCAGCCGCAAACCGGCGAGCCGACAATGCCGGGCGGCGGCATGGACGATAGCGGCTACTAGGCTCAGGCTAGGCTTCTTGCACCGGTCTGGTGAAGGGGCCATTGCCGTTTCGTTACAACGCAGCGGCGATGGCCCCTTCCGCAACCCTTTCGGGAGAAACAGCGAGATGGGGCGGCATCAATTGCGATCTTCCGCCTCTTTCCCGGAACCGCGGGCGAAGAGCGACGGCGTGGAGAAGCGGCTGCTCCAAGCCGCCGAGGCGGGCGACGCGCGCGCGCAATGCAATCTCGGCATCCTCTACGACAACGGCTTGGACGATAACGGCTATGTCGTCGAAGGCAACCGGCCGCAGGCGGTCCGGTGGCTGTTGGCTGCGGCCGAACAGGGCCTGTCTCGCGCCCAGGTTAAACTCGCGGAGGTCTACGCCGACGGCCCCGACCGATCGGACAGCCACGCGGCCGCGTGCGGGTGGTTCCTCCTGGCGGCGATGGGCCTGCGCGGCATCCATCTGCACAAGGCTCGGTCCGGATACGCTCGTGTCGCTGCTCATTTGACCCCAGCGCAAATTGCCCAAGCGAGACGCTTTGCACGCGACTGGACGCCAAGGCAGCCGATAGGAGGAGTTGACCTTGGCCCACCAATCGATTCTGACGGAGGACCCGCGCGATGAAAAACTGGTTCGTTCCGCCGATCGTCATCCCCATCCTGATCGCCGTGAGCCTCGTGGGGTATGCCTCGCTCCACGCATTCCTCTAACATCGGCGAGCCCAATGCTGGTCGACGGTTCCGACGAAGAAGGGCTCGCCCGCAGCATCATCGAGGTGCATGGTCCGGAGGCTGCCACCGTTGCGCGGGGAAATGCCCGAGGCGCGGCGCTTGCCGGACAACCGGCGCAGGCGAAGTCCTGGATCAGGGTGCTCGGCACCATCCAGCGGCAGCAAACCGCTCCAAGATATCGCAAAACCGGGTGACGGGACGACCAGCCGACCCTTCCGCCGATCGAGAGACTGAACCCGATCAAAACCGATAGGAAACTTCTGATGTATATTTCTCTGGCAGACAGCTGCGCAAAGGGCTTTAGACGATGGTCCGACGCGCATGAGCCCCATGGCAACGACAACGAAGGCGACGTGGCCCGGGTCGATGCTCTGACCGGCGCGGATTTCGGACATTGCATACGCGGCGATGACACCACCCGAAAGGACGAGTCGTCCCTGGCTGGTGGCGGGGGTCGGTAACACGTTCTAATCGGCCAGCGCAGGCCCTCCGCCTCAACCGCCCTCAATTCGGGGATGAACTGCGCCAGCGGCGCGGATAATGGCGGCAGCGGCAGTAACTGCAGGCGAGCGCGGCTGGGGCGCCGTCAGGCCGGGGGCGGCATGCACAATCTTCGCAGGATCCTGATCGTCGATGACGACGCGGCGCTGCGCCAGTCGCTGGCGGAGCAGCTCGAGCTTGGCGGCGAGTTTCTCAGCCGGCAATGCGACAGCGCCGCCGCGGCGCATGCGATCATGCAGCAGGAGCGGTTCGACGCCGTGCTGCTCGATGTCGGGTTGCCGGACATGAACGGGCACGAGCTGTGTCGAGAGATGCGCCGCGCCGGGATCACTGTTCCGATCGTGATGCTGACGGCGGCGGACAGCGAGGCCGATACCGTGCTCGGACTCGATTCCGGCGCCAATGACTATGTGACCAAGCCGTTCCGGCTGAACGTGCTGCTGGCGCGGCTGCGCGCCCATTTGCGCCAGAGCGAGCTCAATGACGATGCGGTGTTGACGATCGGGCCCTATACCTTCCGGCCAAGCGCCAAGCTGATGACCGATACCGGCGGGCGCAGGAAGGTGCGCCTCACCGAGAAGGAAGCCGCGATCCTCAAATTCCTCTACCGCGCCGGCCGGGTGATCGGCCGCGACACGCTGTTGGGCGAGGTTTGGGGCTATAACGCCGGGGTGACGACGCATACGCTGGAGACGCATGTCTATCGCCTGCGGCAGAAGATCGAGCGCGATCCGGCCCATGCCGAGCTCCTGGTGACCGAACCCGGCGGCTATCGGCTCTTGCCGTAAAGCGCCGTGGCGACGACGCTCGCTTCGCTCAGCGATGCCGCCGCCCGCTGCCGCGAAACCCGCGCGCCAAGTATACGGTATAGACGGTCCCGCCGCCGGGGCCGGAGTGCGTCCTGATCGTCGCAAGCGGCGTCAGCTCGGCAAAATCGGGCCGCATTTCGTCGACGAGGCCGTGCACGGTGACGGCCAGGAAATCCTCGCCGCGATGATCGCCGATGTTGTTGGTGAGGCGCCACTGGTCGGTGATCCCGGGGACTGGGTTCCATTCGACCGCCCCGAACGGGTGGGGATGCACATAATAGATCAAGGCCGCCAAGAGCTCGCGGTCGTCGGCGAGCAGGGTCAGACCGGGATGCGCCGCCATGATCGCCGCGACGCTTTGTCCGAGCTCGCGCCAGCCGCGCAGGCGGTGCAGCGGATCGTATTTGGCGGGCACCGCCACCCCGATCGCGGCGAGGGCGCCGGTGGCATGCCGAAGAGAATGACCGCCGCCGCCAGGTTGAGCGCGATCGACGCCAGCACCCAGCGCCGCCAGCCGCGCCCGAGCGCCCAGGCCACCACCAGCACGATCGCCGAGACATAGGCGGGCGCCGCCCAGTTCGGCTCGGCCCGCGACAACAGGCTGATCGCGAGCATCAGCGCCAGCGGCGGCAAGGCGAAGGCGGCAAGCAGCCGGGCGCGCGGTTCGCGAGAGCGCGCGGGGTCGCGCGACGATCGCGATCAGAGCGGCGAAAAACAGCGGGCCGATGACGCCGAACTGCGACCCCAGGAACTCGAGGAAGGCGGTCGGATGCAGCAAGCGTCCCGACAGCTCGGCATTGTCGCGCAGATGCAGATAGCTGACAAAGCCATGGCTCCAGTTCCACCACAAATTGGGCAGATAGATCAGCATCGCGATGCCGGTGGCGGCGAGCAGCGGCCGGCAGATGGCGCCGCTCCGCCGGGTACGAGGAGGACAAAGCCGAACGCCGACAAGAACCAGTAGGCCATCGCGTATTTCGCCAGGAGGCCGAGCTCCGGCGGCGATCCCGGCGACCAGCCACCAGCGGCTCGCCGCCCGGCTCGCGCGCGCGGATGAAGGCATAGAGCGCCGCCGCCCAGCACGGCAGCAGCACCGCGTCGGTCGAGATGATGAAGGCCGACAGCGACACGCCCGGCAGCGTCACATAGGCGAGCGCCGACCAGAACCCGGCGCGGCGGTCGTAGAGCCGGGCGGCGATCGCGTAGACGATGCCGGCGGCGCCGGCATGGAGCAGCGGCGCCGACAGGCGGATGGCAAACTCGCTGTCGCCGAATGCCGCCGTGGTCAGCCAGATCAGCCAGGCGACGAGCGGCGGCTTCGAGTAGTAGCCGAAGGCGGGATGCTGCGCCCAAAACCAGTATTGCGCCTCGTCGGGATAGAGCCCGGCCGATTGCACGGCGAGCCAGATGAGGCGCGCGGCGGTGATCGCCGCCACCGCAGCCAGCGTCCAGGTGCCGTAGGCGCGGTCGGCATGCGAGAGAGTGTGTGACGATATTCCCAAAGGACGCAAACCGCGCTTGCTGGATTGGCCTCATGCGTCCTTCGAGACGCCCGCTGCGCGGGCTCCTCAGGATGAGGAAGTTCTTAGTGCCATCATAAACTCAACCTCATCCTGAGGAAGCGCGAAGCGCCGTCTCGAAGGACGCATAGTTCGCCATGCCGCACCTGTGGCCAGCACTCTGAAGATTGCTTCGCGGCCTCTGAGCTCAGCCTCACGGTTTCGTGTTTCAGGGGGCTTTGCGTGCGGCGGCCTGATCTTGTACCCATTGGCGCGCTTGCCTTTGGCGAGGCCGGTGGCTTTTATACGGCGCGGGCCCGGAGGCTCGCGCGCCTGCCACTCGGGAAAACCACGATCCAGGGAGGGGAATTCATGCGCAAGACAGCACTCGTTTTCGGCCTGCTCGCGGCGGTCGCGGCATGGCCCATGGCCCATGCGGCCGTCACCACCTACAAGGCCAACCTCAGCGGGGCCAGCGAGGTGCCGCCGGTCGCCGGCGGCGGCAGCGGCACCGCGCAGGTCAGTGTCGACACCGCGACGAAGGAGATATCGTGGCGGGTCGATTATTCCGGGATGAGCGGCCCGGTGGCTGCGGCGCATATCCATTGCGGCGCCGCTGCCCGGCGCCAATGCCGGCGTCGCCGTGCCGCTCGGGGCCGCGCCCAACCTCGCCAGCCCGATCACCGGGACGGGAGCCTTGACCGACGCGCAGATGGCCGACCTGACCGCGGGCAAGTGCTACGTCAACCTGCACACCGCCGCCAACAAGGGCGGCGAGGTGCGCGGCCAACTCGCGCAGTAGTCATCGCGGGCGACCCGCCGCGCGGGCAGCCGGCGGCATCGGCCCCCGGCGGGCTGATGCGGACGATGAGCTGTCCGGTCAGCCCGCAGGGCATCGGGTGCCCGGTGATGCAGCCTTCGACCGCCTCGATCGTGGTGTCGCGGAAGATCGCCCGGATGACGACGCCGTCGCGCAGCCAAGCGCGCTCATCCGCCGCCTGATAGCCGCTCGCCGGACCGGGAGCGACCTCGCACAGCGCGTCGGGCGCGCCGTAGTCGGCATCGAGCGCGCCGAGCACCGCACGAAACGCCGGCGGGTTGACGCCGTGGCGCTGCCGCTCGAGCTGGATGCGCTTGAGACCGCCGGTTGTCTTGTCCTGCTGAAAGAACGCGATCAGCGGGACGCCGCCGACCATGACACGGCGCAGCACGATTTGCGTATAGCTGTCGCCGAAATCGATCGGCCGCGGCAATGCCGTCGCGCGCGCTCCGAAATGCGCGAGCAACGCGCTGCTCGGCTCGCCCCAATAGGTTCCCGCCCAGGCATCGGCGATGCCGGCGGCGCGGGCCGCGGTACCCGCCCGCAGCGCGACCGACAGCAGAAGGACTGCGAGCCAGCCGTGAACGGCTCGCAGCAGCGATCGGCGGACGAGGCTCCAGCGTAACCGCAACGGGACTTGTCCATTCGCTGCGACCCGGCCTCGGGTCGCGACGCCGGGCCAGCGCTACGATTTCGCATCGCGCCCGACCGGCCCCGCAATTTATCATTGGGGGCATCGGCGACGAGCTCAGAACTGTGCTAAATCGATCGGCCCTTGATGCTCGATGATCTCCGCGACCCGGGCGTGCCCGGGATCGTCGAATTGCACCGCGAGGAGCGTCGTGCCGCGACGGACCGCCGCGATATAGGTCTCGGCGTCCTCTTCCAGGATCCCGAAATCGCGGTTGGCGCCGTGGCCAGTTGCTCCGGGCGCCGGCGATGATGCTGATGTCGTTCGGCAGGACGCCGGTCTGGATAAGTTCGCAAAACGCGCGATGCGCCGCGCCGTAATCGTGAAACTGCGCCACGATCTTCTGTCTTGTCATCGGTCGATGCCCCCATGCCGTCGTTCGGCGCGCTGGGGGCGCGGCCTCGATTGTCGAGCCGCGCCTCGCTTTGGTTAACGCGACAGCTTGCACGAAGTTCCGTGGTCGCCGCCAGCAATCAGGCAAACCGGCCGGGATCGAACGGCGCGATGTCGATCGCCGGCGGGCGGCCGGCGACAAGATCGGCAACGATTCTGCCGGTCATCGGCGCCGCGGTCATCCCGACATGGCCGTGCCCGAAGGCATAGATCACATCGGGGCTGGCGCGCGATGGCCCGAGCGCCGGCAGCGAATCGGGCAGCGAGGGGCGGTGCCCCATCCACATCGAGAGGCGCTCCTCGGGATATTCGGCGGCGAGGCCCGGCAGCATCCTGCGGCCTTGCGTCAAGAGGATGCGGGCGCGCCGCCAGTCTGGCGGCGCGGCGAGCCCGGCCAATTCGACCGTGCCGGCAAAGCGCAGCCCCAGCGCCATCGGCGTCGCGACGAACTTGCCGTCGGCATCGGCGGTCGGGATGCGCGGCATCACTTCGGGGTCGCGGATCATCAGATGGTAGCCGCGCTCGGTTTCGAGCGGCACCGCGGTCGCCGAGCGCGGCGGCGAGCGGCTTCGAATAGGCGCCGGCGCAGACGATCGCGGCGTCGGCGGGAAATTCGCCCATATCGGTCCGGATCGCGACGAGCCGCCTGCCGTCGAGGCGGAAGCCGAGCGCGCGCGCCCGGACGATCTCGCCGCCCTGCCGCCGGAACTGCTCGACGAGCGCGGTGACGAGGCCGAGCGGGTTCTCGGTGTGGCCGTTCTCGCGCACCAGGAGGCCGCGGACATAGTCGCGCGACAGGGCCGGCTCGAGCTGGCGCAGCCCATCAGCGTCGAATTCGTCGACGACGACCCCGTTCTCGCGCCGCAAGGCCCAGGCAAAACCGTCCTTCGCCAGCGCCTCGGCCGAGCGGTAGACGTAAAGATGGCCGCGCTGATGGATCAGATCTTCGGCCCCGGCATCGCGGGCGAGGTCGCGCACCAGCGCGACGGTCGGCCCGACCAGCGGGCGCAAGGCCTTCGCCTGCGCCGCGCACCTTCTCCGGCGTGGCGGAGCGCACGAAACGAATGAGATAGGGCAGGATCGCCGGCAGGTAGCTCCAGCGCAGCGCCAGCGGCCCGAGCGGGTCCATCAGCCAGCGCGGCACGCTGCGGAGCACCCCGGGCATCGCCATCGGGGTCACCGATGAGCCGTTGAAGCACCCGGCATTGCCGAACGAGGCGCCTTCGCCGGGGTTGCCCGGCTCGACCAGGAAGACGCTGTGGCCGTCGCGCTGCAGCCAGCTCGCCGCGCACACCCCGACCATGCCGGCCCCGATCACCCCGACGCGCCGCGCCGCACTCGCCGCCATCGCGCACCCCTGCGTTCTGGGCGCTCAGCATGGCGCTGGCAGGTGGCGGCCGCAACCGGGGAAGCGGACAGTGGCGCGCCGGGCGGCGTTCGCTTGAGGTTCGCGGCGCGGTCGTGCTAAGTCCCTGCCCCCGCTCACGTGGAGAGGTGCCGGAGCGGTCGAACGGGGCGGTCTCGAAAACCGTTGTCCTCCGCGAGGGGGACCGAGGGTTCGAATCCCTCCCTCTCCGCCATTCGCCCATTTGGGACGTCTCAGCCCGTCCCGCTTGGCGCACTCAACTCTTCCTTCACGGCCTCCGCCAAACAACCCGGAGCGTGCAGCTCCGGCCGGCGCCGGAACCTCACGCCACGCGGTCGCCCTGTTTGATCTCGACCGTGCGGTTGTCGACCGCGGGCAGCATCTGGCCGGGGTCGCGGGTGACGACGACATCGACGACGGTCGGTCGGTCGCGTTCGGCGAGCCCCGCCGCAAGCGCGACGCCGAGCGCCTCGGGATCTTCGACCCGGATGCCGCCGACGCCCATCGCGCGGGCGACCGCGGCGTAATCCATCTCGGAGAGATCGCAGGATTGATAGCGGCCGCCCATCATCGCGTGCTGCAACGCCTTGACGTAACCCGAGGCGGCGTTGTTGACGACGACGATCGTCAGGCCGAGCCTGGCGCGGCGCGCGGTTTCTAGTTCGCCCAGCACCATGTTGAACCCGCCATCGCCGGTGATCGCGACGACCGGCCGGCCCGGCGCCGCCATTGCCGCGCCGATCCCGCCCGGGCAGCCCGTAGCCGATCGAGGCGAGCCCGCGATCGGGGATGAAATGCCGGCCCGGCCATCTTGGTGTCGTAGAGGAGCCCCGTCCAATGCCCGGCGAACCCGCCATCGGCGACGAGGATCGAATCGGCCGGCAGGGCCTGGTTCAGCTCGGTGCACAGCCGAGCCATGTGGATCGGCCGGTCGGATGAGTTGAGCCGCGGCGCGGCGTCCTCGGCCCATGCCTTCATGCGCGCCGGGATTTCGCCGAGATAATCGGCCCGCCGGGCGCGCGCGGCCTTGGCGCCATCCGCCAGCGCCTCGGTCAGATCTTCGAGCCCGGCGCGCGCATCGCCCCACAGCGCCACCGCGGCCGGGCGGCAGCGCCCGATCTCCTCGGCGAGGATTTCGAGATGGATGATCGGGATGTGCAAGGGCGGCAGCGCATAGCGCTTGGTCGCGATCTCGCCGAGCTTGCAGCCGACGACAACGAGGCAGTCCGAGGCCTCGATCAGCTCGTTGGCGATCCGCGCATAGCGGCCGAAGAGGCCGACCGACAGCGGATGCGTGCAGGCGATCCCGCCCTTGCCGCTCATCGTATGCGCCACCGGGATCGACTGCGCCTCGGCGAAGGCGGCGAGCGCGGCATGCGCCTGCGAGATGTGGATGCCGCCGCCGACCAGCAGCAATGGCCGCTGGGCACCGGCGATCAGCCGCGCGGCGCGCTCGATGTCGGCGCGGTCGGGACGGATGCGCCGCGCCGGCGCCGCCAGCGTCGCCGGATCGATCGCGAAATCGTCGGCGGTGAAATCATAGCTGCCGTGGCACACATCCTCGGGCACGTCGAGCAGCACCGGCCCGGGCCGGCCCGAGGTCGCGACCGCGAAGGCGCGGCGGGTCAGCTCCGGGATGCGGCTGGTATCCTCGATCCGGATCAGCTCCTTGACCGCCGGCCGCAGGATCTCGGCCTGGCGGCATTCCTGCGTCATGTTCTTCCAGGAATGGGCGCGGTTGGTGTCGCCGGCGAGCGCGACGATCGGGATCCCGCCATTCAGCGACTCGATGAGGCCGGTGACGAGGTTGGTCGCGCCGGGACCGAGCGTGCCGTCGCAGATCCCCGGGCGGTTGGTGACCCGGGCATAGGCGTCGGCGGCGAAGGCGCCGCAACGCTCGTCATTGATCAGGAAGTGCTGCATGCCGAGCTGCCCGAGCGCGTCGTAGAACGGCAAGAGCTGAAACCCGCCCATGCCGAACATCGGCCCGGCGCCCGACAGGCGCAGCATCTCGGCGAGCGCGCGCCCGCCGGTCATCCGGCCGTGCGGGCGGTTTTGTCGGGTGGAGTCGGCGGTGGCGGTCATCGGCGGTCTCCCCATCGGTTGTCATTCCGGGGCGGCGCGAGGGGCCGAGCCCGGAACCCATATTCCAGAGGCCTGTGTTCATAGGTTCCGAGTTCGCCGCTGCGCGGCGCCCCGGAATGACCAAACAAGAGTAAGGTGATGTCAAGGTGGAGGCTCCAGAAACGCGCGGCGCAGCATCGCGACGGCCTCGCGCGCGGTCATGCCCGATGCAAGGCCGAGCGCGGCGGCGCAAGCGTTGACCCGGCACAGCACGCCGTCCTCATAGGTCGAGCGCGCATCGCCGATGCGGGCGCTCGCCGCCGACACGGTCGCGGCGGCGATGCCGCGACGGTCGAGCGCCGGCAGGCGCGACACCCCGGCCTCGTCGATGCCGATCCCGGCATCGTTGTAGAAGGCGGCCCGCACATCGTATTTGAGCGCGGTCTCCGGCCGGCCGCCCAGAAGCCCGCCATGCGAGCCGGTGACGACGATCGCGTCATGATGCTCGGGCGCGACCAGCGACGCGGAATCGAGCGCCCAGACCTGCGGCGGGTCGCTCTCAAGCAGAAACGCGGCTTCGAGCGCGGGCGGCGGCGCATGGGCGCCCGGCTCGGCCTGCGCCAAGGCCGCCGCGGCGTCGCGGCAGGCCATCCCCAGGCGAACGCCAAGCGCCATGGCGAGCGGATTGGCATGGCTGACGATGCCGCGCGCCAGCATGTCGGCGCCATCGCCGATCCGCGCCGTGTCGTGGCCGACCGTGGCGGCGGGGATGCCCAGATCCCGCAGGTAGGCGAGCCCGCCGATCCCCGCGTGGTCGCGCCCGACTTCCGGCATCGTTGAAGATCGCCGCGGCGGCGCCGAGCTTGGCCGCGAGATAGGCGGCATAGACGCCGCCATGCGAGGCGTTGACGACAACCGCCCCCCGGGCCTCCTCGCCCACCCGGGTGATGCTGTCGGCGGTGACGATCGGCGCGGCCGGCATGGCAGGACCTCCCTACAGCAGATCGCGCAGCATCGCGACCAGCGGCTTGTCGGCGGGCGGCATCGGGTAGTCGGCGAGCTGCGCCGGGCGCACCCATTTGAGGCGCTGGCCTTCGCGCGCGCGTCGACGATCCCCGACCATTTGCGGCAGACATAAAGCGGCATCAGCAGATGGAATTCGGGATAGGCGTAGGAGGCAAAGGTGAACGGCGCCAGGCAGCTCGCCTCGACATCGATGCCGAGTTCCTCGGCGAGCTCGCGAATCAGCGCCGCCTCGGGCGTCTCTCCCGGCTGCACCTTGCCGCCGGGAAATTCCCACAGCCCGGCGAGGTGCTTGCCCGCCGGGCGCTCGGCGAGCAGCACGCGGCCGTCGACGTCGATCAGCACGACCGCCGCGACCAGGATGACCGGGAGCGACGCCCCCTCCCTTCCCTCCCCCGCTTGCGGGGGAGGGTTAGGGTGGGGGTTAGCTTCGATAGCTGCCGTTGATGTCGACATAGCCGTGCGTCAGATCGCAGGTCCACACCGTCGCCCGGCCGCGGCCGATGCCGATATCGACGTCGATCTTGATGTTGCGGCCCTTCATGTGCGCGGCGACCGGGCCTTCGTCATAGCCCGGCACCGGGCCGCCCTGCGCGGCGATCAGGGTGCCGCCGATCGAGATCGAGAGGCGGTCGCGGTCGGCCTTCTCGCCGGCCTTGCCGACCGCCATGACGATGCGGCCCCAATTGGCGTCGCCCGCGGAGATCGCGGTCTTGACCAGGGGCGAGTTGCCGATCGCGAGGCCGATATGCCGCGCCGCCCGCGCGCTCGCCGCACCCGTGACCTCGATCGTGACGAATTTCTCGGCGCCCTCGCCGTCGCGCGCGATCTGCGTTGCCAGATCGATCATGACCCGGTCGAGGGCGCGGCGAAAGTCGCCGAGCCGGCGATCGGTCGGGCTGGTGAGCGGCGCGTGGCGCGCCTGCTGCGTCGCGCAGAGGAGCACGGTGTCGCTGGTCGAGGTGTCGCCGTCGACGGTGATCGAGTTGAACGAGCGCACCGTCGCCGCCGACAAGAGCGGCTGCAGCACCGCGGCCGGCAAGGCGGCGTCGGTGAAGACATAGGCGAGCATCGTCGCCATGTCCGGCCCGATCATCCCCGAGCCCTTGGCGAAGCCGTTGAGCCGCACCTCGGTGCCGTCGATCCGCGCCGTCGCGGTCGCGCCCTTGGGAAAGGTGTCGGTCGTCATGATCGCGCGCGCCGCCGGCTCCCAGGCCTCGGCGGCGAGGGTCGGCGCGATCCTGGGCAGGGCGTCGACGATCTTTTGCGCCGGCGGCGGCTCGCCGATCACCCCGGTCGAGGAGATGAACACCTCCTTCGGATCGCAGCGGAACAGCTTGGCGGCGGCCGCCGCGGTCGCCAGCACCGCCTCCTGGCCGGTGCGCCCGGTGAACACGTTGGCATTGCCGGAATTGACGACGATCGCCCGCACCCGGCCGCCCGGCAGGCAGGCCTGGCACCACACGACCGGCGGCCCGGCGGTCAAGGAGCGGGTGAACACGCCGGCGATCGTGCTGCCCGGCGCCAGCTCGGCGAGCATCATGTCGTTGCGCCCGGTATAGCGGATCCCGGCGGCATAGGCGGCCAGACGAACGCCGGCGATCGGCGGCAGCTCGGGAAAGCGCTCGGGAGCAAGCGGCGAGGTTGCGGCCATTATCCTGTCTCCGGGGGCGCTCATGTTGCACATCAAAGACCAAGCAACAAGGCGCCCTTCGAGATTGCTTCGCTTCGCTCGCAATGACAACAGAAGAAGGCTGTCATTGCGAGGAGGCCGGAGGCCGACGAAGCAATCCCGCGCCGATGATGTACCGCGGGTCAAGAACGCGCCGCCTCGGCGAATTGACACCCCGGCGCCGCGCGCCTATCTCTGAACCGTCGCCGTGCGCTCGTTTTCTCGCCATCCCATCCCAGTTTCGAGGTTCCCATGTTCGGCGCCTTAGCCCGGCGTCTGTTCGGCTCGGCCAACGATCGCTACATCAAGAGCCTCGGGCCGCTTCGTCGCACAGATCAACGAGATCGGAGCCGGAGCTGGAAAAGCTGTCGGACGAGGCGCTGCGCGCGCGCACCGCCGAATTCAGGGAGCGGCTCGCCGACGGCGCCGAGCTCGACGATCTCCTGGTCGAGGCGTTCGCCACGGTGCGCGAGGCGGCCAAGCGCACGCTCGGGCAGCGCCATTTCGACGTGCAGCTGATGGGCGGCGTCGTGCTGCACCGCGGCATGATCGCCGAGATGAAGACCGGCGAAGGCAAGACCCTGGTCTCGACCCTGCCGGTCTATCTGAACGCGCTGACCGGCAACGGCGTCCACGTCGTCACCGTCAACGACTACCTGGCGCACCGCGACGCCGAATGGATGGGCCAGATCTATCGCCTCCTCGGCATGAGCGTCGGCTGCATCGTCCACGACCTCGACGATCATCAGCGCCAAGAGGCCTATCGGTGCGACGTCACCTACGGCACCAACAACGAGCTGGGCTTCGATTATCTGCGCGACAACATGAAGTTCCGGCTCGAGGAGATGGTCCATCGGCCGTTCCATTACGCGATCGTCGACGAGGTCGATTCGATCCTGATCGACGAGGCGCGCACGCCCTTGATCATTTCCGGGCCGACCGAGGACAATTCCGATCTCTATATCCAGGTCAACAAGCTGATCCCGGCGCTCGAGCCCGAGGATTACGAAAAGGACGAAAAGCAGCGCACCGTCACCCTGACCGAATCCGGGGTCGAGAAGATCGAGGCGCTGCTGCGCGAGCAGCGGGTTGATGACCGCCGGCAGCCTCTACGACATCCACAACGTCTCGCTGGTCCACCACGTCAACCAGGCGCTGCGCGCGCACAAGCTGTTCGCGCTCGACACCGACTACATCGCCAAGGACGACAAGATCGTCATCATCGACGAGTTCACCGGGCGGATGATGGAGGGACGGCGCTATTCCGAGGGGCTGCACCAGGCGTTGGAAGCCAAGGAAGGCGTCACCGTCCAGAACGAGAACCAGACGCTCGCCTCGATCACCTTCCAGAACTACTTCCGCATGTACCCCAAGCTCGCCGGCATGACCGGCACGGCGATGACCGAAGCGGCCGAATTCAGCGACATCTACCGGCTCGAGGTGATCGAGGTCCCGACCAACGAGCCGTGCATCCGCGCCGACAACGACGACGAGGTCTACCGCACGACGCGCGAGAAATACGACGCGATCGTCGAGCAGGTGCTGGAGTGCCGAAAGCGGCAGCAGCCGGTGCTGTTCGGCACCGTCAGCATCGAGAAATCGGAGGCGCTCGCCGCGCTCTTCAAGAAGCACAAGATCCCGCACAACGTCCTGAACGCGCGCTACCACGAGCAGGAGGCCTACATCATCGCCCAGGCCGGCCGGCCGGGGAATGTGACGATCGCCACCAACATGGCCGGGCGCGGCACCGACATTCAATTGGGCGGCAATCTCGAGATGCGGCTCAAAAGCGATCTCGCCGCGATCGAGGACCCCGCCCAGCGCGAGGCGCGCGCGGCCGAGATCCGCGCCGAGATCGAGGCGGCGCGCGAGGTCGTGCGCCAGGGCGGCGGCCTCTTCGTCGTCGGCAGCGAGCGCCATGAGAGCCGCCGCATCGACAACCAGCTGCGCGGCCGCTCCGGGCGCCAGGGCGATCCCGGCGCGTCCAAATTCTTCGTCTCGCTCGAAGACGATCTGATGCGCATCTTCGGCTCCGAGCGGATGGATTCGATGCTGCAGCGGCTCGGCCTCAAGGAGGGCGAGGCGATCATCCATCCCTGGGTCAACAAGGCGCTCGCCAAGGCGCAGCAGAAGGTCGAGGCGCGCAACTACGACATCAGGAAGCAGCTCTTGAAATACGACGACGTGATGAACGACCAGCGCAAGGTCGTCTACGAGCAGCGCCGCGAGATCATGAATGCGCGCGACGTCGCCGCGACCGTCGCCGACATGCGCAACGATTCGATTGCCGAAATGATCGCGCGCGCGATCCCGGAAAATTCGCTGCCCGAGCAATGGGACATCGCCGCGCTGCACGCCGAGTGCCTGCGGCTCTTGGCGCTCGATCTGCCGCTCGCCGAGTGGGCCCGCGAGGAAGGCATCGACGCCGACACGATCGAGGAGCGCATCGTCGCCGCGGCCGACCGCAAGATGGCCGAGAAGACCGCCAATTACGGCACCGACCTGATGCGCATGGCCGAGAAGAGCCTGCTGTTGCAGCTCCTCGACCAGACCTGGAAGGACCACCTCCTGTCGCTCGATCATCTGCGCCAGGGGATCAATCTGCGCGCCTATGCGCAGCGCGACCCGCTCAACGAGTACAAGCGCGAGGCGTTCGAGCTGTTCGAGGAGATGCTGGTCGCGCTGCGCCACCAGGTGACCTCGGTGTTGAGCCATGTCGAGCTGCGCGTCGAGCCGCCACCGGAGCCGCCGCCCTTTATCGAGGTTTCGTTCGGCGGGCCGGGGCCGATCGGCGCGAGGAGGCGCTGCCGCGGAGCCGGAGCGCGAGCCGGCGATGGCCGAAGCCGGCACGCGCGCCGGCGCCCGGCGCGCCGCGCGGCAACGGCGCGCCGCGGCGCAGCGCCCGCGGCAATCGCGGCAACGGCGAGGCGCGCTGAGCGGCACAACTCGCGCCGCGCGCGCCCTGGGCCGGAACCCCGCGCAACGCCACCTGCCCCTGCGGCTCAGGCAAGAAATTCAAGCACTGCCACGGCCGGGTCTGACAGCCCCTGCCCGAGCGGACCAGATCAACCCGCGCGGCCGAGGCTCTTCGCCACCATCTCGTAGGTGTTCGGGCTGAGGCCCGGCGCCGCGAGGATGCGGTCGAGCGCGGCGCGCATCAGCCTCTGGCGAGCCCTGTCGTAGCGCCGCCATTGACCGAGCGGCTGCACCAGGCGCGCCGCGGTCGTCGGGTTGGCCGTGTCGAGGGCCAGCACCTCGTCGGCGAGAAACGCGTAGCCGGCGCCGTCTCGCCGCGTGAAAATGCAGCGGGTTGGCCTGCGCGAAGGTGCCGATCGAGCGCGCGCAGCCGGTTCGGGTTGGCGCGGGTGAAGGCCGGGTGCGCCGTCAAGGCGCGGACCGCCTCGATCGTGCCGGGCAATGACGAGCGGGCCTGCAGCGCAAACCATTTGTCGATGACGAGCGGGTCCTCCTCCCAGCGCCGATAAAACGCCTCGAGCGCCGCCGCGCGCTCGGGGCAGTCGATATCGACGAGCACGGCGAGCGCGGCCAGCACGTCGGTCATGTTGGCCCCGGCCCCAACCTGTGCTGAATCGAACTGCGCCTTGGCGAGCCGGGCGCCCGACGCCCGGTCGCCGGCGGCGAGATAGCCGAGGCAGACATTGCGCAGCGCGCGCCGCCCGATCGAACGCCCGTCGATCTGGTAGGGCCCGGGATCGGCGAGGCGGCGATAGGTCTCGCGAGAGCGGCTCGGCGAGCGCTCTGGCCAGCGCGGCGCGGGCGCTCTCGCGCGCGGCATGGATCGCCTCGACCGCGACCACCGTCATCTCGTCGGCGAGCGTCGCTTCGCTCGGCAGCACCAGCGCCTCGGCGGCAAAGGCCGGGTCGCGGTCGGCATCGGCGAGGGTCTGGCGCATCGCCGCGACGAAATCGGGGTCGAGCGGCGGCGCCGAGTCGCCCTGGGCCCGGCGGCGCCGGCGCGCCGCGACCCGGTCGAGCAGCATCCGGGTCGCGACCTGCTGCCCGGCATCCCAGCGGGCGACCGGATCGCTGTCGTGGATCGCGAGAAACTTCAGCCGGTCGAGCGGCACGCCCTGGAGCTTGACCGGCGCCGAGAAGTTGCGCAGCAGCGACGGCACCGGCGGCGCCGGCACATCGACAAAGCGGAAGATCTGGCGCTCGCGGTCGCGAGACCAGCACGCGGGTGCCGGCGCGCGCCGCGTTTTCGCCGTCGAGCCGGGTCGGCAATTCGTCGCCGTTGGGGCCGAGCAGCCCGACCGCGAGCGGGATCGGCATCGGCTGCTTTGTCGGGCTGCCCCGGGGTCGGCGGCACGCGCTGCGCGACATTCAGCTCGTAGCTGCGCGCGTTCGGCATCGTAGCGGTCCTCGACCGTGATCTCGGGGGTGCCGGCCTGCGCGTACCACAGCGCGAAACCGCTGAGATCGACGCCGCCGCCCTCCTGCATCGCCGCGACGAAATCGCCGATCGTCGCCGCCTGGTTGTCATGGCGCTGGATGTAGAGGTCCATGCCGCGGCGGAACCCCTCGGGCCCCAACAGCGTGTGGATCATGCGGATCACCTCGGCGCCCTTGTTGTAGACCGTCGCGGTGTAGAAATTGTCGATCCGCAGATAGCTCTGCGGCTGCACCGGATGCGCCAAGGGGCCCGCATCCTCGGGGAATTGGGCGGCGCGCAGCGTGCGGATATTGCCGATGCGGCACACCGCCGGGCTGCCCTGATCGGCCGAAAACAGCTGCTCGCGAAAGACCGTCAGCCCCTCCTTCAGCGACAGCTGGAACCAGTCGCGGCAGGTGACCCGGTCGCCGGTCCAGTTGTGGAAATATTCGTGGGCGATCACCGCCTCGATGCCCTGGTAATCGCTGTCGGTCGCGCTCTCGGGCTTGGCCAGCACGTAGCGCGTGTTGAAGATGTTGAGGCCCTTGTTCTCCATCGCCCCCATGTTGAAGTCGCTGACCGCGACGATGTTGAACACGTCGAGATCGTATTCGAGGCCGAAGGTCTCCTCGTCCCAGCGCATCGCCTTTTTCAGGGAGGCCATCGCGTGGCCGCATTTGTCCTCGTCGCCGCGCCGCACCCAGATCGCGAGCGGCACCACGCGGCCCGAGCGGGTCGTAAAGCGGTCCCGGGCCGCGACGAGGTCGCCGGCGACCAGCGCGAAGAGATAGGAGGGCTTGGGATGCGGATCGACCCATCTCGCCCAATGCCGTCCGTCGGCAAGATCGCCGCTGTCCCGCCGGGTTGCCGTTCGACAGCAGCACCGGACAGCGCGCCTTGTCGGCGCGGATCGTCACGGTATAGCGCGCCGTCACATCGGGGCGGTCGAGAAAATAGGTGATCCGGCGAAACCCCTCGGGCTCGCATTGCGTGCAGAAATTGCCGCCCGAGACATAGAGCCCGCTGAGCGCGGTGTTGCGCTCGGGATGGATGCGGGTCTCGATGTCGAGCGCGAAGCGGTCGGGCACCTGCGGCACGACCAGCGCGCCGTCCGGCTCGCGGCGGTAATCGACGGCGGCGAGCGGCCTGCCGTCGAGCGCCAGCGCGACCAGTTCGAGTTCGTCGCCGTCGAGGCGCAGCGCGGCGCCGGGGCTTGCCGCTTGCGGGTTGCGGCGCACCGCGATATGCGAGGCGACACGGGTGTCGGCCTCGCCGAGATCGAAGACGAGGTCGACCGTGTCGACCAGGAAGTCGGGCGGCCGGTAATCGGCGAGCCGGGTCGGTTGCGGGGCGGTATCGGGCAAGGCGTCGGGCATGGGAAGATACGATCAAGGGAGGCCGTGTTGCAGCTCTATACCTATTACCGCTCGCAGGCGAGTTTCCGCGTGCGCATCGCGCTCAACCTGAAAGGGCTGAAGCGCGAGGACACCTTCCTCCATCTCGAAAAGGGCGACCAGTTCGCGCCTGCATTACCGCGCGCTCAACCCGCAGATGGTGGTGCCGACCTTGATCGACGGCGAAGTGAGGCTGTTCCAGTCGCTGGCGATCCTTGAATACCTCGAGGAGAAATACCCCGAGCCGCCGCTCCTGCCGGCCGATATCGCGGCGCGCGCCTGGGTGCGCGGGCTGGCGCTCATCAACATCGCCGACTCCCATCCGCTGATCGTCCCGCGCATCCGCCATTACCTGACCGACGCGCTGAGCCTCGGCCAGGAGCAGATGCTCGGCTGGATCCGCCACTGGCTCGGGGCCGGGCTGGCGGCGATGGAGGCGCTCTTGTCCGAACATCGCGAGAGCGGCCGGCTGTGCCATGGCGAGGCGCCGACGATCGCCGATATCGGGGTGGTGACCCAGGTGACCCCGGCCAAGACCTTCGGTGTCGATCTGGCGCCCTATGTCAGGGTCATGCGGGTCTACGACAGCTGCATGGCGATCCCGGCCTTCGCCGACGCCCACCCGGCCAAGCAGCCCGACGCGGAGTAAGCGGATTGCCTACCGCGTAAAAATCCGCCCATGGGTTATTCGATACACCAGCGATCCTGGGGCTGAGCAGATCCGCAGACCGAAGATGACAAAGATCGTGCCGATGATGATGCCGACCGCGAACCAAATCAGCAACCCGATCGCGATATCTCCCGAGTTCCGATCCGGTTTCACCAGCAACAATACGAATGCAGGCAGCGAGACGAAGAGGAATACGCAGCCGATCAGAATCGGAAGGAAGTCGTGCGAGTCGCCGCTGGCAATCGACCATTTGGGCCATTTCATGCGTGCATCCCTCAACCGCTGATATCGACTGGTATAGCGCGACAGATGGGGGCTGGCGCCACTGTCGAAGTCAAACCTCGATGCGGGCTCCTATATGGTGCACCACGGTTCATCGCGCCACGCCAAAGGCAAGGCCAAACCGCAGCCGAACTGGCCTATCTGAGCCGGGCCGCTTTCGGTATAAGGTCGGACACCGGCCCGTCGGAGCATTATTGAGGCTCTCTCACCCATGAATTCCCGCCCGCGCCCCGTTGTGCTGTGCATCCTCGACGGCTGGGGCGAGCGTCCGAACGGCGCCGACAATGCGATCGACCGCGCCAAGACCCCCGTCTGGCACGCGCTGCTGCGGCGCTGGCCGCATGCCCAGCTCCAGGCCAGCGAGCATTATGTCGGGCTGCCCGACGGGCAGATGGGCAATTCCGAGGTCGGCCACACCAATATCGGCGCCGGCCGCGTCGTGATGCAGGATCTGCCGCGCATCGATCGGGCGATCGCCGACGGCAAGCTCGCCGAGCATGCCGGCGCTGCAGGATTTCATCGCCAAGCTCAAGGCGCGGGGCGGAACCGCGCATGTGCTGGGCCTCCTGTCGCCGGGCGGGGTGCATTCGCACCAGCGCCAGATCGCCGCGCTCGCCGCGATCCTCGCCGAAGCGGGCCTGCCGGTCGCGGTGCATGCCTTTCTCGACGGCCGCGACACGCCGCCCAAATCCGCGATCGGCTATCTGCGGCAGTTTCAGGCGGATGTCGCCCGGCACGGCGGGGTTCGCATCGCGACGGTCGCCGGGCGCTACTATGCGATGGACCGCGACCAGCGCTGGGACCGGGTCGAGAAGGCCTATCGGGCGCTGATCGCCGGCCAGGGCGAGCACGCCGCCGATCCGATTGCCGCGGTCGAGGCCGCCTATGGGCGCGGCGAGAGCGACGAGTTCGTGCTGCCGACCGCACTCGACGACTATCGCGGCATGCAGGACGGCGACGGCGTGCTGTTCGCCAATTTCCGCGCCGACCGCATCCGCGAGATCGCCGGCGCCCTGGTCGACCCCGATTTTTCCGGGTTCGCGCGCGATCAGCGCGTCGCCTTCGCCGCCGCGCTCGGGCTCGTCGAGTATTCCGAGGAGCTGAACCGCTTTCCTCGCCACGCTGTTTCCGCCGCAAGATCTGAGCGACACCTTCGGCGAACTGATCGCCGACGCCGGCCTGAAGCAGCTGCGCATCGCCGAGACCGAGAAATACGCGCATGTGACGTTTTTCTTCAATGGCGGGCGGGAGACCGTGTTTCCCGGCGAGGAGCGCATCCTGGTGCCTTCGCCGAAGGTCGCGACCTACGACCTGCAGCCCGAGATGTCGGCCCCCGAGGTGACCGACAAGGTGGTCGAGGCAATCGCGCTCCGGGCGTTTCGATGTCGTCGTCTTGAACTACGCCAACACCGACATGGTCGGGCATACCGGGCATCTCGATGCCGCGATCCGGGCAGTCGAGACGGTCGACGCCTGCCTCGGCCGGCTGACCGCCGCGGTCGAGGCCGCCGGCGGCACCCTCGTCATCACCGCCGACCATGGCAATGCCGAGATGATGCGCGACCCAGTGACCGGCGAGCCGCATACCGCGCATACGCTGAACCCGGTGCCGTTCATCATCGTCAACCCGCCCGGCGCGATCGCGCGGGTCGAGAACGGCCGGCTCGCCGATGTCGCGCCGACCCTGCTCGACATTCTCGGCCTGCCCAAGCCGGCGGCGATGACCGGGCATTCGCTGATCGTTTCGGACGAGAGGCGTGCGGCTGAGTGAGGCCGCATCCTTCGGCGGCGCCGCGGTGGCGCTCGCCGTGCTGGCCGCCGCCATTCTGGCAAGCGAGGGGCCGGCAATCGCGGCGGCGCCGAAGGCGGGCGGCGTGCCAAGCGCCGCGGGCGAGCTCGACGCGGTGCGCCAGGAATGCATCGCCGCCGCGCACGACACGCAGCAGCACGAGCGGGCGTTCGCGGCACTCGAACACACGATCGACCTGCTCGGCAGCGACGCGGAGGGGCGACAGCGCGACCTCGACGGGAGCCGTCCGGAGCAGGCACAGCCTGCTCGGCATGCTCCTGTATCTCGCGCGCCATCCGCCCGAGCGGCCTGCGTTTGCTCCGACGACCGCAATCGAGCGGATCCGCGGCGAGCTGTTGCTGCAGGGCACCCTCTCCGCGCTGCACGCCGAGGCGCATGCGCTGGCGGCGGAAATCGAGCAGACGGCAGCGTTGCGCGGGCAGATCGCCGCAAAAAAGGATGAGCTGGCGAACGCGCGTCAAGCGCTCGCAGACGATCGCGGCCACCTCGCCGAGCTGACCGCTCGCCGGCTCGCGCTGACCCGTCGCATCCTGCCGGAGGAGGCTGGCGGCGACGCGCGGATCGCCAAGCTGGGGCATGAGGCGCGCGATATCGACGATCTGATCAAGCGCGCCGACGCCGACGCTGAGCGCCGCGACAAGGAGGTGCTCGCCCGGGGCCGCGCGGCGCTCCCGGCGGAGAAGGCGGGCGCGCTGACCGCAGAAGCCGCCGACCCGACGCGGCCGCACCAGCTGCATTCCTTCGATCCGCCCGGATCTGAGCTGGTGATGCCGGTTTCCGGCGCAATCGTCCGGCGCTTCGGCGCGGCCGATGCCGCAAAGGACGCCGGGACGGCAGCAAGCCAGGGCCTCAGCCTTGCCGCATTCCCGGGAGCCGAAGTCGTCGCGCCGTTCGATGGCAAGGTCGTCTACGCCGGGCCGTTCGGCAATCTCGGGCTCATCTTGATCATCCGCCACGGCAGCTTGTATCATTCGCTGCTCGCCGGGTTGGAACGGGTCGACATCAAGGCCGATCAATGGGTCTTAGCGGGCGAGCCTGTCGGCGCCTTGCCGGATGCTTCCGGCGGCGCGCTGTATTTCGAGTTGCGCCGCAACGGCCATCCGGTCGATCCCCAACCGTGGCTGGCGCCTGGCGATGCCGGGCGCGACGAACCAGACGGGGACCAAAGGGTGCGTGAATGAAGCGATTGGGGCTGATCGCGGCGGCCGCCGGAGCGGTCTTTCTGTTTACGCTGCACCAGGATGTCGGCGCCGCCTCGTCGAACACCGCGGATACGTATAAGCAGCTCGACCTGTTCGGCGACGTCTTCGAGCTCGTGCGGACGAGATTATGTCGACAATGTCAGCGATGAAACGCTGATCGAGGGCGCGATCAACGGCATGCTGAGCTCGCTCGACCCGCATTCCAGCTATCTCAACGCCAAGAACTTCAACGACATGAAGGTCCAGACCCGCGGCGAATTCGGCGGGCTGGGGATCGAGGTGTCGATGGAGAACGGGCTCGTCAAAGTGGTCTCGCCGATCGACGATACGCCGGCGGCCCGAGCCGGCCTCAAGCCCGGCGACCTGATCACCCATATCGACGGCACGCCGGTGCAGGGACTCACCCTTCCCGAGGCGGTCGACAGGATGCGCGGGCCGATAAACAGCGACATCAACCTGACGATCCGCCGCGCGGGACGCGAGCCCTTCGACGTGAAGCTCACCCGCGCCATCATCAAGATCCAGTCGGTCCGCTCGCATGTCGAGGGCGACAACATCGGCTACATCCGCATCACCTCGTTCAACGAGCAAACCGATGTCGGCCTCAACAACGCGCTGAAGAGCCTCAAGCAGCAGACCAACAACAAGCTGATCGGGATCATCCTCGACCTGCGCAACAACCCGGGCGGGCTGCTCGATCAGGCGGTGGCGGTCTCCGACGCGTTCCTCGACAGGGGCGAGATCGTGTCGACCCGCGGCCGCCGCGCGGATGACGCGCAGCGCTACAATGCCCACCCCGGCACGAAGCCGGCCAGCGGTCTGCCGATGGCGGTCCTGATCAACGGCGGCTCGGCCTCGGCCAGCGAGATCGTCGCCGGCGCCTTGCAGGACCACCATCGCGCGATCCTGATCGGCACGCGCTCCTTCGGCAAAGGCTCGGTGCAGACGATCATCCCGCTCGCCGGGCATGGCGCGATGCGGCTGACCACGGCGCGCTACTACACGCCGTCGGGCCGCTCGATCCAGGCCAAGGGCATCGACCCGGACATCGTCGTCGAAGCCGCCAAGATCGAGCACCCGCCGGCCAAGGACGACAAGGGCGCGAGTGCGGCCGACAAGAAGGACGACAAGACCGGCGAAGAGCGACAAAGAGCGCGCCGAACAGAGCACGGTCGACCCCTCGATCATGGGGACCGCCGACGATTATCAGCTCGCTCGGGCGGTCGACATGCTGCGCGGCATTGCGCTGTTCAACGGCCGCGTCGTGAATTGAGCGCGGCGCCGGCCGCCGCTGCGCCCGATCCGGGATAGCCGTCGTGAGTTTGCCCGACAACGAGCTGGCGCTCTATCGCCCGGCGGTCGGGGTCATGCTGCTCAACCGCGCGGGCCATGTCTTTGTCGGCCGCCGCATCGACATGCCGGCCGGGCTAGCGGCCTGGCAGATGCCGCAAGGCGGCATCGATGCCGGGCGAGACCCCGCGCCAGGCGGCGATCCGCGAGCTGAAGGAAGAGGTCGGCACCGACAGCGCCGAGATCCTCGCGGAAAGCCGCGTGCTGGCTTCACTACGACGTGCCGGGCGAGATTGCCGGGCATCTGTGGGGCGGGCGGTACCGCGGCCAGCGGCAGAAATGGTTTGCGATGCGCTTCACTGGCGAGGATGGCGATATCGACCCCGCCGCCACCGAGCATCCCGAGTTCGACGCCTGGGAATGGGTCATGCCCGAGCGGCTGCCCGAGCTGATCGTGCCGTTCAAGCGCCAGCTCTATCTCGACGTCCTCGCCGAGTTGGGCGAGCACTGCCGACCCGAGCGAGGTTAGGCAGGGCGGTCAGACGCGGCGAGCCTTCGAAGCGCGCTCACCTCGGCAAGCGAGAAGCAGCGGCCTCGATCGCGGCGCGGTCCGGCATCGCGCTTTGCGCGCCGCGCGCGAGGCAGGCCAGGCCGGCGGCGGCGCTGGCCTGGCGCAATGCCGTCGCGAGCGTCGAGCCGCCGGTCGAGCCCGGCTGCCAGCACCCCGACAAAGGTGTCGCCGGCGCCGGTCGTATCGACCGGCTCGATCGCCAGCGCCGGAGTGTCGATACGCCCGCCATCGGCGAGGAAGGCGGTCGACCCCGCGCCGCCGCTTGTCACGACAAGCGCCTGCCGCAATCGGCGCGCGATGGCCGCCGGGTCCGCGCCGAGCGCGGCCGCCTCGCCCTCATTGGCGACGAGAACGTCGATCTCGGCGAAGAGCGCGGGATCGATCGGCGCGGCCGGCGCGAGGTTCAGCACGACCCGCGCGCCAGCGGCGCGGGCACGGCGGATCAAGCGCCCAGTTCTGCGCCGCCGGCACTTCCATCTGGCACACCAGAACCGTCTCGGGACCGAGCACCGAATCGGGAACATCTGCCGCGGCGGCCTCGCGATTGGCGCCCGAGGCCACCGCGATCAGGTTCTCGCCGTCGGCGGTCGACCATGATCGCGGCAACACCGGTCGGCCGGTCGACCCGCCGCACCAGGTCGAGATCGACGCCGTCGCGGCGCAGCATTCTCCAGAGCGACGCTGGCGAAGAAATCGTCGCCGACCGCGCCGGCCATCGTGACCGCGGCCCCGGCGCGGCGCGCCGCCACGGCCTGGTTGGCGCCCTTGCCGCCGGGCAATAGCGCGTAGTCGCCGCCCAGCACGGTCTCGCCCGGCGTCGGCAGATGCGGCACCGGCACCAGCACATCGACATTGATCGAGCCGAAGACGAGGATCACCGGTCGGGGCCTTCGCCAAGGCGGTTCGGCGGCACGGCGCGCGTGGCGCCGGGGTGCGCTTCGGTGATAGCATAGCCGGCGCAATCGAGGGGATCCGTCCCATGCTGGATGTCGAGAAGCTCGGGAATTTCGTCGATCAGTGCTGGGGCGATGCGATCGTCCCGACCCTGGTCGAATACATCAAGATCCCGAACAAATCGCCGGCTTTCGACCCCGACTGGGCGGCGCATGGCTATATGGAAGAGGCCGTCGCGCTGTTCGAGGGCTGGGCGCGGGAGCGGATCGCGCTGTTGCCGGGCGCGACGCTCGAGATCGTCCGCCTGCCCGGGCGCACGCCGCTGATGCTGATCGAGGTGCCGGGCGCGGGCCCCGATACCGTGCTGCTCTACGGGCATCTCGACAAGCAGCCCGAGATGGTCGGCTGGGCCGACGGCTATGGGCCGTGGAGCCCGCGGCTCGACGGCGACAAGCTCTACGGCCGCGGCGGCGCCGATGACGGTTATGCGATGTTCGGCGCGCTCGACCGCGCTCTCGGCGTTGCGCGAGCAGGGGGTGCCGCATGCGCGCTGCGTCGTCGTCATCGAGGCGTGCGAGGAATCCGGCAGCTATGATCTGCCGTTTTACATCGACCATCTCGCCGCAGCGGATCGGCCGCCCCTCGCTCGTCATCTGTCTCGATTCGGGATGCGGCAATTACGACCAGCTGTGGCTGACGACCTCGCTGCGCGGCATCGCCGCCGGCACCTTGAGCGTCGCGGTGCTGGAGGAGGGCGTGCATTCGGGCGATGCCTCGGGGGTCGTGCCGTCGAGCTTCCGCATCCTGCGCCAGCTGCTGTCGCGGCTTGAGGACGAGGCGAGCGGCGCGGTCATCCCGGCGTTCGCTCTATGCCCAGATCCCGGCCGAGCGGCTCGCTCCAGGCCAAGCGCGCCGCCGCCGCGCTCGGCGACACCGTCTACACGAAATTCCCGTTCGTGCCGGGCACCCGGCCGATGTCGGACGAGCTGACCGAGCTCGTGCTCAACCGCACCTGGCGGCCGCAGCTCGCGGTCATCGGCATCGACGGGCTGCCGCAAGCCGGGCGACGCCGGCAATGTGCTGCTGCCCTATACGAGCGCCAAACTGAGCCTGCGCCTGCCGCCGACGCTCGATGCCGAGGCCGCCGGCGCGACGCTGCAACAGCTCTTCGAGACGGACCCGCCCTCGGGCGCGCAGGTCGCCTTCACGCCGCAAGCCGCCTCGGCCGGGTGGAACGCGCCGGCGCTGGCGCCGTGGCTCGAAGCCTCGCTGGCGCGCGCCTCCGAAGCGGCGTTCGGCAGCGCCGCCCGCCTATATGGGCGAGGGCGGCTCGATCCCGTTCATGGCGATGCTCGGCGAGCGCTTTCCGCAGGCGCAATTCGTCGTGACCGGCGTCTTGGGCCCGCATTCCAACGCGCACGGACCGAACGAATTCCTGCACCTGCCGACCGGCCGGCGGATCACCCGGGTGATCGCCCAGGTGCTGGCCGATCATCACGCCCGCGGCAGAGTGACGCCGATGCCCGAGCCGGTCGCCAGCCTCGATGAGATCCGCGCGCTGCTCGCACATCTGCCGGGGCCCGATCTCGAAGCCGGCAGCGCGGCGGCGACCCGCGAAGCCCAGCTGACCAAGCCCGCCGGGGCGTTCGGCCGGCTCGAGGAGCTGGCGGGCTGGCTCGCCACCTGGCAGGCGCGCCATCCGCCGCGCCTCGAGCATCCGCGCACCGTCGTCTTTGCCGGCAATCACGGCGTCGCGGCGCGCGGCGTCTCGGCCTATCCGGCCGCGGTGACCGCGCAGATGGTGCAGAATTTCATCGCCGGCGGGGCGGCGGTGAACCAGCTGTGCCGCAGCGTCGACGCCGATCTGCGGGTCTATGAGATGAACCTCGACACCCCGACCGGCGACATCGTCGACGGGCCGGCGATGAGCGAAGAGGAATGCGCGCGCGCCATCGCCTACGGCATGATGGCGGTCGAGCCGGGGATCGACGCGCTGGCGGTCGGCGAGATGGGGATCGCCAACACGACGGTCGCGGCGGCGTTGTGCCTGGCGCTGTTCGGCGGCGAGGCGGCCGAGTGGACCGGGCCCGGCACCGGGGTCGCCGGCGCCGCGCTCGCCAACAAGCGCGAGGTCGTCGCCGCGGCGGTGGCGCGCCACCGGCCGGAGGCGGGCGACCCGTTCGAATTGCTGCGCCGGCTGGGCGGGCTCGAATTCGCCGCGATGGCCGGCGCGATCCTGGCGGCGCGCATGGGGCGGGTCCCGGTCGTGCTCGACGGGTTCTGCTCGGCCGCCGCCGCCGCGGTGCTCTACGCCGCCGACAAGCGGGCGCTCGACCATTGCGTCGCCGGCCACGTCTCGGCCGAGCCGGGGCATCGCCTGCTGCTCGAACGGATCGGCAAGCCGCCGCTCCTCGATCTCGGGATGCGGCTCGGCGAAGCCTCGGGCGCGACGCTGGCCTTGGCGCTGCTGAAAGCGGCCGCGGCCTGCCATTCCGGCATGGCGACCTTCGGCGCAGCCGGGGTCAGCGGGCCGGAGTTGACGATTTTCCCTGTTGGCAGGGAAATTTCTATTGCGGCGCGCCTAAGTGTTTAGAATATAAAACTTCTGACGAAAACGGCACGGAATTGGCGCAGGGAATTTTGACTACCGAGCAGGGAATTTTTGTCGCCGGGCAGGGAATTCCATGTAAGGGAGCAACCATCGCCGTACAGAAAGGACATTGTTTCAGAATAACGTGGCAATTTAGCCGATTTTTTCAAGTGTTACGGAGGTAAGCATGTTCGACGCGATCGTCGTCGGGGCGCGGTGCGCCGGCTCGCCGACCGCTATGCTGCTGGCGCGGCGCGGTTATCGGGTACTGCTGCTCGACCGCGCCCGGTTTCCCAGCGACACGATCTCGACCCATTGGATCTGGCCGCCGGGGGTCGCCTGCCTTAAGCGATGGGGCCTGCTCGACCGGGTGGTGGCGAGCAACTGCCCGCCCATTCGGTCGCTCGGGCTGGATCTCGGCGCTTTCGTCCTGACTGGCGTGCTGCCAGCGGTAGAGGGCGTCGACGAAATGTACGCGCCGCGTCGCACTGTACTCGACAAGCTTTTGCTGGACGCCGCGGCCGAAGCCGGTGCGGAGGTACGCGAGGGCTTCGCTGTGACCGGGCTGACAACCTCCGGCGACGCGGTAACCGGCATTCGAGGACACCAGCGAGGCGGGCCAGAAATAGAGGAGCAAGCCCGCATTGTGATCGGTGCGGACGGGCGGAATTCGTTCGTCGCAAAGAGCGTCGGCGCCGGCGAATACAATGCCCGGCCGATGCTCAGCTGTGGCTATTACACGTATTGGAGTGATGTCACCCCTCACCTTACGGCGATCCATCCCCGCCCGCGACGCATGGTCGTCAGTTTCCCGACGAATGATGGGCTGACGCTCACCTATGTCGCGTGCCCGCGGGATGAATTCCGGGCGGTCCGCGCCGATCTCGACAGACACATAACCGAGGGGCTCGGCCTCTGCGGCGATTTCGCCGAGCCTTTCCGCGCCGCGAAGCGCGCTGGACCGATCGTTGGCACCGGCACGATTCCGAATTTCTTCAGAAAGCCATACGGGCACGGCTGGGCGCTGGTCGGCGATGCCGGCTATCACAAGGACCCGATCTTGGCGCAGGGCATCTCGGATTCGTTCCGCTCGGTGGAATGGCTCGCCGAGGCCATTCACGCCGGCTTCTCGGGTGAACGCCCACTCGCCGCCGCGTTGGCCGATTACCAACGCACTCGTGACCAGCATCTAACGCCAATGTACAACCTATGCTGCGATCTCGCGAGTTTGGGACCGCCGCCCCCCGAGATCATGTCGCTCTACGATGCGCTGCGGCACGACGAGGTCGAACGTAACCGCTTGTTCGGCACTTTTGGCGGCACGGTTTCGATCCCGGAGTATTACGCGCCGGAGAATATGCAGCGGATCGTCGCCGGCACGTCCGGCTCAGCATAGCGGGCCGGCCTACTCCCCCATCTGCAAGAGCGCGCCGCGGCGGCGGGCGTCGCGGAAGGCGATGAAGAAGATCGTGGCGCCGAACGCCAGGTAGATGAGGTCGAGGCCGACCGCGCTGAAGAAATAATCGGTGCGGAAATTGTGCCCGAACAGGACCGCGCGCATGCCCTCGAAGACATAGGTCGAGGGCAAGGCCCAGGCGAGCGGGCGCAGCCAAAAGGGCAGCGTCGTCACCGGGTAGTAGATGCAGCTCAAGGGCGCGAGCGCGAAGATGATGCTCCAGGCGAGGCTCTCCGCGCCCATGCCGTGGCGCAATATGCCGCCGCAGATCGCCAGACCGAGGCCCCAGCCCATCGCCGATCAGCACGACGATAAAGGCGACGAGCGGCAGCCCCATCGCGAAGATCGAATAGTGATAGAGCGGGATCGCCAGCAGCGTCGCCGGCACGATGCCGATCGTGACCCGGATGACGCTCATCGCCAACAGCGAGACGAGCCATTCATAGGGCCGCAGCGGCGTCACGAAGAGCTGGCCCAGATTGCGCGACCACATCTCTTCGAGAAACGAGATCGACAGGCCGAGCTGGCTGCGGAACAACAGATCCCACAGCATCACCGCGCCGAGCAGCACGCCAAAGGCCTGCGCGACATAGCTGCTGTTCTGGCGCAGGAACTGGCTCATGAACCCCCAGATCAGCATCTGCAGGGTCGGCCAGTACAACAGCTCGATCGTGCGCGGCCACGAGCTCTTGAGGATGTAGAGATAGCGCAGCAGCATCGCCCACACCCGCGCCGGCGAGAACGCGGCCTCGCCGAAACGCCGCAGCGCCGGGCTGGTCACGACACCGGCTCCAGCGCCCGCGGGTCGCGCGCGATCTGCAGAAACACCTCTTCGAGATTGGTGCGGCCGTAGCGCAGGATCAGCTCGTCGGGGCTGCCGCGGTCGACGATGTGGCCCTCCTTCATCATCATCACCGTGGAGCACAGCCGCTCGACCTCGGCCATGTTGTGCGAGGCGAGGAGGATCGTCGCGCCGGTGCGGGCGCGATACTCCTCGAGATAGCCGCGCACCCAGTCGCCGCTGTCGGGGTCGAGCGAGGCGGTCGGCTCGTCGAGCAGCAAGAGCTCGGGCTCGTTCAGCAGCGCCTTGGCGAGCGCGACGCGGGTCTTCTGCCCGGCCGACACCTTGCCGGCCGGGCGATCGAGCAGCGGCTCGATCTGCAGGTCGCGGGCGAGCCGCGCGATCAGCTGCGCGCGCCGCTGGAGGCCGTAGAGGCGGGCGTAGATCGACAGGTTCTGCCGGACCGTCAGCCGGTGCGGCAGGTCGACATAGGGCGAGGAAAAATTCATCCGCGGCAGCACCCGATAGCGATGCCGCAAGACGTCCTCGCCGAACACCCGGACCGTGCCGGAGCTCGGCAAGCAGGAGCCCGAGGAGGATCGACAGGGTCGTCGTCTTGCCGGCGCCGTTGCCGCCGAGCAGCGCCGCGGTGACGCCGCGCTCGACGCGTGAAGCCGATCCCGTCGACCGCGACGGTGCGGCCATAGCGCTTGACGAGGTTTTCGACGAGGATGACGGGCTCGGGCATCGCCGGTATATGGCGAAGAATCGGGCAGCCGGCCAGGGCCGACATCAAGGCCGCGAGCGCATTGCACGAGACGCAACAGAGCAGGATTGCCGTTGTTGCGCGGCGGTGCCCGGGCGACGAAACCGGTTGTGATAACAACCGTAACACAACTATAGATACTCCGAGCGAGGGATCGACGGTGGCGGATATCCAGGACGGCGGAGCGGGCCGGCTCGGCGCGGGGATGGCGGTCGCCCGAGCCGCGGGACGACCTTCGACCGGATCAGCCTGCGCCGGCTGGTGCTGATCCGCTGGGTCGCGATCGCCGGGCAGGCGGTGACCCTGCTCGTCGTGCATTACGCCTTCGATTTCCGCGTGCCGCTCTTGCGCTGCTTTGCCGTCGTCGGCTGCTCGGTGCTGCTCAACCTCTTCATCACCCTCTACCGCCGCGTCGCGACCCGGCTCGGCGAGCGCGAAGCCGCCGCTTTTCCTCGGCTACGACCTCCTGCAACTCGGGTTCCTGCTCTACCTGACCGGCGGGTTGCAGAACCCGTTCGCGATCCTGATCCTGGCGCCGGTGACGGTGGCGGCGACGATCCTGTCGCTGCGCCCGGTGATCGCGCTGGCGGTGTTCGCGATCGCCGTCATCACGCTGTTGGCGCTGTGGCACGTGCCGCTGCCGTGGCGCGGCGTGGCGCCGGTGTTCCCGCCCGAGCTGGTGCTCGGCCTGTGGACGGCGCTGGTCCTCGCCACGGTGTTTATCGGCGGCTACACCTGGAGCGTCGCCGCGGAGGCGCGGCGGTTGCGCGATGCGGTGGCCGCGACGCAGCTGGCCCTGGCGCGCGAGCAGCGGGTCTCCGCGGTCGGCGCGCTGGCCGCGGCGGCGGCGCACGAGCTGGGCAGCCCGCTCGCGACGATCGCGGTCGTCGCCAAGCGAGCTGGCGCGCGAGCTGCCCGCCGATTCGCCGCATGGCGAGGATGCCCAGCTGCTGCTGAGCCAGTCCGAGCGCTGCCGCCAGATCCTCGCGGAGCTGGCGCATCATCCCGACGAGGAAGGCGCCTCGCCCTACACACGGCTGCCGATCTCGGCGCTGGTCGAGGCGGCCGGCGCGCTGTACCACGACCCGCGCGTCCGGCTGATCTTTGCGACGACCGGCGAACCGGCCGACGCCGAGCCGCTCGTCCGCCGCAGCCCGGAGATCATGCACGGGCTCAACAACCTCATCCAGAATGCCGTGCAGTTCGCCCGCCGCGAGGTCAGCGTCACGATCCATTGGGACAAGACGAACGTCACGGTCGAGATCGCCGATGACGGGCCCGGCTTCCCGGTCCATCTGCTCGGCCGGCTTGGCGAGCCCTATCTCTCGACGCGCGCCGGCGCCGAGAACCATATGGGGCTGGGCATCTTCATCGCGCAAAGCCTGTTGGAGCGCAGCGGCGCGGAACTGACCTTCGACAATCTGGTCGAAGGCGGCGCCCATGTTGTCATTTCCTGGAATCGTGCCAATTTGGAGGCGCAGCCGCGACCGGATGTCGCGGCGGCGGGTGGATGGCGCGGCACGCGCGGAAATGAGAGGCAACCGGCATGAATGCGAGCGATCGACCCCAGCGGAATGCGGGCCTCGAAGCCGAGGCCGCGCCGCTGCACGGACTGCCCGAATCCGAGCGCTCGCTGTTGATCGTCGACGACGATGCGCCGTTGTGCCAGCGCCTGGCGCGCGCGATGGAGCGGCGCGGGTTCGTCGTCGCGACCGCCGACGGGGTCGCCTCGGGGGTCGCCGCCGCGACCGCGCATCCGCCGGCCTTCGCGGTCGTCGATCTGCGTCTCGGCGACGGCAGCGGCCTCGAAGTCGTCAGCGCCCTGCGCAGCGCGCGGCCGGGGGCGCGCATCGTCGTCCTGACCGGCTACGGCAACATCGCGACCGCGGTCGCCGCGGTCAAGGCCGGGGCGCTCGATTACCTGCCGAAACCGGCCGATGCCGATGCGGTCGAGCGCGCGCTTCTCGCCAAGGAGGGCGCGACGCCGGAGCCGCCCGAGGACCCGATGTCGGCCGACCGGGTGCGCTGGGAGCATATCCAGCGCATCTTCGAATTGTGCGAGCGCAACGTCTCGGAAACCGCGCGACGCCTCAAGATGCACCGCCGCACGTTGCAGCGCATCCTGTCGAAGCACGCGCCAAGGAATTGATCGCGGGTTCGAGCTTCGGGGCCGGGCTTTCGGAATGCCGATATGTCGCCGACGATCAGGCGCAGATCGCCGTCGTCGGCGATAGCATCCGGAGTGACTCGGCGCGTTCCAGGAGCGCGTCGCGGAGTGCAGCCAGCTCAGCCGAGCCGGCCTCCGCCCGCGGCGCGCAGAACGCCCACGGCGAGGGCGCATGGTCGGGATAGAGCCGCGCGAACTCTGCGCTATTGTGAAACATGCCGCGGCTGTCGCAATCGACAAAGGTCTCGGCCGGCGCGCCCTCGGCCAGGATCACGTCGTGCGCCGCGAGCTCGATATGGAAATACTCCAGCCGATCGATCCTCTCGACCTGTGTGATCGTGGCGCCATTGACGAGCAGCCGCGCCGGCACGAGCGCCCCGTCGAGGTAGAGCGCATGCTCGGGTGATACGAAGAGATCGCGCGCCGGCACGCCTTGGGCTAAGGCGCCGGCCGCGACCCGGATCGGGAGGATCGCGCGGTTCCCCGCGACAAAGCGCCCCTGATAGCTGCGCTGGCCGATCCAGCGGATCGGCTTCGCCGCGCCCGAAAGCGTCACCACCTTATCGCCGATCGCCAATTCCTCGACCGCGACCTCGCCCCGCTCGGTCGCGATCCGGGTGCCCCGGCAATAGCACGATGGAGTCCAGCCGAGGGCGTCCATTTCGTTGATGTCGGTTGTGGAGATCGTATTGGTTTCGCCGGTACTGCCGGTGCCGAATACGTCGAGCTGCTGGAAGTCGGCAGCGTCATTGCCGCTGTCGGCGGCAAAGTAGAAAAGGCCCGCGGTTGCAGACGTCGTCGTACCGCCGTTAAAGGAAAAAACCCTCGAATTGTCGCTCGTGCTGAGATCGCGCACGCCCGAGCTGTTGTAACTGAACAGATCCATCGTGCTAAATCGACCGCCCAGACCGACGCCGAGACCACCGACACGGCCCATGCCGCCCTCGCTGATCTCGTGTATCATCGTGTTGACGACATCCTGGCCGAAGCTCCAGCTGTAGCTGCTGTTCAGCGTGACAGTGTCGGTCGACGTCGTTGAGGTCGAGACCCAAAAAGTCCGCATAGTTAATTGGCAGAAAGTAGGTCACGCCGCCGTGTCGGGTCGGTCGCGGGCAGCGAATTGTAGGCGGCCAAGCCGATCGCACTGTCGGCCGGATTTGCGCCTGCAGCGCGGTTTTCAACTGCGAATAGGTGACACCGGTAAGGAAGAAGCTGTTGCTGGCCAAATCGCCAGTCATTCCCTCAGCTATTTCGTTGAAGTCGAGGGTGATTGTGGCTGAGTCCGTCCATAGGTTGTGGATGTCCTGCTCCGCCGTCAGGATATTGGCCTGGAAGGCCGCAGAAACGCTCGCTTCGAAAGTATTAGAGAATTGAATGCCGCTCCCGCTGAAGGTCGTAATCTCGTGTCTCGCTCCGGGACCAGGCCCCGATCCTGGGCCACCCACTAAGGCGATGTCCGGTAACAGTGGTCCGAGCGTACCCGATGCATTGGAGGTCGCGGCGATCGGGCCATCGCCACTCACAGTGGTTGTGACGGGCTGGCCGCCCAATGTCGTACTGGTGGCGTTAACGCCCACGGCGATGCTGTCCGCCGCGGCGGCGCCGCTCGATCCCAGCGGCGGATGCGGTTTCGCGCCGGGAATGTCAGCCGTTCCGTCGCTGTCTGCGGTCGCGCCCAAGCCGGGGCTGCCGACGCCGGTGTCTTGCGTGCCGGGATCGAGCGGCGCGACGCCGACAACCATGCTGTCGACCGAGGAGCCGTCGGACGGCAGATCTTCCTTGTCGGCAGGGTTAAGGTTTGCAGTGGCGTCTTTGAGCTGGGGCAACGGATCCACGCTCATGTCTCTCCTTAGCTTGTCGGTGTGTTTTGGGCGCCTCGCAATACGATGCTAGCAGCGGCCCTTGGTCGTCAAGCCCAACTCCTGGCCTCGGGAAACTTGTTACGTTAGGCTGTCCTGCCACGGAACGCGGCGGCACTCCGGCAATGCTCTAGGTGATGATGGCCGAGGCGGATGGCGGCGCGGCGATGCCGCCCGACAGCACACTCGACGCGACCGGGCTGTTGTGCCCGTTGCCGGTGCTGAAGGCGCGCCGGGCGCTGAGGGCGGTGCCGGCCGGCGGCATCCTCGAAGTGCTGGCGACCGATCCCGGCGCGACCAAGGATTTCGAGCATTTCTGCCATACCACCGGCTGCGAGCTGATCGCAGCAAGCGAAGAGCCGGGTGGCATCCTGCGGTTTCGTCTGAAGAAGCCCGGTTGAGAGAGGAGCAAGGATGGCGGCGTTGATCACGGCACCGCGGCTGATGGCGATCGGCGGCGGCGCGCTCGCGGAATTGCCCGATTTGCTGGCGCGGCTCGGCCTCGCCCGGCCGCTGATCGTCACCGACCCCTTTATCGCGGGGTGCGGCATCCTCGACCGGGCGACGGCGCTGCTCGATGGTGCGGGGATTCGCCTGTTCGGTTTTTTCCGACACCGTCCCGGACCCGACGACCGAGGTCATCGACACCGGAACCGCAGTTCTGCACGCCGGCGATTTCGACAGCCTGGTGGCGATCGGCGGCGGCAGCTCGATCGACACCGCGAAGGGCATGTCGGTGCTGTTCGCCAATGGCGGACATCTGCGCGACTACAAGGTGCCGCACGAGATCCCGCGAACCGGCCCGCCGGTCGTCGCGATCCCGACCACGGCGGGCACCGGCTCGGAGGTCACCCGCTTTACCGTCGTCACCGATACCGAGACCGACGAGAAGATGCTGATCGCCGGGCTCGCCTGCTGCCCGGCGGCGGCGATCGTCGATTTTGAGCTGACCCTGTCGATGCCGCTGCGGCTGACCGCCGACACCGGGATCGACAGCCTGACCCATGCGATCGAGGCCTATGTCAGCCGCCGCGCCAGCCCGTTCACCGACGGCCTCGCAAAAAACGCGATGGGCCTCATCGCCCGCAACATCCGCACCGCCTGCGCCGAGCCGCAAAACCGCGCCGCGCGCGAGGCGATGATGCTCGGCGCGACGACCGCGGGGATGGCGTTCTCCAATGCCAGCGTCGCGCTGGTGCATGGCATGAGCCGGCCGATCGGCGCGTTCTTTCATGTGCCGCACGGGCTGTCGAACGCGATGCTGCTTGCCCGAGATCACCGCCTTCTCGGCGCCGGCGGCGCTCGAACGCTATGCCGATTGCGCCCGCGCGATGGGGGTGGCCGAGGAGGGCGAGGGCAGCCAAGGCGGCGGTGGCGCGGCTCCTCGACGAGCTGCGCCGGCTCAACGCCGATTTGCAGGTGCCGAGCCCGCGCGCATACGGCATCGAGCGCGCCCGCTACGACGAGCTGTTGCCGGTCATGGCCGGCCAGGCGCTCGCCTCGGGTTCGCCCGCCAACAACCCGCGCGTCCCGACGAGCGAGGAGATCATCGCGCTGTACCAGCGGGTGTACGGGTAAGAAAAAAAATAGAAAAGCTTTACCGCGGAGGACCCAAAGGACGCGCAGAGGTCGCGATGGCGCCTTTGCGTCCTCCGTGAATCCTCAGCGTCCTCGGCGGTGAGGAGTTGTTTTTCAATCCAACTTGACCTGGATTTCGTCGCCGACGACGCGCACCGGATAGGTCTTGAGATCGTCGGTGCAGGGCGGCGCGGTCGCCTTGCCGGTCTTGATGTCGAAACGCCCGGCATGCAGCGGGCATTCGATCTCGCCATTGTCGCGCCAGCCGTCGGACAGCTTGGCATAGGCGTGGGTGCAGACGTCGTCGGTGGCAAAGATCGCTTCGTCGAGATCGTAGAGCGCGATCTCGCGCCCGGCGACGACGACGCCCAGGACATCGCCCGCGCCGAGGTCGCGCCGATTGGCGGCCTTGATCCAGCCCTCTTCGTCGCTCATCCCAGGTCCCCGACGTTTCCGCAAGCTTCCGTATGCGTCTATTTACTCGTCATGGCCGGGCTTGTCCCTGCCATCTGCGTGGATCCCCGGGTCAAGCCCGGGGATGACGATTTCTGGTGTGATCCAGGCGGCTCAGGCGCGCGCGGCAACCCGGGGAGCGCGTGCGAGAAACGCCGGGAGATCGTCGCCAAACCCGACGACCCGCCGCTCCGCCGGCGCGGGCTGGCGGGGCGGTGCGGCCGGTTGGGCGGAACACCGCGACGGCCGGTGCGGCGGCCTCCGGTCGCGGCTCGGCCGGCACCGCAGGCGCGCGCCGCGAGCGTTCCCGGCCGGCTGGTCCAGGTGGTCCCTGAGGCTGGCCATTGTTGCGAGCTTCAGCGGGCCGTTACCGCGCTGCGCCGGACGCGCCCGGGCCCGTTCCGGCGCGGCGCGTGGCGTCGGCGCGCGACGGCCGCGGCGCCGATCGCCGCCGGTGAAATCGAGCTCGGCCGGCGCGATATCGGCCATCCTCTCCAGCGGGATCGCCTTGCCGATCAGCTGCTGGATCGCGGCGACGGCCTTGCCGTCCTCCGGCGCCGCCAGGGTCAGGGAGCGGCCCGGCCGGCCGGCGCGCCCGGTGCGCCCGATGCGATGGATGTAATCCTCGGCGTGGTAGGGCACATCGAAATTGAAGACATGGCTGAGGCCCTCGATGTCGAGGCCGCGCGCGGCGACATCGCTGGCGACGAGGAGCCGGATCTCGCCATTCTTGAAGCGCTCCAGGGTCTCGGTCCGCTTCGGCTGCGGCATGTCGCCATGCAGCGCGGCGGCGTCGAGCCCGTGGCGCGTCAGCGAGCGCTGCAGGATGTCGACGTCGCGCTTGCGGTTGCAGAATATCAGCGCGTTCTTGACCTCTTCGCTGGCGATCAGCCGGCGCAACGCCTCGCGCTTGTCCTCTGCGGCCACGACGACGAGCGACTGCCGCACGGTCGCCGCGGGCGAGGTCGGCGGGGTGACCGTGATCTCGACCGGGATCGTTGAGGAACGCATCGCCGAGGCGGCGGATCTCCGGCGGCATCGTCGCCGAGAAGAACAGCGTCTGCCGCTGTTTTCGGCAGCAGGCCGACGATGCGCTCGACATCGGGGATGAAGCCCATATCGAGCATGCGGTCGGCCTCGTCGATGACCAGGATGCGCACGTCGGACAACAGGACCTTGCCGCGCTCGAACAGGTCGAGCAGCCGGCCCGGCGTGGCGATCAAGACATCGACGCCGCGGTCGAGCTTTTTCAGCTGGTCGGCAAAGCTTTCGCCGCCGATCAACAGCGCGGTCGCCAGCCGGTGGTATTTGCCGTAGACCTCGAAAGCGGCCTCGACCTGGGTCGCCAGTTCGCGCGTCGGCTCGAGGATCAACGAGCGCGGCATCCGCGCCCGGGCCCGGCCGGCGGCGAGCTTGTCGATCATCGGCAGGGCAAAGCAGGCGGTCTTGCCGGTGCCGGTCTGGGCGCAGCCAAGCACATCGCGCCCGGTGGCGACGATGGGGATGCCTTGCTCTTGGATCGGGGTGGGATTTGTATAGCCGGCGTCGAGTACCGCCTGAAGAAGTTCAGGCGAGAGTCCAAGTTCGTGAAATTTCATTGAGAAGTTGTTGCCTTACGTAAGCTGTAGCGGGTAGATCGCCCACGACCTTCTAATTGGGGATGAACCGCGACAAGTCAATCTTTTTCGCGGTTTCAGCCAGGTTTGTGCGACAAAGGAGCGACTCTCGCGCCGCCGCGCTCGCTGTCTCAGCGGCGGCGGAATTGCGGCCGCGGCATGGCCGGCGGCGCGGTCGTGTCCTTGTGGCGGAAATTGATCCGACCCTTGGTCAGGTCATAGGGCGTCATTTCGACGGTGACGCGATCTCCGGCAAGAATACGGATGCGATTCTTCTTCATCTTGCCGGAGGAGTAGGCGAGCGTTTCATGCCCGTTGTCGAGCCGTACCCGAAACCGGGCGTCGGGCAACAGCTCCGAGACGGTGCCTTCGAATTCGATCAGATCTTCCTTAGCCAATGAGTACTCCCATAAAGAAAAGGGGCGCCGCAGCGCCCCTTGGGCGACCGACGGTCAGGTCGGGCGCAGGTTGACCGCCGACACCCGCCCGCGCTGGCCTTGCTCGAGCTCGTAGCTCAGCTGCTGGCCCTCGTTGAGACCGTCCATGCCGGCCCGCTCGACCGCGGAGATGTGGACGAACACGTCGGGGCCTCCGCTCGTCGGCTGGATAAACCCGTAGCCCTTTTGGGCATTGAACCATTTGACCGTGCCGGTCGCCATCGCAGAAACTCCAGTTGGTAGAAAGACCGCCGCAGCTCGTACGGCGGGTCGGACGTTGCCTGGATCGGGCGAGACGGCCCGCCGCCCGCAGGCGAACACCAGCCGTGCCGCCGAACCCAAACAGCCCGACGCGCAGGTAATTAGGCGGAAGCGCCCTTTTGCGCAAGATCCGCGAGCGGCGGAGGGTGCGGTTTTTCGCCGATGGGTTGCCGGCGCCTCGCGGCAAGAGGCGGACTCGCCCTGTCGGGACACGCGACCAGCGCACGCGGTGATCTGCGCTTCTTCAGAACACGCCCGAGAGTGGGGCGTGCCCGCAATCGGCGGCTGCCAACCAGTCACGCAACCCGGCGGAGGTCTCCGTCGCCATCGCCGGCAATCGCCCGACCCGCCGCGCGACGCCTTCCGCATCGGCAACCTCGCTCGCTGCTTCGATCTCCCGGGCGAGATGGCTCAGTTTGAGCGCTCCGTAATTGCTTGCGGCGCCAGCGAGACTGTGCGCCTCGCGGGCGAGCGTCGCCAAGTCTCCAGCGGCAAGGAGGGCTTCGATGGTGGAAACCTGGGCGTCGAGCCCTTCAAGGAACAAAGCGAGGAGCTGGTGCACGTCATCCGCGGGCAAATGGCTCCCAAGTGCTTCCAATTGCGAGTAATCGAGCACCGTCGCCCCCGGTTCGCCAGAGCCGGTGCCGGCGCTTGGCTCGGTGGAAAGCGCAGCAAGCTTCCCAAGCAGCATTCCCGGGTCGATCGGCTTTGCCAGGTAGTCGTCCATGCCGAGCGCGAGGAACTCCTCTCGAGCACCCGCCATTGCATGCGCCGTAACCGCGATGATCGCGACGCGATTAGCCGGTGGCGGGAGAGCGCGGATGCGTCGCGTCGCCTCCTCGCCGTCGACAACAGGCATCTGTACGTCCATCAGCACGGCATCAAAAGCGCCGCGGCGCACCGCTTCGACCGCCTGCTCACCGTTTTCGACGACATCCACCTCGTGCCCGGCATGCCGCAGCATCACTGCGGCCAGCTGTTGATTGATCTTGTTGTCTTCGGCGACCAGCAGGTGGAGTGGCCGCGTTGCCGTTTGCCCGACGCGCTGGCGGCACGGCGGTTCGCAGTCGACGACGCGGGCGAAGACCCCAAAAGCTGCGCGAGCGCATCCAGCAGCGACTGCTCCCGGATCGGCTTGATCAGCACCGCGTCGACGCTGGCGAGTGCCTCGGACGGGACCGCGTCGGGGCCCCCTGAAGAGGCGAACAACAGCTTGGTCTCGCCGATTTCGGGCATGCCGCGAATCCGGCTCACCAGCGCAACGCCTGACAGCGCTGGCATCGTCTGGTCGATGATGACGAGGTCAAAGGGCCGTCCTTGCTGCCACGCGCGCTCGAGTTCCGCCATTGCTTCAAAGCCGTCGATCGTCGCCGTGGTGGCCACGATCCCCAGAGCGCCAAGCTGACCTCTCAGCGCTCGACGGTTCATTTCGACGTCATCGACGATCAGGACACGGAGCTGCGCGAGCTTTTCGAGGAGTACCCCGCGGCCGATTGCTGGGCTGGCGGCGTTCGCCAGCGGGATCTCGAACCAGAACCGGCTCCCCTGACCGAGAGTGCTCTCAACGCCGATTTCGCCACCCATCAGTTCGACCAGCTGTTTGGCGACCGCGAGACCCAACCCGGTGCCACCGAACCGACGCGTGATCGATTCGTCTGCCTGGCCGAATTTCCGGAACAGCCTTGTCTGCATCTTGTTCGATATGCCGATGCCGGTATCGGTAACCGAAAATCGCACGCGGGAGACACCAGGTCCACGTGGCGGCACCGCCGAGATTTCGATGGAAACGCTGACCGTGCTCGGTGAATTTGACGGCATTGCCGACAAGGTTGAGCAGCACCTGGCGCACTCGGGTCGGGTCGCCGCGAAACCCGGCGCGCGCCGTCGGCTCGATCAGCACGCCGAGCTCGATGCCCTTTTCGTTCGCTGTCGGCCCGAGGAGGCCGACCGCCGCTTCGACGATATCGACGAGGTCGAAATCGATCGCCTCAAGCTCGACCTTACCAGCCTCCAGCTTCGAGATATCCAGGATGTCGTTGATCACCGACAACAACGCCTCGGCGCTGTCGCGCACGGCGACGGCGTATTCCCGCTGTTCTGGTGTGAGATTCGTTTGCAGGAGGAGACCGCTCATACCGATGATCCCGTTCATCGGGGTGCGGATCTCGTGCGACATGTTGGCGAGGAACTCGGACTTTGTCCGGGTTGCCCGTTCGGCGGTGTCGCGCGCCCTCACTAAATCCGCGGCCATCTCGGTCAACTGCACACGAGCCGCTTCGAGGTCCATGACCCGCCGCTGTAGCGTGGCTTCGGTTTGCTTGACAGCACTGATGTCAGTGCGAATACCGACGATGCCCCCAGAACCGGTGCGCCGCTCGACCGCCCGAATCCAACGGCCGTCCTTTAGCTGCTGTTCCATCGGCTCGCCGCAGGCGCGATGCCATTCCAGAAGTCTCTGCAGCCAAGCCTCGGGGCCTCGCACCCCAAATTCGTGAAGCTCGCGTTCGATATTGGCCCGCATCACGGCTTCAAAGCTGGCCCCGGGCACGCAAAGGTCTGCGATGCCGGGGTAGAGGTGACGATAGTTGCTGTTGGCCAGCACGTATCGGTCCTCGCGATCGAACAGCACAAATCCTTCCGAAATTGATTCGATCGCGTCGATCAGCTGCTGCTGCGCGGCCTTCAACGCTTCCTCAGAGCGTCGACGCTCGGTGATGTCGGTACGAATGCCGACGATCCCGCCATCATGCGTGCGTCGCTCGGTCAGCTTCGTCCACCGCCCATCGGCAAGCCGCCGCTCCCGCGCACCGCTGGCGGCGCGATGCCATTCAATCTCTCCGCGTATCCATTCTTCCGGATCGCCCTCGATGAGCCATAATCGGCGCGCAATGCCGGTGCGCAGCATCGTCTCGTAGGGCGTGCCTGGTGCGAACATGTCCGCGAGCTCGGGATACATCTCGCGGTATTTTGTATTGGTCAGCACGTATCGGTCGTCGCGGTCGAAGAGGACAAACCCTTCCGAGACCGTTTCGATTGCGTCGATCAGCTGCGCCTCGGCGCGTCTGCGGTCGGTGATGTCCTGCGCCGTGCCGAAGAGGCCGAGATACTCCCCAGTCGCGCCATATTTCGGGCGCAGCTCGATATGGACCCGGCGGATCTCGCCGTCAGGCCGTACCCAGCGGTTCTCGACTCGCGTCGTCGTTCGCGTCGTCATCGCATGGTGACTTGCGTCCCGAAGTGCGGCGATGTCGTCCGGGTGAACAAAGGAGCGGGCTTCCTCGGCCGACAACGCCGGTTTGGGCGGGCTGCCAACCATTTCGAACATCTGCGGCGACCAGGTGGTGCTCCCAGTCGCCTCCTCCGTGTACCAATGGCCGATTTTGCCGATACGTTGGGCTTCCAGGTGCTGACGATTGGTCTCTTCGGCGAGCGTACGCGCTTGCTCTACCGTCTCCTTGGCGAGGCGCAACGCCTCCTGGGATTGTTCGAGGCGACGAAGCTGCGATGCGAGGCGCTGGAGCAGAACGGTGAAGCCGATGACCAGGCAGACAGCCGCTACAACAAAGACCAGCGACTGCCAGTGCCAAACGTCGACACCGATGATGCACAGCTTCCAGACCGCAAAATATGCGATCGTGGCAAAGACCAGGCCGATGCGAACAAGGAAAGGGCGGCGGCTCGAACCAGAGCCTCTTTTGGGCCGCTCGGACGCGTCCGTCGAGCAATCGCTACGCGACTGGTTCCGGTCCATTGATGGCTGTCGCCGTGCCCCGAGAGCTCCTTGCAGCAGCTCCTCGGACCAATGAACGGAGCACTCGGATGAAATTGGAGATCATGATCGGTTTTGGCATGAATGCGTCGCAGCCCGCCTCTTGAGTGGCTGCGTCGCCGGCTGCCGCGTGCGCGCTGGTGCCAATGACGGCAATATTGGCGGTGTCTACGTCAGCCTTTAGCATCCGGGTGATCTCCAAACCGGAGATATCGGGCAGACGGATATCCATAACAATCAGGGCCGGGTGATGCCGGCGCGCAAGCTCAAGGCCCAGCAATCCTGTCGAGGCTTCCAATACCTTGTAGCCCTGTGCCGTGACGATCGCGCCGATCAATTTTAGATTCAGCGGGTTATCTTCGATGATGAGAACCTGTTTTGGGATCTCAGACGGCTCCTGATGGTGGAGCGGTAAGAACCCGTTCGAGGGCGGCATCTGCGTCTCCTTTGCGCCCAGGGACAGTAGCAAACATAGGTTAAACAACCGCTAATCTGGTTATTTCTAGCTTCTTCATTCTGACTACTCACAGGTCGACGGCTGTGACGAACTACGCGGAACTCAGCCTGATTGAAGGAGTCAGATCAGTTTAGCGTCGCCGGCATTTAAGCGCTTGTTTTCGGTAGCGCAAAATCACTGGCGGTAGGAGGCGGGGCCGGTTCTCTGAGGTGCCGGCCGCGACGGCGGCGTTTTGTCGCGTAGCTCGCGGGCAGAGGGCGCCCCCTCCTGTTCAGCAAAGTTAAACCAGTAACGTGCGATGATCGCGCCGCCTAAACGGATTGGACGTCGCGCGAGATGGTACAGGACTTAGCAGCGAATTCGGGCGAGCCGATAGACGGGGTTGGCGAGGGTGCGCCGGGGCCACTGGCGGATGAGACCGCAGGGCGCGCGACGGCATCGATCCTCGTCGTTGATGATGATCCGGGCCAGCGGTTTCTGATGCGCAAGGCGCTGGAGCAGAAAGGCTTCAAGGTGATCGAGGCGGCCGACGGCGTCGAGGCCTGCCGGCTGAATGAAGAGCGCCGCCCCGACCTTCTCCTCGTCGATCTGATCATGCCGCGCATGGACGGGTACGCGCTGTGCCGCGAATTGCGTGGCCACACTCGCTCGGCCGATGTTCCGATCGTTGTGACGACGAGTCGCGACGACATCGCGTCAATCGTCCGCGCCTATGATGCCGGTGCGACCGACTTCGTCCCGAAACCCGTCAATTGGCTCGTCCTGAGCAACCGCATCCGCTACATCCTGCGGGCAAGTCGTGCATTCGCCGACCTGCGCCGAAATCAGGAGCAGCTGACCGCGGTAGAGGAGGCGGCCGAGGCGACCAACGGGCCGAAATCGGAGCCCGTGGCCAGTAGCCAGGAACCCTGTACACCGTCGAATGCCATGATCGGCGTTTCCGGCATGATCAGCGATCGCGTGTTTGGTTCGCTCAGCGAGAAAGCGACCCTGTCGTTGGAGTGGGCCGAATTGGACACGATCGCCACGCAGATCAGCCGCCTACAGGCTCAGCGCACCGTGGCAAAACTGCGGGGCAACGTCACGCGGCTCAACGCGCTCGGCGCCGAGCTTTCCGCCGCGATGATTGAGCGCGATCGATTGGTCTCGCAAATTGGCAAGGGGATTGGGGCCTAAGCGCTAACGAGGAGGGCACGAATTGGCGCGCTCCCGCCGCTTATCGATTTCCGCGAGCGCCTGCTCGGGGTGGCAGGCGGCAGGCCGATTGGGTTTTGCCCCTACACATCGAGGTCGCGGGCGAAACGGGCGTTTTTCTGGATGTAGTCGAAGCGCAATTCGGGGCGGCGGCCCATCAGCGTCTCGACCAGGTGTCTCGGTGCGCGCAAAGCCCTCGCCCGGGGTTTCGATCCCCGCCGGATCGGCCTTGGGCGGCACCCTGACGCACAGCAGCACGCGCTGCGCCGGGTCCATCGTCGTCGCCTTGAGATAGCGCGCCGGCATCTCGCCCAGCCCCTTGAAGCGGCTGATCTCGATCTTGCCGCGGCCGTTGAACGCCGTTTCCAACAGCGCCTCGCGATGCGCGTCGTCGCGCGCGTAATGCGTCACCTCGCCCTGGGTCAGCCGGTAGAGCGGCGGCAAGGCCAGATAGAGATGGCCGTTGTCGACGAGCCTCGGCATCTCGCGGAAAAAGAACGTCATCAACAACGAGGCGATATGGGCGCCGTCGACATCGGCGTCGGTCATGATGATGACCCGCTCGTAGCGCAGCGCCTCCTCGCGATATGAGGCGCCGGTGCCGCAGCCCAAGCGCGAGGACGATGTCGGAGAGTTCCTGGTTGGCCCGCATCTTGTCGGCCGAGGCGCTGGCGACGTTGAGGATCTTGCCGCGCAGCGGCAGGATCGCCTGGGTCTCGCGGTTGCGCGCCTGCTTGGCCGAGCCGCCGGCGCTGTCGCCCTCGACGAGAAAAATCTCGGTGCCCTGGGCGCTGTCCTTGGTGCAGTCGGCGAGCTTGCCGGGCAGGCGCAGCTTGCGCGTCGCGCTCTTGCGCGCCAGCTCCTTCTGCTGGCGCCGGCGCTGGCGCTCTTCGGCGCGCTCGGCGATGCGGTCGAGCAGCGCCTTGCTCGTCGCCGGATCGGCCGAGAGCCAATGGTCGAAATGGTCGCGCACCGCGCTTTCGACGAGCCGCGCCGCCTCGGCCGAGGCGAGCCGTTCCTTGGTCTGGCCCTGGAATTGCGGGTCGCGCATGAACAGCGACAGCAGCATCGCCACCCCGGCCGCGACATCCTCGGCGGTCGCGCTCGCGATGCGGCGGTTGCCGACGAGCTCGCCATAGGCCCTGATGCCGCGGGTCAGCGCGTTGCGCAGCCCGGCCTCATGCGTCCCGCCCTCGGGGGTGGGGATCGTGTTGCAATAGGAATGGCAGAAGCCGTCGTCTTCATCCTCGGGCCACACCACCGCCCATTCGACTCTACCGCCGTCCGGAAGATCGGCCTGGCCGAGAAATGGCCGCGGCGTCACCAGCGCGCGCCCCTCAAGGCTCGCCGCCAGGAAATCGCCGAGCCCGCCCGGGAAATGCAGCCGCGCCTCCTGCGGCACGCCGTCGGGCCGCGGCACCGCCGGGTCGCAGCGCCAGCGGATCTCGACGCCGCGGAACAGGTAGGCCTTGGAGCGCGCCATCCGGTAGAGGAGCGCCGGGCGGAACGCGGCATCGCCGAAAATCTCGGGGTCGGGATGAAAGGCGAGCGTCGTGCCGCGCCGGTTGTTGACCGGCCCGCAATCCTCGACCGGGCCCAAGGGCACGCCGCGGCGATAGCGCTGCTGCCACAGGCGGCGGTCGCGCGCCACCTCGACCTCGAGCGCATCCGACAGCGCGTTGACGACCGAGATGCCGACGCCATGCAGCCCGCCCGAAATCTTGTAGGCCTCGCCGCCGAACTTGCCACCCGAATGCAGCATCGTCAGGATGATCTCGAGCGCCGATTTCTTGGGAAATTTGGGATGCGGATCGACCGGAATGCCGCGGCCGTTGTCGCGCACGGTGACCCAGCCGCCAGCGCCGAGCTCCAATTCGATGCGGGTGGCAAACCCGGCCACCGCCTCGTCCATCGCATTGTCGAGCGCCTCGGCGGCGAGATGATGCAGCGCCGCGCTCGTCGGTGCCGCCGACATACATGCCGGGGCGGCGGCGCACCGGCTCCAGGCCTTCGAGGACCTCGATGTCCTTGGCGGAGTAGCTGTCGGCGGCGGTTTTGCTCGCCGCGCGGTGCGAGGCCGTCGAAAAGATCTGCCATGGCTTGATTATAGAAAGAGCCTTGCACGCGAGGCAAGCAGGATGCAGTATATACGTCGGGATTAGCAACAATATGTTGGGTACGGAAGGGCTTGCGTCACCCGAGCAAACGCGGGGATGGAACTGAACGGGGCTCGCCAGGATTTACCATCATGATGATGACCAACGAGCGCAAGATCTGGGAGGCCGCGATGTTGCTGGTGCGGCGGCACGGCGGCGATGCCGTCGCGGTTGCCGAGCACGAGGCCGAAAAGCTGCGCAGCGACGACGCGCTGAGCTGCGTCGTGTGGTGCTGGATCGCGCGGTCGACGGCGGAGCTGCTGCGCCCGGTGCCGGAAGCCGGCGAGCGGGTGCATTAAGGGGCGGGCCGGCGAGCGGGTTGCGCGGCCTCTTCACGGCAAGCCCGGCGCGCGCGATAGTGGCACCAGGGGCAACAGCCATCGGCGAAGGACGCATCATGGCAGAGGGTTTTTTTGGCCGCTTTGGCGGCCACGGCCATTCATCAAAAACCGCGTCGGAAAAGAGCTTCGAGGTGACGCTCGACGATGCCGAATGGCGCAAGCGCCTGACCCCCGCGGCCTATCATGTCCTGCGCGAGCACGGCACCGAGCGGGCCGGAACCAGCCCGCTCGATAAAGAGTACGGCGCCGGCATCTATCATTGCGCCGGTTGCGGGCAGCCGGTGTTCGACGCCGCGGCCAAGTTCAACAGCCGCACCGGCTGGCCGAGCTTTTCGGCGCCGCTCGATGGTTCGGTCGAAACAACAAGCGACCGCAGCTTTTTCATGGTCCGCACCGAGGTGCACTGCCGCCGCTGCGGCGGCCATCTCGGCCATGTCTTCGACGACGGGCCGCAGCCGACCGGTCAGCGCTATTGCATGAACGGCGTCTCGCTCGAATTTCACGCCGGCGAGAAGCAGCCGCCCAGCGGCACACAATCCTCCGAGAAAACCTGACCTCGGCCTCGCGCCCGCCTCACACGGCGTCGGGGCCGCGCTCGCCGGTGCGGATCCGCACCGCCGCCTCGATGCCGGTGACAAAGATTTTGCCGTCGCCGATCTTGTCGGTCCTGGCGGCGTGCTGGATCGCCTCGACCGCACGCGCCGCCAGGTCCTCGTCGACCACGACCTCGATTTTGACCTTGGACAGAAAGTCGATCACGTATTCCTCGCCGCGATAGACTTCGGTGTGGCCCTTCTGGCGGCCGAACCCCCTCACCTCGCTGACCGTCATCCCGGTGATGCCGATCTCGCTCAGCGCGCTTTTAACTTCGTCAAGCTTGAACGGCTTGATGATCGCCTCGATTTTTTTCATCGCCTCACCATCGCCGAAGGCCGCGGGCGGCTCTCGCCGCTCGAGCCGCGCAGGAAGCGTGCCAAAGACCGGCCGATAGTTGACCTTTCTAGAAAATCACGCCGGCTTCCACGACAAGGCGCCCTTGCGTTTTGGTAGTGCCGGTCTTGCCGAACGCCAGACCTGGGGTCGTGCCGGAAAGGTCGACAACCGACGCATCCGCACGCAAGAAGTATATGCCCTGCTGGTAGGTCGGGGTGAGGGTGAACGAGACTGCGTCGCTGCCGGGCCCGTAGAGCAGGTTGGCTGCGCCGCTCGCCACGCTTCCGGTGGAAGCGATGTACTCCCAGCGCCCGGCCAGGCTCAGATTGTCGTTGAACGCATAACTGGCCAGGACCGCGCCGCCGTAAGTCGACGCTCCGTGCGGAGCGCCCAGGAAGGCATTGCCCGGGACATTGGTGTATTGGAAATAAGGGGTGATCGTCCACGGCGCCGAATTGTAAGTGTAGATGATGTTGAAGATGCTGCCGTTGTTCGAGAAATACGGAGTCTTCGCCAGACAGTTCGCCAGTTGACAAGACACCAAGTTCTTGTCGGTGTGGTCGAAATTGCCGCCGCCGACAACCTCCAGGGTATTCTCTTTGTCAATTGTCCAGGTGGCGGCGCCGGTCAGCCAGTTGTAGCTGTCGGAATAGAAGCCATCGTTGAGCGACCCCGACAGGGCGAGCGCCCCGATCGTGTAGTTGACCTGAACCCCGCGGCTGACGATCGGCTCCTGGTTCCACAGCAGACCGCGCTCGATGTCCATGTTCTGAAAGGTGAAGGCGTATTCGGCGCCGATCAGGGTCGGCAGCTTGCCGGCCTGGACCGAGAACGCATCGTTCGGCGCGATTTTGACATAGCCCTCGGGGATGGGGCCGAACAAATCGCCCGTCGTCTTGTCAACATGGGAATAGGGCGTCCCCAGCGCCGGGAACGAGTAGGCGCCAACCTGCAGGTAGAACTGGAACAGCCCCTCGGTGTTCTGCAACGAGAACGAGCCGTTGGTCAAATCGGCGATGCCGCCATGATCGCCGGCGACCGCGCCGGTCTGCTCCAGCCCAAGCCCGCTGACCGCGCCGGTAAGGTAGATCGTGTTGAGCGGTCCGCCGTCGAACTTCATCGGGTTCGGGTTGGCGACGAGGGGGCCGGTCATCGACGGTGTCGACATCGCGGTCGAGGCAGGCGCCGCCGCTTCTGCCGCCGGGGCCGGCGTGCCGGGTGCCGGGGCTGCCGGCGGCGGCGCCTGCTGCGCCCAAGCGGAGGGATAAGCACCAAGCTGCCATGCCGCCGCGATCGCACAGGCAGCACCAACTCGCAAACCGATCAACAACCGTGGTGTCATTCTTTTCCTCGTCAATTGCAGTGATCCGGACACCATTCCGAAGTGGTGAATCGCCATACCGAGATTATGCGACCGGTGGACATTTTACTTCCAGTAGATGAAAAACCCGTATCGCTTCTCCGTGCGCTTTGACAAAAGAGCAACAGATCGCCCAGAAAATCGGCATTTACCCGCCGGTTGCGCGATCGGCGGCGGTTGCGCGATCGGCGGCGGTTGCGCCGTTACTGCACGACCTCTCCGTGGATGGCGAGATCGAGCCCCTCCCGCTCGGTATCCACATCGACCCGCAGGCCGATGACCAGATCGACCACCTTCAAGATGATCAGCGAGGCGACCGCGTCATAAACGGCGGTACAGGCGACGCCATAGAGCTGGATCAGCACCTGGTGCGCGTTGCCGTCGATGAGGCCGCTATGCCCCGCGCCGCCGACGGCGGACACCGCGAGAACGCCGGTCAGGATCGCGCCGGTGGCGCCGCCGACCCCGTGCACGCCAAAGGCGTCGAGGCTGTCGTCGTAGCCGAGGGCGTTTTTGAGGCCGGTCGCAGCCCAATAGCACAGCGCGCCGGCCGCGATGCCGATGATCAAGGCGCCGCGCGGATCGACAAAGCCCGAGGCCGGGGTGATCGCCACCAGGCCGGCGACCGCCCCGGAAATGATGCCGAGCACGCTCGGCTTCCCCTTGATCCCCCACTCGGCGAACATCCAGGACAGGGCGGCGGTCGCGGTGGCGATCTGGGTCACCGCCATCGCCATCCCGGCATGGCCGTTGGCGGCGGTCGCCGAGCCGGCGTTGAAGCCGAACCAGCCGACCCACAACAGCGAGGCGCCGATGACGCTGAGGACGAGGTTGTGCGGCGCCATCGGCTCGCTGCCATAGCCGCGCCGCTTGCCGATGACGAGGCAGGCCATCAGCCCGGCGACGCCGGAATTGATGTGCACCACGGTGCCGCCGGCGAAATCGAGGATTCCGGCGTCATTGAGGAACCCGCCGGGGCCCCACACCCAATGCGCGATCGGGGCATAGACCAGCACCGCCCACAGCCCGATAAACCACATCAGCGCCGAGAATTTCATGCGGTCGGCAACGGCGCCGCAGATCAGCGCCGGGGTGATGATCGCGAACGTCATCTGGAAGCACATATAGACCGATTCGGGAATCGTCTTGGCCAGGTCGTTGACCGAATCGATCGTCATTCCATCGAGCAAAAAGCGGCTGAACCCGCCGCAAAACGGCGTGCCTTCGGTGAAGGCGATGCTGTAGCCGACGATCGTCCACAGCACCGTGACGAGGCAGGTCACGGCAAAGCTCTGCATCACGGTGGCGAGCACGTTCTTCTTGCGCACCATGCCGCCGTAGAACAGCGCCACCCCGGGAATGGTCATCATCAGGACCAGCGCGGTCGCGGTCAGCATCCAGGCGGTGTCGCCACTGTCGATGGCGCTGACCGCGGCGGCCGGCGCCGAGGTTTGGGCCATCGCCGCGGGCGCACAAAAATAGAGGACCGAGGCGGTCCAAGTCGCGCGCTGCCCGCAGCGATTTAAGGATCTCATCTACCGGCCTTCCGGTTATCAACGCAGGCATAGAATGCAGCCACCGCTCGCGATACCGCCAATTGTGCGCAATCGTCAGTCGGCTTGGCAACTCGCCGCTCGGTCATGCGACGCCGGGAAACGCAACCCCGCTTCCCGGCGCGCAGACCCTTCCAGAGCGATGCGGTCGGCCCTATTCGCCTTCCACGCCGATCGCGTACGCGGTCTCGCCGTGCACCGCGTCATCGCCGACCATCAGCGTCGCCTCGTCCATGCGCAGCGGCACGAAGATCGAGATCACCTTGAGGATGATAAACGTCATGATGGCGTTATAGGCGATGATGAACGCCGCCGCCTCGACCTGGTGCAGGAGCTGGAGGCCCGAGTCGCCGTAGAGCAAACCCGTAACGCTGACCCCGGGTGCGTCCTTGTCGGTGCCGATATATTCGAGCATGTCCGGGTTGGCGAGGATGCCGACGAGCAGACCTCCGGTCAGGCCGGCGATCCCGTGCGTCGAAAACACGCTCAACGTATCGTCGACCTTCATCATGAAGCTGGCCTTTTGGAGCTTATTCATCGCAAACCACGGAATGATGCCGGCGACGATGCCGACGATGATGGCGCCCCAGCCATCGACGAAACCGGCCGACGGCGTGATTGCCACCAGGCCCGCGATCATGCCGTTGACCGCGCCGATGATCGACGGCTTGCCATAGGCCATCTTGTCCATCAGCGTCCAGACGAGAAGGGCTACCGCCGTCGCGGTGTTGGTGTTGAGCACGGCGGCGCCGGCGTCCGCGTTGGCGAAATAGGGATCGCCGCCGTTGAAGCCGTTCCATCCCAGCCACAGGATTCCAGCGCCGATCAAAGTGACCAACAGGCTATTGGGCGGGAAGTTATCGCGATCGGCCTGCAGGCGCGGCCCGATCACGGCCGCGGCGACAAACCCGGACGTGCCGGCGGCGAGATGGATCACGTAACCGCCCGAAAAGTCCTGCGCACCCAACACCGAAAGCCAGCCGCCACCCCATAGGCTGAACGCCCCGACCGTATAAACGAGGGTCATCCACACCGGACAGAAGATCACCCAGGCGGTGAAGTTCATGCGCCCGAGCACCGACCCTCCGAGGATGATCACCGTGATCGCGGCGAACACGAACTGGAAGAACATCAGAGTGGCCATCGGGAAGGTCAGATCGGGCATGCCGGAGGCCGCGGCCGGGATCGTCGCCTGGCCTAAGGTAAACGTTGCCGAGGTCGCCAACGCCGGTTTGCCGAGAAATGGAAACAGCTGCGGTCCGAACGCCATGTTGTAGTCGAACAGGACCCACACCACTAACACCGAAGCGAAGGCGTAGAAGCACATGAAGGCAGAATTGATCGCCCATTTCTTCTTGACGACGCCGCCGTATAGCACCGCCAGTCCGGGAATGCTTTGCAGGCCGACAAAAGTCGCCGCCGCCAACTGCCACGCATTGTTACCGGTATCGAGCCATTTGGGTGATGGTACGAGCATCGATTTATCCCCTATTTTTCTACCGCGACAAAAACTCACAACCTCCGGTGCCTAAACCTGGGGCCGAATGAGCGGACTAGGTTGCGGAGGCAAGAGCCGTGCCAGCCGCATTAGCCCCAATGGAATCGGTCGCGAGCCGCCATTCTGCCCAATTTAGGAGCGAATTGCACAAAAATTAGGCAAACGCACTCGGCGGCTTTATGCGAGGCGCGGCTGGCTTTGCAGGGAGCCCGGATTTGGGTATGGATCGGGGCATGGCAATCATCGACGCGATCGGGTGCCGCAGCCGCGTCCTGGCGGCGGGATTCGCTGGACTGGTCGTGGGACTGGGCGTTCCGCCGGCCAACGGCGAGACGCAGCAGAGCGCGAGCGCGATCACCTGCACCAACCCGGTGAGCGGGGCGTCCTGGCAGATCACGATCGACTATCGTAACGCCACCGTCGATGCCAATCCGGCCGCGATCACGGCGGCCGCGATCTCGTGGTTCGATCCCAAGGACGGCGGCAACTACACGCTCGACCGCAAGTCCGGCGATCTCACGGCAAGCGTCGCGTCGAGCACCGGGGGCTATTTTCGCCATGGTCGCTGCGCGCTGGAGACATCGGCGGTGACCGCGCGACGCGGCGACCGCGAGGTTGCGAGCGCCCAACCGCCTCGTCGCGCTCCAGGCGATCCAACCCGGCGGGACCGGTGCAATGGCGACGGCTGAGATCGGCATAAGGGCAAGCGTCGGTTTCTCCTCGAAGACCGGGCCGCGCAAGGACAACGAGGATTTCGCCGGCGCCCTCTTGGGCGCGGAGTTGCCCGAGCCGCGCCAGGAGGTGGTCGCGGCGATCGCCGACGGCATCGGCGGCGCCAAGGGCGGCCGCGTCGCGGCCGAAACCGCGGTGCGCGGTTTTCTCGACGGGTTTTGCGATCTGCCCGAGACGATGGAGGTGCAACGCGCCGCAGCCACGATCGTCAGCGCGCTCAACGGCTGGATCAATTCCCAGAGTCGCCAGGACCCCGCGCTGGCGGGAATGGGTTGCACGTTCACCGCGCTGGTGCTGCGCGGCCGCCTCGCCCATGTGCTGCATGTCGGGGATACCCGCGCCTACCGGTTGAGCGGCGACCGCCTGACGTGTCTGACGACCGACCATGTGCGCCCGGAAGCCACGGGTCGCTCGCATACGCTGACCCGTGCGCTGGGCGTGGAGGCGGAAGTGCGTCTCGACTACGCGACGCAACCGGTGGCGCTGCATGACCGTTTCCTCTTATGCAGCGACGGCGTGCACGGGTTTCTGAGCGATGGGGCCATCGCCGACATCCTGCGCCAACGCTCCGCTCCCGCCGATGCCGCCGGCGCGTTGGTGACCGCCGCGTTGCAATCCGACGGCACCGACAACTGCACCGCCTTGGTGCTCGACGTCGTTGCGCTGCCGAGCGCGGGATCGGCCGACATCAGCGCCGCGATCCTGCAATTGCCGGTGATCCCGGTGCCGCTGGGCGGCGAGACGATCGATGGATTTGTCCTCAAAACCCTGATCTCCGACGGCCGATACACGAGGTTGTTCGCCGCGGAGGACGAGATCGAGGGCGGCAACGTCGCGCTCAAATTCCCCAAGCCGCAGATCGCCAGCGTCGAGGCCTACCGCGCGGCGTTTGTCCGCGAAGCTTGGGTCGGCGCTCGGGTGCACAATCCCTGGGTCGGGCGGGTCATCGAGCTGCCGCCGGGTCGCCAGAGCTGCCTCTACACGGTCATGCCGCTCTATCAGGGCGAGCTGCTCGAAGTGCGGCTGTCGCGGGCGCCGGCGCTCGGATTGGAAGAAGGGCGCAATATCACGATCGCGCTGGCGCGCGCGGTGGCGGCGCTGCATCGCGCCGGCATCATCCATCGCGACATCAAGCCGGACAACGTGATCCTCGAAGGCGGCGGATCCTTGAAGCTGATCGATCTCGGGGTGGTTCGCGTCCCGGGGCTCGAGGAATTTCCGCCCGAGAACATTCCCGGCACCGTGGCCTATATGGCGCCCGAAATGCTCGCCGGCGAACCCGGCAACGAGGCCACCGACATTTATGCGCTCGGCGTCACGATGTTCCGCGCATTCACCGGCCAATTCCCTTACGGCAATCCCGACGCCACTTCGCCGCCGCGCCACAGCCGGCCGAGGGATTTGTCGGCGCTGCGGCCGGATCTTCCGGCCTGGCTCGCGGCGGCGCTGGCGCGCGCGATCGCGCTCGATCCCGCGACGCGCTTTGAGGACATGATCGAATTCGCGGTCGTGATGGAGGCCGGACCGGCGCGGGCGCCCTCTGGAATCCGCCGGCCGCGCACGCTTTACGAGCGCGCGCCCTTGCAATTCTGGCAGGGCATCGCCGCCCTCTTGGCGCTGGCGCTGCTGGCGTCGTGGCTGGTGCGGTAATAGGATTGGCGGGCCGCCGAGGGAGGGGCGGAGGATGATGCCTGATCGCGAGCAGCGCAGGCTGACCACGATCCTCGCCGCCGATGTGGCCGGCTACAGCCGCCTCATGGGCGCGGACGAGGAAGGGACGATGCGCCGCCTGCGCGCCTTGCGCGCGGAGCTTTTCGATCCGACGATCAACGCCAATCGCGGCCGCGTGTTCAAGACCACCGGCGACGGGATTCTGATCGAGTTCGCCAGCGTCGTCGATGCCGTGCGCTGCGCGATCGAGGTCCAGCACGGCATGGCCGCGCGCAACGCCGATGTCGCGCCGGACCAGCGGATCGAATTCCGCGTCGGGATCCACCTCGGCGACGTCATTGTCGAGGATGACGGCGACCTGATGGGCGACGGCGTCAACATCGCCGCGCGATTGGAAGGGATCGCCGCGCCGGGCGGGATCTGTCTCTCCCGCGCCGCCTTCGATCAGGTCGAAGGCAAGGTTGACGCCGAGTTCGCCGATCTCGGCGAGCAGGCGCTGAAAAACATCGTCCGGCCGGTGCGCGTCTTCGCGATCGACCCGACCGCCACGGCATCGCGCGGCCAGGCGCAGGCAGCATCGCCGCTCGTATCGCCAACGCCGCCGCCGCGGCTATCGATCGTCGTCCTCCCCTTCGCCAATCTCGGCGGCGATCCCGAGCAGGAATACTTTGCCGACGGCATCACCGAGAGCCTGACCACCGACCTGTCGCGGATCTCGGGTTCGTTCGTGATCGGCCGCAGCACCGCCTTCACCTACAAGGGCAAGGCGGCCGATTTGAAGCAGGTCGGCCGCGAGTTCAATGTGCGTTACGTGCTGGAGGGCAGCGTGCAGCGCGGCGGCAACCGGCTGCGCATCAACGTCCAGCTGATCGACACGCAGAGCGGCCAGCACCTGTGGGCCGAGCGCTTCGACAAGCCGCTGGCCGACCTGTTCGACATGCAGGACGAGATCGTCGCCCACCTCGCCAGCCAATTGGGGACCCAGTTGGTCGAGGCCGAGGCGCGCCGCGCCGAGCGGTCGCCCAATCCGGATTCGATGGACCTCTACTTCCGCGGCATGGCGCGTATTCACAAGGGTTTGACCGCCGAATATCTGGCGCAGGCGGAGGTGCTGTTCGACCGTGCCGTGGCGCTGGATTCCGACCAATGTCGATGCGCTGGTCGGCAAAGGCGTGGTCAACGCCCATCTCGTCGGCAGTCTTCCTCACCGACGATCGCACCGTTCGGGTCGCCACGGCGGAAACGACGGCGATCAAGGCGCTGTCCTTGGCGCCCAACCACGCCCTGGCCCATTTCGTTCTCGGCACGACTTACGTGCTGATCAACCGCAACGCGCAAGCCATTGCCGAATGCGAGCGCGCGCTGGCGCTCGATCGCAACCTGGCCTACGCCCACACGATGATCGGCATTGCCAAGACGGCGCTGGGTCGGGCCGAGGAGACCGAAGCCCATATCAATGAGGCGCTGCGGCTCAGCCCGCGCGATGTCATGGCGCACCATTGGATCAGCAGCATCGGCACCGCCAAGCTGCATCTCGGAAGCAACGACGAAGCGGTCGAGTGGCTGCGCCGGTCAATCGAGGCCAACCGCAATTTGTCGTTCACGCAGTTCTCCCTCGCCGCCGCACTGGCCCAGCTCGGCAGGATCGAGGAGGCGCGCGATGCCGCCAATGCAGGACTGGCGCTGGAACCGACATTCACGATCGGCCGCTATCGAACCGGCGCGCGTAGCGGCAACCCAGCCTATCTCGCTGGGCGCGAGCGCATCTACGAAGGCATGCGCAAAGCCGGTTTGCCGGAATGATCTGGCACTGTCACAACTGCGCGAGCATCCGGTCGAGCGTGACGAGGCCGACCTCGCGGTCGACGTTCTGCCACCTGACCCAATCACGCAATTTCTGCAGCGCCCGCCCGTCGCGGATCGCCGCGCGGGCCATCGCTATGCCATCGCCCAGGTCCTTGGCCCGACCTGTCAGGTAAAGCAACGGCGCGGCGTTCAGACATACGACGTCCTGGCGCGGACCGCCGTCGGCATTGGCAAGAACGCGCAACAGCGTCAATGCGTCCCGATGAACGTCGCGACTCGATGCGATATCCTCGTACCGCGCGCGCCGCAGCCCCAACGCCTCAGGGGTTAAGATGGAATGTTCGATGCTGCCGTCCGGACGCAGTTCGGCGATATGGCTCGGGCCGAGCGTGGATAATTCGTCCATGCCTCTGTCCCCGGCGGCATCGAGGCCGTGCATAACGAAGGCCCGCTTGTAGCCCACCTCGCGCACAAACCGCGTTTCGAGATCGACGGCCTCGACCCCGGGGACGCCCATGACCTTGTAGGACGGCGGCGGCATGGCTGGGTTGAGCAGCGGCCCGACGAGATTGATCGTCGAGCCGAAACGGATCTGCGAGAGCACGCGCATCAGCACCTTGGGATGAAACGCCGACAGCAGCGCGTTGAAGACGCCGATCCCGGCCTGTTCAATGCTCTGCTTGACCAAAGCCGGCGTGCCCTCCACGTCCACGCCCAGCGCCTCGATCACGTCGACGGCGCCGCAGTTGGAAGAGACCGCTCGCGCGGCGTGGCGCACAACGTAGGCGCCGTACGAGGCCGCGATGATCGAGGCGCCGGTGCTGATGTTGAAGGTCTTGAGCGCGTCGGCGCCGGTGCCGGAGTTGTCGATGGTCGGCTCCGGCGTATCGATTTGGATCTTGACCGTGTCGTACTCGTACAACGCCTCGAACGTTCCGACGACTTCCTCCAGGGTCTCCGGCTTCGCCTTGATGGCAGCGATGAATGCGCCCTGCTGAAGGTCGGGTTGTTCCTCGGCACAGATCTGGCGCCAGCATTCGCGTGCCGTCTCGCGGCCGATGCTTTCGCCGCGGGTCAACCGCACTACGATGGCGCCGAACTCTCGCCGGCGTTTTTCCTCGGGAGTCACCTTCGCGTCCTCGCTGCCACGGATCAGCTATTGTCGCGGCCGCCCAAGAGACTGCCCAGGATGCCGCCGACCGCGGCCGCCCCGACGGCGGTGCTGCGGCTCCCCGAGCTCGTCGTCTCGGCGTGGGCCGGCAGATACCGCGCGATCTCCTCGGCGAGGTTGAGGATCGGCATGCTTTGCAGGGCGATATGCCCGGGTCCGGTAAGCGTCGCGAGGAAGAGGCCCTCGCCGCCGAACAGGACGTTCTTGAAGCCGCGCACCATCTGGATGTCGAACTGGATGGTCGGGTCCATCACGCCGACATGACCGGCATGGACCAGCAGCCTTTCGCCGGCGGCCAGATCGCGTTCGACGATTTCGCCGGAGAGATCGAGAAAGACCGTGCCGGGGCCGGTCACCTTCTGCAGGATGAAGCCCTGGCCGCCGAAAAAGCCGGCGCCGATGCGCTGCTGCCAGGCGATCTCGAGGCTCACCGATTTTTCCGCGCACAGAAAGGTTTCCTTGCGGCAGATCAGGGATTGGCCGGCGGCGAGCTGGAGCGGCATGATCGTGCCGGGAAAGCGCGGCGCAAAGGCGACGTGGCCGTCGCCGTGGGCGGTGAAATCGGTGATGAACAAACTGCCGCCGCTGGCGCTGCGCATGATCCCGGCGAGGAAGCCGCCGCCGGTATTGGTGTTCATCTCGATCGGCGTCGTTCATCCAGCACATGCAATTGGTCTGGCTGTAGACAACCTCGCCCGGCGCGAGGTCGATCGCCACCGTCTGCATGATCGTTCCGGAAATCGCGTAGCGCATCACGTCCCCCCTTATCGACCGGCGCCAGTTTATCACGATCCCTAAAACGAACGGGGCCGGGTGTTGCCCGGCCCCGCGGTGTCTGGTGTGGGAAGTGTTCTCAGACCGAATAGTACATCTGGAACTCGATCGGGTGCGGGGTGTGCTCCATCGCGTACACCTCCTCCCAGCGCAATTCCATGTACGATTCGATGAAGTCCATCGAGAACACGTCGCCCTTGGTCAGGAAGGCGTGGTCGGCCCGCAATTCGCCCAACGCCTCGCGCAGCGAGCCGCAGACGGTCGGAACGTCCTTCAATTCCTCGGGCGGCAGGTCGTAGAGGTTCTTGTCGATCGGGTCGCCGGGGTGGATCCGGTTCTGGATGCCGTCGATCCCGGCCATCAGCATCGCGGCAAAGCCGAGATAGGGGTTGCAGGCCGGATCGGGGAAGCGCACCTCGACCCGCTTGGCCTTGGGGCTGGAGACGATCGGGATGCGGCAGGCCGCCGAGCGGTTGCGCGCCGAATAGGCCATCAGCACCGGCGCCTCGAAGCCCGGGATGAGGCGCTTGTAGCTGTTCGTCGTCGGGTTGGTGAAGGCGTTGATCGCCTTGGCGTGCTTGATGATGCCGCCGATGTAGTAGAGCGCGGTTTCGCTGAGATCGGCGTAGAGGTTGCCGGCGAACGAGCGGCCGCTCGTTCTTCCAGATCGACTGATGGGTGTGCATGCCCGAGCCGTTGTCGCCCTTGATCGGCTTCGGCATGAAGGTCGCCGTCTTGCCGTACTGGTTGGCGACGTTGTGCACGACGTATTTGTAGATCTGCATGTTGTCGGCCATTTTGACCAGCGTGTCGAACTCGTTGCCGAGCTCGGCCTGGCTCGGGGCCACCTCGTGGTGGTGCTTTTCGACCTTGAGCCCCATGTCGAACATGACCGAGAGCATCTCGGCCCGCAGATCGATTGGCCGTCGACCGGCGGCACCGGGAAATAGCCGCCCTTGATCGGCGGCCGGTGGCCGGTGTTGCCGTCGGGGAACTGCTTGGCGCTGACCCAGGGGCCTTCCTCGGAGTCGATCGTGTAGCTGGCCGACTGCATCGTCGATTCGTAGCGCACGTCGTCGAAGATGAAGAACTCGGCCTCGGGTCCGAAATAGGCCGTGTCGCCGACCCCGGTCGCGACCAGGTGCTGCTCGGCCTTCTTGGCGATCGAGCGCGGGCAGCGGCCGTAGGGCTGGCCGGTCAAGCGGCTCGTGCGTGTCGCAGAAGATGATCAGCGAGGTCTGCGCCGCGAACGGGTCGAGCACCGCGGTCGCGCAGTCGGGCGCCAGCAGCATGTCGCTTTCGTTGATCGCCTTCCACCCGGCGATCGACGAGCCGTCGAACATCACCCCGTCGGTGAGGAAATCTTCGGTGATCGTGCGCACATGATGCGCCAGGTGCTGCCACTTGCCGCGCGGATCGGTGAACCGGAAATCGACGTATTTGACGTCGTGCTCCTTGATCATATCCAGGACTTTTTGGGTATCGCTCATCGCACCATTCCGTTCGCTGGTTGACCGTTGACAGGGGTTGCTCGCTACCGGCGCGATCTGCCAGCCGGCAAGGCTTGCCGCTGCTGGACGCGTCAAATCGCATCGGCGCCGCGCTCGCCGGTGCGGATGCGGATCGCCTCGTCGATCGTCGATCACGAAAATCTTGCCGTCGCCGATGCGCCCGGTATGGGCGGCCTGCTGGATCGCTTCGACGGCGCGCTCGACCATCGAATCTTCCATCACCACCTCGATTTTGACCTTGGGCAGGAAATCGACCACGTACTCCGCCCCGCGATAGAGCTCGGTATGGCCCTTCTGCCGGCCAAAGCCCTTGGCCTCGGTGACGGTGATGCCCTTGATCCCGACCTCGTGAAGCGCCTCCTTCACCTCGTCGAGCTTGAACGGCTTGATGATCGCCTCGACCTTCTTCATCGAAGTGCACTCTCTCTGGCGCGCAGCGCCGCTCGTGGCGCGAGCCAGAGCATAACCCATGCCAGAGCTGGCCGGCGATGGCGAAGAAGGCTGGAATAAATTTATATGCCTATTTTTTAGGCGCACATGCCTGATTTTTAGCCCGCGGCGGCGGCGCGGCGCGGCCGGTTGCCGAGAAAGCGGCGGATCCGCTCCATCGCCTCGGTGATCGCCTCGCAGGCTGTTGGCGTAGGAGAACCGGATGTAATCCTCGCCGAATGCGCCAAAGCTGGTGCCGGCGATCGTCGCCACCCCGTCCTCGTCGAGCAGCTGGCTCTGAAAGCTGCGGGCGTCGAAGCCGGTGCCGGAAATGTTGGGGAAGGTATAGAAGGCGCCGCCCGGCGGGGCGCAGCGGATGCCGGGCAGGCTGTTGAGCGCGGCGACGATCACCTCGCGGCGCTCGGCAAACGCGTTGACCATGCGCAGGACCGGCTCGCGCGGCCCTTCGAGCGCGGCGATACCGGCATATTGCGCCGACGCGTTGACGCAGGAGTGGCAGTTGATCGCGAGCCGCTCGGCGGCCGCGAATACCGATTTCGGCCACACCCCGTAACCCATGCGCCAGCCGGTCATCGCGTAGGTCTTGCTCCAGCCGTCGAGCAGGATGAGGCGGTCGCGCAGCTCGGGATAGCGCAAGCAGGCTGACATGCTCGGCGCCGTCATAAAGGATCTCGCCGTAGATCTCGTCGCTCATCACCGCGACGTGCGGATGCCGCTCGAGCCCGGCGACGAGCCGGTCGAGCTCGGCTTTCGGCACCACGCCGCCCGTCGGGTTGGCCGGGCTGTTGATGATCAGGAGGCGGGTCCGCGGCGTGATCTTCTCCAGCACCTCCTCGGCGCTGAACGAAAATCCGGCGCTCTCGTAGAGCGGCACCGGCACCGGCGTCGCGCCCGAGAAGCGGATGACGCTCTCGTAGATCGGGAAACCGGGGTTCGGATAGAGGATCTCGGCTCCCGGCTCGCCGAACATCATGATCGCGAAGAACATCGTCACCTTGCCGCCGGGCACGACCAGCACCTGATCGGGCGACACCTCGACCCGGTGGCGCCGCCACAGATCGGCGGCGACCGCGGCGCGCAGGGCCGGAATGCCGTTGGCCGGGGTATAGCCGTGATGGCCGTCGGCGAGCGCCTTGCGGCCGGCCTCGACGATATGCTCGGGGGTCGGGAAATCGGGCTGGCCGATCCCCAGATTGATGATCGAGCGGCCCTCGGCCGCCAGCGCGTTGGCCCGCGCCAGGACCTCGAAGGCGGTTTCGGTGCCGAGGACGCCCATGCGCCCGGCCATCTGCAACATTCGCACTCTCCCTGAACCACGCGGTTGCCGAATTTAGCGCCATCGCCGCGGCGTGGCGATCACGAACAAAGGCGGGTAATGTTTCCGGTGGAGGGCCGAGCATCATCAGCTTCGTGTTCAAGGCCGCGTCGCGCGGATTTTTGCCCTTCGCGTGCACGCCTCCCGGAATTAGACAGATGGCTTCTGGAAAAATTTGGCATTTGACATGATCAATGGGGATAATTTAACTGGTCGGCCGAGCGGTGCAGCGGAGTGGGACCGGCCTTGGACGACATAGACCGGTCGCTATTGGAGATTCTGCAGCAGAACACGACGCTGTCGATTGCACAGATGGCCGAGCGCGTCGGACTTTCCGCGACGCCGTGCTGGAAGCGCATCCAGAAGCTGGAAGCCCGCGGCGTCATCGCGCGCCGGGTCGCGCTCGTCGACCCCGAACGGGTCGGGGTGGGCCTCTCCGTGCTGGTCAGCGTCGAAGCCGGCGAGCACACGCCGGAATGGCTTCAGCGCTTCAGCGCCGCAGTCGCTGCGATGCCGGAAATCATGGAAGCATACCGCATGGCGGGCGATGTCGATTACACGCTGCGCGTCGCGGTCGCCGACATGGCGGAGTACGACGCTTTCTACAAGCGGCTGATCGCCGTCGCCCCGATGAAGAACGTCACCTCGCGCTTCGCGATGGAGCGGATGAAATACACCACCGCCTATCCGCTCCATCCGCGCGCATTCCGCGACCGCCGCGCACCGGACGCCGGGGACGAGGAATAGCTTTCCCCGGCAAGGTTCGCGCGGAGCACATCCGCCCCTTTCAAATAATAATAATAATATAACTTACTATTTGATTTCGACACCTCAAGAACTCATTTTACGTCAACCAATATTGGTGGCTTGAGGGGCCGGAGCATGCGCGAGAATCCGCAATCGCAGCCGTCGACAATCGAGGCCGGCCAGATCTGGCTGATCGAACAGGAGGCGACGACGGGGCTTTGCCCTCTCGATCGCAGCGCGGTGACCGGCGCCAATGTGGTGTTGTACGACCGGGCATTAGCGTCGCTGGTAGCCGCCGTCTTGCCGATCGGATCCTACGCCGAGCCGCTGCCGCTCAATGCCCGGGAAGCGATCTCGCCGCGGGCGTTGGCCTTTGCCGCCGACGGCTGGAGCGTCGTGCAGCTGACCGAGCCGTGTGCCGGGCGGCGCGCACGGTTGCAAGGCACCGCGCGGCCGTTGATCCCGCTCGCCGGCGCCAGCGATCTGCCGGTGCAGGTCATCGCCAAAGCGGCGGATGCTCGCGGTCGCAGCCGCGACGGATGCCTGCCCCGGCTGGCCGAATTGATCGACGAGTTGGGCGATGACGGTCCGCTGACGCTGGTCTTTGGGCCGCTCGCGATTCGCACGCCGGCGGACAGCCACGCTTTTACCGCCAACGGGCTGGCGGGTTGAGCTGCGTCATGGCGATAATCGACGCCCTCTCGAAGGCCGAGGCGGTCAAGCAGCAGAGCCGGCAGTTGCGCGGCAACCTGGCGCGCGACCTCGCCGACATCGCCAATCCGTTCGACAACGCCGGCTACAGCCTCCTGAAATTCCACGGCGTCTATCAGGGCTACGACCGCGACAGCGCGACCGAGCGCAAGCAGCGCGGCGACTCCAAGCATTGGCAGTTCATGGTCCGCGTCCGCATCCCCGGCGGGCGGCTGACCGCAACACAATACCTCGCGTTGGACGAGCTGGCCGATCGCTACGCCGACGGCTCGCTGCGGGTCACGACGCGTCAGAGCATCCAGTTTCACGGCGTCATCAAGCCTGGGCTGAAGGCGACGATCGCGGCGATCGACGCCGCGCTGCTGACGACGCTGGCCGCCTGCGGCGACGTCGTGCGCACCGTGACGACCGTGCCGGCCCCGATCCGGGATGTGGTGCACCAGCGGCTTGAAAACGATGCTCGGCGGCTGTCGACGCATCTGTTGCCGCGCACCGGCGCCTATCATGAGATCTGGGTCGACGGCGAGAAGGTTACGGAAGAAGCGCCCGATCCGCTCTATGGCGAGCGCTACCTGCCGCGCAAATTCAAGATCGGCCTCGCCATTCCCGAGGACAACACGATCGACGTGTTGACCAACGATCTCGCGATCATCGGGCTGTTTCAAAGAGAGCAAGCTCGCCGGCTACAACTTCCTGCTCGGTGGCGGGCACGGCATGACGCACAACAAGCCGGAGACCTATCCGCGCCTCGCGACGCCGGTCGCCTTCATCGAGCCGGGCGACCTCCTCGCCGCCGCCGCGGCCGTGGTGCGGCTGCATCGCGATTGGGGAGACCGCGGCAACCGCCGCCACGCCCGCCTCAAATACGTCATCGCCGAACGCGGTGAGGACTGGGCGCGCGAGCGCCTCTCCGAGGATCTCCGGAAGCCGCTTGCGCCGTGCCGGCCAATGCCGGATTTCGCGGTCCCCGATCACCTCGGCTGGCATCAGCAGGGCGACGGCCGGCTCTATCTCGGGCTGCCGATTGCCAGCGGCCGCATCATCGACAATGGCCGCGCGCGGCTGCGCAGCGCGCTGCGCGAGATCGTCGCCCGCTTCGGCTGCGATCCGATCCTGATGCCGAGCCAGGACATCATCCTGTCGGAGATCGCGCCGGCCGACCGCGGCGCGATCACGGCGATCTTGCAGGCGCACGGCGTCCGCCTGGCCGAGGAGCTGCTCCCGGTCGAGCGCTCGGCGCTGGCCTGCCCGGCCCTGCCGAGCTGCGGCCTGGCGCTGACCGAGGCGGAGCGGGTGCAGAGCGACATCGTCGGCGCGATCGCGGCGGCGACTCAGGCGCTGGGGCCTGGAGCAGGAACGGCTCAGCGTCCGCATCACCGGCTGCCCGAACGGTTGCGCCCGTCCTTATACCGGCGATATCGGCATCGTCGGCCGGGTGCCGGGGTTCTATTCGCTCTATGTCGGCGGCGATTTCGCGGGGACGCGGCTCAACCAGCCGATCGCCGAGCGGCTCGACATCGCCGGCGTCGCCGCGACGCTCGACCCGCTCTTCGCATTGTTCGCGGCGTCCCGCGCTCCCGGCGAAGGGTTCGGCGACTTCTGCCATCGCCTCGGTCGCGACACGCTTGAGGAGGTGTTGGCCGCCCGCATCGAGGGCGTTGCGTAATGCCGCCGATCACCGTTGCGCTCCGTTCCCAATAGTCAACGCCAACGCCGGGTCATGCCCCTCCTGAAGCCGATAAGATTGCCGGCGGTGAGCTCCGATCTGCCGGGTCGGCGCCGGCGCCGAGCCAGTCGAGCGATGCGCCGTGCGGATCGGTCCACGCCAGCGGATCGCCGTTGACCGACAGCAGAAACCTGCCGCGCGGCCCCTCCCAGCCGGCGCGCCCGGCGATCCCGGGGAAGATTTGCGGCGCCTCGTTGGCGATCCAGAAATCACAGAGCGAGCGGACCGAGCGGGCAAATTCCTCGCGTTCCGCGACCGCGGAGACGTATGCCAGCACCGCCGTGTGAAAGACGACGAGCGTGGCGTCCTTGGGCGCCTCGCGGGCGAGCGCGGCGAGGTCGGTGCGCAAATCGCCTTTGACGAGGCGCGGCTTCTCCTCCGCGGCAATCGTGATCGCGGCGCGCAGTCTTGCCAGCCGCTCGGTCTGCTCCGGCCACACCAGCGCCTCCAGCCAGGCCACCTCGCCGGGGTCCGAGAGGTCGATGGGATCGAGGTCGAGCCCGGCCCGCCAGACGATCCGCGGCAATCTTCTCGGGAGCGGCGTCGCGGCATTGACCGCGCAGGGAAAGACGGGCGGCGCCAAAGGCGGCGCCTCGGGACCGAGGACGGTCCCGCCATAATCGTAGGCGTAGCAGTCGGGGAAGAGGCAGAGACCGGCCGAGGCGCCCACTTCGAGCAAGGCCAACGGCTCGGGGAGCCCGGCCAGCACCGGCAACAGCGCGGCGCATCGCCCGGGCTCGTTGGTCTGCGTCGAGCGCGCCAGCATGGTGGCGCGCAGGTCGTCCTTGCCCGCCAAGACGCGGTGGCGGAACTCGTCCCAGCCGGCGGGCGTGCCGAACAGGTAGCGGGCGGCGGCGAGCAACAGGTTCGGTTGCCGCTTCTCGCGCGGCAGCGTCAGCAGAAACCCGATCACCTCCGGGTCGGAAGCCACGCCGCGCAACAGCTCGCCGTAAAGCGGCGACTTATCGCCGACCTCGTCCTCGGCAAACCGGAGGTACGCGGTCGCCACTCTCGGGGCATCTTGCTGTCCCATGCGGCGCGACCATGCGGTGCGGGCAGACACAAGGCAAGCATGTACCGGGTCGGTTCATCGGAATGCTCAACACGGTCGGCTGAGCCGCTCGCGCCTTGTTCCCTCTCCGACGGGCAGAGGGTAATCTTCACGCGAAATATCGCGGGGGATCGGCAATGCCTGATATCGACGACGCAGCAATCGCGCTCCGGGAGAAACCCGGCGGCGATGCCTGGCGAACCCGCGTGGCGTGGTCGGCGGCGGTCGTCATCGTGATGCCGCTGTGGCTCGGCGCGTGTTCGCCCGGGCAGCCTGCGGCACCGGCGCCCGCCGCGCCCGTTGCCACCGCCGAACCGCCGGTTACGGTTCAGCGATTGCCCCCCGCCGCCGCCGGTCCATCGATTGCCACCCAACCGCCCGCCGGCCCGATCGCCCTGGCGCCGAGCATGACCGGCGCTCCTCCCTCGGCGCCCACGCCTGCTCCCGCCTCAGCACCGCCCTCCGCGCCCGCGCCGCCTCCGGAGCCCCCGGCCGCCGCGATGCTCGCGCCGGCACCGCCGCCCCCGCCCGCGCCTACTGTCGCGATGCCCGCGCCGTCGCCCCCGCCCGCGGCTGCCGTCGCGACGCCCGCCGCCGCACCCTCGCCCTGCCCGCCGGGTACGGTCGCGCTGATGAGCGAGCCCGATCTGGCCGGAACCCCGGTCTTGATCTGCCGTCGGCTCCAGCCGGGGCGGTAGCGAAAATCGCCATCGCCGCCGGCGATCACCCGGCGCGCAGGTACTGCACCGCCTCGTCGCGGCGGAACAGATAGAGCAACAGGCGCAATGCCGTGCCGCGCGGGCTCGCCAGCTCGGGGTCGCGCTCGAGGACGAGGCGGGCATCGTCATGGGCGATCGCGATCAGCTCCTCGTGCCGGGCGAGATCGGCGAGACGCAGCACCGGCAGCCCGCTCTGCCGCGTGCCGAGCACCTCGCCGCCGCCGCGCAGCCGCAGATCCTCTTCGGCGATGCGGAAACCGTCCTCGGTGTCGCGCAGGATCTGCGAGGCGCTGCCGGGCGATCTCGCCGAGCGGCGGCTGATAGAGCAGGAGGCAGGTCGAGGCCTCGCCGCCGCGGCCGATCCGGCCGCGCAGCTGGTGCAATTGCGCGAGGCCAAAGCGCTCGGCGTGCTCGACCACCATGACCGTCGCGGCCGGCACGTCGATGCCGACCTCGATCACCGTCGTGGCGACCAGGAGATCGATCCCGCCCTCGGCGAAGGCGGCCATCGCGCGGTCTTTCTCGGCGCCTCGCATGCGGCCATGCACGAGCCCGACCCGGCCCGGCAACAATAGGGCGAGCGCGCGATGGCGCTCCTCGGCGGCCGCCAGGTCGGTGACTTCGGATTCCTCGACGACCGGGCAGACCCAGAACACCTTGGCGCCGCGGGCGAGCGCGCGCGCAATCGCCCCGGTCACTTCCTCCGCGCGGTCGAGCGGCACGGTCCTGGTGTCGACCGGGCGGCGCCCGGGCGGCTTTTCGACGAGGCGCGAGACATCGAGATCGCCATAGGCGGTCATCATCAGCGTGCGCGGGATCGGGGTCGCGCTCATCAACAGCGTGTCGCTGTCACGCCCCTTGGCGGGCAAGGCGAGGCGCTGCTCGACCCCGAAGCGATGCTGCTCGTCGATGACGGCAAGGGCGAGGTCGCGAAAGGCGACATCGGGCTGGACCAGCGCATGCGTGCCGACGACAACAGGGGTGAGGCCCGAGGCGAGGCTCGCCAGCATCGAGTTCGCGCGCCCTTCCCTTCTCGCGCCCGGTCAACAGCCCGATCTCGACCCCGGCCGGGGCGGCGAGGCTCTGCAGCACCTGATGGTGCTGGCGTGCCAGGATTTCGGTCGGCGCCATCAGCGCCGCCTGCGCGCCGCTCTCGACCGCGATCAGCATCGCCAACAGCGCGACGACGGTCTTGCCGCTGCCGACATCGCCCTGCAACAGCCGCATCATCTGCGTCGGCGCGGCGAGGTCGGCGGCGATCTCGGCCAAGGCCTGGCGCTGGCTGTGGGTCAGCGAGAAGCCAAAGCCGGCTTCGGCGCGCGCCTGCAATATCCCGGTGCCCTTGAGCACCCGGCCGGGGCGTCGGCGCCGCAGCGCGCGCACCAGCGCGACGGCGAGCTGCGACGCAAGGATCTCGTCATAGGCGAGGCGCTCGCGCGGCGGGGTCGTCGGCGCCAGATCGGATTCGTTCTGCGGTGCGTGCACCGCGGCGATCGCGTCGTTCCAGCCCGGCCAATGGCGCCGTGCGCGAGAGCGCCGGATCGAGCCATTCCGGCAGCTCCGGGGCGCGCTCCAGCGCAGCGGCGACGGCCTTCGCTACGATCCGCGACGAGAGGCCGGCGGTCAGCGGATAGACCGGCTCGATCGGCTTGATGCTGTCGGCCGCCTCGGGGGCGACGACATGATCGGGATGGGCGATCTGCGGCATGCCGCCGTAATACTCGACCCTTCCGCTGACGATCCGCTCGGCGCCGACCGGCAGAAGCCGCTGCAAATGGTCGCCCTTTACGTTGAAATAGATGAGCGCCAGGGTGCCGGTGCCGTCGCCGAGCAGCACCCGGTAGGGCCGGCGGCCAAAACCGGGCTGGTGGCGCTCGACCCGCGCCCTGACGGTAACGATCGCGTCGGGCCAGTCGCGCGGGTTGAGGGCGCCGATCGAGGGCGCGGCGCGGCGGTCGACCAGCCCCACCGGCAGGTGCCACAACAGATCGACGACGTCGGGGCCGGCCGCCCGCTCGACCAGGCGGCCGAGCTGCGGCCCGATGCCGGGCAGCACCGTCACCGGCGCGAACAGCCGGTCCAGGAGGGCGGGGCGCATGGCTGATGCAATAACAGCGATTGGCGGCTGACGTCAGGGCCAAGGATGGTTATATCCGGGGTGTCATTCCAGCCCCTCGCCAGAAACCGGTCAGGGGCCCGTTGCCATGCGCTCGCCGGGACGATTGTTCGATGCCATTGTCGCCCGAAATTCGCCGCAAGCGGCTCCTGTTCCGCTCGTGGCACCGCGGCACGCGGGAGGCCGATCTGCTGCTCGGCTCGTTCGCCGCGGCGAATCTCGCCGCATTCGATGATGTGCGGCTCGACCGCTACGAAGCGTTGCTCGACCTTCCCGATGCCGATCTGTTCGACTGGATCGCCGGCCGCACCGCGCCGCCGCCCGAATACGACAGCGACGTGACGCGGCTCCTGCTCGCCTTCCGCTTCGACCCGCGTGCGACATGAAACGCCGCGCCTTCTTGTCTGCTCTCGGTGGCGCGGTGCTCGCATGGCCGCTGGCGGCGCGCGCGCAGCAAAAGGCGATGCCGGCGATCGGCGTCCTCAGCGGCCGGTCGCCCGGCGAAATCGATATGGCTCTAGCGGCGCTGCGCCAGGGGCTTGGCGACACCGGCTTTGTCGAGGGACAGAACCTGACGATCGAATACCGCTATGCCGAGGGCCACTACGATCGCTTCCCCGCCTTGGCCGCCGATCTTGTCGCCCGCAAGGTCGCGGTGATCGCCGCCGTGGGGGGCCCCCAGGCCGCACGCGCGGCCAAGGATGCGAGTTCGACCATCCCGATCGTCTTCCAAGGCGGCGACCCGGTTGAGTACGGCCTCGTCGCCAGCCTCGCGCGGCCGGGCGGCAACATCACCGGCGTCATCTTCCCGATGGAGCTGAACGCGAAGCGGCTCGATCTGCTGACCGAGCTGGTGCCCCGGGCCAGGGTGATCGCCCTATTGATAAACCCCACTCAGCCTCGGCAGGTGACCGCCGGCATGCCGGAAGCGGCGCGCGCGAAGGGCTTGCAGCTCGCAATCGTCAAGGCCAGCACGGAAGGCGAACTCGATGCCGCTTTTGCCAGCCTCGCCGGCCTGCATGCCGACGCGCTGATCGTCGCCAACGACACGTTCTTCTTGAGCCGGCACGCGCAAATCGTGGCATTGGCGGCACGCTACGCGGTTCCCGCGATCTTTCCGGCGCCCGAATTCACCGGCGGGTTGATCTCCTATTCGCCGGACTACATTTGGACCTTCCGCCTGGTCGGCACCTACGTCGGACGGATCCTCAAGGGCGAGAAGCCGGCCGATCTGCCGGTCCAGCAGCCGACGAAGTTCGAGCTGGTGGTCAATCTCAAGACCGCCAAGGCGCTCGGCCTGACCGTCCCGCAGACGATCCTCGCCTTCGCGAACGAGGTCATCGAGTAACGCCGTGAGATCGCTGCCCAACCTCGCCCGCTCGCTCGCGGAGCGTCCCCGCGCCGTCACGCTGTTCGGCGCGCCCGAGGGGCACGATGCGGCGACGATCGGCTCGCTTCTCGGCCATGGCCGGGTCGAGACCTGGCTGCATGTCTGCCGCGACGACGGCAGGATGGCGCGGTTCGCGGCGGCGCTCGGGTTTTTTCACCCCGGGCTCACGACGCTCACCTTTCCGGCGTGGGATTGCCTGCCCTATGACCGGGTGTCGCCCAACGGCGAGATCACCAGCCGGCGCATCGACACGCTGACCCGCCTGGCCGGCGGCGTTCCGTCGGAGCCCGACCCGCCGTCAGAGCCCTCCCCCTCGATGGGGGAGGGTTTGGGTGGGGGTGATGCCGCTAAAGCCTTCCCCGACGGCGCTGTCGGGAAGCTGCGCCAGCACCCCCTCCCCACCCCTCCCCCATCAAGGGGGAGGGAGCAGCTGATTGTGCTGACCACGGTCAACGCTCTCTTGCAGCGCGTGCCGCCGCGCCGGCTGTTCGACGGACGCGTGCTGACCCTGGGCAAGGGCGGCAAGATCCCGCTCGACCGGCTGCAGAGCTTCTTCCGCAACAACGGCTACGTCCGCACCGATATGGTGCGCGAGCCCGGCGAGTTTGCGGTGCGCGGCGGCATCGTCGATCTCTACCCGGCCGGCGCGGCGCAGCCGATCCGCCTCGATTTTTTCGGCGACACGCTCGAAAGCCTGCGCAGCTTCGATCCGCTGACCCAGCGTTCGAGCGGCTCGCTCGATCATTTCGCGCTGCGTCCGGTCAGCGAGGTTTTGCTCGACGACGACGCGATCCGCCGGTTCCGCTCGCGCTATCGCGAGGCCTTCGGCGCGGTCGGCAGCGACGATCCTCTTTATGAATCGGTCAGCGCCGGGCGGCGCCAGGCCGCGATGGAGCATTGGCTGCCGCTTTATTACGAAACCCTGGAGACGCTGTTCGACTATCTGCCGGACGCCGCGGTGTCATTCGATTACCAGGCCGCGGAAGCGCGCGCCCACCGGCTCGACTCGATCGCCGATTTCTATGCGGCGCGCCAAAGTATTAGTGGGGGCATGGGCGGCCGGGCGCGCGGCACCGCGCCGCTCTACCGCCCGGTGCCGCCCGAGCAGATGTTCCTCGACGAGGCCGAATGCCAGAAGGCGCTTTCCGGCCGCGCCGTCGTGCAGCTGTCGCCGTTCGCCATGCCGGAAGAGGGCCCCCACCCCCACCCCAACCCTCCCCCGCAAGCGGGGGAGGGGGTCATTGGGGCGCTGAAAAACCCTCCCCCGCAAGCGGGGGAGGGAGGGACCCGCGGCGAAGCCGTGGGAGGGTGGGGGCTAGACGCGTTCGATGCCGGCGCCCGGCCGGCGCGAAACTTCGCCGCCGAGCGCGCCGACCCCAGGGTGCAGCTGTTCGACGCGGTGCGCGATTACCTGACCGCAGAACAAGAATCCGGCCGGCGCGCCGCGATCGCGGCCTATAGCGAGGGCTCTGCCGACCGGCTCGCCACGGTGTTGCGCGAGCATGGGCTGGGCCAGCTGCGCCGGGTCGCCGACGGCGCCGCCCTCGGGAAACTGCCGCGCCAGACCGTCGGGCTCGCCATCCTGCCGCTCGAAGAGGGCTTTGCCACCGACGCCTTCGTGCTGCTCGGCGAGCAGGACATCCTCGGCGACCGGCTGGCCCGCACGCCGCGGCGTCGGCGCAGCGTCGACGAGTTCATCACCGAGGCGGCGAGCCTCTCGGCCGGCGACCTCGTTGTCCATGCCGAGCACGGCATCGGGCGCTATGAGGCGCTGGAGACGATCCAGGTCGCCGGCGCGCCGCATGATTGCCTCAAGGTGCTCTACGCCGGCGACGACCGGCTGTTTGTCCCGGTCGAGAACATCGAGGTCTTGTCGCGCTACGGTTCGGAGGAGGCCGGGGCGCAGCTCGACCGGCTCGGTGGGGTCGCCTGGCAGTCGCGCAAGGCGCGGGTCAAGCGGCGCATCCGCGAGATCGCCGGCGAGTTGATCCGCATCGCCGCCGAGCGCCAGCTGCGGCCGGGCGAAGCCCTGGCCCCGCCCGAGGGGATCTACGAGGAGTTCGCGGCGCGCTTTCCCTATCCCGAGACCGAGGACCAGCTGCGCGCGATCGAGGACACGCTCTCCGATATGGTGTCGGGGAAACCGATGGATCGCCTCATTTGCGGCGATGTCGGCTTTGGCAAGACCGAGGTGGCGCTGCGCGCGGCCTTCATCACCGCCTTTGCCGGCGGGCAGGTCGCGGTGATCGTGCCGACGACGCTGTTGGCGCGCCAGCATTACCGCACCTTTATGGAGCGCTTCGCCGGGCTGCCGGTCCGCATCGCCCAATTGTCGCGGCTGGTCGCGCCCAAGGAGGCGAAGCAGATCAAGGCGGACCTCGCCGCGGGAAGAATCGAGATCGTCATCGGCACCCACGCGCTGCTCGCCAAGGATGTGCATTTCGCCCATCTCGGCCTCGTCGTCGTCGACGAGGAGCAGCATTTCGGCGTCGCGCAGAAGGAGCGGCTGAAGCAGTTGAAGGCCGATGTGCACGTGGTGACCCTGACCGCGACGCCGATCCCGCGCACCTTGCAGCTGGCGCTTTCCGGGGTGCGCGAGATGAGCATCATCGCAACCCCGCCGATCGATCGGCTGGCGGTGCGCACCTTTGTCATGCCGTTCGATCCGATGGTGGTGCGCGAAGCAATCCTGCGCGAGCGCGACCGCGGCGGGCAGATCTTCTATGTCGCGCCGCGCATCGCCGATCTCGACGAGGTGAAGGAGGAATTGCGCAAGATGGTGCCCGAGATCCGCACCGCCATCGCGCATGGCAGGATGCCGGCCTCCGAGCTCGAAACCGTGATGACCGCCTTCGACGAGCGCGCGTACGACCTGCTCTTGTCGACCAACATCATCGAATCCGGGCTCGACATCCCGACGGCCAACACGCTGATCGTACACCGCGCCGACATGTTCGGGCTGGCGCAGCTCTATCAGCTGCGCGGCCGGATCGGCCGCAGCAAGCTGCGCGCCTATTGCTATCTGACGCTGCCCGAGAAGAAGCAGCTGGCGCCGACCGCGCTGCGCCGATTGGAAGTGATGCAGACACTGGATACGCTGGGCGCCGGGTTTCAGCTGGCGAGCCACGATCTCGACATCCGCGGCGCTGGCAACCTCCTGGGCGACGAGCAGTCCGGCCATATCCGCGAGGTCGGGATCGAACTCTACCAGCATATGCTCGAAGAGGCGGTGGCCGCGGCCAAGACCGCGGGCGATGGCGACGGCGCGGCGGCCGAGGAATGGAGCCCGCAGATCACGATCGGCACGCCGGTCCTGATCCCGGACAGCTATGTCGCCGATCTCGGCGTCAGGCTCGGGCTCTACCGGCGGATTGCCCAGCTCGCCGACCGGCGCGAGCGCGAGGCTTTCGCCGCCGAGCTGATCGACCGCTTCGGCCCCTTGCCGGCCGAGGTCGAGAATCTGTTGCAGATCATCGCGATCAAGCGCCGCTGCCGCGAGGCCGGGGTCGAGCGGGTCGAGGCCGGGCCCAAGGGCGCGGTCATCACGCTGCGCGGCAACCGCTTCGCCAACCCGGCGGGGCTCGTCGAACTGATCCAGAAGCATTCCGGCACGTTGCGCCTGCGCCCCGACCAGCGGCTCGTCTATCTGCGCAACTGGGAGGACGCAGAGACCCGCCTCAAAGGCGTCGCCGGGCTGATGCAGGCGCTCGTCCAGCTCGCCCGCGCCGGGGAGGCCGATGCCGCGGCGATGCCCAACCCGACGCCCGAGCTGATCAAGGCGCGGGCAGCGCGGGGGTGAGAGGCCGCACCAAGCGACCGTTCAGGTGGCGATCCGCAGCGGATTGATGAATTCGATGACACCTTCAAAGTACCGCTCGTTCATGGTGACGACGGCAAAATTGTTTGCCGCTGCCGTTGCGGCAATCAGCATGTCGAGCGGGCTGCGCGGCTGTCCGGTTAATGCCGGTGCTGTACCGCGGCTTCGAGGGCCCGGCGGATGAAGCGCTGATAAGGCATCCCTGCGTTGGCGGCGGCGGCCTTCACCGCGTCGAGCAGTGATTTGGGTAAACGCATGTTGACCCGCTCGCTTTTGGGCTGAAACTCGAAGCGCACAAGCCGCATGCCGGACAGGTCGTACTCGGTCAAATCGGACTCGGCGACGAATTTCTCTGCCTCCTCATCGGTCCGCAAGCTTGGAAGCGGCTTCTTCATAGTATTCGATCTCCTTTCTGTGCATGTAGCGCGCGCTGATCGGGCGAATCCAGGTTTCGTCATTGCGCGTACGCAACACAAAGACAATCAGGACATGTCGCCCCTGTTCGGTTCTGCCGATCGCCTTGAAGCGCTCTTCGTCAGTCGAGTGGGCAGCATCGGGAAATATCGCGATCGCCCTGCTGAACACCGACTCTATGGCAGCTATTGAAACGCCGTGTTGCTGAGCTTTTTCCCGATTTCCGTCGTCCCATTCAAAACCGGCTACCGTCGCGGCCATGATCACCAACATGTGGAGGCAGGCACCCGTTTGTCAATACAAACGGATGTATCACCCGCTTCGGTCATGACGGTCTTTTGAAAGCGCTAAGGCGCACTCACCCGGTCGGCGGGGCGAGCTCGTCGAGCGAGAGGCCCTTCGCCTCGGGGCCGACCTGGGTCACCGCGAAGGCGGCGATCGCCACCATGATCGCCATCGCAATGAACACGGCGTTGAGGCCCCAGCCATTCTTGATCCACAGGATTGACGGGATCGCGACAAAGGCGCCGACGCGGCCGGCCGCGGCGCACAACCCAAAGCCCGAGGCGCGCGCGTTGGTCGGGAACACCTCGGAGATGAAGATGATCGCGGAATTGCCCGCCAGCTGCGTGAAGAAGATCATCACGAACCCGACACCCAGCACCATCGCCTCGCTTCCCGCATTGGCCCACCACAGACCGAATACGCCGGTCAGGATGAAGGCGACGACGGCTGTGGGTTTGCGGCCGAACCGCTCAAGCGAATACATCATGAAGGCGCTGGCGATCGGAAAGGCGAGGGTGATCCACAAGATCGAGTTCAGCGATTTGGCGATCGTGAAGCCGCGTTCAACGAGGATGTTCGGCAACCAGGCGCCGAGCCCCAGCGCGATGCTGAAGAAGGCGTAGAAGCACGCCATCCCGGCGATCACCCGGCCGGGATATTGGCGCAACACGACGCCGAAGGGATCGCTGTGCGCGCTGCTCGCCGCATCCGCCGTCAGCGTATTGAGCGGCACCGAGCGCAGCCCCATCCGCTGCAACAGGTCGAGCGCCCGCTGACCCTGGCCGTGCGTGGCCAGCCAGCGCGGCGACTCCGGCAACGAAAAGCGCAGCACGAAGACGATCAGGGCGCCGATGCCGATGATGATCCAGATGCCGCGCCAGCCGACCGAATCGCGGAAGGCTAGGGTCAGGAGGACGCCGAGCGGCCACGGCCAGGCGCCGCCGATGAACTGCATGAACGCGGTCAGGCGGCCGCGAATGCCGCTTCGGCGAATACTCGGCGACGTAGGCGTAGCACAGCGGCTGCTCGGCGCCGAGCCCGACCCCGGCGAAAAAGCGAAACACGAGCAGCCAGCTGTAGCCCGGGTTGAAGCCGATGCTCGGCATCGGCGGCAAGGCGGCGATGATCGTCGCCAGGCCGAACAGCAACAGGTTGAACTGATAGACCGCCTTGCGACCGAACCGGTCGGTGAACTCGCCCTGGCCGAGCGAGCCGACGAAGAGGCCGGCGACCGTGACGCTGCCGATCCAGGGGACCTGCGCTCCGGTGACAAACCCGCTCTTCAAGCAGGTCCGGAACCAGCGCACCAAAGATCGTGAAGTCCATCACGTCGAAGAACAGACCCGACGAGACCAGCGCCAGCACCCGCCAATGGAGCGGGCCCATACGCGCCCCGTCCATCGTCTCGCTGACATAAGCTTCGATGGTCTGCGCGGTTGCCGCCGACTGGGCCATGCCTCGTCTCCCCCTAGCCGAGCTCTGGTTGCACCGGCGCCCGGACATTCGTCATTTTTGTCCTACCCGAGACTAGCACGAGCGGCCGAGCGGAAGTCCAGCCCTGCCCGTTTGCGGCATGCGCGACGGACATGTTCGGTATTCTGAACGACATTCGGCATCGCGTTGCGGCGGCGGCTGCGCTAGCATGAGGCAGCCCCGGATTTGATCATGGAGGAACCCCGATGAGCCGCGCCTACAACGTCATCGATGCCGATGGGCACATTTTGGAGCCGCTCGATCTGTGGGCCAAATACATGGACCCGAAGTTCCGCGACCGGGCGCCGCGGCTGGTCACCGACAACGAGACCGGCAAGGAGAAGCTCTTGGTCGAGCAGCAGCTCCTCGGCAGCGACCAGGGCATGGGCGGGATCGGCGGCGTTGGCGCGCGCCAGGGCGAGATCAAGGCCGCCGAGATGAAATACGAGGAGGGCCGCCCCGGCGGCTTCGATCCGCACAAGCGCATCCCGGACATGGATCTCGACGGCATCGACGCCGCCTTTCTCTATCCGAGCATGGGGCTCTTCGCCGGCGCGGTGCACGAGCCGGGGCTCGCCGCCGCGCTGTGCCGCGCCTACAACCGCTGGCTCGCGGACTATTGCAAGCCCTACCCCGACCGCCTCTTCGGCATCGCGATGCTGCCGATGCAATCGGTGCCGCATGCGATCGAGGAGATGCGCTTCGCCCGGAAGGAGCTCGGCTTCAAGGGCGGCTTCCTGCGGCCCAACCCCTATCACGGCACCAAGATGATCAGCGACCCGATGTACGAGCCGTTCTGGGCGGCGGCCGAGGATCTCGATTTCGCGATCGGGTTCCACGAGGGCGGTTCCTCCGGCATGCCGACGGTCGGGATCGACCGCTTCGAGGGGCGCGCCGCCAAGCACATCGTCAGCCACACGATGGAGATGATGCTGGCCTGCCTCGCGGTGATCTGGGGCGGGGTGTGCGAGAAGCATCCGAAGATCCGCATCGGCTTTCTCGAATCGGGCGGCGGCTGGATCGCGCCGTGGCTCGACCGCATGGACCGCCATTTCGACGACCAGGGGTTCAACGACTCTGGCCTGACGACCCGCCCGAGCGATCTCTTCCGGCGCAATTGCTGGATCTCGTTCGAGCCGGTCGAAGGCAGCCTCAAGGTCTTGGCCGACTATATCGGGCCCAACAAGATCATGTGGGCGACCGACTACCCGCACCGCGACGGGTTCTTCCCCGGCGCGCCCGACATGGTGCGCGAGCGCTTGAAGGGCACCTCGCCCGCCACCCAGCACGGGGTTCTCGCCGGCGGCGCCATGGGGTTTTACGGGCTGCATTGAATTAAGAAGCTACAAAGGGTTAACTGCGGTCCCGGCGAAGGCCGGGACCCATTCTTCAGGCGCTTATTCCTCGCCATCCATGGGTCCCGGCCTTCGCCGGGACCGGGCCGCCGCCGATCGGGGAAGAGGGATGCCGAAAGTCACCTATATCGAATATGACGGGACGCCGCATCAGGTCGAGGTGCCGGTCGGGCTGTCGGTCATGCGCGGCGCCGTCAACAACGGGGTGCCGGGGATCGACGCCGATTGCGGCGGCGAGTGCGCCTGCGCCACCTGCCATGTCTATATCGACGCCGCCTGGCTCGACCGCATCGGCCTGCCCGAGCCGGATTCGATGGAAGAGAGCATGCTGAGCTTTGCCGCGGTCAAGGAACCCAATTCGCGGCTGTCCTGCCAGATCACGATGACCGAGGCGCTCGACGGGCTCGTCGTGCGCATGCCGGAGGGCCAGCATTAAGACAGCCTGCGGGCGGAACGGGAGGGACGCGATGGATACATACGTGAATTATTCGGCGCGCGAGGAGGCCTATGCGCTGCCGCTCGACAAGATCGACGTCAGCGATCCGCGGCTCTATTACAACGACACGTGGTATCCCTATTTCGAGCGGCTGCGCCGCGAGGACCCGGTGCATTACACGCCGGAGAGCCCATACGGGCCGTACTGGGCGGTCACCAAGTACCGCGACATGGTCAAGGTCGAGGTGAACCATAAGGTGTTCTCCTCGTCCGACGATCTCGGCGGGATCAGGATCGAAGACCCGCCCAAGGGGATGGAGCGGCCGAGCTTTATCCGCATGGACCCGCCCGAGCACGACGGGCAGCGTCTCGTGGTCGGCCCGACCGTCGCGCCGGGAAACCTCGCGAAGATGGAAAGCATGATCCGCGAGCGCACCTGCCGGGTGCTCGACGGCTTGCCGCGCGAGCGAGGAATTCAACTGGGTCGACCGCGTCTCGATCGAGCTGACCTCGATGATGCTGGCGACCTTGTTCGATTACCCGATCGAAGAGCGGCGCGCGCTGATCCGCTGGTCGGAGATCGCGATCTGCGAGCTGAACGCGCCGGACGCGCCGGTCCGCACCGAGGAGGAGCGCTTCGCCGAACTCGTCAAGTTCACCGAGCACATGAACGAATTGTGGGAGGAGCGCGCCAGGAAGCCGCCGGCCTTCGACATCATCTCGATCCTCGCGCACAGCGACATGATGAACCGCATGCCGCTGCGCGAGCGGATGGGAATCCTGATCCTCTTCCTGGTCGGCGGCAACGACACGACTCGCAACTCGATGTCGGGCGGCGTCTGGGGGCTCAGCCGCTATCCCGAGGAGTTCGCAAAGGTGCGCGCCAACCGCGACCTGATCCCGGGCCTCATCCCGGAAATCGTCCGCTGGCAGACCCCGGTCATCCATATGCGGCGCACCGCGACCGAAGATGCCGAGATCGGCGGCAAGCCGATCAAAAAGGGCGACAAGGTCGTGATCTGGTACATCTCGGGCAACCGCGACGACGAGGTGATCAGCGAGCCGAACCGGCTGATCGCCGATCGCGCGCGGCCGCGCGAGCACACGGCGTTCGGCTTCGGGATTCACCGCTGCCTCGGCAACCGGCTCGCCGAACTGCAGCTGCGCATCCTGTGGGAAGAGATCCTCGAACCGCGATCTCAAGATCGAGGTAGAGGACAAACCGGTCTACGCCTATTCGAACTTTCTGCGCTCGATCAAGGAATTGCCGGTGCGCCTCGCGGCCTGAACCTGGAGGTCCTGGCTGTCGGATTGGGGGGCAATGCGCTGGCTCACACCATGAATACCCCGTGGCCGGGCTTGACCCGGCCACCCACGTCTTCCTTTTCCTTTCTGAACGTCCGAAGCGGTCAAGACATGGACGGCCGGGTCAAGCCCGGCCGAGGGGCGTTTCTACATCGGCAACGAGATGAGCTGTTCGGCATTCTGAACGACATTCAACTCTCGCATCGGGAGCGCGGCTGCGCTAGGATGCCGCATCGCTCAGTTTACGTCCGGAGGACCCGCTGATGACCCGCGCCTACAACGTCGTCGATGCCGACGGCCATATCCTCGAGCCGCTCGATCTTTGGGCCAAATACATCGACCCGAAATTCCGCGATCGGGCGCCGCGCATCGTCAAGGGCGAGAACGGCAAGGAGCGCCTCATCATCGAGGAGCACACCGTCGGCGACGGCCGGCTCGGCATCGGCCGGATCGGCGCGGTCGGCGCGCGGCAGGGCGTCGTCGAGCCCGACACGATGGCCTACAAGGACGGCAAGGCCGGCGGGTTCGACCCGCACAAGCGCATCCCCGACATGGATGCCGACGGCATCGATGCCGCCTTTCTCTATCCGAGCCTTGGCCTCTTTGCCGGCGGGATCCACGATCCCGAACTGGCGGCCGCGACCTGCCGCGCCTACAACCGCTGGCTCGCGGACTACTGCAAGCCCTATCCCGACCGGCTGTTCGGCGTCGCGATGCTGCCGATGCAGGATGTCGATCTCGCGATCGCCGAGATGCGCTTTGCCAAGAAAGAGCTCGGCTTCAAGGGCGGCTTCCTGCGGCCGAACCCGTACCACGGTCTCAAGATGATGAGCGACCCGATGTACGAGCCGTTCTGGGCGGCGGCCGAGGATCTCGACTTCTCGATCGGGTTCCATGAAGGCGCTTCCAGCGGCATGCCGACGGTTGGGGTCGACCGCTTCGAGGGGCGCGGCGCCCGCCACATCGTGTCGCACACGATGGAGATGATGCTGGTCTGTCTGTCGGTGATCTGGGGCGGCGTGTGCGAGAAGCACCCGAAAATCCGCATCGGCTTTCTCGAATCGGGCGGCGGCTGGATCGCGCCGTGGCTCGACCGGATGGACCGCCATTTCGACGATCAGGGGTTCAACGATTCCGGCCTGACGACCCGGCCGAGCGACCTCTTCCGGCGCAATTGCTGGATCTCGTTCGAGCCGGTCGAGGGCAGCTTGCACGTCCTGGCCGACTATGTCGGGCCCAACAAGATCATGTGGGCGACCGACTACCCGCACCCGGACGGCTTCTTCCCCGGCGCGCCCGACATGGTCAGAAAGCAGCTCGAAGGCCTGTCGGCCGCGACCAAGCACGGGGTCATGGCCGGCGGCGCGCTCAGCTTCTACGGGCTGAACTGAGTCGCACGGAGGGCTCTCGCCGCCACCCGCTCCGCGGCGAATCCTCCGGCGCCTGCTACCCGCATCTCGCCATCGGGCGCGAGCGCAGGGTCGAGGGGGCGAGCTCCCTAAGCCGGCTGCACCGCGAATTCGCGCTCGTGCGCGGCGATCTGCTCGGCGTAATTGTCGCGGTAGCGCTGATAGACCCGCTCGTGGCGCGCGAGCGCCACGGGATGCAGCTCGTCCTCGGGCGCCGGGATCAGATCGAAATTCCCGCCGCTGTCGTGCCCGCGCACGAGCCGCGCGCACATCCGCACCGTGCCGGTGAGCCGGCAATGCGCCGGGATATAGCTGATGCCGAGCCCGACCCGGCGGTGATGCGCCCGGTTCGGCGCCGAGCGATGCCGGCACAGCGTGTGGTGCAAGGAGAAGCTGCCGGCGGGCAATTCCATCATCGCCGCGCCGCCCTCGTCGAATGGCTCGACGATCGCCTGACCGGCGCCATTGATGCTGTTCTCGAGCCGCAGCGCGGCGTGCGACAGCTGGCGCGGGCGCCCGTGCGACGAGGCGACCTCCATGCAGCCGGCCTCGGCGCCGGCCTCGCTCAGCGCGACCCAGGCGGTCACGTGCTCGTGCGGATCGAGGCCGAAATAGGTCGCATCCTGGTGCCAGGCGGCAAAGGTCGGGCTCTGCGCCTCCTTGATGAACCAGGTCGCGGTGTAGACCAGGATGTCGGGGCCGATCAGATCCTCGACGACATCGAGGATCTTCGGATGCCGCACCAGCGCGTCGACCCACGGGCAGGATCACATAGCTCGCCGAGCGCCAGCGGAAATCGCCCTGGTTGACCGGCTTGCCGAGCCAGCTCTCAAAGCGGGCGAGCCCGGCGTTGCACTCCGCCAGCTCCGCCGCGGACAGCGCCGGGAACGGGAACAGATAGCCGTCGTAGCGATATTGCTCGATCTGTTTGGTGGCTGAGCATCCTTCAGTTCCCATAGCTGTCATCCCGGCGAAAGCCGGGACCCATTGTGGTGCAAAATGCGACCCTTGCAAGCCAGCCGCGGCGCCTGTGCAAATTTGACAGGCGACGAGCAGCCCGTCGATGGATCCCGGCCTTCGCCGGGATGACAATCGGGTGCGCTCCCGGCTATCCTTGGCGGACCTGGGGAGGGACCCGCCATGGATTTTGCCGACGCGCCCGAGCACGCCGCCTTCCGCGCCGAGTTTCGCGACTGGCTCGAAGCCAACCTCACCGACGATCTCAAGGTCGAGGACGCGCAGGACCAGCGCATCTCGCCCGACCGCGCGATCCTCGAAAAGCGCATCCCTGGCAGAAGAAGATGCACGCGGCCGGCTGGGTCGGGATCTCCTGGCCCAAGGAGTATGGCGGGCGCGGCGCCAGTTTCATGCAGCAGGTGATCTGGGACGAGGAATATTTCCGCGCCCGCGCCCCGATCCTGCCGTGCCAGAGCGGTCTCAACCTGCTCGGCCCGACCCTCATTCATTGGGGCAACGAGGAACAGAAAACGCGGCATCTGCCGAAGATCCTCAGCGCCGACGAGATCTGGTGCCAGGGCTATTCCGAGCCGGGCGCCGGCTCCGACCTGGCGAGCCTCAGGACCCGCGCCATCGACCAGGGCGACCATTTCGTCGTCAACGGCCAGAAGGTGTGGACCTCGGGCGCGCATTTCGCCGATTGGTGTTTCCTCCTGGTGCGCACCGACCCCGAGGCGCCAAAGCACCACGGCATCTCCTACCTGCTCGTCGACATGAAGACGCCGGGCGTCACGGTGCGCCCGCTGGTGCTCTTGAACGGCCACCGCCACTTCAACGAGGTGTTCTTCGAGGATGTCGTGGTGCCGAAGGAGAACCTCGTGGGCAAGCTCAACGAGGGCTGGAAGGTCACGACGACGACGTTGATGTTCGAGCGCGGCGGCGCCGGCGGGCGCGACCATGCCGCCCAGATCGCCCGCCTCGTCGAACTCGCCAAGCAATTCCCCAACCGCCAGGAGCCGGCCTGGCGCGAATCGCATATCCGCCAGCAACTGGCGCAGCTCGCGATCGAGACCAAGGCGCTTGCAGGTGACACGGCTGCGCGGCCTCACGCCGCCGGCTGCGCGGCGAGCCGCCCGGCCCGGAAGGCTCGATCCTGAAGCTGTTCGGCTCGGAACTGGCCGGGCGCATCGCCGATTTCTCGAGCGACCCTGCTCGGCCCCTACGCGACGCTCGACACCCCGACCGAGGCGGTGCCCGACGCGTCGCGCTGGCTGCACCGCGTGTTGGGCGCGCGGCAATACACGATCGCCGGCGGCACCAGCGAGATCCAGCGCAACATCATCGGCGAGCGCGTCCTGGGGCTGCCGCGGGGGTGAGGCCGAGCCATCCGATGGTGACGATTTCCGATAAAAGCGTGATCAAACTGCATCCCCTTGAGAGGCAGGTGCTGGAGAAGCTGCTCGGCTTGACTGATCGAGAGCTAATGGTTAACGAGCTGAAACTCCTCAAAATCCAACTAAGACACGCGATTATTTTAAGCCGTAAGATGACCGGTCACGGCTTCTATACGGAATTTTTTATCGCTGAAAGTGCGCTGCGTCTTCCCAACCGCCATTCGCTTTGGTTTGGGAATGTGAACGCGAATGTCCCGGGGTTGAAGAAGGGTGCGGGTTTCCAGCTGTACATCGAGGACGGAGCCTTAAATGTGCTTGAAGGATTCTCGTATGAGGGGCCCTGGCCAGATCCATGGCCGGGCGAATTCGACGAAGCGCAGACGTATGAGGTTTCCGAACAACCTCGTCTTCAAAAGCTGGGAACGAGGCGGTGAAACCAAAATGCAGGGCGGAAGAGCCCTACGAGGCCGAGAGGCTCTCGCCGGCGGGCGGCGTCAGGCTCGTCGGGATCGATCTCGCGCAGCCGCTGTCGCCGGAACGGAAAGACGCGATCGTCGCGGCGTTTCTCTCCCATCATGTCGTCGTCTTTCCCGAGCAGTCGCTGACCCGCGAGCAGCAATTCCTGTTCGCGGCGAATTTTGGCGAGGTCGAGGCCCATGGCGCGCATCGCGGCGAAATGAAGCGCTACGGCGTCGCGCATGTGATGTCGAACCTCGGCGCCGACGGCAGGCCGACCCTCAGGGTCTCCAAGGCCGCCAACTACCACTGGCACACCGACAAGCCCTATTACCGGGCGCCGCCGCTGTTGACGACGCTCTATGCGGTCGAGCTGCCGCCCTCCGGCGGCGACACCGAATTCGCCAACATGACGCTGGCCTATGCCGCGCTGTCCGAGGATATGAAGCGCCGCATTGCGGGATTGCGCGTGGCCTTTCGTCCGGCTTTCGACGACAGCCGCCCCGGCGCTGACCATCCGCTGGTGCGCACCCATCCCGACACCGGCGGAAAATCGCTCTACATCGGCAACCATGCGACGCACATCCTCGGCTTGCCCGAGGCGGAGGGCGTGGCGCTCCTCGCCGAGCTTCGCGACCACGCGACGCAGCCGCGCTTTGTCTATGTCCATCGCTGGCGGATCGGCGACCTGATGATGTGGGACAACCGCTGCCTCCTGCATCGCGCTGTCGCCAATTACGCGGCCGACAGATACCGCCGCGTCATGCATCGCAGCGTCGTCCGCGGCACCGTGCCGTTGTGAACGCCGTCACGACCGGACCAAGCAAATGACCTGGGCCAAATTGCGGATCTACCTGTTGATATCGCTGGGCGCGCTATTCTCAGCCCTGCCGCTTGCGGCGGTGGAGCACCCGGGGATCGTTCACAAGCTGCTGTTCCGGGACAAGGCGCCCGGCACGGACTTGCAGATCATCGTGTGGGACACCGAATATGCGCCCGGGGCGATCAATCCGCGCCATTTCCACCCGGCCGCTGTCACCTTCCATGTCTTGTCGGGCACCGGCATCTGGCAGGAGGAGCGCAAGCCGCCGGTGACGCTGCACGCCGGCGACACGCTCCTCGCTCCGGCGGGAACTGTTCACACCCACCGCAACCCGAGTGCCACAGAGACGCTCCGCTTTCTCGAATTCATCGTCGCCCCGGAAGGCAAGGATCGCGCGGTGCCTCGGCCGTAATCTGTCGCGTGCCGTCGTGGGGGCGGCAGCCCTTGCCCCCCACCGCCGCTTGCCGCTAGCCTCGCTGTCCGGGAGGGCGCAATGGATATCGGCTTTACCGAAGAGCAGGAATTGCTGCGCGACACCGCGCGCAAATTCCTCGACAGCGAATGCCCGACGAGTTTCGTGCGCCGGATGATGGCGACCGAGGATGCGGTCACCGGCGAGTTCTGGCGGAAGCTCGCCGAGCAGGGCTGGCTCGGCATCGCCTATCCCGAGGAGGACGGCGGCAGCGGGCTCGGCCTCGTCGATCTCGTCGTCCTGATGGAGGAAGTGGGGCGCGCGGTGATGCCCGGCCCCTATCCGGCGACCGTGCTGCTCGGCGGCGCGGCGATCGCCGAGGCGGGCTCGGCGGCCCAGCGCCAGGAATGGCTGCCGCAGATCGCCGCGGGCGAGGCAAAGGCGACGCCTTGCCGCCACCGAGCCCAACGCGCGCTGGGACGCCGCCGGCATCACGCTCGGCGCGCGCGCGACGCGCGCCGGGTTCGCGCTCTCCGGCACCAAGCTGTTTGTGCCCGACGCGCATCTCGCCGATGTGCTGGTGGTCGCCGCGCGCTCAGCGTGACGGCAGCACGATGGAGGACGGGATCAGCCTCTTCCTCGTACCCAAGGGGACCGCAGGGCGTCGCGGTGCGGCTGCTCCCGTCGGTCGACGAGACGCGCAAATTGTGCGAGGTGCGGCTCGACAATGTCGCCCTGCCGGCGGCGGCGCTGCTCGGCGAATTGCACCAGGGCTGGGCGCCGCTGGCGCGGGTCGTCGACCGCGCCGCGGTGGCGCTGTCGGCCGAGATGTGCGGTGCGGCGCAGCGCGTCCTCGACATGACCGTCGATTACGCCAAGCTGCGCCAAGCCTTCGGCAAGCCGATCGGCAGCTATCAGGGCGTCAAGCACAAATGCGCCGATATGCTCGTCGAGATCGAGAACGCCAAATCCTTGACCTATTACGCCGCCTGGGCGGTCGATGAGGGCGAGGCCGACGCGGCGATGGCGGTGTCGATGGCCAAGGCCGCCGCCTCGGATGCGGGCCGCAAGGTGTGCGCCGCCGGCATCCAGCTGCATGGCGGCATCGGCATGACCTGGGAGCACGATCTGCAGCTCTACCTGAAGCGCGCCAAGGCCAGCGAGATCGCGCTGGGCGACGCCACCTGGCACCGCGAGCGCATCGCCCGGCTGCTTGGGCGCGTAGCGGAATTGATTCGATCAGGTCTGCCCGAAGCGCTGCGCGTGACGTCAAGTACCCCTAGGTTCCCGGCGACGGCCGGGACCCATTTCTCGACCGCGGCGGCGCTGGACGGATGGGTCCCCGCCTTCGCGGGGAGCCGCGGTTTTTTGGCACATCGACCGTGATTACCTCGGCCGCGGAACCCGTCGCGAAGCTGCGCCTCCTCGCGCCGAGCCTCGCCAAGCTGGCGCAATACGCGGCCGCGCTGGCCGCGGGGTGGTCGCCCGACACGACGCACGACGTCAGCGCCGCAGCAACTCGCCGCGCTGCGCCGCGACCCGCATGCCTTTCTCGCCGAACTGACCCGCCAGGACGGGACGATCGTCACCGCGTCGGGCCGGGTGGTGCCGCGCCTGCCCTCGCGCGTCTATTGGCTCGATGACGGCGAGTTCTGCGGGGTCATCAATTTGCGCTTCGTCGCGGGCAGCGACGCGCTGCCCGATTATGTCTCCGGCCATATCGGCTACGCGGTCGTGCCGTGGAAGCGGCGGCGCGGCTATGCGACGCGCGCGCTGGCCCTGTTGTTGCCGGTCGCGGGCGAGGTCGGGCTGAAGCGGGTCGAGATCACCTGCGACGACGACAACGAGGCCTCGCGCCGGGTCATCCTGAAGAATGGCGGGGTGCTGCGCAGCACCCGCCCCGAACCGGGCGGCAAGACCAAGCTGGTGTTCCGGATCGATGTCGCGGCTGGCGCCGCTTGACGCTGCCGGTCGGGCGGCCAAGGATGGCGGAATGAATGATGGCGACAAGTCAAAGCGGATCTACGACGCGCCGCATCTCGCGCGCAATCCGGCGAATTTCGCGGCTCTGACGCCGCTCAGTTTCCTGGCGCGCGCCGCCGCGATCTATCCCGACAAGATCGCCGTTATCGCGCCTGCCCGGCGCAAGCCGGGGCGAGCGCCGCTTCACCTACCGCGAATTCGACGCGCGCTGCCAGCAGCTTTGCCGATGCGCTGCGGCGGCGCGGCATCATGCCAGGCGACACGGTCGCGGTGCTGGCGCCGAACGTGCCGGCGCTGCTCGAAGCGCATTACGCCGTGGCGATGGCGGGGGCGGTGCTGAACGCATTGAATTACCGGCTCGATGCTCGCACGATCGCGTTCATCCTCGGCCACGGCAATGCCAAGCTCTTGATCGCCGACCGCGAATTCGGCGCGCTCGCGCGCGAGGCGCTGCAGCGAGCTCGGCCGCGACATCCCGCTTGTCGAGATCGCCGACGGCGACAACGGCCCCTCTCTCGGCGGCACCGAATACGAGGATTTTCTCGCCGAGGGCGATCCCGCGGCAGCATGGTCGCCGCCGGTCGACGAATGGGCGGCGATCGCGCTCAACTATACCTCGGGCACCACCGGCAACCCGAAGGGCGTCGTCTATCACCACCGCGGCGCGTTTTTGAACGCGCTCGGCAACGCGATCACCTTCGGGCTCGACCGCCATTCGGTCTATCTGTGGACGCTGCCGATGTTCCACTGCAACGGCTGGACCTATACCTGGGGCGTCACCGCGGTCGCCGGCACGCATGTCTGTCTCCGCCGCGTCGAGCCGGCGCCGATCTTCGCCGCGATCGCCGAGCACCGGGTGACCCATCTGTGCGGCGCGCCGATCGTCTTGAACATGCTGGTCCATGCGCCGGACTCGGCAAAGCGGCGGTTCGACCATGTCGTCGAGGCGGCGACCGGCGGCGCGGCGCCGCCCTCGACGGTGATCGAGGCGATGGAGCGGATGGGGTTCCGCGTCACCCACCTCTATGGCCTGACCGAGAGCTATGGGCCCTCGACGGTGTGCGCCTGGCAGGAGGAATGGGACGCTCTGCCGTCCGCCGAGCGGGCCGCGCATATGGCGCGGCAGGGGGTGCAATACCTGACGCTCGACCGTCAGCGCGTCGCCGACCCGGCGACGCATGCAGGACGTGCCGGCCGACGGGGCGACGATCGGCGAATTGATGCTGCGCAGCAACACGCTGATGAAGGGCTATCTCGCGAACCCGGCGGCGACCGGCGAGGCCTTTGCCGGCGGCTGGTTTCATACCGGCGATCTCGCGGTCATGCACGCGGACGGCTATGTCGAAGTGAAGGACCGCTCGAAGGACATCATCATCTCGGGCGGCGAGAACATCTCCTCGATCGAGGTCGAGGAGGTGCTGTACCGCCATCCGCAGGTCATGGAAGCGGCGGTCGTCGCCCGGCCCGATGCGACATGGGGCGAAAGCCCTTGCGCCTTCGTCACCTTGAAGCCCGACGCCGGCGAGGTCACGGCGGACGACATCATCGCCTGGTGCCGCGCCAACCTCGCGCATTACAAGGCGCCGAAAACCGTCGTCTTCGGGCCGCTGCCGAAGACCTCGACCGGCAAGATCCAGAAATACGCGCTGCGCGAGCGCGCCAAGGAGACCGGGTCGTGACAGCCGGATCGAGATTGCTTCGTCGCTACACTCCTCGCAATGACACGCCAGATTGCTGTCATTGCGAGCGAAGCGAAGCAATCTCGTGCCAGGGGGGCATAGATGCCCGAGCTGCCCAGCTTCGACATCTCGGGGCAGGTGGCGTTCGTCACCGGCGCGTCGAGCGGCATCGGCCGGCATTTCGCCGAGGTGCTGGCGCTCGCCGGCGCCAAGGTGGCACTGGCCGCGCGCCGGGAGGACCGCCTCGCCGAGCTGGCGCGCGAGATCGAGGCACGGGGCGGGCAGTGCCTGCCGCTCGCCTGCGACGTCACCAAACAGCCCAGCATCGCCGCCGCCATCGCCGCTGCCGAAGACCGGCTCGGGCCGCTGTCGATCCTCGTCAACAATGCCGGCGTCGTCGTGTCGAAGCCGCTGTTCGAGCACACCGAAGAGGATTGGGATTATGTCGTCGACACCAATCTGAAAGGCGCGTGGCTGGCGGCGCGCGAATTTGCCCATCACCTCGTCGAGCTGAAGCGGCCCGGGCGGATCATCAACATCGCCTCGGTCCTGGGGCTGCGCACGATCGGGCGGGTCCCGGCCTATTGCGCGGCCAAGGCCGGCCTCATTCACCTGACCCATGTGCTGGCGATGGAGCTGGCGCGCTATCAAATCCTCGTCAATGCGCTGGCGCCGGGCTATGTCGAGACCGATTTCAACCGCGAATTTTTCCAGACCCAGGCGGGGAAGAAGTTGATCGGGCGCATTCCGTTGAAGCGCATCGGCCAGGCGCCCGACCTCGACGGCGCGCTGTTGTTCCTGGCGTCGCCCGCCAGCGCCTATGTGACCGGCGCGGTCATCTCGGTCGATGGCGGCCACGGCGTTGCCGCGATCTAGACCCTCGATCGTTCATGGCCGGGCCTGACCCGGCCATCCACGAGAGACCGCTCGTGGGTCATCCAGGTATGCCGAAGGCGCTGCAGGGCCGACGCCGACGAAAAGCGGAAAAAGATTTTAATGGCACAATTGTATATTCGGCTCCACAAAAAGCGCTCCAGGATTGGCATTGGTGCTTTGCTTGTCTCACTTCAGGAGGAGCATCAACGACCTTGCCCGGCAAAGCTTGATCCACGCCAGCGCCGTTCCGTCAGTGGCGATCGTGGACACGGGCTTGCTGAGTCGCTTCCTGGCCGAGGCGAGCGGGGCGAGCCGGGTCGGGGTCGACGGGCTGGAGCTGCTGCCCGGCGGGGCGATCCAGGAGAATTGGGGCTTCGACGCCGAGTTCGCCGGCGGACCGTTCGCCGGCAGGCAGCGCCTCGTCTTGCGCACCGACGCGGCGACCGGGGTCCCGTCGAGCCTCGGACGGGTCGAGGAATTCGCCGTGCTGCAGGCGGTGTTCGCCGCTGGGGTCTGTGTACCCGAGCCGCTCTGGGCCTGCGCCGATCCGGCTGTCCTCGGCAAGCCGTTTTTTGTGATGCGCCGGGTCGCCGGCACCGCGCAGGGGCGCCAGATCACCTCCGACCCGGCGCTCGAACCGGCGCTGCCGGCGCTCGCCGCGCGGCTCGCGCGTGAGCTGGCGCTGATCCAGACGGTCCGGCCGCCGCGCCCCGATCTCGGCTTTCTGCCGCTGGTCGAGGCGATGCAGCACATCGCCGCGTTCCGCGCCTATCTCGACACGCATCCCCAACCCGCGGCCGGTGCTCGAATGGGCCGCGCGCTGGCTCGAAACGCATCTGCCGGAGCCGGCCGCGCCGGTGCTGTGCCATCGCGATTTCCGCACCGGCAACTACATGCTCGACGGCACCGAGCTGACCGGCATCCTCGATTGGGAATTCGCCGGCTGGGGCGACCCCGACGAGGATATCGGCTGGTTCTGCTGCAAGGGCTGGCGCTTTGCCCGGCTCGACCGCGAAGCCGGCGGCATCGCCGCGCGCGCGGCGTTTTACCGGGCCTACGAAGCCGCCTCGGGCCGGCGCCTCGACCCGGATCGCGTGCGCTTCTGGGAGGTGCTGGCGAATGTGCGCTGGGCGGTCATCGCGTTGCAGCAGAGCGACCGCTACCTCTTGGGCGGCGCGCGCGACCTCTCGACCGCGATCATCGGGCGGCGCGCCACCGAATGCGAGCTGGAACTGCTGATGCTGCTCGACCCGGGCGGCGCGCCGGCTGAATTTCGCCGCCATGCGTGACCTGCCGAGCGGCGCTGCGCTGCTGGCGCTCGGGCGCGAACTGCTGCTCGACGAATTGCTGCCGCTGCTGCCGCCGGAGCGCCACCGCGAGCTGCGCCTCGTCGCCACCGCGATGGCGATCGCCGAGCGCGAGGCCATCGCCGGCGATGCGCCGGCGCGCGATATCGCCGAGCGGCTCGTCGAATTTTACGGAACCGCCCCTCACCCCAGCCCTCTCCCCGCAGGCGGGGAGAGGGAGGGACCCGCGAAGCGGGAGGGTGAGGGGCTATATCGCCTCCTCCTCCGTCTCGCCCGCGATCTGCGCGAGGGAGCCTTCGAAACATGCCAAACGCGCGCGCGGGCCGCGCGTGCGATATTATGGCGGCTGACCATAGTGAAGCTGCGCGAGGGCAACCCGCAATTCCTCGCCGAGAACGGTTTCGGAGAATAAAGCCCGTGCCCCAGTCGAGCGTCCGCGAAGCCATCGACGCCTTCTCCCAGGGCGAGATCGTCGTCGTCACCGATGATGACGACCGCGAAAACGAGGGCGATCTGATCATCGCCGCGGTGCATGCCACCCCCGAGAAGATCGCGTTCATCATCCGCCACACCGCCGGCATCGTCTGCGCCCCGATCACCGGCGAGATCGCCCGCCGGCTGCACCTCGCGCCGATGGTCGCCGACAGCGATGCAATCCACGGCACCGCCTTCACGATCTCGGTCGATTACCGCCACGGCACGACGACCGGCATCTCGGCCGAGGAGCGCACCGCGACGATCCGGGCGCTGGCCAACGGCAATTCCGGCCGCAACGATTTTGTCCGGCCCGGCCATGTCTTTCCGCTGATCGCCAAGGATGGCGGCGTCTTGATGCGCTCGGGCCATACCGAGGCGGCGATCGACCTCTGCCGCCTCGCCGAGTTGGAGCCGGTCGCGGCGATCTGCGAGCTGGTCAACGACGACGGCACGGTGATGCGCGGGCCCCAGGTCGCCGCCTTCGCCAGAAAGCACGGGCTGAAGCGCATCGCGGTGGCCGATCTGATCGCCTATCGGCAGGCGCGCGAAAAGCTGGTGACCCGCGTCGCCGAGTTCGCGATCGAGACCGAGGCCGGCGCATTCAGGGGCTATGCCTATGTCACCCCGTTCGACAAGGTGCACCATTACGCCTTTGTCTACGGCGAGATCGGCGACGGGCGCAACGTGCCGACCCGGCTGCACCGCGGCAATGTCGTCGAGGACGTGTTCGGCGGCGCCAAGGCGATCCATGCCGCGCTCTCCCGGTTCAAGCGCGCCGGGCGCGGCGTCCTGGTCTATCTGCGCGACGGCACCTCGGGCGTCCCGACAGCCGCGCTCGCCGAGGACGCCACCGCCTCCGAGTTCGAGCGCAGCCGGCAATGGAAGGATATCGGGCTCGGCGCGCAGATCCTGCGCGATCTCGGCATCTCCTCGATCCGGCTTTATGCCACCCGCTCGCGCAGCTATGTCGGGCTCGCCGGGTTCGGCATCGAGATCGCAGCGACCGAGCCGCTCGACGAGGCCTCGAGCCACCGCCTGATCCTGAAGAGAGGGCGCGAGCCGCAAACCGCGGCCGATTGCTGATGTGTCATTGCGGGCCCGCTCTCGTCATTCCGGGGCCGGCGAAGCCGGAACCCGGAACCCATGAACACGAGCGGAGTGGCGGCGCGCACGAGAGGCCCAGCCGTTTGCTCGGGTTCCGTGTTCTTGGGTTCCGGGTTCGGCGCGGAGCCTGTCCTCGGGCCGCGCGGAGCGCGGACCCGGGGGCGCCGCCCCGGAATGACAACGATATGCGCCGCACGCTCCCGCGGTTCCGCGAAGGACGCGTCATCGTGTTGCAGCCGGATTAGCGATGGCTGAAACTCTGCTCTATGGCAGCTGGCGCTCGCCGATCACCTCGGATTTGATCGTCGCCGAGACGATCGGCCTCGGCGACATCCTGGTCGATGGCGAGGACATCTACTGGATCGAGGGAAGGCCGCGCGAGAAGGGGCGCAGCGTCCTCGTCCGGCGCGCGCCGGATGGCGCCATCGCCGACGTCACGCCGGCGCGGTTCAGCGTGCGCACCCGGGTGCACGAATATGGCGGCGGCTCGGCGACGGTAGCGGGCGGCGTCATCTTCTTCAGCAATTTCGCCGATCAGCGCCTTTATCGGCAGATGGCCGGACGGGCGTCGCGGCCGCTGACCCCGGAACCCGCTGCCGGCGCGAGCTTTCGTTATGCCGACGGGCGGTTCGATGCGCCGCGGCGGCGCTGGATCGGCGTGCGCGAGGAGCATGGCGCCGACGGCCGGGTCGACAACACGCTGGTCGCGGTCGATCCTGGCGCGCCGGGGCCGGGGCGTGTGCTGGCGCAGGGCCATGATTTTTACGCCTCGCCCGCTTTGTCGCCGGATGGCGCGCGGCTCGCCTGGCTCTCCTGGGACCACCCCAACATGCCGTGGGTCGGCACCGAATTGTGGCTGGCCGAGATCGCCGCCGACGGCGCGCTGGCGAGCCCGCGGCGGGTTGCCGGCGGCGCCGGGGAATCGATCTTCCAGCCGCAATTCTCGCCCGACGGCGTCCTCTATTTCGTCTCCGACCGCACCGGCTGGTGGAACCTCTACCGCCTCGATCCGGGCGCCGGCAGCGTCCATCCGCTCTGTCCGCGCGAGGCCGAGTTCGGTCAGGCGCAATGGGTATTCGGGCAGTCGACCTATGCCTTCCTGTCGGCGGAGCAGCTCGTCTGCGCCTACACCGAAGCCGGGCGCGACCATCTCGCGCGGCTCGACATCGCCACCGGCAAGCTCGTCCCGATCGCAACGCCCTTTACCGATTTCGGCCAGATCCGCGTTGCCGCCGGCAAGATCGTCTGCCGCGCCGGCTCGCCCGCCGACCCGTCGGCGATCGTCGCGATCGACCCGGCGAACGGCGCCGGCGAAATCTTGCGGCAATCGGCGCCGGCGGCGGCCGGGGATGCGCTGCGCCGCTATTTCTCGGTCGCCGCGGCACCTCGCCTTCGCGACCGAGGGCGGCCTCACCGCCCACGCCAATTATTACCCGCCGGCCAACCCGGACTACGCGCCGCCGCCCGGCGAAAAGCCGCCGCTCGTCGTCAAATGCCATGGCGGGCCGACCGCCTCGGCCTCGAGCGTGCTCAGCCTCGGGATCCAGTACTGGACGAGCCGCGGCATCGCCGTCCTCGATGTCGATTACGGCGGCAGCACCGGCTATGGCCGCGCCTATCGCGAGCGCCTGAAGGGCGCCTGGGGCGTCGTCGATGTCGACGATTGCGTCAACGCCACGCGGCACGTCATCGCCGAGGGCCTCGCCGATGGCGCGCGCGCAGTCATCACCGGCGGCAGCGCCGGCGGCTATACGGTGCTTGGCGGCGCTCGCCTGCCGCGACGTGTTCCAGGGCGGCGCCAGCTATTACGGGGTCAGCGATGTCGCCGCGCTCGCCCGCGACACCCATAAGTTCGAATCGCGCTATCTCGACTGGCTGATCGGCCCCTATCCCGAACGCGCCGATCTCTACCGCGAGCGCTCGCCGCTCTCCCATGCCGACCGGATCAGCCGGCCGGTCATCTTCTTCCAGGGCGCCGACGACCGGGTGGTGCCGCCCAACCAGACCGAGATGATGGTCGAGGCGCTGCGCCGCCGCGGCATCCCCACCGGCTACCTCTTGTTCGCCGGCGAGAGCCACGGCTTCCGCCGCGCCGAGAACATCAAGCGCGCGCTCGACGCCGAGCTCTATTTCTACGCGACCCTGATCTTCCGCACCCGCCTCAGCTTTTGAGGGGCAAAATCATCACGCCCGGTTCTGCCCCGAAACGGATCTCCACGCTCACCGTGACAACGAAATGCGAAAGCACCGTCGTAATTGTTTCCGTTTCCTCAACAGCACGATTAGACGTACAGCGCTTTATGCATGCGCATTTCTGCGATAGCCCGCTGGGCCTCCTCGCTGAGGTTGGATTCACCGACCTGGACGGTCACCTTGTGAATCTTGCCGGTGAACCTGTTCTCGCCCTGTTTGTAGTCGTCGCTGACACACGTATAGAGGTTCTCGCCGACGTCCGTCGTTTCCGCGCCAAATGCGAACGGCTGAGTGTGCTCGATCCGCCCTTCAGCAATCTTTACACCGTCGACGAAGATCAAACCGTTACCCCCTGCGCCGGGTTTGCCCCCGTCGTAAGCAAACTCGAAGCGGAGCGTCATCCGCCCGGCCGGCAGGCGAGCGGTGCCGGCTATCTTATAGATCTCGCGACCGAGATAGTTCCAGGCAAACCGCGGTGCGCCGTCCTTGACGTAGAGGCTCCAGCCACCCATTTCCCCGCCCTGGGCGATGACCACCCCCTCCGCGCCGGCCTGCGTGACCTCGATGTCGGCGGTGACCACGAAGGAGTGGTTCTTGACGTTGATGAAGGCATTCTCGGGGATTCCCTTCATTCCCTCGTAGACCGTTATCTCGGTGCGGCCTTCCATCAGGTCCGGACGGCCCGCCAGAGCTGCGTTGAAGCGCTCCCAAGCTCGGTCGTCAAGAGGAAGCACGTTGTACTTGACGGCCTCTTCCATAAAGACTCCCTTAAGCTTCTCAAGTTTGTCGGGATACTTCGCCGCAAGGTCGTGCGCGCAACTGAAATCTTCCTCTACGTTGTAAAGCTCCCACTTGTCTTCCTCAAGCGAAGCCCGCGGCTTGGGCTCCCACGGCGGGCGGTGCACCGTAGTGGCGAACCAGCCGTCCTGGTAGATGCCCCGGTTGCCCGCCATCTCGAAGTATTGCGTGGTGTGCCGCGACTTCGCCTCGGGGTTGTTCAAGGTGTCTAGCACGCTCACGCCCTGGAGGGGTTTCTGTGTGACGCCATAGACGACCGCAGGCTCGGACACACCAACCGCCTCCAACACCGTCGGAGCAATATCAATCATGTGCATCCATTGTGTGCGCAGGCCTCCCTTATCCGCGATGCCCTTCGGCCAGTGGACCACCATGGATTGGCAGACCCCGCCGTAGGAGGCCACCTGGTGGCCCCAACCAAAGGGCGTGGCGCCGGCGAAAGCCCAGCCGTTGGGATACAGAATATGGGATTTGGGGCCGCCGATCTCGTCGAAGTGCTCCAGCGCGACGTCCAGGGGCTCTGGTAGCCCGTTGAACACGGACAGCTCATTGAAGGCGCCGATGGGGCCGCCCTGGAAAACCGAGCCATTGTCGCCGGTGATGTAAATGATCAGCGTATTGTCCATTTCGCCGAGGGCCTCGATCTCGTCGAGAAACCGCCCTATTTCGTAGTCGGTCACCTCGGCAAAGGCCGCGTAAATCTCCATGTACCTGGCAAAGACCTTTTTCTCGTTGGCCGTCAGCTCGTCCCATTCCTGGATTCCCGGCGGCTTGGGCGCTAGATCGGTGCCGGGGGGCACAACCCCCAACTCGATCTGCCTCGCCAACGTTTCCTTGCGTACTTGGTCCCAGCCCTGGTCGAACCTGCCCTTGTACCGGTCGCGCCACGTCTCGGGGACCTGGAACGGGCCGTGGACGCCAATTGCTGAGTAGTAGACGAAAAAGGGCTTGTCGGGGGCCAGCGAACGCTGAGAACGCAGCCAAAGGACGGCTTTGTCGGTGATGTCGGTACTCGCGTAATAGTCGGCCTCGGGGCGCAGATCCACCCTGGTCATGTTGTCATAAATAACTGGATGAAAGAGGTCCGCCTCGCCGGACATGAAGCCGTAGAACCGTTCAAACCCGCTATGCACCGGCCAGCGGTCGAACGGCCCGACGTCGCTGGCTTCCCAGGGCCCCAGCTCGTGACACTTGCCGAACATGGCGGTGTTGTAGCCGTTGAGCCGTAAGATCTCGGGCAGCATCGTTATGCTGCTGGGACGCATCGCGCTGTACCCCGGGAATCCGGTGGCAATCTCCGAGATCACGCCGAAGTTGCAGCTATGGCTATTGCGACCAGTTAGCAGGGCCACGCGGCTGGGCGAACACAACGGGGGGACCTTGAAATTGTTGTAGCGCAGCCCGGTCTTGGCGAGACGATCCAGCGTCGGCATCTGGATCGGCCCGCCGAAGGTCGATGGGTCGCCGAAGCCCATGTTGTCGAGAAGGATGACCACCACGTTGGGCGCGCCTTTTGGCGCCTTCACCTGGAACCGCGGCGGAGCTTTGGCATTGCGGGCATCAAGCTCGGTAATTGGCGGATATTCAGGCTCGGGGACGGGCAGCACGGTACGATTCGAAGGAGTCGCCGCCGAGGCGGTGCTGCTGGCGGGCTGCGACCTGCGCCGTTTCATTCGCGTTCCCCTTAGCCGGATTCACCAGTTAGCCGTCGATCTCATCCCACTCTAGCCGACTGTAGCGCTCGCCTAAGCCCTCCGACAACGAGTTCTCGACACCGCCCGTTGAAGCCGCCCTTGCAGCCCAGGGACGCCGGGCTGGCCGGCGGCTCGCTGCTGGCCGCGTTTATCCAGGGCGCCGCGGAGATACCAGATAGCGCGCAAAGCGGTCGCCGTCGGAGCGGCCGTTTCCGGCGCGAACGGGTCGTCCGCGGTTGACGAATGGACCCCCGCTTTCGCGGGGACCGCCACAATGATCGCGGTCGCCGCCCGGTCGCCTAGTCTTACACCGGCACGAGCGGTTGGTGCGGCGCCGGCGGCAGCTCGACCCGGATCGGGTCGCCGCCCTTGACCTCGCCGCCCGCCAGCACGATCGCCATGATCCCGGCCTTGCGGACGAGGTTGCCCGCCGCGTCGCGCGCCAACGTCGCCGCCATCAGCCCGGGCTGGAGCTTGTCGAGCTGGCGGCACGGGTTGCGCAGCCCGGTCACCTCGACGACCGCTTCCGGCCCGAGATGGAGCCGCGCGCCCGTCGGTAAGCCCAAGAGATCGACCCCGTGCGTCGTGACGTTCTCGCCCATCTGTCCGGGCGAAACCAAAAAGCCCGCCGCGCGCAACTCGTCGCACAGCTCGGCATGGATCAGATGCACCTGGCGCAGATTGGGCGTGCCGCCAAAGCGCTCGAGGCGCGAACGGTGCTGGACCGTCGCGCCCTGATGCGCGTCGCCGTCGACGCCGAGCCCAGCCAGGAGGCGGATGCTGTCGGCATTGGGCTTCGTCAGGCTATGGGTCGGGCTGCGGCTTACCGCGGCAACGATCGCGCTCATCGTCGAATGTCCCCTATCGGTTGCGGAAGGCGGGTTTCTTCTTGGCGATAAAGGCCGCCATCCCCTCCTTCTGGTCCTCGGTGGCGAAGGTCGAATGAAAAAGCCGGCGCTCGAAGCGGACGCCCTCGGCGAGCGTCGTCTCGAAGGCGCGGTTGACCAATTCCTTGACCATCATCGCGATCGGTTGCGACAGCTCGGCGATCCGGTTCGCCACCGCGAGCGCCTCGGCCATGAGCTTGTCGGCCGGCACGACGCGGCTGACGAGGCCGGCGCGCTCGGCCTCGGCGGCGTCCATCATCCGCCCGGTCAGGCACAGATCCATCGCCTTGGCCTTGCCGATGAAGCGCGGCAGGCGCTGCGTCCCGCCGGCCCCCGGCATCGTGCCGAGGTTGATCTCGGGCTGGCCGAAGCGGGCGTTTTCGGCGGCGATCAGGATGTCGCACATCATCGCGATCTCGCAGCCGCCGCCGAGCGCGAAGCCGGCGACCGCGGCGATGACCGGCTTCCGGCATTGCGCGACGCGCTCCCAGCCGCTGGTGATGAAGTCTTCGCGATAGGCCTGCATGTAGGTCTTATCGGCCATCTCCTTGATGTCGGCGCCGGCGGCGAAGGCCCGCTCGCTGCCGGTCAGGATGATCGCGGCGATCGCGCTCGTCGCCCTCCAGATCGTCGAGCGCGGCGCCGAGGTCGGCGATCAGCGCGGCATTGAGCGCGTTCAACGCCTGCGGGCGGTTGAGCGTGACGATGCCGACCGGACCCCGCCGCTCGACGAGGATGTTGGCGTATTCGATGCTGCTCATTTGCGACCTCCCGCCGAACCTGCCGTGGTGGACATGATGCCATCCTTCCCGCATGCTGTCGCGGCGCCGTCGCGCGCGGTGCTCGAAGAAACGGGGAAACGCCATGGCCAAAGGACAGAAACGCAGCAATCGCGAAGCAAAAAAGCCGAAATCCACCAACAAGAAGAAACCGGCCGCCGCCGCACGCTCGACGATCACGACCGCGGCGCCGAAGAAGTAACGGCCGGCCGGCGGCGCTGTCGGCGCCTAACGCTGCTTCTTGGCGCAGAAGAACGTCGATCGCCCGGCCTGGACGATGCGCCGCACGCCCTCGGCGCAGGTGCAGCCGGGGCAGGGCTCGCCCTCCCTGCCATAGACCGCCCAGCGGTGCTGGAAATAGCCGAGTTCGCCGCTCGCCTGGACATAATCGCGCAGCGACGACCCGCCCGCCTCGATCGCCTCGCTCAGCACATCGCGGATCGCGGCGGCGAGCCGCGCGGCGCGCGCGCCGGTCACCGTCGCGGCGAGCCGGCGCGGCGACAGCCGGGCGCGGTAGAGCGCCTCGCAGACATAGATGTTGCCGAGCCCGGCGACGATCTTCTGGTCGAGCAGCGCCGCCTTGATCGGGGTCAGCTTGCCGGCCAGGACCCGGGAGAGGTAGGCGCCGTCAAACCCCGGCTCCAGCGGCTCGGGTCCCATCCCCGCCAAGCAGCGGATGCGCGTCCTCCGCGTCGCGCGCCATGTAATCGATGAGGCCGAACCGGCGCGGGTCGTTGAAGCGCACCACCGTGCCGTCGTCGAGCGTCAGGACCACATGGTCGTGCTTCAGGTCGGGGGAGTTGTTGCCGCCCGCGGTGATCCGCCCGGACATGCCGAGATGCAAGAGGAGGAGCCCCGTGTCGTCGAGCTCGATCAGGAGGTATTTGCCGCGCCGCCGCAGTGCCCCGATCCGCGCCCCCTTGAGCCGCTTCGCCAGCATCGGCGGAAACGGGCGGCGCAGATCCGGGCGGCGCAACTCGGCGCGCACGATGCGCCGGCCGCTGATGCGAAGCGCCAGACCGCGGCGGATGGTTTCGACTTCGGGGAGTTCGGGCATTCGTCGTCAGCGCTGACGCGCGGCAGGGGCTATTGTTCCTGCCCGATGAGCGCCGCCGAGACAAGCGATAACTCCCCGGAAGAGCCCCGCGGGGCCGAGGCCGATTTCGGGTTTCGCCGGGTACCGGAAGCGGCTAAAGCCCCGCTCGTGCGCGCCGTCTTCGACAGCGTCGCGGACCGCTACGACCTGATGAACGATCTGATGAGCGCGGGCATCCACCGCTGGTGGAAGGCCGAGATGGTGCGCTTGCTCGCTCCGCGCCCCGGCCAGCGCCTGATTGATGTCGCCGGCGGCACCGGCGACATCGCGCGGCGCGCGCTGCCGCGCCTGGCGCCACCTGGAGCTGAATCGTCGCCGGGCGGCGCGGCGATCGTCTGCGACGCCAACCCGCAAATGCTTGAGATCGGCCGCGCCCGCGCGCTCGACGACGGCATTCTCCGGGGGATCGAGTGGCTGTGCGCCGATGCCGAGGCGTTGCCGTTCGCCGACCGTTCCTTCGACCTTTATACGATCGCATTCGGCTTGCGCAATGTGACCCGGATCGAGCGGGCGCTTGCCGAGGCCCGGCGGGTCCTCAAGCCGGGCGGGCGGTTTCTTTGCCTGGAATTCACCCCGGCCATCCTCCCGCCGCTGCAGCCGCTCTACGATGCTTACAGCTTTCACGTGCTGCCGTTGCTCGGCCAGATCGTCACCGGCAATCGCGATGCCTATGCCTATCTCGCCGAGAGCATCCGCCGCTTCCCGTCGCAAAGCGCGCTGTTGGAGATGATCGCCGCTTCCGGGCTCGACCGGGCGCGCTATCGCAATCTGACCGGCGGCGTCGCCGCGCTTCATTCGGCCTGGCGGCTCTGATCGAAGCCGCGCGGTGTTCGGGCTTCTCCGCAGCGGCCGCAACCTCGCTCGTCCTCTTGCGGATCGGCCTGACGCTGGCGCGGCATGACGCGCTGTTCCCGGCCATGGCGCTTGGCGATGAGGTAGCCGGCGCCGCGCCGTTGCTGCGCGCAATGCGGCTGCTGCGCCGTCGCGGCGCGGCCGCCGCCGCCCGCCCAGGCGAGCGGCTCGCCGCCGCCTTCAGCGAATTGGGGCCCAGCTTTATCAAGCTCGGCCAGCTGCTTTCGACCCGCGCCGATCTGTTGGGCGAGGAGATCGCCGAGGATCTCGCGCGCCTGCAGGATCGCCTGCCGCCCTTTCCCGGGCACGAGGCGCGGGCGCTGATCGAAGCGGAGTTCGCGGCGCCGCTCGACAGCCGGTTCGCGAGTTTCGACGAAACCGCGATCGCCGCGGCCTCGATCGCGCAGGTCCATTTCGCGGTGACGACCGACGGGCGCGAGGTCGCGGTCAAGGTCTTGCGTCCGGGGATCGCCCGCGCCTTTGCCCGCGACCTCGACCTGTTCCGCTGGCTGGCCCAGCTGATCGAGCGGACCCGGCCGGCGCTGCGCCGATTGAAGCCGGTCGAGGTCGTCGAGACCCTCGCGCAATCGGTCGATCTCGAGATGGATCTGCGCTTCGAGGCGGCCGCCGCCTCCGAGCTCGGCGAGAATTTCGCGGGCGACCCGACTTTTCGCGTGCCGCAGGTCGATTGGCAGCGCACCGGCCGCACGGTCTTGACCACCGAGCGCGTCACCGGCATCCGGGTCGACGACCGCGAGGCTCTCATCGCCGCCGGCCATTCGATCGAGGATCTCCTGCGCAACGCGGCCGATGCGTTCTTCAAGCAGGTGTTCCGCGACGGCTTTTTCCATGCCGATCCGCATCCCGGCAACATCTTCGTCGACGCCGACGGCGCGCTCGCGCTGGTCGATTTCGGGATCATGGGCCGGCTCGACCGGCAGACCCGCTATCTATTTGGCCGACATGCTGATCGGCTTTCTCACCGGCGATTACCGGCGGGTCGCCGAGGTGCATTTCGCCGCCGGCTATGTGCCGAAGCGGCGCTCGCTCGACGCCTTCACCCAGGCCTGCCGCTCGATCGGCGAGCCGATCCTCGGGCGCCCCTTGCACGAGATCTCGATCGCCCGGCTCCTGGCGCAGCTCTTTCGGGTGACCGAGCAGTTCGAGATGGAAACGCAGCCGCAGCTCCTGCTGCTGCAAAAGACGATGGTGCTGATCGAAGGCGTCGGACGGCGGCTCGATCCGACGGTCAATATCTGGGCTCTGGCGCGCCCGCTCGTCGAACAATGGATGCGCGACAACCGCGGTCCCGAGGCGCGTCTCAAAGAGCGCATCGACACGGTCCTCGAAACCTTGGACGAGATCCCGCGCCTGTTGCGCAACCTCGACCGGCTGATCGGCGACTGGTCGAAGGAGGGCGTCGTCCTCCATGCCGAGAGCCTCGCCGCCCAGGCCGCCCACCGCGCGCGGCTGTTCCCGTGGCTGGTTGTGCCGCTGTGGCTCGCCGCAGCGGCGCTGGTGGCGATCGCGGTGGCGCTCCTGGTAGGGCGGTAGCATACTCGGAGATCGGAGAGGGAGGTGCCGCGTGCTCGAAGGCCGGCGCATTCTGTTGATCATCGCGGGCGGCATCGCCGCCTATAAGAGCCTCGAGCTGATCCGCCGGGTGCGCGAGCAGGGCTGCGCGGTGCGTTGCATCATGACCGAGGCGGCGCGCCAGTTCGTGACGCCGCTGTCGGTTTCCTCGCTCAGCGAAGACAAGGTCTATGGCGATCTCTGGTCCTTGACCGACGAAAGCGAGATGGGTCACATCCGCCTGTCGCGCGAAGCCGATCTCGTGGTCGTCGCGCCGGCGACCGCCGATCTGATCGCCCGGATGGCGGCGGGAATAGCCGACGACCTCGCCGCGACGACGCTCTTGGCCTCCGACAAGCCGGTGCTGATCGCCCCGGCGATGAACGCGCAGATGTGGGCGCATCCGGCGACCCAGGCCAATCTCGCCACGCTGGCACAGCGCGGCGTCCTTCGCGTCGGTCCGGGGGCCGGCGAGCTGGCCTGCGGCGAGGTCGGGTTTGGCCGAATGGCCGAACCGGCCGAGATCCTCGCCGCGATCACGCGGTTCTTCACGGCCGACCAGCGCCTCGCCGGCAGGCGCGCGCTCGTCACCAGCGGTCCGACGCGCGAGCCGATCGACCCGGTGCGCTATCTCTCCAACCATTCCTCAGGCAAGCAGGGCCACGCGATCGCCGCCGCGCTCGCCGCGCTCGGCGCCGAGACCGTGCTGGTGTCGGGGCCGACCCAGGAGCCGACCCCGGCCGGGGTCAGGCTGGTCGCGGTCGAAACGGCGCAAGAGATGCTCGCGGCGAGCGAGGCGGCGCTGCCGGTCGATGTCGCGGTGATGGCGGCGGCGGTGTCCGACTGGCGGGTCGACACGATCAGCCCGCAGAAGCTGAAAAAGGACGGCAAGGGCGCGCCGGCGCTGCGCCTCGTCGAAAACCCGGACATCCTCGCCACGATCGCCGGGCGCCGCAACGACCGGCCGGCGCTCGTCATCGGCTTTGCCGCCGAGACCGAGAATATCCTCGCCAATGCCCGCTTGAAGCGCGGGCACAAGGGCTGCGACTGGATCCTCGCCAACGACGTCTCGCCCGGCACCGGCACCTTCGGCGGCGACCGCAACAGGGTCCATCTCGTCGATGGCGAGGGGGTCGAGGACTGGCCGGCGATGACCAAGCAGGAGGTCGCCGCCCGCCTCGCCGAGCGGATCGCGGCGACGCTCGGCACTCACCGTTAGCCGTACTGGCCAGAAGAGCTTGCCTCAAAGCTTCTACTCAAACCCGCTTTCCCGGCGCAGGCCGGGATCCACTCATCGGCTGTCTCGGGCGCGGATTGGTGGGTCCCGGCTTTCGCCGGGAAGGCGGTTTCAATCGGTGGCTCCATGTCGCTTAACGTCGCTGAAGATCCTCGATCCGCGACTCCGGGGCTGGGGGTTTCCGCAAGCTAACGCAAGCGTATTCAAGGGGGGGCACATGACGGTGATTGCGCTCACGACGGCAGGAGCCGAGCCGTCGGTGGTAACTTCAAGTGACGCGTTTGATCGCAACGGCCACGCTATACTGATCCAGCACTGCGATGCGGAGCAGCTCGCGGATGAGAAGGAGTGCAATGCCACTTACGATCTGCGTGTAGGCCAGGTCTTTCGAGATCACCGGAGCGGAGAGGGGCAGGAACTCGGAACATCTGGTGAAATTCGCCTCCTTCCTGGGAACGCTGTAATTATCGAAACCGAAGAGTATGTCGAGTTTCCGAAATGGCGATTTGGTCATATTCTGCCACGGGTATCGCTCTTACAACGAGGAATAGCGAATACGCCTTCCAAAGTAGATCCTGGATACAAAGGAAACTTGCTCGTAACAGCGTTCAATCATGGTAAACGTACCGTGTCGTTGCGCCGCGGCGAACGATTTTGCTCGCTTCACGTGCTCGATGTGGGTGGCGCGGTAAGACCCTATGACAAGCCCGGCAAGCGGATCTCAGCGGCGCGGCGAACGACAGGTTGGCGGCGTAGCGTTCGCGATTGGATTGAAGCGAATGTTGCGACTGTGATTTTCATTCAGACGGCGCTGATTTTTGTCAGTTTGGTGCTCCCGTATTTATCCGGTCGGTGATGCACCAATGGCGCGCCCATTGAAGAAGGTCACCTTCAGCATTGCTTCCGCTTGTCCAAACCGGACGGCGCGACGACAATCCTGATTCATGATCCGGCTGACCAAGAAGCTCTTGTTCGCGATCGAAGCGGTGCTCGACATCGCCTATAACGGGGGCGCCGCCCCGGTCCGTTCGGTCGAGATCACCGAGCGCGAAGGAATTCCGCGCCGCTATCTCGAACCGGTGCTGCAGGAGCTGGTGCGGGAGAAGATCCTCGTCGGTATCCGCGGCCCGAGCGGCGGCTATCGCCTCGCCCGCGAGCGCCGCCGCATCAGCCTTGGCGATATCGTGCGCACCGTGCGCCACCTCGAAACCGGCGGCGACCCGATCGAGGATCCGGCAGGGAGCGCGCTCGGCCATCAGGTGGTCCGGCCGCTGTGGCTCGAATTGCAGGACGAAACGATGCGCCGGCTCGAACTCGCTGACCCTCGAAGACCTCTGCACCCGGGCGCACCGCGCCGGGATCGCGGGCCGCGCGGCGCAAGGCGGCGATTTCGAGATTTGATCCGCGCCCCGTTGTCATTGCGAGCGAAGCGAAGCAATCTCGCGCCGATTGCGCCCCGCGCCATCGAGATTGCTTCGTCGCTGCGCTCCTCGCAATGACGGCGTGGCGGCGCTAAATGAGGCGCAGGAACCTGCAGGGAGAGCGTTGATGGCGGGAGAATTCCGCGGCCGCATCTACGAAAGCATTCTGGAGACGATCGGCGCGACCCCGCTGGTGCGCGTACATCGCCTCGCAGCCGAGGCCGGCGTTACGGCCGACATCCTCGGCAAATGCGAGTTTTTCAACCCGCTTGCCTCGGTCAAGGACCGCATCGGGCTGGCGATGATCGAGGCGGGCGAAAGGGCCGGCCGCATCAGGCCCGGCACGGTTCTGGTCGAGCCGACCTCGGGCAATACCGGGATCGCGCTGGCTTTTGTCTGCGCCGCCAAGGGCTATCGCCTGATCCTGACGATGCCCGAGAGCATGTCGGTGGAACGGCGCAAGATGCTGCTCTTGCTCGGCGCGGAGCTCGAGCTGACCCCGGCGGCGCAGGGCATGCGCGGCGCCATCGCGCGGGCCGAGGAGATCGTCAAGAGCCTGCCGGACGCCTTCATGCCGCAGCAGTTCCAGAACCCGGCCAACCCCGAGATCCACCGCCGCACCACCGCCGAGGAGATCTGGAAGGATACCGCGGGCGCGGTCGATGTCGTGGTCAGCGGGGTCGGCACCGGCGGCACGCTGACCGGGGTCGGCTCGGTGTTGAAGCCGCGCAAACCCGGTCTCAAAATGATCGCGGTCGAGCCGGAGGACAGCGCGGTCTTGTCGGGCGGCCCGCCCGGCGCCCACAAGATCCAAGGGATCGGCGCCGGCTTCATCCCGGACATCCTCGATAGCGAACTGATCGACGAAGTGATCCGCATCGGCAACGACACCGCGTTCGCCACGGCGCGCAAGGCGGCGCGGCTCGACGGTCTGGCGGTCGGAATTTCCGCCGGCGCGGCGCTCGCCGCGGCGCTCGAAATCGGTGCGCGCCAGGAGATGGCCGGCAAGACGATCGTGACGATCCTGCCCGACCATGCCGAGCGCTACCTGTCGACGCCGCTGTTCGAAGGCCTCTGATGGAGCTCAGCGAAGAGCAATTCCAGCGCTATGCCCGCCACCTGATCCTCGACGAGGTCGGCGAGGAGGGCCAGGAAAAGCTGCTCGCCTCGCGCGTGCTGGTGGTCGGCGCCGGCGGGCTCGGCTCGCCGATGCTGATGTACCTCGCCGCCGCCGGGGTCGGCACGATCGGCATCATCGACGACGACCGGGTCGATCTGACCAATCTGCAGCGCCAGATCGTGCACGCGACCCACCGCATTGGCGAACTCAAGGTCGACAGCGCGCGCGCCACGCTCACCGCGGTCAACGACGGCATCCGCATCGAGACCCACCCGATGCGGCTCGGCCCCGACAATGCCGCCGAGCTGATCGCCGGCTACGACCTGGTCGCCGACGGCAGCGACAATTTCGCGACGCGCTATCTGTTGACCGATCTGTGTTTTCGCCTCGGAAAGCCGCTGATCGCCGCGGCGCTGTCGCCATTTGAGGGGCAGTTGTCGACCTTCCGGCCCTATCTCGGCCAGGGGCACCCGTGCTACCGCTGCCTGTTCCGCGAGCCGCCGCCGCCCGGCCTCGTGCCGCGCTGCGAGGAGGCCGGGATTCTCGGCGCGGTCGCCGGGGTGATGGGCACGTTGCAGGCGGTCGAGGTGCTGAAGGAGCTCTTGGGCCTCGGCGACAGTCTCGACGGCACGCTCCTCATCTACGATGCGCTGCAGGTCCGATTTCACCGCATCCGCATCGCCAAGGACCCGGATTGCCCGACCTGCGGCCAGCCCGCCGGCGCTTCCAAACCTTGAGCAAGCAGGCAAGGGCCATCATTGGCGCGTTCGGTGCTCTGGTGCTGCTGCTCGCCGCGGCGCCATCCGCCATCGCGGCCGACGAGGATGTCGGCCTCAAAGTGCCGCGTTTTGTCAGCCTGCATTCCGATGAGGTCAACCTGCGCACCGGCCCGGGCCGGCAATATCCAATCGAATGGGTGCTAAAGCGCAAGGACATGCCGGTCGAGATCGTCGCCCAGTTCGAGCATTGGCGCCGCATCCGCGACTGGGAAGGCACCGAGGGCTGGGTGCAGGAGCACATGGTCGCGGGCAAGCGCACCGTGATCGTCGCCAAGGGCGCGCGTGCGCCCGGTCTATCGGTTGCCCGACCCGGCTTCGCCGGAGGTTGCCCGCGCCCAGCCCGGGGTCATTGCGCGGCTCCTCGAATGCCGCGGTCCGGTGTGCCGCATCGAGGCGGACGACATCTCCGGGTGGATGCGGCGCACCGACATCTGGGGCGTCCTGCCCGACGAGACGGTGCCGTAGGCCGGGATCACCCGGCCTCGCGCGCGGCGATCGCCTCGGCCAGCGCGAGCGTGCGGCGCGCCTCTTCGACGTGCAGGGCCTCGACGAGGCGGCCGTCGATGCGCACCGCGCCGCGGCCGGCGCCGGCCGCCTCCTCATAGGCCCCGATCATATGGCGCGCCCGCGCGATCTCCTCGTCGGTCGGGGAGAAAGCGGCGTTGGCCGGGCCGATCTGCGCCGGGTGAATGAGGGTCTTGCCATCAAAGCCGAGTTCCCGCCCCTGGCGGCATGAAGCGGCAAAGCCCTCGGCATCGTCGAGGTCGAGATGCACGCCGTCGAGCACCGCCCGGCGATGCGCCCGTCCGGCGAGCAGCACGAGGCCGAGCGCGGTCAGCAAGGGCCAGCGGTCGATTGCCTCGCTGGCGTGGAGATCCGCTGTCAGGTCGGTGGTGCCGACGACAAGCGCGCCGAGCCTCGGGCTCGCGCTGGCGATCTGCGCAGCGGCGAGAACCCCGAGCGGCGTTTCGATCATGCACCACAGGGCGAGCTCGGCCGGCGCGCCCAGCGCGTCGAGCTGGTCGATCGCCAGACGCACCGTTTCAGCATTCTCGACCTTGGGCAACAGCACGGCATCGATCGGCAAATCCGCCGCGACGCCGAGGTCGGCATCGCCCCAAGCCGTGTCGAGCGGGTTGACCCGCAGGACCAATTCGCGCGGCGCATAGCCGCCCGCCGCCAGCGCCGCGGCGACACTGGCGCGGGCCTCGTCCTTACCGGCCGGCGCGACGGCGTCCTCGAGGTCGAAGATGAGGCCGTCGGCGGGAAGCGTCCGGGCCTTTTCGAGGGCGCGCGGGTTGGCGCCGGGCACGAACAGTACGCTGCGGCGCGGTCGCAAGGGCGGGGCCATCGGAATCCTCCGTTCGCCGACGATCTTCGATATAATCCGCTGGCCCGATATAATTTGCCTGGCGCGAATTGGCAGGCCCCAGTCGGAACAGCAAGGCGAGCGAGATGGACGAGGCGAATGCGGAAAGCGAGCTCGGGCTTTGCGCCTGGATCGGCTTTTGGGCGCAACTCGTTGTGCTCGGCGCCTGCGCCGTACTCGGCGCTGTTTTCGCGAGCGCAGACAGCGCGCCGGGCGACTATACCTGCGGCCTCCTCCTCAGCCTCGGCGCGGTCGCGCTCGCGTTCATGCGCCTCAAAAACCGGTTCGATGGCGGCGCCGCCGGTTGGGGCAGCTTTCTGTTGGTCGACGACATGCCCAGCTTGGTCGCGGTGATCGTGATCTTCACGCTGCTGGCGCTCGCCGGCCTGTTCACCGCCGCCGGCGTCGAAGAGGGCGGGCTGCATGATGCCGGAGTCGCGCTGTTCGTCGCGAGCGGGCTGGCGGTGTTCCTGAGTTTGAAGCACGTCTTCGACACTCTCGACCGCCAACACTGAGCGGACCCGGATGCCGACCGTCCTTTCGCTGCAGTCGCGCGTCGCCTACGGGCATGTCGGCAACGCCGCCTCGGTCTTTCCGTTGCAGCGGCTCGGGATCGAGGCCTGGGCGCTCGATACGGTGGCGTTCTCCAACCACACCGGCCATGGCCGCTGGCGCGGCTCGGTCGTGCCGGCCGCCGAGATCGCCAGCCTGTTCGAGGGGATCGCCGACCTCGGCGTGCTGCCGCACATCGACGCGGTGCTTTCGGGCTATCTCGGCGACGCGGCCACCGGGCCGGTGCTGCTCGACATTGTCGAGCGGGTGAGGGCGGCCAACCCGGAGGCCCTGTTCTGCGTCGACCCGGTGATCGGCGATGTCGACACCGGCTCCTACGTGACCGCGGGGATCGCCGAATTCTTCCGCGACCGCGCGCTGCAGCTCGCCGACATCGTGACCCCGAACCATTTCGAGCTCGAATATCTCGTGGGCGGCCGGGTGGCGAGCCTCGCCGCGGCCGCGGGCGCCGCCGCCGCGCTGCGCCTGCTCGGGCCCCGCATCGCGCTGGTCACCAGCCTCGACGCCGAGCCCGACCGTGTCACGATGCTGGCGGCCGGGCCCGAGGGCGCCTGGGCGGTCGAGACGCCGCGCCTGCCGGTCGTGCTCAACGGCTGCGGCGACGTCACCGCCGCGCTCTTTCTCGCGCATCTCTTACGCGGCGCGCCGCTCCCCGACGCGCTCGCCCTGACCGCGGCATCGATCTTCGCGGTGATCGAGAAGACGGCGCAGGAGGGCCGCTATGAGCTGGCCCTCGTCGCGGCTCAGGACGAGCTGCTCATGCCCTCCCGCCGCTTTGCGCCACGGCGGGTGTGAGGGCGCCGACCGTCCCTTCGCGAACGGCCACCCCGGCTCTGTCCGCCTGCTTAACGTTGAATCGATTGCAGTGTTGGCTCTTGATTTAGGGGTTGGGTGGCGAAGAGGCGGCGCCGTCGGTCACCGCGTCGCGGCTTCCAGTTTGCGGGTGGCCGCTGCCTTCTTCGCCGAGAGCGACCGCGCCGACGCCGGACGAGATGCTGATGCCCGGCCACCGAGCCGACCTCCCTTGCGCGAGGCGGCATGGTTCTCGGGCCGACCACGGCCTGATCCGCTCAGCTTGCCACCGCCGCTTTCCTTGTTGACGGTAGCCCAGGCGCGGGCTTCGGCTTCGTCTTCGGGCACGCCGCGGGATTCGTAGCTATCCGCAATGTGTTCCGCCTTGCGCTTCTGCTTGTCGGTGTATTTCGATTTATCGCCGCGCGGCATGATACTGCTCCCTGCCCCGGCCGTAACCTCCAGCCTGCTAACTCACGACCACACGTAGGCAATTATGAAAGAAATGACGACAAGCACCATCGAGGTCAGCAGGATATATCGAACAACGCCTTCCTTTGACGCGCCGCGCGCCGCGGTCGGAGTCGCTGAGATACGTTGTTCCATCACCAGGCACCGCGATGTTTCTCTTCGAGTTTTTCGATGAAATGTGCAATCTCGATCTGCCCCTCCTCGGGCAACTCGGCAGCCCGCCGGATTAACAACTCAAGCTGATCGGCGGGGATGACAGGTTGCCCTTCGCCCGAGGCGATGGCGGCTACGATCGTCGGCCCGGTTTGCGGCGTTACCATTGCCGTTGCCGATGTCGGCATTCCTTTGGCCACTAGGTCCGTCATCACTCGACCTTCCCGGACGCCGGTTGCGGCGAACGCAGGCCAGAAACGATGATCCGCGTTGAAAGCGCCCTTCCGAGGCGAGCATGCAAGGACGGAAGGCGGCTGCGATAGAGTCGGAAAGTACCTAGCGAGCCGAACTCACGCAGATCCGCGGGTTGCCTGCCTCCCCGCGGAACCTAGTCGGCGGGTCGGCACCCTCTACCGCGGTACGGGAAGTGATTTACCCTGCCGCGCCCGCCGGCCTGACCGGCACCTCCAGGTTCAGCAGCCGCATGGCGTTGCCGCCGAGGATCGCGCGGCGCGCCCTATCGTCGAGGCCGGGGGCGCGCTCGATGAAGCCGATCGGGTCGACTTCGCCCATATCGGCCGGGTAGTCGGTGCCGACGAGGATGTGGTCGGCGCCGTATTCGTCGACGAGGTATTGCAGCTGGTGGTGGGTATAGACGAGCGCGTCGAAATAAAGCCGTTTGAGGTAGGTCGTCGGCATCTCCTTGAGATGCGTGCAGGTGTCGGGGCGCGCCGATGCGGCGTGGTCGATCCGGCCCGAATAGGCCGGCAGATAGCCGCCGCCATGCGCGACGACGATCTTGAGGCCGGGATGGTCCTCCAATACCCCGCCGAAGATCAGGTGATGCACGGCGACGGTCGAGTCGAGCGGGTTGCCGATCACATTGGCGAAGTAATGGTCCCTGAAGCGGCCCGCCCCGGTAAAGCCGTCGGGATGCATGAAGATCAGCATCCCCAGCTCCTCGCAACGCGCGAAGATCTTGCGGAAGCGCGGCTCGGACAGATCGGCGCCGGCGACATGGGTCATGATCTCGATGCCGCGGAAGCCCAGTGATTTGTGCAGCCGGTCGAGCTCGGCGAGGGCCAGCTCGGGGGCCTGCAACGGCACCGTCCCGAGGCCGGTGAAGCGGTCGGGATGGCGGGCGCACATCGCGGCGATCTCGTCGTTGAGGATGCGCGCGGTTTGGAGCCCCAAATCCGGGTCGGCGCCGTAATAGGTCTGGCGCGGCGCCGGCGAGATCGCCTGGATGTCGATCCCCATATGGTCCATGTCGGCGATGCGCTGCTCGGCCGAATTGCCCTGCGCCCGCGTCCGCTCGCCGTTCTGCCGGTTGATCGCCCGGCTCTGCTCGCTGGCCTGGGTTTCGAGAAACCAGCGCGAGACCTCCTCATGGCCTTCGACCAGCGCCGCCGCCTTGTCGCTGCGCACATGGCAATGGATGTCGAGGGTCAGCCATTTGCCCCTGGCATGCGCCAGTCCCGGGAAGCGCCCGGGGATCGCCGCGCCGGGCGGATGACAGGTGAACAGCATGATTCCCTCGCAAGCCTTGATCAATCCTCGGCGCGCCTCCCGGAGGGCGAGGTCAGGCTCGGCGCACTCCAGCGCGCCGAGATTACCCCCTTTTCGCGGCCGATGCGGCCGATCAGGTGCTCGATCGCCTCGTCGACCCGCTGATGCGCGACAAAATCGGCGGAGATGCGCACCGCCCCGCCCTGATGGCCCGGCCCGCGGCTGTGCAGCGAGCGCAGCCCGAGGCCGTTCCGCCCACCGGCGCCCGCCGCCAGCAGCGCACGGATCTTCGCCTCGTCCTCGGCGGCGCAGTCGATCTCGATCAGATAATCCGCTTCGACATCGACCGGCTGCGGCCGGTAGCGGTTGATCGCCACCTGGATGTAGCGCAGGCCGAGGTTGATCGCGACGACGCCCGCCCCGCAAAACACCGCTTCCAGATAGTGCGCGGTGCCGGACAAGGCGCCGGCTGCCGCCGAGCACCACAATGTCGCTGCGGTATTGAGGCCGCGCACCGAAGCGCCCTCGCGAAAGATGATCCCGGCGCCGAGAAAACCGATGCCGGAGACGATCATCGCCTCGGCCTGCGGCACCCGAAGCGCGACAAACGACGCCGCCCCAAACGCCACCAGCGTGTTGGTGCGCAGCCCGGCCATGCCCTGGTTCCATTGCCGCTCGAACCCGACCGCAGCACCGAGGAGCGCCGCCAGCGCCATGTTGAAGAATACGGTAAGGTTCATCTCGCCTCCGCCGCGGTGCGGGCGCGTCGCCCACCCGACCAGCTACCGCTCCAGCATTTTGAGATAGGCGATCAGGTCGCGAATCTGATTTTCGTCCAATTCAAACTCGGGCATAGCCGGGTGCGCCGTCCAGATACCCTGAACCCCCGACGTGCTCGATAAGCTAATCAGAGCAAAGCCGGTCGCGGTGGCCTTTCCGCTCAGGCCAACCTCCTATACATCATTGTCGCGCCGCCGGGCGGGGCGGGGCACCAACCCGAAGGCGGTTGCCAGGCAGACGCTCGAAGCTCGACGCGATCGCCGATCGGGGACTCAGATTAGGATGTGGAGGCATCATGCTGAGAGCAATCTGCTCCTTTTTGCTGGGCATCGTATTGCTCGCGCTCACCGGGCCGGGCGATGCGAAGGCCGATGCAGCGAGGGGACGGATCTTGTCCGAACAGGCGTGTTCGCAATGTCACGGCGTTCGCCCGAATGAATCGTCCGTTAACCCCAAAGCGCCCAGCTTTTCGGCTGTCGCCGCCGAACCCTCTATCACCGAATATTCGTTGCGCGTGTTCCTGAGGACACCGCATTCGACCATGCCAAACCTCATGATGAAACCCGATGATATCGATGACATCGTCAGCTACCTGCTGTCGCTGAAACCTTCGAAGTGATCTGGCTTTTTGTGCTCTCCTGAGCGTCCTTGGCGATCAGGACCGTTGCGATGGGGGCCAACCATGGGCAGTTTGGACGGGAAAGTGGCGATCGTGACGGGCGCCGCGCGCGGCCTCGGACGGGCCTACGCGAAGCGGCTGGCTGGCCTCGGAGCCAAGGTAGCGGTCACCGACCTCAACCTGCATTCCTATGAGGAATTCGAGGCCGAGGCCAAAGACATGACCGCGGACAGCACGGTCGCCGAGATCGACGCGGCCGGCGGCACGGCCTTGGGAATCGAGGTCGATGTCACCGACCACGAGGCCGTCACGGCCATGGTGGCGCGGGTCGTCGAGGCATGGGGCCGGGTCGATGTCCTGGTCGCGAATGCCGGCGGCGGTCGTGGTCGGCCGATCGATACCAAAGCCGCCAGCCTCGACCCGGCGCTGTTGCAGCTTGTCGTGGGGATGAACCTGTTCGGCACCGTCTATTCGTGCAACGCGGTCGCGCCGGTCATGAAAAGGCAGCGATCGGGAAAGATCGTCACGGTCAGCTCGGTGGCCGGCACCGCCCCGTCTGCCGATGGCGGATACGCCCATTATGGCGCGGCGAAAGCCGCTATCGCCCACTACACGCGGTATCTGGCCCAGGATCTCGGGCCATTCGGAATCACCGCCAATTGCATCGCCCCCGGCGTGATTGCAACGGGCCGGATCATGCAAACCGTGATTCCAGGCAGCAGCCAGAGCAACCGTGATCGCTCCGAGTTGGTCGCGCTGCGCCGCCTCGGGACGGTCGAGGACTGCGCCAGGGTGGTCGAGTTCCTGGCGACCAACCTGTCCGACTATGTGACGGGGGCGGTAATTCCCATCGATGGCGGATTGATCCGGGGATAGCCTGCCGCAGACCGTCTCAGCCCGGCCGCTATCCCCGCTCGGCGAGACGGTTCTCGTGCACCTGGAGGTGGCACCAGGCGGCGCGCAACAGCGGCGTCGCGATGCCGAAGCCGCCGGCGCGGCGGAGCATGTCGCCGAGGATCGCGTCCGCCTCGGTGCGCCTGCCGGCTTCGAGATCCTGGCGCATCGAGGCGCTGTTGACGCTGCCAGGCTCGGTCAGCATCGCCTGGACCCGCGCGCTCGCCTGCGGGCGCGACGCAAACCCGGCAGCGGCCGCGACGGCCTGGCATTCGGCGAGCGCTGCGATCATCAGCGGCGCGCCGTCCTCGGTCGCAATGATCTCGCCGACCGTGCCGCGCATGAGGCAGTTCATCCCGGCCATCGCGCCGATCATCACGAATTTTTCCCACATCTCTAAGAGGATGTTGTCGCTCGCCGGGGCGCTGACCGGGGTGCCGGCGAAGGCTGCTTCGATCGCCCGCACCCGCTCGCTGATCCCGCCGTCACGCTCGCCGAAGGCGATGCCCGAGAGGCGGTTGTGGTGGCGGATGCTGCCGTCGGGCCGGAGGCTCGCGCCGACATAGGCGACCCCGCCGAGCACCCGCTCGGCCCCGAACGCGGCATCGAGCCGGTCGAGATGCACGAGGCCGTTGAGCAACGGCAATACCGCGCTGTCCGGCCCCATACCGGGGCGGATCGCAGCGATCGCGCCGTCGAGGTCGTAATGCTTGGCGGTCAGCAGCACGACATCATAGGGACCGCCGACCCGCTCGGCGGTCGCGGTCTTGACCGGCACGCGAAAATCGCCGAGCGGGCTGGCGACCGCGAGGCCGTGCTCGGCGAGCTGGGCGGCGCGCGGGCCGCGCACCAGAAAGGTCACGTCGCGCCCCGCCTCGGCGAGCCGCCCGCCGAAATAGCCGCCGACCGCGCCGGCGCCGAGCACGAGAAAGCGCATGTCGGCTCAGCGTGCGGCGGTGCGGCCGGTGATCAGGGCGAGGCCGCGCAGAACGTCGACCGCCTCGCTCAGCTGCTCGTCGCTCGGCGTGCCGATATCGCCCGCGGCGACGCTCGCCTCGTCGCCTTTGGGCGGCGGCGTCGCGGACGCTGCGGCGTTGCGGTCGACGGCGGCTGTGCCGGCGCTGCCGCGCCGCCGGGCGCGCCGCCCTTGGCGGCGCCGGCGGCGGGTTGGGCGGCGTCGGGGTTCTTCAGCGCGCCGCGGAAATCGGCCTCGCGGCGGCGATCGCCCTGCGCGACCTTCTCCAGCTTGAGCGGCGACACGACGAGGTCGGGGTCGAGACCTTTGCCTTGGATCGGCCGCCCGCTCGGCGTCTCGAAGCGCGCCGTGGTCAGCCGGATCGCCCCATTGCCGTTGAGCGGGATCAACGTCTCGATCGCGCTTTCGCCAAACGTCTTGCTGCCGAGCAGCACGGCGCGGTGGCTATCCTGCAGCGCCCCGGCGACAAGCTCGGCCTCGCGGGCGGTGCCGCCGTTGACGAGCGCCACGATCGGCTGTCCGTTGGCGACGTCGCCCGGGGGTCGCGGCAATCCGCTTGACGCTGTCGGGGTTGCGGCTCTTGACGATCGTGATGTCGCCCTTGTCGATGAACGCGTCGGCCGCCGCCACCGCGACATCGAAGCTGCCGCCGGGATTGTTGCGCAGGTCGATGATGAAGCCGATCAGCTTGTTGCCGGCCTGCTCCCGCAGATCCTTGACCGCTTTGGTCAGCGTCGCCACCGTCGCATCGTCGAAGCCGGCGAGCCGGATATAGCCGATATCGCCGTCTTCGAGCCGGGAATCGACGGTCGGCAATTTTCCGGCCACGCGCGTCAGCGTCACCTCGATCGGGGCGCCGGTGCCGCGGCGCAGCACCAGCGCGACCTCGCTGTCGACCGGCCCGCTCAGCCGCTGCTCGATCTCGGGCAGGGTCAGGTCGTAGGTCGGCTCCTTGTCGATCGTGTAGATGATGTCGTCCGGCTTGATGTCCGCCGCCGCCGCGGGCGAGCCGTCGCGCGGCGCGACGACCTTCACTTGCCCGCTGTCGAGGGTCACGACCAGGCCGGTCGAGCCGTTCTCACCTGAACTCTGCGCCTGCAGCGCCTTGTACTCGGCCTCGGTCAGGTAAACCGAATGCGGGTCGAGACTGGCCAGCATGCCGGCGATCGCGGTCTCGACCAGCTTTTGGTCGCCGACCGGCTCGACCGCATCGTGGCGGATCCGCTCGAAGGCTTCGTCGAACAGGTTGAGCTGTTCGAAAACCCCGCTGTTCGCGCTCTTGTCCTGCGGCAAAGCCGCGGCCGGCGCGAGCAAAACGATCAGGGCGAGCGCCGTTACCAATTTACGCATACCTACCGATCTCCCTTGGGGAGGCGAGCCAGGAGACGTGAAAGCGCCCGCACACTATCCCAGTCCGCCGCTATTGCAATCCCCGCAGGTGGCGAAATGATGGCCGAGGCTGAATGCCATTGCGAGGCGCCAATGGGTCGGCAGCCCGCGCCGTCCGAGGACAGGCTCCGCGTCGCGATGACGGCAGGAATTGACATTGCCCGGCAGCGACCGTACCGCTTGGCCCCCGGTCTGCAGCGCACCATCATGCCCGACAAGAAGCACATCGCCTTTTCCGGCCGTCTCGCCATCATCGGCTTCGGCAGCATCGGCCAGGGCGTCCTGCCGCTGCTGCTGCGCCACATCGATATCCGACCCGACCAGATCACGATCGTCACCGCCGAGCCGCGCGGCCAGGAAGTCGCCGCCGAGTATGGCGTCCGCTTTGTCGAGACGGCGTTGACCCGACAGAATTACCGCGCGGTGCTCGAAGACCGGCTCGGCCGCGACGACTTTCTGCTCAACGTCTCGGTCGACGTCTCGAGCGTCGCGCTGATCGAGCTATTGCCAGGAAAAGGGGGCGCTTTATCTCGACACCTGCATCGAACCCTGGCCCGGCGGCTATACCGACCCCGACCTTCCGCCGTCGGCGCGCTCCAATTACGCGCTGCGCGAGAGCGCGCTGGCGCTGCGCGCCCGGGGCACTGATGGCCCGACCGCGGTCATCACCCACGGCGCCAATCCCGGGCTGGTGTCGCACTTCGTCAAGCAGGCGCTGCTCGACATCGCGCGCGATGCCGACCCGTCGACCAACGCGCCCGCCGACCGCGCCGGCTGGGCGCGGCTCGCCGAGCGGCTCGGCGTCAAGGCCATCCACATCGCCGAGCGCGACACGCAGGTCGCCGCGCTGCCCAAGGCGCCGGGGGAATTCGTCAATACCTGGTCGATCGACGGGTTTCGTCAGCGAAGGGTCGCAACCGGCCGAGCTCGGTTGGGGCACGCATGAGCGGCATTTCCCGGCCGACGGCCGGCGCCACGATTTCGGCAGCGGCTCGGCGATCTATCTGCTGCGGCCCGGCGCGGCGACGCGGGTGCGCAGCTGGACCCCGCTCGAAGGGCCCTATCAGGGCTTTCTGATCACCCATGGCGAATCGATCTCGATCGCCGACTATCTGACCGTGCGCGAGGGCGATCGGGCTGCGCTACCGCCCGACCTGCCATTACGCCTACCACCCGTGCGACGACGCGGTGCTGAGCCTGCACGAACTCGCGGGCAAGAATTTCCAGCTGCAAAGCCGCAAGCGGCTGATGATGGAGGAGATCATCGCCGGCATCGACGAGCTCGGGGTGCTGCTGATGGGGCCGGAAAAGGGCGTCTACTGGTACGGCTCGCGTCTCTCGATCGAGGAAGCGCGGCGGGTCGCGCCGCACAACAACGCGACCTCGCTGCAGGTCACCGCTCCGGTGCTGGCGGGCGTTATTTGGGCAATCGAAAACCCGAACCGCGGCGTCGTCGAACCGGACGAGATGGATTTCGCCCGCATCCTCGAAATCTGTCGGCCCTATCTCGGTGAGGTCGTCGGCGTGTGGGGCGATTGGACCCCGCTCAAGGATCGCGAACGGCTGTTTCCCGAGGATCTCGACCGTGAGGATCCCTGGCAGTTCAAGAACATCCGGGTCATCTGAGCGCGATCCCGCGCCAATGAGCCGGCGGGTGTGGCTGGTCGGGTTGTGCCTCTACGCGATTGCCGCCGCGGCCGATATCGCGGCGCACCTCGATGCGGACCAGCGGTCCGGCCGGGAATGGCTCGATCCCGCCAACCTCGCCGTTGCGGTTTCCGCCGGTCTGTTCTGGCCGGTCGATCTCGTTGCCCAAAAGCTGCTCGGCCGCTGATCGCGCGGCGCCCAGCATACCCTCCCGCTCTCGGCTTACGCGGCGATGCCGGCGCGCAGCTTGGCGATTGCGTCGAGGTGGCGCCGGTGGTCGCCGGCGAAGCGCAGCACGAGGTGGCCGACCCCGGCCTTGACCCAGCTCGACAGCCACGCCGCGCGCGCCCTCGGCAGGCCCGGCATAGGTCGCCTGGCGGGCTCGCATCTCGACGGCCGGGCGGCCGTAATAGCCCTCGATAAAGGCGTTCATCCGCACTTCGGCCTGCGCGGCATTCTCGTCGATCGTCAAGGTCAGATAGACGGCGCCGGTCAGCTGCGCGGGGTCGCGTCCCGCGGCGCGCGCAATCCTGTGGATCTCGGCCCATTGCGTGCGCCAGCGTTCGGGGTCCGGCGCGTTCGGGAACCAGCCGTCGTAGAGCCGGCCGACGCGGTCGAGGCTGGCCTCGACCATGCCACCGATCCAGATCGGCGGGCCGCCCGGTCGGTACGGCACCGGGCCGAGGGTGGCGCCCTCGACGACCCAGCGGCCGTTCCAGGTGACGGGCTCGCCGGTCCACAGCTCGCGGGCGAGGCGCAGCCCTTCGAGCATCCGCCCGACGCGCTTCTCGAACGGCACGCCGCAGGCGACGAATTCGGAGCGGATATTGGGAACATCGCTGGCGATGCCGACGCCGAGGATGAAGCGCCCTTCGCTGATCTGGTCCAAGGTCGCGATCCCGTGCGCCAGGACGACCGGGTTGCGCAAAGCCGGCAGCAGCACCGCGGTGCCGAGTTCGGCCCGCCGGGTGCGCGCGGCGACCGCCGACAGCAGGGTCAGCGGCTCGTGCCGCGGCCGCGCCAGGATCGAATCGCCGACCCAGATCGAATCGTAACCGAGTTCCTCGGCGCGCTCGGCCAAGGCCAGCAGCGGCGCCGCCTCGGGGCGGCCTTCCATGACCTGCTCGCGGGTCGGCAGCAGGTATCCGATGCGCGGGGGCATGCGGGTCTCCTTCGATCGCGTCAGCGGCAGAATACCTAGGCACGCTCCGTCGGCAAGACCCGTACCACGGCACCAGTAACGGTTTGTATCCAAGTGATACAATTTGCGATTGAACGCGACAAAAATTTACAACAATCAACAGAAGAATGACCTAGACATCGCAGGTAAGCTGCCGCTGCCGCAACCCCCCTGCGGTACCAGTGGGCTTCAAGTCATGGGTCCGGAGAATTACCAGATGGCATCGGTATCAGGCTCCCAATTGACTTTCCAATCGCCGAACCAACAGCCGGTCAACTTGATCCTGAGCAATGGAAAGACGGTGACGGGAACAACCGTTGCCGGCGCCTTCAATATTGAAGTCTTCACCGTTGCAACCGCTGCGCCGCTGCCCGGGGTTAATGCGACCGCCTTGATCGGAGGGGCAGTAACGGTTTCCGGCTCCGCCGTTCGGGCCGCAACGCTCGGCTCGATCGAGCAACTCGGCATCGGCGCGTATACGCTGATCGACAATACCGGTCAGCACAGCCTCTCTCATCATAAGGCCTCTCAGGGTGAGACGATCCAGCTCGGCACCGGCGCCCAGAGTGTGATCGGTTCGAGTGGCGATACGATTGTCGGCGGCAATGCCGGCACGGCGACGCAGCTGATCGACCTGAGCGGCACGAACCGACTGGTGACCCAGGGGCCGATGACGGCGACTGGCGGGGCGGGCGCCCTGCTCGTCAACGCCGGCAACGACGATTCGATCAGCGGCGGTAGCGGTTCGTTCACGGTCAGCGCCGCATCTTCTGACACGATCGTCGGCGGGTCGGGCACGAACTTCATCGAGGGTGGGCCCACCGTCGGCGACAATTCGATCATCGGCGGCACTGGAACCGTAACCGGCGCTGGTGGTCGGGCGGTCAACACGCTGATCGTCAGCGATAAGGGCGATACGATCACCGGCAAAGGCGGAAGTCTGTCGGTGGAGGGCGGCGTTGGCGGAGCGACGATCAACGTTGGCATCGGCGGGACAACTGTCGACGGCGGCAACAGCGATGTCATCAACAATCCGGGCAACGGAACACTGCTCGTCGACATCAACTCTCGGAGCGCTTCCCATAAGGGATCGTCGATCACAGGATCCGGGTCTGAAACGATCAATCTCGGCGCGGGCCATGGCGCCACGACGCTGCGGGACGTCTCGGTTTCGGGTGGCACGGGCCCGCTCGCCGCGACGACGGTGACTGGGTTCTCAACGAGCACCGATGTGATCGCATCGGCAAATTCTGTCGCTGCGGACCGTGATTTCCTCGGAACCTCGACGATTTCCGGTGGCAACACCATCCTGACCTTCCGCGACGGCTCCACTATGACACTGGTGGGCATCACCGATATCGCAAAGGTGACGTTTAGCCAGTAAGCCTCCGGCGCTCGGTGAGCCCGCGGCAGCACTTCGCCCGCGGGTGGCTCTCGACGAGGCTGTCCGTTATCGTCGGCAGGCCCCAACTGTATATTCGCGCAACGAAGCAGGCGGTTTGGCGGCAGCGTCGCCGAGGCAGCGTCCTCGTGCATTGACAGCGTTCGCTGCCTGCGCCGCAATGGCCCCGATAGAAGAGTGGCAGGACCCTATGAACGACGTGACTTCGCTCGGCCCGCCAACCGACCCGCTGTCGCGCGCCCGCGACCTCGCCGCGCCGATCCTTGCCGCCGCTGATGCGATCGAAGCGACCCGGAGGCTGCCGGCGAGCCTCCTCGACGCGCTCCATGAGGCGCGGCTCTTCCGCATGCTGCTGCCGCGCTCGGTCGGCGGCGACGAGGTCGAGCCCGGCGCCTATGTACGCGCGGTCGAGGAGCTGGCGCGGGCCGACGGCTCGGTCGCCTGGTGCGTGTCGATCGCCAACAGCACCGGGCTGATCGCGGCCTATATGGACCTCGCCGCGGCGCGCGAGATCTGGGGCGACCCGCGCGCGACCGTGGCCTGGGGCCCGCCCAACGAGTCGCGGGCGGTCGCGGTGCCCGGCGGCTACCGGGTTACCGGCCGCTGGGATTTCGCCAGCGGCTGCCGGCATGCCAGCTGGATCGGCGCGCATGGCGCTGTCGTCGAGCCTGACGGCGGCTTGCGGCTCAACGATGCCGGGCGCCCGACCGTGCGCAGCTGGCTCTTTCCCGTCGCGGCGGCCACCCTGATCGACACCTGGGACACGATCGGGCTGCGCGGCACCGCCTCGGATTCTTACGCGGTTTCCGACCTCTTCGTGCGCGGAGGCCTTCAGTTCGACCCGCGAGGACCCGGCAGCGCGGCGCGAGCGCGGCCGGCTCTATGCGATCCCGCAGCAGACGATGTATTCGGTCGGCATTGCGAGCGTCGCGCTCGGCATTGCGCGCGGCATGCTGGAGGCCTTTATCGTGCTGGCCTGCAAGAAGACCCCGCGCGGCATGACCCGGCTGGCCGACAATGCGGTCGTCCAGTCCGAGGTGGCGCGGGCCGAGGCTCGGCTCGGCGCGGCGCGCGCCTATCTGCTCGATACGGTCGGAGCGATCTATGCCGGCGCCGACGACACCCTGCCGATCGATGTGCCCGAGCGCGCCCGGGTGCGGCTTGCCGCCGCGCATGCGATCGGCAACGCCGTCGCGGTCGCCGATTACACCTACAAGGCGGCGGGGGTCGATGCGATCTTCCCGGGCAGCCCGTTCGAGCGCCGCTTCCGCGACATCCACACGCTGTCGCAGCAGATCCAGTCGCGCGAGGTACATTTCGAAACCTGCGGCCAGGTGCTGCTCGGCTCGCCGCCCGCGGTGTTTTTATAGCCACCGTCACCCTCGCGACAGCGTGCGCGGGGCCGACGCAAAGGGTTGGTGATGGCCGAGGACGACAAGGAGGACGAGCTCGAAGCCGGAAGGATGCCGCTGCTCGACCATTTGATCGAGCTGCGCAGCCGGCTGATGTGGTCGTTCGGCTCGATCCTCGTCACGTTTCTCTTGTGCTATCAGTTCAAGGAAGCGATCTATCGCTTTCTGGCCCACCCGCTGTTTGTGATCCTCTCCCGCGAGCCCGGGCGCCAGATGATCTTCACCGGTCTGACCGAGGCCTTTTTCACCTACGTCAAGGTGTCGTTCTGGGCGGCGATCTGTCTGTCGTTTCCGATCATCGCGATCCAGCTGTGGAAATTCGTCGCGCCCGGCCTCTACAAGACCGAGCGGCGGGCGTTTCTGCCGTATCTGTGCGCGACCCCGGTCTTGTTCATCATGGGCGCATCGCTCGCCTATTTTGTCGTGATCCCGGTGGCGTTCCGGTTTTTCCTCAGCTTCGAGACCCCGGGAGGAAACGGCACCCTGCCGATCGTATCGGAACCCAAGGTCAACGAATACCTGTCGCTGGTGATGACGCTGCTGTTCGCTTTCGGGGTCGCCTTTCAGCTGCCGGTGCTGTTGACCTTGATGGCGCGGGTCGGGCTCGTCACCGCCGCCGGCCTCGCCGCGAAGCGGCGCTATGCGATCGTCGGGATGTTCGCCATCGCCGCGGTCCTGACGCCGCCCGACATCGTCAGCCAGACCTGTCTTGCCGTGCCGCTGATCCTGCTCTACGAGGCCTCGATCATCTCTTGCCGCATGGTCGAGAAAGCGCGCGCCAAGCGGGAGGCGGAAGCAGAAGCCGAGCTGGCCGGCGGCGGCAATCCGGCCGCTCCGGGGCAGTGACCCGGTAGCGGATTGCCGGCGGATTGATTATTTGGATGTCGTCCCGGCGAAAGCCGGGACCCACCGGCGGGCATCCGCGACGTTGAAAAATGGGTCCCGGCTTTCGCCGGGACGACAACCGACTAATTTTCGGCATCGAGAAAATGCACGACATACGATGGATCCGCGACAACCCCGAGGAATTCGACCGTGGCCTCGCTCGACGCGGCCTGTCGCCGTGCGCTGCCGAGGTGTTGGCACTCGATCGGGAATGGCGGAGTAATTTAACCGCTGTCGAACGAGCGCAAGCGCGACGCAATGCCTACTCAAAGCAGATCTCGGGAGAAAAGGCGCGCGGCAGACCCATCGACGAGATCCTACAGAGCATCAAGAACCAGGAGGGACAAGAGCGGATCAGCGCGGAAGCGGGTAGACGGTACCGCGAGCAGCTCGACGACCTCTTGGCGAGCCTGCCGAACCTGCCGGCGCCCGAGGTGCCGGACGGTCCGGACGAAACCGCCAACAAGGAGTTACGGCGCCATGGCTCGCCGCCGCAATTCGATTTCGCGCCGCTGCCGCACGAGGCGATCGGCGAGAAGCTCGGGCTGATGGATTTCTCGCGCGCCGCCCGCCTGTCGGGCTCGCGCTTTGTCGTGCTGAGGGGTGCGCTGGCCCGGCTCGAGCGGGCATTGGGACAATTCATGCTCGATCTGCACACCCGCGAATTCGGTTACGAGGAAATCTCGCCGCCCTTGCTGGTGCGCGACGAGGTGGCGTTCGGCACTGGCAACCTGCCGAAGGCCGCCGAGGACATGTTCCAAACCCGCGAGGGTTTGTGGTTGATCCCAACCGCCGAGGTGCCGCTGACCAACCTCGTCGCCGGCGAGATCCTCGACGAAAGCACCTTGCCGCGACGCTACACCGCCTGGACGCCGTGCTTCCGCTCGGAGGCCGGCGCGGCCGGCAAGGACACCCGCGGCATGATCCGCATGCACCAGTTCAACAAGGTTGAATTGGTATCGATCACCCGGCCGGAGGACTCCGAAGCCGAGCACGAGCGCATGACCGGGTGCGCCGAAGAGGTGCTGAAGCGATTCGGCCTGGCCTATCGGGTCGTGCTGCTGTCGGCCGGCGATATGGGGTTTGCCGCGCGCAAGACCTACGACATCGAGGTCTGGCTGCCCGGCCAGGATACCTATCGCGAGATTTCGAGCTGTTCGAATTGCGGCCCCTTCCAGGCCCAGCGCATGAAGGCGCGCTATCGGCCGGCCGGCGAGAAGGGGACGCGGCCGGTGCACACCCTCAACGGTTCCGGCCTCGCGGTCGGCCGCACGCTGATCGCGATCCTCGAGAACTTTCAGCGCCATGACGGCACGGTCGCGGTGCCCGAGGCGCTGCAGCCCTATATGGGCGGCCAGACGGTGATCGGGGATCATGGCTGACGGGCATATCGATCTCGCGGTGAAGCGGCTGTTGCGCGACAAGCCGCCGGACCTCGTTCTCTCCGATTCGGCCGAGTGCCGGGGTTGCCGACAGGCCCGCGACAGGCGGCATCACGGGCCAACCACGGGCGTGCATCCGGGCTTCCCGCTGTTGAGCCTGTGTCGGAAGCAGGTACTGAATGATGAAATATGCGTCCTTCGAGACCGCGCTTCGCGCCTCCTCAGGATGACGATAAATCTATGATCGCATTAAGAAAGAACCTCATCCTGAGGAGCGCCCAAAGGGCGCGTCTCGAAGGACGCGTTGCGTTGATCCGGCGGTCTCGCCGATAGATTCACAGCCGCTCTTGCGGGAATGACGGTGTCTGGGAGCAGCAACGTTAGGGCCGGCGCCGATTTGGTCCTAAACTAGAGGTGGCATGGCTTTCTTGCGCGTCGGGGGGCGTGCAAGGCGGGGGGATATGGGGGAACCGAAATTCGGTTGGCGCGGTATTTTCCGTGCCGCGCCGGCAATTCTTTTGGCCGGCTTTGTCGCTGCCTGCGGCGGGGGTTCGTCCGGCCCCGCGCCGGTCGTCCTGCGAGGCCCGGCGCCGCCAGGTGTCGCGGAAGGCGGGCCGATGCCGCCGCCCATGGCGATGCCGAGGGGCGACGCCCAGCGCATCGTCGTGGAACGTGGCCAGTCGCTGAGCGGCATTGCCCATGCCCATCATGTATCCGAGCGGGAGATCGTCGCGGCCAACCATCTGACGCCGCCCTATAAAATCGAGGCCGGCCAGCGTTTGCTGATCCCCGGCATGGGGGCGGCCCCGAGGCAGCCGCGGCTGGCCGCTGCCGAACCCGCCCCGGCGATCGCGCAAGACCGTGCGCCGCCCGAGATCATCCCGCTCGATGGGCCGGCCCCGGGCAAATCGGTCTCCCCGCCGCCGAGTACGGCCAGTCTGATGCCGCCGTCCGAAGCGGCGTCGCCGCAGAGACCGCCGCCGGAGCCGAACGCCGCGGAGGAGGCGCGCGGCGAGACCGCGGATGCCGCGCCGCTGCCGCATGGCGGCCGTTTCCCATGGCCGGTGCGCGGCCATGTCCTCGCCGGCTACGGGGTCACGGCAAACGGCAGCCACAATGACGGCATCAACATCGCAGCGCCGCGCGGCACCCCGGTGACGGCGGTCGATGCCGGAACCGTCGCTTATGCCGGCAACGAGCTGCGCGGCTACGGCAATCTGGTGCTGATCAAGCATGCGAGCGGCTGGATCACCGCCTATGCGCATTGCGAAGAGCTGCTCGTCAAGCGCGGCGACACCGTGAGCCGGGGACAGGTGATCGCAAAGGTCGGTGCGACCGGCAGGCGTCAGCGAGCCGCAGCTGCATTTCGAGCTGCGCCGCGGCAAGCGCGCGGTCGATCCGCGCGAGTTCCTGGCACCCGCCCCAAGCGCCGGTGTCGCGCAGGGTACGCGCCCGGGCTGAAGCTCAGGCGAGCGGCTTGCCGAGCCGGCCGGCAAGGTCCTGGATGAACTGCCAGGCGACGCGGCCGGAGCGCGAGCCACGCGTGATCGACCATTCGCCGGCTTCCGCGTTGAGCTGGTCGGACGGCAGATCGAGGCCGTAATGCGCGGCATAGCCGCGCACGATCGCCTGATAGGTCTCCTGATCGAGGTGGTGAAAGCCGAGCCACAGGCCGAACCGGTCGGACAGCGACACCTTCTCCTCGACGGCCTCGCCCGGGTTGATCGCGGTCGAGCGCTCATTCTCGATCATGTCGCGCGGCATCAGATGGCGGCGGTTCGAGGTCGCGTACAGCGCGACATTGCCGGGCCGCCCCTCGATCCCGCCCTCGAGCACGGCCTTCAGCGATTTGTAGCTGGTGTCGTTCTGGTCGAACGACAGATCGTCGCAGAACAAGAGGCAGCGGCGCGTGCTGTCGCGCACCAGCGCCAACAGCCGCGGCAGGCTCATGATGTCCTCGCGATGGATCTCGATGAGCGCGAGCGGCCCGGGTCGCGCCCCCGGCCGCGCCTCGTTGATCGCGGCATGGACGGCCTTGACCAGGGCGCTCTTGCCGGTGCCGCGCGCGCCCCACAACAGCACGTTGTTGGCCGGCAGCCCGGCGGCAAAACGCGCGGTGTTTTCCAACAGGATGTCGCGCACCCGGTCGATCCCGCGCAGGAGACCGATCGGGACGCGGTTGACGCTCGACACCGGCTCCAACCATTCGCGGTCGGCATGCCAGACGAAGGCGTCGGCGGCATCGAGGTCGTTGACCGGAGCCTTCGCCGGCGCCAGGCGTTCGAGCGCGTCGGCGATGCGGTGGAGAAGCGGGACAAGATCGGCGTCGGTCATCGGTCGATCGGGCAGCTTGAGCCGGCTGACGCTATCACACTGCGGCGATGCGCGAAAACGCGCGACATGTCCGAGGATTGCCCTTTTGCAAGGCATCGCGTACCAATGCGCGCGCGCCGCGTTTGCCGCCGGCGAGCGCCGCTATGTCGCTTGCCCTGAATGCGGCGGCGCACCATTTCGAGGTCGATGCCGATGCTTATCTCGCCGGCCTATGCCCAAGGGACGGGCATGACGGGCCTCTTGGATCAAAGCGCGCTGGTCCAGTTCCTGCCGCTGGTCCTGATATTCGTCGTGTTCTATTTCCTGCTGATCCGACCGCAACAGCAGAAGCAGAAGCAGCACCGCGCGATGCTCGATGCGCTGCGCCGCGGCGATCGGATCGTGACCGGCGGCGGCGTTCTGGGCACGGTGTCGAAGGTGGTGGGCCCGGAGGAGGTCGAGGTCGACATCGCCCAGGGCGTGCGCGTCCGGGTGCTGCGCAGCACGATCGCCAGCGTGCTCGCCAAGCCCGACCCCACCGCGGCGCGCGAGGCCGCGCGGGAGAAGGATCGCGAGGCCGCCAAGGCCGACAAGGCGTGAGGCCGGCAAATGGCGCCCTGCTGGACCTCAATTATCCATTATCGCCGAGCCCAACCCCCGGATTCGTCATGGCCGGGCTTGACCCGGCCGTCTTGGGTCACGCGAGGAGGTCGTAAAGGTCGTTCCATTCGGGATTTTGAGCTTCAATGAGCTCGACTTTCCAGGCTCGAGGCCAGTGCTTGATATTCTTTTCCCGCTGGATTGCGGTCAGGATCTCGTCGTGAGGTTCGGCATACACCAGGTGCTTGAGCCGATACCTCTGGGTAAATCCCTCGACGACCCCCTCTCGATGTTCCCAGGCGCGGCGGGCGAGGTCGCTGGTGACGCCGACATAAAGGGTTCCATCACGCTTATTCGTGACGATGTAAACCCAGCCCCCTTGCATCCAGCAATTCTTGGCCGGTTCTCAATCGGCTGCAACCTCTTTGGAGATGGCCGGGTCAAGCCCGGCCATGACGCATTTTTTAAAAATATCAAAATTCTGGTCAATGGCACGGCGTTAGCCACACCCCCGGCGTCATTGCCGGGCTTGACCCGGCAATCTAAGTATCTTGGCCGCGTCAGACGCCAGAGCGAGTTCCGGTAACGATGCTCTACTTCGCCAATTGGAAGATCCTGTTGATCTGCGCGATTTGCGTCGCTCGGCGTGATCCTGAGCATCCCGAACCTGTTCACTGCGGCGCAGCTGGCTCATTTGCCGCGTTTCATTCCGCACAAGCAGGTGGCGCTCGGCCTCGATCTGCGGGGCGGCTCGTACCTGCTGCTCGAGGTCGATGTCGCCGCGGCCCAGCGCGATCGGCTCAACACGATCATCGACAGCGTGCGCAATGCGCTGCGCGACGCGAAGATCGGCTACACCGGGCTCGATGTCCAAGGCGATGCGATCGCCTTCACGATCCGCGATGCCGACCGGATCGACGATGCGCGGCAAGCCCTCGCCAAGATCGACCCGGAGCTGACCGTCGAGATCGGCAGCGATGGCGCCGGAACGATGCAGTTCAGCACGGTGGCGACCGAAGCCCGCCGCAGCCAGGCGGTCGAGCAGTCGATCGAGATCATCCGCCGGCGCATCGACGAGACCGGCACGAAGGAGCCGACGATCCAGCGGCAAGGCCAGGATCGCATCCTGGTCGAGCTTCCCGGGGTCGACAATCCCGAGCACGTCAAGGCGCTCTTGGGCCGCACCGCCAAGCTGACCTTTCAGCTGGTCGATCCCGGTGTGACGCGTGGATGAGGCGCGGCGCGGCCGCCTGCCGCCGGGCGACGAGATCCTTCCCGGCCGAGGAGGGCGCGGGGCAATCGCGCTGCCGCGCGACGGCCTATGTCGTCAAGAAACGCGTCATGGTCGGCGGCGACACGCTGACCGATGCGCAGGCCACCTTTCAGAACAACGAGCCGGTCGTCAGCTTCAAATTCGACGCAGCCGGGGCAAGGCGCTTTGGCGACGCGACCCGCGAGAATGTCGGCAAGCCGTTTGCGATCGTGCTCGACAACAAGGTGATCAGCGCGCCGGTCATCCGCGAGCCGATCCTCGGCGGCAGCGGCATCATTTCCGGCAGCTTCACGGTGCAGTCGGCGAGCGATCTGGCGCTGTTGCTGCGCGCCGGCGCGCTGCCGGCGCCGATCACGATCCTCGAGGAGCGCACGGTCGGCGCCGAACTCGGCGCCGATTCGATCCATGACGGGAGCGGTCGCCAGCATCGTCGGCGTGGTTCTCGTCGTGATCTTCATGTTCTTGTTTTACGGCCTGTTCGGGTTGTTCGCCGACATCGCGCTGTTGTTCAATTTGTGCCTGATGCTGGGAGCGCTGTCGCTGCTCGGCGCGACCTTGACCCTGCCGGGCATCGCCGGGATCGCGTTGACGATGGGCATGGCGGTCGACGCCAATGTGCTGATCTATGAGCGGATCAAGGAGGAGTTGCGCGGCGGGCGCTCGATGCTGTCCTCGCTCGAAGCCGGCTTTACCCGCGCCTTCGGCACGATCCTCGACAGCCACGTGACGACGCTGGTCGCCGGCATCCTGCTGTATTGGCTGGGGTCGGGACCGGTGAAGGGGTTCGCCGTGACCCTCAGCATCGGCGTTCTGACCTCGCTGTTCTCGGCGATCCTGGTGACCCGGCTGCAGATCGTGACCTGGGTGCGGCAATGGAAGCCGAAGGCGATCCCGCTGTGATGGCGTCCGCCCTCCACGCCACCCGCTCCATTCCCTTACTGTCATTCCGGGGCGCGGCCGCAGGCCGTGAGCCCGGAACCCATATTCCAGAGGCCGGTGTTCATGGGTTCCGGGCTCGCCGCTGCGCGGCGCCCCGGAATGACGATTCTTTACGAGAGCGCCTCAAAGGCGGAGAGGGCAAAATTGGTGTGCTCGATAGGGGTTTGTCCGAATGAGACCGCTGATCGTCATCCGGCGCGTGCCGAAGATCGATTTCATGCGCTGGCACCTGTTCGGCTTTGCCTTCTCGCTGGCGCTGACGGCGCTGACGATCGGGCTGTTTTTTACGGTCGGGCTCAATTACGGCATCGATTTCGTCGGCGGCACGCTGATCGAGGCGAAGACGACGACGGGCCCGGCCGATCTCGCCGCGATGCGGGCGAAGCTCGACGCGCTGCACCTGGGCGAAGCCTCGCTGCAGCAATTCGGCAGCCCGGATGACGTGTTGATCCGCCTGCCGCAGCAGCCCGGCGGCGACGCCGCGCAGATGAAGGCGGTCGAACTGGCGCGGCAGGCGCTGGGCAGCGAATATCGAATATCGCCGCACCGAGGTGGTCGGCCCGAGCGTCGGCAGCGAGCTGATCCGCGCCGGGGTGCTGGCGACCGTGCTCGCCCTCGGCGCGATCCTCATTTACATCTGGTTCCGCTTCGAATGGCAGTTCGGCGTCGGGGCGACGCTCGCGACCTTGCACGACGTGATCACGACGGTCGGCCTGTTCGCGATCTTCCAGCTCGAATTCAACCTGACGACCTTGGCGGCGATCCTGACGGTCGCCGGGTATTCGATCAACGATACGGTGGTGATCTACGACCGCGTGCGCGAATCGATGCGCAAATACCGCACGATGCCGTTTCGCGATCTGATCAATCTCGCGCTCAACGAAACCCTGTCGCGCACGATCCTCACCGTCAGCACGGTCGCGCTCGCCGTGCTGTCGCTGCTGGTGTTCGGCGGCGAGGTCTTGAAGGGGTTCAGCATCGCGATGCTGTGGGGCATCGTGATCGGGACCTATTCCTCGCTGTTCATCGCCGCCCCGCTGCTCTACTACGTCCAGCCGAACCGGCGCGCGATCGCCAGGGGCGCGGAACCGACGGCCACCGGCGCCGAACGCGCCTCGCGCTGAGCCGAAGGGAACCGGCGCGGATGGAGCTGACCCCGCTGGTCCAGCCCGGGCGCCAGATCATCGAGCGCTACGGGCCGAGCGGGTTTCGCGTCAGCGGAACGGTCTATCTCGGGCCTGTCCTGGTGTTTCCCGACCGAACGCTGACATGGACCGCGGCGGCGATGACCGCCGAAGGCCTCGCCCCGGTCGTCGAGCATGGCGGGGTCGAACTGCTGCTGCTCGGGCTCGGCCGCCATATGGTCCCGGTCGCGGCGGCGCTGCGCGCTGCGCTCAAGGCATGCAGCATCGCGATCGAGGCGATGGAAACCGGCGCCGCCTGCCGCACCTACAACGTGCTGCTCGCCGAGGACCGCCGCGTCGCGGCGGCGCTGCTGCCGCCGGTCTGAGGCAATTCGACGGTTCTCGGGCGACCTTGGAATTTTCTGGTTTGCGTGCGCGTTTATGTCGAACATCAAGCAGGGAGCGGACAATGCCTTTTCGAGCTGGCTTTCTGACCGCGGCGGCGCTCTCCGTCAGCCTTGCTGTCGCGCCGGCCGTACAAGCGCGCGACTGGCACGGCGGCGACCGGCACGACTATCGTGGCCACCGCGGCGGCAATGCCGGCGCGGCCATTATCGGCGGCTTGATCGGCCTCGGCGTCGGGGCTGCGATCGCCTCGCAAGGCGGTTATTACGCGCCGCCGCCGGTCTATTACGCGCCGCCGCCGGTCTATTACGCGCCGCCGCCGCCGGCAGTCTACTACGGCTATTGATACCGCGCGCCCTTGTGCAATGCCGGAGATCGGAGCCCTTCCATGACGATGATCCCATCGAATCCAATTATCGCTTTGGCCGTGGCCGCACTCCTGGCGGCACCGGCAGCCGCGCTGGCGCAATCCGCGCAGACACCGGCCCAGGCGCCGACGGTTCCGGCCGCGGCCTGCCCCGACGGCAGGCAAGGCGGTGTCCGACAACACCGCGGCGGCGCGGGTCGAGGCGCGCATCAAGCAGCTGCATGCGCAACTGGGCATCACCCCGGCCGAGCAGGCGCAGTGGGAGCAGTTCGCCCAGACCATGCGCGACAACGCTCGCGAGATGGATCAGGTGGTCATGCAGCGCGCCCAGCAATTCCCGTCGATGAACGCGGTACAGGATATGCAGTCGTACGAGGAGATTGCCGCGGCGCACGTCCAGCATCTGCAAAAGCTGATCCCGGCGTTTCAGAGCCTCTACGACTCAATGTCCCCGGAGCAGAAGAGCCGCGCCGACGAAGTCTTTCGCGCGCGGACGGAGAGCCACGCCCAAGCCGGCAGCGGCCATAGCGGGTAACTCCGATCGGATTAAGTCGTCGTAACCGGCCCGCCGCTAAACTACGCGGTTGGGCGCGGGTCTTGCACGATTGGTGGAGACCAACCACGCTGGACCCCTGATGCCCGCAGACGGCAGCATCGGCTTTGCGCTCTTCGGCATCGGCCACAATGGCGGGCCGCCGCTCGACCCCGGCGCGGACTGGCGGCATTTCTGCTGGAAGAAGGCGCATGCGCGCGCCTGGAAGACGCCGCCGCGCGAGATCGCGCTGGCCCGCCTCGCGCGCGCCGAGGCCCTCGGCATGAGCTACCGCGCCTATACCGCGGTCCTGCTCGACACCGGCGTGCATTTGTAAGCGGGCGTCGGCCACAGAAGTCCAGGTCCCCGCGAAGGCGGGGACCCATGCTGGAAAAGCCGCGGCGGTGGCTGAATAGGTCCCTGCCTCCGCAGGGACCCGAAAAGTGGCTCAGCGCGCCTTTGCCAGGTTCTGCGCGGCGAAGTCCCAATTGACGAGGTGGTCGAGAAACGCCTGGACGAAATCGGGCCGGCGGTTCTGAAAGTCGAGATAATAGGCGTGCTCCCACACATCGCAGGTCAGGAGCGCGGTCTGGCCCTCGGACAGCGGGTTGACCGCGTTCGGCGTCCGGGTGATCGAGAGCTTGCCGCCGCTGGCGACGAGCCAGGCCCAGCCGCTGCCGAACTGGCCGACCGCGGCCGCCTTGAAATCGTCCTTGAATTTGGCGAGGCCGCCGAGATCGCGGTCGATCGCCTGGGCGATGGCGCCGCTTGGGCTCCCGCCGCCATGCGGCTTCATGCAATTCCAGAAGAAGGTATGGTTCCACACCTGGGCGGCATTGTTGAAGATGCCGGCCTTGGAGGCGTCCTTGGCGGTCGCCGCGATGATCTGTTCGAGCGATTGGCTCGCCATCGGCGTGTCTTTGACCAGATTGTTGAGATTGGTCACATAGGCCTGATGGTGCTTGCCGTGGTGGAAATCGAGCGTCTGGGCTGAGGTGTAGCGGCTCGAGCGCGTTTTTCGGATAAGGCAGGGGCGGCAGTTCGAAAGCCATGGCTGTCCTCTCACCGGGGTTGAGTGGCCGGGTAATGAGCGAAGGGTAGGCAAGATAGTGTGACCCGCGAAACGCGCAAGGGGAGTTCGCATTCCGGCGATGCCGGGGGCGATTCGGCGGCCGCTCGCTGCTGGCGGCGCTGGTTCGCCGGCACGACCGCGACCGCTATCAGACCGCGCTCTTCGCCCCGGCGGGTCGGCGCGAGGCGCTGTTCGCGCTCTACGCCTTCAACTACGAGATCGCGCGGGTGCGCGAGAGCGTCACCCAGCCGATGCTCGGGCAGATCCGCCTGCAATGGTGGCGCGAGGTCGTCGACGCCGCGTTTCATGGCGCGCCGCCGCGGCCGCATGAGGTGGCCGCGCCGCTCGCCGCGGCGATCCGCGAGTTTGCGCTGACCCGCGCGCATTTCGATCGGATGATCGACACCCGCGAGCGCGACCTCGCCGACGAGCCGCCGGCAGACTTGGCCGCGCTCGAGGACTATGCCGAGGGCACCTCCGCCGCTCTGCTCTATCTTGCGCTCGAGGTGCTCGGAGTCGCCGAAGCGGGCGCCCACGCCGCCGCCCGCGAGGTCGGCATCGGCTATGCCCTGGCGGGCCTGTTGCGGGCGATGCCGTTCCATGCCCGCGCCGGGCGCTGCTACATCCCCGCCGACATCGCCGCGCGCGCCGGGCTCGACCCGCGAGATTACGCGGAGTCTGCGCGACAGCGCCGGCACTGCGCGCCGCGGCGCCGAGATCGCCGAGGCGGCGGCCAGGCCATCTGGCGCGGCGCGGCGATCGCCGCGAGTTGTCCCGCGATCGGCGCGCGCCGCCTTGTTGCCGGCCGTCGTCGCCGACCGCTTCCTCGCCCGGCTGCAACACGACGGGCTACAACCCGTTCGCGCCAGATCTCGCCGCGCCCGACCCGCTGCAAAGCTGGCGGCTGTTCGCCGCCGCGCTGCGCAACCGGTTCTGACATCCCGATTTTACAAGAACGGGTTCCCGGCGAAGGCCGGGACCCATCCCCCGGGCGACGGGGCAGTTGACAGAATGGATCCCTGGCCTTCGCCGGGAAGCCGACTATTAAATGACCGTCAAGGTTTGGTCACCGCCCTTTGAAATCGGGCAGGCGGCGGTCGGCCATCGCCTTGATGCCTTCCCGGAAATCCTCGGTGTGGCGCAGCCAGTCCTGCTCGACCAGCTCGCGCTCGGTCGCCGCCTCGATCGCGTCGACGAGGCCGCGGCGCAGCGTCTCGCGGGTCGAGAGGACGGCGAGCGGCGCCGATTGCGCGATCTCCAGCGCCAGCGCCTGGGCGGCGCTGCGCACCTCGGCCTGCGGCACCAGGAGATCGGCGAGCCCGATGCGGACCGCTTCGTCGCCCGGGATGCGCCGGCCGGTGTAGAACAACAGCGCCGCCTGCTGGGCGCCGACGAGGCGCGGCAAGGTCGCGGTCAGGCCAAAGCCGGGATGAAAGCCGAGCCGGTTGAAATTGGCGCTGAACCGCGCCTCGCGAGCAGGTCACCCGGAAATCGGGGACGAGGGCGAGGCCGAGCCCGCCGCCGACCGCGGCGCCGTGCACCGCGCCGACGATCGGCTTTTTCGTGCGGAAGAGGCGGATCGCCTCCTTGTAGAGATGCCTGCCGGCGCCGCTGCGCGCCGCCTCCGCCACGGTGCCGGTATCCATGCGCTTTGAGAAATCGGCGCCGGCGCAGAACGAGCGGCCCTCGGCGGCGAGCACGATCGCGCGGCAGGCCGGGTCGGCATCGAGCCGCTCGAAGGCTTCGCCGATCTCGGCGATCAGCAGCGCAGTCGAAGAAATTATGCGGCGGGCGGCGCATCTCGACCGTCGCCACCATCCCGTCGAGGCTGACGCCGATCTCCTTGAACCCGGTGTAGTCGGTCATGTTTTCATCCTCTCGAAAACCACGGAGACACGGAGGGTCACGGAGCTTTTGAATTGTCATTGCGAGGAGCGTAGCGACGAAGCAATCCCATTCGAGATTGCTTCGCGGAGCCTGTCCTCGCGCGCGAATGCCGACCCGTGGGCTCGCAATGACACCAACTTCGTGTCCTCCGTGCCTCCGTGGTGAATCACTTTTTCACGATCAGCGCATCGACGACGCTGAGGCCCTCGCCGGCGGGATGGACGATGACCGGGTTCAGGTCGATCTCGGCGATGTCGTCGGCGTGGTCGGCGGCAAAGCGCGACAGCGCGACCATCAGCTGGGCCAAGCGCGGCGCGGTCGGCCGGCGGCTCGCCGCGCACGCCGTCGAGCAGCGCCGCGCCTTTCAGCTGGCCGAGCAGCGACGAGCGCCTCCTCGGTGTCGAGCGGCACCGGAGCGAAGGCGACGTCGCGCAAGACCTCGACATGGATGCCGCCGAGCCCGACCATCAGCAGCGGCCCGAAATCGGGGTCGCGGGTGATGCCAAGGATGATCTCGATGCCGGGCGGCGCCATCGCCTGCACCAGCACGCCCGTCGATCGCGCGCGTCCGGGATGCGCCGCCTGCGCCCGCGCCAGGACCGTGCGGTAGCCGTCGCGCACCGCCGCTTCGCCGCTGAGGTTCAGCATGCACCGCGCCGGCCTCGGTCTTGTGCAGGATGTCGGGCGATTGGACCTTGAGCGCGACCGGGGCGCCGTCACGCCAGCCATATTAGCCGCGACCATGACGGCCTCGTCCTCGCTCGTCGCCAGCGCCTCCGGCGACCAGCGGCATGCCGTAACGGCGAGCAGCGCCTTCGCACGCCGACCTCGGTCATCACCGGCCCCGATGCTGCCAGCGCGCGCGCAAGGTCGCGGCGCGCCCTCGCGCGGTGCCGGCGGGACGGGCGCGCGCGCCGCCAGGCGCTCCTGGAACGCGCCGTAATCGACCAGCGCGCGGATCGCGCGGGCGCAGCTCGGCATCGCGGTGTAGCAGGGGATGCCGGCGGCGCCCAGCGTGGCGATCGCCGCCGCGCTCGCGGTCGTATAGGTCGACAACAGGATCGGCTTGTCGGTCGTGGCGATGATGCCGGCCATTTCCTCGGCGAGCTTCTTGGCGCGGTTCTCGTTGGCGAGCGAGGTGATCAAGAGGATCGTGTCGATCCGCTCCGACTGCGCGACAAGCTCGACGAGCGGCGCGTAGCCGAGTTCGCCGATCGCCTGGGCCGTGGCGTCGATCGGGTTCTGCGCCGAGCCGTAGGACGGCAGGAGCGCCATGATGCGCGCCTGGATGTCGTCCTCCAGCACCGGCAGTTCGAGCCCGTGCGCCGACAGGATGTCGGCCATCCACACCGCGCTGCCGCCCGAGCCGGTGATGATCGCGACCCGGTGCCCACGCGGCAGCGGGCAATAGGCGAAGGCGGTCGCGACATCGACCATGTGGTCGAGGTCTTCGCCGCGGATGATCCCGTGATGGCGGAAGATCGCGTCGTCGGCCGCGCCGGCATGGGCCAAGGCCCCGGTATGCGAGGCGGCGGCGCGCCGCCCGGCCTCGGAGCGCCCGGCCTTGGCGACGATCAGCGGCTTCCCCATCCGCGCCGCCTTGTCGGCGACGGCGCGGAAGCGGGCGGCGTCGCGGATGCCTTCGAGATAGACGAGGAAGATGTCGGCGCCGCCGGCATCGAGCACCCAATCGACATAATCGTGCGCTTCGAGCACGGTCTGGTTGCCGGCGCTGACCTGATAGGTGAAGCGCAGCTGGCGGTCGCGGCCGCGGGAGAGAAAGGCAAAGGTCAGGGCGCCCGACTGGCAGCTGACCGCGATCGGCCGGGCCTCGCCTCGCCTGCGGCAGCAGCGGCTGGCTCGCATCGTGGAACACCGGGCTGAAGGTCGCCACCAGCGGCCGCAGCGGGTTGACCAGCCCCTCCGAATTCGGCCCGGCGATCAGCATGCCGGTGCGCTCGGCGATCGCCCGCAGCGCCGCATCGCGCGCCGCCGCCGCTTCGCTCTTTTCCTCGGCGAACCCGGAGCTGATGACGATCGCGGCCGGGATGCCGCGCGCCGCGCATTGCTCGATCGTCGCGACGACATGCGCGGCCGGGACCAGGATCACCGCGAGGTCGGGCGCCTCGGGCAGTTCGGCGACCGCGGCGTAGGCCTGGTGCCCGAGCACCTCGCCGGCGCTGCGCGTCACCGGGTAGATCCGGCCGGGGAAGCCGTGCTCGATCAGCTGATGCGTCAGCCGCCCGCGCAGCGACTGGTCGGCCGCGGCGCCGATGATGGCGACGCTGTCGGGCGACAGCAGGGGGCGAAGATCGGGCATCGGTATTACCTGCTCAACCGGCCGGATCAGCGTTATGCGTCCTTCGAGACGCGCCCTGACGGGCGCTCCTCAGGATGAGGGTTTTTCTTAATGCCATGAAGAACATACCTCATCCTGAGGAGCGGGCGCAGCCCGCGTCTCGAAGGACGCGGGCCATTTGTGCAATCGTTCTCGGCTTTGTCACCGCAGTCCCAGGCCGCGGGCGATGATGCCGCGCAGGACCTCGCGGGTGCCGCCCTGGATCGTCAGCTTGGGCGCGATCAGCGTCGTGTGGCGCAGCGCCTCTTCGAAGCGGTCGTCATTGCTCTCCGGGCTCGAATCGCCGGTCGGCGGCGCCAGCAGGCGGACCTTGTTGGGCAGGGCCTGCTCCCAATTGGTGCCGAGATCCTTGACCGCGGCGGCTTCGACCGCCGGCGTCTTGCCGGCCTGCAGCATGCCGGCGACGCTGACCGACATGCGGCGCAACGTCGCCAGATGCGCGACCTCGCGGCCGATGCCCTCGGCGAGCCGCTCGCTCGGCTCGGCGCCGGCGCGGCGCACCAGCTCAACGAGCGCCGGGAAGGTTTCGAGCCAGCGGTCGGGGCCGCTGCGCTCATAGGCCAATTCGTCGGTGGCCTGCTTCCACGCCATGTCGACTTCGCCGATCAGGTGCAGATCGGGCACAAACGCGTCGTCGAACACGACCTCGTTGAAATCATGCGCGCCGGTCAGGTTGATGATCGGCCGGATCGTGATCCCCGGCGTCTTCAGCGCGATCAGGAACTGGGTCAGGCCGTGCCGGCGGTTTTCCTTGGTCGACGGCGAGGTGCGCAACAGCGCGATCATGTAGTCGGAATTATGCGCGTTCGAGGTCCAGATCTTGCGCCCGTTGACCAGCCAGCCGCCCTCGGTCTTGGTCGCGCGGGTCGAGGCGGCGAACACGTCGGAGCCGGAATTGGGCTCGCTGAGGCCGATGCAGAAGCACAGTTCGCCCGAGGCGATCCGCGGCAGGATCTTCTCCTTCACCGCCTCCTGGCCGTAGCGCAGGATGACCGGGCCGCTCTGCCGGTCGGCCGTCGAATAGGAGCGGGTCGGGGCGCGGTGCGCCAGCATCTCCTCGATCACGACATAGCGTTCGAGATGCGAGCGCTCATGGCCGCCGTATTTCTTCGGCCAGGTCATGCCGATCCAGCCCTTGGCGCCGACCTTGCGGGCAAACGCCCGCGCGGTCGCGAACGGCGCGCGTTCGGTGTCGGGCGAAAAGCTGCCGGCCGCGATCTCCTCACGCAGGAAGGCGCGGACCTCCTGGCGCAGCGCCTTGCACTCGGGCGGCAGATCGACCGGGTCGAAATGAAAATTGAAGGCCATCGGCGCCTCACGATCCCCTAGCTATGAACCTTGGGTGATGAACGGCCACAGCGCGTCGGCGCCGCGCTCGGCGACCATGTGGCCGAGCTGGGTGGCCCAATGCGTCTCGTTGCCGAACTCCTCGCGCCAGGCCCACAGGCGCCGCGTCGCATGGTGCAGCGAGTGCTCGTAGGTAAAGCCCATCGCGCCATGCACCTGATGGGCGATCGCGGCGCCGGTCCCGGCCGCCTCGCCGACCCGCAGCTTGGCGATCGCGATTTCGGCCGCGGCCAGCTCGCTGCCGAGCCCGTGGCTGGCGATCGCCTCGGCGGCGGCATCGGCGGCGGCGCCGGCGGCGGCGACCTCGCCCGCCAGGGCCGCGAGGTTGTGCTGCACCGCCTGGAATTTCGCGATCGGCCGGCCGAATTGCACGCGGTCGAGCGAGAACTGCACCGACTGGTCGAGGATGTGTTCGAGGGCGCCGGCCATCTGCTGCGCCCGCGCCGCAGCGCCGAGCTGCACGAGGCCCAGCGTGTCGAGCGTCGCGGCCGGACCGGCCGCGACGGCGGTGGCGCCGTCGAACGAGACGGTGTCGCGCGGCTCGCCGGCGAGGCTCGTTCCCTGGCTGATCGCCAGCCCCTCGGCCGCGACCAGCGCCACCGAAGGGGTGCCCGCCGCGTAGGCGAGAACGACGATGTGGCGCGCGTTGCGGGCAAAGGGGATGTGCCGCGCCCGGCCGTGCAGCGTATGCCCGGCGAGCTCGATGTGGCCGTCCTCATAGACCGGGGCGATCGTCATCGGCCCCGGCGGCGCGGCGATCCTGGCCTGCGCCAAGAGCCAGCCGGCGAGCAACGTCTCGGCGAGCGGCACCGGCGCGGCGAAGCGGCCGGCGACGCGCAGCACCTGAAACCCGTCGATCACCTCCGCCCCCGCGCCGCCGAGCGTATCGGGCACCCAGGTCAAGGTCAGGCCCGATGCTTCGAGCGCGTCCCACAGCGCCTGCGGCCAGGTGCCTGCCTCGGCGGCATTGACCGTGCCGGGCTCGCACAGATCGGCGAAGATCCGGGTCGCGGTGTCGGTGATGATGCTGTCGGTCATCTAAGGTCCTGCTCTGCGCCAGCCGCAATCGATCGAACCATGAAGCCCGCCAGCTTACAAGCGCGGGGAGCGCAACCGCTTATGCGTCGTCTATTGTGGCCGGCAGGCGATCAGGCTGATCGGCCTCAGGCTCATCACCACCTCGCCCTGCTGGTTCAGCACTTCGACGAGGCTGCGAACCACGCCTTCCTCCGGGCGGGAGCGCGAGCGCCGCGCCTCGATGATTGTCACCCGCAGGCTCAATGCATCGCCCGGCCGCACCGGCTGGAGCCAGCGCAATTCGTCGATACCCGGCGAGGCGACGCTCGACGCCGGCGACAGGAAATTGGTGGCGAAGAGCCGCATCATCAGGGCCGCGGTGTGCCAGCCGCTGGCGATGAGGCCGCCGAACCGACCCTTGCCGCTGCCGCGGGATCGGTGTGCATCGGCTGCGGGTCGTAGCGTCGAGCAAAGTCGATGATCTCGGCGTCGCTGACCGCGATCGCGCCGGAGGTGAACACCGCGCCCGGCGCATAGTCCTCGAAATAGCGCTCGGTCATGCGCGCTGCGGGTCTCGGAAGTCGATCACCCGCACCTCCTCGCTGGCCGTGTCGAGCACCGCGCAGCTGAGCTGGAAGCGGTTGGCGCTGTCGCGCGCCTCGCCGGCCGAGCCCGGGTTTATCACCAGCACCCGGCCGAAGCGGCGGACGACCTGCTGATGGGTGTGGCCATACAGCACGAAATCCGCCTCCGCCTCGGCGAAGCGGGCGAGCAGCGCGCTCTGCGGGTGAACATAGGTGCCGCGCGGCTCCCACGGCGTCGAATGCACCAGCAGCAAGCGCTTGCCGCCGAGCGTCAGCTCGGCCCGGTGCGGCCGGCTGGCGAGCCATTCCGCCAGCACCGGATCGATACCGGGGCGGGCGCGGGCGCGCTCTCCGTGCGGGCCAAAGAAGCACTCCTCGTGATTGCCGAGGATCACCCGCGCCTCGCGCTCCTTCAGGAGGCGCACGACCTCGTTCGAGAAACGGTACTCGTAGATGCTGTCGCCGAGGCAGATCAGCTCGTCGACATCGCCCATCAAGGAGAGCGCCTGCAGGAGACCGGCGGCGTTGCAATGAATGTCGGAGACGATGCCGACCCTCACGCGCGCGGCCTCGGCGAATGTGGTTCAGTCTTTCCTCGGGCGAGCCGGGCGCGGCGCATTTTTGGATACTCCGGACAAGGTCTGACGTGACGCTTGCGGCTAGCCTAGGGGGATGACCCCTTCGATTCAATCGGCCGAAGTGGTGGTGTCTCAGTGTGCACTTGGACGACCGTGCCGCGCCAAGTTGGGACACCGCTCGGTTTGGGCGGAAAGCCAAACCGTGATAGTATCACCTGATCGCTGAAGGAGGACGCCTATGGCTATCGTTCTCGATCACACCATCGTTCCGGCCCATGACAAGGTTGCCTCGGCCCGGTTCTTCGCGCGGATCTTCGGGCTCGAGTACAAGGGGCCGCATTCCCATTTCGCGCCGGTCCAGGTCAATGAGGCGCTGACCCTCGATTTCGACGAGCGCGGCGCTTTCGATATGCATCACTACGCCTTTAAGGTCAGCGACGCCGAGTTCGACGCGATTTTCGGGCGTGTCAAGGAGGAGCGGATCGCCTACGGCAGCGGGCCACGCTCGCGCACCGATATGGAGATCAACCACCGGCGCGGCGGCCGCGGCGTCTATTTCGAGGACCCGAACGGGCACGTTCTCGAAATCCTGACGGCCTGAGCGGGGTCACTCCGCCGGCTGGCGGGCGGCGCGCCTGACCGCGGCGGTCGCGGCGAGGTTGCGCCGAAGCTCGGCGTCGTGGTCGGGATGCAAGGTTCCCATCAGCCGGTCCCACAGCGTGAAATGCGTCGCGTAATTGCACCGGAAGAAGCGGTGGTGCTGGTCGTGGTGGGTGACGCCGACCAGCGGCGAGGGCGGGGTGCACCACACCCCGCCATGCTCGTATCCCGAATGGCCGACGACGCCGGTGACCTGGTCGTACAGCTTGTGCGCGAGCAGCACGGCCGGCGCCGCCGGAATGAGGAAATGCGCGACCAGCCAGTAGGATTGCAGAAACAGATTGTCGACGAGCCGGTCGCTGTTGTTGGACCACGCGACCGGGGTCACGGTCAGGTGGTGCCAGCGGTGCACGCTCGCATAGAATAGGCGGGTGTGAATCAGCCGGTGGAACCAGTAGAACCAGGTGTCGAACACCACCAGCGAGGCGAGGAACGACAGCGCGATGCCGAGGACGCCATGGGCCGGCGCGAGGCCCCAGCCGAGTTCGACGTATAGCCAGTGTCCGGTGCCGAACAGCGCCGCGATCGCGGCGAGCGAGACAAGGCTTTGCTTTTGATCGCGGCGGATCTGCGAGGGCGCGGTTTGGCGCGCCTGAAGCTTGGCCGCGGCGAGGCGGCAGTTGATCCGGGTCGACCAGGAGGCAGCTCGCGACATAGGTCGCGAGCAGGATCGTGTAAACTACGGCCACCGTCTCGGCCCAGGAAATCAGCCGCTCTGCGATCATCGCTGCCAGTGCCTCGCGGCTGAAGGAGCAAAGTTTGTTCAGATCGAATCGTGCTCTCTCAATTCGTCATGGCCGGGCTTGACCCGGCCATCCACGTAGATCCCCGGGTCAAGCCCGGGGATGACGACTGAGGGGTAATCGAAATTCATCGGATCCTGATGTAGGGTGCCACGATCCGGCCCAGGGAGGAAGCAGACATGGACGAGCGTGCCTTTGCCTCCGCGACCGCACTCGCCGGCGAGATCCGCGACCGGCGGATCGGCTGCCTCGAACTCCTCGATTTCTTTCTCGAGCGCGCCGGGCGCTACAACCCGGCGCTGAACGCGATCGTCGCCTGGCAGATTGAGCCAGGCGCGCGAGCGCGCCCGCGCCGCCGACGCCGCGCTGGCGAAGGGCGAGGTGTGGGGCCCGCTGCACGGCGTCCCGATGACCGTCAAGGAATCGTTCAAGGTCGCCGGGCTGCCGACCACCTGGGGCAACCCGCCGTGGAAGGACAACATCGCCGCCGACAACGCGGTGCTGGTCGAGCGGCTGCTGGCGGCCGGCGCGGTGATCTACGGCAAGACCAATGTCCCGCTGATGCTGCAGGATTCGCAGAGCTACAACGACGTCTACGGGACCACCAACAACCCGTGGGACATCGTCGCGCGGCCCCGGCGGCTCGTCGGGCGGCGAGGCGGCGGCGCTGGCGGCCGGCCTCTCGGCCCTCGGCGCCGGCAGCGACATCGCCGGGTCGCTGCGCAATCCGGCGCATTACTGCGGCATCTACGCGCATAAGCCGAGCTGGGGGCTGATCCCGACGCGCGGGCATTCGCCGACCGGCGCCGTCATGACCCCGATCGATATCTCGGTGGTCGGCCCGATGGCGCGGCATGCCGAGGATCTCGATCTGGCGATGCGCGTCCTGGCCGGTCCCGATGGGCCGCACGACAGCGGCCTGGCGGGTCGAGCTGCCGCCGCCGCGCCACCGCCGGCTCGGCGATTTCCGCGTCGCGGTGTGGACCCAGTCGTCGCTCTGCGAGATCGATGCGAGCGTCGCGGAGCGGCTCTCGGCGGCCACGGCCGCGTTGGCTCGCGCCGGCGCGAGCCTCGACGAGACGGCGCGCCCGCCGATCGACGATGAGGATCATCAACGGGCTGTTCATGACGCTGTTGCGCGCGGCCACCGTCTCGCGGATGAGCGACGATGATTTCGCCGCTCAGCAGGCGATCGCCGCGACGCCTCAGCCCGGATGACACGAGTACCCGAGCGGGCATCGCTCGTGCGGGCATTGCGCGCGGCGCGACCCTCTACGCATCGCGCCTGGGTCGTCGCCAACGAGAAGCGCGCCCAGCTGCGCCTTGCTCTGGCGCGATTTCTTCCGGCACTTCGATGTGCTGCTCGCGCCGATTGCCGCCACCGCGGCTTTCCCGCACGACCACAACCCCGATCGCGAGCAGCGGTTTATCTCGGTCAACGGCAAGCCGGCGCGCTATGACCAGCAGATCTTCTGGGCCGGGCCGGCGAGCCTCTCTTATCTGCCGGCGACGGCGGCCCCGCTCGGCCTCACCCGCGAGGGCCTGCCGGTCGGCATGCAGATCCTCGGCGCCGAGGGCGAGGATTTGACGACGATCGAATTCGCCCGGCTGCTCGCCGCCGAAATCGGCGGCTTCGTCCCGCCGCCTGACTATCGCTGAGGCATGGTTCGGTCGAATCGGATCGCCACCATTAGAGAGGACGACATGAACCGACTCGACGGCAAGGTGGCGCTGATCTCCGGGGCGGCGCGCGGGATCGGCGGCGAGAGCGCGCGGCTGATGGTCGAGGCCGGCGCCACGGTGGCGGTCGCCGACGTGCTCGACGAGCGCGGCCGCGCGACAGCCCGCTCCCTGGAAAACGCCGGCGGCCAGGCGCTCTATTATTCATCTCGACGTGACCAGCGAGGCGGAATGGAGCGCGGCCGTTGCCGCGGTCGTCGACCGGTTCGGCAAGCTCGACATTCTGGTCAACAACGCCGGGCTCTTTCTCGGCAAGGATCTCGAAGCGGCGAGCCTCGATGAATGGCAGCGCCTCTGCGCGGTCAATCTGACCGGCGTTTTTCTCGGCACCAAGCTCGCCCTGCCCGCCTTGCGCGATGCGGCGCGCGAGAGCCCGCACGGCAGCGCCATCGTCAACCTGTCCTCGGTCGCGGGGCTGGTCGGGTCGACGCAGGACCCGCTCTACTCGATGACCAAGGGCGGCGTCACGCTGTTCACCAAATCCGCGGCGCTCGAATTCGCCCGCAAGGGCTACCGCATCCGGGTCAATTCGATGCATCCCGGCACGATCGACACCGATATGGGCGACCAGGTGCTCGCCACCCGGGCGCGCAATCTCGGCACCAACGACATCGCGGCGGCGCGCGCGCAGGTGATCGACCGGCTGCCGATCGGGCGCATGGGGACGGTCACCGACATCGCCAAGGGGATCGTCTTTCTCGCCTCGGACGATGCTGCCTTCATGACCGGATCAGGCCTCGTCATCGACGGCGGCATCACCGCGCAATGAGATAGCCCCCCACGCGCCCTCCGACCCGGTTCACGCCACTCAGTCGGACTCGGCGGCGGCAGACCCGCGGTGACGCCATGTCTTGCTGTCGGCGATCTGCTCGGCCGTGCCGCGCTGCTCCAGCTGGCCGAGCGCATGGCGGATCGAGGTGAACGCCATCGCCACGCCCTTGTCGCGCTGCAGGGTGCGGCGGATCTCCGCGGGGCGCAAGGCGCGCGGCGCATTCGATTGCAGCACCTCTTCGATGAGCCGCGCATTGCTGCCGCGCTGCGGCCGCCGCCCCGGCGCCCGGCCGCCGCTCCGCGGCGCCCGAGTCGCGGCACGCGGCTGACGCTGCCGGGCGGGCCGGCCGGGTCCCGCCGCCGACGCGGCGGCGCCCCGCCGCCGCGTCGGCCGCGGCGGCGACCGGCGCGGCGCCGGGCGCCGGCTTTGCGGCGAAATCGCGGATCGACTGCATCGCCGCGGCGTAGCCCGCCGCGAAGGCCTCGCGGCGAACCGCTTCGATTTGGTCCTGCAATTGGGTCAGAGCTGTTTTCGCCATCGCCCGACACCCTCCCTGAAACGGCAACAAAACTATCACATTCGCAACCCCCGCGGATAGGTCGCGAAGGAGCCTGGAGGCTGCTATTTCAACCGCTCGCGCGGCGGTCGCATCTCGCTGACCAGATCGCGCAACACGGTCTTTCCCGGCAGCGGATCGAGCGTCATCACCGCGTCGGCGCGCAGCCGGGTCGTGCAGGCGTAGTCGACGGCACCGTCGATCGCGATCGTGCATTCCTTGCACACGTTGCCGTTGATGCAGCTGTAGCGGATCGCGAGCGAGGGGTCGCACCGCGAGCGTATCCAGATCAGCGCGTCGAGCACCGTCGCGCCGTCCTCGAACGGCACCGCGAATTCGTCGTAGCGCGGCCTCTCGTCGCCGGCGCCGCGCCGGATGCGCAGCCGCGCCACGCGCGCCGTCATCGCGCGAGCCCCGCGGCGAGCGTCCCGTCGCGCGTCATCCGCACATATTGCGGGCGCGCCCAGGCGGGAGCGGTTTCGGGAAAATCCTCGCGCTGATGGGCGCCGCGGCTCTCCTCGCGCGCCAGCGCCGCGTGCGCCACGGCCTCGGCGGCGATGAGGCTGGCGCGCAGCTCGAACCAATCCGCCACGGTCGGGTTGAACGCCCGGCCCGGCGCGATCGCCACCGCGCTCAAGCCCGCCCGCATCTCGGCGAGCCGCGCAACGGCGCGGCGCGAGACCGGCCGCGGTACGGAACGGGCCGACCTCGGTCCACATCAGCTCGCGCAGCTCGTCGAGCAGACTCGCCGCGCTGACATCGCCGCGGCGGCCTTCGCAGAGGCTGCGGATACGCTCGAGCCGCCGCCGCGCTTCGGTTTCCAGCCGGGGGCGCGGGTCGCGGCATAGGCGGCGGCGCTGCGTCCGGCGCGCTCGCCGAACACCAGCGCCTCGGGGATGGCGTTGCCCGACAGCCGGTTGGCGCCGTTGGCGCCGCCCGCCGCCTCGCCCGCGGCGATAGAGGCCGGGCACCCGGCGTCGCCATCCGCTCATCGACCGCGATCCCGCCCATGTGATAGTGCGCGATCGGCGCGACCTCGACCGGCATCCGCCCGAGATCGATGCCGTTTTTCGCCAGCCGTGCGATGACCGGCCCGAAGGCCGCTTCGAGCGCGCTCGCGGCACATGGGTGAACGAGAGATACACCCCGCCATGCGGCGAGCCGCGCCCGGCCGCGACCTCCTTCATGATCGCATAGGTCGCGAGGTCGCGCGGCGTCGTGTAGCCGCTGGTCTCGTCGCTGCCGTAGTCGCCGAGGAACTCGCGCCCGCTGCCGTCGAGCAGCCGGCCGCCGAGCTTGTAGCGGAACGGGTCCCACATGATCGGGTCCATGCCGACGAGGCGCGGCGCCAGATGCCCGATCGGGAAGAACTGCACGAACTCCATGTCGACCAGATCGGCCCCGGCGGCCAGCGCCAGCGCATAGCCGTCGCCGCCCATGTTCGCCGAGGCGCTGTTGCGCCGGAAAATCCGGGTGAGCCCGCCGGCGGCGATGATCACCGCCTTGGCGGCGATCGTCACCGGCTCGCCGCTCGGCGCCGTCGAGCGCCACCGCGCCGACTGCCGCGCCATCGGCGGTGACGATATCGGTGACGGTGAGGTTGCTGACCCGGCGGATCGCCGCGACCTGCGCGATCTGCCGGCGCAGCGTCGCCGCGACGGCCGGACCGGTGTTGAGAAAATCGACATAGCAGCAGCGCGGCCGCGAGTGGCCGGGCGCGGTGACCTGGGCGATGCGCCCGTCGGCGCGGCGCGCCCAGCCGACCCGCCATTCCGCCATCTCGCGAATCCGCGCCGGCGCCTCATGGCAGAGCAGCGCGGCGAGATTCTCCTCGCACAGCCCGCGGCCGGCGGCGAGCGTATCGGCGAGATGCAGGGTCCAGTCGTCGGGGCATTCCTCGCCGAGCGCCGCCGCCACCGTCATCTGCGCCATCACCGTCGCGCCGCCGCGGCCGACGAGGCTCTTGTCGGCGAGCAGCACCTGCCCCGCCCCGTCCCGCGCCGCGGCGATCGCGGCGTACATGCCGGCGCCGCCGGCGCCGATGATCAGCACATCGCAGTCGAGGTGGGTCATGCCGGCGGATAGCGCCGCGGCGGCGCGGGCGACCCGCTCGGCGCGGTCCTTCTGGCGGGCGGCGCCGCGCGCCAGCACCGCCTCGCGCACCGCCGGCGGAGCGGTCTCAGGCGAGCCGGCGGCAAATTGCGGCTGCGGATCGTATTCGACGGCGAGCTGGATCGCCTCGGCCGCCGCGCGGCCGGCGATCTCGGCGGCGACGCTGAGCGCGACATCGATCCCGGCGGTGACGCCGCCGCCGGTAAAGACATTGCCGTCGACGACGACCCGCTCGTTGACCGGGATCGCGCCGAACGCGGGCAGGAGATCGCGCGACATCCAATGGGTCGTGGCGCGCCGCCCGCGCAACAGCCCGGCGGCGCCGAGCACCAGCGCTCCGGTGCAGACGCTGACGACATAGCGCGCCGACGCGGCGGCATGGCGCAGAAAGGCGAGCGTCTCTGCGTCTTCGAGCAGCGGGTTGATGCCGCCGCCGCCGGGAACCAGCACCAGGTCGAGCGGCCCGCAGGTCGCGAAGGTCGCACTCGGCAGGATGGTCAGCCCGTGCTCGGTGCGCACCGGATCGAGGTTCTTCCAGATCAGCAAGACCTCGCTGCCCGGCATCCGGGAAAGGATCTCATAGGGCCCGGTCAGGTCGAGCTGGGTCAGGTTCGGAAAGATCAGCATCCCGCAGCGAAATGTTGCGTCCGCCATGGCCCTTGTCCTCTGTTCCGCCGCAGCCGACGATAGCAGCGGATTGGGGAGGAGACGAGCGAATGGAGATCGCGATCATCGGCGGCGGCATCGTCGGGCTCGCTCTTGCGCTCAACCTCGAGCAGCGCGGGGTGACCTGCCGTGTGTACGAGGCGGTGCCCGAGGTGAAGGAACTCGGGGTCGGCATCACGCTGTTGCCGCACGCGATGCGCGAATTGGCGATGCTCGGGCTACAGGAGACGCTCGAGCCGCTCGGGATCGAGAATGCGGAGAGCTGCTTTTTCAATCGCTTCGGGCAGCTGATCTACCGCGAGCCGCGCGGCCGGTTGGCCGGCTATGCGGTGCCCGAACTGGGCATGCATCGCGGCCGGCTGCACCGCGTCCTCTACGAGGCGGCGCTGGCCCGCCTCGGCGCGGCGCGGATCCTCACCGACCACCGCCTCGAGCGGCTCGAGCAGGACGAGGCCGAGGGTCGTGCTGCATTTCCGGCAGACCAGCACCGGAACGCCCTACCCGCCGGTCAGGGCCGACATCGCGATCGGCTGCGACGGCGTCAATTCGACCGTGCGCGCCCAGTTCTATCCGGACGAGCGGCTGGTCTTCACCGGCATCAATACCTGGCGCGGGGTGACCCGCCACGCCCCGATCCTGACCGGGCGAAGCTATCTGCGGATCGGCTCGATCCGCACCGGCAAGATCGTGATCTACCCGATCATCGACAACATCGACGGTGACGGCAGGCAGCTGATCAACTGGACGACCGAGATCGAGACAAACTCGCCGGAGCAGAACGATTGGAACAAGCCCGGCCGGGTCGAGGATTTCATCGGCATCTATCAATCCTGGCGCTTTGACTGGCTCGATGTCGCCGAACTGATCCGGCGGGCCGACACGATCTTCGAATATCCGATGGTCGACAAGGACCCGATCGAGCGCTGGTCGTTCGGCCGGGTGAGCCTGGCCGGCGACGCCGCGCATCCGATGTATCCGCGCGGCTCGGGCGGGTCGGCGCAGGGCCTCATCGACGCGCGCACCCTCGCCACCCTGCTGCGCGAACACAGCGATCCGGTTGCCGCCTTGCGGGCCTATGAGAACGCCCGGTCTGCCCCGGCTGCGCGGGTCGTCCGCACCAACCGGACCGCACCCCCGGACTTCATCAACATCCGGGTCGAGGAGCTGACCGGCGACCGGCCGTTCGAGCGGCTTGACGACTTCATCACTCAGGAGGAATTGCGCGCGCTGTCGGATCGCTATAAACGCATCGCCGGCTACAGCATCGAGGACCTCGCCACGCCGCCTACCCGATCGGCGACATAGGATCTGGCGGACGAAACAGCCGGTGTGCTGACTGGAGGATCGGGTTCATCGTGCCGCAGACCATCCTATCGCGGAGCGTTCCCGCTCAGACCCCGAGCGCAACGCAGAACCTGACGCTCGCCGCGCTCGGCGTCGTTTATGGCGACATCGGTACCTCGCCGCTCTATGCGGTGCGCCAGTCGCTGGTCGATTTCGGCCATGTCAGTCACGCCGCCGTGTTCGGTGCGCTGTCGCTTATCGTCTGGTCCCTGGTGCTGGTGGTCACAGTCAAATACGTCCTCGTCATCATGCGCGCCGACAATCGCGGCGAGGGCGGCCTGCTGGCACTGACCGCACTGGTGTTGCGCACGACACACCGCGGGCAGCGGCGATACCTGTGGATCATGGCGGCGGGCCTGGTCGGCGCCGCGCTGTTCTACGGCGACGGCGTGATCACCCCGGCGATTTCGGTGCTCAGCGCGGTCGAGGGACTGAAGGTAGCAACCCCGTTCTTCGAGCCCTATGTGATCCCGATCTCGCTCGCTCTCCTGGTCGGCCTGTTCCTGGTGCAGCGGCGCGGCACGGCGGCGGTCGGCGGCCTGTTTGGCCCGGTGATGCTGGTCTGGTTCGCGGTCCTGGCGCTGCTCGGCCTGTGGGGGATCGTGCAGCAGCCGCGCATTCTGCTGGCGCTCAACCCGCACGTACGGCATCGCCGAGCTGATCGCGGCGCCGTGGCACGGCTTCCTGATGCTGGGCGCGGTGTTTCTCGCGGTGACCGGGGCCGAGACGCTCTATGCCGATATGGGGCATTTCGGCCGCCGCGCCCTGCGCCGCGCCTGGCTCTGGCTGGTCTTCCCGGCGCTGGTGCTGAATTATTTCGGGCAGGGCGCGTTGCTCTACAGCGACCCGGCGGCACTCGAGAACCCGTTCTACAAGCTGGCCCCCGCATGGGGTCTCTACCCGCTCGTGATTCTGGCCTCGGTCGCGACGATCATCGCCTCGCAAGCGGTGATTTCCGGCGCTTTCTCGATCACCCGCCAGGCGATCCAGCTCGGCTACCTGCCGCGTCTCGAGGTGCGCCACACCTCCGAGACCGAGATCGGCCAGGTCTATGTGCCGCGCATCAATTGGGGGCTCCTGGTCGCGATCATCGCGCTGGTGCTCGGCTTCCAGACCTCGGACAATCTGGGCGCGGCCTATGGCATCGCGGTCAGCGGCATGATGCTGATCACCACCGGGCTCGCCTTCCTCTACATGCGCAGCCAGGGCTGGAGCCTCGCCATCGCGGTGCCGCTGTTTGGCGTTCTTCGGCCTCGTCGATCTGACCTTCCTCTCGGCCAATCTGCTGAAGATCGTCGAGGGCGGCTGGTTTCCGATCGTCGTCGCCGGGCTGGTCTTTGCCGTGATGGGAACCTGGTGGCGCGGCCGCCGGCTCTTGGCCGAACAACGCGCGCGCGACGCGCTGCCGCTGAGCCAGTTCGTCGAGGGGCTCAACCCGGAGCGGCCGGTGCGGGTGCCCGGCACGGCGGTCTTCATGACCCGCGACCTGACGCAGGTGCCGGTCGCGCTGCTGCATGCTCTGAAGCACTACAAGGCGCTGCACGAGCGCGTCATCATGATGCAGGTCGAGACCGAGGACGTGCCGCATGTGCCCGCCGAGCGGCGCCTCGAACTCAACGAGGTCGGCAAGGGCTTCTACACGATGCACGTGCGCTACGGCTTCATGGACCAGCCGAACGTGATGCGCGCCCTGGCGCAGAGCCGGGTGCAAGGTTTCCGGATCAATCTGATGGAGACCTCGTTCTTCATCGGCCGCGAAAAGCTGCGCGCCCGCGCCCGCCGCGGCGCGTTCTGGCACTGGCGCGACCGGCTGTTCATCATGCTGAACAACATGGCGCTCGACGCCACCGAGTTCTTCCGCATCCCGCCCAACCGGGTCGTCGAGCTCGGCGGCCAGATCGAGATCTGACCCCGGAGCACAACAACCGGTCATTCCGGGACGGCCCGCAGGGCCGGACCCGGAACCGATGCGCACGGTCCTCTCCAAGCAAGCTCTACTGCCGGTGCTACCGCAGCGAGGGGCGGTGTTCATGGGTTCCGGGCTCGCGACTTTGCCGCGCTCCGGAATGACAGTGACTGCTGTCAATGGATCTCGTCCTGCTCGCGGTAGGCCTGGCGCAGCCGCTCGATCGAGAAGCCGGGCTGCTTCGAGGCCTCGATCAGGACCCGCTCGCGGCGCGCCAGGAGATCGACGGCGGCCGGGATCTTGGCGACCGCGTCGGCCGGGATCACCACCGCGCCGTGGCGGTCGGCGTGGATGATGTCGTTGGCCGACACCACCATGCCGGCGACGCTGACCGTGCCGCCGAACTCGACGAGATGGACATAGGCGTGGCTCGGCATGACCGAGCCGGCGAGCACGAAGAAATCCGGCGCCATCGCGTCGAGGTCGCGCACCGAACCGTCGGTGATCACGCCGACGCAGCCGAGCCCCTGATGCACATGGGTCTGCACCTCGCCCCAGAACGCGCCGAACCCGGTATCGGGCGCGTCGATGTCCTGGAGCACCGCGATGCTCGGCAGCGGCGGCGCGGCGATGTGCTCGTAATAGCCGAGGCGGATCTCGGTGGCGCTGTCGCGGTCGCGCGGATGCGGCTCGCGCGAGCGAATGAGCGCGGTGCGGGCGAAGCCGACGACCGGCTTCAGCTCGGGAAACGGCGCGAGCAGCGGGCGCCGGGTAAAGCCGATCGTGCGGCGCGCCGGCGCGACGATTTCGAGCGCGTTGCAGATGGTCGGCGTATCAAAGGCGCGCAGCGCTTCGAGGCTGTGGCGATCGGGATGGTCGGGCATCGGGGCTCTCCGGCGGTGGCGGGGTTGGTCGCGTCGCTTTACGGGCAATGACGCCCGCCCCGCAAGGGCTTTTCGCCGACGCTCGGTTCCCGCATGATGACGGCCTGATGAGCAACTTCCCGCAATTCGGCCACATCCGGCGCGCCGGATTTTCTGCTCGCCCCTGGGATCGACCACCTCAACCACGGCAGCTTTGGCGCGACGCCGAAGAGCGTGCTCGACGCGGCGCAGCGGTGGCGGCTCCAGATGGAGGCGGATCCCGACACCTTCTTTCGCCGCGACCTGCCCGGCCTCTTACGCCGGGCGGCCGACCGGGTTGCCGGCTTTTTGGGCGGGCGGGGCGAGGATTGGGCATTCGTCGAGAATGCGACTTCCGGGCTCAACGCGATCATCGCCTCGCTCGCGCTGGCGCCGGGCGACGAGCTCTTATGCCTGTCGCAGGTCTATGGCGCGATCGGCAATGCGCTCGCCTACCATGCCGGGCGCTGCGGGGCGCGGCTGGTCAGGGTCGAGGTGCCGGTGCCGTTCACCGACCCCGCGCCGCTGCTTGACGGCGATCGCCGCCGCGATCGGGCCGAAGACGCGGCTCGCCTGCATTCGACCACATCACCTCGGCCGGCGCCGTCGTCCTGCCGATCCGCGAGATGGCTGCGCTCTGCCGCGAGCGCGGCGTGCCGGTCGCGGTCGACGGCGCGCATGCGCCGGGCCAGCTCGCGCTCGACGTGCCGGCGCTCGGCGTCGATTGGTATGTCGGCAATCTGCACAAATGGGCGTTCGCCGCGAAAGGCACCGCGGTCATCTGGTGCGCCCCCGAGCGCCAGCCGGAACTGCATCCGACCGCGATCTCGCATGCGCTCGGCCAGGGCTTTACCGCCGAGTTCGACTATACCGGCACGCGCGACAATTCGGCCTGGCTCGCCGCGCCGGCGGCGCTCGACTATGTCGACGCCTTGGGCCCCGAGGCGATGCGCGCCCATAACGCCGCGCTGGCGCGCGACGCCGGAGCGATGCTCGATCGAGGCCTGGGACAGCGAGGCCGCGGCCGCCCCGGAATTCTGCGCGTCGATGGTGTCGGTCAGGCTGCCTGGGGATGCCTCGGGCGATCGCGATGCGGCGCGCCGCCTTACTGCCCGGCTGGCCGAGCGGCACGGCATCACCGCCCCGGTCATGGTGCTCGACGGCGGGCTGTGGGTACGCGTTTCGGCGCAAATCTACAACGAGATCGGCGATTACCAGCGCCTCGCCGCAATCGGCAAGACCCTCGCCGGCTAGAACCGCTCGCGAGACCGGCAGGTTTACGGTGCAAGCACTGGGCCAGTGACATCCGGAGCGGCTGCGACCGGACGCCAACCCTGCGCCTTGTCCTATTCCGACCGCTCGGCCATCATGGTTGGAGAAAAGATGAAGGGAGGTCGCCGTGCCCAGCTACGTCATGCTCGCGAATTGGACCGACCAGGGGGCCCGGCAGGTCAAGGACTCGCCGAGGAGGCTCGACGCCGCGAAGAAGGCGCTCAAGGAAATGGGCGGCGAGTTCAAAACCCTCTACATGACGATGGGGGACTATGATCTGATCGCCGTCTACGAGGCGCCGGACGATGCGGTCGCGGCGCGCTTCACGCTGCTGCTCGCGCAGATGGGATCGGTGCGGACGCGGACCTTGAAAGCGTTTCCCGAGGCCGCCTACCGCGAGATCATCAACTCGCTCGGCTGACGAGGCCAAGATGACCGCGAAGACCCGCCGACTGCGCGAACTCTTGGCCGGCGGCGAATTCCTTTACATGCCGTCGGCGGCGACCCCGCTCGAAGGACGCCTCGCCGAGGCGATGGGGACGCCGCTCGTCTATACTGGCGGCTATGCCAGCGGCGCCTCATTCGCGATCAGCGAGCCGCTGTTGACGATGGACGAGCAGGTGCGCATCGCCGGCGCGGTGGCGCGGTCGGTCGGCGTGCCGCTCGTTGCCGATGCCGGCGCCGGCTTTGGCGAGCCGCTGCATACGATGCGCACGGTGCGCGAGTTCGCCACCGCCGGGGTCGCCGGGATCCATATCGAGGATCAGTTCTACCCGAAGCGGGCGCATTACCACGCCTATCAGGTGCACGCGATCCCGCTCGGCGAATTCGTCGCCAAGATCAAATATGCCTGCCTGCAGCGCGAGGCGACCGACCCCGATTTCGTCATCATCGCGCGCTCCGACACCTGCCGCGAATTTGGTCTCGATGAGGCGATCGGGCGGATCAATGCCGCAGCCGAGGTCGGCGCCGATCTGGGGCTTGTCTTCCCGCGCAACCGGGAGGAAGCGGAGGCGGCGCCGCGGCTTGCGAGCGTGCCGCTCGTCTGGGTGCAAAGCCGCGGCAACCGCGACGGGCGGCCGATCCTCCCGCTCGGCGAGCTCAAGGCGATGGGCTATCGCGGCTGCATCGACGCGCAGCTGCTGCTCGGCGCGGCCCTCCATGCCATGAAGCAGGCGCTCGGCGAGATCGTCGCGACCGGCAGCTACACCGCGCTCAGCGATGCCGAGTTCACTGCCCTGCGCAAGGAGATCGAGGATCTATCGGGCTCGACGCCTATTACCGGATCGAGGCCGAGACGGTCGAACCGGCGACCCGGCAGGACTGATGACCCTCGTTCCGCTGCTGGCCGCGCCGGCGGTGATCCAATTGCACGCTTTCGCCGCGCTGAGCGCCTTCGGGCTTGGCGCGGTTCAGCTCGCCGCGCCGAAGGGGACGATCCCGCACCGTGCGTTCGGCTGGCTCTGGGCGTCACTGATGCTCGCGGTGGTCCTCAGCTCGTTCTTCATCCACACGATCCGGATGTGGGGACCGTGGAGCCCGATCCACCTGCTGTCGCTGTTCACGCTGATCATGCTGCCGCTTGCCGTCCTCAACGCTCGCCGCCATCAGGTTGAGAGGCACCGCCGGGCGATGACCGGTCTGTTCATCGGCGCGCTGGTGATCGCCGGGATTTTCACGCTATGGCCCGGCCGCATCATGCACGATGTCGTCTTCGGTCCGTAAGCCGCGGTCGCCGGCGTCAGGTGCCGATATCGAGGTTTAGGACCAGCGCGAACACCGCCATGCTCAGCGCCACGGCGACGATCGGGAGCAGCGCCTGGAGCGCCGCATCCGCGCCCCTCAGGCGCCCTTGGTCGATCTCCAAGTCGCGTCTCTGCCAGGCGACAAAGCTCTCCGGCTCGGCCGCCGCCTGCGGAGCCGCGTGGTGCCGCGAAATCCGCCACAGGATGGTCGGAATCGCGACGGCGACGACAAAAAACAGGCTGACCACGGTGAGTGCAAAGCCGGTGCGGCCGGGCCCGAAAAAGCCCCATACCGAGCCGATCAAGGACACGGCAAGCGCGACAATCGTCCGGTAGATCCAGGGATGCAGCTGATCCGACAAGGGGGCATCAGGGCCATTGGCATTTGCGATCATCGCGGCTCCATTGGCTGAAACACCGACTGTCGATTTCAACGGTTGCCGAGCAATCGAGTTCGACGATGCGCTGTCCTGCCGCAGATCGCCGGCGCCGGCCTGTTGCCGAGCGGCCCGGCTTTCGGCTGAATGAGTCGGTCCGAGGTGGGAAGAGGCGGTAATGAACCAGCTGCTCGCAGACCTGCGCATCGTCGAATTCTCAGCCTTTGTCGCCGCGCCGCTCGGCGGCATGACGATGGCTCAGCTTGGCGCCGAGGTGATCCGCATCGATCCCTTGGGCGGTGCGATCGATTACGCGCGCTGGCCGGTCACCGACAGCGGCGCCAGTCTCTATTGGGCCGGGCTCAACAAGGCCAAGCGCTCGGTCGCCATCGCGCTCGACAAGCCGGAGGGGCGCGAGCTGGCGCGCGCGATTGCGACCGCCCCCGGCCCCGGCGCCGGCATCGTGCTGACCAATCTGCCGCCGCTGGCGGGGCTCGACTACGTCGAGCCTCAAGGTCCGCGCGCGACGACGTCATCCTCTTGCGCCTCATCGGCAACCGCGACGGCAGCGCCGCGGTCGATTACACGGTCAACGCCGCGAGCGGCTTCCCGCTGGTGACCGGGGCCAATGGGACGCCGAGCGCGCCGGTCAATCATGTGCTGCCGGCCTGGGACATCGCGGCCGGGCTTTATCTCGCGACCGCACTGCTCGCCGCCGAGCGCCACCGCAGCCGCACCGGCACTGGGCCAGGAGGTCATGGCCGCGCTCAGCGATGTGATGCTCGCGATGGTCGGGCATCTCGGCTACATCGGCGACGTGCATATCAACGGCCGGGCGCGGCCGGCGATCGGCAACGATCTCTACGGCAGCTTCGGGCGCGACTTCGCGACCGCCGACGGCCGCCGGGTCATGATCATCGCGCTGACCCCGCGGCAATGGCGCGCGCTCGGCCGCGCCACCGGGCTCGCCGAGAAATTGACCATGGTGGGCACGATGATGGAGGTCGATCTCGATACCGAGAGCGGCCGCTACGAGGCGCGCGACGCGATCGCCGCGCTCATCGCGCGCTGGTGCGCCACGAAAACGCTAGCCGAGATCGCCGCGGCCTTTGCCGGGACCGGCGTCTTATGGGGGCCGTTTCAGGATTTTGTCGAGCTTGTTCGCAACGACCCGCGGTGCTCGGCGGCGAACCCGCTGTTCGCCGAGATCGAGCAGCCCGGGATCGGGCATTATCCGATGCCGGGCCTGCCGTTCGACTTTGGCGCCGCGCCGCGCCAGCCGACCCGGCCGGCGCCGCGCCTCGGCGAGCATACCGACGTGGTGCTGGCGCAGGTGCTCGGCCTCGCCGACGCCGAGATCGGCCGGCTGCACGATGCCGGCATCGTCGCCGGCCTGGACGGGCGTTAAAGAGCTCGTTCGGCTTCGCGGATCTGCCGCAGCACGTCGCGCACGCTGCGCGCGGTGCGCAATTTTTTCCCGACATCGGGGGCAAGACGCAGTTCGCCCAGCGCATCCAGCCAGCCCGCCTCGATGTCGGGCGGCAGTTCGCGCATGACCTCGGCAAAGGCGAGGAAGATCCGCTCGAGTTGCTGTGCGTTGAGCCGTCTTTCGCTAGCCACCCCGCCCGCCTCCGCTTGCCCGCCGCCACAGTAGTGCAGGCGCGCCCGGATTGACCAGCGCAGCGGTTGCGCGCCTATCAGAACAGCGCCAGCTGGTCGCCCTGTTGCGGCGGCGGACGGAAGCGGCCGGTGTCGAGCGCATGGGTCGAGCGCGGGGCGAAACCGAGCCGGCGGCAGGCGCGGTCGAAGCGCGCGGCGAGCATCTCGGCATAGGGTCCGCCGCCGGTCATCCGTTTCGACCAGGCCGAATCGTAGAGCCGGCCGCCATGGCATTGCGCGACCAGCGACAGGACATGCGCGGCCTTTTGCGGCGCATGCTCTTCGAGCCATTCCTTGAACAGCGCCTTCAATTCGAGCGGCAGCCGCAACAGCGTGTAGCCGGCGACGCTGGCCCCGGCGGCGCGCGCCCGCGCCAGGATCTCCTCCATCTCGCTGTCGTTGAGCGCCGGGATCATCGGCGCCGCCAGGACCCCGGTCGGCACGCCGGCCGCGGCGAGCGCGGCGATCGTTTCGAGCCGGCGCTCCGGGCGTGGCGGCGCGCGGCTCCATATGGCGCGCCAGATCGCGGTCGAGCGTCGTCACCGAGACCGTGACGACCGCGAGGTTGTCGCGCGCCATCTCGCCGAGAATGTCGAGATCGCGCTGGATCAGCGCCCCCTTGGTGACGATCGTGACCGGGTGGCGGAAATCGCGCAGCACTTCGAGGATCGACGCGGGTGATGCCGAGCCGCTTTTCGGCCGGCTGATAGGGGTCGGTGTTGCTGCCGAGCGCGAGCGGCCGGCAGCTGTAGCCCTTTCTTGCGCAGCTCGGCCTTGAGCAGCGCCGCCGCCTGCGGCTTGTAGAAGATGCGGGTCTCGAAATCGAGGCCGGGCGACAGCCCGAGATAGGCGTGGCTCGGCCGCGCGTAGCAATAGATGCAGCCGTGCTCGCAGCCGCGATACGGGTTGATCGAGCGGTCGAAGCCGATATCCGGCGAGTCGTTGCGCGCGATGATCGTGCGCGTCGCATCGACGCTGAGAACCGTGGCGAGCCGGCCCGGCTCGCCTTCGGCCGAACCCCAGCCGTCATCGAACGCGACCCGCCGCTCGCTCTCGAAGCGACCGGTCTCGTTGCTCGCGGCGCCGCGTCCCTTGCGCGCCATGACGCTGCCCGGCATATCCATGCCGGGCATTATGCCAGATCGATGGGAACAATACAAGAACATATCAGCGTATCCGTCATCATCCCGACGCTCGACGCCGCGGACGAGCTGCCGGCGGCGCTGGCCGCGCTCGCCGATGCCCGAATGATCGGCGAGATCATCGTCGCCGATGGCGGCTCCGCGGACGACACCGTCGCGGTCGCGCGGGCCGCCGGGGCGCGGATCGTCGCCGCGCCGCGCGGGCGCGGGACCCAGCTCGCCGCCGGCGCCGCCGCTGCTCGCGGCGATTGGCTCTTGTTCCTGCATGCCGATTGCCGCCTCGCGCCGGGCTGGGACGCGGCCGTCGCAGCCTTTGTCAGCGGCCTCCGGTGCGGCCGGCCGCGCCGGCTATTTCGCCTTCGCCCTCGATGATGCGAGCCCGGCGGCGCGCCGGCTCGAACGCATCGTCGCGTGGCGCTGCCGGGTCTTCGGCCTGCCCTATGGCGACCAGGGGCTGCTGATCGCCCGCACGCTCTACGAGGCGGTCGGCGGGTTCGCGGCGTTGCCGCTGATGGAGGATGTCGATCTGGCGCGCCGGCTCGGCCGCCGCCGCCTGGCGCCGCTCGGCGATGCCGGCCTACGCCTCGGCCCGGCGCTATCGGCAGAGCGGCTATATCCGCCGGCCGCTGCGCAACCTGTTGTGCCTGTCGCTTTATTTCATCGGCGTGCCGACACAGCGGATCGCGCGGCTCTACCGATGATCCGGCGGCATCTCGTGCTGTTCGTGCGCGCGCCGCGATGGGGCGTCGGCAAGCGCCGCCTGGCGCGCGACATCGGCGACGCCGCGGCGTTGCGCTTCGAGCGGGCGATGCTGGGATTGCTGCTGCGCCGCCTCGGCCGTGACCGGCGCTGGCGGCTGCGCCTCGCGGTGACGCCGGACCAGGCCCGCCGCCGCGCCCGCCTCTGGCCGCGCGGCGTTCCGATCGCCGCGCAGGGCGCAGGGCGATCTCGGACCGCGCATGCGCCGCGCCCTCGCCCGCTGCCCGCCCGGCCCGGCGGTGCTGGTCGGCAGCGACATCCCGGCCCTCGCCGCCCGCGCATATCGCCGACGCGTTCCGCCTCCTCGGGCATCACGATCTCGTCTTCGGGCCGGCCGAGGATGGCGGGTTCTGGCTCGTCGGCGCGCGCCGCTCTCCGCGCCTGCCGCCGCTGTTCGGCCCGGTGCGCTGGTCCGGGCCGCACGCGCTCGCCGATGCGCTGAGCAATCTGCCGCCGCGGGTCTCGGTCGGCTTCGCCGCGACGCCTCGAGGATGTCGACGACGGCGCCTCCTACCGCCGCCTCGCCCCGCGCCGCGGGTTTTGAGCGGCCTCTACCCTTTCAGGTGCTCCTGCAGGCGCGGCATCAGCTCGACGAAATTGCACGGGCGAAAGCGGTTGTCGAGCTGGTGGACGAGGATGCCCTCCCAGGCGTCGCGGCAGGCGCCGGGCGAGCCCGGCAGCGCGAACAGATAGGTGCCGCCGGCCACTCCGGCGGTGGCGCGGCTCTGGATCGTCGAGGTGCCGATCTTCTCGAAGCTGAGCCAGCGGAACAATTCGCCGAACCCGGCGACTTCCTTTTCATAGACGCTGTGGAAGGCTTCCGGGCGTGACGTCGCGGCCGGTGACGCCGGTGCCGCCGGTCGCGATCACGACATCGATCTCGGGGTCGGCGATCCAGGCCCGCAGCTGCCCGGCGATCGCGTCGAAATCGTCGCGCACGATGCGCCGGACGGCGATCCTGTGCCCGGCCGCCTCGGCCAGCGCGGCGAGCGTGTCGCCGGAGCGGTCGTCGGCCGCCGTGCGGGTGTCCGACACGGTCAACAGCGCGATGTTGACGGGCAGGAACGGGCGGGTTTCGTCGAGGCGGCCTGGCATCGCTCACTCCCTCAATCGATGCTCTAAAGATAGCGAGCGTGGCGGTCCTCTGCTAGCCGGCGGCGCGTCGAGGCGCGCCTTGAGCGCCAGGAGGTCGCGCCAGGCCTCGCGCTTGCGCTCGGGGGTGCGCAGCAGAAACGCCGGATGAAACATCGGCAGGGTCGGCACCGGCGGGTCGAGGCCGGGCACGGCCAGCTCGAACCAGCGGCCGCGCAGCCGGGTGATCCCCTCGCTCAGCGGCAAAAGGGCGCTCGCCGCGGTGCCGCCGGCCAGCACCAGCACGCGGGGCCGGGCCAGCGCGATATGGCGCAGCACGAACGGCAGGCAGGCGGCGATCTCGGCCGTTGTCGGCTTCCTGTTGCCGGGCGGGCGCCAGTAGATGACGTTGGTGATCTGGACGCCGGTGCGGTCGAGCCCGATCGCCGCCAGCATGCGGTCGAGCAGCTGGCCGGCCCGCCCGACAAACGGCCGGCCGAGACGGTCTTCCTCGGCGCCCGGCGCCTCGCCGATGATCATCACCGGCGCCGCCGGGTTGCCGTCGAGGAACACCGTGTTGGTCGCGGTGCGCTTCAACGCGCAGCCCTCGAAGGCGGCGACGAGCGCGCCGAGCGCCTCGATCGTCTCGGCGCTGGCGGCGAGAAGGCGCGCCGATTGCGCCGCCTCGGCCAGCGATTCGGCGAGCGCGCCCGGGGGTGCGACGACCGAGGGCGCGCGCGGTCCGGCTCGCCCGCTTGCCGGGGCGGGACGGGTGGCGGCGACGCGTCCGGCGCCGGCAACCGGGCCGCTGGCGGCGCTGACAGCCGATCGGGCGCGGTCTCGCCGATCGCCTCGTCGGCGCCCATCGCGATCTGCCATTCGAGCAGGGCGAGCGCGCCGGCATCCGGGAGGCGCGGCCCGGCGGCCGGGGGATCAGGCGACGACATGCAGCGAGGTTAGCAGCGCGCCGCGAGATCGGCATCTGTCGGATCGGAATCGGCGCGTTGCCTCGATTTGGTTGCCGCGGCGGCAACCCGGGGTCGACACGCGCCTGAATCGTTTGCTGAACCTGCAAGGAATTCAGCGGCAAAATTTCGCCTGGAGCTTGTACACGCCGACCGTAAATGGCTGAATCCCTCGGTTTGCGAGCTATCGCCGGCGAAGCGTGCCCGCTCGTTTGCAGCAAGTCTGCAGCAAATTCCATGTCCGCGCCGCCGCTTCTCCCGATCCGGATTGTCCACAAATGATACCATGCGAATGTGGCAAATTTAGCGGCGATGCGGACTTGCGACACTGCCTGGTGGCCCGTTCGGGAAGTTCCTCCGAGCCGTGACGCAACAGGGAATTTCGCCGGAATCAGGTACAGATGCGGGGTGGGAACGAGAATGGAAAAGCGTGCGCGCGACGAGGTGATCGAATGAGACGGCGCGAGTTTCTCTCGCTTGTCACCGCGGCGCTCGCCTGGCCGATCGCCGGCGCTGGGCAAGCAGCCGGAGCGGGTTCGCCGGGTCGGCGTGTTGATGCCTTGGCCCGAGGATGACCCCCTGGTCAAGGCAGGCATGACCGCCTTTACCCAGGCGCTCGGGCGTTTAGGGTGGATCGAGGGCAAGAATATCCACATCCACCGGCGCTTTGCCGCGGGTGTTCCGGCGCTTTTCAAGACATACGCGGCGGAGCTGGTCGGCCTGTCGCCGGATGCAATTCTCGCCGGCGGTTCGCCGGCGGTCGTGGCGCTGCGGCAGCAGACGCACACGATACCGATCGTTTTCGTGCTCGTGTCCGATCCGGTCGGTGAGGGCTTTGTGCAAACCCTCGCGCGGCCCGGCGGCAACATCACCGGGTTCAGCACCTCCGACGCTCCGCTGATGGGAAAATGGCTCCAGCTGCTGAAGGAGATCGCGCCGGGCGTCACGCGGGTCGCGGTCATTTTCAACCCGGACACCGCGCCGTTCGCCCCATTGTTCAACCGCGCGATCGAGGCTGCCGGCCCGACCATCGGGATGACAGTGACGCTCGCTCCGGTGCACGACGACAGGGCGATCGAGGACGCCTTGCGCCGCCGAGGCGCGCGAGCCGGGAGGCGGCCTGGTCAATTTGCCGGAGAGTTTTTCCGTGACCCACCGCGATGCGATCGTCGCCGCAGCGGCCCGTCACGGCCTACCCTCGATCGGCGGGACCGGGTTTTCCGCAGCCGGCGGCCTGATGTCCTACTGGTTCGACGCCATCGACCTGCATGCGCAGGCAGCCTCCTACATCGACCGCATCCTCAAGGGCGCCAGCCCGGCCGACCTCCCCGTGCAATATCCGACGAAATTCTCGCTGGTCATCAATCTCAAGACCGCCAAGGCGCTCGGCCTCACCGTGCCGCAATCGCTGCTGCAGCGCGCCGACGAGGTGATCGAGTAAGGCTGTCGCACCCTCCCGTTTTCGCCGCAATCCTCTATAGTTGCAGCCGCTTTTTTTGTCGTCATCCGCGCGCAATCCCCGGATCAGGTCCGGGGAGGCATCCCGGGGGGCAAGCGACGATCCGCCAGCCCTGGATTCCCGCTTGCGCGGGAATGACGGATAGGCGAAAGGCTGCGCGAAACGCGAGAGACCTGGGATGCCAGAGGCGTCAACAGAGCGCGAGCGGATGGAATACGACGTCGTGGTGGTCGGGGCCGGGCCCGCCGGACTCGCCGCAGCGATCCGTCTGAAGCAGCTCGCCGCGGTCGCGGGCAGCGAACTCGGCGTTTGCGTCATCGAAAAGGGCTCCGAGGTCGGCGCCCACATCCTGTCGGGCGCGGTGTTCGAGCCGCGCGCGCTCAATGAGCTGATCCCGGATTGGCGCGAGCGCGGCGCGCCGCTCAACACCCCGGCCGTCGAGGACCGGTTTCTCTATCTGACCAGAAACCGCGCGCTGCGCCTGCCGACCCCGCCGCAGATGCACAACACCGGCAATTACATCGTCAGCCTCGGCAATCTGTGCCGCTGGCTGGCGGCGCAGGCCGAGGAGCTCGGGGTCGAGATCTATCCCGGATTTGCCGCGGCCGAGGTGCTGTACGACGATGATGGAAGGGTGCGTGGCGTCGCCACCGGCGATATGGGGATCGGCCGCGACGGCGAGCGTACCCCGCGCTACACGCCGGGGGTCGAGCTGGTCGCGCGCGAGACGCTCTTCGCCGAAGGCTGCCGCGGCTCGCTGACCAAGACACTGGTCGAGCGCTTCGGCCTGCGCGACGGGCTGGACCCGCAGACCTATGCGATCGGCGTCAAGGAATTGTGGGAGGTCGCGCCCGAGCGCCATCAGCCCGGCCTCGTCATCCACACGATCGGCTGGCCGCTCGACAACGCCACTTATGGCGGCTCGTTCATCTACCACCTCGAAGACCGCCAGGTCGCGGTCGGCTTTGTCATCGGGCTCGATTACCGGAACCCGTATCTCAGCCCGTTCGAGGAGTTTCAGCGCTTCAAGACCCATCCGGCGATCCGCCCCTTCTTCGAAGGCGGGCGGCGCATCTCCTACGGCGCGCGGGCGCTCAACGAGGGCGGGCTACAGTCGATCCCGAAGCTCGATTTTCCCGGCGGGGCGCTCGTCGGTGCGCCGCCGGGTTCGTCAACGTGCCCAAGATCAAGGGCAGCCATACCGCGATGAAATCCGGCATGGTGGCGGCCGAGACGGTGTTCGCCCGGCTCGCCGGCGACAGTGGCGCCGAGGTGCGCCGAGCGCTGCAACAGAGCTGGATCTGGGATGAGCTCTACCGGGTACGCAACATCCGCCCGAGCTTTCGCCTGGGGCTGTGGGGCGGGCTTCTCTATTCGGCGCTCGACACCTATGTGCTGCGCGGCCGCGCGCCCTGGACCTTGCACCACCATCCCGACTACACCACGCTGATCCCGGCCAGCCAAGCGCGGCGGATCGACTATCCCAAGCCCGACGGCAAGATCACCTTCGACCGGCTGTCCTCGGTATTCATCTCGAACACCAACCATGAGGAGGACCAGCCGCCGCATCTGCGCTTGCGAGATCCGGCGAAAGCCATCGCGGTCAATTATCGGCTCTACGACTCGCCCGAGCAGCGCTATTGTCCGGCCGGCGTCTACGAGATCGTCGATGACGCAGCGAGCGGCGGGAAGCGGCTGCAGATCAACGCGCAGAATTGCGTCCATTGCAAAACCTGCGACATTAAGGACCCGGAGCAGAACATTGATTGGGTGGTACCGGAGGGCGGCGGCGGTCCCAATTACCCAAACATGTAGCCCTGCTTTCCCCGCATGCAGCGCCGAATTCAAGCGTGCTACCGCGTTCTGCGATGTACTTAGGGTCTGCTTGTGGGTCGCGAGGTGCAGCCATCGCATACCCGCCGCGTAAAGCGGCGCGGGTGCGGCCACCGCCGGCATCGAGGGGGTCGTGACCGATAAATGGGGCCGACAAACGGCGGGACCCATGTGCCGTGATGGAGAACGTTGTCGGTTCCGGCCTTGCCAGGCGGGCAATCCCGCATTTCGGTCGCCAATGGTGAGGGAATTTCGTTGCGATGACAGCTCGAATGAGGAATAAAAATACCCTGCAGTTTGGACTCCGGGAGATGTCGAGTAGATGCCTCCGCAAGTGGCGGCAATCATGCTGCGCCTTCACGCGGTTGATATTGCGTGCCACTTGGCGGCGGTTGCGCTACCATGTTCATTATCGGTCGCTGCAATTCTTCGCGACCTCGAGACCCGTGCTGCGGGAGGCGAGCGCGGACTGTGAGTTTGCCGAGATCAGGTATCCGGAGGCCCTGCGGCACAACGCCACCGCTCAGTTGCAGGGGTGGTCTTGTATACCGACGTCACGGCTGCAAGCGGGCCATCGCTGTCTGGGCTATCTTGACCCAGCCGGGGCAGTCACCTCATGGGGATGGGTCTCTGGTCCCGCCGCTGAGCATTGCGACGTGCCGTGGGAAGAGTCGCTCATGCTCCGCCTTAGCGGACCGATCGCCTATATCTGGGATTGCCATACTCTGCCGCCGTCCCGTGGCCAGGGATTATACCGCAGCAACATCGCGCAAATCGCTCGCCTGATGCTTGACAGTGGCGCAAAATCGGTACACATCTACTGTAATAACAGAAATATCATCTCTTATGGAGGAATTACCTCTGCCGGCTTCAGTAAAAAAATTAGACTCTTGCTCCTAAAACTCGGTCCTCTTTATTTGTTATTCGGGAATCATTTTTCTGTCGTTATTGCGTTCAAACGACAATCGATCACGCTCCGACATATGACCCCGTGATCTTGGATCGTGAGAATTGATCGCTATCTCGACAAGTGGGAGTGTGGATCGCAGCGATGGTGGATTTGCTGAAGAGACGATTGTTCTGGAAGAGCGGCCGGGCGAGGCTGCCGATCCTTTTTTCGGTCTGCCTCGGCGCGGCGCCGGCGCTGGCGGCGGCGCCTGCCGCGGCGCGGCAAGAGGTGCCCTCAGCCGTCCCCGACCACCTCTTTGGCGAATACCTCTCGGGCCGGCAGGCCCAGCAGACCCGCGATTTCACGGTCGCGGCGGCGCGTTACGAAAAGGCGAACGCCGCCGATCCCGACGCGCCCGAGCTGATCAGCCGGACCTTTCTGATGGAAGTGTGCGTCGGGCATTTCGAGCGCGCCCGCGCGCTGGCGCCGAAGGAGCTGAAGCTCGATCCCGGCGACGCCATTGCCGAACTCGTCCTGGTTGTCGAAGCGCTCAAGGCCGGCGATACGGCCGCGGCGCTGAAACACGCCGCCGCGCTCCCCTCAGACGGCCTGCACCGCTTCATCGGACCCTTCGCGCTGGCCTGGACGCGGAAGGCGGCGGGCGACCTCGCCGGCGCCGACAGCGCGCTGCAGGGCCTCGATAAATTCAACGGATTTGAGCCATTGAAGGTGTTTCAGCTGGCTCTGCTCTACGATTACGCCGGCAAGGCGGACAAGGCGCAGCAGTATTACGACAAGGCGCTCGGCGACAGCGAGCAGCTTAATTGGCGGCTGACGGAAGCGGTCGCCAATTTCGACGAACGTCACGGCCGGGACGCCGAGGCGAAAGCCCTTTACCAGCGCTTCATCCAACAGAACAGCGCCAGCGATCTGGCTTTGTCGGTGGCTGCGGCGCGGCCTTCCGGCCGACCTCAACCGATCATCCGGTCGCCCGCCGACGGCCTCGCCGAGGCCCTGTTCGATCTGGCCAGCGTTCTGAACCAGGCCGAAACGATCGATCTGGCGCTCGTCTACGATCGCTTCGCCCTCGCCGTGCGGCCGCAATTCCCGCTCGCCCAGCTGCTGTTGGCGGACATCCTCAGCGCCCAGAACAAGCCCGAGCAAAGCCTTGCCGTGCTGGCCGAGATCCCGCCCGGCTCGCCTTATTCCTGGTCGGCGCGGCTGCGCGGCGCGGTCAACCTCGACACGCTCGACCACAGCGATGAGGCGATCGCCCAGCTCAAGGCGATGTCGAAGGAAGACCCCAAGCTGATCGGGGCACAGGTCGAACTCGGCGACATGCTGCGCGAGAAGAAGCGGTTTGGCGAAGCGGTCGTCGCCTATGACGAGGCGATCCGCCGCGCCGCCGCAACCGGCCTCCCCGAGCGCTGGACGCTGTTTTACGACCGCGGCGTCGCGCTCGAACGCTCCGGCCAATGGAAGCGCGCCGAAGCCGATCTTTTGCACGCGCTCGAGCTGAAGCCCGACCAGCCGATGGTCCTCAATTATCTCGGCTATTCCTGGATCGATCGCGGCGAGAACCTCGACCGCGGCCTCAAGATGATCGAGAAGGCCGTCGAGCTGCGGCCCGATGACGGCTACATCGTCGACAGCCTCGGCTGGGCGCATTACCGGATGGGGGATTATGCCGGCGCGGTGCAATACCTCGAAAAGGCGACCGAGCTGGTGCCGGAGGACGCGACGATCAACGACCATCTGGGCGACGCCTACTGGCAGACCGGCCGGCTCGTCGAGGCGCGCTATCAGTGGCGCCGCGCCCTGCAGTTCGGGCCGGAGGAGGACGAGGTCAAACCGATCGAGGCAAAGCTCGACCGCGGCCTCGAGGCCCCTGCCGCGCCGCCGAAGGGCGGCTGAGCGGCGGCAAGCCGGATCCGGGGGGCGTGCCAGCGGATTTGCCAGGGGGCTTGACGGTCAGCGCCTTCGCGCCGGCCAAGATCAACCTTTATCTGCATGTCGTCGGGCGGCGGACGGATGGCTATCATCTGCTCGACAGCCTGGTTGCGTTCGCCGATATCGGCGATTGGGTGACCGCCGCACCGGCACCAACCCTGTCGCTGACGATCGGCGGGCCGGAGGCGGACGCCATCGCCGCGCTGGGCGAGGATAATCTGGTGCTGCGCGCCGCGCGGCTCTTCGCCGCGGCGATCGGGCCGCAAGCGCCGGGGGCAGCCCCGTTCGGTGCCGCGCTTTGTCTCGACAAGAGGCTGCCGGCCGCTGCCGGGATCGGCGGCGGGTCGAGCGACGCGGCGGCGACACTGCGGGCCCTCGACCGGCTGTGGCGCCGCCCGCTCGATCGGGACGCCGTGGCGGCGCTCGCCCTGACGCTGGGGGCGGACACCCCGGCCTGCCTCGCCGCCCGCCCGGTCTGGGTCGGCGGCATCGGCGAGCGGATCGAGGATGCCCCAGGATTGCCGCCGGCCGGCATCGTCCTCGCGAACCCGCGCCGCGCGCTGCCGACGGCCGCTGTCTTTGCGGCCAGGCGCGGCGCCTTCGCGGGCGCCGGCCGCTTCGACGCGATGCCGCCGGACGCCGCGGGGCTGGCCGCGGTCTTGGCAGACCGCCGCAACGATCTGACCGAGGCGGCGCTGACCCTCCTCCCCGACATCGCCGCGGTGCTGCAGCGTCTGTCCCAATTGCCGGGAGCGCTCTTCGCCCGCATGAGCGGCAGCGGAGCGACCTGTTTTGCCCTGTTTCCCGATCGCGCCTCTGCTGTTAGCCGCCGGCGCCCTCCTGGCACGCGCCGAGCCCCGATGGTGGTCGGCCGCCGGCGCGCTGATGACCGCCCCGCCGCCGGTCGAGCGCCACGCCCCTTGAGGGGCCATCCGACATGAGCTACCTGTGGGTGGCAACCCGCCGTGATGGGGCGTAGCCAAGAGGTAAGGCACCGGATTTTGATTCCGGCATTCCCTGGTTCGAATCCAGGCGCCCCAGCCAGCTTTCTCGATTGAAGCCGGCGCGATTTCGGATGCCCGACAGAAGATCGCGACGCGACCTCCTGCGGGGCGCGATAGCCGTCGCCACCGGGACGTTGGGTGCCGCAGGAGCAGGCGCAGACCAAAGCCTCGCAGCAGGAGGCGGAGTACCAGCCCGTCCCGAAAAACGGGCTGAGCTGCCGCATCTGCACGCTGTTCCGGCCGCCGCGCGCCTGCCTGGTGGTGGCCGGCGATATCGCGCCACAGGGCTGGTGCAAATTTTTCGACCTGCCGGATTGAGCGGTATTATGTAGCGTTGCCGTGTACGCCGAAAGCGACGGCGCACTCTCCGGCGACAATCTAAAGGACGGTCAGAACCTTACGCGGACCCGGTCTCGCGCCGGGCAGGAGTGACGCGCTGTGCGCGCCCGATGGGTATCAATTGCTCTAATCTGCGCTCTCGAATGCGTTGCAATGCCGAAATTCGGGATGTGTGGAATCGAGGCTCGAACTCTTTCTTGAGAAAACAGAATTGTGTATGGTGCAGAATGCTGAACTCATCCGTATAAATAGAACAACCGAGAATAAAGAAGCGCCAATTTTTGGCGTTATCCTCCGAAATATTGTGCACACTCGTATTATTGATGTCTGTGATTATGCTGCCCGGCGCAATTATGAAACCTTGCGGTCTGGGGTAATCCGCGGGTCGCGTGTTGAATTGCTTGCTCGCTTCGTCGCAGGAATCATTCCAATGTATAGCCAAATCGGGCATTGTTCCGTGTCCGGTGCCTGTATAGCCGTGAATGATCGTAAAACCCTTTATCGCAATGGAACTTCCTGTGTTTTTCAAGATGGCGCCGACAGAAAACTCGAATTGAGAGGAAGAGATACTGCTGACTGTGGGCGTGTTTACAATTTCAAGGGTCTCAGCCGAGACCCATGGCCGTTGAGTCAGACGCAACGCGTCGCGCGCGTCATCGACAGCGATTTTGGCGATAATGAACGAAGCGATAATTCCAAGAGAGCCGATAAACGCAAAACCTGCCCCTATGGCTGTGATCCAATTCAGGCTATGCGCGGCCCGAATTTGGCGCGCCCAGAAATTTTCCTCGGTGGTTTGGTGCTGTTCCTCACGGGCGGCTACTTTTCGCAACGTGGCACGGATCGCGGCTTGTTCTGCGTGAAGCACATCGGTTTCTGGCTCGTAATGGTCGTGGGCGGCATCTGCGTTACTGGCGCCGGCGTTCCTTTTATTCTCAGGCTGATCTGCCCGCTGTTGTAGGCGGCGGCACAAGTTTAAGACCGCCGCAACAATTGCGGTTCGGATGGCCGCGAGCATTTTGCCCTATACGTCTCCGAGGTTCACATTTTTCCGGCCAATTGCCCGCATCACGGCAACGAAGAATGTTGCCGGGAGGTGCCCCGGCTGAGCTTGTTCGCCACAGATACCTTAGTTTCCTCGAAACCGCGGTATTATCGAGCAGGCGACACGTGCCGTTTGCTCGATAATACCGGGATTGATCCCTTTCGCGTCGTCCTAGTTCTGGCTGAGCATGTCCCAGGGTGTCTTGCCGGGGGGCAAGGGCGGGATACGCAACAGATCGGCGATCGGCGTGCCGGCCTCGTAATCGCGGCAGAGCTGGTCCGGGTCATAGGTGACGCCGACCGGATTGGCGGCGAAGGCCGCACTCTGGAAATAACCCTGCAGCTCGGCTGGCGTGGCGAAATTGTCGATCTGCAGCTCGACCCGGTTGTTGTCCGGGTCGCGGTAGTAGATCGAGGTCGTCACGCCGTGATTGATCGGCCAGTTCGGCAGGATGCCGTGACCCTTGAGCCGGCGATAGGTCGCCAACAGCTCGCCGAGATCGCGGTAGGAATAGGCGACATGGTCGGTCCCGGCCGCTTCGGGGTCGCGCGGCGCGAGGCCGGGGATCTGGATCAGCGCGAGCCGGTGATGCTCGTCGTCGTAGCTCAAGAAGCACAGATGCTCGTCGCGGAACACGAGCCGCGCGCCGAGCACGGTCTGGTACCACTCGGCCATGCGGTCGATCTGCCCGGTGCGCAGCACGAAATGCGCGAATTTGGCTGGGGTGATCGGCGTTGCGGTCGCCGGCAGCGGCCGCGCCACGGGGGACAAATCGTTCATCGCGCTTTCCTCTATTCTGCTCGCCCGGCATCCTACCCCGGCGCGCCAGCGCCGGCCAGCACCTCGCCCGGACGCGCTTCAGGGTTGCCGGCATCTGCAGGAGATCAGCAAGACGGCCCCCGCCCTGAAGGCTGGCGGAACTTAACCAACGCCGCTACCGCGCTGATCGCCGGCGTCGTCGATGGCGCGCGGCGGCCGCGCCGATTATTCCGAATTTCCATGCAAACCTCTATGCACCTGAAAAAGCGAGAAAATCTGCCATTTCGCGGGTGTTTAACAGCACAATAACAGCGGCAATAACAGCGGGATAACAGCGAGCGAACAGCGACATTTCCGCAACAAACAGCGACATTTTTACAACAGACCGCGAAGCGCGCATCCCCGGCCGCGCGCGAGAGGGAAAGGGATCAGGATCAAGGATGTGAGTTCACGGTAGGTTCTCGTCAAGGGGGCCAATCCCTCGCCTGTCGGGCGGCACCGCCGCCAAGGTGCCGCCGCATTGCGCTGCCGCCCGCGCGGATCAAGGTCTATTCTTACACCAGGTGTGAGCGGCTCCGCACTGTGCGCTCGCCGCTCTTGCGGGCGCCGCTCTGCGGTGCTTGGCTGTGCACCAGACCCGAGAAAGGGATAGCGGCATGCCCGGGAGGCGCACCGTCACGGTCTACACCGATTACAAGAGCCCCTATGCCTATCTGGCGAAGGACCTGGTCTACGATCTCGCGCGCGATTTCGCGGTGCAGGTCGATTGGCTGCCCTACGTGCTCGACATCGCGAGCTTTCTCGGCTCGGCCCGGCTCGACGACAAGGGCCGGGTCATCGAGGAGAACCGCAACGCCCATCAGTGGCGGCGCGTCAAATATTCCTACATGGATTGCCGCCGCCAGGCGACGAAGCGCGGCCTCACAATCCGCGGCCCGCAGAAGATCTGGGATTCGACGCTGGCCGCCGCCGGCCTCTTGTTCGCCAAACGGCAGGGCGACAAGGTGCTGCGGCATTATCACGACATCACCTTCGCGCGCTTCTGGAAGCGCGAGCTCGACATCGAGGACCCGGCCGTCATCGCGGCGGTGCTCGATGAAGCCGGGGCGGATACCGCGGGGCTTGCCGACTATCTCGCCGGCGATGGACCGCGCGAGGTCGACCGCATCTCCCGCGCGGCCGAGGAAAAGGGCGTCTTCGGGGTGCCGAGCTTTATCGTCGACGGCGAATTGTTCTGGGGCCGCGAGCACCTGCCCGACATCCGCGAGATGCTCGGCGGCGAGCTGATGGAGAAAGCGTCATGAGCGACCAGTTGCCGACCGCGGCCCGGGTGTCGGACCCCGGCATCCGCGCGCTGTTTCGCCAGGAAAACCGCTGGCAGGCCTGGCTCGATGTCGAGGCGGCGCTGGCCGAGGCTCAGGCCGAGCTCGGCATCATCCCGGCCGCCGCGGCCCCGGCGATCACCCGCGCCGCGCATTACGAGCTGTTGGACCGCGCGCGCATCGACGAGGGTTTTGCCCGCACCGGCCACACGATCGTGCCGCTGGTATGGGAACTCTCCCGGGTCGTCGGCGAGGAGCATGGCGGCTGGGTGCATTGGGGCGCGACGACGCAGAACATCGTCCAGACCGGCGACCTCCTGGTGATGCGCGAGGCGCACCGCATCTTTCTCAAGCTGATCGGCGACGCGCTCATGCGCCGCTGCCGACCTCGCCGAGACGGGCGCCGACATGCCGATCGCCGGGCGCACGCATGGCCAGCACGCGCTGCCGGCGACCTTCGGCTTCAAGGCGGCGGTGTGGATCGACGAGCTGATCCGCCATACCGAGCGCCTGCAGCAGGCGGCGCCGCGGATCTTTGTCGCGATGCTCGGCGGCGGCGCCGGCACCTATGCCTCGCTCGGCGCCGACGGCCCTCGGGTGCAAGAAGGGATCGCCCGCCGGCTCGGCTTCGGCTCGATGACCGTGCCGGCGCGCACGATCGGCGACCACCTCGCCGAGAACACCTGCCTCTTCGGGCTGCTCGCCGCGACCTGCGGCAAGATCGGCCGCGAGATCTATACCTTGATGAAGACCGAGTTCGGCGAGGTCGAGGAGCCGGTGCCGCCCGGCACGGTCGGCAGCTCGACGATGCCGCAAAAGCGCAACCCCAAGCTCTGCCAGGAAATCATCGCCGCCGCGGCCGAGGTGCGCAGCACCGTGCCGATCGCGCTCGAAGCGATGATGATCGAGCACGAGGCCGACCGCACCTCGGAATTGATGATGCACTCGGTCGACGCCCGCGCCGCGATCGCCACCGGCGACATGCTGGCTCGCCTCGTCCAGGTGTTCCAGGGTTTGCGCCTCGATCCCAAACGCATGCGCGCCAATCTCGATCTCGGCGGCGGCCTCATCATGGCCGAGGCGGTGATGCTCGATCTCGGCAAGAAGATCGGCCGGCAGCACGCGCATGACGTCGTCTACGACGCCGCGCAGGCCGCCTTTGTCGAGAATAAGCCGTTCGCCCAATTGCTCGCGGCCGACAAGCGGGTGAGCGCGCATCTCGACGCAAACGCGATCGCGGCCCTGCTCGACCCGACCCTCTATACCGGCCTCTGCGCCGAGATGGCGCGCGACGGCGCAAAGCGGGCGCGCGCAACAGCGGCGGCGATCGCGCGGAGCAGCGACAAAACGCGATGACGGAATAGAGGCATGGTTCGTGGTGCCGGCCGCGGCTAACATCGGTCCCGCGGTCATCGGGGAGGCGAAAATGGCAAAGTGGCAGCTGTCCGGCGATTATTTCGAGAACTGCAACTGCAACGTGGTGTGCCCGTGCCTGGTCTCGCCGAGCGCGCCCTTGACCGCGCGGCCGACCCAGGGGGTGTGCGACGTGGCGCTCCTCTTCCATATCGATCGGGGCGGCTATGACAATGTCGCCCTCGACGGGCTCAACGTCGCCGTGATCGTCCATACGCCGGGCCCGATGGGCGAGGGCAACTGGACCATCGCCGCCTATATCGACGAGCGCGCCGACGACCCGCAGACCGCGGCGCTCGGCGCGATCTTCGGCGGCGGCGAGGGCGGCCCGATGGCGGCCTTTGCGCCGCTGGTCGGCAATCATCTCGGCGCGAAAAAGGTGGCGATCACCTACGCCATCAGCGGCAAGACCCGCTCGGCGCAAATCCCCGGCATCCTGCAGATGGCGGTCGAGCCGCTGCCGACCATGCACCCAAGCGGCGAAGCGTGGGCGGCGATCGGCCATCCGATTGCGCCGGACAAGCTCGCGCTGGCGGTCGGCCGCAGCGGCAGCACCTTTGCCGATCACGGCATGCGCTGGGACAATTCCGGCAAGAACGGCCATTACGCGCCGATCAACTGGTCGAACTAGCCGCTCGCAGCGCGCGTCCGCGGGCACCCAACGAAGGAGGCATCGATGGCCGGCAAGAACTGGCAGATCGAAGGCAAGTACGTCGAGTATTGCAGTTGCGATCAGGGGTGTCCGTGCGAGTCGATGGCCGACCCCACCTACGGGTTCTGCACCGGCCTGGTCGCATTCAAGATCGACCGGGGGTATTGCGAGAATGTGCGGCTCGATGATTTGGCGATCGTCGGCACCTTCTATTTCCCGCGGGCAATCCACCACGGCCAGGGTGTGTTCCAGCCAATTCTCGACGAACGCGCCAACGATGCCCAACGCAATGAGCTGTTCTACATCCTCTCCGGCCAGGACCAGCCGGTCGGCACGATGTTTCAAATCTTCTCCGTCATCATCGAGACGATCAAGGACCCGCTGTTCGCCAAGATCGACTTCGACTGGGACCTCGATAGACGGCGCGCGAAGGTCGAAATAGCCGATGTGGTGCGGGCGCATAGCGAGCCGATCCGCAACCCCGTCACCGATCAGGAGCACCGGATGATTTCCGTGCTGCCCCAGGGCTGGGTATTCCACGAGGCGGAAAACGCCTCCGGTTTCGCCAAAGGGATCGGCGCGATCAAATTCGACTTGAAGGGGCGGCACAGCTCGTTGGCCCATATCGCCTGGAACCAGAACGGACTGCTCCATTCCTACGCCGAATATAAGCAGAAGTTCGGCCGCCCCTGAGGAGAAGCTGTGGCGGCGCGCGTATCGGGACGGGGCAAATGACCGCCACTAATACGACCGTCCTCGAAGCGGTGTTGCGGCGCGACCGGCTGGCCGTCATTGCCGCACTCATCGTCATCATCGCACTCTCCTGGATTTATATCTTGCTCGGCGCCGGCACCGGGATGAACGCGGTGGCGATGACCGGCGGAATGTCCGGCATGGCGGGCATGGTGATGGCGCCGGCGGTATGGACCCCGGCATATGCCGGCCTGATGTTCGCTGATGTGGTGGGTGATGATGGCGGCGATGATGCTGCCGAGCGCGGCGCCGATGCTGCTGCTGTTCGCGCGCGTCAACCGCACGGAGAGAGCCCGGGCGCGCCCCTTTGTGCCGACCGGGATCTTCGCCGCCGGTTACCTCGCGGCCTGGGGCGCCTTCAGCGTGCTCGCCACCCTGCTGCAATGGGCATTGGAGCGGCTCGGCCTCTTATCGCCGATGATGACGACGACGAGCTATTGGCTCGGCGGCGCGATCCTCATCGCCGCCGGCGTGTGGCAATTGACCCCGGTCAAGACCATCTGCCTGCGCCACTGCCGCTCGCCGATGGGCTTTCTGATCCAGGGCTGGCGGCCCGGCCGGCTTGGCGCCTTTCGCATGGGGCTCGAGCACGGCACGTTTTGCCTGGGGTGCTGCTGGTTCCTGATGGGCCTCCTGTTCTTCGGCGGCGTCATGAACCTGTTCTGGATCGCCGGGCTGGCGGTTTTCGTTCTGTTGGAAAAAACCGTCCCGCTGGGCTTTTGGGTCGCGCGGATCGCCGGCATTGGTGTCGTTGCGTGGGGTGCGTTGCTGTTCGTAACGGCGGCGCAGACCGGCACCCTCGCAGCCCGGAGCGGCTATCGCTTCGAGGTGGCCGCGGTGCAGGCGGCCGGGCCGGGCAAAACGATGCTCGCGGTTCGTCTTGTGCATGCGGCGGACAAAAAGCCGGTCGCGGGCGCCGTCATCCTCGAAGCCAAGACCGATATGGGCCCGGACGGCATGCCCGAGATGACCGGCAAGGTCACCCCGCTCCGTTCCGATCAGCCCGAGGTTTATCGCTTCCTGATCGAGACCGGCATGGCCGGCAAATGGCAGCTGAGCCTCGGCGCGAGGGTGCCAGGAGAGGGCAGCACGGTGCGCGGCGTCCTCGCCTACGACGCGGCGACATGACGGTGCGTGATCAAGCGAACAGCCGTTCGCCCTGCTCGTCGATGATCTGTCGGGCCTTGGCGATCGAGAACGCGATCGCGTCCTCGCGGCTTGGGTGCAGCTCGGCGCGGATGAAGCGGTGCTCCTTAACCTCGCCGCCTATCTCCTTCTCGATGACGCCGCAGGTCTGGTATTGCCCCTGCCGCCGGTACGGCGCCGGGCGGATGCGATAGCCGTTGTATTCGGTTGCCGGGCCGGCAGCCTCGGCGACCTCGCGGCCGAACAGCCGTCCCCACAGCGCTTTGATCATTGCCGCGCCTTTACGCCAAATACCCCCCGCCATTGACGTGCAGGCATTGGCCGGTGATGAAGCCGGCATCCTCGGAGGCGAGAAACACCGCGGCGCGGGCGATCTCCTCGGGCTCGGCGATGCGCCCGAGCGGGAGGGCGCGCCCGGCGGCGGCGATCTCATCCTCGCTGCTGCCGTAGCGCGGTTGCGCGGTGTCGGTGAGGCCGGGCGCGATCGCGTTGACCCGAATCCGATAGGGTGCCAACTCCAGTGCCATCTGGCGGGTCATCGACAACACTCCGCCCTTGCTCGCGCAGTAATGCACGCCCTTCGGCGAGCCGCGAAAGGCCGCGCCCGAGGTCAGGTTGATGATCGAGCCCGAGCGCCCAGCCGCAATCATCCCCCTTGCCACGGCCTGGGCGCAGAAGCACGAGCCCTTGAGGTTGACGTCGAGCACGTAATCCCAGTCGCTCTCGGCCATGTCGAGAAACGGCACGCGCGGGAACACGCCGGCATTGTTGACGAGAATGTCGACCGGCCCGAGCCCCTCTTCGACCGCCGCGACCATCGCCGTGACGGCAGCGAGCCGCGCGACATCGGCCTGGACCAGGAGCGCGCGGCGCCCCGCGGCCCTGACCCCATCGGCGACCCGGATTGCGGCCCCTTTATCATCGAGCCAGTTGATCGCGACATCGGCCCCCGCCGCGGCGAAGTCGAGCGCCATCGCGCGCCCGATCCCCTGCTGCGCCCCGGTCACCAGAACGACCTTGCCCGCGCATTGCATCTTCGCACTCCTCTGAGATCACCGGAGAAGTATGCTGTGTTGCATCGGCGATGGGGAGAGCTGCGATGGGCATGCTGGTCAACGGCACCTGGTTCGACGACGACCCGCTGCCGGCCGATGGCGCCGGCCGCTTTGTGCGCCCGGATTCGATCTTTCGCGACCGGGTAACGCGCGACGGCTCGTCCGGCTTCAAGGCCGAAGCCGGACGCTATCAGCTGGTCACCGCGCCGTCCTGCCCGTGGGCGCACCGCACCGTCTTGATGCGCAAGCTGAAAGGGCTCGAGGGCTCGATTCCGCTGCTCGAATCCGACCTGCCAAAGGGCGAGGGCTGGGCCTATTCGCGCGGCTTCGACGATCTCGAGCCGAAGGGCGGCGCCTTTCACGTGCACCAAGTCTACACCGCCGCGCGGCCCGATTATACCGGCCGCTGCACCGTGCCGGTGCTGTGGGACCGCAAGACGAAGACGATCGTCAACAACGAATCCTCCGAGATCATCCGCATGCTGAACTCAGAGTTCGACGCATTGGGCGCAGCGCCCCTCGACCTCTACCCGGCGGAGTTGCGCCGCGACATCGACCAGATCAACGCCTTCGTCTACGCCAACATCAACAATGGCGTCTATCGCTGCGGCTTGGCCAAGAGCCAGGCCGCCTACGAGGAAAGCTTTGGTAAATTGTTCGCCGCGCTCGACGAGATCGAAACCCGGCTCGGCCGGCAGCGCTGGCTGGTCGGCGACCGGTTTACCGAAGCCGATCTGCGGCTGTTCCCGACGCTGGTGCGCTTCGACACGGTCTATTATGTGCTGTTCAAGTGCAATCGGCGGCGCCTCGTCGACTACGCCAATCTGTGGAACTATACGCGCGAGATCTACCAGATGCCGGGGGTGGCCGAGACCGTCGATCTCGCGCGGATCAAGCTCGGCTATTACGGCGGCATGCGCCACCTCAACAACGGTATCCTGCCATTAGGGCCTGAGCTCGATTTTTCGGCGCCGCACGACCGCGCCCGGCTCGGATAAACCGGTTTAGCTGCGCAACGCCACGCAACTGCCGCCGATCGACTGAATCCGGGCGCAGAGCGCCGCAGCGGCCCCGCGCGAGTCGGAGGGCAGCCGGATCTGATAAAACGGTCGCGTGCCGCGGCTGCGCAGCACTCGTCCGATGATCATCGGACGCACATCGCCGAGGATCGCGGCATAACGCCGCCGCGCCCACTCAAAGGTGGCGAGCGCCCGCGCCTTCGAAAAATTGCCGGCGAGCTGCACCCCCCACGGCGCCCGCGGCGCGCTGCCAAAATCCTCGCCACGATCGCGGCGCAGCTCGGCGGTCACCGCGAGGCAGGATTGCCCCTCAACCCGCTCGGCTGCGGCGCGGGCCAAGAGAGCGCCATCGCCCGAAGCGGTCCACTCCTCGATGCTGCTCTCCTTCACAAAGCGGACATAGGCCCGCGTCTCCGCCGGCAATTCGGCCACCCCGTTCAGCCAGCCCGCCACCCGAGCCGGTCCGGCGTTGTACGCCGCCGCGGCAACCGCCAGGCTGCCGAACTGTCGCCGCAGCTCGGCGAGCAGGCTGGCGGCTTTGGGGATCGCCTGTTCCGGGTCGAACGGGTCGGCCAGACGGCGTTCCTGCGCGGTCTGCGGCATGAATTGCGCGATGCCTTCGGCGCCGGCCGGGCTGAGCGCGCCGGCGCGAAAGCCGCTCTCGCGCCAGATGATCCGGGTGAAGAACGCGACCGGCAGCCGGTTGGCGCGGGCGGAACTCTCGATCAGCCGGCAGATCGCGTGATCGAGCGGCTCGATCGCGCCCTCCGGCTGCGCCGCCGCACCGGCGGCCATCGCCAGCAGGTACGCGAGGACCAAAATGCAGCGCGCCCAAATCATGATCCCGAACCGCCTCGTCAAAGCGCCTAACGCTCCAGAGCTACACCGGGTTGCCAGTCTGACGCCACCCTGTGCTACCCTCAACACTTCGCGACCCGCAAGGAGAACAGATATGTCGGTCCGGCTCGTCGTTTCGATTGCCGCCGCTCCAGGCAAAGGCGCCCAGTTGGCCGAGGCCATGAAGGGGCGCTGCGAGATATCGAGGAAAGACCAGGGCTGCGAGCAGTTCGAGGTCTTCCAGAGCGCGCTGAACCCCGATCGGCTGGTGCTCCTCGAACGCTGGAAGAGCCAGGCCGACCTCGACGCGCACGCCAAATTGCAGCGAGAGCGGCCGCCGCTGCCGGCGGGGCTGCGCCAGGGCGACGGCGAGCGCGAGGATTACGAGTACAAACGGACGCGATAGGCGGTAGCGGCTACTCGATCACCTCGTCGGCGAGCGAGAGCAGCGTCGGCGACAGGGTGAGGCCGAGCGCGGCGGCGGCCTTCTGGTTGACGACGAATTCGAACTTGGTCGGCTGCTGCACCGGCAGCTCGGCCGGCTTTGCCCCCTTGAGGATGCGATCGACGTATTCCGCCGAGCGGCGGAAGATGTCCGCCGCTCGGGGCCGTACGACATCAGCCCGCCCTCGTCGGCGAATTTCCGGTACACCGAGATGCCCGGCAGCCGGTTTGCCGCGGCAAGCTCCGCGACCTCATGCAGATAGTCGGAACACGAACGCATCGGGCCCGATCATCAGGCTCGCTGCCGGGGTGTCGGCCAGCGGCTCGAATTCTGCGTTTGCAGGTCCTCGACCGTTTCGATCAGCGCCGGAGACGACTTCCAGCGCCACCGAATTGCGGCGTAGCGGCCGAGCTTCCTGCAGGAAATGGGGGTACAACGGGTTGATCTTCGGATCGTACAGCAGCGCCGCTCGATCAAGCGCCCGGCACCGCCTCCTTCATCAGCGATGTCCATTTGCCGATCAGTTCCGGATCGACGAAGGTGAAGCCGGTGATGTTGCCGCCGGGGTGCGACAGGCTGGCGACGAAGCCGAGGCCGACCGGGTCCATCACCGCCGCAGCGACGATTGGGATCGAGCTCGTCAGCGGCTTCAGGGCTGCGACGCACGGGCGAGCCGTTGGCCAGGATGACATCCGGCGCTTGCGCAACCAGTTCCTGGGCGTAGGTGTGGACGAGATCCGATTGGCCGGCGGCCCAGCGATAGATGATTTGGATATTCTTGCCATCCTGCCAGCCGAGATCGCGCAGTTCTCACCTGGAACGCCGCGAGTTCCCGCTGCCTGATAGGATCGTTTTCGGCACCGATCAGCAGCACGCCGAGTTTGCGCATGGCCTGCTGCGCGCGGACCGCCAGCGGCCAGAGCGCCGCCGCGCCGCCGGTCAAACCGATGAATTCGCGCCGCCGCATCGGCCGCCGTCTTGCCCTATCCCAAACGGCGGCGATAGAGCGCGATCAGCCGCTCCCAATGCCGCTCGGCCGCCGGCTTGTCATAGACCCGGCCCTCGGGGAAGGCGAAGCCGTGATGGACGCCGGGATACAGCTCGATCTCGCCTTCGGTGCCGGCGCGCTGGAACAGGCCGCGCAGCTCCTCGACCATCGGCAGCGGCGCGAGCGCGTCATGCTCGGCGCAGGCGATATAGAGCTCGCCCCTGACCTTGCCGAGGTTCAGGTGCGGGCTTTCCTCGGCGTCGTTGATCAGCCAAGTGCCGTAGAACGAGGCGGCGGCGGTGATCCGGTGCGAGTAGCGGGCCGCGGCGGCGAGCGCATAGGGCCCGCTCATGCAATAGCCATGCGCGCCGACCGGTCCGTGCGTCACGGCGTCCTGCTCGTCGATAAACGCCAGCATCGCCGCGACATCCTCCATGACCGGCGGGATCGTCATCCTGGTGCGCACCGCGCGCATCCGCGAATGCTCGGCGCTGCCCGGCTCGCGCACGGTCGGGGCCGTAGATCGTGTCGCGCCCGGCGCGGTAATAGAGGTTGGGCAGCAGGACGTAATAGCCGACCGTGCCGAGCCGGCGCGCCATGTCGCGCAATTCCTCGCGGACGCCGTGCGCGTCCATCAGCAGCATGACGGCCGGGAACGGGCCGCCGCGCTCGGGATGGCAGATGAAGGTCTCCATCGCGCCGTCCTTCGTCGCGATGTCAAGGGTCTCTTCGATCATCGGCATGCCTCGTCGATTGACAGCCCGCGGCGCGGCCGATAAGGGCAGCTATGCACCCGCGGTTCAACACAATTCTCCGGACATTTCTGCTCGCCAGCCGTTGGGGAATGGCGCCGTTCTGCCTTGGATTGCTGGCCGCGCTCCTGATCGTGCTGGCGCAGTTCTTCCGCGAATTGGCGCACGCCGTGCTCGGCTTCACCGCGATGGGCGGCCCCGAGGTCATTCTCGCCGTGCTCAAGCTCGTGGACCTTGTATTGGTGGCCAATCTCGTGGTGATGATCATCGGCGCCGGCGTCGAGATATTCCTGCCGTCCTCGCCGGGTACCGGATGAAGACGGGTCGGAACCGGCGGGCATCGTCGATTTCGCCGCGCTCAAGCTGAGGGCATTCGCGTCGATCAGCGCCATTGCGGCGATCGATCTTTTGGAAAACTTCCTCGACATCGATGCGACGCACAAATCGGGCGTGCTCTTGGAGATCGCGATGCTGCTGGCCTTCGTCGTGTCGGGCGTGCTCCTTGCCTGGATGGATCGGCTGGCGGCGGATAGGCGCTAGATGAGGAGGGTGCGATGACGCGGATGACGGGCGGCGGGGCGTTGGTCGAGATGCTGTGCCGACACGGGGTCGACACGCTGTTCGCGCTGCCCGGCGTGCAGAACGATGCGCTGTTCGTCGCGCTCTACGATGCCGGCGACAGGATCCGGGTGATCCATCCCCGTCACGAGCAGGCCGCCGCCTATATGGCGTTCGGCTATACCAGGGCGAGCGGCAAGGTGGGCGCCTACGCGGTGGTGCCGGGACCGGGCCTCTTAAACACCACGGCGGCGCTCGCCACTGCCTATGCGACCAACGCGCCGGTCCTGTGCATATCGGGCCAGATCCCGTCCAACCTGATCGGCCGCGGCTTCGGCCTCTTGCATGAGATCCCAGATCAGCTTTCGATCCTTAAGGGGCTGACCAAATGGGCCTCGCGGATCAACCACCCGAGCGAGACCGGCAAGCTGGTCAACGAGGCCTTCCGCCAGCTCGGCGACGGCAGGCCGCGCCCGGTCGCGCTCGAAATGCCGCTCGACATCATGGCGCTCGAAAGCGCGGTCGACCTGCCCGCGGTGGAGGCGCCGCCGCCGGCGCCGCTGCCCGATCCCGAGCTGATCGGCCAGGCCGCCGAGCTGCTGGCCGGCGCCAAGCAGCCGATGATCTATGTCGGCAGCGGCGCCGCCGCACGCGAGCGCCGAAGTCCTCGCCCTGGCCGAACGGCTAGAGGCGCCGGTGGTGACCTATACCGGCGGCAAGGGCATCCTCAGCGACCGCCATTATCTGGCGCAGAACCTGCTCGCCGGGCATGATCTATGGCGCGCGACCGATGTCGTGCTGGCGGTCGGCACCCGCTTCAACCAGCCGCAGACGCGCTGGGGCCTCGACAGCGACATCAAGGTCATCCGCATCGACCTCGACCCCGTCGAGATCACCCGCATCGCGCGGCCGACGATCGGCATCGTCGCCGACGCCAAGGACGCGCTCGCCGCGCTCAATGCGGCGCTTCCGGCGGGCGAGCGCGCCTCGCGCCGCGCCGAGCTCGATGCGCTGAAGGCCAAGACGATGGCGCGGCTGGAGGACACGCTCGGGCCGCAATGCGAATACCTCGCGGCGATCCGCGCCGAATTGCCCGACGAGGGCATCTATGTCGAGGATCTGACGCAGGTCGGCTATGTCGGCCGCCTCGCTTTCCCGGTCTATCTGCCGCGCACCTACATCCACAGCGGCTATCAGGGGACGCTCGGCTTCAGCTATGCGACCGCGCTCGGCGCCAAGGTGGCATGCCCCGACCTGCCGGTCGTCTCGATCTCGGGCGATGGCGGCTTCATGTACAACGTGCAGGAGCTGGCGACCGCTGCCTTGCACGGCATCGATGTCGTCGCGATCGTCTTTGCCGACGGCGCCTACGGCAATGTCCGGCGCATGCAGAAGAACGATTACGGCAACAAGCTGATCGCGGTCGATCTCTTCAACCCGAATTTCCCGAAGATGGCCGACAGCTACGGCATCGCCGGGGTGCGGGCGCAGAGCCCCGACGCGCTGCGCCGCGAGCTGGCAGCGGCGTTGAAGCGGCGCGGCCCCTCGCTGATCGAGGTGCCGGTCGGCGAGATGCCCGACCCGTGGCCGACGCTGATCATGCCGCGGGTCAGGGGACGGTAGGGCAATTTTCGGTCATGTCTGCTCGCACCGTGCCTGCCCCTCACCCTCCCACGCTTCGCGCGGGTCCCTCCCTCTCCCCGTGTACACGGGGAGAGGGTTGGGGTGAGGGGCCGGCACCGACGGATCAACCTGATCGAAATCCGCTCTAATTCGACGCCGTGCCGGCAAATCTCGTATCCGCAACCGAAGCAGGCGATCGAGCGCGCGGCGCAGCTCATATGCGCCGGCGAGCTGGTCGCGTTCCCGACCGAGACCGTGTACGGGCTCGGCGGCGATGCCACGAACGAGCCCGCGGTCGCGCGGATCTTTGCGGCGAAGGGCCGGCCGCGCTTCAACCCGCTGATCGTGCATGTGCCGGGCCTCGCCGAGGCCGAGGCGCTCGCGGTCTTCGACGAGCGCGCGCGCCTCGCCGCGCACCGCTTCTGGCCGGGGCCGCTCAGCCTGGTCTTGCCGCGCCGCGCCGAGTGCGGCCTGTCGCTGCTGGCGAGCGCCGGGCTCGACACGGTCGCACTGCGCGCCCCGGCGCACCCTGTCGCGCAGGCGCTGCTGCGCGCCGCCGGGCGGCCGATCGCGGCGCCCTCGGCCAACCGTTCCGGCCGGGTCAGCCCGACCACCGCCGCGCATGTCGCCGCCGAGCTGGGCGACCGCGTCGCGCTGATCCTCGATGCCGGCGCCGTGCCCGGTCGGGGTCGAGTTCGACCGTGCTCGATCTGACCGGCGCGGTGCCGGCGCTGCTCCGCCCCGGCGGCGTCACGCTCGAACAGCTCTCGCGAAATTTTCGGGCCTATCGAGACGGCGGCGGCGGGCGAGGACGCCCCGCGCGCCCCCGGGCGGCTGCCGAGCCATTACGCGCCGGCGCTGCCGCTGCGCCTCGATGCGGTGGACGCCCGGCCGGGCGAGGCCTTGCTCGCCTTCGGTCCCGAGGCGCCGCCCGGCTTCGCCGAGGTGCTGTTTCTGTCGCGATCGGGCGATCTCGCCGAGGCGGCGGCCAATCTGTTCGCGATGCTGCGCCGGCTCGACCGGCCGGAGTTCACCGGGATCGCGGTGATGCCGATCCCGGATGTGGGCCTCGGCCGCGCGATCAACGACCGGCTGCGCCGCGCGGCGGCGCCGCGGCTATGACAGCGCGTCGAGCAGCGCCTTGGCCTCCACGAGATCGGGAGTGTCGAACCCCTCGGTGAACCAGCCGTAGAGCGGTGCCAGCAACTCGCGCGCCTCTTTTGTCCGGCCCTGCTCCCGCCACAGCCGGGCCAAGCTCACCGCGGCGCGCAGTTCGAGCGACCGGGCCTCCTGCTCGCGCGCGAGGACCAGCGCCCGATTATAGAGTTGCTCTGCGCCGCGCAGGTCGGCCACCGCCGATTGCAGATCGCCGCGGACCCGCACGATGTCGGACATCCAAGTGAACTCGGCCTTGTGCTGGATCGCGGCGTCGGCTTCATCGAGCGTCGTTCTCGCGCGGTCGATCAAACCAGACCGCAATTCGGTCTCGGCCAAGGTCACGATGAAGAAGCCGAACATGACGGTGGCAATCATCTTGTAGGCGTGGATCGCATCCCGAAGCTCGGCAGCACCGGCGTCGCGCTCGCCCAGCCGCGCCCAGGCCCGCATGTTGGTTCCGACGGCTTCGTATTGCGCCAGGCGATGCTCGCGCCCGAGCGCGATCAGCCTTTCGCCGGTGGCGAGAGCCGCGGGCACATCCCGCCGCATGATATGGACAGCGCCCTCGAACCACAGCGCATGTCCGAGACTCGGCAGGTGCGCCACATCCTTGGCGAAGTCGATCGCGCGCCCGGCGCTCGCAACCGCCTGATCCGGGTAGCCCAGCATCCATAGCGCCATCGCCGCCTGGCCAGTCCCGCACACCGCCGGATCATGCCCGCCGAAGAGCAGGGCATGCGTTCCGTGCTCGTTGCGGTCGTACAAGTTGAGGCCTTGTCGGACATGCTCGTTGCCCCGGAGGAGATCGCCCTGGAAGATCAAGGTTGCCCAGGCAGCGTGATGCGCCTGCATGCGAAGCCCGGGATCGCCCAGCGGTTCGGCTACGCGAAACAGCTCGTCAACAAGGTCCTCGCGGTGGCCGCCGCCCGCGGTTTGTCCGGTGACCAGCCACTCGCCCCAGATGGCGGCGAACAGCGCGCGGTTGTCGCCGCAAAGCTCGGCCAATTCACGCGCACGCCGATATGCGGCCTCGGCATCCGGAGCGCCGAACCCGCGTATCGACATCACCGCCGGGCCGCGCGCCAATTGCAACGCCAGCTCTAAGCGGATGCGCTCCGGCGTTTCCGCGAGCTGCGCCAGCGCCTCGATGCCGCGCTGCAGATGTGCGACCGCCTCGATGTTGGCCGAGCGCGCGGCGGCGCGCCTTCCAGCATCGAGCCAATAGCAAGCGGCGCGTTCCGGCTGGCCGGCCTCGGCGAGATGGTGCGCCAGCAGCTCGGGCTGGCGTTCAGCGGTACCGGGGGAGCACTCGCCGATCGCCGCCGCGATCCGCCCGTGCAACGCCTGGCGCGGACCGCGCAAGAGGGTGCCGTAGGCGGTGTCCTGCACCAGGGCGTGCTTGAACTGGTATTCCGCTGAAGGCGGAATGCCGCGCTGGAACACCAAGCCGGCCGCGACGAGCCGGCCGAGCGCCGCCTGCGTCTCCGCCGCGCCGCGCGGCGTGACGGCCGCCAGCAGCTCGTAGGAAAATTCGCGGCCGATCGCGGCGCCGATCTGGGCGATTTCCTTGGGCCCGGGACCGAGCCGGTCGAGCCGCGCCATCAGCGAGGCCTGCAATGTCGCGGGAACGGCGAGCCGCGCCCCGGGTATCATCGCGAGCGTGCCGCGCGCCGCGGCATCCGATCCGCCGGCGGTCTCGATGACGACCTTGGTCACCTCTTCCAAAAACAGCGGCACGCCGTCGGTGCGCTCGACGATCTCCGCGATCAGATCGGCCGGCAGCCCGGCATTGCCGACCAGTTGTTCGACGAGCAGAGCGCCGTCGCGCCGGCCCAGCCGGTTGAGCGCCAGCATCGTGACGTGCGGCTGGCCGGTCCAGGGCGGGACGAACTCGGGGCGGAAGGTGGCGACCAGCAGCACCGGCAGATGCTCGACCCGGGCGATCGTGCGATCGAGCAATTCGCGCGAGGTCGGATCCATCCAATGCAGATCCTCGAACAGCATCAGCACCGGCTCGCGCCGGCTGAGACGTTCGAGGGCGCCGAGCAGCGCCTCGAAGGTCATCTCCTTGCGGCGTTGCGGCGTCAGTTCGAGCTCGCTGCGCGATTTGCGTCGTCGGCAATGACAACAGCTCGGCGATGAGCGACAGCTCGCCCGGCGCGCTTTCCGCGAAGAGCGCCGCGAGCTTCTGCTGTTTTATCGGCGCGGAGTCGTCGCGGGCGAAGCCGGCGGCGCGTTCGATTTGGCCGATCATCGGATAGAGCGCGCTGTCCTGGTGATGCGGCGAGCAGAAATAGCGCAGCCTGGCGTGCGGCTCCTCGGCGATGCGCTCCTCGACCGCCTCGGCCAGCCGCGACTTGCCGATCCCCGGCTCGGCCGAAATCAGGACGACCCGCCCCTCGCCCGCCTTGGCCTGGGCCCAGCGGCGCAAGAGGAGGTCGATCTCCTCGTCGCGGCCGACCAGCGGCGTCGCGCCCGAGCGCAACGCCTCAAAGCGGCTCGCGACACCGCTCTCGCCGACGACGCGCCACACCCGCTGCCCGGCGGCAAACCCCTTCAGCGCCTGCGGACCGAGATCGCGGATCTCGAACAGGGTGCCGAGCTGGCGCCGCGTCGCATCGGCGATGACGATCTCGTTCGGTTCGGCGAGGCCTTGCAGGCGGGCCGCCAGGTTCGGCGTCTCGCCGACCACCGCCTGCTCCTGCGCGGCGCCGGCGCCAATGAGATCGCCGACCACGACGAGCCCGGTGGCGATGCCGATGCGCACCCGTAATGGCTCGGAAAGCCCAAGCCGAACGACCCGCTCGACGATCGCGAGGCCGGCGCGGACGGCGCGCTCGGCATCCTCCTCATGCGCCTCCGGATAGCCGAAATAGGCGAGGATGCCGTCGCCCATGTATTTGGCGACAAACCCGCCGAACCCGGTCAGAACCGCGGCGACGGCCTGATGGTAGGCGGCGATGATGGTGCGCAGATCTTCCGGGTCGAGCCGCGCCGCCAACTCGGTCGAGCCGGCCAGGTCGCAGAACAAGACGGTAAGCTGACGCCGCTCAGCCTCGGCGGCAACCGGCGGCGAGGCCGAAGCAGGGGCCGTCGTCGCCTCCTGCCCGAGCGCGGCGATCGCATCGAGGAGCCGCCGGCGGTGGCCGACCAACGTCACCCCGAGATCCTTCAAATCCTCGGCGGTCAAACCGGGCAAAACGCCCGCGTCAATCTCATTGTCGCGGAACGCCGCGGCGTATTGCCCAAGCCCGAGAGTGCGCAGCCAATCGCCGACATCCATCGCGCCATTGTCGCGCCTTTTGCAGCGTCTTGCTATCCCGCGGCGAGCGCGGCGGCGCAGCCGAGAAACGCCGGCAGCTTGTGGGTCACGACATAGGTTGGGACCGTCGCGAGCAGGGCGCCCATCCGGCCATGCGCTTCAAACCGCTCGCGGAACCCGCTCTCGGCAAAGCGGGCGCCGAGCCGCGGCACGATGCCGCCGGCGATATAGACGCCGCCCCGCGCCCCGAGGGTCAGCGCGAGATCGCCGGCGAATGTCCCGAGCATCGCGCAGAACATCGCCGTTGCCTCGCGGCAGAGCGGGTCCTTGGCGCCGGTTTCGGGGTCGGTGATCTGGGCTGCGGTATAGGACGCGGCCGGCACGCGATCGAGCGCCGCCAGGCTGGTGTAAAGATTGACAAGGCCCGGACCCGAGAGACAGCGCTCCGCCGAGACGTGGTCGAAATGCTGGCGCATCAGCGCGAGCACCGCACTCTCGCGCTCGCTGGAAGGGGCCATCGTCGCATGGCCGCCCTCGCCGGTCAGCGGGACCCAGCCCGATCCGGCTGGGATCAGCCCCGATACGCCCAAACCTGAGCCGGGGCCAAGCACCGCGATCGGCATCCCCTCGATCGGCGCGCCGCCGCCGACCGGCATCCGGTCGCCTGCCGAGAGCCGCGGCAGCGCCAGCGCCACCGCCGTAAAATCGTTGATCACGACGAGCCGCTCGAAGCCAAGCCGGCCCTGCAGCGCGGCGACCGAAAAGCTCCAGGGATGGTTGGTCATCCGGATCTGGTCGCCGGTGATCGGCGCGGCGATCGCCAGCGCCCCGAGGCGCGGCATCGGGAGATCTCCGCGGGTCGCCAGATAGGCGCCGATCGCCGCGCCGATCTCGGCAAAATCGGCACAGGCGAAAGTGCTCGAATGCAGCACCGCGCCGTCGGGCGAGACCAGCCCGAAGCGGGCGTTGGTCGCGCCGACATCGCCGACCAGCCACGTCGTCGTAATACGCGGCCCCGGCTCGTGCGCGTTCAGGGCGCGGACTTTTCCCCTGGGCATCAGTCAGCCCCGTCCCTTGTGCGCCGCACACTATGGCATGCCGTCGGAGATTGCCGTGCCATGATAATTATCAAAGTCTGCCAGCGGTTTTTTGCAAAGGGGTTGACTTCGCGGGACCGGTCACTACATTGTGCGGTGCGGTATGAGCCATGCTTTGGTTCTACCGTACGTCTTCTAGGCGTTTCCTCCCTAAACTTGGGCCGCGCTCACGCGCGGCCCTTCTTTTTTTTGCGCTGGCGAACGCTATTCGGCGGCGGCGCGGTCGGGCTTGGTTAGCCACTCCAGCATGACATGCCCGAGATGTGCGATCAGCCCGGTCATTTCCGCTTTCAACCGCTCGAACCCCGGCTTTTGCCGGTAGTGACGCTCATCCATGTATAGCGCCCGGTTGATCTCGATCTGCAAGGCATGGCGGCCGCGCCGCGGGTTGCCGTAATGACCGGTTGTGAACCCGCCGGCATAGGGCGCGTTGAGCGCGACCGCAAAATTTCGCTCTGCGAGAAAAGCGCGAGCGGCCTCGACGATGCCCGGCCCACAGGCGGCGCCGTAGCAGTCGCCGAGCACGATGTCCGCACCGTCCTGGCCGCCGACCGCGCTCGCCGCAGACGGCATCGAATGGCAGTCGAGCAGCAGATAGCCGCCAAAATTCGCCTCGGTTTCGTCGAGAAGGCGCCGCAACGCGTGATGGTAGGGATTATAGAGCGCGTCGACCCGCTGCCTTGCCTCGGCAAAGCGCAGCTTGCGGGCATAGATCTCTTCGCCGCTGGCAACGATCCGGGCAATCGTGCCGAGCCCCATGCGCACCCGGGGCGAGCGGCCATTGACGAAGCTCGGCAGCGTGTCCGAGAACATCGCCGGATCGAGTTCCCAGGCCTCGCGGTTGACGTCGAGATAAGCGCGCGGGAAGCGGGCCGCGAGCAGCGGAGCCCCGAGATCGGGCGCCGCGGCAAAGATCGCGTCGACGAAACTGTCCTCGGAGCGCCGCAGGGTCACCGGATCGAGACGCGAGGCGGCAAGGAAATCGTCGGCATAATCGGCCCCGCTATGCGGCGAGGCGACAACGACCGGGATGGCGCGCCGCGGCGGCTGCCGCAGATCGAGCACCCCATCACCCGCGGGACGTCGCCAGCCCGGATTATCCATGCACCAACCTTAATGAAGTGCCGCTGCCGTGTCATCAGCACCGCGGTTGATCCGCCCCTCCACCCTTCCGCCCGGCCTGCTGCTGTGTAGATGCTCCCGCCCGATCCGGTCGCCGGCGGCGGATTCGGCGCGAAGCTGTTTCATCTTCGCCATCTAATCGCCAAAATCGAGGCATTGCTGTCGCGATGGCCCGTACGTTCCGGCGGGTTGCGACCTGGTCCAAGGAAACTCCGGTGTCGAAGATCGTCATTGCTCTCGCCGCCGTGTTGCTGCTCACCGGCAACGCCGCGGCGCAGACCGGCTCGGTCGAGGTCAAGAACGCCTGGGCCCGCGCCACCCCGGCCAAGGCGGAAAACGGCGCCGCCTATGTGACCCTCGAATCGCCGACGTCCGACCGCCTGACCGGCGCATCGACGCCGGTCGCCAAAAAGGCCGAGCTGCACGTGATGACGATGGAAGGCGGGGTCATGAAGATGCGACCGCTCGCCGGGGTCGACCTCCCGGCGGGCCAGCCGGTTACGCTTAAGCCGGGCGCGATGCACATCATGCTACTCGGGCTGACCCAGCCGCTCGTTCCCGGCCAGTCCTTCCCGCTGACGCTCTCTTTCGAGAAAGCCGGGACGCGCGAGGTCACGGTCAGCGTCGAGAAGGTCGGGGCGATGGGGCCGGGCGGCCAAGCCGCCGGCGGCATGCAAATGCCGATGCCGGCGGGTAAATAAGGGGACCCTGGCGATGGCGCGTACCCCCGAGAAGCCGGCCGGCGCGAAGCGCTTCGCCGTTATCGCGGTCACCCTGGCGGTGCTCCTCGTCGCTCGCCGCCGGCGCGCTGCTCGCCCTCGCTATGCGGGAGGGTCCGAAGGGCGCCGCCGGGACGCTCCTTGCCAGCGCGATCGGCGGTCCGTTCCATCTCGTCGACCAGAACAGCAAACCGTTCAGCGACGCCGATCTCAAGGGAAAATGGCACCTCGTCTTCTTCGGCTACACCCATTGCCCCGATACCTGCCCGACGACGCTCAACGAGCTGTCGCTGGCGCTCGACCAGCTCGGCAAGGAGCGCGACGCGGTCGCGATCGTCTTCATCACGGTCGACCCCGAGCGCGACACGCCCGATATCCTAAAATCCTATGTCGAAAGCTTCGATGCGCCGATCGTCGCATTGACCGGGACGCCCGCGGCGGTGGCGCAGGCGGCCAAGGACTATCGCGTCTACTACGCCAAGCACCCGCGGGCCGATGGCGGTTACGACATGGACCACAGCGCGGTCATCTATGTGATGGACCCGCAGGGCCGTTTTACGGCGACCTTCACCCCCGACAGCACCGCCGAGGCGATCGCCTCCCGTCTGCAAAAGCTGCTGTCATGAGCGATCAAGCTCGTCATTCCGGCCGGAGCGAAGCGTAGAGCCGGAATCCAGGGCCACCGAACACGTCGCTTGCCCTGGATGCCCGCTTTCGCGGGCATGACGACCAACAGTGTTGGCAAAGCACCGCCGGCGCAACATATAGCAGTCAATCCGCAACCTCTGCACAGCTTACATGGCCACGCTCCCAAAAGAGATTGAGCGCGAGATCGCGCGCCGGCGCACTTTCGCGATCATCTCGCACCCCGACGCCGGCAAGACGACGCTGACCGAGAAGCTCCTCTTGTTCGGCGGCGCGATCCAGCTCGCCGGCGAGGTCAAGGCGCGCGGCGAGCGCCGGCGGGCCCGCTCCGACTGGATGGCGATCGAGCGCGAGCGCGGCATCTCGGTGTCGTCGGCGGTGATGACCTTCGAGCATGAGGGCCTCGTCTTCAACCTGCTCGATACGCCCGGCCACCAGGATTTCAGCGAGGACACCTATCGCACGCTGACCGCGGTCGACAGCGCGATCATGGTGATCGATGCCGCGCGCGGCATCGAGGAGCAGACGAGGAAGCTGTTCGAGGTGTGCCGGCTGCGCGACGTGCCGATCATCACCTTCATCAACAAGCTCGACCACGAAAGCCGCGACCCGTTCGACCTGATCGACGAAATCGAGCAGACCCTCGCGCTCGACGCGACGCCGGCGAGCTGGCCCGATTGGCATGGGGCGGGATTTCCTCGGCAGCTATGATGCGTTTGGCGATCAGCTGCTGCTCTTCGAGCGCGGCCTCGACGGACAAGTCGTCGAGCCGATCCGTTGCCGCGGGCTCGACGACCCGGCGCTGGGGCAGCGTCTGCCGGCGCAGGCCGTCGTCACTCTGCGCGAGCAGGTCGAGATGGCGCGCGGCCTGTGCCCGCCGTTTGACCTGCGGGCGTTCCGCGAGGGCCACCTGACGCCGGTATTCTTCGGCAGCGCGCTGCACAATTTCGGAGTGCGCGAACTGCTGCGCGGGATCGCCGAGCTGGCGCCGCCGCCGCGGCCGCAACCGGCGGTGGACGCCGCCGGGCCGCGGTCGGTGCTGCCCGAAGAAGAGGCGGTTGCCGGGTTTGTGTTCAAGGTGCAGGCCAATATCGACCCGCAGCATCGCGACCGCATCGCCTTTGTGCGGCTGTGCTCGGGGCATTTCCAGCGCGGCATGAAGCTGAAGAATTGGCGCACCGGCCGCCCGATAACGGTGCAGAGCCCGGTGTTTTTTCTGGCGCGCGAGCGCAACCTGGCCGAGGAGGCCTGGCCCGGCGACATCATCGGCATCCCCAATCACGGCAGCCTGCGGCTCGGCGATACGCTGACCGAGGGCGCCGAGATCCGGGTCACCGGGTTGCCCAGCTTTGCGCCCGAGATCCTGCGCCGGGTGCGGATCGAGGACCCGATGCGGTCGAAGCATTTGCGCCACGCGCTGACGCAACTGGCCGATGAGGGGGTGACCCGCGTGTTCAAGCCGGTCAATGGCAGCGACTGGATCATCGGCGTTGTCGGCGCTTTGCAGCTCGATGTGCTGCAGGCCCGGCTCGATGCCGAATACGGCCTCGCCGCCCGGCTCGACGCGGCGCCCTACGAGGCGGCGCGCTGGCTTGACGGCGAGCCCGCCGAACTCGACCGCTTCCGCGCGCGGAACGGCGTCGCGCTGGCCGAGGACCATGACGGCGTCCCGGTCTTTCTCGCGCGCAATGCCTGGGATCTGCGCACCACGATCGAGGAATGGCCAAGGGTTCGGTTCAGCGCGACCCGCGAGCAGAATTAGCCCCGTCGGCCGGCATTCCGAAGGTGTACGATGATGCTGACCGCTGGTCGTGTGAGAGAACCATGGAAGAAACGGTTGAGTTAACGGTCCGACTGCCCGTCGCTCTCCAGCGTCGCGTGGATACGATCGCGCAGGCGCTCGATCATCCGCGAGCCTGGGTTATCGAGCGTGCAATCGAGAGTTTTGTCGAGATGGAGGCGATCAAACAGGCTCTTGCGGAGGCAGATGTCGGCGATTTTGCATCCGACGCCGAGGTGGAAGCGGTATTCGGTAAATGGCGGAACCGCACCTCGAATGCGGGTTAGATGGCTGCGGACCGCCCTCCGCGATCTAGAAACGCAAATAGACTACATCGCGGCGGATGATCCCGCGGCTGCGGCGAGGGCCAGCGAAAGAATCCACCGAGCCGTCGAACGCCTCGCTGATTTTCCCGAGCTGGGCCGCGTGGGGCGGGTCCCGTCAACCCGCGAGTTGGTGGTCGCGCGCACTCGATGGATCGTCGTCTACCGTGTAGGAAACTCGGTCGAAATCCTGCGCTTGATGCACTCGTCACAACGTTGGCCACCGCGCCGACGAGTTCGCTGATGACAGTCGACGGCATTTGGCCTCGGCCGCGGTCGCGGGATCGTCGGTTGGCACGGATTTTGAAGCAAGAATGGGCAGGTCCGGGCGTCGCAGAGCGAGGCCGATCCGGGCCGGGACACCCGGATCACCTCCGGACCTCGCTCCCGGACCAGCGTTCAGCATGTCTGCGCACTTTGTGGCCGGGAGGAACCGCTGGCAGTATGCTCGTCGCGGCGCCCTGACCTCGCCCATGGTGACCGATGCGGCTCGCCTCAGTTGCCTTCCTGCTCGCCCTGGCCGGCGCGGCGCCGGCGCAGGCGGCGACGGTCGCGCTGGTTCTGGCGGTCGATGTTTCGGAAAGCGTGTCGTCCGAACGTTACATTCTGCAGCATGACGGTATCGCCCGCGCCTTCGAGACGCCGCAGCTGATCGACGCCATCGCCGCGCTGCCGGGCGGGATCGAGGTCCTCGTGCTCGAATGGTCGGATCCCGGCAAGATCGCCGTCACGGTCGACTGGACCCGAATCGCCAACCGCGCTGCCGCCGCATCGTTCTCCGCCGCGGTGCGGGCAACCGAGCGCACCTCGCACGGCCTGACCGCGATCGGCTCGGCGATGCTTGCCGCCGCCGCCGCTTTCGACCGCATGCCCGAGGCGGCAGGGCGCCGGGTGATCGATGTCTCCGGCGACGGCATGGCCAATTTCGGGGTGCCCCCGGCGACCGCGCGCGACGAGCTCGTCAAAGCCGGGATCACGATCAACGGCCTGGCGATCCTCAGCGAGGAGCCCTGGCTCGACGAATATTACCGCCACAATGTGATCGGCGGCCCGGCAGCCTTTGTCGTGGTCGCCAAGGATTTCGACAGCTTTGCCGAGGCGATGCTGCGCAAGCTGGTGCAGGAGGTGGCGTGCGGCCCGTTCGTCACCGACGTCGAGGAGCGGTAAAAAGGAGAGCCCCCGTGTTTCCGACCCTGAGCGATGAACAGCGCCGTTTCGTCTCGACCGTGCGCGAGCTGGCACAGAGCGAATTCCGCGAGCGGGCGCAGCGCTGGATGGACGGCACCTTCCCGTGCGAGAACATGAAGGCGCTCGCCGAGCTGGGCGTCCTCGGCATGGCGGTGCCGGAGGAATATGGCGGCCTCGGGCTCCCGGTCTTCGACACCGCGCTGGTGCTCGAAGAGATCGCCAAGGCCTGCTACGTGACGGCGATGGCGGTGCTCGGCGAGGTCGGCGTGCAGACCCGGATCATCGCCACCTACGCCCCCGAGGCGATCAAGCGGCGCATCCTGCCGGCGGTGTGCAGCGGCGAATGCCTCTTGGCGATCTGCATGACCGAGCCCGACGCCGGCACCGATGTCGCCAATTACAAGACCAATACCGACCATGTCGGCAACCGGCTCCGCCTCAACGGGGTCAAGACGCTGATCAGCCGCGCCGAGGAGGCCGGCATGTTCGTCGTCTTCACCCGCATCGACAAAAAGCCCGGGCGCGACGGCATCGGCTGCGTGCTGGTCGAGAAGGGGACGCCGGGCTTTTCGGTCACCGGCACCTATCACACGATGGGCGGCGAGAACCTGCACGAGATCCGCTTCGAGGATTGCGAATTGCCGCCCGAGAACCTCGTCCTCGAAGACGGCTTCCGCAAATTGCTCTCGGCCTTCAACACCCAGCGCTGCCTCAACCCATCGATCTCATTGGGCCTCGCCGAAGGGGCGCTCGAGGAGGCGGTCAAATACGTCAAGGAACGCCGCGCCTTCGGCCGCGCGATCGGCGATTTCCAGGGGATGCGCTGGAAGATCGCCGAGATGTACCGCGACATCGAGGCCTGCGCGCTCGATCCTCTACCGCGCCTGCGCCTCGGCCGACCCGTTCCCCGACCCGCTCTTGGCCGCCGCCGCCAAGGTCACCTGCAACGAGATGGCGCTGCGCGTCACCAGCGAGGCGATCCAGGTGCATGGCGGCTACGGCTTCACCGACGAGTTCCCGGTGTCGCGCTTCTACCGCGGCGCGCGCTACGGCACCTTCGGCGGCGGCACCTCGGAGACGCTGCGCGACCTCATCGGCAAGCGGGTCATCGCCGGGGTCGACCCGATCGACGGCATCTTTGGCCTGGGCGCGTTTTGACATTTCCAATTCCGTCATTCCGGGGCTCGGCCCAGCCGAGAACCCGGAACCCATATCCCAGAAGCCGGTGTTCATGGGTTCCGGGCTCGCGGACTTCGTCCGCGCCCCGGAATGACGATCATGAGAATTGGTGGAGGTAGGAGGGGCAAAATGAAGGTCACCGGACGCTGCCATTGCGGCCAGATCAGCTTCGAGGCGGAAATCGACCCGGCCCAGGTCAGGGTGTGCCATTGCACCGATTGCCAGACCCTGACCGGCACCGCCTTCCGCACCAACGTCGCCTCGCTGCCCGGCACTTTTGTGCTGAAGAGCGGCACGCCGAAGATCTACATCAAGACCGCCGAGAGCGGGAACCAGCGGGCGCACGGCTTTTGCCCCGATTGCGGCACGCCGCTCTACTCCGTGGCCCCGGGCCCCAACCCGCCATCCTACGGCCTCAGGGTCGGGGACGCTCGACCGCCGCGCCGAATTGAAGCCGGCGCGGCAGGGCTGGTGCCGCTCGGCCCTGCCGTGGTCGATGGATTTGACCAGAGTCCCGCAATTCGAGCGGCAATGAGGCGAGCGAGCGCGGCGCTTACGTCACAAGCCCCCACGGCCTCCACTCGCGTCAATTCGGCTACTATGCCCCGGTGCGTTTGCAGGAGGTGATGATGCGGCGGTGCTCTCCCATGGCTTTTGCGGCAATTCTCGGTCTGTTGCTGGGCGCGCCGGCCGGTGCGGGCGCGCAGCAGCCGGTGTCCGAAGGCCATCCGCACAAATGGCAGGTCATCGACAAGAGCCTCTACGATGTCATCGCCGAGGGCTACGATCTGACTGCCGTGGTTTACGACACCGCGGGCACGGGCGTGCCAACCGAGACGCCGGACGTGCATTATTTCCTGCAAAAGGACACCAATCTGGTGCGGTGCGACTTTCGCAAACGCGAGGAGACGTCGTATTACTGGTGCTACCTGCTCGCCAAACCGAACCAGCCCTGAGCATTTTCAGCCAGGCGGCGTCGGCTCTATTCCATCGGCAGGCCGGGATGGACGTTGCGCGAATCGAGCGGGGTGAACTGGTTGGCGAGCGCCGGCATCGCCACTTCCGCGATCAGTTCCGGGGTCCAGCCGCCCTGATGGTGCACCATCCGCAACGGCCGCATATGGCCGTAGAGCGAGAGTTCGGCGGCGCGCTGGTGGAACACCTGGCCGTTGACATTGGCGGCGCCTTCGGAGGCGAGATAGACGCATAACGGCGCGATCGCATCGGCCCGGCTGCGGCGCAGCCGCTCCTCGCGCAACGCCGCCGCCGCCGGGTCCTTCGGGGTCGGCACCGAGCGGGTCATCCGGGTGTCGGCCGAGGGCGCGATGACGTTGGCGGTGATGCCGCGCGACTGGTTCTCCATCGCGACGATGCGGGCGAGCGCGACGACCCCCAGCTTGGCCGAGCCGTAATTGGTCTGGCCGACATTGCCCAACAGCCCCGAGGTCGACGACACCATGATCAGGCGGCCGTAATTCTGCTCGCGGAACAGGTTGATCGCCGCCCGGTTGACATTGAAGTGCCCGGTTAAGTGCACATCGATAACCGCTTGCCAATCCTCAGGAAACATGTTGTGGAACATCTTGTCGCGCAGGATGCCGGCGGCGTTGAACACGATATGCAACCCGCCAAAGGTGTCGCGCGCCTGGCTGACCATCTGGAGGCAATCGTCGAATTTGGCGACCGAGCCGAAATTGGCGACGGCCTCGCCGCCTGCCGCCTTGATCTCGTCGACGGTGACCTGCGCCGGCCGCTGGTCGCCGCCCTCGCCGGCGCCGCCGACGCCGGGATCGACAACGACGATCTTGGCGCCGTGCGCCGCCATCAGCTTGGCGACCTCGGCGCCGACCCCGCGCGCCGCCCCGGTGCAAATCGCGACCCGTCCCTCCAGCATGCCCATTTTGCGGTCCTCTCTGTCTGTGTCCGGCGCGCAGTTGACCCGCCTGCCGCCGGCTTTGTCAAATTTCAAGCGAGGCCTGCCGCCCGGATGAACGGATGCGGCTCGGATCGGTTTTCGGTAGCGTGGCATCGATGAAGGCCGCAGAAGCCGGAACCGGGCGAGGCTCGCACCGCCGTCGTTACCGTCGGGAATGGCTGGCCTCGCTGGCGGTCTATCGGCGAGCCGCGGCTGATCGCGATCCTCCTGATGGGGTTTTCGAGCGGGTCTGCCGCTCGGCGCTGACCTTCGGGACCTTGTCGTATTGGCTCGCCGAGATTGGCGTGTCGCTTGACCGCGATCGGCCTCTTCGGGCTGGTGCGCACGTCCTACAGCCTGAAATTCCTGTGGTCGCCGCTGATCGACCGGCTGCCGATCCCGCTGTTGACGGCGCGGCTCGGCCGGCGGCGCAGCTGGGCGTTGACGATCCAGCTGCTTGCTGGCGGCCGCGATCCTTGCGCTCGGCCTGACCGACCCGCGCGTCGATCCGGCGATGACCGCGCTCGCCGCGGTCGTCGTCGCCTTCCTGTCGGCGAGCCAGGACATCGTCATCGACGCCTACCGCATCGAATTGCTGCGGCCGGAGGAGCAGGGCGCCGGCGCGGCGGCGACGCAATGGGGCTATCGCTTCGGCATGCTCGCCTCGGGCGCCGGCGCGCTCTATGCCGCGAGCTTCGGCGGCTGGCATTTCGCCTACGCGCTGATGGCGGCGCTGATGGGGGTCGGCATGGTGACGGTGTGGCTGACGCCGGAGCCCGGCGTGCGCCCGCGCCCGAGGCGCTGCCCGGCCCGACCGCCGCCGAGCGCGCCCGGGCGTGGCTGAGCCGGGCGGTCGTCGCGCCGTTCCTCGACCTCTTCGCCCGCAACGGCATGGCTCAGCTGGTCGCGATCGCCGTGTTCATCGTCCTCTACAAATTCGGCGACGCGCTGGCCGGCTCGATGGCGAACCCGCTCTATGTCGCGCTCGGCTTCAGCAAGGTCGAGGTCGCCACGATCTCCAAGGTCTACGGGGTCGTCGCAACCCTCGTCGGGGTGGCGCTCGGCGGCGTTTTCGTGGCGCGGATCGGGGTCTTCCGGGCGCTCTTCGTCTGCGGCGCGATGCAGGCGCTGTCGAACCTGATGTACGCCGTACAGGTCTGGGCCGGCCACGATCTCGGCATGCTGGCGTTGACGATCGCCGCCGAGAACGTGACCGGCGGAATGGCCTCGGCCGCCTTTGTCGCCTATCTCTCGCTGCTTGTGCAGCCGCGAGTTCACCGCGACCCAGTACGCGCTGTTGTCGTCGCTGGCGACGGTCGGGCTCAACGTGCTCTCTGCCTCGGGCGGCGCGCTCGCCGACGCACTCGGCTGGATCCCGTTCTTCGTGCTGAGCACGCTTGTCTGCCTGCCGAGTCTCGCGCTGCTGCTGTGGCTGATGCGGCGCCGCCGGCGACGGTTCAGCCGTAGGAGAACAGCCGGCTGCGGTGGCGTTTGAGCCAGGCGCGCGATGGCGCGCAGTCCGGGTTCAAGGTCCGGACCAGCCGCCAGAAGCGCGGCCCGTGGTTCATCTCGGCGAGGTGCGCCACCTCATGGGCGACGACGTAGTCGATGACCGCCTCGGGCATCAGCACGAGGCGCCAGCTGAACGAGAGCGCGCCCTTCGCCGAGCAGCTGCCCCAGCGGCTCTTGGTGTCGCGCACCCCGACCCGGGCGACGCTCCTGCCGATCCGCGCGGCGCAGAGCCGGGCACGGCGGGTCAGTTCCTCGCGCGCGAGACGCACCAGATGGTCCTTCACCCGGCGGGCGAGATGGGCCGGGTCGCCGCGCACGCGGATCTCGCCATCGACGATCGCGACCGGCGGCGCGGCCGGGTCGCCTTCGCGGCAGATGCGATGCGGCATCCCGAACACCGGCACGATCGCGCCTTCGGCAAACGGCACCGGCGATCGGCAGGGCCTCGAGGCGGGCGGCGATCCAGCCGCGCTGCGCGGCAAGAAAGTTGAGGCCATGCTCGGCCGGGACGCCGCGTGGCAACACCAGCTCCACCCCTCGCGACGAGGCGTCGATGCGCAGCAGCAGGCGCCGCGCCCGCGGGCTGACCCGAATCGATACCGGCGCCCCGAGGTCGAGAAGGGCCGCCTGCCGCCGCGCCTCCTCGACGGAAGCGGCAGAAATCGTGCCGGTGCGAGGCAGCTTCACCAACAATTCTCCGCCGGTATCGCGGCTCGTCACAAAAGCTTCCCGCTTCGGTTGCTATTTGGCAAGGTGAACGACGTTGCCGGGAGACGGCCGCGGAATGCCCGCAAGGGGAGAACGCCGATGAAGCCGATGATCCTGGCCGCCGCGCTCGCGGCCTCTGTTGCCGCGATGCTCGCCCCCGCCGCGGCCGAGCCGATCGAATTGCAGTGGTGGCACGCGATGACCTCGGTCAACGGCGAGCGGATCAACAAGATCGCCGCCGATTTCAACGCCTCGCAGAGCGACTACAAGGTGGTCCCGGTGTTCAAGGGCTCCTATGCCGAGACGATGACCGCGGCGATCGCCGCCTATCGCGCCGGCAACCCGCCCGACATCGTGCAGGTGTTCGAGGTCGGCACCGCGACGATGATGGCGGCCAAGGGCGCGATCAAGCCGGTCTATCAGCTGATGGCCGACGCCGGCGAGCCGTTCGATCCGGGCGCCTATCTGCCGGCGGTGACCGGCTATTACAGCACCGCCGACGGCAAGATGCTGTCCTTGCCGTTCAACAGCTCGACCCCGGTCGTCTACTGGAACAAGGACGGCGTTCAAAAAGGCCGGGCTCGACCCCGACAAGCCGCCGAAGACCTGGCCCGAGACCTTCGCGGCCGCAAAGAAGCTGCGCGCCGCCGGCGTGCCCTGCGGCTTGACCGCGGCCTGGGTCAGCTGGACCGCAGATCGAGAATTTCAGCGCCTGGCACAACATCCCGCTGGCGACCAAGGCGAACGGGCTCGACGGCCCCGATGCGGTGCTCGAATTCAACAACCCGACCGTCGTCCGCCACATCGCCAATCTCGCCGCGGCGCAGAAGGACAAGAGCTTCGACTACGGCGGCCGCACAGCCGAGCCCGAGCCGAAGTTCATCAGCGGCGATTGCGGCATGATCCAGGATTCGTCGGCCGCTTACGGCATGTTCAAGAGCGGCGCCAAATTCGAGTTCGGCGTGACCGAACTGCCCTATTACCCCGATGTTCCGGGCGCGCCGCAGAACTCGATCATCGGCGGCGCCAGCCTGTGGGTCATGGGCGGCAAGACAGCCGGAGGAATACAAGGGCGATCGCCAAGTTCTTCACCTATCTGTCGGGCGACCGCGGTGCAGGAAACATGGCACGAGGACACCGGCTACCTGCCGATCACCAAGGCGGCCTATCAGGCGACCAAGGCCTCGGGCTTCTACGACAAGAACCCCGGAACCGAGGTCGCGATCATCCAGATGACGGCGAAGCCGCCGACCGAGAATTCGCGCGGGCCTGCAGGCTCGGCAATCATGGTGCAGATCCGCGACGTCATCGCCGAGGACCTCGAAGGCGCCTTTTCCGGCAAGATGGATGCGAAGGCCGCGCTCGACGACGCGGTCGCCCGCGGCAACGCGCTGTTGCGCGCAGTTCCAGAAGAACATCCAGTAGCGATGCGCCGTGCGCATCGCCATCACTCCGCCTCGTCCCGGCGAAAGCCGGGATCCATTTGGCAGCCGCTCGACCGGTGGATCGAGTGGGTCCCGGCTTTCGCCGGGACTGCGGACAGGGTGGCGACGGGCCGAGTACTTCCTGAGATGGAACGGCGCGTCATCTTCTCCGGCTGGGTGTGTCCGGCGGTGCTGCTCTTGCCGCAGCTCGCGGTGACGATCGTGTTCTTCTTCTGGCCGGCGGCCCAGGCGGTCCTGCAATCGGTGCGCGGCGGCGACGCGTTCGGCCTCTCGACCCGCTTTGTCGGGGCCGACAATTTCACCGCCCTGTTCGCCGACCCGGACTATCTCTCTCTCCTTCGGGATCACCGCCTTTTTCAGCGTTGCCGTCGCGCTGTTGGCGCTGGCGCCGGGGCTCCTGCTGGCGGTGATGGCCGACCGGGTGGTGCGCGGCGCCGCCTTCTACAAGACCGTGCTGCTCTTGCCCTACGCGATCGCGCCGGCGATCGCCGGCGTCCTGTGGATGTTTCTGTTCAACCCGTCGATCGGCGTTCTCGCCGCGGGCTTGCGCGCCGCCGGCGTCGACTGGAACTATCTGCTCAACGGCGGCCAGGCGATGGTGCTCGTCATCCTCGCCGCCGCCTGGAAGCAGATCAGCTACAATTTCCTGTTCTTCCTCGCCGGGCTGCAGGCGATCCCCGCCTCGCTGATCGAAGCCTCGGCGATCGACGGCGCCAGCCCGCGCCGGCGGTTCTGGACGATTCGTCTTTCCGCTCTTGGCGCCGACCAGCTTTTTCCTGCTCGTCGTCAACATCGTCTATGCCTTTTTCGACACCTTCGGGGTCATCCACAACGTGACCCAGGGCGGCCCGGGCAAGGCGACCGAGATCCTCGTCTACAAGGTCTGGTACGACGGCATCGTCGGTCTCGATCTCGGCAGCTCGGCGGCGCAGTCGGTCGTGCTGATGGCGATCGTCATCGGGCTGACCGCGATCCAGTTCCGCTTTATCGAGCGCCGGGTGCATTACGCATGAGCGAAGGCCGCATGGTAACCGCGCGGCGCAGCGCCTGGGTCCCGCATGCGGTGCTGATCGCCGGCCTCATCCTGGTGCTGTTCCCGCTCTACGTCGCCGTCGTCGCCTCGAGCGACCAATTGGCCGACATCCTCGAGGCGCCGATGAGCCTGGTGCCGGGGTCGCGGCTCCTCGCCAATTTCGCCGAGGCGCTCACCGCCGGCACGGCCAAGACCAGCGGCGTGCCGGTCACCGCGATGCTGCTGAACAGCCTCGTCATGGCGCTCGTCATCGCCGCCGGCAAGATCGCGATCTCGCTGCCTTCGGCCTATGCCGTCGTGTTCTTCCGCTTCCCGCTGCGGCGCCTCTGCTTCTGGGCGATCTTTGTCACGCTGATGCTGCCGGTCGAGGTGCGCATCATCCCGACCTACCAAGATCGCCGCCGATCTGTCGCTGATCGACACCTATGCCGGGCTGACCCTGCCGCTGATCGCCTCGGCGACCGCGACGCTCCTGTTCCGCCAGTTCTTTCTGACGATCCCCGACGAGCTGGTCGAGGCCGCCAAGATCGACGGCGCCGGGCCGTGGCGGTTTCTGATCGACACCGTGATCCCGCTGTCGCGCACCAATATCGCCGCGCTGTTCGTGATCCTCTTCATCTATGGCTGGAACCAGTATTTGTGGCCGCTCTTGGTCACCAACAGCCCGGGGATGACGACGATCGTGATCGGCATCCGCCAGATGATCGGCAATGGCGACACCCAGACCGAATGGCAGATCGTCATGGCGACCGCGCTGCTGGCGATCCTGCCGCCGGTCGCGGTCGTGCTGTTGATGCAGCGCTGGTTTGTGCGCGGCCTCGTCGAGGCGGAGAAATAGCGTGCCTGGGATCGCCTATCGCCAGGCCAGGATCGAGGATGCCGCCGAGATTCACGCGCTGCTGCTGCGCCTTGCGCCGGAGATCCCGCTGCTTGTCGATACGCTCGAACGCGAGGAAGCGCTCTATGCGCTCATTCGCAACTGCGGGCGAGTGGGCGAATCCTGGGTCGCGCTCGACGAAGATGAGCGCATCATCGGATTTGTACTCGTCGATCCCGAGGTGCTCGAGCGGCATTATGCCGAGCACGAAATCCTCGATCTGCGCTATGCCGGCGTTGCTCCCGAGCATCGCGGTCACGGCATATTCCGCACCCTGATCTCGAAGGTGCAGTCGCGCCTCGTGCCGGTAACCGTGATTGTGCCACCGCACAATCGCTTCGGCGTGGCCGCCCGCCTCGAAAAATTCGGCTTCCGCCCCACCGGCTCGCTCGGCGGCGAGCACGGCTTACGATGGGAGCCGGGAGACGGCCCATGACCACGCAGCTTGCGCGCGCAGCGCACCCGGCTTAAATATGACCATGTATGGTCATCAAGGAATAGGATATGGGGGCCGAAATTTCGATCGCAAAGGCCAAGGCCGGGTTTGCCGCGCTCGTCGCCCGAGCCGAGAAGGGCGAACAGATCATCGTGACGCGCAACGGCCGGCCGGTGGCCTGCCTCGGCCCGCTGCCGGCGGCGAAGCCGGTCGTTTATGGGGACCTTCGCGGGCTGTGGATGGCAGACGACCTGTCGTTGCCACAAGAGATCCTCGATGATTTCGAGCAGTCCGCAGAGAATACGGCGCGGCAGCTCAAAGAGTTCAGAAGGAAGAAATGATATCCGGAGTCCTCGTCGATACGCATATCCTTCTTTGGAGCCGTACCGACCCGGAAGAGCTGACGGACGGGGAACGGCGCGTAATCGAGATGGCACCGCTGCGTTACGTCAGCTGCGTGACGCTTTGGGAATTCGGCATTTTGGTTGGTCTTCGCCGGATCGAGGCTCGCGAAGGCCTCTTTTCAGTGCCCGAAGGGTACGAGCTGCTGCCAATATCGCCGGCCCATTGCGAGACCTACGCGGCTCTGCCGCGACATCACCGCGATCCGTTCGACCGGATGCTGATTGCCCAGGCGCAATACGAGCAGGTGACGTTGTTGACCCGCGATCGGGCGATGCTGGGGTATGCTGATCAAGCCACGATCCTGCGATTTCCCGAGCCATAAATGGCCACGGTGACCCTCGATGGGGTGCGCAAATCCTACGGAACGCGCGAGGTCGTGCACGGCGTCAGCTGCGCGGTCAGCGACGGCGAATTGGTCGTCGTCGTCGGCCCGTCGGGCTGCGGCAAGTCGACCCTGTTGCGCATGGTCGCCGGGCTCGAAGCCGTCAGCGCCGGGACCGTCGCGATCGACGGGCGGATCATGAACGAGGTCGAGCCCAAGGACCGCGACATCGCGATGGTGTTCCAGAACTACGCGCTCTACCCGCATATGAGCGTCTACGACAACATGGCCTACGGCCTCAAAATGCGCCGTATGGGGCGGGCCGAGATCGCCGAGCGGGTCGGGCGCGCCGCCGCGATCCTGCAGCTCGCCGAGCTGTTGGACCGGAAGCCGCGCCAGCTCTCGGGCGGGCAGCGCCAGCGCGTCGCGATGGGCCGCGCGATCGTGCGCGACCCCAAGGTGTTTCTGTTCGACGAGCCGCTGTCCAACCTCGACGCCCAGCTGCGGGTGCAGATGCGGGTCGAGATCAAGCGGTTGCAGCAGGAGCTCGGCACCACCTCGCTCTATGTCACCCACGACCAGGTCGAGGCGATGACGCTGGCCGACCGCCTCGTCGTGATGAACGCCGGCACCGTCGACCAGATCGGCCCGCCGCTCGACCTCTACGAGCGCCCGGCGACGGTGTTTGTCGCCGGGTTTATCGGCTCGCCGGCGATGAACCTGGTCGCCGGTCGTCTCGACCCGCGCGGCGTCGCGATCGGCGATCTGGCCCTGGCGCTCGACGGCCGGGCCGGCGAGCCGGGCCGGCCGGTCACCGTCGGGCTGCGCCCGGAGGATCTCGAACTCGCCGGCGACGGGCCGATCCTGCTCAAGACCGAGCTGTTGGAGCGGCTCGGCGCCGACACGATCGTGCATGGCCGGCTCGGCGACGGGACGGCGCTCGTCGCGCGCGCGCCGGGGGCGCTCGCGCTGCGGCTCGGCGAGACGGTTCGGCTCGCGATCGCTCCCGGGCATATCCACCTGTTCGACGCGGAGAACGGCAGGCGGCTTTAATTCTCCGCGCGGTCGATCAGGTGGATGAACGAGCCCGTGACCGATCCCTGCCGCAGCCCGCTGGCGCCGAGATCGCGCCCGCAGGAATCGGCGAGCGCGAAGAGCGGCGCGGCGGCGCCCTCGGCGATTGTCGTCGCGTAGTGGAACTCATGCCCGCGAAAGCGCGCGCCCTTGGGCCCGAGCGGGCCGGCGCCGAGCAGCGTCACGGCGCGATAGCCGAGATGCAGCCGCCGCTCGGCGAAACTGGTCGAGAGCGGTAGCAAGCCCACCATCCGGTGGGTGTGGCCCTCGGCATCGGCCAGCGCCTCGCCGAGCACCATATAGCCGCCGCATTCGCCATAGATCGCTGTGCCGGAAGCGGCCGCGCGCTGTAGCGCTGCGGCAAAGCGCTCCGCCGCGGCGAGCCGGCCGGCATGCAGTTCGGGATACCCGCCCGGCAGGTAGACCGCATCCGCCGCCGGGTCGGGCACCTCGTCGGCAAGCGGCGAGAAGAACGACAGCTCGGCGCCTTGCCGGCGCCAGCCCTCCAGCACCGCGGGGTAGGCGAAGAGGAAGGCGTCGTCGCGCGCGACGGCGATCCGCGTCCCGAGCGGCAGCAGCGGGGCGACTGGTGCGGCGCCGGCAAGCGTCGAAGGGCGCGCCAGCGCGACCAGTCGATCGATGTCGATACCCGCCGCAACCGCCGCCGCGGCGCGCGCGATGACCGTCTCTGCCACCACCCGCTCGCCCGCCGGGATGAGCCCGAGATGGCGTTCGGGCAGCACCAGACCCGGGCATCGCGGCAGCGCGCCGAGGCAGGGAAGATCGGGCAGGTGTCGAGCCATTGCGGCGTCGAGCACGGCGCGGTGCCGCGGGCCCGCCACCCGGTTGAAGACAATGCCGGCGAGCGGCAGCTCGGGGTCGTGCCGGGTGAAGCCGGCGACCAGCGCCGCGGCCGAGGCGCCCTGATGGCGGGCATCGACGACCAGCACGACCGGCCAGCCGGTGAGCCGGGCGAGCGCGGCGGTCGAGCCTGCCTCGCCGTCGGGGCCGGTGCCGTCGAAGAGCCCCATCACGCCCTCGCACAGCACGATGTCGGCCGCCGCTTCGAGCGCGGCGACGAGCCCGGCCAGGGTTTCCGGCCGCATCGCCCAGGGATCGAGGTTGATCGCGGCGCCGCCGCTTGCCGCAGCGTGAAAGGTCGGGTCGATGTAGTCGGGCCCGGCCTTGGCCGCGGCGACGCGCCACCCGCGCTCGCGCAGATGCCGCAGCAGCCCCGCCGTCACCAGGGTCTTGCCGCTGCCCGAGGCCGGCGCCGCGAGGATCAGCCCGCGCCCGGAATCCTTTCCAATGCTGGACAAACTTCGTGCGTCCTTCGAGACAGCCGCTTCGCGGCTTCCTCAGGATGAGGTCTTTTGTTAATGCCATCAATGATCTCCGTCATGCTGAGGAGCGCCCCGACAGGCGCGTCTCGAAGCACGCAGAGCGGCAATGCAGCGGCGAGCACGACCACAGCGTGCCGTGACAATCGGCCCCGAACAGGCGATCCTGCGGATGAATGAGGTCCCCGGAGGCATTAGCATTGTCACATCAGGTCGATCCGGTCATCGTTTCGGTGATCCAGCACCGTCTCCTCGCGATCGTCGAAGAGATGGGCGAGGCGATGCTGCGCACCTCCTATTCGCAGATCCTCAATTCGAGCCGCGATTTCTCGACCGCGATCTGCGATCTCGACGGGCGGCTGATCGCCCAGGCCGAGCACGTCCCGATCCATGTCGGCGCGCTGCCCTTTGCGGCGCGCGCGATGACCGAGTTCTTCAAGCGGCGACATCCACCAGGGCGATGTGTTTCTGCTCAACGACCCCTATCACGGCGGCAACCACCTGCCCGATCTGACCGCCTTCGTGCCGGTCTTCGAGGGCGGACGAGCCGCGCTTCTGGTCGATCAACCGCGCCCATCAGAGCGATATCGGCGGCGCGACGCACGGCGCCTACAACGCGGCGGCGACCGACATCTGGCAGGAAGGCATCCGCATCACGCCGCTGAAGCTCTACGACCGCGGCGAAGTGCGCCGCGACGTCCTGCAGATGATCGCGACCAATGTGCGCCACCCGCGCGATTTCCGGGGCGACCTCGCGGCGATGATCGGCTCGGCGCATGTCGGCGAACGGCGCTTTCTCGCGCTCGCCGAGGAATTCGGCTGGGAGGTGACGCATCGGGCGATCGAAGCGGTGCTCGACGGCGCCGAGCGCCAGACCCGCGCGGTCATCGCCCAGTGGCCGGACGGGGTCTATCGCGGCGAAGCGCTGCTCGACGATGACGGGCGCGGCAACGAGGACATCCCGATCCGCGCCACGGTCACCAAAACCGGCAGCGATCTCAAGATCGACCTGTCGGAGTCGCACGACGAGGTCCAGAGCTTCGTCAACTCGTCCTATCCCAACACCTATTCGGCGGTCGTCGTCGCGCTGTCGTTTCTGATCGACCCGGAGACGCCGAAGAATGACGGCACCTTCCGGCCGATCGAGCTGATCGCCCGGCCCGGCAGCATCGTATGGGCCAGCGAGGGCCTGCCGTTGACCTTGTGCACCAGCCATTGCGGCCAGGAGATCATCGAGGCGATCGTCAAGGCCCTGGCGCCGGCCTGCCCCGAGCGCGCGATGGCCGGCTGGGGGCGCCGCTTCCGCATCGCGATCCAGGGCCGGGACCCGCGCAGCGACCGCGCCGTTCCTCTGGCATTTCTTTCAGGGGCGGCCGGGCGGCGGCGCCTCTGCCGCCGGCGACGGCTGGCCCGGCGCCGGCGAATGGCACAGCGCCGGCGGGATCAAGTTCGGCAGCCTCGAAGTCACCGAGGTGCGCTTTCCGCTGTTCTTCCAGCACCCACGAATTCCGTCCGGATTCGGGCGGCGCCGGGGAGTTTCGCGGCGGCCCCGGCGGGATCGTCGAGATGGTGGTCGAGACCGCGGAGCCGGCGATCGGCAACACCGCCGGCGAGGGGGTGCGCCACGGCGCCTGCGGCATCCTCGGCGGCGAGGACGGCATGACGCACCGCTATACGCTCTATTCCGGCAACCAAGCGCCGCGCCCGATCAAGACCAAGGAGACCGGCATCGAGATCCGGCCGGGCGACCGGCTCGTGCTGCGAATCGGGCGGCGGCGGCGGCTGGGGCGACCCGGCCCACCGCGACCCGGCGGCCGCCGCGCGCGATGTCGAAAGCGGGTTTGTGACGGGAATCGGCGACTGCGCCAATAAGCCCCTCTCCCGCATTGCGGGAGAGGGAGGGGCCCACGCCGACGGCGTGGGAGGGTGAGGGTGCCATCGGCAAAGACCCTCACCCGGCCGCGGGCTGCCGCCCGCGGTCACCCTCTCCCGCGGTGCGGGAGAGGGGCTGCCGGGCAGGATTAGCGATGTACCGCATCGGCATCGATGTCGGCGGCACGTTTACCGATCTCGTCGCGATCGACGCGGGCGGCGCGGCGATGCTCGCCAAGGTGCCCTCGACCCCGGACGACCCTTCGCTCGGCGTCCTCGACGGCCTCGCTCGGCTGGCCGGGCGGCTCGGCCTCGAACGCGCCGCGCTGCTCGCGGCGACCGAGCGCATCGTCCACGGCACCACGGTCGCGACCAACGCGCTCCTCGAACGCAAGGGCGCAAGGCTCGGCCTCCTCACCACCGAAGGCCATCGCGACGTCATCGAGATGCGCGAGGGCCTCAAGGACGATCGCTACAATCTGCGCATGCCGCCGCCCGAGCAGCTGGTGCCGCGCCATCTGCGCCTCGGGGTGCGCGAGCGGCTGCGCGCCGATGGCCGCATCGAAATCCCGCTCGATCCGGCCTCGCTCGACGCTGCGATCGCGGTGCTGCGCGATGAGCGGGTCGAGGCCGTCGCGGTCTGTTATCTGCACGCCTGGCGCGACCCGCGCCACGAGCAGGCGACGCGGGCGGCGCTGCGCCGCGCGCTTCCCCGATGCCTATGTCTCGCTGTCCTCCGAGGTCCTGCCGCAGATCAAGGAGTTCGAGCGGGTCTCGACGACGATCATCAACGCCTATGTCGGCCCGGTCCTGTCGCGCTATCTGGCGCGGCTCGAGGCGCGGCTCGCCGAGGCAGGCTACCGCGGCCCGACCCTGATCATCCAGTCGCATGGCGGGGTCGCGCCGATCGCCGAGGCCGGCCGGCTCGCCGTCGGCGCGGTCTTGTCGGGGCCGGCCGGCGGGGTCGCCGGCAGCGTCCACGCGGCGCGGCTCCTCGGCGACCACGACCTGATCCCGTTCGACATGGGCGGCACCTGCGACCGATATCAGCCTCATTGTCGACGGCGCGGCGACGCTGGCCGTGAACCGCCGGGTCGGCGCCCATCGCATCGCGCTCAACTCGCTCGACATCGCCAGCATCGGCGCCGGCGGCGGCTCGATCGCGCGGGTCGATCCGGGCGGCATCCTCCATGTCGGGCCGCAGAGCGCCGGCGCGGTGCCGGGCCCGGCCTGCTACGGCCAGGGCGGCACCGAGGCGACCGTGACCGACGCCAACCTCGTGCTCGGCTATCTCGATCCGGGGAACTTCCTCGGCGGCGACCGGCGCGCTCGATCCCGGTCCCGGCCGAGCGCGCGGTCGACCGATATCGCCGCGGCGCTCGGCATCGACGCGCCTCGCCGCGGCGCGCGGCATCCACCGCATCGTCAACACGACGATGGCCGAGGGGGTGCGGCTCGTCTCGGTGCGGCGCGGCGTCGACCCGCGCCGCTTCGCGCTGTTCGCCTTTGGCGGCGCGGCCGGGCTGCACGCCACCGAGATCGCCCGCCAGCTCGGCCTCCGGCGGGTCATCGTGCCGCGCATCGCCGCGGTGCTGTCGGCCTGGGGCATGCTGGCGACCGATCTGCGCTTCGAGATCGGCCGCACCCATATCGGCGACGCGCGGGCGCTCGACGGCGCCGCGGTCAAAGCGCCTGTTCGACGAGATGGAGGCCGAGGCGATGGCGCGGCTGCGCGCCTCCTTCGCCGGGCCGGCGCGCACCGCCGCGCGCGGTCGATATGCGCTATGGCGAGCAGGTGTTCGAGATCACCGTGCCGCTCGACGATGTCGACTGGTCGCTACGCCGACCCGCTGCCGCAGATCGTCGAGTTGTTTCACCGCCGCCACGAGGCGCTCTACACCTATGCGATGCCCGACCAGGAGAGCGTCCTGGTCAATGCCCGGGTCGCCGTCTCCGGCATCCTCGAGGAACTGCCGCAGGAGCCCGATCTGCCGGCGGCGCCGCCCGCCCCGCCCGGCGGCGAGCGGCGGATCTACCTCGAGGATTGGGTCACGGCGCCGGTCTACCGCTTCGACGCGCTGGCCCCGGCACAGATCATCGCCGGGCCCGGCGATCATCGAATTGGCGATGACGACGGTGCTGCTGCGCCCCGGCGACGCGGCGCGGGTGACCGCGCAGGGCTGGCTCGACATCGCGGTGCCGGCAGCCTGACAAAATGTAGGTCCCCGCGGAGGCAGGGACCCATGGGGCCGCCACGGCGCGGATCAGGGATGGGCCGGCCTTCGCCGGGGACTTGTTAAGGCTAGGCCGCCTCTTTGACCGGTGGAAGTTGCGCGGCAGCCCGGCCTTGGCGATCTGGCCGTAGAGCGTCACAGCGGGCAGCGCGCCGGCGAGGATAGCGCGCGCCGCGGCGAGCTTGTCGAGGTCGATGCCGGTCGCGCAGCCCATCGCCTCGAACATGAAGACGGTGTCTTCGAGGACGATGTTGCCGGTCGCGCCCGGCGCATAGGGGCAGCCGCCGAGCCCGCCCAATGAGGCGTCGAACGCGCGGCAGCCGGCCTCGAAGGCGGCCAGCACATTGGCGAGGCCGAGACCGCGCGTGTCGTGGAAATGCGCCGCGACCGGCAACGGCGCGACATCGGCGATGACCTGGCGGAAGACGCGCCCGATCGCCGCCGGCTGGCCGTAGCCGACGGTGTCGGCGAGGATGATCCCGTCGGCCCCGGCCTCGGCGACCTCGCTCGCGATGCGGCGCACCCGGTCCTCGTCGACATCGCCCTCGATCGTGCAGCCGAAGGCGGTCGCGAGCCCGCAATTGATCCGCGGCCGGTTGTCGCCGCCCTGCTCGCGGCACAGCGCGACGACGCGGCGGAAATCCTCGATCAACTCGTCGGTGCCGCGGCGGACATTCGAGCGGTTGTGGCCCTCGCTGACCGACAGCACGAAATTCATCTCATGCACCCCGAGCGCGAGACCGCGCTCGGCGCCGCGCGAATTGGGAATGAGGGCCGAGACGATGAGCCCCGGCAGGGTCAGCGCATGGCGCACCACCGCCTCGGCGTCGGCGAGCTGCGGCAGAAGCTTCGGCGGCACGAACGAGGTGACCTCGATCTCGCGCAGCCCGGCGGCATATTCCGCGTCGAGCCAGGCCAGCTTGGTTTCGGTCGGCATGATCTCGGCGATGCTCTGCAAGCCGTCGCGCATCGCGACTTCGCGGATCCGAACCCGATCGCCCATTCTCTCCTCCCGCCACGAACCACTCGCAAAAGCTAAGCGCTGCGCTGCCCCACCGCAACCGCCGACGCCGCTTGCCGCGTCAGCCGACGCGGTAGCGCTCGACCGCGGCGCGGTCGAGCTCGATGCCGAGGCCCGGCCGCTCCGGCAATTTGACGGTGCCGTCGCTTTCGAGCTTGAGCGGCTCCTTCAACAGTTCGTCGCGGATCGCGTTCGGGTTCTGGTCCCATTCGAGCACCAGCCCGTTCGGGATCGCCGCGGCGAAATGCAGCGCGGCGACGAGGTTGACCGCGCTGGCGAAGGCGTGCGGCGCCACCATGCGGTGATGCGCCTGGGCATAGGCGGCGATGCGGCGGCACTCGGAAAACCCGCCCGACCAGGCGAGGTCGGGCTGCACGATGTCGACCGCGCCGCGGCCGATCAGCTCGCGGAAGCCGTAGAGGCCGAGCTCGGTCTCGTAGCCGGCGATCGGCGTGGCGAGCGCGGCGGCGACGCTGGCGCTGCCCTCGATGTCGTCGGTCGCGACCGGCTCCTCGATCCAGTAGAGCTTATAGGGCTCCATCGCCCGGCCCATCTCGATCGCGATCGCCGGGCTCCACGCGCAATTGACATCGACCATCAGCTTCAGCTGCGGCCCCAACGCCCGGCGCACCGCGGCGACCCGCGCCAGATCCTCCTCCGGCTCGACCTCGCAGAACCGGGCATTGCCGATCAGCTCGCGCAGATGGGTCTGGGTCGACGGGTTGCGCCCCACCTTCATCTTCATGCCCTTGAAGCCGCGGGCGCGGTAGCCCTCCGCCTCGCCGGCGAGGTCGTCGGCCGACTTGCCCTCCTGGTAGAAGCCGCCGCTGGCATAGGCCTCGACCCGGTCGCGGCAGGCGCCGAGCAGCCGGTAGACCGGCAGCTTCGCGACCTTGCCGGCGATGTCCCAGAGCGCGATGTCGATCCCGCTCAATCGCCTGCATGACGAGGCCGCGCCGCCCGTATTGCCGGGTGCGCGCGAACATCCTCTGCCACAGCCCCTCGATCAGCAGCGGGTCCTGGCCGACGAGGAGCGGCGCCAGATCCTTTTCGATGACGGTCGGCGGTGACGCCGCCGCCGGGCCCGGCTTCGCCGATGCCGACAATGCCGTCATCGGTCTCGACCTCGACGAGGAGCCCGCCGCGCCGCGCCTGCACCCCGGCGGCGCTGGCATAGGGCGGGTCGACCGTGCAGGACAGCGCGATCGTGCGGATGGCGGCGATTTTCATCGGGTCTCCTCAATCCTCGCCGATCACGGCGAGCAGATCGCATTGGATCTGCATCGGCGGGGTGAAATCGCCGCTGGCGACGGTGTGCCGCGCCGGTCGCGACTGCGGGTCGGGAAACATCTCGACCCAGTACTTGTTGAGGGTCGGGCGCAGCGCGCGGTCGGTGATCCACACCGTCATCTTGACGATGTCGTCGGGCGTGCCGCCGGCGGCGTCGATCACGCGGCGCACATTGTCGAACATCTGGCGGCATTGCGCGTCGAGATCGTCCGGCACCTTGCCGGTCGCCGGGTCGGTCCCGGAGATCGCACCGGTGACGACAAACGGCCCCTTCCGGCTGGCGCTCGGGATCGGGTTGGCGTGGCTCGCGCCGGGAACATTGATGCTGCGCCTTTTCTCCATGACCCGCCTCCTGTGCTGAAGTTTCGACGATGATAGGCAGCACACGAGGCGCGCGCAACGCGGGCGCGGTATATGATCGTCTGCGATCGGACAGGGGAGCGAGCGATGAGCGAACAACGCTGCACGGCAGGACACATCTGGTGCGGCTCTGGGAAGAGCACCTTCGCTACGAGTTCGAGACCAAGAACGCCGAGGACACGATCGCCACGATGGTCCCGGACGCCTACGTCAACCACATCCCGGTGATGACCGGCGGGGTCGGCCACGCCGCCTTGCGCGCAGTTCTACGCGACCCACTTCATTCCGAAGATGCCGCCCGATCACGAGATGACCCTGGTCTCGCGCACGATCGGCACCGATCAGCTGGTCGACGAGATGGTCACCAGGTTCACCCACACGATCGAGATGGACTGGATGCTGCCGGGCATCGCGCCGACCGGGCGGCGGGTCGAGGTCGCGCTGGTCGTCATCGTCCGCTTCCGCGACGGCAAGCTGGCCCACGAGCACATCTACTGGGACCAGGCCTCGGTCCTGGCCCAACTCGGGTTGATCGACGCGGAGAAGCTGCCGGTCGGCGGCGCCGAGAGCGCGAAGAAGGCGCTCGACCCGTCGCTGCCGGCCAACGCCCTGATCCGGCGCGCCGGGTGAGGAGGGCAACCAGGACGGGCGCCTCCCGCTCATTTGACGGTGATCTCGCCGGTCATCCCGGCCCAATCGTGGTCGGGGCAGAACAGCGGGTAATGCCCCGGCTTTTGCGGCACGAAGATACAGGTCCTTTGCCTCGCCGGGATGGATCAGGATCTCGGTCCTGTCGGCGTTCAGCACCTCGGGGTTGCGCAGTTCGGACGGCATTGAAGAACTCGGGCGCGTGGAACTCGTGCGGTTTCCTTGCCGTGGTTTTCGAGATGCAGACGATAGGCGACGCCGCGCTCGAAGGTGAGCTTGTTGGGCGAGAACTGATACTCGGAGGCGACCACCGTCACCGGGCGGGCGTGCGACCAATCCACCGCCGCGACGGCGGGCGCGGCAAGCGCGATCAGGACAACGGCGATCCGGAACAGCATCGTCATCCTACGGTCGGGAACGCTCGCCTGGCCCGGATCGCAATCGGTACGGACGATATAGGCTTGGGGCCGCGGCACGCTAGAAGCGCACGCGAACCCCGCCGAATATGGCGATCGGCGGGGCGGGGCCGAGAAACCGATTGTCGACGCCCGGACCGTTGGTGACCGCGCCGGCGGGAATTCCGGGCGCTCCGAGCCCGGTCGGATTGCCGAACGCCGCGAAGGTGGCGTAGCGCGCGTTGAGCGCGTTCTGGAGGTTGGCGAACAGCTCGATATTCTCGGTCACCCGATAGGAGGTGTGCAGATTGACCACCGCGTAGCCCGGCAGCGGCGGGTTCTGGTTGGATTCGTCCCCGCGCAGATACTGGTCGCTGTAGTAGGTCAGGACGCCGCCGACGGTCCACTCCGGGCGTGATGCGATAATCGGCGCCGACCTTGACCTGGTGCTCGGGAATGCCCGGCAGGCGATCGCCCGGCACGACATGGATATTGCCGTTCGCGTCGGCGAAGGGATTGTTCGGCGAGGACAGGGTGAGCGGCGACTGGAAGGTGGCGTCAACCAGGCTGTAGCTGCCGTAAACCGACCATTTCTCGTCCTTGTAGGTGAGGTCGGTCTCGATCCCTTGGCGACGCGTCGAGCCGATATTCTCGAAGAAGCCGGAGCTGATCGAGGTCGCGACGCCGTAGATGTCGTCGGAGAGATCGGTGCGGAACAGCCCGACATTCCAGCCGAACCTGCCGGGAACCGCGTCGGGCAGCGTGAAGCTGCCGCGCAGCCCCGCCTCGTAGGTGTGCGAGACCACCTGCTTCAGCGCCGGCGGGTCCGAGGACAGCGACGAAGGCAAGGAGGCAGGGTTGCGCCGGGTTGGAGCATTCGATCTCGCTCGGCGTCGGAGCGCGATTGCCTTCCGAATATCCGGCATAGGCGGTCAGGCCGTCGGCGATCTTGTAGGTGCCGCCGATCGCCGGATTGAACCGGCTGTAGCGGTTGTTGCCGGTGAGGTTCGATCCGCGGTGATCGGCGAGCGCGATCTCGGCGATGTTGTAGCGACCGCTCGCGGTGACCGCGAGCGCCGGCGTCAGGTTGAAGGTATCGGTGAGCGAAGATGCCGTAGTAATTGTTGGTCGCGCTCAGGCTGACCGGCGTCGCGTTGAACCCGGTGTTCTCGGCCGTGTCGACGAAAAAACCGGACGACTGCACCTGCAGCAGAGGAATTGATCACGCCGAGTTCCGTCCGACGATTGGAAGTCGACGTTGGAATGGTCGATGCTGCCGCCGAACACGAAATTGTTCTCATGGTCGAACAGTTTCCCGGTATAGGTCGTCTGCAGGGTGCCGCCCAGCCCGACGGCGTGGATCGTCTCGAGGTCGTTCTCGCCGATCGGGATCGTGCCGCCTTGGGAGATGTCCGGTATCGGCGCGCCGTTCGTGTCGATCAGCGGCGTCGCTCCATCCGGCTGGCATAATAATCCGTTGCCGGATGTGCAGGCGGTATATTCCGTCCTGTTGCCGTTGACGACGCTCTGGTGAAATTCCCGGCGATAGGCATTGGCCTGGACCGAGAGCGCATCGGTCACCTCATATGACCCGTTCAGCGTCACGAATTCCAATTGGTTGACGTTGTTCTGCGGCGTGGTGAAGACGAGCGAGCGACTGACCGCAAGCTCCTGCTGCGGGGGTGGTGCCTTCGCCGGATAAGAAATTGTCCGCGCCGGTGAAGCTGATGTCGAGCGACCCGTCGTTGCCGCGCGCGCCGACATCGGCGTAAAGCTGCCGCACATGGTCCGGCGAGAATTGCCGCCAGCCATCCTCGTCGAACATCCGGCCGGCGAGATAGGTGGCGATGTTTCCCGCCTTCTGGCCGTATTCGAACGATTCGCTGCGTTGACCGAACGATCCGCCGGCCAGCTCGCCCTGGAAGCCCTGATAGGTGAACCCGTTCTTCATGGTGACCAAGACAGCGCCACCCAGCGCGTTCAGCCCGTAAACCGGATTGGAGCTGACAATGTCGACCCGGTCGATCGCAAGATCGGGGATCAGATCCCAGTTGACGGTGTCGCCGAAGGCCTCGTTGACGCGGACCCCGTTTTGATAGACCGCCAGCCCTTGCGGCGTCCCGAGCACCGGCGAGGCCTCGAAGCCCCGGTAAAGCACATCGGGCTGGAAGGGATCGTTCAGATTGGCTTGCAAGTGCACGCTGCCCGGCTGGTCGGTGAGACCGGTGAGCAGGCTCGCGGATCCCTCGCGCTGCAAGGCCGATGAGGTAAGGCTCTGCACATTGGCCGGCACCTTGTCGCGGTCGATGCCGATGCCCGGGAGCGGGCTGGTGCCGATCACCTCGACGGGCGGCAGGGTCAAGGCCGTGGGCGTGCTTGAGTCGGATGGCGCGGTCTGCGCCGCGGCAATCGCCGGCGGGATGATTGCGAGGGCGACCGCCAAGTATACGCTGCGACGGGCGACATTCGGCATCTCGGGCGCGACGGGTGAGGCCCGCATGCGGGCCGGCGAGGTATCGGTCAAGGCGTTCTATATGCATCCTTTATCCCGACGCGAGAGAATTCGGCTCGAAACTTAATGCCGCTGCGATCATCTATGGGCTCGTCTTACGCGCGGCGGGGCCTGTGGATCCGACTGCCGGGCGAGAATTGGCGCCCCTCTACCAGCGATGTCAGGGCGGCTGCGATTGATCAGGATCAATGATCCGGTCACCGCGGTGCCCATGTTCATCATGGGATAAGTGCGCCGATCAATAAGCGCGATTTTGCGGCGCGACGTTGTGAAGGTTTGAGCAATGCTTGATCTCCTGTACCTGGCCATCGGCCTCGGTTTCTTCGCCGCCAGCTGCCTGTATCTCTACGCCTGCGATCGGCTGTGAGGGCGCCATGAGCTTCGAATTGATCCTCGGCGGGGTGATCTCCGTCGGCATGCTCGTCTATCTCGTCTTCGCGCTGCTGCGCCCCGAAAAATTCTGAGGCTGCGATGACCCTAAACGGCTGGATCCAGATCGCGATCTTCACGGCGATCCTGATCGCCTTGGCGCGCCCGCTCGGCGGCTACATGACCGCCGTATTCGAGGGGCGTGTCGCATTCCTGCGCCCGGTCGAACGCGGGATCTACGTCCTCTGCGGCGTCGATGAGCGCCAGGAGCAGCACTGGCTCATTTACGGCTTCGGCATGCTCTTGTTCCACGTCGCCGGCTTCCTGCTGCTCTACGGGTTGCAGCGGGCGCAATATTATCTGCCGTTCAACCCGCAGGAACAGACTGGCATCTCGCCTGATTCCTCGTTCAACACCGCGGTCAGCTTCATCACCAACACCAACTGGCAGTCCTATACGCCCGAATCTACAATGAGCTACCTCGCCCAGATGGCGGGGCTGACCGTGCAGAATTTTGTCTCGGCGGCGGCGGGGATCGTGCTGTCGGTGGTGCTGATCCGCGGCTTTGCCCGGCGTTCGGCCAATTCGATCGGCAATTTCTGGGTCGATATGACCCGCTGCGTTCTCTACATCCTCTTACCGATCTCGATCATCGGCGCCTTGCTGCTGGTGTGGCAGGGCGTGCCGGACAACCTCAGCGCCTATACCGAGGTAACAACGCTCGAAGGCGCCAAGCAGGTGATCGCGCAAGGCCCGGTCGCCTCGCAGGAGCTGATCAAGGAGCTCGGCACCAACGGCGGCGGCTTCTTCAACGCCAATTCGGCGCACCCGTTCGAGAACCCGACGCCGATCTCGAACCTGATCGAGATGGTCTCGATTTTCGCGATCGGGGTCGGGCTGACCAACGTGTTCGGCCGGATGGTCAAAGACGAGCGGCAAGGCTGGGCGCTGCTCGCGGTGATGGGCATCCTGTTCCTCGCTGGCGCTGCCATCTGCTACTCGGCCGAGTCGCACGGCAATCCGCAGATCGCGGCGCTCGGCGTCGATACCGCGGCGTCACCGTTGCAGGCGGGCGGCAACATGGAGGGCAAGGAGGTCCGCTTCGGCATCGCCAACTCTGCGCTATGGGCGACAATCACGACCGATACGTCGTGCGGCGCCGTCAATTCGATGCATGACAGCTACACGCCGATTGGCGGCGCGGTGCCGCTCGTCAACATGCTGCTCGCCGAGGTCATCGTCGGCGGCGTCGGCTCCGGCCTCTACGGCATCCTCTTGTTCGCGATCGTCGCGCTGTTCGTCGCCGGGCTGATGGTCGGCCGAACGCCGGAATATCTCGGCAAGAAGCTCGAGGCCAAAGAGGTCAAGATGACGGTGCTCGCCCTCGTGTGCCTGCCGCTGTCGATCCTCGTCTTCACCGCAATCGCGGTGGTGGTCGAGCCGGGGCTGGCCGGCATCGCGAACCCCGGCCCGCACGGCTTTTCCGAAGTCCTCTACGCCTATACCGAGGGCACCGGAAACAATGGCAGCGCCTTTGCCGGGCTGTCCGCCGACACGCCATTCTACAATACGACGATCGGTCTGGCGATTTTGATCGGCCGCTTCTTTGTGATCGTCCCGATGCTGGCGATCGCCGGCTCGCTCGCCGCCAAGAAGATCTCGCCGCCTTCGGCCGGAACCTTTCCGACCCATGGCGGCCTCTTTGTCGGTCTCCTCGTCGGCGTCATCTTGATTGTCGGCGGGCTGACCTACTTCCCGGCGGTCGCGCTCGGCCCGGTGGTCGAGCAGGTCGCGATGAACGCCGGCACCTTGTACTGATCCGGAGCCCCTTTGATGGCTGCCCAATCGCAATCCCTGTTCGACCCGGCTATCCTCCGGCCGGCGGTCGGCGAGGCGTTCCGCAAGCTCGACCCGCGCACCTTGTGGCGCAACCCGGTGATGTTCACGGTCGAGGTTGTCTCGGTCGCGACGACGATCCTCTTCGTCCGCGACTTGTTTGCCGGTTCTGGCGCGTCGTTTTCGGGACAGATCACCCTGTGGCTGTGGTTCACCGTATTGTTCGCCAACTTCGCCGAGGCGGTCGCCGAGGGCCGTGGCAAGGCGCAGGCGGCGAGCCTCAGGCGCACCCAGTCGCAGGCGGTCGCCAAGCGGCTCGACGCGGCCAAGAGCAAAGAATGGCATGAGGTGCCGGCGGCTCAGCTCAAGGTCGGCGACATCGTCCTGGTGGAAGCCGGCGATCTGGTCCCGAGCGACGGCGAGGTCATCGACGGCATTGCCTCGGTCGATGAATCGGCGATCACTGGCGAATCGGCGCCGGTCATCCGCGAAAGCGGCGGCGACCGCTCGGCGGTGACGGGCGGCACGCGCGTCTTGTCCGACGTGATCAAGGTGCGCATCACCGCGAGCCAGGGATCGACCTTTCTCGACCGCATGATCGCTCTCGTCGAGGGCGCCGAGCGGCAGAAGACGCCGAATGAGATCGCGCTCAACATCCTGCTCGTCGGCATGACGATCATTTTCCTGTTGGCGACGGTGACGATCCCGAGCTTCGCCAATTACGCCGGCGGCAACGTCGGCGTCGTCGTGCTGATCGCGCTGTTCGTTTGCCTGATCCCGACGACGATCGGGGCCTTGTTGTCGGCGATCGGCATCGCCGGCATGGACCGGCTCGTCAGGTTCAACGTGCTGGCGATGTCGGGCCGCGCGGTCGAGGCGGCGGGCGACGTCGACACGCTGCTGCTCGACAAGACCGGGACGATCACCCTCGGCAACCGGCTGGCGACCGAGTTGCTCCCGGTCACCGGCGTCACCGAGGATGAGCTGGCCGATGCCGCTCAGCTCGCCTCGCTCTCCGACGAGACGCCGGAAGGCCGCTCGATCGTCGTGCTCGTCAAGGAGAAATATAGTCTTCGCGGGCGCGAGATGGCCCCGCTCAACGCCCGCTTCGTGCCGTTCAGCGCGCAGACCCGGATGAGCGGGGTTGATCTCGACGGGAATTCGATCCGCAAGGGCGCGGTCGATGCCGTCCTCGCCCATCTCGAAGGCGGCACCACCGGGCCGGTTCGGTTGAGCGCGGGAGTTGGCAGAACGGCGACGCTGGCGAGCGCCTCGGTCTCGCAAAGCGTGCGTGAGCTGACCCAAATCGCCGACCGGATTGCCAACCAGGGTGGCACCCCGCTCGCGGTCGCCAAAAACGACCGGCTGCTCGGGGTCATCCATTTGAAGGACATCGTCAAGGGCGGCATCCGCGAGCGCTTTGCCGAATTGCGCCGCGCCGGCATCCGCACGGTCATGATCACCGGCGACAACCCGCTGACCGCGGCGGCGATCGCCGCCGAGGCCGGGGTCGACGACTTCCTCGCCCAGGCGACGCCGGAGGACAAGCTGAAGCTGATCCGCGACGAGCAGACCGGCGGCAAGCTGGTGGCGATGTGCGGCGACGGCACCAACGACGCGCCGGCTCTCGCCCAGGCCGATGTCGGCGTCGCGATGCAGACCGGCACTATGGCCGCGCGCGAGGCCGGCAACATGGTCGATCTCGACAGCGACCCCACCAAGCTGTTGGAGATCGTCGCCATCGGCAAGCAACTGCTGATGACCCGCGGCGCGCTGACCACCTTCTCGATCGCCAACGACGTCGCGAAATATTTCGCGATCATCCCGGCGATGTTCCTGGCCTTTTATCCGCAACTGGCGGTGCTCAACATCATGTATCTGCGGACGCCGCAGAGCGCGATCCTGTCGGCGATCATCTTCAATGCGCTGATCATCATCGCGCTGATCCCGCTGTCGCTGAAGGGCGTGCGTTACCGGCCGCAAAGCGCCGCCGCGGTTCTGCGCCGCAACCTGCTGATCTACGGCATCGGCGGCATCATCGTCCCGTTCCCCGGCATCAAGCTGATCGACCTCGCGATCAACGCGCTCGGTCTGATCTGAGGACACTCCCATGCTTCGCCAAATCCGCCCCGCCATCGTCCTCATCGTCCTGATGACGGTGCTGACCGGCCTTGCCTATCCGTTGTTCATGACCGGAGTCGCCGGCGTCCTGTTCCCGCACCAGGCTGCCGGCAGCCTGATCGAGCGGGATGGCAAGGTGATCGGCTCGGAGCTGATCGGGCAGAATTTTACCGATGTAAAATACTTCCACGGCCGCCCGTCGGCGACGACCGAGCCGGACCCAAAGGATCCGACAAAGACCGTGTCCGTGCCGTATGCGGCCGACAATTCGGTCGGTTCCAACCTCGGACCGACCTCGAAGGCGCTGATCGATCGCGTCAAGGGCGATGTCGCCGCGCTGAAAAAGGAGAACAACGCGCCGATCCCGGTCGATCTGGTCACCACCTCGGCGAGCGGCCTCGACCCCGACATCACCCCCGCAGCCGCCGAGTTCCAGGTGCCGCGCGTCGCCAAGGCCCGCAATCTCTCGCCCGAGCGCGTGCGCGCGCTCGTCGACGACCAAACGCAGGGGCGGGTGCTCGGCATCTTTGGCGAGCCGCGGGTCAACGTGCTGAAGCTCAATCTCGCACTCGATGCACTGAAATGAGCCGGGATGAGTAATCTTCTACGGTAATCGCCGCTTCATCCCGGCAGGATGCCCAAGCAAACGGTATCTCTCGACCGGTATTCAACCGAAAAATTTAGACCGTCTTAATGCATTCACCTGTCAATACGGCTCGCAATTTAATGTGGCTGTGACCTTCTATCCTCAGCCACCGGGCTGACAGACGACCATGCCGTACAGAGATTTCGACGACGAGTTGGGGCTGCGTCCTGCAGAGGTGGCGGCTCCGTCCCTCGACTGGGATCGCCATCCGGGCATCGCGGTCATCAATATCCTCGCGGTGGCGGTGATGGAGGTTCTGGGTCCTTTCTGCTGGGCGGCCCTGATCCTGCTTTTTCTCGTTGCGGTGTTCTCGCCCGGTTGATCACCCTCAGGCTCCTCAGATGGAAATTCGTCGCTTCTCGTTGCGGTACGACGCACCTGGTCCCTGGATTTTGAGTGGCGCTCGATGCGAGGGTTCTGCGCACTTTCTCGATCTGGCTGCTGCCTTGGCGTTCGCGCGCGACAATTCGGGTGCCGAAGAGGCCGATATCGAGCTCTGGGTGGATGGTCTTTATATTTTCGTGCACCAGGCGCGGGGATGGCCGCACCACCTGTGCGCCCCCGCAACAAGCGCAGGCCGACGTGAATGACAGCCGCCTCGCATCGAGGCGCCCGTAGCCGCCGAGGCTCTGGTTCAGCGCTGGATGGGGGCGGGCCGCCGTCTTTGGTTAGCTGACGTCCCGTCGCTACACACTCGGAGTCGCGAAAGCCCGCAAAGGGTCGAGCGGCCCGAGCCTCGGCAGCTGGACCGTGAGATCCCGCGCCGGATTTCCAGCACTGATTCTCGCGCCCGCCGCGCTGAGATGAGCTAGATTGTCGGCATGTCGGATCGCGGCGCGAGACCATCACCGGAGGCGTTGCTCGCCGCCGCTAATCAGGAGGGCCGCGGGCGCCTCAAGATCTTTCTCGGCGCCGCGCCGGGCGTCGGCAAGACCTACGAGATGCTGCTGACCGCCCAGGCCAGGCGGCGCGAGCGCGTCGATGTCGTCGTCGGGGTCGTCGAGACGCACGGCCGCCGCGAGACCGAAGCCTTGCTGGAGGGGCTTGAGGTCATTCCGCGGCGCGAGGTGGAATACAAGGGACACCGCCTCACCGAGATGGATCTCGACCTGATCCTCAAGCGCCGGCCGCAGCTCGTGCTGATCGATGAATTGGCCCACAGCAATGCGCCCGGCAGCCGCCATCCCAAACGCTACCTCGATGTCGAGGAATTGATCGCCGCCGGCATCGATGTGTACACGACACTGAACATCCAGCACGTCGACAGCCTCAACGACGTGATCGCGCGGATCACGCGCATCCGCGTGCGCGAGACCGTACCCGACAGCATCCTCGATCACGCCGATGATATCGAGGTCGTCGATATCGCGCCCGACGACCTGATCCAGCGGCTGCACGAAGGCAAGGTCTATGTGCCGCAGCAGGCCGAGCGCGCCGTGCGGCACTACTTCCAGCCCGGCAATCTGACCGCGCTGCGCGAGCTGGCGTTGCGGCGGACCGCGCAGCGCGTCGACGACCAATTGCTGTCGCACATGCGCGCCCATGCGATACCAGGGCCGTGGGACGCCGGAGATCGCGTCCTGGTTTGCGTCAGCGAGGCGAGCAGCACGGCGGCGCTGATCCGCTATGCCCGCCGGGTCGCCGATCGCCTGCACGGCCCGCTGACCGCGATCTATGTCGAGACGGCCCGCACCACGCGGCTCAACGACGCCGAGCGCGATCGGATTGCCGAATTTCTCCGGCTCGCCGAGCGGCTCGGAGCGTCGACGATCAGGATTCCAGGCCGCAAGATCGCCGACGAGGTCATTGCCTATGCCGAGGCCAACAACATCACCCAGATCGTCATCGGCAAATCCAACCGAACGCGATGGTTCGAAATTCTGCACGGCTCGGTCGTGCACGATCTGGTGCGCAAGAGCGGCCCGATCAGCGTCCATGTCATGTCAGCCGAGGCGGCCGAGCCGGCGCCGCCACGATCGGTGGCGACACGCCCGCGCGCCGAACCCGTTCCCGCGCGCGCCTACGCCGGCGCCGCCGGGGCAGTCGTCACGGCGCTCGGCCTCGGCTTACTGATCGAGCGGCTCGTCGGCGTGCAGAGCATCTCGCTCGTCTTCCTGATGGCGGTCCTCGCCAGCGCCATCGCCTGGGGGCTGCGGCCGGCGCTGTTCGCCTGCCTGTTGAGCGTGCTCGTATACAACTTCTTCTTTCTGCCGCCGCTCTACACCTTCACGATCGCCGACCCGGAGAACGTCGTCGCGCTGTTCTTCTTCGGGTTGGTGGCCGTGGTGATCAGCAATCTGACCGCAGCGACGCGCCGCCAGATCGTGTCGGCCCGCGTCCGCGCCAAGACGACCGGCGAACTCTATGCCTTCAGCCGCAAGCTGGCCGCCATCGGCACGCTCGACGACCTGTTATGGGCGACCGCTTATCAGGTGTCCTCGATGCTCAGCGTCCGCACGGTCCTCCTCTTGCCGGGCAAGGAAGGCGAGAGCCTCGATCTCGCCTGCGGCTACCCGCCCGAGGATCAGATCGACGACGCGGACATGGCCGCCGCGCGCTGGAGCTGGGAGCACAATCGCGCCGCCGGCCGCGGCGCCGACACGTTGCCCGGCGGCAAATGGCTGTTTCTGCCGTTGCGCACCGGGAGCGGGTCGATCGGCGTGATCGGCATCGACCGCGACGCGCCGGGTCCGCTGACCCCGGACGAGCGCCGCCTGCTCGATGCGCTCGCCGACCAGGCAGCGGTTGCGATCGAGCGCATCTCCTTGGCTCGCGGGTTGGCCGAGGCCCGCGTGCTGGGGGAAACCGAGCGGCTGCGCGCCGCTCTCTTAACCTCGATCTCGCATGATCTGCGAACGCCGCTCGCCACGATCCTCGGCACCGTGTCGGGCCTGCGCAGCTACGCCGACAAGTATGACGAGACCCAGCGCGCGGAGCTGCTCGCCACGTTGCAGGACGAGGCCGAGCGCCTCAACCGCTTCGTCAACAATCTGCTCGACATGACCCGCCTCGAATCGGGCGCGCTCGAGTTGAAGCTCGATCTGGTGGATATCGCCGAGATCGTCGGCGCCGCGTTGGAACGCGCCGGCAGCGTGCTCGCCCATCATCGGGTCGAGCTCGTCATCGCCGCCGATCTGCCGATGCTGCGCCTCGATCAGATCCTGTTCGAGCAGGTCTTGTTCAACCTGCTCGACAACGCCGCCAAATATGCACCGCCGGGCAGCCGCATCAATGTCCATGCGCGCCGCGAGGGCGATGTCGTCGCGATTGAGGTCTCCGATGAGGGGCCCGGCATTCCGCCCGAGGATCTTGAGCGCGTTTTCGACAAATTCTATCGCGTCCAGGCCCAGGATCGCCGCCGCGCCGGCACCGGGCTGGGCCTGGCGATCTGCCGCGGCTTTGTCGAGGCGCAAGGCGGACGCATCGATGCCCGCAACCGGCGCGACCGCTCCGGCGCGGTTTTGACGATCCGCCTCCCGGTGCCCGAGGCGGTCGAAATTCGCGAGCGAGCCGCCGCCGATGGCTAACGCCTATACCGTGCTCGTCGTCGATGACGAGCCGCCGATCCGCCGGTTTCTGCGCACCAGCCTGGGAGCGGTCGGGCACCGCGTCGTCACGGCGGAGAACGCCGCCGAGGCACTCGCGATGCTGGCTGCCGAGAAACCGGACGTGATCATCCTCGATCTCGGCCTCCCCGACCGCAGCGGTTTCGACCTGATCTCCGAAATCCGCCAGCACTCGGCCGTGCCGATCATCGTGTTGTCGGCGCGCAGCGACGAGCGCTCCAAGGTCGAAGCGCTCGATCTCGGCGCCGACGACTACATCGGCAAGCCGTTCGGCATGGCCGAACTGATGGCGCGGCTGCGCGCCGCCTTGCGTCATGCCTTCCAGGCGCAGGGCGAATATTCGGTGTTCGTCTCGGGCGACTTGGCGATCGATCTGGTGCGCCGGCACGTGACCCGCGGCGGCGTCGAGGTCAAGCTCTCGCCCAAGGAGTTCGAACTGTTGCGCCATCTCGTGACCCATGCCGGCAAGGTGCTGACCCATCGCCATTTGTTGCGCGAGGTTTGGGGGCCGGCTCAGGCGGACGAGGTCCAGTATCTTCGGGTGTTTATCCGCGGCCTGCGGCAGAAGCTCGAACCGGACCCGACGCGCCCCACTCACATATTGACTGAGCTCGGGGTCGGCTATCGCCTGCAATTGCCGCCCGAACAACGCGTCGGGTAGGGGTGCGATCGTCAGAAATCGGCGGGCGGAATTCCGGCTGGAACCACCGTTCCCCGAGATAGGCGGGCACCGCCGCCTCGCGCTTGGCGATCTCCATCGAGCTTACCTTAACCGCGCTCTCCGGGCGGCGGGTCGAATGCCTTGATCGGCGGCAACGGGCGCGGCGAAGCGTTCGATCTCGACGAGGGTGAGCTGGCCGGTGCAGCCCTGCGCGAGGCGCGAGGTGCCGGCGTCGCGGGTCAGCACGTTCGGGTTGCCGTGCACGCAGAGCGGCTGTCTCCGCGGCAGGGTCTTCGGGGTCGTACCAGGCCCCGGTCGACAGCTGGACGACGCCCGGGCGCAGCGCATCGCTCAGCACCGCCCCGGCGAGGCAGGCGCCGCGCTCGTTGTAGAGGCGCACGATGTCGCCGTCTTTTATGCCGCGCGCCGCGGCGTCCTGCGGATGGATGCGCACCGGCTCGCGCCCAAGGATCTTCGCGGCGAGGCTGGTGGCGCCGAAATCCAATTGGCTGTGCAGCCGGGTCGCCGGCTGGTTGGCGATGAGCTGCAGCGGAAAGCGCGCCGCAGCCGGCGACCCGGCGCCGTCGACCGGCGGCAGCCAGGCCGGATGTCCCGGGCAATCGGCATAGCCGAAGCCGGCGATCGTCGCCGACGCGATCTCGATCCTGCCGCTCGGCGTCGGCAGCGGCGCGGCCTCGGGATCGCGGCGGAAGGCGCGGACGATGCCGCCGTCCCACGGCAGGGTCGGCAGGACCAGTTCGCCGTCTTCCCAGAATTCGTCGAAATCGGGCGCGTTGACGCCGCGCTCCGCCAGCGCGCGGCGGGTCGGCTCGTAGATCTGTTCGAGCCACTGGCGGGGCGAGCGGCCCTCGGTGAACGCCTCGGCGAAGCCGAGCCGCTCGGCGAGGCCGGCGAAAATCGCGTGATCGTCGCGCGCCTCACGGTAGGGCGCGACCGCGCGGTGCATCGCCACCAGCAGCGGATCGCCGTCCGCGGCGCCGATATCCTCGCGCTCCAGCGTGATCGTCGCGGGCAGCACGATGTCGGCGTGGCGCGCGCTCGCCGTCCAGGCCGAATCCTGCACGATCACCGTATCCGGCCGGGCGAAGGCGCGGCGCAGCCGGTTCAGATCCTGATGGTGGTGAAACGGATTGCCGCCGGCCCAGTAGACCAGCCTGATGTCCGGATAGGTGAGACGCTGGCCGTTGTAGTCGAACGCCTCGCCCGGGTGCAGCAGCATGTCGGCGATCCGCGCCACCGGGATGAAGTCGGCGATGCTGTTGCGGCCGGTCGGCATCGTCGGCAGCGGCACCGCCAGCGGCGGCTTGCCGGTATTCGAGGTCGCGCCCAGCGCATAGGCAAAGCCGCCGCCCGGGCAGCCCGATCTGGCCGAGCATCGCGGCCAGCACCACGCCCATCCACACCGGCTGCTCGCCATGCTCGGCGCGCTGCAGCGACATCGAGCAGGTGACGAGCGTGCGCCGCCCGGCGCAACGCCGCGCGAGGCGCGACGATCTCGTCTGCCGGAATGCCGCAGATCGCGGCGGCCCAGGCGGCATCCTTCGGCTGGCCGTCGCTGCTTGCCCGAGCAGATAGGCCTCGAACTCCTCCCAGCCGACGCAGAACCGGTCGAGGAAGGCGCGGTCGTGCAACCCCTCGCCGACCAGCGTATGCGCCAGACCGAGCATCAGCGCGACATCGGTGCCCGGGACGGATCGGATGCCAGACCGCGTCGACCGCCGCCGGCAGGTCGTCGCGCATCGGGCCGATCAGGTGAAATTCGACGCCGCGCCGGCGCGCCGCGACGAGATGGTCGCGGGCGATGTGCCGGCTCGTGCCGCCGCCGCCGACATCGTTGTTCTTCAGCGCCATGCCGCCAAAGGCCAGCACCAGCGCGCTCTCCTCGACCAGCTCGGCCCAGCTGACATTGTTGCCGGCGACCGAGGATTGCGGGCCGATGATGTGCGGCAGGATCACGCTCCCCGCGCCCGAGCTGTACGAGTTGACCGAGCGGACATAGCCGCCGGCGAGGTTCAGAAAGCGGTGGAGCTGGTGCTGCGCGTCGTGAAAGCGCCCGGCGCTGGCCCAGCCATAGGACCCGCCGAACACTGCGCGCGGCCCGTGCGCGGCATAAACCCGGCGCAATTCGGCGGCGACGCGGTCGAAGCGCTTCCGGCCAGGAGAGCGCGCACGAATTCGTCGCGGCCGCGCCGCGGGTCGGGCCCCGGGCCCCTGCTCCAGCCAGCCGCGCCGCACCATCGGCCGGGCGATCCTCGCGCGGTGCGATACGCGAGGCCGGGATGTTGCCGAGCAGCGCCGAGGGCGCGGCGTCGCGCGGATGCGGCACGATCTCGATGTCGCGGTCGCGCACCCGCACCGAAAACGCGCCCCAATGCGAGCTGTGCGGCAGCGGGCGGGCGGGCGGCGGATTTACGTCATTCATGGCCGTCGGACGGCGAGAAGGGGCTGGATCGATGCTATGCATCCTTCGAGACAGCCGCGTCGCGGCCTCCTCAGGATCAGGTTTTTTCTTAATGCCATGAACAATCGAACCTCATCCTGAGGAGCGCCCGCAGGGCGCGTCTTCGAAGGGCGCAGGATGCCGAATGCAGCTCACCCCGGCGGTCACGCCATCGCCAGGCCGGTTTTCACGCTGTCCCGGACCACGCCGCGCGCGACCTCGCGCAGCCTCTTGCGGTCCGCCTCCGGCGTCGCGGCCGGGGCGATGCCCGACACCACCCGGTCGTGGCTGTAGGTCGGGAGCGCCCGGCCGTTCTTGAGGATCGGATAGTCGAGATCCTCGCCCTTCTCGACCGCGCGGATGCCGCGCCGGATCATGTTGCGCATCATGACGATGCCGCGGTCGGTGGTGCCGAGATGTTCGAGCCCGTGCCGCGCGACGCCGCCGTGAATGCTGATCTGGGCGTCGTAATCGCCGGGGACCCGCTGGCGTTCTTCATAGGGACGGCTGCCATCCTGGCCGAAGCCGGCGCCGCGCCGCGGCTCCTTGCCCTCGGGCGCGCGGTAATAGCCGATCTGCATCGTGTGCGTGTCGTCGAGCGGCACCGCCCAGGTCGTCGCCTGCGGCCGGCTGATCGAGTTGCGCAGCGCCATCGGGTCGGCATTGGGCGGGAACTGGTGGATGTTGGGCAGGATGAAATCGGCGACCCGCACCCACACCCGGTCGCCCTGCCGGCGCGTGTCGATGTAGACCATGCCGAGCGGGGTCTCGGTCCAGTCCCACTCGCCCAGTTCCTTGAAGTCGTCGGTGAAACCCTCGCTGCCCGGCAGCGTGTGCAGGAACGCCAGATGCGCCGGGTCCATGCTGTTTTCCTTGACCTGCAGCCAGTTGCACTCCCACAGGCTCGGGGCGCGCGCGATCTGGCGGAAGCCGGGCAGATCGAAGGTGTCGAGGATCGGGAAATCCGGCTCTTTGTCGGGCGGCCCCATATAGGCAAAGACCAGCCCGCCATGCTCCTTGACCGGATAGGCGCCGTGACAGAGCCGGTCCTTCAGCGTGCTGTCGGCCGGCTCGCCCGGCGTCTCGAGGATCCGGCCGTCGACATCGAACAGCCAGCCGTGATAGCAGCAGCGGATGCCCTTGTCGCCGACAAGCCCGAATTCGAGCGAGGTGCCGCGATGCGGGCAATGCAATTCCAGGAGGCCGATCGCGCCCGATTTGTCGCGGAACGCGACGAGATCCTCGCCGAGGATGCGCAGGCGCTGCGGCACCTCGCCCAATTCGTTCGTGAGGATGACCGGCTGCCAGAAGCGCCGCAGATATTCCCCGCACGGCGTCCCCGGCCCGACGCGGGTCAGCTCCTCATCCACCGGCGGGCGCGCGCGATGGTGATAGGCGCTGTAGGCGGGTATTCAGAAACGCCGGTCTCGCTGCCATGGTACCTCTCCTGCTTTCCACTGATATTGGACAGCGGGCGCGCGGAGGGTCAAGGCGCCGCTGGCCCGCGATCTGCAAGATGGACGGCAAGATCGATGCCGCAGGGTATCTTATAGTCACCGTTGGCGCGTAGCGTTCGGAGGACGTGCATGGCACGAGTGAATGTTCTGAGCATCACCCACATTCGCGCAGCGGAGCGGGAGCGGATCGAGGCGGTCGATCCCGGGGTTCGGCTGACCGACGCTGCCGGCTGGTTCGACGGCGAATATCGCGAGACCTGGTCGGCCTACGCGGTGTCCCGCTACCTCGCGCCCAACAGCATGGGCAAGGGCACGCGCGAGGGGCGCGACCGGCTGCTCGCCGACGCCGAGGTGATCCTCGGCAGCTGGCCGTTTCCCTTGGATCTGCGGGCCCGGGCGCCGCGGCTCAAATGGTTTCATCAGCGCCCGGCCGGCGCCAGCAATCTGCTGCGCGGCGATCTCTGGGGCAGCGATGTGACGGTGACGACCTCGCGCGGCCTCGGCAACACGCTGGCGATGGCGGAATATGCGGTGGCCGGCATCCTCCACTTTGCCAAGGCCCTTGACCGCGCCGTCATCGATCGCCAGGCGCAGGCGTTCGATCATCGCGCCTATCGGCCGCTCTTGATCGAAGGCAAGACCGTGTGCGTCGTCGGGGCGGGCGGGATCGGGCTCGAGGTCGGGCGCCTGTGCGCCGCGCTCGGCATGCGGGTGGTTGGTACAAGGCGAAATCCACAGCCTGACGCCGGCATGCCGCCGGGGTTCAGCCGGCTCGGCGGCGCCGCGGATCTCGACCTTCTGTTGCCGGAGAGCGATTTTGTCGTGATCTCGACGCAATGGACACCCGAGACCACCCACCTCTTCGACGCGGAGCGTTTTGCCCTGATGAAACCCGGCAGCGTCCTCGTCAATGTCGCGCGCGGCGAGATCATCGACGAAGCCGCGCTCGCCGATGCGCTCCAACAAGGCCGCTTGCGCGGCGTCGTGCTCGATGTCTATGACGGCGAATTCGAGCGCCCGCCGCCGGCGCGGCTCTGGCAGGACGAGCGGGTTCTGATCACGCCGCATGTTTCGGGCGCCAGCGACGAGAGCCGGCACGGCGCGATCGACCTCTTTTGCGACAATCTGCGCGCCTATCTCGATGGCAGGAAGCTGCGCAACGTCATCGATTGGCAGCGGGGATATTGACGGGCGCCGGTCTGCGCCGGTTTTCCCTCATTTAAAAGAGTGGTGCCCAGGGGCGGAATTGAACCACCGACACACGGATTTTCAGTCCTTATTGGGTGTTTTCTCGATGCATCCCTCCAGTTCTCCATAATCCGCGAAACCTTGAGTTTGCAGAGGCTTTCGGGTCGTTGCCGTGGGCGGCGAGTTCTCGCAGCAGCCTGAAATTTCTGAGCACGATTACACCGAAATTGCACCATGCCGTTTCCTATTCGTTTTCCGGATTTGAGGCTGAGGTAGCCGGTAGCCGTCGGCCAACCTCCTCCAATAGGTGATACAACTGAGCTACATCGGCCTGCTTTATCCGATCCGTGCTCGCCATGGATAGTTTTCCAAGAATCTCCCCTTGCCGGTTCGGAGCGACAGCGCCGTAACTGGAGAATGTGGTCATGACTTTTTCATGGCCCAGGTTCTGGCTCCAGGCCTTGAACTCCTCCGGTGTGTGACACAGCCTCTCGCCCAATTGCGCCAGGGTCTTTCGAAGACTGTGGGGATGAAAATACGGTAGGCCGGCAGCCACGAAGGCGCGCCGGAAGATGGCCCGGATCGGTCCGGCGTTGTTCCAACGTCGTCGGTCGAGGCCCTCCGCGCGAAAGCGACGCTCGAACGTCCTGCCCTACCTTCGTCGCAGGAAACAGCGGGTCATCAAGGCTCCAGCACTTGTCCTCTAGAAGAAATCGCACCCACTCCTCGACAATTACCTGAACCTCCTCCCCAACGGGAAAGAACCAAGGTTGGGAAGCTTTTGCTGGACTTGGTACGAACTTCGCGTCCGTCCTGATCCACTCGTTTCGCCAAGACGTCGATGTGCTTCAGCTTGAAAGATGCGATGGCGTTATCTCGAGCTCCGGTAAGAAGGGCGAAAGCCACCACTGCCCTGTCCCGCAGTTGGATTTCGGTCTCGGAAGGCATTTGAGCGATCACGTGTTTCACCTGATGGAGCGTCGGACCCTTACCTCTCGATCCATCGCACGGGTGATGCGGGTTTGCCGGAGACGGGCATACGTGTCGTCATGATCGACCTGGTCGCCACCCTTGAACCGACCGCACCCTCCCAGCGTCCGCCGATCGGCAGGCTGAGGCGGCCTTACCGGAAAGTCCGGGATTGAGATCACTCCGGATGTTTGCTTCTCCTCCCCAAATCACCTGGCTGACCCTCAGCGGCCATTCGTTGCCGAGATTTATAAGGACGGAGTGCTATGCGTTCAGTGGAAGCGTTCAAGTTCGCGCCCGGTGATCTCGTCGATTCGGCTCAGCATCTCGTCGAGATCGTCGTCAATGCCGAGATAGCGTCCAGAGGGGCGATCATACCGGCCGCTTGCCGCGGAAAAGCCGGGCCGCTTGCCGCGGAAAAGCCGGGCCGCCGCGCGCGCCGCCATGCCGCTATCGATCGCCGCCAGAACCCAAGACCGCAGGTCCTCCGAATAGCTCTGACCCTGCCACCATTCCATCACCGCCCCCCCACATCTTGCGGTCAGAGCAGCGACTCACACTTTACCTGGATTGGGAATCCATTTCCGCGATTCCAGCCAACCCGGCTATGCTCTAGAAGCAACATCTGTCTTCCCTCACAACAATCAGTCTTTTCGATAATTCAAGCGTCCGATATCAAACCAGGTAATGACGACATTTAGAGCGGAATCCGGTCAGGTTCGAGCATAGCCGCTATTGACAAAGAAGTTGGCACATTCGTGTGGCTGGAACAGGTCGAGCAGCTTGCCGATGCGCTGCCACAGGGTATCGATCGAGCGCTCCTGGGCTTTGCGCAGGTGAGCTTTGAGTTTGGCGATTGCCTGCTCGATCGGGTTGAGGTCGGGGGAATAGGCCGGCAGGTATCGCAGCTCGGCGCCGGCCGCCTCGATGATCTGGCGCACAGCGCCGCCCTTATGCGCCGGCAGATTGTCCATCACGACGATATCGCCGGGCGCCAAGGTGGGAACGAGGCATTGCCGCAGGTATGCGGTGAAGATCACGCGGGTCATGGCGCGATCGATGACAAACGGCGCGGTGATGCCGTCCTGGCGCAAGCCGGCGACGAAGGTCAGGATTTTCCAATGCCCCCACGGCACCCGACCGACCACGCGGCGGCCGCGTTTGGCGCGCCCACGCAGCCGCGCCATATTGGTCGAGGTGCCGGTCTCGTCGATGAACACCAGCCGCGCCGGATCGAGCCCGGGTTGCGCGGCCACCCAGGCGGCGCGCGCCGCGGCCACGTCAGGCCGCTCTTGCTCGCTGGCGTGCACGATTTTTTTTGAAGCTGATGTCTTCAGCGGCGAAGAACCGCCACACCGTGCCATAGCCGACAGGCTTGCCGCGCTCGGCAAGTTCGGCGCGGATCTCCTCCAGCGTCAGGTCGGGAGCCGCGGCGATCCGCTCCAGCAGCCAGGCTCGCTCCTCCTTCAGCCGTGAGTTGTGATCGCCACCCATCGGTTTGGCCTCAAGCCGGCCGCTATCACGCCAAACTCGCATCCACTCGATCACCGTAGCGATCCCGACCCCGAATACCGCGGCTGCCTTGCGCCGTGACAGACCGCTCTCAACCGCTCGAACAACCCGTTCCCGCAAATCCCGAGAATATGGTCGTGCCATGCATGCTGGCCCCCTTTCCAGCATGCAGCTTAAATCACAATTCCGCCCCTCGTGGAATCCCCCTACGCCAACTCGATCAGGACGGATAACGCTCTAGCATCTATTTTAGATAAAATTTGTCGCAATTTTAAGCATTCGAAACCTAATGTTGCAATTCATTCATAAATCTTCGACAATTCACCTGCGCAACATGCGTCTTTAGTCAAAGGAACAGTGATCATGATTCTAGATCGTGATGACCCGAAGCGAAAGGAATCCGGTAGGCAAGGCGCCCGGCCGACTAACAGCCCCCAACACAGCGCTATTCGTCATTTTGGAAATCCGGAACTGGTCGCGTTGATTAGCGATGATCCGCATATCGATTTGGAGAGAGGTCAGATCCTTTTTGTGGAAGGCGATTGGCCGACCTGCATGTACATTGTTAAGATCGGCGCATTGCAGATCCGCAGCGGCAGCGTCGTTTACGAAGACGTTGGACCCGGCGGTATCGTTGGCGAAATGGGCATCGTTGAAAAGCATCAAACCCGCACCGCAACGGTCTATGCCCTGACAGATAGCCAATTGGTCGAGATCGATGACGCCCGGTTCGCCGCGTTAGTTGAGCATGCTCCCAGTTTTGCCATCACAGTGATGCAGAACTTGTCTCGGCGCCTGCGGGCAATGGATCGGCGCTATCTTCCTCAACGCTAGTGGGCCTACAATCGGCCAGCGGCTGGAAGGATGCTGGCTAGCGGTTTCCCGAATCAAGGGGTGTCCGCTGCGGTCCCATCCGTATGTCGCTCGATCAATTCAAGAAACTCGCGAACATTGATCGGCTTGAACATGTAGTCATCGCAACCGCTCTCGAGAATTCTTGTTCGCTCGCCAGGCATCGCGAATGCGGTGATCGCAACGATCGGGATTTCCCGCGTCTCCGCATCGGCCTTGAGATGCCGCGCGACCTCGGTACCCCGTGATATCCGGCAGCCTGATATCCAACAAGATCAAGATCGGGACGATATTGCCGCGCCAGATCGATGGCCACTGCGCCCATGCCCCCAACGATGGTCATGTAGCCGTGGACCTCAAGAATGTCTTTGAGAAGCTTCAGGTTCAGTTCGTTATCCTCGACGATCAGGATGCGCCTTGGCGCAGAGCGCGGTGGCACGCCGGCTTGCATAAGCAAAGTTCTCGGGTAAACGAATAGTACCAGGGAATCGCTTCGGCAAAATATCGTATTTAGATAGAATTTGCTACAAAATTGGTGATTAACACGGCGCTGGGGAGAACCTTCGGTACGGTATTCATGGTTAAAGTTGAGCTGGCAACTGAACTGTCACAGCCTCTTTCACATTAATCTTTCCACAACGATCCTTCTAGGTAATGCTCCTTGGCGTCCCGTCGGGGAATCGGGGGCTGCGAATGTCCGAAAAATGCATCCTATTGGTCGAAGATGAACGGGATATCCAGGATATCCTGAGTTACACGCTGCGCGGGAAGGGATACACGGTCGATGTCGCCGCGACTGTCGCGGAGGCACAGATGCGCCTCCAGGCTAACTCGTATGCGCTCGTTATCACAGATTGGCGGCTGCCCGACGGTGACGGGACGATGATCGCCGATTGGGCAAGCGAGATGGGTGCAAAAACATTTGTGATGAGCGGCTATTTATTCGAGATGCCCGGCGGACGCGCGCTGGAACATGAGACGCTGATGAAGCCTGTCAATCCGAATGACGTGGTAGATATTGTCGAACAGAGCATCGGAAAGGCAGGTATTTGATCCGTATTTTCTCGGTCATTTCCCCCTCGGATACTTGATCCCTCGGCCATTGTCTGAGAAACCCGGCACAGCCGGATCCGATATGCGGCGGGGCGCCTAGCCCGCTACGATCAGACCGCCGACAAAATAAACAGGTCGGCGAAGGGGGAAAACGCCATATTCGCCTGGCTGCGCGAACTGCGAACGGCCGGAATCGGGTGCGCCGGGAGACCGGCCAAGAGCAGATGGTGCGAGTCCATTACGATGAAGGAGTGCGATCCACATCGGCCCCGAGTCATGCGCGGGCGGTCGTGAGGCCGAACGTGAAGCGTTGACAGGGGAGTGTGCAGGCAGCCCCCGGCCTTCGCCGGGGCAGGCTATTGAGCCACGAAAAGGCCGATATCCCGGGTGTCGACGCCGTCCGATACGCGGAAGGCCACACGAAGGGGCGCGCTATCGCAAGCTCCCCGACGACCCGGCGTGGTCGGAGACCCTGGCATGTGCAGACACTCTTTGTACGGGAACCGGGAGGTCTCGTGGTTGACCAGGACGGCATCCCGCGATTGGTCCGCATCGGGAAGGCGAGGAGCCGAAGCCCATGATGCACGGCCGCGAGAAGTCAAACTCCGTCATAGTAGCGGCGAAGTCGCCGAACAAAACCGGGGAACCGGCAGCGGAGGCGATGGAGCGAAGGGCGGGGCCGAGGAGAACGCGAGCCAGCCACGCACGCGCCGGACACAGAGCCGGGAAAGCGTGTCACCGACGCCGGAGCGCGTACGGACGGCCACAAGGCTTTACCGTCACTATCCGAGGTGGGAGCCGGATGCGGGAAAGCCGCACGTCCGGTTCTGGGCGGGGGGACCAGGGTACCCCGGTTCCCTACCGCCATCGCGGAAGCGCCGCTTGCCTTGGTGTTCCGAAGGTCGGTTCATTCACCGACTGCGGCGCTCAGGTTGGTGGCGGGAACCGGTATTCATGCCCCTTTGCGGTCAGGAGGCGTCCGTTGTGGTCCCGCCTGTATAGCGCTCGACCAATTCAAGAAACTCGCGAACATTGATTGGCTTGGACATGTAGCCATCGCAACCGCTTTCGAGAATTTTTGTCCGCTCGCCCGGCATCGCGGACGCGGTGACCGCAACGATCGGGATCGCCCGCGTCGCCGCATCGGCCTTGAGACGCTGAGCTACTTCGGTGCCGGAGATATCCAACAGCTGGATGTCCAACAAGAGCAGATCGGGATGATGTTGCCGCGCCAGATCGATGGCCGCCGCGCCGCTGCCGGTGACGATGGTCTTGTAGCCATAGACCTCAAGAATGTCGTTGAGAAGCCTCAGGTTCAGCTCGTTATCCTCGACGATTACGATGACTGCCCTCGACGCAGATTGCTGCGGCTATTTGGGCGCCTCCCGAGGAACCTGCCGGAGAACGCTCAACGCGCCGTCCAAGGCCACCATAAAACTGCTCAGGTGCTTGTCCGAGCCGGCAGCAAGCCGATCCGCAGCCAAGCGGTAGACAGCCCGAGCACGCTCCTCGATGTGCTCGATCCCCCTGCCTTCGGTCATCTCCCGACACGCATTGACGATCCGGGCCGCTTCCGCATGCATCGCAGCAGCGGGTAGATCGCGGTCGGCCAGACTTTCGAGGGTGTTCCAGCAGACATCCCAATTCTCGGCGCGGTCGGTGTTGTCTTCGTTGGAAAGATTATTAAGCATAACGAGATGCCTCCGGTGCCCGGTGCCCGGTTTATGCATGAGGGAGGTAAAAGGGTAGTTAAGGGAACCGACCGAACACTGGTCAAACCGCGCGGTATAAAGCATACCTGAAGCCGAAATACCCGCCAGACGAGGCGGGCGCTGATCGCGACGGCTAGCCGTGCTGATCGTTAGTTTAGGACCTCCTACTCCGATGACCCCGACCGGCGCCATCGATCTCCGATATCGGTCCAGAGACGGTCCAAATGGTGCAGCATGGAGATGGTGGCCTGGAGTTCGTGTGAACTCAGGGTTAATTGTGGCAGCAATTCGATGCGACGCTGGTGCGCCATGGTCAATTCTTCTCGCAGCTTGCGCCCTTTTTCGGTCAGGCGAACGTAGCTGACGCGGCGATCGTACGGTGAAAGCTCCTGCTCAAGATAACCGTTCTCGACCATCTTCTTGATATTATACGAGACATTCGAGCGCATATGGACGCCGCGGGAGGTCAACTCTCCGATGGATAGCTCGGTATCGCTCATGCTGAATAGGATTATGCTTTGTACGTTATTGATGTCGTGGACCTTTAATTTCTCGAGGTCCATCTTGATCAACTGCATAAACCGGCGATGAATTCGTGGAAGCAGCCGAATTAGGTTAAGATATAAAGTATTCATGTTCCCGGCCCGCGGTAGCTCGATACAGCGAATCCGGCTTCGGCAAGCACACAACCAATGAGAGCGCCGTGGGTGTGTAATGGCGCAACAGACATCCAAGCGCGCTCACTGGAAAATCTGTAAGGTTGTGTCCCCACCACGAAGGGTACGGTATAAATTTTTTGGATTTTATCAAAGGAATTTTCGAAAAAAAATACCTAAAATTTCGCGCAAAATTTCCGCTAAATTTAAAAATATTAGGCATGTTACAAACGGTTACATAATTTTCGTTGCGCTCCGTTGGCGCTATCCTAATAAATTGTATCTTCGATGGATGGGCGATGACCCGAGGCGCCGCCTCATGAGGCTAGGACAGAATGTCGCACCAGGGCATAATGCCGCATGGATCATCCGGAGAACGTTAAGGACCAGCTGGGCAGGTCCATCCGGGAAACATCGGCTAACTTCTAAAGGAGGTTACGATGGCGACGTGGCCAACGATGACACAGACTGGTGGTCCCCGGCGTTGGTGGGTCGCGGGCGGTGGCATTACCAACCATGAAGCGCGTCACATGATCTAGTTCGCATCATCCCTTCGGTTCGAGAGACTTGGAGGGGATGATGCCTACGATGCGATCGAATAGCCCGCACGCGCTTCGCGAATTCGGGCACGCGAACCCCGCGGAGACAACTAAAGATTGCAGCCGGCTGGTGCTCGACGCCTACAGGGCGGCTCTCAGACATCTCTGCGTCGACCCGAACCCCTATGATTCCTGCCAAAACGCCTTTGATGTGGCGGTGCGCACCTACAGCGAGCGCAATCTGGCCGTGCCCGACAAAGCAGCTCGCCAAGCCGTCACCGACCTCATCTGCCGCAACCTTATAGCACAAGCTTAAAGGCCGCATCAGGGAGAGAGCGCCGACCGTTTTTCAGGGGTTTCTCACCATGGACGACAATTTCGACCTGACAAAATCTCGAATGAGGCCGCCGTTGACACGGCTCACATACGTCAAACTGCGACCCATCCATAGTTAGTACATCAATATTCCGCGGAAGGTTCACCTCAATCCGAAAGGGAGCACATGTCATGGCTATCGCCGCTGGTTATCGCCCGCTTCCGGGCAGCGAACGTCCCCAGATTCCAGGATCGGTCCTGATCGGCCCCGTCGAAGACGCGGAGCGCGTCACCGTCACCCTGCTGCTGCGGCGCAAACCGGGCAGCCCCGATCTGCCCGATCTGCAGCATTGGCAAGACACACCGCCAGACAAGCGCCGATTCCTCACCGCTGAGGAATACTACGAGCGCCATGGCGCCGCCGAGGACGATGTCGATGCGGTGCTCGAATATCTCAACGGCAAGGGTTTGCGCGTGGTCGACCGCCACGCCGGCCGCCGCCGCATCGTCGTCGAAGGCACCGCTGCCGAGGTCAACGCCACCTTCCTGATCCGGCTGAACCGCTATCGCGCGCCCGAACGGGCCGTGCCGCGCCGCGGCCGCGGTCGGGAGGGCCGTCCTTTCGGCGACCACCTGCCTTTCGGGGAGCAGGTGCACCGCGGCTTCGACGGCCCGGTGCACCTGCCAACCAAGCTGATCGAAATCGTGACCGCAGTCATCGGTCTCGACAACCGCCGTCTCGGCACGCCAGCGGGAACCGGCACCGGCGACCCGCCGGGAGCGGCCTACCTGTCCCCGGCAACCATCGCGCAGCGCTACAATTTTCCGACCACCACGGCCGTCGGCCAGACAATCGGCATCTTCGAAGCCGCGGACGCCGGAGCCGCCTATCTGGCGTCCGACATTCAGTCGTTCATTCAAAGCCTGCCGGGCGGTGCCGCGCTGCCGCTGCCGAACCTGACCGACGTTCTGCTGCTGGGCAATACAAACAACCCGGCGCTCGTTACCAGCCCGCCTTCGGGCGCCGTCTTCGAATGCACTATCGACGTCTCGATCGCTGCGGCAACCGGCCTCGGAGCCAATATCAATGTTTACTTCACGGATGGGACCGAGGCCGGTTGGGAAGCCTTCTTCAACCGTGCCATTTTTCCTCTTGCGGGAGACAATCCACCCTCCGTTCTGACGGCGAGTTGGGTACCGTATTTGAGCGACGATTCCGGTACGGTCGGGCTCCTTTCGAACCCGGCGAGCCCGGTAAGCATTTTAGACGGCTATCTGCAGAGCGCCGCGGCGCGCGGCATCACTGTGCTGATGGCCCTTGGCGACTGGGGCTCCGATAACCTGTTCGGGGGCGTGCGCTGCCATGTCAGTTATCCCAACTGCGACCCCTGGGTGACTGCTTGCGGCGGCACGATCCTCGGCGACGTCAATCCGTCTCCGCCGCCGATATTTGACGAATTTACATGGAGCGACGCCAACGTCGCATCGCAGTTCGACCTTGCACCATATGATGCGACGGGCGGTGGCGTGAGCGACACGTTTGCCCGACCCCCGTATCAGGTCGCTGCAGGCCTGCTGCCGATCTCCAAGAACGACGGCAACGTACGACGGGGTGTACCCGACGTTGCCGGGATGGTGGCCATGAGCGGCTTTTTCACCGCCGGGGTCGGAGGACCGGGCCAGAATGGGGGTGTCGGAACCAGCGCCGTCGCGCCGCTCTATGCCGGCCTGATTGCCACCATCAACGCGTTTCTGGGCCGCAGCGTCGGCTTCCTCAACCCGACGCTCTACACCTATGGGCCGCAGGTCTGCAACGACATCAGGGTCGGCAACAACGACCCCGGCAACATACCGGATTCACCATTCTATACGGCGGCCATTGGTTGGGACCCGTGCACCGGCTGGGGCAGCATCAACGGTACTCGGCTGCTGGCCGCGCTCGCACCGGCCCCGATCATCGCGACCGCCGTAGCCGATGCCGGCCAGTTCGGCGACGCGTGTGTCGCCGCCTTCGCGGATGAAATACTGACCATCGATAATGCTGGGTTCAGCACCCTGCTGATATGGAGCATCACCTCGTCCTCGCCAGATTTCGAGACCCCCGGCGTCGCCTCTTACCCGCTTGCCGTGAGCCCGGGCGGATCCATCAATGTGGCCGTTCGGTTCAGACCTCTGGCGGTCGGATTCGCGGCCGCGACGATCACGATATTCAGCAACGACCTGTTCAGCCCTCACACGGTCAGGGTGACCGGCACCGGCGTGGCGCCGCGCCTCGTCCTCGGCATCGCCGACAACGGCAATTTCCGCGATGTGTGCGTCGGTGCCTTCGTCGACGAACCTCTCGTCATCAACAACGGCGGCAAATGCACCCTTTTGGTCAACGGCATCACCTCGTCATCGGGCGACTTCCTGCCCCCCGAGATCTTGTCCTACCCGATTGCCGTCGCGGCCGGCGCCTCCGTCTCGTTGCCGATCCGTTTTCAGCCGACCGGTCTCGGCCCGACGCCGCCGGGAACCTCGATCACGGTGGACAGCAACGATCCGGGCGGCCCGCGGTCGATCCGGGTCTCCGGCAACGCACCGGCCGGCAAGCTGGCCGTTACCGGCTCGACGTTCTTCGGCGGCGTGCCCGCGTGCTGCCGGGAGCAGCGCGTGATCTCGATCTGCAACGTGGGCGACTGCAAGCTGCACGTCTCGAGCGTTGCGTTCAAACGCAAGAGCCGCCACTGGAAGCTGATCAACAATCCGTTTCCGGCCACGCTGCATCCGGGCTCGTGCCTGGCCGTCGTGATTCTCTACAAGGCGACGGAAAAATATCCGCGATCCTGTGACCTCGTCATCACCAGTGACGACCCGACCACACCGGTCAAGGTTCTCGAGGTGCTGGCCACCACGATCTGGAACGACTGCTGCAGGAAGTGCTGCGAGGACTGTCGCAAGGGCTGCTGCGAAAAGCGGCACTGTGATCCGTGCTGTTGCAAGAAGTGCCACGACGACCGCGCCGATGACAGGGACGACGACGAGGACGGCGACTGCTGAACAACTCTCCCTCGCTCCGCCCCACCAACCCTCCCACGCGAGCGGGGGAGGGCAGTGTGGGGTAAACCCTCACAACTTTGCCTTCGCGGTGCGGCCGACAGGTAGCGGGCTCTCCGTGCAGGCCGAAATTTCCCGGTTTAGGGGTTTCGTGGGTTTTAGGGGATTATATGAACACCCTGGGCTAGCACATTTGCGGCACCAACGCCGCGCTGGTGAACAGCGTCTTCATTGCCAACTCGAACAACAGCCTGTCACACAGCAACCTGACGACCGCCATCACCGACGCCAAGATCCCGGAGCCAACCAACCGCTCCAACTGGCCAGGACTTCCAGGTGATCGTGAGACGGCTGCGCACGCGCTTCGTTCGGCCTCGACGACAACGACCAGCAAAGCCGGATCCTTGGCTGGCGATATGTGGTCGGCGCGTTCCAGATCAACATTCCGGTCGAAACCAGCAGGACACTCCTGAAGCCGGACGAAAGCATTCTCGCGGTCTACAAATGGAAGATCGAGCAGATTCCAGCGAGCAACCGCTGGTATCCGGTTGTGCAAAGATATATCGACATTGTAGCGGGCCGGGTCGTGGGCTGGGGCGGAAGTCCCGGCGCCGTTCAGCCGAGCCAAACCGGCGGTTTCATCGGCGCGGGCCACGGTGGTACGGTCGGAGCGGTCGAATATACCGGCAAGGTGGAAGGCCTGATCTTCGATCGCTTCGGCGACTTCAAAGGCTTCCTGCTCAAGACCGAAAAGGGCGAAAATCTCACCTTTGCGGCTACGGAGCGGGCTATCGAAGACCGCGTGCGCGAAGCCTGACGGGACCGGATGGTGATCAGCGTCTTCGTCGAGCCGTCCAGTCAGCGAGTCCCGATCCTCATTATTCTACGCCGAGCCCGCTAACGGACCGCACCGCCAACGGCTCGCCTATGTCCATGGCCGCGACAGGCTGGTATTTACGCCGACGCCGGATGACGAAATCGCCGTAAAATGATCCGGTTTGACAGCGCTCCGCACACCTTCTCAGCGCCGCGACCGGGTAGAAGACGGTTCGGCGATCGTGGCACGCGACCACTAGGAAAATAGCTTCTTGGGTGGCGTTTCCGACGACTCGATTCCGCCGCCACCGATCGGCGAGAGCAAGCCAGATCATTTTGTCCGCCGCCGGTAATACCAATTCTGCGCGGCGGCGCGCCAATGGCCGGAATCGGCGCATCTTCCGCGATCGGCAGCAACGTAAGCGATGTTCCGCCGGCACCTTTAGATTTGGCGGTGGAAGGGTGATTCTCGGAGCCGATGGGGGCTCCGACACATGCCGATTTCAGAGCATAAGCATATGCCGGAGCCGGTCCGGCGCATTGAAGTGTTCACGGGTGCGGGCCGTCGGCGAAGTTGGTCGAGCGAGGAGAAGGCGGCGATCATCGCCGAGAGCTACGGCGCGGGTGAGACGGTCTGTGCCGTCGCGCGCCGTCACGGGCTGACCCCGCAGCAGCTGTTCGCGTGGCGCCGCCTGGCCCGGCGATCTGGGTCGGTGTTGCCGACAATGTTTGTGCCGGCGGTCGTTGAGACGGTACAGCGGAAGCTGCGGGCGCCCACGCCGCCGCGCCGGGCGCGTCGCCGATCCAAGGCCGAGGGGATAGAGCTCGAGATCGCCGGGGTCGAGGTGCGGGTCGGGGCGGACGCCAAGCCGCGGGCAATCGAGGCGGTGATTCGCGCGCTCAAGGCGAGCTCGTGATCGGACCGTCCGGGAATGTCAGGGTCATGGTGGCGACGAAGCCGGTCGACTTCCGCAAGGGGGCGGAGGGGCTGGCCGCAGTGGTGCGCGAGACGATGCGCACCGATCCGTTCTCCGGTGTGGTTTACGTGTTCCGCGCGAAGCGGGCTGACCGAGTAAAGCTGATCTTCTGGGACGGCACCGGCGTGGTGCTCGTGGCGAAACGCCTGGAAAACGGCCAGTTCGGCCGACGGTACGCGATGGGGTGATGCGGCTCAGTGCGGCCCAGCTGCAGGCCTTGCTGGAGGGGCTCGATTGGCGGCGGGTCCATGAGCCACGGCGGACGATCGTGCCGACCGCGGCGAGTTGAGTAAAAAAACTCGGCCAGCCCCTGTCAAAATCATCGCAAGTTATTGGTGGGTATGATTCAATCGGCTTCATGACGACCGCCGTCGAAGTTCTCCCCGACGACCCCGACATGCTCAAGGCGATGCTGCTCGCCGAGCGGGCGGAAAGCGAGCGACTGCGCCAGATCATCAAGGAGTTGCAACGACATCGCTTTGGCCGCCGGGCCGAGAGCTTGCCCGAGGAACAGCTCCAGTTGGGCCTGGAGGAGGCCGAACAGGTCGAGGCTGCCGGCCAGGTCGAGACCGAGGAGGCGGCATCGGCCGAGCGCAAAACGCGTGCCGTCCGGCGCCGAGCGAACCGGGGCGCACTACCGGCCCATCTGCCCCGGATTGAAACGGTGGTCGACGTGGAGAGCATGATCTGCCCCGGCTGCTCCGGAACGCTGCATCGGATCGGTGAGGATGTCGCCGAACGGCTCGACATCGTGCCAGCCCAATTCCGGGTGCTGGTCGTACGCCGGCCCAAATACGCCTGCCGAACCTGCGAGGATGTGGTGGTGCAGGCTGCGGCACCGGCGCGGCTGATCGAGGGTGGCCTACCCACCGAGGCGACGGTCGCCCAGGTGCTGGTGTCAAAGTATGCCGATCATCTCCCGCTTTACCGCCAGGCCCAGATTTACACGCGCCAGGGCGTCAACCTGGATCGCTCGACGCTGGCCGACTGGGTGGGGCGCGCGGCCTTTCTGCTGCGGCCGGTGCATGAGCGATTGCTCAACCGACTGAAGGCCTCATCGAAACTGTTCGCCGACGAGACCACGGCCCCGGTGCTCGATCCCGGACGGGGGCGGACCAAAACCGGTCAGCTCTGGGCCTATGTCCGGGACGATCGACCTTGGGGCGGCGCCGATCCGCCCGGCGCCGCCTATGTCTACGCGCCCGATCGCAAATCAGAGCGGCCGATCGCCCATCTCGCCGGCTTCCGCGGCGTTCTACAGGTCGACGGCTATGGCGCCTACAAAGTGCTCGCCGCGCGCGGCGAGGTGCACCTCGCCTTCTGCTGGAGCCATGTCCGCCGCCCGTTCTACGAACTCGCCCAGAGCGGTTCGGCGCCGATCGCGTCCGAGGCGTTGACGCGTATCGCCGCCCTCTACCGGATCGAGGCCGACATCCACAGCCGTTCCGCCGACGAGCGCCGCGCCATCCGCCAGGAACGCAGCTGCCCGCTGGTCGACGCACTCCAGCCCTGGCTGCGCGAGAAGCTGTCGCTGATCAGCCAGAAAACCAAGCTCGCCGAGGCGATCCGCTACGCGCTGTCGCGCTGGGCTGGCCTTTGCCTCTTTCTCGAAGACGGCCGGATCGAAATCGACAACAACGCGGTGGAGCGAGCCATCCGGCCGCTGGCCCTCAATCGCAAGAACGCACTATTCGCCGGCTCGGACGGCGGTGCCGAGCATTGGGCGGTGATCGCTTCGCTGATCGAAACATGCAAGCTCCTCGGCGTCGAGCCGCACGGTTACCTCGCCGACGTGATTACCCGCATCGTCAACGGCCATCCCCAAAGCCGCCTCGACGATCTCCTGCCTTGGGTCTATCCCGCGATGCCACAGTTCAAGGCCGTGGCCTGAGAACGGCGCTTACGCAGCAACACCAGCCTGATCGAAATCAGATCAGGGCGACGACTTTCCGTTGAGCGGTGGCACCGTCGCAACCGATGAGGGCGACCTCTATTCGGCCGGTGCCCATCAGTCGGCAGCGAACGGCAACTGGCGTAGCTGCGCTTTCAAGTGATCGAAATCGACCGGCTTGGTGAGGAACTCGGCAGCGCCGAGTTCGTTGGCGCGGCGACGGCGCTCGTCATCGCCATAGGCGGTCACCATCATGACCGGCAGATCGGGGAGCCGCTGCTTGATCTCGTGCAGTAGCGTCAGCCCATCCATGCCGGGCATGTTGATGTTCGACAGGATCACGATCAACTGAGGCTCGATTTCACTGGCCAGTCGTTCGAGCGCCTCCTCGGCTGAGCCGGCAAAGTGCATCACGTAGGTGCCCTGGCGAGCCTCGCGACGAAAGCGCTGGCGGAATAGGTCGGCGACATCCGGTTCGTCATCCACGACCAAGGTGCTTGCGCGACGCTCAGACTGCCCTCCCGGCAAGCTCGCGCTCATGCTGCTGCACCCGTGCTGACGGCCTGCGTGCGCGGTAGGCGGATGGTGAACTCAGTGAACTCGCCGACCCGACTGGCGACCTCGATCGTGCCGCCGTGCTGCTGGGTGACAATGTCGTAGCTGATCGACAGGCCAAGCCCGGTGCCTTCGCCGGTCGGCTTGGTGGTAAAGAATGGCTGGAACAGCTTATCCCGTATCTCGCCCGGAATGCCGGTGCCGTTGTCTCGGACCCGTACTTCGACAGCCTCGCCGAGATCGCGCGTCGCCACCGTGAGCGTCGGCTCGAACTCCGCCTCGCCGCTCTCGCGCTGTCGCTTGGTGGCGGCATAGAACCCATTGCCGAACAGGTTGATGAACACACGGCTCATCTCCTGCGGCAACAGTTCGATCCGGGCAAGGTCGCGATCGAACTCGCGGTCCATCCTGATATTGAAGGTCTGGTCCTGGGCGCGGGCACCGTGGTAGGCGAGGTTCAGCGCTTCCTCGATCAAGTTGTTGAGATCGACCACCCGCCGCTCGCTCGTCACGCCGCGCGAATGCTCCAACATGCTCTTGACGATGCCATCTGCACGTCTCCCGTGCTCGCTGATCTTTTCGAGATTGCTGGTCAGCATCACAATCGTTTCGTCGATCTCGGCGCGCTTGTCCTCGTCGAGTGCGATCCATCCCGGCGCTGCGCTCTCCTTCAACTCCTTCAGGAGTTCGGCGGACAGATCGGCGAAATTGTTGACGAAGTTCAGCGGGTTCTTGATCTCATGGGCGATCCCGGCGGTTAGCTGACCGAGCGCCGCCATCTTTTGAGCCTGGATCAAGCTGGACTGCGCCGCTCTCAGGTCTCGAAGGGTTGCTTCGGCGGCGTCGCGTGCCGCTCGGATCTCGGCCTCGGAGCGTCTGCGTTCAGTGATGTCGCTGTAAATGAGGACGAAGCCCCCATCTGGCACCGAATTACGTCGGACCTCGATGATCTGCCCATTGGGACGGGTGCGCTCGACACGCAACTCCTGGTCGGTGTGTTCGAGACGGCGGCCGAGTTCCGCCTCGATGTCGTCGGTGCCGAATTCGCCGCGTTCGGCGAGGATACGGAGGTAGTTGGCATAGCTCGGCCGCTCGGCTAGAACCGCGTCGGGCAGATCGAGCAATTCCTGGAAATTGCGGTTCCATGCCGCCAGCCGCAGGTCTTCGTCGAACATGACGACGCCATCAGCCATGTTGTCGAAAGTGACACGCAATTCGGCCTGACGCTGGCGGATTTCCGATAAGAGCCGCGCGTTCTCCATCGCGATCACCGCCTGGGCGGCGAAATTTTCGAGCAGCGCGATCTGATTGTCGGTGAAGGGTCGGACTACTTCGCGGAAGATGTTAAAGGCACCGACCAGTTCGCCTTCTCTAAGCATCGGCACGACGAGATTTGTGCGAACGCTCCGCAGCCATGGGTTCCGGGGGAACACTTCTGCGTAGGCCGGCTCTAACGAAGTGTCGGCCAATTGCACGGTCTGCTTGGTTCGCTCAAGGCGACCGAGCGCCGTCCCAGATGGCGGGTGCCCGATCCGCGACAGAGCTTCCGCCATTTCCATCGGAAAACCGACCGTCGCGACCCCCCGAAAACCGTGGTCATCTTCATAAGTTCCCAGAAGCCCGCATTCGGCCTCGCACAGCCGCGTCGCCTTGTCGAGCATCGCATCGAACACCGGGGCGAGATCGCCGGGCGAGGAGTTGATGACCTGTAAAACCTCGGCGGTCGCGGTCTGCTGGTCGAGCGCTTCGCGCGTCTCGGTGATCAGCCGCGCGTTCTCCATCGCGATGACCGCCTGCTGCGCAAACGTGTGGACGAGATCGATCTGGTGCTCGGAGAACGGCTCAACCCGCAACCGGCCGAGAGCGATCACGCCGATCACCTGACCGTCATGAAGCAGCGGCACCCCGAGGGCGGTGCGGAATGCGCCGAGTTGCTGCGCCTGCGGAAGCGTGTAGTCAGGGTCGTTCAGGATGTCCTCGACATGCACGACCCGCCCTTCGAGCGCGACCCTGGCGGTCACCGTGCCGCGACCCGGCGCCGCCGGGTTTTGCCGGACGAAATCCCGCCATTCCTGCGACACCCCGAACGCACTGGCGAGATGGAATTGTCCATCGCGCAAGCGCATTACCGCAGCGGTGTCGGCCGAACAAATCCGAGCCGCCGTCCCAACGATTGCCTCGAACACCGGCGCGAGGTCGCCGGGCGAGGAATTGATGACCTGGAGAACCTCGGCGGTCGCGGTCTGCTGCTCCAGCGCCTCACGGGTCTCCGTGATGAGCCTCGCGTTTTCCATTGCGATGACCGCCTGCGCCGCGAAGTTCTGCAACAGCGCGATCTGCTTGTCGGTGAACGGCCGCACCTCGCGACGGTAGATCGTAAAAACACCCAGTACCGCGTCATCCTTCCGGAGCGCCATCCAGAGAGCGGTACGCGCACCCGCTACGTCGGTCAGCCAGCGCCTGCCTTCGGCTCCCGACTGGTAATCCTCCGTTGCGGTTAAGTCGGAGACATGCACGTACTGCTCGCCAGCGAGCAGGCGTGAGATGGCCGGTGAATTGCCGGGTGTCGGCCGATACGGGCCGCCTTTCCAAAGCGCTTCGCGATATTCGGGCGCGGCGCTGTAAATAGCGGCCGGGCGCATCATGTCGCCGTCATAGGTCTGCAGGTGCCCAAACGATGCTTCACACAAGCGCATCGCCTTTTCGAGCATCGCGTCGAACACCGGGGCGAGGTCGCCGGGCGAGGAATTGATGACGCCCAACACCTCGGCGGTTGCGGTCTGCTGTTCGAGCGCCTCGTCGCGCTCGGTGAGTGCCTCATCGAGCCGTCGCTGCAATTCGGCGTTGGCGGGCCGAAGATCGGCTCCCTCGTCGTCGAGCGTCGCGGTCATGTGCTTGCTCCCCGTCGCGCCCTGCTCCCGTCCGCATGATACCCCGATTGATACCCGCCTCCAGCCGAGAAGGAGGGCGGCATCCGAGTTGAGTTCCCCGACTCACCAAGCGAGCATATGGGATCTGCCACTCCGGCGTCGTCCGAGGTCACCACAGCCGTCGCGGGGCGGATCGGCTATGATGGCGGCAACCTGCGACGACAAAAGAGACCGGAGGAAACGTGACCCGACCCCGTGCCGCCGATGATTTTCCTATGATCCGATCACGCATGATGGAACTGCGTCGCCAGCGGAATGGAGGAGCCATGACCCAACCCCGCGCGGCTGACGATTTCGCGACGATCCGAGCGCGCGTGGAGGAACTACGTCGAGAACGCGCTCAGGTATTGGCCGACCGGAGAGCGCGTTCGCCGGGTGGCCCGAGACCGTATCATCGGGCCACAACCGGCAACACTGAGTATCAATCCGGCCGGCTCCTGCCGCGTTCAACTGTCCGGGCTATCCGGTAAGGATGCAGTCGGCCCGCCTCTCACGATCTCTGGCTACGATTTGGTCGGATGCCAGCTTCGTCACGATGGGTCAGACTCCTGGAGGGCAAAGGCGATCATCGCCTTCACGGCCTTCTTGAAATCGGCGCGGCTGTTGATGGCCCAGAAAGCGTCGAACCAGACGGCCTCGTGTGCGGCGTCGATCATCGCTTCGGTGGGGTGCAAGAGCGGCTTCAAGGCCGCTGCGGCCAGCCTGCGATAGCGGACCTGATCGGCCTGAAAATCGGCACCATCGGCGACAGCGATGGCTTGGCCGATGCGTTCGATCATGTTCGCCGAAGCGGCAGTGCGTCGTGGCACGGCTTGTCCCATCTACAATCACGTTCCGGATACGGTTATCGACCCAGGCAGCATTTCTTGAACTTCTTGCCACTGCCGCAAGGACAGGATCATTTCGGCCGACCCCTTTCAACGGGTTTAGGTAGGGTTCGCTCTCGGCGGGTTCAGCTTCGGCCTCTTGGAGATGCCGCTCCTGAGCAGCGCGGTAGTCGTCGCTGAAGCCATACCACCGGGATAGCTCCTCGACGGCGTGCCAGCGGTCGGTGAGCGGTTTTCTCGCGCCACTCGCCGAACAGATGGAAGACGAAGAACAGCGGCGTCGGCTTCGCCTGGTCGGTTGGATCGAGCGCCAGATAGGAATCGATCTCGTGGAGAAAGATCGGGACCATCTCGGCACGTTGCGCGGTCGCCGCTTGCAGTGCCGCTTACGGCAAGCCTTCAGCGTGGGTTAGTTGATCGAGAACTTCGGCAGCATCCATCGGAATCCCCCCGCTCGAATGGCCGATCGGATTCTACCCCAATTCGCGGGCTGGACATGCTGGGTGATCGTCCACTCCTATGCGATGTTGCGATAGGACGGATGGGCGTCGCCGGCCCTGACGGAGATTACTACGAGGGTTGGTCTGGTCGTGGTTGCACCCGGATTTCTCCAGAACCCGGAAGTTCGCCGATGGCTGAACGGGGTCGAGCCCGCGTGGATGATGCTCGAATACGAGAGCTACAACGCGTTGCACGATGAGCCCTCGGCAGGCAATCATGCGATCCGGCTCGAACCGGCGCTCACCGAGATTGACCTCGCCGGGTCTGCGGTCACCCGCAATGCCGCGATCCTGCTGCGACGTGCGGCCGACGCGGGTGGGCTGAAGCTGACCCAGACGGGCAACCTGGCCCGCTCAGTCGTCGCCGAGATGATCGAGATCATGGAGTGGCCGGGTCTCGACAAGGAGGGGGCGTTCCAATTCCACAGGGTGATCAACGAGCCGGATTTTCTCCCCGCCCATTTTGTCCGTGGGCGGGTATGAAGACGATCGGCTAGTAGCTATCTCGCCGCCTCATGGCCTGTGACGGGTGCGCTCAGTTCGGTCACGATTGCCTTAAGCTCTCTCAAACCATTTTGATAACTCTCGCCGGTCTCCGAAAGCGTTGCTTGGCATAAACTTGCGGCTGTAAGATCAGACACAAGCTGGCTGACGGCAAATTGTAAGTTTATTATGCGAGATTGTTTATCACCACTGGTTCGAGATCGCGCCAAGAGCGAGAGTTCGTTGTAAACATGCTGCTCATGCTTGGATGATTTCCTATTTATCTCCTCAGTCAGGCGGTACAAAACGCGCCTCAGACGGACCGCGAGAGAATCAAGGGCATCGCCAGACCGACCTTGCTGGACTTCGTTATCCAGCATTATCCATTCGGCCAGAGCGGCCTGATCCTTAACGCTCAGAAGCTGGATATCTCGCTTCACGGTGTCGATTGTGACAGGTGATCCAGCAATGGTGATGCATGTCGCTATCGCCCCTGCCCGATGTGTGAGGGCGATGCACTTATTGGCATCGCGATAGGAGTGCTTGATATTTTCGCGAACCCACCTCGCCCAATTTTTGTGGCCCGGTTCGCCCCGGCTCACGCGATCCTTCGCTTCGGCTAGTATCTCACCTGCGGAAATGAGCAGATCGCGCGCGCGATCTTTTGCAACCTTTGCACGATCGAGCCAAACATTGGCTTCGGTGGCGAGTTGTTCGAGCGGAATTAAGCTCTCGCTCTTGGCTGGCGCTTTTGAGGTAACCGCGTCCGTTATCCCGCCTGTCCGTCGAAACACTCCGTTGGCAGATCCTCGTATTGCCAAACCACGCTGAAGAGCGCGTTCGCGGACGCCCGGAAAAACCGCCTGGTCGGCGAGGGGTCTGACGCGGTCCGGCTCGTCGCGATAATGGCGCGTCAGTTCTATCGAGAGATCGGTCATAGCCGCCCAACGGTAAGATACTATCGTAAGGATTTGGTTAATTGGGCCAAGCTGGCAACGTTGCCGTCGCTCGCTGCGGAGTCCCCAAAAGCGCCTGCGTCAGGTTGACAATCGACAAGATTCACGATGCCGATCAGGGCACCGGTCGGAAGGTTCCTGGCCCAATCACGGCCGAACTCATCATCGAGGATCAACCGAAGCCGATCATCCGGTTCAAAGTCTTTCTCGAAGCGCTTTGCGGCGTGAACCAGAAGCCAGCCTCGATGGCGGCATCGCCAATGCCGGGTTTCATGCACCTTGCGCTTGGAACACCAAAGGCTGGCCCACGGCTGCCAAAGAGAGATCGCCTTCATCTCAATGCGCCGGCCCGGCCGGCGGAGCCTGCAACTCGACGATTGCCCGTCTGATACGCTTCCACGGACGCATCACGAGACGCGGCGTGTCCAACATCGGTGATGGCCTATGGCAGCTTTCGGCGATTATCCAGTTGACAAACCCACATACAACGCCTAGATTTCTCTCACGAATTGAGGGATCGGGCAATGAACCTCGCCGAACTCGCCGCAGTCGTATCAGACGAAGAACAAGCCTTCCGACTTGTCGAGCGGATGGTTTGGCCGGCTGGCCCCGAGTGTCCGCATTGTCAGTCTGATCGCGTCAACCGGCTAGCGCCGCAACGCACCAAGCCCAGCAAGAAGCACCCCGAGGGCAAACCGGTTCATGGACTGTGGAAATGCTACGGCTGCCGTAAGCAATTCACTGTTCGCGTCGGCACGATTTTCGAGGATAGCCCGATCCCGCTCGGCAAATGGCTGCTGGCGATCCACCTTATGTGTTCGTCGAAAAAGGGGATCAGCAGCAACCAGCTAAAGCGCGAGTTGGGGATATCCTATCAGTCGGCATGGTTCCTGACGCACCGCGTCCGGCTCGCCATGACCGTCGATCCACTGAAATCGATGCTCGGCACCGGCAAGGATGCGATCGTTGAAATCGACGAGACATTCGTGGGCGGCAAGGTCGCCAACAACAAGCACCGCAATAGGACGGCCTCAGCCGGCCGGAAAACCATTGTCATGACGTTGGTTGACCGCGAGGGAGATGCGGTCGGCGTCGTGGTGCCGGACACGAAGCGCTCCACGCTGGAAGCGGTCGCAAAACCAATCGTTGACCGCTCTGCCACGATCATGACGGATGGCAACCCGAGCTACGCTAACCTTGATGACTACTTCCACGGCCACCACGCCGTTGACCACGACAAGCAATTCGTACGGGCTGTGATCGTCCATACCAACTTCGCCGAGAGCTACCATAGCCTCTTGAAGCGCGGCCTATTCGGTGCGTTCCACCACGTCAGCGCCGAGCACCTACATCGCTACGTCAACGAGTTTTCGTTTCGCTGGAACAGCCGCAAGGAAACTGATGGCGAGCGTACCGAGCGGGCGGTTCGGGCAACTGAGGGCAAGCGACTGACCTATCGGCCACTGGTCACTCGCTAGCTGCTCTCGACATTGCCGACGAAATAGGGTACGTACCGGGTGCGGGATTCGAACCCGCAAGAGGGCCTCGCGGACACCTCGACCGCTTCCAGGGCGGTTGTGTTTGCCGATTTCACCAACCCGGCATAGAGCGCCAGCCTTTCCAGGAGGCTGGCGTTTTTGCTTATTCGGCAGCCTCCTTGTCTATTCCAAGTCCAAGCGGCAGGGTCGCTTCGTTAACCTCACCTTTGAGCCGAAAGTTTCCCTTGCCGTCTGAGGTATACAGGTGACGGCGATCGGACATAAATGCTGCCAGATGGCCGGTCGGGTTCTTTTCTCCGCCCATGATCCCGACAGCATTAAGATACTCCAGAATCGCCGAACGATGGACCTGTGCCTTCGCTGCCAACAACTCGCTAATCGTAATCTCCATCGCCCTCGCCTTGCTGGGCGCGCCGGCTGTAGGCCTGCCAGCGAACGGTTTTCCAACAGGCCGTAGTTGCGAAATAGCCCTCGTCGGCGGCGCGTACATCGCGAGAAGCTCTCGCAAGGCACGAATTTTCCCGTGCCTCGGGTCTGCTCGCACCTCCGCTTCGAGTTTGTCGAGTTCGCGGCGCGCTGCGGCGATGAAGTTATCCATGCGCGGCCTTGTAGATCGCGAACTAGTTTGTTGTCAACGCCGATGATGGGTCGCCGGTGTTCGTACAAACTATAGCTCGCATCGACAGCGGGTAGCGATTATGGCAAATCGGTTCGTTCCCCACCTCTCGCAAATAGGGTATGCTACGGGTATGAGCACAAAAAAGCCCGCGCCTGCTATAGAGACGGCATCGAGATCGCGGCCAGTCTCGCTCGCGCCGCTGTCGTTTGAGGATGCCGTGCGGGCGCTTGCCGCTACGCCGCCAATGACCGATAAGCCGAAGCGCCAGCCGAAAACCCGCGCCGTCAAAAAGCCGAAACGGAAGAAGCCGGCCTAGCGCCCGGAGCGTCGCGTTCGCAGGCGACCATCAACAGTTGGCGCTGGGTTTGTCAACTAGATAATCGCCCAGCTTTCGCTGTTCCTCCAACTCGGACCAGACCTCGAACAAGGAGGGACTGCAATGATCCAAGCATCACAGATCAGGGACCATATGCAAATCGTCGGTTCTGACGGGCAACAGCTTGGCTCGGTCGAACGGCTGGATGGGACCTCACGTATCAAATTTGCTCGAAAAGGCGCGGCGGATGGTCGGGACTATTTCATCCCGCTCGATTGGGTCGCTTCGGTGGACGGGCAGACGGTACGGCTGAGCAAGTCGAGCCATGACGTACAGCAGGAACTCGAACGAAGCGGGGCCGCGCGGAGAGCGTAACCTCGGTCAAGCGACGAGGGCGTGGCCGGACGTGGCCACGCCTGTCCCGCTATTCACCCGTCCGGGTTTGATCAACTGGCAAATGGCAGGAGGAAACGACGATGCCACCCCGCGCGGCTGACGATTTTTCAACAATTCGAGCACGTCTGAAGGAACTGCGCCGTGAGCGCCCCCCGCCATTGTCCGAAGCGGAGGGCGGTTCACTGTCCAGCCCGACGCCCAATCAAAGTGCCAGAAAGAGCGAGACCGAACCGGAAGGTCACCGCCTCCCCCGCGCCGTTCGCCAAAAGCTCTTCGGATAATTGAGATCCGGCTTGGTCCGGGCGGCGACCCCGGCCGTAGGGGTGGGCCTTACCATCGTCGGTCATAGCCGCGTCCGAAAACGAGGCGCGAATTGCCCCGTGGCGAGACGGCGCTCTGGCTGGATTCAGGTGAGCACGAGCCACCAGCCCGCGCTATACATGACCAGGAATAAGACGCATCCGGTGACGAGCGCACCCCGGATCGCGACGCGGGGCTGGAGGATCGGGGAAATCGCGCCCCAAATACCGCACGCCACGAACTCGCACAGGCAGAAGAGCCCCAGCGCGAGTCCGAACCGGGGCATGAATGGGATCAGCAGGTGTCCGCTCGGGTCAATTCTGGCATCCGGTCCGGGGTAGCCCAGCACCGATGCGATGAAGAAAATCGCGCATACCGCCGTCAGCGTGCCGCCAACCCAAGTGTTGAACACGGCACGCATTCGGGTTGGTCCGGCGGTCGGCAGGACGAGTTGGGTGGCAAAAATCTGCCATGCGGCGAATGGCATGATGACGAGCATGATCGCGGCGTACGAGACGAGCCCCCGGATATGGAGCCCGTCTGGGGAGATCATCGTGCCCGCGATGAGCAGGGATGGTCGGCGACCGGCCGGTCAAGACGTGCTGAACCCCGACAACCCAACCGTGACGACCCGCCACGTCAACTTTAACCTCGAAGCTGACCCGCTGGAAGACCGATCCCCGCCGCGCCATGGTGAATTGGGTGATCTGCGTCAGGCATCGGAGGCGGAGCTGTGTCTCGTCCTCGATCCGACATGCGGATCGGGACGCTACGTCAAGGGAGGCGGTGGATCACCATCGACACGTCGCGCGTCGCCTTGGCGCTCGCACGAGCACGGCTCTGGGCGCACGCTACCCGTACTATTTGCTCGCGGACAGTTCGTCAAGGAAGGTGAGATCACCCGGACGCCGCCGAAGGGATTCCAACTCCAGCGACATCCGGCACGGTTTCGTCTACGAGCGGGTGCCGCACATCACCCTGAAGTCGATTGCCAACAACGCCGAGATCGACGTGATCTGGGACCGCTGGCAGGAAACGTTTGAGCCGTTGGGTGCTCAGCTCAACACCGCCCTCGGCCAGTCCTGGGAAGAATGGGAAGTTCCGCGCGAGACCAGCGCAAGCTGGTCGGCCGAGGCGTCGAAGCTGCACGCTGACTGGTGGAACGCTCGGGTTGACCGGCAGAAGGAGATCGACGCCTCGATAGCCGCGAAGGGTGAGTTCGAGCACCTTTATGACAAGCCCTATGTCGATACCTCGCGTATCCGGGTCGCCGGCCCGTTCACGGCCGAGAGCCTGTCGCCGCATCGGGTGCTCGCGGTCGACGAGGATGACAGCCTGATCGACACACTCGACCTCGCTCGTCCCCTGGCCCGGCGAGTTCATCTGCGCCGAGGGCCGCTATCTCGAAGGCGAGACCGAACGGCGCGCGGGGATTTTCTTGGCCCCGAATTCGGCACGGTTTCCCGACCCGATCTGGTCACTGCCGCGCGCGAGGCGGCGGATGCGCAGTTCGACGTGGTGATCGCCTGCGCCTTCAACTTCGATGCGCATTCGGCGGAATTCGAGCGGCTCGGCCGCATCCCGATCCTGAAGGCACGGATGAACGCCGATCTGCATATGGCTGGCGAGCTGAAGAGCACCGGGTCCGGCAATCTGTTCGTCGTATTCGGCGAGCCCGATATCGAGATCGAGCCGGCCGGCGACAATCAGGTTCAGGTCAAGATCAAGGGCGTCGACGTGTTCCACCCGCAGAGCGGCGAGGTCGTCTCAGGCGGGCCGGAGTCGATTGCGCTGTGGTTCATCGACACCGACTACAACGAGGAAAGCTTCTTCGTCCGCCACGCCTATTTCCTCGGCGCGGAGACCGACCCGTACAAGGCCCTGAAGACGACGCTGAAGGCCGAGATCGACGAGGAAGCCTGGGCCAGCCTGCGCAGCGACACGTCGCGGCCGTTCCCGAAACCGAAATCCGGCCGCATCGCCGTCAAGGTCATCAACCACCTCGGCGACGAGGTGATGAAGGTGTTTGCGGTGCGGTGACCCCACTGTGGGGACGCGACCCTCCGAGCCGGCTTCGTGCTATGATGGCTGTGCCTGCTCAAGATAACGGTGCTGTGTGCCCGAACGGCGGATAGACGATGGATACTCTGTTGCAGCGCATCTCGATCGATCCGCAAGTGTGCGGCGGCAAGCCGTGTATCAAAGGGACGCGGATTTGGATTTCGCTAATGCTCGATTTTCTCGCCGACGGAATGAGCGAGGCAGAGCTATTGGCCGAATACCCGCAACTGGTCCACGAGGATGTGTTGGCGGCAATTGCCTATGGCGCTGAGGCGGCCCGGGTGCACTTCGTGCCCGTTCCCGCCGCATGAGGTTCAAGCTCGACGAAAATTTGAGCCGCAGTGTCGCCGAGCTGTTTCGCTTGGCGGGGCACGATGCGATGACAGTTCGCGAGCAGGGTTTGCAAGCGGCTCCCGATGAGCAAGTGTTTGAAGTCGCGGCGCGGGAAGGAAAAGTCCTGGTTACGCTCGATCGCGATCTCGGTCAGGTGCTCCGGTTTCCGCCAGGGGAAAGCGCCGGAATAATTGTGATCGATGCCGGACCAAGGGCGACTCATCGAAGTCTGCTCGACCGCACGCGCGAGCTTTTGGCAATCGTCGAGACGCGCTCGCCTGAGCGGGCGCTATGGATCGTCGAGCCTGGTCGGGTGAGGGTTCATCTGGCCAAGGGTGAAGAATAAATCCGGCTTCACATGGAATTCCGCATCGCCGACACGTTCACAGGGAGCCTCGCGCGGCTGACCGGCGCAGAGCAGAAGGCGGTCAAGACGACCGCCTTCGATCTTCAGCTCGACCCGTCGAGCCCCGGCCTGCGCTTCCATAAGCTCGACCGGGCGCGTGACCCAAACTTCTGCTCCGTGCGCGTCAACGACGACATCCGTCTGATTGTCCACAGGACTGCGGCCGGCATTCTGCTCTGCTACGTTGACCATCATGAACCGGCTTATGCGTGGGCCGAGCGACGCCGGATCGAGCGGCACCCGACGACCGGAGCAGCGCAGCTCGTCGAACTGCCCGAGCGGGTCGAACGCCAGCTCGTGCTCCCCGTTGCGCCGGCTCAGCCGACACCGAAGCCGCTGCTGTTCGCCGGGGTCGCCGATGGCACGCTTCTCGGGTACGGGGTGCCCAGCGAGTGGCTCGACGAGGTCCGGCGCGCGGACGAGGACAGCCTCTTCGATATTGTCGAGCACCTACCCCAAGAGGCTGCCGAAGCGTTGTTGAACTTGGCGACCGGCACGACGCCGGAAATGCCGGAGCGGACGCCGGTCGAGGCCGATCCGTTTGCGCATCCCGATGCGCAACGCCGCTTCCGCGTGCTGACCAATATCGAGGAACTCGAACGGGCACTCGACTATCCGTGGGACAAGTGGGCGGTCTTCCTGCACCCGGCGCAACGTCGTCTCGTAGAGCGCGAGTACAGCGGGCCGGCCCGCGTATCGGGGTCGGCGGGCACCGGAAAGACCATTGTGGCGCTCCACCGTGCGGTCGCCCTGGCAGGTCGGTACCCGGATGGTCGGGTGCTGCTCACTACCTTTTCCAAGGCTCTGGCGAATGCCCTGCGGGTCCGGCTCCGCACCCTGACGGCCAACGAGCCGGCCATTGCCGGCCGGATCGCCGTCCATCCAGTCAGAGGTATCGCATACGACCTGTACACCGCCGCATTCGGGCAGCCGAACATTGCGCCGCCTGCGTTGATCGAGACGCTATTGCGGCAGGCTGCGTCGGCAGTCGAGGGGCATCGATTTTCGCCGCGCTTCTTGATCGGGGAGTGGCGCGATGTCGTCGATGCGTGGCAGCTCGGGACCTGGGAGGACTATCGCGATGTCGCCCGGCTCGGCCGGAAGACCCGCATCGGCGGCAGGCAGCGGGAAATCCTCTGGTCGATCTTCGAGCGCGTCCGGACCGGTCTCGCCGAGCGTCGCACAGTGACATGGCCCGATGTCTTCGGTCGCGTCCGGGTTCATATAGGTGATGGCGGTAAGTCCCCGTTCGATCACGTCGTGGTCGACGAGGCTCAGGATGTCGGGATCGCCGAGCTGCGCTTCCTGGCATCGTTGGTGAAGGAGGACCGAGACGGGCTCTTCTTTGCCGGCGATCTCGGTCAACGGATTTTCCAGCAGCCGTTTTCGTGGCGCTCGCTCGGCGTCGATATTCGGGGCCGATCCTATGCGCTGCGGGTCAATTACCGGACTTCGTATCAAATCCGCGCTCAGGCGGATCGCCTGCTGCCATCTGCCATCACCGATGTCGACGGGAACACCGAGGATCGGCGCGCCACGGTGTCGGTTTTCAACGGCCCTGCTCCGACGATTGAGACGTTCGACGACTCCGAGCAGGAGGCCGAGGCAGTCGGTGAATGGGTTTCTGGTCAACTCAAATTGGGCGTCCCGCCGCACGAAGTCGGCATTTTTGTGCGTTCGCCGCGCGAGCTGCGCCGCGCCAGAGCTGTTGCCAAACAAGCGGGTATTCCGGCGGTCGAACTGAGCGACGCGGCCGAAACGACGGTCGGCAGCATCGCCATCGGGACGATGCATCTCGCGAAAGGATTGGAATTCCGCGCGGTCGCGGTCATGGCTTGCGATGACGAGGTGATCCCGTCGCAGGAGCGGATCGAGAATGTCGCCGATGATGCCGATCTCGAAGAGGTCTACGACAGCGAGCGCCATCTACTCTATGTGGCGTGCACCCGTGCCCGCGATCATCTCCTGGTGACCGGGGTCAACCCGGCATCGGAGTTCCTGGATGATCTGACCGGCTGACCTCCGAAGGAACGCGATCCATGTGGTGGCGGTCCTTCTGAGGCCGATTTCGAGAAACAAGACCATCGTGGATTTCAAGCAGCCGATCGGCGACGCGGATGCGATCGAGCCTTCCCATTTGGCATTCACGCTCGCAGTGGCTTATGTAGCTTGGCGTTTAACGCTGCCGACGCTAACAACACACGACCTGACGATGACATACCTTGACGTATATGTTGGTGAACTGTCGGGCGGAGACGATCCTCTCGATTGGGGTGGCAATCCTTCAATTGGAAACACCCCACAGGCAACCAGCCCGTTTTTCCCGCCTTGCGGGCAAGGCAACCCCTTCTGGCGGCTGATCGAAAAAATTGAGCGGGGGGAATACTCAGGAAAAAAGGTCGATTGGGGTGCCTGGGCCGCGCAGGTATCAAAACAACAGATTCTCGATTTCATCGAAGAAACTTACCGAGGCAATGATTGGTATATTGATGCTACGCTCATGCCACATCTGTATGCTCAGATGCAGGCGTTATTGGCCTCTATCGAAGCATTACCTGACGATGGGAATTTTGCTCTGGTGGCGAGCGAGTTATAGTTATCTACGAAGATGATCGTGCTGGCTACCCCTCCAGCGGATGAAGACTGCGACCAGCGCGCGCCAATCGTTTATTCGATACCGTCCATGGCGATGGCGATCGTCTTCGAGGTCTTGAATCGCATCTCCTTCAACCCCGCGTATTCGGGATCAGCAAAAAAATCACGGATCGCCCGCCTGCTCGAAAAGAGAAACAACACCAAGCGATGGTGCTGCCAATCGCCCTCGATGACCTCGAACTCACCACCACGGACAATATACTCGCCACCGTGCTTGGCGATGAACGCCGGCACGCCCTCGCGGTACTGCTGAAAGCCCTCTGGATCGTGAGTATGGAGATCGACAATTAGGTAGCGACCATGGTGGGCTCCTCGCTTGCGACCCTGGGCGATAAAAACGCTACACGGGATTGGAAGACCTTGCCACCAAACGAGCCGTGGATCACGTTCGCCGAGGGCGAAGAGGTCTTCGAAAAACAGCATCCCGCATGAAGGGGCAGACAATCACGGCTTTACCCAATTCATTTGTCGGCATCTTCTGGGCCATCCAAGAGGCAGGATCGGCAGCATCGATCGTGGACCACCGATGCTCGCTGAAGGATGCCGAACCCTACGGCACCATGCTGACCTGTCCGCATGGGCACTATGAGGTCTGGGAGCAGTGGCGCAAAGCGGGCGGACGAGCGGCAATCGCGGAGTCCGAATACGAGGAATGGCCGCGCGGACGCATCGTGTATGACACGGACAGCGACCGTTGCATTCTCTATGCGGATGCGCAAAGTTTCCAACGCGACAGGGGTGCTGTATTCCGCATGGCGGAGGCAGCGGACCAACCCAAAATCGGATGGCGGTGAAAGCCAGTCCCCGGACCTCGCGCCATCCCGGATCAGGTTCTCTCGGGAACATGAACCTCCCAGGAGACGAAATCAGCGCATGACCGTTCCAGTTCTGCATATTCCTCATTCATCCCGTGTGATCCCTGCTAATGTCCGGGCTTCTATGCTCCCCGACGATGCATCGTTATCGGCAGAATTGCTTCGCATGACTGATGCATGGACCGACCGATTGGTTGAAAACCTGGGCTTGCCTGCCAAACGCGTCGTGTTCCCCGTCAGTCGGCTTGTCGTTGACGTGGAGCGTTTCCCGGACGACGCGCAAGAGCCCATGTTAGCCAAGGGAATGGGGGCCGTCTATACGCTCCTCTCGACCGGCGAACGATTGCGTTATCCTGATGCGACCGCCCGGTCCAGCTTGTTGGCGCAGTGGTATGAGCCACACCACGCAAAGTTCGCAGCGGCCGTCGATTCTGGGCTTTCGGCAGAAGGAAGCTGTTTGATAATCGACATGCACAGTTTTTCTTCAAGTCCGCTGCCACACGAGCCCGATCAGGACCCAAATCGCCCAGAGATTTGCATTGGGACGGACCCCTTTCATTCGCCAATAGCAGATGAACAAATCGCTATTCGTCTTTGCCAGAAGGCGGGATTCACAGTCAGCGTGAACCGTCCGTTTAGCGGAAGCATCGTGCCGGGAAAGCACTGGGAAAAAACGAAGGAGGTCCGTTCTCTGATGGTTGAGGTGAGGCGTGATCTCTACATGAATGAGAAGACCGGCGAGCGGCTTCCAGAATTTGACATGATCTCCGTTAGGGTGTGCAGTTTAATCCGGGAATTTGTCGTTTTGGCGAACGAGAGTTTATAATAGCCCGCCAAATCATAACGCTTCTATGAAAGCAGGTGGGGCCAGCCTTACCGCGATGTATGGCGATCTGGCGTGTGTCGCCCCCGCGAAGCCATAATTCAGCGAGTTTCGCCGCCCGCCAATGCTTTCCGGCCGGCATCGGTGATCGCAAGCGCCTCAGCCGGCCACTTGCCATTCTTGGCGCTCGGGTGGTCAACCCGCGTGACGTAGCCGGCTCGGATCAGCCTTTGGAGTTTGCTGTATTCGCGCCCACCGCTCGCCGTCACGGCGAGTTCGAGGAGTTCGCCGCTATGGCGGTTGATCCGCTCCAGCATGGCGCGGAGCATCGGGGTGAGCCGAACGGGGACAAGATCAGGCATTGGGGTGGGGGTTGAGGATAAGCCCTTAACCAACGTTGAGCGAGTGCAGAATTCGCCGCCGTAGATCTTCCCCTTTTACCTCCCAGGCATTGGACCCATTGAGGGAAAGGGGGTGGGGTCTGTTGGGGACGGGTGGAACCAGAAAAGGATGGTTGTCGGAGCGCCGAAGTTATATGGAGAGTCCTCAATTATCTTCTTGATTTCGTGAGGTGGTGTATATTGCGGCCGGAAATTGGGGAGAACTTGATAATGCCCGATGAGCAGCGGTCAATCGCATCTGTTGATCGAGCACATGCCGCGAAAATCGTCGCCGCGTTTTTGCGGCGCAACCAAATCGCGGCCGAGCAATTGGGCTCATTGATCGCGAACGTGCATGCGGCGTTCATTCGGCTCGGGAAACCGCAAGCAGAACCGGTTGTCGAGCGAACCCCGGCGGTTTCAATCCGTCGATCGATCACGCCGAATTTTGTCGTCTGCATGGAGTGCGGCTGGAAGGGGCAGATGCTCCGTCGCCACATCGCGAGCGCTCACGGGCTGACCGTTGATGCGTATCGCGCCCGGTGGAGCCTCTCCCGAGATCACGCGATGACGGCCCCAGCGTACAGCGAGCGCCGCTCGACGATGGCAAAACAGCTTGGCCTTGGTCGCGGTGGTCGTAGCGCTCCCGGCGAAGCGTTGGAGCCGGCGGCACCCGAAAGTCCAGCAGCGGCTCCACGGCGACGAGGGAGACCGCGATCGAAGGCGATATCGACTTCCTAAAGACCGGCGTCGTCATCGAGCCAATCGCCTCTCCGTATTTCACTCTGCCCCGGCGTCAGGCTCCCGGAAGCCGCAGCGAACCTCCTCGTAAACTGTGCGCGGTATCTGGCGCTTTTTCGATGGCGCTCCGATCGCTCGGCGGCTTGGGCGGCGGGAATGCCTCCGGGGCCGGTGGTCGTGGAGCCAGCTTGGCGAGAATGCGCTTCAGCGCCTTGATGCGAGGCGACAGCGGAAAACGGTCGGCGGCGATTGTCTCGTTCAGCAGCGCCACGAGCACCGCGCGGTCGTCATCCGTCTCAGAGCTGGCATTGGCAACGATTTTTTTACTCCTCCGGAAAGAAGGTGTGACCTAGCACAATCTGGCAAGGGAGTGCCACGTTGGCTGCCGAGTACCCGATCACAGAAAGTCTCGTTAAGGCGTTCCTCGTCGCAATCTTGGCCTTCCATGATTGGCAATGGGATGGTCCAGAGCCTCAAATCTCCTTCGATGGAAAGTCTTTTCCCATCAGCGCGATTGCCGACTTCGTATCGGTATTCGATGATCCGATGCCCGATGGTCTCTACAAATTTCTGTGCCGGGTGATCGGCACCCACAATGCCTCGACCGATCGCACCTTCGCAGCCGGGGCGGATAGCCTGTACCGTTCGTGCATACGCCGGGCGAGACGGTTCGCGGAAAACTCCAACATGCGGCGCTTGGGAACCTCAGCCGGAAGCGCCGCTCACGCCGCTCGGTGATCGGGTCGAGCTTACGTCAGATCGAGCCGACAGCTTCCCGCTGGATCTTGGCTCCCAACACCCGGTAAACGCTGGCCCGCCCAATCCCTAACCGGCGAGCAATATCAGTCGCCCGCACTCCATCGGCCTTCAGCGCCTTGACCTCGGCGGCGCGAGCGCGAGCGGTCGGCTTCCTGCCCCGGTACCGCCCTTCGGCCTTTGCCTTCGCGATGCCTTCCCGCTGGCGCTCCAGCATCAATTCGCGCTCGAACGCGGCAATCGCGCCGATCACCGTGAACATGAGGCGACCCGTCGCGGTGCTCGTGTCGGCTCCCAAATTGAGGATCACGAGGTCGGCACCCTTGCATTTCACCTGGTCGGCAATTTCGAGAAGGTGGCCAGTCGAACGCGCCAATCTGTCGAGCTTGGCAACGAGGAGGGTGTCTCCTTCGCGGATGAAGTCGAGGGCGGCTTCAAGCTGCGGTCGCTGTCGGGCCACCGCCGACACCTGTTCACTGAAAATCTTCTCGCAGCCCGCAGCCGTGAGGTCCCGCACCTGGGCATCGAGGCCCGCCTGCTGTTCTACGGAACTGGTCCGGCAATAACCGACCTTCAAACCTGTCTCCCGTCTCAGTTGATCCAAGCACATCATGAGACGATTGTCTCAAAATGTCAAATCATACCCCTGTGAGACGGCGTGCCTCGGTCGGCCGACCGCCTCACGAGAGCAGGCCCATGTGAGACGATCGCCGAAAGCGCATGCGGTAGCGATGACGATACAGCGATCTCGCGCTCGGCCGCCGTGGCTTATAGCTGCTCCCCCGGCCTGCGCAGCGCATTGATCGCTTTCTTTGCGGTCGCAAGGTCCTGCGTGAGGCGTTGGGTCCGTACAGCCTGCCGGGGTTGTCCTGGAACGCGGTCTTGTTCGAGCGTTTGAGGTCGCGCGCTGTGATCGTCTGACACTTGTGCGCGAGGATAGGGGATGGATTTTCGTCTTGCAGTCGCCGCACGATCTCGTGGAGTTCACTTTCCTGCATGTCGTAGCCGGCGTTCAGCGCGCTCATTGCGATCTTCACCGCATATCCGTAGAGGTTGTAGTGGCGACCGGATGAGAGACTCAGATACTCGCTGACGATATGTGCCGCGTCGCGCTCGACATCCCAGGTCGCATCAGTGTTGACGACGCGGGGGGCGGGCGATGTGGTTGGCCTGTCATCCTTGACCCCGATGCCCAAGGCGCGCACGGCGTCCTCTAGCACGGGAAGAACATCATCGAGGACGACTTCCTGCTCTGGGTTGAGTTCGATGATCCGGGCCAATCGTGGCTCCAATTTTTTGTGCCACGATCCGGGCCATCTCACCGGATGGCAGATTGGGTTGGCGGTTGGATCGCTGCTGACGATCCGCGACGCTAGAACGCGGGCCTCTTTGAGCCGGGCATGATCCTCCGGTCGTCGCGTCGGCTCTGCGAGCCGCCAGTACACATGGCACTTCTCCTGGCGTTCCTGGCAATCCGGGTCAACCCAGATGCCGCCCGATTTCACGACCACCGTGGGCAAGCCGACCAATTCCTGAAGGATGGCCCTGGACTGATCGGGCCGCTCGTCGCGCTCCACCATCAGGGCGACACCCTCGCAGATGTCAGCCTCAGCGGCCTTACTCGTGCCCCCCAGGGTCACGACGGGTGGGCAGAAGTTGACCCGCTCCGGCGACAGAGCCGCCCGGCTCGCCTGCGAGATAGCCATACTCTTGAGGCCATCCCGGTGCTGTACCTGGACGGCCGTCCACGGATATCCCCAGGATCGGCGATCAACACCATCGATGAACATCCGAAATTGAACATAACCGTCGTGTGCATGGTGAAAAATCTTGTCAATGAATGCGCAGATTTCGAGAGGATCGGCGACAAAAGTCTCGATGCATCTCGCATCATCCGGGGATTCACCTTTTAACCCCTCAATGACTTTGGCAAGTGTTTCGAGTGAAGTTCGGTCGAGATCATATTTCCGGTAAGGGTCTTGCCAATCTTGTTCGTTAAACCTAAATAATGTTGTATCCACCTATTATCGCTGCTCCGTGTAAATGGGTGGGCATCTCGTCTTGTGACTCGTAAAAAAGCTGCCAGGATTTCATCCACTCTGGCAGCTTTTTTGTTAGGTAGTTCTTCCATCGGCTATTCGGTTCTCGACTTCGTCGATGGCGTAGTAGCTTTTCCGGCAATTATATACGTGACAAAAGTGCCGAAGAGCGGTAGAATGCAAGCCTGTTAGGGAGCTTGCGATGTCTGCCGATCTTCAAAACCCAATTTTCACCGATGAAGACGCCGCCCGCGAGGCTTTGGAAGCCGTTCGCTGGCCGGATGGCGCGACCTGCCCGCATTGCGGTTCGGTCGAGCGTGTGGCGAAGGTAACGGGCGAAAAGCATCGGGCCGGGCTTTACTATTGCAACGAGTGCAAGGGGCAGTTCACCGTCACGGTTGGCACTGTTTTTGAGCGCTCGAAGATCCCGCTGGCGAAATGGTGGCTGGCGACCTACCTGCTTGGCTCGTCAAAGAAGGGTATGTCGGCGCATCAACTGCATCGCATCCTCGGCGTGACCTACAAGACGGCTTGGTTCATGGCGCACCGCATCCGGGAAGCGATGACCGAAGGCAAAATCCCCGGCGGTATGGGCGGCGCAAACAAGGTTGTCGAAATCGACGAAACCCTCATCGGCGGCAAGGCGGCAAACCGTAAAAACCACGTTCCGAAGAAATCAGCGTTGCTGGCCCTGGTCGAGCGCGACGGCAAGGTACGCTCATTTCACGTCGCAAACGTGACCGGCCAATTGCTGCGTCCCATCATCGTGACTCACGTCAACCGCGCCAGCTACATCATGACCGACGATGCAGCGGTCTATACCAGCATCGGACGCGAGTTCAGCGGCCACGGCTCGGTCAACCATAGCGCCGAGGAATATGTCCGCGCTCAGTTCTGGCACACCAACACGGTCGAAAACTACTTTTCGATCCTAAAGCGCGGCGTGATCGGCGTTTACCATCATGTCAGCGAAGCGCACTTGCATCGCTACGCCGCCGAGTTCGATTTCCGCTACAACAACCGCGACGTGCCCGATATGCAGCGGGCGACGATCGCGGCGAAGGGGATCGAAGGCAAGCGGTTGACCTATCGACCGACTGACCGGCAAGCCAGAGCCTAAGAGGCAGCGCCCGATCGCTTATGTCGAGGTGATGCGCCGGCTTTTGTGCCGGCACCGCGCTTCTTAGGCACCGTTGTCGCCTTGTGCGGTATGGGTGGCGTGTTGACGAGCCGCCCCATGATGCGGCGGGTTTCCGGGTCGAGCCGGTCTATCGGTCGGTCTGCCATGCCACCAAGCATAGCACCGTTGTCTACTCGGTCAAAAACGCGAGGTTTTCCGGCGTGAGCTTTGATGCCGTAACCTTGGCTTCGATGACGAGTAGAACGCGGCGTTCGCTCTCGCCGGGAGCGGTAAGAAGACGGTCAGTGCGAACCGAAAAGCTTGAAACCAGCTTGTCGTTCTCTAGGAGACAGTAAAACGGGTCGGTGTCGGGGGCCTTAGGCGCGTCCAGCGCATTAGGCGCTTTGGGAACGGTCAGGCCGTCGAAAAGCGTCTTGATGCGGTTGTCGAGATCGCCGCCCGAAGCGGTCACGATTGAGCCGGGCGCGTCGTTTCTCAGGAACAGGATGTCGAGTTCACAAGTCAGCGCCAACGATTCCCGAACCAACGGGATGAACGACCTGCCGCCGACAACGATGGGCTCGTTGATCTTACCTTTGACGCTGCCTAACTCGGCGTGAACGCCGATTTCCATCCAACCAATACGGGCATTAGGGACATAAACCCCACGCCCTTTTAGGGTCGGATGAACAGCCCACAACCCTGTTAATTGGCGGTTGAATTCCCGCCGCAATCGCCATTTGTGAATTAGCCGTTTTGTGCTGCTCGTACCCGAGGCCAAATTACCGTCATAGATCAGCCGGAACCGCATGAACGCGATCGATCCCCGAAACGATGCGAGGATGCCATCGGCGTCCGACGAGCTATCAACCTGCCGCAGTTGGCCATAGCGGTCGCGTTCGAAAACCTCTGGATCGTCCCCAAAATCGAGCATACCGAGGGAAAGCCACTTTTGTCAAGTATACAAATGCCGCTTTTCCGGCCTAATTTGATCGGAGCCGGCAACTGACCTGTCTTAGTCATCCGCCAAAGCGTCGCTGTAGAAATCCCAAATCGCTCCCGGATCCGGTCGCTTCTCAGGTAAACCACCCCTTTGATTTCTATAATCGGTTTCGTCTCAGTTTCCTCAATTTTAGATGGTGCATGACTCTATTTATATCTGTTTCTCCAATCGGCAACCAAAATTTTGATTCCACACGGACTTGACGGACCGATATTTCAATTTATTTCACTCTCATGCATCCGATTGGGTGTGGATCACAAAGGCGAGGATTATTTCAATGGATATCAGGACTACGACCACCAGAGACCCGAAGGACATAGATGAGAAGGAGCATGGACCAAATTGCGAACAACCAATAGAAATCCCCGATGGAGAATACCCAATGCCGCAATACCTAAGCCCCACTGGTTGTGAAATCCAAGGTGTGCCGGTGACGGTGCCCGGCGTTTCGCTGATCGACGGTATCACCTCGGATGGTAAACCGATATGGTCTGGCTGGACCGACTACGATACCAACTTTATGGAGAACGAATTTACCGACGACGGCGAATTTGTGTTTATTGACACTGACGGCGTGAGGTGGACGTTCGATCAGCTTGTCCTCGCGCCCGATGAAGATGATGAGCTTCAAGAAGATGACTACGATGACCGACATACCGGTACCGATTAGCGAAGCCGAGCGCGACCGCACAGGGCACCGGATGAAGCGGCCACCCTAAAGAACCGGACAGGGGTCTACCCCTTGGATAAGAACCAGGAGTATGCCTGTGTCTATGACTGGAAACATCGACCGGATTGAGGTCATCACGTCCGGTTCAGCGTCGGCGGCGCTGGTCGGCGAAAGAGAAGGCGGCGATCGTGCAGGAGACCTACGCGCCGGACATGTCGGTGTCGTAGGTCGCCCGCCAGCACGGGGTTTCGCCGAACCAGGTCTTCACCTGTATGCCGAGGGCGCTCTGTCGGGGGGGGGGCCGGGGAGGAGGTCGTGCCGCCACCTGTGTCATGAGTCGCTCTCAATCTCATGTCCCCAGGCGAACCACCCCGGTCTACGGGTCCTCGCGTACAATTCGATCCGAGGTCCCGGCGATGCGCGTTCGATTGCCTCATAGATTTCATCGGGTTTTTCGGAATGGCGTCCTCGCGGGGCCTCGATCCAGCTTGGCAGCCCTTTGTCGTCAAAGCGGTCAGCGTCACCGCGCACGCCGGTGATGAGATGCTCGGTCTGGTGCCGCCAATATCCGCCTCGGCCCAAGGCCCCGGTCTTGAGCCACGTGAGGATGGCGACCGGCCGGAACCCCCAGGCCAAGAGGATTTCTTCAGCCCGGGAAAGGGTCGGGTTGGGAAGGCACCACAGGTGACAGTGGCATCTTTCGGCGCAGAACGGGGCAACGGGTAGCGCCTTCAATTCCTCGATGCTTGTGGCCTCGTACGGAAGCAGTGCTGACGCGCCTTCGATCGGCCAGGGCGGGTCCACGAGCATGGTCCCGACGCGGTGGCCGGCGGCGGCGAACGCCACGAGATCGGTGACTGCGCCACCCCGGATGCGCTGCCGGTTGCGCTCGCCCGAGGTCTGCCGCTCGGCGACACCAAGTAGGGCGCGGGTGGTGATCTCGTCGCCTTGATCGCCAGCGTCCCGCAGGTAAGCGTGGAAAATCCACTCCGGGACAGCGGCAAGGCGCTGCGCCCGGTGCGAGACGCGCCGGGTGATCCCGATGTCCGCAAGTTTGAAATTGTTCGCGGCGCGAACATTTTTCGGCCGGCCACGCATCTCGACCGGTGTCAGCAAAGTGCCGAGGCCACGTTCGGCGCGGAGCCGGATTTCCGCCGCTCGGTTTTGCGCCCGCAACCCCATCCCGGCTCGGATCGCGTAGACCCGCAGACTCTCGGCGACGTTGGCGAGCCTGACGAACTCGGTCGGCGTCCTCGCCTCCGCCAGTGCCCGTAGCGCAACGTCGATTGTCGTGATTTCCATGCGCCGGATGGTACGTCAGAAGCCGTCTGCACGGAATTGGGACCCCGGCTCCGACGCACCGCTCATCACCCCCTTGCCTTCGACGAGGGTCGCGCGGGGTAGCCCCTGCACGGGCGTCGGCGATCCCGATGGGACTCCGGGGGACACGAGGTCTTTGAAAAATCCCGGACGATGATTTTCGAGGACTGCTTCTGTCGCCGCCCCACCGCCGACAAATCATCAAGGATTCTTGTGCTGGTGGACGCGTCCAAAGGCAGTAACTCCCGGAATTTTTCGCTGCACCCTCATTCCTTTTTGCAAATCGCGGAGGAGTTTACAGTATTACGTTAGAGTTACAAGTGATCAGTGGATAGAGTATAATTTTTTTCTTCGGAGGGTCTTGCAATCACCTTCTACTCTATCTAACTCCAGGGCAAGAGAGGACATCGAATACCCTCGTGGTGAACAACAAATCCGTTTCTATCGCCATTTAACTTGCCGCGCGTCCTTCTGGGCGCGGGCCAGAGACAGGAGTTGTCTGTGCCTGATGATGTTGATCGCAATTCCGACGCCGACAAGAGCAACCACGACGCTGAGGCCATCACGGATGCCGCTGGCGCGCCCGAGCTGAACCCTAACGGCGATGCGGCCGATCTTACCGGCGACAACACTGACGACCGCACCACCGACCGCGAGACGGTCAACGACGACAATATCATCTATATGCCGATCACGCCTCGCGCCGACGCTGGCGGCACCGGGAATCAGCCGCCGACGCATGACGCCGATGCTGCCGAGCAGCCCGACGAAGGCGATGGCGACAACGATGATGATGACGATCTCGATGTGCTGCCGTACGACGAGTTGGATGAAGCCGCCGCTCAGCACAAGGAGGATTGGCGTCGCCCCACCGTAGCGTGGCCGGAACCCGTGAGCGGTGAGCAGGTGTTGAATGACACTGTGGACATCTTCCGACGCTTTATGATCGTACCTGAAGGTGCTGCCGAAGTCTTGTCGTTGTGGGTGTTCAGCACCTACGCGCTGCATGCGTGTAATCTGCCGTTCGCTGTCCGGCTGATGATTACCTCGCCAGGCGCGAACAGCGGTAAGACGACCTTGCTAGACATCCTTACCTACTTGGTCAGGCACCCGGAGCCGGTCTCGGATATTACGCCCGCGTCGCTGTACCGTTCGCTCAACGCCCGGAAGTGCGTGCTCCTAGACGAAGCCGACCACAATCTGCCGAGCCGCGCCGGCAGCCGCAACGAGTTGATCCAAATGATCAACAGCGGCCACAAGCGGGCGACGGCCGTAGTCATCCGCACCGAGAGCGTAAAAACGCCCCACGGCACGGTCCGGATCAACCGCCGATATCCGATCTGCGCTCCGGTCGCGATGGCCGGGATCGGCACCTTCGCGCCCAATACCACCCGCTCGCGCGCATACGAAGTGAGGTTGATGCGCAAGATGGCGCACGAAATCGTAGAGTCTTTTTATCCCCGACGAACACGCTCTGATGATGCGCGAGATGCGGATGAAGATTCACAAGGTTGGTGCTGGATAATAAGGGGGCTATCCGCGACTGTCGCCCCGTCATGGATAGCGACTTGCGCCACAACCGGCAGCGCGACAACTCCGGTGTGTTGCTCCAAATTGCCGATGTCATCGGCGGGCAAATTCCGGCTCGTGCCCGTGCCGCAATCAAGGCGATGACCAGGGGTGATGCGCAGGACATCTATGAAGTCCTGCTCGAAGATATTGCCACCATCTTGCTCGACCCGGAGGTCATGGTGAACTACGCGGGCACCGGGCAGCCCCCCAACATCCGGCACATCGGCTGGAACAACACCGTGTTCTCGGCTGATCTGTGCGACCTGATCGTCCAATACTTCCCGCACCGCGAGACCTATACCGGGTTCACGACGGCTCGGCTCGCCACCCATGTTGAGCCGCTTTGACATCGAACCGGAGGCGCGCGTCAAACGGCGCGGCAGCGACAATGGCACCCGCTGGTATCGCAGGGACGGCTTCAGCCCGTGGTTTGTCCGCTACGGGTTTGAGCCACCCGAGGTCGTCGAAATGGAGCCTGCGGCGGAAAGCGACGCCTCCGGGGAGCCAGGAGATGGCCCCGCCAAGGGTGCTACATTGACACAAGAGGTTCTCGACCAGGAAGTTCCGGGAGCGATGTAGCACCCTCCAGGGCAGCCCCCGATGCGGGTGAAACGCTTGCTGCGTCACCCCACATGCCAGGTGAGATCGTCTACCCCAATGCCCATGTGGTCGAGCCGGCCAAGGGCGACAAGAAACGTGGCGATCGGCTCCGAGCGGCGGTCGATGAGCTTGTGCGTGTGGGCAAAGCTGACCCGGCTGGCGTTGCGTTCATCTCATCTCGGTTCTGGATCGCCAACAGAGATGGCCAGCCTTGTTACGTCCATATGGACGGCGACAACCTCGAATGGCTCCCAATCGCCGCACCGGGATTGCTCGCCAAGGATGGCACCATTCACATCAGCCCCGAGAAGAAGCTGGAGCTCGCCGACTCCGATTTCATGGCGATCCGACCGCTCGTCAACAAATACCGCAAGCTGTCCGTGCGATAGGTGCGTGATGGGAGAAGTTACCTCTATTGCTTGGACCTACCACACCTTCAATCCGTGGTGGGGTTGCATGAAGGTCGGTCCGGGCTGCGACCTCTGCTATGCCGAGGCATTCGATCGCCGCTACGGTGGCGATCATTGGGGAGCCGGTAAGCCGCGCCGCTACTTCAAGGACCCGCACTGGAACCAGCCCTTGAAGTGGAACCGGGAAGCCGAACAGGCCGGGCAGCGGTCGTTGGTGTTCTGCGCAAGCATGGCCGATGTCTTTGACAATGAGGTAGACCAGAGCCACCGCGAGCGGCTTTGGTGCCTCATCCGCGAGACCCCGATGTTGACATGGCAGCTTGTGACCAAGCGCATCGGCAACACCCCGAAGATGTTGCCGGAGGATTGGGGCAACGGCTACCCGAACGTCTGGCTCCTATCGACCGTCGTCACCCAGGACGAAGCCGACCGCGACATCCCCAAGCAGGAGTCTGTGCCGGCACGCATCCACGGCCTGTCGGTCGAGCCCCAGCTTGAGCACATAGACTTGACCCGCTATGCGCTCGATGCGAGTTGGTGGGTCATCTGCGGAGGGGAGAGTGGTCCGAAGGCGCGAACCTTCAGGCTCGATTGGGCGCGGTCGTTGCGGTACCAGTGCACCGCAACCGGCACGCCATTCTTCTTCAAGCAGACCGGCAGCCGCCCGGACGGCGAGCGGATCAAGGGCAAGGGTGATGACCCCGCGCAATGGCCGGATGGGATTGGCGTGCGACAGTTTCCCACGATGCAAGCGGCTCCGTCCGCCCGCACCCGCAAGGCGTCCGTGTAATTGGGGCAATGATCGTCCTCCGAGCCTCGCGGAGCCCGCCGAAACGGCCCCTGCACAGTCCTTGATTGAGTCCTTAACAGCCAGACGGAGCCGCTCGGAACGTGAGGAATTCCGCCAAAGCGACACGATGCGACAAGGACTGAAAGCCCGGCCATCGCGGGTCGGGTTTCTCAACTAAGATATTGGTTATTAGAGAGAAAAAGGTGGTGCCCAGGGGCGGAATTGAACCACCGACACACGGATTTTCAGTCCGTTGCTCTACCAACTGAGCTACCTGGGCGCCGGGGACGGCCGGGCTTATAGAGGATGTCCGAGGCGGCTGTCCAGCCGCATCGCTGGCCCAGCAACGCCGCTTCACAATCCGGAGGCACGATGGCCGAGCGGCTCGAGCTGCTGATCCCCGAACGGCGCATCCGCGCCCGCACCGCCCAGCTCGCCCGCCGGATCGACGCCGATTACCGCGGCCGGCCGCTGAGCCTCGTCATCGTGCTGAAGGGCGCCGTCGTTTTCGCCGCCGATCTGATGCGGCAGATCACGATCCCGGTACCGCTCGATTTCATCGCCGCGTCATCCTATGGCGCGGCCGCCCGCTCCTCGGGCGAGGTCGCGCTTTGCGGCCTCGACGGGCTCGATATCAGCGGGCGGGCTGTCCTCGTCGTCGAGGACATCCTCGACAGCGGCCGCACCAGCGCCGCCATTCTCGATCGCCTTCGGCATCGGCATCGCGGACCGGAGAGCCTCGCGCTCTGCGCGCTGCTGCGCAAAGAAGCGGCCCGTGCGCTCGATCTCCCAGTCGGCTATGCCGGCTTCGACATTGCCGACGATTTCGTCGTCGGCTGGGGCATGGACTACGCCGAGCGCCACCGCAATTTGCGCGGGATCTACCGCCTCATCCTCGACTGAGGCGCCTAACCTCACCCGACCCCCCAATCGAGTAGCGGCGGCGGGCCGGGCGAGCGCGGTTTGCCGGGCAGCCACCGGTCGCCCGCGCGATGCAGCGGCGGCATTTCATTGGGGAATTCGTAGTCGATCGAGAATTCGCTGCAGCTGATCTCCGCGACATCGGGAAAGGCGGCCTCGATCGCGCCGAGCGCGTCGGTGAGCGAGTCGAAATCGCCGCTGAAGAGGAGGCGGCTGTTCCACACCCCCTTGGGCGCCCGGGACAACCGGCCGACATCAATGGGCGGGGTTTCGGGGACGCGGTCGATATAGGCGGTGATCGCGATGCTGACGCCGCCGGACGGCCGCGTCTCGTCGCGGGCCACTTCGACGCGATAGGTCATCTCTGCGCTCCTCTGCCGATCCGACAACAACCCGAGCCGGCGCAGCCGCGGTGTTTTTAACATGTCGCGGCCGCGCTCTCCCCGTATAGTAGGCTGCGCGGTCGGTTCGCTGGCCTATCGCCTCGCCAATCCCTGTCAGCTGGAGGATGCGCCATGATCTACGAAGTCCGTACCTATACCCTGCGCCCCGGCAGTTTGGCCGAATTCGAGGAGCGCTATGAGAAGCGGCTGCCCTCGCGGCTGAAGCACTCCCCGCTCGGGGCCTTCTGGCACACCGAGTTCGGTCCGCTCAATCAGGTCGTCCACGTCTATCCCTACGACGATCTGCAACACCGCACGCGGGTGCGCGGCGCGATGGCGGGCGACGCCGCCCGCAATGCGATGCCCGGCGGCGGGGAGTTTATCGTGGCACAGGAGGCCGAGATCATGAACCCGGCGCCGTTCATGCGCCCGCTCGGCAGCCGCGACTACGGCACCGGCAACGTCTATGAGATGCGCACCTACACCTACGCTCCGGGCGACCTCCCGAAGGTGCTGGAAGCCTGGGCCAAGGCCGTTCCCGCGCGCGAGGAGCTCTCCCCGTTGGCGGCCTGCTGGACCAGCGAGCTCGGCGGACTCAACAAGTTCGTCCACACCTGGGTGTACAAGAACCTGGGCGAGCGCGAGCGCATCCGCGCGGCATCGCGCGCACCCGGCAAGGCGTGGCCGCCACAGGCTGGCGTGCGGCCGATCCGGCAGGAAAACAAGCTCTTGATCCCGGCTTCCTTCTCCCCCGTGCGCTAGCCGGCCCTCGCCGGACCCGGGGGTCAGAGCCACCGCCCGCCCGTGCGGGCGGTGGCTCGCGACCACACCGTAGTATCACGGTAAGCAGTTTGTGCGCCCACCCTTCCCCCAATCGGGGAAGGCCTAGTGCCCGCGCTCGGGAAAATACCCCCAGAAGCAGCACTCGATGCATGGTTGTCGCCCTGATCCAGTTTTTCCGTCCAGAGCCCGAATCTGGCCAAATCGGATCAAAACGACTTCTTGATGATCTTGATTTCGAGCGGCGGCGCAACCCGTCCCCTTTTTACCTCCGCCACTGCCCTATAAACGATGAGGTCGGTGATATACGAGAAGGGATAATTCGCCGTCATCGGGACACGCTCCACTTCCTCGAACTTGTCGGATCGGAGCGCTTCCTCAAGCCGACGAATCACATCGATGTCGTCGCTATAGTGGGTCTGCATAACCACGTATTGGACGTGGAGGTTGTGCAATGTTTCGATGATCTGCGCAACGCTGAGATTCTGCTGCGTAAAGCCTTGGTCGAACGCGATGGCGACATCGCGGAACAGCAATTTGTCGAGACGCACCACGCCTAGATCATTGCGGCCGGTATAAGCACGCATCGCGTAAATGAAGGTGCCGTCGAGCCTCCCCCAAAAGGCGATGTTCGTTTCCGGAGGTGCAAGCCGCGCGACATCCATGGCCGCCTGGCGCATGCCAGTGACGTAGGGCGGCGGCCGGGTCGCCACGGTGAAGGCGAAAACCCCGCACGCAAGCGCGAGCGGCACGATTGCCCGCCAGGCCAGCAACCGGTCGAGCACCAGCACCGACGCAAGCACCAAAGGGAAGGTGATGAACAGGATGTGGCGCGGTTCTTTCACGGCGATCATCGCGTAGAAGACATAGCCAAGGATTGTCCAGACGAAGAGGAATACAGCATCGGCCCTGGGCAGTCGAAGCCGCGGCGCAAAGGGCAAGGCGGCGCAATAGATCGCCGCGAGCACAAGTGTCGGCCAGGAGATGACCGACCCCATGATGCGCGCATAATAGGTGAGCCCCGCGATGGTCCAGCGTCCGGCGACGGCGTCTTGAACCGATGCCGCTTGCTCGAGATTGAAAGCCGAGAAATTGTAGAACACGACGAGCAGCGGCAGCATAAGAACGACGCCCAATCCGGCCGCTCGTAGCGCCGTTCGGTCGAGCGCGAACCGCCATCCTCTTGCATAGAGCAGCGAGAGCGCCATCACGCCAGCGAAGAACACGGCATTGTACTTCGTATAGATCGCCAGCACGGCGAAAACCACCGCCGCGTAAAGGGTGGGCGCCGCTTCGTCCTTCATGTATCTAAGATGAAACTCGGCCGCCCAGATCAGCAACGCATAGGCGGGCACGTCGAGCATGATCTGTTGGCCCCAATAGTACAATTCGGGGGCCCCCATGAGCAGCAATGCGACCGCCAGAGAGGGCGCGGCATCGAGCCAATGTCGCGACAGACGATAGGCGCCGCAACCGAGCACCAGCAGAAACGCCAATTCGGGAACCAACGCCGCTGCTTCGGAGACGCCGAACACGGCGTAACTCGCGGCCAGCACGAAGGAAAACAGCGGCGGGTAGAAGCCGATCGTCAAGGCCGGCCATTGCCGATAATAGTCTAAAGCGAAATCCATCGGGTGGCGCCACGGCATCGCGCGCAGGAAATCGAGGACGAATACGCCGTTGAGAGCATGGCGCGACGCATCCATCCACCAGATGTCGCCGTGCCGTGGCAGCTTTAGATAAAGCGCGATAACAACACCGCACAAGACCGCGAATGCGACGGCATCGCTCGCCGCCCAGCGGGACACTCCGCTGTTGCCGGACCTCGCGCCGCAGGCCTCGTTACCCGCCGCTTCCGCCATCGCCCGTCCCAACTGGCTTTATGTATGGTGTCGATAATAGATGCTTCCGCTGCTCCGGGCGAACGGAATTAAGTCCCCAGCTTCTTCTTCAGCAGTTCGTTGACCACCCCCGGGTTGGCCTTGCCGCCGGTCGCTTTCATCACCTGGCCGACGAAAAAGCCGAGGACCTTGGGGTTGGCGGCGTATTGCGCGACTTGCGCCGGGTGGGCGGCAAGCGCGGCGTCTACCGCGGCTTCGATCGCGCCCCCATCGCTGAGTTGGCGCAGGCCTCTCGCCTCGACGACCGCGCCGGGCGCCGCACCGGTCTCGACCATCTCGGCGAAGACGTCCTTGGCGATGCGGCCGGAGATCGTGCCGTCGGCGATGAGGTCAATCAGCGCGCCGAGATGCTCGGCGGCGACCGGCGAGGCTTCGATGCCGACCGCCTTCTTGTTGAGGGCGGCGAACAGGTCGCCCATCACCCAGTTGGCCGCTGCTTTCGGGTCGCGCCGCGTTCCATTAGTCCCTTGGGCGACCTTCTCGAAATACTCCGCGGTCGCGCGCTCGGCGATGAGCACCTCAGCATCCGCGGCCGAGAGCCCGTAATCGGCGATAAAGCGAGCCTTTTTTGCGTCGGGCAGCTCCGGCAGCTCGGCGCGCAGCCGGTCGAGCCATTCCGGCTCCAGCACCAGCGGCAACAGATCGGGGTCGGGGAAATAGCGGTAATCGTAGTCGTTTTCCTTCGAGCGCATCGGCCGGGTGACACCGCGCCCGCTGTCGTAAAGGCGGGTCTCTTGCGCGACCGCGCCGCCCGCCTCGATCAGCGCGACCTGGCGGCGCGCCTCATACTCGATCGCCTGCATCACAAACCTGACCGAGTTCAAATTCTTGATCTCGCAGCGCGTGCCGAGGGGTTCGCCGGGACGCCGCACCGAGACGTTGCAGTCGCAACGTAAGGAGCCCTCCTCCATGTTGCCGTCGCAGGTGCCAAGGTAGCGCAGGATCGAGCGCAGCTTGCGCAGATAGATCCCGGCCTCTTCGGCGCTCCTCAGATCGGGCTCGGAGACGATCTCCATCAGCCCGATCCCGGCGCGGTTGAGGTCGACGTAAGTCTCGCGCGGATGCTGGTCGTGGAGGCTCTTGCCGGCGTCCTGCTCCAGATGCAGGCGGGTGATGCCGATCGTGCGCGCCCTACCGTCGGGCATGTCGAGGATCACCCGGCCGCGCCCGACGATAGGCTGCTTATATTGCGAGATCTGGTAGCCGGCCGGCAGGTCGGGATAGAAATAGTTCTTGCGGTCAAAGACGCTGTAGAGATTGACCTCGGCATCAAGGCCGAGCCCGGTTTTGACCGCCTGCTCGACAACATACCGGTTGATCACCGGCAGCATCCCGGGAAAAGCGGCGTCGACGGTCGAGACCTGGGTGTTCGGCGCGGCGCCGAACGCGGTCGAGGCGCCCGAGAACAGTTTTGCCTTGGCCGTCACCTGGGCGTGGACCTCGAGCCCGATCACGGTCTCCCATTTGCCGCTGCGGCCGTCGATCAGCTCTGCCATTTTCATCCACTACCGTATACAATCTGAGATTTAGTGCCGCCACATAGTCACCTGATCTTTCAGGTCGAGATCAGGTGGAATTCCCGTGTTGGTTGCAGCTTGTCGGACGAGAGCAGGCGTCCCGCCGCACCCGCCGGATCCACCTGCGCGTCCTCGCATTCAAGCCGTCCTCGCATCACGCTGCCCGTATCAAGGCGGGTTCGACCCAGATCGTGTGATCGTCTCCCTGCGCGTCTGTGAATTCGAGCTCGGCTTGGCCGCAGCTGAAGCCCGCGAGGATCACGGGCTGGCCGACAATCGATCGTATGGCTGCCCGATCCACCTTCGGCAGGCCGCGCAGCAGCGCGGCAGGCGCTGCTGTCAGAATTACTCGATCGCCCGGCTGAAAATCAGACATAGCCACTCGCTCCGAATTCACTCGATGCATCGGCATTTGACGTGCTTTGGCTTCATCGCCAGCACTCTGGTGGCCGCTCGCTTTCCTTCCCTAGCCGCGATGACGCAATCTGCGGCGGTGACCGTCGCGAAGGCGAACAAGGGCAGTTCCGGTCTCAGATTGCTCGGCATGTTATCGTCGGCATCCGCGCGACAGTTGCAAGTGCAGCCATGCGGCGGTTTTGGCGGCCTGGCGATCGACCTGTCGGCGCCAACGACGCTGACCGGCCTCATTCGCTTGGTCGCCGGTCGCAATGACGCACTCCACCCAGCGCCTCCGCTCTGCGATTGCCAGTCGAAATTCCCTCAGACCAGGGAATTTTTTGCGGTCTAACAGGGATTTGCGCCGGCGCCATGGCAATCTACGTAAGTTCTCGTTGTGTTCCCGTCAAGAACTCGCCGCTCGGCCGCGAGAAAACCGGGGCGATGGGTGAACCCGGCGGCGGTTTCCAATACCTCGCCGACCCGCAGCACCGTCGCCTCGTCGAAGGCGCGGCCGATCACCTGCAGCCCCAATGGCAGACCGTCATCGGAGAGGCCGGCCGGCACCGAAATGGCCGGCAAGCCGGCGAGGTTGGCTGGCACGGTGAACACATCGTTCAGGTACATCGCGACCGGGTCGTCGCTGTTCTCCCCGATCGCGAAGGCGGCGCTGGGTGCAGTCGGGGTCAGGAGGCAATCGACCCGCTCGAAGGCGGCGGCGAAATCGCGCGCGACCAGGGCGCGCACCCGCTGCGCCTTCAGGTAATAGGCGTCGTAATAACCGGCCGACAGCACATAGGTGCCGATCAGGACGCGGCGCCGCACCTCGGCGCCAAACCCGGCGGCGCGGGTGCGCTCGTACATCTCGTCGAGGCTGTCGCCCGGCACGCGCAAGCCAAAGCGCACCCCGTCATAGCGCGCCAGGTTCGATGAGGCCTCGGCCGGCGCGATGATGTAATAGGCCGGCAGCGCGTATCGGGTCATCGGCAGGGTGATCTCGATGGGTTCGGCGCCGGCCTCGCTCAGCCAGTCGGCGCCGCGCTGCCACAACGCCTCGATCTCGGCCGGCATGCCGTCGGCCCGGTATTCCTTGGGGATGCCGATGCGCAAACCGCGGATGTCGCCGGTGAGCGCCGCCTCGTAGTCGGGCACGGGAAGCGACGCCGAGGTCGAGTCCTTGGGGTCGTGCCCGGCCATCGCGCCGAGCAGGATCGCCGCATCCCGCACGGTGCGGGCAAGCGGCCCCGGGTGGTCGAGCGAGGAGGCGTAGGCGACGACCCCCCAGCGCGAGCAGCGGCCGTAGGTCGGCTTCAGCCCGACGATGCCGCAAAAGCTCGCCGGCTGGCGGATCGAGCCGCCGGTATCGGTGCCGGTCGCCGCCAGCGCGGCGTGCGCCGCCACCGCCGCGGCCGAGCCGCCGGACGAACCGCCCGGCACCAAGGGACGGTTGTCGCCGGGCTTGCGCCAGGGGTTCTCGACCGGGCCGTAATGGCTCGTCGTGCTCGACGAACCCATCGCAAATTCGTCGAGATTGGTCTTGCCGAGCATCACCGCGCCGGCGGCCCACAGCTTTTCGGTGACCGTCGCCTCGTAGGGCGGATGAAAGCCGTCGAGGATATGCGAGGCAGCCGTGGTCAAGACCCCCTTGGTGCAGAACAGATCCTTGACCGCGATCGGGATGCCGTCGAGCGGGAGCGCCTCGTCGTGCCCGAGGCGCTCGTCCGAAAGCGCCGCCATCTCGAGCGCGCGCTCCGGGGTTTCGGTGATGTAGGCGTTGAGCGGGCGCGCGGCCTCGACCGCGGTGACATAGGCCTGGGCCAGCTCGCGCGCGGAGAATTGCCTTGCCCTCAGCCCGGCGCGCGCCTCGGCCAAGGTCAGCGCCGTCAGCGAACTCACTCGACGACCTTGGGCACGGCGAAGAAGCCCTTTTCCGGTCCACTCGGCGCCACTTGGGGCGCGTTGCCGAGGATCGCGCCCTGGCAATCGCCGTCGGTGACTTCGTCCTCGCGCATCGGCAGGCGCATCGCCGCGACGCCGCTCATCGGCGCGACATCCGACGTATCGACCTCGCCGAGCTGCTCGACCCAAAGGAGGATGCGCGACAGCTCGGCGGCGAGCGGTTCGAGCTCGGCCTCGTCGAGACGGATGCGGGCCAGCGCGGCGATATGCGCCACCGCGGCCTTGTCCAATGCCATCAAAGATCTCCGCGCGGGTTTCTCCAAACGGGTCACAGATGGCGCGAAAGGCCCAAATCTGCAATGTTCAAGCTTCCGTGCTCGTTCGTGCCATGACCAGCCCCTCACCCGGCTGCCGCTGTCGCGGCAGCCACCCTCTCCCCGCAAGCGGGGCGAGGGTTTTATGTTGGCTCGCTTCAGGCGCTCCGATGACCCCCTCTCCCCGCTCGCGGGGAGAGGGTTGGGGTGAGGGGCCGGCGCTTTGCTATCATCCCGCATGCTCATCGACGACATCAGGGAATTGCGCGAGGCGGTGCCGCCAGGGCGTCGGCTCCTCGGTCTCGATGTCGGCACCAAGACGATCGGCACCGCGCTCAGCGATACCAGGCTGGTCATCGCCAGCCCGCTCGAAACGATCCGCCGCCGCCGCTTTCGCGACGATATGGCGGCGCTGTTCGCGCTCATCGACCGGCACGGCGTCGGCGGCCTCGTCATCGGCCTGCCGCTGAGGCTGCTCGGCGGCGACAGCCCGCGCACCCAGTCGGTGCGCCAGTTCGCGCGCAATCTATTGGCGGTGCGCGACATGCCGACCGCGTTCTGGGACGAGCGGCTGTCGACCGCAGCGGTCACCCGCGAGATGATTGCCGCCGATTTGACCCGCAAACGCCGCGCCGAAATCGTCGACCGCGTCGCCGCCGCCTATATCCTGCAAGGCTGCCTCGATGCGATCGGGCAACGCGGCTGATGCCCGCGTGAACCGCTGGTTCCGCCTCTTCGGCCTCGGGCTCGGCGTCGCGATCGTCGCTTGGCTCGTCGCGCATGCCGATATGGCGGCGCTGTTCGGCGTCTTTCCGCGGATCGGCTGGGGCTTCGCGGCGATCATCGCGGCGCGGGGCGCGACCGTTGTCGTCGATTGCGCCGCCTGGTATTGCCTCCTGCCGCGCGCCGAACGGCCCTCTTTCGCGGCGCTGCTGCCGCTGCGCTGGATCGGCGAGTCGATCAATACGACCCTGCCGGTGGCGCAGATCGGCGGCGATGTCATCCGCGCCCGGCTGTTGCAGCAGCGGGTCGCGGCGCCGGCGCGCGGCGCGGCCTCGGTCGCGGTCGATTTCTGCCTCAGCCTCTTCGCCCAGATCCTGTTCACGCTGCTCGGGTTTGTTCTCCTGGCCCGCTTCGGGCACAGCGCCGGCTGGTGGCCTGCGGTGCTGAGCGCGGCACTGGTGCCGGCCTTCGCGGTTCTCAGCTGGGAATTGTTGGTGCGGCGGCGGTTGCTCGCCGCCGCCGAGCGCTGGGCGAGACGTCTTGGACAGCATCGCCTGGCTACAGCGCTGGCGGCGCTCGGCGCCGCCCTCGGCCTGATCGCGACAAGCCGAGCCGCGCTCGCCCTGTCGCTGGCCCTGCACCTGACAAGCCTCTTCGGCCATGCCGGCGAGCTGTGGCTCACCCTGTATCTGATGGGCGTCTCAACCGGTGTCGCCGAGGCGGTCCTGCTCGAAAGCCTCTCTCTCGCCGCGCGCAGCGCCGCCTTCGCGATCCCCTCCGGGTGGGGGGCGCAGGAGGCTGCGCTGATCGCGCTCGCTACCCTCACCGGGCTGCCCGCCGAGACCGGGCTCGCCCTGGGTCTGGTCAAACGCGCGCGCGAATTCGCGCTCGGGTTGCCGGGGCTCGCCATCTGGGCGATCGAAGAGCGCCGCCGCAAGCTCCCACTCCCGATGAACTAGGCAGCGGCCGGCGCCTGAGCTAGTGTCCGGCGCTGCAACCAAGTCGCGCCGCCGCCTGGCGCGGGCGCGTTCATCCAAGAGGGGCTTTGCAATGATCGATCTGCATTATTGGCCAACGCCCAACGGCAAAAAGGTCACCATCCTGCTCGAGGAGTGCGGCCTTCCGTACAAGATCATCGCGTGCAACATCCAGCGCGGCGACCAGTTTACCGCCGAGTTCCTCAAGATGAACCCGAACCACCGCATGCCGGTCATGGTCGATCACGACCCCAAGGGCGGCGGCGCGCCGATCTCGGTGTTCGAATCGGGCGCGATCATGATGTACATCGCCGAGAAGGTCGGGCGGTTCTGGCCGCAGGATCTGCGCGGCAAATACAGCGTGACGGAATGGGTCATGTGGCAGATGGCCAATCAGGGCCCGAAGCTCGGCGAATGCGGGCATTTCCGCCGCGCCGGCCCCGAGGCGGGCGACCTCAGCTATGCGATCCGCCGCTTTACCGACGAGGCCAACCGGCTCTACGGCGTGCTCAACAACCGGCTCTATAAGAACAAGTATCTGTGCGGCGACCAATACACGATCGCCGACATGATCTCCTATCCGTGGACCGTCAACTGGAAGGCCCAGGGTCAGGACATCGAGGAATTCAAACATTTCAAGCGCTGGTTCGACGAGCTGAGCGAGCGGCCGGCGGTGCAGCGCGGCATGGCGGTCGGCAAGGACCTGCCGCCTGACCCCGCGACGATCAGCGAGGCGGAGCGCGCCGCGATCAGGAAGCGCATGTACAATCAACGGGCGATCCCGGTCCCGGCTTGATCGACGCAGCGCCTCCCCCTCACCCCAGCCCTCTCCCCGCAAGCGGGGAGAGGGAGATTTGGATAAGCGTTGCAGCGCGTTCCCTCTCCCCGTGAACGGGGAGAGGGACAGGGTGAGGGGCATTTGCCTGGAGGTTGGCAAGGCGGCGCCCCTCGCCTTGTCGCAGCCGAGGGCGCCACCTATTATCCCACTCCATGACCGAAACCGATCCGCGGCGCGGCCCCTCATTGCGCCGCATCCCGGAAGGCGACAACCGCGAGCGCATGATCTGCGCCGACTGCGGCTTTGTCCTCTACGACAACCCCAAGATCGTGGTCGGCTCGGTAGCGCGCTGGGGCGAGCGCATCCTGATGTGCCGGCGGGCGATCCATCCCCGCCGCGGCTATTGGACCTTGCCGGCGGGCTATCTCGAACTCAATGAATCGACCACCTCCGGCGCCGAGCGCGAGGCCCGGGAAGAAGCCCAGGCGAAGATCCGGATCGAGGGGCTCTTGGCGATCTACGACATTCCGCGGATCAGCCAGGTGCAGCTGATCTACCGCGCCAGCCTCATCGACGACGCGGTCGCAGCGGGCCCCGAAAGCCTCGAAGTCGGCCTGTTCGGCTGGGACGAGATCCCATGGGACGAAATCGCCTTCCCGTCGGTGCGCTGGGCCTTGCACCATGAACGCGAGGCGCGGGCGAGCGGCGATTTCACCACGCGCATCGCCCCGCCCACCGACCCGACGGCGCCGCAGCGGGAGTAGCGGCGCGCGCCTCCCACGCCTGACCACGTAAATAAATCTGTCTTCCCGGCGAAGGCCGGGACCCACTCATCCGCGCCCGAGTCGGTTGAAGGATGGGTCCCGGCCTTCGCCGGGAAGACAATAGAAATGAAGACAATCACGATAACGGTCAAAAACACGCACCTCTGGCACACGAATAGATTAGCACAGTCAAAAACCATGGAAGTATCAATGCAAGAGGGGCGCCTACCAATAAATAGAGTGCGCCGCGGCGGTACACGAGCAGTCCCCACATAATTGTCACCACACAGGAGGCGCTCAATACCAAACCCAGCGGTACTGCATATTTGTAAAATGTATCGTAATCACTTGCTAGGAAGTCGGTATAAGGGGGCATCTGCGGTGAGTAAAATGGAAAGATGACCGACGATGCCACCAAGAATGCCGCTACCCCCAGTGATAGCGACACCGAGAAGAACCACCGTGGTGGTTTTTTTACCATTACTAGCCCCCGCCTTGTCTCATTGGAAGAGGGACGCTCCAGGCCGAAAGATATTGCCTGATTTGGTGCTTTACGCGTCCAGTCCCATGAGGCTGCGGGCGTAGGCGCGCGCCTCGAACGGGCGCAGGTCCTCGATCCCCTCGCCGACGCCGATCAAGTGGATCGGGATGCCGTATTTCTCGGCCAGTGAGACGAGGACGCCGCCCTTCGCGGTGCCGTCGAGCTTGGTCATGACGATGCCGGTGACCCCGACCATGGCGCGGAAGATCTCGGCCTGGGCGTGCGCGTTCTGCCCGACCGTGGCGTCGAGCACGAGCAGCACGGCGTGCGGCGCCGCAGGATCGACCTTTTTCAGCACGCGCACGATCTTCTGCAACTCGGCCATCAGATCGGCCTTGTTGTGGAGCCGCCCGGCGGTGTCGATCAGCAGCAGATCGGCCCCCTCCTCGCGTGCCTGTATCAAGGCGTCGTAGGCGAGCCCGGCCGCGTCCGCCCCGGTCGGGCGGGTCAGCACCGGGCATCCGGCGCGCTCGCCCCAGATCTGCTAACTGCTCGACCGCGGCGGCGCGGAAGGTGTCGCCGGCGGCGAGGATGACCTCCTTGCCCTCATCGCGGTAGTGCTTGGCCAGCTTGCCGATCGTCGTCGTCTTGCCGCTGCCGTTGACCCCGACGACGAGGATCACGAACGGCTTCTTCGCCGGATCGACGCGCAGCGGCTGCATCACCGGCTCGATCAGCCGGATGACCTCCTCGGCGAGCGCGGCGCGCACCTCCTCGGGCGAGACCTCCTGGTTGAAGCGGGTTCGCCGGAGCGCCGCGACGACCTCGCCGGCGACGCCGACGCCCATGTCGCTGGCGATCAGCAGGTCTTCGAGCTCGCCGAGCGCGGCGTCGTCGAGCCGGCGGCGCAGAAAGATCGCGTTGATCCCCTCGGTCAGGCGCGCCGAGCTGCGCGCCAACCCGGCGCGCAGCTGCCCGAGCCAGCCGCGCGGCGGCGCGGCTTCAGGCAGCTCCTCGGCTTCCGGCGGATCGCTATCCGCATCCGCGGCAGCATCGGGGACGCCGCGCCGCCAGAACCTCATGCTGCCGGGACCCCGATGAGATTGTGCCCGCGCGCCGCAACGAGCCGCATCGGCCGCACCGAGCCGACCGGAGCGGCGCCGACGAATTCGACCGACGCATAGAATTCGGTGCGCCCCAATCCCGGGCGCTCGATCAGCACCGCACTCTCGTTGCCGATGCGGGAACGCAGCTCGGCGCCGAGCGCCGCCGTCGCCGGCGGCGCGCAGCCGGGCGGCGCGCTCGCGAATGAGCGCCCGGTCGAGCTGCGGCATCCGCGCCGCCGGCGTGCCGGGGCGCGTGCTGTAGGGGAAGACGTGCAGAAAGGCGATGCCGCATTCCTCGACCAGATCGAGGCTGCGTTGGAACATCGCCTCGGTCTCGGTCGGAAAGCCGGCGATCAGATCGGCGCCGATCGCGATTTCGGGGCGCACAGCGCGGGCGCGGCGCGCGGCCGCGATCGCCTGGGCGCGGCTGTGCCGCCGCTTCATCCGCTTCAAGATCAGATCGTCGCCGGCCTGCAGCGAGAAATGCAGATGCGGCATGAGGCGCGGCTCGTCGCCGAGGAGCGCCCACAAGGGCTCGTCGATCTCGCCCGGGTCGAGCGAGGAGAGCCGCAGCCGGGGGAGTGCCGGCACCGCAGCGAGCAGCTGCCGCGACCATCTGGCCGAGGCTCGGCGAGCCCGCCAGATCGACGCCATAGGCGGTCAGGTCGACCCCGGTCAGCACGATCTCGCGAACCCCGCCCGCGGCCAGCCGCCGCGCCTCGGCGACGATGGCGTCGGGCGGCACCGACCGGCTCGGCCCGCGCGCATAGGGAATGATGCAAAAGGTGCAGCGATGATCGCAGCCCTGCTGCACCTGGAGATAGGCGCGGGCGCGGGGCGCAACCTCAGGGAAGGTCGTCATTCCGGGGCGCGGGCGCGGGCCCGCGAACCCGGAATCCAGGAACACTTGGGTTGTCAGGTTGGCAGGGGTGGAGCCCCCTGTCTGGTGTCCGTGTTCCTGGATTCCGGGCCCGGCTCTGCGAGCCGTCCCGGAATGACGGTCTGGATCGTCGGGATCCGGCTTGGCCCCTTGTCCGGAAGATACGCATAGCTCTCCACCCGCAGCTTGGCGTCGTTGTCGAGCACGAGATCGACCCCGGCGAGCGCGGCATAACGCTCGGGCGCGAGCGTCGCGGCGCAGCCGGTGACGATGATCCGCGCCTCCGGACGCTCGCGCCGCGCCCGGCGGATCGCCTGGCGCGCCTGGCGCTCGGCCTCGGCGGTCACCGCGCAGGTGTTGACGATGACCGCGTCGCCCAGCCCGGCGCCTTCGGCGGCGCGGCGGATGATGTCGCTTTCGAAAGCGTTGAGACGGCACCCGAAGGTGATGATCTGGACCTCAGGCATCGCGTCAGCCGGCCAAAAGCGCGGCGTCGACGCTGCCCTCGAAGGCAAGCGTCGCCGGCCCGGTCATGATCACATGCCCATCGTCTCGCCACCGAATGTCGAGATCGCCGCCGTCGAGCGCGACCGTCGCGTGCCGCCCGGTCAGCCCGCGGCGATGGGCGGCAACCAGCGCGGCGCAGGCGCCGCTGCCGCAGGCCTGGGTGAGCCCGGCGCCGCGCTCCCAGACGCGCAGCCTGATGCATTCGGGGTCGCGGATTGTCGCGACCCCGATATTGGCGCGCTCGGGAAATAGCGCGTCGTGTTCGAGAGGCGGGCCGAGCGCGGCGAGATCGACCGCGTCGGCATCGGCGACGAAAAAGGTGGCGTGCGGGTTGCCGATGCTGGTGCAGACCGGCCGCGCCAGCGGCCCCGCGGCGAGATCGACGCAGAGCGTATCCATGGCGCGCGCGAGCGGGATGTCGCGCCACGAGGTGCGCGCCGGCCCCATATCGACCGCGACCCGCCCGTCGGGAGCAGCACGGCGTCGAGCAGCCCGGCCAGCGTCTCGAGCCGCACCCGCCGATCCCCGGTTTCCTCGGCGATCAGCCGGGCGACGCAGCGGGCGGCGTTGCCGCACGCCTCGGCCTCGCTGCCATCGGCGTTGAGAATGCGCATAAAGGCCTGCGCCGCGGGCTGGCGCGGCGGCTCGATCAGGATCAGCTGATCGCAGCCGATCCCGCGATGGCGGTCGGCCAAGGCGCGCGCCGCCGCGGCATCGATCGCCACCGTCTCGCGCCTTCTGTCGATCACGACGAAGTCGTTGCCGAGCCCGTGCATCTTGCGGAAGGCGATCTTACACATGGCGCCGCTTATATGGCGGCCGCCCCGGCCGTGTCCAACCCGGCTTGGCGGGCCCGGCTGGGCTTTGCCTAGCCGTGGGCCGCGGCGAGGTGCTTGCCCTTGCCCGAGGCCGCCGGGGTCTTCGCCGCGACAGCCTTGCCGGTGGCGTGTCTGACCGGAGCGTGTGCCGTCCGCAGCCCCGAGGGGTGGCCGCGCCGCACCGCACGGGCATGGAGCGCTTGCTGGTGCGGCTGCGCCCCCCGGGCATGAGCGAATTGCCGGTGCGCACTCGCCTTGCGATGCGCCAGCCGGGTGCGCCCCCGCGCTTTTGCGGCGCGAGCCGGATGGTGGCGGTCAATACGATGGGAAAGGACCGTGCTCCGACCGCGCGCCGCCGGAGCAGCGAGGCTCGGGCCGACACCGGGTTGTGCAGTCCGGGCGTTCGCGCCGCCCTGGAACGGCCCACTCTCGTTGCTGAAGTAATTCGGCACGTAAGCCGGCGGGGTGAAGTTCGTGGTCCCCGGCGGCGTCTCGACGGCCCCGGCCGGCACGCTCGCCACCGCTGTGGCCAGCCCGATCGAGAGGGCGAGCGCCAGAGGCCGCAGGCGAAGAGACTGGCTCATCGCTTGCCGTCTTGCCACTCGGCGACGCTGATCCGCTCCATCAGGAACAGATCGCTGGTGCGGGCATACCAGCCGCGGCCATGCATGCGGCCGATGAGGCGCATCTTGTCGGTCGCGACGTAAAAGCGCTCGGGGTCGACCAGATCGTCGCGGATGTGGATATGGATCACCCGCCCGACTTCGAGGGTCGAGCGCGCGCCGAGCGACAGCCCGGTGATGCGCCGGCATTCAAAGCTGACCGGCGCCTCGGCGATGCGCGGCGGGCGGACCCCGACCGAGGCGATCGGGGTCAACTCTGCCTTGTCGAGCTCGCCGATCGCGCTCGGAAAATCGACGGCGCAGATGTTCATCCGTTCGGCGAGCGCCTCATCGACGAGATTGACCACGAACTCGCCGGTATCGCGGATGTTGCGCTCGGTGTCCTTGTAGCCGTCGCCCGCCCCAGGGGAGTTGGGATCGCCCGGGCTGATGCCGAGCACGACGACCGGCGGCACCGAGCTGACCGCGTTGAAGAAGCTGAACGGCGCGGCATTGACCCGCCCGGCGCCGTCGACCGTCGTCACCAATGCGATCGGCCGCGGCACGACCGTGCTGACGAGGAGCTTATAGGCGTCGCTCTGGGGGATCGCGGCCAAATCGAAATGCATGTCCTCCCCCTCGCGCCGCAGCGGCGGCGGTGGCGCCGGGCCGGGCGCAGCGAAATACCGAATTGTTGCCGCCGCTACCTACCACATGGCGGCTCCGATCCAAACAAAATGCCGATAGAGCTTTCCCGGGCGACCGCTAGGACCGCTCCGACGGTCTTGCCCACCGTCACGCGACCTGCCGCGCGGCCGCGCCGCCGTTCCGCACCCAACCCAATGCCGGCGCCACCGCGGCGGCGACCAGCTCGATCGACCGCAGGATGAATTGATGCGGCGGATCGATCGAATGCGACTGAACGGTCAGATCGGTGGCGCGGGCGAGCGTACTGTCGGTGCGCAGCGAGGCGATCACGTCCTCCGGGTTGCCAATATGGATATCCATGGCAGCGATCTGGTCGTGCACCGACATGCCCCGGGCAAAGACCGTGCGACCAATCGTGGCGTACCGTGCCCGCTGCCGCGCCAAGCCGAGTTCAGCCAGCCGCATCGCCTCCTTGCGGTCATCAGCGACGAACACGGTGCGCGAGGCCAGGATGCGCGGCGCGCGGCCCGGCGGCAGGGCCTTTAGATAGGCATCGATCATCGGGTTCTGGATGTCGGGCAGCGACAAATGGGGCGCGCCCGTCGGCCTGGGCTGCGTGCGCGACAGCATCAGCCCGTCGCCCGCCGCGCCGGCCCGCCGGGCGCCTTCCACGCTGAAGGTCGCCTGCCAGACGCGATCCACCAGGCTCGGGTTGGGCGGATACAGTCGGGCGCCGCCAGGTAGCGGCCGCCCCGCCCAGGCGTCGAGCAGCACGCGGTGATGCCGAACCAGCAATGCCGCGCGCTCGCCGCTGTCCAGACCGAACGCCCTGTACGCCGAGAGGTTGCCGCCAGGCCCGATCCCGACCTCCAGGCGGCCGCCACACATCAGGTCGAGCACCGCGGCATCCTCCGCCACCCGGATCGGCAGCTCTAAGGGCAGGGTGACGATCCCGGTCCCCAGGCGGATCCGCGCGGTCTGTGCGGCGACCTGGGCCAGGAACACGAAGGGCGCCGGCAGGCCGCCCTCGTCCTCGTGAAAATGGTGTTGTGCGACCCAGGCAGAATTGAAGCCGCAGCTCTCGGCATGCACGATCTGCGCGATGGCCAATCGGTAGCGCTCGGCCGCGTCCGCCCGATCCAGCAGGCGGGTGAAGAAACCCAGGCGTATCGGCGGCTTCGCTGTCGTCACCCGCTCAACCCCGTGCGTGCTGCCGGGGCAATCCTCTCACAGGCTGTCGGGGATGGCGATCGGGAGGCTGAGATTTTTCTCTTTTGCCGACCATCTCCGGTCATACTGCCCCAGCCCGAAAACCGTGCGCTGCTGTGAAGCGGAGGCGGCGGGCGCTTATAATCCTGATGAGGAGAAGTTGGAATGTTCAGCCATATCATGGTCGGGAGCAACGACATCGCGCGGTCGAAGAAATTCTACGATGCCCTGTTTGTCGCGATGGGTGGCAGCCCGGCGACGCCGGACGCCAGGGGCCGGCTGGCCTACGCGCATAATGGCGGGCGTTTCATGGTGTCCAAACCCATCGATGGCAAGGCGGCCGCCCCTGCCAACGGCGGCACCATCGGCTTCCAGATGAGCAGCGCCGAGCAGGCCGCGGCATGGCACAAGGCCGGCGTCGCGAACGGCGGCACGTCGATCGAGGACCGGCCGGGCATCCGCCAAGGCCCCGCCGGGCAGATCTATCTTGCCTATCTCCGCGATCCCGACGGCAACAAGATCGTCGGTGTTTATCGCCCGCCCGCCTAAGCTGTCGCACTTTCCGGAGGGCCGCCCTCTCCGGGCGGCCCTCGCACACGATAGAAGGTGGCGGGGCCCGATTACATAAGGCTTCGTGTTGGCATCTTCTGCCGATACCCACGCTCAGCCGGGAAGGCGCCAGCCGACCCAGTTGCACAGGGCCTCGCCCATGACGAGGTCGAGATCGCGGCCTTTCAGCCACGGCAGTTCCTCGGTGAACACTTGAACGCATTGCCGCCAGGAACAGGGCATCCGGGTGATGTCGGTGCCCCAGAACATCCGTGTCGGCCCGAACGCGTCGAAAACGCGGTGCAGGTGCTCATGGAAGCTGCGGAACGGATACGCATCTTCCGCGTAGCCGGGCTGACCGGTCGCCTTGACCGCGATGTTGGGGTATTTGGCGAGCGCCAAGAGCTCGGGCTGGAAGCGATAGGCAGCCTCGCCGCTGCTTCCGGGCGGCACGGCGAGGTGATCGACGATCAGTTTGAGGCCCGGGTGACGCTCGGCGATCCGGCCGACAGTCGGCAGGAACAACGCGGCGGCGAGCGCCACCGGCACTTGGGCCCGCTCGGCCGCCGGCCATAGCCAGTCGAGGCTCCCGTCGGTCATCCACTCCCGCTTGTGCCGCTCGTTGAAATAGAAGCGCAGGCCGAGCATGCCCGGCCGCTCTTTCCAATGCGCGACGAGGTCAGCGCCCTTCGGGTCGTCGAGATGGAACCACCCCATGATGGCGAAGCGGCCCGGGTATTTCCGCACCGCTGCGATGGCCAATTCGTTCGAGTCGGGATCCCACAGCACCGGGTGGATCAGCGCCCGGTCCACGCCGCCTTCGTCCATCGCGGCGATCGCCTGTTCCGCGGAGTACGGCTCCTGGCGATGCTGCGGAGACGGCGTACCCTTTTCCCAGAGATGGATCTGGGCATCGACGATGAGCATCTGGCGTATCCTTTTGATCTGAAGACATTCAGCCCCGCTAGAATACGCCGATCGCTAAAATCCGATGATGGCGCCGAACGCGATTTTCAGAAGGGTCGTTTTCGGCGCTTCCGAGACCTTTCGGCTGGCACCGCGCAACGGCTGGAGCAGATCATGAGCGGTCGCTCGCGGACGCTCCTAATCCGCACCCAGCGATCCTACAGCGCTGATCAATAGGGGGGACGGCTTCCCTGGGACATGTGGATCGACCCTCCGCCGAAGGGCACGGGGAGTGCGACGCGTTCATGCGCTTTCTGTTGAGCCGATCAACCGTCTGCAAAGTGCCTATATCCATCCCCTTGCCAACCCGCATGGGGTTTGCTCTAACACCGGCCCGCGCGGGAGAAGCCCCGCGGAGCCCATGAGGAGGCTAGCCCCTCGTCATGAGATGGACAGCCAAGCGGTAAGCTGGTGATTATCAAGGCTAAGCGCCCGTAGCTCAACTGGATAGAGCACCAGACTACGGATCTGGGGGTTAGGGGTTCGAACTCCTCTCGGGCGCGCCAATCTTTTCGATCGTGCTGGGCCGCCCCTGCGCCAAGCCGCAACAGATCGAGGCCTATGCCTTGCGCCAGATCAAAGCGCTCGCCTGCCGCGCTCCTATCGTGTCGGCGTTCAGACGAGGAGCCGACATGAAGTCCATACAGGGATCGCCCCGCCCCGGCTACCGCGGGCGCCGCATCGACGGCCGCGCCCAACAGGATCACATGCTCGATCCGTATCAGGCGCAGCATAAGCTGAAGGAGCCGACCGTCTGTCCCACATGCGGCGCGGTCTATCATAAGGGGCGCTGGCAATGGGGGCAAAGGCCGGCCGAGGCGCATGAGGAGCCGTGCCCGGCCTGCCGGCGCATCGCCGAGGAGCTGCCCGCCGGCACCGTCACGCTGCACGGCGCCTTCGCGCGCGAGCACAAGGACGAGATCACCGGCCTGGCGCGCCACGAAGAGGCGGCCGAGAAACGCGAGCATCCGCTCAACCGCATCATCGCCATCGCCGACACGCCCGAGGGGCTGGTGATCGACACGACCGATATTCATCTGCCGCGCCGGCTCGGCGAGGCGGTGAGGCGCGCCTTTCACGGCACGCTCGCCATGCATTTCGACGATGCGGAATACTTCGTGCGCGTCGACTGGCACCCGCCGGGCTGACCCGGCTTCGACGAATTCGGCGAATGTGCCGCCGACAGTGGCGGCGACGCGCGATCACAGACCGAGCAACTGCTCCACGCGCTCGGTCAGCCCGCCCGCAGCGGCGAACGGATTGTGGATCGCGACGCCGCCGAGCGTAGTCCCGTCTGCGAGATCCTCGGTCAGGATCACCCGGCAGCCAGCCTCGGCGGCGGTGGCCACCAGAAGCGCGTCCCAGTACGAGGCGCGCCCGGCAATCGCATCGGCAAGGGCCGTGCGCACGGCACTTGCGCTGGCGGCCGCGCACTGGAAGATGCTGAGCCAATCCGCCGCTTGAGCTGCGGCTTCGTCCCTCGGCATTGTGCCTTTGCGGGACACAACGGCGAAAAATTCCGAGATTGCCTGCAATGTCAGGATACAACCGAGACCAGAGGCGCGCGGGATGATCTCGGCCGCGACCTCGTGGCGGGCGCCGGCTGCGCGATCGACCGCGTAAACCAGCAGGTTGGTATCGAGTGTGAAGCGCGGGCTAGCGGCGGTCGGGGTCATAGGAGCGCCGGGCGTTCGCATACAATTCGTCGCGATCGAGCGGCCCTGCCCCTATATCCCATCCCTTTTTCATGCGAGCACGCGTGCGCGCCAGGGCAGCCTCCTGCTCCGGCGTCAACACCCGCTCGCGGCGCACCGGCACGAGCCGCGCGACCGGCTGCCCCTTCCTTGTGATGACATATTCCTCGCCGGCCTCGACCTCCCGAATGCAACGGGAGAAGGCCTGATTGGCCTCGCGCAGGCTGATCAGCTTGCTCATGCCGCGAAATGTAGCGCGCGGCCGTGCTACATACAAGTCGAGGCGTTACACCTTGCCGTCGCGCTCGATGGCGGCCTTCAACTCGGCTTCGGCGACGGCGATCTTGATCCCGGCGCGCTCCTGCTGCAGCAGCATCGCGACGCGCGAGTCGCGGTTCTCCCAGCCGCGGTTGAGGGCCGCGGTCAATTCGTCGAGCGCGAGATTGGCCATGTGCATCGGCACCTTCATCTCGCGCCCGAGCTGGGTCGCCAGCGTCACGTCCTTGTGCGCGAGGCGCAGCGCGAAATCGGGCGGGTCGTATTTGTCGGGCAGGAAATGGTCGGCCAGCGCGTCGAAGGTGCGCCGCCTGCCGCCGGCGCCCTGGCGCACCGCCTCCCACAACGCCAACGGCTCGACCCCGGCCTTGACCCCCATCGTGAACACCTCGGCGAGCACGCACTGGATCGCGTAGCCGGCGCAATTGTGCACCAGCTTGGCAACCGAGCCGGCGCCGATCGGGCCGATATAGCGGGCCTGGTCGCCGATCGCGTCGAGCACCTTTTTGTGCCGGTTGAAGATCTGCTCGTCGCCGCCGACCCACAGCGCGAGGCGGCCCGAGGCGGCGCCGCGCGGACCGCCGCTGACCGGGGAATCGAGCATGTAGAGATGCTTTTCGGCAAAGCGGCGGTTGATTTCGCGCACCAGCGTCGGCGAATTGGTCGAGAGGTCGAAATAGGCGCTGCCTTCCTTCATCCCGGCGATCAGGCCATTGGGCGCCGAGCGCCACTGCCTCGACCTCGGGCGGGCCGGGGAGCGAGGTGAAGATGACCTCGCACTGCTCGGCCAAGCGCCTTCGGCGTATCGGCCCACACCGCGCCGGCCGCCAGATGGCGCTCGGCCGCGGCGCGGCGGATGTCGTGGACGACAAGCTCGTGACCGGCCTTCTGCAGATTCGCCGCCATGCTGGCACCCATCGTGCCGAGCCCGATGAAACCGACCTTCATGTGAGTCTCCTCCGCGATCCTCACCTGTCCCTCTCCCGCGCAACGCCCGGCACAGGGCACCGGCTGTCCCGGCATCCCGCGGCTGTCCGCGGGGCGACGGGCTCAGCCCGCGTGCGGGGCTGACGGCGAGGTAGCGGCTGTACGGTGTCCTACCGCTTCTCGAACACGTCCTTGGCGATCGCCGCCGCGGTCATCGCCGCCGGCCAGCCGGCGTAGAAGGCGAGATGGGTGATGATCTCGCTGATCTCCTGCTTGGTGACGCCGTTGTCGAGCGCGCGGTTGAGATGGCCGGTCAACTGCCGCTCGCGGCCGAGTGCGATCAGCGTCGCGACGACGATCAGGCTGCGGTCGCGCTTCTTGAGGCCGGGGCGCTCCCAGATTTCGCCGAACAGCCACTTTTCGCTGTAATTGATCAGGTCGGGAACGACATTGCGGACGGCTTCGCGCGACGGATTTGCTTGCGTTTGGGCCATGGTTTCCTCCGGTTATGATGCGGGTGAAAGGATCGCCCGCACCCTAGCACGGCGGCGCCTGCCGGCAACCCGCAGCGTCGCCGGAGCAGCTATACCGCAAGCGGCTTTACGATCGCCGCTCGGGCGGCAGGATCTCGGGCGCGAGGATCTCGTCGATCAGATGCGCGCGGCGGATGTCTTCGAGATGCGCGCGTTTCTGGTCGGCGGTGAGGCGCGTGCCGATGCCCTGGGTCATCAGCATCACCAGCGAGCGGTCGCTGAGCCCGAGCCAATATTGGCGCCGGATCAGCTTGTCCTCGCCGTCGCGCGCGAACGGGTCTTCCTCGAAGCCGTCGAGCGGCGGCCGGTAAAAGCCGGTCATCCGATCACCTCTTCGCCAATCTCGATGCTCTGAGTACAGCGGCGCGTGGGCTCGCGCAATCGGCCCGCCCGAGAGCGGAGGCCGATTGACATAGATGATTGCCCGTATTACGAGATTACACTATTAAAATACCCGTTAAGATGGAGATCGCGCAAAGTGCCTGTGCGGGCGCCACAAATCCCTTCGCGGCCGCGCGGTCGCCGACGCAACACGGGGGCGGCACTCGAATACATTCTCTTCGCGGCGCTGATCGGCGTGATGGTCGCCACGACGGCGGCCTCGGTTGGGCGGGAGCTGAGCGGCGTCCTGCACCAGGTCGGTGCTACTCTGGCAGGTGTCCCTCCACGGATTAACAGCCCTCCCTGAGACGCTGCGGCGCACCGCGCGGGTGACGCGCGGCGCGATTTCGCGCAGGTTGCGCAGATGAGCGAACCGCGCGCGATAACCGCCCGGCCGTACCTTCAGCCGGCCTGGCTGATGCTCGGCGGCGCCTTCACCGCGTTCACGCTCAGCGCCGGGATGATGCATTCCTATGCGGTCTACCTTGTCGCATTTATCGAGGAATTCGGCTGGAGCCGCGCCGAGACCTCGATCGCCTATTCGGTCTCGCAACTGGTCGCCGGGTTCAGTTCGCCCTTTGTCGGGGCACTGGTCGACCGGCTCGGGCCGCGCCGGCTGCTCTTGCTCGGCGGCGGCTTGCTGATCCTCGGCCTCGCCGCCAGCGCCTCCGTGACGGCGCTGTGGCAGATCATCGCGCTTTATGGGGTGGTGATGACGGTCGGGGCGAACTGCCTCGGGCTGGTCGTGTTCGTGCCGCTCCTGTCGCGCCATTTCGTGCGCCGGCGCGGCATGGCGATCGCCATCGTCCAGTCGGCCAACGGCCTCGGCCGGGCGGTCTCGGCGCCGCTCGTGCAGCTCGCGGTTTCGGGGATCGGCTGGCGCCCGACCTATCTCGTGCAGGCGGTATTGATGGCCGCGATTTTGCTGCCGCTGGCGGCAGTGTTCCGCCGCGCCGACCGGACCGCCCCCAGGATCGGCGACGGCGACGGGCCGCCCGCGGCGTCGGCGGCGGTGCCGGCCGTCGCGCCGCGCCGCGGCTGGACCCTCGGCGAAGCGGTGCGCACCCCGCATTTCTGGCTGCTCTTCGCGGTCTATCTGTTCACCGGACTCGGCAGCTTCTTCGTCTCGCTGCACCAGCTCGCCTTTGCGATCGATATCGGATTCGACCGGATCTACGCCGCCGGAGTGCTCGGCATGGGAGCCTTCCTCGCGGTGTTCGGCACGATCGTCACCGGCACCTTGTCGGATTATGTCGGCCGCGAAATCTCGGCAATCCTCGCCTACGGGTTCTCGATCGTCGGGGTGATCTGCGCCCTTCTGATCACCAGCCCCGACCAGCATTGGCTGTTATGGCTGCACGCCTGCTTTTTCGGGCTGACCTGGGGCGCGCGCGGCCCGGCGATCACGGCCAAGACCGCCGATCTGTTTCCCGGGCCCCAGCTCGGGACGATCCTCGGCGTGATCACGATCGGCAGCGGGCTCGGCGCCGCGGCAGGCTCGTGGGGCGCCGGCTGGATCTTCGATCGTGACCGGCAGCTACCGGGTGGCGTTCAGCCTGTCGATCGCCGCCTATGTTTGCGGCGTCGTCGCGTTCTGGGCGTTGCGCCGTCCGCCGGTGCGGCGGGTCTAGCCCGGCTTCCGGACCAGCGCCTCGATGATCGCGCAGCGTCCTTCCTCGGTATTGCGCAGCGAGTTGATCTGCATCTCGCGGCTGCGCGGCCCGAGGATGATATCGGCCGCGACGCGCGGCAGCGTGCCCTGTTCGAGCCGCTCGCGGTTGCGCCGCTGCGCCTCGAGGACCGCCGCGGTGGTGTCGCGGAAATCGGCGATCGCGAAGCCGGCGGCGACGAGGTCGGCGCGCATCTCGTCCTGCGTCGCAAGAAAGCTGGTCTCGCGCGTCGTCGCCCACGGCACCGGGTAATAGGGCTCGCCCGGCCCGGCGCACAAATTCGACAGCGCCAGCCGGCCGCCCGGCCGCAACGCGCGGAAGGCCTCGCGGTAGAACAGCTTCTTGTCGGCGATGTTCATGATGACGTTCTGCGAATAGGCCGCATCAAAGGCGCCGTCCGGCACCGGCAGGGCGAGCGCGCTGCCGCGGATGATCGTGACCTGATCGCTCATCCCGGTCGCCGCGTTCAGCGCCTCGGCGGCCGCGCAGAATTCGGCGGTCAGATCGACGCCGGTCACCTGGCAACCGCAGTGAGCGGCGATCCACCGCGCCGGGCCGCCGATGCCGCAGCCGATGTCGAGGAGGCGCTCGCCCGGCTGCGGCAGGAGCAGCGCGACCAGCTCCCGCGTCGCCAGCGGGCCGCGGCCGTGGAACTGGTCGAGCGGCGCCAGCCCGTCCACCGTGACCGGAGCCTCCGCGCCCTGCGCCTCGCGCAGCGCCGCCAGCACCCGCGCCGCGATGCCGGCGCTGCCGTAATGCCGCGCGACCTCGTCCTCGACCTGCTTTGGGCCCATCACGCGTGCTCCCTTGGAATCCGGCGGCGGCGATGCTAACCGGGTGACGGAGCCGAGTGAACCCTATCGCGGAGAACGATCATGGCGTTGCAGATCGAACGCAAGCAGCCCGACGGCATGAATGTCAGGATGCAGCAGGGCAAACCCGCCTATTCGCACGTCGTCACGGTCAACGGTCCGGGCAAGACGATCTACATCGCCGGCCAATTGGGTCGCGACCTCGACGGCAACATCGTCGGCCAGGCGACATGCGGGCGCAAATGGAGCAGACCTTCAAAAACCTGGAGGCTTGCCTCAACGCCGCCGGCGCCAGCTGGGCCGATGTCGTCAAGACCAACACCTTCGTCACCGATTACGCGGAGTTTTCAAAGAACTCCGACGTGCGCATGCGCTATATCGGGATCGCCACCCCGACCAGCACGACAATACAGATCAGCGGTCTCGCCCAACCCGGTGCGATGGTCGAGATCGAGTTGGTCGCGGTGATCGCTTAGACAAAACCGTCATTCCGGGGCGCGGCGCAGCGGCGAACCCGGAACCCATATTCCAGAGGCCGGTGTTCCTGGGTTCCGGGCCTGCCCTTCGGGCATCCCGGAATGACAGGCCCAGTCAACGCACCGCTTCGTACAGCCGCTCGTCGTAGAGCGCGCCCTCGAACGGCACCAGCTTGGCGCGGAACTGCCGCGTATGCTCGGCGAGCGCATGCGCCTCGCGGGCGGCGCGGCCGGCCCACGCCTCGATCAGGTGGAAATGGTTGGGATGGCCGTCCCGACACCAGCGCATCGAAGCGCAGCGCGCCGCTATCCTTGCGGCTGTCCTCGGCGAGCTGCTTGACCATCGCCGCGACCTCGTCCTTGCCGGCCGGGGAACACGTCGACATGGGTCAGCACATAGACCGCGTTGCCAAGGTCGGCGCCGGCGGTCGGGCCGGCGACCGATAGCGCCCAGAACTGGCGCGCGTCGAACGGGCTGGCGAACGATGCCTGCAGCTTGTCGCCGAGCGCCTTCATCGCCGCGCCATGCGCATCGAGCGCCGCCTTGTCCTGCCACGCTTCGACGATCGCGAAGCGGCCGGGCCGCGCGATCTCGTGCAGCGCGAGGAATTCGACATTGCCGTCTTCCTTGCGGGTAGCGGCGGCGAACTGCCGCAGGAGAGCGCCGGTCTTGCGCGACGCGGCGGGCGCGACGTCGAAATAGGTGACGCAATAGGCCGGACCGCTCGGCGCCGCCGCCGGCTGGCTGGACGCCGGCGCCTGGGCGCTGGCCGGCGCGACTGCGGCCATTACCGCGAGCGCGGCCCCAAGAACCATCCCATGACGCAGCGCCATCGCGCACCTCCTCCCATTTGTTTTCCGCTTATCGACGCACGCGGATCTTTGTCAGTTGAAGCGCGGCATCACCTTTTCGCAGATCAGCTGTAAGGAGCGCATCATCATCTCGGCCGGGATCGCGGCGCCGAAATTCAATTCGAAGAGGATCCCGTCGATGCCGAGCTCCTCTTCCAATTCCTTGAGCCGGTCGGTGACCCGCTCGGGTCCGCCGACGACGACCTTGTCGCGCACCACCTGTTCGTAGGTGATCGAGCGGATCTCTTCCAATTCGGCGCGGCGGCGCACATTGGGCGAGCCTTCGAGCCGGGTGATCAGCGATTTGTACCCGGCCATGATGCTCGGCTCGCCCTCTTCGAGGGCCTGCTTGTCATCCTCGCCGACATGCATCGAGAGGCGCAGATAGACCCGGCCGTGCCCGGGGTGCCCCGCCGCCGTATAGGCCTCGCGATAGGCTTTCAGATCCGGCGCGAGCCCGGAGAGCGAAGCGCTGCGCACCGAAACGAAGAGCGGATAGCCGAGCGTGCCGAGCGTCGGAAAGGTGTCTTCGCTGGCGCCGGCGATGCGGATCTCCGGGTGCGGCTGCTGGTAGGGCCGCGGCACCGCGCGCGCCTCGTTGAAGCTGTAGAACTTGCCCTCGTGCGAAAAGCTGTCCTGCGTCCACGCCTTCTTCAGGATGTCGAGCGTGTCGAAAAACCGCTCGCGGCTCTCCGAATAAGGCACGCCATAGGCCGCGTAGCCGCGCGGGTTGCCGCTGCGCCCGGCGCCGAGGATGAAGCGCCCGCGGCTCACCACATCGACCGTCGCGGTCTCCTCGGCGAGACGCAGCGGATGGGTCAACGGCAGCACATGCACCGCCGTCCCGATCCGGATCCGTTTGGTGCGCGCGGCGATCTGGCCGGCGACATTCATCGGCGCCGACAATACCGAGCGCCGCGCCTGCTGGTGGATTTCGGCGAGCCAGAAGACATCGAGCCCCCAGCGATCGGCGGCCTCGACCTGCTGGAAGCCCTGCTCGAACGCATCGGCGTCGCTTTGCCCTTCTACCTGACGGTGAAACTCATGGTACCAGCCGAATTCCATGGCCGCTCCTTCGATCCCTGGCGCTCTAAACCTGCCCGCCACCGTAAGCCGGTGGCCGGCATCGCGCAAATAGCGATGTTCGAGCCGCGCCATAACGGCGCGGCATGACGGAACCCGTTTGGTGTATAGATCGAGACGCAGAAGGGAGCACAGGGTCATGCAGTTCGGTCTGTTCGGCAGCGCGACGGCGCGGCGCCCTACGAGCGCGGACGCCGCCGAGTTCGACAGCAGCGAGGGGTTTCGCGACTGGATCGACTACAATGTCGAGGCCGAAGCGCTCGGGTTTCGCAGCAGCTTTGTCGTCGAGCACCATTTCACCGGCTATGGCCAGGTCTCGGCGACGCTCAACCTCTTGACCTGGCTGGGCGCGCGCACCTCGACGCTGCGCCTCGGCACCGCGGTCATGGTGCTGCCCTGGCACAACCCGGTACTGCTCGCCGAGCAGGCCGCGACCTTGGACCTGCTATCCGGCGGGCGGCTCGATTTCGGCATCGGCAAGGGCTACCGCTACAACGAATTCGCCGGGTTCTGCCAGACGATCGCGGAGGCCGACGTCCGCTTTGACGAGTGCCTCGCGGTCATCGTCAAGGCGTGGACCTCGAACGACAAATTCTCGCATCGCGGGCATTATTGGAGCTTTGACGATATCGTCGTCGAGCCGCCGACGGCGCAACGCCCGCACCCGCCCATTTGGATGGGCGCGGGCGGCGAAAGCTCGGTGCGCCGGGTCGCCGAGCGCGGCTACAATCTGTTGCTCGGGCAATATGCCTCGCCGGCCGATGTCGGCCGCTCGATCGCCGCCTACCGGGCTGCGGTGGAGGCGAGCGGGCGGCGCTTTGATCCGCTCGCGGTCGGCGTCACCCGCGCGTTCTTTGTCGCCGACGGCAAGACCGAGAGGGAGGCCGCGCTCGAACGCCGGCTCGCCAACCGGGTGCGCCAGCTGAAGCTCGCGACGCAGCCCGACGGCACCGTGCTCGGCGGCCCCGACCGCGCCACCGGCGATCCCGATACGGTCAACCGCAACAGCGCGATGTATGGCAGCCCGGACGAGATCGCCGAGAAGCTCGTGGAATTGCGCTCTGTCGGGGTCGGCTATGTGCTGATCAATGGCGGCGGCTCCGGCGGCGGCGCGCGCGGGCGGACGAGCCTGCGCCGCTTCGCCGCCGAGGTCATGCCGCTCTTCGCCGACGCGGCGCCGGCCCGAGAAATTGGACAACAAGCCGCCGAATAAAGGAGAAACCGATGCGGATCCACAATCTCTACACAGACGCCAACGGCCAGTCGCATTTCCGCGACATCGAAATCGAATGGGTCGAAGAACGCCGCGGCAGCAAAACTTCGAAGCGGCTCCCGGCGGGCGGCATCATCTTCCGCGAGACCGAGGCCGAGCATAATGTCGACTGGCATCCGGCGCCGCGCCGGCAATACATCATCAACCTCGACGCCGGGGTGAAGATCACCGCGAGCGACGGCGAAGCCCGGTTCATCGGCGCGGGCGAAGTGATCCTGGTCGAGGACACGACCGGCAAGGGTCACCTCTCCGACCACATCGAGGGCAAGATCCGCCACTCGATCTTCGTGCCGGTGGAATAGCCAAAAGCAGGGGGTGTCATTGCGAGGAGCAGAGCGACGAAGCAATCCCGTTCCGGGTGTTTTCTTCCGATCGGGATTGCTTCGCTTCGCTCGCAATGACCACTGTTGTCAGCAAAGAACGGGCAAACGATGCCGCTTGAAGACCGCCTCGCGATCAGCGATCTGCTCGTGCGCTACGCGTCCGCGCTCGATGCCGGCGATGTGGCGACGGTCGTCGATTGCTTCACCGGTGATGCCACGCTCGAAAGCCCGGTCATCGGGGTCATCGCTGGCCGCGGGGCGATCCGCGCCTTTGCCGAGCGTTTCGCGGCGCAGCGCCAGCGCGGCATGCAGTTCCGCCACATGGTCACCAACATTTGCCGCCGAGATTGCGCCGGAGGGCGATCGGGCGCGGGCGACCGCCTACCTCCTGGTATTGATCACGCAGGACGGCAAAAGCCGCACGCTGCCGCCCGGCCGCTACGAATGCGAGGCGGTCAAGACAGGCGATGCGTGGCGTTTCAGCCGCCGGGTAGTCTTCCACGACCACGATTACACGCTGGAGGGGATCTGAGGCGGCCCTCCTTGTGTCTTCCCGGCGAAAGCCGGGATCCACCCCCGCCCTGGATACCGGCTTTCGCCGGTATGACAAATTTGTGTGTCAGCTCATACCAGCCGGGGCAGGATCTGCTCGGTCATCATGATAAAGGTCTGGTGGCTGAGCGGTGCGCATAACAGATAGTCGAGGCCGATTTCCTCGCGCAACCGAAGGATCTGGTCGAGCACCGCCGCTGGCGTGCCGTGCAGGATCACCTCGTCGAGATAGCGCTCTACCGGGTCGCCGCCCGGCGCGTTGGGGTCGGCAACCCCGACCGGACGGTGCGCCGCGCCGAAATACGAATCGACGATCCACTGCGCGCCGCGCCGTGCGACTTCGGCGGCCTCGGCGGTGGTGTCGCCCAGCGCGACGAGCCGCGCCACCGGTAGGTCGCGGCCTTCGAGCGAGTACCCGGCCGCTTCCAGCCGCTCGCCATAAAACCGCCGCTTCCTGCCGATGTCGCGATGCGAGGCGTGCGGGTCCATGAGGATCGAGAAGCCGCGCCCGGCCGCCCACTCGATCGCCGCTTCCGAGGTCGCCGCCATCCACACCGGCGGATGCGGGTGCTGCAACGGTTTCGGCAACACCTCGACGCCATCGAAACGGAAATGCGCGCCGGCGAAGCTGAGCTTTTCTTCCGTCCAGGCGCGCAGCACGATCTCGACGGTCTCGTGAAAGCGCGTGGTGCTTTCCTCGGGTGGCACCCCGAAATTCTCGAACTCGACCCGGGCGAAGCCGCGCCCGGCGCCCCAATTGACCCGTCCGCCGGACAACACGTCGAGCAGCGCCACCTCCTCGGCGAGGCGCAGCGGGTGATAGAACGGCGCCAAGCGACACACCGGTGCCGATGCGCAGCCGGCTCGTGCGGGCGGCGGCGAGCATCCCCATCATGTGGACCGACGGGCACACGCTGAAGCTCGAAAAATGATGCTCGGCGAGCCACACCGCGTCGAACCCGCTCTTGTCCATGATCTCGATCCGCTCCAAGGCGCGGGCATAGACCGCGGCGAGGGGGACCCGCCGCTCCGGCCAGCTGAAGAATTGCAGGACCGCGATCTTCATGGCTACGCCTCGCCGGATTGGAACTATCGTCCCCGGCGCAGGCCGGGGCCCGTGCCTCGACCCTTGTCCGGCTGGTGGATGGATCCCGGCCTGCGCCGGGATCACAATAACGATAAGCGCTCAGCTACCACATAATCGAATTGTCAAAGGGCTTGTCGCGGTGTTGACTTGGCGCCCGATGGGAGCGTCCGCGACGTGAGGGAGGATGGCCCGATGATGACCCAGCGCCAGGCGGCGTTCCGCGCCGATTACCGCACCCGCATCTCGCCCTGGTACAGCGGGCTGGGGCATGTGCTGGTGATCGCCGCGCTCGGCCTTATGACGATCTGGTATTGCGCCCGCAACATCCATCAGCCGACCGCGCTCGAATGGCTGGTGGTGCCGGCCGCGTTCCTCGCGTCGAACATCTTCGAGTGGGCGATGCACCGGTTCATCATGCACCGGCCGGTCAAGGGCCTCTTAGGCATCTACAAGCGCCACACGCTGGCGCACCATCAGTTCTTCACCGACCACGAACCGCGGATCGATACGACGTGCGACTTCCGCATCACCTTCTTCCCGCCCTATGCGCTGACCACCTTCATCTGCATGTCGGCGGCGGCCGCCCTGGTGCTCGGCCTTCTGTGGTCGGCCAATGCCGGGTACCTGCTGGTCGCGACGACATCGGGCGTCTACCTCAATTACGAGCTGTTTCACTGGGGCTGCCACGTCAAGGACGACCGCATCATCCGCCACATCCCGTTCATGAACACGATCCGGCGCCATCACATCGCCCATCACAACCAGGCGATCATGATGGGCACCAACATGAACCTGACCTATCCCGTTGCCGACTGGCTGTTCGGCACCAGCGATCTCGACCGCGGCCTCTGGGGCCATCTCTTCAACGGCTACGATACGCGCTTCCGCAAACAGAACCTCAAACAGGTGCGGGCCACCGCGGCCGATTCCCGCCTCGCCCCGGCTGAGTGACCGGAATGGCGGAAGTCCATGTCAAGCGCGCGCTGCCGTCGCTGATCGGCGGCATCTTCAGCGCAGTCGTCGCCTTTGTGCTGTGGCTGCTGCTGTTCGGCACCGCGAGCGTGCCGATGATCGCATTGGGCGCGCTCGTCGCGGTCGCGCTCGGCACCTGGATCCGCTTGGCCGATCTGTAGGGCCGCTTTGAGCCTCGTAGGATGGGCTGAGCGGAGCGAAGCCCATCAGCCCGCTCCGCGCCGCAACGGTGGGCTTCGCTTCGCTCAGCCCACCCTACGGGTACCCCATTGGCGAGCGGGCGTCTCACGCCAGCCAGCGCTTGCGACGGCGGTAGAATTTGATCTCGCGATAGCTCTTGCGCCCCGATGCCGAGAGGCCGAGGTAGAATTCCTTGACGTCCGCGTTCTCGCGCAGCGCGGCGGCGGCCCCGTCCATCACGACCCGGCCGTTTTCGAGGATGTAGCCGTAGCCGGCGAACCGCAGCGCGATGTTGGTGTTCTGCTCGGCGACAAGAAACCCGACCCCGGTTTCGGCGTTGAGCCGCGCGACGATCTCGAAGATCTCCTCGACCAGCTGCGGTGCGAGGCCGAGCGAGGGCTCGTCGAGCAACACCAGGCGCGGCCGCGCCATCAGCGCGCGCCCCAATGCCACCATCTGCTGCTCGCCGCCCGAGGTGTAGCCGGCGAGCGCCCGGCGCCGCGTCTTCAATCGCGGGAAATAGGCGTAGACCCGATCGAGCTCGGCGGCGATCGCGGCGCGGCCGTCGCGCCGCGTATAGGCGCCGGTCAGCAAATTCTCCTCGACGGTCAGGTGCTCGAAGCAATGCCGCCCCTCCATGACCTGAATGAGGCCGCGGCGCACGACATCGGCGGCATCGAGCCGGTCGATGCGCGTGCCGTCAAAGGTGATCGAGCCTTTGGTTACTTCGCCGCGCTCGGCGCGCAATAGGTTGGAGATCGCCTTGAGGCTGGTGGTCTTGCCGGCGCCGTTGGCGCCCAACAGCGCGACGATGCCGCGCTCCGGGACCGCGAGCGAGACGCCCTTCAGCACCAGGATGACGCGGTTGTAGATGACCTCGATGTTGTTGACGGCGAGCAGCGGCCGGACTTCGGCCGCAGCCGCGCCGTCTGCCAGGTCTGCGGAAATCACCGTCAAATCGCGCCACCTTTTTAGATCCCGGCGAGGGCCGGGACCCATCCGTCAAGCCCCGCGACAGCTGAAGAATGGGTCCCTGCCTGCGCAGGGAACCCAAATCAGGCTCACATCACCTTTGAGCAATCGCGCGGGGTGATGCCTTTCTCCTTGGCGTAGGCTTCCGCCGATTCCTTGTACATCGCCTGCAGCATCGGCCGGTCCGCTTGGATCCAGTCGGAGACGAACTTCCAGTTCTTCCCGTCCCATTGCTGGATGCGCGCCTCGCCGCTGCCCTCGTGATCGGCGCAGGAGAGGTGGATCGGCACCATCAGCCCGTCGGCATGCAGCGCCTTGATACGATCGGGGGTGATGTTGAGGTGCTCGTAGCCCCACTGCACCTCTTCGCCCTTCAAGGGCTTCTTGCCGAACTTGCCCTGGGCGGTGCCGATCGCCTCGAGGTCGTAAAGCGCGTTGATGACGCCGCGGTTGTAGAGGACTTCGCCGACCTTGTCGCGCGTGGTATGGCCGCCCTGCTTGTCATAGACGTATTTGAGGATGTCCTGGATCACGCCGAAATTCTGCCCGGTGCCGTGGAAGGTGCCGAACTCGTATCCCTTCGCGGCGTCGCCGGCGGGCACGACGTCGGGCTCCGAGCCCGACCACCACACCCCGATGAAATGGTCCATCGGGTAGCCGACCGATGCGGCGCCCTTGATCGCGGTCGAGTTCATCACGCCCCAGCCCCACAGGAACAGCCAATCCGGCTTTTGCTGGCGGATCTGAAGCCAGGTCGCCGACTGCTCGATACCCGGCGCCGACACCGGGTATTTCAAAAAGGTGTAGCCGTATTTCTCCGACAGCTTTTCCAGCGTCGGGATCGGCTCCTTGCCGTAGGCGATGTCGATATAGACGAGCCCGATCTTCTTGCCCTTCAATTTGTCGATGCCGCCCATCTTCTGGCCGACATACTTGATGAAATCGTCGGCTTGCGACCAGTAGGTAGTCGGCAATGTGAAGACATAGGGGAAGACCGCGCCGTCGCTCGCGTCGGCCCGGCCATAGCCCATCGACACGACCGGGATCTTGTCGGCGGTGGCGCGCTCAATGAGTGCGTAGGTGATGCCGGTCGACAGCGGATCGACGAGGCTCGCGCCGGTCGGCCCCTTGTTCTTCAAGCGCTCGTAGCACTCGACGCCCTTGTCGTTGTTGTAGGCGGTCTCACACTCCTCATAGGTGATCTTGACGCCGCCGACGCCGCCATCGCGGGCGTTGACCATGTCGAGGTAGTCGGCATAGCCGTCGGCGAACGGGATGCCGTTCGGCGCATAGGGGCCGGTGCGGTAAACGAGGCGCGGGATGAACTGCTCGTTCTGCGCGAACGCGGCGCCGGGGGCGATGCCGAACGCGGCAACCGCGGCCGCCATAGCCAAGATCCTCGCCAGCTTCATCTTTTCCTCCCAATCTTTCTCGATGTTACAGTAAGCTGGCGATCGGAGCGCCGCAACATGCCTCAAGGCCGGTGCTCATCCGGCTCCCGGAGACACCCGAATTGTGATCAGCTTTACAAGATCATCGATTACGTAGCGGCTCTCCGTTAGGTCCAAGCCGGCGTCGACAATATGCCGCTCGGTCTGCCGATCGAAGCCGGCACCGTATGCCCAGGCGATCCAGGGCTCCCATAACCGTGACACGAGCCGGCGGAACGTGCCGCGCGGTCGAACATATTCCAGTAGCCGGATCAGGCCTCCGGGTTTGACCACCCGGGCAAGTTCGCGCAGCGCCGCGATCTGCGATTCGTCGGGAAGAACGCAGAACAGAAAGGTCGCCACGGCGCCATCAAACGTCGCATTCGAAAAGCGGAGTTGCGTAACGTCCATGCAATGTAGCTGCCCGGCTGCCGCAACGGTCGCACAGCGGCGCGCCGCTCGCGCGAGCATCGCCGGGCTCGTATCAATCCCCGCAACGATCGCTTCCGGCGGGTAGTAGGCACAATTCCGACCGGTCCCGATACCGGCGTCGAGCAGCCGACCGGCGAGTTTCTCAAACAGCAACGGCCGCAGCGCGCGATACCGTCGCCGCTCAAAGGGCAAATCCAAGAGATCGTAGAACCGGGCGATCCGCTCGTATCGAGCCACATTCTGGGTCATCGACTGCGCTTTCCAGCGGGTGGGTGGCTACCCCCGCGATTGAGACGCAAACCGGCTCAATGCGGGAACGGCCAGAGCCGCAACTTCTCCTTGCCGATCTGCCACAGCCGCGCCAGGCCCTGCGGCTCGACGATCAGGAAGAAGACGATGAGGGCGCCGAAGATCATCGACTGCAGATTGGTCAACACATTGACCGGAAGCTCGGAACCGACAAGGCGCGGCGCGAAATCGAGGAAGATCGGCAGCAGCACGATGAAGGCGGCGCCGAGGAACGAGCCCAGAATGCTGCCGAGACCGCCGATGATGATCATGAAGAGGATCTGGAACGAGCTGTCGATCTCGAAGGCCCCGGCCTCGACCGCGCTGGTATAGATGAACGCCCACATCGCGCCGGCGATGCCGCAATAGAAGGAGCTGACGGCAAAGGCGAGGAGCTTGGTCTTCAGCGGGTCGACGCCGATGATCTCGGCGGCGATGTCCTGGTCGCGGATCGCCATCCAGGCGCGCCCGATGCGGCCGCGCACTAGGTTCTTGGCAACGAGCGCGAGGACGAGGACGACTGTGAGGACGAACAGGTATTTGGCGCGCGGGATCGGCTTCGGCGCCGGTGACGTAGACCTGTCCGAAGACGGCGCGCGGCGGCGCGCTGATGACGCCCGAGGCGCTGTAATTGTAGAACCACGGGAATTTGTTGAAGACCCAGATCAGGAAGAACTGCGCGGCGAGGGTCGCCACGGCGAGGTAGAAGCCCTTGATCCTGAGGCTGGGGAAACCGAACAGCACGCCGACGAGCGCGGTGATGAGACCGGCGAGCGACAAGGATGACGACGATGTTGAGCCCGGGAAAGCGAGGTCGCCAGCTTGTAGGTCGCAAAGGCGCCGACCGCCATAAAGCCGCCGGTGCCGAGCGACACCTGCCCGGCATAGCCGGTCAGCAGGTTGAGCCCGAGCGCCGCCAGCGCGTAGACGAGGAACGGGATCATGATCGTCAGGAGCCAGTATTCCGAGCCTACCGCCGGGATCACCAGATAGGCGATGGCGAGCGCCGCGAATGCCAGCCAGCGGTCCTGGCGGATCGGAAAGATCGCCTCGTCGGCGGTGTAGCTGGTCTTGAACTGGCCGACCTCGCGGTAGATCATCGTCGTCGTTCATACCCGCTCGATGATGCGCTCGCCGAACAGCCCTTGCGGCCGGAACAACAGGACGACGAGCGCCAGCGCATAGGCGAACCAGTCCTCGATCGCGCCGCCGAAGGCCGGTCCCCAGAAGACTTCGGCGACCTTTTCGCCGACCCCGATGATGAGGCCGCCGACGATCGCGCCCGGCACCGAGGTGAAGCCGCCGAGCATCAGCACCGGCAGCGCCTTCAGCGCCACCAGCTCGATCGAGAACTGCACCCCCAGATTGCTGCCCCACATGATGCCGGCGACGAGCCCGACGAACCCGGCCACCGACCACACGATGACCCAGATGAAGCGCAACGGGATGCCGACCGACTGCGCCGCCTGGTGGTCGTCGGCGACGGCGCGCAGCGCGCGGCCGATCGCGGTCTTCTGGAAGAAGAGCGCGAGCGCGGCGACCAGCGTCCCCGCCACCGCCGCCGCAACGAGATCGAACTGGTTGACCAGGACGCCGCCGATGATCAGCGGCGCCTTCGGGATGCCGATGTCGAGCGGATGGACGTCGCCGCCCCAGACCAGCTGACCAAAGCCGTCGAGAAAGAACGCAAGCCCGATCGTCGCCATGAACAGGATGATCTGCTCCTGATTGACCAGCCGGCGCAGGATCAGCCGCTCGACCGCGATGGCGAGCAGCACCATGATCGCGGCGGCGACGACAAAGGCTCCCCAGACCGGGATGCCGCGCTCGATCAGCCCGACAAAGCAGAGCGCGGCGAACAGCACCATCGTGCCCTGGGCGAAGTTGAAGACGCCCGAGGCCTTGTAGATCAGCACAAAACCGAGCGCGACCAGCGAGTACATGACGCCGGACAACAGCCCGCCGATGATCACCTCGACGACGAATTCGGGGTTGTCCCACATCGTCGCGAACGGGGTGACGAAGACGGCTGCGATCATTTCCATCGGCGATCCAGCGGCTGCACAGGCTTGGTGCGTGCTTCGAGACGCGCCCTTTGGGCGCTCCTCAGCATGAGGGATATTATTGATGGCATTAAGAAAATAGCCTCATCCTGAGGAGCGCCCGCAGGGCGCGTCTCGAAGGACGCACGACAGCGCTCCCGCCCACCACGATCCAGACCAGTCTCACCGCTCGACCCCGAGATAGGCGGCGATGACGGCCGGGTCGCTGCGCACCTCGTCGGGCGGGCCGTCGGCGAGCTTGCGGCCGTAATCCAACACCGCGACCCGGTCGGAGATGTCCATGACGACGCCCATATCGTGCTCGATGAGGGCGATCGTCGTGCCGAACTCGTCGTTGACATCGAGGATGAAGCGGCACATGTCCTCCTTCTCCTCGACATTCATCCCCGCCATCGGCTCGTCGAGCAGCAGGAGTTCCGGCTCCATCGCCAGAGCGCGCGCCAGTTCGACGCGCTTTTGCAGGCCATAGGCGAGCTGGCCGACCGGCACCTTGCGGATCGCCTCGATCTCGAGAAAGTCGATGATGCGCTCGACCACGGCGCGGTGCTCGAGCTCCTCCCGCTCGGCCGGCCCCTTGTGGATCGCCTGCCAGAACAGGTTGCGGCGCATCCGCAACAGCCGCCCGGTCATGATGTTGTCCAAGGTCGTCATGCCGCGGAACAGCGCGACGTTCTGAAAGGTGCGGGCGATGCCCTGCGCGGCGGCCTCATAGGGGCGCATGCGGCGGCGGGCCTGCCCCTTCCAGGTCAGGGTGCCGCGCTGCGGGTGATAAAAGCCGTTGATGACGTTGAGGAGCGAGGTCTTGCCGGCGCCGTTCGGCCCGATGATCGCGAGGATCTCATGCTCCCGGATCGCGAGGCTGACCTCGCTCAGCGCCTGGATGCCGCCAAAGGAAAGGCTGATCGTGTCGGCTTTGAGAATGATCTCGCCGACCAGCCGCTGCGCCATCAGGCGAGGGCTTCCTCGCGCGGCGCCGGTTCGGGCAAGGGCGCCGGGCGCGGCACCGGCGCGGTCGCGACCTCGCGGATCGCCAGCTCGGCGCGGATCATGCCGCGGCGGCCGTCCTCGAAGGTCACCTCGCTCTCGATCTGCCCGGTCTCGGCGCCCGAATAGAGCGCCTCGACGAGGCTCCGGTAACGCTCGGCGATGATGCGGCGGCGCACCTTGCGGGTGCGCGTCAGCTCGCCGTCATCGGCGTCGAGCTCCTTGTGCAGGATCAGAAACCGGCGGATCTGCGAGGCGGCGAGGTGGGGCTCCCTGGCGAGGTCGCGGTTCGCCGCCGCGATGCAGCCCTCGATCAGATCGTAGACCAGCGGGTTGGCGGCCAGCTCCTGATAGGAGGCATAGGCGAGGCTGCGCCGCTCGGCCCAGTCGCCGACCGCTTCGAGGTCGATGTTGATAAAGGCGGTGACGAAATCGCGCCCGTCGCCGAACGCCACCGCCTCGTTGATGTAGGGAAAGAATTTGAGCTTGTTCTCGATGAATTTGGGGGCGAACAGCGCGCCGCCCGCCAGGCTGCCGACATCGCGGGCGCGATCGACGATCGTCAGCTGCCCGTCGGCGTCGAAAAAACCGGCGTCGCCGGTGTGCACCCAATCGTCCGCGCCCTTGGCTTCGGCGGTCGCCGCCGGGTTCTTGTAATATTCCCGGAACGCGCCGGGGCTGCGGAACAGCACCTCGCCGCCCTCCGCGATGCGGATCTCGACCCCGGGGATCGGCTTGCCGACCGTGTCCGGCTTTGCCTCTCCGTCCTTCTGGATGCACAGGAACACCGAGCTCTCGGTCATCCCGTAGAGCTGCTTCAGATTGACCCCGAGCGAGCGGTAAAACAGAAACAGATCGGGACCGATCGCCTCGCCGGCGGTATAGGCCACCCGGACGCGGCTCAGCCCGAGCGTGTTCTTGAGCGGGCCGTAGACCAGGAGGTCGCCGAGCCGATAGAGCATCCGGTCGCGCCATTTGACCGGCCGGCGGTCCAAGAGCGCCGGGCCGGCGCGCCGGGCGACGCCGAGGAAATATTGAAACAGCCGGCGCTTCGCCCAGCCCGCATCCTCCATGCGGATCATCACCTGGGTCAGGATCGTTTCGAAGATCCGCGGCGGCGCGAACAGATAGCTGGGGCCCAGCTCGCGCAGATCGGTCATCGCGGTCGCCCCGGATTCCGGGCAAGACACGCAGAAACCGGCGCAATAGGCCTGGACGTAGGAGAAGATATGCTCGCCGATCCAGGCCATCGGCAGATAGGCGAGGACCTCCTCCTGGTCGGTCAACCCCTCGAATTCGATCGCCGCGCGAGCGGTCGCGATCAGATTGTCGAAGCTGAGCACGACCCCCTTCGGCTGCCCGGTGGTGCCGGAGGTATAGAGGATGATCGCGCTGTCGGCGCCGTGGCCGCGGGCGATCTCGGCGGCGAGAAAATCCGGGCGCTCGCGCACGAGGGCGCGCCCCGCCTCCCGCACTCGCTCATAGGGATGGAGCCAAGGCTGCGGATAATGGCGCAACCCGCGCGGGTCGCAGAAGATCACGCTCTGGAGCAGCGGGCAGCGCTCCTTGACCAGGACCAGCTTGTCGACCTGCTCCTGGTCCTCGACGATGGCAAAGCGCACCTCGGCGTGGTCGAGGACAAAGGCCATCTCCTCGGCGATCGAGTCCTGGTAGACCGGCACCGGCACGCCGCCCAGCGCCTGCGCCGCGGCGATCGCCCAATAAAGGCGCGGGCGGTTGTCGCCGATGATCGCCAGCTTGTCGCCGCGCGCAAAGCCGAGCGCCGCGAGCCCGCCGGCGAGCGCCGCGACCTCGGCGGCGACCGCGGCCCAGCTCCAGCTTTGCCAGATGCCGTAATCCTTCTCGCGCATCGCCGGCCGCTCGGGCCGCAACCGAGCATGCGCCAACAACATTTTCGGGAAGGTGTCGAGCGCGTCCGGGCCGGTTGCAGCCACCGCGGCCTGCTCGGGCTTTGTCACAACGGTAGCATCGCTCGTCATCCGGCGCTGTCCCCAGGCGCTGCAGCTCGGTTCCCGCCGACTCGGCCGCCCGCCCGCGGGTAGGTAGGGGAGACGTGGCGAATGGTCAAGCCGCTCTGCCACGCGCGTTACGCTCTCCGCTGTTGCCTCGCGCCGCGACATCGGCGAGCGTGCGGATGTGCGTATTCTCGGAATGGGGTGAATGCAAACCTCTGGCGGCATCGCAGTCCCAGTCCGATCGCGAACCGCCGGCGACTGGTTCGCGGCGGCGCGGCGATACGAGCGCGCGGGCGAGCTGTTCCAGGCCTACGATGTTGCGATGCAAGGCCTGCACAGATTTCCCAACGATTTTGCCCTGAAGCATCGCGCGGTCTTGTGCCTGGCCTCGACGAATGCGATCGCGCAGGCGATCCAACTGTTCCAAGAACTCGGGCTCGACCTGGCGGATTCCGAGATCGCCGGCCTGCCGCCGGCCTTTCGCATGGATATTCCGAGCCTGAAGGCCCGGCTGCGCAAGGACGCTGCGCTCAATGCCGCGGGCGAGGCACGGCGCCTCGGCCTCTGCGAGGCGGCCAGCCTGTATGAACGCTGCTATCGGCGAGAGGCGGCGGCGGACAATCCCGACGCGTATTACCCGGCGGTCAATGCGGCGACGCTGTGGCTGCTCGCGGGAGATCGCGATACCGCCGCCCGCTTGGCGCACGATGTGCTCGCGCGGCTTGCCGCCCGGGCGGGCAAGCCGAGCTATTACGAACTCGTCAGCGCCGCCGAAGCCCACCTCGCCCTCGGCGAGGTCGCGGCCGCCCGCGCGCTGATGGTGCGCGCGCGCGCCGAGATCAGCGGCACGGCCGACGCGGATTACCGGGGATTGGCCAGCACGATCCGGCAATTGCGCCTGGTCGTCGGCGCCAATCGGATCGACCCCTCGGTATTGGCGACCCTGGCGCCGCCAAAGGTGGTGCATTATTGCGGGCACATCATCGCCGCGCCGAGAGCCCAAGGGCGCTTTCCGGCCGACCAGGAGGATCGCGTCCGCGGCGAGATCGGGCACCAGCTCGCAGCGATGGACATCGGCTTCGCGTATGGCTCGCTCGCGGCGGGCGCCGACATCCTGTTTGCCGAGGCGGTCTTGGCGCGCGGCGCCAGTCTCAACCTGGTCCTGCCGTTCAATAAGCGAGAATTTATCCGCGAATCGGTGCGGAAGTCGGGAGCGGGCTGGGTCAGACGCTTCGAGCAATGTCTCAGAGCGGCCACGACCGTTCACTACACCACCAGGGATCGCTACCTCGGGGATGACCAGCTCTTTACTTATTGCAGCCAGCTGGCGATGGGACTGGCGCTCTTGCGCGCCCGTCATCTCGCGACCACGGCCGAGCAGCTGGCGGTGTGGGACGGCGAGCCGCCGACCGGACCGGCCGGAACCGCGGTCGATGTCGCCAATTGGCGACACAGCGGCTATCCATCGACCTGGATCGATTCCGGCAGCACGCTGGGGCGCCAGCTCGCATGGCACTCGGGGAGGAATAGCGGGCGCCGCACCCGCGCTATGCTGTTCGGCGACATCAGCGGCTTCAGCAGACTGACCGACAGTCAATTGCCGGACTTCGTCAAACTCGTGCTGGGCGCCTCCGCCGCGGTCATCGGCCGCTACCGCAGGGACATCCTCCTCGCCAATACCTGGGGCGACGGTCTCTTTCTGGTTTTCGACGATGCCGGAAAGGCGGCAGACTGCGCGCTCGACCTGCAGGAAGCCTTTGCCGCGGTCGACCTCGAAGCGGCTGGTCTGCCCGCCGATATGGCGCTCAGGCTCGGCGGCCATCTCGGACCAGTGTATCACGCCCGCGACCCGATCCTGGAGCGCGACAATTTCTTCGGCGCCCATGTCAGCCGCGCGGCGCGGATCGAGCCGGTGACCCCCAAGCGATGCATTTATGTCACCGAGATGCTGGCTGCCGTCCTCGCCCTCCACAACGCCGACCGGTTCGAATGCGATTACGTCGGCAACACCCAGGCCGCCAAGCGCTACGGCAAGATGCGCATGTTCCTGTTGCGCCGCCGCGCCGCGCCCGAACACCCGGCAACCAATCCGTGCTAAACGGAGCCGGAGAACCGACCAAAGTATTTCCTAATGTGCCCTCCAAACCCTCCCAAGGTGCCCCCATGAAAATCACCGCAACGCGCACCCAGCTCGTCGAGTTGCCAGCCGACGAGCCGTTGGCCGGCGCCGCCGACAACCCAAGCGGCAAGCGCCCGATCGTCACCTTGCGGGTCGCGACCGATGCCGGGATCGAGGGCATCGGCGTCAGCTATTTCGGCGGGGCATTGACCCGCACCCTCGCCCACGCGATCGACGAATTGGGCGCGCTCTGCGTCGGCGAGGACCCGGTGCGGGTCGAGGCCGTCCAGCACAAGCTGCGCACCGCCGCCGGCGGCTCGGCCGGGCCGGGCGGGGTCTACAATCTCGCATTGTCGGCGCTCGACATCGCGCTGTGGGACATCCGCGCCAAGTCGATGAACCTGCCGCTGTGGAAGCTCCTCGGCGGAGCGCGCGAGCGGGTGCCGACCTATGCCTCGGGCGCCTTGATGCGCGGGCTCTCGCTCGACCGGGTGGTCAAGGCCGCCGCCACCTTGAAGGACAAGGGCTGGCGCGAGATGAAGACGCAGATGGCGTTGCCCGGCGAGACAACGCCCGCCAAGGAAGTCGAGCGCATGGTCAAGATCCGCGAGGCGATCGGCCCCGACATCAAACTGATGTGCGACATCAACCAGCGCTGGCGGCCCGAGCAGGCGATCGATATCGCCCGCCGGGTGGAAGACGCAGGGGTTGGGTTATTCTGGCTCGAGGACGTGACGACGGCCGACGACTATCCCGGCCTCGCCCGCATTAGCGACGCGCTCTCGACGCCGGTCGCCGGCGGCGAATATGTCTGGGGCATCGTGCCGTTCCGCCACATGCTCGAAGCCCGCTCGGTCGACATCCCGATGATCGATCTGGTGCGGGTCGGCGGCATCACGCAATGGCTCAAGGTCGCCGGCATGGCCGAAGCCTTCAACCTGCCGGTCGTCAGCCACCTGATCCCGGAAGTCCATGTCCATCTGATCGGCGCCGTTCCGAACGGGCTGACCGTCGAATACATGCCGTGGCTGATGCCGCTGTTCAAAGAGGTGCCGCTGCAACAAGAAGGCGAACTCGCGATGCCGGCCGCGCCCGGCCTCGGCCTCGAATTCGACCAAAGGACGCTCGACCGCTACAAGGCGTGAGGCTTTTCTCGTCATTGCGAGGAGCGCAGCGACGAAGCAATCTCGACCTGCGGAGTACGATTGGCCCGAGATTGCTTCGGTTCGCTCGCAATGACGAAAGAACGAAATACGGGAGTTGAGCCATGAAAATCGCCTCGCTCGAAACCGGCATCGTGCTGTTGCCGAACGACGAGCCGCTCGCCGGCTTCTCGGAAAACCCCAATGCGAAAAACCCGATCGTCTGGCTCAAGCTGCGCAGCGACGACGGCATCGAGGGGCTGGGCGTGTGCTATTTCGGCGGCGCCTTGACCCGCACCCTGCGCCATGCGGTCGACGAATTGGGCGCGCTCACGATCGGCGAGGACCCGCTGCGATTGGAGGCCGTCGCCAAAAAGCTGCGCGACGCGGCCGGCCAATCGGGCCCCGCCGGCATCTTGACGCTGGCGATGTCGGCGATCGACGTCGCGCTATGGGATTTGAAGGGGAAGGCGCTGGGGCTGCCGTTGTGGAAGCTCCTGGGCGGCGGGCGCGACCGGATCGCGACCTATGCCTCGGGCGCGTTGCGCCGCGGCCTCAAGCTCGACGAGGCGGTTACCGCCGCCGGCAGGCTGCGCGAGAAGGGCCATCGCCAGGCCAAGATGCAATTGGGCCTCCCGGGCGTGACCTCGCCGGCGCGCGAGGTCGAGCAGGCCCGCCTCATTCGCCAGGCGGTCGGTCCCGACATGGATCTGATGTGCGACATCAACCAGCGCTGGCGCCCCGAGCAGGCGATCGATATCGGCCGCCGCGTCGAGGATGCCGGGGTCGGGCTCTTCTGGCTCGAAGATGTGACAACACACGACGATTACGCTGGCCTGGCGCGCGTTACCGCGGCACTCGCGACGCCGGTCGCCGGCGGCGAGTACCTCTACGGCATCACCCCGTTCCGTCACATGGTGGAACAGCGTTCGGTCGATATCGTGATGATCGACCAGGTGCGATCCGGCGGGATCACGCCCTGGCTCAAGATCGCCGGCATGGCCGAAGCCTTCAACCTGCCGGTCGTCAGCCACGGCGTGCCGGAGATCCACGTGCACCTGATCGGCGCGGTGCCGAACGGCCTCACCGTCGAATACATGCCGCGCCTCTTCCCGCTGTGGAAAGCGGTGCCCGAGCCGGTCGCCGGCCTCTTGGAAATGCCGACCGCCCCCGGCCTCGGCCTCGAATTCGACCAGAGCGCGATCGAGAAATACCGGGCGTGACTCTGCGCCGAGTGAGCGGCGGCGTTAAGCGGCGGGGCGGAATTGGCGTTCGCGGTCGTGGTTTCGCGAGTTGCAGCGTTGTGCGGGGCGCAGGGCGCATCGGCACGGAGTGCGTTGCCGGCGCCGCGGAAAAATCGGAAAATGCGGCCGGGAAACCGCGGTCGCACAGCGGCCGTCTCGAAGGACGCAGGATGCCGATACCGCCAATCTCTCACCATTTCGACAAGCTCTGAGCGATGGCGCAGCCGGGCGCAGCGGGTCCGCCGCCCGCATCGGCCGCGATGTCGCGGCGCCGTCTATTGACGATCGTCGGCTGCGGCGTCACCGGCGCCATTGTGGTCGGCGGAGTCGCCGGGACGCTGATCGGGAGACGGAGCGGCGAGGCCGACGCCCAGCAGCTGGAGGCGGTGCCGACCGCCGCATTGCCCCAGGTCGAAGGCACGCTCGCCCCCGATCAGGCGACGCGGCTGATGGAAGAGGCGCGTCGTTGCCGGGAGCCGCTCGCCCGAGTTACAATCTGGCACAGTCCTGGCACACCGGGCGGCATGGTCAGCATCATCTCCGGGGCCTATCACTCGCCGCGCTTCGCGCTGAGCGCGACACCGAGCCTCATCGCCTTCCCGTTCCCTGCCCCCTATTCAAGCGGCCACGGCGTAATGAGTGTGGTCGGCGAGGCAAATGATTTCGTCATTGCGTTGAGACCGACACTCATGAATAGCACGATCAAGGGTACACTACCCATTCGCGTCTGGTGGACGCCGGTCGGGGGTTGCCCATGAGCAGCGAAAACCCAAACCTCCTCGAACGCTACCCGCTGGTGGCGACCCTTGGGTTGATCGTCATCGGCGGCGTCCTCGTCGCGGTGATCACCGCCAACATGTCGGGTGCCGGGGGCGCGATTGGTGGCGGCTTTCACCTCATTCTCCCGTGGCTGGCGGTCGTGTCCTGGGCGATCGCAATTGTCGCGCTCGGTTATATCTGGGTGCGCATTGCGACCAATTGGCCGAAGCGGCTGGCGAGCGGCGTGTTGCAGGTCGGCACCCCGCAGGCCGCCGCCCCTCTGCCGCAGCTTCACGTCCCAGAGGCGAAACCGCAGTCGCGACCGGCCGATCGCGCCATCGCCGACCTCGACGCCATGGTCGGCCTCGCTTCGGTCAAGGGGGAGATCAATCGTCTGAGCGCACGGCTGCAGGTCGAAAGGCGGCGGCGCGAGCAAGGGATGCCAGTCACCCCGATGAGCCTCCACATGGTCTTCATGGGACCGCCCGGGGTCGGCAAGACGGTCGTTGCCCGCGCCCTCGGCAGCATCTATGCCGCGGTCGGCGTGCTGCGCCGCGGCCATGTCGTCGAAACCGATCGCGAGGGCCTCGTCGCCGGCTATATCGGCCAGACCGCGAGCAAGACGCTCGAACGCTGCAAGGAAGCGCTCAACGGCATCCTGTTCATCGACGAGGCCTATTCGCTGGTGACCGAGGGCGGTACCGGCGATTTCGGCCAGGAGGCGGTTTCGACGGTTCTCAAATTCATGGAGGATAACCGCGACCGCATCGTCGTCATCGTCGCCGGATACCCGGATAAGATGCGCCACTTCCTCGAAAGCAATCCGGGGTTGGCCAGCCGCTTCAACCGCCGCATCGATTTCCCGGCCTATGACGAGGAGGAGTTGATCGAGATCTTTGCGCGCACGGCGGCGCATGAACAGCTCAGCTTGCCCGCGGGATTCGAGGCGCGGATCCGTCCCTGGGTGGCGAGCGCACGCGGTCGGGAAGATTGGGGCAACGCCCGCTCGATCCGCACTCTCGTCGAGCGCGTCCGGGAGGCCCAGGCGGAACGCCTTGCGACCCAGCCCGACGCCGATTTGAGCGAGGTGGCGATAGCGGACATCGACCAGGCCGTCGAAACCATGGAAATCTCGGCGTGAGCGATCTTTACGACGCCAACCAATCGCGGTTGCGGGTCGCCCACCGCCACCTTTCGGAGAACGACCGGCTCTATCGCATCAGCGTGGTGGCAGCGCCGATCGCGCTCGTCGTGGCGGTGACCGCCGGCACGCTGTCCCTCGTCTGGCGTCCTGCGCCGCCGCTGCCGCCGCCGGCCGTCCCGGTCCAGCCGCCCGCACCGGCGTCGCCAGCGCAGCCGGCGCCGCAGGCGGCCGATTTGCAGGGGCTTAGAGATCGCGCAGAGAGCGACGCGGCGGCGCTGGGCGAACTCAACACGCGTGCCAACGCGGGAAGCGCGGAGGCGCAATTCTATCTGGCCACGCTCTACGATCCGACGATGCGGAGCGTGCCGTTCGCCAAGAACGCCGCGACAGCGGCGCAGTGGTACGGAAGGGCGGCCGCCCAATCTTATGCCTACGCGGAAAACAATCTGGGCTGGCTTTACGAAAATGGGCTGGGAATGCCGAAGGACGAAGCCGAGGCCGCGAGCTGGTACCGCAAGGCGGCGGATCAAGGCGATGTCCAGGCGCAGATCAACCTTGGCCTGCTTTATGAGACAGGGCGAGGCGTCGTCAAGGACGAGGCCGAGGCCACCCGCTGGTATCAGAAGGCGGCTGATCAGGGCAATGTGGTCGCCGCCGACAATCTGGGACACCAGTACGAATTCGGACGCGGCGTCGCGCAGGACGACGCGCAGGCAATGCTGTTGTACCGCAAGGCGGCGGATTCGGGTCTGGCGGTCGCGCAAGCCGATCTCGGCCGCCTCTATGAAAATGGCAGCGGGGTGCCCAAGGACGCCACCGAGGCCGCGCGCTGGTATCAGAAGGCGGCGGACCAGAACAACCCCTACGCCGAGGGCGAGCTCGGACGAATATACGCGACCGGCGAGGGCGTTCCGCGCGACCTCGACCGGGCGCTCACCCTGTTTCGCCGGGCCGCCTCGGCTGGCGACCCGTCCGCGGTATACAATCTGGCCTTGTCGCTCGACAAAGGCTGGGGTGAGCCGCGCAACGCGCTGGCCGCCTATATCTGGTACAGCATCGCCGCCCGCTGGGGCGATCCGAACCGGCAGAGCCAGGCGGCGGCTGGACGCGACCGGCTTGCCCGGGAGGCCACGCCCGATGACCTCGGCGCAGCGCAGCGCGCCGCCGCGAATTGGCGGCCGGGAAGCCATGGCCGGATCGGCGTCGCAATACAGGACCTGACGCCTGCCGAGGCGCAGGCGATCGGCAGCACGCAAGCCAAAGGTGTGGTCATCACCAAGGTCGAGGAGGGTGGTCCGGCGCAGCGGGCCGGATTGGCGGCACAGGATGTGGTGACGGCGATCGACGGCGAGCCGATCGCCAATTCCGCGGCCTTCCACGAATTGATCTGGCTCGATGTTCCCGGGCAAATCGTCGGGCTGTGGGTCGAAAAAGGCCGCCAGCGCGGGGCGCTGCAAAATATTCGCGTGCAGCTGGATCAAGCGCCTCCCTGAGCCCGATCTCGCGCTGATCGCGGCGGGGCGCCGCTCGCGGCGCTGCCTTCCCGCGGCATCCCGCAGCTACGACCGGGTCTCGTCCCGGTAGAGGCTCAAGGCCTTCATCACCGGCGCGTCGCTGAAGCTGAACAGGAAGGCCGGGCGGTCGCCGCTGTTGACGTGCTCGCAGAACGTCCAGGTCGGCACCGTGAACACGTCCTTGTCTTCCCAGTCGAGCCGCTCGCCGCCGACCACCGAGTAGCCGGCGCCCTCGACCACGTGATAGTTCGTGCAGCAGACGCGGCGGCGCGCCCGCGTCTTCTCGCCGGGGCGCAGCAGCTGCATGTGGCAGGCGATCGTCGGCATCACCGGTCCGCCGGTGACCCGGTTCTTGTATTCGAGGATGATCTCCTCGCCGGCGTTGCCGGTATCGGCGGCGGCCAGCCGCTCCAGCGCGGCCCGCATCTCCGACATCGGGTAGTGCCACTGCGAGGCGTTGACGGCCGCGCCAATGTCCTGCCGCTCCTGGGGGTACTCTTCATAGAACCCGGCCTCGAGCATCCGCACCAGCGGGGTATCGAGGCCGTCCAGCCACATCATCGGCGCGTCGGTGTCGTTGGCGTGGTCGTGCCAGCACCAGTTGGGCGTGAGGACGAGATCGCCCGGGTACATCGGGACGCGCTCGCCGTTGACGACCGTGTAGCCGCCCCTTCCCTCGATGATCAGGCGAAGGGCCGCCGCGGAATGGCGATGGGCGCGGGCAATCTCGCCCGGCATCACGATCTGGATGTTGGCGACCAGCGTGTTGCTGGCTGACCCCGGACAGTTCGGGGTTGGTCAGGCGCAGCACCCGGCGTTCGGCCTGCGCGGTACCGACCAGTTCGGCCGCCCGCATCGCCTGTGGCCGCAGATCGCGCCAATGCCACAGGTATGGCACCGCCTTGCTCTTGCGGCTCGATGCTGATGCCGCCGCCGATCCAGGCCGGCGTCACGTGCTGCGCGCGCAATTGCGCGTAGTAGTCCTCCAGCTCTTCTTGCGACGATTGGATGTCAGAAAGCTCCAGCATTGGAGATCCTCCCTGCAACAGCGTTGTGATCGTGCTCTCCAATTATCCGTCGTTCCCGCGCAAGCGGGAACCCAGGGGCGAGCGACGAAGCGGTTGCCCTGTTCCTTGCCAGGAGCAGGTCGGTCCCGCTTCCGCGGGGACGACGACAACTTGCGGACATATAGAGCTTCATTTCGAGTCGGCCAGCGCCGCGCGTACCGCGGCCAGCCGCTCCAGGGAGCCCAGGACCTTCGGCTGATCGTTGGTCAGATGGCGCACGAGGATGTCGGTGTAGCCGATTTCCCCGAAGGTCCGAAACTGTTCCGCGACCTCGTCGACCGAGCCCGCGATCAGGGCTTCCGCCGGCATGCCGCGATAGCTTCGGCCCAGCGCATGCTGCAGCACCGCCTGCGCCTCGGACGACGACTCGCCGACGTAAATGTCGCGCCGCAGGACGATGGCGCCCGGCTGCCTGCCGTAAGCGGCGCAGCGCTCGCGATAGAGATCGGCCTGCACGCGCGCCTCCTCGCGGGTGAGGCCGGGGCTCGCGATCCAGCCCTCCGCCAGCCGTGCCGCGCGGTCGATGGCCGGCGGGGCGCTGGCGCCGATCCAGACCTCGACGGGCTCGGCCGGACGCAGCGCCAGGCTCGCTTCGGCGATCCGGAACCGGCGGGAGGAACTGACCGTCTCGCCCGCCAGGAGGCGCCGGACAATGTCGAGAGCTTCCTCGAAAGCCGAAGGACGCGTCCTGATGTTGGCGCCCATCGCGGCGAACCTTGCGTCGCCCCAGCCGAGCCCGCATTGCATGATGAAGCGGGCCTTGAGCGATGGCGGCCAGCGTCCCGATCTGCTCGGCCACCAGCACCGGGTGCCACAACGGGAGCAGGAACAGGCACCCGGCCGGGGCCTCGCCCCACTCCGCGAGCAGCCGCCCGAGCATCGGCGTGTTCTGATAATAGGGCGTGGGCGAGACGTGCTGATCGCCGACAAACAGGGAATCGAGCGCGGCACGGCGTGCCGCCGCGGCGCGCTCGATCATCCAGCGCGCTCCCTGGCGCGGGTCTGTCACGTCCGGATGATTGCTCGTCAGCGAGATCCCGACCCTCATCGCGTCATCCTCATCACGGGCGTGAGCGCTACTTGAGCTGGTCCTTGATCTTGTCGAGGCCGGCGCGGGCGCAGGCATCGTCGAGATCGCCGCCCGGCGCCCCGGCGGCGCCGATCGCGCCGACCACCTCGTCGCCCAGCTTGATGACGACGCCCCCGCCGATCAGCAATAGATGCGGCAATTTGAACAGGTTCGCCAGCACCGGCACCGTCTTCGACCGTTCAACGAGCGCGGTCGTGTCGGTCTTGAACGAGGCGGCCGTGTAGGCCTTGGCAAAGGCGCTGTCGAGCGTGTGGGCGCCGGCGCCATTGCCGCGCAGCACCGCCTGCCGCACGCCGTCGGCATCGACCAGGACGGCGGTCTCGGCGTAACCCTGGCTGGCGCATTTCGCGACAGCCGCCGCGACGGCCTGGTTGGCGAGATCCGCGGAGATGCGGTGCGTCTGAAGCAGACCCTGGGCGTGGGCTTGGCTCACGAGAACAGCGGCGCAGAGCGCGGATAGGAGGGACGGCTTCATGCAGGTGACCTCTCTAAGCCCGCATTCGCCGGATTCGGTGGTTCTGTCGGCAGCATCGTCCGTTTGAGCGGCCTCGACAACGCCAAATCGTCCCCCTCGTCCCGCAAACCCCGCTTGGAACGAAACCGCGAAACCCGTCGCTAGGGCCGCGGCAAACGACGACGGCTAGCAACGGGATCGAAGGGCGAAACATCTTTCTCTTCTTGTGCTGGTTGCCACTTTCCGCGCCGCGTTTTACCTCGCCGCCGAGGGCCCGCGAACGACCGAGACCGGCGCGTCCCGGAAGTCGCCGACCGCTCCGGCGAGAGTCGCTTGACTGAACCGGCAATGGCCCTGCCAGACATCGAACAGTGATTCCGAGCCTCGTGTGCTCGGCCAGTTCCGATCAGCCGCTGCTACTCGGATTGTCTCTCGCACCGCGTGACAACAAAAACTCTGCCATCTTTTGATTTCTCGCTTGCCGCGCGGCTTCTAACGGCGTGACGCCGCGGGAGCCATCACCGTCAATGCAATTGATGTCCGCACCCCGGGATAGGAGCAGGTCGCACATTTCCTGATGAGCCTCGGTACCCCAGCGCGCGGCCTGGTGGAGCGGCGTTGCGCCATCTTCATTTCTCGCATCCACCTTTGCCCCATGCTCGATGAGGAGAGCGGCAATCTCGACATACCCGTCCGTACTCTTTGGTGCTTCTGTAGCGATACGCGCTTTCGGGGTGAAAAGGTCCACCGCGACACTCCGGTAACCCATCGTTGCCGCGGAAAGGAGCGGGGTGCGCAACTCGTCATCGGCCAGATTGGGGTCCGCGCCCGCGCGAAGAAGTCTTTTCGCGCAATCAATCCGATGAAACCACACTGCCTGCAGGAGTGCGGTTGCAAGTTGCGCGTTTCGCGCATTCACATCGGCACCATGCCCGACAAGCCAATCAACCATCCCCAACGCTCCGCTTTCGGCTGCGCGAATGAGCGGTGTGTAACCGCCCCCGTCCCTCGCGTTGATGAGTGAAGAATTTGCGGAGCAAAGCGCAGACACGCGCGCCAAATCCCCTGCCTTCGCAGCGCTCCAAACGTCCAAGTTCTGATTTGGTCTGGTCATCTCGTGACCCTCAGTATGTCGTGCATGACTGGCCCCTTCCCCGCTTCAAGCATCACTGAACGTCCGCTTTTCTATCGCGGCCCGCGTCAAGTCTCGTACTGATTGCCTCATGCTGTCACCTTTTGCGCTTCGGCTGCCGCCACACGGGGCTCTTGTTTCTCTTCGAGGTCGGCACAAGCCGCCTCATGATGGGATGAGAAGGATGGGACGGGACGGGACGGGACGGGACGGTACATATCTCTCGGGCGCCCTTGCCGCTGGTCGGCGGCAGGATCGGCGGTCGGGCTGCCCTGCCGGCGCGGAGTCCGGTGGAAGAATGAGTTTCTTCGTGCGATTTTTCGGAGATAGCGCTAGGGTTACACGCGAATGCGTTTACTCAACCGGCCGACACCGGCTGAGCCGGAATAATTCAGAGGCCCCATCTAAATCCAATTTGTGCCGCGGGGCTCCGAAAATATCAATCATCGGCTGGAGAAAGTAGAGAATGCTCCGCCTGGTCCGGAGTTGTGCCGAAGGATCAGTGGTGGCGACGCGTGCCGTGGTTGACGCAGCCAGAAAGTGTTGCGCGCTCGTCGTCCTCGTGATGAGTATCCAGGCGTTGCTTCCGGTTACCGGCGCCTTGGGCCTGCCGGCCACGGTCAGCGATGACACCCCGTCAGTGCCGATGGTCAGCTGGCTGACCTGGCACACCGACAACTTCTTTAGCGAGTGCGACGGGAACTGCGCAGTATCGGTATTCGGAGGTCCGCAGCTTCGGACACATCAGTACAACATATTTATTCACGCGGCGCCGCCTTGGGATTGGCGCTTCGGCACCGCGGACTTGGTCGGAGGGGCGATCTCTCGGCGTCTATTGACGCTTTGGGACTCGCTTGACATCGAGCCCGAATTCGGACTCGCCAAGCGCTTCCGTGATATGCACGCCGACGAAGCTTGGCTTGCCCTTAATTTTCGATGGACCCGCTTTCCGTGGAACCAATATGTGCGCACCTCGATTGCGATCACTTTCGGTCCCAGTTTTGCCGTCGACCTGCCGTCGAACACCCACAATGCTATTGTTTTAAATTACTTCTCTCCAGAGATAACCTTTGCGCTACCACAATATCCGCAATATCAACTGATGATGCAGATGCACCACCGCTCGGATTTCGTGGACATCGGAAAGGGAGGTACCCCAGATCCCGGTTGGCAATATCTGACGGTTGGGCTGCGTTATCAGTTTTGAGCCGATCGGCCCTCCCATTCGAACAAACTGCGATAAGGTATCATTATATTCCATCTCCCCTGCTTCTACGGTGCGGCCAGCGATGGCATTGTAACGATCCCACCGCGCCTAAGGGTCCGGAAAGGGATCGAATCTCACGGTTCACAGGGCCCTAGAAACGATCGAACGGAGCCTTAACGGCTTCACCCGATATCCCCTCTTCCGTCTGCGCAATCAACCGAAGAGCGCCGGTTTGCGTGGGGGTGGAGACGACGTAGCCGCGCAACTCAAAGCGCAATTTTTCCGCGGCGGCTTCTGATTGATCAGGTACAAATCTCACTCCGCCGTCGTCACGCCGGAGTGGATGCCGATATGAAATGCGCCATGCCATCGGGCGATCCCTCCTCGATGAAGTAGGGCCGGGCAGAACCGTGGGGGACGGCTCCGCCCGGCAGTACCCGAGCCTCAATTTTGGGGGGACGATGCTCGGGGTTGCCGCAATACGTATCGGCAAACATCCGGCACGGGCAGGCTCGGAATCTACCTAGGCGGCGACGGTCGCTCGAACGGCCGCGATCGGCGCAGGCCGTCATCCCGTGCCTGGGTTGCGACAGCGGTGGCCGCTTCCGCAAAGGCCGGTCGGGCAATCCGGCCGAGCCGTCGCCACGGAAAGCGGTCCCGCGCATGGCCGCCGCGCGCAGATTTCGGGCGCGGGCACCCGCTCGCGTGCTACACTCCGCGGCAAGAAGGTGCATCTCACGCAGCGCGATCAAGGAGGGAAACCAATGGCGTATGACCTGCTGATCAAGAATGGCCGGATCGTCGACGGCTCGGGGATGCCGGCATTCCACGGCGATGTCGGGGTCAAGGGCGGCAAGATCGCCGAGCTCGGCAAATTGTCCGGGCCCGCGGGCCAGACCGTCGACGCCGGCGGCCAGGTCGTCGCGCCCGGGCTTTATCGACAATCACTGTCATTACGACGCGCAGGTCACCTGGGATCCGCTGTGCTCGTTCTCGTCCGACCACGGCGCAACCTCGGTCGTCATCGGCAATTGCTCCTTGTCGCTGGCGCCGGTGCGCCGCGGCAACGCCAAGCGGATGGCCGAGTTCCTCTCCTATGTCGAAGCGATCCCGATGGAGGTGTTGAACACGATCGAGGTCGATTGGGAGACCTTCCCGCAATACATGGACCGGCTCGACCGCAATCTCGGGGTCAATGTCGGGACGCTCGTCGGCCACACCGCGGTGCGCTACTACGTGATGGGCGACGAGTGCCAGAAGCGCGCCGCGACCGATGCCGAACTCAAACAAATGCAAGACGTCGTGCGCGACAGCATGGAAGGCGGCGCGCTCGGCCTCTCGGTGTCGCGCAACAAGGGGCATTACGACCCGCAGGGCGTGCATATCCCGGCGCTGTGGGCCGACGAGAAGGAGATCTTCGCGCTTGCCGACGTGTTGCGCGAGATGGGCACCGGCATCATCCAGTCGGGCGGCGGCCGCGACGCCGAGATGGCGGACGGGCTGATGGCCCGCCTCTCGGAAGCCACCGGTCGCCCCGTCGTCTACAACAATCTCGGGCAGAGCGTGCGTCGCCCCGGCGAGTGGCAGAAGCACATGGCGCGGGTCGACGAAACCGCGGCCAAGGGCATCCGCGCCTACCCGCTTGTGCTCGCCGAACACGACGACGCAGATCTTCAACATGAAGAACACCCAGGCCTTCCGCGGCTCGCCGACCTGGCATCCGATCCTGTTGAAGTCGGATGACGAGAAGATGCGCGCCTATGCCGACCCGGCGGTGCGCGCGAAATTGCACGAAGAAATGGTCGAGTGGAAGGTCGAGATCCCGGGCAACACGATCTCGCGCGAATGGTACAATTACATCTGGGTCGAAGAGCCCAAGCTCGACAAGAACGCCTGGATGAAGGGCAAGACGATCAACGAGATCGCCAAGGCGCAAAACAAGGGGATCATCGATGCGTTCCTCGACCTCGTGGTCGAGGAGAAGCTCGAAACCACCTTCATGCAGGCCGAGAACAACGTCGATGTCGAGGCGATGAAGGCGATCCTCAACTATCCGAACGCGCTCATCGGGCTGTCGGATGGCGGCGCGCATGTCCAGTTCCACGGCGGCTACGGTTTCTCGACCCGGCTCCTCGGCGAATGGGTGCGCGAGAAGCACGTCATGAGCCTCGAACAGGCGGTGCGGCGGCTGACCTTCGACTCGGCCTCGACCTTCGGCCTTTATGACCGCGGGCTGCTGCGACCGGGGATGAAGGCCGACATCACGATCTTCGATCCCGACACCGTGAAGCCGCTGCCCGAATTCATCGTGCACGACTTCCCGGCCGGCGGCTGGCGCTTCAAGGAGCCGGCGCAGGGCATCTACGCCACCTTTGTCAACGGCCAGATGCTGATGAAGGAAGGCGAGCACACCGGCAATCTGCCCGGCCGCGTGCTGCGCAACTCGCGCTACCAGGCGAGCCACCAGGCGTAGTCAAAATCTGTATTTGGGTCGCGAAGGGCTGGTCCCGTTGGGGCCGGCCCTTTTCGTTTCACCACGGAGGCACGGAGGACACAGGCCGTCATTGCGAGGAGCGAAGCGACGAAGCAATCCCGATGATGGGGCATCATTGGCACGAGATTGCTTCGCTTCGCTCGCAATGACAGCCGCTTGGTGCTTTTTTTCTCCGCGTCTCTGGGTCTAATTTTAGTTTTCGGCCGCATTCCGGGAGGCGAGCCATGTCGATCGATACGCCAAAAAGCGCGGCGGAGCTGGCCGCAGCCTTCAAAAAATCGATCGCCGACCACTGGCGCCTGTTCCTCGCCGAGGGGGTCGTGCTGATCGTCCTCGGGCTGGCGGCGATCATCATCCCGCCCTTGGCCGGGCTCGCCACGACGATCATCATCGGCTGGCTGTTCCTGATCGGCGGCGCCGTCGGCCTCGTCGCGACCTTCGGCGCACACCAGGCGCCGGGCTTCGGCTGGTCGCTGTTTTCGGCGATCGTCGCATTGCTCGCCGGGTTCGTCCTCTTGTGGAACCCGTGGCAGGGCCTGGCGACGCTGACCTATGTGCTGATCGCCTTTTTCATCATCGACGGCATCCTGATCATCGTGCTGGCGCTCGAGCACCGCCGCGAGCTGACCGGGCGATGGGAATGGATGATGATCGGCGGCGTGATGGACCTGGTCCTCGCCGCGATCATCATCTCCGGGCTGCCCGGCACGCTCGCCTGGGCGCTTGGCCTCCTGGTCGGGATCGATCTCGTCTGGGGCGGCATGTCGCTGATCGGCATGGCGCTCTCGGCCCGCAGCGTTTAGGGCGCCTCGGGCTTTTCGATCAGGGCGAGCAGCTCCATGCCGAGCCCGTAGCCCAAGAGGTCGTGCATCTGGCGGCGCAGGTACTCCGTCAGCAGGAGGCGCGTGTAGCGCAGCGCGAGGGTCGGCTTTTTGGCGAGGCCCTCGGCCAGTTCCCAGGCGCGCGCCAATAGCTTGTCGGGCGGCAGGATTTCGGCGACCAGCCCGAATTCGAGCGCCTGCTTGGCATCGAGGGTCTGGCCGGTCAAGAGGTAATAGCGGCCGCGGTTGAGGCCCAGCAGCAGCGGCATGACGATGTGCATGCCGTCGCCCGGCACTACGTCCGAGGCGAAATGCGCCGAATCCTGGAACTGCGCGGTGTCGGCGGCAAGCACGATGTCGCCGAGCAGCGGGATCTCGGAATGGCGCCAGGCCGGGCCGTTGATCGCGCTGATCACCGGCACCTCGATTTCGAGGAGCCGCATCAACAGGTGGCGGCCTTCCCAATGGATGCGGTCGATCCGCTCGGCCGGCGGCCGGGTCGGGAAGGACGAGGTGCCGGGAGTGGCGCGCGGGCCGGAGAACTCCGCGCCGGTGCCGGTCAGGATCACGACGCGGTTGTCGCGGTCCGATCCGACATCGTGGAAGGCCTCGGGCAACTCGCCATGCGGCCCAAACCCCCAGCGCAGCGACCCGCCCTCGGTGTGCAGCGTCATTAAGAGGATGCCGTCGCGCCGCTCGAAACGCACGGATTGGTATTTGTCGGCATAGTCTTCGAGCCTGCTCACCGCGTCCTCCCAAAGCCGTAGGGTGGGTTAGCGAAGCGTAACCCACCATAGCGTCAGCCGGTGCGAAAATGGTGGGTTTCGCTGGGCTCAACCCACCCTACGGGACCTGTGCGCCTCCAATGACGAGCGCTTCAGGCGGTCCAGCGCAGGATCGCGGCGGCGACCTCGTCGGGCTTGTCGAGTTCGGCGAGATGACCAGCGCCTGGGATCACCCGGATCTCGCTCCTGCCGGCGATGCCGCGGGCGAAGCGGTCGGCGTAGCTGCGCGGCATGATGCGGTCCTCCGCGCCCCACAACAGCAGCGTCGGGGCGCTGATCAGCGGCAGCCGCTTTTCGAGCTTGGTGTTGCCGAGCGGCCAGAAGATGCGTGCCGCGGCCTCGCTGGCGCGCACCTGCTCGATCGGCCATTCCGGCGAGTTCTGGCCTTCGGGCTCGGCCTTCAGCCATTCCCAGCGCTGGGGATCGGCGCACAAGAGGCCCGGCACATCGGGCGCGCGCTGCGCCCACGGGTCGGTCATCGGCTCCTTTTCGTCGAACAGGCCCAAGGGCGCGATCAGCGCGAGGCGTCTGACCGATTGCGGCCAGATCGCCGCGATCTCGGCGGCGAGCGAGCCGCCGACCGAGCTGCCGGCGAGATCGGCGCCGTCGAGCCCCGCCTTCTCTAGCAGAAGATGCGCGGCGAGCACCCAGTCGAGGTGGGAATCGAGCACGGTATGGCCGCGCTCGCCGCCGGGAAAGCCGGGCAGGGACGGCACGATGACGGTGCGCTCGCGCGAGAGCGCATCGAGAAACGGGATCCAGCGCGGCAGGCCGCCAAAGCCGGCGAGAAAACCGAGCTTCGGCCCGCTGCCCTTCTTCCAGACCCGGCAGGCAAACCCGTTCAGCTCGACGGCAGAGGTCTCAGGTTCGGCCATAGATCACTCCGCCGCCATCGCCGTCGCCTGAAACGACGGCAGCGCGGCGCGCTCGGCGCGCGCCATCGGCTGCGGCCACCAGCGGTCTTCCCATTCGGCGAACAGGTCGCGCAGCTGCGGCATCACCTTCTCGGCGAAGAGCCCGGTGTTGTACTGGGCCAGGTCCTTCTTCATGTTGCCGAATTGCAAGAGCAGCATGAGGTGGCCGACATTGAGGTTCGTCGCCACTTCCCGCAGTTGCGCGGCGACCTCGTCGGGCGAGCCGATGATGACGTAGCCCTTGTCGACGATCGCATCCATCTCGCGCGCCAGCGTCTGAAATTTCGACTCGTAGCGCTGGCTCTGCGCCGCGGCCTGCTGCACCTGGCTCTGGATGCCGCGGCGCTGGGTCTCCTCGGTGGTGTAGCCGGGAGGGCCCGCGAACCGCGCGTCGACATGCAGGCAGCGGCCGTAGAAATACTCGGCCGGCTCGCGATAGAGCTCCATCGCCTGCTCGCGAGTCTCGGCGACCCCGACGAATTGCAGAAAGCCGGCGTGGTAGGGATTGCGGTCCTTGCCGAGCCGGGCCATCTCGGCCCAGAACCCGTCCATCGTCGCCTGTCCGGCCTTGTAGCCGTAATAGGACAGGTAGCAGTAGACGTGGTCCATCTGCGCGCACCACCGCCAGGTCTCGACCGAGCCGCCGCCCGGGACCCAGATCGGCGGGCGCGGCTTTTGTATGGGGCGCGGCCAGATGTTGACGTAGCGCTGCTGGTTGAAGCGGCCGTTGAAGGCGAAGGTTTCAGGCTCGGTCCACGCCTTCACCACGAGATCGTGGGCTTCGAGATAGCGCTCGCGCAGCATCGAGGGGTTCTGGCCATAGGCGTAGCAAGTGTCCATCGGCGACCCGACCGGGAAGCCGGCGATGAGCCGCCCGCCCGAGATCACGTCGATCATCGCGAATTCCTCGGCGACCCGGGTCGGCGGGTTGTAGAGCGCCAAGGAATTGCCGAGGACGCAGAGCGCGGTATCGGTGGTGCGCCGCGCCAAGGCCGAGGCGATCAGATTGGGCGACGGCATCAGGCCATAGCCGTTCGAATGATGCTCGTTGACGCAGACCGCGTCGAACCCGCATTCGGCGGCGAATTCGAGCTCATCCATAAAGTCGTTGTACATGTGGTGCGCGCGCCGCGGATCGAACAGCGAGGAATGGATGTCGACCCAGACCGATGGATGCTTCTCCCGGAAATCGTCGGGCAATTCGGTATAGGGCATCAGATGGAACCACATCAGCTTCATGGCTTGTCCTTCCGAACGCCGTTCAGAAAAGCTTGATCGGTGCAGCCTGACCGCCGGGCGCGGATGCGTCAACCGGCAACGCCCACGCCATGGAGAGCAACGGCTTTTGGCGCGCGACGCCAGGACACAGCCGATTGACAGTACCTGAAACATATTGCAACAATTTTCGGCGCCTTGCCGCTTGGACGCCAACCCGTGCCCGTCTATGTTCCCCCGGGGTGGGCGGATGCTGCTCCCAGGCTGGGCACGCAAGCGGCCGTCATCATGTCGTGGACGGAACGAGGCGTGCAGGCCCGGGCGTCGGCCCGCGCCCGATTACGCAGGAACAGCTGGTCGGATCGGAATTGTCATAGAATGAGGACTACAACCCAAGCACCGCGTTCTCCTGCGGCGGCAGCCGGCGAGAGGGTCGCGCGGCGGCGCGCCGGGGCGATCGGCAAATCCGCCGCCGCGCCGAGCGCGCCGCGGCAGCCATCCCAGCTCGAATCGCCGTCGGTTGCGGTCACGATGATCCGAATGCTGCGGGTTGACGAGGGCCTCTATGCGTTACGCGTCGGCGCGCTTCCCGGCAACCTTGGCGAGATCGCTGGGATGGTGGTCCCGGTGGCGCACGTATCGGCACCTTTTGTCGAAGATGGTAATGGGGTCGAGATCGTCGCTTCGTTCCCCCGACGCGGACCGTGGCTCGACAAGGAGGGCGGAACCGTAATCCTGCGCTCGCCGATCGGGGGCGGTCTCGTAATCGTGACGGTCTACGGCGATTCGGAGCAGCAGGCGAGCGAGCTTTCGCTCGATCTCCGGCGCCTCGACGGCCCGGAAGTTCACGTCGATCAGACCGGGCCGGCCGTCGCGCGAGCGACGGGCGGGTCGGTTGCCGCGGCCACCGAGGCGCGGGATGTCCCGACCGAGATCCTCCTTCATATCGAGCGCGCCGGCGATCGGCTGTTTCCCGGTCGCGGCTGGGTCGGCGCGCTGGGACGGCGGATACGGATAGAAGCCTTCAGCGTCCGGCCGCTGGAGCGGCTGGCGCCAACCGACATAGAAATGAAGGGATTTCTGCCGAACGGCGGCGAAACCCCATGGGTGCCTGGCGGCGTGTTGTGCGGCACTCGCGGCCGCGGGCTGCCGCTGACCGGGTTTGCGGTCCGCGTCGTGCCGCAGCAGGCCGAGCGGTTCGATGTGGTCTATCAGGGCTCGTTTTTTGCCGGAGGCATCTCCCAGCTGCACCAGAGCGGTGCCCCGTGCCGGTCAGCAACCGCCGACGATCCGTTGGAAGCGATCAATCTTCGCCTGACTGAACGCGTCGACGGCGGCGAGGGGACTGCCACCCCCGGTTAGCTGAGGCGAAATCCACGTCATCCTCCGACCGGAGCAGCCCGCCACGCCACCGACGGAATTGCACACCGGTTTGATTGGCTTCGGGGCACGATGAAATTTTTATTCGTCCATCAAACCTTTCCCGGACAACACGTTCATGTCGTGCGGTACCTCCAGGAGGCTGGACATACCGTCGTGTTTATCACTCAGCGCCGGGATTACGATATCGAGGGCGTCCGGATGCTCGAATATCTGCCGACGCCGATCTTGCCGGCGGGGCATTCCTACGTGAACGATCTCGACGGCGGGGTCATGTGCGGCCTCGCGGTCGCCCGCTTGTGCGAGGGTCTGCAGAGGGAAGGGTTCACCCCCGACATCGTTATCGGTCATACCGGATGGGGCGAACTTCTTTTCATCAAAGACATTTGGCCTCGCGTGCCGTTGCTGGGTTATTTCGAGTTTTTTTATCGTTCTACGGGATCGGATCTCAATTTTGACCCGGAGTTTCCGGCCACCATTGATGATGTCTTGCGCATCCGGGTACGCAACGCGACCAATTTGCTAAGCTTGGATGCCGCGGATTGGGGCTATACCCCGACACATTGGCAGCGCGACCAATATCCCTCGGAATATCGCCACCGCATCAGCGTGATCCATGAGGGGGTCGACACCGAGCGCGTTCATCCCGACCCGACGGCCCGGCTATGGCTGCGCGGCAGCAAGTCGTTGTCGCGCGAGGACCAGGTGCTGACCTACAGCGCACGCAAGCTCGAACCCTATCGCGGATTTCATGTGTTCATGCGCGCCCTGCCGAAGGTCCTCGAGGAATGCCCGAACGCGCATGTCGTCATCGTCGGTGGTGACGGCGTCAGCTATGGCCGATTACCGCCGGACGGCACCGGCTGGCGCCAGCACATGCTCGCAGAAATCGGCGGACGACTCGATCTGAGCCGCGTCCACTTTCTCGGTTGGCTCCCCTATGCGCAGTATTTGGCCGTTCTTCAGATCTCTACGGCCCACGTCTATTTGACCTACCCTTTCGTGCTATCTTGGGGACTGCTCGAAGCGATGGCGGCGGAGTGCCTGGTCATCGGATCGCGAACGCCGCCCGTCGAGGAGGTCGTCGACGGCACCAGCAATGGCTGTCTGGTCGACTTTTTCGACACCGATGCGCTGGCCCAGCAGATCCGCTCGGTGCTGCAGAACCCCGCCGCGACCACGGCCATGCGGCGCCAAGCGCGGCGCTGCGTCGTCGAACGGTTCGACCTGAAAAGCGTTTGCCTCCCCGCGCATCTCGCGCTGATCCGTCAGCTCACCGGGGGCGACCTCGGGTCGCGATCGCGCAAACGCCGCCGCGCCGCCGCGCGGCGACCCGAACTCGCCCCGGCGCGATGATCGCCCGATGATCGCCCGATGATCGCCCGATGATCGCCCCTGCGCGGCCGCCGCGGTCCATGGCCGCAGGCATTTCCGGTGCGAGCGCGCCGCCGAGCCCCGCTTCCGGGCAAGCCGCGCCGCATGTCGTCGCCCGGCTGGTGCCGCTCGATCCCGGCCTTTATGCCTTCAGCCTCGCTGCCGAAACCGGCTGGCGCGAGCCGGTGGCCGGGCTCGCGCTGCCTGCGGTGCACCTGTGCGCTCCGCCACGCCAGGACCGCGCGATCGAGATCACCGACAGTTTCGGTCGCGCCGGGTCGTGGCTCGGCGGCCGCCACAGGGTGCTGTTCGTCAAGTCGCCGCCAGGCGGCGGCGCGGCGCTCGTGACCGGATATTTGGCCCGCGATCCGGATACCCTGCCGCTGGAGGTCGACATTCGGCGCCTCTCTTCGTCCGCCCCGGCGACGAGCGCAGCCGAGGGCGCGATGTCGGCGCCGCTGGCCCCGGTCACGACGCTCAGAATGGGCGACCCGGCCGCGGCGGAGCGGTCGCCGCAACCGATCGGCCTTGACATCGTCGCGCATATCCGCGGCCGCGGCGATGTTCGCTTTCTCGACACGCCCTGGGTCGGCCGTCTCGGCCCCGGATTGTGGATCGAGGGGTTTGTGATCCTACCGCACACGCGGTCGGTTGCCGCGGCGATCGAGTACAAGGGGTTGACCGCCAGCGGCGCGGAAACCCCGTGGATCGGCAGCGGCACGTTCTGCGGTACCCGGGGCAGGGGTATTCCGCTGATCGGCTTCGCGGTGCGGCAAAAAGCCGGCCCAGGCGGTGCGCCGCTCGACTGCGAATATACCGGCCACTTCCAGTCGGGAGCGACGGCAGGACCCAGCCGCAATGGCGCACCGTGCCGCTCGCCGGTCGACCGCGACGCGCTCGAAGGCATGCAGCTGCGTATCAACCCGCGGCCGACCCGCCGCGCCTCGACCAAGACCGCCTAGTCCCCCTGGCCGCCGGGACGACATTTCTATTTGTCCATGCGGCGAGCGCCGGGGCTCGGCGTTAGCTCAGCGCCGGGAATATGTGCTCGCCGTCGGGGCCGAGCGCCAGCGATGCGACGCTCGCCGTCTCGCTTGGGAACAGCGGGCCATAGAGGTGCGGGAACAGCGCACCGCCGCGCGACCGCTCCCATCTGAGGCGGTCGCCGAGGCAGGCCGATTCGACGGCGATCAGCACAAGACCGGTCTGCCCGGCGCGGTGCCGCCGCGCGCTCTCGGCGATCTGGTCCTTCGTCGAGAAGTGGATGAAGCCGTCGCGCCGGTCATCGGCGGTGCCGAGGTACTGGCCCGCCGCGACCGCCTCTTCCCATGTCTCGGCGGGACACATGTGGTAGATCATTTGCGTCATGGGGCAACCTTACTTCGTCCGATCCGAAGGGCAAGGCCGGCCAGTCTATTGTCATTGCGAGGGGGCCTGCAGGGCCGACGCGGCAATCTCGTGGAGCGTCCTCCGAACGAGATTGCTTCGTCGCTGCGCTCCTCGCAATGACAGCTTGGCTCGATTGCGCTGCGCCCGTGGGCGTCCGCAGTGACCCTCAAATCGCCCGATCGGGTTTTGGTGCCGCGGGCCCCGGCGCTGGTCGCCGGTTTCCGCGAGATCGTGTGGCTATCGCCCGAGGGCGAGATCGAGGCGCTGTCGCCACCGGAAGCGCGCGCCCGGCTGGAGGGCGAGACTGCGATGGTGTGTCATGCGCGCGCCGTCTCGCGGCGCCTCGATATTGCCGGGTTCGCCGCGCTGGACCTCCTGGAATTGTTCGCCTTTGTCCGGCCGGCGCAATTTTGCGTGCCGACCCCGCGCGGCCTCGCCGCCGCGCTCGGCCTTGCCCCGCCGGGCACGATGGCCGAGGCCTGCGTCGCGCTCGCCACCGCCGCGCGCGCCCTGCTGCAGCAGCTCCAGGCGGAAACCGCGCCCGACATCCGCGCGATCGCCGAGGCGGCTGACCATGCCGGCTGGGCCTGGGGCCCGGCGGTGCTCGCCGCGCTGCCGGCGGGGGAGCCCGGGGCATTGCGCCGCGCTGCCGGCCTGCGCGTGTGGCAGAGCCTCGGCGAATGGCAGGAGCGCCCGCCCCCGCCACCGCCCGGCAACGCGCCGGTCTCGGCCGAGGAGGCGCGGGGGCGGCTGGCGGCGCTGCTCGGCGAGGGCGCCGAAGCGCGGCCCCAGCAGGCCGATTACGCCGCCGCGGTCGCCGCCGCCTTTGCGCCGCGCGAGCGGCCCGATACGCCGCAGGCGGTCCTGGCCGAGGCCGGCACCGGGGTCGGCAAGACGCTCGGCTACATCGCGCCGGCGAGCCTGTGGGCCGAGAAGAACCAGGGCGCGGTGTGGATCTCGACCTTTACGCGCAACCTGCAAAGCCAGATCGCCGGGGAGCTCGACCGGCTTTATCCCGACCCGGTGCAAAAGCGCCGACGCGTCGTCATCCGCAAGGGGCGCGAGAATTTCCTCTGCCTGTTGAATTACGAGGATGCGGTGCGCGCGGCGACCGCACGCGCGGCGCAATCGGTGGCGCCGCTCGCGCTGATCGCCCGCTGGATCGGCGCGACCGCGGCGGGCGACCTCGTCGCCGGCGATTTTCCGGGCTGGCTCGCCGAGCTGATCGGGCGCGGCCGGCTCAACGCGCTGGCCGACCGGCGCGGCGAGTGCATTCATTCGGCCTGCCCGCATTTCCGCCGCTGCTTTGTCGAAAAGAATGTGCGCGCGGCGCGCCACGCCCGCCTCGTCGTCGCCAACCACGCGCTGGTCATGGCCCAGGCCGCATTGGGCGGGCTCGACGATGCCAGCGTGCCGACCCGCTATGTCTTCGACGAGGGGCATCATCTGCTCGAAGCCGCCGATGCCGCGTTCTCGGTGCGGCTCTCCGGCCAGGAAGGACGCGAGCTGCGGCGCTGGCTCCTCGGCGCCGAGGCCGGCCGTTCACGCGCCCGCGGCTTGCAGCGCCGCATCGGCGACCTCGTCGAGGCGGACGACGAAGCCGGCCCGGCGCTGATCGAGGCATTGGTCGCCGCCCGCATCCTACCGGCCGATGGCTGGCACCAGCGCGTCGCCGAGGGGCGCGGTCTAGCAGGCTTCGAGAGCTTTCTCGCGTTGGTGCGGCGCCAGCTGCTGGCGCGCGCGACAAATGGAGGCGATGCCGGATACGGGATCGAGGCCGAGGCGCGCCCGCCGATCGACGGGCTCGTCGAGGCCGCTGGCCGACTCGCCGCCGGGCTCGACCGGCTCGCGGCGGCGCTGCGCCGTCTCTCGGCCTTGCTGCGCCGTCAGCTCGAGGACCCGGAGAACCCGCCCGAGCCCGGTCTGCGCCAGCGCCTCGACGCGACGATCCGCGGGCTCGACCGCCGCGCCGACATGCAGCTCGGCGCATGGAGCGGGCTGTTGCGCGATCTCGGCGAGGCGCCGCGCCCCGAAACCGTCGAGTGGCTCGCGCTCGACCGCGCCGACGGCGCCGAAACCGATGTCGCGGTCAACCGCAACTGGATCGATCCGGGCATCCCGTTCACTGAGGCGGTGGCAACGCCGGCGCATGGCATCGTCGTGACCTCGGCGACCTTGACCGACGGCGAAATAGATACCGGGACCGCCTGGAGCGCCGCGGAAGCCGCCACCGGGCTGCGCCATTTGCCGGAAAGCCCCGCGGCCGCCCGCATCGCCTCGCCCTTCGACTACCCGGCGCAAACCCGCATCTTCATCGTCACCGACATTCCGCGCGACGATATCGGCCAGGTCGCCGCCGCCTTCGCGGCGCTGATGATCGCCGCCAAGGGCGGCGCGCTCGGCCTCTTCACCGCGATCGCGCGGCTGCGCGCGGTGCATGAGCGGATCGCCCCGGTGCTCGAAGCGCAGGGGCTGCTGCTGCTTGCCCAGCATGTCGATGCGATGTCGACCGCGACCCTGGTCGACATCTTCCGCGCTGAAGAGGATTCCTGCCTCCTCGGCAGCGATGCGGTGCGCGACGGGGTCGATGTGCCGGGGCGCTCGCTGCGCCTCATCGTGTTCGACCGGGTGCCGTGGCCGCGGCCCGACATCCTGCATCGCGCGAGGAAGCCGGTGTTCGGCGGCCCAGCGTATGACGATCGCATCGCCCGGCTGCGGCTGCGCCAGGCCTATGGGCGCCTGGTGCGCCGCGCCGACGATCGCGGCGTCTTCGCGATCCTCGACCGCGCCTTGCCGTCGCGGCTCCTGGCGGCCTTTCCCGCCGGGGTGCCGGTCATTCGCGCGCCGCTGGCCGAAGCCGTCGAGGCGACCGCACGCTTTCTCGCGGAGGCGGATTGAGGCTTGACGGGGGCGGCGGGGTTTGCTTTGTGCAGCGCAGCATGCAAGCCAAAGGAGCCCTGATGCTCGACCCCCACGGTGCGCTGATCTACACGATGGTGATCGTCTCGGCGGCCGAGAGCAACCTGTCCGACCGCGAATTGCAGGTCATCGGCGACATCATCGGGCAGCTACCGGTGTTTCGCGGCTTCGACCGGCAGGCGCTGCCGCAGCTACTCAACGACTGCGCTGACTCGCTTGGTAGGGAAAACGGGCTCGAAGACACGCTGAAGGCAATCAATGCCGCTTTGCCGGTCAAGCTGCACGAGACCGCCTATGCCATCGCCTGCGACCTGGTCGCCGCCGACGGCGAGGTGACCCAGGAGGAATTGCGTCTTCTCGAACTGATCCGCCACCGCCTCAATGTGGACCGGCTCACCGCCGCGGCAATCGAGCGCGGGGCGAGGGCCAGGTTTCAGACGCTGTGAAGCCAGAAGGCCGAGCTTTTTATCGCACTGTCGTCATTCCGGGGCGCCGCCCCGGGATGACGTCGGTCTTGTCGAAGGGTTCCGTGCGAGGGAGGAGGAAATGGCACAGAGTCACGGTGCTGGTACGCTAGAAGCCCGCATCCGCCGGATCGAGGACCGCCTCGAAATCTACAATTTGATCGCCAGCCATCCGCCGAGCGCGGATACCGGCGCCCGCGACTACACCGCCTCGGTGTGGACCGAGGACGGCGTCTTCGACCGCGGCGCCGAATTCCCCGCGCCGACCGGGCGGGCGGCGATCGCCGGCGGCTCGTCGAGCCCCGAGCATCACCGCGCGATCGCAGAGGGCATCGCGCATTTCGCCGGGCTTCCCTATGTCCGGATCAGCGGCGACACCGCGTTTGCGATCTCCTACCTGCAGATCCTGGTGCCCGACCGGGTCGGCCCGATCTTCGAGGTGCCGAACCACGGCGCGACCCGCGGCTTTCACGTCCACCGGGTCTCGGCCAACCGCTGGGATTTCGTGCGCACCGCCGAAGGCTGGCGCATCAAGCGCCGCCGCCTGCGCCCGCTCGACGGCTCGGAAGCGGCACGCGAGATCTTGCGCGGGACATTCGAGCCGGCCGGGTGAACAGAGGCGAGCCGCTGGCCGGATCGTCTATGCCGCCCTTCTCGAAAACACGCTAGACTAACTTTACAGGCGAATGCCGCGCCCGATACCCTCTCCCGCAGTGCGGGAGAGGGTGACCGCCGCGCTAGCGGCGGGCGGGTGAGGGTAAGTCGAGGCCACGATGCCGAACGAGGTAGCGCGACGGCTGCGGCGTGATTCAACTGACGCCGAACACCGGCTCTGGGCTGTTTTGCGGGATCGCCGTCTCGCCGGTTACCGATTTCGCCGGCAGCATCCGATCGGCGGTTTCATCGTCGATTTCGCCTGCACGAAGCACAGCCTGATTGTCGAGGCTGATGGCGGACAGCATTCGGACAATCCAGAGGACGAGCGGCGCACAGCTTTCCTTCAAGCCGAGGGCTGGCGCGTCATTCGGTTTTGGAACAATGACGTGCTCTCGAACGCCGAAGGTGTGATCGAAACGATCCTGCGGAGGTTGCCCGAAGGGTAGACCCTCACCCGCCTTCGGGCTCCGCCCTCAGGCACCCTCTCCCGCGGTGCGGGAGAGGGTTATGGGACCGCCTTATCTCGCCCCGCCTTTGGCAGCGCCCGGCGGATCCTGTCCTGCACCTCGGGCGGCTGGGATGCGAGCGCGTCGCACAGCCGGCGCATCTGGCGGCGCAGGCTGTAGACCTGGTCGAGCAGCCCGAGCACCAGCGGCATCGCCTCGTCATCGACCGCAAGATCGCGGCGGATCTCGAGGATCAGCTCGACCCGGCCGATGTCGACCTCGTGGAACACCCAGGTGTCGGCGTGGCGCTCGGGGAGCACCCAGCGGTTCTCGACCCAGCGGATCAACTCGCCGCGTTCGAGGCCGCCAAAGCGGGTGAGCAGTTCGTCGAGGACGATCATGACGCGCCCATCGCACGGCGCGGGTCGGTCGGGTGCGTCTTCGCCCAATCTTCGAGGAATTTCGCCAAATCGGCATCGCCGCTCGCGCCGATCATCACCTTGAGCGTCACATACTCGTCGCCGGTGGTCTCGCTGCCGCGCCGCTTCTTGTGGATGCCCTTGCCGCGCAGCCGCAGCCGGGTGCCGGTATCCGAGCCCTTGGGGATCGTCATCGTCACCGGCCCGGTCACCGTCGGCACCGCCACCCGCGCCCCGAGCACCGCCTCGGCGAGGCTGACCGGCAGCTCGACATGGATGTCGTCGCCCTCGCGGCGGAAGAACGGGTGCGGCACGATATGCACCTCGATCAGCGCATCGCCCGGCGGGCCGCCGCCGAGGCCCGGTCCGCCCTTGCCCTTGAGGCGCAGCACCTGACCTTCCTCGATGCCCGGCGGGATCGTCACGTTGAGCCATTCCTCGGGCGCCAGCGCGAGCCGCTGTTTGCCGCCGGTCGCGGCCAGGGGAAAATCGACCGTCAGGGTGAACTGGCGGTCGGGACCGGGCATCTTGAAGCCCTCTCCCGCCCGCCCGGCACGCCGTCCGCCACCACGCCCGAACATCGCGAACAGATCCTCGAGATCGCCGACATCCATTTCACCGTGCGGCTGATATTTCCAGCCCTGCTGGCCTTCGGCATGCGGACGGTAAGAGTAACGCGGCCGCTCGGCGCCGCTCTCGTCGATTTCGCCGCGATCGTAACGCGCCCGCTTCTCGGGGTCCGACAGGATGTCATTGGCCGCCGTCACCGCCTTGAAGCGCGCCTCGGCCGCGGGCTTGCCCGGGTTGAGGTCGGGATGGAATTCCTTGGCAAGCTTGCGGTAAGCCTTGCGAATATCGTCGGCGCTGGCGTCGGGCTTGACGCCGAGCACCTCGTACGGGGTTTGGGTCGCCATATCGAACCGATCGCGCGGGTCAGCGCTGGCGTTGGTGTTGCCGCGGCGCGGACGGCGCCGCCGGGTCCACCTCCACCGCGACCTTCCATTCGGCCCCGTGGCGATCGACGGTCAACTCGACCTCGCTGCCGATGCGGGTGAGGCCGATCATGTTGCGCAGCTGGGTCCCGCTGCGCACCGCGACGCCATCGACGGCGACGACCAGATCACCGCTCTTCAGACCGGCCCGCTCGGCCGGCGAGGCGGGGTCGACGCGGGCAATGACCGCACCCGTGGTATGAGTCGTGTTCATGGCCTGCGCCAGATCCGGGGTCAGATCCTGGATCGCCACGCCTATGCGGCCGCGCTTCACTTCGCCATAGCGGATGAGCTGCTCCATGACGCGGCGCGCCATGTTGATCGGCACGGCGAAGCCGATCCCGATATTGCCGCCGCCGGGCGCCAGGATGGCGGTGTTGATCCCGACGCATTCGCCCTCGAGGTCGACGAGCGGGCCGCCCGAATTGCCCGGGTTGATCGACGCGTCGGTCTGGATGAAGTCTTCATAGCCCTCGATGCCGAGGCCGCTGCGTCCGAGCGCGCTGACGATGCCCGAGGTCACGGTCTGACCGAGACCGAACGGATTGCCGATGGCGATGACGAAGTCGCCGACCTGGAGGCGGTCGGAATCGCCCATCGGCACCGCGGTCAGGTTGACCGCCGGGATCTGCAACACGGCAATGTCGGTATCGCTGTCGATACCGATCAATTTCGCCGTCAGACGCCGGTTGTCCTTGGTGACCACATCGATCCGGGTGGCGTTTTCAGCGACGTGGCCGTTGGTCAGAACATAGCCGTGCGCGGCATCGACGATGACGCCCGACCCGGTCGCCTGGGTTTCGCGCTCCTCCGGCGCAGCGTTTTGCGGCAGGTTGAAAAAGCGGCGGAAGAACGGATCCTGGAGCAGCGGGTTCTGCTCCTTCACCCGACCGCGCACCGCGATGTTGACGACCCCCGGTGTGATGCGGCTCAGCATCGGCGCCAGGCTCGGCACCGCGCCGCCGCCAGCCGCCGGGATCAGCCCGGCGGCCACTGCGGGCCGCGGCGCGGGCGCGATCACAGCGACGGCGCCCGTCAACAGGAGCGCTGGCAACAACCGGTTCATCGAAGCGCGGACCTTGCGGATAGGGGAGTGCGCCGTCAGCAAAACGGCGCTGATATGAGCAGCTTTGACACGGGCAATAATTTAAACCGCGGCGCGATGCCTTCAAGAAGCGCTCACCGAGCTCGCTGGACTGCGGCCCCGCCGCCAAGCTTGGCAGCACTTCGCGTTGTAGGCTGCTAATCCGCTGTTTTCCCTCGCGCTTTTCTATTGCCTCGGGGCAATCAAGGCGGCATGCTTGCTGCGAGGCAATCGGGCTGTCGAGAGGTGCGGACATGACCCTCTACGAGCTGCAAGTCAGGGGGTACCGGCTCACCACCGCTGAGATCATCTACCGGTTGCCGGACCATCCCGCCCTGCTGCAGACCTTCATCTGGCAGAAATTCGATCTCGCCCCCGATTATCCGGAGCTGCACAAGTTTCTCGATTTCTGGCGGCAGAATATCGACGGCAAGCTGCATTCGGTCAATGTCAAGCAAAGCAGCCGCACCGCCGGCAACCGCTTTCGCCACGTCAAGCATACCGTGACCCTGCATTAAGCCCCGCGACCGCAATACGGTGGTCCGGGCGAAAGTCGGAACCCACCTTTCAATCGACTCGGGCTCTGAGCGATGGATCCCGGCCTTCGCCGGGATCGCGGAAGATTTCTGCTGCGGTGTCGGATCGCGGGGTTGTGATGATGTGCGCGAGCTGTCATCTGCATCGGCAAATGGGCAACGTGTTCTGACCTGGGATGTCGCTCCCGACCGCGCTCGCACACCCCGCACCCGGCGATAGGGCCGAGACCGGGACCGGCCTGCGGCCGATCGCGGTTTGGCTGCTGGTTTGCTGCGCGATGATCTTCGCCATGGTGGTGATCGGCGGGATCACGAGGCTGACCCTGTCCGGCCTGTCGATCACCGAATGGCAGCCGGTCACGGGCATCCTGCCGCCGCTGTCGCCCGCCGCCTGGGCCGCCGAGTTCGCCAAGTACCAGGCAGATTCCGCAATACAAGCTGATCAATGCGGGGATGAGCCTCGCCCAGTTCAAGACGATCTTCTGGTGGGAGTACACGCACCGGCTCTGGGGCCGGCTGATCGGGTTGGTCTACCTCCTGCCGTTCCTCTATTTCCTCGTGCGGCGCCGCATCCCTCAGCGCCTGATCATCCCACTCGCCGGCATCTTCGCGCTCGGCGCCGCACAGGGCGCGCTCGGCTGGTACATGGTCGAGAGCGGCCTCGCCGAGCGGGTCGAGGTCAGCCAATACCGGCTCGTCGCCCATCTCGCCCTGGCGCTCTCGATCTATGCGACGACGCTGTGGATCGCGCTGGGCTTGCTTGCCGCTCCCAGCCCCCACCCTTCCCTCCCCCGCGAGCGGGGGAGGGTTAGGGAGGGGGCATCTGCGGCGTGGCGCCGCGCCGCCGAGGCAATCCTCGGCCTTGTCGCGCTGACGATCCTTGCCGGCGGCTTTGTCGCCGGGCTCCATGCCGGCCTCACCTACAACACCTTTCCGCTGATGGACGGCAGCTTTGTGCCGGCGGGCTACGCACAACTGCGCCCGTTCCTGCGCAACTGGTTCGAGAACATCGCGGCGGTGCAGTTCGACCATCGCCTGTTGGCGACGGCGACTTTCGCCGCGGTGCTGCTGTTTTGGCTGGCCCAATGGCGCGCGAGCGCTACCGCGCCCGACGCGCCTCGCGCTGCATGCGCTGCTCGCTGCGGCCGTTCTGCAATTCGCGCTTGGCGTCGCGACCTTGCTCTTGGTCGTGCCGATCCCGCTCGCCGCGGCGCACCAGGCCGGCGCGATCTTGCTGCTGACGGCGGCGATCGTGTTCCGGCATCGCTTGCACGGGCGCGAATTGGACCTAGCAAGTGACGCGGCCCTATAATCGCCACCGGCGACAGGACGAGCCCGTCGCCGCGCCGGAGGTCCCAATGGCAAGCAAAGGCAAACCAGCGCAGAGCCGGGCCGCAGCCTCGGCCTCACTCGCACGGTGGACCGCGCTGGCCGAGGCCGAGTTGAAGGGCAAGCCGATCGCCAGCCTGGACTGGCAGACCGCCGAGGGCATCGCGGTCAAGCCTCTCTATACCGAGGCCGATCTCGCAGCGATCGAGGTGGCCGGCTTTCCGTGGCGCGAGGCATTGCCCGGCCTGCCGCCCTATCTGCGCGGGCCGCGCGCGACGATGTACGCCAACCGGCCGTGGACGATCCGCCAGTATTCGGGGTTTTCGACCGCCGAGGAATCAAACCGCTTTTATCGCGACAATCTCAAAGCCGGGCAGATGGGGCTGTCGATCGCGTTCGATCTGGCCACGCACCGCGGCTATGACAGCGACCACCCGCGCGTCACGGGCGATGTCGGCAAGGCCGGCGTCGCGATCGACAGCGTCGAGGACATGAAGATCCTGTTCGACGGCATCCCCTTGGACCGCATGAGCGTGTCGATGACGATGAACGGGGCGGTGCTGCCGGTGCTCGCGGGTTTCATCGTCGCCGCCGAGGAGCAGGGCGTGCCGCAACAGAAGCTCCAGGGCACGATCCAGAACGACATTCTGAAGGAGTTCATGGTCCGCAACACCTACATCTACCCGCCCGGGCCATCGATGCGGATCGTCGCCGACATCATCGAATACACCGCCCAGCACATGCCGAAATTCAACTCGATCTCGATCTCCGGCTATCACATGGAGGAGGCCGGCGCGACCTCGGTCCAGGAGCTGGCGTTCACCCTGGCGGACGGGCTCGAATATGTCCGCGCGGCGCTGTCGCGCGGCCTCAAGATCGACGAATTCGCGCCGCGCCTGTCGTTCTTTTTCGGTATCGGCACGAATTTCTTTATGGAGATCGCCAAGCTGCGCGCGGCGCGCAGCTTATGGGCGCGGCTGATGGAGCAATTCGCCCCCAAGGACCCGGCGAGCCTGGCGCTGCGCATGCATTGTCAGACCTCGGGCGTGAGCCTCACCGCGCAGGACCCGCACAACAACATCATCCGCACGACAATCGAGGCGCTGGCCGCGGTGCTCGGCGGGACCCAATCGCTGCACACCAATTCCTTCGACGAAGCGCTTGGCCTGCCGACGCCGGCTTCGGCCAGGATCGCTCGCAACACCCAACTGATCCTCGCCGAGGAAACCGGCATCCCCCATGTCGTCGACCCGCTCGGCGGCAGCTATTACATCGAGAGCCTGACCCACTCGATCGCCGCCGCGGCGACGGCCCTCATCGACGAGGTCGAGGGGTTGGGCGGCATGACGCGCGCGGTCGAGAGCGGCATGCCGAAATTGCGCATCGAAGAATCCGCGGCGCGGCGCCAGGCGGCGATCGACCGCGGCGACGAGGTCATTGTCGGGGTCAACAAATACCGCTCGGAGGATGCCGAGCCGGTCGATATCCTCGATGTCGACAACGCGGCCGTCCGCGCGGCCCAGATCGCCCGGCTCGACCGGGTGCGAGGGAGCCGCGATCCGGCGCGCGCGCGCGCCGCGCTCGCGGCGCTGACCGAGGCGGCACGGAGTGGCGGGGGCAATCTCCTGGCCCTCTCGATCGAGGCGAGCCGGGCGCGGGCGACGGTCGGCGAGATCTCCGACGCGCTCGAAGTGGTGTTTACCCGGCATCGTGCCGCGCCGCAGTCGGTCGTCGGCATCTACGGCGGACAATACCGGGACGACGAGGGCTTTCGCCGGATCCAGCGCGAAATCGAGACTTTTGCGCGGGAGGAGGGCCGCCGGCCGCGCATGCTGGTCGTCAAGCTTGGCCAGGACGGGCATGACCGCGGCGCCAGAATCATCGCGTCGGCCTTTGCCGATGTCGGTTTCGATGTCGATATCGGGCCGCTGTTCCAGACTCCGGAAGAGGCCGCCCGCCAGGCCGTCGAGAACGATGTCCACATCGTCGGGGTGTCGAGCCAGGCGGCCGCGCACAAGACGCTGGTCCCGGCGCTGATTGCGGCGCTGAAGCAGGAAGGCGCCGGCGACATCCTCGTGGTGTGCGGCGGCGTCATCCCGCCCAAGGACTACGACTTCCTCAAAAAGGCCGGGGTCAGCGCGATCTTCGGCCCGGGCACCAACATCCCGGCCGCAGCGGCCGAGGTGCTGTCGCTGATCCGCCAGCACCGGATGGCGGCGTGACGCTTGCACGGGACCGATTTTCAGGCCAAGACCTTCGGTGTGGCTTCGTTCGCGCTCGCAGCCATTGCCTGTATCTCTGGCGCCGCATTGCTGTGCGGTTCCAAGACGAGCGAAGGTCATCCCCGAGGTTGGAGCATCCTCCGGTAATCAAAATAAAGCCGGAATTTGCGAAAGATCGATCGACCAGCGATGCCGCTGCGCAGCCACTTTGTTCGACACACGGCGGCGGTCTTGATCGCCGCGGCCTAACCGGGGCGGGCGTTGCGTGAGCCGCGGGGCCGGCCGCGGCGCGGGCGCGGTGCTTCGCTTGCCGGCGGCGATGCGGCCTGGCGGCCGCTACGGCCGAGCCCCAACTCCTTGGCCAGGGCCGAGCGTTGCTGGGAATAGATTGGCGCGGTCAGCGGATGATCGCTCGGCAGGCTCCAGCGTTTCAAATACTGCTCTCCGGCCAAACCATGGCGGGTGCTGAGATGCCGGCGCAGCATCTTGCCCTTCCAGCCGCATTCGAGGCAAATGACCGCATCGCGCTGCACCGAGCGCCGTAACGGCACGGCCGGGGTCAAGGCGCCTTGCGGTTCGGCCGGCTTACCGAGGCTGTTGATCGTGTGATGCACCGAGTTGATTAAATCGGGGATCTGCTCTGGCGCCACATTATGATGTGACACGTAGCTGGCGATGATCTTGGTGACCAGCTCGGGATATACCCCTTGATATTTTGCTTCAGCCGGCATTTCCGCCCCCCTTTTCTGACTTGGCAAATCTAACACAGTGCGGGGACAAAAGTACAAGGCTGCATCAGCACTGATTTTCCCCAACGAGTACAGGCGAACGGCCGGCAGCGCTGCCGTCCGTTGCCGTATGTGGTCGGCGGAGGCTCATGGACCGCTTACGCTGTAAACGGGGTCGCGATTTGCCGCCCGCTAATCCAAGTCATAGCGACCTCCTTTGCCCCGTTAACGCAGTCTCTGCCCAAGTGGATCCGAGCCCGGCCGCGGCGGAAACGGCGAGCAATCCAACCCGCGCACGATTTGCTTGATACTATGCGCCGGCGTCCCGCCGCCGCCGCACGGCAAACCCGGCGAAATCGACGCCGCGCCCGCCCATCAGCGCGGCGAGGCTGTCGCGCCGCACCATCATGCTGACGCCGTCGGCGTGGATGACCGCGCCGTCGCCGGCATAGATCAGCACATGCCCGGGCAGGTACAAGAGATCGCCGCGCCGCAGATCGGCTTGGCCTTTTATCGGCACCGCATCCCCGATCGCCTCGCGCTGCATGTCGGTGTCGCGCGGCACGGTAATGCCGATGTCGCGAAACGCGCACTGCACGAGGCCGGAGCAGTCGATGCCGAGCCAGCTGCGCCCGCCCCACAAATAGGGACAGCCGAGATAAAGCGCCGCGGCGGCGACCACATCCGCGGAGCGCGGCGGTTCCTGGGACAGGCAGGCGAGCGGCAGGTAACCGCCGGTGTCGAGCCGGGCATATTCGGTGCCGCGGGTGGGGAGGCCGGTCGCGGCGACAACGACCGCGCTGTGGCGCGGCAGGAAATCGCGCGCGGCCGAGCGCAGGTCCGGCGCCTCGTAGACGTAGGCGCCTGACGCCACGACAAAATGGGTCGCGGCAGGCGCCGTGCCGAGCGCGACATGGCGCGCCTCGACATAGCCGACATAGGAGTCGAACATCGATTGGCACCAGGCATGCCCATCGGCCTCGTCGAAGATCAGCAACCCTTCGCCATAGTGACAGAAAGTGTCGATTTCGGCTTGCGGCTCCGGCCGGCGCCGCATCGGGGCACGGCCGGTGACGATACGCGCGGCGCGCCCCTCGACATAGCGCGGCGCGGTGACAACACGGCGCAGCCGCGCATCGGCCAGATCGTCGCGATAGGCGTTGAGCCGCGGGTCGAGCATCATTCCTGTGCGTGCTTGCGCGGCAGCACAAGCTGGGTCTGGGTCACGATCGCCGCCCGCTCGCCGTCGGGGCCGTAGATCGAGGTCTGCACCACGATCATGCGGCACCCGACATGCAACGGCACCGCCTCGCCGACGAGGCGGCCGGGTTGGCGGGCGCGAAAGAAATTGGTCTTCAACTCGATCGTCGTCGTCCGCGTCCCCGGCGACAGGTTCAAAGCCGCGGCGTGGCCGCCAAGCTCGTCGGCAAAGGCCATGTACGCGCCGCCATGCACGATGCCGCCCGGGTTCAGCTGCCGGTCATCGGCGTCGATCTCGCCGACCACCTTGTCTTTGCCCTCGGCGATGATGCGGATGCCGAAATGCCGCGATGCGGCGGATCGGGCGCCAGGTCAGCGGGCATTGGCGGCCGCGGCAGAGAACAGGCCGACGATCTTTTCCGCGATCAGCTCGTAGCCGGCGGCGGTGAAGTGGATGCCGTCATCGGCCCGCAAGCGCTGCGTCGTGCCGTCGCGGTCCTTGCCATAGGCGGTGAAGGCGCCCTGATCATCCGCGATCACGGTCCATAACGGCACGAATTGCGCGCCGAAACGCGCCGTCTCTTCAGCATAGATGTCGTTGATGTAGCTCATATCGGCGGAGTAGGTCGCGCTGCGTGCGATCGGGTTGCCGCACCAGATTACCTTGAGCCCGGCGCCGGTGAGGAGGGTGAGGATTTTGTCCGCCCGCGCGGCATAGGCCTCGCGCCATTCATCGCTGCGGAAATGCAGATAGGCGCCGTGCTCGTCGCGCATGTCGAGGCGGTCATTGGCCCCGAACATGACCAGTGCGATGTCGGCCTTTTCGCGCGACGGCAAAGCGCTCGATCGGCGCGAGCCATTCGCTCTCGCCATGCACCAGCGCGGCGCCGGGATGGGTGCGGTTGAGGACGCGATAGCGCGGGTCTTCGACCAGCACGCGCTGCAGCCCGCCAGCCAGACCCTGCGCCTGGCTGTCGCCAAAGACGACGATCGTCGTCGGGCTCGCCGGCTCATCGGCATAGGCCGAGATGGCAGCAAAGGCGAGGAGAACGACCAAGCACCGCCGATCGCACGATCACACACCCAGCGCCGCAAAGCCGACCGTATCCGCGCACGGCGCCTACCCCCTGCGACCAGCACCCAACCTGCGATCGAATACTGATCGGTCGGCACCGGCGATGCAAACCGAATTGCCGCAAATGCGCGGCTCCGGCTGCCGAGGCAGGTTGTCGGGCGCGACGGCCAGCAGTCGCTTGCCGATGGTCGAGACAGCCGATACAACCAATTCGCGCTTGGTTGGCATGAGAAGGGCGACGTGGCGGCTCCCACCTCACCGTCGTCCCGGCGAAGGCCGGGACCCATGCCCGCCATGGATACCGGCTTGCGCCGGTATGACAAGCATCGGGGGGATTGGCGGATCGAGCCTTCCGGCCCCGCGCTCCAGGCGCCACCGCCCCGCCCGGGCTGACCCGGATGCTGTTTCCGACATCGGGCTTTCTGTTGTTCTTTCTCGTCGTCGCGGCGGCGATGATGCTGCTCGGGACCCGCTTCGCGGCGAAGAAAGCGGTGCTCGTCTTCGCCAGCTATTACTTTTACGCGCAATGGGATTGGCGTTTCTGCTTTCTGCTCGCCTTCAGCTCGGCGCTCAGCTTCGCGGCCGGCCGGCTGATCGGCGCGACCGCCGATCGGGGTCGTCAGCGCGTTGTCCTCGGCATCGCGATCGCCCTTCATCTCGGGCTGCTCGGCGTCTTCAAATATCTCGACTTTTTCGTGCTCAGCGCGAACCGGCTCGCCAGTCTGCTCGGCCTCCAGCACGAATTGCCGTTCTTCGAGGTGCTGCTCCCGGTCGGGATCTCGTTTTTCACCTTCCACGGCATCTCCTACGTCGTCGATGTCTATCGCGGCGATGTCGCGGTCTGCCGCAACCCGATCGACATGGCGCTCTACATGTCGTTCTTCCCGCAGCTCATCGCCGGGCCGATCGTGCGGGCCGCCTATTTCCTGCCGCAGCTGACCCGTCCGTCGGACGAGCCGATCCCGATCGCCCCGGCGCTGTTGCTGATCCTGGGCGGCCTCTTCAAGAAGGTGGTGATCGCGAACTATCTCGCGAGCGGCCTCGTCGACCCGGTGTTCGCCGCGCCGACCAGCTATGGCGCACCCGACCTGGTGCTCGCGGTTTATGGCTACGCGGTGCAGATCTATTGCGATTTCAGCGCTTATAGCGACATGGCGATTGCTCTGGCGGCGCTCCTCGGCTTCCGCTTTCCGGCCAATTTCAACCAGCCCTACCGGGCAGAGCGGCTGCGCGAGTTCTGGCAGCGCTGGCACATCTCGCTGTCGACCTGGCTGCGCGACTATCTCTACAAGCCGTTGGGCGGCAACCGGCACGGCCGCCTCAAAGCCTATCGCAACCTGATGGTGACGATGCTGCTCGGCGGGATCTGGCATGGCGCCGCCTGGAAATTCGTAATGTGGGGAGCGTTGCATGGCGGCGGGCTGGCGATCGAGCGCATGCTCGAACCCTGGCTCGGCCGGCGCTCGCAAACGAAGGCCGCGCGGGTTGTCGCGACATTCATCGTGTTTCATTTCGTCTGCCTCGCCTGGATCTTCTTCCGGGCCGAGGATTTCACGATGGCGCGGCTTTATATCGCGGGCTTCGGTTCCGGCTGGAGCGACGGGTTGCAGCAGGCCGGCCCGTTCATGGTGGCGCTGATCGCAATCGGCATGGTCGGCCAGTTCACCTCGGCCGCGCTGTTCGAGCGTGCCGCCGCTGCGGTCGCCCAGATGCCGAGCTGGGGGCTCGGCGTGAGCGCCGGCATCATCGTCGCCGCGATCAACGCGCTCGGCCCCGAGGGGGTCGCCCCGTTCATCTATTTCCGGTTCTGAACATGGTCGCGGTCGAGGGCGAACTGACCAGCACGGCCGCCTCGATCGCCGCGGCGCCCAGCGCCGATGCGATCCCATTGAAGCTGCGGCGCGGCGGCGGCTCGCCGCGCCAGGTCGTCGCGATCATCCTGGTCGGCACGCTGATGCTGGCGGCGCTGGCCTCGCGCGACCTGTCCTCCTGGCTGGACCGGCTCGGCGACGGGCCGGTCCTTGTGCCGCTGCAGCACGCCGCCGCCGAATGGGATGGCGCGATGGCAAAGCTCGGCTTGACACGGCCGGCTGAGGAATTGCGTTTCGTCATTCGCCGCCTCCTCGACTGGCAATGGTAGACAGCGGCTGGCGCGCCGTCAGCGCCGCCACGACGCTCAGCGCCGCCAGCGCGGCAAAACATTGCAGCGCCAGCCGGTAATTGCCGGTCATGTCGCGGAGCACGCCCGACAACAGCGGTCCCGCCGCCTGAGCCAGCACCTGCGCCGAAAGCGCGATGCCGCGGATCGCGCCGAAATGGGCGCGGCCGAAATAATCGGCCCAGGCGATCGGCAGCAGGGTCAGGACGCCGCCGATGCCGAAGCCGAACACGGCGGCGGCGAGATATCCCTGCGCGGCCGATCGAACGCCCAGCATCAGAACCACCCCGAGCGTCAGGACGGCGCCGGTGGCGGCGAGCGGATAGCGGATCGGCACTCCGCGGCAGCACGCCGCAGACCACCGTCGCGGCCGCTGACATCAGCGAGAAGGTGCTGACGATCGTCGCGGCGATCGTCGGGTCGATGCCGCGCTCGATCAGATAGGGCGCCTGATGCAGGCTGACCCCGGCCTGCACCGGATAGACCAGCGCGGTATAGAGCAGCAGCAGCCAGAACGAGGCGGTGCCGAGCGCCTGCCGGCGCGAGAAGGCAGGCTCCGCCGCGGCAAGTCGGGCTGCGACCGGCAGTGTCGCGTCCGCTTCCATCGCGACCATGCCGTCGGGCGAGAGGCCGAGATCCTCCGGCCGGCGCACCATAAAGAGCCAGGTCGGGACAAAGCCTATGAGGAGGGTCACGGCGCCGATCGCCAGCCAGCCGGCGCGCCAGCCCTCCATCACCATCGCCAATTGGGCGATCAGCGGCATCGCCACCAGCCCGATTTGCTGCGCCAGCGTCGCGACCGAGCTGGCGAAGGTGCGGCGCCGGACGAACCAGTTGTTGAGCGCGCCGTAGAGGCCGAGCTCGAACGGCGCGGCCCAATTCATCCGCGCCACGCAGAACAGCAGATAGAACACCAAGAGCGACCCGGTCAGCGACAACAGCATCAGCGCGACGGCGTTGACCAAGACGGCGGCGCACAACACGAGCCGCGACCCCTGGCGGTCGAGCACCGGCCCGATCAATGGCGCGACCAGCGCCGCGAGCACGCCGCCCAATGACACCGCGCCGGAGAGCGCGGTGCGCGACCAGCCGAATTCGCGGCTGAGCGGCTCGACGAAAATCGACAAGGTGGCGACCGCCGGGCCCTGGCGCGCAAAACCGGCAGCGCACAGGCAGGCCAGTACGATCCAGCCGTAAAACACCGGGAGCCGCCGGCTCAACAGCAGAGCAAGAACTGGCCGGTTCATCGCCGTGCCAGGATAGCCGATGACAGCGCGGAGCGATTTGGTCTTTGAGGGTCCTTGACAGCGCAGCTTAACACAACCACTGTGAGACTATGAAAAATATCACAGTATCACTTGACGACGAGACATACCGCCGGGCGCGCGTGATTGCCGCTCAGCGCGACACGTCGGTATCGGCGCTGGTGAAGCGCTTTCTGACCGAGCTTGCGTCGGACGAGACCGAGTTTGAACGACTGAAGCGCTTGGAACGCGAAATACGCGAGCGGATTACGGACTTCAGCGCCTCGGAAAACCTGCCGCGTGATGAACTCTACGATCGGCGGTTATAAACGTGTCGGTCTTTTTCGATACGAATGTCCTAATCTATTCAATCAGTCGCGATCCTGCCGAAGCGACAAAGCGTGAGCGCGCTACCGCTTTGCTGGAGCGCGACGACGGTGCCGTGTCGATCCAGGTGCTCCAGGAGTTTTACACTCAGGCAACGCGCCAAACCCGCCCGCACCGGCTGCCGCATGAGATGGCCGTTGCTCTGATCAGGGCATGGACCCGTTTTCGAGTTCAGGACATGACCTTGGGGCTGCTTGACGCGGCCCTGGAGATCCGGGTCGCCAACCGCTTTTCCTACTGGGATTGTGCGATTATTGCCGCGGCGAGAGCACTCGGCTGTCGGGAGCTTTACACTGAGGACATGAGCCATGGCCGAGAGATTGACGGCGTCCTGATCATCAACCCGTTCCGCTGACGCGGCGCGGGCTAATTCCAGGGGGAACAATGGGCGAATTCGCATTGGGTCAGCCGGTGCCGCGCTTCGAGGACCCGCGGTTGCTGCGCGGCGGCGGCCGTTATGTCGACGACATGGTGCTGCCGCGCATGGCATTCGGCCATGTGCTGCGCTCGCCGCATGCCGCGGCCCGGATCCGGTCCATCGATGTCCGCGCCGCGAAAGCAGCTGCCGGGCGTGCTGGCGGTGCTGACCGGCGGCCGATTGGCAGGCGGCGGGCTGGCGCGATCTGCCGGTGCCGGACGGCATGCGGCGGCGCGACGGCGCGCCGATGTATCGGCCGCGCTTTCCGGCGCTGGTCACCGACCGGGTGCGCTGGGTCGGCGACTACGTCGCTTTTGTCGTCGCCGAGACCAAGCACCAGGCGGCCGACGCCGCCGAGCTGATCGAGGTCGATTACGAGCCGCTGCCGGCGATCGTCTCGACCGCGGGCGCGGTCGCAGCCGCGGCGCACCGCGCGTCTGGGATGATTGCCCCGACAACATCTGCTTTGTCCACGAGGTCGGCGACAAGGCGGCGGTCGAGGCCGCGTTTCGCCCGCGCCGACCATGTCACCAAGCGCCGGCTGGTCATCAACCGGGTGACCGCCGCGGCGATGGAGCCGCGCGGCTCGATCGGCGACTACAACCCGGCCGACGGCCGCTACACGATCTACACGACGCTGCAGCGCACCCATTCCTACCGCGCCGAGATCGCCCAGATCATCGGCGTGCCGGAAAGCCGGGTGCGCGTCGTCGCCGGCGATATCGGCGGCAGCTTCGGGATGAAATCGGCGATCTACAACGAGGTGGCGCTGGTCCTCCTGGCGGCGAAGCTGCTCGGGCGCCCGGTCAAATGGACGAGCACGCGCTCGGAGGCCTTCCTCTCCGACGCGCAGGCGCGCGACCACGTCACCGAGGCCGAGCTGGCGCTCGACAGGGAGGGGCATTTCCTCGCCTTCCGGGTCAGGACGACCGCCGCCGTCGGCGCCTATGCGCAGGCCGGCTCGAATGCGTTCGTGATGAACCTCGGGACGCTCGCCGGGGTCTACCGCACCCCGGCGATCCATGCCGACGTGACCGCGGTCTTCAGCAACACCAACCCGATGCGGCCCTATCGCGGCAACGGCCGGCCGGAATTCGGCTATGTCATCGAGCGGATGGTCGACGAGGCGGCCGCCGAACTCGGCATCGACCGGCATCGAATTGCGCCGGCGCAACATGATCCCGCCCGAGGCGATGCCGTTCAAGACCGGCCTCATCTTCACCTATGATTGCGGCGAGTTCGCCAAGAACCTCGACCTCGCGCTCGCAGCTCGCCGATTTCGCCGGGTTCGAAGCGCGCCGCGCCGAAGCGCAGCGCGCGCGGCAGGCTGCGCGGCATCGGCCTGTCGAACACGATCGAGCGCGCCGCCGCGGGCGGCTTCGAGGCGGCCGAGATCCGCTTCGACAAGGGCGGCACGGTGACGCTGCTGTCGGGCTCGATCACCCAGGGGATGGGCCACGAGACGATCTACAAGCAGCTCGTGTGCGACCGGCTCGGCATCCACCCCGACCAGGTGCAGTACATCCAGGGCGACACCGACAAGGTGGCGATCGGCGAGGGCAGCGGCGGCTCGCGCTCGGCGACGCTGGGCGGCTCGGCGGTCTATCTCGCCACCGAGAAGATCGTCGCCAAGGCGAAGGCGATCGCCGCCCACATGCTGGAGGCCGCGGAGGCCGACATCGAATTCGCCGACGGCGTCTTTGCGATCACCGGCACCGACCGCGCCGTGTCGCTCGCCGAGATCGCGGCCGAGGCGTGGGACCCGCCGAGCCTGCCCGACGGCATGGAGCCCGGCCTCGTCGCCAGCGCCGCCTACAGCGCCAAGCAGCAGAATTTCCCCAACGGCGTCCATATCTGCGAATTGGAGATCGACCCCGAAACCGGCACGGTCGAGCTCCTCCATTACAGCGTCGTCGACGATGTCGGCACGGTGTTGAACCCGCTCCTGCTCGAAGGCCAGATCTGTCGGCGGCATCGTCCAGGGGATCGGGCAGGTGCTGCTGGAGGACATCCATTTCGACGCCGGGCTCGGGCCAGCTCGTCACCGGCTCGTTCATGGATTACGCGATGCCGCGCGCCGACGATCTGTCGGCGATCCATTGCAAGAGCAACCCGGTGCCGACCAAGACCAACCCGCTCGGCGTCAAGGGCGCGGGCGAAGCCGGCGCGGTCGGCGCGATGCCGGCGGTCGGCAACGCGCTGGTCGATGCGCTGAAGCCGCTCGGCATCCGCGAGATTGCCGATGCCGGCGACCCCGGAGCGCCTGTGGCGCGCGATCAGGGAGGCGGGCCGGTAGTCCGTCTTTACGTGGAAGGGCTGAGACGTCGGGTCCCTGCGCAGGCAGGGACCCATGTTGCCGACGGTTCGATGCCCGTGCGTTTTCGCGCTCAGCGGAGAGCTTCAAGTACTCTCGATCACCAGCTACGGCGATTGAGGGGTGGGTCCCTGCCTGCGCAGGGACCTCCCATTTGGGCAATCGGGCTCGGCGCTGTTCTGACGCGCCGAGGCCGCGCCCTCATCCGACCCGATAGCGCTCGACAAATGCCCAATCGGGGTCGAGGCCGAAGCCGGGCTTGTCGCCGATCATGAATGTGCCCGTCGCGCAATTCGGGGTGCTCGCGGAAGAGGCCATAGGCGAGCGGGTCGGTCTCGCGCCCGCCATGCAATTCGACGCCGAAGGCGCAGCGCGGCAGGGCGAGCACGAGATGGCCGTGGATCTCCGGCGCGGTATGCGGCGCGACCATCACGCCGTGCTGCTCGGCGAGCGCGGCGACGCGCAACGCCTCGGTGAAGCCGGCGGCGCGGGTCGCGTCGAACTGCACATAGCGGATGCCGCCCTGGGCGATGAAATCGCGCACCGTGAAGCGGGTCAATTCGCGCTCGCCATGCGCCAAGGGGATCGGCGTCGCCGCGGCGAGCCGGGCGAAATCGGCGGGCTGCAGATACCAATGCAGCGGCTCCTCGAGCCAGAAGATGCGGTGCGGCTCGACCCGATGCGCGAATTCGATGCAGTCGGGCAGGTCGTAGGGCGCGTTCATGTCGAGCAGCAGATCGGGCGCGTCGCCCAGCGCGGCGCGCACCGCGCCGACCCGCTCCGCCTCGGCGACGGGACTGCCGGCGCCGGTCTTGAGCTTGACCGCGCGGTAGCCGAGATCGAGAAACCGCGCCAGCTCCTCGCCGTAATCGGCGTTGGTCGCGCCCGGCCGGTAGTAGCCGCCGGTCGCATAGGTGAACAGCGGGCGGTTCTCGCCGCCGAGCAGGCGCCACACCGGCAGCCCCGCCGCCTTGCCCTTCAGATCCCACAGCGCGATGTCGATGCCGGCGATCGCCGCCATGACAAGGCCGCGCTCGCCGCGCGGCACCGGCGGCGGCTCGTCGTTGCTTCCGTCAATCGCCGCCGGGGCGCGGGCAGGTCAGCGCGAACAGCCGGTCCCACACCGCCTCATGCGCCAGCGCATCCATGCCGCCGATGATCTCGGCAAAGCGGGCGACCCACTCGCAGATCCGCGGCATCGGCGCACCGTGGATCTCGCCGTAGCCGACGAGGCCGTCATCGGTCTTGACCTCGGTCAGGATGACCGACCAGGCCTTGCTCTCCTCCTGCGCGGTCCACACCGGCTGCGGCCGCGGCACCGAGACCGGGTAGGTGGCGATCGAGGCGATGCGGGTCATTGTCTCGCTCCCCCGCTTTTCGCCGCTGCCTCACAGCTGCGCATCGACCGAGCGACCGGACGAGAGGAACGCCCGGTTCCACTCCGTCCATTTGGGCGGTGACGGGGCTGTTCCCGGCGCCGTTTCGGGCTCGATTGCGCGGCGCCAGCAAACATCCGATCCTGGCGCTCCTTCGATGATCCTTGTGCCGTTGAGCGGCAGCACGAAATCGCTGGGTGCGGTCCCCACGGCCGCCGCACAGTCCGGAGAGCCGGTGATCACCGTCTGGACATGGGCGCTGTCGACGCTGAAATTGCTCAGCGTCAGACGCCCCGGCGGCGACGCGCAGGACGCGGTCGCGAGCAGCAAAGCCGGAACGATGAAAATGCGCACGAAATCCCCCTTTCTTATTCCCCGCCGAGGAAGTCCTTGGTCCATTGCCGGTAATCGGCGGCGCGGGTGACCTGTTGCATCAGCTCGGGCGAGGCGATGCCGGTCAGCTCACTCGGCTTCTTACCGTCGCGCAATGCCTTCAGCGTGTTGTAGACCGCCTGCACCGCGGCGCTGAACGGCGCATGCCCCTGCAAGGCGACCCGGACCCGGTGCGCCGCCATCCAGTCGAGGTCGGCGAGCGGACCGGCGCCGCCGCCGGTGATCAGCGGGATCTTGATTTCCGACAGAGACCGCCTCGATGCCCTCGACGGTGACGCCGCCGGCGAGGAAGATCGCATCGACACCGGCCGCCTCATAGGCCTTGGCGCGGCGATCGCGTCGTCGAGGCCGGTGATCGCCAGCGCGCTGGTGCGCCCGGCGATGGCCAGCTTGGGGTCCTGGCGGGCCGAGAGGGCCGCCTTCATCTTGCCGATCCCCTCCTCGACCGGGATCAGCGTCGGCTTGCCGGAGGGGCCGTAGGGCCGCGGCAGCACGGTATCCTCGATCGACATCGCGCAGATCCCGGCGGTCTCCAATTCCTCGACCGTGCGCCGGACGTTGAGCGCGTTGCCATAGCCGTGATCGGCATCGACCAGGAGGCAGAGGTTGCCGGCGCGGCAGACGCGATTGGCCTGGGCGGCGAACTCGGTCAGGGTCATGACGACGAGATCGGGCGCGCCCAGCACCGCCATCGACCCGATCGAGCCGGAGAAGATGCCGACCTCGAACCCGAGATCCTCGGCGATCCGGGCCGAGATCGCGTCGTAGACGGAGCCGGTGTGGACGCAGCGATTGCCGGCCAGGAGGGCGCGAAAGCGCGTCCGTCGTTCGGTCCAGTCCATGGCTGCGTGCTCCCGTGTGCTGTCGGATTGGGCTTAGGCACGATGATAGGTGTCAATCGGTCCCCGGACAAACACAAGCGCGTTTCGCCGCAGCGGTGCGCTATTTCGGTAGCTCGAAAGCACCCTTCCATCGCCGGCATCCCTGGAAAGTCCCCGGCATTGCTCCCTTTCCAGGCTTGCTCCCGACGACCCGCTCGGTATGGAAAGAGCCGGTGATGCCTTTCCACTTGCCTGTGCCCTCCAGCAATTTCAGCTCGCCAGAACCGGCGGAGTCCGAGGCTCCATAGATGATCGTATCACCGTCGGTGTCCACAAGCTTGCAAAGGCCATAATCGGTATAGTCTGCGCCAGATCCCCGGCCTACGCCTTCGCAATGGTAAACCGCATCCTCCAATCTCTTATCGGTAGTGCTGTAGGTAATTCCGTTACCGGAATAGCTGGACAACCGCTTTGCCTCCTTAACCTCGAAGAATACGGTGAGGTTGCCGAAAAAACAGCCGGTGAGGTCCAGTTCCTCGGCAGCACCTGATGTTGCGGACGCCCCAAAGGCGATCCCGACCGCCAACGCAGTCATCAGCCTTCAAATGCTCTGCGCATGTTCGACCCTCCCCATTTATCCGCCAGCGTCGATCACGTGAAGTGCGGCGTGGCCGTGGCGCACGGCGTTAGGCGAGAGCCGCCGATCGAAGGTCGCGAGCTGCCCGTTATTGGCGACGGCAAGAGCCAGCAGGTAGGTATCGGTGACCTGGGACGGCGTCGCGATCCGGGCGACATCGACGATATCGCAGTCCACCAGACTGAAATCGTCCTGCCAGAACACATGGCCGGGCAGAGCAATGACGCGGGCGACGATCGGCGCGACCGCGGCCGGCGAGCCCGCCGAATTCGGGTATTTTGGGTGACCCACGATGCGGATGACACCGTTTTCGGTAAGCGGGCAGGTCGCCCATGAGACGGCGCCCGTCGCGCCGAACCACCGATGCGCCGCGTCGTGCCCGACATGCGTCGGGTCGATCAATGCGATCAGTACGTTCACGTCGAGCAGGAAGGTCACGGCAACGCGTCACGCAGCGTATTGACGATTTCGAGCGTGACGATCGCATCGGGCCGGCGCACCGGCAGGAGCGGCACGCCGTTTCGCTCGGCCGCGGCAGCCGGCGGATGCAGCGACTTGCGCGCCAGCTCGGAGACGACCCGGCCGACGGTCTGATGCCTCTGTCGCGCGATGGCCTTGGCTGCCGAGAGAACGTCATCGTCAATGGCGAGCGTGGTGCGCACCGCAGGGCTCCGAATTGCATCACGCATCATACATCAGAAGTCGACCGGTGCAAGATTCCGGGCCGGCCGCCAGTCGCGACGCGCGATTGCTTTGCCACCGGATCGCCCCTTAAGGTGCTGCGCGGGTCGCGATAATGGAGGGCCAAATGGATAAGCGCATCGTGTTCGTCGGGGCCGGGGCGATCGGCGGCTATACCGGCGGGAACCTCGCGCATAACGGGTTCGACGTGACGCTGATCGACCCGTGGCCCGAGCATGTCGAGGCGATCCGCCGGGACGGGCTGGCGCTCGACGGCGTCACGCCCGGAGGAATTCGTCCTTGCCCGGCCCAAGACCCTGCACCTGACCGAAATCCAGCACCTCGCCAAGGAGCGGCCGATCGACATCGCGTTCATCTCGGTCAAATCCTACGACACCGAATGGGCGGCGATGATGATCCGGCAATACCTCGCGCCGACCGGCTATGTCGTGAGCTTGCAGAACTGCATCAACGAGGAGCGCATCGCCGGCATCGTCGGCTGGGGCCGGACGGTCGGCGCGATCGCCGCGATCCTCTCGGCCGAACTCTACGCGCCCGGCAAGATCCGCCGCACCGGCGCCAAGAACCCGCCGGGCCACGAGGTCTACCGGGTCGGCGAGGTGCATGGCCGGATGACCCAGCGGATCGAGGAGCTGGGCGCGATGATCCGCACCGTCGACACCTGCAAGGTCACCGACAATCTGTGGGGCGAGCGCTGGTCGAAGCTGTGCGTCAACGGCATGCATAACGGCGTGTCGGCGGCCAGCGGGCTCTCAGCGGCAACGCGATGCGGCAGGACGAGCGGATCCGCCGCGTCATCATCAAGCTCGGCGGCGAAGCGGTGCGGATCGGCCAGGCGCTGGGCTACCGGCTCGAGGACATCGCCGGCCAGGATGCCGACACGCTGGCGCGCGCGTCGGAAGGCGACCGCGCCGCGCTCGACGAGGTCGAATCGCTGATGCTGGCGCTCCGCAACTCGCAGCAGCGCAGCGAGCACGCAGCGCCCGTCGATGGGCCAGGACATGGAGAAGGGCCGGCGCACCGAGATCGACTTCATCAACGGCGTCATCGTCGAGCGCGGGCGCGAGATCGGCCGCCCGGCCCCGACCCACGAAAAGCTGATCGCGGCGGTGAAGCGGGTCGAACTCGGCCACGCCACGCCCTCGCCGGAGCATCTCTACGCGATGGCGTGAGCGGGCTCGCCGCGCGCCCGCCCGTCGCTTGCCCCGGTCTTACCGGTTCTGGCGTCCCAGCGTCTTCCGGTCGCCGCCCTCGGGGCTGCTGCTGCTGCCGCCGCTGCTGCCGCTCGAAGCTGCCCTTGTTGAAGCGGCCGATGTTGCCGAGCACCTGTTCGACAAAGGTCAGCTCGCGCCCCGGCGCCGGGGTGGCTCCGGGGGCCGGCTCGATATCCTCGCCCGTCCTTCAGGTCCTTGTGGTCGACGCCGCGGACCACGCCTTTGTCATCGAAATTGACGATATAAACCTGCTGGTCCAGGACATCCGGGTCAAAGAACGCCACCTGCTGTGTCCGCCGGCTGATGTAGTACCAGTTCTTGTCGTCGAACACCCCGGTGCTCGACGGTGTCCCCAGGATCTTGGCCACCTGCTCGCGGGTGGTGGTGCCGGGATGGATTTGCGCGAGCTTGTCGGGATCCGGCAGATTGCCGCGCTGGTCGACGGTTGGAGCGCAGGCCGCGAGGCTGGCCGCCGCGAGCGCGAGGGCTATCGAAGCCGAAAGGGGTATCTTGCGGAGGGGTGCTGCGGAACACGCGGTTGGATTACCTTGGCTTATGTTGAAATACGTGCGGCCTCGGCCCATGTCTCGATCTGACTTTAGCCAAAGGCGTGCCGCTGTCAACGCCATTACTGCGCTAAATCGTGCCGCGACTGCCTCAATGTTCACGCTGTTCCGAACCATCGCCGTTCGAGAGGCCGCCAGGCTTGCCTACGGCCGTGTCGTCGAGCATGCTCGCCAGCCGGGCTTTTTTATCGATGGCGGCGTGCCGGACACGGTCGACGGCCGCTTTGAGCTGATTTGTCTGCACGCCTTCCTTTATCTCCATCGGCTGAAGCGCGAACAGCCGCAGGCGGCGCCGTTGGGTCAGCGCTTTTTCGATACGATGTTTGCCGATTTCGACCGCTCGCTGCGCGAAATGGGCACCGGCGACCTCAGCGTCGGCCGCGAGATCAAGCGCATGGCGCAAGCGTTCTACGGCCGCGTTGCCGCTTACGAACGCGGTCTGGCGGGCGATGATTCGGTGCTGCAGCCGGCGCTTGCCCGCAATCTGTTTGGCACCGCGCCGGCGAGTCGCGCCCGCCTTGCAGCGATGGCGGGCTATGTGCGCCGCGAGGCGGCGCGGTTGAACCGGCAGGCCGCGGACGAACTGCTGGCGGGTCGCCTCTCGTTCGGGGATCCGCCCGGCGCCGCGGCAAAGTCCGAGCCTGGCCGGCGAGCAATGACCGGCACGAACCAACCGGAATTCTCGCGTCGCGTCCTGCTGGCGCGAATCGGGGCGGAACCGTTTCGCCAGGAGATCGTCGCGACCGAGGCCGAGCGCGCCGCACTCGCGCGGCGCTTCGATCTTCCTGCCCTCGACCGGCTCTGCGCGTCGGTCGAGCTGGTCCGCCGCGGGACGGACATGTTCCTGTTGCGCGCCGCCTTTGCCGCCGAATTCGTGCAGAGCTGCGTCGTCACCCTCGATCCGGTCGGCGGCGCGGTGTCGGAGCAGTTCAAGTTGCTCTACGGACCGCCCGAGGCGGAGGCGGAAGCGGGCGGGACCGTCGAGGACGAGATTGCCTTCGAGCCGATCGTCGGCAACGCGATCGATGTCGGCGAGGCGGTGGCCCAGCAATTCTCGCTGGCGCTGCCGCCTTTCCCGCGCAGCCCCGGCGCAACCCTCGATGCCGAGGCTCCGCCCGCGGACGAAACCGGTCCCTTTGCCGCCGCGTTGTCGCGGCTCGTCGACCGCGCGGCGACCGGCCGCGACGAGTAGCCGAGGGCAGATGCCCGACCGGCCCGGCCCGCCACGCGGTTCCATCGCTGTTGCCGGCGCCGCGGAAATTTGGCTAAGTACCCGAACTCTCCGCGCAGCCTTCAACGAGTCGATCATGGCCGTTCCGAAAAAGAAAACCTCGCCGTCGCGCCGCAATATGCGCCGATCGCATCATGCGCTGCGCTCGCCGGCTTACGCCGAATGCCCGAATTGCGGCGAGCTGAAGCGGCCGCATCATCTGTGCGCCGTCCTGCGGCTATTACGACGGGCGCGAGGTCACGCCGCAGCCGGCGACGACCTCCTAGCCCTCGGCGGCGGGGCAAGGCACGCGCGCGGTGAGCGACAGCATCACCATCGCGATCGACGCGATGGGCGGCGACCGCGCCCCGGCAATGGTGCTGAAGGGCGCCGATATCGCGCTGGAACGGTACCCCGGCGCGCAATTTCTGCTGTTTGGCGACGCGGCCCAGATCTCGCCGCTGCTCGCCAGATTGCCGCGGCTCGTCGCGGCAGCGACGCTGCATCATACCGACGAGGCGGTGGCGGACGACGCCAAGCCGTCACAGGCGCTGCGCAGCGGACGACGGTCGAGCATGCGGCTGGCGATCGATGCGGTCGCGGATGGGCGCGCCGACGGAATCGTATCCGCCGGCAATACCGGCGCGCTGATGGCGATCGCGAAATTCGTGCTCAAAACCTTGCCGGGCATCGACCGGCCGGCGATCGCAACCATTCTCCCGACCCGGCGCGGCGAGAGCGTGATGCTCGACCTCGGCGCCAACATCGAGTGCGACGCCGAAAACCTCGTGCAATTTGCCCTGATGGGCGACGTCTTCGCGCGCACCGTCCTGGGGCTGGTGCAGCCGACGGTCGGGCTGTTGAATGTCGGTTCGGAGGACCTCAAGGGCAATGACGCGGTGCGCGGCGCCGGCGCGCGCTTGCGCGGCGGGATGACGCCGATCCGGTTCCACGGCTTCATCGAAGGCGACGACATCGCCGCCGGGACGGTCGACGTCATCGTCACCGACGGGTTCACCGGCAACGTCGCGCTGAAGACGATCGAAGGGGTCGCCAAGCTGTTCAGCGAATCGTTGCGCGCCTCGTTCCACCACTCGCTGTCGGCGCGCATCGGCTATGTCTTTGCCCGCGGGGCGCTCAGGAAATTCGCGGCGCGTCTCGATCCGCGCCGCTATAACGGGGCGATGTTTCTCGGGTTGGCCGGCATTGCGGTCAAAAGCCACGGTTCGACCGATGCGTTCGGGTTCGCCAACGCCATCGGCGTCGCCGCGGACCTCAAGCTCAACGGTTTCCTGCAGAAGATCGGCGACGAACTCGCGCGCCTCAACAGAGCGCCGTCGACCGAGCAGTCGGCGGCGTTGTGAGCGCGTCGACATGACCCTGCGCTCGCAAATCGCCGGTTGCGGCGGCTATCTCCCCGAGCGGGTCGTCACCAACGACGAGCTCGCCGCCCGGCTCGACACGTCCGATGTCGTGGATCCGGCAGCGCACCGGGATCGGCGAGCGCCGCATCGCCGCCGCGGGCGAACTGACCTCGGACCTTGCTTTCTCCGCGTCTCGTCGCGCCCTCGAGCGCGCCGGGATGAGCGGCAGCGACCTCGATCTGATCGTGCTTGCGACGGCAACGCCCGACGAAACCTTCCCGTCGACCGCGGTCAAGCTGCAGGCGCGGCTGGGCATGAAGCGCGGCGCCGCGTTCGATGTGCAGGCGGTGTGCTCGGGGTTCATCTTCGCGCTCGCGGTCGCCGACAACGCGTTGCGGCTCGGCCAGGCGCGCACCGCGCTGGTGGTCGGCGCCGAGACCTTTTCACGGATCCTCGACTGGCAGGATCGCAGCACCTGCGTGCTGTTCGGCGACGGGGCCGGGGCGATCGTGTTGAATGCGGCCCCGGGCGAACCGACCGGCGGGCCGGCCAGTCGCGGCGTGCTCTCCACCCATCTTCATTCGGACGGCCGCCTGCATGACATCCTCTATGTCGACGGCGGCCCGTCCTCGACCGGCCGCGCCGGCTTCCTGCGGATGGAAGGCCGCGAGGTATTCCGCCAGGCGATCGAGCATTTGAGCGATGTCGTCGGCGAAGCGCTGGCGGCGAACGGGCTCGGCCCGGGCGACATCGATTGGCTGGTGCCGCATCAGGCGAACACGCGCATCATCGACGCGGTCGGACGCCGGCTTGGGCTGGCGGCGGACCGCACCATCGTCACGATCGAGCGCCATGCCAACACGTCGGCGGCCTCGATCCCGCTGGCCCTCGACGAGGCGGTGGCCGACGGCCGGATCCGGCCCGGCCACCTCGTCTTGATGGAGGCGATGGGCGGCGGCCTCACCTGGGGCGCCAGCGTCGTGCGGTGGTAGCGATGCCCGCGAAAAATCCATTGACCAAAAATCCTGGGCAACGCTTTGTAATTTGACGAATTTTTTCGAGCCGCGATAACTTTCCCTAAAGCAGGGGGAGGGCTTCATGGCCGGTCATACGGTTACCCGTGCTCAGCTCACCGAGGCGGTCTATCAAGAGGTCGGGCTCTCGCGCAACGAGTCGGCCGAACTCGTCGAATCGGTGATTGCCGAGATTTCCCGCGCGCTGGAGCGCGGCGATATGGTCAAGATCTCGTCGTTTGGCAGCTTTGCCGTCCGCCAGAAAGGGCAGCGCGTCGGGCGCAATCCGAAGACCGGGCAGGAAGTCCCGATCAGCCCGCGCCGCGTTCTGGTCTTTCGCGCCTCGCATGCGCTGAAGCATCAGATCAACAACGGGCTGCGATCAGTCCGGGCGGGCCCAGCGCGCGGCCGCGGCCAGGCCGGGCGCGCAAAGGCGACGCCTGCCTGAGGTGAGCGAGACAGGCGAGCCCGCGCCGACCGGGCCGGCCAAAGGCGCCTCGGCGTTCCGCACCATCGGCGAGGTCGCCGACGACCTCGACCTGCCGGCGCATGTGCTGCGCTTCTGGGAATCGAAGTTTGCGCAACTGAAGCCGCTGAAGCGCCGCGGCGGCCGGCGTTATTACCGGCCGGAAGACATCGTTCTGCTGCGTCGTATCCGGCAATGCCTGTACCAGGACGGCTACACGATCCGCGGCGTGCAGAAGCTCCTGGGCGTCAGCGCCGGAGCGGGCGCGGCGGCAACCGATCCGGCGGCCGCGCCGAGCCTGTTCCCGTTGGAGTCCGGCCCGGATCCGGGGGCGGGCGGCGGACGAGCGGCCGAGCCCGGAAATGTCGGCTCGCCGCCCGCGGCGGCGCCCGACAAAGCCGGACACCAGGGCAGCGCTCGAAGAGATCCGGCGCGAAATGCTCGAAGCGCGGGCCTTGCTCGACGGGTTGCTGCGTCGACCCAAGGTTCCTTGAACCGGACGCGGGTCGCGGTTTGGTAGTGGGTCACTTTGATTGTAACAGAGTTGACGCAGGCCTAATCGTCCAGGGCATCTTGTAACCGCCACGCTAAGGCTGAGATTTTTTCCGCTGGAGGGAATACCGCGGCCCAGTTGAGCGTTTGCTCCGGCATGAAGCTACTTCTCTCCGCTGTCGTCCTGGCGCTCGGTATCGGATTTGCTCTGCCGGCGACCAATGCTTACGCGTATTGGTGCGGTCCGAATCGGTGGTGCGGACCCGGACCGCGCGTCGGGGTTTACGTCGCTCCCGGCGTTGGGTTCTGGTGGGGCAGAACGTGGTATCCTCACCCTTGGCATCGAGGTTGGGATTCCAACTGGCGCGCCGATCCGCAGCGCAACTGGTGCGAGTGGCACCGCTGCTGACGCCCCGCACGCAGCGCCGACTAACCGAGTGCCGTCACGCAGCGTCTCGCGATCCTCGATCACCTTCAGCATATCGGCAATAGACCACAGCTTGGTGGTAACGCCGGCGGCCATCGCCGGGGTAATCCGCAGGCTTTGATGGATGCGCACGAAGTTATAGTAGACCCACTACCCGCGGTTTGCCCGACTTGCGCGCCCGGGTTTCCGAGGGTATCTAAGGATCGAGCGAATTTGGAGGAGAGCGATGGCCAACCCTGTTTCCGATGCCCCGGCGCCCCCGGCCGAGGCCGTATCGCCGGTCGGCATCAACCACATCGTGCTGAACGTGCGCGACATCGAGGAATCGCACAAGTTCTGGACCGAGATCGTCGGCTTGAAGCAGGTCGCGACGCTGCGCCAGCGGCCGGACCGGCCGCAGATGCCGAAAATGCGCTTTTACAGCGCGGTCAACGACGGCAAGGTCACCCACCACACCGTCGCCCTGGTCGAGAGCCCGAACCTGCCGCCCCCGGCGGAATGGGTGCTGGCCGACGGCAGCGCCGCGATCAACCACGTCGCGATGCAGATGCCGAGCCGCGAGGCGTGGCAGAAGCAGCTGACCTTTCTGCAGAGCCGCGGGATCAAGTTCAACTGGCGCGTCAACCATGGCGTGACGCACAGCGTCTACATCAACGACCCCAACGGCTACGGCGTCGAATTCCTCTACGAATTGCCGCGCGAGATGTGGGAAAACGATATCCAGGGCGCGATCGATTATCTCGAAAACCTGCCGACCGAGGGGCCGGAAGCTCTGGTCGATCGCACCGACACGCCCGAGCTTCGGGCAAAGGGCGCCGGCCGCGGCTCCGGCCGAATAGGCGAATGGATCACGCCTGACGGAAGACCTCCGGAGGGCGGCCGCACATATTCCCGTCATTCCGGGGCGGCGCGAAGCGCCGAACCCGGAACCCATGAGCACGGTAATTCGGCAGCTTCGCACGATCGCCGTGCCGTGTACGATCCGCCGGTGTTCATGGGCTCCGGCTTCGCCGGCCCCGGAATGACGGCGACGCGGCACCGCCGAGGAGATCATCCCCGGCGGCGAGCATCTACGATCGGGCCTCGGCGTGGCCGGCGGGCGCCTTCTCGTCCTTGTGGAAGTCGAACTCGACCTTGGCGCCGCACGGATCGTGGAAGAACAATTGCCAGATCCCGCCGCCGGCGAGCCGGCGCAGTTCATAGTCGATCTTGCGGCTCTTCAATTTCTTGACGGTGCCGGGCAGATCCTCGGCGCTGAACGCCATGTGGTCGAGGACGCCGGCGCGGTCGCCTTCGGGCAGGTGGTCCTTGTGGATCACGTGCAGTATCGGGGTGTCGCCGGAATAGAGCCACCAGCCGGGGAACTGGAACGGCGGGCGCCAGCCGACCTTAAAGCCGCCGAGAAAATCGACGTAGAATTCCCTCGTCGCCTCGAGATCGTCGCTCAACACGGTAAAATGGTTCATCGCCGTAGCGGGCATGCGGTCTCTCCTTGATAATCCGGATCGGTTGTTCCGCTGCAAGAAATGGTCGAAGGCCGGCCCCGCGTCAATCGGTGAGCGCGGCCCGGCGCGCGGCTCAGGCCAAACCCGCGTAAACCGCGCGCTCGAAGGCATCGAGCAGCGCCAGCGACTTGCGGTCGGCAAAGGGCAGCATCTGGGTCAGGATGACCCCGGCGACACCCCTCGCCGGATCGATCCAGAAATAGGTATTGCCGAGGCCAGCCCACGCCAGGCTGCCGGCGCTGCGCCCACCCGGCACCGCCGCGGTCGAGATCATAAAGCCGAGGCCCCATTTCTTGACCATGCCCGGGAAGAACTCGGCATCGTTCGAATAGGCCGGTACTGCGGTCTTGAGCAGCCGCACATTGAGATCGCCGATCGCGTTCTGCGCCATCAGCGCGACGGTCTCGGGCTTCAGCACCTGCCGCCCATCGGCCCGACCCCGATTGAGAAAGACCCGTTGAAAGGCGAGATAATCGGCCGCCGTGCCGTAAAGCCCACCGCCACCCATCTCGAACTCCGGTTGCTGCGGGATCTCGAACTCGATCGAGGCGAGCGTGCCATCCTCGCCGCGCGCATGCATCCGGGCGAGCCGGGCGCGATGGTCCGGTGTCAGCTTGAAGACGGTATCCTTCATCCCGATCGGCGCGAACAGATGCTCGGCGAAATAGTCGCCGAGCCTTTGCCCGCTGACGCGCTCGACCGCCTTGCCGACCCAGTCGATAGCGATGCCGTAATCCCATTTCTCGCCCGGCTCGAAGACGAGCGGCAATGCCAGCGCCGCGTTCTGGCAGGAGATGATCCCGGGGATGCCCTTCTTTGCCATGTAGCGGCCCATCGGCGGGTTCCAGATGTCGTAGACGAAGCCGGCGGTGTGGGTGAGCAGGTGGCGCAACGTGATCGGCCGCCGCGCCGGGCGCAGTTTCGGCTCCCCCGCCGCGTCGAAGCCTTCCAGCACCTGCGGCGATGCGAGCTCCGGCAACAGCCCGGCGATCGGCTGGTCGAGCGCGAGCCTGCCCTGTTCGACGAGCTGCATCGCCGCCGTCGAGGTGATCGCCTTGGTCATCGAGGCGATCCAGAACACCGTATCGGCGGTCATCGCGGCGCCGCCGGGCAAGGCGCGCCGGCCGAAGGCGCCCTGATAGATCGCACCGTCGCGCGTCGCCGCCATCGCGACAACGCCGGGCACGTCGCCGCGCTCGACCGCCGCCTCGAGCGCCCGATCGATATCCGCCGTCGAACGCATCGCGTTCCTCCCTGGTCTATTTGCCGAGGCGCGCCTTTGCCCGCACAATAGCCGGCCGGCTTCGACGCGAGCAAGATTGCCGCGGGGCCGGGGTCTGCCTTGGTTATCGGAGGTGGCGGCGTCGGCGCCACGAGAGGAGTTCCGTCTATGGCCGAGGCAATCCAGGACAGGCCGGTTCCAACCGAGAGGCGCGCCAGGCGGGTCGCGCATACTGTCGGGGCGCGGATCGCGCGCCATTGGTCGCATCGCCGCCTGCGCGAAAACCGCCTCCTCGCCTATATCGGCCCGGGTTGGATCACCGGAGCCTCGGATGACGATCCGAGCGGGATTGCGACCTATTCCCAGGCCGGCGCACAGTTCGGCTACAGCATGTGCTGGGTCATGCTGTTCACCTGGCCGCTGATGGCCGCCATCCAGGAGATCTGCGCCCGGATCGGCCGGGTCACCGGCGAGGGGATCGCCGGCAACATCCGCGCCCACTACGCGCCGTGGCTGCTGCGCAGCATCGTCGGTCTTCTGGTTGTCGCGAACACGATCAATCTCGGCGCCGATCTCGGCGCGATGGGCGCGGCGACGCAGCTTCTGGTGGGCGGCCCGCCGCATCTTTACGTGGTCGCCTTCGCCCTGGCCTGCGCCTTGCTCGAGATATTTTCGCGCTACGAGCGCTATGCCTCGATCCTGAAATGGACCTCGCTCTCGCTGTTCGCCTATGTCGCGACCGCGCTGGTGGTCGACGTCCCGTGGCGCGAGGTCGCCTTCGCCACCTTCGTGCCCGAGTTTTACCTGGCAAACCGACTACATCGTGACGATCGTCGCCGTGCTCGGCACGACGATCACCCCCTATTGCTTTTTCTGGCAATCCTCCGAAGAGGCCGAAGAACGAGCGCATCGATCCCGCCGCCCACCCGTTGCTGGAGGCGCCGGAGGAAGCCCCAGCCGAGATCGAGCGCATCCGCGTCGACACCTATTTCGGCATGGGATTCTCCAACCTGATCAGCTGGTTCATCATCATCACCACGGCGGCGACGCTGAACGCGCACGGCATCACCGACATCCAGACCTCGGCCCAGGCGGCCGAAGCCCTGCGCCCGATCGCCGGCGTCTTTACCTTTGCGGTGTTCGCCGCCGGCATCATCGGCATCGGCCTGCTTGCCGTGCCGGTCCTCGCCGGATCGGCGGCCTATGCGCTCGGCGAGGCGCTCGGCTGGCCGACCGGCCTCAGCCGGCTGCCAAGGGATGCCAAGGCGTTCTACGGCACGATCGTCGTCGGCACGCTGATTGGCGTTTTCATCAACTTCATCGACCTCGACCCGATCAAGGCGCTGTTCTGGTGCGCGGTGATCAACGGCGTCGTCGCGGTGCCGCTGATGGTCGTGATCATGATCATGGCGATGCAAAAGCGGGTGATGGGGGCATTCACCCTGCCGCGTCCGCTATGGGCGATGGGCTGGCTGTCGACGATTGCGATGACCGTCGCCGTCGTGATCATGTTCGCGACGTGGTGACCGGCCGCGGCGACTGTGAATTCCGGCAGCCGCACCCAGCCTTCACTCGGCGCGCGGCTGCCCTGACGCTCCTCGCCGCCGCTTTGCTGCAAACGGCCAGCCTGTTCGAGCCGGTTTGGGCGGCGGGGGCGGGCCCGCCCGGAACCTTGTTCGGCGAAGTGGAACTGCCGCCGCTGCTGCCGCCATCCGGGGATTTGTGGACCCGCAGCACGCTGTTCGACGACACCGCTGGGTTGCGGTCTGCGATGGCCCCCTATGGGCTGGCCCTTGGCATCACCGAGACCAGCGAGATCCTCGGCAATTTCACCGGAGGCGAGCGTCGCGGTGCGATCTATGAGGGGGTCACCGACCTCAATCTCGGCCTCGATCTGCGGACCTATTTTCATTGGCGGGGCGTCTTCTTCGCCCGTGCCTACCAGATCCATGGCCGCGGCCTGAGTGCCAACGATCTCGACAATCTGAACACCGCCAGCGGGCTCGAGGCGGATCGCACCACCCGCCTCTTCGAGCTGTGGTACGAGCAGCATATCGGCGATTGGCTGCGGGTTCGGATCGGGCAGCAGAGCGCCGGCCAGGAATTCCTGATCTCGTCGAGTGCGAAGCTGTTCGTCAACGGCACCTTCGGCTGGCCCACCCTGCCGTCGGTCGACCTGCCCGCGGGCGGGCCGGGATATCCGCTGGGCACCCCGGCGGTGCGCTTTCGCGTCGACGCCGACCCGGCCCTGGCCTTTTTTGCCGGGGTGTTCAATGGCAGCCCGGCCGGGCCCGGCACCGGCGACCCGCAACAGCGCGATGCTTCGGGCACCGCTTTTCGGGTCAATGACGGCGCCTTCGCCATTTTCGAGACGCGCTACAATCCGGGAAATTCGCCGCAGAACGGCACCTATCGGCTCGGCGGCTGGGTCAATTCCGAGCGGTTTCCCGACCAGCGCTTCGATACCGCGGGCCAGTCGCTGGCCAGCCCGATGACGACCGGCGTGCCTCGCCTCCTCGGCAACGACAGCAGCCTATACGCGATCGTCGATCAGCCGCTGTTCCAGACCGCGGACAGCAAGGCCGGCCTTACCGCCTTCGCCCGGGCGATGGGGGCGCCCGGCGACCGCAACCTCGTCGATTTCTATCTCGATGGCGGGTTGACCTACAAAGGCCCCTTCGGCCGCAGCTCCGACACCGCCGGACTGGCGGTCGGCTATGCCCGGATCGGCTACGCGGCGCGCCAACTCGATGCCGACGTGGCGAGCTTCTCCGGTCAGCACTATCCAATTCGATCCGGCGAGACGGTGTTCGAGCTGACCTATCAGGTGCAGCTTGCGCCGTGGTGGCAGCTGCAGCCGGATTTCCAGTGCGTTTTCAATCCGGGCGGCGGCATCCCCAACCCAGGCGCGCCGGCAACACGGATCGGCGACGCCGCGATCCTCGGCCTGCGCACCACGGTCACCTTTTGATCGACGGGTTCGGCATCAGTGCAATTCAATCCGCGGCGCCGCAGCCGCAGTCGATCTGGAAGATCCGCGCCGCGTTGTCGCCGAGGATGGCGCCGCGCTCGGCCGCGGTGAGCTCCGTCGCATCGACGATCCCGCAGGGGTCGGGGTCGCCGATGCCGAACGGGAAATCGGAGCCGAGCATGACCTTGTCGGCGCCGGCGACATCGCACAGAAAGCGCAGGGCGCGCGGCTCGAACATCACGGTGTCGAAATAGAGCCGGCGAAAGCCCTCTTCCGGGTTCGCGTAGTCCGGATGGATCGCCTGGTTGCGCTTCAAGCGCCCCAGCGCATAGGGCAGGGCGCCGCCGGCATGCGAGAGGATGAGGCTCACGCCGGGATAGCGCGTCAGGTGCCCGGAGAACAACAGCCGCGCCACCGCGATCGTCGTATCGGTGAGGCGGCCGACCGCGTTGATCAGATCATAGCCGTCGAGCCGGTCGTCGCTGCAGATGTAGTGCGGGTGCAGAAAGATCGCGGCCCGCCGCGCCGAGGCGACCTCCCAGAACGGGTCGAGGCCCGGATCGTCGAGATTGCCGCCGACGCCCTTTGGGCTGGGTCGCGATCATCGCCCCCTTGAAGCCGGCATCGAGCGCCTCCTCGAGCACCCGGGCGGCCAGCGCGCCGTCCTGCAGCGGCACCGTCGCGAGCGCGCTCAGCGCCGGCAGCCCGGCGGCGTCCTGTTGCATGTGCTCGTTGTAGAACCGCGCCCAATCCGCCCCTTCCGCGCCCGCCAGCTCGTAGCCGTAGACATCGGTCCAGCCGCCGACCAGCTGATGGTCGACGCGCGCCGCCTTCAGCCAGTCGCGGCGCTGCGCCAGGTCGGAGAGCCGCGGCTGGATCGGCCGTCCCGGCGCCCCGCCGGCAAAAGCCAGGCGCGGCGCGGCGCCCGCGCTGTCGAGCCTGACCGACGGGAAGAGCCGCTTTTCGCTGCGCAGCGCATCGATGAGGCTCTTCGGCACGACATGGGCATGCGTGTCGATGATCATGACGATCCTCAAATCCATTGAGATTGCTTCGTTTCGCTCGCAATGACACCCTGAACGAGGCGGTCATTGCGAGGAGCGGCAGCGACGAAGCAATCTCGGCCCGATTAAGCGCGTCAGGTGCCGGCGCCGCGGAACCTGACCGCGGTGGCGAGCGCCTTGTCAGTCTCCTCGATCGTCAGCAAGGCGGTCGTCCGCGTGCGCACGAGGCCGGTCGCCGAGGCCGCCAGCGACAACGCGCTCGCCGCGACATTGTCCGGCAGATCGGCGATGATCACGACATCGTATTCGCCGAGTGCGTAATAGGCGCATTCGAGCTTGCCGCCGACGCTTTCGAGCGCCTGGCGGACGGCATCGCGCCGCCCCGAGGCCTTGTCCTTTTGCAGCCCTTTCAACCCGTCGGCGCTGTAAGAGGCCGTGATCATATATTTCGCCATGATGTGCCCTCCCGAACGATGTTTCTGAAGCCGGACCCGGTGGGCCGGGCCACGTCCCGAGTATAGCACTCCTTCCGCGGCAGATGCATGACGCGGCGGTTCCGAATCGGCCGTGCCGGGCTATAGTACCCCCACAAGGGAGCCTCATGGCCGATCCTACACAAGTTCAACGCAAGCTCGCCGCGATCCTCGCCGCCGATGTCGCGGGCTATTCGCGGCTGATGGGCGCGGATGAGGAAGGGACGCTCGCGCGGCTGAAGGCGCTGCGCGCCGAGCTGATCGACCCGGCGATCGCCGCGCACCACGGCCGCATCGTCAAGACCACCGGCGACGGGTTGCTGGTCGAATTCGCCAGCGTCGTCGATGCGCTGCGCTGCGCGGTCGTATGGCAGGCGGCGATGGCCGGAGCGCGCCGACGACGCGCATCCAATGGCGCATCGGGGTCAATCTCGGCGACATCATCATCGATGGCGGCGACATTTTCGGCGACGGCGTCAACATCGCGTCGCGGCTTGAAGCGACTGGCCGAACCGGGCGGCATCTGCATCGAGCGCACGGTGCTTGACGCAGACCCGCGGCAAGCTTGATTTCCCGGTCGAGGACCTCGGCGAGCAGGCATTGAAGAACATCGCCCAGCCGGTCCACGTCTTTCGCGTGCTGGCGGAGACAAAGCCGATGCCCGAACCCGCCGCCCTACCGCTCCCCGACAAGCCGTCGATCGCGGTGCTGCCGTTCCAGAACATCAGCGGCGATCCCGAGCAGGAATATTTCGCCGACGGCATGGTCGAGGAGATCATCACCGCGCTCTCCCGCATTCGCTGGTTTTTCGTCATCGCGCGCAACAGCACCTTCACCTACAAAGGCCGCGCGGTCGACGTGAAGCAGGTTGGGCGCGAGCTGGGCGTGCGTTATGTGCTCGAAGGCAGCGTGCGCAAATCCGGCAACCGCATCCGCGTCACCGCGCAATTGGTCGAGGCCGCAACCGGCAACCACGTCTGGGCCGAGCGCTACGACCGCGACCTCGCCGACATTTTCGCGGTGCAGGACGAGATAACCGAGCGCGTGGTGGCGGCGATTGAGCCGGAACTCTATGCGGCCGAGCAGGTTCGCAGCCAGACGAAGGCGCCCGACAGCCTCGACGCCTGGGAGTGCGTGATCCGCGCGCTGTCCCTCATTGGCCAGGGCACGCGCGACGAAAATACCGAGGCCGAAGCCTTATGCCGCCGCGCCATCGCGATCGCGCCGGGCTACGGAAGAGCGCATAGCCTCTTAGCCTGGGCATTGTTGCGCCGCCCGGCGTGGTCGGGCGACCTGCGAACGGTCGTGCCCGAAATCAGCACGGAAACGCAGACCGCACTCGCCCTCGACGACCGCGACCCCTGGGCACACTTCGCACTGGGCATGTTGCAACTGCGATTGCGTCGCTTCGCTGAGGCCGTGCGTGCCTTGCGCCGCGCGTTGGAGTTGAACCCGAACTTCGCGGCGGCTCACGCCCTTCTCGCAAATACATTCGCCAACCACAGGGCACACCAAGAGGCCGTCGGCAGCGCCGAGCACGCGCTGCGGCTGAGCCCGCGCGAACGGCCTGTGGGCGTCTATGCCTCGATGGCGATGGCGAACGTCCATTTCGACGCCGGGCGTTACCCGGAATGCGTCACCTGGGCGCGCAACATGATCGAGAAAAGTCCCGGATACCTCCCGGGATACTATTATCTGACCGCGGCGCTGGCGATGGAGGGGGATCTGACCGCAGCGGCGGAGGCGCGCGACACGCTGCTCCGCCTCCGGCCGGGATTCTCACTGACCTGGATGATTGAGAACCTGCCGTTTACCGGGGAGATGGCCGAGCGTTTGCGTGAGGGTTTGCGGAGGGCCGGGGTGCCCGAGGGATGACCGCGACCCGCCGCCTCTAGCCTCGCCCCAGCGCCGGCCGACCAACTCCTCATGCTGCCGCAAAAAGATCGCTCGGTTTGAATGGCACCGGCTCGCCATGTTCGAGCCGATCGGCGATCACCCGAAGCGCGAGCGCGGTCACCTTGATCCGGGCTTCGGCCTCGCTGGCGCCATAGGCCATGACCCCGGGCAAATCTGGCACCTCGCCGATCCACCTCCCGTCCTCTTCGCGTTCGATTTCGATCTTGAGCATGGCTGCCACCCTATACCGTCCAAGCCTAAGCGTTGAAGATCATCGCGGCAACCCGCGGTCGTCGTAGAGCAATTCGCCGTGGTCGATCGAGCGGTAGGGCTCCTTCAAACGAACGGCGCAGTCCTTGCCGATCACCAGCAGGCGATTCGTCGGACCGCCGGCTTGTTCGGCCAACGGACGCGCGCCGGCGCGCTCATTCCCTCGCGCAGATTTAGCCATTTCCTGCCTCACTCCCGCGCCCTATATCACGCATCTCCTACCTCTCCTTGACGAGCCTCCCTCATGGTCGATCCGGATTTTCTCGCCCGCCATCTCGACCGCGTCCTCGAGGATGCGACGATCCCCGAATTGCCCAACCATTACCGCGGCAAGGTGCGCGACAATTACGATCTGCCGGATGGGCGGCGCCTCATCATCGCGACCGACCGGCTCAGCGCCTTCGACATCAACATCGCGGCGATCCCGTTCAAGGGGCAGGTCTTGACGCAGATCGCGCGGTTCTGGTTCGACCATACCGCCGACCTCTGCCCGAACCACGTGATCGACTATCCCGATCCGAACGTGCTGTTGTGCCGCCGCCTCGACATCCTGCCGATCGAGATCGTGGTGCGCGACTATCTCGCCGGCACGACGGCGACCTCGGTGTGGTCGATGTACAAGGCCGGGCATCGCGACATCTACGGGCTGCCCTTCCCCGACGGCATGCGCGAGAACGAGAAATTGCCGCAGACCATCATCACCCCGACCACCAAGGCGAAGGACGGCGAGCATGACGAGCCGGTCACGCCGGCCGAGATCCTCGACCGCGGCCTCTTGACCGCGGCGCAATGGCGCGAGGTGTCGCAGAAGGCGCTGGCGCTGTTCGCGCGCGGCCGCGAGATCGCGGCGGAGCGCGGCCTGATCCTGGTCGACACCAAATACGAATTCGGGCTCGACGGCGACGGCCAAATCCTATTCGCCGACGAGATCCACACCCCCGACAGCAGCCGCTATTGGTTCGCCGAGAGCTATCCCGGCCGGTTCGCGGCCGGGGAGGCACCCGACAGTTTCGACAAGGATTTCGTGCGGCGCTGGGTCGCGGCGCGCTGCGATCCCTATCGCGACCCGATCCCGCCGATCCCGCGCGACATCATCGCGCAGGCCGCGCGGATCTATGTCAGCGTCTTCGAGACGATCACCGGCGAGCGCTTTGTCGTGCCGCAGCCGGACATCCCCGTGCTCGAGCGCATCCGCGCCAATCTGCGGCGGTTCTTCTGAACGGACGCACGCCCGCGATCCTGTCTAGCGCGCCGCAACCGGCTGCCACGGTCCGTAGCATTGCGGCACGTAGGGGTAGTAGCCCGGCGGGTTGGCGCAATAATACCAATAGGTAGCGGCAGGGACGGGCGGCGCCCCGCCCGGCGGGAGGTAGGGGTCGGGGTAGGGGTATATCGGCGCCGCGTAATAATACCAGCCAAAGCCGGGGACGACCCACCACCAGCCAAAGTGTCCGCCGTGCCATCCCTGCCGCCAGGCGCCGCCGCGCCAGCGGCCGAAATCGCGGTCGTGAAAACGCGCGATATCGCCATGCCAGCCGCGCCCACGTTCCTCGGCGCGCCCATTCTGTGGCAGACCCAGCGCGATCGCGAACACGGCCATCCCGGCCGCGGCGACAGCGATCCGCAGCCATCCGGCCGCGCTTTGCCGCTTGTCCGGGTTTCGTGCAATATCCGGCCGATGCATGCTGCGATCCCTTTTGCCAGTCCATATGCGAGCGGGCGATCGAACCGCGCAACCAACGCCGATGCCGTAGCGCCGACCTATGTGGTATTGGGCGAGCCGGCGCGCCATCCCTCGCGCCGCATCGTCGCGCCCAGCCGACCGATCGGGTGCGGCGATGCGATGGGCCGCGGCGGCTCGGCTCGGGGCATGTCCGGGTAAAGCCATGGTTGAATTCAGGGGCAGGCTCCGTTAACCTCCGCGCCTGTGCTGTTAATGATTGATCTCAATGCGAATGTTTTTCGCGAATGTTTTTCGATTGGGTTCGTCAGGCGTTGCTATAGGGTCACATCGCACGAGAAAACCGAGCACGGAATCGGGCGGCATGAGGTGACCGCCGGGCCGATGATGGGGCGAGTGGTGACGAGAGTCGGGGGGCAATGGGTTGGGGATCGGAGGCCGCTACCGTGCCTATAGAGAACAGGGCTGAAAATGCCCGCCGCAAGCCTTGGGTGGGCGTTCAGGCGCCCGCGGCATTGCCGCGACGCTGGGAGACGACCCGGTCTGGAGCGATCCCGGCAGAGCCCGCCGGCATGGTCTCGATCAGATAGGCCAGCGCGGTTGCTTGACAGCGGAGGACTGTCGGCCGAAACAACGTCACAACTGGTCTTTGCGGTTTGGGGTGTGTAATGAAGGGGAGGCCGCGCGGCCAGCCGTCACCGACTTTCCTCGCCACGGAATTGAATTTGCCTCAGCGCTATGAGTGACGGGTCGATCGCGATCGTTGGCGCCTCCTGCCGCTTTCCGGGAGCATCCAGCCTGGAAGCGTACTGGGAGCTGCTCGCCTCGGGGACCGATGCGATCTCGCAGGTCGATGCGAGCCGCTGGTCGACCCGCTTCTACTATCACCCCACTCGCGGCGAGCCGGCGAAGAGCTATACCTGGTCGGCCGGCCTGCTCAACGATGTCGATCTGTTCGAGCCGGCCTTTTTCGGGATCTCGCCGCGCGAAGCGGCGCAGATGGACCCGCAGCAAAGAATGCTGCTCGAGTTGGTTTGGCACGCCGCCGAGGATGCCGGCATCCCGGCGAGCAAGCTCGCGGGCAGCGCCACCGGGGTGTATATCGGCGCATCCGCCACCGACTACCGCGATCTGCGCCTCGGCGACCCGGCGAGCGGCGATTCCTATTTCATGACCGGCGGGACGCTCAGCATCCTCGCCAATCGCATCTCCTATGTCTTCGACTTGCGCGGCCCAAGCCTGACCGTCGACACCGCCTGCTCGTCCTCTCTGGTGGCCCTGCACCACGCGTGCGAGGCGATTCGCGAGCGAACGCATCGCCAGCGCGATCGTCGGCGGCATCAACCTCTTGCTGGCGCCCTATCCGTTTCTCGGCTTCTGCCGCGCCTCGATGCTGTCGCGCCTCGGCCGCTGCTTTGCCTTCGACGAGCGCGCCGACGGTTACGTGCGCGGCGAAGGCGGCGGCGCCATAATCCTCAAGCCGCTGCGCCAGGCGGTGGCCGACGGCGATCGCATTCGCGCGGTGATCCTCGGCACCGGCGTCAATTCCGACGGCCGCACCATCGGGTTGTCGCTGCCGAGCGAGGCGGCGCAGAGCGCCCTCATCCGCACGGTTTATGCACGCGCCGGCGTCACCCCCGACGATCTGGCGTTTTTCGAGATGCACGGCACCGGTACGCCGGCCGGCGACCCGATCGAGGCCGCCGCCGTTGGGCGCGCGCTCGGCCAAGCGCGCGGCGAGCCGCTGCCGATCGGCTCGGTCAAGACCAATATCGGGCATTTGGAGCCGGCCTCGGGGATGGCTGGGCTGATCAAGGCGACGCTGGCGCTCGAGCGCGGCAGCGTGCCGCCAACGCTGCATTGCGAGACACCGAACCCAAACATCCCCTTCGACGCGCTCAACCTGCGGCTCGTCCGCTCCGTCGAGACGATCGGGGCCGCAAGCTGCGCCGGGGTCAACTCGTTCGGCTTCGGCGGCACCAACGGGCACGCTGTGCTGACCGCGCCACCGCTGCGTTCGGAGGCGGCACCGCCGGCTGACGGCCCGTTGCCGCCATTGATCATCTCGGCGCGAACGGAAGCCTCGCTTCGCGCGCTGGCGCAGAGTTGGCATGAGGTGCTCACCGCGGCGCCCGCGGAACGCGCCCCGGCCTTGCTGCGTGCCGGCGCGCGGCGCCGCGATCAGCATCCGCAGCGCCTCGTCGCGCTCGGCGAGGACCGGGCCGCAACCATCGCCGCGCTCGGCGATTTCATCGCCGGTGCCGACAATCTCGCGATCATTGCCGGCACGGCCGTGCGCGACGGCAAGGTTGCGTTCGTATTCTCCGGAAACGGCGCGCAATGTCCGGGGATGAGCCGGGACGCCTATCACGCGAGCCCCACCTTCCGCGAGGCGATCACACAGGCAGACGGTGCGTTGCGCAGGATGCTCGGCTGGTCGGTTGCCGAGATGATCGAACGCGGCGTCGAGGCCGAGCAATTGGTGCACGCCGATATCGCTCAGCCGCTGCTCTTCGCGATTCAGGTCGGGATCGTCACCGTCCTGCGGGGTCTTGGGGGTCGCGGCCGCGGGCCATATCGGTCACAGCGTCGGCGAGATCGCGGCGGCATGGGCCGCGGGCGCCCTGTCGCTGGCCGACGCCGCACGCGTCGTCGTGGCGCGCAGCCGTCAGCAGGAGCGGACGCGGGGCGACGGCCGCATGGCGGCGCTGGCGCTGGGCGGTGCGGCCGCCCGCGAACTGCTCAGCGAACTCGGCAGTCCGCTCGAGGTCGGTGCCATCAACGCCACGCAATCGGTAACGCTCTCCGGCCCCGAGGAGGCGATCAACCGGTTGGCGGCCGAAGCGCGGCGCCGCGGCCTTGCCTGTCGCGCCCTCGATCTCGACTTCGCTTTCCATTCTGCGGCAATGGAGCCCATCCGCGATGATCTGCTCGCCGATCTCGCCGGCCTGTCGTCCAGTGCGCCGCACGCCTTGCTCATCTCGACCGTCACCGGCGATCAGGTCGCGGCCGGGCAGCTCGACGCCGAGTACTGGTGGCGCAACATCCGCAGCCCCGTGCGCTTCAGCGATGGGATGGCCGGCCTCGTCGACGCCGGTTTCCGGATCTTTGTCGAGATCGGCGCGAACCCGGTGCTTCAGGCCTATCTGCACGACGCGCTGCGCGCGGCGGAGGGTCAGGGCCGGGTCCTGGCCACATTGGCCCGCAAGCACGGGAGCGGGGACCCGTTTCCGGGAATCGCGGCCCGTTGCCACGTTGCCGGCTATGACATTATCGGGGCCGAGCGGTTTGACGGACCGGTCGATCTGCGCGGACTACCGCTTTATCCCTGGCAGAAGGAGCGCTTCTGGTTCGAGCGGACGGTTGAGAGCACCAATCCGGTGGACCCGTCCTTCGACCATCCGCTGCTCGGCTTTCGCCAACAAGGGCCGGTGCAGTCCTGGCTCAATCACCTCGATCCGGAGCTGCTCCCGTGGCTGGCCGATCATGCGATCGAGGGCGTGCCGGTGCTGCCCGCCACCGCAGTCCTCGAGATGGCGCTCGCCGCCGCGTGGCTGCGCCGCCCGGATGCGCGCGCCGTCGAGGTCGTCGATGTCGAGTTGCGCCGGCCCCTGCCCTTCGACAAGGGGAGGTCCCGCGAAATCCGCACTGTCGTCGCTGGAGAGGATGGCGATTGGGAGCTGAGCAGCCGCCCGCGCCTTGCGGACGAGCCGCTGACCCTGCATGCGGTCGCACGTCTTGCGACGGCCGGAGACCGCCAGGTGGCGCCGCTGTTCACCGAGCGCAAACCCGCTCGCGGCGAGGTTGACGCCGCGACCCTCTATCGCCTCGCCGCCCAGCTCGGGCTCAATTACGGGAGCCAGTTTCGCACCGTCGCGCGCATCGAGTTGCTGGGGGCCGATGAGGCGCTGGCGCACCTCGATTCGTCGGTTATCGACGAGCCGCTCGACCGCTACCTGATCCACCCCGCACTGGTGGATGGCGCATTGCAGGCGTTGCTCGCGCTGATTGCCGATCGACGCGCCGACCTGGAAGGCGTCAGTTTTCTGCCCTGGCGCTTCGGGAGGGTGCGCATTGCCGCGCCGTTCGGGCGACCGGCCTGTCGCGCTCGGCTTCGGGTGACCCGCCTGGGCACGCGATCCGCTTCGGCCAATATCGCCCTGTTCGACGAGGCCGGCGAGATTGTTGGCGAACTCACCGATTGCTGGTTCCGGCGGGTCGAGCTCACCCGCCGGGTTGCCCCAGAGGAAAGCGCGCTGCGCATTGATCTGGTGCCGGCACCGCTGGTCGAACTCGCCAGCCCTGCCGTGCTCGGGCAGATTACCGAGATTGTCGGGCCGCTCGTCAACTTGCCGGCAAATCCCGCCGACCGGGATGACGAACACGCCTTGCTGCTCGATGCGCTGATTGCATCGGTCGCGCTGCAATCGGTCGTGACCGTGATCGACCCGGATGTGCCGTTCACGATCGAGGAGGTCATCGAGGCCGGTGCGATCGCCCCGGATTCCGGGGTGCTGTTTGAATACCTGCTGCGCTTATTGACCCGCTTTGGCGCCGCCTCTGAAGCGGGGCGGGTGTGGCGGCTTGCCGAGGCCAACGATCTTCCCGACATCGCCGAGGTCTGGCGGTTGCTGCTTGCCGAGGCACCTAAACTGGTCGCCGAGCTCGCCTTGGTTGCGGCATTGGCTGAGGAGATGCCGCGTCTGCTGGCCGATGGGCCCCGACAGGCCGACGCATCGCCTGTTCCGATGATCGAGCATCTGCTGCACGGATCCCCGGTCAGCGCCGCCGGGATCGATCTGGTGTGCGCGGTGCTCGGGAAGATCGCGGCGCGATGGCCGAAAGGCCGGCGGTTGCGGGTGCTCGAAGTCGGCGCCGATGGCGGCGCAACCCGCCGGCTTCTCGAGCATCTGGCGCAATCCGGCGTGGCGCTCGCCTACCGAGCCACCAATCCCGATCCGGAGCAGGCCGCCCGGCTCGCCTTCATCGTGTCCGCGGTCGCCGGCGCCAGCGCGGGCTGTTGGTCGCCGCGCGAGGTGGCGGACGATCTCGGCGACGATCGCTTTGACGTAATCCTGTCGGTTCACGCCTGTGCCCGACTCCAGTTCGATACCACGGCCCTCTCGCAATTGCGCGACCTGCTCGCCCCGGGCGGCCTCTTCATCGCCGTCGAACCGGCACCCAACCCACTGTGGGATCTTGTGTTCGGGCGCTATGCCGGATGGTGGCAGGGCGGCAACGACAGCGCGGCGGCCTCGCCGCTGCGTTCGAGCGAGGATTGGCGCAGCGAGCTCGCCATCAATGGATTTTCCAGCCTCGGCACGGCCGCGCTGGCGGCCGGGCCATGGCCAAGTTCGGTCGTGTGGGGCCGGGCGCAGTCAGAAGCCGACGCTCCGGCGGCGGAACCCGCAGGCCCCTATTCGATCAGCTTGATCGCGGCCGGCGACGGCGGCGCGGTCTTGCGCGAGCGCTTGGCGCGGGCTGGCCACCAGGTGAGCGCGATCGATGCCGCCGGGTTCGCCGCGATGCCGGAGAGCGAGGTGGCCGAGCCCGGGAATGACAGCGAGATCGCCCTGATCATCGTCGAGGCGGGCGAGGACGCGGTTGAGCAAGCGGCACAACTGATCTCGCAGGTGGCGCGGGTCGCCGGCGCTGCCGCGCAGCGGCAGATCCCGCTTTGGCTGGTTACCTGCGGCGCGCAGCAATCCGTCGACGGCGACGAGAGCGGCCTGGTTGGCGCCGCGCTGTGGGGCTTTGGGCGGGTTCTGATGAACGAGATCCCGCGGCTGTCATTGCGTCTGGTCGACCTGGCCCCGACGATGAGTTGGGCGGAACGGGCCGAGCGGATCGCAAGCGAGCTGGCGGCGGCGACAGCGGAAACCGAGATCGTATGGACCGATGCGGGGCGCCATCTGCTCCGGCTGCGCCGCGGTCTGCCGCCGCGCTGGGCAGCCGCTACGGATACCGTCGCGTTGGCGAGCGAGCAGCAAGGCGGGCTCGACTCGCTGGGATGGCAGTTAGCCGCGCCGCGCCCCGCCGGACCGGGCGAGGTCGCGATCGATGTTCACGCGGTCGGGCTCAATTTCCGCGACATCATGTGGGCGATGGGTCTGCTGCCCGAAGAGGCGCTGACCGATGGCTTCGCCGGCCCGACCTTCGGCCTCGAATGCGCCGGGATCGTCCGTGCCGTCGGCGCCGGGGTCGCGGATCTGGCGGTCGGCGATCGCGTGGCCGGGTTCGCGCCTGCCGCGTTGAGCACGCAGGTAACGACGGCCGCCCATGCCGTCATCCGCATCCCGCTCGAAACGAGTTTCGCCGCGGCAGCGACAATTCCTGTGGTGTTTGTCACCGCGGTTTACGCGCTCGGCACATTGGCAAAGCTGATGCCCGACGAACTGGTCCTGATCCATGCCGCGGCCGGGGGCGTCGGGCTCGCCGCGATCCAGTACGCCAAGCATCGCGGCGCGGTGGTGATCGCGACTGCCGGGTCCGAGGTCAAACGGGCTTTCCTGCGCCTGGCCGGGGCCGATTATGTTGTCGATTCGCGCGATCTCGGCTTCGCCGATGCGGTGCGCGCCATCAGCGGCGGCTCCGGCGTCGATGTCGTGCTCAATTCGCTGAGCGGCGAGGCAATGGAGCAGAGCCTCAGCGTGCTGAAGCCGTTCGGCCGCTTTCTCGAACTCGGCAAGCGCGATTTCTATCTCAACCGGCGCATTCACCTGCGGCCGCTGCGGCAGAACATTTCCTATTTCGCGATCGATGTCGACCAGCTGCCGATCCAGCGGCCGGATCTCGCGCGAGCGCTGCTGAGCGAGGTTTCCGCAGCGTTGAGCGAGGGCGCGATCCGGCCGCTCGCGCATCGCACCTTTGGGTTCGGCGCGATCGGCGATGCGTTCCGCCTGATGCAGGCGTCGGGCCATATCGGCAAGCTGGTGCTGGTGCCCAACGCCAATGCCGGCGTCCGGCTGCGTCAGGCGCCGGAAATGACGTTGCGCCGTGACGGCACCTATCTCGTCACCGGCGGCATCTCCGGGTTCGGCTTTGCGGCGGCCCGCTGGCTGGTCCAGCACGGCGCGGGATCGATCGCGCTGCTCGGTCGGCGGGGCGCCGCAACGCCGGGGGCGGCCGAGCGTGCGGCCGAGCTGCAGCACGCTGGGCGCCGAGGTGCGCATCTATGCCGGCGACGTCGCCGATCCGGCCGCGCTCGCGGCCGTTCTCGACGAAATTCGCCGCGTCCAGCCGCCGCTGCGCGGTGTCGTTCATGCGGCATCGGCGATTGGCGACGCGCTGGCGGCCGAACTCGACGGATCGAACATCGCCGGCATCCTGCGCCCCAAGCTCGGCGGTGCGCTTGCGCTCGATCGGCTGACCCGCGAGGATCCGATCGAACTGTTCCTGCTGTTTTCCTCGGCGACGACGTTGCTCGGCGCGCCGGGACAAGGGGTCTATGTCGCGGCCAACCTGGCTCTCGAGGCGATGGCGCGGCAGCGGCGGGCCCGCGGCAAGCCGGCGCTCGCGATCGCCTGGGGACCGATCGAGGATACCGGATATCTCGCCGAACGGCCGGAGGCGCGCGACGCGCTGGCCCGCCGGCTTGGCGCCAAACCGATGCCGTCGAGCCAGGCTCTGGCCGGGCTCCCGGCGATCGTCGACAGCGGTTTGCCGGCAGCTGCGCTGGCCGAGACCAGCTGGAGCGAGGCACGGCGGTTTCTGCCCATCCTTGCTTCGCCGCTTTTCGCGGAAATCCGCGCCGACGCCGGCTCTTCGCCGGGCGATGATTCGCTGATCGAGCGGCTCGCCGGGCTCGACGCCGAAGCCGCCCTGGCGCTGCTCAAGACCGCCGTCGCGGAAGAGGCGGCGAATATTCTGCGGCTGCCGGCTGCGGGGATTGATCCGCTGCGACCGTTATCCGAGATGGGAATGGATTCGCTGATGGCGGTCGAGCTGCGCCTCGCCCTCGAAAGCCGGTTGCGCATCGATCTGCCGCTGATGTCGCTCGCCGAAGGCACGAGCGTTGCCTCTATTGCCGTGCGTCTGGCGAGCGCGGTTTCCGCACGCCCGCACTCGGCCGAATTATTGAGCCTGGCCGAGCGTTACGAGGTGACCGACGCCGAGCGGCTGACCGCCGTGGCGGATGCCGCAAACACGTTTGATCCGGTCGAGGTCAACTCGGCAGCGGCGGAGTGATCTGGTGGCGGCCGGTCGCAATCTCTTCGGATTGTCAGCGCAGGCCAAGGCTCGGCTGATCGAGAAACTGTCTTCGGCTGCCGCAACGCGGATGGCTGCGGCGCCGGCGCGGCTGGCGACCCCCGGTGCCGCCGAGAGCGATGCCCGGCTCGATGTCGCGGAGCTGGAAGCCTACCGCGAAATCCGCATGATCGAGGAGGCGGCGGATTATCTCGGGATTGACGATCCGTTCTTCCGCGTCCATCAGGGGATTGCCGGCGCCGAGACCGTCATCGGCGAGCGCGCCTATATCAATTTCGCTTCGTACAATTATATCGGCCTCAACGGCGACCCGCGCATCGCCGCCGCGGCAAAGGCGGCCATCGATCGCTATGGCACCTCGGTCTCGGCCAGCCGACCGGTTTCCGGCGAGCGCCCCATCCATCGCGAGCTGGAGCACGCGCTGGCGCGAATCCACGGTGCCGAAGACAGCATCGCCATGGTCGGCGGGCATTCGACCAACGTCACGGTGATCGGCCATTTGCTCGGCCGCAACGATGTGATCGTGCATGATGCGCTGATCCACAACAGCATCGTGCAGGGGGGAATGCTGTCGGGCGCGCGACGGGTGCCGTTTCGCCATCTCGATCCCGAGGCGGCCGACAAGGTCCTCGCCGAAGCGCGCCCACGCCATGGTCATGCGCTGCTGGTTATCGAGGGGCATTACAGCATGGATGGCGACGTCCCCGATCTCGCCGCCTTTGCCGCGATTGCGCGGCGCCACCGGGCCTGGCTGATGGTCGACGAGGCGCACGCTTTGGGGGTGCTCGGGCCGCGCGGGTTTGGTTCGGCGGACCGCGCCGGGATCGACCCGGGCGAGGTCGACATCTGGATGGGGACGCTCAGCAAAAGCCTGGTTTCCTGCGGCGGGTATATCGCCGGTCGCCAGCCTTTGATCGACTATTTGAAGCGGATGGCGCCGGGCTTTGTCTTCTCGGTCGGCATGACGCCGGCGAACGCCGCGGCGGCGCTCGCCGCCGTCGAGATCCTGGAGCGCGAGCCGGAGCGGGTGTCCCGGCTCAACGATAGATCCGCCCTCTTCCTGCGCCTCGCGCGCGAAGGCGGGCTCGATGTTGGAGCGTCGGTCGGCGCCGCCATCGTGCCGATCATCACCGGCAGCTCGATCGGCGCCGCCCGGCTCTCGCAGGCGCTGTTCCGCCGCGGCATCAATGTCCAACCGATCCTCTATCCGGCGGTCCCCGAACGCGCGGCCCGGCTGCGCTTTTTCCTGACCGCGCAGCACACTGAAGAGCAGGTCCGCGACGCGGCCGGCATTTTGCTCGAGGAAGCCCGTGCGGTCGCCGCCGAGCCGACCGATCTCGCGGCCGTGGCACGGCACCTCGGACGCTTGATGCCGGCGTCGCGCTAGGAGGTTACTCACGCGCAGGGAGCGCTGGCAGCCACTTGCGCGATGAAGCGGTCGACAATGGCAAAGTGATGATCCCAACGCGGCGGGGCCCAGCCGCTGAGGCGCGCCAGCTGGGCCGCGCGCCGGGGCGACCCTGGTGCCGCGTAATCGAGGATCGCCGAGTGCCAGCCTGGCCCATCGAGCGGATCGATAAAATCCGGAACCGTCCCGCCGGTCTCCCGCAATGCCGGGATGTCGCTGCACAGGGCGGGGACACCGAGCTCGAGCGCCTCGATCAGCGGGAAACCAAAACCCTCGGCAAAGGAGGGGAGCAGCAATGCGCACGCGCCTTTCAGCAGCCGCACCATCTCCGCATCGGCCATGGCATTGTGCTCGATGACCGCGCCGCGCAGCGCCGGACAGCGCTCGAGCATGTCGACGACGTTTTCCGTTTCCCAGCCGCGCTGGCCGACCAGCACCAATAACGGCGCGCCGTCGCCCAACTCCGTCGCCAATCGGCGCCACAGGTTGAGCAGCAGCAGATGGTTCTTGCGCGCTTCTATCGTGCTGATATAGACGAAATACGGCCGGTCGAACGGCGGAGCGCCGTCGCTCGCAGCTCCCGGAAGATCGACGCCGAAGGGCGCGACGAGCACCGGCGGGGCACGTCCGGCGCGCTCCAGGTGGGGCTGCAAAGCCTTTCGCGTTACCGCCGAATTGACGATCAGCGCATCGGCCTGTTGGGCCGCGGTTTCAATCCGTTTGAGATGGTTTTCCGCCTGGCCGGGCTTGGCGTATTCGGGAAACTCGATCGGAATGAGGTCGTGGACCAGGCAGACAAAGCGCGCTTTGCTGCGCTCTTTCAGCCGGGCGATAAGGCTGCGCTTTTCGAGGTGATGGTGAGACACCAACAGATAAACCGCCTGCGACCTGCCGCTGCGCAGCTGCGCCGTCAGCGAACGCTCGCGGCTGGCAAGCAGCGCGATGCGAGCCTGGCGCGCGATCTGCCGGACCAGCCGGCTTTGGCGCACCGGGTCGAGGTCGCCGCGCCACGCGGCACCGATCGCGGCGACAAATCGTGCGGCCGCCCCGCGCGGCAGCAATCCCAGCCCGCCGCTCGCGCTCATCGCCGTGAAGCAGGTCGAGGTGCCGTTCGCGACGAGATGCTCGGCATAGGCCAATTCGACACGATCGATCCCGGTCGGCGTCACCCGCCCGGCGCGCGACAAGAGGCGTGACAGGTCGAGGGCAATCATGACGAGTGGCTGATCAGGGTACGGCCTGCTTCACGACAACACCGGTAATGACCGGCCCCGTCAGCGTATTCAGCAAGGTGAAGAACTTCTGCAGTTCGTTCAAGTCGGCATTGGCAACGTAGATGATGTCCTTGTCCTCCATCGGAAAGCGTTGCGCCAGGAAATAGGATTTGGCATCGCGCAGATCGAGCTGGTAGACAACCGGCGTGGTGCCGTCGGGTCCGGTATTCAGCTGCGGTCGGCCGAGCGCATTGACGACTCTCGGCGGCTCGAACCGGAACAGGAACACCCCTGCCGGATCAGACCGCAAGTCCTGCAGCCCGCCGGCCTTGGCCAGCGCTTCGACGAGCGTCATCTTCTCCGAGGTGAACGGGATCTGCGCGTTCGCTCCGGTCGCCCCGAACGCGGTGAAGGACTGCGGCAGGCGGACCAGCGTCAGGACGTCTCCCGGCTGGGCGTAGATATTCTCGGCGGGGTCCGCGACCAGCGCTTCCATCGGAATGGTCGCTGTCACGCCGTCGCGCGACAGCCGCACGAAGGTTTCGTACACCGGGGCTTTTGAACCGCCGACCGCGGCGATCAGGTCGAGCAGCCGATCGCCTTTCAGCGTCAACGGCACCCGTGCGCCGTTGACGACCTCGCCGGTGACCGTCACGCTGTTGCTCAGGCTCCTGGTCACCGTCACGATGACCTGCGGCTCTATCGCTTTTTCGGCAAGGCGCTGCTCGATTGTCCGCTGCACCTCGACGGGCAGACGCCCGGCGACCGGAACGCGGTCGGCGAATGGGACGCTGATGCCACCATCGCCGCCGACGACCTGTTCCGGAATGGTGACGCTGCGCGAGCCCGCCGACACGTGGTCGGTCGGCGACGAGCTGAACAGCCCGCCCCCCGCGGCTTCCCAGATCGAGACAACGACAGAGTCGCCGATACCGATCTTTGGTTGTGGCGGTTTGCCGTATTTTTTGAAGCGCGCGTGGAAGCTTTCGCGCGGTTCGGCGAGCAGGGCCGAAACCACGTTATCGTCAATGTCGACCAGATCAAAACGGGTCTGGTTGTTCTCGACCTCTTGGCCCCTGACCTCGCTCGCGGTCGGCCCTGCGGTCGGCAGGGCCGAGCAGCCGGCCACGAGGCTGGCGAGCAAGCTCATAACGGCGACTGCCTTCATCGCCCCCGACTCTGGTCGCGCGAGTTTGAGGATGACCCCTCTGACCCGATCGCCGCGGCGGCATTTGTCACGAGAGAATGCCTGACCGACCGCCGCGGCCGGTCTGGAGTTTCGCTCGCGATAGTGAAGATCCGCCCGCTGCACAAGCCCGGACGCGGCCGCGCTCAGCCGTTCCCAACCGGCAATACCCTGCCGGGTCGCTCGCGGCTAGTCAAACCACTTGTACCGCCGTCGCAATCATGCGCGCGGCATAGACCCCCATCCAGCCGATCGGATCCAGCCACCCCTTCTCGTTGCGCGGCGGCTGGATCGCGCGGATATGGGCATCGGTTATCTCGGAGAGGTCGTTGAGCAGCTGCGGCGGGTCTCCCTCGGTCGACCAGAAGAAGCGGGTGATCCCGTCGGCCTCGTGCTTTGCGATGAGGCAGTTCGGCGCTCCGCCGGCGCGGTTGTAGAGACCGACCGCCGAGTAGCCTTCTTGGTGGCTGACGATCATCACCCCTTCGGTTCCGGGAAAGGCATATTTCATCGCCGAGAACCAGCGGCACAGAGCGGCCAGCTCCTTCTCGGTGAATTCATAATCGCCCGGTCCCGCACTAAATCCGCCCGTCGCCGCCGTCTCGCACCTTCGAACCATCAGCGGAAAGGGTATGACATTCGTCGTCTCAGACACTTTGCCCCCAATTCAAACCCCGGGCGAGGCGCGCGTGGTCCCCACGTCGCACGCTCTCGGCCGACACCAGCCGCTCCACCCCGCCTCCGGAAAGAGACCCGAACCAAGTGTGTAGTTGCCAACTACTTTCGGATTTTCGGATCGATACGGTTCCGGTGCCGGGCGCGCCTCGAAGAATACAATCGAGCGTCTGATTCGGAGTCAATTGAGCCCGGGCTAAATGCCGGTTTTTCGCGCCAATTGTGGTTTTTCGGCAACAGTGGCAAAAAGGTGACAAGATGTGAAACCGTTGGTTTGGTTTACCCGCTAACGTGGCGGGTCCGGCGCCGGAGCGACCGGTTCGACGGCTACGGTCACGATGCCGGCACGCTTCATGTCAAGCACCTCCGCCACCTTCGGCGAGACATCGATCAACAGCGAATGGCTGACCGGGCCCCGATCGTTAATCCGGGCGACCACCGAATGGCCGTTGCTCAAATTCGTCACCCGCACCAGCGAATGCAGCGGCAACGAGCGGTGCGCGGCGGTCGCGTGAACCGCGTCGAGCCGCTCGCCGTCCGCCGTCCGCCGTCCGAGATGGCGGCCGCCATACCAGGCGGCGGCACCTATTTCGCGCCGGCCGATCACCTGCAGCGGGCCGATATACTCGTCGGGCGGCGGAAGCCGCGCGGCCTGCCGCCGCCCAGGCAAGGCGTGCCGCGGCAGCGAGCGCGCGACCACCTTGTTATGCACCTGGTGCTGCCTGCCGGTGCGTTTGCCGGCCGCCGTGTTGGCCTTGACCGACTTTGATTTGATGCTTGGCACCGGATGGTCCCGGCGCGCATCGGCTTCTTTGGCCATGGCGGTCGCCGACACAAACAGCAGCGCGAGAGACAGCCCGATGGTCCGTCGCATCCTCATCCGCATACGTCTCCATGTGGTGGGCAGGATTTGGCCGGGCGCGGTGAGCACCCAGGATGCGCCGTCTCTCGCGGACGGAGGGGCGATTGCGGGTTGGATTGCCGTCCCGGATCATTGACAGGGGGGCGTCCGGGTGGGACAGGGGAAGCGCAGTGCAATCCTAGTCAGCTACTCGCTGGCGTGTCAACCTGTACGCGCATGAAATGCCGTGCCAGGCCCAAGTCAGGCGGTGACCTTTCGGTGTCATGCGCGATTCAACAGTTCGCGAATTTGGAAAATAATAATGCTGGCTTATTCTTTGTTCGGGAGTAGACGATCAAATCGTCTATCAATTCTCAAAGTTCTACAACAGGAAATCGGGGAAGCCAGCGATCGGTCTAACAATTTGTTGCGCGCCGGATCGATTTGAGTGGCATATCTTGGGGTTTGCACCGGGAAACCCGAGCGGCGCGGCCGCGCGCGCAATGCGAGCTCCGCCAGCTGGGGAGGCTTTACCCCTGGTGTCGAGAGATGCTTTTGCGCGATAACGAACAAAGTCGCGACCGCGCGGCATCGGTTTGGCAGTATCGGATTGGCAGGGGACTGGCAATGGCAACACGCGAACGCGCATTGATCGTCGGGGCGGGGGCGGGTTTGAGCGCGGCGCTCGCCCGGCGCTGCGCCGGCGAGGGCATGGATGTGGTGCTGGCGGCGCGCGACACGCAGAAGCTCGGCGCGCTCGCGCGCGAAACCAAGGCCGCCGTGGTTGCCTGCGATGCGAGCCGCGCGGACGAGGTCGAGAAGCTGTTCGCCGCGGTCGATGCCGGCGGGGACCGGCTCGATCTCGTCGTCTACAATGCGAGCGGGCGGGCGCGCGGGCCGGTCCACGAACTCGATCCGGCGGCGGTCGAGAGCGCCATCAAGGTGACCGCCTTTGGCGGTTTTCTCGTCGCCCGGCAGGCGGCAACGCGGATGCTGCGCCACGGCCATGGCACGATCCTCTTCACCGGCGCCAGCGCCAGCGTCAAGGGCTATCCCCGCTCCTCCTCGTTCGCGATGGGGAAGTTCGCCCTGCGCGGCCTCGCGCAGAGTCTCGCGCGCGAGTTGCAGCCGCACAACATCCATGTCGGCCATATCGTCATCGACGGCGGCATCGCGAAGGCGGGCGACCCGCGCGCCAACGAGCGCGGCCCCGACGGGCTGCTCCTCCCCGAGGCGATCGCCGAGACCTACCTGCAGCTGCACCGCCAGCAGCGCAGCGCCTGGGCGTGGGAGATCGAGCTGCGCCCCTGGGTCGAGACTTTCTGAGCAAGTGGATGGCGAGCTTGGGCTGATCGATGCCCGATCACGTCAGCGGCGATTTGCTAGTGGCGAACCGGCACTTATTCCGGAGTCGGCGTGATGCGGACGACTTGACCGCCGGCGCGCGCAACATCGCGTTTGGCTGACTCCACCGCCTGATCGAAGGAAGGCGCCTCCCGCGCAAAATCCAAATACACCACGTCGTCAACAACCGCGATCAGCGCGTCGTCGCAGCCCGCCCCATGCAAGAGGTCTTCATAATCCCGGTTCAGATCGATCCCCGAAACTTGGATCGTGAACAGGTAGCTCATGGACCGCTCCTCTTGTGAGGGCAACGTTCACTCGACGGACGATGCTGCGGGCATGGTTGCGAGGGTCGCGCGGCGTCGAGTACACCGACAGCTTGCAATCCCCAGGCTGCCCGCCGGGACAGAATAGCCGCCCCCAGGCGTGGGCACTGTTCCCGGGCGCGACATAGCGCCATTGCATGGACTCGGCGAAGCTCACGGCAGCCTCAATGTCCTTGTCCGGGTGAACCGGCCGCGCCATCCTTGCCGCCAACCGTTAAGAATCAACGCGGTCTGTGGACTTCTGTTCCGGTCAGGGAACCTGCGCCTCGGGATTCTAGCGGTCAAGCAGTTAAAACTGGGGCGCTAGTCGGCCGAGCCCACGTTGACTTTGCGGGCTGCGCTTGTTATATGCACAGACCATGACCAAAGCGCGTGGCGAGCTGCGACTTACCAAGGCGACGTCCTGAAGGGCGTCGTCCTCCGCTCGTTCACTCGTCCCCTCGGGGACCCATTTTGCGCTTGGTGAGTTTCATGGCTTCGATGGTTCGAATTTACCGCTGCGTCGCGTTGCGAGCGGCTTGCCCGCGGCGACTTAGCGCCGGCCGGGGGGTTTGAGCCCGCCGGCCCGTGCCATCGCGACCATCGCAGCGACCGCCAGCTCTTCACATTGGCCGGCGGTCCGACCCGGGAGTTCCGCTATGACCGTCATGCCGATCCACAAATACCGGGCGTTTCCGCCCGTCGACCTGCCCGACCGCCAATGGCCGGCGCGCGTCATCGAGAAGGCGCCGATCTGGTGCTCGGTCGATCTGCGCGACGGCAACCAGGCGCTCGTCGAGCCGATGGGGCCCGAGAAGAAGCGCCGCATGTTCGATCTGCTGTTAAGCCTCGGCTTCAAGGAGATCGAGGTCGGGTTCCCGGCGGCCTCGGACACCGATCTCGCCTTTGTGCGCGAGATCATCGAAGAGGATCTGATCCCCGAGGACGTGACGATCCAGGTGCTGACCCAGTCGCGCGCCGAACTGATCGACAAGACCTTCGCGGCGATCAAGGGCGCCAGGCGCGCGATCGTTCACCTCTACAATTCAACTTCGGAATTGCAGCGCCGCGTCGTCTTCGGTCTCGACAAGCCCGGCATCGTCGATATCGCGGTGACCGGCGCCCGGCAGATCCGCGACCTCGCCGCCCGGATGCCGGAGACCGAGATCACCTACCAGTATTCGCCGGAGAGCTTCAGCGGCACCGAACTCGACTTCGCGGTCGAGATCTGCGAGGCGGTGATGGATGTGTGGCGCCCGACGCCCGAGAAGAAGATGATCGTCAACCTGCCGGGCACGGTCGAGATGGCGACGGCCAACGTCTACGCCGACCAGATCGAATGGTTCGCCCGTCATGTCCGCGACCGCGACAGCCTGGTTCTCAGCCTGCATCCGCACAACGACCGCGGCACCGCGGTCGCCGCGACCGAGTTCGGCGTCCAGGCCGGGGCGGACCGGGTCGAGGGCACGCTGTTTGGCAATGGCGAGCGCACCGGCAATGTCGACTTGATCACGCTCGCGCTCAATCTGTTCAGCCAGGGGGTCGATCCCGGTCTCGTCGTCAACGATATCGAGGGGGTGGTGCGGACCGCCGAATACTGCACCCAGCTGCCGGTCCACCCGCGCCATCCCTATGCCGGGGAGCTGGTCTACACGGCGTTTTCGGGCTCGCACCAGGACGCGATCAAAAAGGGGTTCGAGGCGCTCGCAAAGCGCAACGACGATCTCTGGGAGGTGCCCTATCTGCCGGTCGACCCCAAGGATCTCGGCCGCACCTATGAGGCGGTGATCCGGGTCAACAGCCAGTCGGGCAAGGGCGGGGTCGCCTTTGTCCTGAAGGCCGATCACGGGCTCGACCTGCCGCGCGGGCTGCAGGTCGAGTTCAGCCGGATCGTCCAGGAGGTCGCCGACCGCACCGGCAAGGAATTGACCAGCGCCGACATCTGGGCGCTGTTCGAGGCGACCTATCTCGGCCGCGGCGGCGTTCGTCTCGATCGACTACAGCGTCTTGCCCGAGCCGCGCGCCGGCGAGCGGCGCATCGTCGCGACGATCGAGGAACGGGGCGCCGAGCGGCGCATCGAGGGCATCGGCAACGGGCCGATCGCGGCCTTTGTCGACGCGCTCAACCGCGATTGCGGCATCGCGCTGACCGTGCTCGATTACCACGAGAACGCGGTCGCCGCCGGCGCCGACGCGCAGGCCGCCGCCTATGTCCAGATCCGCAGCACCGGCCCCGAGGGCGTCGACGCAACGCTCTACGGGGTCGGCATGGACAGCGACATCGTCACTGCCTCCTTAAAGGCGGTGGCGAGCGCGGCCAGCCGGGCGATGCCGCACACCGCCGCCTGACGCCGCGACCGGCCCGCGCTTCCCTTGATTTCTGGCGGACGATAGGGTTGGCGAGGTAAGCTGATCTGCCGGCGTCGCTGAGCCGGCAACGCACGGCAATCGAGGGACGGCCGTGGACTCGACCGAATCCACCCCCGGCGGCGCGAGCGAACCGCGCGAGCCGAGCAATCCGTCGCCGCTTCCCGACGCTCCCGAAGCATCGCCCGGAAGCGTGGGAACCCTGCCCGCAGGCGGGACCGATCCCGGTGCGGCCGCGTCGGATGAGCAAGCGCCGGAAGCCCGCGCGCATGACAGCGCGCCGCGGCGGCGGCGCCGGCGACGCCGGCGCAAGCCGATCGAGGCGACGGTTTCCGGCGAGACCGCCGCTGGTCCGGCACAGCCTGAAGCAAGCGCGCCGCCGGCGCCCGCCGGCGACGGCGAGGCCGGCGCCGAAGCCCGCCCGGAGGATGCGGCGGCGCCGCGGCCGATCCTGCGGCTGCGCAATCGTCGACGCCGCCATCGTCGGCCGCATGTCGCGGCCCCTTCGCCAAGCACCGACGGCACGCCGGACAGCGCCGCAGAGCCGCTCGCAAGCGACAGCGCGACGCCGGCCGCCGCGAGCGCTGGTACACCCCCTGAGGGGGTAGTTCCGGGCAGCCGCGGCTTGCGTCCGCGCCGCCGGCGACGGGCCGTGCCGCTGGCCGGATCTCGACCGATGCAGACGCCGGGCGAACCCGCGGTAAGCCAGAGTCACGAAGCGCCGGGCGCCGGGCCCGGCAGCCGGCCGACGCGGTCTCGCAACCGCCGCCGGCGACATGCAACGCCACCGGGTGCGGCGGCCGGGGATACCGGCGAGCGCCGCCCGCGCGAAGCGGGCATGCCCGATCGGACGGGCTCGAGCTCGGCTCCGCACAACCGCCGCAGTGAAGGGCCGCGCTCCGATCGACGCGATGGGCGGCACGACCGGCCGCCGGGACGCGGTCGCGACGCGGCGCCGCGACGCGTCGAGCGCAGCCTCTATTCGTTCGACTCGGTCGTCGATCGCGGCTTCGACGATGTCGAGGAGGAGGCCGGGACCCGCCGGGTTCATTGGACGATCGTCAAACGCACCACCGCCGACCAAGTGAGCCGCAAGCCGATCTCGGCCCTCTATGTGCTGCAGCGCGACGGGCTCGACAGCGAGTTTCCCAATCTCGGCGCCGCCCGCAACGCGGTGAACAAGACCATCGTCCATCCGGAAAAGCTGACCCGCTCGAAGGCCGAATACGCCGCCGAGAAGAACGAGAAGAGATAGATGGAAGAAATCTACTGCTTTGCCGGCAACCCGCTCGACCGCGCCAGCGAGCGCCGCCGCGACACCGCCTGGATCCGCTCGCTGCTCGACGATCCGGCGGCGCGCATCCTGCCGTTGCGCGACCTGCGTCCGTTGACCCGCGGTTCCGAGTCGCCGGTCCTCGATTGGCAGCCGGTCGCGCCCTGGCGCGATCTGATCGAGCGCGGCGCGACGCTGGTCTTTCTCGGTCTCGACGACGAGCGCCCGTACTTCGCGGTCGATGCCAGCGGCGCCGACAGCGCGCTGTTCCGACGACGGGCGAGCCGTTCGATGCCCGCACCCTCGCGCCGCTGCTGCCCACAGGCGAGGCGGCGATCCTCGGCGGAGGCGCGCTCGCTGGTCGATTGGCACGCCCGCCACCGCTTTTGCGCGCAGTGCGGCTCGCCGACCCGGGTCGCATCGGCCGGCTGGGTGCGGCGCTGCCCCGAATGCAAGGCCTCGCATTACCCGCGCTCCGACCCGGTGACGATCATGCTCGCCGTCCGCGGCGAGCGCGCCCTCCTCGGCCGCAACCGCCGCCGCCCGGGCAACCGCTTCTCGTGCCTCGCCGGGTTCATGGAGCCGGGCGAGACCCTCGAAGAATGCGTCCGGCGCGAAGTCCACGAGGAATCGGGGGTGCGGGTCGGGCGGGTGCGCTATCTCGCCTGCCAGCCCTGGCCGTTTCCGTCGAGCCTGATGATGGGATTTTTGTGCGAGGGTTTGACCGAGGAGATCACCGTCGATCCCGAGGAGCTGGCCGAGGCGCGCTGGTTCGACGCGCGAGGAGATCCGCGCCATGGTCGCGCGCGCCGCGACGGGTCCCGACGACCCGACCCAGATCTCGGTGCCGGGGCCGGTGGCGATCGCGCATCAGCTCTGCCGGCGCTGGTCCTACGGGCTCGACGACGTATAAGCCCGGCGGATGGCGGAGGGGGAACGGGTCGCCCTCGTTACCGGCGCGAGCGCCGGGATCGGGCTCTACACCGCGCTAGGGCTGATCCGCGCCGGGTTCCGGGTGGTGATGACGGGCCGCGACGGCGCGCGCCTCGAGCGGGCCCGCCGGATGGTGGCCGAGCGCTCGGGCGCGACCTCGGTCGAAGCGGAACTTGCCGATTTCGCCAGCCTCGCCGCGGTGCGCCGCCTCGCCGAGCAGGTCCTCGCGACGCACGGCCGGCTCGATCTCCTCGTCAACAATGCCGGGCTGATCTCACCGCGGTTTCAGCTGTCGGCGGACGGTTACGAGCTGACCTTTGCGGTCAACCACCTGGCGCCGTTCCTGTTGACCAATCTCTTGCTCGACCGGCTGCGCGCCTCGGCGCCCGCGCGGATCGTGACGGTCGCCTCGCAGGCGCATCGCGGCGCGCGGCTCGATCTCGCGGCACTCGCGGGACGCGAGGATTGGAGCCCGCTCAAGGCCTATGGCCGCTCCAAGCTGTGCAACATCCTGTTCACCCGCGCCTTGGCGCGGCGGCTCGAAGGCAGCGGGGTGGTCGCGGCGTGCCTCCACCCCGGGGTTGTCGCGACCGCGATCGGCGACCGCGCGCGGCGGCATCGCCGGGTTCGGCTGGCGCCTCGTCAAGCCGTTTCTGGTGACGCCGGAGAAGGGCGCCGCGACCTCGCTGTTCCTGGCAACGACCCCCGACCCGGCGCCGTTCCACGGCGCCTACGTGATCGGCAAACGGATCGCCGAGCCCGACCCGACCGCGCTCGACGACGAACTGGGCGAAAGGCTGTGGGCCGAAAGCACTCGGCTGGTTGGGCTGTAGCGGCGGATGCATCAATACCTTCCCCGCCGTTAGGCGTAGGAAGTCTCGGGGCGTCCGGCACAGCAGGACGGAACAGGCCCCAACATCCGCCTTCGGCTCCACGACGCATCACTAACGCGGGTGGTGCGCTCCATCAATGACCGGGGGTCAGTTCAATCTGTGGGAAGTTGCGCCCAAGAAAGACGGATCAGCGTTGAGGCCGCTTTTTTGCCGGTGCTTTCTTGCGGGCGCCGGAGCCAACTGGTTCCTGGCTGCCCGCGAGATTTGAGCCAATTGCGCCCCTGGTAGCGGCGAAGGCGTGCGGCGGCGGCTTATTCGCCGAGCGCCACTACCATCGATGCTTTTGTGCAAGCTGGTGATATTCGCGGCCCATTACGCCAGTCATAGCTGCGTTCGCATCCACCCCTGTGTATTGAGCGGCCATGACCAACGGGTCTTCGTGGAGCAGCGCTGCCGGTTTATCGTATTCTCTCACCAAATCGCGGAACCAATCACGAAAGGATTGTTGTACATCGTAGGGCCGATGGAAGACATGCTCAATTATCAGGACAGCGCGGTCACAGAACTCCTCAAGTGCTCTTTTCACTTCCTGCTCAGATGCCGGATCAAAATAATACAGATCGGTCATATCGTCGGCCTCCCGCGCAACGTGACGCGTGCCTGACCCAAGCTCGCTATAGCATACGGAGTATTCTCGGTATTCGGGCGCAGATGGGATCAGTCACTTGCCCCTGCAGTAAGGGACTCCCACCCACAGCACGACTAACTCTATACCATTACGCCGTGAGTTGCATTGAGTAAGTAGCGTCGAGCCGAGGCGATATAGGGCAGCTACTGCGGCGGCCGCCGCAGTAGCTGGGAAAGCAGCGGGAATCAAGGCGGATACCGCCGCTACGACACCGCTCATCGCGGACCCCGTATTCAGGAGCGTCGCGATTTGCATTATTTCAGGATCATCAAACTCAATTGTGGCGCCAAACCACGTGAGCTGCGCGGTCGCCATCCGTCTCCCCCCGACGCCGACCCCTTTTGAAGAGGCAGGTTAGTTTTTTGGGATCGATTTCACGTCCGAAGCTTTGATTTCTCCGCTTCTAATCTTCTTGTTAGTCTCTTCGAGCGATCGAGTTAGATCAGCGAAGACGACAGGATCGACATACTGACTCCAGCCATCAGACACGTCCAAACTGAAAGTTCCGTCCTTAGCGGGCCGTAAGTGGGCCTGAAAATGGCGTATCGCCATTTCGTATTGTTCGGCCCGTCCATGTTCGCTCATCACAACACACCCATCAATGCCGTTACAACGGCTCGCACCCCCATCCTCATTCCGTTTCCCCCGAAACTCCAAGTGTCGCTTGATGACCGTAAGCAAACGGTAAAAATGACGAATCGTCCCTCCCCAGCCAACACCTAGAAAAGATGTTGCCTCGTACAGCAACTCTATAAGTAGATGGTTGTGTACAGCAACAGTACACAGGCATGCTGACGAACCTTGCCTCGGCTGTCAACAGGCAATCATCAGAAATGTGATAGAGCGGTGGCAGCGTTCAAGGCCCGCGCGGCTCGCGCTGGTCCCATCTGCGCCCGAATACCGAGTATTCTCGGCTCCAGAAATCCTCTGCCGAGGGCATGATTTTAGACATCGCGTAAGTGTTGCGCTAGCTTGGTCCCATCAAGCCCGCCCTATTGGGCTGGGGTCGTCAGCGTGGTGATCTGGCCGGCGAGTTGCCCCAGCCAGATCGCCGTCGTCAGCGGGTCGCCCGAGGACGGCCCAGAGCCAGACCCGCAGGCGGCGTCGCCGAAGCTCTCGATCGCGGTCACCTTGGCGCTGGCCGTACTCGCCACCAGGCCGGCGCCGGTCACGGCGTCCGCCGCCGCCTTGCGCTTTTCGTATTCGCTGCAACCGGTCGCGATGAAGGGCTGGGCGGCCGTGGTGATCTTGTCGGCGACGCTATAGACCGAGGCCGCCGCGCCGAGTCCGCTCAGCACCGCCGGCGCCGCGGCGCAACCGAGCAGCGCCGGCGCGGCCGCCGCGAGGAGGCAGATAGCGCGCAGCATCACAGCACCGGCAGGGTCCAGGTGCAGCCGTCGCCCAAGGCCGCGGATACATCGGCGGAATCGGCGGCGGCCGCGGTGTGGCCCGTCGAAGTCAGCATGTCGGTCAGCGTGTTGGCGAGCGCCTGGCCGGCGCAGGCGGCGGCCTGCGCCTTGGTCAGGATCGAGCTGCTCGACGAGCTGATCGTCGCGACCGCCGTCCCGGTCTTACCGACCGCGGTCTGTGCGTCGCCGACCGTCGTCAGATCCTGCACGGCCTGACAGCCGGCGAGCGCGACAACGGCGGTTATCGGAAAAGCAATCCGCATCTTGCGCATCAGTTTGACCCTTTCGGTTGAGAAGCGGCGCCCTCTGGCACCAGGATGGCGATCAGGCCGCCGATCGCCGCGACGACACTGAGGGCGGCATTGACGACATCGGGGCTCGCGCTGAGATGCAGGGCAGCGAGGACAAAGGCGGCAGCGCCGCCCCAGCTCGATGCCTCCTTCATGCGCGCCCCGAGATAAGCGACGGTATTCATTCGGATTTTCCTCATCGGAACGCAAAAAAAGCCGCCCGCGGGCGGCTCGGACGGGAAGCGAGGCGAGCGGCGTCAGCCGGCCGGCGCGGCCCCGGCTATTGCCGCCGGCAGCGCGCCGGTGGCGAACCACGCCCGGAGATCGGCAAGCGTCCCGACCCAGACCGAGCGGTCGACCGGGGTCGCGATGCCGGCGACCCGCCCGGTCGGGGTGTATTGGTGAAAATCATAGGGCCGTGACCCGCCGTTCCACGCGGCCGGACGGCCCGGCGGCAGACGCGGCGGGCTGCTGGACCAGGCTGGCGTAATTCCCCGAACTCATGCCGCGCGGATATTCCGGCAGCATCAGCGGCCAGCGCGACAGATCCGGGCTCGGCTTCTTGCAGCTGCGCGAACCCGTAGTAGCCGACGGGATCGCGCGCGGTGCGGTCGGCGACGGCCCGGCCGATCGTGACCATGGCCGCGACCGTCGCCGCGGTTTCCCAATCGAGCATCGCCGGCTGCGCGGCTGCGAGATCCGTCGCGGCGAGGAAATGCGCGGCCTGCCGGTCGGGGTCTGATGTATCGAGAAAGTGATAGGGCACGACCAGCACCCCGGCACTGATGGCGGCGCGCCGGTTCCGCTCGAAGGCCGGATCGACGAAGCCCGCACCCTGCGTCGCCTTGATGAAGGCGAGCGCGATACCGGCATCAGCCACCGCCGGCCAGTCGATCGCGCCATTGTGGTGCGACACGTCGATGACGCCGTCGAAGACGATTGCGGGGAGCTCATAGACAGCCATGGCTATTTCCGGTCCTGCTTCTGGACGAGCTCGGTGCGCAGATCGGCGATCGCCTGCATGACGCGGTCGAGCGCGGCCCGCATCTCGGCCTGAAACTGGTGATCTTCGGTGCGGCGCTCGTCGAGGACGCGCTCGGCAAAAGTGAGGCGCGCCTCGTGCCCGGCCAGCGCCACCTCGAACTCGGCGCGCTGCACATCCAGTTCGCGGCGCAAGCTCAGATATCCGCCGACGATCCCGCCCCCGACCGTGGTGACGACAACGAGCGCCTGCAGCAGATGGCCGAGATTGATGTCAGGCGTAAAGTGCGGGTGAATCATCGCGCCGAGCCAAGCCGATAGTCCGCCGGAGGCATCCGGCGCCGCATTCTGCGTTGCGTTTGCCCCAGGTGACGTCACCGCGTGCAGGTCAAGGTCCATGCAAGGTCGGCGTGCGTCAGCATGCAGTGCTTGTGTAGAAATTGCCGCCGTTCCAGCAGACGGCATGACCGCCGAGACTGGTATCGATGTAGAGCACCGTCTCGCTGATATGACCGCTGCTGTCGGTCTGAAGGATGGTGTTGGCCCCGGAATTGCCGATCGGTGTCCCCGTCGCCAGCGCGGTGCCGCCGGTGCCGCTCCATCGCACGACATAACCGTCGGTTGAGCTACCCGGCCCGGTCACGAGATTGGCGATGACCGAACTCGACAGATGGCCGCTTGAGTCCGTCTCCATCACCGTATTGGCGCCGGAATTGCCAACCGGATAACCGGTCGCCAGCACACACCCGTTGGTGCTGCCCCACGATGCGACATAACCGGCGGTCGTGCTGCCAGGACCGGTGATGCAGAAGCTCCCCGTGATGCCGATCGCCGAGGCAGTTGCCGGCGTCGCTCCGACAACCCGGAAATTGCCGGAATTGTCGAATTCGAGGGCCAGCATTTCGTAATTGCCGGCCGCGGTGGTGACCGATGTGACGGAATGCCCGCTCGGAAAGAGGATATTCCCGCCGCCCGTGGCGTTGGTCTGCACCGTTACCTGGTGGGCGTTATCGTTGACGACCTTGATCGTCCAGCCCGATGGCAAAACCCCGGATGTCGTTGCATTGGCCGGTAATGTGATCGTCAGCGTGCCGCCGGCGTTGTAGGCCGAAAACACTGACCCCGAATCGTTCGGCACTGCGGTGTAGCTGGCGGCCGACGGATAGCGCCAATAATCGTTGGCGCTGATCAGCTGCGCCCGCGCGGGAGGGCAGCCGAGGCCGGCAAGCAGCAGGGCGCAGACGAGGGCAGCCGAGCGCAGCATCATGGCGGTGCACTCCCGACGAGGCTCCAGAACACCGAGGCGAGCGTCGCGTCGGGCGACGCCGGCGCGACGATCGTCAGCACGTCGCCGATCGCGAAGGCGGTCGCCGCCGACATCGTAAAGCTCGCGGTCGTCGCGCTGGCCGCGAACGCCATCGTCCCGACGGCGCTGCCGTTCTTTTCGATCGAGTAGGTCGCCGTCCCCGTCGCCGCGGTCCCCGCAGCGCCCTGGCTGCCGCTGAGCCCGGCCGGAAAGGTCGTCGCCTGGCCGAAAACATAACGCTGCACGACCTGTGACGGCGTGGTCGGCCCGCTATAGGAGGCCGCGACCACCATCGCCGCGGCGCCGGCGCCGGTCAGCGTGTAGGTGACGGCGCCGACCTCGGCGAGGCTCTGCAGGGCCTGGCCGAAGGTGTTGAACGATAAGAGCTTCACAAAGATCGTCGAACCGATCAGGTTTGCCGGATAGCTGTAGCGGAACAACGACGGGTCATTCGGGCCGAAGCGCGCGAATTGGGCGCCGCTCGAATGGCTGCCGATCGGCGTCCCGTAAACGCCGCGGCGCAGCAGCGTCGTCAGGTTGTAGCGGTAGGCGGCGGTGAGGTTCGCGGTCTCATAGCTGACCCCCTGGGAGCACGTCCGTCCGAACGGCAGGGTAGAGTGGTGCGGTGGTCAACAAAACTAATTGACGTGTCGCTCCCAAATCGGCTTTGTCTACCGTATTGTCACTGCCCGGCCTCCGGTGTCCCGGCCAGCCCCGCTGCGCTCGTCGGGCCGCGCTGGTGCTCGCTGAGGCAGTTCCAGCTCGCCCCGGCCTTGGTTAGCTCGGCCGGCGCCCGTGCACCCCAGCGGGCGCTCGCTGAGGCGGTTTCCGGCCCGGCCTGGACTCGGGTAGCTCGTCCCCGCCGTTCCGTGGCCTCGCGGGCTTCGCTGGCGGTCGCTGAGGCGTTTCCGGCCGCGCCCGGCCTCAGATAGGTCGGTCGCCCGCTCGCTGCGCTTGCTGGGCCGCGCTGGCGCTCGGGGGAAATGGATGGGTGGGGGTGTGCTGTTTCGTGACGCACCCGGACACCTCGGTGGGGTGCGGCACGCAGCAACCGCCGGGTCGATCACAGCTTGGCGATGCCCCGATTTACCATTGCCTGAGCCATTCAAAGGCACGACTTTGGCCACGACGTTGCCGGCAATTCTGGCGAATATCGGATTAACTATAAAGAGCCGAAGCCAGGGAGGGATAAATGGGCGAGTGGGTAGTCATGGCAATCTTAATGGTCAACGGCTCTAATTTACGAGTTGAAGTGGACAAGGCCGCGAGCCTTCAAGAATGCAAAATGAAGGCTATGCAGGCATATGCTCATTTGCCAAATGGACCGATCTTTTGTCAGCACGTTGATCAAGTCGAGTTAATCGACGTTTACGGAAACGCCCGACCAATACAATAAATCCAGAGTTGTTTGGATCAGATGAGCGCTATGCCTAAAACATCCATGCAAGCCATGATGATCGTGGCCGTGCTCGCGATCGTTCCGGCGGCTTTGGCAGCAAGTGTCGCCACGCGCGTTGTGCTCTACGCGCCTTATGGAATCGACGGACGCCTTCGATCGGGATTTACCGCTAGCCTACCGGTCCACGGCTCGTGTTGGACTTCATCGCTTGCCTCAACTCGGCCGGACGCATGGCGGTGCATGACTGGAAACTTCATCCACGACCCATGTTTTAGCAATCCCGCAAAGACCCAGGTGGCCTGCCCATCCGATCCGTTTAGAAAAGCGGTACTGGTGATCGACCTCGACAAGGCATTGCCCGCGCATTACGGACAGTCAGGACAAAGCCCGTGGGCGCTCCGATTAGCCAATGGTGCGATCTGCGGCTTCGTAACCGGTGCCACGGGCGTCGTTGCCGGAATGCGATTGAACTATGGATGCACAGGTAAAGGCTGGGTGATCGGAGAGGTAGACCGGTCGACTCGACCCTGGCGCGTCTTTTATACCCCTGATACTCAAAGCGGGGATTACGTTCAAGTTGACGTGTCCGAAGCGGTCCTTTGATTTGAGTGGGCTTTGACGCTGCACAGGGAGCAAAAGACGGGACGCACGGCTATGGTAACAGTATAAACAAACCTATCGGCTAGACTTGGCCGCGCTCGCGGTCGCTGAGGCGGTTCGGGCGAACCGTTTTCCGGTCATCGGCTTTCCGAGCACGAACTTAGCCAGCAACGCGGCATTGGACCCCGGCTTGGGTCGGCTCTGAGCAACTTCGATTCTTCAATGTTGACCGCGGCACTCTGTGGGAAAACTTTAGATGGGTTTGCCAAGCCGTGGTTATTGACAGGGGGGCTTTGTCCTCCGCATTCGAATGATTTTCATAAGGCGCCTCACCGGAACTTAATCCCGGTCATCAAGGAAAAGATCAACGCGACGACTCCGATCACGATACAGAAGATCCCGAAGGCTACTGCGCCTTCGTTGGCTTTCCTCTGCTCGTCGAGTGTAAGCCGGTTGCGCCGGTAAATTTGCCGGTATGGGTGTTTTTGACGGTCGGTCGTTTTCGGCATGGTGCTACTTCGCTTTAGGGACCCCCTCGCGGAGGTTCCAAAACCGTTAGAAATCCTAAGCTTTGGTGGGCGATCCGCATGTCTTTCACCAGATATGCACGGGTATCGACGGACGGCCAAAGCGTCGACGCGCAGATCACGGCGTTGACCGTCGCCGGCGCTGAAAAAGTTTCCCGCGAAGTGGCGAGCGGAACCAAGACCGACCGGGCGCAGCTCTTCCGATTGCTCGACCGGCTCGACGACGGCGACGTGCTGATGGTGACGCGGCTCGACCGGCTCGCGCGCTCGACCCGCGATCTTCTCAATGCCCTCGCGGCGATCACCGGCAAGGGAGCCGGTTTCCACTCGCTCGGCGACGCATCGGCGAACACGACACCGCCGCACGGCTGGTTGATGCTCACCGTGCTTGGCGGCCTTGCCGAGTTCGAGCGCGAATTGATCCGCACGCGCACCGGCGAAGGACGGGCACGGCCGAAGGCTCGCGGTGTCAAACTCGGCCGGCGGCCGAAACTTACCCCGCACCAGAAGCGCGAGGGCTTTGGCGCGGCGCGAAAAGGGCAAGGAGACACTTGCCGACATCGGCCGCAGCTACAACGTGAGCGCATGGACGATTTCAAGGCTGACAGCTTGACCTCGCGCACGTTTGGACGCTGAGGAGGAAACGCAAACGATGGGCCGCCCCTTCGATTCGTGGCAGGATTACCAGTTATTCTCCCGCGCCGTCCGGAAACACAGAAGATATATCAGGACTCCGTCAGAACAGGCCTTTTTAGAGGCAGTACGCGTCACAGTGAAAGACCGTATAATAACTCGTCCGGCGGGATACACGTTTTGGCGCGCGCAGCGCGGATACTGTGTGGGGTCAACCGCAATGGACAACGTCGACATTATCGACGCAGTTCCGTATCCGTCGGAACGAATGAAACCTCGTACCAATCAAGCCTCCGAAGGCGGAGCTAATCCAAAAGACATTCCATGTCTCTATGGCGCGACTTCTCCTGATACCGCTGTGGCGGAAGTAAGGCCATGGAAGGGAGAACTTGTTTCAATTGGCAAATTTACTCTATGTCGTAACGTGAAAATAGTAGAATGTTTAAAATATCATGATGAAGACCCCCATGATGTCTTTCTGAATACGCTCTACCCTCTTATGACATCAGCTACGGGAGAGATTGTTGCGGGCGAGCCGGAACCCCCTTCAGACGAAGCTGTAATAAAAAACGTGTGGACGCATATAGATAAGGCATTCTCTGAACCAGTAACACACAGCGATGACCACGTAGACTACGTACCGACACAGAATTTAGCAGAATTATTCAAGACAGAGGATTACGATGGCGTGTGTTATCACAGTCAGCTTTCAGATATGGGTGTTAATTTGGCGTTTTTTGACCTAGAGATAGCAACAGTAGCAGGCCGCCATTTGCGCCAAGTGACTGACGTAAAAATAGAATCCAAAATGCGCGAAGGCCGCGGGATTGATCCCCATTCCGGCAAGCCAAATAATTAGAGATTTGGCGACGACTGGCGCGACGCGTAGGGTGTCCGTTGTCCTAGTCATGGCGATCTTAACCACCGCTTTGCTGATCACGTCATCGGAAGCAGCGCAGCCGGGTAACTATAATCTGATCGGCGCCGGAACCATTTCATGCGGGAGGCTGGACAGCGTTGCGGCGTCGAGGGCAGGCAGACTTTGCCGAACAGTGGATTTTGGGCTTCCTCTCCGGAGTTGGCTATGAGGCAGGAGGGGATAACCCTCTGAACCCCCTGAATGGCGTTGATGCGGCTGCCCGTCTGGGCTTGGATGGATAACTACTGCCGAGCCAATCCTCTAAATACCGTCGCAGCCGCTGGTGCGGCATTCGCTGCAACACATCCTCGCTGACTTTCCAGAATCCCGCGTTATCCGCCGCGCCAGTCTGCCGACTTTCCAGAAGTGACCTTATCGGCCATCCGGAGCGGGTCAAAACGGAACGTCGTCGTCGTCGAGATCGGCCGCGGCGGCGCCGCCACCGCTGAGCTAAGCCGCGCTGGCATCGTCTCGCCGACCGTCGAGCATGACAAGCTTGCCGCGGTGCTGCGACAGCACGATCTCGGTTGCGCTGCGCTGCGGGCCTTCCTGATCCTTCCATTGGCGGGTCCGTAGCTGCCCCTCGATGTATACTTTGGAGCCTTTGCGCAGATATCTGAAGGCGACTTCGGCGAGCTGTTCGCTAAAGATAGTGATGTGATGCCATTCGGCACGCTCGCGCCGCTCGCCGCTAGTCCGATCGTGCCAACTCTCCGATGTCACGAGGTTAAATGAAATGACAACGCCGCCCGCCTGTGTCGCCCGCATCTCGGGATCGTGTCCGAGGTTACCGATCAGGATTACTTTGTTGATGTTACCGGCCATGAGTCATTCTTCATGCGGTAAAAAATCGATATGATCGGGCATACCTTCAAGCCAAACGTCTTCGCCCATCAGCTCCAATTCGCCGCTGTCATTAATCACCGTGATAAGCTTGTCGAAATCAGCCGGTTTATATCCTTCACTTTCGGCAAAGAGAGACCCGACGCGGGGAGACGTGGTCAGACTTCCATCGTCATTGACGACAACACGCATCCGGTGCCGCTTGCTATCCCATTCAAAGGTTTCGTGGCGTGTTTCGTCCTTCCATTGACCTGCAAGCCAGGACTTGCCGCGGGCAAGTGCCAGCCGGTTCCCGTAAAATACAGGGATGGTTACAGGAACCGAGGGGAGCTTCCGTTCTTTCAGAAGGAGTTCTTTGGCGCCAGGTCGGCATAAAAGCTCGAACCATTCCTCGAACGTTCGAATAAATTGCGGGGCTGCCTTACCAATCACAGAACGTTTGACACCGCGCGATTTGATACGATCGGTCAATTCAGAAGCCGAGTCATCCGAATGACGCAGCAAGGTCGGTGAAAAATACACTCCGGGCTGAGCGATAAAGAGATCGGGCCATTGCTTCAATTCCCATTGCCCCAGCCCCTTACCGATATCGAGCGCGAGGGGTCGGGTGCTGAACACAGCATCGGTTGCGATCATCACCACCGCCTCGGGGTCTTGCCCGACTGCTTCCATGATCCGCGCTCGCGTTATTGCGGTGATCAAGCCGGCCTCTACCACGTCGTGATAAGGCCCGTGTCCGCTGCGCTGGGCGCGTTTGCCGTAAAGTGAGTTCAGCGCGAGCTTGAGGGGATAGCCTTTGGTCGAGGCGCCCAATCGTTGCCGTTCCACGTAAACCTCGGTGATCCAGTCATACGGCCGGCAATCGCAGCAGCGCTTGGCGATCCAAACATCGTGAACGGTGATGATGTCAGCTTGCAGGTGCTGGCAAGCCGCTTCGATTTCCGGTGACCAATACCACCCGGTTCCGCGCAACGGCCAGAACAAGCCGCCCTTCTGCCGAAAAGGAAAGCCGCACCACAAGCTATCGGGCGGATGCGAGAACGTCACCTTGGCAAGATAAAGTTCGCCGTTGGTCGGCAACCGCCGACGTCGGCTGTGAACCCATCGCGTATGTTGCGGGCATGGCATTTGCAGCATTCCCGCGGGATAGGCGCTTTTGAGATCGTTTTCGAACAAGGGACCGGTGAGGAAACCGATCCGCGAAACCTCGAAGCGCCCGCCATAGTACGCAAGGTTCGCGGCGATTTCTAATTCACGATCTCGCTCGGGCCGGCGCGGCGACGGATTGTTGGAAGGCTTACTTTCCGCCGCCTCCCGCTGTTCTCTGGCAGTCAATGGCCGCTTCAACGCACCGTGTTGTTTGAGCATTGCTGCAGCAAGCCAACCAGCTCCGGCCCATCGTTCCGGGCGAATTCCGGCGGCATAGCATACCTCGCGGAATTCGGTCATGAGCACAGCGAGATAACGGCATTCCAAAGTGCAATATTCAATCATCTGGTCGGTTAATTCGGTAAATTCGTTCCTGATATCCTTATTCGCCTTAATGATAGCGCGCTCGGCCTCATTACCGATGTTCCAATCCGTAATAGCTTTCACGAAAGTGCATTGAAAAAACCCAAGCGTTTCATAAACCGTTCGGCTTGATCCTTTCAAGACCCTCGGCTTCGGCCCGCTCCGATCGATCCGAGCGACGCGCAGGTATTGTCCTTGCTGATAGGTGATCGCGTATTCTCTCCAGAATACCGGGATCGGCCCGTTCTTGCCCTGTCGTGGATTGATGATTTCCCGCAGCTTTTGGCCAGGAATACCCCGCAGGATTTGGGTTGCGTCGTAACCAATACCATATCCTACGAGAATAGGTTCTTTGGGAAGGCTCAGCAGAAATTCAAAACAATCTACAATGGACAACGCTTTGCCCTTATTGTGACGAATGTGCTTTGTCTCTCCCGATGCGTCCGCGGCGACCATCAATAAATAATGCTGCCGCCCGAGATAGTCCGTTCCGCCGCCTTCTCCGTCTATTGCCAGGAACGGGCGGAGTTCCCCGTTGGCGCGTGCTTCCCGCTTTCGCTCGCGTTCGCGTCCGAACTGTTCGGGAGTTTGTCGCTGGCGAGCGTCGCGCTTGCGGCGGCGTTCTTGCTCGCGCCGCGCTTCGACCTCCAGCGCATATTCCGGCCCCAGCGCCTTGATCCTCTCGCGGACGTACTCGACCGCAGCCGCAGCGTCGGATGGTAAGGTTGTCATGCTGCCGCCCTGCGACGGATGCCGGCGCGTGTCGAGTAGTAGAGGCGCCACAGCGAGCCGCGATAAAACGGCCACTCGGCGAAGGGATCGGGAGCGCTCGGCGGCACGTAGTCGGGATAGCGTTGAACCGCTGCCCGGAACCGATCTTGTTCGTTGATCGACAGCGCGTTGAACAGGCTGCGGTCGCGGTCGCTGAGCGCGACCCGGAACTCTTCCCGTGTTTCAATTGCCCGGATGCCGCGCCGCGCTGCCGCTGCCCGCCGCTGCGCCCGGCGGCGCGCCTCGGGATTTTTCGCACGGGCCGCTCGCGCTTCGGCGAGCGCTCGGCGCCTGCTCAGCTCGGCCCGGTGCTGCCGCTCGTAGGAAGGAGTGCCGGGCCGGTACGGATTGCGTCGCGGGCGCCGCTCAGCCATGGCGTGCCGCCACATGAAAATGGCGAGCCTCCCGCCAGCGCGGGCGCGAGCCTAAAACGAAAAAGTCCGGGTCCGGCGAGAACAAAATCGGATCGAACCGCGGTCGGAATTCGTCGGCATCGAGCGCCACAGCGAGCCGCGCATACGCGGCAGTCATTGGCCGCGCTCCCACCGCGGGACCTCGGCATTGCCTCGCTCCGCCCGCCATGGTAAAGCGTTCACCATGAAGTTCCCCCCTCCGCGGCAGCCGCCGTGGTTGTATGGACTGGGCGACCGATATCATGTGCGGAAAAATGCCGCAAGAAATATCGGGAGCATGCCTTCTTTTCAAACAGAATCAGTGCTATAAGAGGCGCATGAACACCAAGCGCCAGGCCTTGGACGCCACCTCAGCCCTCAAATCCGGCGACCTCTCGAAGGCCGTTAGGCTTGCGGCCAAAGCCGCCAAAACCGCCAAAACCGCCGAAGATGGTCTACTACCTCTGCTCAACGAGGCCATGCAGGCAGGGATAGCCCTCGGGCAGGCGAGCGGCAAAAGCGAGGCTCCGCCGCCGGAAGCATTGGGATTTTTGCGCTTTTTAGCGGCAGCGCCGGTTGCCGCGGAGGGCTTTCGGACACTGCGGGAAAGCCTCGGAATCTCGCAGGCTGAGATTGCCGAAATGTGCGGCGTCTCCCGCGCGGCTGTGTCCGACTGGGAGCGTGGCAAAGCGTCTCTGCCGCCAGCCGCCGTTCATGCCCTTCTCGGGTTAACGATGGCCCGCCTTGGTCGGGCCGAGCCGGCGCCGCTGCTCGGCAGCGATATAGCCAGGATTCGCAAAGCACTCCGGATGCGGCAAACCGATTTAGCCGCTGCACTCGGAGTCAGCGAGATCGCGGTCAGGAAATGGGAGCAGCGTGGCGATCAGCCGCTTGCTTCATCGACGGTTCGCCGCATCCAGCCCCGGCTCGACGAACTACAGGCGCAAGCGTCAGCAGCGTCTTGATCTGATCACTCGGTTCAAATTCGAGCCGCTCGGATCGGGATTGATTTTAATCGCCGTCGAATTGGTATAGTATTGAATTTGCTCCGCAAAGGGGCGCACCGGAGCAGGCGCTGGAACGCCTGCCCCGGCACTTGATCAACGATGCGATAGGAGCGCACCGTGACCCTGCTGATACGTGTTCCCAAACCTCAGAGGCGTCAACCGGGTCGTTGCCCGCTCTTAGACGGACAGACCGTCCCGACTGCGGGCATTCTGTTCAATCGCTGCATCGTCCACCCGAGCCAAACGGAAAACCGGAGGCTCCCTCATGCACGCCGATGACACGAACTACACCGTCATTAAGAATGGCGTGGTTGTCGTGAGCGGCACCGGCCCGGCGATCCGCGTCGACGGCAACAAGCTGGTCATCCGCGACGGCCCGAAGGAAACCCCGCCGCTCGCGCTGACGCGGGCGGAAGCCTCGCGAAGGCTGCGACATATCATCGTCACCGGGCAGGCCGGCGGCTTCATCACCTTCGACGCGCACCGATGGCTGCGCGACACGGGTGTTGCGTTCTCTCAAGTCGATTGGGATGGGAGCGTCATCATTGCTTCCGGATCGCGACGACCCGACCGGCCGGCGCTGCGCCGGGTGCAAACGCTCATATGCAGCGGAGTCATTCCACAAACAGCGGTCGCCATCACGCGCGAAATCCTGCGCGTCAAGCTGGCCGGCCAAGCTGAGGTTGCCCGGCTGCTAGGGCGGGCGGAGGCGAGCGCGGCCATCGCCGGCCTCACTGCGGACATCGCTCGCGAGGCGGCCGGCCCAAAGGTGCTGGCGATCGAAGCGAAGGCGGCCTCGATTTACTGGCGCGAGTGGGCAACGGTGCCGGTGCGGTTCGCCCGCGACAACCCGCAGCGGCTCGATCATAAGGGACGATGGCGGCCCGGCCGAGCCGCGGCATGGCATACATTCGGAAGCCGGGTGTCGGCGTTGACCGGTAAGCCGCGGCGGGCGACTACGGCCGGCAACGCGATTCTCAATTTCCTGCTAGGGATCGCAAAAATCGAGATGACCGTTGCCTTGTACGCGGTCGGACTCGACGCAGGGATTGGACTATTTCATGCCGATGAGGACGGCCGCCCCTCGCTGGCGCTGGATGCGCAAGAGGCAGTCCGTCCGTATATCGACGCATGGTGTCTCTCGTTCCTGGCAGCGACGGCTTTCGCCAATCGTGATTTCCACGAAACCGCAGAAGGTGAGGTTCGGCTTACCCATCCGCTCACGGCGCACCTTGCACATATGGCCGCGCTGTGGCGGCCGGCGTGCGAGCGGGTAGCGGCATGGCTGGCGCAGGCGTTCGCCGGTACGGTTGACCTTCCCGCCGACAAACCCGGCGCTGACGATCTGCCGCGGATCGCTGCCGCTGTCGCCGGGCCGCGGAAGCGAGGCGCGCGGCAACTGGCGCCCTTACCTCGACTGTTGCCGGTGCCCACCGGGCGGGACTTGAGTAGCCTGCCGGCACTGCGCGGCGGCTTGCGCGACAACCCCGTACCGCAGGCGTGTTTCGAATGCGGCCGAGCGCTGACGCGGAAGCAACGCCGTTTCTGTTCGACCGCTTGTACAGCCGCCTTTTCTACGGCCTCGGGGCGGATCGCAGCGATGCGTGAATTGTCTGCGGGATCAACCGACCGTTCCGAAACCCTTCGCGCCGCCAATGCCGCACGACGCGAATGGGCAGCCCATCACGCCGCGGATCGGGTCGCCTTCGATCGCTGGTATTCGGCTGCGATAGAGCCGCGCCTTACCTCGCTCCGCACCGCCGATATTCGGCGCTCCCTTGCGGTGTCCTGGAGTTATGCTACCCTCATCAAGCAGGGGCGGCGAACGCCACACCCGCGACATTTTCCGGCCTTAGCGAAGCTCGCCGGGGTTGAGGCGCCGAGCATCGGCGCGGCGGGTAGCGGATGACCCCCGTGCGCAGCGACATTGGGGGCGGCATTCATTGCGGCCTTCTCCGCGCTGGCCTGCGCTGTTGGGCAGCGCCAATCCATACTGTTCCCCGGTGCAGATCGTCCGCGTATCGGCTTCAAATGTTGCTGGCCTCCTGCAAATTCCCGAAGGCGCCCGGTCGAAGCGGCCCCGCGCTGGCGCGCCTTCAAATTTAGAGCGAGGCGGGCTTAACTACAGGCTGGCACTTGCAGCCATCTGTGCCGCTCTGACGATCCGGTCTTGCTCCGCTTTCTCCTGATGCCAAACTTCTCGCTCCTGAGCGTAGGCTTCGAAATCTTGTCGGATTTTCTTCTCAGCCTGTGCGGCACCCTCCAAAACGGACTTACAACCCGAGGCAAGGTCAGTTTCGACCTGAAATGACACTCCGAGGGAGCTGCCACCGCTGCAAATGGCCGAGGTCGCATGGAGGAGCGGCAAGAAATTGTTGGCCCAATACTGATGGTTGTTCCGGAGAGTTGTCACCTGCATGTGGAGGTTGCTCGCTTGCAGCCCCATCTGGATTAGCTGAACCGAAAATTGCACCCGCGTGGCGCCAGTTTGTCCGGGAGCAGGTGAATAGAAAGTGCGTTCCCTTTCCAGACCGTTTCTCATCGCCGCGGTGATATCTCGATACCTTTGTTCGATCCTCTCCAACTGGCGAACGCGCTCGGCAACCGCAGAACTCAATACCTGCGTTGTCCGATAGAACCTGATTGATGTGTTCCCTCAGGCTCTGTTGCGCGGCTTGCTGCGCCTGCCGCGCTCGCTGTGCTGCCGCCTGTGCAGCTTTTTGCTGCTGTTCAGCTTGCCGAGCTGCGGCAATGCGAACCGCTTTCCGTTCCGTTACCGGACGGTGGGATTTCCGAGCAACATCGAAATACATCTACCCGGTGTGAGCTGGACATGTTGGGCTGCGGCAATCGCGTCTATCGCCGAGTCCGGAAGCACGGCCACAATCGCAGCTCCAATTCCACCTTGGCGCATCGCCTCCTGTCGAATTTCGTCGCGCACGATCCCGCATGGGCTGAGTGTGCCGAATTTCAGTAGCACGACGCCAGCCGCGATTGCTACCAGAGCAATGCATATGAAGCCGGCTTCGCGCATCGCAGCCCCCAAAGGTCGGTGTGCGCCAAGTAGGCGTTAATGGTGAATATAAACCTAATACGGTTTATCATAGCGCTGTTGCTGGCGGTTTTCGAATGGCTGGCGATGGTGATCGGCATGATCACCTCTCGGCAGATCAGAGCCGCTCACGCGCTTCTCGGCTGGTCTCAACAGCAGCTTGCCGACAAGGCATCTCGTCAAAAAATTAGGGGCGGGCGAGCCGCACCCCTTCTCCCTTCACGTCGGCCGCGAGAAATTCGATGCCGGCTTCCGTCAGTGCTTTGTGGACCGCCATCAACGTGCTCATCCTCGGGTCCACCTCCCCTCGCTCTAATCGCGCGAGCGCGTTGAGAGAAATGATTGGGCAGCCGGCGCTACCCTCGCGCGAAATACGAGAGGGAGGCAATGCCGCATCGACGACGCATTTTGGCGACACTCGCCGCCCTTGGGTTGCTTCTGGCAACAATAGGCGGCGCGGCAGCTCAGTAACCGGGGGTTGGATTGCGGCTACTACGTCAACCGAAGCGGAGAAACGCCTCCGCGCCCATGGAAGCGTCAGGGAGGAACAACCGCCACGCGGCGCCACGGCAACATGCCGCGATGGGGAGTACAGCTACAGCCGGCATGATAGCGGCACGTGCTCCGGACAGGGCGGCGTGCAAAGCTGACTCTGCTGAATGTCAAGCCGAGTGGGTGCGCCATGCAATTCTTCGCCGCCGCTTCGATCATAATCGCCGGCATCGTCGGCACGATACTCGCGGTGTTTGATCGTTCTCGCGATGCGCCAAGGCTGGCGCGAGGGCGACGTGGTTGAAGTTCACTCGGCCCTGACGGGATGCAGGTCATCGATCTCCAAGAGCGGCAGCACCGCGCAGAGTTCGCCGATGATCACTGATCTCGACATTTACCGTGCTGCGAATTTGCTGATCGAGCGGCACGGCCCGAATGCGCTCATTGAGGCGGCCCGGCTAATCGATCGGATGCTAGAGCGCGGCGACCGCGATGGGCAACTTGTGTGGCTACGGATCAAGCGGGCGATCGAGGCGTTGCAAGCACCGCCGAGCGGGACGAGGCATTAATGACGAACGACCTGGAGATCATACATATTCTTTGGCGCGGACCATTAACATTGGCAGATGCAAGCACTGCCAATACAGGTGGCGACTACGGCGTGTATCAAATCTATGGCACACATGAAACAGGAGGACCTGATACGCTGCTCTATGTAGGTCAGGCTGATCGGGGAACGTTCGATGGCCGCATCCTGTATCATTATTCAGAATGGGGCCGGTGGAACCCCGATGATCTCAAAATTTACCTCGGACAAATGGCGGGGGTCAGGCCGATAACCAACGACGCTTGGGGCAATTAACAGTTCGCGCATTCGATCGCTTCGATATCAAGAGAAACCCATCTTAATCGTAAATCACGGACGCAGACATCGCCTACCAGAATGCATCTCGACCCTTACCGAATTCATCAACACCGATGGTCGGCTAAAGCCATTTAGCCCGGATAATTCACGAAGTCGCATAAGGAGGGCGGCGGGAGCAGCATAAGCCGTTGGATTTGTGTATGATTATGGTTGTTCAGGCCAGATCAACCGAAGCAACGGAGTTCGCGCCCGCCATGGCGGAAGGTACGGGGATTCTGCCGGGTTTGCCAGCCGTCGCCGGCAAGCCGGTGTATGTCGGTTTCGATGGAGGACGGCTCACCTCAGATGCCGGTATCCTGTTGCTGTCAGCCGTCGAGCAGCGGCTTCGGATCGCCGAGCGCCTGGCCGCCTGCCTCGAAGACCCGCGCGACCCGGACAGGGTGCGACACGAGCTTGCCGACGGCGAGGCCCGGCGAGCGCATGAGTGGCCGGCTGAGGCCGCCGAGGGGGGGCAAGCCAGAACCGCCTCAGCGGGCGCCAGCGAGGCCCGGCCAGCGCAGCGGGCGGCTGGCCGAGCTGTCCGGAGGCCGGGTAAGCCGGAACCGCCTCAGCGACCGCGAGCGAGGCCGGGCGAGCGCATCGAGCTACGCGAGGCCGGGCGACGCGAGGCCGGGCGACGCGAGGCCGGGCGACGCCAGGAAGTGGTAGTGACGCATCAATAGGTTTTGTTGACCACGGCACCGCTCTACCCTGCCGTTCGGACGGACGTGCTCCCAGGGGGGTCTCATAGCTGACCAGCTCGCCGTCGCAATAGCACAGCGTCACGAAATCGTTGGCATTGGCGCTGGTGCCGGAGAGCAGCTGGCCCTGGCTCATCGCCAGGTCGACGCTGAGCGTGTCGCTGGTGTCGGGGTCGGCGTGGCTCGGCAGGCTTGCGGTCAGCACGCCCTGGCGGCCGCCGCGGTAGATCTGGCCGGCCAACGCATAGGTGTTGCCGTCGGTCGAGACCCAGATCTGGGCGCCCCCCCAATTCGGATTGTAGAACGCGATCGTGTCGCCGCTGCCCACTCCGCCGCCGGTCACAGCGGCGCTCAACACCGGCGCGGTTGGCGAGGGGGTCTGCACCGTGGTCCCAGCCGGGATCGCCCCCGGGCTGGTCAGATCCTCGACGACGACGCCGGCGACGACCGAGGGCGGCAGCGGCCCAGTGAAATGCAACGTCGCGCCCGAAGCGGTCGCCGCACTGGTCGCGACCTGGACATCGCCGCCACTCGCGATCAGCCAGACTTCGAGGTCGCCGCCCGACAATGCCGGCGGCGGCTCGAAGATGATCGGCGCGTTGGCGTTGCCGGGGTCGACCAGCATGTTCGGGCCGCTGCCGGCCGTCGCCAGCCGCGTGTAGCGCTGCGGCGTGTTGACGCCGATCGGGGTGATGGTGCCGGGCATCAGGTGTCAGGAACCAGGAGCCAGGAAGGAATGCGGCGCCCCCACCTTCTTCTTCCTGATCCCTGATCCCTGTCTCCTGGTCCCTGTCTCACGGCGTCACTCCCGGGATCTCTTCGGCGGTGACGGTCAGTTCGCCGTTGTCGTCTTCGTCGATCTGGGTGATCCGCACCGCCGCGCCGGAGAGGCCGAGGGTCGCGTCGGTCAGCAGCACGATGTCCATCGGCTCCAGCAGCGAATAGCGCCAGCCGAGCTTCCACTTGTAGGTGTTGCGGACATAGGCCTTGCGCTGCAATTGCAGCTGCGCCGAGACCTGGGCGCTGGTCGAGTTGGTGAATTCGTGCGCCTGCACCGAGGGCTCGGTGCGCAAGCCCGTACTGGTCGATCAGGCCCTGGTCCCACACCGCGATGATCTGCGGGTTGTAGTTGTTGTAGCTGTCCATGTACTCGACGCTGAGCCAGTTGGTCGCCGCCGAGGGATCGCTGCGGGTCAGCATGACCGGATCGCTGCCCGGAGCCATCGCCGCCGAAATCGAGGAAATCCGCGTCGGCGAGGCTGTATTGCCAGGTCAGATTCGGGGTCCAGCTGGCGCCGTTGGTCGCTAGCGCCAGGTCGCCATAGGGGATGATCTTGAGGAGGCTGCCCGACCACACCACCGCCGCGACGGCGAGCTGGGCCATTTCCTCGAGCCAGCGCGCGCAGGGCTGCTGGCGGTCCAGCAGCAGCGACATCGCGAGCTGCGACGGCCTGGCAGTAATTGGCGAAATCGGCGATCGAGCCGGCGCTGTCGAGGTTGGCCGCCGGGAAACCCGGCGCCGTAGCGCGGGTTGGTCAACAGATCGATGACGATCTCGGCCGGGTTGGCGTCGCCCGGGAAATGCGGGCCCGACCGTGCCGGTCTCGAACCCGTGATCTCGAACGAGATGTTGGGCAAGGCCGGGGTCGAGCCCAATTGCAGCGGCGTCCCGGTGACGTAGGAGGTGCCGGAATAGCCGAGGACCGGGCTGTTGGGGTCCGCTGACTGCGAACACCGGGTCGGGGGCCTGGCCGTCGTTGCCGCCGTAGATGTTGACCGGCGTCCGGTCGATGCCGGCGACCGAGCCGTCGGCCCACACCCGGTTCTCCCGAGCCGAGCCGTTGAGAAAGCCGTTCGGCGCGCCGGTGAAGTTGACCGGCCCCTGGCAGATGCCGAAGGCGACATCGACCGAATAATTGGCGCCCGAGCCTTTCTTGCCGCCGAGCTGCCGAGCCCCTTGCCGCCCTTGCTGCTGCTGCCGAAGCCTTGTTCGCCCCAGAATTCGAGGAGGTTGATCGAGACCCGCTGGCAGCCGTAGACGAGCGGCACCGGGCTGCCGGCCTGGCTGGTGTTGTAGCGCAGGCTCGCGATCGTCGCCGGCTTGAAGGCGTTGGAGAACGGCGTCGGACCGCCGCCCTTGCCGCCGGGGAAATCGCCGCCGTCAGGCATCGGATTGCGGTCCCATCCAGTCGCCGCGGCCCGGACAATTCTCAGGGCATCGCGCCGCCGAGCGCAGGCAGTCGAACAAGCGCCGGGCCGGGTTGAGCGGGCAGACCGGCACCGCAGTGGCGCGGATCTCCTCGAGCCGCGCCCGGATAAAATCGAACGAATCGGCCACAGGGCTGCTCATGCCTCACTCCGGGAACGGCGTGAAGAACCGCACGGCGCGCCCTTTCAGCGGGTGCAGCGTCGCGTCGCCCCAGACGACGCCGATCGCCCAATAGGCGTGAATGAGCCGCGGCCATTCGACGACGATCGCGCCGTGCGAAAAGGTCCGGCCAAAGCGGAACAGCGCGATGTCGCCGGGAAGCGGCGGTCCCGCGATCTCGCGCGCATAGCGGAGCAGCCCTTCCAGGTACCGCTCGGCGCTCGCGGTGCATGTGCCAGTCCGGCACATAGAACGGCGGCTCGACATGCGGCGCGAGCCCGGCCCGTTCGTACACCTCGGCCAGCAGCATCAGGCAGTCGACGCCGGCGCCCTTGACCCGCGCGGCGTGGTGGAACGGCGTCCCGATCCACGATTCCGCCTCCTTAACCACGGAGACACGGAGGTCACGGAGATGTGTCGCGGCCTCGTGCGCCTCCGCGTCGCTAGGAGAGGTCATTGACATTCCCCGTCATTCCCCGTCAGCCGAGATCCCTCCGCGACCACCGTGTCTCCGTGGTTTCATTTTGTTCAGCCGCGCTTCTGGCCCTCGCTCAGCTCGCGGTCGTGCCCGGACCCGAGGCCGAGCGCGGCGCGATCGGCGGCAGCGAGCGGAAGTGGTCGACGCTCGACGCCCACACCCCATCGGCGTATTTGAGATAGCCCTTCATCAGCGCGTCGGCGTTCTCGACCATCGTGGTGAGCAGCTTCAGCGAAACCGTCCCGATCTGGTCGCGCTGCGCCATCATCCGGTGCTGGTCGTCGCCGGGGTCGGTGATGGTGCGCGTGACATAATCGCTGTCGGTGCTGTTGGCGGTGCTGTTCGCATCGACCGTCTTGTTGACGGCCTCGGTCAGCGACTTCATTCCGTCGGCGATCTGCGTCTGGAACGCCTGGGTGGCGCCGGCCTGGCTGGTCAGCGTCTGCACGGTGCCCTGCAAGGCCGCCACCGCGGCGGCGAGCTGTTCGAGGGTGACGACGGCCCCGGTATTGCCGCCGGCGGACGCGCCGGCCGATTGAGTCACGGGAACGGGATCGGACATGATGAATTCTCCTAGGTTTCGCGTCGGGCAGCAGGTTTCTGCGCGCCGCCGGCGCCCGACGGAGGACTGGCGGCAGGAAAAGCGATAGGCTTGCGGACTTAGCGGCGGCGGCGCCGCGGCGGGTCGTTCGGCAGACCGAGCGCGAAGGCGACGGCCGCGGCGATCAGCGCGACCACCACGGCGGTGATCGCATTCGCGACATGCGGGTCGAAGGCGAGCGGAGCCATCCGCTACACCGCGAATTCGGGCGGCGGGATGTAGGGAAACCCGCCGTACCGCGCGAGATTGTTCAAATAATTCTGGCAGGTCGTCGTCGTGTGGTCGCAACCCGGCAGGATCGTGAAGGTGTCGCCGGGCGCGACCGGGAACAGCCAGGCCTTGAAGAGGCCGACCCATTCGGGCGTGATGATCCCGGCGGTGGCGACGGTGCGGCTGTAGCCGGCATTGGCGCCGGCAAGCCCGGTGATCGTGCCCTCGGTATAAAGGCTGAAGGGCCCCGACACGCCGGGGATCGGCGCGGTCGCGATGATCGCGGCCTGGGTCGAGCCGGCCGCGGCGGTCACCGTGATCTGCCCGAACCCGGTCGCGGCGCCGAGCGCGTTCTGGCCGGCCACGCGGTTGTAGCCGCACATCGCATCGCCGAAGATATGGCGTGCAGCCGGCGCCATAGAGCCGCCGCGGCATCTGCTGGACCGCCAGGAGGTTCATCAGCGACTTCACCTTCATCGCGATCTTCGAGCGCCCGACATCGCAATCGGCGACCCGGCCGTAGAACCACAAGAGGCACCCGAGGCTGGTGTCGAGACCGCCCGAGCCGGCGGCCTGCGGCGGCGCGAACAGCCGGTCCAGCTCGACGGTCGCGCCGTCGAAGATCCCCATCCGCACCGCGTCGGCGATCGGAAAGGTGCCGATCAGGTCATCGGCGCCGGCCAGGATGTCGATGTCGAGCTCGGCCGGCGCGACCCCGATCTTGGTGGTGACCTTGGAGCGCCCGAAGCGCGGCCCCAGCGCAAAGGTCTGCGCGGCGCCGGAATTGAGGCTGCCGGCGGGGAACCCGGCGGCGGGGATGGTCAGCGCCGTGTTGCCGCCCGACCAGCGGACGATCTCGCCCGAGGTCAGCGCGATCGTGTAGAGATCGACCTGCACGGTTTCGAGATTGGCGGGGCTGTCGAGAAACGCCGCCAGCGCGGCCGAGCAGGGCCTCATAGCAGCACCGATTGCAGTTTCACCTGTTTCAGCGACCACAGCTGATACATGAAGTTCTCGAACTCGGCGGTGTCCTCGGCAAAGCGCACCAGGAAGTAATAGGTGAAGTCGGCGGTGATGACGACGCCGCTCCCCGGCGCGCTGCCAAAGGTGACGATGCCGGTCGCGGGATTGACGCTGTAGCCGGCCGGGGATTGCGCCACCCCGTTGAAATAGACCGCGCTGACGCTGGCCGGCGCGACGATCGGCTCGAAAAACCCGCCGAAACTGCGATATAGCTGAAAGGCCGTCGTCGTGCCGTCGCCGGTGCCGAAATATTGCCCGGTGACGCCGTCGTCGCTCGGATCGTCGAACAGGAACGCGCCAAAGCTGCCCTGCTGCTGCAGAAAGAACCCGGCGAGCGTGCGCAACTCGACATACCCGGTGCCGAGCCCGGCGCCGCCGCGGGTGTCGTTGCTCGTCGCGCAGGAACTGGTAGGTCAGCGTCCACAGCCAGATCGGGTAGAGCTGGTCGACGACGCGCAACTCCCGCCCGGAGATCGCCTTCTGGGTGCGGGTCGCAGAATTTGGGCGCCTTCGAGACCGACCAGCCGAGGCCGGGCAGCGCGGGAAAGATTGCGGTCACTGAACCTCGTCAGATCGTGCGTGGGGTTAGCGCGTTCGAGCGCAGCATGTTGCGCACAACCCCGGGATTGCGGGCCATCAGCCCCCTGAACCAGCGCTCGACCGCCGGGCCGTCGGAGGGTCCATGAAAATGCAGGTGCATGTCACCGCCGCCAGCTCCATTTGCGCCGCCCTGCGCGATCATGCTCTGGAGTCCTTCGCTGATCGGCGCCGGCAGCACCATTTCGCGCGCGTGCAACAGCGCCGGGGTCGCACCGGCAAAATTGGGCAGGGCCCAGCCGCGAGCGGCCGAGGGTACGATGCCGCCTTGGGCAAAGCCCAGAAATGCGCCGACCCCGCTAAAAAAGCTGCCGACCCCGCTGAAGAAACCGCCGGCGTTGGCACCGGCGCTGACGATGCCGCCGACCCCGGAGAGCGCGCTGAACCCCGTAGTGCCGGCGCTCGTCGTGCTCGCCGCGGCGATTGCCGCCGTGTTGGCGGCAGTGATGTCGCTGCTCGCCGAAATATCCGACATGAGCCCGAGCTGGGTCAGCAGAGTACTGACCTGTTCGGCAAGGTATCTGCTGACGACATCGCCGGCACCTTCGCCGGCCTTGCCGCCCAAGACGCCGCCGGCGACTTTCGACAGGGTCGAGCCGGCGAGGCTGACACCCTGGCCGACGATCGACTGATAGAGCTGCCTCCCGATGTTTTGCGTCGTCCCCTTGTGCAGCAATAGGTCGGTGACCGCCCGTTCGAAGCTGCTGCCGATCGTGTCGAACGCCTTCTCGTAGGGCTCGGCGATTTTCTCGGCGGATTTCTGCGCGGCCTCGGCGATGCGCGTCTGGTCTTGCGCGAGCTGCGCCGAGTAACGCGCGCTCAAATCGACGAGTTCGCCGTAGCTCGCCGATTTCTCGGAGAGGGTGGCGGCGTCGCTGGCCAGGACAGCTTCGAGCCGGGCGCGGTCCTGGGCGCTGCGCTGGGCAGTGTATTCGATGTCGAGACCGAGCGCCTGGTCCAGCGAGATCGCGTGCTGGGCAACCATTTGCTGCATGTTCGCCTTGAACGCGGCGACGGTGGCGGCACTGTTCTGCTGGACCGCCACGCTGGCGTCGGCGAAGGCGCTCTTGAGTTGCGTCACCGGCGTAGTCGCACCGGCGATTGCCTGCTTCAGCGCGTTGAGCGCCGACAGCGCGTCGCCGATATCAGCGCCGAATTTGATCTGCACCGCGTCGGCCACTGGTCACCTCAAAAGGAAATCGGGGCGCCAGGCGCCCCGAAAAAGCCCGCTGCAGCGGAGGCTGGCAAATGCGTCGTGCGACTACTGCAGTTCGATCGACGAAAACTGCGTGCGTTTTCTCGCGGCGGCCGGATCCTTGCCGCCCCGCCACTGGAGGAGGTTGGTGTAGGCAAGGGTGACACCGCCGCAATACGGCACGCCCTGGGCATGCGACACGATCCGGTGCAGCCCACCGAGACCGCTCGAGGGATCCTCCTGTTGATGCGTGATCCGGGGCTTCACCGAATTTTCGAAAAACCGGTAAAGATCGAGCCTGGCGATCCCAGGGCAACGGCGGCCGATGAGGCGCCATACGATGTCATAGAGCCGGCTCTGGTCGTAGACCTCTTCGGTCCGCGCCGCGATCAGGTTGCGCAGCAGGTTCGATTCGGCGCTCTGCACTGTATCGTCCGGCCGCAGATGCAACAGGATGACGAAGGCGTCGAACTGCCCCGGAAGTTTGGCGTAGACCGTGACAAGTCCGCCGCCAATCGGCCTGCCGTTGACGTCGACCTGATGACGGCGCGCCATCGAAGCCGCAAGAAAGCCTTCGTCGAGCGTCATCGTCGCGCGCAGCCAGCGGATGCATTCCTCGGCGCTGACGCCGATGCACCCCGGCCCGTCAGCAGGCTGAGCGGCGACCGCCGGCATCAGACGGGCGCCGGCCGCCAGCCAAATGAGCAGGCCACAGAGCGGGAGCCAGCGCATCGCCCTTCCTTCGCGCCGATATTTCTGCACCGCGATTATGCGCCTTGTCTGCCGCCCCACAATGGCGTCAGCGGCTTGCCGGGATTTGGGTGCGGCGCGCGATGGCAAGGGCCGATGCCCGGTTGCGGGCGCGCAGGGCGTCGAGGTCGAGCGGCGCCGGCATGCCGAGATCCCCGCCCCGCGCTACGGCGAGCCCGGGCGGCGCAGCGGCGGCGATCTCCGCCGACCGGTGGCGCGTCGGTCGGTGCCGGGCGGGGCATCCAGCCGAGCATGCGCGCGATCGTCTGCAGCATCAGATGCGCCGGCGGACACCCTTCCCAATACCCGAAAATCTCCCCGGCCTCGGCGAGCGTCATGCCGTCGATGACCCGGTAGGAATAGCAGCAGCCGGTGGCGAGGGCGCCGTAAACGGCGCCGAGCTGTTCCCGGAGATTTCGTCCGGGCTCGCCACCGGCGGCGCTTCCCCCGCCGGGGTCAGCCCGGCGACCCGCAGAACAGCCGCTACCGTCGCGTTGAGTTCTTCGATCGTCGCTTCGAGATCGAGCACCGCGTCGGCGGTGAGGTCGGGATTTGCCGGCGCAAGCCCGGCCGCCACCACCTTGGCGGCGGCCTCGATCAGCGCGCCGCCCGCTTTGCCGGACATCTCGTCGAGCGCATCGAAGAGATGGCGCAATTGGCCGAGCTTCAAGGGGCGGATCTCGAAGCGCCGCCCGCCCAGCGTGACAGTCTCGTTCATCGCGTCTACTCGTTGACGCTCAAGCGTGCCGATCGTGCCGGTCGCATCGGCGAAGGCGCTGAAATCGAATTCCTGGATCTCGTAATCGTCGATCTTGGTCGGCAGCGACAGCTTGGTCGCGGTGCAGGCGTTGAGCACGAGCGAGAGGCCGGCCGGAACACCCTGCGTCGTCTTGCTCGTGTAGAAGGTTGCCTTGAAGGTCGGCGTCGACGCCCATGAACTGGTTGGTCAGCACCAGCTTCTTGCCGGACGCCGTGACATTGTAGAGATAGCTGACCAAGAGCGGCGCGCTCGCATCGGCCGAGCTGAAGGTGTAGATGCCGGTCGACAGATTGACCGAATACTGCCCCGCCGACGACGGCGTGGTGACGCGGCGTGAAGCGGCCGCCGGCATTGTTGCCGGTGGCGTAATAGACGCCGAGGTCGTCGACATAGCTGGCGGCGTTGGCGACCGTCACGGTGAGCGGCGTCGTCGCCGGAACCGTCGCCGCCTCGTTCTCGGAAACGGTCAGCTGGCCTGCCGCCGGAATCTGCCCGAAAAACAGATCGCCGTAGATCGCGCCGAAGATGCGGGCGAATTTGGCCTTGCCGGTGATCTTGCCCTGGCCGCGCGCGATATCGACCGGGAATTGGAACTGGCCCCACAATTCCTTGGTCTGCCAGTCCCAGTCGATCTGCACGTCCTGCAGGATGCCGAACTGGTCGGGGCCGATGCCCGAGCCGGTCACATCCGTGCGGTTGCCCCACAGCGCTCCGGCGCCGAATGCGAGCTGCATGTCATAGCACTCCCTGAGGTTAACAGGCGCCGCTTCAGTTCTTCCTTGGCGGCAAAAGCGTGGTTCCAGGCCGGCGTCAGTTGCGCCACCGGCGATCCGGGAAAATGATCGGCCCACCAGCGTTCCACGATGTCGGCGAGCGATCCCGGCGCGGCCGGAGCGCCCGGTGGCGGCCCCGCAACGCCAGGGCCGGCAGCTTCTTCCATGATCAGCTCCTGCTAAAGGCAGAGGATTTCAACCGGGATGATCGCGACCGCCTGGTCGCGCAGCACCCCTTCTTCGGTTTCGATTTTGCCGGCGATGTAGGCGTGCTGGACCATTGCCGGCAGGCCGAGGTCCTGCAGTCCGGGAACCGGCAATGGTGCGAGCGCCGCCTCGACGCCATCGACCAGCGGATTGAGCACCATCGCCGGCGCCACATACGGGTCGCTCGCATGCGCGTAGACGTAAAGCTCGACGGCCAGCGTCCACACCGTCGGCGCGCCGAGCGTCGGCACCGTTGCGAGTTCGGATCTTCTGCAGCATGAACAGCGCCGGCTGCTCGGCCGGGGTCAGTTCGCTCCAGTGGCGCCAGCGCCGCTCAGCGGTGACGAAATTGGCTGCCCCGGCGACCAGCGCGAACAGCGCGGCGTAGATCGGCTCGCGCGTGATCATCGGACGGACGCCTGGCGGACGGCCGTCATAGGGCCGCCGCCACGATCGCGGGATCGGTCGCGGTGGCGGCGAGGAGGCGGGCAAAGCCCGACACCGGCGCCGTGGCGCGGTATTGCGAAAGCAGCAGCTTTACGTCGTCGCTCATGTCCTGCTGAGAAAAGCTGACGGTTTCGCTCCCGCCCAAGGCCCGCGACACCTCGCCGATGCGGGTGCGCTCGCGATAGCGCTGGCATACCAGCTCGATGCAGGCCTGCGCGATGTCGGGCGGTGTCGCCGCGTAGCCGGCGGTATAGGTGACGATCACGTTCTGCGCGCGCCGGGTAAAGACATAGCCGCGCAAGGCCAGCTCGGTCGGGCTGAACACGTAGCCCGAGCCATATCCGCCACCGCTTGGCGCCGGCGGTATCTCCAGGCCGTCGATCGACAATGACAGCACCGCGGTGACGGGGAAATTGGCAAAGGCGAGGCGTTGCCCGCCGGTGCCGTCGCGAACTTCCTGCCAATCGGCGGGCGCGATCTGGCGGTTGAGCCAGCTCTGGATGAACTGGCTCGCCGCGGTGATCAGCCGCGTCAACAGGGTGTCGTCGGTATCCGGAAACGCGGTCTGCCCGGTCTGCAGCCAAGCCTTGACATCGGCCAGGGCGCACAGGTCGCCAAACGCCATTTGCCGAACTCCGAATCGATGGAGAAAGAAAAAACGCTGTACCGCAAAGGACGCAGAGGATGCGCAAAGGACGCGGTGACGACTCAGCGGCGGAAACCGCCTTCGCGTCCTCCGCGAGACCTTTGCGCCCTCGGCGTTGACGCGTTTTCTTTTATCCGTTGCCGATATTGGTGATGACGCCCATCGCAAACGGGGCATAGACCGCCAGCACCTCTTCGGCGTAGACGCCGACCTGGCGCTGGCGCGTCACCACCGGCCAGTCGATCTGGTAGTAGTCCTGCCGGGTCTTGACCTCGGCGACGTTCGGCACCTCGTTCGACTGGTACTGGATCGGCAGGTTCTCGGCCCAGCCGATGATCGTGCCGGGGGGCACGCGCGGGTGGATGCGGACCGGAATGCGCAGCCCGCCGTTCAGCGCGAACGGGTTGAAATAGAACGACACCGCGCCGGCCGCCGCCAGATCGTAGGCGTTGCCGTCGCCGCTGACCTCGTAGCGCAGCAGCGGCCCCGAGGCGTTGGACAGCACCTTGTTGGTGATGTTCTTCAGCTCCTGCACATTGACGTAGAGCACTGTCGGCGACACCTGGTAGAGGTTCCACATGGTCTGGAACATCGTGTCGATCTCGACGACCGAGCCGCGGCCCGAGGCGGTCAAGGGCGTGCCGGTGCCGGCGGTGCCGGTCGCCATGATATTGACGTAGGCGTTCGAGCCGGATTGCAGCGCGGTCGTCAGGAGCCCGTTATAGGCATAGCTCGGGATTGGCCGAATTGTCGGCGGTGATCGCCGTCGCCGCCTGCTGGCCGCTGGCCAGCGGCGCCGCGAAGCTGGCGCTGTTGATCGTGGTGATCGCCTGCAACGTCTCCGAGCCGGCGGTGCCGACATACCAGGCGTAGGCGACCGCGCCCGGCGTCGCGGCAACGCTGGCGAACAGCGTCTGGCCCAGGGTCACCGCCTGGGTCGCGTTCGCGCTCTTGTTGGAGGAGCCGCCCGACAGCACAAAGGTCTTGCCGTCGGCGCCGTTGATGGTCTTGGTCGTGGCGACGCCCGCGGCAACGCTCGAGTTCTGGTAGCCTTCGAGGGTCAATGCCGCGACGATGACGGAATAGGTCGCGCTCGGCAGCGTTGCACCGGAACCCGAGGCCGACAAAACCGGGGTCGCCGCGGTGCCCAGTTGCAGCGTAGGCGTTGCCGCCGAGGATCGCCATCTCCTCCTTCAGCATCAGCTTCTGCAACAGGCGAAAGGTCATCCGCGCCTGGATGTCTTCGAAATGGCGGCCGGCGCTGATCGCTTCGTAGGTCGCCGCGTCCTCCTCGCCGATCGTCACATAGGCCGCCGATTTGGAAGCGGTCGAATACGACATCTGGCCCGAGCGCTGCCCTTCCGGGACCCAGCCCATCGAATCGAAGCCGGAGCCGGTCAGCGCGGTCACCTGGCGCCAGTTGGTCGCCGTGCCGGTGCCGCCGCCGACCCGCGGCAGGGAATTGCGGATCGGCGTGACGACCGGATAGAGGTTTTTCGCCGGCGCCTGCAGGTCGAAGGCGACGAGGCCGGTGCCGGTGGAAATCGTTTTGGCGATCCGGTCGTCGGGCGTGCGTAGCGCGCCCTTCACCAGATCGAGTGTGTCCTGGGTTGGGTTCATTGGCGTGTCCTTCCGCTCGGGCATAAAAAAACCCGGCACCCCACCCTTCTCTCCCCCGCTCGCGGGGGAGAGAGGGAGTGGGCCGGGTCTGGGTTAGGGTTAGGGATATTCAGGCCGCGGACCGGATAACGGGTCTTATCGGATTGGCGTGCGCCGCCTTGATCAGGGTCAGCGTGCGTTCCTCATCGCTCATCCGCGCGAGCGCGGCGACGACGTCATCGGCGGGCGGGAGCGTGCCGCCGGCATCTTCGCGCTTTGTGATCCCGGCGAAGCCGCGCGCAACGGTCTGCGGCGGCAGCGGCGTGCGGGCGATCTCCTCGACGCGTTTTTGCAGCGCATCGAGGCGCGGCACAATCTCGCCGGCGAGCTTGGCAAGACTGCCGGCAATGGGCGCGAGATCCGGCTGGCGCGCCTTACGCAAATTGTCGGCGATGGCGAAGGCGGCCAGGTCGGTCTGAGCCGTCCCGTCGTCGCCATCACCCGTCGCAGCGCTGTCCTCGGCGGCAAGCGATTGGAGGACGCCGCACAATTCGGCGATGATCGCTTGCAGCCGTTGCGCCAGTGGCGAATCGTCCGCTTCCATCGCCGCCTCGATCGCGATGCGGTCGTGGAGCCAGTCGAGCTCGATGATCAGCTGCGCCAGGCGCCCGACCTCGGCAAGGCTCTTGCGCGCCGGCCCGGCCGCGCGGCCCTGGCCGGATGCGGCCGCCGGCGGCCCGTCGCGATCGATCTTCGCCTGCCAGGCGGCGACGATCCGCGCCTTGATGCGCTCGATCTGGCCGGCCGTGTAGTGGCGCGCGTTGGCGGGCAGGTGAATAAAGGCCCAGGCGGCGCGGATATGGCGCTCGGTGTCGATCGGATAGCGCTTTTTGGCGTCCGGGCGATAGCCGAGATCGGCATAATCGACCTCGCCATAGGGGTCGTCCCCGGCGCTCTCGGCCGCGTTGTCATCATCGCCGCCGGCCGCTGTCGCTGCGTCCGGCTCCTGCCCTTCGAGGCAGCGCACCGCCTCCGCCTTTGCGAGATGGCGGTGACCGATTATCCCGCAATCCCAGATCTGCACGGGCGCGCCGGTTGTCGCCGCAATAGTCGCCATACTGCCTCCTGTTGCCGGGCCGCTGGACAGTTTCCAGCAATCGAATACCGCCTCGGGGTTGGCCGGGCGGTCGACCACCGAGATTTCGGTCAGGCGAAGAGCGGTGATCAGCCGCCGGTCCGCGGGATCGCGGGCGGTCACCCGGCCGCCGATCGAGAAGCCCTTGTAGACGCCCTCGACGACCTTCCGCCAAGCCTCGCCATCGACGATCTTGGCGCCGAGATAGAGGCCCTTGTCGTCGACCGCGGCTTCCTTGGCGATGCCGACCGCCGAGGCCTGATGCATCTCGCGGATGTTGGCAAAGCGCATGTAGTCGTCGAGCGCGGCTTCCAGCGCCTGCCGGGTAACGGTCTCCCCTTGATCGTCCTCGGCCTCGGTCGAGGCGTAGCCCCAGACCATCCGCTGCTCGGCATCGACCTTGGCGATCGGCCAGTAAAAACGCATCGGAAAATCTCCCGGTTCATGCCGTCTGCCGTTCAAATTGAGCTCAGTAGCTTCACCTGATCTCATAGGCGCTGATCGACACGTCATTGATCGTCGCGGTGCCGCCGGTGATAGCCGCCAGCGTTAAATCCAGCCAATAGGCTGTGCTGAGCGACAGCCCGGTGACGACGCAGTTGACCGAGAAGGGCGATTTCCCCGCGGTCGTGGAGGCGACATACTGCGGTCGAGCACCGCATTGGGTTCCGGTTATGGTCGCACCGTTCGAGGGCGCGGTGCCGGTGCCATAGCTGGCTTGCACCTTGGCGCCGTCAGCAACTGCGGAGGCGTTGAAGATGTCACCGCTGATGACCAGCATGATCTTGCCGGACACGGTCGGCGTTATAGAGCCGGCGAGGCCCATCATTATGCCGGTGGTGCTTGTCGTCCCCGTGGGGTTGGTTGGCTGTGATTGCGACGCGACGCTGGCTGTGGCGTTCGAGAAATCTGACGCCATCAAGGTCTTGCTGGTCGTCGGCCCGGTATAGGTGGCGCCGTCGGTGCCGGCAAAGGTCAACGAGTTGTTGAAGGTCAGCGTTTTGCCGGCGGCGCCGGTCACCGTATAGGTGCCGGCCGTAAAGGTGTTGCCGTTGATCGTCGTTGCTGTCGCCGCGCCCAAAACAGGCGTCGTCAGGGTCGGCGAGGTCGCCCGTACATAGGCGCCGGTGCCGGTTGGCGCCGTGCCGTTGTTGTAGAGCGCGCCGGCCAAGTTGAGGGTGCCGCTGCCTTCGTCGCTACCGGCCGGCGCACCGACCTGCACTCCAGCCTGCCAGGCCAGCACGTTACCGCCGGCCTGATCATAGAGGTAGTTGGTTCCAGCATTGCGATAGATCGTGAAGGCGCCGCTGGAGGAGCGGTCAAGCCCCTGGAAACCGGCCCCGACACCGTAGGTCTGGATATTGCCGCCGGTGGAGATCGACGTGCCGACCGTCAGCGTGCCGCCGACCGCGACGGGCTCCTGCCCGCCCGGCATCAATGTCAGCGCACCGCCTGGCGCCAGCGTCACCGCGTCGTAGCCGCCGATATTGTCGTAGAGGTGCGTATAGCTGCCGGTCCAGCCGAAACTCGCCTTGATGCTGTTGCCGCTGTCGAGCAGTTCGAGGCCGCTCATCGATAGAGTGCCCGGCACGCCGCCATTTTGCTGCACCGCAATCGGCTGCGTGCTGCTCGACTGCACATACGGCTGGTTGCCGATGGTGCCGACGAGGATCTGGCTCGACGCGCCGCCGATCACCAGATCACCGTTGCTCGCCGAGGTCTCGATATAGCCGATGTGTCCCGACGCGCTGGCGCTCTGCACCAACAATCCGGTCAGGCCGAACCCGCCCGGCCCGGCACCGATCGCCGGGTTCGGCGGGCCACCCGAGCCGTTCTCGACCCAACACCCGTCACTATATTGGCAGGAGAACAGCGGGCTCATCGCGAGATTGCCGTTGCCGGAGCCTTCGAGGCTCACCATCCCCTCCGGCGAGGATGCCGCGCCGATCCACACTTCGAGGCCGCCATATTGCGTGTCGAGTTCCGCTCGTCGCGCTCGATTGGCCGATGCCGCGCCAGGCCGCGATCGCATCGTTCAATTCCGGAGTGCGGCCCGGGACCAGGCGCGCCAGATAACCATAAGGGCCGTTGTCGAGACTGCCGATCGTCACGGCGATCGTCTCGGTCGGTGAGCCCGGGCAACCGCTGCCGGTGCCGCCGCTGGCGCAGGTCAAGAGCGTCGCGCCGTAGGGGAAGTCGAATTGCAGCGTCGACCCTTGGAGATGCGCCGTCGCGGCATAGCCGAAGCCGTTGGCATCGTGGATCGCGGCCATCGCCTGAGCTATCGCCGGGCCGGCGAAGCTGACGTTGAGGGTTAGACCGCTGCCGCTGCCGCCGGTCACCGCAAACGGGCCGGTCGGCGTCGCCGTGCAATAGCCGCCGATGATGCCGGAGCCGCCCGATCCGGTGACGGCTGCCGCCGTGACATTGCCGCCCGCGACGGTCAGTTCGAACGCAGGTGCCGTCGGGCAGCTCGCCGACACCCCATTCAGGGTCACGACATCGTTGTTGCTATAGCCGCCGCCGGCGCCGCCGGCGATCGTCGCGCTGAGCGCCCCGCCTTGCAACGCCGCGGCAAGCTTGTTCGAGAGCGTCGTCGAGGTGTCGCCGCTGGCGACGGTGATATAGGTGTGCGCCGAGCCGATCTGCCAGCCGATCTGGTCTCCGGCCGTGATCGTTCCGCCGAGCGTCGCCGTTGTCGCTTGCGAGGCGTCCTGCGTCTGCGCGCCGAGGTGATCGGCCAAGACATCGTAATTCTGGTCGCCCCAGCCGAGGTAATGACCGTTGACCGTACCGCCGCCATTCTGGTGATACTGCTGCAGCCAATTGGTCGGCACCCCGAGATTGGTGCGCGCGGCGGGCAGTTGCGCGTTCGAGGCGTTGGTCAGCATCGAGGGCGGCGGCTTGACGTCTGCCAGCGCCGACAGGGGCGGTAGCGCCAGCGCGGTCGCCAGCAGCGCGGCAAGGTATTTGCGCATCACCAGCTCCTCGCGGCCATTTGGCAGGTCGCCGAACTCGAATAGATCCGGATGCGTCCGGTATGCGGCATCCCGGCCATGCTGAGCGAGCCGCCCTCGCCGCCGGCGGTTGCCGGTCCGGTGAGGACGACCATTGTCGGGGTGAGGCTGCCCGCCTGGTCGTCAAGCACAACCGTCAGCCCGGCGGCGCATTGCGCCTGGATGAAATAGCCGAGCCGCGGCGCAGCGGGCGCCGGGATCGTCGCGAGCAGGGTCAGCCCGGCGAGCGAGGGGGGGTTTGCGCTGTAATCGGTGCCGCTCTGGTCGGGCGACGCCATGGCTTCGTCGGCGCCGAGCTGGCGGTAGGCCGGGACTTCGACGGACGGGCTTTGCGCCAGACCGCTGCTGGTCGATCCCAACGTCAGGATCGCAGCGACGACGAGCGCAGCCGGTAGGAAAGCCGCCCGGAGGCAGCGCGGGAGAATGGTCATGCCGGGATCACCGTCGGTTACCGAACATTCACGAGTTTGGAGGGGCGCGAGCGGCCCAAATTTAGCGCAACTAAAATCGCGCGGTTTCAGCTTGCTTATCGCAGCGAGCGGGATCGGTCCGTCCTAATCGGCGAGCCGCTTGACCCAGCCCATCAGCGGCGCGAGGCCCTCGTCGAGCGCGGCCTCCTGCGCCGACTCGGCGGTGGCGCGGTTGACCTGGCGGGTGAACGCGCTGGGCAGCAGCGAAAAGGCGTAGCACACGATGCGCGCCAGCCACTCGTCGAACTCGTCCTTGTAGGGCGCCTCCTTGAAGGGCTGGTATTTGGCGCCGCTCGGCCCCCAGACGAGCCGCGAGCGCGCCCCGGTGTTGCCGGCCAGCACGCTGTCGAACCATTCCTGGAACTGGCGGATCTGCTCGACGTTCCAGCCGTCCGGCGCGTTGAGCAGGCCGGGCGGCACATTGCCCTCGGTGAAGTGCTGCAGCTGCATCGCCTGCCGCCGCAGCGCGATGTTGACGGTCATGATGATCTGCTCGACCGGGCCAAAGCCGTAGGCCTTGTGCGGGCGCGGGTTGCGCGTAGACAGATCAACTCATCGGAAATTCGTCATTTTCTAGGGCCGCAAGGGTCGCAAGGTGACGTCGCGGTTCGTTATCTCGACGACGCGAGTCTTGTCGGCGTTTGAAAGCATGACGGAACCGTTTATCTTGATCTTCGTCATTCGGTCCGATCGATCGCTCGGTTCGGGAAGCAACGACAAAAACCACGGCCGCAACGCCGAAGGTTCCAGATCAGCTGCTCCGACCACCGCGATACCGGAGACTTCCGTTGACCACGAAGGGTCATTGTCAATATTGATCCGCCATCCAACCGGTATGCTACGAAACCCGACGATCATCGCTGAACGCACATGGAGTTCGAATTTCGATACCCGTTCTCCAGGTATCAGATGCAACGTCCGAAAGGAAAGATAATAAATCGGCTCATCATCCGCGCGGCAGCTAATCGGGATACCGAGGAGGACCCCAACAGCGATGATGAATAACCATCTCCGCATGGCTTATCTCTTTGACGATCTCGGGACGATTACCCTAACAGACACAAGGCCGATAGTCCCGATATGACCTGAGCGCCGCGGATTGAAGCGTCACCGGTCTGATCGGAGCCATCGCCGCCGGTCGCGTGTCCGCCATCCAAACCATTGCCGCCAGTAGAGGTGTCGCCGGACGGGCGGATCTCGGGTGCGTGATCAGAACCGCTGCCGCCGGGACTCGCCGCATCGGCGCCGCCATCGCCCCCGTCGGTCCATTGACCGCCATCAGGGTTGCCGGCGCGGACGCGCGGCTCGTCAGGGTCGAACCCCTTGACGAACGGCGCCGTGCGGGCGGATCGCTTCGAGGCTGCAGTAGCAGTTGGCGCGGCAAGAGGCACCGCGCCATTGGTGCCGAAGACCATCGCCTGGTCTGCGGCAAACGTTTGCCGCCTCCCTCAGATCGGATTCGCCTCGATGTGCTTATCGATGAAGAGCAGCGCCCGCATCTCTTCCGGGGTGAGTTTGTACCGCTCCAGATCCCGCTCGCCTCCATTGCGATCCATCTGCTGGAAGCCTCGATACTTTTGGTCCAATTGCAGAAACACGTCATGAATGTCGGGCGGGAAAGGCACGATGCAATCAATTCGGCTCCGGACGTCGCCGAGCTCGATGCCGGTCCGCCGATCGAACTTAAGATCATCCTGCGTAGTAATCCGCCGCGCGTAAATCGTGCTGTCATTGACCGACGTGATCAGGCAGACCAAGCTCGCCCCATTCGGGCTGCGACCGTGAAAGATATCGCCCATAGCCAGGCTTCGCAGCGCCGTCTCCCGATCGGTCATCAGCGATCCGGATCTAAATCGGGATGCTGTCGGACGAGCGGGCGGATCAGGCCGGCATCCAAGTCAGCCATTATCGATCCGAGCGTCCTTAGCAGCGCTTTTCGTTCAGCGTCGTCCGGTAGATTTCGCAACTGCCGATCGACATCATTCAGTTGATCGCTCAACTGCAACACCGACTTGATTAGCGTCGCTGCCAACGACTTTTCCATCATTTACCTAATAATTGTAGCAGCCGTAGCGTTCGCAACATTCGCGAATGCATCGGCGAAGTCGGCCGAAGATATCACTTCCAACACCTGGAAGCCGCCCGGGGCGTTCCCCGGCGGAGATCGCGATGCATTCTTCTTTACACTGCTGAATGATTGCCGAGCAATCATGACCGTCGTCCTCGCTCGTCCACTGACCGCCGTCGGGGTTGCCGGCGGGGACGCGCGGCTCGTCGGGGTCGTAGTCCTTGGCGAGGGGCGGCGCGGCGGCAGACCGCTTTGTCACCGCCAGCGGCGCAGCCGGCGCGGCGAGCGGCACCGCGCCCGTCGCTGCCGTAGACCATCGCCTGGTCGCCGCCGGCGACCGGGTCGAAGCCGAGGATGCCGCGTGCCTCGTTGACCGTGTAGATCCCGTCGCGGACGTAGAGGTCGAGCATCTTGGCCTGCTCGGCCGGGTCGGCCGGGCGCAGGTCGACCCAGGCGAATTCGAGGTCGGCATGACCCATGCGGTCCTGGATCACGTGGTCGGCGAGCCGCTTGACCCAGCCCATCAGCGGCGCCAGCCCCTCGGCGAGCGCGGCCTCCTGCGTCGTCTCGGCGGTGGCGCGGTTGATCTGGCGGGTGAACGCGCTCGGCGGCAGCGAGAAGGCGTAGCACACGATGCGCGCCAGCCACTCGTCGAACTCGTCCTTGTAGGGCGCCTCCTTGAAGGGCTGGTACTTGGTCGCCGCTCGGGCCCCAGACGAGCCGCGAGCGCGCCCCGGTGTTGCCGGCCAGCACGCTGTCGAACCATTCCTGGAACTGGCGGATCTGCTCGACGTTCCAGCCGTCCGGCGCGTTCGAGCAGGCCGGGCGGCACATTGCCCTCGGTGAAGTGCTGCAGCTGCATCGCCTGCCGCCGCAGCGCGATGTTGACGGTCATGATGATCTGCTCGACCGGGCCGAAGCCGTAGGCCTTGTGCGGGCGCGGGTTGCGCGGCAGGTAGAGCAGCTCGTCGCCGGTCAACAGCTTCCACGGCCGGCCGTGGATCACCTGCTCGAAGGCCGGCGCCGGCGGCCTCGGGCGGCGCCCGGTCTCGTCGAACAGGAGCTTGATCGTGGCGCCGTCGACGACATCGAGACCGATGATCTCGCCGCCGCGGTTGCGGCGCAGCTCGAGCGCCGGCGCATCGAGCACCAGAACGTCTTCGAGCAGCTCGCGCAGCCAGGTCGCGAACGGCCGCTCGCCGTCCGGCCGGCGCCAGAAATCGGCAAGCGTCGCCGCGCGTGTCGCCGCGTCCGCGGTCGGAACCCTTGTCGTGCGCGGCTTGATCGTCCAGTCGAGCTTTTCGATCTGGTCCTTGCGGGTCTCGATCGCCAGGCGCGTGATGTCATGGGCGTCGGCCAGCGCGCGCAGTTCGTCGAACGAGATCGGCTCATATCAGGCCGCCCAGCATGTTCAGCGTCTGCGGGGTCAAATCGACGGCGCGGAAATTCGAGCCGTCGAATTGCAACGCCAGAAACTCGTAATTCTGCCCGCTCGCGAGGCTGATCGAGGTCGCCGAGATGCCGCCGCGGGCCGGCTCCAAGATATGGCCGCCCGAGGTGCCGTTGACCTGGACCGTCATCGATTTCGCGTTGTCGCTGGCAAAGCCCATGATCCAGCCCATCGGGATCGCGGTCGTCGACGGCAAGGTGACGGTGAGGCCGCCGCTGGTGTTGTAGCTCGACAGCACGTTGCCGCTGTCGGCTGGCCCCGCCGAATAAGTCGCCAGCGACGGGAAATTCCAGCGGTTGAGCGCAAAGGCGGCACCGGTCATCCCCATCGCCGCCGCGGTCGCCGGCGTCACCGCGGTCACCCGGAAATTGGTGCCGTCGAATTGCAGCGCGAGGTATTCGTAATTGCCCGGAGCCAGATTGACCGATGTCGTCGTCGCGCCCGAGCCGGGGAAGAGAATGTGGCCCCCGGAGGTGCCGTTGACCTGGACCGCCTGCACCTTGTTGCTGTCGCTGGCGATTGCGATCGTCCAGCCCATGCTGATCGCGGTGGTCGGCGGCAAGCGTCACCGCCATGTAGCTGAGCGGGCTGTTGAAGCTCGAAATGACATTGCCGTTGTCGGCCGCCGTCGCCGCATAGGCGCTGGCCGCCGGGAAGCTCCAATGGCTGATCCCGGCGCTGCCGATCATGCCGAGCGCCTGCGCCGTCGCCGGGGTCGCGTCGATCACCCGGAAATTCGAGCCGTCGATACTGCAGCGCGAGAAACTCGTAGGCGCCCTGGCTGGTATTCGCCAGGCTCAGCGTCGTTGCCGACGACGCCCGAGCCGGGCCACAAGAGCTTCCCGCCGGAGGTGCCGTTGACATTGACGATCAGCGTTTTGTTGCTGTCGGTCGCGAACCCCATCGACCAGCCCGGGCAACAGCGCCGTCGTCGGCGGCAGGGTAACCGTGAGGCCGCCGCCCGAGCTGTTGAAGCTCGATAGGATGTTGCCGTTGTCGGCGAGGGTCGCGCTGTAGCCGCCGGTCGACGGAAACAGCCAGTTGCCTGGCCAGTCGCGGGGCTCGAACGCCGTTGGCGATCCGGGTGTTGCGGGTCGAGGTCCGCACCCGGAAATTGCTGCCGTCATTGACCAGCTCGACGTATTCGTAATTGCCGGCGCCGAGCGTGATGCTCGGAAGGAACTTGCCGCCCGACAGGATGTCTCCCGACGGCGCGGTGCACCGTCATGCCCTTGCCGTTGTCGGTGGCAAATCCCATCCACCAGCCGGTCTCGACCGATGCGGGCGCCGGCAGCGTGATCGCCATCGAGGCGCCCGGCGCGTTGTAGCTCGAGAGCGCCGTGCCGCTATCGATCCCGGTCGCCGTGTAGCTGGCGACGCTCGGGAACTGCCACGGCACCCGGTTGCCGGTGCCGATCACCTGGATCGCAGGTCGATTGCGGCCCGCGATTGATGACGGCGCCGCCAAAATTCGGGTTGATCAGCACATTGCGCGTCGAGGCCGTCGCGCTGACCGCCGTCGTGCAGTTGAAATAGGGCGAGAGAAAGGTGTTCTGCCCGTCATGCGGGAAGGTGATCGACAGGCAGGTCGGCGAGACTTCGAGATCGAGCGCGAAGAAGGTGTTCGGAGAAATTGTAGCCGTTTTCGAGCACCAGCCCGGCGCCGCCGGTGCCCGCGGCGGTGCCGGCGCCGCTGATCCGCGAGAACTGCGTCTGCTCGAGCGCCAGGCCCGCGGCGCCGCCGGCCGAATCGCAGACCGCAAAGATGTCGCTGTCGAGCACATAGTTGAACTGGCAGCCGCCGGCGCCGGCCGCCGTCGAGGCGTTGTTGACGAGGAGGTGGTCGATCTTCGCCGAATTGTGCGCATCGGCGAAATTGTAGGTGCCGAGCATGAACGGGTAGGACGGGACGCGACACCTCGGCGCCGCTGCTCGGCCGCGCCGGGCAGGCCGGGCGCAGGGATCGTGATCGTGCCGCTGCCGATGCTGCTGATCGAGGTCGCATAGGTGCCGCCGCCGGTCAGCGCGATGATGATCGTGCCGCCCACTGTGAACGGCGTCGTCGTCGAGACGCCGAGCACCGTCGCGCCGGCGCTGTAACCGGCGGTCAAGGTCGCGAGGTTCTGCTGGCCCGAATTGGCCAGGATGTCGAGCGTCCCCTCGATCTTCAGATAAAAGCAGCCGGTCGGGCTCGACGGCGTGCCGCCCGAGCACAGGATCTGCAGCACCGGCCCCGAGGCGATCGAGCGCCCGTCGAGGATCGCACCGTCGGAGATCAGCGCGGAAGCCGTTCGACGCCTGGCTCGCGTAATCGGCGGTGAGCGAGGCTGGTGACCTTGTATTTGCCGGCCGGGACATGCACCGGCCAGTTGTTGGCGATCGCGGTGTCGATCGTCGTCTGGATCGCCGCGGTGTCGTCATGGCTGTCGTCGCCGATCGGCACCGTTGCAGCGTGACGTCGATCCACGGATGGCCCGAGCACATCAGCACGTCGCCGTTCAGCGTCGCCGTGCCGGTCGTCGTCGAGCGTCGAGAAATTGCCCGGCGACTGCGCCAGCGCGCTCCAGGCGACCAGAATCCCCGCGATCAGCGCCGCTGCCGTCAGCGCACGGTCGATCCATATCGTCGGTCGCATCCGGGTCACCACCGGCGCGCGGCAAAGACCTGGCCGGTCGTCGCGCCATAAGAGGCTGACCGCCCCGGCGGGCTTGTACCCGGAAGGGGTCGCGAAAATGCCGCCGTTCGCGGCAATCTGGATGCTGGCGCCGCCCGCCGAGGCGACCCCGACATCCGAGATCCACAGCGCGGCCGAGGAATTGTTCTGCACGAGAAACCCGTTCACCGGCACGATGCCCGCCGAACAGCGTCTGGGCGCTGCCGCCGGTGGCGACCGTGCCGCTGCCGTCGCTCGCCACGGCGCCGGCGGTGTTGATCACCGGCAGCGGGTTTTGCGGCCCGACCGGGGTCGATACGCCCTGCGCATTGGTCGCGGCCGGCGCGTGCACCGGCACGAGGTTGCCGTTGCCGTCGACCTCGGTCGACAGCGACTGCACGGTGGTGTTGGCGTCTTTGACGAGCAGCGTCATGGAGCCTCATTCTCCTTTGCGGCAAGCCGCCGATAGATCTCGAAAATTCCGTCCCCGGCGCGGGGCTCGACCAAGAGCTCGGTGAAGGCCCAGACCAGCGCATCGACCCGGTCCGGCGAATAGCCGGCCGTCGTCCGATCGAAATCGCTGGTGAAGGAGCACATCTGGTCTTCGAGCTGCGGGAAGGCGCCGAGGTGGTGAATGCGGCCCTGCTCATAGAGCGCGGCCACCGGCTCGGCCCGCGCGACCTTGCCGCGCGCCGCCCTGACCGCGCTGAACGGCACGTTCGGGTCGATCATCCGCAGCGTCGCCTCGACCATGTCGCCGCCATTGTTGATTTCGGCGACGATGCGGTCGGCCTGATGCGCGCCGTAAGCGGTGATCGCGACGCGCGCCCATTCCGTCGGCGCATAGCGGCCCGAGGCGTCGGCGAGCACATAGCCGTGCCCGTTCGCGTCCCGGCCGGCGGCGATGATCCCGGTTTCGTCGGCATCCTCGCTCGCCGAGACCGCGGGGTCGATCGCGACGACGACCCGAGACGAACTCGGGCAGCGTGCTCGTCCGCGTTGCCTCGATGATCCCGCGCCGCCACAAGCGCGCCCGGCATGTCGTCGAGGATCTCGGCGTCGAGCTCCTGCCGCCCGAGCCGGGTTCCCTGATAGCGCCGCACGATCTGGTCGAGAAAGGCGGGCGCCAGGTTGGCGCGGTTTTCGGCGGTCGTGCCGCGGGTCACCACGACCTTCGGGTCGGCGAGCAGCGCGCGGATCAGCTTGATCGGGCGCGGCGTCGTCGTCACGACCGCGCGCGGGTCGGCGCCGAGCCGCAGCCCGAACATCAACATGTCCCACGCGGCCGGATAGCGCCACGCCGCAAGCTCGTCGCACCAGGCGAAATCATGCTGCGGACCGCGCAGCCGGTTCGGCTCGTCGGCCGAGTAGGTCGTCGCAATCGCGCCGTTGGGCCAGGTCAGGCGGTGCTTCGATGGTTCGTAAATCGGCCGTTGGCTCGCCAGCCCGATATTCAAAATGCCGCTTTCGCCTTCGACCATGACGTTGCGGGCGTCGAGCGCGGTTGGCGCCACCAGTGCGACGTGCCGGGCCAAACCGGACTCGACCAGTGCCCGAACGAATTCGGCGCCGGCGCGGGTCTTGCCGAAGCCGCGCCCGGCAAGCAGCAGCCAGACCCGCCAGTTGCCGGGCGGCGGTGTCTGCGCGGCCCGCGGCCGCCAGGATATTTCGTGTTCTAGGTCGCGAGCCTCCTCATCGCTCAACTCCCGGATCGCCGGGTCCCTCAGCCTCTTCGGCCGCGAGGCGATCCACCTCGCGAATGAGAAATTCGCGCGGGTCCTCATCCTCGTCCAGCTGTTCTTCGTCATGCGATCCGGTCTTGAGCGGCGGCAGCAGGCCGAGGTGGCGGGCGAGCGCGTCGAGCACCGGCTTCTTGTCGTGCAGCTTGATACGGTACACGATGCTGGTGCTGGCCGAGGCGACGATCTCGGCGATCGCCGGCGCATCGTCCTCCGACAGCCCGGTCGACGGCTTGGCCTGCATCTTGCCCGCGTCGTCCCACTCGACGATGCGGCTCATATCGGAAAAGGCGATGCGGGCGTATTCCCGAAGCACCCGCTCCGCCGTGATGCCGAGACGCGCGGCGCGCGCCTCGACATCCTCGACAGCGGGCGCACCGGCAGCGTAGCCGATGCCGACGGCCGTCTCGCCATTCGCTCAACCCAATTTTTCCAGTGTGGCGATCTTATATCACATCGATCCGGATTTGTCAAGCAGAAAAATGTGATTGAGTCAATTTTTGTGCGATTCCGAAATGCGCTTCGAGGGCGCCGAGCGCGGCAATCAGGATGCCCGAGGCGGCTTCCTGGCTGACCCGGCGCCCGCTCCAGCCCTGTTGCAGAGCCCATTCCTTGAGCGAGCGCTCCCAGCCGAGGACATGCCACAGGCACGACCCCGCCGGCGAGGCGATCCCGCCGACCGCCTGGATCGCGCGCCACACCGCCGCGCGCGCCGCCTCGATGCGCAGCGCCGGACCCTCCCGCTCGGGCCGCAGGCTGCGCTCGCCGAGCGCGCAGATGCGACAGGTCGAGCGCGCGCAGCGGGTCGAGCTGCGCGAGCGCGAAGCGGGCGCGAAAATCCTCGCCGGCCTGCCGCATGCCCGCGGTGATCGAGCCGCGCCGTTGCATGATCGCGAGCGTGTCGACCGCGCGATAAGGGCGCGAGGGATGGCCGGCCGCATCGCCGATCGCGCGCTCCAGGCGCTCGATGGCGCCATGCTGGCGGCGCTCCGGCGTCGGCCCGGGATCGTGCAAGCCGGTGGTCGCGGTCTCGGGGTTCGTTGCGTCGCCATCTGGACCTCCCGAACAATTCGTGAACGATTTGGTCGCGAAAATGCCCGCGCGATGCGGTCGAGCCGGCGCAGCAGGGGCGGCGGCGGGTGGCGCGCCGCGCGTCCCTGCCTGCCCCCGACCGCTTCCGCCAGCGCTTCGATCTCGCGCAGCTGCCGCCGCTCGGCGGCGCTGTGCCGGGGAAGATGGCATAAGGCGTGGTGCCGTCGGCAATAGGCCGAGCCGGGCTCGCGCGGCGCGGCGCAGAAATTCGACGCGGCCCGAGATTGGGTCGGTGCCGTCGATGACAAACGCACAACCGCCATCCTCTTCCGGCGTCTCCCTGCGCGCGCTCACGCGTTTCCGAAATTTCGTCCGACATGCGCTTCGCCCCTTGTCAAAGCCGCATGCTTCATATATTATCGTCAGCGCAATGTCAATATCACAATTACGTCGGCGGTAATCATGGACGCGATCTGGTTTCAGCAGACGCTCGAGCGGGCCGGCGCATCGCAGGCCGATCTCGCCCGCCATTTGCGCCTGGCCCCATCGGCGGTCTCGCGCATGCTGAAGGGCGAGCGCCAGATGAAACTCCTGGAGGCGGTGCAGATCGCCGCTTTCCTCGGCGTCTCGCAGGACGAGGTGCTGCGCCATGCCGGCGCCGGCGCCGAGGCGCCGCCGCGCGTCGGGCCGGCGCGGCGCGGCCGCCCGCCGCGCGCCTTTGTCGCTCCGGCCGCGCCGCCGCGCGCCGAGCCGATCCCGATCCGCAGCGCCGCGCGCGGCGGCGGCGATCAGCAGATGTTTCTCGAGGACGGGCCGATCGGCTACACGCCGCGCCCGGCCAATCTCGGCGGCGTCCGCGGCGCCTACGCGATCTACATGGTCGGCGACAGCATGGAGCCGCGCTACGAGCAGGGCTGGCTGTTGCACGTCAACCCGTTCAAGCCGCCGACCCGCGGCCGCGACGTCGTCGTCTTCAAGACAGGTCAGGCGGTGCTGATCAAGCAGTTCGTGCGCTGGGACGCCGACGCCCTGGTGCTGCGCCAGCTCAACCCGCCCGAGGAGCTGCGGGTGCCGCGCGACGAGGTCGTCGAATGCCACCTCGTCGTCGGCGTCGACCAGGAGGGCTGACCCGGTCGCTGCGGGGCTCGCTCGCCCGCCGAAGATAGGGAAGCCATCCGTTGACGCACAGCGTGCCGCTTGAGTGAGGCGAGCCGGCCGGCCGGCGCCGCGCCGGGCAATGCCGGCATCGTCTACCGGCTGCTGCGCCGGGTCATCGATGTCCGGCCCGAGGAGGTCGCGGTCCTCTTCTGGTGCTGGCTCTACATCTTCGCGGTGCTGTCGTCCTACTACATCATGCGGCCGATCCGCGACGAGATGGGCGTCGCCGGCGGCGTCAACAATCTGCAATGGCTGTTCACCGGCACGCTCGTCGGCATGGTGGTGCTGAACCTGCCGTTCGCCTATCTCGTCAAGACGCCTGCCGCGCCGCCGCTTCATTCCGCTGACCTACCGGTTTTTCGCGCTCAACATCATCCTGTTCGCGGCGCTGCTTTACCTCGCCGATGCGGCGCAGACGGTGTGGATCGGCCGGGCCTTCTTCATCTGGGTCTCGGTCTACAATCTGTTCGTCGTCTCGGTCTTCTGGCAGATGAACGTCGATCTGTTCAGCCCCGAGCAGGGCAAGCGGCTGTTCGGCTTCATCGCCGCCGGGGCGACGCTCGGCGCGATTTCCGGCTCGTCGTTGACCGCGGCGCTGGCGCGCTTCGTCTCGCCGATCGTGCTGCTGCTCGGGGCGGCGGTGCTGCTCGAGCTCGCGGTCTTCGCGGTGCGCCACCTGTCGCGCCTGTCGCCGGCGCTGTCGCACCGGCCCGGCAGCGAGAGCGAGGAGCGGCCGATCGGCGGCAGCATCGTCGCCGGCATCACCCATGCGCTGCGCTCGCCCTATCTGGTCAATGTCAGCCTGTTCATCCTGCTGTTCGCGATCACCTCGACCTTTCTCTATTTCCAGCAGGCCGGGATCGTCAGCCACAGCTTTTCCGACCGCGGCGCGCAGACCGCGTTTTTCGCCACGGTCGATCTCTCGGTGAACACCCTGACCCTGGTCGTGCAGCTGTTTTTCACCGGCCGCATCCTGGTGTTGCTCGGCGTCGCGCTGGCGCTGGCATTCTTGCCGCTGTCTGACGATGATCGGCTTCGGCGCGCTGGTTTTCGCGCCGACCCTCTCCGCGGTCGCGGTGTTCCAGATATTGCGCCGCGCCGGCGATTATGCGATCGCGCGGCCGACGCGCGAGATCCTGTTCACCGTGGTGCCGCGCGAGGACCGCTACAAGGCGAAGAGCTTTATCGACACCTTTGTCTATCGCCTCGGCGACCAGCTCGGCGCCTGGGGCGTCGCGGGGCTGCGCGCGCTCGGCGCCGGCGCGACCGAACTGGCGCTGGTGGCGATCCCGATCGCGCTGTTGTGGCTCCTCAACGCGCTGTGGCTCGGCCGCCGCCAGGAGACCCTGGCGCAGACGCGCGCCGAGAGCATTAGTTAGCCGATAAGCTTGTCCGGCGTTTTCCTGGAGGCAACGATGTGGAAGATATGCCAATGCTTGGGCTCGCCGAGCTTTGTCGTGCCCGGACCATCTTCTTCCGCGAAGTGGACGAGTTCAAAATCCCGAAACAACGCCTCCGCTTCTGCACGGGTGTGAAAGGTCATACCGCTACCTTCAACATTCCAGCTATCCTTCGTGCCGAATAACTGCCCGGTAAATATCCCGCCGCTTCTCACCGACCTCAGCAAGGCAGCGAAGGTAGGCGCAAAGCTCTCGCGATTCACGAATGGCAGCGAAAACTCCGCATTGACCAGATCATAGGAATTCGCGGCGAATGAGAAATCTTCGAAGCGCGAGAGGACAAATGTCACCTGTTTCCGCGGCAATTCTTCGGCGGCCTTTTGTGCGTGTGGCGATGCATCGAGCGCCGTGACGTGTTTGAACCCGGCGGACAGCAAATATTTGGTCGCATTCAGCGCACCCGCGCCGACATCGAGCGCTTGCCCTTTTTTTTCGGCGAGCGCAGCGGCCTTCATCAACAGCGGGCGAGGCGGATCGAACCGGCGCGCCTCGATATACGCAGCGAAACGCGCGCTGCGGTTGGCCTCGGTCTGCCGAGTATCCATGGACGTCAGGCCGCCTCGTCGAGGGTCGAGCCGACATCGAGCGTCGTCGCCCGACGCAGGTCGCGCGGCTGCGACTTCGTCGAAGGGCCGGCCGCGATGCATCGTGTCGCGATTGTCCCAGATCACCAGGTCGCCGATCCGCCATTGGTGGCTGTAGACGAACTGCCGCTGCGTCGCGTGCTCGTTGAGATCGTGCAGCAGGAGCCGCCCTTCGGGGATCGGCCAGCCGACGATGTGCGAGGCATGCGCCGACAGGTACAGCGTCTTGCGCCCCGAGCCCGGATGGCGGCGCACCAGGCGCTGGCGCGACGGCGGGTATTGCTCGCGCTCGCCGGGCGGAAATTCGGTAAAGCCGATCTGGCCGCGCGACCAGAACACGTCGTGCTCGACGACGAGCCCGTCGATCGCCGCCTTCTGCGCGTCCGACAGCGCGTCGTAGGCGGCGCGCATATCGGCGAACTCGGTCTCGCCGGCGCCGAACGGCGAGGGCGGCGGCACCGCGACCGCGAACAGCATGCCGAGCACGACCGGCACCGGCATGTACGAGGCATCGGTGTGCCACAGGCGGTTGCCGAGGCTGTCGAGCCGCCGGCGGTCGTCGCGGGCGCGAATGCGGCTGTCTTCGTCGAGGTTCGAGATGTCGCCGATCTCGGGAAATTCGAGCCGCCGCCGGCCGCCGCGCGCCGCCGAGCGGCCGATCTCGAGCTCGCCGAAGCGGGCGGCAAAGCCGCGCAGCTGCTCATCGCTCAGCTGCTGGTCATGGAACACCAGCACGGCATGTCGGTCGATCGCCTGCCACAGCGCCGCTACGGTCGCCGCATCGACCGGCTCGCGCAGATCGAGGCCGCCGATTTCGGCGCCGATATGCGGGTGCAGTTGAGTGATGGTGATCGCCACGCGCCGCTCTCCCGGGCTGTCTGCCGTGCTGCCGGCAGCATCGATCCGCCATTCCGGCGTTGTCAATCGATCCGACAGGTGGTCAGGATTGCTTCCGCCCCCCGGCAGTTGGAGGTGCAACGCATGCCCCAACGGATCCTCGGCACATTGACGATCGGCCAGGCGCCGCGCCTCGACGTCGTCCCGATCATCGACCGCCATGTGCCCGCTTCGGTCCGCCGGGTCCATCGCGGCGTGCTCGACGGCCTGTCGCGCGCGCGAGATCGACGCGCGCTACCGGGCCGAACCCGGCGAGCCGGCGCTGGTCACCCGGCTGGACGATGGCGGCGCGGTCGAGCTGTCGCGGTCTCGCATGCGCGACGGCGTGCAACGCTCGCTCGCCGCTCTCGAAGCCGAGGGCTGCGACGTGATCCTCCTGCTGTGTACCGGGACCTTTGACGGGCTCCATTGCGACAAGGCCTGGCTGGTCGAGCCCGACCACATCATCCCGGGCATGGTCGCCGGCCTCATCGAGCGCCGCCAGCTCGGCGTCATCGTGCCGATCGCCGGGCAGATCGAATCCGAGAGCGGCAAATGGCGCGGGCTCGCCCGGCCGCCGATCTTCGCCACCGCCAGTCCCTACACCGCCCCGCCCGAGGCGGTGGGCGAGGCCGGGGCGGCGCTCAAATCGCGCGGCGCCGCGGCGATCCTCCTCGATTGCATCGGCTTCACCGAGCGCCACCGCGCCGCGCTGTCCGGCCTCGGCCATGCCGGTCATCCTGTCGAATGCCGTCGTCGCCAAGGCGGTCGGCGAATTGCTCGAGGGACTAACGATCATGACCGACGACATCGGCGCCTTTGTTCCGGGGCAGCAATTTCGCTTGGAGGGCAAGCCGGGCGGGCCGCTCTCGGGCCTCACCTTCGCGGCCAAGGATCTGTTCGATGTCGCCGGCCATCCGACCGGCGGCGGCAACCCCGACTGGGCACGCGCCAACCCGGTCCCGACCCGGCACGCCTGGGCCGTGCAGACGCTGCTCGATGCCGGCGCCGACCTGATCGGCAAGACGATCACCGACGAGGTCTCGCTCGGCATCTTCGGCGAGAACCCGTTCGAGGGCACGCCCGGAACCCGCGCGCGCCGGGCCATGTGCCGGGCGGCTCGTCGGCCGGCTCGGCGGCGGCCGTCGCGGCCGGGCTCTGCGACACCGCGCTCGGCACCGATACCGGCGGCTCGGTGCGGGTGCCGGCGAGCTTTTGCGGGATTTACGGAATCCGCCCGACGCATGGCCGGCTCGATCTCACCGGCATGATGAGCCAGGCGCCGACCTCGGACACGACCGGCTGGTTCGCGCGCGACGCCGCGACGTTCGCGCGGGTTTCGGGGGTCATGCTCGGTGAAGCGATCCCCGAGACGTTGCCGACGCGTCTCGTCATCGCGACCGACGCCTTTGCCCTGGCCGATCCGGAAACCGCAGCCGCGCTCGAACCGATGGTCGCGCGGCTCGGCGCGCTGATCGGCGAGGTGCGCGAGGAGGCGATGGCGCCGCCGGGGCTGGCGGCCTGGGCGCGGGCGCAGCGCACGCTTGCAGCCCTATGAGGCGTGGCTGACCTTTCAGGAATGGATCGACCGCACCAATCCGCGCCTCCAGTTCAGCGTCGCGCGCAACCTCGTGTTCGGCGCGGCTGATCCCGGCCGCGCGAGCGGGCCTGGGCATCGCTGGTGCGCCAGGAGGCACGCGGGCGCATGCGCCAGCTGCTGCCGGCCGGGACGATCCTCTGCCTGCCGACGACGCCGTTTCCGGCGCCCTTATGCGGCCAGCCACTATCGGCGCTGGAGCCGTTGCGCGACCGCATTCTCTGCGCTGTGCGCGCATGGCGGGCTGACCGGCGTGCCGCAAATCAGCCTGCCCGGCGCGACGGTCGACGGACTGCCGGTCGGGTTGTCGATCGTCGGCGGCGCGCGGCAGCGACGCGACGCTCGTCGCCGTCGCGCGATGCTATGGCCGAGCAATAGGAAAGCGGTCGCTCATCGCAGGAGGAGGACGCCATGCACATCGCATTCATCGGCACCGGCAATATGGGTCTGCCGATGCTGGCCAATCTGCTGAAGAAGGGGTTCTCGGCGACCGCCTACGACATCGTGCCGGCGGCGCTCGACCGCGCGGTCGCAGCGGGCGCCAAACGCGCCGGCTCGCCCGCCGCGGCGGCGGCTGCCGGCGAGATCGTGATCACGATCCTGCCGTCCTCGGGCAATGTCGAGGCCGCCTATCTCGGCGCCGGCGGCATCATCGACGGCGTCGCCAAGGGGCGGCTCTGCGTCGACATGTCGACGATCGACCCAGGCACCTCGCAACGCGGGTCGCCACGCGCCTCGCCGAGCGCGGCGTCCGCTTTATCGACGCGCCGGTGTCGGGCGGGGTCGCCGGCGCCACCGCCGGGACCCTGGCGATCATGGTCGGCGGCGCGGCAGCCGATTTCGCGGAAGCCAGGCCGGCGCTCGATGCGATGGGCGCCAACATCATCCATGTCGGCGCGGTCGGCGCCGGCGAGGTCGCCAAGCTGTGCAACAATCTGATCGCCGGGGTGGCCTTTGCCGCGGTCAGCGAGGCCTTCCGCATCGGCGAGGCATTCGGTGTCGACCCGAAGATCCTGACCGCCGTCATCGCCAAATCCTCGGGCGCGACCTGGGTCATGGAAAAGAACCACCCGGTCCCCGGCATCGACCCCAACAGCGCCGCGAGCCGCGATTACGCCCCCGGCTTCATGACCGATCTGATGGCGAAGGATCTCGGCCTCGCGGTCAATGCGGCGCGCGAGAAGCGGGTCCCGGTCGCGGTCGCCGCCGCGGCGCAGCAGATCTACCGCATGGCCTCGGCGCACGGCCTCGGCCGCAAGGATTGCGCCTCGATCTATCGCTTCCTCGCGCCGTCGACGGACGAAGCGCCGGTGTAGATGACCGGAAGTGATTGTCATTGCGAGAAGCGCAGCGACGAAGCAATCTCGCGTCGGCGCAGTCGGTGGCTCTGCCACCGCAGACAGAAACACATTGGGGGAAACATGACCGGAAGGCCAATTGCCGCGGCGCTCGCGGCATTGCTGTTCGCGGCACCGGCCGCATCGGCCCAAACCGCGCCGAAACCACCGAGCGGGGAGCCGATCACGATCGGTTTTTCGATGGCGTTGACCGGTTCGCTGGCGGTCAACGGCAAGAGCGGTCTGTTGGCGATGCAGATCTGGGCCGAGGACCAGAACGCCAAAGGCGGGCTCTTGGGCCGCCCGGTCAAGCTCGACTTCTACGACGACCAGACCAACCCGTCCTTGGTGCCCGGCATCTACACAAAGCTGCTCGATGTCGACAAGGTCGATCTCGTCGTATCGGGTTATGGCACCAATATCGCCGCGCCGGCGATGCCGATCATCATCCAGCACAACAAGACCTTCATCGGACTGTTCGCGCTCGACATCAACGAGGAGTTCAAATACCCCAAATACTTCTCGATGCTGCCGGTCGGCCCGGACCCGCGGCCGGCGATCTCGGAAGGGTTCTTCGAGATCATCAAGCAGAACAAGGAAAAGCTCGGGCTCAAGACGATGGCGCTGGCGGTCGGCGACGGCGAGGCCACCCGCAACGGTGCCGACGGCGCGCGCATCAACGCAAAGAAGGCCGGGCTCGAACTCGTCTATGACAAGACCTACCCGCTGACGACGACCGATTTCAGCCCGGTCATCCGGGCGATCCAGGCGACCAACCCCGATATCGTCTATCTCTCCTCATATCCCAACGACAGCGTCGGCTTCATCCGCAGCGTCCACGAATTGGGGCTCAACACCAAGGTTTTCGGCGGCAGCCCGACCGGACCGCAGAGCACCTCGATCAAGACCTCGTTGGGGCCGATGCTGAACGGCATCATCACCTTCGACTGGTGGCTGCCGGCGCCGGCGCTCCAATTCCCAGGGGTCATGGAGCTGCTGGCGAAATACCAGGCGCGCGCCGCCAAGGAAGGGGTGGACCCGCTCGGTTACTACCTCGGCCCCTGGGCCTATGCCGATCTCCAGGTGCTGGGCGAGGCGGTCGAGGGGACGAACGGCCTCGATCAGGACAAGATCGCCGACTATATCCGCACCCACACCTTCAAGACCGTGGTCGGCGACGTCACCTTTGGCAAGAAGGGCGAATGGGCGAAATCGCGCATCCTGACGGTGCAGTTCCAGAACATCACCGGCACGAGCGTTGACGATTTCCGCGGCGGCAAGGGCGAGACCGTGATCTGGCCGCCGGAATACAAGGCCGGCGACGTGGTGCTGCCTTATTCGGGCATCACGCACTGACAGAACCGCGCTGGCGCCGTCCATCCTTGTCCTTGACAGACATCGTGTGGCCGGGCTAGATCAGCGGCACCGTGGGGATTTGAGCCGACCGGCTTGCGCGCCACGTAAAACATTGCGCTAAAAGGTCGGGGAGTTTGCAAGAACCCTGGCCCGCGGCGGTCCAGGGTTTTTTGCGTTGGTCCCTGGGCCGGCACGGGTTCCGCGATGGAGCGCCCGCCATGCCAAAGCCGATCCTTTCTCCCGAGCTTGCCGCCGAGCTCGCCCCCGCGACGCTCTTGGTGCGCGGCGGCAGCGAGCGCAGCCCCTATGACGGAAACCTGCGAGGCGCTGTTCCTGACCTCGGGCTTTGTCTATGGCAGCGCCGCCGAGGCCGAGGCCGCCTTCAAGGCGGACGGCTCGCGCTATGTCTATTCGCGCTACCGCAACCCGACCGTGACGATGTTCGAGGAGCGGCTGCGCCTGATCGAAGGAGCCGAGGCGTGCCGCGCCACGGCGAGCGGCATGGCGGCGGTGTTCGCGGCGCTCCTGTGCAAGCTGCGCGCCGGGACAGCGGCTGGTGGCGAGCCGGGCATTGTTCGGCTCCTGCCACTACATCGTCGCCGATCTGTTGCCGCGGTACGGCATCGAGACCGTGCAGGTCGACGGCCGCGATCTGTCGGCGTGGGAAGCGGCGCTGGCGGGGGGCGCGGCAGTTGGCCTTTTGCGAGAGCCCGTCGAACCCGGCGATGGAGATCATCGACATCGCAGCTGTCGCACGGCTGACCCATCGCGCCGGCGGCATCCTCGTCGTCGACAACGTGTTCGCGACGCCGCTGTTGCAGAAGCCCTTGTCGCTCGGCGCCGATGTCGTCGTCTATTCGGCGACCAAGCACATCGACGGCCAGGGCCGCACGCTCGGCGGCGCGATCCTCGCCAGCGAGAAATTCATCAAGGACGATCTCGGCCTCTTCTACCGGCACACCGGGCCGTCCTTGAGCCCGTTCAATGCCTGGCTGCTCCTGAAAGGGCTGGAGACCCTAGAGCTGCGGGTCGAACGGCAATGCCGCACCGCCCTCTCGATCGCATGCTTTCTCGAAACCCACCCCAAAATCGGCCGGGTCATCTACCCCGGCCTGCCGAGCCACCCGCAATACGAGCTGGTGCGCTGCCAGATGACAGAAGGCGGCACCGTTATTGCCTTCGACATCACAGGCGACAAAGAGGCCTGCTTCCGCTTTCTCGACGCGCTGCGGCTCGTCGACATCTCCAACAATCTCGGCGACTCGAAGAGCCTCGTCACCCATCCGGCAACGACGACGCATTCGCGCCTCAAACCCGAGGAGCGCGCCGCGCTCGGCATCGGCGACGGGCTGGTGCGGCTCTCGGCCGGGCTCGAAGCCGAGGCCGACCTGATCGCGGACATCGAGCGGGCGCTGCAACGGGTCTAGGAGAATGGGATGAGCGGCGGTACGCCGATTGACGGCGAGCGTTTTGACGTCGCCTATCTGGTGCTCAGCGGATCGACGACGGCGGCGCGCTGTGCCGAGCTTCTGCGCGAAGCGGTATCACCAGGCTTCTGGTCGGTCACGATGTATGATGGCGTCACGCGCTTTACTGCTCCCAATCCGATCACCCGTTACAGCCTGGGGCGCGATGACAACCTTGAACGTGACGCGGACGGCTCCCTGCACCCGCTGCTCGAAGGCGTTGTAGAGATAGGCGCCGGCCGTCGTGCCGTTCAGCGCGGCCGAGGCGTTACGGCCATTGTTGTTGGCGGCGAAGGTATAGGTGTCGCTGCTGTCGCGCACATCCTGCGAGACCTGCCCGCTCGCGAGGTAGGAGAAGCTGCGGGTGTTACTGGTGGTCGTGATCGTGGTGACCTGGTTGGCGGTGGAGGAGTAGGCATAGGTCTCGGTCGTGCCGCCGAGCACCCGCGTCAGGCGGTTGCCGACCCCGTCATAGGTATAACTCGGGGAGGCCGGAAACCCCGCTCCCCATGACGGTTGAGGTCTGCTTGCGTCTATGGCAGATCCGGGCCGAGACTTATGACATCGATTCCTGAGCTGCACAACACGGCCATCTGAAGACCCAGACAGGAAGTAATGGGAAAGGGAAAGGCCTCCGAGCGCCACGTTCTACCCTCGTCCGTGGTCAGGGCGACAAAGTTCTCGTTCTTTGATTTATTTTGGTAAAAGATATACCCGCGTCCAGTGTAGGTAAACGCGATTGCCATGATATATTTTCCTTTTTCCAAAACAAAGTCGTCGTCGCCATATCGGTGCCAGTAATTTCCACCATCTATCGATTGAAGTAACTCCGTTCCTTCTCCATTTGCTCGCCAAAAAGACATAAACGCCTTCGCATCATTGACACGAGTAAAATCATGGAGCCGCGCATTAGCCAAGTCTCTTGGCAACCGACCTTCATGCCAGATCAGCCCACCATCGGAGGTCACAAACGTTACCGGTTCGGCACCTCGATCGGTCTTTCTGCTACCCACGACAATTCCATTACTTCGGTCGCTAAACGACATGATGTCGACGTAGGAAAGGGCGAGACGCATCCGTTGCCATGTTTCTCCACCATCCGAGGTCCTCGCAAAGAAGCCACCTGTAACATCTGCACCCGCGAGATAACCGTGGAACTCGTCAGTAAACTGTAGCTGGTTCCCGGTGGTGGATGTTATCTGCTTCCACGTTCGCCCACCATCCAGCGTTCGGTATAACCCGCCTTGAGCTTTCCAGGAATTGAAGGCAGCGATCCAACCGCGCATCGAGTCCAAGAAAAACATTGCCGGAGCTTCTTCCGCCGATCTCTCCTGAACAAAGGAAAGCCGTACCCAATGCTTCCCTCCGTCATCGGCGCGCAATATGGTTGAGGCGCCGGAGCCGTTACCTTCCGGCAAAAAGCTGCCAACGGCCCACCAGTGCCTTCCGAAGATGAATTTGATTTGGTTCAGCTGATACGGCAATTCACAATTTGAGCAACGCCCGCGAATGATTTTCACAGGCGTACCATCCGAGAGTTTACTGACCTCACCCCCATCACCACTGTAAGCAGCACCAACGGCAAGCACTACCCAAACAGATAGGAACGCTAGGATCCGACGCCTCCTCATGGCGACGAGCAGCAAGAGGCAAGTTGGTCTTTGCATTCGCTTATCATTTTTAGGATATTCTGAATATACTGATTTTGAGTGCCGTGAGAGAAATCAAGTTTCATTGTTACCGCAGTAATGAATTGTCGATCGTTTTTATAATGAATACCATTTTTTTGGCACTGCGAACAGTATTGCCTATACGATTGCTCGGGAGCGCTATTGATCGGCAGCGTGACCTTCGGATTACGCGACGCTGGTCGGGATCCCAAATCGCCAACAATATTATGGAGACCGAAAAAGTTGTTATCGGGAACCATCGGACCGGTTCCCCAACCGGATTCAAAGCCTGATTGTATCAGCATAATGGTGCACGGGCAGTCCGCCCCACCGGCAGCCCTCGCGAGGAGGCACATTTGGTTGATGAATTGGCCAACGTTCAAAGGACACGAAGATAATCCGGTGGGATCCATTGTAAAAATAGGCGAATTTCGGCTGTATATGTAGGTATTAGTATCGGCGCCTAAGCCAATAGGATCGCTCTGGGTGTACCGGCCGATCGTCGGGTCGTAGTCGCGGAACCAGTTCTGGTTGAGGGCGGTCTCGGCGTCGGTGTACTGGCCGGGGAAGCGAAGATTGGTCAGCGAAAGGTCGGCTCCCCAGGTGAAGCTGCCCCAGACCGAGGTTCCCCAGACGCCGCCGCCGGACACGAATTGCGGGTTGCCGAACGGGTCGAAGGTGGCATCCCAGACGATCGAGCCGGCGGGGCCAGTGAGCTTTTGCGGCGACCCGAGCTGGTCGGTGTGGATGAAATAGAGCCTGGGTGCGGTCCCGGTGTTGTCGACCAACGCAACCGGCACATCGTCGAGCCAGATGTATTCTTTCTGGGTCGTGCCGCTGGCGTTGGCCTCCGCCAGGAGGTGGCCGAAGCGATCGAACACGAACTGCGTGACGGCGCTGCCCACCGTCTTCTGCACCCGCTGCTCGAAGGCGTTGTAGAGATAGGCGCCGGCCGTAGTGCCGTTCAGCGCGGCTGAGGCGTTGCGGCCGTTGTCGTTGGCGGCGAAGGTGTACGTGTCGGCGCTGTGGCGCACGTCTTGCGATACCTGCCCGCTCGCGAGATAGGAGAAGCTGCGCGTGTTGCTGCTGGTTGTGATCGTCGCAACCTGGTTGGCGGCGGTCGCATAGGCGTAGGTCTCCGTCGTGCCGCCGAGGACCCGCGTCAGCCGGTTGCCCACCCCGTCATAGGTGTAGCTCTGGGAGCCGTAGACCCCGCTCGGGCCGGCAACACGGTTCAGATCGTCGTAGGTCAGGGCCTGCGTCCGCCCCGATACCAGGCTGTCGGTGATCGAGGTGATGTTGCCGGCGGGGATCATAGCCGTTGATCTGGTTCTGTCTCGACCCGCACCATACCATGTTGCACCGGGTCAAATCCAACGGGGAACTTCGTGTCCTTACTATACTGCGCGCGATCAAAGACGGCTCTGTCGAGCAAGGTATCAGAGAGATCCGCCCCTTGGAGTTGCGTCGGGCCACCCAAATTATCCTCTTTTAAAATTGCGCCGGTCAGATCAGCACCTCTCAGATTTGCAAATTTCAGATCACTACCTCGCAGGTCAGTTCGCTTAAGATTCGTATTACTTAAGTTTGTCTCGAAGAATATAGCCCAATAGAATACTCCCCCCTCTAGGTTCGCATCAGCAAGATTGGCGCCAGAGAAATTAGCCGCGCTCCAGTCCGTATGGCTGAGATTTGCATCTCGAAGATCCGCTGAATCAAAATCCTGACCTACTGATCCAGCGTCTTCGCTTCTAAATATTTCTAACCCGGCTTTGTTATAAATTATCATGGATATACCCCCCCTTAAAAGGCAAGTCCCAGAATCGCTAGTATACTTAATACGTACGCCGCAGCGGTCATGTCCCTCACCATCGTATCGCTGTCAGGTGCGCGTTGACCCGGCGAAGGGATAGGCGGTGTAACGGGCGCGGTCGCGGTCCCGGGGGGATCACAGCCGCACTTATCTTTATATAGTTGTATGGCGTTACGAAGATTGCGTTTGTAAAAGTCTCCCAGCAATGTGTGGCCATATACGGTAGCGCGATTAGGCCCAGGACCAAAAAGCGGAAGCTCACGAGAATTCATACTGATGTTATTTTCATTTCTTTCGATATCTCGTCTAATATTATCAATTCTTCTTGCTAATGCCTGACATTCGTCAGAGTCCGGATCAAGTTGCCGAATAAGTCCCCACGGATCGGTATTGGCAAGCGGGTTCGCACCAACATAAGGATAGGTATCAGCGCCGCCCAACAGCCCGATGGGGTCGCTCTGTACATATCGGCCGATTGTCGGATCGTAGTCGCGGAACCAGTTCTGGTTGAGCGCGGTCTCGGCGTCGGCGTACTGGCCGGGGAAGCGTAGGTTGGCGAGGGACAGGTCGGCGCCCCACGTAAAGCTACCCCAGACCGAGGTGCCCCAGACGCCGCCGCCCGACGTAAATTGCGGGTTGGCGAACGGATCGAACCCGCCGTCCCAGACGATCGAGCCGCCGGGGCCGGTGAGCTTCTGCGGGCTACCGAGCTGGTCGGTGTGGATGTAATAGAGCACGGGCGCGGCGCCGGTGTCGTCGACCGGCGCCACCGGCATATCGTCGAGCCAGATGTACTCCTTCTGGGCTGCGCCGCTGCCGTTGGCCTCCGCGAGGAGATGCCCGAAGCGGTCGAACACGAACTGGGTGACGGCGGAGCCCACCGTCTTCTGCACCCGTTGCTCGAAGGCGTTGTAGAGATAGGCGCCGGCCGTCGTACCGTTCAGCGCGGCCGAGGCGTTGCGGCCGTTGTTGTTGGCAGCGAAGGTATAGGTGTCGGCGCTGTCGCGCACGTCCTGCGAGACCTGCCCGCTCGCGAGGTAGGAGAAGCTGCGCGTGTTGCTGCTGGTCGTGATCGTGGTGACCTGGTTGGCGGCGGTCGAATAGGCATAGGTCTCCGTCGTGCCGCCGATCACCCGCATCAGCCGATTGCCGACCCCGTCATAGTTGAGGATATTTCTAGCTAGCACTTCAATCGGATTGAATCACGGCGTGGATGCAGCTCGCGCTCAGGCGAGGATTGCGCGGCGGCGCAGCTCCTCGACAAGGCGGTCGGCGAGGGTTTCAGGGTCGAGGCCGATTGTGGTCAGGCGAATGTCGGGGTTTTGCGGCGGTTCATAGGCGGAATCGATGCCGGTGAAGTTGGGCAGCGCGCCGGCGCCCGCCTTGGCGTAGAGACCCTTGGGGTCGCGCCGGATGCATTCCGCGATCGGCGTATCGACGAACACCTCGACAAAAGGATGCGGCGCGGCAATCTCGCGCGCCGTCTGACGGTCGGCGCGGAACGGCGAGATGAAGGCGCAGATCACGATGAGCCCGGCATCGCCCATCAGCCGGGCAACCTCGCCGACCCGGCGGATGTTCTCAACCCGGTCGGTATCGGTAAAGCCGAGGTCGCGGGTGAGCCCGAGGCGGATATTGTCGCCATCGAGCAGCATTGTGTGGCAACCGATCGCCAGCAGTTTCTGCTCGAGCCGATTGGCGATCGTCGACTTCCCGGCCCCGGACAAGCCGGTGAGCCACAGCACCGCGGGTCGATGGCCCTTGAGATCCGAGCGCTGTGCCGGGCTGATCGCCGAATCGTGCCAATGGAGGTTACCGGCCCGCCGCAGCGCGAAGGCGATGACCCCGGCGGCCGCGGTCTCCTGGGTCAGCCGGTCGATCAGGATGAACCCGCCGGTGTCGCGGCTTTTCGCATACGGGTCGAAGGAAATCGGCTGGCTGGTCGCCAGGTTGCAGAAGCCGATCTCGTTGATGTCGAGGGTGCGCGCTGCGACATGCGCCCCGCTGTCGACATTGATCCGGTGCTTCAGCGAGGTGACGGTCGTCGATACGGTGCGCGTACCGATCTTGAGCCAATAGGAGCGGCCGGGGACGAGCGGCTCCTCCTTCATCCACACGAGATGCGCGGCGAGCTGATCGGCGAACTCGGCGGGCGCCTGCGGATCGACCAAGAGGTCGCCGCGCGAGACATCGATCTCGTCGTCAAAGGTCAGGGTCACGGCGTCGCCCGCCGCAGCGCGCGGCAGGACACCGTCAAAGGTTACGATCTCCTTGACCCGCGACGAACGGTTGGAGCCCATCACCAGGACCGTGTCGCCCGGCGCCACCGAGCCCGCCGCCACCGTCCCGGCGAACCCGCGGAAATCGCCGTTCGGGCGGTTTACCCACTGCACCGGAAACCGCAATGGCCGATCCCCGGGCGCATCCGTCACGTCAACGTTCTCGAGGTAATCGAGGAGGCTCGGCCCCTCGTACCAGGGCGTGCGCGCCGAGCGCTCCGGTCAGGTTGTCGCCATAGCGCGCCGACAGCGGGATCGCGACCAGCGAGGCAAAGCCGAGAGCGGCGGCAAAACGCGCGTAATCCGCGGCAATCCGGTCGAATACGGCACGCTCGAACCCGACCAGGTCGAGCTTGTTGACCGCGAGCACGATATGCCGGATGCCGAACAGCGAGCAGATCAGCGAATGTCGCCTGGTCTGCGCCAAGACGCCCTTGCGCGCGTCGACGAGCAGCACGGCCAGATCGGCGGTCGAGGCGCCGGTCGCCATGTTGCGCGTGTACTGCTCGTGCCCCGGGCTGTCGGCAACAATAAAGGAACGGCGCGGCGTCGCAAAAAAACGATAGGCGACATCGATCGTGATGCGCTGCTGCCGCTCGTCTTCGAGCCCATCGAGCAACAGCGAGAAATCGATATCGCCGCCGGTCGTGCCAAAGCGCCGCAACTCCTCTTTCAGCGCGGCGAGCTGGTCGCTCATGATGAGGTCGGCATCGTAGAGCAGGCGGCCGATCAGCGTCGATTTGCCGTCATCGACCGAGCCGCAAGTGAGAAAGCGTACGAGGCTCCTGTCGGCCGCCGCAACGGTCGCAATCCGGCTATCGGGCATCAGAAATATCCCTGACGCTTCTTGCGCTCCATCGAGGCTGTCTCGTCATTGTCGATGAGCCGGCCCTGCCGCTCGGAAGCGCGCGACCGGCGCAACTCGGCGATGATCTCACCGACCGTCGCGGCGGCCGATTCGATCGCGCCGGTCAACGGATAGCAGCCCAGCGAGCGGAACCGGACCCGGCGCAACTCGGGCTGTTCCCCCGGTAAGAGCGGCAGCCGGCTGTCGTCCACCATGATCCATACGCCCTCGCGGCTGACCACCGGCCGCTTCCTCGCGAAATATAGCGGGACTATCTCGATCCTCTCGGCCTCGATGTATTCCCAGACATTCAGCTCGGTCCAGTTGGACAGCGGGAAGACGCGCATCGACTCGCCCGGCCCCAGCCGGGTGTTGTACAGATGCCAGAGTTCCGGCCGCTGTCGCCGCGGGTCCCAAACGTGGTCGCTGCCGCGCACCGAGAAAGATCCGCTCTTTTGCCCGGCTCTTCTCCTCGTCGCGCCGCGCCCCGCCGACAATCGCATCAAAACCATGCCGGTCGAGCGCCTGCTTCAACGCCTCGGTCTTCATCACCGCGGTATGCAGCACCGAGCCCGATGCGATCGGGCTGATGCCGCGCGCCAGCCCTTCTGGATTGACATGAACGATCAGCTCGAGCCCAAGGCGCCGCGCCGTCGCGTCGCGAAATTCGATCATCTCGCGGAACTTCCAGGTCGTGTCGACATGGAGCAGCCGCAGCGGCAGCCGCGCGGGATGGAACGCCTTGCGCGCAAGGTGCAACAGAACGCTCGAATCCTTGCCCATCGAATAGAGCAATACCGGGTTGCGGAACTCGGCCGCGACCTCGCGCAAGATCGCGATCGCCTCCGCTTCGAGGCGCCGCAAATGCCGCGGCAACGATCCGGAGCCGGCCGACCCCGCCAGTACCGGGGTCAGAGGGTCTTGGCTCAAATTCAATCCCCGCTTTGCCTATCGGGTTCAGGCAAGCCACCGGCACTGTCGGCTCGCCCACCATCTTCCAGCGTCCGACGAATGGCGTCGAGCAGCACCGGCTCGCTCAGCGGCTTCGCCAAATACGCGGCCACGCCGCTGGCGATGGCTCGTCTTGCTCACCGCTCGTTGGGCAAGCTGTTATCAGGATTGTCGGTATTCGGCAACCCGCAGCAATCAAGTGATTATGAAGCGCCAGGCCGGTCATTCCCGGCATCCTTACGTCGAGGATCAGACAAGATGCTTGGCGCGATTTGGCCCGGCTCAAGAACTGTTCGGCCGACGCAAAGACAACCGTCGCGAAACCGTGCGACTTCAACATCCGCTGCAAAGCGTCGCGGACCGCTTTGTCGTCGTCCACGATCGAGATCAGCGGAGCCATCGGGCTAATACGACTATTCGTGTGCCGGGTAGACAATACCCCGGTCGCCCGCGCCCGATCGATCGGTCGTGGAGACACCCGGCTACCGACAAGGAACACTGCGGTAGCTCTTTGGTGTAGAAGGCCTCGTTTTTCTGGTCAATCGACGCCGGCCGTCGCGAGCGGCAAGGTGAAGCCAACCCTGGCTCCGCATTCCATCCCAGGAGAGGCCCAGAGAGAGCCGCCATGCGCCTCGATGATCGAGCGGCTGATCGCGAGCCCGACACCGATCCCGTCCGGTTTCGTCGTGTAGAAGCTGTCGAAGATGCGAGAAACCTGCTCGGGGTCGAGGCCGCGCCCCGAATCCTCTACGCTGAGCACCGCAGCCAGCGCCGCGATCGACCCCGGACCGGATCGTCAGTAGAAGCGGTCGATCGACGACCCCGATCATGGCTTCCAGTGCGTTGGTGACCAAGTTCACGACGACCTGCTGCAACTGGACGGGATCACCCATCACCAAAAGCGGTGCACGTTGCAAGTTCGGTCCGCGCGACGACACGCTGTTTGGTCTATGGCGCCACGCGACAGGTCGAGGACATGGTGTACGATGTCGTTGAGGTCCAACAGCTGCTGGTTTGGTTCCTCCTTATTGAACAGCGCCCGGATCCTAGCGATCACGTCGCCGGCGCGGTGGCCGTCGGCAACGATGCAGCCTGCCGCCTCGCGCGCGTTGTCGAGCATCGGCGGTTGATGCTCCAGGGAACGAAGGCAGGCGCTGCCATTCGCGGTAATTGCGGCGAGCGGCTGATTGATTTCGTGTGCGATCGCCGCGGCAAGCTCGGCGACCGTGGCCAGGCGCAGCGTGCGGGCCAGCTCCGATTCGGCGTCGCGCAGCGCCTGCTCGGTGCGCTTGCGCTCGGTCAAATCCATGATCGTGCCAATGAGCTCGACGCCTCCCGCGGCACCGCGCCTGACCTCGCCGACAGCTTGCACATACTTGGTCGGCCTTCCCGGAATGACGATGCGGGTCTCGCAGGAAAAGTCGCTGCTTCCCCCGATGGCCTGCTCCACTGCTTGGGCGAAACGCGGACGGTCGCTGGGATGCATGCGCTCGGTGAACAGGCGGTAGGACGGGGTTTGCGACGCGCGATCGAGGCCGAGGATATCGAAGAGCTGGGCCGACCACTGCATGGCGCCCTTCGGCAATTGCAACGTCCAGCTCGCCGTGCGGCTCAGTTTCTGACCCTGGGCGAGCAAGGTTTCGCTGCGCCGCAACTCTTCCTCCGCGGCCTCGCGCTCGGCGATCTCGATCTGCAGCGCGGCGTTGCTGCGCAGCAAATCGGCGGTGCGCTGCTGGACGGTTTCCTCGAGCGCGTATTGAGCCCGTCGGCGCTGCAAGCCCCAGGCAAGGCACATCAGGGCGCAGACGACGAACACGAGAAGTGACGGAATTTCGGCTGCATCGGTGCGCAGGCTGAAGAACGGGGGTGTGGCGATTTCCTCAACGACAAGTGTCAACAGGATGAATGACAGACAGCCGGGCCCGGTGCCCAGCCATGCGCTGGCAACAACCGCCGCGTAACACGGAAACGCCAAAAATTTTCCGGTCAGGTCTTCCAGTAGATAGACTGCGACGATGGCGGCCAGAACAAAGCCGACAGCTATCCCATAGCGCGCGGCCGCATGTTCGAGAATTTTGGGCCAACGATTGGCCTGCATCCCGAATGGGCGAGGTTTGCGAAGGATCGGTGCCGAGATCACGGGAGCGCCGCCTATCAAGGATCCTGTGGGAATGGTAATTCCCGCCATCCGCATTGCCGGGAGCTGTGCGGAGATAATATCCGTGTTCAAGAAAATTTCTGACAAGGAAAAGACGCCGCGCTGATCAAATCGATCGGGAACCCGGTCCCGCGCGTTCAAGGCCCGTCAGGCCCAGGCTGGGGGCAGCCCCTTCCACACTCTGTCTGATTGTGGGAAGGTGACTTCCTGCGAGCGATTGGGGGAAAGATGTCGCGTCGCCGTGCCTAAACGGCACTGTGCCAGTCGGGTAATCGGGGCATCGACGGGGCGTGGGATGCCTTTGCGCGCGCAACCGAGGCATTGATGGACGAGGGCAGACGTTTCCCCGCCCGGATCGCGCAGAATGGGTTCCGGGATGCTCAGGCGAACCCGGTGCGCGCCGGGTGCGCCATTGGCGGGCGGACAAATTTTGTCACGATCGCGACACCTGATCGTGCGGCGCAGAGCCGTATCTTTGCGCGCTCTGCGCGCGCATGCCATCCCGATGCGCGGCTGAGCGTCCTCGCTCTCGACTCCGATGGGCCACCGAGCATTTTCGCGGATTGCTACGATCTCGTCATCCCGGTCGAAGAGCTGTGCCTCAGCGGTCTTGCCGACATGCGCTTCCGCTATTCGACCGCCGAACTTTGCTTTGCGCTGAAGCCGTGGCTTATTCGGCATCTTTTCGAGAGGTTGCCGGACGAGCCGATCTATTATTTCGATTCGGACATCGAACTTTTTACGCCCTTGTCGGAAGCCGAGGCGGCGCTGGCCGACGGCGCCAATCTTGTGTTGACGCCGCATATCCTGCGGCCCGGGCCCGATCAGGACCGCGACCGGGCGCTGCTGCGGTCCGGCTCGTTCAACGCAGGCTTTCTTGCCGCCGCCCCGAGCGCGCCGGCGCGCGCCTTTGTCGCCTGGTGGTGCGACCGGGTCAGAACCGGTTGCATCAACGATCACCCTGAAGGCATGTACGGCGACCAGAAATGGCTAGAGCTTGCGCCGTCGATATGCGACGGCGTCACGGTGTTGCGCCATCCGGGTTATAATTTCGCCTATTGGAATGCATACGAACGGCCGCTGCGCTGCCTTGGCGGGGCATGGACCGCGGCGGGCGAGCCGCTACGTTTCGTGCATTACAGCCAATGGAACTTGCGGGAGCAGGATACGGAGCAATACCTGGCCCGATATTTCCGCCGCGAATACGAGCCATTCGCCGTGCTTTTCGCCGAATATCAGCAAAAGGTGCGGCAGGAGGGCTCGTTCGGCGAGGCCCGCCCGCAACCGATTTATCGGCGAGGTGCTCGCGCCCTGCGGGAAGCCGGTTCCGGATTTGCTTCGCCGCGCCTATGAACGGCATGGTCCGGCTGTCGATGGCGATGCCGCCGAGGTGTTCGCGCGCGCCACGGCTGTCCTCAATGCGCCGAGCAAAGCGCGGGCGGATCTGCCCGACCTGCCGATCACCGTCCTGTTACGATGAGATTTGGCAGCACCATGCCGATCTGAGGTATCGCTTCAATGTCGACCAGGCGAGCGGTCGCCTGGCCTATCTGCAATGGCTCGTCGAGGCGGGTGCGGCAGAGCTGCAGATTCCCGCCGCTTTCGTGACCCCCGCGCGGTCGACTCTCGACAGAGAGCGGGTGCGCCAGCTCGAGGCCTGTGACGAGGAGGCAGTGCCGCCCAGCGACGTCGCCGATCCCGGCGTGCCGCTGCAGCCGGTACCGGCCGATGCGCTCGCCACGTTGATCGCCGCGCGCGATGTCGAACGCGACCGCATTCGCCGCCGGGACAACGACATCAAGCTGCTGGTCAGCAGCAACAAAGCCTTGCGCCGCGAGCTGCACGGCCTGAGGGTGCGCCGCTGGCGGGACGAGGAGACAGTCCAGGCGCTCACGCGCGACGCGGAGAGGATGCAAGCGCTTGAGGAGGAACTGGCGCAAGCTAGGCTATCGCGAGCGCTGGCCACGCGGCGCAGCCGGCAGCTCGCTGATGAGGTTGCCACTCTGCGCTCCCGGCCATGGCGTTTGTTTACCGGTTGGCTGGGCTCGCGGCCGCTCGCCGGTCAGATAAAGCTCGGCCGACGGCCGATCCTTCCCGGCGACGGCCCCTTCTTTGACCGCGGCTTTCGCCTCAGCGAGGCCGCCGCGATTGCCGGCGCCACGGTGAAACGCGTCAAGGGCGCGCCATCCGGGATGCTGATCTTTGGCCCCTACCTCAAACTCGCGGCCGGCAGTTACGCGGTAACGGTCGAGGCGCGGCTTTATCAACGCTTGCCGATCGTGACCAGTTTCAAGCTCGAAATCGTCTGTGACGACGCGCGGCAGCTCATCGCGTGGCGCAAGTTTCATCTGCACTCGATCGCGCGCTGGCAGCGTTTCGAGCTGATCTTCGCGGTTTGGGACGGCGAAGATTACGCGGATTTTGAGACCCGGATCTGGGCGCACAACGGAACACCGCTGGAGATCAGCCGGATCGACTTGTATCAGTTCACCCCACCGCTGCCGGCAACCGCCTCGGATGGGGGCGCTGCGTGAGGACGCCGCGCGAACGAGACAAACGACGGATCGCACCGGGCTTTCCCGCCAGCGTGTTGATGCTGGTCGACAGCTGGGCATCGGGCGGGCTGGAAAACCTGGTCGTCGATCTCAGCCACGGCCTTGCCGCCAGAGGGCTATCGGTTTTCGTCGCCGCTGCGAACGGGCCACCCCCATCGCCGGAGACTTTCGCCTCAGACCGCAGCATACAAACCTTGTCGTTTGGCGGCGATGAGGCCGCTTTTGCGGCCTTTCTGTGCCGCGAACCGGTGGATCTGATCAATTACCATCACAGCCTGTTCGCCATCGACGTGGCGCGCCGGCAGCCGATCGGCATCGTGTACACGATGCACAATTGTTACCTCTGGATGGACGATCGCGCGCGGGAACGGCTCGCGCTTGACTTGGCCAAGACGGATGCCGTGGTCGCCGTGTCGCGACAAGTCGCACATTTCGCGCAAATTCAAGCCCGCTGCCCCGCCGAGAAGATCACGGTCATCGGCAATGGCTTGCACATTGAAAGCATTCGGGCCGCCGACCGGCCGGGTGTCGCTCCCGGCCTCCCGTTCACCGTGGCGATCGTGGGGTCGTTCGACCGCTTGAAACTCCAGCATGTGGCGATCGCCGCCTTTTGCGACGCCGCGGACGAGATCGCCGAGTTGCGGCTTCGCCTGATCGGAGCTCCGGCCAACCAGGCGTACTACGCCGAATTGCAGGCGCAGATCGCCGCTTCGCGCCATCGCGATCGCATCGAGCTGATCCCTGGGCTCAGCCGGGCCGACACGATCGATGCTATGGGGCGCGCGCATGTGTTTGTCTCAGCGTCGTCTCTCGAAGGCTTCGGCCTGGCGCTGGTGGAGGCAGCGGCCGCCGGTTGCGTTTGCGTAGCCACCGATGTCGGCTGCGCGCGGGAATTGCGCGTCGATGGCGGGGCGGTATTGGTGATCCCGTCGCCGTTGGGCGAGCTCGATTACGTCACCCAGTCTCACTTCTATGCGGCGATCTCATCCGAGCTGCCGCGGCACCGCGACACTCTGGCGGAGATGATGCGCCGGGTCTGGCGCGACTACCCGGCATTTGCCGCGGGGGTTCCGAAGACGCGAGCACGGTTGATCGAGCTGTGCAACATGCAGCGCTTCACCGAGGCATACCTCGATGTTTATGGAGCGGCGCACCGTCAGGCCCGCCGCTCGGCAACGGCGACGGTCGAGGCAAGGCTCGAACGGCTCCGATCGCAGGCCGCGGCAGAGATCGGTGCGCTCGAAGCTATCCTCAAGGGTGCGCTTCGGGAATACGCCGAGCTGACCCGCGGGCTCGAAGATGCCCAGCGCTGGTTGCTCGACCGCTTGACCGCTCTCGACCCCGAACTGATCGGCAACCACGAGATTATGCCGGTTCCCGAGGGCTGGCCGACGGAGCTTTCCGATGATGTCGCGACCCACCGGACGACGGTCGCGCGCCTAATGGAAGCGATCGACCGCGGCAATCGACTGGGGTTGGCATTCCACGAAGAGGCGACACGCCGGCGCGCCGACCACAGCGAGTTAACCCGGCACATCGAGGAGCTCACGGCCGCCACGGCGCAAGTCGGCGCCTTGAAGATCGAGCGCGACGAGTTGAACCGGCAGCTAGCCCGCCGCCGCGATGAGGCCGCGGCCGCTGGCGAGCAAATTGGCAGGCTGGAAGCCCAGCGGGCCGAATTTCAGCGGCAGCAGCAGGCAACCCGGCGCGCGATGGAAAAGGCGGTCGGCGAACGCGACCGGGCACGCAGCCGAGGCCCGCGCCCTCTGGGAACCCGCTGGGGCGGATCGGACCCGCCCGGAGGCGACTCGCGGCGCAACCAGCCGGTCGGCGCCGCTCGTCAGCGTTGTGCTGCCGGTATACAACCAGGCTTATCTGGTCGACGAGGCGATTGCCGGAGTCATTTCCCAGACCTACGAGAATTGGGAGCTGATCGTCCTCGACGACGGCTCGACCGACGATCTGGAGCATCGGGTCCGGCGCTATCTCGACGAGCGCCGAGTGCTGTTTCTGCGGCAGCCAAATCAAAAGCTGCCGGCCGCCTTGAACCATGCCCTGGCCTACGCCCGCGGCGATCTCTTGACCTGGACCTCGGCCGACAACATCATGCTGCCCGGGCAGCTGGAGCGGCTGGTCGAGGAGTTGGCCGAGCATCCCGAGGCCGGCCTCGTCTATTCCGATTACTGGGCGATCGACGACCAGGGCGGACCGCTCGAGGATCCGCACTGGCGAGCGCACAACCGCGACCCCGAAATCCCCGATCTGATCCGCCTGCCGTCCGCGGTCACGATCGAGAATTTCCACCGCAGCGGCGACAATTTCATCGGCGCCAGCTTTCTCTACCGGCGGGCGGTCGCCGAGATCGTCGGCCGCTACGCCGACGACGCCTTCGGCGGCGAAGATTATGATTTCTGGCTGAGGATGCATTTGGCGACGCAATTCCGCCACGTCGCCGAGCCGCTCTACAAATATCGCGTGCATGGCGATACGCTGACGGCGCGGGCCGAGGAATTGGGGCTCTTCGCCAACATCCAGGAATTGCTCGAAGCCGACCGCTGGCGGATCGAGACATTGCTGACCGACGGAGCGCTGCGGCAGCGACGAGTCATCGCTGCGGCCGGTCGGCCAGTTCCATGCCGCGCTCTTGAAGCGTTGCCGCCCCGTCGCCTACCGCAGCCTTGTCGAGCGTGGTCCCGCCGCGACGCCGGAGCGGCCGGAAGTCGTCGATATCGACGTGCCGGCGCGCGCGATCGATCGGGCGGTGCTGCGCCAGGCCGACATTCTGCTGTGCCGCTCGAAGCTGACCGCCGCCCTGCTGCGGCGGGAGGATTGGGCGCAGGACAAGCGGGTCCTCACCTGGAACGGCGAGCCGACACCAGCCGTGCAGCACGCCTTCATCCAGGCCTTCGCCGACCAGGTGACCGCGCCGGTGACGGCACCGATACGCCGCGCGCCCGCCCGGATCGATGACCCGTTTCGGCCCTCCCGGGTGCTGCTCCTGGTCGACCGCTGGTCGTCCGGGGGGCTCGAAAACATCGTCGTCGACCTCGCCCGCAGCCTCGCGGCCAATGGCCGGACCGTATTTGTCGCCAGCGCCGGCGATGCGCCGCCTCCGGCAAGCGGGTTCGCAGACGCGCCGATCCGGACCTTGTCGTTCGGCGGCGACGAGAGCGCGTTCGAAAACTTTCTGCGCGACGAAGCGATCGAGGTGGTCAATTACCACCACAGCTGCTTCGCGGCAGGCCGGGCGAAGGAGCAGGCGGTCGCCACCGTCTACACGATGCACAATTGTTACCTTTGGATGGATGAAGCCGCCCGCGCGCAAATCGCCCGTGGCCTCGCCGAGATGGATCGGGTGCTCGCGGTGTCGCGGCAGGTGGCGCAATTCGCGGTGGCGCAATTCGGCGTTTTGTGCGATCGCATCGTCGTCATCGCCAACGGGCTGCGCGACGACATCATCAGCGCCGCTACCTCGCCGTCTTGCAATGCCGATGCAGCCTTTACCGTGGCGATGGTGGCCTCGTTGACGCGGCCGAAGCTGCAACATGTCGCGATCGCCGCCTTTGCCGAAGCGGCGCAGGACATTCCCGGGATGCGGTTGCGGTTGATCGGGGCGCCGCTCGATCAGGCTTACCACAGGGAGCTGCAGGCGCAGATTGCCGCCTCGCCGCACGCCCATCGCATCGAGCTGATCGCCGGGCTGAGCCGGGTTGAAACGATCGCGGCGTTGGCCGACGCTCAGGTGTTTTTGCTGCCCTCGCTGGTCGAGGGCTGCAGCATGGCTTTGCTCGAGGCGGCAGCCGCCGGTTGCGTGTGCATCGCCTCCGATGTCGGCAGCGCGCGCGACCTCTCCGTCGCTGGCGGCTCGGTTGTGCTGCTCCCCTCGCCGCTTGGGGAGCTGGAGACGGTGACGCAGCGGCAGTTCCTGGACGCAACAACATCGGATTTGCCGGAGCACCGTAAGAATGTCGCCGAGGCGTTGCGGATCGTGTGGCGGGATTACGGGTCATTCGCCGCCGGGGTTGCCGATACGCGCGCCCGGCTGCGCGATTTGCACGGCATGCAGCAGATGACCGATTCCTACCTCAGCGCCTACACGATGGCGCGCCGTGGCGGCCGGAGCGGCCGAACAAGTCATCGATCCGTTCAGCTCGCATCGGCACATTTGGGCTAAGAATGCGGAAAGCGCAGAGCAGAGAGGGAGACCCGTTGCCATGATTATCGACTGCCACGGCCACTACACCACCGCGCCCCGCCAGCACGAGGGATGGCGCAGCCAGCAGATCGAGGCGCATACGGCCGGCAAGCCGCCGCCGCCGCGCCCGACCATGACGGACGACGAGATCCGCGCGACGATCGAGGGCGGCCAGCTCAAGGTGCAGCGCGAGCGCGGTACCGACCTGACGATCTTCTCCCCGCGCGCCGCCGGCATGGGCCACCATCTGGGCGACGCGACGACCAGCGAGGCCTGGGCCAGCGCCTGCAACGAGCTGATCTATCGCGTCTGCTCGCTGTTCCCGAAGAATTTCGTCGGAGTGGCGATGCTGCCGCAGAGCGCGCGCGTCTCGCCGCGGAACTGCATCCGCGAGATCGACCGCTGCGTCAACGAATACGGGTTCGTCGGCATCAACCTGAACCCCGATCCGTCCGGCGGCCACTGGCAGGACCCGCCGCTCGGCGACCGCTACTGGTATCCCGTTTACGAGAAGATGGTGGAGCACGACATCCCGGCCATGATCCACGTCAGCGCCTCGTGCAATCCGACGCATCACACGACCGGCTCGCACTACCTCAACGGCGACACCGCGGGTTTCAACCAGCTGATGACGTCATCGGTGTTCAAGGATTTCCCCAGCATAAGGTTCATCATTCCGCACGGCGGCGGCGCGGTGCCCTACCACTGGGGCCGCTACCGCGGTCTGGCGCAGGACGCCAAGCTCGGATTGCTGTCCGATCTCATGCTCAACAACGTATTTTTTGATACCTGCGTCTATCACCTGCCCGGCCAGGAGCTGTTGGCCAAGGTCATCCCGGTCGACAACATCCTGTTTGCCTCCGAGATGATCGGTGCGGTGCGCGGCATCGATCCGGAGACCGGCCACCATTACGACGACACCAAGCGCTATATCGACCAGTTGCCGCTGTCGGCGGCGGACAAGGCGAAGATCTTCGAAGGCAATGCGCGCCGCGTCTACGCCCGCCTGTCGGGGGTTATCGACAAGCAGTCTGCCGCCGCGATCTGACGGGGTGTTGCCGGACGATCAGGATCGGATGCGGCGTTAGCGAAGCCATCTTCGATCTTTCCTAGCGTGATGCTTGCCATCAGATCGTCCTGTCTCGCTCTGCGAATTCACCTGATTGTCGTCCCGGCGTAGGCCGGGACCCATTTCGGCAATGAATACCGGCTTTCGCCGGTATGACGAAATGGAGAAGCAGTGGCGACCCTTCAAGCCGCATCGCATGCACGCAATGCCCAAAGGGCGATTGCCGCGAGTGTGCGTCGCGGGTTATCAGACGCCGGCGAGCTGATCAAAAAGCAGGCAGACGGCGGGGAGAAGCCGGGCGGTGTCGGAATTCGTCGAAACGAGGTCGCCTGCGATCGCCCCAGGGATCGCCGCTGGGCCGCGCCCGACCGCGAGCATCGAGTCGCGCCGATCGTGGATTGCGGCCGGCATCACCCTCGGTCTCTTGACGGTTACCTTCGGCTCGCAGCTGCTCGCCGTTGTCGGGTTGAAGCCGATCACCGAGGATCTCGGCACCGCGCGCCAGCTGGTGGCGCTCGCCGGCGCGCTGACCTGGCTCGGCACCGGGCTTGGCGGCGTCGTGATGGGCCCGGTGGCCGAGCGGGTCGGCATCCGCCTCATGGTGACCTTCGGCGCGGCGATGATTGCGCTCGGCCTTGCCGTGTCGGCCAGCGGCGGTATCGGGGCGTTGCTTGTCGGGCATACGCTGTTCGTCGGGTTCTTCGGCAATGGCGCGATGTACGCGCCGCTCCTCGTCTATATCAGCCGCTGGTTCGACCGGCGGCGCGGCACCGCGCTCTCGCTGATCTGGTCGGGGCAGTACATCGCCGGAATCGTGTGGCCGACGCTGTTCGAGCATGCGATGGCGGGCTACGGCTGGCGCGTGACGATGCTCGGGTTCGCCGCGATCATCCTGGTCGCTATCCCGATCGCGGCCCTGTTTTTGCGGCCGGCGCCGGAAGCACCCTCCGGGTCGGGTTCGCCGAGGCAGGAAGGCGTCGCGCGGTGCTCGGCATGCGGCCCAATACCGTGCTGGCGATTTTGGCGATGGCCGGGTTCTGCTGCTGCGTCCCGATGGCGATCCCGCAGGGCCATCTCGTCGCGTTTTGCAGCGATATCGGTATTCCGGCGGCCCAGGGCGCGGCAATGCTGTCGGTGATGCAGGCCGGCGCCCTTGTCAGCCGGTTGTTCTGGGGTGGGATGGCCGACCGTCTCGGCGGCCTGAAAACGGTGCTGGCCGCTTCCTCCTGTCAGGCGCTGGGCATCATGGCGTTCCTGACGACCCAGGACGAGGCCGGGCTGTTCGCGATCTCAGCCGCCTACGGGCTCGGTTTCAGCGGCATCATCCCGGCCTATATCGTCGCGATCCGCGAGCTTTACCCGTCGCGCGAGGCGTCATGGCGGGTGCCGAGCGTGTTGTTCGTCAGCATGGGCGGGATGGCGTTCGGCGGCTGGTTCGCCGGCGCGCTCTACGACTATTTCGGGTTCTACGCGCCGGCCTTCGCGAGCGGCGTGCTGTTCAACCTCGTCAACCTCGCGCTCGTCGGGTTCCTCGTGCTGCGCCAGCACGGCGGAGTGCGGGCGGTTCCAGCCTGAGTGGGGCCAACGATTACGGCGCGATTTCCTGCACCATCTCAAGGATCTCGCGCTGCCGCGGCACGCGACCGGCCCAGACGCGGTCGAAATCGGCGACCAGCGCCTTGGTCGCCTCGGCGCGTTGGCGTAGCCTCGGCGGCTTCGACCGAGTCGAACTCGTAGAAGGCGATGTGGAGCGCGGGATCGGTTGCGGCTCCAGCAGCGCCATGCCCGACGCGCCGCGAACACCCGCAACGCCCAAGGCAGGTGATCGGTCGCGTACCAATGATCAAAGCGCGTCCGCTCGGCTTCGGGCACTTCGGCGCGCACCGCGAGATAGGCCTTCGGCATTGCGCTCACGCGTCCTCGACCGTGAAGCCGAGCTTCAGCACGGCCTGATAATAACTCACCTTGCCGCCCTCGATCTGGCCGCGGGTCTGGATGACCTCGAACCATCGCAGGTTCCGCAGGGTCTTCGAGGCGCGGGTGACGGCGGTCTGGATCGCATCCTCGATGCTCTTTTGCGAGGAGCCGGTGATCTCGATGACCCTGTAGACGTGGTCTTCCATGCCATCCTCCCTGGGGTGAAACGCGAGCCGGTTAGGCATTAACTCGTGCCGCGCCGATCGGGTTTAAAGCCCCTCGTCCAGCATTACGGAACGGTTCGCCGCCGCGCCGACCACGCCACCAGCGCCCCGGTCGACGCGGCGACGATGCCGACGATCCGAAACATCGCGTGGAAGGCGGCGAGAAAGGCTTGCGCTTCCCCCTCCCCGCCGCCCAGTGCCGCGCTCTGGATCGTCTGGAAGCCGAGCGTCAACACCGCCGCGCCGGTAACGACGCCGATCGTGCGGGTCAGCATCGACAGGCTGCCGGCGACGCCGCGATGTGCGAGGGGCGACGCAGCCATGACGAGCTCCATGTAGGCGACCTGGAAGAAGCCCATCCCGACCCCGTGCAGACCGAGCGACAGCAGCATGAGGAAGGTCGACGTGTCAGTCTGCCAGCTGCCGACCGAGAACAGGCCAACCCCGGTCAACAGCGCCCCGCAGGGGGCGACTCCTCGCGGCGCCAGCCGGGCTACTACCGTGCCAGCCAGGGGCGAGGTGGCGGCCATCATGATAAATCCGCTGGCCAGCACCAACCCAGCCGTCAGCAGCCCCAACCTGGGAACCAGAAAATAGGGGCCGATCAGCATCACCGAGAAGGCCACCAGATTTAACACGGTCCAACTGAGGTTGATGAGAGCGAAGGGCAGATTGCGAAAAAGCTCGATGCGAACGATCGGCTGTGCCGCACGGCCCTCCCACCACACGAAAAGGGCGAGGCTCGCCGCCGCTGCCGGGAGGAGGAACAGCCCGAGATAGCCGTGCTCGCCGATTTTCGACAGCGCGTTGATGGCCAGCAGCAGGCCGACAAGTCCGGCCGCCAGCAGCGCGGCACCGACAATGTCGAAATGCCGGTCCGCGCCAGCGCTGGGCCGAACCGGCAGGCCGCGCAGAAACAACAGCGCAGTCAGCGCGATCGGCGCGCGGAACCAGAACACACCGGGCCAGCCCCAGCGCGCCACCAAGGCGCCGCCGACCAGCGGCCCGACCGCCGAGCCCAAGGCAAACATCAAGGTGAAGACGCCGAGCGCGTGACTGCGCCGCGCCTCGGGATAGAGACTGGTCACCAGCGCGGGGGCGCAGCTGATGATCAGCCCGGCGCCGATCCCCTGCAGAAAGCGGAAGAACAACAGCCAGCCGAAGCTCGGCGCCGCGGCGCACAACAGGAAGGCGACCGCGCTCCACAGGAGCCCGGCGCGAAACACCCGGCCGTGGCTCCACATGTCGCCGACCCGCCCGAACGCGAGCATCAGCCCGGCATGGGTCAAGACATAGCAAATGACGACCCACTGGATCATCGGGATCGGCAGCCCGAAACTGCCGGTTATGTCCGGGAAGGCGATATTGACCGCGGTGTCGAGCGGCACGACCGAGATGCCGAGCCCTACCAGCATCAAGCGGAGCCGCGGCCGGGCGGTGGCGGGTATGCCCGAGCTGACGGCGTTAGATTGTGTCGCTGCGCTCGCAATGACAGTTTCTCGGTCGTCGTTGCGAGGAGCGCGAAAGCGCGACAAAGCAATTTCTTGTAGGCGTCGCATGGGTCAGGACACAATGACTGAGCGCCCGCGATCATGACTACCGAATTCGCCCTGGCGATCCATGGCGGCGCCGGAACCTTGCGCCGCGGTGCGATGAGCCCGGCGCGCGGCGCGCTCTACCATGCCGGGCTGCGCCGGGCGCTGGATGCCGGCCGCGCCATTCTTGCCGCCGGCGGCAGCGCGATCGATGCCGTCACCGCCGCGGTCGTCGCGCTCGAGGACGATCCGCTGTTCAACGCCGGGCGCGGCGCCGTGTTTACCGCGGCCGCGACCCAGGAAATGGATGCCGCGATCATGGAAGGGCGCGAGCACCGCGCTGGCGCGGTGGCGGGGATCTTTGGACCGAAGAACCCGGTCCTGGCGGCGCGGGCGGTCATGGAGCACACGCCGCATGTGCTGCTGATCGGCGACGGCGCGCTGGCGCTGTGCCGCGCTGCCGGGCTCGCCTTTGCCGATCGCGACTACTTCTGCAGCGCGGCGCGCTGGCGGGCGTTGCGGCAGACCCTGGCACGGCAGGCCCGCGGCATCGCCGGGGATGACGAAGCGCGCCGACACGGCACCGTTGGCGCGGTCGCGCGCGATCGGCAGGGCGACCTCGCCGCCGCCACCTCGACGGGCGGGATGACCGGCAAGATGCCAGGTCGAGTCGGCGATAGCCCGATCATCGGCGCCGGGACCTACGCCGACAATGCCAGCTGCGCTGTGTCCGCGACCGGCTACGGCGAGTTTTTCATCCGCTTCGGCGTGGCACACGAGATCGCGGCGCGGATTGCTCATCGTGGCGAGCCTCTGGCCGAGGCGGCGCGCGCGGTGATCGACGATTTGGGCCGGATCGGCGGCTCGGGCGGGCTCGTCGCGGTCGGGCGCGACGGCGAGCTGGCGCTGCCGTTCAACTGCTCCGGCATGTATCGGGGCTATGTCAAAAGCGACGGGATCGTGTACACGGCGATCTACGACGAGGCTTACCGATCGGCATGACCATGCGACGCTATTGGCAACCCGCGCTCTTCGCCGCCATTACGGTCTTCCTGCTTGCGAACTCCTGGGGTGAGGCCGGCGCCCAGCCGGCGCAGAGCACGGCGGCGATCCCGAGCGGGGTGGTCAAGATCGGGCTCATCCTCGACATGTCGGGCCCCTATTCCGATACGACCGGGGTCGGCAGCGCGACGGCGGCTAAAATGGCGGTCGAGGATTTCGGCGGCCGGGTGCTCGGCGCGCCGATCGAGGTCTTGATCGCCGATCACCAGGACAGCGCCGACCGCGCCGCGGCGATCGCCCGCGACTGGTTCGACAACCGGCATGTCGATGCGATCATGGATGTCGCCGGCTCGTCGGAGGGACTGATCGTCCAGAGGCTCGCCGATACCCGCCACAAGATCGTCATCCTCAACGCGGCGGTAGCGGAACGGTTGAGCAACGAGGCCTGCACCGCGACCTCGATCCATTACACCTTCGATACGCATGCGATCGCGCATACGGTCGGCGCGGCGCTGGTGGCGCGCGGCGACGACACCTGGTTCTTCATCACGGTCGATTACAGCTTTGGCTACGACCTCGAAACCGACACGAGCGAGGTGGTGACCAAGAGCGGCGGCAAGGTGCTGGGCCATGCCCGCTATCCGCTCGATGCGCAGGATTTCACCTCTTATCTCGCACGCGCGGAGGAATCGCAGGCAAAGGTGATCGGGCTGGCCAATGCCGGCCGTGATCTGGAGGATACGATCAGGCAGGCCGCGCAGCGCGGCATGATCCCGGGCCCGCAGGTCTTTGCCGGGCTCGCCTTGCGGATCAACGGCGTCCACGAGCTCGGCCTCGAAACGACGCAAGGCATGATGCTGGGCGAGAGCTTTTACTGGGACACGGACGAGGCGACCCGGGCCTGGTCGAAGCGGTTCTTCGACCGCGTCAACCAGATGCCGAACAGCGTGCAGGCCGGGGTGTACTCATCGACGATGCACTATCTGCGCGCCATTGCCGCCGCCGGGACCGACGAGACCGAGCCGGTGATGAAGATGATGCGGGCCACCCCGATCGACGATTTCTTTGCGCATGACGGCCATATCAGGGCCGACGGGGTCATGGTGCACGACATGAGCGTGTTCCAGGTCAAGGCCCTGGCCGAATCGCATTACCCCTGGGATTATCTGAAGCTGATCGCAACGATCCCGGGGAATGAGGCGTTCGCCCCGCTCGATCAATCGAAATGCCCGCTGGTGAAGCCCTGAGCATCCTCCTTGCGTCATGGCCGGGCTTGCAGCCACAGGTACCCCGTGGTGGGGATGACGGCCCGAAAGGCTGAAGCAAATTGGCTGGAAATGGGCTAGATTAGCCCGGTTCCTCTTCCTGGAGCCGGAGCAATGGCGGCTGATTTCGCTGGCAAGATCGTTCTCGTCACCGGCGGCGGCAACGGCATCGGCGCGGCCTGCTGCCGGGCTTTCGCGGCAGCGGGAGCGCGGGTCGCGGTGATCGACCGCGACGGCGCGGCAGCCGAGCGGGTCGCCGCCGAGATCGGCGGCGCGGCAGAGGGCCATGCCCTCGATGTCGCGGACGGCCCGGCTTTCGCCGGCCTCGCTGCGGAGATCGCGGCCAGGGAAGGCGGGATCGACGTCCTGGTCAACGCGGCCGGGACGATCACGCGACAGACGGTCGCGGCGATGCCGGTCGCCGATTGGGACCGGGTTATCGCGGTCAATCTGCGCGGGCCGTTCAACGGCACGCAGGCAGTCATCCCGCACATGAAAAAGCGCGGCGGCGGCGCGATCGTCAACATCGCCTCGGTCGCCGGGCGGCGCATCTCGTTCGGCGGCGGCGCCAATTACAGCGCGTCCAAGGCCGGGCTCCTCGGCTTCACCCGCCACGCCGCCTACGAGCTCGCCCCCGACAAGATCCGGGTCAACGCGGTCTGCCCCGGACCGACCGCGACCGCCTTCGGCGGCGGTCAGGTCCCCTCGGCCGAGCAGAGGGCCGAGCGCGCGAAAAAGATCCCGCTCGGGCGCATGGTCGAGCCCGAGGACATTGCCGACTGCCGTCCTGTTCCTCGCCAGCGATGCGGCGCGCATGTGCACCGGCATCGCGCTCGATGTCGATGGCGGCGTCCTCATCAGCAACGACATCCCGTACGAGGAATATTTCGCCCGGGCGCGGTGACGCGGGTCGGACCGCGGCTGCCTCGGCCGCAATGCGGGCGGGACGCCCGCGCTCCCGCTACTCCCCTCTCGCCTTTGCGTAAGGGTAGATCATCTCGCCGGTCTTGTACTTGTCGGGCGCGAGGATGGTGACCGTTTGCGCGCCGCGGAACTGGTCGACGCCGTGCCCCTTGATGTCGTGGTACTGCACCCAGATCGGCCGCGCCTCGGTCCACTCGCCATCAGGGCCGAAGGCGATGTCGCCCTCGATCGTCTGGAACGGGTGGGAGTGCATGTATTCAACGAGCTTGTCATTATCGAGTGTCTTCGCCGCCGCAACCGCCTGCCCGAGGATCTGCAATTCGCTGTAGGCAAAGGGCGGCAGGAAATAGCCGAGCAAATCGACCCCTTCGGCGGGCGCCTTTGCCTGATATGTCTTGAGGAAATCCATGACGCCGGGGAATTGCATCGTCTTGACCGGTTCCCAGAGGTCGATATTGGTGAGGCCGTTGATCTCCTCGCCCAACTGCATCTTGATCGCCGCCGCCGCCAACCCGGCTAGCCCGCCGCCGAGCATGTTGGTCTTCAGCCCGACTTCGCCAATCGAACGCAGAATGCCGACGGTGTCGGACGGGTAGGAAGAGATGTAGACCATATCCGGCTGGGCCGCCTGGATCGCGCGAACGATCGGCGTGAAGTCGACCGTGGTCGGCGGATAGGCCCGATCGTAAACGATCTCGATGCCGGTCCGCTTGGCGTGCATGCGCGCGCTCTCGGCGGCCTTGTGCTGGAATTCGGCATCGGTGGCGACGATCGCCACGGTCTTCGGCTTCGGGTTCTGTGCCGCCGCCAGGTCGAAATAGCCCTCCGCGAACGTCTTCACCGGGTCGGGGCCAAAGGGCAGCATCGAGAAGTATTTCGGATAGTGGAACTTGTCGTTCGCCGCGAGCGCGAACAGCCCGAAGAACAGCCGGTTGTGCGAGATCGCAACCGGCATCGCCGGCACCACGAGGTTGGTGCCGTAGCTCGATATCAAGAGGTCGACTTTGTCGATGTCGATCAGCTTGGTATAGATCCCCGGCACGTTCGCTGGGTTGCTCTGGTCGTCATAATAGACGAGCTTGACCGGCCGGCCGAGGAGCCCGCCCTTGGCGTTGATCTCCTCCTCCCAGATCTTGAAGGCGAGGAGCCCGGTCTTGCCGACGACCGCGAACGGGCCCGTCAATTCCATGCTGAAGCCGATCTTGATCGGCTCCTCCGCCCGCGGAACTCGCCGCGCCGCACAGGAGCATTACCGCCGCGGCGCAAGCGCTGAGCGCGCCTCTGATCCGCTTCATTCCTCCAATTTGGCTGCCCATGCTGCGCCCCCTCCCTTCCGGCGGTGCATCGGCTCTTGAGTTGGCCGGTGCCCGGGACAACAGTAGCCGCCCGTTGCGCCGCCGGCAAACAGAGGAGCGTCGCCGATGCCCAAATTCGCAGCCAATCTGAGCTTCATGTTCCAGGACATCGGTTTTCTCGACCGGTTCGAGGCGGCGGCGCGCGCCGGCTTCAAGGGGGTCGAATTCCTCTTCCCCTACGATCACCCGCCAGGGACGATCGCCGAGCGGATCGAGCGCAATGGCCTCTCTCTTGTGCTGTTCAACACCCTCGCCGGCGATTGGGCCGGCGGCGAGCGCGGCCTCGCGGCGCTGCCCGGGCGCGAAGAGGAGTTCCGCGACGGGGTCGACACGGCGATCCGCTACGCCACGGCGACGAAGTGCCCGCTCCTGCACACGATGGCCGGGCTGTGGCCGAAGGGGCGCGACAAGGAAGCGGGCGAGCGCGTCTATATCGACAATCTGCGCTGGGCCGCCGACCGCGTCGCCACAGAGGGCCTCACCGCCGTGATCGAGCCGATCAACACAACCGACATTCCGGGCTATTTCCTCAATTACACGACGCAGGCGACGCGGATCATCGAGCGGGTCGGCCGGGCCAATCTCAAACTCCAGCTCGACCTCTATCACGTGCAGATCATGGAGGGCGATCTGGCGCAGAAGATCCGCACGCTCGCCGGCCGCTATCCCCATGTCCAGATCGCCGGCAATCCCGGCCGGCACGAGCCCGATATCGGCGAGATTCACTACCCCTACCTGTTCGACCTGTTCGACGAGATCGGTTATGCCGGCTGGATCGGCTGCGAATACCGGCCGAAGGACGACACGGTGGCCGGGCTCGGCTGGGCCGGGACCTATGGGATAGGCTGAGACGAGCTGCGCGGCGGCGCTGCGTCCTTCGAGACGCGCCCTGCGGGCGCTCCTCAGGATGAGGTAAGGCTATGATGATATTTAGAAAATCCCTCATCCTGAGGAGCCGGCGCAGCCGGCGTCTCGAAGGACGCACAACGTCGATCCAGCCCCTCAACCACAAGGTTTGATCCATGCGCATCGTTATCACCGGCGGATGCGGCTTTCTCGGGCGCCGGGTGGCGATCCGCCTGTTGGAGCAGGGAAGCGGCCTCGGCCCGATCGACGAATTGGTGCTGTTCGACAATGCGGCGCCGGCCCTGCCGTTGCCCGAGGACAAGCGCCTCAAGCTGATCACCGGCGACATCGCCGATCGGGACACGGTGCGCCGGCTGATCGCACCCGGCACCGACGCGGTGTTCCATCTCGCCGCGATCGTCAGCGGCGAAGCGGAGGCGAACACCGATCTCGGCTACCGGGTCAACCTCGACGGCACCCGCGCCGTGCTCGAAGCCTGCCGCGCCCTTGGTGGCGCGCCGCGTCTCGTCTTCGCCAGCTCGCTCGCGGTTTATGGCGGCGCCTTGCCGCCAGCGGTCGGCGACGACACCGCACTCACCCCGCAGACCTCCTATGGCACCCAGAAGGCATTGGGCGAGCTCTTGGTCAACGACTACAGCCGCAAGGGCTTTGTCGACGGCCGCGCGTTGCGCCTGCCGACCGTGGTGGTGCGGCCCGGGCGGCCCAACCGCGCCGCCTCGACCTTTGCCTCCTCGATCATCCGCGAGCCCTTGGCCGGGCAGGATGCGGTGTGCCCGGTCACCCCGGACACCGTCATGGCATTGGCGTCGCCGCGCCGCATCGCCGAAGGGCTCGTCCATGCCCTCGATCTGCCGGGTGCGGCCTTCGGCGCGAGCCGCTCGCTGCAATTGCCGGGCTTCTCGGTCGCGGTCGGCGAGATGGCGGCGGCGTTGCGCCGCGCCGGCGGCGAGGCCGCCTACGCCCGGATCCGCTGGCAGCCCGACCCGCAGATCCAAGGGATCGTCTCGGGCTGGCCGCAGGCCCTGGCGACACCGCGCGCGGAGGCGCTCGGCTTTGGCCGCGACAGCGGCATCGACGAGGTCGTCGCCGCCTTTATCGAGGACGATTTGCCGATGCAGAAGCGGCTCGCGCAAGCGTGATCGGCATCCCTGCTGATTCTTCGCGATGCGGTGCATAACTACGGCAACGCGCAATGCGCGGAGGACGCGATGGCACACAGCGGCACCGCACGTCTCGCCGTCCTGCTCCTCGGGTTGGTTTTCGCGGCGATGCCGGCGAACGCCGATCCGCGGCCGATCGTGGTCGAATTGTTCACTTCGCAGGGTTGCTCGTCCTGCCCGCCGGCCGATGCGCTGCTCGGCGAGCTGGCGCGGCGCAGCGACGTGCTGGCCCTCGGCTTTCACATCAGCTACTGGGATTCGCTGGGGTGGAAGGACCCGCTGTCGAGCCCGAGCTCGACCGAGCGGCAGAAGGCCTACGCCCGGCATTTCACCGATGGCCGGATCTATACGCCGCAGATGGTCGTCGACGGAGCCGAGGAGATGGTCGGCTCCGACCGCGCCGCCGTGATGGCCGCCTTGTCTGGAGCGCGCCCCGACGCGGTCGCGCCGGTCAACTTTGCCGCCGACCGGCGCTCGGTCGCGATCGGCAGCGGCGTCGGCAGCGGCGAGGTCGTGCTGGTGCAGTTTGTGCAGCACCGCACCACCGATGTCGGGGCCGGCGAGAACAGCGGGCGCCGCGCCGATGATTTCAACGGCGTGAAGAGTTTGGCGATGCTCGGCGCCTGGGATGGATCGCGGCTGGAGTTTGCGATCGAGCCGCCCGCCGCCGGCGAGGGTCTCGCCGTGCTGGTCCAGGCGCCGGACGGTCATATGCTCGGCGCGGCCATGGTGCTCGGTTCCGGTTGAGCCCCCGCCGCCGGGAGCGCGAGCTTGTCGCGGCGGTGCCGTCTGCTAGATTTCGCCCGTCCGCTCCCAGGAGGATCCCCCGATGAAGCTTCTGCGCTACGGCCCGCGCGGCCAGGAAAAACCCGGCATCCTCGACCGCGACGGCAAGATCCGCGATCTGTCCGGGGTGGTCCGCGACATCGATGGTGCGGCCCTCGCGCCCGCTTCGCTCGACCGCCTGCGCCGGCTCGACCCTGCGAGCCTGCCGCTGGTTCCCGGCGCGCCGCGGCTCGGGCCCTGCGTCGGCTCGGTCTCCAAAGTGGTCGCGATCGGCCTCAACTACCGCCTGCACGCGCAGGAGGCCGGCATGCCGATCCCAACGGAGCCGATCTTTTTCATGAAGGCGATCAGCAGCATTTGCGGCCCCTATGACGACGTGATCATCCCCAAGGGCTCGCAAAAGACCGATTATGAGGTCGAGCTCGGCATCGTCATCGGCACACGCGCCAGCTATGTCGACATCACGGATGCCAAAAAGCACATCGCCGGCTATTGCGTCGTCAACGACGTCTCCGAGCGCGAATACCAGATGGAACGCGGCGGGCAATGGACCAAGGGCAAGAGCTGCGACACGTTCTGCCCGCTCGGGCCCTGGCTCGTCACCCCCGACGAGGTTGGCGACGCCGGCAGGCTGCAGGTCTCGACCGAGGTCAACGGCGAGCGGCGGCAGAACAGCAACACCGCCGACCTGATCTTCGGCATCGAGCACATCGTCAGCTATGTCAGCCAGTTCATGACATTGCTGCCGGGCGACGTGATCCCGACCGGCACCCCGTCGGGGGTCGCGATGGGCTTCAAGCCGCCTCGCTTTCTCAAACCCGGCGATACGATGCGGGTCGCGGTCGAGGGCCTTGGCGAGCAGAACTCGCGGCTCGTCGCCTACCGCGGCTGACCCGGCCATCGCCGGCGACAAGAGGGCGGGGCATCCCGGCGAACGCGCAATCTCGACCCTAGCGCACTGCGACACTTTTACGCTATGATTTGGCGTTCACGCGGTCAGCGCATTCAATTGCACGTTTAGAGGCCCTATGTACGACCGTCGCCCCGAGTTCTTCCGCGAAGACACCCCCCCTGCCCCCGGCCGCCGCGTCGACGCGACGGTGAAATGGTTCAACGCCAGCAAGGGATTTGGTTTCGTCACCTTGTCCGACGGCACCCAGGACGCCTTTCTGCCGATGGCAACCCTGCGCCGCGCCGGTTATGAGGACGTCCGCGAGGGCGCCCTGATCACCTGCGAGGTCAGCGCCGGCGCCAAGGGACCGCTCGTCACCAATGTGCTGAACATCGACACCAGCACTGTCGTGCCGCCGCAATCCGGCGGCGCCGATCGCCACCCGGCGCGCGCGTCGACCACGATCGAAGGCGCGGTGAAATGGTTTGAACCCGACAAAGGCTACGGGTTCATTTCCCCCGATGGCGGTGGCAAGGACGTCTTCATCCATATCACCGCTCTGCGCCGCAGCGGCGTCAACGCCCTCGGTCCCGGGCAGCGGGTGCGGGTCGATGTCGTCGACGGCAAGAAGGGGCTCGAAGCCGACCGCATCACCGTCATTTCGTGAAGGTTTGCGAGACCGGATAAAGCGGAGCCGGAGAGCGGCCCGGCAGGCGGCTGCCATCCTGCAATTGCAACAGAGGGTTGCCGCCTCGTCCGGCGACGCGGTTTACAAAGTTGGCCGCAGGGAGCACCGTGGCGATCGCGAGCGACGACCGCTGTGTTCTCGTCGATAACTACGAGAAACGATCCGATGGATTTGCGCGATACGATCCGGACTTATCGGCTGTTTTCAGGGTCTTATGACGTTGTTTTCGGCCCGGTCTTTCATCCGGGGCGCAAGGAAGCCGTGCGCATCGCCAATGACCGACCGGGTCAGCGCATCCTCGAAGTCGGGGTCGGCACCGGCCTGTCGCTGCCCTATTTCCGTGCCGATGCGCACCTGACCGGGATCGACATCTCTGAGGAGATGCTGGCGAAGGCCCGGCGCCGGGTCGCCAAGCAGCAGCTCGGAAATGTCGAGGGGCTTCACGTCATGGACGCCGAGCACCTCGAATTCGAGGATAACTCGTTCGACGCCGTGCTGGCGCTCTATGTCGCCTCGGTGGTGCCGAGCCCGGCGCGGTTCGCGGCGGAAATGCGCCGGGTATGCATTCCCGGCGGCACGATCGTTCTCGTTAACCATTTCACCAGCGAAAACTGGGCGGCGCGCTTTATGGAAAAGCGGTTAGCGCATCTCGCCCGCCATATCGGGTTTCATGCCGATTTCCCGCTCGGCGCGTTCCTGCGCGACAGCGCGCTGGCGGTTCGCGAAATCCGGCCGAGCAATCTGTTCGGCTACTGGCGGCTGCTGCGTTGCATCAACGAAAAGCCGGCCTCGACGCTCGACTGAGCACGCGGCGAGAGTGGTGTAGGATGGGTTGAGCGCAGCGAAGCCCGTCATCCCGTTGCGGCGCGCGAAAGGGTGGGCTGCGCTACGCTCGGCCCACCCTACGAGCAGGAGCCAGCAGGATGACCGATCGGCTCGCCGCAATCGCCCAGACCGTCGCCGGCACCGGTTTTGCGCTGGTGCGCGCCCCCGAGATGCGCACAGTGCTGGAAGAGGCGGGGCTCTCTGATTGGGATTGTTTTGCTCGGAGCTGGGACGATCTCGGGGTCGATGGCTACATGGCCGATGGCGGGCGTTACCGGCGTCGCCGCTTCGCCTGTTTTCGCGCCGGTCCCGAGGGGATCGCCAGGAAGCCGCACCAGCCGCACTACCAGAGCCGCGACTACAACCCATTGAACGGCGGAATCGAGCGCTGGTTCGCGCCGGTCACGCCGACGCTTGGCGCGCATCCCGCGCTGCGCGCGATCCTCGCCACCTGCCACACGCTGTTCGACCGATTGACCCTACCGTCGTTGCGTCCGGCCTTCTGGCATGTCGAAATCCATCAGTTCCGGATCGAGGCGCGCCCCGGCCACGAAGGCCGGCCAACTCCGGAAGGGATGCACCGCGACGGCGTCGACTGGGTGCTGGTCTTGCTGGTCAGCCGGGTCAACATCTCCGAGGGCGCGACCAGCATCGGCGACCTCGCCCGGCGCCCGCTCGGCAGCTTCACGCTGACCGAGCCCTTGGATTCGGCGGTGACCGACGACAATCGCGTCTATCACGGGGTGACGCCGGTGACGCCGCTCGATCCGACGCGGCCGGGGCACCGCGATGTGCTCGTCGTGACCTTCCGGCAGGAATAGCCGCGCCGGCAACCCGCACCGCCGATCGGCCTCAGCGGTCGAACCGGGGCCACTCGGCGCCGCCTTCATGGGTGACGGCGCCCTTGTTCGCCTGGCCCACGAGCCGGGCGTATTTCGCCAGCAATCCGGCCCTGTGGCGCGGTGCGCGCGGGCGCCAGGCGGCGCGGCGTGCCGCCAGTTTCGTCTCGTCGATCAACAGGTCCATGCGCCGGCTCGCTGCATCGATGCGGACAAGATCGCCGTCGCGGACCAGCGCCAGCGGCCCGCCGATCGCGGCCTCCGGTGCGACATAGCCGACGCAGATCCCGTGCGTCGCGCCGGAAAACCGGCCATCGGTGACGAGCGCCACCTGTTCGCCCATCTGCTGGCCATAGATCAGCGCGGTCACCCCCAGCATCTCCCGCATGCCGGGTCCGCCGACCGGGCCTTCGTTGCGGATGATCAGAACCTCGCCGGCCTGGTAAGCGCGCGCTTCGACGATTCGGGCACAGTCCTCCTCGCACTCGAACACCCGCGCTCGGCCCTCATAAGTCAGCGTCTTCAGCCCGGCGAGCTTCAGCAGTGCGCCATCGGGGCAGAGATTGCCCTTGAGTACCGCGAGGCCGCCATCGGGCGACAGCGGCGCAGCGGCGCTCCGAACCACCGCGCCATCCGGCGCGGCCGCGGCGCCATAGGTCTGCGCCAGCGTTTCGCCGGTCACCGTCAGGCAACCGCCGTTGACATGGCCGCTGTCGATCAGCGCGCGCAGGATGACCGCGGTCCCGCCGATCTCATGCACATCCCTGGCGGTAAAGCGGCCGCCGGGACGCAGATCGGCGATCAGCGGGGTGCGGTCGAAAACCTTTGCCACGTCGTCGATATCAAAGGCGATGCCGGCCTCGTGCGCAATCGCCGGGATATGCAGGGCCCCATTGGTCGAGCCGCCGGTCGCGGCGACGATCGCACAGGCGTTTTCCAGCGCCGCCCGGGTGACGATGTCGCGCGGCAGTGGCCCACCGCGGTCGATCGCCGCCATCACCAGGGCGCCGGCGCGCCGCGCGTAGGCTGCGCGCTCGGCGAAGACGCCCGGCACCATCGACACGTTCGGCACGCTGAGCCCCAGCGCCTCCGACACCATCGCCATCGTATTGGCGGTGAACTGCCCGGCGCAGGCGCCGACGGTCGGCAGGCAGGCGCGTTCGAGGAGTGCGAGCGAAGTCTCGTCCATGTCGCCGGTCATCACGGCGCCGATCGCTTCGTAGGAATCGAGGATCGTCACGTCGCGCCCGGCGAAGCGGCCGGGCAGGGCGCTGCCGCCATAAACAAAGACGGCCGGCACGTTGCACCGCACCATCCCCATCATCACCCCAGGCAGGGTCTTGTCGCAGCCGCCGAAGCCAATGAGCCCGTCATAGGCGAGCCCGTGCACCACCGCCTCGATCGAGTTGGCGATCAGCTCGCGCGACACCAGCGAGAACTTCATGCCCTCGTGGTTCATGCTGATCCCGTCCGACACCGAGATCGTGGTGAACTCGCGCGGCGTGCCGCCGGCCTCGGCGACGCCTTCCTTCGCCGCCTCGACCTGAAAGCCGTGCGTCATGTTGCACGGCGTCTGCTCGCCTTTCATGCTGACGACCCCGACCATCGGCTTCTCGATCGCTGCGTCGTCGAGCCCCATCGCGCGCATGAAGGCGCGGTGCGGGGTGCGGGTCAGCCCGAATTTGGTGATGTCCGATCGCAATTTTCTCATTGCAGTCCCTCGCCGCCATTTCTCGCGGCGGTCCAATCGGCTATGAATGCCACGTTGCACCCGTGACAACCACCTTCGCGAGGGCCGCCGTGACCGCCGAAACCTTGCAGACCGGAGCGATCCCCACCCCGCCCTCGATGCACCGCATGATCATCGCCGCGACGATCGGCAACGTCTTGGAATGGTTCGATTTCGTCGTCTACGGCTTTTTTGCCGTGACGATCGCCGAGGTGTTCTTCCCGGTCAAGAGTCCGACCGTGTCGCTGTTGCTCACGTTCACTGCCTTCGGCCTGGCCTATTTTGTGCGGCCGCTGGGGGCGATCGTCGTCGGCGGCTATACCGACCGCGCCGGGCGCAAGGCCGGGCTGATGCTGTCGATCGCGCTGATGATGATCGGCACGACGCTGATGGCGCTGACGCCCGGCTACGCCACGATCGGCGTTGCCGCACCGATCGCCATCACGCTCGCGCGGCTCTTACAGGGATTTTCGGTTGGCGGCGAATTTGGCAGCGCGGTCAGTTTCCTCGCCGAGCATGCCGGCAGGCGTCGCGGGTTCGCCGCGAGCTGGCAATTTGCCACCGCCGGCTTTATCACCGTCCTCGCCTCGTTGTTCGGCGTCACGCTGACGACGCTGATGACGCATGATCAGCTGATCAGCTGGGGATGGCGGCTTCCCTATTTCTTCGGGATGCTGATCGGCCCCGCCGGCCTCTATATCCGCGGCAAGATGCTCGAGACCCCGGAGTTTCTCGAAGCCGAGAAGCCGGAGACCATTCCGATCATGGACTTGCTGCGGCGGAATCCGCTGGAGGTGCTGCTGGCGCTCGGGATTTCGATTATCTCCAACAGCTCGTTCTACATCCTGGCCTATATCCCGACCTATGCGGTCAAGACGTTGCACCTGCCCGCGTCGACCGGGTTCACCGCGACCCTGATCGGCGGGATCATCCTGGCGATCGGCTCCCCGCTCTTCGGCCACTGGTCGGACAAGATTTCGCGGCCGCTGATCATGGTGGTCGCCTGCTGGCTGTTCGTGCTGACCTCGTACCCGGCGTTCTGGCTGATGGCCGCCCTGCCGTCGCTGACGGCCTGCATCATCGCCGTCTGCTGGCTGCAGGCACTCAAGTCCGGCTACAGCGGCGTCCTGCCATCGCTGTTGTCGGAGCTGTTTCCGGTGGAGACCCGGGCGATCGGCGTGGCGCTGGGCTTCAGCACCGCGGTGTCGATCTTTGGCGGCTTGGCGCCGCTCATCGCGACCTCGCTGATCGCGGTCACCGGCGACAGCCTGTCGCCGAGCTATTACCTGGTTTTCACCGCGCTGGTCCTTCAGCCTCGCGGCGCTGATCGCGATCCAGCGGCGCGGGCGCCGGGCCGGAGAGAGCACCGCCGCAGTACCAGTCCTCGCGGGCGAGGGCTAGAAGAGCCCACTTCCGCAGACCGCGGACGAGGGCTCTTCCAACAAATCGTCAGGCCGCCTTCGCGTGTTTGCCGGTGGTCTGCTGGGTGAAGTCCGGGTAGTTGCCCGGGGTCTTTTGCGTCGCCTCTTCGTGCATCTGGAGGCGGGTCTTGCGCGCCCAGCTGCGCTTGAGGTCGTCCTTGATGGTGAACTTGAGCCGGCCGAGCCCCTCGGTCTCGAGCTCGATCGTATCGCCGTCCATGAACGGGTTGAGGCCGCGATGGTTGGTGCCGGTGGCGACGATGTCGCCCGGCAGCAGCGTGTGGATCGAGGTGAGCCAGGCGATGCAGCTTGGCGATCTTGTGGCCCATGTCGTCGGTGTTGAAGTTCTGCATCAGCACGCCGTTGTTCCACAGCTTGATCTGCAGCTTCAGCGGATCCTTGATCTCGTCGGCGGTGACGAGATAGGGGCCGATCGGCGCGAAGGTGTCGCGCGACTTCATCTGGAAGAACACGTTGCCCGGGCGGCAGGCCGCGCGCCGAGCCGTCGACGAAGTTGG